>CAWGLD010000011.1:0-24186 GCA_963823335.1 uncultured delta proteobacterium | reverse complement strand
TTTCTACCCTCATACATTAAAATAAGTGACCTATTATTACATAGAATGACGATTAAACACATTTTTGCTCCTTGTTACTATTCTCGTATCGCAGGTTTGAATAAATCTATGATCTGTTAGAAATAACACAGCTCTTGGGGGATAAAATTTCGGCAGATATCTATAATTGGCGACCCCAACATATTGGGGTGCGCCGATAGGCAGAAAATGCATTCAAAACTAAAGACACTGTTACAACGTTTTTCAACTGGAGGATTCGTCAAGATTGGTGTAATCGCAAATATTCCAATTGAATGAAAAGTCGAACACTTCTTATGGTAATTGAATCGGCTGTTTTTCCTTCATTGGGTCGATTCTCGAATATGAATATACAATTCCGCTTGCAATAAGGTTTAATGATGGGGGTAATGAGGTTATTAATGATTTGGGATTACCCTGGACTGTTGCAAGGCTTGGTTGCCGCACAGAATACTGGTTTTGAGATAAACCCGTGCGCAACGGGTCGAAGACATTAGCCAAAGAATTCTCAGTAGGCAACGCTCTTTAAGACATTGAATGGATGCCTGAGAATAAAATTCCCGTGTGTTATTGATCCATAACACTCGAGATCTTATTTTGTGAGGACCAGCGTGTCCGCGGACTGCCAGGAAACCCAGACGTCACTGCCAATAAGGATCGAGGTTGCAGTGCCGCTTTCGCGGTTTCTGACTTCGGCCATCATCTGTTCGCCGGTAATGTTTTCCAGAAACACCTGGCTGGTGCTGCCGTAGTAAACCACATTGTCCACCCTGCTTTGGAATTTGATGCAGCCGTCATCAGGTTCATCTGAATTCAGTTGGAGTTTTTCAGGACGAATGGCCAGGGTAACCTTGCCATGGGCGGGCCCGTCGTGGGGGATGAGGGCCTTGCCGATACCCTCGATATCCATTACCAGGCTGCCGCCCTCAACACCCACGACCTCGGCTCTCAGCCGGTTTATTTTGCCGATGAAATCAGCACAGAATTTGCTGTTGGGCTTTTCGTACAACTCCAACGGACCGGCCACCTGCATTACCTGACCGTCTTTCATCACAGCAATACGATTGGCTGTGGACAACGCCTCCGCCTGGGAGTGCGTCACGATCACAAATGTGATGCCCACGGACTTCTGCAGGTTTACCAGTTCAATCTGCATGGCCTCCCGCAGTTTGGCATCCAGAGCCGACAGCGGCTCGTCCAGGAGCAGAACCTTCGGTTTCTTGACCAGGGCCCTGGCCAGGGCGACACGCTGCTGCTGCCCGCCTGAAAGCTGGTTCGGCATGCGGTGTTCGAACCCACTGAGCTTCACCAGTTCCAGCGCCTCCGGTACCATTCTTTTAATTTCCTTTTCCGGCATCCCGGTGACCTTCAAACCGTAAGCCACGTTTTTAGCCACGGTCATGTGGGGGAATACGGCATAGGATTGAAATACCATGTTGACAGGTCTGTGGTTGGGGTCCACGCCATTCATATCGTGGCCGTCCACCACGATCCGACCTGTGGTGGGATTCTCAAATCCGGCGATCATGCGCAGGAGGGTCGTCTTCCCGCACCCGGATGGGCCCAGCAACGCAAAAAATTCACCCTCGTCAATATCCAGGCTGACATCCTCCACTGCCGTTACCGTGCGGTTGAATATTTTGGTGACGTTCTGGATGCTGATTATCGGCTGTTTCCGTGTCATATGGGTAATCCTTTGTTCTTTCCCCCCCGGGACTGGATAATCATGGTCACCACCGTCAAAAGCAACGTGATGGCGATCAATACCGTAGAGGCGGCATTGACCTCGGGAGTAACGCTGAAGCGAACCATGGAATATATCTTGATGGGCAGCGTCGTGGATCCCGGTCCGGATGTAAAAAAGGTGATTACGAAATCATCCAGTGACAGCGTGAGCGCCAACAGAGCGCCGGCTACGATACCCGGCATCATGTAGGGCAGCGTGACGTCCTTGAAGGTCTGCCACTGATTGGCCCCGAGATCGCGGGCGGCCTCTTCGAGCGAATGGTCAAACCCGGCCATGCGGGCCCGCACCACTACCGCCACAAAAGGCAGGCTAAAGGCGATGTGGCTGACCGTGATGGTAAACAGCCCTAAGCGGGATATTCAGCCGTGAAAAAAAAGCCAGCATGGCGACCCCCATGCAGATCTCCGGGATGATGATCGGCAGGTGAATCCAGCCGTCAAAGGCATTTTTTGCCGGGAACTTGAACCGATAGAGCGCCAAACCGAGCATGGCGCCCAGCACGGTGGATACGGCGGTTGAAATGCCGGCCACGATAAGACTGTTAAAAAAGGCGTCAATCAGGGATTCATTGTGAAACGCCTTGACATAGTACTTGAGGGTAAAACCCTGCCAAGTGATGTTCCGGCGGCTGTTGTTGAAACTGAAGGCGATCAAGGCGACGATGGGGAAATAGAGAAAAATAAAATTGAGCAGCAATACCAGCTGAAACCATTTCTTGCGGGTGTATTCCAACGGTGTGGGCCGTGCTTTTCTCTATACGTGCCTTGGTGTTCCCATCCTCTTGGATGCCGATTTGTAAAGATTTCGCAGACATGTTCAGTAACTCACTCCTTTAGACCGTGATGCCACGACCGCCCTGATCCAGAGAACGATAAAGGTGATGTAAAGCAGCAAAAACGAAAGGGCTGATCCAAACGGCCAATCCCTGGCCGGTCCGAACTCCTGTGCGATGAGATTGCCGATCATCATGCTGTCCGTACCACCCAGCAACACCGGTGTTAAAAAGGTTCCCAGAGACAGGATGAACACCAGCAACAGGCCGGACAGTATGCCCGGAAAGGCAAGGGGTATGGTCACACTAAAAGCAGTCCGCCACTGGTTCGCACCCAGGTCCAGGCTGGCTTCCATAAGTGAGCGATCCAATTTCTCCAGAGTGGCGTAAACGGGTAGCACCAGAAAGGGAAGTGCAACGTAAGCCAGGCCGATAATAACTGCCGAGTGGTTGTATAACAGCTGCCAGGGGTTGAAACGTGCCCATGACGCCCGGCAGACCAATCATGTTGAACAAGGCGTCTAATCTGTCATGTAACCATTCCAGACCAAAATTTAAAAATCCCCGTGTTCTTAGGACAGCAATCCAAGCATAGGTTCGAATCAGCAGGTTGGTCCAGAAAGGCAAAATCACCAGCAGAAGAAGAATATTTTTATAGCGGGCCGGAGCGAACGCGATACCCATAGACAAGGGGAATCCCATGGCAAAACAAATCAGGGTGGTCACCGCTGCCGTCCAGACAGACTTCCACAGGATACCCAGATGAATCAGCTCCAGCGCCCTTGCGTAATTTTCTAGACTGAAAGCCAGAATCGTCTGCCCCTGAGGACCACGCTCGCCAAAGCTGTAAACCCACACAATGGCCAGTGGCAGGGTAAAGAAAATCAAAATCCAGGCAGATGCCGGCACCAACAAGATGGCCGCCACCAGTTTGTTGTCACGCCAATTTTCCATTTTTATCAACCCTGATGCCGAGTCGAATTAAAGAACCTCGCATCAAGCTGCGAGGGGCACCCCGCCTCATCGAACGCTTTTTGGCCAGTGCAAGAAATTCTATCTGTTTTTTGATTCTCGCGCTGATTCCGCCGGCGGACGAACGGCAAGCCACTGGGATAGCACGCTGCTATCGCTCTTGAACCTTATCGTATTGCTCTTTCTTCCAAATCAACTGGCTTTGATCGCCACCCACGCCTCATCGAAAAGCCTAGCCTTGGCCCCCACATCTACGATCACCTCGGATGCAGAGATGGCGCTTGCGCTCGGATAGATGGCCGTGTTTTTCAAATCCTCGGGAAGAATATAATCCCGGGCCGCCGCATTTGGGCTGCCATAGTGGACAAAATTGGCGATATCCGCATTGACCTTGGGATCCAGTATGTAGTTGATGAAAGCATGGGCGTTCTCAGGGTGGGGTGCACCCACGGGGATACACATGTTGTCTATCCAGACCACGCCGCCCTCTTTAGGTACCAAATAGCCGATATCATTATCCTCTGCCATCACCTGAACGATATCACCGTTCCACTCCATGACCACATCGCACTCTCCGGAAAGCAAAAGATCCTGCCCGTTATCCTCGGCAAATGATTTAATATTAGGCTTTTGCTTGATCAGCAGATCCCGGGCCTGAGCAATTTCCTCGGGATTGGTGGAATTCAGTTTATATCCGAGATATTTAAGGGCGATACCGATACAGGCCCGTTGATCCGCCAAAAGCGCGATCTTTCCTTTGAACTCATCGCTGTCGAGCAAAACCTTCCAACTGGATGGAGGCGTTTTGAACTTTGATTTCCGGTATCCGATTCCGATAGTGCCCCACATGTAGGGAATAGCATACTTCATACCCGGACTGTAGGCCGGATTTGAAAAGTTGGGATCCGGATCGATGTTCTTGATATTGGGTATTTTGGCGTGATCCAGTGGCACCAGCATTTTCAGGCCCGCCATGGTCTCGACCATGTAGTCGGCTGGAAATATGAGATCGAATCCGGGATTGCCTTCCTTGAGTTTGGCGAATAGCTCTTCGTTGTTAGCATAAAGATCATATTGAACCTTGATGCCAGACAGTTTGGTAAAGTTGGCAATGGTGTTCTCACCGATATAGGTGTCCCAGTTGTAGACATTCAGTTGCTTTTCCTCAGCACTCCAAAGCGTTCCCGGGGCCACGACCATCCCTACACTAACAGCAGCAGCCCCTTTTATAAAAGATCGTCTCGTAATCGGTCTCCCCATTAGTTTTTTCATCGCATCCTCCTTTGTTCTCTGAGTTGTTGGTTGTCGTGGTTGAACTTTTAATACTTTCCCAAACGCCGGCCTCAATTTCTAGGATGTCGTCTGTTCAGATCACCAATTACCATATCTACACTGTCAGAGGCAATCCCTCATAGCAGAGGGTACTATTTTCATGCGGCTATTAATAGTACTTATCGCTTGGCCCTTTGTATTCTTGGATTGTATTTCCGCCGTCCACCACAATGAGCTGTCCCGTAACGTAAGCTGCCCCCGGCGATGCCAGAAATTTGAACACATTGGCAACCTCATCCGGTGTTCCCCCTCTTCCCACAGGCGTGTTTTGAGCCCCGATCAGTTCGCCTTCCAGGCTGGCATCGGTGGTAATCCATCCTGGGCCGACGGCATTCACGACAATCCCGTCCTTTGCCACTTCTATGGCAAGACCCCTTGTAAGCCCCATGATTCCCGCTTTTGCCGCACTGTATGCCGCTTCACCAGGATTGGATACCACGGGTCCCGTCACAGAAGAACAGTTGACAATCCTGCCGTATCTGTTTTTAACCATGCACGGCAAAAACGCCTTAATGACGTTGAAGGTGGTTTTTAAATTGAGGTCGATGGTAAAATCCCAATCCTTTTCGTCCATGTTGAGAATGGTTACCAGCTCTTCGTCAGCACCTCCGGTGATCACCATGCCGGCGATATTGCACAGGATATCCACTTTGCCGTATTTTTCGATCACCTTTCCGGCAGTCTCCCTAACGGCGCTGAGCTGTCTGAGGTCCGTTACATACGAGGTCACATCCACCCCAAGGGTTTTAAGTTCTTCTCCCCGTTCATGAACCATGGGTGAAATATCGGTTATGCAGATTTTAACCCCTTCTTCAGCCAGTGCCTTTGCCGTGGCAAATCCAATACCATTGGGTTTTGCCACGCCGGTAATAAAGGCAACCTGGTTGATTAATCCTTCATGCATACTATTTGTTCCTATATAAGATTATGCTGAAACTTGGTAAATGTGCTGTTTCCCAAAGCCTGTGGTAACACGGACATACCCTTCCAGTTCCTTATCCAGTTCTGGATCACCGGTGTCCACAAGAAATGGTTCATCGTTAAGAGAAAGAATTTTATTGATGGTGGCAATCAGAATAATATTCTCTTTTCCCACGCTTCGGATGACAGAAGGGCTAAGCTGCTGGTTACCCCTGCCGAAAATATATCCCTGCCGGCCGATAATCGTTATAATGATTTTAAATGGTGTTTCCGGTTCACGGGCCAAGAGTTTCAAAATCGCCGATTCATTGAGATCCGTGGATATCAACTGCTTGTTTTTCACGGCATCTATTCCCAGCAGGGTCCCTTTCAGCTTTAGCTTATCCATCACGGCCTTGGTGGTTGTACCGGCAGAAACAAGATAAATAACATCGGGTTCCATATTGTGAATGACATCTAAGGCTATCTCATCTTGAAACACCTCATCCCTTGGATTGCTCCCGGCTTTTGAAGACTGATTCAACCCCCTCTCATAGGGGATTTTCATGTAACCGTACAGCTTTGCAGACACTTTGTCCTGCCGGACCATTTCTTCATCAATATCCATAACTTCGGCAGTCTGCAAGTCAATTTTTCCGCGCGATGTCACAAAACCCGTAATCAACCGGGCTGCCTTGACCGGATTGGCCGCATACACCCCTGAATGGATTTTCACCCCGCCCGGAATACCGATCACGGTAAGCCGGTCTGAAACCGCATCATAGATGTTTCGCGCTGTTCCGTCCCCGCCGGTAAAAACAAGTAGATCCACACCTGCTGTTTCCATTTCTCTGGCGGCTTTTATGGTATCTTCCGGTGTTGTTTTCCCTTTTCGGATCGAACCGATAACAACAGGGGAAAGCCCGCTCAAAACCGCTTCATCCTGCCCCATCTCTCCGGGGTAGGTAAACAATTCAATTTTTTCTTGAATTCCGGATAGAACCTTTAAAGCCTCACAGGTTCTTTTCGGCGATACAGGAACAGCGCCAAGGGCCAGGGCCATTTTGTGTATCTTTTTGCCGTCACTTCCTTTGAGACCGACCCGTCCTCCCATTCCGGCAACCGGATTCACAATAAGCCCTATCTTTTTTTTCATTTTTTATACTTTTTTTTATATGCCCGCCAGGTGGTGGCCCACCGGTCAGCATCCTCTGCCTGGTTAAAATCTTTTATCTGGTGAATAGCCTGATTGTGGGGAGCTGATTCAATCACTTCAGGTGTTTCACGAGCCTCCTTGCACGCCTGTTCTATCGCCGCTGCCCAGTATTCTATATCTTCTTTTGAATAAGTCTCGCACGGTTCAGGTGTGAAGGGTTCCGGCACCACATAGGGGTGGTGGGAAAGCCAGAACGACTGGATACCGAAATCCACGATCCGATTCTGAATCTCATGCGAACCAAAGCCGGTTTCGTCTTTAAGTTTTTCCATGCTGTAACGGATTTGCTCGAAACGCGGTTTTCCTTCAGCGTAGGGATAGGAAATACCATCTATCTGCGACAGCAGATGTTCCAGATACTGGTTGTTCAAAATAGAAATTTCCGCCGTGGTCTTAATCCCTTTGGGCCCCATGCTCCTGATCCAGGCATAGGCGCGCAAGACCGCCGGAAGGTTGCCAAAAAAACTTCTGACTTTTCCGATACTTTTGGGCCTGTCAAAATCGAAGTGATATGCGCCTGACAACTTGGTGATCACCGGTACCGGCAGATAGGCGGCAAGTGATTCTGTACAACCGTACGCCCCGGCAGCTGGTCCTTCACATCCATGGGGGGAAGAAAATGTTTTGTGCAGGTTAAAATGACAGGCATCAAAACCAGCTTCCCTTGCCCGGGCCACACCCATAATGCCGTTGGCGTTGGCCTGATCATAGAAACAAAGCCCTCCGGCATCGTGGACAACTTTTGTGAATTCATCCACCAGAGGATTGTAAAGCCCTGTATCTTCAGGGTTGGTCATGTGGATGGCTGCTGTCCGCTCCGACACAATGGATTTTAAAGCATCCAGATCCGGGTATCCGTTTTTGTGCGGCAGGATGATGACTTTAAATCCGGCTGTTGAAGGTGTTGCCGCATTACACGGATGGGTGAACTGGGTTGTGATGACTTCATTTCGAGAACCCAGTTCGCCCCGATCCTGGAAATACTTTCTGGTAACACAGGCGTTGATATACGTGGCATGTGCCCCCCCCCCGGTTTGAAAGGAAAATTCATCCATACCGGAGATGGCTTTCAGATAATTTCTCAGCTCATAGGCAATTTCAAGTATTCCCTGGAGGGTCTCTTCCGGTTGCAGTGGATGGATTTCGGACATTTGAGGGCTTCGAACCAGTCCTTCATTCACCTTGGGACTATATTTCATTGTGCAAGTCCCTTCGCCGATATCAATGCCGGTCTCCATACCCAAGGTCATCTGGGACAACCGGAGATAATGCATCAGTGTATGGTATTGATCGATCTCGGGAAGGGCTGGTGCTTTTTTCCGCTGTGCCTTTGCCGGGACAAGGTCTTCAAGGGTGCCCACTGCATTGTCTATCTCCTTATCCACTTGGGGAATCATAATACCGCGCTGTCCTTTAACACCCATTTCCATGATAAGGGGTTCGTCATATTTGGGGGCATGGTATTTTTTAAGTTTAATGCCTTTCATTACAATATCTCCTTGAGCGACAGGTACAGGCGGTCAAAATCCTCTTTTGTGTGAACTTCCGTGACGCAGAAAAGGGCGCACGCTCCTAGTTCCGGGTATTCACCGGATACATCCTTTCCGCCGAAGATCTTTTTTCCCAGCAGCGCTGCATTGATTTGGGCAACAGTTTTACCGGTGCCGCTAAAATCGACCAGGAATTCCTTAAAGTGAGGCTGGGAAAATTTTATGCTGACCCCGGGCAGGCTAGAAATTAAATGTTGTGTGTATCTGCTGTTTTTGATGATCACTTCACCGATCTCTTTCATTCCCTTGGGCCCCATAAGGGACAGATAAACAGCACTGGCAATGGTCCACAGTCCGGATGCGGTTCCAACCCAGTCTTTTCCCTTGTCTCTTGAACCATAGGAGGTTCTGTGAGAGCGCACTTCGGCAAATGCATATTCACCTTCTACAACCGTGTCCATGATGCTGTAAATCTCCAGGGGACATTCTGCGATATAAATTTCCTCATCCCTGAAAGCGATAAATCCGGACTGACCGCCGCCGGCAAACATGTGGACACCCAGGGACTGGAGATCTCCCACAATCAAATCCGCCCCATAACTTCCCGGCGGGCAGAGGATACCCAGAGAGATGGGATCAACACCTGCAATACTCAGTGCGCCTTTTCCATGGGCAAGGTGTGTGATATCTTCCCCCTGGTCTTCTATCAACCCAAGGTAAGAAGGGCTCTCAAAATAGACGGCAGCAGTGGCACCCGACAGTTTATTTTTTAGATCATTGAGATCCAGAAGCCCGGTTTCAGGATCGTGTTCCACTAGGATGACGGTAATGGCATTGGACATCTCTTCCAACTGGCAGAGTTGCCGGATCTCACCCAGACGGTCCGGGCAGATGAGTTTGGGAACCAGTACTTCATTTCTGCCGGTAATTCGGGATGCCATTCGAATCGCACGGCCTGCAGCGTCACCCCAGTCATAGATGGGGTTGCTCACTGCATCAATGTCCAGAAGCTCAGCCATCAGGCTGTTGAATTCAAAGCGGGCCTGGTACTTTCCGATATCTGAATAATTAGCACCACAGTAGGCGGTCAGAAATTCCGATCTGTTTACGATTTCATCAACAACCGCAGGGACATAATGCTGCCAGCAGCCGGCACCCAAAAAATTGAGATACTCCCGGCAGGTTTTGTTTTTGTTAAGAATCTGTTCCACATGTCTTTTGAGAGCGCATTCCGAAAGAATAGCCTCGGGGATGTCCAGTTTATCTTTGAAACGGAGCCGCTCGGGAATTTCACTGTACACATCGTAAACGCTCTTCAGACCCACTGCCTTTAACATTTCATCTCTGACTTCTGGAACAGAGTTGGGGATGTAAGGATGAATAAAATCATTTCCTGCCATTTTTTTCTCCAAATATCATTTCCGAAATAGTAGTGTATTCCTGATAATATCAGGCAGAACATTCCTCGCAGTTTGATGCGAGGTTCTTCTGTATCACTCCTGCTTATCAAGACTTTTTAATACAGCATTGACCATACCGATGGCCGGCCCGGCCTTGAGCCCGCCGTCAATGTAAATGTCTTCCCCTGTGATGTATCGGCAATCATCTGCTGCCAGAAAATGTAAAAGAGCAGCACCCTCTTCCGCTTTACACATGCGTCCTAAAGGCGTTATCACACCAACAACCTGTCGTTCGGTCTCGCACCCTTCCACGTAGGCCATCGGTGTATCAATAGTGTTGGGGCAGATACAGTTCACACGGATATTCCGGGGCGCATACTCAATGGCCCCCGACTTGGTCAGCCCAACCACGGCTGCTTTGGAAGAGATGTATGCGCCATATCCTGCAAAATCACCGTTTGCTGCATTGGAAGCGGTATTAATAATAGCCCCCCCGTCCTTCATGTGCCGGGCACCATGTTTCATACCATAAACAACACCCAGAACATTGACGTTGAACAGTTTTTTATAATCAACGGTCTGGGCGTCATCAATCATCTGTTCTTCCATGATGGTCCCGGCATTGTTAATGACGACATCCAGTTGCCCGTAGCTTTCAACGGCGGTTTTCATTAATTGTTCAACCTGGGCTTCATCTGTAACATCTGCTGTGACCGCCAGGCACCCTAGTTCATCTGCAATCGAGGCGCAGTCGGCAATATCGGCAATCACCACTTTTGCGCCCGCTTTAACGAATCGTTTAACTGTGGCGAGCCCCAATCCGGAGCCACCGCCGGTAATTACTGCCACTTTATTATTTAATGAAAACAATAACTTTTTCCATCTGAATATGTTTTAATCCTTTGTATTGACCTGGTCTTTAATATGCAATTTTGGGGCCGGTTTAAATCTATTTGATTTTATTGGGTTTATATCATGAAGAAGACAATAATTGTCAATATTGACAATTCATTTATGACAATTGACATTTTTTTTTCACTGTAATAGGCTTTAAACAAATTTTATTTAGAAGGATTTATTTATGCTGAACCTTTCGGCGATCCAGACCGCCTCGATGGAAATTGCAGAAGCCATCACAGTTGTTTTAGGAATAGAGACCGAAATTGTAGATAAAAACCTGAAAATCATAGCAGGAACCGGCAGATACAAAGAAAAAATAGGGACCCATGAAGAGGATGGCATTTTAACAGAAGAAGAATTTTATGGAAATCTTTTGCTCTCGGGAGAAGAAGTCGTTGTCAAAGACGTTAAAAACTGCCCCCGATACCATCCGAAAGAAAATGAGTTGGCTGAAATATGCTGCCCGATCAAACTTGACGACCAAGTAATTGGCCTCATTGCATTGGTTGCATTTAATTCAGGTCAGCAAAATAAAATTCTCTCCAATGATAAAAATTTATTGCTTTTTTTAAGGAAAATGGCTTCTCTTATTGCCAGCAAACTGGCGGAAATGCAGAAGAGCTCTGAGTTGCGCGCCATTATCGAATCAATCCATGATGGAATAATAGCCTTGGATAGCAATGGCATTATCGTCTCCTGCAACAAGCAAGGCGAACAGCTCTTAGGTAAATCAAAAAGTCAATTGATGGGGAAGTCTATCAATAAATTGTGGGGTAATTTTCCACTTTCAGACGTAGTGCAACACGGGAATTCCATAACCGACCTGGAGGAGATATATGTGGATGAAAAAGGTAAGGACATGCATTTCCTCAGCACAGCGATGCCTATATTCACAGAAACAGACAATAGCACAATTCTTTCGGGCGCCGTGATATCCTTCCAGGATATATCGGATATCAGGTCTAGAATATTCCAAATGATTCAGGTTGAAGACCCGACAGAGCTTTTCGAAATTGTCGGTCAAAGCGCTTCGATTACAAAAATAAAGCAACACATACTCCAATTTACGAATAGTCTATCAACGATTTTGATTACAGGAGAGAGCGGAACAGGAAAAGGACTCGTCGCACGCGCGATTCACTATATCGGCAATAGAAAGTCTAACCCGTTTGTTTCAGTTAACTGTGGTGCCATCCCAGATACACTTATCGAAAGCGAGCTTTTCGGTTATCAGCCCGGGGCATTTACAGGGGCAAGAAAAGCCGGAAAGGCCGGAAAATTCGAATTGGCGAACAACGGAACCATCCTCTTAGATGAAATCGCCGACTTTCCACTCCACCTTCAGGCTAAATTGCTTCATGTGATCCAAAATCATCAGATAGAAAGACTTGGAGGAACCAAAACAATCCCCATCAATGTTCGGATCATTGCAGCAACCAACAAAAATCTGGAAGACATGATACGGAACAAGGAGTTCAGGGAAGATCTTTATTTCAGGTTAAACGTCATTCCCATTCACCTGCCTCCGTTGCGCGAACGACAAAGTGATATACTGCTCCTACTGAACCATACGCTTAACAAGCTTAATAAAATAATAGGGAAAAATATCGTTGGGTTTTCATCCGAATCGCTCGATATATTATTAAGCTATTCATGGCCCGGAAACGTAAGGGAATTGGAAAATGTTATAGAATATGCCGTAAGCGTAGAGCAGGGCATGAACATCCAGGTCGGGAGCCTGCCTCCAAGACTAACCTCAAAAAAATATCTCTTTCCTTTAGCCGAGCCACCCTATTCTGATCACCATAAAACCGGTAAGCAGTCGCTGAAACACTTGACGGATCTGTATCAAACAAAAATAATTGAGGCTTGCTTAAAACATACGGGGCATGCGGTGGAGGGCAAACGAAGGGCGGCCAGTATACTGGATATCAGTGAATCAACGCTGTACAGGAAGGTTCGCGATTTGAATATAAAATCCGACTCAAATCAGCGTTAAACCACCCCGGCCCGTCCATCAACACGCAGACCTGTTGGCCGATTTCAGGTAATGATATTCAACAATGTGCTACTCTTAATTCAGGGAGAATGATCATGAAAGAAAAAATACCCCATCTTATAATTCCACCACCAGGACCTGAAGCAAGGAAATGGCTTAAGCGAAATAATGATACCATGGCACCTTATAATAGGCCTTTTTATTATCCTTTGGTAGCTGCTGGAGGCAGAGGTTCTATTATAAAAGATGTCGATGGTAATAAATTCATTGATTTTAATTCTGGCCTTGGCGTTTTAAACATTGGGCAATGTCATCCACAAATAATTAAAACAATTCACAAGAAATCTAAAGAATTCCTTCATTATTCTTATACAGATTTTGCATGCACCGAACCGGTCGTTCTAGCAGAAAGATTAAATACGATATTGCCAATGAAGTGCAAATTTTTTATGGCGAGTGGAGGGACTGAAGCCAATGAAGCCGCCTTAAAAATAGCAAGGCATTTTACGAAAAGACAGCTATTTTTAGGGTTTATCGGGTCATTCCACGGAAGAACTTTTGGTACGATGCCATTTTCATCCACATCTCCAGTTCAGAGGCAGCATTTTCATCCTTTTATGCCAGGGGTGACGTTAGTGCCTTACCCCTACTGCTACCGCTGCCCTTTTTCACTAAATTATCCATCATGTAACCTGTGGTGTGTTGATTATATTGAGGAATGGGTTCTTAACAAATTTGTACCACCAGAAGAGGTTGCTGCAATTTTAGTTGAACCAATCGCCGGAGAAGGGGGTTTTATCATACCTCCACCGGAATTTTTCCCAAAACTTAAAAAAATAGCAGACAAATATAAAATTTTAATCATTGCAGATGAGGTCCAGACAGGATGTGGCAGGACTGGTAAATTTCTTGCAATTGAACATTTCAATATAACGCCGGATATTGTAACTCTTGGAAAAGCGATCGGCGGTGGGGTTCCATTATCGGTTGCAGCAGCTAAAAGCGATATCATGGATTTGCCGGCGGGCGCCCATTGCACAACCACTGGCGGGAACCCGGTTTCATGTTCTGCGGCCATTACATTCCTCGATATCTTGTATAGTGAAAAATTGCTTCAAAGAGCTTCTGAGCTTGGTAACTATATTCTAATGAAGTTTCGTGAAATGCAGAAAGAATATAGAATAATTGGTGATGTCAGAGGAAAAGGACTCGCAATTTGTATCGAATTTGTAAAAGACAGAGAAACAAAAGAACCGATTGACAGTAAGGATATTGTAAATAGACTTTTTAAAAAAGGTTTAATAGCAGTGTCTGGTGGCCATGGAGTGCGTATCTTCCCTCCTCTTGTTATTGAAAATGAGTTGTTAGATACAGGGATTAACATTTTTGAAGATGTAATTGCTGAAATAAATAAAGAGTATAATTGATTATATAGATTGTTTAATTGACTAAATTAGTTTAGGATATGCTGAATTGATTTATAGCCCCAAGAGTTTTTTCGATAAACTATGTAACTCAGAATTCGCCAGCGCGACCACTTTCTTCTTTACCGTCCGAGAGTAATACTCCTGCTCGGTTTTTGTTAAAGGGAGGCCTTCCAGTTTTTTCTTGAACAGTTCTTTTTGCTTTGGTGAAAAAACTTGTGACAGAGCATACTCTAAAGAAAACTCTTCATATTTTTCTTTTCGCCGCCTACCTTTTTCAGCCCTTTTTTCAAAATAAAGCTCAAACAGTCCTTTCAGACGCTCCGGATCAAGCTCTGCTTCATTACATTTCAGCGCCTGGTTGTTGGCCAAATCGCTTTTCCATTTCTTGACCAATGCGTTATCTTTTTTGGAAAGACCCTTTTGCAGCTTGTTCCACCATGAAAACGAGAGGTGATAGTGCGAAAACAATGACCCTGACATGAGCATTAATCGGTGAAAGAGATCTTTCTCTTCTTTGCTCATTAACCGTTGTTCGACCTGTTCTGGTTCAAGCTGATAACTTTCAGCCACATTTGCAAGCAACACTGGGAAACCTTCCCATAGCCGGGTATCATGGCTCTTAACTACCGCTGCCAGTGTTTCATTGACATCCAGCTCCTCGCTTGGCTCAAACATTGAAAAACCGAGTTTCGATAAACTGTTTAAGAGTTTTCTATCAGTCATAAAGCCCCTTCTCCCGCAACAATTCTAAATAACGATCGATATTCGACTTTAAACGATCTTCAGCCACATCGTAACTGATCGTTGAATAAAAATGTTGGATGAGCCTGCTCATATCAATTTCTTATATATGAGCTTCGGTCAAACTTAGACAGTCTTCAAAGTCAACAGTGGTCCCTCTCATCAATTTGCTGACAACCAAATCATAATCGTTCAAGATGCCAATAAAGAGATGCGAAAATTCCTTCAGCAAGGAGTGTTTCCCTTCTTCAAGAGGGGATTTCAGCAGTTCCGTTGTATGAATACAGTTTCCTCGAAAAATGTCGAACTGGAAGCCTTCTCCAGTTCTTTTCCATCCAGAACCGGTTACCTGTTTGTAGCCCAGCGCCTTTAATTGTTTCGTCAAGTAATCGTGCTCTCTAACCCTGGGCACTATGAAGTCGACATCTTTTGTAGAAGATTTCACCCCCATCAAAGTCATGGCTGTACCACCACAGGCAATCAAGTGGACCTTACGTTTGAGGAAGTGGTTCCACTCTCCCAGAATTTCGAGTAGACGGCTTTTATTTAATCTATATTTCATTTGTATTTATTTATACAATAATATGTATTTATACATACATTAAATTGTACATAAAAATACAAGTTTTCTTGGCCGATGTCAACAGGTAAGACTGGATAATGTGGAGAATATGGTTTGATTTGCAAAACAAACCTTCAATACACTCAGACATAGAGAAAATGACCAAGTCACCACCGGACCACCACTATTATTGTCACAAGACTCCTTTATGATGTCTTTTCGAGGGGTTGTCAATTTTTCATGAGATTTATCTTGTAATTTTGGTAGGAATTGACTGAAGACTTATAGAATGGGTTTGCTTATCAATTATTTAAGACTTTGGAAGCAAATCTATCCCTTTTCGTTGAATTCTCCATAATACTACATCTTGTATGTGTCTGAATCATCACTTTGCGGATTATATAGTGCTGGGGGCTGTATTGTTATCTTGTGAAAGGAGCATTTATATCCTGAATCGGATTATACTTGACACTGGAATATTAATATTTATTCTAATAATATGTTTTTAAACACATCAAAATACGGAAGCGGCATCTGAAATCCTGTATCTCATCAGGTTTTAAATTCTATTAATTTTGTATTTCTCTACCTGTTTATCGACAACCACGACAGATGAATCGCTACAAGAGCAAGCCTATTAATTCTGCCAGCTTTTCGTACTAAAAAGCAGTACTGGCATGGCTACGAAAGGAGGTCGTCATGTATAAATCAATATTAGTTCCCTTAGACGGCTCTAAACTTGCAGAAAGCATCCTGACTGAGGTAGAGTCTCTCGCCTTACTAATGAATGCAAAATTGGATTTAGTTTCCGTCAGAAAAGCACATGTATTGCCGGGCGTTGATCCAACGGATGCACAGGTCAGGGTTGTTGAGGAAGCGGAGGAATATTTAGAAAAACAAAAAGAAAAGCTATCAGAAAGAATAAGTGAGATTGAACTGCATACACCTTACGGGAATCCAGCTGATAAGATTCTTGAGATCAGTAAACGCCATAATATCGATTTGATTGCTATGTCGACCCATGGTAGGAGCGGTATTGGCCGCTGGCTACTTGGTAGTGTTGCCGAAAAAGTTGTTCGGCATAGTGATATACCGGTCTTGCTTCTCCGTTCACAAGAGATGGCTACCAGCCCTTCTGAATAATTCTATCGAAATAGCCCGATATGTAATCTATCGCATCTTTAAACCACGTGTCAAACGGCAGATCCTAATAACGCTGGTTTGTGACTATAAAAAAGGGGCAAATCCATGGCTCGGATTCACCCTTTTAATTTGTGATTATTTTCGCACATCGGTAGTTTTTCCGGCACCTGATATCTACCGTTTTGTTGGAGAGTACCAGGCATCACACTATTTCAGTTCATAGTAGGTCGCCGATCACTTCCATTCCGGCTGCCAGACCGTCCATGATCCCTTCCAGGGCCACATACCCATCATCCAGAAATGTTGGGGCATACCCTCCTTGTAATTTCGTCTTCAAGTCATTCAATAACCGCTGATTTCAATTGTTCGAGTAACTCTTCCTTGATTGCCAAATATAGTTACTCCTTGATTGAACCCAGGGGTTTATATCTTATTCTTAAGAACTGGCTTCCACATGGCTACATTCGCCAAGGGGCTTTCAGGCGCAATATCACAGGCTCCGCCCAAAATATGACCCCTGTTGCCTGTTTTTTTCACACACGTCAGGATTTCGTCTTTAACCTGTTCTTGCGTCCCCATGAACAATGTGGTGGCCACATCGATGTTGCCGAGGGTTGCCACTTTATTGCCGATTACGCTCTTGGCATATTCAAGGTCCACGTAGGAATCGACCGAAAGCACGTCATGGTTGATATCCATAATGCTTTCCAGCCGATCCGAGATGTCACCACAAATATGTATAATCGCATGTTTGCCGGCCTTTTTAACCAGATCGGCAATGGCACTGATTTGAGGTTTGGCAAACTTATCAAACACTTTTCGGGAAATTAGCGAACCGGATGCGGTCGGGTCGCAAATGAAAATTCCATCTACATCAAGGGTGGTTAAATACGCATAGTAGCCGGTCAGCACTTCGGTGGTAAATTGGAGAAGGTCGGTCACCAACGAGGGGTTTTTAAAACAATCGCGCATGAGAAATTCAACCCCTCTGATCTCGCCGGCAAGGGTAAACGGTGCCACAGCAGTGCAGTAGAGATAACGTTCTTTGCCGAGTTGATCGATCAAGATCTCGGCAGATCGGACAGAGCTTTTGAAACGATTGTCACGATCAATATCGGGAACCTGAAGTTTCGACAAAGACGCATGATCTTCGATAACATGTTTCATGGTGATGGGGGCTCCCACATCCGGCATCTGTATTTCACCCCCAAGCACCTCAACCGGCGATAGCCAATCCCACATAACCTCGAGGCCGTCGAAATCACAGGATTGGATCGCTTTCAACTGCGCTTCGGCGGCCAATTCTGGTTTCGCGATGCTTTCACCTACTGGCACTCCGTTTTCTGCTAACGCCCAAATCCCTTGAAAAGGACCACAAGTGGGCATATAATCGACTTCCTGGTGATTGATCGCAGCTATAAAATGCTCTTTAGGTGTCATTGACTGGTTCATCTGGTTTCCTCCAATGATTTTGGTTTCCTTGTTTAACACGATATAAAAATGTTGTGAGATTGTTAAGTGCAGGTAACGCAAAGGAACCTATTCGATCGGACTTTTGTTTCATTCGCTCCTAATTTTTATCCGATCCGAACTTTGCCATATACTCACCCAAATGCTTCGTCAACTGCAGACGAATCGAAGGCCTTGTGTTGAAGACACCATCTATTTTATTTATTTTGTCAAGCAGACCTACAAGATCGTGTTGTGACCTAACGCTGAACTCGATGTCAAACTGATCGTGTCCGGCCAATTGGGCAATGTACCATATCTGATCCATGGCACTCAAGTGGTTGGCAATTTTCTCCGTTTTTCTGGTGTCTGCCCTAATTCTTATATTGCCGCTCAGGCCATAACCGAGTTTGGCTTGATTTCTTATGGCCACAATTTTGATAAGGCCGGTATCGATAAGGCGCTTTATTCTTTTTCTGACCGTTGTTTCCGATATTTTGAGTTTTTTAGCTGACTCCGTATTCGGTATCCGCCCGTCTTTTTCCAGAAGCTTAATGATTTTCAAGTCCATATCATCTACGGCTTCTTTCATTGGCAATCCCTTCATATTCTTCAGCGCTAGTATTCAATCCCGTACATCCGCGATTTTGATAGTGTCACGCTTGACTGGTGCCGGAATCGGTCAACGGCTCCGTCCGACGGATCGGTGCTGTATTCATCCGCAGAAGCCTCTCCACGTTAACACAAAACACGTCACTTACTATTGGGGAAAGGCTTTCAGTTCCACGACGGGGTTTACAACCCCATTCCAAGCAGATAGAAAACCCCGTTATGAACCTTACGCTATTTATATTTCACCCTCTGGGCTAAAAGGTTTTACAGTCATAAAAATGCCGGGCAATATCCAGCTTGGCCAAAGTGCGCCCTCCCATCCAGAGGCTGATCATTTTACTGTCCCGCCAGTGCTTCTCGATGTGGCCTTCCCGGGCATAACCATGGGAGCCCATCAGATCCATGGCTTTGTTGATGATAATGGTCATCTGGTCGGTCACAAACAGTTTGTTCGCCCTTGTTTTAGCCAAAAATTCCTTACCAGCCGGATCGATTCCATAAGGCTCGGGATTATCCATCATACGGGCTTTCATATAGGTGTCAGAACGACTGACTTCGATCATCATGGCAATGTCCGCCAAAATCCCGGCGGTAATGCTATGCTCTTTCAGGATTTTGCCACCAACAACACGCTTGTCACACCACTCCTTAACCAGTTCGTAACAGTTGCGCATGATGCCCAATGCCTGTGCCGAGGCGCCAATGTTGCCGGCGCTCATAAACAACCGGGCGGCCTTGGCATCATCGCCGGGGTTCAGATTCGCACGGTTTTCCTTGGGTACGCGAACGTTCTCAAACCAGACATCGCCGTTTTTATCACCCGACATACCGGCTTTCTGGTAGGGGTCACCCTGGCGTACACCCGGCGTGTCTGCTGGCACATAGATGATGGCAACTGCCCCGTCATCTTCCACACCCGGATTGGTTGTACAAAACACGGCAAACAGATCGGCCACACCACCGGAATTGGTCGGCCACAGTTTATGACCATTGATGACCCACTCATCTCCGTCAAGTTCGGCAGTGGTTGCAACATATTTCCCATGGGTCCCATCAATATTTTCCACATCCGACCCGCTGCGTTCATCAGTGATAGCCGCACAACCAATAAAAAGCTTATCGGTCTGGCAGGCGAGCGGGGCGAATTTCTTTATCAAAACTTCGTTGGGAAATGGTGCGAAAATGGGCAGGAAAGCCCAATTGCCACAATCTGCAGCCGTCGCCAGACCGGAGTCACCCCGGTCCATCTCCTCCAAACACAGGCAGTAGGTAATCGTGTCAAGCTCGAAACCACCGAATTCTTTTGGCCACGGAGCACACTGCCAACCAAAATCCAGCATGAGTTTTTTCAATAACTTCTCATAAATTTTATGGTCTTTCCAATCTTCATCGAGTTCCAACCGTACCGGAAATATCTCTTTTTCAACGATTTCACGGCAACTTTCAACAATCCGTTTTGACTCATCACTGAGCCATTCTTGCGGTAATGAAAATTTGTCTTCGAACTTCATCTTGACCCCCCTTATTAACTAATTTTTTCGACAGTTATCGCATATAGCTCCCAACGGGTACACCCCTGGGCCATTGATATCTCTCTTTGTTCTTTGAACTTCCATCTAAACGCTGCGGACTTTGCCGAAACCAGGCGCCACGGTTATCCGTCTTATCCCTGGGGTGATATCCGCCTTTATTCTACTGTTCCGGTTGGTACATTAATGACATACACATCCGGAGACTGTTTCCGTCTATGCCTTAGGTAAAGCCATACAGGACCGCCTAAACCTATAAAATAGATCACGAACAGAACCCAGAGGGTGACATCAAAATACTTAAATGTATAATAGGCCATCACCAGGCTACAAATAACAGCAAGAACGCCCATGCCTACTCCGCCCGGTGCCTTCCAAGGCCTTTGCCATTCTGGATGTTTATTACGCAGCTTTATATGCGCCGCAGAAGAGAAAGCGTAGCAGATGGACACACCAATTGCCATTAAGGTAAACAAAGATTCCAGCCAACGCGTTCCCGATATCGCGATAAATACAAACACAATCAGAAGAATCGCTACGTTGGCATTGCTTGGGACGTCAGACTCGTTCAAGCCGCCAAACCAACGCGGTAGTATACGAGCTTCTCCCATACTATACATGAGTCTTATCGATCCAAGCCAGAATCCATTGAGACATGTGAAACATGCCAGAAGAGTCGCTATTGCCATGGCGTATTGAGCAGCAACACCAAAATGGGTTTTTAAGAGTGAGGCACTCGTCATTTCCATTTTTGATAGCGCATCAAACGGCAGCATACCGCTGTTGACGATGCATAACCCTGAGTAAAACAAAATACAAAATATGATAGACCCGATGAGCGGTATCCACAACTTTTTAACTGGATATTTAGATTCTTCAGCAAATTGAGGAACAAGTTCGAAGCCGAAATACATCGTCACCATCAAGGCGGTTGCCGTTAAGAAACCACCTGTTCCTGTCGTAAAGAATGGCGTCCAATTATCCGTGGAAAATGACGGGTGCGTAATAAAGGCGATCATTGTACCGACACCTATAATAACAAGTACAAAAAACATGACTATCTGGGCATTGGAACTCAGAGAAAGTGCTTTAGAATTCATGAAAAAGAGGATAAGGCAAAGAACAATGCAGATGACCACCAGTGCGGTATGCGGCATTTCCGGCCACCAGAGATAAGAAATGAGGCCCCCGATCGCATATAGCTGGAATGCAATAACGGTTGAGTACGCAAGCATAAGACTCCATGCACCCCAAAATGCGGCCTCCTTTCCAAACGCATTGTAAATGAAAACAAAAGGCCCGCCAACGTTTGGCAGCATACTGGTCATCTCACCATACACCAGGCCTATGGGGATACATAATAATCCGGTGATGACAAATGCTAGCGCAATTGAAGGACCAGACAGGGATATCCACCACTGCATCATTACCAGCCAAGGCCCGATAATAGATCCAGCAGCCATTGCAAACATCGCCATCCCGCCCATGACCCTCCGTAACGATTTTGTTTCTTCAACCATCACTTACCTCCTTAGTTTTGGGTATTTATGATAATACCAGTATTACCAAAGCCCCGCTGGGTTTGGCCCGATGAATACTGTAGACACCGCGGTGTTAAAAAAAGCAGAGTGTATATTGTGGGTACATATTATTCCACCCACCTATGGAAGAGATAGTCTATTCAAGATGCAAAAACGTTAAAATTCATGAAACCTAAAATAATTAGACCCATGAATGGCCGTTACCGATGCATTCTATTACTGTTAAGTATTTCATTCTTACTGGGTGTGATATATACCCTTAAGCAAGTAAGATTCGATTGTCAAATAATATTTTACATATATCGTTCTGAATATAATAATATTAAACGATATTCGTATTTTGACGAACTTGGTTAATATTGCTGCCGATTCGTCCAAGGTGGCCATTTTTCGGCACCACCCTTTAACGGCAACTAAATATAAAATATTATTTATTATTAGATAATTATTCAGAATAACTCGCCGGTAGAAGCTGGGAATCCATGATTGGATTTCCATTTGAGCTCAAAGTGTATCGCCCGGGGAAGATTTTTTTAACATTCGATATCCACACATCTGATTTTTTAGCGGTGGTAGGCATAATTTTCTATTTGCTTGACCCACTTCACGTATGACCTGGCCCAGGCAACAATCGAGTTACCCATTTAAAGTGGATGAGGTGGGGTGTTTTAAAGACGCCACATCTTTGAATGGGGACGGAGTAAAATTTGCGATGGTATGACAGTTGGTCGAAACCGTCTTTCTTTGATATTCTTTGTGATGTGCTTTACCCGAAAAGATATTTATACGCACGTCTCTTTAGCTGGAATAACTTACCCTTTGATCATATTTACGCCTTTTCCTTCGATAAATGCAGCCATAAACTCACCCAAGTGTTTGATGAGATTAAGCCGAATAGAAGGTCTGGTGCTGATAACTCCATCTATTCTGTTTATTTTATCAAGCAGAAGCAACAGGTCATGTTGTGATGCTACACTAAACTCCACATCAAAATCATCATATCCTGCCAATTGTGCAACGTACCATATCTGATCCATTTTGCATAAACTGCTTCCAATTATTTTGGTTTTCTTAGTATCCGCCGTTATCCTGATGTTCCCACTCAGTTCGTACCCCAGCTTAGCCCTATTTCTTATAGCAACAATTTTAATAAGCTTGTTGTCAATGAGACGCTTAATTCGCTTTCTGATTGTGGTTTCCGATGTTTTGAGTTTTTTAGCCAACTCCGTGTTCGCCATTCGTCCGTTCTTTTCTAAAAGTGAGATGATTTTTGAATCCATATCGTCAATGCTTGCTTTCATTGAAATGTCCTTTTCGCCTTATTATCAATATTCGTGCTTCAAATTTGATGACCACCGTGCTGGGTCAATTCGCCCTTCATATGCGGGTAGTTCAAGCGGTCGATCGCCTTCTTTGAAGTGGTGCCAGATTCGGTTAAGACCGGCAGTTCCATATTTGCGGACACGACTAACTTCATCAAGGTTGAGTACATCCGTAAGGATTGTCGGAGCTTCACTAGGCGATTTTACCCGAATATTTCCTTCAGGGTCTGTAACTAAACTTTGACCTGTCCCTGAAGGTGATGAAGCATTAACACTTACCATGAAGACCTGATTAAATATTGAATTTGCCCTGACTAGGAGTATCTCGTGGGCTCGATCAATCGTTGAGGTTTGCGCCGGATTTATGATCACTTCTGCCCCCATCCATGCTAATTGTCTGACAACCTCAGGAAACCAGATATCATAACATATAGCCAATCCAATTAATCCAATTCCCGGAATTTCGAAAACAGTAAATTGTTGACCAGGTTTGTATGGCTCGTATGGTCTCCATGGAAAGCATTTACGATACGTTGCTGCAACCGTACCGTCAGGCGAAATAACTATTGCTGTATTATATAAGGAGCCATCCTGAGCACGTTCACATAGTGTCCCAGGAATCAACCAAATGTTATATTTACGTGCGATATCGATTAATTGCCTTGTTCTTGGTCCATCTATTGGTTGTGCCGCTTTTTCAAGTTGTTCAGCCCTTTGGGTAGGCGTTCCAGTTGCTCCACAAAGATGAATTTCAGGAAAGACAACTAATCTGGTTTCCTGGTAATCTGCCAGCAGTTCTTCCAAATCATCTTCAAAAACCTGTAACTCTGTGTCTATTCTACGGGATGGTGCTTGGACTAATAAAATTGGCAATAATCTGGCCATAATAAGATTTCCTCAATATTGTTTTAGTCGATCACGTATAGAACCTTTTTTTCAGTGTTCATACTATAGCCATATAATAATTTCAAGGATGTCATTGTCTTAGTTGTTGTGGTAAAATTTAAAAAAAGAGTAAATTAGTATGAAATTGTCACTTTTGGCTTTTTCGATAGTCTCTTTATATATCTGTATTTTTGCAGTAGCTACCTTTGAGATGACAAACGGGAAGGAG
>CAWGLD010000010.1:0-60852 GCA_963823335.1 uncultured delta proteobacterium | reverse complement strand
CCATACTCTTGAAAATATTGCTAGAAATCTATTAATCCCGCCAGAAATAATGTTGTGATACCATCATTTCATTGAGAGAACACTGATTTGTGATACCATGTTTTACTACAGCTCACTCTTTATTTTTTTCCCAAAGTTGTATATTATTTAAGCCGACTCAACCGGTTTCGTCTTAATCTTCTGGAATGCCGTCATGGCCGTTGTTACCATATCGGCCAGGTTCGCAACGTTGCCGGGAATAATCAAGGTGTTGGATGCCTTTGCCAGTTTTCCAAACTCGTTAACATACTGCTCCGCGACACGCAAATTGGCTGCTCCCGGCCCGCCTGGCATTTGTAGTTGTTTGGCAATGGTATTCAACCCTTCGGCGGTCGCTTGTGCAATGGCCAGAATTTCCTGGGCCTGCCCCTCTGCTTCATTGATACGCCGTTGTTTCTCACCTTCGGAACGCAAAATAGCATCTTGACGGTCTCCCTCAGCCCGATTGATGGTGGACTGCCGCACACCTTCGGAGCGAGCGATTTCGGCACGTTTTTCACGTTCTGCCGTCATCTGAGCTTCCATGGCATTTTTAACCGATTCCGGCGGCAAAATATCTTTAACCTCATAGCGCAGGACTTTTACTCCCCATGCCTGTGTTGCCTGGTCAAGAGATTCCACAACCTGGCCATTGATGGTTTCACGCTCTTCAAACGTTTTATCCAGATCAATACGTCCGACACAGGAACGCAGAGTGGTCTGGGCTAGCTGGGAAGCGGCCATTCGATAATCATTGATGCCATAGGCTGCTAATTTACTGTTCATGACTTGAAGATAAATCAGACCATCGACCTCCACGGTTACGTTATCTTTGGTAATACAGGTCTGACTGGGAATGTCAAATACCTCTTCTTTCAAAACATATTTGTATGCCACACGATCCAAAAAAGGTATCAACAGATGAAAACCCGCTTCCAAGGTCCTGCTGTATTTACCGAGGCGTTCAATAATAAACTCGCTTTTCTGGGGAACAATCACCGCGGTTTTGACTAGAATGACCACAATCAAAACCGTAACCATCAATATAGCTATAAGCGTTGCACTCATGACAAACTCCTTTATATGTGATTAATTTTGCGCACAAAATAAATCTGGTGAGAATTATCAGCATACCGTATAATTTCAGCGGTGTTTCCTGCCTCAATGGTTTCATCAGCAGCGGCATCCCAGGTGGTTCCCCGGTATTGAATGCGCCCATAATTGGCAGGCGTGATGGTTTTTAAGACTGTAACGTGCACTCCCTGAGGAAAGTCTTCAAAATTCTCATTCGGCTTATCGGAAGATGCCCCGCGAAATACCCTCATCAGCCATTTGCGTAGCAATAGCAGGGAGGCAACCGCTGATGTTATAAAAAGCAATATCTGTAGGCTGAGGCTCATATCCCAGATCAATAATGCGCCGGCTGTTACCCAGCAACCAATACCAAAAAACAGCACAATAAAACCGGGCAGGTAAAGCTCCAAAAAAGCCAGACCGATACCCAGAAGGAACCAGATCAACCATGGTGTAATCACTGTGTTCATAGGTTATATCCTTTTGTCCTATTCTGTAAGTTTACAAAAAGTCACTTTTTTTAGGCGCAGTATAGGGGACTTGGCCTTATGGGTCAAACAGAATAAGGCCGTAAATTGTTTCCACCATTGAAAGGACGTTAGACGTGCGGGTTAAAAGTTCCTGGCAATTGCATACTATTACTGAGCACAGTGGATTAGGTCGGAGATTAATGAGGTCAAAGCTCCTGCTTTGCTTATAATTGCAGAAAGTGATCTTTATTGATAGCCATTCAGACCCTCAGGATATCAGTTGGCCATAAAACCGGTGATACGTCTGACTTACCGAGTATTCTGTCAAATCAAGAATAGATCAGGATATATCAAGGGATAAGCGGTTTACAGCTTCTTAATCATTGACATCATCCATTAATTCTGCAATACATACAGACCGGTCGGTTTAATGCTGCTGAAAACAATTATTTAAGAGAATTGATCATGTCTGAAAAGGGATATCTTACCAAGCGCAACATCATCGAAAAATCCCTCCATCTTTTTTCGGTCAAGGGCTATTACAACACCTCTATCAGTGATATCCTGGCCGCTACCAATCTCACCAAGGGAGGGCTCTATGGTCATTTTGCCAGCAAGGCCGACATCTGGCAGGCGGTCTATGACGAAGCGATATCCATCTGGCGGGAAACGGTTTTCTCAGGCGTCAGAGACCGAAGCGACCCCCTGATCCGCATCTCCACATTTATCGAAAATGATCTCAGGAACTACCTGGGGGCAGACATATTCGAAGGAGGCTGTTTCTTCCTTAACATGCTCGTGGAACTCTCGGGGCAGTCAGATCCCATGAGCAAGCAGATCCTGCGCGGATTTATCCGCATATCAAAACTTATCCAGACCTGGCTCGATGAGGCAGCAGATCAGGGATTGCTGAAACCCGGTTTGAACCATAAAGAAATAGCCAATTTCATTGTCATCTCGTTAAATGGTGCCGCCGCCCTGTACACCTCCACCCGTGATGACAGCATTGTCGATGAGACCATCCAACAACTGGAATTCTATGTCCAGCAACTCAAAGCTTGAGACCCATGCAAATTCAATCCCTGATTGCCGAACGAACCGCACGAATGAGTGTCAACGCCATACGCGAGATACTGAAAGTCGTGTCCCAACCGGGTATGATTTCCCTTGCCGGTGGAATTCCAGCACCCGAAAGCTTTCCCATGGACATTATCCGGGAACTGAGCCGGCAGGTCATCGACACCTACGGGTCAACAGCCTTTCAGTACGGTCCCACCGAGGGGTTTGCACCCCTGAGACATCATCTGGCAGAGCGTCTGATAAAAAAAGGCATTCAGACCACACCGGAGAATGTGTTTATATCGAGTGGTTCTCAGGGGGCCTTGGATGCCGTGGGAAAAGTCCTGATATCCAAAGGGGACAAAATCGGAGTCGAGTCGCCCACCTATCTGGGTGCCATCCAGGCCTTCGATCCCTATGAACCCGAGTATGTCACCCTTGTCACCGATGAAAAGGGATTGGTTCCCGAATCACTGGAAACCGTACTCGGCAGGACATCCTTGAAATTTATCTACCTGGTGCCCACCTTTCAGAATCCATCCGGGCGGACCCTGCCCATGGAACGGCGTGAACGCATTGCTGCGATTTTGACCAGATACGATGTTCTGCTTGTGGAAGACGACCCCTACAGCGACCTGCGGTATGACGGCGAGGCCTTAAAGCCTCTGAAAGCGCTGGCCCCTGATTATGTGCTATACATCGGAACACTGTCAAAGGTGTTCGCACCGGGTCTGCGCGTCGGTTTTTATGTGCCACCCGCTTTACTGGAGGACTGGCTGGTCATCGTCAAACAGGGTGTCGATCTTCATACCAGTACCTTTAACCAGGCCCTGGCCGCCGAATACCTTTCCGGCAACCATCTGGAACAACACCTGCCGCACATTATCGCACGTTACAAGCCCAAAAAGGATGCCATGCTGGAAGCACTCGCAACTTTCTTTCCAAACGACTTCACCTGGTCCAGACCTGAAGGTGGCATGTTCGTCTGGGTAGAGGGACCTCCCGGCTACGACATGCAGGCGCTCTATCAGAGAGGGCTCAAGAAAAGTGTTGCATTCGTTCCTGGAAAATATTTCTTTGTCGATCCACAAAAGGGGATGGAAACCATGCGGCTCAATTTCACAATGGCGAATGAAGCCAAAATACATGCCGCCATACATATTTTATCCAGCTTATTGTAAGTAGATTGGCCCTTAGATCTTAAAAAGTTCACCTAAAAGTAAAAAAAATGAAAAATCAGCTTGATATTTTTAAATTTTATAATTATTTATACCAGTATCAATAATACCCATCTAGGGTATAAGGCCGGTTTCGTACTGAAGGAAAGATCCATTTGCCAGCGTGGCAGTCTGAAGTTTGGAACCAAGAGATTTTTTTTAAAGGAGGTTGTTACAATGGCTAATGGTATAGTAAAATGGTTTAACAGCAGCAAGGGGTATGGTTTTATCGAGCAAGAAGACGGTCCGGATGTTTTCATTCATCATTCTGGAATCAATGCGACCGGGTTTAAAACACTTGATGAAGGCGACCGTGTTACGTTTGACATCGAGCAGGGACCCAAAGGTCCTTCCGCAGTAAATGTTACCGTAGTGTAGGTTTCTTTCTCAACGATTGAATTAGAAAGGGCATTCCCTGTAATATGGGGAATGCCCTTTTTTTTCACTATCCCATATTTTTATAATCTGAAACACTCACCTCATGTATCAATGCGTTGTCCGGTATCTGAAATAAAAATCAGAGCCTCTTTGTTATCGGTCACGTCTTTTTCTGGATTTGTTCTCTTTCTCCGCAAATGCAGCCTGGATCGCCCTGCCGTCCAAGGTCACCCCCCTAAGCGCTTTGAGAACTTTTTTGGCCACCTTTTTTTCAACGTCAAAGAATGAGAACTCTCTTTTGAGTTCGATACGACCGAGTTTTTTTGATGATATACCTGAATTGTCGCAGACCAGGCGGACGATAGCACCTTCTTTGAGCTTGTCCAGACGACCGATATTGATGAAAAATCGCTGGGTATTGCCGGCCAGACGATGGTCGGCCTTATCCGCTTTTGTTGGACGATTTTTGACTTTCACATTGATGTCTTCGGCGCCGCGGTAGTAATCGAGAAAGCGGTTGAACTCGGCCGAAACAAATCGGCGGATCAATTCTTCCTTACTGAGACCGGAAAGGGTTTCAAACACCGGGGGAAGGTAATTGTCGATTTCCTTGTTGTTGACCTCTGCGGAGACCATTCGTTCCACCATTGCAAAAAGCTGCTTCTCGCAAACGGCACGACCACTGGGGATTTTTTTATAGGCGAATTGAATACCGCTTTGGGATTCGAGCGCATTGATCCGTCGGACTTCCCGGGTGTTTACCAGTACGATGGATACGCCGGATTTTCCCGCCCTGGCTGTTCGACCGCACCGATGGGTGTATCGGTCTGGTTCATCGGGAAGATTGTAATTAATGACATGGGTGATGTCATCCACATCCAGGCCACGTGCAGCCACATCGGTGGCCACCAGCAACTGCAGGGTTCTTTCCCTGAATTTTTTCATCACCTGGTCCCGTTGCATCTGAGACAGGTCGCCGTGCAAAGCTTCGGCATTGTAACCATCTTTCATCAGTCTGTCGGCGACCGTCTGGGTTTCCTTGCGCGTGCGACAGAAAATGAGGCCGAAAATATCGGGGGTATAGTCAATCATCCGTTTTAGTGCCGCATAGCGGTCTTTCTCCTTGACCACATAACAGTCATGAGAGATGTTTTCAGCGGCTTTATTGCGCAAGCCGGCAGTGATGGTTATTGGGCGGATCATATATGTATCGGCGATTTTTGCTGCAGCGCTCGGCATGGTTGCTGAAAAAAGCCAGGTTCGTTTGTCGGAAGGTGTCCGTTTCAGAATGTCATCGATATCTTCCTGAAAGCCCATGTTGAGCATTTCATCGGCTTCATCCAGGACTACATAGACCACGGCCCCTAATTTGACTGCCTTTCGGTTGATCAGATCCAGTAGTCGGCCGGGCGTGGCCACGATGATCTGGGCCCCTTTTTTAATCTGAGATATCTGGCTCCGAATGTCGGCACCACCGTAGACCGCGGCAATTCGGGCGTTCAGTGTGTAGCGGGCAAACTGTTTCAAGTCACCGGTGATTTGAAGACAGAGTTCCCGCGTGGGGCAGAGGATCAGTCCCTGAAGAGTTGGTGACCCAAAATCAATCAACTGGGTCAGGGGCAGGCCAAAGGCGGCGGTTTTACCCGTGCCGGTCTGGGCCAAGCCGATGACATCGGTATCGCCTGTCAACATCAGGGGGATGGCCTTTTCCTGAATCTGGGTGGCGTATTCAAATCCGAGTTGCTCAATGGCCTGGATAATTTCGTGTTTCAAATCAAAAGAAGAAAACTTCATCATTTTTTCCCTGTTATAGTGTTTGTCAGAATAACCTGCAAATTGGCCTTATACAGAGTCCCATATTTTTTCATAAAGACAAAAAAAAGCCGCCTCGGCGCGTTTGCCGGACGGCTTTTTTCCAAATTACAGTATTGAATCCGGTGATATCACCAAGCGACATCGCCATATCCGCCGGATCATTTATCATGGCATACCCAATACCGTCTGCAAAATAATTAATCAATCCTTTTTATGGTTTCGGATTGCCCGGGTTTGTAATACTTTTGTAAAATCACCTTATCTGTTTTACTTTTTATTCTCGGAACCCCATACTCCCCTCACTTTTATACCGCTTGTCATAATAATGTTCCGAAAATAGGATGGCGGCATAAGGGGTTGTAGCAGAAAAAAGGTCCTCGATCGGAACGTTTTTCTGACAACCCCTATATCATACAAAAGAGGTGACCCTTTTGAATTACACAATCTTTGACACACCCATCGTGAGAACCCTTATTCGATGGATATCCATTTTTTTACTCAAAATTTCCGGATGGCGGACAGAGGGAGCTCTCCCCGATATCCCCAAATTCGTGATGATCGCTGCCCCCCATACCTCCAACTGGGATTTTCCCATCATGATGTTCATCGCCTTTAAACTTAAAGGAAAACTATACTGGATGGGCAAGGAGGCCCTTTTCAGGAAGCCCTTCAACGGATTGTTCAAATGGCTGGGAGGCATACCCATAGACCGCAACCGCTCCTGCAATGTTGTGGGGCAGATGGTCGACAAATTCATGGAGATGGACAGGCTTATCCTGACCATCCCGCCTTCCGGAACACGTAAAATGGTCAAAAAATGGAAATCCGGCTTTTATCACATTGCCGCAGGTGCCAATGTCCCCGTGGTACTGGGATTTATAGATTTCAAAAGAAAAACAGGCGGTATCGGTCCGGTGGTGACCATCACCGGTGACATGGAACAGGACATGATGGTCATCAGATCGTTTTATGCCGACATCGAGGGAAAATATCCTGAAAAAACCATCCTCAATTGCGTAAAACAAAGCATAGGCTCGAAGTATCGGGTATAAAATCGTATGATGGAAGCACGCTTGTCATTGATTGGGATAACGAAGTTTTTCATAAATATGTGACAATTTGTTTTTTAAATTCTCATTGTACTTCTTTTCATTTTCTCTTAACCGCCAATAAGGAGATATTTCAGCAAGCGCTTCGTCCAGCTGCCATTTATGTATAAATTTCCTGCCCTCGAGTTTTATCAAGTCATTTTTTTTCCGCTCGGAAATCCAGTCGGAATCAAAATCAATCGTTTCAAGTCTTTCCAGAGTAACTTCCATGGGATCGATTTCTGCAGACGTCAATATAAATGCCTGTTCTTCCGGTTTGATGTTCTTCAGGGTCGATAACGCCCGGTAGAAGTATTTTGCATTCGGGAATTCTTTTCCTGTGATGCTTTCAGTTCCCTGCAGAGGTATGCCTTGCGCTTGGATGCGAGCCATGGCTTCTGAAGTAATGGCATAACGTACCGGGCGATAGGTTTTCTGCTCAAAAACGTTTTGTAAAAAAAACAGTGAGATGAAGCTTAGAAGTGCTGCTATGATGGGTGTGACGATCCAACTGCTTCCAATACCACCCACAACCCGCCACCGGATACCTTTCCCATGCCTGAGCAATCCAAGACCGATGACAGCCCCGACAATGGCCTGGGAACTGGAAACAGGCACCAGAGGAATGGTGGGCAAGCCATGACCTTGCAGAAATGCTTCCAGTCCCTGAGAAGCAAATAAAAACAACACCAGGGAATGGGCGGATACCACCGCAAGGGCTGAAATCGGTGATAATTCCATGATGCCTTCACCAACAGTTGCCATCACTTTTCGGGAGTAGGTGAGAACGCCTACGGCAATAGCGATTCCACCGATAAAAAACAGTTGCTGTGTCGACGTCAGTTTGAATATTCCGAAAATGGAAATGTCTGCAAAGGGAGAAACCGGCACAAAAACACCCATGACATTGGCGATGTTGTTAGCCCCGAGACTGTACGACCCGAAGGCCCCGACAAGAATAAGACCGTAACGTGTCAATGAATCCAGTCTGAACATGTCCGGTTTCAACCGGTAGATAGCTATAGCAAGTATTTTATACAGGACCAGCGCAATAATTGCGGATAGTGCCGGACAGGCAACCCATGTGATAACGATTTTTGACAGGGTCTGGTAGTCGGTCAAAGAACCGCTGAAAAAATTCCAGCCGATGATGGCTCCCACGATGGCCTGGGAAGTGGACACTGGGTAACCGAGTTTGGTCATCAGATAAACACTGACGGCTGCGGCAAATGCGACAATGAAAGCCCCGGCAACGGCGTTGACGGAACCGAGTTTCCCAAGTGTATACGAAGCCCCGGCGCCACTGATGACAGCGCCGATGACGATGAAAACACTGCAGCAGATTGCGGCTGTTCGAAACCGAACCATTTTACTGCCAACAGCTGTCCCGAAAACATTGGAAGCATCATTGGCACCGAGGGACCAGCCTAAAAACAAGCCGCTTGAAAGAAAAAAAAGAAACATCATCCACCTTAGAGAGAGCGTTTGAGCACATAAATTCGCAACTTATCTGAAACGTCTTCAGCTCTGTCGGCAATCTTGTCAATATGTTTGACAAAATCCCGCAATTGCAGTTTTTCACTCAACGAAAAACCCTCCTGCCTGAAAATAGTCTGCTGGAGTTTTGACGCTATCTTATCAGATTGCGACTCCCAATAAGGAACTTTATGTATATGATCTGCAACCGAGGAGAGGTCTTTAAAAAATGCGCGTGAAGAACGAACAATCGCTTCAACCGCCTCGACAACAATACCGGTCAATTCTCTAAAATCGTCATTCAATTCTTTAATCACTTGCGGCCGCTCTATGTTGAATTTCCAGAGGGCCCCCTTGAAACGATCAAGAAGGGCATCCATATTCTCCAACAATTCAAGGACGTCGCCCCTTGATTCCGGAATCAAGGTCTGAACATACAGTGTCTCTTCCAAGTCTCTGCGTAAAGCATCACCGTCATGTTCCGTCTCGATGATATCCTCGATCTTTTTTTCAAAGGAGTCAATATTGTCGGACAAATAGGCTTCCACACCTGTTTTAAAGAGCAGCCCGGCTTCACTGACCTTATCCAAAAAAACATCGAATTCCCTGCCGACATCAAGTCTCTTTTTTAGAATTCGAAATTCCATCTAAAAAACCCTTTCATGATATTTTCGGGTCAGACTCTCCCGATAAAATCGAATTCCAGTTTGGCCTGGAATTTCTCTACACGGGTGAAAATTTCTTTGAGCATATTCTGCTCGATCCGGGTGAGTTTCTTGGGGTTGATATAATTGTCCGACACACCCGCATCATCAACAATGGCGGTTACTTGACGGACAAAGCGCAGCTGCAGGAGAAAACTGTAGGCTTTGTCCATCATATGTGAACCTGTAAAAAACGCTCCAGAGAACCTATAGGTCATCTCAATAATAGGATTAGGGGGTGAAATTGCTGAGTGCTTTTCTGGCCTTGATGAGTTCTTCGTTGGTCAATCGAAGACGGGCGGTAATATACTCGGCAAAAATCCTGTAGAGCAGAAGAAGAAAATCCACCCGCTCGTCCGGATCGTCCGAAGATGACAGTCGTTTTTTCGCGGATGTATCCACGGCAAGACAGACGGTTTTTCCCTCGGCATACACCGAGGCCGAACGTCTTTCGTCATCGACAACGCGCATTTCACCAAAAATTTCACCCTGCTTACCAATGTAACCAATGTTGACGCCTTCCTTGGCAACCCTGATTTTTCCGGAAAGCAGGAAATAGAGCCAGGGGTCAAAATCTCCCTCTTTAATAATCTGTTCACCGTCCTCATACTGACGTATCTTGCTCAGACGCAGCAGTTTTCCAAGGCTTTTCGTTTCAAAATTGCTCAGGGCCGAAATTGTCATCAGTTTTTGAATATTTTCAATATTTTCCTTTAAATATTTTGACTCTATCATTCCGATCCTCCATAAACCTTTCATCCGATCCCCGGGATCTCCTTGTTGGCGCACCGATTGCAGGAATGCAGAATTGATCCTACAGGTAACCAATGCCCCTGTCGGGCACCCGGAGGCTTTTCATTTTTTTGGAACGGGAGGGATAATCATAGATTTCAGCATGCAGACACATTCATAAGGCAGCCTAAAGAAAGAACACCATTTTATCAAGAAAAATATATTTGTTTCACAACTTTATTAGAAGTCATCTCAAAAAAAGGGTTTTGGTTCAAGTTCAAGGCGGGCCCGAACTTCAACCGCAGGCGCCCGCAGGAAGTGCCCTTGGGGTGCATACTGAAGTATTCCGAGGAGTTGAAGCAAGGGACCAACACAGAAATTGGGCTAAAAAACCTTTTTTGAGATGGCTTCTAAACACAGCGCCGGGATCCATCAGGGTTCGAGACAGTCTTTGCTCAGGTTGTCCTCGAAGGTGACAGGATAACAGCCATCAAAACATGCTTTGCAGAAGTGATTTTCCGGTTTTTTCACATTGGTTGCGTCCAACAGACCCTGGAGACTCAAGTAGTACAGAGAATCCAGTCCCAGGTGCCCTCGTAACTCCTCTACTGTTTTGTTTGCGGCAATCAGTTCTCCACGGGTTGAAAAATCGATGCCGTAGGGGCAGGGAAATCTGTGAGGGGGGCCGCTCACGCGCATATGCACACGATTGACACCGAGTTCCCGCAGCGCCTTTACTCTCGTCTTCACCGTAGTACCTCTGATAATGGAATCTTCGATGATAATAATATCCTTCCCTTTCAGCAGGGATTTGATGGGATTCAGCTTTACCCGCACACCGAAATCACGCATGCTCTGGGTGGGCTGAATAAAGGTCCTCCCCACATAATGGTTTCGAATCATTCCCATTTCAAAGGGTATGCCCGATGCCTCTGAGTAGCCCAGAGCAGCATATGTCCCGGAATCCGGAAACGGCATGACAAAGTCGGCATCCACTTTCGACTCGCGGGCCAGACGCCTCCCATGTGCTTTTCTGATCTCGTATACATTGGTCCCATAAAAAGAGCTGTCCGGTCTTGCAAAGTAAATGAATTCGAAAATACAGAAAGCCCGTCTGTCCGGTACCGGCACGTGGATGCTCTTGATGCTGCCGTTGTCGATGATGACAATCTCTCCCGGATCTAGCTCGCGAATAAATTCGGCCTGAACCAGGTCGAGGGCACAGGTCTCGGATGCCAGCACAAAATTGCCATTCAGGCGACCCAGGCAAAGGGGTCTGAATCCGTATGGATCCTTAATGCCCACAACCTCCCCCTTGCCGGTGAGCATAACAAAGGAGAAAGCACCTTTCAGTTTCTCGACGGCCGCTACCAGTGCCTGTTCAAACCCAAGTTTAAGATTTTTTACAAAGAGATGCAGAAAGATCTCGCTGTCCATGGTCGTCTGAAATATTGACCCGGCCTCCTCCAGTTCACGTTTCAATTCATAAGCGTTGACGATATTGCCGTTGTGCGCCACGGCGTATGATTTTTTCCTGTGCTGAACGACGAATGGCTGGGCATTCATTAAAATGGAACTGCCGGTGGTTGAGTAGCGGACGTGCCCGATGGCATGCAGACCGGAAAGGTCTTCCATGTGGTCGGCGTCGAACACATCCGGAACTAGTCCCATACCCTTGTGGGCATAAATTGCCTGGTCCCTGGCAATGGCAATGCCGGCGCTTTCCTGGCCACGGTGCTGGAGGGCGTAAAGACCGAAATAGGTCATTCGTGCGGCTTCGGAATGTCCTGAAATACCAAATATGCCGCAGGCCTCCCGGGGTCTTCCCTTGTGTTTCGATTCACTGTCTGAAGTCGTTTTCATATGATCTGGCACCAATACCCGGTTACGCTTTGTAAAAAGTTAGTCGCCTGGTTCACGTAGCATGATGGGAGAACCCTTAACACAACCAACAGCCAAATCAAACCCAAAATAAATTCTTTTCGAGAATATATATACCGTTAGACAATAGACAAATCATGTTTATTTTTATGTGGATTGCTTAAATAAAGCCATTCTTATTTTTGACGCCAAAAGGGGGTTACCGATGCTGACGATCCTTGCCAAGATATTCAAAACACTCAACTCCGAAACTGAGCCGTTTCAGATCAGTCTGGCCCTCAGCTTTGCGATGATAGCCGGTCTGACACCATTGTGGAGTCTTCACAATATCTTGGTCCTGCTGCTGGTTCTCATTTTGCGTATCAATCTGACCACCTTCATGCTGGGATGGCTCGGTTTCTCCGGCGTCGCTTATGTGCTGGATCCCCTCTTTCATGTCTTCGGACTCCATATCCTGACCAATAACAGCCTGCATGGTTTATGGACAGCCCTCTATAATTCACCCCTGTGGCGACTTTCGAATTATAACAATTCCATTCTGATGGGGAGTCTGGTCATTTCCCTGGGCCTTTTTGTTCCTCTTTTCTTCCTTTCAAATCTTGTCATAAGTAAATACCGGGAACATATCCTCGCCTGGGTCATGAAATCACGGATTGTACAAGTACTCAAGGCATCAAAATTCTACAGTATCTATCAATCGGTTTCCGAATGGGGAGGTCTGTCATGATAAAATGGCTTCGCTGGCATGGGCTGATCGCTTTTGGAGTTATTTCCATCTCTTTGTTTTTTTTATGGTTTTTTTTGGCAGACTTTCTTGTGAAGCGCTCCATTGAAAAAGCCGGTACCCGCGTTGTGGGTGCCAAGGTTGAATTGGCCGAGGCAGATATCCATCTGTTTCCATTGGGAATCACCTTGAAAAGTCTTCAGGTCACAAACCCTGACAACCCCATGTCAAATGCCGTTGAGGCTGGGTGGATTGACTTCTCCCTTGACGGTCTGAGCCTGCTGAGACACAAAATCATCATCGACACCATGATCATGGATGGGGTCCGTTTCAACACGTCCAGAAGAACCTCGGGTGCCGTGCCTTCCCGGGCCAAAGGCAAGGAATCCACTGCAGATATTGAACGTGCAACGTCTGCAGCATCAGTTTTTTCTTCTTTTCAGTTACCGGACATCCAAGAAATCCTTGCAAGAGAAAAACTCGAATCACTGGATCAGATCAAGCAACTGGAAAGGGATATCGACGCTGCAAAAGCCAGCTGGGAAAAACAGTTGGCCAAGGCACCCGACCAAAAGACATTCGAGCAGTATCAGGTACGCGCCAAGAAACTCCAAAAAGGCCCCAAAGATATTTCAGGTGCCTTGAGCATGGCCAATGATGTGAAAAAGCTTCAAAAGGATGTATCCAAGGACCTTGATCAACTCAAGGACATCCAAAAGGATTTTATCCGGGATACAGACAGCTTGAAGAAGAGACTGGATCAATTGCGTTCAGCGCCGCAGCAAGACATCCATCGCATTTTGAACACCTACAATCTGTCCGCTGAGGGGCTGGGAAATGTAGCACAACTTTTGTTCGGAGACAAAATCGGCGGCACAGTCCAGAAAACCATCTTCTGGTATAAAAAAATAAACCCCCTTCTGGCAAAGGTCGGAACCGGGGACAAAAGAGAGACAGTGGAAAAGCCGGACAGAGGTAAGGGCGTCTACGTCCACTTCAAGGAGACAAAACCACTGCCCGATCTGTTGGCAAGGCAGGTGAGGGTCTCCATGATCATCCCGGCGGGGGAAATCTCGGGGGAAATCCAACAGGTGACGACAGACCAGACCTTACTTGGCATCCCCCTGAAATTTACTTTTTCAGGTGCTGAACTCGCAGACATTCAGTCCATAAATATCACGGGGACCCTCGATCATATCGACCCGAACAATTCCAGCGATCAGGTGAGAGTGGCGGTTCAGCAGTATCGTGTAAAAGATTTCAAATTGTCCACCTCTGACAATCTGCCCATTGCCCTGAAAAACGGACTGGCCCATTTGAATCTTAGGGCAGCTCTGCATGGAGAGATGCTGGATGCCGAGGTCCAGGTGGCCTTGGATACTGCCGTGTTTGAAACAGGTAAAAAGACTGACGGCAATCCTCTCGCAAAGACCCTGAATGCCGCCCTGGCAGACGTCTCCAATTTCTCTGTAAATGCCAAGGTGACGGGACCACTTGACAATTACAAGCTCAAGATAACTTCGGACCTGGACAATGTGCTGAAAAATGCCGTTGGCAGACAGCTCAAAACCCTGACAAATGAATTTCAGGACGCGCTGCAGGCAGGTGTTCTGGAAAAGGTCAGGGGTCCCATGGCAGATACCGCCGACAACATGTCCGCGCTGGACAGTATCGCCCAGGAAATATCGTCCCGTCTGGGTCTGGGAAACGATGTGTCAAACAATCTCCTGAAAGGGTTGGGGGGCAAATAACAATCTGCTTTAAAGCTCTTCCGAAAGCAGTATGGCTTCTGCTACTTCACGCATGGACTTCCGCGTATCCATGCTGCGCTTCTGTATCCAGCGATAAGCCTCCTCGCCGGTTCTGCCGCGTCGATTGGTGAGCACCTCTTTGGCACGCTCCACCAGTTTACGTGTCTCGAGCTCCTCCTGAATTACCTTGGTTTTCACCATGAGCTCGGTATTGATAATAGCAGCCGCTGCCTGATTGGCGACGGTTTGGATGAGATTGATTTCCGTTTCGGAAAATTGATGACGTTCGGCCGTAAAGCAGTTGAAAACGCCGATGACCTTTTCATCTTTGATTTCCAGGGGGACGCTCAGCATGGATACCAGACCGAGCCGTTTGGCCATCTCTTTTTCTTTGAATAGAGATTCATCCAGGACATTTTCCACCATGAGCGGCTTTCGGGTCGTTGCAACATGCCCCACAACCCCTTCATTCATCCTCAGGGATCGATCCTTGACATACTCACGGTCGATGGTCTGTGAGGCTTTGAGTCCGAGCATCGGCGGATCAGTGGTTTCATCTATAAGCCATAAAGAACATATTTCCACTCCGGTCACTTTGGCCGTGACCATCAAAATCAGTTTGAGAATATCCTCCAGATATTGATCGGATGTAATGGCACGGCTGATGTCCATCAGGGCTTTGATATATTTGTCTTGTTGATCGAGCTCACTTTTTTTCATGATAAACTGTTAAAATCCCCACAGATTGGCTGTGCATGCTTTAAACTTGTTTGGGTTTTTTTTCAACATATAATAAAATTGTGATATGATTTACACGATCTCTTTTTCACAAAGATAGGACACATATGATCCCCGAGAAACCAACTTTGCATTCGGAAATCATAAACGATGCCAGAAGTCGTTGGAAAACGTATGCCCTGGCCGCAGAGTCGCATGCGGCAATTATCGAAGCAAACAAGGATTTTTTTGAGGAGTTGCTTCAAGTCTGGGGATTCAGCGATTTTATCTCCCAAATCTGTCTTCGGGACCCTGACCTGCTGATGGATCTTTTCCAAGGCAAGTATTTGCTTGAAGCATACCCCCGCGATTTTTATCGAGAAAAGCTCAAGAGTATTTTAACTGATTTTGATCATGGGACCCCTACTGCGCTCAGCAATGCCGACCTGACAAGCCAGATCCCTATATTGCAGCGCCTGCTGAGAAATTTTCGGCAACGCGAAATGGTTCGCATCGCCTGGCGCGACCTCTCCGGGCGTGCAACACTCGAAGAAACCATGACGGATCTCTCCGCTTTCGCCGATGCCTGCATCGATTGTTCCCTTACAGTTCTCTATAACCTGCACTGTCGTGTGGATGGCGTTCCCCGTACAAAAAATGGATCCCGGCAAAACCTGACGGTTTTTGGGCTTGGAAAGCTGGGTGGCAAAGAGCTTAATTTTTCATCTGACGTCGATTTGATATTTGCCTACCCTGAGGCTGGGGAAACCGATCATCCTGAAAAGCCCCGATCCAATGATACCTTCTTTGTCCTGCTTGCCAGGAATCTCATTAAAACCCTTTCGGAAATCACACCCGATGGTCAGGTTTTCCGTGTCGATATGCGACTGAGACCTGACGGCGATAACGGGCCCCTGGTGATGAGTTTTGAAAACACCGAGGAATATTATCAGCTCCACGGGCGGGAATGGGAACGCTATGCATGGATCAAAGCCAGGGCCGTGGCTGGTGACATGACTGCTGCGGAAAATCTTCTTAAACGGCTCAAACCTTTTATCTACAGACGTTATCTCGACTACGGTGCATTTGATTCTCTGCGCGCTATGAAACAAAAAATATCCATGGAGGTCAAACGAAAAGGTCTGGCAGACAATATCAAACTGGGACCCGGTGGCATTCGTGAAATCGAATTCTTCGGTCAGGTATTTCAACTGATCAGGGGTGGTATCATCCCGGGCTTGCAGGACCAACGCATTCTGCACATTCTCGACACCCTGGTGTGCGAAAAGTATATCGAACCGAAAACCCGGGACGAACTCCAGGCATCCTACCGTTTTCTGCGAAATACCGAGCATCGCCTTCAGGAATTTTCGGACCGGCAAACTCATGATTTGCCCAACACGCCCAAAACACGGCTCCGACTGGCCCTGGCTATGGGCTTTGAAGACTGGGCACCGTTCTCATCCCGCTTGAAGCAGCATACAGACACTGCTCAGCGTCATTTCAGCAATCTTTTGGCAGCCCAAGACCCGGAACCCAAAATGAATTGCGACAACGAAAACAACCAGGAACTTGCATGTCTCTGGACAAGCGCCAGTGTGGATGAGCAAGCCTTTCATGAGCTGTCCAATGCTGGATTTGAAGCGCCTGATACCATCATAAAGTTGCTTGATCAGTTTAAAAACAGTCCGGGGACAAGGTCGTTGAGCCGTGAAGGAAGGGCCAAGATCGACAGACTGATGCCCAGAATCCTGAAGGCCGCGTCACATTCGCCACAGCCGGATCTTGTCTTGAAACGTATCATCGACCTGATTGAATCGATCCAGCGGCGGACCAATTATGTGTCTCTGCTGCTGGAAAATCCGGGTGCCCTGAAGCATTTGATACGCCTGGCCAACGCCAGCCCGTGGATCATCACCTTCCTTTCGCGCCACCCGGTACTCCTGGACGAACTCATCGACCCCCGGACGCTCTATGCGCCACCTGAAAAGGATGTGTTAAAGGAGAACCTGAACCGCCGGCTGAACAAACTTGAATCGGACGACCTGGAATATCAGATCGAAACACTCTGCATCTTCCGCCAGGTGAACGAGCTGCGTGTTGCTGCTGCCGATATCACGGATGTGCTGCCGCTGATGAGGGTCAGCGATCATCTATCCGACATTGCGGAAACCATTCTGGAAAAAGTCGTCAGCCTGTCATGGCAGCATCTGGTCGCAAAACACGGTGAGCCGTCGACAAGCCTGAACGGCGATCCCTGCGAAAAAGGTTTTGCGGTTATCGCCTACGGCAAGCTCGGCGGTCTTGAACTTGGATATGGGTCTGATCTGGACATGGTATTTATCCATGCGGGTGATAAAGGACAGACCAGAGGGGATCGTCCCATTGAAAATTCACAGTTCTATGCCCGATTAGGGCAGCGGGTGCTGCACCTGTTGACTAGCCATACAGCGGCAGGGCGGATCTATGAAATCGATATGCGTTTGAGGCCCAGTGGAAGCTCGGGGATGCTTGTCAGCCATTTCACGTCGTTTCAGACCTATCAGTCCCAAGATGCCTGGACCTGGGAACACCAGGCCCTGCTGAGAGCACGCGTCATTATCGGTGACAAGCACCTGGCAGACTGGTTCAACCAGGTTCGAGAGGAGATACTAACCCGCAAACGCCGTAAGACGGAACTCCAGAAAGAGGTCATCACCATGCGGGAAAAAATGCGCAGCTCCCTGACCCAAAAAGATTCCGACAGTTTCGATTTGAAACAGGACCGCGGCGGCATGGTTGACATCGAATTTCTTGTCCAGTTCCTGGTTCTCTTGAATGCCCACAGATTCAAAGAACTGGTGACCTACCCTGACAATGTCCGGCAGATTCAGGCACTTTCTGAAACAGGTATCATAGACGAAAAGGTCGCCCATCTTTTGAGACGAATCTACCTGGTTTATCGCGCCACTGTTCATCGTCTGAATCTGGCTGAAAAACCCCACACGGTTCCAGAAGGCACTTTTCAAGACTTACGGCAACATGTTGAAAAAATATGGTCTTTTTATTTGAACCAATAGTATCAGGCCTTGTTACATTTTTGTATTTTTTCCCGCCTGTTTTTAACATATTTGTAATGTCCGCCCAACACCTCTAACGTCTATAAGGGCTATCAAATCGATTTCATTACACAATTTGCTTTCCTGGCTTTTGGCATGCCCTTTGCGTACTACAATGGCATGACCAGTCCATTCAACCATATATCCCATACGCTCAACCAGAAAAGGGATCAGCTGATATCCAAATTCCCGGAAATGCAACCGGCTGCTTTTCTGCAGCAGCACGCGAGCATTCTGGACAATTATTTTCGGGAAAGTTTCGAACACAGCCTAGTGGGTCCGAAACTGGCGCTATATAAAAATCCCTATGCCATGATTGCTTTGGGTGGTTATGGACGCGAAGAGCAATGTGTCCACTCGGATGTGGATATCCTCTTTTGTTTTCAAAATAAAGTCCCCAAAGCGGCGGCAGACCTGATTCAGGAAATCATCTACCCGCTATGGGATTTGGGTCTGGACGTCGGCTACGCAACCCGTACACTCAAAGAATGCATCGACATGTCCAGGAAAGATCCCATTGTTCTGACGCCTATCCTGGATGCCAGATTTATCTGCGGGATGTCCCTACTGTTCTCAGAACTGCAGGATACCCTGCGACAAAAAGTATTGACCAAGCAGTCCAATAAAATCATCACTTGGCTGGTGGATAAAAGCCGTGAAAGACATCTCCGCTTCGGTGATTCAACCTATCTTCTGGAGCCAAACCTCAAAGAAGGCCAGGGCGGTCTCAGAGATTATCACACCATGCTCTGGATCGGCCGGATCAAATTGGACATCCGTCAACCCAGGGACCTCGAGTATCTCGGTTATCTGTCCCACGAAGAATACCAGTCCACCCGGAAAGCTCTTTCCTTTATATGGAATGTACGTAACCACCTGCACCAAGCCTCCGGGAAAAAGAGTGATCAGTTATATTTTGAAAACCAGATTCAACTGGCTGAATCCATGCATTTCAAAACTCGTTCAGGGCAGCAGGCCGTGGAAAGTTTTCTGGGTGAACTCCACGCCAATATGGATTTCATGAAACAGCAGTTCCTGATGTTTCTCAGCGAACACGGCTATGCCAACACCTACAGAAAAAAAAATCGATACCGTATAGCGGTTCAGGTGGAAGGCCTGACTATGAATCGTGACATGCTTGATTTTGTGTCGTCGGAATACGTATTGAAAAAGCCGGCGCTTCTTATCCGGATATTTGAGGAAAGTGCCCGTTTAAAGACGCCCCTGAGTGGCCAAGCCAAACGGATTGTGAGCGAATTTCGTCACCTTGTCGATAACGATATCCGGACCGACACACAGGTGCTGACGGCATTCGAATACATTCTCAGGGAGCCTGTATTCACCATCGACGTTCTGGGTGTAATGCTGGATTCAGGACTTCTTCTGAGTCTCATTCCAGAATTGAAAGGTATCGTCAACAGGATCCAGTATGACGAGTACCATGTTTACCCGGTAGACAAGCATTCGCTGAGAACCGTGCAGACCGTGCGGGCCTTTGGGACCGAACAGGACACTTCGGGGTGCCCATTCTGCGGCAATATCTGGAAAGGATTGAAAAACCAGAAACGCCTCCTCTGGGCTGCGCTTCTGCACGATATCGGGAAAGGTACACCAGAGAAAAATCATGCCAAAACAGGTGCCAAAATCGCTCGGAAAATAATGACCGGTTTCGGTTATCCAGAACACGATACCGAAACCGTGTCGTTTCTGGTGGAGCAGCATCTCCTGCTCATGAAAACGGCCACACGTCGCGATATTCACGATGAAGAAACCGCCATCATGTGTGCCAGAATCATAAAAAAGGTCAGCCGGCTGCAAATGCTGTTTCTCCTGACGGTTGCAGATGCCGTATCGACCGGCCGGAACGCCTGGAGTGAATGGACCATGACACTCCTGAGAGATCTTTTTCTGAAAGTCATGAACATTCTCAAAAAGGGCGAACTGGCAAGCCGCCACGCGGTACAGAACATCGAGAAAAAGCAGGATGTCATCCTGGCGTCGGCAAAAGCGCCTGATGAAAGGAATCGCCTGGCTGTTACATTCAATATCATGTCCCCCAGATATGTGCTGACCTTGCCGCCTGCAGACATCCTGGAGGATATCGCACTGTATCAAAGCTTGAACGATCGAGAATTCGTTTGGCATATTTCCAAAGATGAGACAGCAGACACCCGCATTGTACGTATCTGCGCCAAGGACAGACCCGGTCTCTTTTCCAAAATCGCCGGCATGTTAACCTTAAACAATCTCGATATTCTGGATGCCCAGATCTTCACCTGGCGCAACAACATCGCCCTCGATATTTTTACCCTCAAACCGCCACTGGACAAAATTTTCGAAAATGAGCGCTGGGCAATTGCGGAAAGAAATCTGGCCTCGGCGCTTTCGGGCGAGCTGGATCTTGCAAGCCAGCTGAAAAAAAAGATGAAGGCTGCAGCCATAATCAAGCCCAGGGTTTCCAAAAGACCCCACAAAGTGAATGTGGACAATGAAAGTTCCAGTTTCTTTACAATTATAGAGGTATTTACCTACGATTTTCCCGGTCTTTTATTCGCCATAACCGATGCGCTTTACCAGGCAGACCTCGATATCTGGGTAGCTAAAATTTCAACCAATATCGATCAGGTCGTGGATGTTTTCTACGTTAGAGATGTCGACGGCCAGAAAGTCGATTCTGAAAATCAGGTATCATTCATTAAAGACGTCATTTATCAACGACTGCCAAAAATTATTTAACGCATCTATAAACGATGCAAGAATCAACACAGCAGCAAAGGAGTATGAAAGATGAAAAAAATTGAAGCCATTGTAAAACCGTTCAAACTGGATGACATCAAAGAAGCCCTCAACGAAATCGGTATCCAGGGAATGACCATTTCAGAAGTCAAGGGATACGGGCGGCAGAAGGGCCACAAGGAAATCTACCGTGGTGCTGAATATGTTGTCGATTTCATCCCAAAAATAAAAATCGAGCTCGTTGTCGATTCAGCCATAGCGGACCAGGTAGTGGAAAAGATCCGTAATGCAGCCAACACTGGTAAAATCGGTGACGGCAAAATATTTGTCTTTTCGGTTGAAGAAGCCATCCGTGTCCGAACCGGTGAGACAGGTGTCGATGCCATATAAGCGAACATTTTGAGCTAATTTTTAACAATTTACTTTTTATAACAAGGAGGAGATCCAATGACACCAAAAGACGTATTAGATATGGCCAAAGAAAACGGCGCCAAAGTTGTGGATTTGCGCTTCATGGATTTTCCGGGATTGTGGCAGCACGTCACGGTCCCAATCAGGGAGTTGGACGAATCGAGTTTTGAGGATGGTTTCGGTTTTGACGGTTCGAGTATCCGCGGCTGGCAGCCCATCCACGCCAGCGATATGCTCATGATTCCGGATCCGACCACTGCAAAAATCGATCCTTTCTACAAAGAAACCAGCCTTGTGCTGCTTTGCAACATATTCGACCCGGTAACACGGGAGCCCTATTCCAGGGATCCGAGGTATATTGTCCAGAAGGCCGATGCCTACCTGAAAGGTACCGGCATCGGCGATGTTGCCTATATCGGGCCTGAAGCTGAATTTTTTATTTTCGATGACATCGCTTTTGAATCTTCCAAAAACAAGGCATTTTACGAAATCGATTCCATTGAAGGCATCTGGAACAGCGGTCGGGACGAAGGCCCCAATCTCGGGTACAAACCCCGCCACAAGGAAGGCTACTTCCCGGTTCCGCCCATGGATAAATTCCAGGATCTTCGCACCGAAATGCTCCTGGTGCTGGAAAGTCTCGGAATCGAAGTCGAAGCCCAACATCATGAGGTGGCCACGGCAGGACAGTCAGAAATCGACATGCGTTTCAAGCCGCTGCTGCTGATGTCGGATCAGCTCATGTGGTTCAAATATGTATTGAAGAATGTGGCCTACCGGAACAACCATACAGTGACTTTCATGCCCAAACCACTCTTCGAGGACAACGGATCCGGCATGCACACCCACCTCAGCATCTGGAAAGACGGCAACCCCTTGTTTGCCGGAGATAAATATGCCGGTGTTTCCCAGGAAGCCCTCTGGGCCATCGGCGGCATTTTGACGCATGCCAGGTCTTTGTGTGCCTTTTCGAACCCTACCACCAATTCCTACAAACGCCTGGTGCCAGGATTTGAAGCACCGGTCAATCTGGCCTATTCCAGCAGAAACAGAAGTGCTGCGGTGCGGATTCCCATGTACTCGTCCTCTCCAAAAGCCAAACGAATCGAATTCCGGACCCCTGACCCGTCCTGCAACGGATACCTTTCTTTCTCGGCCCTGCTCATGGCGGCTCTTGACGGTATTGAAAACAAGATAGATCCGGGCGATCCGCTGGACAAGAATATCTACAATCTCCCGCCGGAAGAGCTGGCTGAGATCCCCTCTGCTCCCGGCTCCCTGGACGAAGCGCTTGAGGCCTTAAAAGCAGACCAGGATTATCTTAAAAAAGGCGATGTGTTCACCCAGGATGCCATTGACATGTGGATCGACTACAAGACAGAAAACGAAGTCAATCCGGTCAGACTGCGGCCGCATCCGCATGAGTTTTTTCTGTATTATGATATCTAAATTTATAAAGAGTGGGGCCGGAATGGCCCCACTCTTTATAAATCAAATTTACAGGCCTGAGAAATGACATCTTTTACAGCGACAAGAGCAGGAAAGTTTCCACCCGGCCAGGGTTTATATAATCCCTTAAATGAACATGATGCCTGCGGGGTCGGGTTTGTTGCCAACATTAATGGCGAAAAAAGTCATGAAATTGTGCAAAACGGAATTAAAATTCTTGAAAATCTACTGCATCGGGGTGCCGTAGGAGGTGATTTGACCACAGGGGACGGTGCAGGTATCCTGGTCCAAATTCCGCACAGTTATTTTAAGAATACATGTCAACCACTGCGTATCAAATTGCCTGGCGAGGGAGAATACGGTGTGGGTATGATCTTCATGCCCAGGGATCAAGAGCCTTTCCGAACATTGACTCAGATAGTGGAAAAGACGGTTTCAGCCGAAGGTCTTGAGTTCATTGGCTGGCGCGAAGTTCCCGTGGATATCGATGCGATTCACGGCCAGGCCAGAGAACAGCGGCCAGCAGTCATGCAGTGTTTTATCAAGGGTAAGGATATTGCCGGCTCTTTCCTCGAGCGTAAGCTTTATGTACTCAGAAGGGTTATTGAGAAAAAAACGGAATATATCCATATTGAAAAAGGGTGTTTTTATATCGCCAGCCTTTCCTGCAGAACGATCATTTACAAAGGACTTTTTACCGCCCCTCAGCTTTCGGGGTTTTACAGGGATCTATCAAACAGCGATTTTGACAGCGCAGTCGCCGTAGTGCACCAGCGATACAGCACCAACACGTTTCCCTCATGGGAACTGGCGCAGCCGTTTCGATACCTGGCCCATAATGGTGAAATCAATACCTTGCGGGGTAATCTCAACCACATCCGTTCACGGGAATCTTCTCTACGTTCAGACCTTCTGGGGGAAGCTATTCAAAAAGTCCTTCCCGTTATAAATGAAAATGGCAGTGATTCTTCATGCCTGGACAATATGCTGGAACATTTGGTCAGTGCCGGGCGCTCGCTTCCGCATGCCATGCTGATGCTCGTACCGGAAGCCTGGGGAGACAAATATCCCATGGGGCCGGACCTGCGTGGTTTTTTTGAGTATCATGCAGGTATGATGGAACCATGGGACGGACCGGCAGCCATTGCCTTTTCGGACGGAACCCAGACAGGTGCTCTCCTGGACAGAAATGGATTGCGTCCGGCCCGTTATACGGTTACCAAAAACGGTTTGATTGTTTTTGCTTCAGAAACCGGTGTTTTGGAAATTCCCGAGCATGAAATTGTTGACAAAGGCGCGCTTCGACCGGGTGAAATCATCCTGATTGATTTTAATGAAAGACGGCTTCTGAAAAATGGTGAAGTCAAAACCCTTTGCGCCAGAAAACAGCCTTACAGGCGATGGGTGGATGAAAACAGAATTTCCCTAAGGGGTTTTTATTCTGATGTATCGGTTATCAAACCCGACATGGAGAATCTTCTCTTCACCCAAAGGCTTTTCGGATATACACGCGAAGATCTTGAAATGATACTCGACCCCATGGCAACGAGCGGGCAGGAGCCGGTGGGATCAATGGGGACCGACGCGCCGTTGGCCGTTCTTTCAGAAAAAAATCAGCTGCTGTATAACTATTTCAAGCAACTTTTTGCCCAGGTCACCAACCCGCCAATTGATCCTGTTCGAGAAGAGCTGGTCATGTCCCTGATGACCTTTATCGGCAACCCGGGAAATATCTTGTCGGAAATACCCCAAAACAGCCGTCTGATTAAACTGCAGCATCCTGTGCTTGCCAATGAAGACCTGAACCGCATCCGGCAACTCAATATCAATGGATTTCGAAGTGTCAGCATTCCCATTGGTTTTCCTGCCAATGGGGATGGACAGGTTCTTGAAAATGCGCTTTCCGATATGTGTGACAGAGCCGAAAAAGCGATCGCCAGCGGCAGCACATTGATTATTCTATCCGACCGGAATTTATCCCAAAACCAGGCCCCAATCCCGGCGCTTTTAGCTGTTTCCGCTGTAAACCGGAGATTGGTTATGGCGGGTGTCCGTACCAGCGCGGGTATTCTCGTTGAAACGGGCGAGGCCAGGGAAGTCATGCATATAGCACTTCTTCTGGGGTATGGGGCCACGGCGGTGAATCCGTATTTTGCCTTTGAAACCATTGCCGCAAGGGTGATAAAGAAGCAGCTTCCCAAAGATCTCGGTATTGCGGAAGCGATCGAAAGATACATAAAGGCGCTCTGCAAAGGACTGCTTAAAACCATGTCCAAAATGGGGATATCCACTCTGAGAAGTTATCGCAGCGCCCAGGTGTTTCAAATCGTAGGTTTGAATAGAACTGTGGTTGATAAATATTTTACGGGGACAGCCTCGGATGTAGAAGGCATCGGCCTGGATGAAATTGCGGCTGAAGCCAGCCAGAGGTATCATTATGCAAAGAATCCGTCACCCACTTCTCTTAACGTTCTTTCAAGTGGCGGACACTACCGACAACGATCGGACGGCGAACGCCATTTGTGGACACCAGCGTCTGTGAGTACCTTACAACAGGCAGCCAGGACGAATGATTATCGTCTTTTCAAACAGTATACAGCGTTGATCAACGATCAGTCACAAAAACAGTCCACCCTTCGGGGTCTGTTTTCATTTAAAAATACGACCTCTGTACCGCTCGATCAGGTGGAGCCCGTAGAAAAAATTTTAGAACGATTTGTCACCGGAGCCATGTCTTTCGGCTCGATCAGTAAAGAGGCCCACGAAACCATAGCCATTGCCATGAACCGCATTAAAGGGAAAAGTAATAGCGGTGAAGGGGGCGAAGACCCCATACGATATGAGCCGCTTGAAAATGGTGACAGCCGTTCAAGCGCCATCAAACAAGTTGCAAGCGGCCGGTTCGGAGTGACCGCAGAATATCTGGTAAATGCCAAAGAGCTCCAGATAAAAATTGCTCAGGGTGCCAAGCCAGGAGAAGGGGGGCAACTGCCCGGACATAAAGTCAATAAAGAAATTGCCAGGGTCCGGCATTCAACCCCTGGTGTTACGTTGATTTCGCCACCGCCTCACCACGATATCTATTCCATCGAGGATCTGGCGCAACTTATTTTTGATTTGAAAAACATTAATCCCGATGCCCGTGTATCTGTAAAGCTGGTGTCTGAAACAGGGGTGGGCACCGTGGCTGCCGGCGTGGCAAAAGCCCATGCAGACGTGGTGTTGATCAGCGGGTATGATGGTGGAACCGGTGCATCCCCTCTGTCTTCCATCCGACATGCAGGCGCGCCCTGGGAGCTTGGTCTGGCTGAAACCCAACAAACGCTGTTGCTGAACAAACTTCGCAGCAGAATAAGAATTCAGGTCGATGGACAGATAAAAACCGGTCGTGACGTGGCTATCGGCGCGTTGTTGGGTGCGGAAGAGTTTGGTTTTGCCACATCCATCCTGGTGACCATGGGATGCGTTTTAATGCGAAAATGCCATAAAAACACTTGCCCGGTCGGTGTGGCGACACAGGATGCCCAGCTTCGTAAACTGTTCAAAGGAAAACCTGAGCATGTGGTTCAATTTCTAACAATGATTGCAAGGGACGTCAGAGAAATTATGGCCACACTGGGCTTTTTAAAAATGGACGACATGATCGGAAGGTCCGATCTGCTCGAAATGAATAAAGCCATCGATTTCTGGAAGTCAAAAGGATTGGATTTCTCAAAAATTTTATTCACCCCGGAACTGGGACATGAGATCGTCCGCCGTCAGACAGAAACCCAGCCTTGTGATACGGAAAATATTCTTGATCGACAGTTGCTTAAGCTGGCGGAAACGGCCATAAAATCTAAAGAACCGGTTGAGATTGAACTGCCCATAAAAAATGTAGACCGGACAGTGGGTGCTATGCTTTCCGGAAAAATCGCCAAAAAATACGGTAACAACGGCTTGCCAGCCAATACCATCACCTGCCGGTTCAAAGGTGCGGCCGGTCAAAGCTTTGGCGCCTTTGCCGCTAAAGGACTGACATTTTATTTAGAAGGTGAGTCCAATGATTACCTTGGCAAAGGTCTTTCTGGGGCCAGAATCATTGTGACACCCTACCGTGGAGCTGGTTTCGATCCCTCTGAAAACATTATTGCTGGGAATGTGCTCCTCTATGGTGCGACAAGTGGAGAGGTCTATTTACAGGGAAAAGTTGGAGAACGGTTTGCCATCAGGAACAGTGGCGCATATGCCGTCGTCGAAGGCCTTGGCGATCATGGCTGCGAATATATGACAGGGGGAAGAGTGGTTGTTCTGGGCAACACGGGAATAAATTTTGGTGCCGGTATGAGCGGCGGTCTCGCTTATGTCTATGACCCCCGTCAGGAATTTGATGGTCGCTGTAATCTCGACATGGTCGATCTGGAACTTGTAACGGAGCTTCAGGACATTAATGAACTTAAAGAAATGATTGCAAAACACCATGAATTTACCGGCAGCGAAAAAGCGGAGCGTATTTTATCCGAATGGGAAAAGTGCCTGCCCTTTTTTGTCAAGGTGTTTCCCATGGAATATCGAAAGATTCTCGGTAAAATGAGCAAGGAAGATGAGGCCATAGAAAGACAAGAGGTTTGGCATGGGTAAAGATACAGGGTTTTTGGAATATTGTCGGAAAGTTCCGGGATATCGGCCGAAAGAGGAGCGTCTAAACGATTTTAAGGCTGTCGATATTGAACCGGATGAAGAAGATATTTATGAACAGGCTGCAAGATGCATGGATTGCGGAATTCCTTTTTGTCACGCGTATGGATGCCCGGTATCAAATATAATACCGGAATTTAATGACCTTGTGTACAGAGGCAGGTGGCAGGAGGCCCTGGATATTTTGTGTTCAACAAATAATTTTCCCGAATTTACCGGGCGTCTTTGCCCGGCCTCCTGTGAAGCTGCCTGTGTCGCAGGAATTAACACAGAACCGGTGACCATCAGACAGATTGAGTTTGCTGTTGTTGAGAAAGGCTTTGAAAAAGGATTGATACGTCCAAACCCTCCGGATACTTATTTCGATGAAAGCATTGCCATTATCGGTTCCGGGCCGGCCGGTCTGGCGGCTGCAGACACCTTAAATAAATCCGGCTATCATGTGACTGTATATGATGATGCCCTTCATCCCGGTGGTATTCTGAGGTATGGAATACCGGACTTTAAGATGGAAAAAAAGATTGTGGAACGTCGAATCAATCTGATGAAAGCTGAAGGTATTATATTTGAAACAGATGTACGCGTGGGTACGGATATCTCCTTCAGGTATCTAAAAAAACATTTTGACGCCATCTGCCTTGCCTGCGGTTCCAGGCAGCCAAGGGATCTGCCCATACCGGGACGGGATCTTTCAGGGATTGTGTTTGCCATGGAATATCTGATTCAACAAAATAAAAGAATCAGCAACGAACTTGCTAAACAGGCACCTTCCATTAGCGCTTCCGGCAAGTCAGTGGTGGTGATAGGCGGTGGCGATACAGGCTCGGATTGTCTTGGAACGGCACTGAGGCAGGGCGCAAAAAACGTTTTTCAACTTGAAATATTGCCCCGCCCCCCCGTTGAAAGACCGGATTCGACCCCCTGGCCCAGGTGGCCCATGATCCTTCGAGAATCCCATGCTCACAAAGAAGGCGGTCAGAGAAAATGGGCCGTAACAACCAAAACCTTTATGGGAGAGAAGGGGGCGGTTAAAAATCTTGTTTGTGCCGAAATAGAGTGGCTAACCGGGGCAGACGGTGTGATGATGCCCAAAGAAAAACCGGACACCGAATTTCAGATAGAAGCTGATCTCGTCATTCTTGCCATGGGATTTGTTGGGCCTGGAAACAACACATTGATTGATGATTTTCAATTGACCAGCGATAAAAGAGGGCATATCAACGCCGACCAGAACATGATGACGAACAGGGATGCTATTTTTGTTGCCGGGGATATGACAAGCGGTCAGTCTCTTATCGTACATGCTATCGCTTCCGGAAGAAAAGCGGCACACTGTATCGCAGCGTATTTGCAAGATAAGCGGAAATGACCCCTTTGGTACCAAACGGAACATACGCATTTATCCGCACCCCACATGTTCGCCTATCGTGAAAAAGTTAAGGATCTCGTTGAGAACGTTTCGCTTAAAGTACTGAGGGAAATATAGTCAGGCGGATCTATATCAGGATCATAACATGATCAAAGTAATCTTATTCGATTTAGGTGGTGTTCTGGTTGAACTGACCGGTGTGCCCGTGATGCTCAAATGGACAAACCACCGCTATGACGATAACTCGCTCTGGGCGGCATGGCTCAATTCTCCGGCTGTCCGTTCTTTTGAGAAAGGCTATTCAACCCCAGAGCAATTTGCGGATGAACTCATCAGGGAAATGGATTTGCCGGTGGGAAGAGATGAGTTTATCCATAGGTTTAGGAAGTGGCCCAAAGGATTGTTTCCCGGTGTATCAAGCATTGTGGAAGGGTTAAAAGACAAGTATACCCTCGCCTGCTTAAGTAATTCCAATGTATTGCACTGGCCTATTCTCATGCAGGAAATGGGACTTGAGAAAATGTTTCACTATCATTTTGCCTCTCACCTCATGAGAAAACTTAAACCGGATCGAGAGTCGTTCGAATTTGTTTTACAACGTCTTGGCTGCAAAGCTTCTTCAGTTCTCTTTCTGGATGACAATGATATCAATGTAAAAAGCGCCCAAGAAATAGGAATGATGGCCTACAGGGCCGCGGGTTCCAGTGAGATTTCACATGCCCTTGGGCTGGCCGGAATAACGTTCCAAAGGCGCCTAAACGAATAACACCAAACAAGCGGTCATAAGAAAACCACGGAGGATGCGCTCGCTGCAATGGACGTCCCTCAATCTTCCTTATAAGGACCGCTTACTTGTAAAAAGTAACATTCCCGTGATATACGCCAGATAGCCGTAACATATCGGTAACCATGTTATTAATTCGTTTTGTTACCTTATTCTCAATATCACCTTCCTTTTATTAAATGGAGAAATAATGCGTTTTAATCGTGTGTTGATTTGTTGGGTTATACTACTATCGGGTATAATATCAGCGGTAGTGATATGCCTCCCGTTTTCTGCAATGGGTGATCAGAATCTGGGCGAAGCCTTTAAGCAGGCCTTCAACAAGAAGGTGATCGGTGATTTTGACAAGATGGTTGAGAACAGGATTATCCGCGCACTGGTTCCCTATAGCAAAACGTTTTATTTTCTTGATGGCGCCACCCCCAAGGGCGCTGACTATGACATGCTGGTACTGTTTGAAAAACAGCTGAACAAAAAACTAAAAACAAAACATTTAGAAGTCCATCTTATTATTATTCCTACTCCCAGGGACCGGCTCATCCAGGGTCTGGTTGAAGGACTGGGCGACATTGCTGTAGGCAATCTTACCATAACGGATGATCGTCTTAAGTCTGTTGATTTTTCCGACCCTATGCTCAAGGGGATCAATGAAGTCCTGGTTACCGGGCCAAAAAGTCCCAAGGTCAACATTTTATCCGATCTGAGCAACCAGACAATCCATGTCAGGAAATCGAGTAGTTATTATGAAAGCCTGGTACGTCTTAACAAACAACTGTCTAAAGAAGGAAAAAAGCCAGTTAAAATAGTGGAGGCCAATGAGTACTTGGAAGATGAGGATTTACTTGAAATGGTTAATGCCGGTTTGATACCGATGATAATAATCGACAGCCACAAGGGTAAATTCTGGGCACAGATTTTTGATAACATTACCCTTCATCCGAAAATTAAGTTCAGGGAAAACGGTAAGATCGCCTGGGCCATGCGCAAGGATTCACCGTTGCTGAAAACGGAAATCAACGAGTTTGTTAAAAAAAACAAAAAGGGCACCCTGCACGGAAATATCATTTTCAAGAAATATCTTAAGAATACTAAATATGTTGAAAACAATCTTGATACAGATTCCAGAAAACGGTTTAATGAAACCATTGTATTTTTTAAGAAATATGCTGATCAATATGATTTTGACTGGCTCATGCTTGCGGCTCTTGCTTTCCAAGAATCAAAGATTGACCAGAACAAGCGCAGCCATGTTGGTGCTGTCGGGGTAATGCAGGTCCTGCCGACCACAGCCAAAGACAAAAACATCAATATTGCAAATATTGAGAAAATTGACCCCAATATACATGCTGGTACCAAATACCTTCGTTTTATGATGGACCGATATTTTGATGATCCAAAGATCGACAGGCTCAACCGAGGGCTTCTGGCATTTGCATCATACAATGCCGGGCCTGCCAAAATTTCTAAATTAAGGGAAGAAGCCGCTGCCATGGGTCTCGATCCCAATATCTGGTTCAGGAATGTGGAAGTGGTGGCAGCGAAACGGATCGGCAGGGAAACGATAAACTATGTGAGCAATATCTTTAAGTATTATCTTACCTATCGACTTATCGTTGATGAAGAGGAACTCAAAGAAAAGATCGACACAATGACTATGCATTGAATTGTCAGGGTCGCGAATGGGTACAAGCAAAGAGTGGGCTACTCGGAAATCGGATAGGCAAACCATTCAATGTATTGCTTACACGGCGGTGAATCCAACTTTTCGGACAGTCTGAGACCCAACCCCGAGTACATGTATCCACTATGTACAAACCGTCCTGCGAAAAAATGATCGGCCACAACATCTGGGGTAGGCACTTTCGGAAATTAGTTGACTTTCAATTTGCTATCACAAGGAAAAAACGGATACAAATTCCTTGGATGCCTCCATGCCCAGTTCGTGATGTTTACAGGTTTTTTAGCATATCACCACCATAGCCACATTATAAACGACCTGCATTTTTATGTTATCAAGGGGCGGATCGGATTTGTCGATTTTCCCCTTTTTTGCAAAATTATAAGAAAGATGGTATCTGCAATGGTGGCTGTGGCAATTTTTATTCTGGAATGGCCTGTCATCACAGATGTTTCTATGCCCGGAAAACTGGGAACTTTCTCCATCTATCTGTTACTGGAATACAACTGGATTCCCATAATTAAATTCGTATGATTCAAACTCAATACACTTTCTATAAATTGATAGCTCAACCAGGACGGGAATAATGAAAATTTATATTAGTGCTGACATTGAAGGGACCACAGGGATTGCGCATTGGGACGAAGCTGATCGTTCAAAATCTGATTATAAAGAATTTCAATCACAGATGACTGCCGAGGTGAAAGCAGCATGTGAGGGGGCAAATCAAGCAGGTGCGAAAGAAATAATAATTAAAGATGCGCATGGGTCAGGCCGAAACTTGATTGTTTCTGAATTGCCTGAAAATATAAAGATAATCAGAGAATGGAGTGGCCATCCATTTTCCATGCTGCAAGGAATCGACGATTCGTTTGCTGCTGCAGTGTTTACTGGTTATCATTCGAGGGCTGGTTCTGATGCGAATACCCTGGCACATACATTAAGAGAAGACTACATGTATATCAAAATTAATGGATGTTACGCCTCGGAGTTTTTGATCAATGCATATACTGCTGCTTATGTTGGAGTCCCTGTGGTAATGGTTACGGGTGATAGGGGTATGTGCGAAGAGGCTAAAAGAATTATTCCGAATATCACAACAGTTGTGGTCAACGAAGGCGAAGGTTCATCGACAATTAGCATCCACCCAACCAAAGCAGTTAAAAAAATAAAGAGTACATCAAAGAAAGCCCTTTCGGGGAATTTCAGTAAATGTAAACTCAAGCTTCCATCAAAATTTGAGATGGAAATTCTTTTTATCGACAACCGAAAAGCGTATAAGAACTCTTTTTATCCTGGCGCTGAAATGCTTGATGTTAGTACCATTCGTTTTCAATGCAAAGACTATTTTGATATTTTGAGATTTCTATCGTTTACCTCACACTGATGAAATCAGCTTTATGGTAGTGGGAATACCTCCAACAAAAACAAAGATATCAACCCCCTAAAATTTACCGGTGTGCGAAAATAATCACAAATTAAAAGGGTGAATCCGAGCCATGGATTTGCCCCTTTTTATTGGCACGAAGCTGCGTTTTTAGGACCTGCCGTTTGACACCTGATTTAAATATGCGATAGACTGCATATATTCAGATCATATCTGCACTGATTACGGAAAAACTGATACTTGGACTTATCTCCCAAAGGTAGATGTTAATAGAATAAAGTAAAAAATATGTTGCTATAAAGCATGGTAAATTATTATTGACAATTTAAAATGTACTTTGCTATATAAGTACTAAATATATAGATCGAAAGGGCATATCCGTTGAAAGGCGGTGACGCAAAGCCACGGGTCTAACGCTTTAAAAAGCTATGACAGCCGGGCTACCGAAACTACTTACCGTAGCCTTCGGGATTGCATGCCTGAAGGCTTTTTTATTTTTGTATCCATTAGGTACCAAAGATAGATAAAATATTCAAAAAGAAAGGAGGGATGAAAATTGGCAATTCATTAAGCGTAGGAGTATGGTGACAATTATTAGCATCAAAGCTTCGAAACAGTGCAAATTATAATTGTATATCGAAATAATTGCATAAGATAATCTATCAACTTTGCATGAACTTTGTGTTGATACAGAAATAATAAAATCTGCATAGTTGAAAAAGGCAAAACCGCCCAAAGGCGGTGACGCAAAGCCACGGGTCTAAAGCATTATTGCTATGATCGCCGGGTTACCAATTTAAACCTGAAAGCCTCTGGGTTGGTAAACCCAGGGGTTTTTTTATTCATAATTTGATGAGGACGGCAGTTATGAGGCAGTATTTTATTCTCCTGTTAAGATCGACACGAAGCATGGCTTTATGGAACGGTAGCATTATAAATATCCCGAACATCCTAAAGGGGTTGCAGTGGCCAATGATCGCAATAATTTTAACCGTCTTCGGCTTTTCCCCTGCTGCTTTGGCCATTGACTATACCTTAGCGTGGAAAGCCAACGAAGAACCCAACGTAGAAGGATACAAGTTATATTACAGTGTAGACTGGCCGGACCCTCCCTACGATGGGCTGCACCCGTTTTACCCACATTTGGATTCTCCCCTCGATGTCGGCAACGTAACCGAATATACCGTACATGATCTTGAAGAGGGTGTTGTTTATTATTTTGTGGTAACTGCATATGATTCAGAAGGGAATGAAAGCGGATATTCTAATCAGGTTTCGACCGCGGATAAAGACAACCCGGATATATCCCGTTCGGCCTGGTCTGATAACAGCGGAACAGAGGCAACCGGGTGCTTTATTCAGAGTACCAAATAAGATGTGCACTGCTACCAAACCTGTGATCGATTGGGCTGTTTTTTTATCAATACCGGGAACCTGATCTAGTTGGTCGATCATCTCCTGATGGGGAAGCATAATATCATCCAGGCGTCTGGTAATAGCTTCAATTTCACTCTCAAGGTGATTGATAGTCTGCATCATCATTTTCAGCTGAAAACGATGATGGGTTTCAAAAAAACCTTGAATGGACCGAAAGAGCTCTGGAGCTTTTTGTTTGAGACTTCCCTCGGCACATTCTTCGACATGTCCAATTGTTATTTCAATATCCGTATCGATTAGCTTATTCATTAGATTGCGTCCGGTATTGCCAAACAAGTTGGATACGACGGAGCTTATCTTGATATTGGCAGTTTCGAACAATTTGTGCACGCGTCTTTTGTAGTCGGCTAACGTCTTTATATAAGATTTACGAAGTGTTACCAGTTCTCTTAGTTGCCGAATGTGCTTTTCAGGGATAAAACTTGCTTTCAAAACGCCGATACGTAGAAGACTTGCCAGCCACATGCTGTCTGAAATATCTGTTTTTCTGTGTCATAGCTATCCTCCTTCATTTGATAAATTTTCATGCTCCATTTTTTAGAGGATAGCTATGGCATTTCAATATAAATTTATGTTTCATGCTTCGTTGTGCGCGTTTGGGCATGAAAATTTATGACAACCGCTATAAAAAGGGTGAATCCGAGCCTTGGATTTGCCCCTTTTTTATTGCCACAAAGCAGCATTTTTTGATCCTACCGTTTGACACTTGATTTAAAGATGCGATAGATTGCATATACCCAAATCATATCTGCACTGATTACAGGAAAACTGATACTTGGACTTATCTCCATTTATGTTTAATGATCAGAAATTTCACGAATCACAACAAGTAGGGGGTGCCATTATTTCTTTAGATCAGGCATATCATTTGCATACTATTCTGCCATGATTACTATAATTACAGAGCATTATGGCAAAAAGTGCTTATCATAATTAAAAACATTTTTAGATAAAACCGACAGGCTATTACGAAAGGGTTGATTGATGAAGGCCTTACTGCCAAGTAATGAAGCTTCGCGCATCGAAGCGCTGCTCAACTATCAGATACTTGATACTTTACCGGAGGATTCTTACGATGACATAACCTTGTTGGCCTCCGAGATTTGTGGCACGCCCATGGCTGCCGTTTCTCTGATTGACAGCACACGGCAGTGGTTCAAGTCTAAGGTGGGCCTGAAAATTCCGGAGACGGCGCGAGAAAACGCATTCTGCGCGCATGCCATTCTTCAATCCGATATCACGATCGTTAGCAATGCCCAGACTGACGAACGTTTTGTTGACAATCCTTTTGTTACCGGGGAGCCGCGGATAAGATTCTACGCCGGTGCACCTCTGGTCACGCCAAGAGGCGAAGCCTTGGGGACTCTCTGTGTAATCGACCAAACCCAACGCACGCTCACCGAAACTCAGATTGATTCTCTCCGTGCCTTGTCCCGGCAAGTCATGGCACAGCTGGAGCTTCGTAGGCACATCGGACTGCATGAAAAAAATCAGCGAATGCTCAAAGACTACCAAGATAAGCTTGAGCAAATGAATGCGATGTTTCAGAAACAGAGCGTAACAGACGATGTCACTGGTTTTAATAACACGCGTTTCCTTCACCAGTATCTTGACCAGTTCATGAGTTCAACATCTGCCGGGATAGTGAAATTGACTCTAATATTCTTTGATATGGACAACTTCAAGCAAGTTGTGGACAAGTATGGCCATATGCTTGGCGCCAAGGTCTTGAAAGAAGTGGCGGAAGTCGTCCATACGCATCTCGACACAGAAGACCGTATCGTTCGGTACGGCGGAGACGAGTTTATCGTGATTCTCCCAGAGCAGAGCAGTAAGGAGGCTTTCTCAAAGGTTGAGGCAATCCGTAAAGGGGTTAGATCGACCGCCTATCTCCAGCAAGAGAAGATTCACCTCAGAGTTACGGCCTCCTTCGGATTGGCGACTTTTCCCGATGATGCCAGCGATAAGAGGCAACTTCTCATGGCAGCAGATCAGTGTCTATTCACGAGCAAGAAAGAAGGGAAAGACCGAATCTCTATATGGCCACTTCTATCAAAATAAAACGATTGGGATGAGTGGACTTCGAGTTAAAGATTATCATTGCTCAACAAGATCTCTGGATCAAATAGCGTGGGTTGAAATTATTAACACCCAGGCTTTGCTTTAGCGACCTCTACAATATATAGGGGTTATGGAATTTGGTTAAGCTTGATAAATGGATATTTCTCCTCACCGGTAGGGGTATCGTCGGATTACAGCGATTGCAAAGCTGTGGAAAGTGCGTATAGAATATTAAAAGGATAAAGCAATGTCCAATCCTTGGTCTCGTGAAAAGTACTTCAAAGCCTACAGCTTTGCAGCAGAAGCGCATAAAGGTCAGCTTATACCGGGAACCGATATGCCATATATTGTTCATGTGAGCATTGTTGCAATGGAAATCCTTGCTGCTTTGGCAGTGGAGACCGTTGAAAGGCCGAATCTTGCAGTGCAGTGTGCTTTGTTACATGACTGCCTTGAGGATACTTACATCGTTTATGATGAGATTGTGACCCAATATGGCAGCTATGTTGCAGACGGTGTGCTTGCCCTATCAAAAGATGGAGCTATAGGAATAACTGAGGATGAGTACAAACGTGATTGGTTGCAGCTTGAAGACAGTCTGCAGCGTATCAAAAAACTGCCCAGAGAGATCTGGATGGTAAAAATGGCAGACCGTATTATCAACCTACAGCCACCTCCCAATCACTGGAACGATGGAAAAATTGTTCGGTATAAGCAAGGCGCAGAACTGATACACAAGGAGCTGGCATCAGCCAGTGAGTATCTGGGGGAGAGGTTAAGGGCGAAGATTGATACGTATCCAGAAAGCACATCTGCTCCCACCATAGAAGAGGGATCTTCCCTCCTTTGACAGAACACGCACAACCTGTTGCTGAATACATACAACTCAGAATGATGTTGTCTGCAGTTGTGCAAAGATGGTAATTCCATAGTTTTGGATAGGAGGACACAATGATAATCAAGTGGATTGCTTTAATTACGGTATCGTTAATTATGATCGGATGCACACCGAAAACCCAAATTCAAAAAATCCATATTCAGGTGGACCATCAAAATACAAGCGAAGTGGATATTTTCAATTCTTTCGATGAGGTCGGAGTATCTTATAAAAAGTTAGCAGAACTAATCGTTACCGATACCCGGCCCCTCAATGATAAAAGTAGAAACCGGATGATAGAATCCCTCAAATCTACGGCTCGTGAACTGGGGGCAGAAGGTATTGTTCTCATTAAGGAAGGGGAATCGGTGACTGTAGAGTCTATGCCAGCTGGAGACGGACCAACGAATGTATACCACAGTTTCATGAACGGCATCGCACTTGAGTATGAGTAAGGGGTCTTGGGCTATAACACATACACGGGCGTGAGATCAGGACGATAGACAGATATCAAGGACTATCCAAAGACAGGACATAGCTCAGCCACGTATCCTTCTCATTTACTTTCGATACACTCCGGTGAAATTCTATAACCTTGAAACCATGTTTCGAAAAAATATCACGCAGGTTTTCATACTGCCAGAAATAAAAGGCCCGGCCATCTCCATCGATGAATGTCCCGCTTCCCTCCTTGAGAGATACCAGAGCTTTTCCACCCGCCCCCAATCCGCGGACAACACGCCCGAAAACCGCTTCGAAATGCACATGCGGGATGTGGACGAGGGCTCCGGAAAGAAGAATGGCCGCGAACTTTTGTTTTGAAAAATCATAATTCTCAAAATCACCCTCGATGATATCACAGCCGGCATATTTTCGTGCAAGCGCTGCCAGGCCCTCAGAGCGTTCGAATCCCATGACACGAAAACCGTGCGATCTAAGCCAGAGAAGATCCCGTCCGCTGCCGCACCCCACATCGAGCACCGTGTCACCAGGTTTCAAGTGTCTGCTGAGGGGCTCTAAAAAAGAAGAGGGATCGATGTGAAACGTCTTTTCGTGATAGACTGTGTGGTGGTACTGGTAATAATCTTCCATGTCGGTTTTCCCCGGTCAGACAGCCAAGGCGGTTTCCCGGCAACGGTGCGCTTCCCGCTCTTTGGCAACGGCAGTGCTTTCCAGGTAGTCGTCAAAACACATGCGCCGGTCAATGGCGCCCCCCGGGGTGAGTTCCACAATACGATTGGCTATCGTGGAAACGAACTGGTGGTCATGGGAAGCAAACAGAATCACCTCGGGAAAGGCCATGAGCCCTTCGTTGAGGGAAGTGATGGCCTCCAGATCCAGGTGGTTGGTGGGCTCGTCCAAGAGAAGCACATTGGCATTGCTCAGCATCATGCGTGAGAGCATGCAACGCACCCTCTCCCCACCGGAAAGAACTCCGGTCTTTTTGAGGGCTTCCTCGCCGGAAAATAACATGCGGCCGAGAAAACTGCGGGCAAAGTTCAGCCCCTCTTCCGGGGCGTACTGCAGCAACCACTGGACCAGAGACATATCGCTCTCGAAAAAGCGACTGTTCTCCCTGGGAAAGTAGGTCGTGGTGACGGTCTGACCCCATCGAAAACTACCGGCGTCCGGTACCATTTCCCCTGCCAGAATCTGGAACAGGGCGGTTTTGGCCAGACTGTTGTCCCCCACAAAAGCGATCTTATCCCCACTGTTCACCACCATGCTGAAGTTGTTGAGCACCGCTTCCCCGTCCATGACCTTGGTGATATTTTCGATTTCCAGGATTACACTCCCACAGGAGCGTTCCGGTCTGAAGGCGATCCAGGGATATTTTCGAGATGAAACCGGCATGTCATCCAGGGTAATCTTTTCCAGGAGTTTTTTCCGGGAAGTGGCCTGTTTGGCTTTTGAGGCGTTGGAGCTGAAGCGCTGGATAAACGCGGTCAATTCTTTGGCTTTTTCCGTGGATTTCTTGTTTTCGTTCTGTTTCTGCTTCTGAATCAGACGACTTGCCTGGCACCAGAAGTCGTAGTTGCCCACAAAAACCTGAATCTTTCCGTAATCGATATCGGCAATGTGGGTACAGACCTGGTTGAGAAAGTGACGGTCGTGGGATACCACGATCACGGTATTCTGAAAACGCACCAGAAAATCTTCCAGCCAGACGATGGACCTGTAATCCAGGTGGTTGGTGGGTTCATCGAGGAGCAGGACATCGGGGTTGCCGAAAAGAGCCTGGGCAAGAAGCACCCGAACCTTGTCCCCCCCTTCCAGTTCTTTCATCTTCAGATGGCACATCTCTTCGGCAAGACCCAGACCGTTGAGAAGAACCGCTGCTTCGGACTCGGCTTCATAGCCGTTCATCTCGGCAAATACCGCCTCCAGTTCTCCGGACCGGATGCCGTCCTCTTCGGTAAAATCCACCTTGGCATAGAGAGCCTCCCGTTCCATCAGGATGCCATAGAGCTGCTCGTGACCCATGATCACCGTATTGATGACGGTTTCCTCGTCATAAGCAAACTGGTCCTGCTTCAGGACGGCAACGCGCTCGCCGTCGTCCACGCTCACAGTCCCTTTATCGGCTTCAATCTCACCGGAAAGGATTTTCAGAAACGTGGATTTGCCGGTTCCGTTGGCGCCGATAAGACCGTAGCAGTTTCCGGGTGTGAACTTGATATTGACGTCTTTAAACAAAACACGCTTGCCATAGGCAAGCGCCAAATTGGATGCACTGATCATAGGTTGTTCCTCATCTGCATGCCCTTTGAGAGACATGCCTCTCAAAAGGACACCGATATCGTGAAAATATTTGCTTGAACAATAAAAAACCACGGGTCGTTCCAACCCGTGGTTCATGCGACGCATGCTTATAGCGAATCACATGGAGGTATGCAACCCCTTTTTTAAAGGAAATGGAAAACAAATATTTCGGGAACACGGATTCCCCTTCATGTGACAGTGGCAATGCCGGATAGTTTGTGATAAATTAGCGTATAAACGTTGTTTGGATATATATGAGGTTGGGTGATGGCTCTGATCGGCATGCGGGATGTATATTGGGGATTTGTTGATCCCCCCCTGCTGGAAAATATAACGTTCCAGATCGAAAAAGGCGAGCGCGTGTGCCTGCTGGGCCGCAATGGTGTAGGCAAGTCCACCCTCCTGAAGCTTCTGGGCGGCGAAATGATTCCGGACAATGGCGAAGTCTGGCAGCAACAGGGTGTCAGCGTGGCTGCGCTGGAACAGAATGTCCCTGCGGAATTCAAGGGTACCATCTTTGACGTGGTTGCCGAGGGCCTCGGTAAAACAGGCCGGGCCCTGGCCGAACACAGCCGGATCTGCAGATACACGGATACCCGGCTCACGCCCCCGCTGGCAAAAAGACGTGACGAACTGCAGCATATGCTGGACACCGGTAATGGATGGGAGCTGTTAACCCGTGTCGAAAACATTCTTTCACGAACCCGGCTGGATCCGGCAAACCTGTTCGCCGATCTTTCCGCAGGGCTGAAACGGCGCACCATGTTTGCACGTGCCCTGGTCGGCAAACCCGATCTTCTCCTGCTGGATGAACCCACCAACCATCTTGACATCCATACGATCCTATGGATGGAAGACTTTATTCTGCGCCACGTAAAAACCCTGCTGTTCATCACCCATGACCGCGCGTTTCTAAAGAAGATAGCCAACCGAATCCTGGAACTGGATCGGGGCCGCCTGGTATCCTATGTCACTGATTATGCCTCCTATTTAAAAGAAAGGCAAGCTGCCCTGGAGGTCGAAGAAACCCAAAATGAGGTCTTCGATAAAAAGCTGTCCCAGGAAGAAGCCTGGATCAGGAAAGGGATAAAGGCCCGTAGAACACGAAACCAGGGACGCGTCAGGAGCCTGCAGAAAATGCGTGCCGCCCACCAGGCCCGCCGTCGAAAAATAGATAATGTCCGGCTGCAGGTTCAGGACGCGGAGCTGACCGGCAAGCTTGTCCTGGAAGCCGGCAACGTGAGCTTTGCCTACGAACAAACTCCGATTGTAAAAGACTTTTCCACGGTCATCATGCGCGGAGACAAGGTGGGTATCATGGGCCCCAACGGTGTGGGTAAAACTACCCTGCTGAAAATTCTTTTAAAAACACTGCGTCCGGAAACGGGCAGTGTCCGCCATGGCACCAACCTTCAGGTCGTTTATTTTGACCAGCTCCGGGCACAGCTCGACGAACAAAAGACCGTGCGGGAAAACATCGTCAGCGGCAACGATTTTATCATCTTTAACGGCCGGAGACGCCATGTCATCGGCTATCTTCAGGATTTTCTCTTCTCCCCTGAAAGAAGCCGCACACCGGTTTATGTTCTTTCCGGCGGAGAAAAAAACCGCCTGATGCTGGCCAGGCTTTTCACGCAACCGGCCAATGTGCTGGTACTGGATGAGCCCACCAATGATCTGGATGTCGAAACCCTGGAGCTTTTGGAAGAGTTGATTTTCGAGTATCAGGGGACCCTTCTGCTGGTCAGCCACGACCGGGACTTCTTGAACAATGTGGTCACCAGCACCATTGTCTTCGAAGGCAACGGGCAGGTGGTGGAATATATCGGCGGATACGATGATTGGCTTCGTCAGCGCCCCCGGGGAACACCGGTATTGCCGCCCGATAAAAATAACCACCGGAAACCCCCGCCAAAACCCAGGGCGCCCCAATCGCGAAAGTTGGGGTATATGCAGCATCGGGAAATGCAGGATCTGCCCCAAAAGATCGAAGCCCTTGAATCAGAGCAAAAAGAACTGTTTGCGATCCTGTCCGACCCCTTGTTTTACAAAAAAGAAAAAGGCGACATCGCCGCTGCCCGATCGGAGATTGAACGCATCGAGCGCGAAATCGAGAGGGCCTATCATCGCTGGGAAGAACTTGAAGCCCTGTCAGCACCAGAAGAAAGAACACAGTGATACCACACGTTAATAAGGCCAGAATCAAAAGCCTTCCATTCTGGCGATAATTTCTTGCATGACTTCATCGGCGCCACCGCCGATGGATGCCAGGCGTGAGTCCCTGAAGGCGCGCGATATAGGCATTTCCGCCATGTATCCCAGGCCACCGTACATCTGCAGGCATCCGTCCGCCACCTTGTGCCCCAGCCTGCCGGCCATCAGTTTGCCCATGGAAACCTCTTTGGTCACATCCAAACCGGCCACTTTCATATTGACGATATGGTAGGTCAGGCGTTTCAGGCATTCTATTTCCGTCAGCCAGTCGGCCAGCCGGTATCGGAGCACCTGTCTTTTGATCAAGGGCTTCCCGAAAACGATCCGGCTTCTCAGGTGCTCCAGGGTCATGTCGATGATTTGTTTTGAGCTGACGTAGACCAGGGGAAGCGTTACAAACCGTTCATGTTGAAATTGGCCCATCTGGTAGATAAAACCTTCCCCCTCTTTACCTATCAGGTTTTCCGCCGGGATCTTCATGTCGTCGAAAAACAGTTCTGCGGTATCGCTGGCGTGCATACCCAGTTTGTCCAGTTTCCTGCTGACGGAAAATCCGGGCAGGTTCGTGGGTACAACAAAAAGGCTGAAGGAGTGATAGCCGGGGTCGTCGCTGGTTCTGGCCAGGAGGGTCAGAAAATCGGCCTGGGTCCCATTGGTGATATAGGTCTTGGAGCCGTTGAGAAGGTAATGATCACCCTGCTTGACGGCGGTGGTCGCCAGTGCGCTGACATCGGAACCCGCACCGGGTTCCGTGACCGCTATAGCGCTGACCATCTCTCCCGATATCGCCCTGGTCAGATAGGTCTCCTTGAGATATTCGCTGCCGAACTGAGCGATGGCAGGGGTTGCCATGTGTGTTTGAACGGTAATGGCCATGGATATTCCCGCCGCATGGATGTTACCCATTTCTTCTGCAAATACGAGATCGTGCCAGTAGTCGAGTCCTTGCCCACCGTATTTGGGGTCAAAGCGAATTCCCAGGAATCCGAGATCCCCCATTTTCTTAAAAAGGTCGTGGAGGGGTGCGATCTTCTGTTCCTCCCATGTTTCCACATGGGGATTGATCTCCTTGTTCACGAAATCACGTAAGGCTTTTCTGATCATCTCATGTTCTTTGTTGAAATAGAGTCCGTTTGTCATTCTTGCCTCCGTTATCACACGCGTGTGTCCTTGTTTGATCCGGTATCGAGCGCTCTTGCGAGGGCCTCGAGTCTTGATCGGTTTTCCGGGCTCAACTCCCCGCCGGCGGCAGCCACACGGTTGACGTTCTCCAGCAGTCTCTTTTTCTGACTTTCCGTGTACACGCCTTTGGGAACAAACATGTCCTTGGGCCCATTTACGGTAAGCGCCCTGAGGACAGTCACCCGCAACCCGTCACTGAGCCGGGCCTTGTTAAGCACATGCTCCAGAACCATTGCATGGGCTGCCTTTGAAATGTCCTCATGCGTGCGCGCCATGTCCACCATGGCAAAGGCCAGATCCCTTTCAAATGCGACCTCAGGGGTGTTGATGTCCCGCCTGCTGTAAACCGCCATGGCCTCCTCCCCTACGATGGTGATGATCCAGGTCAAGAGATAACGGAAGGTAATTTCCCTGGCCGACGTGTATGCTATTTTTCTGCCCCAGTACCACGGATTCAAGGCATTGTAGCTCAGCCATGCATGACTCCCGATCTTGTAGAGGGTCTTGTATTTTTTAAACCATTCGATCTTGTCTTTTATTTTCGAATCGTAATAGTCTTTGCCCTGCAGGATTTTCTGAATGCTGATGTCCTTGACGGTGCGAAGAGGAAACTCCTGAACTTTAAGATTGAGTCGTGTGACGATGCGTTCATTTAAGCTCAGCAGATCGGAAATCGAAGCCTGCAACACCGGGTTATCGACAGCAGGATAATAAATGCCGGCGATCTCCCTGGTAAGTTCCGCGGCCAGGGTGTAGATCTTTTTTGGGAGCAATGGACGTACTCATGGAAAAATGACGACTCACAGTCCTCACTTCCGATTCGATCCGGTCACAGGCCTGCTGGTCCGCAGGAGCGGGAAACTGGTTCCGCAGCAGGGAGATACGTTCCAGTGCGTCTTCGCGACCCCTGATGCCCAGTTTTTCACCCAGCCTTTTCCTGCGCCGCAAACGTAAAAGGACCAGAGCCGTTAAGAGAGCTGCTCCGGAAAAAATCAATATGAACATCGTCACTTCCACGAACAAATGTCTCCTGATGATCCACAGTAGATACCCGGGTCCAAAGAGCCCGGCACGGATAAAACCCTGAAAGGGATTTTTGGATCGTATTCGGTTGTAACAAATTCTAAATTCGAATATCAAATTCTCAAATGACCCAAACATTGTCCATGGGCTTGAAGGTTATACGTGTTTGTTTTGATCATTCCAATTTGGGTCCTTGGGTATTGTTTAGAATTTCGTGCTTCGGATTTATACCGCTTGTCATAATAATGTTCCGAAAATAGGATGGCGGCATAAGGGGTTGTAGCAGAAAAAAGGTCCTCAATCGGAACGTTTTTCTGACAACCCCTATATACAATTATCGTCATCGGCATAGCCAACTGCCACTGACCTGGCCCAGAGAACCATGTTTTCGATACAGAATAAAAATGTCTTTTGTCCCAATCTCTGTGTTGCTCCCTCGTTTCAACTCGTCAAAATACAAACGTATTCATCCCAAGGGCACTTCCTTCGGGCGCCTGCGGGTTGAAACTTGAGATTGCCTTGATTTGACGTAGATCCCGCGCTTTTTGCGGGGGAACGAAATCCTGTTTTTGAGATGGGTTCTATATTTTTAAAAACATTCGACGCCCCGCAAATATACCCAGAAATCCACTCAATAGCACCGACAATAGACCCAGATAATCGCCATGCCGGGAAAAAAAGGTCCGTCCCCGGCGCAGATGAATCTCTCCCTTTAAGGTCGCTTTTTCCCACCAGGGCGTCCTGGCCACAACCACGCCTTTGGCATTTATAATAGCAGAAATGCCTGTGTTGGCAACACGTACAAAATCACGCCGGTTTTCAATGGCACGTACCGGGCTGAAATTGAAGTGATGCTGATAACCCGGTGTATTTTTCCACCACCCATCGTTGGTTATCATACAGATAAATCCCTTTTCTTCCGACAAGTACCGGGAGCAGTAGGGGCCGAAGATGGATTCAAAGCAGATAATCGGCAATATGCTTAAGGATTCGTCAGGCAACACAAACGTCGTGCTCTCCTGACGAGGGCTGTAGGTGCCCGTGTATCCACCAAGCTCCAGAGAGTATTTTCCCAGAAAGCCCAGATACTGCACAAAGGGCATGCGCTCGAACAGTGGCACCAGTCTGGTTTTATGATAAAACTGGGGTGCGGACACTGCCCCTGCCGGTAAAAAAAGTGCCGTGTTAAAAGGCTCATAGTAAAAGTTCTTTTCGTGGTTAAAACGACTTCCCGGAGGCAATCCTTTGTTGCCGAGTTTCTGGTAGCTGTGAACACCCAGGAGAATATTCAGTTTGGGGTACCTTTCCCGGAACACCAGCAACTCCCGGTAATAAATGGAATCCGTGGGGTTTCTCTCATCGATCTGTTCTATAATAAGGGTTTCAGGGCCAAACAGATACCGGGTGTCACCATCCACAAGCGTATGCGCGGTCCTGAAAAATTCTGCCACGTGCTGGGCATGTATTTGCGGATCAAATTTTTCCGTATAGGGGTCCAGATTGGGCTGAATCAGGGCTATGTTTACGGTTTCGCCTTCTTCTTCAATACTCTGGTAAATAAGATAGGACCCAAAGATGGGCATAAGAAAGAGCAGCAGTGTTGTTGCGCCGACAAGAACCATCGAACCCGATCCTCTTTTCCGATATAAAGAAAACATCCGCAGGAGCGCAACGTTGATCAGGATGATCCAGAGGGTCCCACCACGAACACCTGTGTATTCGAACCATTGGATGAGTTTCGGTGCCGTGGCCAGAGCATTGCCCAGATTCAGCCAGGGCCAGGCCAGATCCCAGGATAGATGCAGGTGCTCGTACCCCATCCAGATAAACAGAAAAGGAAACAACAATGAAATACCCAGGATTGTCCGAATACGGCTTGCCAGCCAGAAAGCAAGCGCCTGTAGCAGCGCGTTTGCGAGAATAATAAGAAGGGCTCCCACAAACTGGACCTGCGTAATCCACCAGGTTCCCAGGACATTCCACAACAGAAAACTGACAAAGGCATAGTTGAATACGGTGTAAGGGTTTGGGTGGTGTCGAAGGTCCTCTTCCAACACCAGAAGCGGCACCCAGGCAAGAAAAACAAGCCAGAACAGATCTGAGTCAGACCAGGGCATTCCCAACAGCAGACCACTGAGCAGCGCCAGGAAAAATTTTTTTTTGAAGTTCATGGCAAGTTAGAAATCAAACCTTTTGCTCCACTTTGTTGAAGCAGGGCTGGCAGAGTGTCTTGCCGGCAAAACGTCGGGTACGTGATTCCATTGTCTCCTCGCCACATGCTTCACAGACGAGACTGGCCAGAATGCGTGCGTTCCTGGGCATGGCCACATTCGGTTCCATGACTTCGAAAAGCTGGTCCAGATCGGAAACCATGAGCCGCTCTTCCATTTGCCGTCTGAGCTCCTTGAAACGTGCCTGTTCCGCTTCATTGGCCTCTCCGGAGGCTGTCTTTTGTTGCAAAGAAGACATCTCCCCGGCCATGTCCCCCCGCGCCCCGGAGCTGAGCAGGCATCGGAAACCCCGCCCTGTTTCGCGATCGAAGAAGGTGAAAGCCGTCTTGCCGTAATCCCTGTGAACCAGATTCCCTTTGCCGTAGGTGCAACCGGTCAGGTATTGCACGGCATCCACCCCGCACATGTCTGTTTCGGCAATACAGACCAGTCGCGCATCCGGCAGATCGCCAAGTTCCCGCCGGACCAGTTCCGAGGCCCTTATCCCGATTCTCAGGCCCGGGCAGGAATGGCCATGGAATTTGATGACATTTGATATGGTTTCTTGTGACAGCTTGCAGGCCATTTGTTTTCCTCCATTTTGTTATCTTTATTACATTCGACATTCCCGCCACGGTCGAACCAGCAGGATAAGCCCGGCCGCCACCATAAACATCAAACCCAGATAGGAGAAGACCAGGGTGTAGTTGTCCTGGGTGACATCCAGGATATGGCCGGTCAGCCATGGGCCAAGGGGCCCGGACACGAAACCGTAGGCCGTAAAAACCAACCCGAAGATGGACCCGAAGTGCGCCATGCCGAAACAGTCTCCGGTCAGCGGGCCGGAAATCGCAAACAGGGTCCCGAAGGCAAACCCGATGACCGCCGCCAGCAGAGCCCACAGCCACAGACCCGCCAGATGGGGCATGAACAGATAGGCCAGGCCGGCACCGACAAAGCTTATAGCCATTGTGAGGGAGCGTCCCATTCTATCGGATAAATAACCACTGATCAACCTGCCGAAACCGTTGGTCAGGTTAAAGGCTGTGAGCAGGGCAACGGCCTGAGCAAGATTCAGACCGCGGGCCAGTCCAAACCCGGTAGCCAGTACCAGCATGCTGGCCCCGGCAGCACCGGCAAACACCCAGGTGAGCCAGAGACACCAGAAATCCCGGCTCTTCAGGGCCTCCGCCACCGAGCGACCATCTATAGCCGAGGATGTCGCGGAGGCCGTTGCCGATGGGTCGACCTCCGGAAACCGGATCAGGACGGAAGCGGCCAGACCGATCAAGATCGCCATACAGCCGGTAGTCAGGGTCAACGCTTCGTAACCCCATTTCAATAAGAGAATCGAAAATATCGGGGACATGACCGCCGCCGATACCCCGAAAGCCATACTGAAAAAACCCGAAACCAGGCCGCGTCTTTCCGGATACCAGCGCTGAACCACCGTCAATCCCGGGATATAGATAAAAGCCGAGGAAGCCCCGGCGGAGAACGCCCAGATATTGACTTCGAGCATACTCCCAGCCTGACTCAGCCAGATAGCGCTGCTGCCGCACATGACCGAACCGATGGCAGCCAGCCACCCCGGGTTGTATTTTTCCTGCAAACGTCCGCACAGGTACATAAAACAGGTGGCCCCGGTGAGGATAAAAAAGATTGTCCCGCCTACCGCGCCGCCGTCAGCATCGAATGTCTGTTGCCAATGCTGGCGCAGAACACCGGGAAGACCGAAAATAAACGCGCCCGGCCAGAAAATGGCACAGGCGCAGGCAATCAGGATGAAGGTTCGGGGGCTTTTAGCCATCATGCAAAACAAATATCATGGATCCGTACAAAAAATCCATATTTATTCTATTTGGTTGCTTTAACAGCATGTTGGTGAGATAGAATTTTATTTAATGATCAGATCAGTAGTATGACAAGCTCTCTACCAACCATTTTATCGGGGAGAAGACAGGCATGGAAATGAAATTGACAGTCGAAGCGGCCAAAAAGCGTGCATTGGAACTCATGTACCGGGGATATCACTGAGGACCTTCCATCCTGCAAGTTATGTGGGAGGCATATGATCTGGAAAATGAAGATTTTCTATGGGCGGGTATCCCCTTTCTGGGAGGTATCGGCGGTTATCAGAACGCGCCTTGCGGTGTGGTGTCGGCCTCGGCTGTATGTCTCGGATTTCGGCACCGCTGCCCGCTGAGCGATAAAGAGCAAGCCAAACAGGCCCGTCATGCCATCCGCGCCTTTTCGGCCAATATCGTCACGGAATTCAACCGCAAGTTCGGAGACATCACCTGCCGGGGGCTTATCGGAATGGACTTCTCCAAACCCGGTGAATACCAGAAGTTTCAGGAATCGGGTGTCTGGAAGGAAAAATGCGAAAAGTATGTTGCGTTCATGATAGACAAGCTTTATGCATTTGAAGACCAAAAAGGTCTGTTTGTGCAGGCACCCTGACGCCCGGAACCGCAACAGCGAGCGCATTCCCCGTCATATCGTAGCTGGCCTTTAACGTGATGGATTTATTAGCACTCAACTCAAAAACAGGATTCGGACCAAAAGATTAATTTATTTAGAAGCCATCTCAAAAAAAAGGTTTTGGCTCAAGTTCAAGGCGGGCCCGAACTTCAACCCGCAGGTGCCCGCAGGAAATGCCCTTGGGGTGCATACTGAAGTATTCCGAGGAGTTGAAGCAAGGGACCAACACAGGAATTGGGTCAAAAAACTTTTTTGAGATAGCTTCTAATATGGTTTATAGACATGGTCTGATAAAACAAGGTGCCCTCAAATGAAAAAGGAAACGATCAGCACCATCGTGCTGCTGCTACTGGTGGTCTTTTTCTCAGTTCTCTTCTTATCTATGATCCGCAGCTTTCTAATGGTAATTTTCCTGTCCGGAATATTTTCGGCCTTGGCCAAACCCTTGTACGGGAAGTTTGTCAAATGGTTCAAGGGCCGGCGCAGTCTCGCGTCCGTCACTACCCTCCTGCTGATCGTGGTTGTCATCCTGCTCCCCTTGGGCGGACTGCTCGGCATCGTTACAGGCCAGGCCATAAAGGTGGCCGAGAACGCCAAGCCCTGGGTGGAAAAACAGATTGCAGAGCCCGATGCGATCCTGCGTGCAATAAAGGGCCTGCCGCTGGTGGAACATATCGAACCCTACCGGAATATTATTTTTCAAAAAGCCGGACAAGCCGTCGGCAGTATGAGCAAGCTGTTGCTCAGCCGTTTTTCGTCCCTGACATTCGGCACCATCAACTTTTTGTTCATGTTCTTTGTTTTCCTGTACAGCATGTTCTTTTTTCTGATGGATGGTGAACGACTGGTCGAAAAGATACTCCATTACCTGCCCTTGGAAGATCACGACGAACAGCTGTTGCTTGCGCGGTTTACATCGGTTTCGCGTGCCACACTCAAGGGAAGCGCCGTAATCGGTGTTTTGCAGGGAGGGCTTTCGGGTCTTGCCTTCTGGGTTGTCGGCATCCCCAGCGCCGTTTTCTGGGGTACAATCATGACCGTATTGTCCGTCATCCCCGGAATCGGAACCGCTCTGGTATGGGTCCCGGCGGCCATCATTCTGGCCAGCGGGGGTCACTACTACAAAGCGGCGGGATTGTCGGTCTTCTGCGCCTTGGTCGTGGGCAGTCTGGACAATTTCCTGCGACCCGCACTGGTGGGAAAAGATACCCAGATGCACGATTTGATGATATTTTTCGGCACCATGGGCGGGATCTTCATGTTCGGTGTGCCGGGGATAATCATCGGGCCGCTCATCGCCGCGCTATTCATTACCATCTGGGATATTTACGGTGTCGCATTCAAGGATGTGCTCCCGTAAGCGTATCATCCACATTGAAGAAAGGGACCAACTGAAGATTATCTCTTGCCCGAAATGCAAACCCCGGATTATTTGGGAGACATATCAGGATCTAAGAGAATTTCTTTTACCCGCCCCACGATGCCGCTTGTCAGGCGAACCTTAATGCCATGCGGATGTGTGGAAGATTTGGTAAGAATATCCTTCACAATCCCATGCGTCAGTGTCCCGGTGCGCTGGTCCTGTTTCTGAACGATCTGAACCCGGGCTCCCGCGGCAATATCCGATCGATTTCTGCCACTCATTTTTTTAACACCTGCTTTTGCAGATTCTTCATATCGTGCTCACTCCGAATCAGTCATCGTGGACCGGTAAATGAATAATATAACCGCCCGAACGTTCATCCCTTTCCAGTTCCAGCAGACCGCGCCGTTTACCGTCTTCCAGCAATTGGCTGAAGGTCCGAAAACCGTAATAGGATTCTGTAAAACCGGGTTTGCGGCGCTTCAGGGCCTGCTTGACCATCGAGCCCCAGATTTTGTCTGCTTCTCCACGTTCGGCGATGAGCGCCTCGATGGTTTCGACGATCAGGTCAACAGCCAACTGTTTTTTGTCTTCCTCGATTTTATGGCTGCCCTTCTTGGGCGCCAGACTCGGGCTTGGTTTAGCGGCTTTTTTTATGTTCTTTTTCTTTTTGGTCTCTTCCTCCCGAACCAGATCGTCGTAATATATGAACTCATCGCAGTTGGACACCAGCAGGTCCGAGGAGGAGTTTTTCACACCGCAGCCGATGACCGTCTTGTTGTTTTCCCGCAGTTTGCTCACCAGAGGTGAAAAATCCGAGTCCCCGCTGATAATGACAAAGGTCTCCACGTGGCTCTTGGTATAACAAAGATCCAGAGCATCCACCACCATGCGGATATCGGCCGAATTCTTGCCTGACTGACGGACATGGGGAATCTCTATCAACTCGAAGGCGGCCTCGTGCATGACCCCCTTGAATTCCTTGTAACGCTCCCAGTCGCAGTAGGCCTTCTTGACGGCAATACTGCCCTTGAGCAACAAGCGTTCGAGCACTTTCTGGATGTCAAACTTGGCATACTTGGCGTCCTTTACCCCCAGAGCGATATTCTCGAAATCGCAAAACAGGGCCATGTTCTTGATCTCTACCTGGCTGGTCATAAGCTGCTCTCCTTTGCTGCAAATTCTAGCTCTGGCAGTTCCCGTTGGGTAGCCAGATCAAGTGCAAAATAGTTTTGCTTTCCAAATCCATATTTTCCGGCAATAAAGGTGGCAGGAAACGATTCAACGAGAATGTTGAATCTGGCTACGTAATTGTTATATCGATTCCTGGCCTTTTGAATGTCTTCCTCGACCTCATCCAGATTGTTTTGCAGATCCATAAAATTCGTACTTGCTTTGAGATCCGGATACGCCTCGGCCAAAGCTAAAAGCCCACGAAGTGATTTGGATATCTGGCTCTCCTCTGCGACACGGCCTGACATGCCGGTCGCGCCGGTCAGATAATCGTTCTTTGTCCGAAAAATTTTCGCTTCGTGCTCGCTGTATCCTTCGACGGCACGAACCAGGTTGGGAATCAAGTTGAAGCGGCGCTTCAATGCGACATCGATACCGCTCCATGCTTCCTCAATCCTGTTTTTATATCGGATAAACCGATTATAGGTCGTGATAAACCAGCCAACGGACACGAACAGGACAAAAACAGTTATCATCACTATCGGCACCATAATAACTCCTTTTTGCTTATTTTTTTAACATTATGCCGCGCAATCTGCACTTTTACAACAACGTATGCAAATTAAATTGTAATATTTGTTATTTATGCGACAATGTCACCCATAACAAAAGTCTACCCGTCTTGCACTGGTTTATGCGTTTGTTTTCTTCTTGACTTGTAAAATTGTTTCAATAGAATCGTACAATAACTACGATGACATGTAATAATCTCGTTTTTAGGTCAAAAGGCTTTCCTGGCCTGGACTGATTTAGTTCCTTGCTTTTTATGTACTATCCTGACTCTGTAGCTCCGCTCTAGGACGAAAATGTTCGACCCAGCGAATGGAATCGCCCCTTCGCTCCCCAAATAAAAGGGGAAAAATCATTTCAAAGGAGGTTTACCCATGAAAAGACTATTGATTATTTTATCGGCTCTAATCCTGGTACCCTCGGCGTTTGCCGCGGATTCCGATCTTCTCCAGAAGGCCAAGGTTGAAGGGCAGGTGTTATTTTACGCCAACATGACTGCTATCCAGCCCATCATGGATGTGTTCAACGCCCAAACCGGTCTTACGGGCAAGTATACACGCATCTCCACTTCCAAATTCCTGCCCACAGTGCTGACCGAGTTTCAGGCCGGCAAACTCATGGCCGATGTGTTGCAAGCACCATTGCCGGTCATGGAGCTTCTGAAGGACCAGGGAGTGTTGGCAGCTTACACATCCCCGGCCGCGGCCGGTTACCCAGCCTGGACTCGTAAGGATGACGCGATCCAGACTTTCGGCATCGAATATGTGGGTCTGATCTACAACAAAGAACTCGTCAAGCCTGCCGATGTCCCTAAACGCTATGAAGATCTGACAGATCCCAAATGGAAGGACAAAATCGTCATGGCAAACCCGGGAAGCCATGCGACAACCATTTCATGGCTGGTAGGACTGAAGGAAAATGTCTTCACCTCCGAAACCGACTGGATGCAGTTTCTCAAAGGACTCGCGGCCAACAGACCCATGCTCGTCAGTTCTTTTGGTCCCACCCCGGCACCCGTTGAGAGCGGTGAAAAATCCATCGCCATCTCCATGCCCAAGTACATCATCACCAAGGCCCCGGCCCCCCTTGATTGGGCTAGGGTAGAGCAGCCCCTCATGGGAACGCCACGTGGTATGGCCATTTCCGCCAGTGCCAAGAATCCCAATGCGGCAAAGCTGTTCATGGACTTCTGGCTGACCGAGCAGGCCATGGGCAAACTGGCCACGGAGGTCGGTGAATATGTCCTGGCTCCAGGCGTGTTCCCACCCATAGACGGCATGGACAAGGCCAAGGTTATACCCATTCGCACTTTGTCCGACGATGAAATCAGCAGTTATGGAGCCATGTTCAAGAAAATATTTGAACTGTAATAAACTCGCAGGAACGATTTTATGGATATCAAAATCAAAAACGTCAGCAAGTATTATTACTCCGGCGGTAAGACCATCAAGGCCCTGGATAACGTAAACCTGGCTATCCCGGCTAACCAGATATTCACCCTTCTGGGCCCTAGCGGGTGCGGTAAAACCACCCTCTTACGTTGCATCGTCGGTCTGGAAACCCCGGACACCGGTGAAATCGAAATCGGTGGTGAAGTGGTCCTGTCCACTGAAAAGGATATCTTCGTACCCACGGAAAACCGGGGTCTTGGTATGGTCTTTCAAACCTATGCCATCTGGCCTCATATGAATGTCTTCAACAACGTCGCCTACCCTCTTCAGACCCGTAAAGTGCCCAGGGACATCATCCGCAGTAAGGTTGAAAAGACCCTGCGCTTCGTACAGCTGGAAGGGTTTGAGAACCGTCCTGCAACCAAGCTTTCCGGCGGGCAGCAGCAGCGCGTGGCCCTGGCCCGGGCACTGGTGGCCGAACCCAAGGTCATCCTGTTTGACGAGCCCCTCTCCAACCTGGATGCAAAACTCAGGGAAGAAACCCGCAAAGATCTGCGTGTCTTTCTGACCGAACTTCAGATTACCGCCATCTATGTGACCCATGATAGAATCGAGGCCTTGTCCCTGTCCGACATCGTTGCGGTGATGAACAAAGGAATGATTGTCGAAACAGGCAAACCACGGGACATTTACTTTAAGGCCGAGCACCGCTTTGTGGTTGACTTTATCGGACGCACCAACCTGATCGAGGCCACAGTGACATCCCAGGAGAACTCCGTAACCACTGTGGACTGTGCCATCGGGAGCGTGTCCTGCCGTAAGAAGGAAGACATGAAACCCGGCGACAAGGCGACACTCTGCCTGCGCCCTGAATTCATTCGCCTGAAGCGGGGCGACGCGAGTCAGGCGCAGAATGTCTTCAACGGAAAAATCGATTCACTGGTTTTCATCGGTGAAGCATTCGAAGGAGAGATCACTATTCAGGAATCACGGCTCTTCATCAAGACCGAGCCGGACTCTGATATCAAGGTGGGGGATAGTGCCAACTTTACGGTTGACCCGGACCATTGCCTGCTGGTCACCAGGTAAAAAAGGAAAAGAAGCATGGTCAACAAACGATCGGTCTTGACACCCACTCTGATAGCCATTGTTGGCTTTCTGACCGTGTGTCCCGTCGTCATGCTGATCTTCGGGAGCTTTTCCACGGGACTGGGAGCTTTCGGAAAATTCACCCTGGACAAATATATCCTGGGATACACCGACCCCGAACTAGCTGGGATCATCGTCAATACGATCATTTTTGTGCTCGGGTCCTCCATGGTGGCCACAGGTCTGGCCCTTCTTCTGGCCTACCTGAACACACGTACGGACATCCCTTTCAAATTTATGTTCAGAATCATCTCCATCATCCCCATGATGATCCCGCACATCCTCTTTTCCGTCAGCTGGGTGCTCCTTCTGAACCCGTCCAACGGACTCATCAACCTGTTTCTCCGGCAGATCCCCGGGTTTGAGGATCTGGCTATCAATATCTATTCCCTGCCGGGGATGATCCTTGTGGAGGGACTCCTGGATCTGCCCATTGCCTATCTCATCCTTGCTCCGGCCATGGCTTCCTTTGACATCGCACTGGAGGAGTCTTCCAAAGTTTGCGGGGGCACCACTTTGCGTACCCTATTCCGCGTGACCCTGCCCGTTCTGAGGCCTGCCATCCTGGCCGCCTTTATCCTGTCCCTGGTTCGCAGCCTGGCCTCCTTTGCCGTACCATCGGTCATCGGCATGCCCGGACGGATTTATGTTCTGGCCACGCACATCTACCAGTCCATCGCCACCGGCTTTGCAGCCGATTTCGGCAAGGCAGCCGCCATCGGCATGAGTGTACTGGCAACCTCCATCACACTGATTTACATCTACCGCTACCTGACCTCGGAAGGGGAAAAATACGTCACCATCTCCAGCCGTGGTTACCGGCCCAGCGTCATCGAACTCAGGGGGGCCAAATATCCCCTCTTCGGTGTTGTGGGTATCCTGTCCATGGTCCTCATCGTCCTGCCCGTACTGGTGCTGTTTTACACATCACTGGTGCCCTATTCCATGATCCCCAGCGCCAAGGCCTTTTCCATGATGAGCTGGCAGCATTGGATCGAGGTGATAAACGACCCGATTTCACTATTGTCCCTGAAAAACAGTGTGTTTCTCGGTGTGGTGGGCGCAACCATAGGAGTAACGCTGTCCATCTTCGTAGCCTATGTTATCGTCAAGGTCCGCTCTCATGCCTCCGGCATTCTTGAGTCTCTCTCTTTTCTATCCTTTTCCTTTCCGGGAATCGTCATTGGTGTGGGTTTCATGTGGTTCTTTGTACGAACCCCCTTGTACGCAACCATCTGGGCCCTGCTCATCGGTTATATCGCCACCTACCTGCCCTATGGTGTCCGGCCCTTGACCAGTGCCTTCATCCAGGTTCACAGCCATCTGGAGGAGTCTTCACAGGTCTGTGGGGCAGGCCCCTTCACGACCATGCGCCGCATCGTCATCCCTTTGCTCATTCCAGGCATCGTCTCCGGATGGATACTCATGGCCACCATGTTTGTCCGGGAACTGACCCTGTCTGTGGTGCTCTCACGACCGGGCACCGAAGTGATAGCAGTCCAGATCTTCCGTTTTGCCGAGGATGGCTTGTGGGGCCAGCTGTCCGCCCTGGGTATCATGATGATATTCATCTCAACAGCTCTGGTGATCTTAGCAACCCTTGTGGGTGTGAAATTCAAACCTGTAGAAGAGGGTGGGTAGAGCAAGTGAAAATTCTTCTTCAAGTTTCATGAAATGTTCCTGTAAACGTCCTGCCAAAAATATTCTGCTATAAAACAACTCCCGAAATGATTTTATTCTTGACAATATATTATGCATACGTAATATTTTGATCAATACAATCCGCATCAAACCTATTTGGGCCTAAGTTGGAGTTAATTCTCATGATTGATACAAATCCCATTGATTGTCCTTATTATCTTATTTCCCGTGTCACCTTATTCGTGACCTCTGCTCTCAAAAAGGGTTTTGCTGATGCCGGAGTGAATGCAGTCAAACCGGCTTACCTGGGTGTGCTGATGACACTGTGGCGTGAGGACGGGCTCAAAGTCATCGATCTGGGCAAGAAGTCAGGTCTGGAGCCTTCCACTATGACGGGGCTGCTGGATCGTATGGAACGCGACGAACTCCTGTATCGCGAAGCCGATCCTTCCGATCGCCGGGCACAGCGCATCTATCTAACTGCAACCGGACGCAAGGTGAAAATTTCGGTTCTGCATGCTGTGGACGAGGTCCTGGCCGGGGTTTTCAAGGGGATATCTGAAAAGGAGATCCACAATACCAAGGATACGTTGCAGCGTGTTTTGACCAATGCACAGAAAGGAAACGAATCATGAAACAGGACAACACTCCCCGGGTAGGTTTTGCCTGTGCCTACACGCCGCTGATTTTGATCGATGCCGCAGGCTTTGACCATTATCGAATTCTGCCCATGGGAGACTGGCCGGACCAGTCCGGGCATCTGCTGCACGACAATCTGTGCCCCCATGTAAAACGGATATTGGATCGGGCGCTGGACAGAGATCTCCCAACCATGGCAGGTATGCTTTTTACCAATAGTTGTGACGCCATGCGCCGTGCAGCCGATGCCTGGCGCACCTTACGACCGGATGAGCCCGTATTTATCATGGATCTCCCCGCCACATCGGATACAGCGGCTGTGGCTTTTCTGGCCGGCGAGCTCACTCGACTCGTCCATGAACTGCAACGCTGGGGCGGTAATACGATTCAACCGTTTGACATTGAAAAAAGCGCTCATACCTATAACCACGTGGCTGCCCAGCTGTCAAATTTGCGTGAACAGACCCGGCATGGGGAGTTAAAGGGGGGGCGTCCCAGATTGCAGGAACTGTACAACCTGGCCGCAACCCATGGTTTCCAGACCACATTGAACGCCCTGGAAAAAGAGATAGCGGATCCCGCATTGAAAACCAAGGACAAGAACGGCGTACCCATTTATCTCTTTGGAAATGTCCTGGTCGATCCGGAAGCTTATTCCCTTTTTGCATCCTGCGGTGCCCATGTGGTTGGAGATGATTTCTGTACGGGTTCGCGCATGTTTTCTCCCATTGACATGCAACCATCAGAAGACATTTATTTGGAAATGGCCCGTTGTCTTCTTTCACAACCGCCATGCGCTAGAACCTTTGACTGCAAACGACCGGGGAGCATGGCAGCTGACATACTGGCAAATGCCAAAGCCTGCAACGCACGAGGGGTGATCGGACATACCCTCAAGTTTTGCGACCCTTACCTGGCCCGGTTACCGCAAGTTCGTAACCTGTTCAGAGATGAGGCGGTTGCGCTTCTTCTGCTGGAAGGAGACTTATCCCTGGGTTCCATCGGCCAGCAGCGGACCCGTATCGAAGCCTTCATAGAAATGTTGAGGTGATAAAATGATGCAGCAGTATTTTGACGATTTGGTCATGGGTATAGAAGCCAGCCTGAGGGACAACCCGGAAAACATGAGTCCCCGGAAAATGTATGCTCTGGAAGTGGCCAGACTTGGTAAGCGTCTCTATTCGGGCCAGGACCGGATTGCATGGTGCGGCATCGTGGCCCCGTTTGATCTGCTGGCGGCCATGGGCGTAACCTCTTGTTTTGTCGAGTTTATCGGTGCCATGTTGGCATCTACCGGAGTGGTGGACTCGTTTCTTGAAACCGCGGAACATGCCGGATTTGGCGGCGACACCTGCGGTTATCACCGTTCGGTAATCGGCGCCAACCTTAAAGGCATCATGCCGAAACCGGACTTTCTGGTGGGAACAACCTGCCCCTGCAGCGGTGGGCTAGCTGTCATGGAAAGCCTGGCCCACGATTTTGACAAAGATCTTTTTGTGCTGAACGTTCCCCAGATATCTTCTAAAAAAAACGTCAATTACCTGGCCCATCAGATGGAATTGCTGGGCCGGTTTGTATCGGATCACACCGGTGCATCCCTGGATGAAGATCGCTTGCAGGAGGCTATCTCATATACCAATCATGCGCGTGAGCTGATGAAAGAAACTTACCAATATGCCCGGCAGATTCCTTCTCCGGTAGACGGGAAACTGCTCAGCAATTTCGGTATCGTCATGGCCCTGCTGTTAGGCACGCCAGGGGCTGTCGCTGTAAGCCGGGCCTATCGGGATGAATTCAAATACCGGGTAGAAAAAGGTGTGGGTGGGGTGAAGGGCGAAAGGTTTCGGCTGTTGTGGATTCAAAATCGGGTCCAGTTTAAAAATCCACTGGTTACGTTTCTGGAGAAAGAATATCAGGCTGTCATTGTCAGTGATGAACTTAACGATATTACCTGGGATCCCATCGATCCCCAGGATCCTTTCATCGGTTTTGCCCAAAGAGCCATGTCAATCCCGTTTAACGGCGAAATCCATCAGCGCATCCAGAGTCTGCAGAAACTGGCCCGGGAATACCAGGTGCATGGCGCCATCAACCCCTGCCACTGGGGCTGCCGTCAGGGTACGGGTGCCAGGGGTCTCATCAGCGAAGGATTGAATGCGGTTGGCGTGCCTGTGCTCAATCTGGAGGTCGATTGCGTGGATCCGCGCAATTTTTCCGAAGGACAACTCCGAACCCGTCTGGAAGCTTTCATGGAAATGCTCGAAAGTCGCTTATAAAACTCTAAATCTATCCGAATACAGGAAGGAAATCAAAACATGTTCTACCTGGGAATCGATATCGGCAGCTTATCCTGTGACGCGGTATTGCTGGATCACAACAATCAAGTACTGGCCGAGGCAGTCGTCCCAACCGGAGCAAGGAACCAGGAGGCCATAGCGGCCGTCAGGAACGCAGTGATTCTGAAAGCAGGGATCTCCAGCGAGCAAATTCAAGCTACGGTTTCCACAGGATATGGACGTGATCGTGTGGACGACCGTCTAGCGGCGGTGACTGAAATTTCCTGTCATGCCCGCGGTATCAAATCAGCCCTGAATGGTAATGTCCAAATCTTGATCGATATCGGCGGTCAGGACAGTAAGGCCATCAGGCTTGATGGAGAAGGTCGTGTGGCAGATTTTGCCATGAATGATAAATGCGCCGCCGGAACAGGAAGATTTCTGGAAGCCATGGCCCGCGCGCTCCAGGTGGATATAACGGAATTAAGTGAACTCGACCGTGGCGCCATTGAAAACCTTACGTTGAGCAGCATGTGCACGGTATTTGCAGAAAGTGAAGTGGTGTCCCTGATTGCCCACGGGAAAGAGGTCAAAGAAATCGTCGCCGGCATGAATCGGGCGATTGCTTCCAGGATCAGTGCCCTGGTAAAACGCGTCAGCCGGAATACAACAGGCCTTTCCATTGCCATGTCCGGGGGAGTGGCACATAACCAGGGCGTTGTGAGGGCATTGTGCTCCGCCTTTGGTCAGGATATCTCGGTTCCCAAGCATCCGGATACAATCGGGGCGCTGGGCGCTGCACTGATGGCTCGAGAGCGGAGCATGAAACAGGCCGTGTCATGATGATACAAGTACGACCATCATGTGTATTGATAAAGATCCAATCCTCCCGGAATGATATTTTTAAACATCTTTCAGGTATGATGAACTCGTAAAAAATTGAAGATTCCTCGCAGCCCCGCAAGCGGGATTTCCGCTTTGCTCCAACAAGCTACGGGGAATGCGCTCGCTATTGCGGTTCAAATTGGACGGTTATGTAAAAAGTTCAAATTCAAGGCGTGCAAATCTTGCTATCATGAGGCGTACTTCCTGTACGTTGAATGATTGCAAAATGCAGCACAACGCCGAAGTTGGGCTTTTAAGAAACCGTCAGGTATAGGATCCTATAACGTAGATACACGAGCTGATTAAGACCCCTGCAATAAAAGACAAATAGGAATACCGGACAAACCGGTACTTTTTCTGAGCCAGATACTGTCCCATGGAATATATTTCACGAACCTGGGTTTCATAAACGGCGTTTGCATCATTCATCATCGATTCCATGACCTCTTTATACTCATCATAGCTCATCCGGGTAAAAGTTCCAAAAAACAGTATATTCGATGAGACCTCTTTAGGATCAAGGGTTGCGTCCAGCTTTTTGCCGGTCTTTATTTTTGGCATTGCCGCAAAAGCGGCCATCAGTATGGTCAGAACGCAGAACCCGATCAGGGTAACGGCAGCCAGATGAGACCGATCGTCATACAGGAACCCGGTGGAAAGTGGTATCATCAGAGATGCAATGGTTAGCATCATGTTCGCCTTTCTATCAGCCATGGCGCTTAAACTTACGTGATGAGCGCGCGTCTGACGAATCATTTGGTCCAGATGGGCTGAGTGTTGCATTATCTGCATGGTCAGGCTCCTTTATTCTTTACTGTTTG
>CAWGLD010000009.1:0-69270 GCA_963823335.1 uncultured delta proteobacterium | reverse complement strand
CAACCCATGAAAGCCATGCAGGATATCCTCGAAGTTAAGTCGTTTTTCAGAGAAAAAAGCCCAAAAAACTTGGAGTTGGTGACATGGACCTTGTTGAATTTGAAAGAAAATGTCATCGGTCTGGTGGCGCTGAACAAATCTCTTGACGAAATTTCAAAAAATAAATTTTGTCTCGATTTTTTAAAACGAATCTGCATGCATGCGGCTGTCTCCATCAACAGCTGCCTTCTTTTTGAACGGCATAAAAAGGAAAAGGAGGATCTGGACAAAACACTTAACAACCTGTCCCTTCTTTATAATATCGGGCGGGCCATGACCTATATCAGTGATCTCAAGAGCCTTTTGAAATACATACTGAATCAGGCCATCGAGGTGACAGTGGCCGAGAAGGGCTCCATCATGCTTCACGACCCGGATACGAACCAGTTGAGTGTTCGCGTACTGGCAGGCTTGCAAGACAAGGAGTACCAGCGGAAAGTCAACAACAATGAAATCAAGTGCAAAACTTTCAAACCGGGAGAAGGCGTCGCCGGGACCGTGTTTCAAACAGGGGAGCCGACTTTTATCAACAAAACGGCCGAGGACAAAAGGTTTGTCGGGGGCGGTGCATCTTTTGCAAACTCCATTGCCTGTATCCCAATGAAGGTATACGAGGACATCATTGGTGTTATCAATGTCACCAACAAAAAGAACGGCAAGTGTTTTACGGATGAGGATATAGAAATGCTGGGTGCGGTGGCGGACCAGGCAGCGATATCCATCAGCAAGGCGCAATTGTGGGAAATGGCCATCAATGACTCATTGACCGGTCTGCATGTGAGGCGTTATTTCATGGCTAAGCTTCAGGATGAAATTCACCGTACCCAGCGGTATAAAAAAAGTTTGTCCTTGGTAATGGGAGATCTGGATCAGTTTAAGATCGTCAATGACACATATGGGCATACTGCCGGGGACAAAGTGTTGAAAGCCGTTGGCACTTTCTTGCAGAAAAGCGTTCGAGATGTGGACAGTGTCGGTCGATATGGCGGCGAAGAGTTTATCATGTTTCTGCCGGAAACCGTCAAGGAGGCCGCTTTTGTTCTGGCTGACCGCCTTCGCAAAGGTGTCTCCGAAATCAAGGTCGGCAAACTGCCGCCGGTGACCATCAGTCTGGGTATCGCAACATTTCCCGATGATGGCAAAAATATCGATGATCTGTTGCAACGGGCCGATGCGGCTTTGTATGCGGCCAAAGAAAACGGACGGGATCAGGTGGTGGTCTATACCGAAGATATCCCTGTCCCGGAAAACAGGGACCTGGCAACCGGAACTACCTCTATTCGGCTTGATGGCCATGAGCAATAAAACATAGGGGACGTCCCCTATGGGTGACCCAGCTCATGTAAAAAAGGAAACTAGCATGTTTACCCACGCACTCGTGAGAAAACCAGGCCCGAACTTCAACCAGGGTTTGACAACCTCACTTCTTGGAACACCCAGCTATACACTGATCAGAAAGCAGCATGATGCTTATGTAGCGGCACTGGGGAAACTGGGTCTAGAAATGATACTTCTGGATCCGCAACCCGATTTTCCAGACGCCTATTTTGTGGAAGATACGGCCGTGGTGACACCCGAAGTTGCCGTCATAACCATACCCGGAGCATCCTCCCGACAGGGAGAGCAGTACAGCATCGAATCGGCCCTGTCCCAGTTTCGAAAGATCGAGAAGATCCAGGCGCCCGGTACTGTGGATGGCGGGGATGTCCTTATGGCGGGAGATCGCTTCATTATCGGCATTTCAGAGCGTACCAATGCCGAGGGGGCTCATCAGTTGGGCGCCATTCTTGAGTCATACGGTTATGTCTGGGATACCATCTCCGTGGGGGAGGGGCTTCACTTGAAATCAAGCATCAATTTTGTAGGAAAAAACACCCTGATTCTAACGCCACCATTTCAACATCTGCATCTTTTTGACAGCTTTGACAAAATCGTTCTGGACGAAGCAGAGACATACGCCGCCAATACATTGTGGGTTAACGATTCTCTAATCATGCCCGAGGGTTTCCCAGTCGCGAAAGAAAAACTGTCCAGGCTGGGATTGCCGATCATCGAACTGGATGTGAGTGAAGTCGCCAAAATGGACGGTGGTTTGACCTGCCTTTCCCTACGTTTTCAGCTCGGATAATTGAAGAACCTCCTATCATGCGAAGCACTGCCGAACGGCGGAACCTACGGGGTATGCGCTCGCTTTTTCGGTTCACAAAGCGACCCTGAACAATCACCATCTGACTTCATGAATGATTTAGGGAAAATGCCGGACACAACAATTAACAGTATAGGAATGGAATTTGTTTTGATTCCATCGGGTTCGTTTAAAATGGGCGGGGACAAAAGACTTGAACAGGCTGAGGATCATGAAACCCCACGGCACATTGTTAAAATCAGTAAAGCACTTTTTATGGCCAAATATGAGGTCACTCAAACGCAGTGGTCTGAGATAATGAATAATAATCCAAGTGAATTTAAAGACAACATAAGACCGGTGGAAAGAGTTTCATGGCACGATGTGCAAGTGTTTATCCAAAAACTGAATACTAAAGAAAAAACCAATAAATATCATCTTCCAACTGAAGCTGAATGGGAATATGCGGCAAGGGCAGGTTCAGAAAGTTCTTATGCTTTTGGCAGTGATACTAAAACATTAAACCAATACGCCTGGTACAGAAATAATTCAGGAGGTGAAACCCATCCAGTTGGTCAATTAAATCCGAATGCCTGGGGGCTTTATGACATGCATGGAAACGTCCATGAATGGTGTCAGGACTGGTTTGACAGAAAATATTATTCTCAAAGCCCCTCAAATGCTCCTTTAGGTCCTTCAACAGGATTAGCCAAAACTTTGCGAGGAGGTGACTGGGGAAGCGAGGGCTGGTACTGCCGGTGTGCATCACGCAGCCTCAGTTCACCGGACCGTCGCAGCAATCGACTGGGTTTCCGTTTGATTAGAATGGTTTAGTTGTCCCTATCAACAGATGGATGGTGCATATTTCTCTCATTGTTCAGACAGCTTCTATTTGCGTGCTTCGGACCCGGCCCTTTTTATGGCCTCCAGGTACATTTTGATGATGGGGGAAGCCTCGGGCGGATGCCATTTTGTATCTCTGGGGTCTTCGCGCCAGGTAAATGGCAGATGAACCACCTCACCCGGATTCTTTGCAGTCTCCAGGACCGACAATGATTCCATGAGTACCTGCCGCTGCCCTTCTGCATCGTTTACTTCACCCACGACCCGCCCATAAGGGTATTCGATGGCCGCAATACGGGGTATTCCGATTTCCCTGTTAAATTCGGGTGTCATGGTGAGAAGAATGGTGGAGATTCCGTTTTCTTCGAGAAATCGTGCAACCAGTCCCACGGACCGGCAGCACAAGGGTCAGGCCGGGGTGAGGAAAACGGCTTCCACCCCCTCGGATTTCAGGCCCGTCACCACCCTGGGCATGGTTTCTTCCAGCAGGACGGCTGGATCTGTTTGATATCCGTAATAGGAATAGACGCTGGGGGCCAACGCACCGATGACACCCTCGGCTTCGAATTCCCGAAATCGTCCCAAGGGCAGGGTCACGTTCATGTCCTGTTTGATATAATCCGTGTTGATATGCAGGTGATTGACGTGGATGTCCGCTTCCGTGGCTGATTTCGGTATTTTTCTGTAAGAGGGGTCTCCCCAGGTGGGTTCCTGTTTTTCCCGCTGCATGTCAAAATTCGGATCAGTTTTCATGTTGATGCCGGCGGAGGTCATCAAGGAAAAAACGGTTTCGGAGACGGGCTTTTTCAGGGGGGTCCAGGGGATTTGGCCATCGAAATCATTGTCGGGTATGGTTTGACCGATCCAGGCGCTGAGTGATGGCGGCATAAAATAGAATCCATTAACTTTTTTGGCTGATACGGGCATTTTTTAGCCTCCGAACATTTAAATATTTATAATTATTAAGTATTTAGCTGATACCTCACTTCATCTCACTCGTACCCTGGAATCCTTGAATCCTTAATTTGGATCAACTCTTTCGGAGATGATCCTTAAATAGTAGCAAAAGATAGTGTGAACCGCAATAGGGCTTGCTAACCCCTTGGGTTCTGCCGTGCGGCAGTGCTTGGCATGTTGCGAGGTTCTTCAACTGCCACTCGGAATGTCAGACATAGGTGGGGGCTTTACTATATCAGCCGACAATCAATACCAGATTATATCTTCTGGTTCATAATAGAGTTGAATCTTTTGGCCGGGGTAAAGGGCGTGTTCGTGTGCTTTTTCCGGTGACACCCTGGCGGTAAGTGCCTGATTCGCTGCCTGAACAATGATGATGATTTCCTGGGTTTGTTTCTCGAGAACCAGTCGTGTGACAATTCCTTGAATCATCGAGGCTTTTTTGTCTGTGGTCAGCAGCATGTTTTCCGGGTTGATGATGGCTATGGCATCATCCGAAGGGGGGCGTGGCACCTCGAGTGATTGACCATCCTGGAGTACTTTGGCCCATTTACCGGGTGTTGGTTCTAACCAGGGGCCGAAAATAAAATTCTGGCGGCCGGTGCCGTAAAGACGCCCCCTGAACAGATGGTCCACATGTTCACAGATATCATACAGCCATTCCCAGTCGTGGCTGGCAATTACCAGTGTCGTACCCCACTTGTTCTGGGCCAGAAGAGCCGTGTCCTTGATTATCTGGGCGCTGGCGGCATCGATGCTGGCTGTGGGTTCGTCCAGCAGAAGCACTTCCGGCTTTAGAATCAGGCGTGCGGCCAGGGCCACCCGCTGTGCTTCACCACCGGAAAGTTCATACCATTTCCGATGCGAAAAATCATTTCCGGATAATCCCACCAGCGCCAGGGCATCATGCACACGGTTTGGGAGGTCATGGATATCCCCGCGGAGTTCGAGCCCGTATGATATGTTTTTGAAGACCGAGCGTTTCATGAGGTACGGTTCCTGGTTCAGGAGCGTTACCTGAAATCTGACACGGTCTGCAAAAGGCTCGGCAGGTTCACCTTTGAAGAGGATCTCGCCTCTCCCGGGCTTGTCGACGAATGCCAGCATTTTAAGCAACGTGCTTTTACCGCTGCCGTTGGGGCCGATGATACCGGTGATGGTTCCCGGTTGGATGGAAAAACTGTCTATGTCCAGGGCCGGATGGCCATTGTAGTGGTGTTGGAGATTGTTTATTTGATAAAGATTTTTCATAGCTTTTTAGGGGGTTAGGCTATAGACTATTCGGTGTCTTTCGCTTACCGCTATCAGCCACCCTCGAACCCTTGAACCCTTTCATGCTGGGACGCCAGGATACTTGGAAGCTGGGATGCTGCTGTCCGTTTTTAGCTTTCAGCCACCCTCGAACCCCTGTATCCCCCTCCAACCCTTGAACCCTCCAATCCTCCAACCCTATCTCTTATTCACCACCGCCACCGATAAGTTCACTGCAAAGGCGATCATCAAGAGGACCAGCCCGAGGGCGATGCCCATGCCAAAGAGCCCCTTGTTGGTTTCCAGGGCAATGGCCGTCGTTATGGTCCGGGTGTGCCATTTGATATTGCCGCCCACCATCATGGATATGCCCACTTCCGTCATGACCCTGCCGAAGGCGGTCAATGCTGCCGCCGTAATACTGAAGCGAACCTCCCAGAGGCTGCTGAGGAGCAGCTGTCTCCGGTCGGCACCCAGTGACATGAGGGTTGTTCTCAGCTGGCGGTCCATGCTTTCGACGGCAGCTGCCGTCAAGGCGGTGACAATAGGCAATGCCAGGATGGTCTGACCGATGGCGATACCCGGCAGTGTAAACAAGAGGCCCATATGCCCCAGAGGTCCCCGGTTGGACAGGAAGGCATAGACCACGAGCCCGATAAAGACCGTGGGCAGGGCCAGGGCGGTATCCACCAGAAGACGTAAGGGTCGTTTACCTTTAAATTCGAAGTGGCCGAGCATAAACCCCAGGGGTATGCCCATCAACAGACTTGCCGTCATGGAATAGCCTGTCACCCTGACCGTCACGAAAATGGCGGAATAAGTCTGCTCATCTCCGCTGAACAGAAGTTGAAACGCCTGAATAAATCCTGTGAAGATGTAATCCATAATAAAATTGTTTCACAATTTTATAAAACGCGGCTTCGCCGCTTATATTTAGGTTAAGAGGTTCATTGAGTTCTTTGGGTTTATTGTGTTGCTGATGGCCATCGGAATAGAGCTTTCAACGCGTTTCCGTTTCATCAACCCAATGAACTCAAGAAACGCAACAAACTCAATGAACCCTATTTCCCTTAAACCCTTGTATGCTGTGCTGCTGCTGTCCGCTTTTAGCTGTCAGCCACCCTCGAACCCTTGTATCCCCCTTCAACCCTGGACCCTCTATTTTGCATTCGGCGTGAACAACTGCTGTCCCAGCAGCTTGAAATCCTTGATCAGCTGCTGGGCTTCAGGGCCGGCCATCCAGTCGCTGAAGGCCATGGCCAGGTCGAACTTTGCATCGGGACAATTGGCGGTGTTGATGGCAATGGCACTGTACTGGTTGAGAAGAATGGCATCGCCCTCCACAATGACTTTCAGCGCAGGATTGCCGCCGCTGTTGTGGCTGTATTTGATATACGTGCCCCTGTCCGTCATGGTGTAGCCATTGCGCTGCTCGGCGATTTGAATGGTTGCCAGCATCCCCTGACCGGTCTGAATGTACCAGGGCTCTTTATCCGGTACAGTCATACCGGCATCTTTCCAGAGAAGGAGCTCTTTTTTATTGGTGCCGGAATTGTCCCCCCTGCTGACAAACAACGCGTTTGAGGTTTGGACACCCGTCATGGCTTTGCCGATGGAGAGACCTTTGATTCCGGCAGGGTCGGACGCGGGCCCGATGATGACAAAATCGTTATACATGAGTTCCCGACGCTTGGTACCGAAGCCTGCATCGACAAAGCTCTTTTCGGCAGCGGGTGCATGAACCAGTAAGACATCTACATCGCAGTTTTCGCCCATCTTCAAAGCCTTGCCGGTTCCCACCGCGGTCCAGCGCAAATCGATGCCCGTGGCCTTGGTAAAGGCCGGCGCAAGATAATCTAGCAAGCCGGTATTGTCCGTACTCGTGGTGGTGGCCATCATCAGTACCTTATCTGCCCCCAGTGAAACACCAGCGAACATCCCCACCATCAAACAAGCAATGAACCCGCAAACCAGAAATTTTTTCATCATTTTCTCCTTTCAAATTTGAAATCAATGTAGTCGAAAAAAATTGTGGATATATATTTTGAATCGCAACAGTAAGGCAGAACATTCCTGGCAGCTTGCTGGGAGATTCTTAAAAAAAAGCGACACGGTCGCGTCAGATAAATTTGCGGAGCAAATTTATTGGGAGAATCTCATTTTCCCCCGTTCGCTGATATCGTAACCATCAAGATTCTTTGAAATCTTGAAGAACGCGTCTTCATGCAGAAGCGCCTGAAAATACTGTACTCCCTGTTCAAAAAAGCGCTCCCGGGATATCAGCAGATCATATCGTTCCCATCTCAGGGGCAGGAAGCCGAGACCCAGAAGCGATGCAACCGGGCGGATACCCGGGCCGGCATCGGCACGCCCTGACAATATCTCGAGGCCGATATCCATGTGCCGGTTTACAATATGGTGGTACCCATCGATTTTATCGCCCTGAAGACCGGCTGTTTTCAGTTCTTTGTCAAACAAGAGGCGGGTGCCGGTCCCGAGGCTTCGATTGACGACCCGAACTCCCTTTTTCCCGAGATCGGCTACGTTTTTTATGTGCCTGGGATTGTCTTTCTGCAGCAGAATGCCCTGCTCGCGCTTGCAAAAATTGACCACGGCCGGCATTTTCTGGAGTTCTTCAGAGGCAAAGGAAAAATTATATTCACTTTCGTTGTCCTGAAGCAAGTGGCTGGACGCGATGTGACACATATCCCTTTTCAGCGCCCTTAACCCGCCCATGCTGCCCAGGTTCCCGAAAACAGCCAGGTGATCCGGGTAGCGGGTGTTGAACAGAGAAATGGTTTTGTCCAGAAGCAGATCATTGCTGCCGGCGATGATGAGAAGACCCTGATAAGGCGGCATCCGGGTTCCTGCTTCAGGATAATTTTTGGTGTTGGTTTCAATCCACTGTTCCACGAGGTGTCTGGGAAACAGCCATTTGCCGGTCACTTTGGTGGCAGGCAAACCTTTTTCCGACACGAGGGTATATACCATCTTCTCGTTGATGTTGAGAAAGGCGGAGACTTGCTTGGTGGTCATCAGGTCTTTCATCAATGGCGGGTCCTCTCCATAAAAATAGGGTAACGTAACGACGGGTTGTCCGCAGTGTCCTGGTGAACGATTATGGTCAACACAGCAAGCATTTATATTTAAAGTTATTTTTGGTCAATAATTTTATTTTTTGCCAGAAATAAAATCTTTTTAATTACCAACAATAACCATAAATAACATTTATATTTATCATTGTTTTAACATGCATCAAATGATATGGACGTTGCGAACCATAAGGATATAATGGAGTTATGTCGGCTGAATACCTGATTCTCATCATCGGTTTTGTGTTTGGTTTTTATATGGCCTGGAACATCGGTGCCAATGATGTTGCCAATTCCATGGCATCGGCAGTGGGGGCCAAGGCGATTACCATCCGCCAGGCCGTTTTAATTGCCGGCATACTGAATATCGTGGGCGCGACGTTTATCGGCTCGCATGTTACCAACACCATTCGAAAAGGCATTGTTTCCACCGAGGTGATGTCGGACCCTCATGTTGCCTTGGCCGGTGCACTCGCGGCTCTTCTGGCTGCTGCCTTATGGGTCAGCTTTGCCACCTGGCGCTCTCTTCCGGTTTCGACAACCCATTCCATCGTCGGAGCCATGATCGGCTTTGGTATCATGGCGGGGGGACTTTCCGTGATCAATTGGGGAAAACTTGGGGCAGTGGTTTTAAGTTGGGTTATCTCGCCTGTCTTCAGCCTCGTTATCGCCTTTGTGATGTTCAAGGTGATTGTCCGGGTCATTCTTTCAAAAGATGCCGTATTCGACCGATCCATACGCTTATCGCCCTATTTTATCGGCATCGCCATCTTTGTGGTGGTTCTTTCGTTTCTTTTTAAGACCCCCCTTGGCAACAAACTTTCCATATCAACGCCCATGGCCCTGATCATTGCGTTTGTTTTGGCGGCTGTTTTGGGATATATTGGTAAGGTCTTACTGCGGAAATTTCTTGTGGAAAACCAGGATAACAACAACGGTGCCGAAACGGTTTTCCGACGGATTCAAATCGGCACGTCCTGCTATGTGGCCCTGGCACAGGGTGCCAATGATGTGGCAAATGCCATCGGCCCCCTGGCCGTGATTTACTTTCTGGTCAAGACGGGTACCGTCGGTGCCAAGGTTCCTGTGCCGATCTTCCTGCTGCTGTTCGGTGGTGTCGGTATCGCCTTAGGTATTGGCATGGCAGGCAACCGGGTGATGACGACCATCGGAACCAAGATTACCACCCTCACCAATACCCGCGGGTTTTCAGTCGATTTTGCAGCTGCCACGACGGTCTTGCTGGCATCAAAGATGGGCTTGCCCGTTTCTACGACCCATGCGGCTGTGGGTGGGGTTATGGGCGTCGGTCTTGCCCGGGGTTTCGAGGCCGTTAACTTCAGGATCATCTTTCAGATCATGATCTACTGGGTTCTGACGGTTCCGGCGTCAGCCATAACCAGTATGATTATTTATAAAATTATCCGGATCTTTTATTAAAGGAGAGGGGCCATGAGATTACCTTTCTTATCCATGTTCATGACATCACCGTTCGAGGGTCTGCAGGAACATGCCGAGGTCGTAAAAGACTGTGCATGGGTGTTCCAGGAAGCAGTGGAATGCCATATTTCCTATAAGTGTTCCCGTTTTGACTCCCTGCGGGGTGATATTATCGAGATGGAGAGAGAAGCCGATGCCATCAAACGCAGAATTCGGGGACATCTTCCAAAAGGAACGCTCATGCCGGTGGATAAATTTCAGCTGTTTCGATATTTAAGAGAGCAGGACAGCGTAATGGATTCTGTGGAAGATGCCCTGGACTGGCTTGACCTCAGACCCGATGAAAAGATTCCAAAGGATATTCAGCAAGATATTTTTCACCTGGTCGACATGGTGGTGGACCCCATCGATGAACTGAGCAGCATGGTGACGGAAGCCAGGAAATATTTTAGTAATTACAAAGAAAAACAACGTATTGTTGTCAAAGACATCATCCGGACGCTTGCGTCTCCAGGAACGGGAAGCCGACCGTGTGGAGCACACGATAAAGACCAAAATATTCAATATGGATGTCGAACCCGTTACCGTTTACCATATTGTCAGACTGGCTGAAATTATCGGTTCCATCGCAGATCATGCTGAAAATGCCGGCGACATGATGCGGGCGATGGTGGCGAAGTAGCTATGCAGGGAGAGAGGGTTGGAGGGGGATACAAGGGTCTGAGGGTTCGAGGGGAAGGTTTTCAGCTGTAAGCTTTAAACCGTCTTTGAGCTAGCCGCTGCAGGCAACGCAACAAACGCAACAAACCCAACGAACACCCTAAACACCCAAACCGGATAAACCGGAAAAGAAAAAGATCTTTTATCACGAAATCACGAAAGTACGAAACCACGAAAAAGACCATGAACATTTTCGTGTTTTCGTGATTGTTTTTATTTTTTGCCATAAAACACACAAATTATACAGTTAAGGGACTAAAAGGCTACCAGGATTCAAGGTGTCAGGCCGGCATCCTTCAGAAACATTGCTATATCTTCCCAGAACCTAGACCAATCCGGCGGGCAGTCATTATGACCACAAGCATATGAAAGAAACCGGGCGTTCGGAGACGCCTGGTAAAGGGACTTTCCGTGGGTATAGGGAATGACCTCGTCATGTTTTCCGTGCAGGATCAGTAGCGGTCCCTGAAATGTTTGTAAAGCAGCTAGATTGTCAAACGGATCACGTACAAGAAAAGCGGGAACGAGATATCTTGACGCAAACGAGCGGACACTCGTGAACGTTGACATCAAAATGACTGCTGCCGCACGACGATGCTTTAACAAAGAACAGATGGCACCTCCTCCAATGGAACGGCCGTAAAAGATTATTTTTGATGCATCGACATCTTTTCGGAGAGCCATCAGGTCATAAGCAGTTACAAATGTTTCTGTGATACTTGCCTGGGACGGCTTGCCTTCGGATCGACCATAACCCGGAAATTCCACCAACAAGACCCCGATACCCCAAAGCGTAAATTGAAACAGTTCCCGGGCACAGAAATCGATACGTTCTGCATTCCCATGGGCAAAAATCACCAGCGGAGCGGGCTCAATTTCAGATTGCCTTGCCGGTGGTAAATACCATGCCTCCACTTTGCCAAAACGTGTTTGAATCCAAATAGTTTCCAGAGAACGTATTTTCTGGCGTTCTTCTGCGGCCAAAGGCGGCAGCATGTATCGGGGAAACAGCATCTGTCTTTGGACTGCAAAAAGAAGCAGACAATATCCAACATAAAGCACGAGAGACCAGAGTGCCACCTTCAGCATGGTATGCGTTACCCCCGAACCGATATTAGCGTTATATAGGGGTTGTCAGAAAAACGTTCCGATTGAGGACCTTTTTTCTGCTACAACCCCTTATGCCGCCATCCTATTTTCGGAACATTATTATGACAAGCGGTATAATTTTGACAACGGGTCAAGATGCCGCTATTATACATGACCGTAAATGACCTGCAAATAGATATGCCAATGAAAAAACAATATGCCAAGAAAAGTCTGCTGATTGTTCTCATCTTCGTCGCTGGTATTCTGGCGGCTGCCGGATATGGGGACATCCTGGTGGGTGCTGCAGGCATGGGAAGAATTTCAGATGCGAATTATGCCTATCTGGATGACGCGTTTGATCGGAGCCTGGCGGGTTTTTTGGTGTTGTCGGGTATCAAGAGCGGTCTGGCCATTATCGAAGGCTCCGAGGTGGGTATCGGGTTCAACCTGGAAATTGGTGATATCGTGCAAGCAGTTTACGATTATGTGGATGTGGCCTGGAAAACGGCGCTGGCCGGTGGTACGGTTCTGCTGCTGACCCGCTTGTGTCTGGAAGCAGTGGCGTTGGTCGATCACTGGTGTCTGTCAGTGCTGCTGCTGGGACTCGGCGTTTATCTGATTTTTCGCTGGTTTTTTTCAGGGTGTCAGAGGACGACGCGAATTGTTCGAGAAGCGACCCTTTTTCTGGTTACCCTGACCGTGATCTTGTATGTGATCCTGCCCATATCCATTACCGGTGCTTCGTATTTATCGAATAAAATTACCCAACCGATTATCGAAGAGAGCCAGACCGGATTTGAGGACATTCACAGAGAGTTTTCGCCCGGTTACCTGAACAAGGGTTTCTTTCCAGAGAATGTCAAGGAAGGATCCCTGTTCCCGGGTTTTGATTTCAAAGCAAAATACGAAAACACCAGGGATCGTATTCAATACATCGGTAGTTTTTTCAAAGAAAGGACCCACCACATGGCGGTTCTGACCTTGAAGCTCATTGCCGGATATGTTTTTGACTGCATTATTTTCCCCTTGACCTTTTTTGTGGTGCTTTATTTGTTTACCAAAAATATAGTCAATTTTTTCAGCAGAGTAATGATCTACGAGAAGTGATTATAAAAGAGGATATATCTATGAGCTGTAAGCCATAAGCTGCTTGTCGCTTATTGCTTACAGCTTATAACTCAACTTTCGCGTTTCCTGAATCCCGAAAGTTGAGTTATAACTGAGGTGAGGTAACCATCATGAAAACAATAGGCCTGCTGGGCGGTATGAGCTGGGAATCGTCTCTGGAATACTATCGGATTATCAATCGACTGGTGAAGGAGCGCCTGGGCGGATTGCATTCCGCCAAGTGTCTGATGTATTCGGTGGATTTTCACGAAATCGAAAGCCTTATGAACCAGGGGCTATGGGATGAAGCCGGCAGGCTCTTGGGCGAAGCTGCCGGATATCTGCAGAAGGGCGGGGCGGATTTTCTGCTGATATGCACCAATACCATGCACAAGGTTGCGGCAGTGGTCCAGCAGCAGATCCGTATTCCACTGCTGCACATTGCCGATCCCACGGCAGAGAGCGTTCTGTCGCTGGGCATCCGCAAAATTGGATTGTTAGGGACACGGTTTACCATGCAGGAGGATTTCTATAAGGGAAAGCTGATGCGTGACCATGGACTGGAGGTGGTGACACCCATTGATGCAGACATGGAAATGATTCACCAGGTTATCTTTGAGGAGCTGTGCCTGGGGCTGATCAAGAATGTCTCAAAGGATAATTATATTGCAGTCATCAAGCGTCTGGAAGCGGCCGGCGCAGAAGGCGTGATTCTGGGATGTACGGAGATCGGTTTGCTGATAAAGCAGTCAGACAGCCCCGTTCCTTTGTTCGATACCACGCTGATTCATGCCCAAGCAGCCGTTGAATATGCCCTTACAGCATAATCTTACCTGTCCTGCCTATACTTGAACCGCATCGGACTAAGATTTCAAAAAGGAACCAATTTTATCATTGTTGGCGACTTCTTCAAACAGTTCACCAAAATATGTTTTCATGCTGGAGAAGTAATCAGGGTCCATACGCTTTTTGAAGAGGTTGCAGGAAAACATTGATAACAACCCTTCTATTTGGGAAATACCACCTTCTGTGGCAGGATTGTATTGCGCCCAGTTTTTCAAATGCTCTTCCGACCGGAAGAAAAGCATCGTACTTCAGGCGTAAGCGACATCCGCCTTCCATTTGGAAACGGGAACAGCTACATAGCCGATCAATCCCCCCGGATCGGCTTTTTCGATGATGCCGTCACGCATTACTATGGTGGTGGGTTCTCCGCAATCAAGACATGGTGATTCAATGCGGACCTTTTTTCCCGGAAACAGCCAGCTGACCGCCAGCGATTCGAAAGCTCACTGCGCGAACCATTTTTGCTCACCTTCAACTGAAACGCGGAACTGGGTTGGTTGGTTGTTGAAAGGTGCGAAGGAAGAAATAAAATCCGTGTTCGGCTGCAACCATCCGTAAATACCGGACGTAAACAGCTTATGCATCGCTTTTCGACCGTCTTCAGGTGAAACGCTGAGTTCGACCGCAATCTCTGTATAATGCGGTGCCTGACCTGTTTCCACCATCCGTTTCAGGATAAAATGAAACGTTTTGTCCAACACGTCAGCGTTACTCATTTCTCCTCCTTTCTTTTAAACGTTGGATGAAGCGAGTCTCTCAACAGTATCCATAGAGACCATCCTTATAGTTTGAGATAAGTATCAGTCTGACCACAGTGCAGATACCATGATCAGTTAAATTCCCAGTTCTTTCATCTTGTCGGGTGTGGGACCACCGGTAGCCAGGTCCCATCCTACCACCTTGAAAAATTCTTCCCTGAGGTTTTGCATGTCAATGGTGACACCTTTTAAAGGACCGCTGGCAAGGGGTGTCTCTCCGATGGCACGACCACTCAATGCGTGGTCTCCGGGTTTGATGCCCTCGCGGGCGTTGAATGCCTTGCGCAGACTTAAGATTCGTTCCCCGGCCTTGAAGTACGCATCCGCAGAAAGATTCCAACCGGTCACGGCATTGAAGTATTCCACCAGCGGCAGCCGGCTGGTCATGGCGCCGAACATGCACATACCGGCACAGTTGATCAGTTGCATATAAAAAGAACCTGCTGCATAGAGACGGACATTCCTGGCTACTTTGCCTTTTGTTTTCTTGATCATGAGATTGGCAGCTGGAAAACTGTGCTTGACACCGAACAACCCGGCATACAGGTAGCAGGATATGGTGTGCCGTCCCGGGGTGGGCTCGCATTCATAAGCGATGGCATATCCGGGATCGAGCCTGGAATCATGCATGGGGAGTTCCTGCCCGCCGGCGTGCATGGCAAATTTTTCAGCGCCCTTTCCTATTTTTTCAGCGGCTATTTTAACGCCGTCTGCAAGGATGTCGCCGATGCCGTTTCGGTCGATGATCTTGTCCAGCAGTTTGACCAGGACATCTGGCTTCCCCCATTTAAGGGTCAAGCCATCGGTATCTGCTGTATCGATCAAGCCATTTTCAAAGCATTCGATGGCAAACGCCATGACACCCCCGGCGGAGATGGTGTCGATACCGGCGCGGTTGCACATTTCGTTCAACTCGATAATGGTGTCCAGGTCATCGTTCAGAAGCAGACCGCCGAAAGCCCCCAGGGTCTCATATTCGGGTTTATGCCCCTGGGTACCTTCAAAACGGCCTTTCTCGATATCGATGATACCCCCGCATCCCAGGGGGCAGGATTGGCAGGCATATTTTCGTTTCTGGTATTTGGTGACATTTCTGTCCGAATTTCTGGCGGCACTTTCGTAGGAATAGTCGGTGAGCCCCACGCCGCTCCAGTTTTTGATTGGCATATCACCTGTCAAGGCGGAATAAACCGTCAGACCCGGTGTTCCGTACTGCTTGTACAACTCCCGTAACATAGAGGGTTGTGACGGAACCGAAATACCTGTTCGGGCAATGATTTTACTTACCGTATGCATGTAGCGAACCGTGAGTCTGTCGGCCAGGTTTGATTTTTTGTAATCTTCCAGAAATTTTCGGTTGATGGATTTGAGCTCATCGGGTCGTGCAACGGGGATCGTGGCCTGTCCATGAAATGCCACGGCTTTCAGGTTCTTGGAACCCATGACGGCGCCAAGACCGGATCTTGCCGCAATCCTGCCGCGGTCGGTGGCAATACCGGATATTCGTGAAAGCTTTTCGCCGCTTTTGCCAATGGAAGCGATCTGGGTCCATTTGTCCTCAATCATCTTTTTGATGAGTTGTTCTGTTTCGATGATGTCTTTACCCCAGATCTCCGTGGCATCATGGAACGTGATTCCCTTTTCCGTGATATCCACCCAGGTGGGGGTTGCCGCTTTCCCGGTAAAAAAGATGGCATCATATCCGGTTCGCTTCAATTCTCTGGACAAAAACCCTCCGGCATTTGCATCCCCCCATCCACCGGTTAAAGGTGATTTGCCCACGACCATGAAACGCCCGGAGAAAAATGCCTTGGTTCCGGTTAAAAGACCGGAGCAGAATCCAAGATAGCTTTCCGGAGAAAAGGGATCAAGACCCGCTTTCTGCTTTTCCATGATGACGGCGGCACCCAGTCCATATCCAGACAGATATTTGCGATAGAATGCATCATCCGGTTCGACAATTTCCACAGCTTGAGATCCAAGATCGATAATACAATATTTGCCTGCATAGCCACCGGCCATATCATTCTTCCTTTCTATGTTATGCGGTTAGCAATAAGCATTAAGCTATAAGCCGCTTACCGCTTAAAGCTTACAGCTTGTCCAGCCTTCAATAAATGATTGCCTGGTCTGCGTCAACAAGAAGCTTTTACAAGAAGAGGATTCTCTTTCCGGCACTACTGCCGGCTCAAGATGATGATCTATTCTTGGTACTGCCTGACAAGGATGCCCGGTGAACAATGTCCTTTCCAAACTTTTTGCCGATATGGTCGAGGGTTTTGTCCACTTTTTCCCAGTTTCTGCTTCCGGGCAGGGTATTTTCGAAGAGGTCCATCTGAACGGGTTCGGCGGCGCTCACAAAGCCGGAAGCCCCCACACCCACCAGCCGGACTTTCTGGGCCAGACCGTATTGATCCAGAAGCCTGACCGCTGCCGTATAAATGGTGTCTGTGAACTGGGTCGGCGATTGGATGGTAACACGACGTGTGACCTGTTTATAGTCATCATGTTTCAGTTTCAAAGTTATTACCTTGGCCTTGACACCCATTTTCCTGAGTTCCTTGCCGACCCCTTCTGATTGTTTTAAAAGCGTCTGTTTGAGAGAGTCCGTGTCCATGATATTTTTTGCCAGGGTTAGTTCAGAACTGACGGATTTGTGTTCCGATACGGGGGACACCGGTGTTGGGTCGGTTCCGTTGGAAAGGTCTATCAATCGATGCCCTAATTTGCCCAGTTGTTCCACCGATGCATAGAAGGCATCCATGTCGACGTGAATGATCATAAAGAAACACTCAGACTACAAAATTGAATTGGTTGTTGTAAATTATTACAAAAATGTTATTAACTGATTCTTACATGAACCGAAAAAGCGAGCGCATTCCCCGTAGCATGCTGCGAGGTTCTTCAAATTTTGATGGTCTTTTTCGCAATTTCACACTTTCGTGATTTTGTGATAAAAGATCTTTTTCTTTTCCGGCTTGTCCGGGTAGGGTAACTAAAATGAAAAAAATCGAAGAAGTGACCCTCCTTTACGAAATCAGTGTCGCGCTGAATGCGCACCTGGATCTAAAGAAATCTTTATACCGGGTTCTTGATATTTTGTCCAATTCTATGAACATGGTTCGTGGAACCATCACCATACTGGATCCGCTAAAAAACGAAATAAATATCGAGGTTGCCCACGGTCTTTCAAAAAAAGATGTCGAAAGCGTCAGGTATCAGATCGGGGAAGGCATCACCGGACGGGTTTTCCAGACGGGCAAGGCCTTGACGATCCCAAAAATCAGCCAGGAACCCCTGTTTCTCAACCGCACGGCATCCCGCAAGAAAAAAATGGATAAGGAGATGTCTTTTATCTGTGCCCCCATAAAAAAGAGAAATCAGGTTATCGGAGCTTTCAGCGTAGACAAACCATATGATGAAACCTACGATCTGAAGGAGGGTGAAAAACTCATGACGGTTATCGCCACCATGCTGGCCAGGCACGTGATTAACCTGGAGACGATACGACTGGAAAAAGATCGCCTGCGCGAAGAAAACAAACGCTTGCGGGGCGAGCTTGAAAAAAAATACCGCGTTACCGACATCATCGGCAACAGCAACAAGATGCGCGACGTCTTCCAGATGATATCCCAGGTTTCCAAGAGCAATGCCACTGTACTGATCAGGGGAGAAAGTGGCACCGGCAAGGAACTGGTGGCCAATTCGATTCACTACAACAGCCTGAGAGTCAAAAATCCTTTTGTCAAGGTCAACTGTGCGGCACTTCCGGCCAACCTGATCGAAAGTGAATTGTTCGGTCACGAAAAAGGGGCATTTACCGGTGCCATCAATCAAAAACTCGGTAAGTTTGAACAGGCCCACAAGGGCACGATTTTTCTGGATGAAATCGGAGCCATCGGTCTCGATGTTCAGGTTCGACTTCTGAGAGTCCTCCAGGAGAGAGAATTCGAACGTGTCGGGGGACATCAAACCATCAAATGTGACGTGCGGGTCATTGCCGCCACCAACAAGAATCTGGAAGAATCGGTTGAAGATGGGAGTTTCAGGGGAGATTTGTATTACCGTCTGAATGTATTTCCCATCTACATGCCGCCCTTGCGGGAACGCAAGACCGACGTGCTGCTCCTGGCCGACTTTTTTCTGGAAAAATATGTAAGGGAGAACAACAAGGAGATCAAGCGGCTTTCAACACCTGCCATCGACATGATGGTGGAATACCATTGGCCCGGTAATGTCAGGGAACTCGAGAACTGTATCGAACGTGCTGTCCTGCTGTGTGACGGGGGTGTCGTTCACAGTTATCATCTGCCCCCGACACTGCAGACCGGAAAGGAAACCAATACCATGCCGGCACTGTCCCTGGAAGATGCCGTGCATAAGCTCGAGCGGGAAATGATCATCGATGCCTTGAAAAACATGCGGGGCAATATCACTCTGGCCGCCGAACTCCTTCAGACGACGGTACGGAAATTTGCCTACAAGGCCAAGCAGAATGGAATAGATTACAGGGATTACCGGTAACAGCGGCTTCAAAAGCACATCTAACGCACAACAAATGGGTTGTATGCTTCCACAAAATGCTCACACACATGATGTAGGCTGCGTTTTTTTATCAGCCCAGGCCTTTTTCTTGGGCGTGATCTGTAATTTTGAAGCCACTTTTGGTTCTTATTTTATCTTCATAATAAATCCGATTCAGGGTAAGGATCAGAGAGGAAAAATATGCTGGATTCAATAAAACGTTTTTTTGAAAAAAAACAGGGAGATAATGAACAGAAACCAGGACCGGGTCCGTCCAGGGAACACGATATCCGGGTTGCCACGTGCGCACTTCTGGTGGAGATCGGGCGTATTGACGAGACCTTTACGGACGTGGAGTTGGAAACCGTTCTGTCGATACTCAAGGACAAATACGATTTGTCAAAGGAACACGCCGATGCTTTGATTGCCGAAGCCGAAGCCGAACTGGATAGAAGCCTTGACCTGTGGCAGTTTGCAAGGCTGATCAACGAGAATTATACCAACGAGGAGAAAATTGAGATTGTCGAGACCTTGTGGCGAATTGTTTATGTGGATGGTAAGATGGACCAGTATGAACATTATCTGATGAACAAGCTAAAAAATCTGTTACGTCTGTCTCATCAGCAGCTTATCGATGCCAAATTGAAGGTGCTGCACGGGGGATAAGAGCAGGGTTCGAGGGTGATACAAGGGTGATACGAAAGTTGGATGGTACTTGATGCAGTCATCGCGCAACGCAGCACGAATGATGCCACGAGACCCAGCAGTTCCTTTGTCTTGACCGGCAGGGCACCTTCACGGTAGGCTTGGGAGCCAAGACTGTAAAAACGCTTGGTGCCGAGACCAGCGTATTGCATGACAAGATCGTTCAGTGCCTTCCGTTCTTGCTGAAATTTTTCGATGATATTTTCAGACATGTCATCTCCTGCTGTTGATATGATGCGTGACGTTCTTGGTATATGCTCTCCTGCGCCGCATATGACATCATTTGCCCAAGATATCAAGGGGTATCAAGGGGGTCGGGCCAAGCTAACAGACCAAGCTAACGAATTGAATTAACATAAAATATCCTTCAATATATTCCCTGTATAGGTTCTATACCCCACTTTTGGGGGACAAAAACGGCGATATAGCCATGGCGCGAGCAAAACGACACCACATACCCGGTATGATATGGCATATAACCCACCGATGCCACAAAAGAGATTTCGTATTGACGTTCGCAAAGGACCGCAGAAGTTGGCTTCAATGGCTTTTTGAAGCAAAAAGACGTTATCGCTTGACCATACTGAAATATATGGTTACTTCGAACCAACCTTCTGGTTGTCGATGACTCGGATCGTGAAGTTATACCAAATTTGAGTATAGGAGTAGCAAATGTCTGCATATCTTGTAGGGCATATCTCAGTAAAAAATGGTGAGCTTTGGCAGGCGTATGTAGCAGGAGTTCGAGAATCACTTTCGCCCTATGAATCTAAGATTCTTTTCAGGGGTCAGCTTGTTTCAGTTCTTGCAGGCAAACATGACTATGATCGTGTTGTCGTAATCGAATTTCCTGACTATCCCACACTCAAGGATTGGTATCATTCCGAAAAGTATCAGTCACTGATCGTTCTCAGGGAAGAGGCCGCCAATGTTGTAATCACGACCTATGAGGCCTAGCAGTATATGGGGTCACATCTTGAACCGTAATAGCGAGAACATTCCCCGTTGCTTGCGGCGCGGAGTTTCAATCAACCATCAGGATGTGACCTCAATCTCTAATTGATAGCAGGAGCAATTATGGCAGGTGGTTGGACCCGTGATGGGGCTGTTCAGGAACAAATAGACGCCAGTGTAAAAGACGCTGTAAATCGGGCCAGGAGCCGGTTGCCCGGTGGCGGTGGATTGCGTCATTGTGCGGAATGCGATACGGTTATTCCAGATGCTCGCCGAAAAGCTGTCCCTGGCGTTTGTCTATGTGTCAGTTGCCAGTCAGAACACGAAAAAAAGCAGAAGCTACCACCGGGTATCAATCGACGTGGCAGTAAAGACAGTCAGTTGAAGTAAGCTGTCCTGACCTACACTTGATTTGACAAGACTGACATTAAGGCCAGTACATCGCTTGACAATATGGTATCAGATTCTCAGAAGCTTCGTACACCGTTTGGAGTTGTCACCACCCTCCAAGGTGCAGCTTTATACCAGAAACGGCCAAGATCGATGTGAATCCATTTTTCACCGCTAAAAAACATACGCATAGTGATTGACGAAGAAAAGCCCGAAATCCGTCTCTGGAAATCGGGCTTTGGTGAGATTGTCCAATTCTGATGAGTTGGAACGATAAGTATTTTTGATTAAAGTCGAGCATCACACGCAACCAAAGTTCAACCCGCTCATGTCACGTGGCCGCTTGTATTTTTTTTCTGTTGAAGAAACAAAGCTTCGCAACTGGCACAATAGGCGTTTTTTCTACCTAAAGTGAATGCTGCGTGTCAGGTGCTAACCTTATTCAGAATATGCGCTATAACCTCGCTGTGTTCTTTTTGTGGACTGAACATCACGATGTCGGTGTCTTCTTCCGCTCTAACACTGTGTCCGGGAGGCCAATAGAACAGATCGCCGATACGTGCCGTCTCTTCTTCTCCACCTGTGTAAATTGCAGTGATGGCCCCCTTCACAACGTAACCCCAGTGTGGACACTGACAGCGGTCACCATCAAGTCCATGAAGCAACTCCGTTATGTCAGTACCGGCTCCAAAAGAAAAATATTCTGCCCCCATCTTTTCATATCCAGTAACGTCGCCAAATTCGGTTTGCTGCCTGGCTGTAGCGCCGGGCACATCGATCTGAACTGGCACATCTTCTTTTGCTATGCGCATGATAATATCCTCTTTGTTATCCTGTTACTTGGGCGAAATATCGAAACCTCTGTTCCATATGAATGTTAAATTATATGACTACATTGTGGTATTGTCAAGCGTTTGGCTCGGATGATTAATCATGGACGATAATCTCTCTCTATTTATCCCCAAAGGTCTGATACATTGAGATTTACAGGCAGGCGGTCGGATTGGTCGATCTGTGATACATGGAGACAATGTCCAGTTATCAAACTCAACAAAATTATTGCCGATACCATCTGGTCATGCCCACGGTACCATGGGGACCACCGTTAATGCAAGAATCGGTCGATTGTGATTATTTTCGCACACCGGTAAAATTTTAGGGGGTTCCTACTCGCGATTTCTTGGTTTAGGGCGCCATTGAGTGCCATCAACCCAACCGTTGGAGGCAGATTCTATAATGTCAAATTTTGGGATGTATGGTTTTATGTCCAAAAGTGGCGTGCCATCAAGAACGTCAACACCTTTGACAATTAGTGTGTTCCCAACTCTCTTTTTAAGTTGAACAATCGACATGCCTATAGAATTTGGTCGGCATGGGTGCCTTGATGCATATATTCCATGAGGTTCATCATCTAAAAATGTAGGGCGTATCAGTTGAACCTCTCCTGCTCGATGGAATAAATATATGATGTGGAGATGTGAAAAAGCCTCTATATCCTTAAGGCCAGGAGCATATTGCTCGAAGATCTCTATTTTACCTTCAGCATTAGAAGCGTAAATTGGTTGAATCGGACAATCTTCCTTTGCTTTATAAGGCGTCTGAATATTTCCTATTGGCTTAAGCTGCATGTTCTTTTCCAAGTTACGGGATCATGTTTTTCAGATATTTGTGCCCCTGTGGGGTAAAGATAGATGGAGAGATGTTCAGGTTATCACCCCGCCCAAAAAACCTGTGTTTTCTGAGCATATCTGACATCGAAATGCCCAATATGTCGTTACAGATACCATTTTTCTTACAAATTTGCAAAAAAGGGAAAACCGCCGAAACGATTCTCCCTGATGATAACATAAAAATACAGGTTGTCTAAAAATGGCTATGGTGGTGATTTGCTGTAAAACCTGTAAATATCGTTAAATACCGATGTGTAGGAGTTAGTGCAACTTTACAACCTTCAGAACCATATGTGATATATAAAGAAGTGGCAGAGCTAAGGTAGCTCTGCCACTTTAATCTATGCAACTTATACAAATAGGAATAATGATTCATTGATGGATCGATGAATGAATGTAACCTTCGTTACAAATAGGGCTATTAGGTTATGGTCTTATCATTAAAACCAGAGCCTAAGCCCCACCAAGCCTTCGAAATGACCCGTCTGAAACGTAAAATCTTCCGAATCTCCATTACTAAAATCCCATTCCGAATCGATATCCCCGGCTACAAGCCGACCGTCCAACGTCAGTGCTATGTTTCTTGTGAAAAAGTAATCGACTCCGGCGCCCATCTCGAACATGAAGGCATCGTCATTGTCGATGTCGATTTTAACGCCATTAGCTCTTTCCAGGTCTTTGATATCGTCACCTTTATCAAAATCTGACGATGCATACCCACCCCCAATCGAGGCGTGAAAAGCAAATCCGCTTTGATTTTTCGGCATGCTTTGGTAGCCGATCATCAAGAGTATGGGTGTCACTTTCAAGGTTCCAATTTCATCGCCATTCTCCTCTGCATCCATTTCGAACTGTTTAACAATAAGCTCCAAAACAAAACCGTTTGCCATACGGTACATAACACTGCCGCCATAGGCTGTACCGGCCTCCCACTCAGTATCATCATAATCTTCCACAGCCTCTGAGGACATGTCTGAAGTAAATCCGCCAAACGCACCAATACTGAATGAGGGAGCGCCTTGGGCATATGCAAAAGAGGTAGAGAGAATACATGCAGATACAATAGTAAGAAACATGATAATACCAAGGAAATGCTTTGCGAGATTCAGATTCATGTTTTCTCCTTAACTGTTAGTTTTGGGGTAACGGAAATGAGACAGAAGGGAACGATAAGCCTATAATTCAACTGAAAAAAATTTTCAACACTATCTTACAGAAATAGCCAACAATCTACATTACCGATACATGGAGACAAGTCCAACTATCCGACAATTTGGGAATTTGTCAGATACCATTTGGTCATCCCAACGGTACCATGGCAGATGCTATGAATGCAAGATTTGGCCTGTTGTGATTATTTTCGCACACCGGTAAAATTTCAGGGGTCTGATATCTACCGTTTTGTTGGAGAAATCAACGGTGCAGGGCAATAGGTTTATGCAAGAAATCTTCAGCTTATTGTGCTCGTAAGAACCCTTATATATGGCACAACTGTTTTTCAGTATCTCAAAGCCATTTGATGTGTGATAATATCTGTGAATTGATTGATTAATGGATTCAATGATCCAACATCTCAGCGATGGCCTTTTGATCATACCATCGACCGGCAGCCATGACGCCAATTATCTTGCGGGCATTGGCAACATCCTCCAGTGGATTTTGATGCAATAAAATAAGATCTGCTCTTTTTCCAGGCACGATGGTTCCAAAATCATCTCGTCCATTCATTCTTTTCACAATTTTAGAAGCCACGACGGTTCCAGCGGCAAGCGCCTCATAAGGTGTAAAGCCGTTGTCAACCAGAATGCTGAGTTCATCATGAATGGAAAACCCCGGTACGACACCCATTGCTCCTGACCCGGAGTCTGTAGACAACAGTAACTGGACACCTGCTTTTTTTAAACTTGTTAAAAGCTTTTTATCCAACCCGTATTTAAATTGAGCAAACACTTCACCACCCTTGAACTGTTGTTGGTGCTTCTCCTTTCCGGATAGAAATTGCTTCCTGTACCACTCGGGCAAAAATCGAATTTCTGGTTTCTTCAAAAAAAGATCCGGTTCGAATAGCTTTTGTACAAGAATATCATCCAATACCAGTGTGGTGCAGACTGGAATATCCTTATCTTTCAGCTTGTTAACCACCGGTGCAACCATATCATCTAATTTTTGATCTCTATCCTTTGGATCGAGATTGAAATAGTTCTCAAATTGATAGAAACCGCTATGGTTGGCATAAGCCATCCACTCCCCTTCTTTTTCAAAGTAGCGCCTGCGATCGAGATTATAAAATTCATACAAAAGCTCTTCGACATGAGCGATTTCATTCATGCCTTCTGCCAAAATACCTTCCAGACCCACCTGAAATGGGATGTGGCCAACGGTATAAAAATCAAGCCTTTTGGCTGTTGACATGATAGTATGATATTCTTCCTTTGTTACGAAGGAATAGATTTTAATGAAATCGAATCTTTGGTATTTTTGCTCAATAACAATTTGTTCTGGATTCTTTTTGAAATGACCGCGAAGTTGAGGGCCACATGTCAATATATTTGGACCAACAAGATGCTCAGCATCGATCTCCCTCCGCCATGTAAGACCGTACCGGCCAGTTTTTCCTCTTGGTCCCAAGCAACGAATTGTCGTGACGCCATTGGCAAGATAAAGCTTCAAGGGGGACACCGGCCAAACATTCCTACTCCAATCGTATCGGAGATGCATATGCATGTCAGATAAACCAGGCATAATGAACGCGTTTTGGCAATTGATCACAATAGCATTGGAAGGTATCTCCGTTTGGCTGGAAGGACCTATGACTGCAATCTGCTTACCTTCAACGATCACAGTCTGGTCTGGTAGTACTTTTTCGGTTGTCATGGGTATCAGGTTTGCATGAATGAATGCCGTTGGTTTTTTTTCAAGAGCCAAAGCACACACAATCGTTTGGGTCCATATTATCAAAAGGACTACAGCGGATATTAGATAGAATAGGTTTCTGCGTTGCACAACGAACCTCCATACCTTGAAGTTATTGAAAATAATGCAAAAATGGAGACGCTAATAAACCTCGAATTTCCAGCTTGTGATTAATGGAGATAAGTCCAGTTATCAAGTTTGATGTAAATATCAGCGATACCATCTGGGCATCACCAAAGCACCACGGAAATTCTTATCAATGCAAGATTCAGCCTGTTGTGATTATAATCGCACACCGGTGAAATTTTAGGGGTCTGATAACCTTGTTTTTGTTGGAGTTATGCCATCAATAAGAGGCCTAAAGAAACGTGGTGTATTTTGCATTCTTATCATGGTATCTGTTCAAATAATCCTGCTTTTCGAAGCCCCTCTTGAAACTTAATCGAATCTTCGGAATACTTAAACGGTAAGTTTTTAAAAGTTGAAATTCTTTTCCCGAAAAACGATTCTCGAAAGTCTTCTATCGCCCTTTTAGCCTCTTCTGGACGATCAAGATGACCGAGGGAGGATATAAGAATTGCGTGGCCCATCTGCCAATACGATTTTCTCTGTATGCTTTTTTTTGACCATTCAATTGCGTCTGTGTATCTTCCTGCTAAAAAATGGGATAAAGCTATATCAGAATAGCGATAAAAGATGCTCGAATCTCTGGGATTTATTCTTATTGCAATTTCGTTATTATTAATCGCTTCTTCTGTTTCTCCACAAAAGGCGAGAGCAGAGCCAAGGGCTCCGTAACCTAATGAAAAATTAGGGTTTATCTCTATTGTACGCTGAAACTCAGCGAGTGCAAGATCATGTTTTCCTGACATCAAATGAATAATGGCGATAACCCAATGAGCGAACTCAAGTTGTTCATCAATTGATATTGCTTTATGTGCAAATTGGTAAGATTCATCTATGATCTGACGAACTTTCCCAGGGACATAGCCCATCATAACCTTATGAATTAACATACTTCCTAAGAGACAATTGGCCATTCCACTATTTGAGTCTAAATCTAACGCTGATCTCAATAGTTTCTCTGCATAATCAAGACTATCTTCTGTAAAATCATATCCATATTTCCAAGCTTTAGCGATTAATTCCCAAGTGCGGATATTTTCCCTTCTAACCTTCGTTTCAACCTCCCCAATACTCAAGGCAACTTGTGTATAGGTAGAAGCCACAACTTTTTGTGTTATCTGATCCTGTAGGTTGAAAATATCCTGAAGATCGCCATCATATTTCTCAGCCCATACATGTTTTCCACTAATCCCATCAATCAGTTGTGCTGTTACACGTATTTTTTTTCCTGCCTTTCTTACGCTTCCTTCCAAAACATAATGAACCCCAAGCTCTTTGCTGATTTTTTTTACATCAACCGCCTTTCCTCTGTAGGCGAAGCTGGAGTTTCGTGCTATCACGAACATCCATGAAGAGCGTGACAAAGCTGTTATGATATCTTCTGTTATTCCATCAGAGAAATATTCCTGCTCTGGATCATCACTCATATTATCGAATGGAAGAACGGCAATTGAGGGTTTATCCGGTAGTTCAAGCAGTTCTTCTACCAGTGGCTTATGTGAATCTGTATCCAACAGTACCCTATATACTCGTACAGGTTCCCCAATATTTTTAACCTCATGCTCACCAAGGTACTCAAAGCCAATATTAAGTTTGCCCTTCACATGATCATAGGTGTTCCGTGATATGCATATACCACCCGGATCAGCCAACCCTTCAATTCGAGCAGCAACATTTACACCACTTCCATAGATCCGATTACCATCCTGAACAACATCACCGATGTTTACGCCTATACGGAACTGAAGTTTCTTGCCCTCGACAAACTTTGCATTCTCTTTCTTCAGCCTGTTCTGGACCTGCACAGCACAATCTACAGCATCTACGGCACTGGAGAACTCTGCCAGAAGATTGTCACCGGGATTATCTACAACACGACCGGAATGCTGTTGGATAAGATCAGACATCAGGCTGCGGTACGCCTTCAGCGTCTGGATGGTATGAACCTCATCGTCTGCCATTAGGAGGGAGTATCCCTTTACATCGGCACTGAGAATGGCTCTAAGTTTTCTGGTGACTTTTTGTTCGTTGGGCATAAGATCACCTTCGGTTTAGGGTTTGAAGATGATTCTATATGAAAATGAAGTGAATAAAGGGATTTATAAAATTGATACATGATTTTGCAGGATGGGTCAAGAAATGGGATATTTTAAACTGAAATAGCTGAAATCCAGACCTGTGATTGATGGAGATCAGCTTTGTTGCTGGAATTACAGACAATATTACTGATGCCATCTGGTCATCCCCACGGTACCACGTGAACTCCTAATTCTGCAAGATTTAGCCCATTGCGATTATTTTCGCACATCGGTGGTTTTTAAGGCACCTGATATCTACCGAATCGTAGGAGGTATCACCGTTCAAGCATGGTGGAAAGGTCAGTCGGGGAGACCTGCCTTGCTCAAGGAATCGGCCAATCGATCCAACTCATTCTGCTCCTTCCAAGGGAAAGACCTTGGGATAAGTTTAACAGAATAATTTGGGTTGATTCTCAAGACTTCTTTGATCTCCGTATGGGCTTCATCCATTTTATCAATCTCCACAAACGTGGCGGCAAGTGTAAGGTGAGGGTAAATGTAATTCGGCTGGATTTGAATCAGTTTTTTGCAAACCTCAACCGCTTCTTCATATCGCCGTGCCTTTCGATAGGCTATTCCCAAGTGACTAAGTGCGCGAGGAGAAGGAATTGGGTTGAGCGCCATGGCATTTTCAAGAATCGGAATGGCTTCCTCTGTTCTACCGGCGCTGTAAAGAAAATAACCAAGGATAACCTGGGCAATGGCGGAATTAGGTGCCAGTTCGACAGCTCGCCTGGCTCCGGCAATGGCTTTATCGTAGTCCTTGTTTTGCAAAGCCAAGAACCCACGAACTCTATGCGCCATGTTTTCGGAATCATCTAACTGGATTGCCTTATCGGCAAGTTCTATGGCCCGTTGTAAGGCTTCTTGAGAGTTGTTATAAACGCCAAGTAGAACCTCATTTCCAATAGTGGCCGCCATCAAGGCGTGTGCCCGTGAATATTCAGAATCCAGGGCAATGGCGTCTTCAGCCAATTGCCTTGCCCGGGCTTGGGCATCTCGATTCATGGATAGAAATATATCCTCTGCCTGTAATAATTTCAGGTAGGCCTCAATGCTTTTTGTAGGCATGCCCCGATGTGATGGAACTCCTGTGCCGGAAAGCGATACTCGCATGGCAGTTAAGACACCCATAGTGATTTCATCTTGGATAGCAAAGATATCCTTCATTTCACGATCGTAACGTTCGGAGAAGAGGTGCTTTAGGGTGGTAACGTCGACGAGTTGGACGGTGACACGAACCCTGTTCCCCTCACGACGGACGCTTCCTTCCAGGACGTACCTCACACCCATCTCTCGTCCCACTTCCTGCACGTCCACGGTTTTGCCCTTATAAATGAAACTTGAACTTTTAGGTATGATTACTATCGAAGGCCACCTAACGAGACCGTTGATAATTTCCACAGAGATCCCATCACTGAAATACTCCTGCTCTGGGTCATCGCTGAGATTGTCAAACGGCAGGACTGCGATGGAGGGTTTATCGGATAGTGGGATTGATGGTTCGTAAGGAAGGCCAGCTTTACGCAAGGCATCGATAAAAAGTTTCAAATCGGCTGGATTTTTATATGGCCAGGCTTTTGTAGCTATTTTAATATAAAAATTGGGATTTATCTCTAAGACCTTTTTAGCCGCCGCCTCAGCCTCGTCGTTTCGGTCTAATATAGCATAAACAGCAGCTAATGATATATGGTTATGGATATCTTCTGGACTACGTTGAACAGCTTTCTCATATGCTGTCAGCGCTTCCTCGTACATTCCTTTCTGCCTAAAGCAACGGCCTAATTGAATGAAGTACCACGAAGGGGGAAAAGGGTTGAGACGGATCCCTTGGTTAAGATGCTCAATGGCTTCGTCCAGCCTTCCGGCGTAACCGAGCGTGCTGCCCAAAAGCACATGCACATCAGCGCCATTTGGTTCAAGTTCTACAGCTCGTTCCCCCGCGGCAATTGCCTCTTCATACTTTCGCATCAAAATGTAGACATTGCCTAATATGGCATGAGGCAAGGCGAAAGATTCATCCAGGGAGAGAGCCTTTTTCGCATTTTTGAAGGCCTTTGAAATGGACTCCTCGGGTGATTCACCAAGCATTGCAAGGGTCCAGTTATACACAGTCAAGGCGATGTAACCAAACGGAGCTTCGGGCGCCATATCGACGATTTCCTTTCCGATCTGGCCATACCTTATTAGACCTTCTTTGGTGCCTTTTCGCCAAAGCGAAAGGCCCTCCATAACTTTTAACTGTACATCAAGATTTGTGCTCCGCGCACCAAACATGCGAGCCTGTTCACCCTCAGTAAGCTCTATTCGTAATCCGGTAACGATCTTCATAGTGATCTCATCCTGCAAAGTGAAGATGTCTTTCAGACTACGATCGTAGCGTTCCGCCCATAGGTGATTTCCCTCTACCGCATCGATCAACTGAGCGTTAATTCTTATCCGATCTTCCGATCTTCGGACACTTCCTTCGAGCACATAGCGTACGCCCAGTTCCTCTGCCACCTGCTTAATCTTGACCGGCTTGCCCTTATAGGTAAACGTCGAGTTGCGTGCAATTACAAAGAGGTCATCGATTTTGGAAAGAGCGGTGATGATATCTTCGGTAATGCCGTCACCGAAATATTCCTGTTCCGGGTTGCCGCTCATATTGTCAAAGGGCAAGACAGCTATCGAGGGCTTATCTGGTAGTGCGTATGCCATCTCTTCAATTTTTGCAGGTTCAAATTCCGGCTCAGTCACGTTCTGATAAACCATCGTACCAACTACCGCAATAACCACCGCAGCCAAAACAATGGTCACCCAGATCCAATTCTTGACCACGAGTTTAGGTACATCACCAATTAATTTGCCGGCGTCTTCTGGGTCCATTAGTATCTTGTACACCCTGACAGGATGTTTAATGTTTTTTACACTATGTTCACCAAGATACTCATAGCCTAACTCCAACTTGTCCCGGATGTGGTCATAGGCATTACGTGAAATACTTACTCCACCAGGTTCAGCAAGACCTTCTATACGGGCAGCGACATTTACGCCATTGCCATAAATACGATCTCCATCCTGAACAACATCACCTATGTTGACTCCGATACGAAATTCCAACTTTTTATCATCAGGAAGCCCTTCATTCTTCACCTTGAGAACCTTCTGTACATCAGTTGCACATGTCACCGCATCAACAACACTGGAAAATTCAGCCAGAACATTATCGCCAGGAGAGTCCACAACACGACCGCTATACTGCTTGATCAAGTCGGACATGATCTTCCGATACTCTTTGAGAGTCTTTATCGTGAAGGCTTCATCGTTTGCCATTAGGAGGGAATAACCTTTGACATCTGCACTAAGGATGGCTCTGAGTTTGCGAATGGTTTTATCTTGGTCTGTGGGCATTAGATCACCTTCTGGTTGGGGGTTGAAGAAGATGATACGTCTTGGAAATGTACAGACAGGTCGAGAATGAGATCAGCTCAGGATCAAGTTTGGAAATCAGTATCAGGTCAGGTGTGATTTAAGCGACTATAAAATAAGTACCTGATTTGGGAGAAAGGGTCAAGGGATTCGTTATTTGCAAGATTGTTGCATGTGATATCAATTCTAAAAACCAAATATCAGCTGATTACTGATGCATGGAGAGATGTCCAGTTATCAAGCTCAACCAAATTATTGCCGATACAATCTGGTTATGCCCAGCGTACCACGGGAGTCCCTATGAATACAAGATTACGCCGGTTGCGATAATATTTGCACACCGGTGATTTTTCAGGGGTATGATATCTTTGTTTTTGTTAGAGGCATCGGCAATACAGTATCAAAAAAGCAGGGCCATCGCTGACCCTGCACTTGTAACATACCAACAAACGAACAACTATTTCACAGCATCCTTCAATACCTTTCCTGCAACAAACTTAGGCACCTTACTTGCTGCAATATATATTTCTTCCCCTGTCTGGGGATTTCTGCCTTGACGCGCCTTCCTATCAGCCACTTTAAATGTGCCGAATCCAATCAATGATACAGAGTCTCCATTCTCCAATGCCTTGGTAATGCTTGAAATAACACAGTCCACGGCTGCCTGAGCATCCTTTTTGGTTTTTAGGACTTTTGAAACTTCGTTGATTAAATCTCCTTTGTTCATAGCTTTCTCCTTTCTATTGAGTTTCAATTTTTTTAATTATTATTCTGTTAGAGCAATATTCTTTAGGACTCTATGATAACACAAGGTTGTTAATGTGCATAGCAAGTTATGAGTTTTTAAAGCTTCAGGCTGTTAGGTATATTAATTAGAAGGGGAGCATCAGTTTGATAGTGATGTTCATTTTTCCCAAGCGGAGCAGCATCTATCTTGCTAATTAATTTAAAAATCCATCAATCAATAAGCTTGACATACTATATATAGTAGCATATCTAAATTTTAATACAAAATGCATTGTTCATGCTAATATTATTTTCTAAGCTAAAGGGCTATGTGATGATCCTAACAATTTAAACATTTAGGGAGGGTTCCATGGCAGCAGCAAAAAAACCGGCGGCAAAAAAAACAGCAGCAAAGAAACCGGCAGCAAAGAAAACAGCAGCGAAGAAACCGGTAGCAAAGAAACCGGCTGCAAAGAAAACAGCAGTGAAGAAAACAGCAGTGAAGAAAACAGCAGTAAAGAAACCGGCTGCAAAGAAACCGGCTGCAAAGAAAACAGCGGCGAAGAAACCGGTAGCAAAGAAACCGGCGGCGAAGAAACCGGCGGCAAAGAAACCGGCAGCGAAGAGCAAGTAACCCTTTTTTAGCCCTTTAGTATTTAACGGGGAGGTGGTTTTTAAGCCTTCCCGTTTTCTTTTATTTAGAATGAATAACAGTTAGTGTATCTTGTCAGTATCCCGACTAGCATAACAACCAGTTATGTCAATAGTTTTTCGGACAGTTCATCCCAGGAACCGTTTGATGCTCGAACTCATGGCTCGTTGTGCTATACGAATAGGTGAGGTGTTGAAAATCGTACCCAATGATATTTCTGAAAGGAAAATATTGTTAAGGGAACCGAAAAGCGGTCGTGAGTGTGAAATGATATTTATTCCCCAAAAGGTGGCTGATCGCCTTAGGGAATATGTCGAAACTCAGAAAATCGGATTACAGGAAAGTATATTTCCGATCTGTTATGAGACTGCCCGTTCGATTGTGGCAAAAGCTGGTAAGTTGGTTGGCATCCATCTGCGACCTCATGATTTGCGACGCCATGCTGCAACATTTGCCTCCCGTTCAGGAGTGCCGCTTGAAATTGTGAGTAAGATCATTCTCCGGCATTCAAACCTGTCGACCACTCAGATATATTTGGGCAGGATCAGCGATACCGAGGCGCTGAAATGGATTGAAACCATCTACAGCTAAAAGGGAAAAAGGGTGGCTCCCTTTGCCCGGAACCACCCTTCAAACTGTGATTATTTTCGCACATCGGTAATATTTTAGGGGTCTGATATCTACCGTTTTGTTGGAGATAGCTTTGCGGAGGCTCCGCGAGCTATACCCTTCGGGCTCGCTCGCCTCCCCAAAATCTATCTACAGGAAAGGTACCAGATATCAACGGTGTCGGAACTGTGCGGCGGCAACACGCCATCAGCATCAGTGAAAGGTTATGCCTTTTCTTTGAACGCCCATCCTTCAATAGCCACCTAATTCCATTAAATCTTCAGCTCTGCAAGTTCGGGCCATACAGCTTTCATTTCTTCACTGATCGGAATGACTTCGCCAGAATCAGAATCGATAAAAACACAAGTAATCTCAGCATCCACCACTAATTTATTCGTATTATTCTTATATACTTTCTTTGACCAGGTATAACTTTTGTTAGAAGTCCGCGCCAATGCAGTTTCAATTCGTAGAACATCACCTACAATAGCGCTGCTTCTGTAGTTACAGTTAATATTCACTGCAACATGAATGATCCCTCTTTTTATGAGTGATGTGAACATCTCTCCAACATGCGGGTATTTTTCCAGAAAATCCCAAGAACCTTCTTCAAAAAATTCAAGATACCGTGCATTGTTCACATGGTTGTGATTGTCCGCGTGATAATTTCTGACCTTTATCAAAGTCTCAGATATATTCATTATGTGCTATAACCCTTCAACAAAATTCTTAATTTATGTTTCATCAAAACCGAAAATCGATGTCTGCATTCTTTTGACACCTGCAAGAGCTCTTTTACTCAGGTTCATATATATTCTAAGATCAAGCGCCCTCTTTTTATATTCTCTTACATCTTCTTCTGACCAGAAGAGCAATGACTTCCGTCAGAATACGTCCACAATGCTTGGTCTCTTTGTTTTTGCAAGAGACACTAATGGTAAGCAGAACATAGGATCGGAACCATCAGTCACATTTGTAATATTCAGTTCGCTGTCAAGTGCAATCTCTATCTGTCTGCCGCTATTCGCGCATTCTGACCGAATAGTAAATGTCATTTTCTTTTTTTTGTTGGAGGGATCAACGGAAATCAGGTCACTATTTTGCTTTTGATCTCAAGAAGTAATCGCAGATTTTAGCTCCAAGTCAATGCGCACTACATCATGGTGTGAAGCTGATGCTTATCTTCGGTAGCCGCTATCGCGCCTGGCTTTCAAGCTTCGTTCTTGATCGGCTTTACTTGACCCGGTTTTTTTCCTTGGCATATCCCGCAATTCCTATCAAAAATCGCACCAAACCGTAACAAAGCCAACTCGCCAGCCGCAGCCTTTTTGTCTGCGCTCTCCAGTTGTTTTTAAATACCTGTCGAGCTCCCATCTTGACGGCCTGCTCCAAGCTGTATTTCAATTTTTTTGCAAAATTTGCATCGTCAATAATGACATTTGCCTCAAGAGAAAGCAGCAGACTGAAAGGGTCAAGGTTTGAGGATCCCACCGTGGCCCAATGTTCATCGATCACTGCAACTTTGGCGTGCAGGAGGCTCTTGCTGTATTCATAGATCTCAATCCCTGCATCGAGGAAATTGCCAAATAGGGCATGTGAGGCATAATGAAGTAATGGGTGATCCATCTTTCCCTGCAACAGTAAAACCACCCGGACACCGCGCCCGGAAGCAGCTAAAAGAACACGACGAAAATTGAACCCGGGGAAAAAATAGGCGCTTGCAAGAATGATTTCGAATTGTGCCTGATCCATCGCCTGAAGATAGGCATCTTCGATATCGCGTCGATGGCGGATGTTATCCCTCAGCAAAAAAGCAGCACGCATATTGCCCTTGGGTTTGATGGAAAGCACGTGTCTCTCTTTTCCCAAAACTAAGCCGGATCGCCATCGGGTCGACGCCACTCGCGACCACATCCTGCGGGCAGAACGATTAATTTCCGCCACCAGAGGCCCTTCCACACTTACCGCATAGTCATAACGAGGCGATGTCTGATCCGGCCTATCCATATCATCATTAATATTAATGCCCCCGACAAAGGCAATCTCCTGGTCCACGACCACGATTTTCCGGTGCAAGCGGCGCAAGCGCCGGCGTCGTAGCGTCCAAGGTGATATCTTGGGCCGGAACTTCAGCACCATTACGCCGGCCGCTTCAAGGTAATCGATCATGGTTTTCGGAAAACGATTCGATCCGAAGCCATCGATCAGCATGTGGGTTTTTACGCCGCGAAAAGCCGCCTGTCTAATCGCTTCCACAACACGCTTTCCGGTATTGTCATTTTCGAAAATATAGCTTTCCAGGTAAATTTCATGCATCGCCCGGTCCAGCGCTGCTTCCATTGCTGGAAAATATGCTTCACCGTTTTGCAAAAGGGTAATCTGATTGTTTGGGATCATTCGAGTCACAGCACGGTTTCCCTTAATCATTAACACTACAATCATAATACTGAAATATTGAAGGATGCAAGCAGACCAAAGATTAGTCTATAGAAATCAATAAGATTCAGAATTGAACCATACTTACCATTTTTAATAGTAGTGCAGTTTAAAGGAAAATTTCAAGCAAGATTCCGACAATCGGCTGTTATTGTTGTTGGAATCATTTGATGGCATAATGGGGCCGCCCCTTAAGTTATAATTTTAGGGGCGGCCCGGAAATCCTCTCCCAGGGGTGGGAGAAGGAAGTTTTAGAGATACGGTGAGAACAATCGAAAAAACCTGTTTCTCATTTTAACCGCGATCTTTTTTGATAAAAGACCCAACCGCATGGCAACTGGGCTTTTTTTGCCAGGAAGGCTTACATTTTCACCTTAATATCGGCAATAACCGGTAGATGATCGCTGGCAACTTTGGAGACCCGCAGACGACATCGCCGACCACCCACGATTTCCAACACGCCCCTGCAGAATATTTTATCCAAGCCGCCTCTTGGTGAAAAGGAAGGATAGGTAAGAAAGGCTTTCTGATACCCCCAGCCATGGTTGGTGGCGCATTCAAATTCCAATATCTCGGTAAAGATGGGCGCCAGGCGCGTCTGCCAGTCATTCAGGTCACCACCTACCAGGCATAAATCCTGCAAGCCAAGGGCACGGAACTCGTCAGAGCGCACCAGCATGCCGATTTGGCGAGGCCTTTCCTTAAAAGACAACCCAAGATGAAGATTAAAGACCGCGATTTCCGCATGCCCCATATTTTTTGCCGGCAGGACGATATCGGTATACAAACAACCCCGGGCCTTACCGGATTCAATGGTTAGATCGATATTCCGTTCGTTAACAATGGGATAGCGGCTCAAGGTAGCGTTCCCGTACATCCCCTCGCGCAGCTTCACATTAAGCCCCACCGCATAATGTGGATACCCGAGACGGTCGGCCAATTCCTGGGCTATGTCCAACCCCCGGGAGCGGGGCACCCCTACATCCACTTCCTGCAGCAGGACGATATCGGCATCATGGTGTTCCAGTATCGTGGCAATGCGTTGCGGACGGAAACGGCGGTCAAGCCCGATGGCCCGGTGGATATTATATGATAGAACACGTAGATTCATGCTTCTCCCTTAAAAGTAAGCCGAAGAAAGTATTCCCTATGCATTTGATTCTTAATCTTAACTGTTTTGAACAAAATATGAGCTCGAAATATAGAGAGTAATTCAGCAGTCGGGGAGTTTTTTTAAAAATAATTGTCTAGATTTTTACTAAAAGTTTGTATATATGAATAGTCTCTAATAACTTTTCAAAGGAGACGATTCATGACGGCAAAACCATGCAGGATATCGAAACGTTGGATACAGAAAACCCGCGAAATATTTAGGAAATTTCTCGATGAAACCGATTTTCCCGACCCAGAACGTATCGGTGAACGAGGTCCTAAGTTTTTATATCCTGAGTGGATGATTATGTTTATTGCGGTGTTATCAGTTAAACTCAAAGTCAAGACCTATGTACAAATACACAAGATGGTGATGGACTACTGGGATGAAATTTCCCAGGATACTGGCTTAACGCCGATTAGCGAACGCCAACTACGCGATCGCTTAAAAAAAATCTGCCATCACCCTCGAAAGCCAGCAGCGTTCATTTTTCAAATGTTTCCTGAACTGGAGCAATGACCGCGTCATCAGTGCTGACAAAATGATGAACCGGGCCAAAGGGCCCATCCGGCATAAAAAGCAAAAAGACAAGGGCATTGTGCCCGATCGTTTGCGTGACCTCGATGAGGAGGCTACCTGGTGCACATCTCATGCTGACGGCTGGATATATGGTCATGGCAGTTTTGCTTTAACCAGCCATCGATACCCAACGTTGGGCTGCTTCATGTGGATGCCCAACAGTGGCAATGAAGCCAAACGAATGTGGCGTGAGACAGCATCTCTAAAAGCCTTCGTCGATTATGTGTCAATGGACTCAAAGGCTGATAGTTACCCACTTTACAGAGAGTTCAGACACCAAAGAAAGATGACGTTGGTAACCAGTAGTCGACGTAAAGAGAATAAAACTGAAAACCGGATTCTCATGCACCAGCATTTGCAAAAACCGAAACTGAAACAAATTTACAAAGAACGATCTTACCGTGTTGAGCCCATGCAAGGACTTGTTAAAGATATCTTTGATCTTGAGCATTGTTGGATGCGAGGTGCCACAAACAATCGATGGTTATTTGCCGCAATGGGGCTTACGGTCCAAATGCATCAACTCAACGCTTTTAAAGAAAAACGATCAACTTGGAAAATTAAAACCGAGGTCTTGGGATAAACTCCCCGACCCCTCATTTAATTATTATATTGGATTTAGCCGCATCAGATCACCGGCCGCCCCTCCCCGTATATGTTTGCTGTTTTTCATCCGTTTTCTGACTTTTATTATAAGCCGCTTCAGCTTCTGCCCGGACCATGATTTTCTCATTTTCCCGAGGCCGGATTCTTTTTCCTGATAAAAAGACAACTTTTGAAGTACGGCCACTTCGGATGCCAGTTCCGGATCGCCCCAGGCTTCGACAAACCCGGCCAGGGTAGCTGCCTGCAAGTCTGGATTCACGCGATCCACCCATTTCATCAATGCATTTAAAGCGGTCTGCGGATCATTTCCGTGGCATGCCGTGATGAGTCGCTTAAAATAACCGGATTCACTTTCTTTCTGCTTATCCTGCCATGATTTGATATGAACGGTCAAATATTTTTGCCGACTCCACAAAACCACAGCAGCGATGATCATCAAAATAAATGCCATACCGAATATCATCTTTAGAGATCCGGCAATTGCAGGCTGCCCGAAAGGCTGGCCCGAAGACGGACCTGTTGTCGATGGAGAAACTTTAAATGTTACTTCCGGCAATTGCTCTGATTTTAATGTTTGTGACGCAATGTCAAACCAGTGAAACGAAATGGCCGGAATGATCCTCTTGCCGTCATCCTCCATCACATAGCTTACTGTTTCAGATCTTTCCCCGACAAAATCACCGCGTTCCATCCGGTCATTCACCACCGGCGCTTCAGGATAAATTCCGATCCCCGGAATCTGCAACTCCGGCATGGGCGGAAATGCCATGCCCGGGATGTCCGGCGCCTGAAACGTAATGGTTCTCGTGAAAGCATCTCCGGTCACGGCATCTTTCGGCGCAGGGTCCCAGCCTTCAGTAACCTTCAGATCCCGGGTGGAAATAATTGTGCCAAGCTTTTCAGCACCTGGCGGCATTTTGGGGGTCAGGGTCAAAGGGGTTGTCTTTAAAGCGATTTCTTTGGGCGGTGCACCCGCCTGTCCGGAAACACCAAACCTTACCGTAAACGACGGAATATTCAACTGTCCCGGACGCTGGGGAAAAAAAACAAACTCATGACGCTGCCTGGTAAAACTGTGTCCCTCAATTTCTTCCGTGCCCATCACCGGGCGTTCCGGAATTTTCATTACCAGCACACCGGAGATTTCCGGCAGATCAAACTTCGGGGAACCGGAAAAAAATCCCGGGCTGAGCAGATCCACATAAAAGGGTATTTTCTGGCCGACCCAGTATGACTGAGTGGTGTCGATACTAACCCGGACTTGAGGAGATGCGGCATGGGCTGAACAGTTTGGCAACAAACTGAATGCCAAAACGATTAGAACGAAAATATAGGTTTTTCTGGACAATAATTCCATGCGGAACCTTTTTTTCAGTGATCAGTAATCGAAGTAATCAGTAGTCAGTATTCAGTAATCAGTTTTCAGTTACTGTTCACTTCTTTTACTGAATTGATACGAAAACTTTGCTTTTAAAAAATCAGCGGGTTTTGTCTGCACCCGCCGCAGCCAGAGGGAGCTTATCTGTTCATCCGAAAGCGGCGCTCCGGCATCTGCCTCAACGATTTCTTCTCCACCGGATTTGTTTTTTCCGCCTTCTGAAAACACGATTTCATCCGCACCGAGCATACCGCCGGTCATGTCACCACCCTCAAGTTCCATTCTCTCAGCGCGTATACGGGCAATTTCCCTGTTGTCCTCCGCCATTTTCCAACTTTCTTGTAAATCCAGCGCCCGGTCATAGGCAGAAACCGCATCCGTATACTTTCCAAGCATCACCAGGGCGTTTCCCCGATTAAAATGGGCTTCGGCGGTGTTCAGACGGCCGAACGCGGCAGCGGCCGCTTCGAAATCCCCGCTGCGAAACAGCGCAACCCCTTTCCTTAAGGGGTCAACATAAACCCTGGCTGCGTCTTCAAACTTTTCAGACTTCATCAGCCGGTCCCCCTGCTGATCCGGGGTGAACCAATAGTCGGCGGAGCAGCCGGGGGTTCCAATTATGAGCAATATCATTATGATTGCGTATTTCATTTCTATACCGTTTGTTTTAGTAATCTGTCTTCAGTAACCAGTGATCAGTATTAACGATATATTTTTTCTATGCTTTTACTGTTCACTGATTACTGAACACTTCCTTTCACTCATACCTCACCACCCACCCTCGCCGGAACCAGATCAAAGTAAAAAACGCGATGAAAGGCACCAGCCAGAAACCCGAATCTTTCCAGCGCTGTCCGCTGTCTGGCAAAATCATTGTGGTCAGATCTTTTTCAACCTTGGACGCAATATTTTCCACATCCTGTTCATCCGGTGTAACGATTGTCAGTGAACCGTCGAGCGCCCGGGCGGCTTTTCCCAGCATAGTTTTATCAATGGCCGGAGCGGAAACGATTCCGCTGGGATTTTCTGACGCAATGGCCAGCAAATGAACCGGAAACGTGTTTTCCTTTTGATTGCGGGCCAGTTCCTGGAGCTGATCTTCAGAGACCGCATCAGTTATCAGAAGCACCGAACCGCTCAAACCGGATTTTTTTAACTGATCATTTGCAAGCAAAACCGCTTCTGCCAGTGCGTCTCCCTCAGACGGCATGATTTCCGGTGACAATTCACCGGCAAAAGATTCAATGATGTCATTATCCCGGGTCAGGGGCATCACCAAATGCGCGCTGCCTGAATAGGCAATCAGGCCATTTAATGTTCCCTTACGTAAAGCCATGAGATCCCGGATTTTATGGACCGCCCGAGTTAAACGTGACGGCTGAATATCCTCGGCCTTCATGGAAGGCGCAACTTTTAAAACAATAAACAAGGCAGACTGATCTTCCGCAAACGGCGACGGCTCAATCTGCCAGGCCGGACCGGAAAGCGCGATAATTGAAATCAGCCATACCACCCCCAAAAGATGCCAGGGCCGCAGCCGGCTTTGTGCGGACTCCCCGATCAGAAGATGCTTCAGCAGATGACCGGAAATAATATTTTTCCATGCCCGTCTGGAATCCGACTGCCCGGCAATCAGCCACAGCAGAAACCCTGCTGGCAACGCTGCTGCCAGCCACCAGGGTCGGAGGAAGTGGAAGTTTATTATCAACTCGTTCATCTGTTCGTTGCCTGCCTGGAGAGTTTGGTCAGTGTTCAGTTATCAGTAATCAGTGGTCAGTAACTAATTACAACCGACAACTGCTCACTTTTTTCTACTGATTACTGGTTACTGTAAACTGATTACTGCCTGCTATAAGTTTCCTGTTCCGAATGATCGCCGCCCCGTGAAACACCAGTCCCAATCCGAAAAAAACAGAAAGCGGCCAGAAAAAAAGATCTGTTTTCGGCCGGTGGCTGATGGTTTCAACCTGCCGGGTTTCAAGGGCATCGAGCTTGTTATAGATTTCTTCGAGATCTTTCCGGTTCATCCCGTGAAAATAACTGCCGCCGGTAATCCGGGACATGGCTTTTAATGATTCTGCATCCAGTTTATCCTCGCCCACGGACTTTGGATCACCAATGGCCACCGTATGAATGGTGATGTCTTTATCCCTTGCAATTTCAGATGCTTTTTGCGGCGGCACCTGGCTGCCGGTATCGTTTCCGTCGGTGAGCACAATGAGCACTCTGTCCTGTGTTTCACTGTTTTCAAAAACATGAAGCGCCAGACCAATGGCATCCCCCATCATGGTCTGGGGACCGGCCATGCGCACCTGCGCTTCATCCATCAAAGTCCGGATGACTTCCAGGTCTTCGGTAAACGGTGCCTGGACAAAGGCGGCTGACCCGAAAAAGATAAGCCCCACCCGGTCCCCTTTTCGCCGGGCCAGAAATTCGTCCAAAACCTGCTTAACGGCCGTCAGACGATCCACTGTTTTGCCTGATGCGTCCGTAAAATCCTCGGTTTCCATGGAACCGGAAAGATCAACGGCAAGAAGTAAATCCCGGGTCGGCACTTCTTTTGTTATCGGGCTTTCAATCCATTGGGGTCGGGCCATTGCAGTGACAACCAGGACCCACGCCAGAATTAAAAACACCATCTGCATGAAAGACCCTTGAATAATCGCAGCACCCGGGGCCGGCTTTCGGCCTGTAATAACCGACAACCGCTCCATAAACGGCACCCCGACGGCCGACCTCGGCTCACGATGTTCCGGCAGGAACCACCTGAGAACCAGCGGCAGGGGCAGAAGGATAAAAGCCCATATGTAATTGAATTCGATCATATTTTTCCAGGTATTCAGTGTTCAGTAACTACTGATTACCGATAACTGATTACTGTTAACTTCAAGCTGTTACTTTCTCTGAAAAATCACATCATACGACTGTTTAATGGCTGCCTGGAAATAAACCCCAACCATTGCGTCATACTCCGGATTATACTTCAGTGCATAAGTGCTCCCCGGATATCCCTGGTCTTCAAGTTTAATAAACAGTCCGAGCATTCCATCAATTTCGGATACCTTTGCTTTAGCGACATTGATCGGCCGGGGATTTAAATATGCCGCATCCGCAGTGCCATCCGGATGTATTTTACTGATTTCAATAACATAACCTCCGTCAGGACGCACCCAGCTCCCGACCAGACGATTGAAATCAGGCGTTTCATTTTTTTGTGATTTTTTTGCTGCTGCGTCTTCCGGCGACTCATTCGCTGCACCATATACAACTGCTGCAGACAGCCACATGAAGATTAAGCAGATCACTGGTACCAGAAAATTTTTCCTGCTTTTTCGAATGCTTTTATATTCGATACCTGCTTTTTTCATTATTATCTCCGCAATTCCTGATTATAAATGACAAATTATCGGTCTATCTTTCATACTGATTACTGCACTTTTTAACTCTTCAACTTTTATACTTTTCAATCTTTTACTGTTCACTGCTTACTGATCACTGAATACTTCTTACCCAACCCGGTGTTCCCTGATCCATTTTTCAACGATCTGAATTAACAAATAAACCTGATCATCAGGCATCACATTCAGTTTCTGATTCCCTGCATAAGAAAGATCCAACAGGATCCGCCCAGATCCTTTGGTGAATTCGTCTGTATTTGCAGCCTGATCTAAAAACTGCAGCCACCCGCTGCCTGTGAGCGCAGCCACTTTTTCCCGGGGCCACACAGACATTGCTGTCCGCTTGATCAGTTCCGGAAGTTTTCTCATGGCCGGTTCCCGATCACCGGAATCAACCAGGCCCTTTATCCGGGCAAGTTCATCCAATGCCGCGCGGCGATAAGCGTTTACCCGCCAGCTCCTAAATTGTCGCCAGCAGAACCATGCCGCAACAACAGCGCTACCTGCGAATATTGCATACCACCCCGGCGCCGGAGGCCACCAGGGAACCGGTGACGGCATTATTATATCATGAAGATTCTGTAAACTCGCCGGATCAGCCATTTTCCATCGCCTTTTCCTCCGGCTCGGCGTGCCATAACCGATAACGCACTTCAACACCCTCAGGCGCATATACAACAACTGGCAGACGGCTATTGTAACGGATCAGGTAGGGATCGCCACCGATTCTGATAAACCGGTCCACCTTTGGCGCATTTGGATCAACCGCCATCAGGGTGCCCCCCATTGGTCCCAATTGGCTGACAATGTACCGGGAATACCCCCACCCCATTATGGTTTCCATCTCGATCTTACCGCCGAAAAAGTATCTGTTTTCTTCATCAATCTTCTTCATGGTGCTCCTTTTCTCTGCCTTTGTCTCAAACCGTTGTGCATTTTTTTACCTTTCTACTTTGTAACTCTTTTACTCTTCAGCTTTTCCACTCACTGATTACTGTTCACTGGATACTGACTACTGCCTCTTCCCTCTACTTCCCCATCACCTCGGTCAAAGGACACCCCACAGCCCCTGAAGGCAGTTTGGTACCGGCGCTCAAGGCCAGCGTGGCAACAATGTCCACCGGGTGGACCAGGCGGCTGACTCGGCCGGATTTAACATTTTTTCCGGCAAACATGATCGGCACATAGGTGTCGTATCGCCAGGGAGATCCGTGAATGGTGCACAGCGGAAGGGATTCATCCGTATACAAAAACCAATAGGGTTCCTGGAGCACATAGATATCGCCAGAGCGCTTGGGATGAAAGTTGCGGCGGATCTGTTCGATGACGGGTGCTTCGGGCAGGCGGCCGTTTCTGATGTCAGTGCTGGAAATCGCCAGGGCAATTCCATCAAACTTCATCATTTCTTCTGCAACAGCGCGTTCCACTTCTCCCAAATCCAAACCCTTTTCTCTGATCAGCTGATGATCGAGATAAATATAGGGATGTTCATACATTCTAATGAGTTCTTTGCCGATGCCAAATCGTTTTTTCAACGCGGCAATACCCGGGGCAACATCAAATTTTGAAGGCACCAGCCGGTCCACCGCCATACCCCGCTCTGCCATATATTCCGGTGCTTCAGGCGCTCCGTGATCTGCCGACAAAACGATCAGGGTATTCTTTAACCCGACGTTTTCATCCACAAATTTTAACAGATCGGCAAGTGTACGGTCCAGCCGGAGCATATTATCCTCGTTTTCCAGACTGGCAATTCCAAACACATGGCCCACATAATCCGTGGCGGAAAAGCTGATGGACAGATAGTCGGTGATGTTGTCCTGGCCAAGTTTTTCATTAATCAACAGGGATTTGGCAAAATCAAGGGTCAACGTATCGCCCACCGGGCTGAGTGTCAGCAGGGTGTAAAACAGTTTGCTGTCTTTTTTGCCAAACGGATGGGGAAACACCCGGCCATATCCGGGCAGTGCCGTTTCATAGGGCCGGTCATCCGTGTCCCTACAAATATAGGAAGCCGGATCGTTGAGCAGTTCCCAGGAGTTTCCCGCATAGACATCCGCCGGCCGGCGTTCATTCCACGCATTTACCCAGTCCGGATACTGATCATAATAATACGTGCTGGATACAAACCCGCCGGTCTTCTTGGAAAACCAGAACGCCTTTCCCGCATGACCGGCCAGGGTGATTGCCCCGCGGTCCTTTACCGATACACCAAAAATTTTTGCACGTCCGGCCGTATGCACGGCCAGCTCATCTGAAAATGTAGAGCACAGAATCGCCCGGGGAGATCGTCCCTCTGACTTTGCAGCGGCCTGGGTCGGGTCGATTTCCGTGTCTTTATCCACGCCTCCGGCAGCGCCGACCATGTCATAATTGCTGTCTTCTATGGCATATCCCAGCAGACCGGTCTCCCGGTCCATCCATACATTGGCCACCATGCCGTGGGCTGCCGGAAAAGCACCGGTTGCCAGAACGGCATGGCCGACCACCGTCTCCAGGTTGCTGTGCTGGTATTGGGCATTGGTGTATACAATGCCTTTGTCAAAAAAATATTTAAAACCGCCTTTGTCAAAACGGTCGAGGTACCGCCCCGGAATATCGCCCCGAAGCCCGTCGATGGTAATCTGGAGAATTAGTTTTGGGGCTGAATCCGCAGCGATTGCGCCATTAACATTCACAAAAAATGCAGCCATCAGAAAAATGAATAAAAATTTGATTTTCACTTTATTTCTCCTTTTCAACCTTTTTGACTCAGTAACTTTTAAATTTCTTAACCCTTTAACCTTTATGTTTTGCTTTTCTACCTTTTCCCGCTTCTACCCTGCCACTTTTTAACTTTGTAACTTTTCAACTCACCGTTTACTGACCACTGGATACTGGTCACTGATTACTGTTTACTGAATACGGCTAAACCTTCCTCACCGGCGGATGATACCCCAAAGACTTCCGAATCTGCTCCGCCACGCCCTCGCCCGTATGAATAGGAATAACCGGGATCGATCGCAGCCTTGACATTTCTTTTATCCAGTTCAGCCGGTCGTTGAACTTATCTGAGAATTGCTTCCGAAACTTTTTATCTGAAGTTTCCACTTCCAACTGAAGCTCTTCTTCAGCCACCACAAGTCGTCCCGTATCCGGCAAATCCGCTTCGATGGGGTCATAAACAAACCCGGCCAGCATGTCATTGTGGGCGGTTAACAAGGTGGCCAGTTTTACGGTTTCTTCATTTACGCCATTGCCGTCGCCGATACTGCATACGAGAAAATCATGTTTTGCCAGACGCAGCGCCCGTTCCATCGCTTCATTGAACATGCCCGGGTTGGATCGAATCCCTTTGCCCAAGCCCAGTTGATGATTTTTTTCCACAACCGCCTTCAGTATTTTCATCACCTGCTGCCGGCTGCGCCGGGGTTCGATGACGGTCATATCTGAATCGTTAAAAACAATGGCCCCGACCCTGTCGCCCGCGCTGAAAACACGCCAGGCAGACAGGGCAGCGGCTTCGGCCGCTGTCACGGATTTCATGTTCCGCTGACTGCCGAAAAACATACCAATCCGCTGATCCACCAGAAGCAGCACCGGACGGTCCCGCTCTTCCGTGTATACCCGCACATGGGGTTTCTGCGTCCGAGCCGTGACTTTCCAGTCCATATTCCGGATATCATCGCCGGGCAGATAATTACGGATTTCCTCAAAATTAAGGCCCCGCCCCCTTAAACGAGAGGCATGACGGCCCGCAAGAATGCTGTGCACCGGCTGCCGCGGCAGAAAGGAAAACCCCTGCGCCTTATACTGAAGACGGATGAGCTCGTCGAGATCAGCGTAGACGCCGGCCGTGGAAGGGTTCTTTTTCGGAGGCCTTGTTTTTACTCTGGGATGTTCCATTGTTTTTCCAACTTATGAGTAATCAGTTATCAGTATTCAGTGATCAGTAATCAGTGTTCAGTAACTGATGACTATCGATAACTGATTACTTTTTTTACTGATTACTGTTCACTGACTACGCCACCCCCACCAGCTTCACAATCTCACGGATTACGTCATCTGAAGTTATCCCCTCCGCATTTGCCTCGTAGCTGAGCATGATGCGATGTCGCAGGCAATCATGTATAACAGCACGGACATTGTCCGGCGTTACATACTCCTGACTGTTGAGCCAGGCATGCGCCCGGGAGGTTTTATCCAGCGCAATGGTCCCGCGGGGACTGGCGCCCACATGGATCCATTTTTTAAGTTCCTCACTGTATTTTTCCGGGTAACGGGTCGCATAAATAAGCGATACAATATATTTTTCAACAGCATCTGCCATTGTAATATTCAAAATTTTTTCCCGCGCATCAAAAATAACCTGCTGGGAAATCCTTTTGGACGTTTCAGCTTTTCCACCTTTTAACTTTTCCTCACCCCTGACCAGACGAAGAATTTTCTGTTCCGATGCTTCATCCGGATACGTGATCATCACATGCATCAGGAAGCGGTCCATCTGGGCCTCGGGCAGCGGATACGTACCTTCCTGCTCCACCGGATTCTGTGTGGCCATTACCATAAAAAGATCCGGCAGTTTATGCGTTGTCCCGGCAACTGTGACCTGCCGCTCTTCCATGGCTTCAAGAAGCGCGGCCTGAACCTTTGCCGGCGCCCGGTTGATTTCGTCTGCCAGGATGAGATTCCCGAAAATCGGGCCGGGCTGAAATTTAAACATGCCCTTGCCGCCCTCTGAATAGTAAACCTCCGTACCGGTAACATCCGAGGGCAGCAGATCCGGGGTAAACTGGATTCTGCTGAACACGGATTCGAGGTTTTTGGCCAGGCTTTTGATGGCACGGGTTTTGGCAAGGCCGGGCAGTCCTTCCATCAACACATTTCCGTTGGCCAGCAAGGCAATAATCAGGCGCTCGACGACCTGTTCCTGGCCGATAATGGATTCCTGGACCATAGACTTGAGATCACGCATCACCTCAAGGGGGTTCTTGATTGAAGGCATATTTATGCTCCCATTTTGTAGATATTTATATTGGTATGTGAAAAAAATGTCTGTTGCGAAATGACATCTTCCGATGCCTCGCTTTGAGAAACCGGGTATAATAAATGAATATCCCGGCTGCAGAAGTATAATTTTTTTCAAACCTGCAGCCGGGATACTGTCAACCGATCAATTCTGCAGCATTAAAAAACGCTTTTGTTTTCCTAATTCTGCGGTGTTGCCTGCAATTGCTGTAAAACCTTATCGATACCTAAAGCAGAACCTTCCACAGGCGGAAACTCAACAAATGTTTTCAAAAACTTACCAGTGATCGCTTGCGCAGGAACAAACGTCCACATGTTATCGGCAAACCAGCGGACATACATTGCCGAGTCTTTCCATGCTGTTTCATAAGGATCAGCTCTTAAGTTTATCAGAACAGGCCATGCCGGTGTTTTGCGATAAGCGGTATTTATAGCCCCTTCAGTAATTGCAAAGTTCAGTTTCCAGTTATCATAACGGATGGCGTTTAAATTACCCATCTGATCAAAATAAAAAATTTCTTTTCGGGGATCAGCTTTCACATCACCCTTCCAGAAGGGCATCATATTATAACCATCTAAATGAACCTTAAAGGTTTTGCCCCCGGCTTTGTAGCCCTTTAAGAGTTTTTCCTTAACATCAGGAACACCTGCCGCTGCAAGAAGCGTCGGCATCATGTCTTCGTGAGAATATATGTTGTTGTCGATTGTTCCGGGTTTAATCACACCAGGCCAGCGAATGACACTGGGAACACGGAAACCGCCTTCCCATGTGGTGCCTTTCTCACCATAAAACGGCGTGGTTCCGCCATCAGGCCAGGTAAACTTTTCAGCGCCATTGTCGGTAGAGTACATAACCACTGTGTTATCGGTAATTCCCAGTTCGTCTAATTTTGCAAGTACTGTACCAACTGCTTTATCATGTTCCACCATACCATCGGGATACAGGCCTATCCCGGTCACGCCGACACTTTCCGCCTTGAGGCGAGTCCAGACATGCATGCGGGTTGCACTTAGCCAGACAAAAAACGGTTTGCCCTGAGCATGAGCGCGTTCGATAAAATCGATGGCGGCATTGGTGAATTCGTCATCAGCCGTTTCCATTCTTTTTTGGGTCATTGGACCGGTATCTTCAATTTTTCCATCGGAATAGCTGTGAATAACACCGCGCGGACCATATTTTTTGTGGAACTCCGCATCTTTGGGGTAGTAGTAAGTTTCCGGTTCTTCTTCAGCATTTAAGTGATACAGGTTTCCATAGAATTCATCAAAACCATGATTGGTTGGCAGCATTTCATCGCGGTCACCAAGATGGTTTTTCCCGAATTGACCGGACGTATAGCCCAGCGGTTGCAATAATTCGGCAATGGTAGGCTGGCTATCTTTAATGCCCTGATCACTCCCCGGCATACCAATTGTCAGGAGTCCGGTTCTGAAAGGATGCTGACCAAGAATAAAAGCAGCCCTGCCTGCTGTACAGGACTGCTGCGCGTACCAATCTGTAAATACGGCACCTTCATGTCCAATACGATCAATGTTGGGTGTCTTGTAGCCCATCATTCCTTGGTTGTTGATACTAAGGTTGGAATAACCAATGTCATCGCCCCAAATGACGAGGATGTTGGGTTTGGCTTTTGTCGCTGCAGCTGCATTGCTAAGGGGCAATAAGATCATTGCCGCTGACAGCAAAAGCAGAAATAAAAATTTTCGTTTTTCCATGACGATACTCCTTTTCTTTTGGGTTAGCTTTTTTATTGCACGGTAAAAAATCTGGTTAGACTTTTATCCTAAATACTTATTCAAAATACGTTCCGTTAAAAAAAATGTCATGAATCCTGTTGTTGTTATTACCCAACGGATGAGATCCAGAAGCGCCTGATCATCCACTGGTTTTCGTAAATACCCGGTCGCCCCTTCCTTTTTTGCCAGGTCACGGGTTTCCGGTGTATCAAAAGCCGTAATAAAAATAACCGGAAGGATGCCTCCCCTCCTAACCATTTCTGCCTGAAGTCCCAGCCCGCCGATGCCGGGCATTGAAATATCGGTCACGAGGCACGCATTTGTATTTTTATAGTTAAAATATCAATTATCAGCGGCATACCGGGTACGAGTGTTCACTTGCGTTGACCATAGTATCCTATCCTAACCCCTCACCCGGACGGAGCTTCCAGGAGCGTTTCCACCTCACGGCTTCCACACCGTTCGCACAGGCGAACTTCGGCGCATTGTCAGGAAGGCTTCATACCCATCAAGAATGCACCTTGAGCGCATGCTTCCATAGGATCGCAGCGACGGGACGCTGGGTTCAGACAAAAGGTTTAAACACCTTTTGCTGAACAGTCAAAATACGCGACTTCGTGTCGCAATACAGATATATGGACACCTGACATTTTGAAAAATCAGGCAATATTAACGATATCATCTGGTTATGCCCACGGTACCATGGAAGCCACTACGAATACAAGATTCGGTTGGTTGTGATTATTTTTAAACATCGGTGATATTTTAGGGACCTGATATCTACCGTTTTGTAAGAGTTATCTGCGATAGACGATACATGAAATTATTAATTAACAATGCTTATTCTGGAAACCCGGCCTTTCGCATGGCGTCGATAATATACTGAGTGGGCTCTTGATTTTTAAACCTCGATGATTTGGAAATAAGAGACACCGATATATTAGGATTCATCTCCATAGCTTTTATAGCCGCTGCCTCAGCTTCTTCTTGCCGGTCCAATGCTGCATATGTAATAGCCAAATGAACATGGATATACCAGACGTCTGGAACGAGATGAAGCGTTTTCCTAAATTCTTTTAGTGCGTTTTCATACTGTCCTTTCAGCCAATAGGTGCGTCCTAAATGATAATAGTACCACCATTGAGGGTGGGGCTGGAGACGAATCGCCTTTTTAATGTGGTAAAAGGCTTCGTCCAGCATCCCTGCGTATCCCAGTGTCTCACCAAGAATCAAGTGGCTAAAGGCTCCATTTGGATCAAGTTCTATAGATCGCTCTCCTGCCGCGATCGCCTCTTCATACTTCCTCATTAATAAATAGACAGCGTTTAATAGAGCATATGAAAAAGGATTAGAATCATCCAGGGAGATGGCCTTTTGCGCAAGTTTATAAGCCTTTCCGATAGATTCCCGAGGTGATATGCCAAGTTTCGCAAGATTATAGTAATACCAACCCAAGGAGCTGTATCCAGCAGGAGAATCAGGCTCCAATTCGATAAGTTCCTGAGACAGCTGGCCATGCCGAATACGGCCTTCTTTTGTACCTTCATTCCACGCCGATAATAACTCCGAAAATTTCATTTGACCTTCTAAAGTCTTATATTGCCTTTCAAGCATGCGGCCTTGTTCACCAGATGTAAGCGTTATTTGCAGACTGCCCACAATTTTCATAGTGATCTCATCTTGCAAAGCAAAAATATCTTTCATTTCGCGGTCGTAGCGTTCAGCCCACAGGTGGTGTTCTGTGGTGGCATCAATCAATTGCGCAGTTATCCTCACACGATCTTGAGTTTTTCGGACACTTCCTTCCAACACATAGCGAACACCGAGTTCCTCCGCTACCTGCTTAATTTTGACTGGCTTGCCCTTGTATGTGAATGATGAGTTTCTCGCAATCACAACAAGTTGGTCGGTCTTTGAAAGAGCGGTGATAATATCCTCGGCAATACCATCAATGAAATATTCCTGCTCAGGGTCATCGGATAGGTTGTCGAATGGGAGGACTGCGATGGAGGGTTTTTTAGGTGTTTCTTTGCCGGGAGGATATTCAGGCAGCCCCGCTTTGTGCAAATTGCTAATAATGAGCTCTTTATCTGCCGGGTTTTTAAATCGCAACCTTTTAGAATATGCCTCCAGAGTGAATTTTGGATTCATTTTGAGGATGGTTGATGCGGCAGCTTTGGCTTCCTCTGCATGGCCAGCAGCACTGTATGCGGATGCAAGAATAAGATGGCCAGGCAAATATTGAGGCCTGCGATCTATTAATATGTTACATGTTTGAATCGCTTGTTCATGTTGTCCACTGAGAAAATAGGCCTGTCCTAACTGTCTAAGGGTGATGGTTGAATACGGGTCGAACCGAAGCGCTTTCTCATAGAAAGGGATGGCTTCTTTTGATCTGCCCGAACGGTATAAGGCAAAACCCATAGCTTGATTTGACATCACAAAATTAGAATCAATCGTTAGCGCTTTTTCTGCCTGCTCTATTGCCTGTTCATAAAATCCCATTTCGCTCAAAATATCCGCAAGCCCAGCTTGGCCACCTGGATTGGAGGGGTTTACATCAATTGCTTTTTCATACCACTTCCTGGCAGCAGCAAAAGACTTCATGGGAGACTCTGCAGCCCCTAAGTATACCTCCAGTCTGTACGTACTTCCTAAGAATGAATATGCACATGAATATAATGAATCCAGTGCGATTGCTTTCTCAATAAAACGTCTGGCTTCAAGGTTACCTTCCACAGTAAATTTTCTTAAATTATCAACTGCTTTCAAGTACGCTAAATAAGCTTTGAGATTTTTAGAACATGGTTCTGCTATGCGAACACCTTTTCCATTGTCTCTTAATTTCACTCGAAGTTCGGTAATGACATTTACCGCTATTTCTTCTTGTAGAGTAAACAGATCTTCAATATTTCGATCAAAGTTTTCTGCCCATAAATGATGTCCTTTAAGTGCGTCAATGAGCTGGACAGTGATGCGGATATTATCCCCTGACTTGCGGACACTTCCTTCTAAAACGTATCGCACACCCAGCTCTTCACTGATCTGCTGGACTTTGACAGGTTTTCCCTTGTATGTGAAACTGGAGTTCCGGGCAATGACAAACAGCTCCGGGACACTGGCAAGTGCGGTAATAATCTCCTCGCTTAAACCATCGCTAAAATACTCCTGCGTTTTGTCTCCGGTCATGTTGTCAAAGGCAAGCACAGCAATGGATGGCTTATCAGGTAATGGGTATGCCATCTCCTCAATCCTCGTAGGCTCATACTCCGGTTTGGCAAAATCCCGATAAACCTGAATCGAAACGGCTACGATAATAACTGCAGCCAGTATGGCAGTCGCCCAAATCCAATTCCTTGCCACTTTTTTAGGTACATCACCTATCAATTTCCCAGCGTCTTCAGGGTCCATCAAGAGCTTGTATACCCTAACAGGATCTTTGATGTTCTTTACGGAATGCTCACCTATGTATTCGTACCCCAAGGTCAGTTTGTTCTTAACGTGATCATACGCATTTCTTGAAACGCATACCCCTCCGGGATCAGCCAACCCCTCTATACGAGCTGCAACGTTTACTCCGTTACCATATATCCGGTCACCCTCCTGAACCACATCCCCGATATTCACACCGATACGGAACTCCAAACGCTTGTCTGTTGGGAGGTTTGCGTTTTTCTGTTGAAGGTCTCTTTGGATTTCGACTGAACATTGGACGGCATCGACAACACTTGAAAACTCGGCCAATAGATTATCACCTACAGCATCGACAACTCGGCCAGAATGAGATAGTATCAAGCCTGACATGCTATCACGGTAGGCTTCCAACTTTTTAATTGTGTAGGCTTCATAGTTAGCCATTAAAAGGGAATAGCCCTTAACATCGGCACTGAGGATTGCTCTGAGTTTGCGAATGGTTTTATCTTGGTCTGTGGGCATTAGATCACCTTCTGGTTAGGGGTTGGAGAAGATGATACGAAATAGAAAGGTACGAACAGGTCGAGAATTAGGTCAGTTCAGGTCCAGTTGTATAAACGCTGCTTCAGATCAGGTGTAATTTGGTTGCAATATAAGATACATACATGACCTTTGGGAATTGGTCAAGAAATGAGTTTTTGGGACATTTAAATGGCCAATATATTCAGAAAACCAAAAGGTGTTGCGAACCGATAGATGGAGACAAGTCCAGTTATCAATCTCTCCGTTAAAATCACCGATACCATTTGGTCATTGTCGGCAAGTATTTGCTGGCCGAAAGTTTAATCATATTATCATTAGCTGGCCGCAATATCCGGATTTGATCAAATCTTTAATCATGCCATTGAATGCCCGTTTACCATTAACGGTTGTAGTCTTTTGTATTGGATAAATATCCGCCAAGAGGGCGGCCCGCGCACCACCGCCACTGAGGACGAGTGCCAACCCGTTGACATCACTGGGCATAAGATACGTCTCTGTAGAATAAGCAAAATGACTGGGTCGTTTCGTTTTGACCGCATTGTATATTTATGTTAGTTAAAAATAATTATAGGGGCAAGGTAATTTTATTCTTTTATTGCCACAAAGGAGAACAAAAATGAATGCGACGCTTGTTATCGCCATAGTTGTCCTGTTCATTTTTGCCGTTTTTGTCTTTCAGAATGCCCAAGTTGTTACGGCCAGTTTTCTTTTTTGGAAAATAGAGGCGTCCCGGGCAATTGTCCTGATGGTCACATTCGTAATTGGATTGTTCACCGGATGGATATTTCCCAAGATGTTCAGGAAATCAAAAAAAGACCTGAGTTAAAAGAGCCTGACTCGGAAAAAGAACGTGTGCCTTATATTGCCAGAGGAGGCGTCATGAACAATGGAAATGCGCTGGTATTTGCTTATTTACTTGACGGCAAGGGTGGTGGCACGGCTGTTGACATGCATGACATGGAATCCTGGAATTCAGATCATGGTCTCTTATGGATACACCTTGATTCGAAAAATCAAGAGGCACAGGCATGGCTGGAGAAAAAAAGTGGCCTGAGTTCACTGACATGCGAGTCCCTGTTGGAACAGGAAACGAGACCTCGCAATATTCAATCGGATGACGGTCTTCTTCTCATCCTGCGGGGGGTAAACTGCAACCCCGGAGCGGACCCTGAAGACATGGTTGCCATCCGTATGTTATTAACTGAACATCGAATTATATCGATGAGATATCGACGCATAATGGTTGTTCAGGATATTAAGGAAGCCATAGACAAGGCCAAAGGCCCCATGAAAACCGGAGAGTTTCTGGTGATGATCACAGAGTTGATTGCCGACCGTATGGGCGATGTGGTGGTTGAAATCGACGACAAGGCGGGTGAGCTTGAAAATTTAGTTTTAACTGCTGAGAGCCATGAGCTGCGAGGTCAATTGGCGGACCTTCGACGGACGAGTATAAGCCTCCGCCGCTATATTGCACCCCAGCGGGATGTTATGGCCCGCCTGCTTCATGACCGGATATCGTGGCTTACGGACTTGGATCGCGCTCATCTTAGAGAAGTCGCCGAAAGAACCGCCCGCTACGTTGAAGACATCGATTCGGCGCGAGAGAGGGCCGCTGTTACCCAGGAAGAACTCAACAATCGATTGTCTGAACAGATGAACAAGGCCATGTACGTCTTGTCTATAGTGGCAGCCATTTTTCTGCCGCTCGGCCTCCTGACCGGCCTGCTCGGTATTAACGTCGGCGGTATACCCGGCACTGAAAGTAAGTGGGCGTTTGCCTTGGTAACCGTCCTGTTGATCGGTCTCGCAGTTTTTCTTTTGGCATGGTTTAGAAAACTCAAGTGGATTTAGGAAAGAAGGTTGTTAAGATTAATGAACACAGACGACGGCCGACGTTGAACCGCAACAGCGAACACATTCCCCATAGCCTGCAGCAGGGTTAGCGGGCAAATTCGCTATTCAAATATTTGATCAAGGGTAGTCGACTAATCTTCTGTACCTTTCCCGGCGGCCAGCAGTTGCAATCCCTCTGTTTTTTCCAGAAATAGCTGCATGTGCGGAAAAGGGATCTCAATACCGGCCTGATCCATCGCTTGCTTACATTTTTCAGTGTATTCCCACATGAGGTTGAATTTCAGCAGGGGGTCCTCCGTCCAGAACCGCAGTTGCATATTGACACTGCTTTCCCCCAGATCGGTGACAATAACGTTGGGTGCCGGGTCCAAGAGGATGCGATCATCTCCCTTGATAGTTTCCAGCATGATGCCGCGCGCCTGCTGCATGTCTTCTTTATAGGCGATTCCTATGGGAACCTTTATCCGGCTATTTGGTGTCATTGTGTAATTGACGATCCGCTCCTGAGAGAACTGCTTGTTCGGTACTACCACGCTTTCATTGTCAAAGGTCGTCAGTAAAGTGGTGCGCAACCGAATCTCCGTGACATTGGCATGCATCCCATCAATTAAAATCCAATCACCTTCCTTGAAGGGGCCGTCAATGATAATAACCACACCGGAAATAATGTTGCCGACGGTATCCTGAGCGGCAAAGGACAGGGCAAGCCCCATGACCCCCACACCTGCGAGTAGGGAAGTGATATTAATCTTGAGTTGGTCAGCAACGGTGAGCACGGCAAAAATGTACAACGCAACACCAGCTGCACGTAGTATTAGCCCTTGGGCCTGTCGGGCGATTTTCATACGAATCAGGGCTGACGAAAGCATTTTCTGACTGGCCTTATTTGCCACCCAGAAAATGAGTAGTAACACCAGTGCGCTAACAACATTCGGCAGATAAGCGATAAACCGGGTAACCAAGGATTGGACATCAATGAGCTTGATCAGTGAGTCGAACACGGAGCCTCCTTTCCTTGTTGTTTAGACAAGATTGCATTATGAATAAATTTTCATGCCCAAACGCGCACAACGAAGCATGAAACATAAATTTATATTGAAATGCCATAGCTATCCTCTAAAAAATGGAGCATGAAAATTTATCAAATGAAGGAGGATAGCTATGACACAGAAAAACAGTAGCAAAATTATTTCCGTTGTACACCCTATTTGTTGCGGGTTAGATGTCCACAAGGACATGGTTTCATCGTTTTCAGCTGAAAATGATGATGCAGACTATCAATCACCTTGAGAGTGAAATTGAAGCTATTACCAGACGCCTGGATGATATTATGCTTCCCCATCAGGAGATGATCGACCAACTAGATCAGGTTCCCGGCATTGATAAAAAAACAGCCCAATCGATCATCGGTCATATTGGTGATACATTAACAGCCTTTAGATCAGAGAAAGCTTTAGCTTCATGGGGAGGGCTTTGTCCCGGCAACAATGAGAGTGCCGGGAAACGAAAAAGTGGAAGAAGTCCGGTGCGCAAACACCCTTTTAAGGAACTGATGATCGAAATTGCCTGGGCTGCTGTGAGGACAAAAGGCTCCTACTATAAAGACAAGTATCATCGTCTTAAATCCAGGCGGGGGGCCAAAAGAGCCATTGTCGCCATAGCCCATCGAATCACCAAAGCAGTTTATCATATCATTAAATATGGAAAATCGTTTGTCGATCTTGGCGAAGCGTATCTTATGTCAAAGAGCAAAGAAAAACGAATAAAAGCGCTAAAATCAAGAGCCAAGTATCTTGGCTTTAACCTGGTGCCGTTAGAGGCGAAGTGAAACCGTATTTTGAGGTCGATACATAAGTGAAGCCCGTGAGCGCGACATAAATATGATCGGTCAGCCAGGTGAACAACAAATTGTCGGCGAAGACCACGTAAATGAAACTACGAAGACACAAGGCTGACACTACGGTTTCATTATGGTTTATTTATTCACATTAGAAACTCCGCAAAGCCAATGATGCTGATTGGATCAAAAGAACCTCGACCTGGTACAAATGCGTTGCCAGTTGAGGCCTGTTTCTAATGAATTTTGTAACAATTAACAATACAGGGTGGTATTCTTAATTTGAAAAGAATTAGTAGCGGTGTCTCGATAGATTGGCAACGAACTCAAACTATATAACAAATATGCGAGAGATGTAATTTATTGCTAATAGAAACTTAGTTACCATGGGAATCAATATGCTATGGTTTGTGCTTTGGATAAAGAATAGCAGATACATGGAGACTACCACTATCTAAGCAGTTGTACAGATATCTTCAAGCAAAGTTAACAGGTTCCTGTCCCATGAATCTGACCCGGACATTTCACGTCTTATACCACGAGGCTTTTACAAGCCTTTTTTGGTATTCTTTAAGGACATATTTCTTCGCAAAGTCCTTTTCAGAAAAATACGGCAGGGTGCTCGCCAGGAAATCATCTATGAGACCGTTCAACAGGGTAATTTTTTCTTTTTCGTCGATATAATGCCGGTCGCGCTTCTGTTCAAACCGAACGGTTTCACCCAGCATATCTTTCATCTTTTCTATATCAACCTGAGGTGAATCGGCATGGCCTGCAAGAAAAGCTATGGGGATTTCAACGCGCGCTATAAATCCGACATACCATCTGTCGCCGGCCAGTTTTCTTGAGATGTCATAAATCTCCAACTCCAGGCCGCTTTTAAGATCGATTTTTCTCAATAATGATGTGTCCATGACATCCCTTGAAACTGCATGGATATGGAGAATACTTTTGTTACTTAAATTTAATGAAACATCACCGATACTATTTTATCCTCCCCAAAATATCACGGAAGAACCTATGAATGCAAGATTTAGTCTTTTGTGATTATTTTCGCACACAGGTAAAATTTTAGGGGTCTGATAACTTTGTTTTTGTTGGAATCACCCAATAGGCATAGGAATAATTTAAACCACACGATCCCATATCAGACTCACAACCCACTCTGTTCCAAGTGCAGGGATAGGTTCAGTCTTAATATCCAGTCGATCATCGGAAAGCTCAAAAAAGCGTTGCTGATCAGTCCCTTCCCAATTCGGAAAACGAGCGCCTTCGACATGGTGAGTAACTTTCCCATTTTCTATATCCAATTCGTATGTTCCGCAATAAGCATCGAATCCCTCAAATGCCTCCTTCAGCTCTTCGGAGGTGCCACCCAGTGGATCACCTGAAACAAATTTTGATCGGCCACGTCTCATAAGCAGGGCATACATATAACCATGGGCATCATACATCAGAATCCCAAACCCATCTTCACCATATGGATACCATATATCTCCATCCGGGTTTTCGGCCTTAGCGGATATGAGTTTCCACTTACCAACAACATTTATGCCTTGCATTCGTTGGCCTCCTTTCATTATTCAGTATGATTTCTTCCTTTGATACATGGAGAAATAGTGCCAGTCATGTACAAGTATAGATACCATATTTTGTGGGTGTCAGGTCAAGTAACTCTTAGGATACAATACTGTCGGGGAATCTTCGTCTTTTGACCAGTCAGGTCAAGAAAAGGTCAACAAATCACAGAAAACATCTCTCTGATTCATTAGATTTCATTGAAGTTCATTCTAATCTGATAATTGAACTAACTAAATGATATAAAATATGATACTAAGGACATTAAATCTGTAAATCGGCATGCGTTATTATTTGATTATGGGAGTTGAATTCAATTGACAGGACTACAGGTGTATCATGAGGAATCCACGTCATTATCTTTACCTAATGTTTATATGCTTGGCTGTTGTCTGTGTAATCTGTGCACTTCTATTTAGTTCTTTGAAGTCTGCCTTCATGGCCAACTGGGGTTTTAATCTAATGATCCTTTGTACTCTGGCTACCGGTATCGGAATTAATATGTACCAGGTTTTGCGGCTTGAACCAGAAATCGAATGGATGAATATTTTTCGAACCGGTCAATTAGGGCGATCGGTGGCAGAAGAAGACCCGGCTTTGCTCAAACCCCTGATAAAACATCTTCATGGGGTTCACAGAGATCGATTCAAGCTGTCCGCGTTATCATTGCGTACGGTACTTGAGGGCATTAGAGCTCATCTGGATGAATCTAAAGAGATTTCTCGCTACATGATTGGCCTGTTGATATTTCTAGGACTCCTGGGCACTTTTTGGGGCCTTCTCGGAACGATTGGCGCTGTCGGTGAGGTAATTGGTGGATTAAACGTCGGAACCAATGATTTTGTCGGGACGTTCGAATCATTGAAAACAGGTCTTCTAAAGCCGATGCAAGGCATGGGGACAGCGTTTAGCTCGTCGTTGTTTGGCCTGGGAGGATCTTTGGTACTTGGTTTTATAGATATTCAAGCCAGTCATGCTCAGAATCGCTTTTTTAATGATATGGAAGAATGGCTGTCTGGTGTCACACAGCTTGTCGATAGTAGTGACGACAAAGATGTGGATGGGATGATAAGCGAACCCGGCATGGTGAGAATTGAACGTAATCTCGAAAGTTTAATAAGAGAAATACGGAATAATCAGCAAGGTCTTGAACAGTTGATTGAAATTCAGAAAAACAACATAGAGAAGAAACAGATATGATAAACTCCGGTAGGCGTGCAATGGGAAGCAATGTTTGGCCGGGATATGTCGATGCCTTGTCTGCTCTTCTCATGGTGGTAATATTTGTCGTTCTCATCTTTACGCTCACTCAATTTTTGTTAAGTGAGATCTTATCTGGAAAAGAGAGCGAATTGGTGTCTCTCCATCGGCGTATGGATGAACTTGTTGGATTGCTTGGTTTGGAAAATGAGCGAAATGAGGTACTGACAACTGAAATTGCCAGTTTGTCTGGATTAATAACTGATATTACCCAGGAAAAAGAGTCATTGAGTTCACGCTTGTTCGAGTTGACCGAACGTTCCGAACTGGACGAGATCGAGATAAAAAGACAGTTTTTGCTCATTGCAAGTCTTCAAGAAGATATCAATACATTGCGTTTTATGAGACGTGAACTGGAGGCGAAAGTAGGTCAGCTTGCTGAGGCGCTTTCAACTAAAACAATCGAATTGGGTGCTCTGAGAGACCGGACCATGTCACTCGAGACACGTTTGGCCGATGAAAAGGAACGAACTGTCTTGGCTCAAGAAATCATTGGCCAGCGTGAAATTCGCATACAGGCATTAGCTGCAGTTGTTGGCGAGCAAGAAAAGGCTTTAAACGATGAGCGTCAACTTTCACAAAATGCACGGGCGGAAGTGGTTTTGCTGCATCAGCAAATCACAAATCTGAAAAAACAGCTTGAAGAAATCAGCCAGGCCTTAAAGGTAGCTGAATCAGAAAAGTCAGTTCAGGCAGCTGAATTGGAGGATCTTGGCAAACGGTTAAACATCATACTTGCTAAGCGTGTCAACCTGCTGGAACAATATCGGTCGGAATTCTTCGGCCGCTTGAGAGAAATACTGGGTGATAGCCCTTATGTGCGTGTTGAAGGTGACCGTTTTGTTCTTCAAGCAGAATTATTATTTGAGTCCGGTTCTGCTGATCTTGGGGAGGAAGGGAAACAGCACCTGATCCAGATTGCAGCTATTTTACAGCAACTATCCAAAAAATTTCCTGATGATCTCAACTGGATCCTAAGGATTGACGGACACACAGATCGTGTGCCCATTCACACCCAGTTTTTCCCATCAAACTGGGAACTGTCAACTGCCAGAGCTGTGTCTGTGGTACGGTTTCTTGCAAGTAATGAAATCCCAGAGGATCGAATGGCAGCAACCGGGTTCAGCAAATTCCATCCCATCGACCCAGCTGAAACTCTCGAAGCATACCGAAAAAACAGACGTATCGAAATGAAACTTACAGCGAGGTAGCACCATACCCATCCGCATTCCATCCGAACCAATTCCGTCTTGATCATACACACCAACCATGGCACTATCTCAGCAGCATCTAACCTCTTCCAAGGGGTTCCACCATGCCAAACCAAGCACTTACAGAAACTCTGAACTTCACCAGATCTCAGAACTGGAAAACAGAAACATGTCCTTACTTGAAAAATCCCCATATGCAGCTGACCATAATCAACCAGCCACATTGGTTTGCGTTATAGGGGTTGTCAGAAAAACGTTCCGATTGAGGACCTTTTTTCCGCTACAATCCCTTATGCCGCCATCCTATTTTCGGAACATTATTATGACAAGCGGTATAAATGACCAGACCGTGGACATACTGTCAAAGATGTGCAAAGCATGTCTGGAGGTTAGATATGGATGAGTATAAGAAACTATTTTCTAATATTGGCTCTAAAAATGAATACATCAAGATTGCTGTATTGCTGATTTTCGTGATATTTATTCTGTCATCAATCCTTGGAAAGAAGGCAACAATTTTAATCGGGCTAATCGCACTATTATTTGCCTGCCTGGGAATTGTCTATAAGCTGAAAAGGGTTACATATGACCACACAAATGAAGATAAAGAGCATTGATGTGGAGGAAATGAATAGCATCAGGGTTTACGGGACGATGGTGAAATATTGACATTCTTATATTTGAGCCCATTGGGAGTCTTTGGGGATGCCCATTGACACATTAGATTATGGAATACAAGAAGGCCAGGTTTCATTATTGACAGAATTCAGTCGATGTGAAGAATAAAGATTTGGCCAAATAGTTTCTGGATCTCTGTCTTCCACGATTTTCTCAAAAAAAAGAGTTATAAAAAATTGTGAACATTCTTTTTGAACCCATACGAATAAAAAATCTGACATTGCGCAACCGCTTCGTCAGATCGGCCACTTACGACGGATGCAGCGACAGAAATGGCCGGGTTACGGAAAAACAGATCAAGCTCTTTACGGATCTTGCTGAAGGTGGTGTCGGTCTCATTGTAACGGGTATCGCTTATGTTCACCCATCCGGCCAGATTTCCCCATTTCAGAACAGCATTGCCCATGATGATTCGATACCCGGCTTAAAACGACTGACCCGGGCAGTCCACGACCGTGGCGCAAAAATCGCCGTCCAGCTATTTCATGCAGGCAGAGAATCGGCCAGGTTTCTTGAGTCAGTAAAGGAGCAGGCGATCGCCCCGTCCATCATACCCAACGACCCTTTTTTCAGAAAAGAATGCCGCGCGGCGACAGTAGCAGACATCCGGACGATCATCCAGGCTTTCGGCGATGCGGCGGAAAGAGCAAAAGCAGCCGGTTTCGATGCTGTCCAACTCCATGGTGCCCATGCATACCTGCTCAGTCAGTTTCTCTCTCCATACACCAATCGTCGGGACGATGAATATGGCGGTTCTTTTGAAAACCGTTTACGATTCCACCGGGAGATATACCTGAGCGTCAGAGAAAAGGTAGGCGAAGCCTATCCAGTGCTAATAAAAACAGGAGGTCAAGACGGGTTTGCAGGGGGGCTCGAGTTTCGTGAGGGTAGGGAAGCGGCCAGACGCTTTTCCCAGTGGGGGTTTGATGCATTGGAGTTAAGCCAGGGCTTGAGAGGAAACTGGTACGAGGAGACGGAATTTCGCACAAAAATAAACCGGGTCGAAAAAGAGGCCTATTTTCGGGACTGGAGCAAAGAGGTAAAGCGCCTGGTGAACACACCCGTCATGATGGTCGGCGGCTTGAGATCCATCGGGCTCATGGAAGAGATCGTGGAGAAAGGTGATGCGGATTTTATTTCGTTGTGCCGTCCATTGATAAAAAGTCCCCATATCATCAATTCATGGAGAAGCGGAGACCGGGCCAGGGCGGATTGCATATCATGCAACAAGTGTTTTGAGAACCTTGTCAAGGGTGAGGCATTACACTGTGCTCTGAACAAAAAGATTTAGGGAACGCATACAGTTGAAAATGTGGCAGCCTTAGGCTATGATAGACAAAATGTTCTATCCCGAGCATTTCATGAAATCGAAAGAGCCGATCGGGTTTGTGGAATTTCCGGGCTTTATGTTGTTCAACGTTGAGGAGAGATACGATGTACAGCCACTTTTTCGGCTTCAAGGAGCGTCCTTTCAAGCTGGTTCCGGATCCGACCTATCTGTTCTTAAGCAAAAGCCATGAAGAAGCACTGGCACACTTGAAATACACGCTGCAGCACGGGGACGGGTTTGTGGAGATCATCGGAGAAGTCGGCACTGGCAAGACCACTTTGTGCAGGGTTTTTCTGGAGCGCCTGCTCGACGACACCACCGCTGCCTATATATTCAATCCCAGGCTGGATGAAGTGCAGTTGCTCAAAACCATCAATGACGAGCTTGGCATCGACTCTTCAGCAGACAATACAAAGGACCTGATCGATGCCCTGAACATCTTTCTCATGCGGCAGAAGGCTGCCGGCAGAAATGTCATCGTGATCATTGACGAGGCCCAGAACCTGAGTATCCAAGTCCTGGAGCAGCTGCGGCTTTTATCCAACCTGGAAACCACGCAAAGCAAGCTTCTTCAAATCATCCTGGTGGGACAGCCCGAGCTGGGAGAAATGCTGGACTCACATGAACTCAGGCAGCTCGGTCAACGGGTGACTCTGAGTTGTTACCTGGCGCCGCTCACCTTTAAGGAAACCTGCGCATATATTGAACACCGAATACAGATTGCCCTTACAAAACCAGGGCACCTGTTTTCAAAAAGAGCTTTAAAGGAGATCTATTCCTATACCGGCGGTGTCCCCCGTTTGATCAATATTATATGTGACCGATCGCTTTTGATTGCCTACAGCCGGAACCGTAAAAAGATATCCGGTGGTATCGTACGGCTGGCCATTCGGGAATTGTCGAGCCGTGGTGATCTTCGGACAGGATTTCCTTTGAAAATCCGTACGACCGCGCTGGTAATGATTGCCGTGGCGGCCGTTTTAGGCGTCTTCCTCCTGCCGGGGCTCTTTCAGCGCAAGGCTGATCCGGATCCATCGGCCATGTTGCCCGACACGGTGTCAGGAGTTAAGGATACGCCTGCCGTGGTCTATTACCCGGCAGTTCCGGAGAAAATGGAAACCATCAGCGCGGAATCCGTACCTGCCGAGGCGGTCAAGACGGTGGCGCTGGAAACATTTCTTGAACAGGCGGATCCTGCTGCAACACGATACAACGCCATGCGGCGGCTGCTGTCTCTGTGGGGAGTCGGGGATCATATCCAGCCCTACCTTGAAAGCCTTCCGGACGACACTACATTCTTCAATCTGGTCACAAGGCAACATGGCCTGGAAGTCCAGGTGATCGACGGCAACCCGGGCTTGATCGGCAAGCTGAATCTACCGGCCATTTTTAAATTTGAGAGCCCGGAGTCAAAACCACCGCTGTACCTGACGCTGGAAAAAATTCATCAGAACCAGGCGCGTTTCCGGGTGCAGGGACTGGAGATGTCTGTTACGATTCCATATGATGTCCTGGTGGCCCAGTTCAAGGGAACCGCCTTTATTGTGTGGAAAAATTTTCTAAGCTTTGAAGGCGTCTTGCCATTGAGTGGTCCCAAGGGTTCCATTATCATGCTGAAAATGATGTTGCGTGATATTGGGTACGAGGAGGTTACCCTGACACCGGAATTTGACACGCTGACACAGGTGATAATCAGGGATCTCCAATTTAAAAACGGTATCGTTGCAGACGGTTTTGTGGGGCCGTTGACCAAGATCGTGCTGTACAACGAAAAAAAAGATATCAAGGCGCCACGGCTTGTTGCCTATGAACGCCCCTTGGAGAGCCAGCCCTGAAACAGGCGCTTCTCGTAAAAACGGCAAAGGATGATACACATTGAGTTCGATTCTTGATGCTTTGAACAAGCTGGAGAAGGAGGAGTCCCGGCAGGATTACCCCCTGAAACGTGCTAGGGCTGACAGAAAAGTATTTACTTCAAACATCGCCATGGGAATTGCAGGATTCGTCTGTGTCTGTATCGGGGCCATCGGTTTTGGGGCTTATTATCTTAGAAGCCCTGAAAAAACACCCGAGCCCCTGCTCGATGTTATGGAGCCGGTCGTAAAAACCGAGACCCAAGAAACGCCGCAACCCGAAGCTATCGCTCTTGAACAGAAACGCCCCTTGGCATCCCTGTTAAAAGCGCCTGTTCCATTGCCATCCAATAAATCCGAAACGAAGCCTAATTTGTCGGCGGATGAAAACATCGGCGATGAGATTGAAACCGAAAGAGTTCAGGTTGTAGAATCAACAGGAGATGCAATGGAGGAAGCGGTGGCGGATGTGGTATTGCGGGATCCGGAACCACAAATCGCAACCAACGAAAAGGATACACCCGATTCTACAGAGGATGTATCAAAAGAAGCCCTTGTCCGGGAAGAGAAACCTTTGCCCATGGACCGGCTCGAGGGCGTCAGCTTTAAGATACAGGCCATCTCATGGGGAGAAACCCCCCAGGAACGCCTGGTGGTCATCAGCAACCAGGTTCTGCGGGAGGGTGATGGTATCGAGGGGTATCGAATCAGCCGTATCAATCCCGACGACATCGTGCTGCGCCGCGGTGCTAACGCGTACCGGCTTGACTTCGGTTTGAAGGATAAGCCATGAGCTTGTTCCCGAAGGCAAGCAACGGGGAGGGAGCCGGCTGTTGCGGTTCAAGAGCTAAACCCGGGACACAATTACTTTGAGCGGAGGAAAATAGATGCGTCTGGTTTCATGGAACGTCAACGGTATTCGTGCGGCGGTTAAAAAGGATTTCAAGGCATCGCTGGCGGCGATGCAGCCCGATGTGCTCTGCCTGCAGGAAACGAAGGCTCAGGACGACCAGGTCGTTGAGGCCCTGACGGGTATCGAGGGGTATCGGCTTTACACCAACTCGGCGGAAAGGAAAGGATACGCCGGTACCGCCATTCTAAGCAAAAACGAGCCCTTGTCGGTGCGCCTGGATATGGGTGTTGAAGAACACGATCAGGAAGGTCGGGTCATCGCACTGGAGTTAGATAAGTTTTTCCTGGTAACGGTTTATACACCCAATTCAGGCAGTGAATTGAAGCGATTGGGGTATCGGCAGCACTGGGATGCGGCCTTCCTGGCCTATCTGGTGGACCTGCAAAAAGAGAAACCGGTGGTGGCCTGTGGTGATTTCAATGTGGCCCACAAACCCATCGATTTGGCCCGGCCGGAACCGAACTACAACAAATCTGCGGGATATATGCAGGCAGAGATCGATGGAATGGACAACATCGTGGCAGCCGAATTCATCGACAGCTACAGATTCAAAAATCCGGATACGGTAAAATACAGCTGGTGGAGTTATCGCGCCGGTGCACGAAAACGGAATGTAGGCTGGAGAATTGACTACTTTCTGGTTTCTCCGGGTCTGGCCGGCCTTGTCAGGAATGCGGACATCTTGAATGATATCATGGGTTCTGATCACTGCCCTGTAGTGCTGGATATGGGATAACAGGTCAGGTCTGCCCGCAAGGGAACCGGCCCCAATTTAACTTTCAACTTAGATTTCACCGTCTTTGTTCCGGATGTCACCCATCCACACGTCAAGCAGACCCTGGTACGTATCCAGCTCAGTTTTACGCCCGCACGCCGGACAGGATACAATTTTCAGGCCGTCTGTTTCCTCGACGTTGGCCTTGCCACCACAGAAAAAGCACTTTATCGTGTCACGATCCATTGACCCTTTCCCTCAACTTACCGGAACATTTGAATGTCACGACTCTTCTTCCCCAGAGGGTCATATCGGATCCCGTAGCAGGATTCCTGCCCCGTCTGGGTTTTTTTTCCTTTACGCAGAACTTCCCAAACCCTGTAACAAGGATGTCATCTTCTGCTTCCAGCGTTTGTTTGATAATTTCCAACAGGGACTCCATGGCGCTAACAGCCATATTCTTGGTGAAGCCGACTGCCTGAATCTTTTCCACGATATCGTTTTTGGTTAGTGTCATAATTGTTCCCCCTGATTTTATAAAACCCAGGAAAAGACAGCACTTCCCAGGAGAATCGCAATGATGCCAAAGAGCCTCCAGGTTTGATCTGAGACTGAGCTCAGATACCAATCGTTGAGTTTATAGGTTATCTGGTTGGGATTTGAGAAAATGAAGACGCCTTTGACGATAGCGAAAAGACCAATGAGTCTGATAAACCAGGGATAATGGCTTGCCGATGAACACACTATTAACAAGATGCCGGCTGTGAAGGGTAAGACGGCAATGATTTTAAGATGGGTTGCCTTGAGGATATTTCTCATAATATCCCTGTGCTGGGTTGTGTATAGAATTGCGAAAGAACCAAAGACGATCCACAGTATGCTGAATAGATAGAGTACCCATTTCATGGAAAAGTCCTCATATTATAGTGTGATTCAATAATGTCAAAGAAGTTCAATAAAGTCAAGTGGCTATGAACAAATTCTGAAACCACCTATCTTACTATCGGCCGTCATTTATGTTCAACGTTGCATTATTACAATATTATGCTAAAATCTTTCATTTTATTTAAATTAGAGGTAGCGCCCATTTATAGAAACGATAATCAATTAGCTCAGAGGTACCATCATGGAGTTGTTCAAAGAGAAATTCCCACCGACAGTTGAATTGGCCGTTGATAAAATTCTGTCAGACTTGTCCGTCAGGGACAGAACCAAGATTGCCAACATGAATGAAAAAAAGTTGATGGAGTTCCATCTCAGTTTCGGTATTTTTATTAAAAATGAGTTTCGACTATGGGGTAATGAGCCTCTCCTGAAATCGTGCTGTGACGTATCAGGTCTTTCAAAGGTAAATCCTGACCAGGCATCGTATATAATTTTGCAGGAACTGCAAAAGAGGATCAATCAGGGTGATGTTTTAAAGGTTGTGAAATAAATAGACTTGCATTTCCCTCGGCATGCGAAGCACTGCCGCACGGCAGAACCCACTGAAATGCTTTCGCTATGTGCCTGAGGATCCGAATCTTTGGAACATTTTTCCAAATCAAACAGCACTGGGTTCAACGTGAATACGTTCGACAATAGCATCCCCCATTTCGGAAGTGTTGACGATTGTTGAGGAAGGGCTTGCGATGTCACGGGTACGAATGTCATCCGCCAGCGTGTCATAGACTGCCTTTTCTACTGCCGTTGCGGCGCTGTCCTGATTAAGACTGAATCGCAGCATCATGGCGGCGGACAGGATCTGGGCAATGGGATTGGCGATCCCTTTACCGGCAATATCGGGGGCCGTGCCACCTGCAGGTTCGTAAAGACCGAAACCGGTTTCATTCAGACTGGCCGAGGCCAGAAGCCCCATGGATCCTGTGAGCATGGCGCATTCGTCTGAAAGAATATCTCCGAACATGTTCCCGCAGAGCAACACATCGAACTGATGCGGGTTCTGGATCAACTGCATGGTGGCGTTATCGACGTAGATATGATTTAAAACAACCTCTGGAAATTCGCGGCCGATTTCGGTGACGATTTCCCGCCACATGACCATGGTGGTCAGGACGTTGGCCTTGTCTACTGAGGTGACTTTTTTATTCCGTTTCATGGCATAGTTGAAGGCCATTCGGGCGATACGTTCAATTTCAGCGCGGGTGTAGACCATGGTGTCAAAGGCTTTCTCATCTGCCCCGGTTCCTTCGCGACCTTTGGGTTGGCCAAAATAAATACCACCTGTCAATTCCCGGACGCACAGAATGTCGAAGCCGTTCTTCACGATTTCCGGTCGCAGGGGACTGTTGCCGGCTAACGACGGGCTCATCCATGCAGGCCGGAGGTTACAGAAGAGATTGAAGTGTTTTCGAAGCGGAAGCAGTGCGGCGCGCTCGGGCTGTTTTTGGGGGGCAAGATTTTCCCATTTCGGGCCGCCCACAGAACCGAACAGTATGGCATCGGCTTTCTCACAGACTGATAGGGTCTGCTGGGTAAGCGCCTGGCCATGTCTGTCGATGGAGATGCCGCCGACATCGGCATAACGATAGGTCATTGCCAGATCAAATTGCTTCTGAACGGTGTCCAGAACTTTAATGGCTTCTGCCATGACTTCGGGTCCGATGCCGTCGCCGGGCAGGATGGCTAGAGTGTGCATAAATATGACCTTAATATCTTTAGAGATGGGTTGTCGTATCTAAATCGTCTCTGATCCCCGATAGATCTGAAGTTCAAGGATAAGTCGTTGCGTATCCTTTATTAGCGATAACCAAAAGTCAATA
>CAWGLD010000008.1:0-143764 GCA_963823335.1 uncultured delta proteobacterium | reverse complement strand
ACGAAGTCAGGGCGGATGCCGGTTTGGCTATTCAAGCACTTCGGAAACAGGGTGTCGGACAGATCGCCATGCTTACAGGCGACAATGGCTGTGCGGCTGAAGCTGTTTCACGCAAACTGGGTATTGACGTCTTCCACGCTGATCTTCTGCCGGAAGATAAAGTCAGAATTTTCGAGAGTATCAAGAATCAAAATCAGGACAGAGGGAAAATTGCATTTGTCGGGGATGGCATCAACGATGCGCCTGTTCTTGCACGGGCAGATGTGGGGCTGGCCATGGGGGGGCTCGGTTCTGATGCCGCCATCGAGACGGCCGATGTGGTCCTCATGCAGGATTCACCTATGAAGGTTGCAGAGGCTGTTATGATTGCCCGGAAAACCCGGCGGATCGTGTGGCAGAATATCGGCCTGGTATTTCTGATCAAGGGTATCTTTATTGTCCTCGGCAGTATGGGAATGGCTTCCATGTGGGAGGCGGTATTTGCGGACATGGGTACGACGTTGCTGGCGGTTCTTAACTCCACCAGAATACTCAGAAATGGTTTTAAAATCTCCCCTAAGGTCCAATCTCTGCGTTGATACAAGGCGTTTAATCCTCAAAAGAATAGAACCCATCTCAAAAATAGGATTTTGTTTCAAGGTCAAGGCGCTCTCGAGTTTCAAGCCGTAGGAATACTATTGTATTTTGAGAAGTTGAAACGAGAGAGCAACACAGAGATTGGTACAAAAGACATTTTTGAGATAGGTTCTAAATGTATTCCTGTGGTTAAACCCCTTGTCTCGCCTTGATCTTGAACCCGATTGAAGGTTTTAAAACCATTTCTATAGGCAGTTGATGCCTTAGCCTGCTAACCGCTTAAGGCTTATACTTATGGCCTACAGCTTTCCGCATTCCGCCAGCATTCGATAATACTGCAAGAAAGCAGAAGTGTTCTTTGCAGGAGACTATCCTTGATCATGTATTCATCCCGGCTGTGGTCCCTGCCACCAATCGGGCCCAGTCCGTCCAGCACGGGAACATTCAGATCGGCGATAAAATTTGCGTCGGACACACCGAACCTGAACTGCTCCTTCACGGGATATCCCATGCAATTCGCGATATCGGCTGTGGTTTGAAAAAGACTTCGATTGCCAGGACTCTGCTGCATGGGGGGGCGTCCGGAGATGACGTCGACACGACACCGGGTGCCCTGAATAACAACCTTGTTGGCTATCTCGGCCACTTTCTCTTCGAGCTTTATGAGATCAGACGGGTCCATGAATCGAAAATCCACCTGGGCATTGGAGAACTCCGGTATGGTGTTGGAGCCGATGCCGCCATCTATTTTCCCGACATTGATGGTAATGCCTTTGTCAAAATTGTTGAGGGACTCGAATTCGATGATCTTGTGCGCCATTTCAAGGATGGCGCTGGGTTTATCTTTGGATGCAAAGGCGGCATGGCCGGCTTGGCCTTCGATGTGGAGTTCAATGGTGAGGTTCCCTTTTCTGCCGGTAACGATCTCGTTTTCCAGGCCGCCCGCTTCCAGGACAAATGCAAAGGCGCTTGAACTGGCCTCCTTTTGTATCAGATCGACGGAGCCCCTGGAACCGATCTCCTCATCGGAGTTGAAAACAAACGTGATCGGTATCTGTTTTAAGAGGCCGAGTTTGTCGAGGGCCTTGAGGGCATAGATGCCGACCACCAGCCCTCCTTTCATGTCGACAACACCTGGGCCGTAGCTTTTGTCATCGTCTGTTTTGTACCAGTTGAAGTCGGTATCTTGTGGAAAAACCGTATCCATGTGTCCCACGAGCAATACCTGCTTGTGGGCGGATGGTTGCGCGCTGGAACGTACTACCAGGTTGTTCCCCTGCAGCCGTTGTTCGAGCATTTCCGTGGAAACAGCGTGCCCTTGGAAGGCACGCACAATTGCACTAGCGGTCTGATCGATGCCAGTCTTGTTATGACTCCCGCTTTGAATTGTCACGAGCTCTTCAAGAGATGCAAACATGTCCGGTTCTTTGGATGTCAGGAAAGTTTTGATATCGTTAAAATAGGTCGTGTATTTTTTCATGTGATGGTCCTTCCAAATTTGAACTGCGATCGTGAGAGCTAAACACGCAGCTTGTCGAAGATCACGGTTTGTCGGGGTTGTGAGGTTCTTCAATATCTTCAAAATTCTCAATTTGACTGAGAACAGATTGTATATAACAGAAGCTAGCATACTTTGTATAGGGAAGAATGGAAGGATGGAGTGTCGAAGTCAGAATACAGAATAAGAATATGACCTGAATTTTTCACGAGTCGGAAAGATTTCAATAAAAATTCCATAAAATCGTGCTACGGTTTTATTTTGACAAGCCATCAAGAAGTAAATACAGATGGTTCATTGCCCAAAACCCTTGTGTAAATTGAGAATTGAAGACTTCATGCCATAAACGCTAAGCAAGCTTACCGCTTATGGCTTACTGCTTATTGCTATAGAGAAAGGATGATTCAATGAGTAAATACTTATTGGTGGATATCGGTGCCGGAACCATGGATGTTCTCTATTATGATGATTCAGCCCAGCAGCACTACAAGGCTGTGGTGGCGTCACCGGTCATTCAGGTGGCAAAACAAATTGCGTCCATTTCCGGGAAGTTACTTGTGACGGGTGTGGAGATGGGGGGGGGTCCGGTCACGCAGATATTAAAAGAGAGGGCCAGGACATCATCCGTGGTCATTTCTGCCAGTGCAGCCGCCACACTGAATCATGACCTCCAAAAGATAAAGGCGTGGCGTATCGCTGTTGTTCCCGACCAGGAAGCTGAAGGTCTGGTGGGAGACGCGGCTTACACACATGTCTGCCTTGCGGATCTGGATCTGAGACGCCTGGCGACTATTGTGGAAGGTTTTGGTGTTCCCTTTTCTTTCGATGTGATCGGTATTTGCGCCCAGGACCACGGTGTGCCCCCCTCGGGTGTTTCCCATCTTGATTACCGTCATAACTGTTTTGTGGAACTGCTGGACAGCAAGCCGTTTCCACATGCTCTGCTATACGAGAAGAACGAAGTGCCGAAAGAGATGAACCGCCTGCGGAGCCATAGCCCGGCAGGCAGCCTCGACAGTGGCAGGTGAGGTCTATGTCATGGACAGTGGCATGGCGGCGATTCTGGGGGCTTCCAGGGATATGGCCGCCCTGGATAAACATACCCTGGCCGTTCTGGATGTGGCAACCTCCCATACGGTTGGAGCGACGCTTTCGGGTAGCGAGATAGCCGGCTTTTTCGAATACCACACGCATGACATCACAATCCATCGCCTAGAAGGATTGATCCGGGATCTGGCGGATGGAAACCTGAACCACGATCAGATTCTATCCGAGGGGGGGCACGGGTGCTACATGCGTAAAGCAGTGGGGTTCGATAACCTGGAGGCGATCATTGCAACGGGTCCCAGACGAAGTATCATCGACGGATCGGAACTCTGCATGCTGTATGGCGCACCACTGGGGGATAATATGATGACCGGAACAATGGGTCTTTTGGAGGCGATCCAAAAAAGAAGGGGAGCGTAGACTAGAAGCCATCTCAAAAAAAGGGTTTTGGCTCAAGTTCAAGGCGGGCCCGAACTTCAACCCGCAGGCATACTCAAGTATTCCGAGGAGTTGAAGCAAGGGACCAACACAGAAATTGGGCTAAAAAACTTTTTTGAGATAGCTTCTAGTAGACTATTAGGCTGATAGTCTTCAGCCTAACAGCCCTCAGTCTATTTTTCGGGCTTAAGCCAGACCTTACCAAGGAACAGATAGTCGTTCGGATGGGCTTGAATATTCTGCACGTGTTTTTGTGAGGCAACCCAGCTGTTCTGCCAGCATGGAATGCCTATGGCGCCCTGATTCATCTGAATTTCTTCGAGTTTGCAGAAGATCGTCTTTCGTTCCAGGACGTCCAGGGAATTTTCGGCCTGACGCAGTAGCTGAGAAAATTCTTCATGGATCCAACGGGTTTCGTTCCAGGGGCCTGGGTTTCCCTGTTCATCCACCGCGCTGGCCAGCTTGAGGGCCGTGACACCCAGAGGATAATGATCCCAGGGGGTAATACCGAGATCGAACATGGTTCGATTCCGGCGATATTCGTATCCAGGCACTTCCTGGAGATGAATTCTGAATCCAGCTCGAGCGGCATCGTTCTGGAGAACCAGAGCCTGGGTCCTGATGTCAGGTTTTTCTTCAGCGATGGTCAAATGAATGTCCAAGCCGTTTCCATAGCCTGCTTCCTCCAGTAGTGATTTTGCCCTGCGTGGATCAAACTTGATGGTCTTCTTTTCACAGTATTCGGGATGTGTGGGGCATACCTGGAAATCGTTTCCAATGGCACCCTGGTCGCTATGAGCCAAATAACGAATTTTATCCCGGTGTTGGCAAAGTTTCAAGGCTCTGCGTACGCGGTTGTCATTCCAGGGCTCCTTGTCTACACGCATGCGGAGCACATTGGCTCTGGCTGTAAGAACAGGTGTCAAATGAATATTCCGGTCGTTTTTCAGGGTGCCGTAGGCATCTGAACTCCCTGTATCACTGAGATCGATAAGGTCGACGGTGCCGCTCTTCAGGGCCGTGACCCGTGAAGACACATTCCGACCTATGTCCAGAAATTCAATTTCGTTTAAAAACGGTAACCCTGGTTGCCAGTAGTCATATCTTCTTTTCAAGAGACAGCGAATGTTTTCTTCAAATGTTTCTATCCTGAACGGCCCTGTACCATGAGGCGCTTTCAAAAAATCCCCTTCAAATGTGCGGTGGTTAAGGATCATGGCCGAAGGATGAAATAAGTACTCGGGCAGTTCCAGTTCAGGACGACTGAGATGAAGTACCAGCAGGTGTGCGTCTATTTTTTCGATGCCGGAGGGCTGCAGACAATCTCCAAGAAGCGATTTCATGGGAGAGTTGATGTCCGGTTTCAGCCATTGTTCAATAGAGAAAATAACATCATTCGTGGAAAAAGCCTGGCCGTTATTGAAGAAAATATTCTTTTTTAGGTGCAGGGACCAGGTCTGGAGGTCTTCGCTTACGGTCCACCTGTCCAGCAGAAAGGGATGGGTGATATTGTTTTCATCCGTGAATGTGAGGTACTCGGCCACCTGCCTGAAAACCTGACGCGCGGGTATTGAAAGGTTTTTGGCCGGGTGCCCTGGTTCCGGGAGTTGCCCGGCCACGCGTAATTTCTGTCCGTAGACGGCCCCCTGGGCAAGACCGGGCCTTGCTATATCAAACAGATGGGATGCGGTGGTTGTGGCAAGTCCCAGCAGGGCGGCAAACCTGAGAAAGTCCCTGCGGGAAAGGTTCCCAGTGCAATGATCCGACCAAAGCCAGCCCATGAGGGGGTGTGTCCGGTATTTCTTTTGCATGCCTATATTTAAAAGAAACTTTCAGGTGATTGTCAAGCGGAATAAATTCACTTGACGAATATATAAGAACACAATAAAAGTGACGCCCTTGAACCCAACGCGAAACCCTGAGACATGACGCCGTGTTTGATTGACCATAGCATGTTTAATTGATATAGGAGGAATGTCTACAAATGAAGATAGATACGGTTTTGCCTCACGAATCAGAAGCTGTGCCGTTTTCATAGCATTAAAGATAACCGAGGGGTTTCGGAGAAGCGTTCAATTTTGACTGCCAAGTCATTTGTTTTGGCAACGAAAACATCACGTTCCATAACATGCTGGAACGATATTATTTTGTGAGCGATGCTTCAGATATTATCAAAGAAATTTTCGGGGCTCAAGTCCTTGATAGCGCGTGAACACAGCATCATGGTCATTCTGGCGATCATGGTAGGACTGGCCGGTGGATTCGGTGCTATTGGTTTCCGATATCTTATCGATTCAGTACAGTCTCTGGCATACGGCTCTAGGGCCGACCTCTTAGATGTTGTCGATTCTGTCCCGTGGTATTTGAGGATCATCATCCCCGCCATCGGAGGTGGCATCGTAGGGCTTTTAGTCCACTTTTTTGCACGCGAGGCCAAGGGGCATGGTGTTCCTGAGGTCATGGAGGCGGTGGCTCTTAAGGGCGGCATCATTCGAAAACGCCTGGTGGTTGTCAAATCCCTGGCATCTGCCATCTGCATCGGCACCGGCGGATCTGTCGGGCGTGAAGGACCGATTGTACAGATCGGATCGGCCATCGGATCGAGTCTGGGGCAGGTCCTGAAAGTTTCAGCCGACAGGATGCGTACCCTGGTAGGATGTGGTGCAGCAGCCGGGATTGCAGCAACCTTCAATGCACCCATTGCCGGATCCATGTTTGCCCTTGAAGTTATCCTCGGAGACTTCGGCCTGGCTACATTCAGTCCCATTGTGATCTCATCTGTCACGGCCACGGCAGTATCACGGCATTATCTGGGTGATTATCCGGCCTTTGTCGTTCCGAACTATGAACTGGTCAGCGCTTGGGAGTTTCCCCTTTATGTTTCCCTTGGATTTTTCTGCGCTCTGATCGCATTTGTTTTTATCAAAACACTTTATCGCTTTGAAGACTTATTTGACGGTTTTTTATTTCCAGGATATCTCAAGGCTGTCGTGGGCGGGTTGATACTCGGCACGACCGGCATGGTTTTTCCGCATATCCTGGGCGTGGGATATGGTGCTATCGATCTTTCCTTGATTCAAAATCTGGCCTGGTGGCTCATGCTCCTCCTGATTGTTATAAAAATCATGGCTACATCCATCACCATTGGTTCCGGGGGATCGGGCGGTATTTTTGCCCCTTCGCTCTTTCTGGGGGCCATGACGGGAGGGCTGTTCGGGGTTACAGTGCATAGCTTGTTTCCGGCAGTCACCGCATCAGCGGGTGCCTATGGAATCGTCGGAATGGGGGCCGTGGTCAGTGCAACGACCCACGGACCGCTGACTGCCATCCTGATGCTGTTCGAAATGACCGGCAACTACAAGATTATCCTGCCGCTCATGATCACCTGCATCGTCAGCTCTCTGACGGTCCAAAGGATTTCGAAAGAATCCATCTATACATTGAAGCTGATACGCAGAGGGATCGATATACGCGAAGGGCGGGAAGTGAACATTCTAAAGACCATCAAGGCAAAGGACATCATGAACCGTTCTGTTGAAACGGTGCCGGATTGGATGGGGCTGGAGCAGTTTTCAGACATGGTGTCCAAAAGCAAATTCAACAGCTTTCCGGTAATCAACAAAGCAGGGGAGTTATCAGGAATTTTATCCTACAACGACTACAGCAAAGCAATTTTCAATGAAGATCTCAAGGATCTCATCATTACCAGGGATATTGCCACCAGAGATGTGGTTACCGTGACCACTGAGGACAACCTTTATCAGGCCCTGGAGCGGATCACCCTGAAAGACTTTTCGATTATGCCCGTTGTGTCACCCACAGACAGGCTCAAGCTCGAGGGAATACTCACCCGTCGCGATATTATCGGGGCCTATGACAAGGCGATCATCAAGAAGTCACTGTTGCACACGCATACCGGTACGAATCCGTGACCTGTATTTTTTGAAGTTCTTCGCGTCAAACAAATGCCCTAAAAACATACCCTAAAATTCTCCGGGAGGTGTCGACGTAAATGGTTAATGAACGTGAGCAGATTTCTTTCGATGTACTGTTTGTCGGTGCAGGCCCTGCCAACCTGGCAGGGGCCATACGTTTGATGCAGGTGGCAAAAGACAGAGGTTTTGAACTCGAGGTCGCTCTCATCGAAAAAGGGGCCGAACTGGGATCCCACGGTGTCAGCGGGGCCATCCTCAATCCGATTGCTTTGAAGGAACTGATGCCTGACTACATGGAAAAGGGCTGCCCCATTGAAACCACGATACAAGGCGACGGGTTTTACTATCTGACCCGGAACCGTGCGATATCCATACCCTTTATACCGCGATATCTGCACAACAAGGGCTATCATGTCATCAGTCTTGCAAAATTCAACCAATGGATGGGCGCCATTGCAGAAGACATGGGCGTGAATATTTTCCCGGGGTTTGCCGGAAAGAAGCTATTACTTGACGAAAAAAACCAGCGGGTGTTGGGCGTACAGACAGGAGAAAAGGGCCTTGACATCAGCGGAAAACCGAAAAACACTTTCGAGCCCGCCATCGACCTTTTGGCTAAAGTTACGGTTTTTGGGGAGGGCGCCCGGGGAAGTCTTGTCAAAGAACTGGACAGCCTGATGGGTATTTCCATGAACAGCATGCCCCAGGTCTACGAAACAGGTATCAAAGAGGTTATAGCGCTGCCGGACAATTCAGGCTTCGAGGCGTTTAGGGGCCGAAGCCTGCATATGTTCGGCTACCCCTTGGGTCTGGGCACACCCGGTGGCGGGTTTGTTTATGAAATGAAAGACAGGCGGGTGGCCCTCGGTTACCTGGTGGGGCTTTCCTATGAAGAGACTCTGCGCGATATCTATGACACGTTTATGCAGTTCAAACGCCAGCCCTTTGTCGCGGAGCTGATAAATGGCGGCAAGGTCATCGAGCAGGGGGCTCGGACGGTTTCCACTGGCGGCTATTACAGCATACCGAAACTGGTTATGGATGGTGGTTTGCTGGTGGGTGGCTGTGCCGGGATCCATAACGTTCCGTCATTGAAAGGCATTCATGTGTCCATGAAATCCGGAGTGCTGGCGGCAGAGGCAATCCTGGAGGCTCTGGCAGAGGGGGACACCACCAAGGATGGGCTAGCACGCTACCCGGATACCATCGAAAAGAGCTGGTTGAAAAATGAACTCTATGAGGGCCGTAATTTTTATCAGGCCCTGTCAAAGAAAGGTGTCTCCAAATTCTTTCACCTGGGTTCCCAGTATGTTACCGGGGGACGAGGATTTCAGGATAAAATGCCCCTGGAAAAAGACAGCCGGACACTTAAAACCATCAGGGATTCAGGGCTGGATGCAGATCTGTCAAAGGAGCCTTCCGTCTATGACGGGGTACTGCTGGTTGACAAGCTGACAGGTGTATTTCTTTCCAAGACCATCCACAGGGAAGACCAGCCGGCCCACCTGATTATCCATGACATGGACCTGTGCGTGAATGAGTGTTTTCCCAGGTATCAGCACCCCTGCACCCGTTTCTGCCCGGGGGATGTTTATGAGGTCGTGGCGGACGAGAACAGGCAAGGCGGCCAGCGTATAAAGCTTAATCCCTCCAACTGTTTTCATTGCAAGACCTGTGATGTCAAGGATCCATTCAACAATATTACCTGGACGTGTCCGGAAGGCGGTGATGGCCCAGGATATACCGTAGTATAAACGGGAATTTCCATGAAAAAATTCAGAACAAGATTCCCAAGATCATCGAGTTCATAGATGCTATCTCATTGACAGCTGTTGGCAAGGTGGATAAGAAGTCTTTGCGATGAGTGAGAAGCGATACGTCATAAGCTGTAAGCGGCTTAGAGCTTATGGCTTACGGTTACGTAGAAATGAATCACGACATGATATAAAGGACCAAAATGTCCTTCAGAGAAAACCCCGTCAGAACGAATATTATTCTTACCGGATTCATGGCCACGGGGAAGAGTACCATCGGCAGACTCCTGGCCGGGCAGCTGGGCTATGAGTTCGTTGACACTGATCAACTGATCGAGGATCGCTGCGGACAAACCATTACAGAAATTTTTCGCGAAAAAGGCGAGGCGGTCTTCAGAGCCATGGAAGTTGATCTTGCCCGGGAATTGGGTAATAAACAAGGGCTTGTCATAGCCACCGGCGGCGGCATGTTGCTGGATCCTGCCAATGTTGCTGCGCTGAAACGCCAGGGACGGGTGTTCTGCCTGGCGGCCTCGCCCGAGATTATTCTGGAACGGGCCTCCCGTGACGTTACGGTGCGACCGTTAATCGAAGGTCCATCCCCCATGCAGCGTATCTTGGAACTGATGGCGGAAAGGGATACGATTTACAGGCATTTCCCCCAGGTGGAAACGACCGGCAAAACACCTCATGAGGTGACCAGAATCCTGTTGGCCCACCTTTGATGATTGTTGAAACGCAGTCTCTCTGCTATGTCGCTACCGGCAGTGAAAATTTAAAAAGGCTATCTGGGCGGTTATCTGCTAGAACGTCAGGCAAGCGTCGTTGATCCCATGAGCAAGGGGTTGGGGAACCATTCGGATTAACCGTAAAGTGCAGTCATTGCTTGTCTGAGCATCTCAATCGGTATCTGGCCGGGCGCGGAAGAGGTGCTGCCGCTGGCAAATGTGACATCCGAACCGAAGAGGCCGCCGGCCAGCCGTGTCAGTCTGCCCTGGAGACCCATGGACATGGTGATTGCTGGGATTTTCAAGCCTTTTTGGCGTGCTTTCAAGGTGGCACTCAGCAGTGTCAGCACATCATGGTCTCCCCTGGGCATAACGGCAACTTTGGCGATATCCGCGCCGAGATCCCTGGCCTTGAGAAGTGTGTCGAAAATAAAGGTTTCATCCGGGGTCATTTCATAATTATGATAAGAAAGAATAATGCGCACAGCGGAATTTCTGGCTGTTGTCATGATGGACTCGATAAAATCGACATCATTGCACAACTCGATGTCAACGATATCCAGGTTGCCGGATGTCATTGCCGCTGTAAGTAAATCGTGCCTCTGGTCGCTGGTCAGTTTTTTCAAACCGCCTTCCGAGTGGGTTCTACAGGTAAGAATAAGAGGGGTGGCGCTGAATTGTATTCGCAATTCCGCAAGGGTATCCAGGCTGTGGTTGATATTCTGGACATGGCCATAAGCGTCGATGCGCCATTCCAGCAAATCCGGATCAAATCGTTTTATGGTGGCCGCCTTTTTGAAAAGATCCGACTTTCCCGTTGCCAAAAGGGGCATGCATATCAGAAAATCAGGACCACCGATGACCGTATTCTTGATCGTTATCTGGGTGTCGCTTTGTAATCGCATTTACAGACGGCCCTTTTTCAAGATGGCCACCAGCAGCCAGATACCCATGATGGCTGCAGCCAGAAAACCGATGATGCCGATGAGGGAGATGCCGTAGAAGAGAGGCGGTGTTTTGGAGATAACAATCAGGGCTGAGCCGATGATGAGTGCGGCAATGATAATGGAAAAGGATATCCGGTTGCTGATCTGATCGTGGGTCGATAGCATCTGGTCGAGCCCTTGCAGTTCATGAGAAAAAGAGAGTTTTCGCTGGCGGATCAAACGGGTGATTTCGAGAAGATCTTTTGGAAAATCTTTGAGGAATGTAAACATCTGTGATGTCAGGGACAGGACATCACTCTCGAGTCTTCCGGGAGAAAACCGCTGGAGTTTTATTTTTTTTATGAAGGGTTCTGCGTGCTGCAGCATGTCGAAATCAGGGTCCAGTTTGCAGGCCACGCTTTCCACGGTGCTCAGTGCCTTCATCATGAGAAAAATATCGGGGTAGATCCTCAAACGGTAACGGGCGGCCAGTTCCAGCAGGTGTTGCAGCAGTTTGCCCAGTTCTATTTCCTTCAAGGGCTTGTAAAGATGCTGCCCTATGAATTCGGCCACGTCTTTTTCAAAGGAGCGCATATTTGGTTCTTCATCCCAGGTGGTGATCTTGAGGAGACAGCCGGCCGCACGGTTTTCGTCTTTTCGCATGATGCTGTCCACGAGTTCGACAAAATCCTCCCGGGTATTCCGGTCAATGGTTCCCACCATGCCGAAATCGAGCAGACAGATCACGTTGTCCGGCAGGACAAAGATATTGCCTGGATGAGGATCGGCATGGAAAAATCCGTGATCGAATATCTGGCTCAGACAGACATGGGCACCCCGGGATGTGATCATTTTTCTGTCGTAGCCTTCCTGGTCGAGTAGATCCAGCCTGGACACCTTGATGCCTTGCACCAGTTCTGTTGTCAGTACGCGGGAGGTCGTGGTTTCTCGGAAAACTTTTGGAATATAGACGGAGGGGTCGTGAAGAAATTGGCGTGAAACACGTTCAGTATTGGTCGCTTCGATGGTGTAATCCAACTCCCGCTCCAGTGTCTTGGCGAACTCCTCGACAATCTTTACGGGTTGGTGGAAAGAGAGCTCTTCGATATGGTTTTCGGCCAGTGTTGCCAGATGAAGCATGATTTCAAGATCGATATCGATGAGTCGTTGGATGCCTGGTCGTTGAACTTTGACGGCGACATCCTCGCCGTCGAGATAACGTGCGCGGTGTACCTGGCCGATGGAGGCAGAGGCCAGGGGTGTTTCCTCGAAGCTTGCGAAGATGTTTTCCAGGGGCGCCCCGAGTTCGGATTCGACGATTTGCCTGGCATCTTCGAATGGAAAAGGAGGCACCTCGTCCTGCAGTTTCGAGAGCTCGTGGACGAAATCGATCTGCACGAGGTCCGGCCGCGTGGAGAGGATCTGCCCCAGCTTGATATAGGTGGGACCTAACTCTTCGAATGCCATCCTGACCCGCTCGGCTCTTGATGATTTCTCAACACGTTCCCGGCGTTTCCGATTGATCATCTGAAGACCGATTTCGATGTACTGCTCGATGTTCAGAGTTTCAACCAGGTCGCCAAACCCGTATTTGATGAGAACACCCAGAATCTGTCGGTAACGGTTCAGGTTGCGGTACGTCCGGCCGATAACACCGATTTTGCGTATGCTGAGCATGGAGCCTATTTGGCATCCTGATTGCTGATCATTTTCTTCAGTTCCCGGATTTCCTTTTTTAACCCTTTGAGCTCTTCACCGGTGACGATATCCGCTCGTTTCAAGAATTCGTTGACACTTTTTTCCACTCTTTTTTCCAGTTTGGTCTGCGCTTCCGAATACCTTTTTTCGAGGTCCTTCAGGAACGTTTTTCCCTCCTCTCTGGGGATTTCTCCTTTTTTTTCCAGTTCTTTGGCCAGGGCTTCCACCTCGTCCCATGTTTTGAGAGCCAGGCCGATACCCGTGAGCATACCTTTTCTGATTAGATCATACATGGTTTCCTCCTATTTCATTTTTCCCAAAATGGCGCTGGCAATGGTGTTTTTCTGAATTTCACGTGTTCCTTCATAGATCTCGGTGATTTTGGCATCCCGGTAGAACCGTTCCACTTCATATTCTTTCATATAGCCGTACCCGCCGTGCAATTGAATGGCTTCATCGGCAACTTCCACTGCCGCCCGCGCAGCCACCATCTTGGCCATGGAGGTAAGTTTGGGATCGATTCGACCCTGGTCGAAATTCCAGGCGGCTTTATAGGTCATCAGCCTGGCCAGCTCAATTTTGGTGGCCATATCGGCGAGCTTGTGCTGCGTCACCTGGAACTGGGCGATTTTTTTACCGAACTGTTCCCGTCCCTTGACATATTCAAGAGCCCGGTCATAGGCACCCTGAGCGGTTCCCAGCGCCTGGGCTGCCACCTGAATTCTGCTCTCGTCAAAGAAATGCAGCACATGATAAAAGCCTTTGTTTTCTCCCCCAATGAGGTTGGCCAAGGGCACCCGCACATCCTTCAGAACGACTTCCGCCGTGGCCATCATGTTGATACCCATCTTGTCGCCCAGGTCTACGGTGGTCAATCCTTCCCGGTCAGCTTCCACCAGAATGATGCTGATGCCCCTGTAAGATGGTTTTGCTTCAGGATCTGTCTGGCACATGACCGAATAGAATCCAGCAAGCCCCCCATTGGTAATAAAGGTTTTGGCGCCGTTGATGACCCATTCATCCCCCTCCTTTACGGCAGTGGTGTCCATGAAGGTGATATCCGATCCATGATCGGGTTCCGTGAAGGCGCCTGCAGAAAGGATTTTGGCTTCCGCTACCTGGGGCAGCCATTTAGCTTTTTGTTCATCGCTGCCATTGTGCATGATGAGTTCGGAGGCGAAACTGGAGAGTGCTACGGCGCTCCCGATGGTGGAGTCACTGCGGCATAACTCTTCGATGACCAGGATATCTTCCAGACTGCCCATGCCCTGGCCGGAATATTCTTCGGGAAAATGGACCCCGATCAGCCCGATGTCACCCGCTTTCTGCCAGATTTTTCGTGGGAATTCATGTTTCTTGTCAAGTTCAAGTGCCAGTTCTTTATCAAATTCGCCTTTTGTAAAATCCTTGACCGCCTTCTGAATGTCTTTTTGGGTCTTGCTGAGTTCAAATTCCATTGTCAATCTCCCTAAATCATTAACGATATCAACATTTCTCACCACATATTTTCCAACGAAAAAAAAGTAACATATGCCAATGGGTATTGCAAGGAGATAAGGGACTTGACTGATCGCGCATTCTGCCATAAGTTCATCTTTCGAGATTTAAGCAGTAAGCTATTAGCGGCTAAACTGCTTAAAGCTTATAGCTTAAAAGAGAAAGGAGCCATATGCCAGTATCGATAGCGCTCGCAGGCAAGGGCGGCACAGGTAAAACCACAGTTGCAGGCATGCTCATAAAATATCTGGTGAAGCATCACAAGACACCGGTGCTTGCCGTAGATGCGGACAGCAATGCAAATCTCAATGAGGTGCTGGGACTCGAGGTTTCTGGAACACTGAGCGAAGCCCGGGAAGAAATGAGAAAGGGGCAGGTACCCACCGGCATGACAAAAGATGTTTTCATGTCCATGAAATTTGAGCAGGCTGTCATTGAAGATAAGGGGTATGACCTGGTTGTTATGGGACAACCCGAGGGTTCCGGCTGCTATTGCGCCGCCAACACCCTTTTGACGGGTTTCTTGGAGCGGTTGACAAAAAATTATCCTTATGTGGTGATGGACAATGAAGCTGGAATGGAGCACATCAGCCGATTGACCACCAGTAATATCGATGTTCTTGTGATCGTATCCGATACCTCCCGAAGGGGACTTCAGGCTGCCATACGGATAGATAAACTGTCAAAGGAATTGAATATCGGCGTGGGCAGGAGTTGTTTGATTTTGAACCAGTCCAAAGACGCCCCTGCACCGGTTATCCATGAAATGCTGAAAGACGCAGATCTCGAACTTGCCGGGACCATACCGGAAGACCAGACTGTCTACGAGTTCGATCTTGAAGGACGTGCCACCATCGAGTTGCCGGAAGACAACAACGCTGTTCAGTCAGCATTTGATATCTTTAATAAAATTATTCCCTGAAATTAAATCGCTCAGAGCAGTATAAACCAAAGAGTTGAGACCACATGACAATGAAAAAGACAGGTTTTTTATTTGATCAGCGGTATCTTCTTCATGACACAGGGCCTTATCATCCGGAAGTGCCCGAGAGACTCCAGGCAATCTATCAAGGTATCGAGGAGGCTGGACTGATTCCGAAGCTGAGGATGATCGCGGCCGTCAGGGCTGAGCTCAAGTGGGTGGAAGTGGTTCACAGTGTGGATTATATCCGCCGGTTTGAGGAAGCCTGTTTTTCGGGCCAGCGCACATTGGATTCGCCGGACAACAGGATGTGTACGGATACCTACGAGACGGCGCTGCTGGCGGTCGGCGGTGTGCTCCAGGCGGTGGACCTGGTTATGCAAAACGAAATAGATAACGTGTTCTGCGCTATCAGGCCGCCAGGCCACCATGCTGAAGTTTCCGAAGCCATGGGGTTCTGCTATTTCAACAATATTGCCATCGCCGCAAGGTACCTGCAACAGCGGTGGAAGATCCCAAAGATCGGCATCATTGACTTCGATGTTCATCACGGAAACGGGACCCAGCATATCTTTGAAAAAGATGCTTCGGTGTTTTACTACTCCATTCACCAGCATCCTTCCTTTGCCTATCCCGGCACCGGCAGGGAATTTGAGAAGGGATCCGTTGATGGTTACGGGTTTACCAAAAACACACCCGTACTTCCGGGGCAGGGGGACGAGGACTATCGGCATTATGTCAAAAGGGATCTGGTACCGGCACTTGATCATTTCAAACCGGACATGATTCTGGTTTCAACCGGGTTCGACGGGCACATGGACGACGATATGTCAGATGTCAAACTGTCCACCGGGGCGTTTACCTGGATCATGGAAACAATTTTTCAACTGGCCGAAGATCATTCCAATGGCAAGCTGATTTCCGTTCTGGAAGGTGGCTACAGCCTCAAACGGCTCCCGGAACTGGCGCGTAACCATGTTCAGGTATTAATGAACGGACATATTCATCAATAAAATCGTTACTCAATTATATAAATTGATACAGGAGGCCCCAATGTTTGTCAGCAGATCCATGACAATTAAGGTTGTCACGATTCAACCGGATGCAACCGTCCTTGAAGCACAGAAAATGATGGCAACGCATCAGATTCGTCACTTACCGGTTATCGATGGGGAAGACCGTCTCGTCGGCGTTGTCACCGACCGTGATGTTCGAAGTGTTCTGCCATACGATTGTTATAAAAATCCTGATTGTACCAAAGAACAGGATAAGTATTCCAGGTTTAAAATCAAGGATATCATGACGGTTGAACCCTTCACCATCTCTCCCTCCGATACGATCCAGGATGCCCTGCTGCTGTTTCAGGAAAAACGCATCGGGGCTTTTCCGGTGGTCGACGATACCGGAAAACTGAAAGGCATCATTTCTGTCCGGGACCTGCTGCGGGCGTTTACAAATGTTCTCGGCATCGGTGAACCCGGAACGCTGCTCTGTATCCTGGTGGAGGAAAAGGTAGGGCAGATGAAAAAGATTGTCGATGCCATCACCGAGGAAGGCATTTCTTTTGGCAGTATCCTGGTTGCCAGATACTGGGAGAATGACAAGCGGGCCGTTTTTCCTTATCTTTTGACCCAGAACATAAGCCGTGTAAAAAAGAAACTGCAGGAGATGGGGTATACCCTGCTGGACCCAATGGACTGGTATCTGGATCAGTTGCCGAAGCACGAATAAATGGAACGAGAGAGGGTCAATGTACATCACGTGCTGGGGGTCGAGAGGATCCATACCTGTTTCGGGTAGAGAGTACATCAAATATGGCGGCGACACTGCCTGTATCGAGATCCGGGCCAGAAGTGGCGATATCATCATTGTAGACGCCGGCACCGGGATTCGAAGACTCGGAAACAAGCTCACCAAAGAAGGCATTCATCACTATAATTTCATTTTTACACACGCCCACTGGGATCATATCATGGGCTTGCCTTTCTTCAAACCGTTGTTCAGCAACCGAACAAAAATTAAGGTGTTTCGATGCCCGTACGCGGGCATGTATGCTGAAAAACTGATCACGCGCGTTCTGACACCGCCTCATTTTCCGGTGAAATATTCTGATTTGAGTGCTGAATTTACCTATGAAGATGGCTGCCCCTATCAATTTCAAATCGGCTCGGTAACGGTTGTTCCCATCCATCTGAATCACCCGAACGGTGGCAGGGGATACAAGTTTATTGAAGATGAAAAATCATTTGTATTTCTAACGGATAACGAACTGGGTTATATGCATCCCAACGGGCTTACGCTGAACGATTATGCCACGTTTTCATTGCATGCTGATCTCCTGATCCACGATGCGGAATTCACACCCGAAGAATACCAGAGTTATATCGAATGGGGGCATTCCTCTTATGCGGATGTTCTTGAGCTGGCATCCCGGGCAGAAGTAAAAAAACTGGGCCTTTTCCATTTAAACCAGGATCGCACCGACGATGCAATGGATGCGATTGTGGATGCCTGCCGGCAGGAGATAGACAGGAAAGGCTTTGGTTTCGAATGTATGGCTGTCGGAAGCGAGATGTCATTTGAAATTTGATTTACCTGCCTGAAAACATGGATCGAAAAGATATGGAAACAGACGCTTTTGGCGCCACTGATGGTTGGATTCGATTGGTACGTCTGTCTCCCCCAAGCCTTCAAGACAACACCGCCGATGCTGATCGCCTGAAAAATCAACTCAAGAAGCAGCTAAATACCCAGAGTGTAGAAATCGATTTGCATGTTTTGCGCGAACTGCCGGTTCGATTGCGGGAATGGGGGTATTCGGCACGCTGTGTGGTCATAAAGGAACGGGATGCCGATCTATGGCATCTCACCGGCATTTCGAATCCATTGGAGACCAAACGCATGGTCGGGGTGGCCGTTGACCTGGGGACTTCCAGGGTTGTGATCAGGCTGGTGGATTTGTCAACAGGCGAGATTCTTTTTGAGACGTCCTTTGACAATCCTCAGCTCAGTGTCGGCCCTGATGTGCTGACACGGATCCATGCCTGTGATCAACCAGGCGGTCTTGAAAACCTCAACCGGATGATCATCAATGCGCTGAACGAGCAGATCCGGAATGCCTGTAACACCTGTGGACTCGACACAGGTGACGTTTATTTCATGGCCCTTGCCGGCAATACCAGTATGACGCATCTATTCATGGCGCTGTCGCCCAGATGGCTGATCAGGGAGCCCTATATTCCGGTTGTCAACAGCCCTGATGTTCAGAGGGCTGACGCATACGGACTGCAGATCAATCCTGCCGGCAGGGTTTTTATCCTGCCCAATATCGGAAGTTATTTTGGTGGTGATCTGATTGCCGGTATTCTGCACAGCGGAATCAGCCGGCAGGCGGATCTGGCCATATTGGTGGATGTGGGGACCAACGCGGAGGTTGTTCTGGGCAACGACAGCTGGCTGGTGGCCTGTGCAGGTGCCGCCGGGCCGGCACTTGAAGGGGGTGTGGCCCAGATCGGCATGATGGCCGGCCCGGGTGTCATCGACCGTCTGCGCATCGATCCCGGAACGCGGGTATTCCAGGTTCACACCATTGGCGAGATGCTGCCCATCGGGATATGTGGTTCCGGTATGATCGATCTTGCCGCAAACCTGCTTCTCGCAGGCATGATCGATCTCAGAGGCCGGTTTGTTCCCGATATCTGCGGCAGGAAACTCAGCATGCAATCGCAAATACCATATCTGGAAATCGTTTCGGCCGATGAATCCGGGACAGGACAGCCACTGATGATCAGCCAGGCGGATATGGACAGTCTGATCCGGTCCAAGGCCGCCATGTTCACAATCCTGGAGACCATCACAGAATCTGTGGGTATGTCACTGATGGATTTGAAGACCTTCCATGTGGCAGGAACATTCGGAGCGTTTATCGATCCTGTATCCGCTGTGACCATCGGCATGTTGCCGGATTTGCCGCTAAATACCTTTCAATCCCTGGGAAACACGTCCCTTGAAGGAGCGACACGGGTTCTCACATCCTGTCAAAGCATGGCGACAATCGAAGGCATAAAAGAAAAAATAACCTACCTGGAACTGAATGTAAACCAGACGTTCATGAACCGTTTTAGTGCTGCAAAATTCCTACCCCACACCGACCGATCCCGCTTTCCGTCCGTTGCGATAGCATAATGCTTTAATCATGCAACATACAGTTATTAGGAGAACCGAAAAAGAATTTCTTCAAAATTCCTTATTTTCCCTCCGCGGATCTCAATCCCTTCGTCTTTGAGCATATTTATTTTTTTTTGTATAGCGGTTCCCGATGTCATTCCTTGAAATCCCCCAATCCGACCGGATGTGGCAACAACCCGGTGTCAGGGAACCTCGGGTGCATAGGGGTTCTTTCGCATGGCCTGCCCGACCCCCCGATATGCTCTGGTTTCCAGGGCGTGGGCAATTTCTTTATAGGTCGTTACGCGCCCTTTCGGCACCTTTCTTAAAAGATCGTAGGCTTTCTCGGCAAAAGTCTTCATTTTCCTCTCCTCTCTTCGATAAATAGAGAATATTCCTGGTTCAGGAGATGAGAAAGAGCTGAATATAACGGGGATCGATATCATTTTTGGATACCATCCCAAGCTCGATCTCGATTTCTGAAAAAAGATCTTCAAAGGTCTTCCCGCAGTGTTCTGCAATCTGGGTGCCTGTCAGGCCGCTCTTGTCTACCAGCCATTTCAGGAAATCACTTTTCACTGAAAGCCTAATGGATCTGGGTTTTTCAGGTCTGCGCCACAGGGTGTCGAAAAAGGATTTGAAGACCGCCAGGGGCAGGGGTGACAATGCTGTTTTGCCTGCTTTTGAATCGGCGGTTTCTCTTGCCCAGTGTGTCAGCAGGAGGTTCTTATAGGTCAGCAGGCTGCCGGGTGGAATTGGGCCTGTTTCGAGTGACAATGCTGCCAGTAAATCGTCAAAGGCAATAATTTCCGTCAGGATCCTATCCGTCATGGAAATGTCCTGGGTGGTGTAAAATTCCCGGTAAAATGTGTCGGTCTGATATTTGTCGAAGTAGAGTGGTTTTTTGATCAGCAGCCCACCGATGACACCCAGCCAGTTCTCACCCCAGAAGCTGAGGGGCAGCCCCTGGGCCCTGAACCAGCTGTTGTTGCGCCATTTTTCAGCCCGCCACTTTAATCGGAGGGCCATGCCGTAACCGACCCTGAAAATGTCTGCGAGCGGGTAACGTTCGATCTGTTCGACCTTACTGCCCGAGAGTGTTTCGAGACCGATACCGATATACCCGGATGCTTTTTTTACGGCATCGTGCAATCCCAGTTGTCCATTGATGGTCTTTTGGTCCGCTATCAACAACTGGTTGCAAAGGCCTGCAAACTCGGCCTGCAAGTGCATCTGGGAGTTCTCGTCGTTTACCGAAGAGATGGCCTTGGCGAAAGTACCGTCAGGCTCCAGAAGATTTTGTGCGTAGTAAGGTAAAGGCATGAAATTTTCTTCTGCCGCTGGTTCGGTCTGAAACCTTCTGGTTCGTTTCCTTATTTCCTTTTCCGTCAAGGGCTGGTAGATACCCACGGCCTCATCAAAAGGAAGAAAGCCCTTTTCCGCCAGACGGACGTTACGCAGACGATAAATTTCCTCCTCGGTTTCCGCGGAAATGATGGCTGCTGATTCGAGCAGTATGTTCTGGAAGCGATAATGATCGAAGTCCGACAAACGCTTGAGCAACTGTATCAGAAACTCCCTGCGGTCTTCCAGGTATTGATCGCTGTGTGATACGGTTTCCGGATCTGCATCTGTCTCCGGTTGGAAGGCCGGGTCCAGGATTCGAAAGTAGAAGGTGTCGTCAAAGGTGATAAAGTCCTCTCCCAGTTCGGAAGGGCTCTCATCATGCTCACGAATCCTCACCTCGATATTGTGTAGTAAATAAAAATCGAGAAAGGTGTCATTTTCCCTGGCGCACCATTCAGCCAGTCTGGTGGAGTCGGCCGAAAGCAGCAGGCTGAGCCATTCTGTGGCAGCAGAGAAATCCATGCGGTCCTTATGCCAGATTTCAATATCGAGGATGTACTCCCATTGCCTGTTCGATGCCATGGCCAGCAGGGGCAGGGCATCTTGTGCACCGATATCGCGAACAAGCAGGTGAAGATCTTCCGGGGGAAAGGAATGCACGATTGCGATGGCACTTTTATCGGAAAGCAGGTGTTCCAGGGCAGCATCGGACGGGAGAGACAGGAGTCGCTCACGGGCTATTTTGAGGTCCTGTAGTCTTGTAATGCTTTTTTTATCTTCGGAAGTCATATGCACTTCGTGTGACATTAGTCCTTCGGACGTCATTAGCGCTACGCGCGATATTTCGCCTTCGGCTGTAATTTATGGTTATTTGCCCTTGCGGGCGGTATTTATTGTTGCAGATAGCTGCAATTAATTACACGAAGTAAATTACTATTAATAACGCATAGCAAATGACAGCGAAGCATACTTGTTTAGTGTGTTTCGGTTTGTGTGTTTATTGAGTTGTCCCCGGCAAAGAGTATACAACTTTTAACACGCCTCTGTTCCTTAAACGCAAGAAACCCAAGAAACTCAACAAACTCAAAGAACTCAATTCCCCTCCGACCCTTGTATCCCCCTCGAACCTTCGTTTTCTTGCGCCCTGGTCTGCAATCGATAGATCCAGAGAATCAGAAACAATACGGGGATACCTATGATTGCCGTACCGACAAAGAACAGCGGGTACCCAACGCTATCGACCATGCTGCCTGAGTAGCCGGCAAGAATTTTAGGAAAAAGAGTCATGGTGGAACTGAAAATAGCATACTGTATGGCCGTAAAGGACACACTGGTAAGACTGGACAGATAGGCCACAAAGGCAGCTGCAGCGATTCCGGCGCTGCCGTTGTCGGCGATGATGACCATGAGCAGCAGTATTTCGTCAGGGCCCTTGCCGGCGACATAGGCAAATAGCAGATTGGTGGCGGCCGCCAGAAACGCTCCCACAAACAGAATGCGGAGAACACCATAGCGGATCGAGAGAATTCCGCCCACAAAGCCGCCCCCAAGGGTCGCCCACAGCCCCCAGAATTTGGTGTAGGTGGCGATCTGGGCTTTGGTAAAACCAACATCGAGATAGAAGAGATTGGCAATCACACCCATCAGGATGTCCGATATCCGGTAGGTGCCCACCAGAAGCAGAATCAACAGTGCCGTGGTTCCATAACGCTGAAAAAAATCTGCCAGGGGATCGATGTAGGTCTCTTTAATGTGATCAAACGGAACGATGCGGGCCTGAATGGATCCCCAGGTTGCAAGACTACCCAAAAGGACACTGAAAATTAGCCGTCCGGTTTCCGTTACAAACCCTGCCAGCTGTTTTGTCCAACCCCAATGATCGACCAGGCTTTGTTTGACGGCACCTGCTGATGAGGCGCTTAAGAAAAAGCCGATGATGAAAGCGCCTATGGTGATAAAAAAAACAAGTAAAAATCTCAAATAGTCACTTGTGCCCCGAAAGGCGCTGCCCCTGGATTCTTTCACGACAGGTTCTTTGATGATGAAAGTCGTCACAATACCCACCAGCATCATCAGGGCCATGGTGCGATAGACATTTGCCCAGACAGTCACGTCGTATGTGTTCTGCCCCCACCAGTCAGCCAGCCAGAGCGATCCTGCTCCGGCGACCAGCATGCCGATTCGGTAACCGGCGATATACATGGAAGAGAGCATGGATTGCAGGTCCGCCGGAGCGGATTCGATGCGATATGCATCGATAACGATATCCTGGGTTGCAGACGAAAAACCGATCAGAACCGCACCCACGGCGGTCATGGTCAATGCGAATTTTGGGTCAAAAAGAGAAATCAAGAGCAGGGAAGCGATAATACTTATCTGGGACACCAGCAGCCAGCCTCGTCGACGTCCCATTCTGGAGGAGAGGACTGGAAAAGGCAGGCGATCGATAATGGGTGCCCAGACGAATTTGAAGGAATATCCGAGGGCCGCCCAGCTGAAAAACGTTACGGTGGACCGTTCCACATCTGCTTCGCGCAGCCAGACAGACAGTGTGCTGAATATGAGCAGTATCGGTAAACCGGCTGAGAAACCGAGAAAAAGCATGGTAAGTGCGCGGGGGTGGACCAGGGCCTTCATGGCCATGGCCCAGCTGCTTTTTTCTTCCAGGATCAATGTGCCTCCAGAAGCTGGTCAGGAGAAACAACAGGTCCATACGTTTCCCTGAGCAGCAGCAGCGCTTTGCGCTGTCTCCTGAGAATGGTGAAGAGACGCTCAGGAATCCTCAGCTCCTTGCTGTATGCCTCCAGTTGCAGATCGATTCGTGACACGATGTTGTCAATGTACAGCGAAAAATGTTGATTGTAGAGATCTAGCGGATAAGTCTTGTCTATGATGGATCTGAAAAGAGATTTTAGGTCGTCGAATAGAGGCAGTTCGCCGATGGGTGTCTGTATACTTGCAACATCCTTGTAGGCTTTTCGCTCGAGCCACGCCAGCCAGACCTTCACATCTTTTTTTTCTCCCAATAGTTTTTTGGAGCCGCCACCCCTGGCTTCATGGGTCAGAAAATAATTCAGGCCTGCCATCACCGGCTGCTTGTCTTCAGCTATTTTCGGGTTGTTGAAAAACTTAAACTGAGCATTCATATAATCGCCAAGCGCACCTGGAATGAAGGGCGCATTTGCCCAGGGGGCCCGTTTGACACCGGTGGCGCCAACCTCGGTTGCGGTTGCGGCAGAGACGATGGTTGCTCCGATAACCACGCCCTCATCGGCGCTCTTGGCCGCCCACACCGGTGGCATGGTGTCGCTGTCGCGGCCACTATAGGTGAAGATACGGGTTTCGACACCAGCCGGATCCTCGGCAAAGTCGGAATAGTTTGCCAGAGCAGTGGACGATACCGTGCAGCGGGAATTGGGGTGGGACATGGGGATGGGTTTATTGTTTTTTCCGATCATTCCTTTGGACCAGTCCCCCTGAAAATTGATACCTTTATCGGGCGGTTTTTCACCGTTGCCGACCCAATGGGGAACACGGCCGTCATCGATGAGCACATTTGACCAGATCACCTCCGCTCCTTCACGTCGCAAGATCTGCATCAACTGGGGATCACCGTCCCAGTTGACATCTTCCACAATACCGAAAATACCGCATTCAGGATTGACCGATCGAATGCTGCCATCTTCGGCAATCCATAACTGGGCCAGGTCATCCCCCACGAAAAGATGTCCGGCCATGGCGGTGGTAGTTTTGCCACATCCGCTCGGAGCGGCACCGGTACACCATGTCACCCGCCCTCCAGGACCTTGGATGCCTGTTATGAACATGTGCTCGGACAATTCGTTGCCCATGTTTTCATATACGGCCTTGTCGACGGCGAAGCGGTGATTTCCCTTTTTGAGCAGCAGCGTGTTGCCTGCATAGGTGCAGTTAAAACTGAAAGTTGTCCGGAAACTCCTGTCCATGAATACCCGTGCATTGGGCAGGTCTTCAGGACGATTGTGACCTTCGCTGTGAACATTGACGAAGAAATGACCTGAGCTCTCTACCTCCTGGTCGAAAGAGAGGTAGGCATTTCGGTAAAGGATTTCCGCACTGTGAGAGACATATGCAGAGCTGGTGATCTCAAGGGCAGGGTTGGAGACAGGTGAGCCAATGGGGCCGCGAACATAGAAACCGATGATCATGGTTTTGCCTTTCATGATCTGAAACATTTTGTCGCGCACCTCGGCAATGGCGTCCACACGATCCATGCGATTGGCCAGCGAACTGATTTCTTCATCCTCGTTGGCGATATAAAAGGTACGGTCGATGATTCTTCCCTGCTCTTCCGGCAGATCAAAATGGATGGTGTGTCGTGGCATTGCCAGGGGGGCTTCTTCCCCTTTTTCCAGGGCCAGTTCACGGAGGAACTGTCGGTCCTCCTTGGAGCCCGTGTTGACGAAAATGTCGCCGGGTCCGCACATGGCTATGGCGTTGGCAATTTTGATGATGACTTGCGTGTTATTAATTTTTTGGATGCGGGCCAGATGTTCAGCGGTCAAGGTCGATTCAAGATATCTGGCGGCTGCCTGATATCCTTTGAGTCCACCTAACTCAACGATAATGTCGATACCTTTGTTATTTTGAAGCATGGTTGCTCTCCTATGGCATATGAATCTCTATCCACTTTATGATATTGTCAAATTCGTTTCTGAACTCGGCAAGGGCTTTTCCCCTGTGGCTGACACGACCTTTTTCTTCACGGGTGAGCTCTGCAAAGGTTTTTTTCAAGGGGGGGTAAAAGAAAATGGGATCATAACCGAATCCACGGGTGCCTGCGGGGGATTCCGCAATGATTCCCTCACACCGGCCTTCATATGTGAGCGCCGGACCGGTGGGCACCGCTATGGATATGACACATTCAAAGGCAGCTTTCCGATTGGTGACACCTTCCATTTCTTGAAGCAATTTTCCAAAACGTTCTTCGTTGGTGGCGTCAGGGCCAGCATAGCGTGCGGAGAACACACCGGGCGCTCCGTTCAGGGCGTCTACGACCAGGCCGGAGTCATCGGCTATAGCCGGATGTCCAAGAACTCTGGCGGTAAAACTGGCCTTTTTGTAGGCATTTTCATCAAAGGTCTGTCCATCTTCTTCTACTTCCGGTATGGGGCCAAAATCGTCCAGATTTTTTATCGTAATAGGAAACCCGGAGAGGAGTTCTCTGATTTCAGCTGTTTTACCCTTGTTACGGGAGGCAATAACCATGTAATTGGGTTTTTTCATTGGTAACACCGTCTCTCAAAAGATGGTCCCGATTTCCCGGTTTAAAGGGAGAGGGTGAATAAAATCATAATAGAGCGACAACGTCGCATTCTATAATTCGCAGAGCAAATTTATTCTGGTTATCATGTTCGGGCCAACAATTCCATTCAAATCATTTCGAGGTCTACAAGATTTCCCTTTTTGAACACCAGGAGAGTTCCCGAGTTTGTTCTGTTGAGGGCGCAATTTAGCACGCGTGTTTTTCCAACTGCAGACAGGCCCCCATCCTCGTGCACATGCCCACAGATCAAGACTTGCGGCTGGCATCTCTTGATCAGTCTAAGAAGACCACTACTGCCGGCGTGGAAACGCCCCATGACAAGATCCTGGTAACCGTATGGTGGTGTATGTGTCACCAGAACCGTTTGAGTGCTTATCATAGGCGCGATCTTTCTCAAGCCTGATTGTTCATTGAAACAGATGCGGGATCGAAACGGAATTGGAAGGGTGCCGCCGATACCGACGAAGGGAATCGATCTGATCATCGTACAAACTGCGTGTATCGGGATACAATTGGGGAAGGCTGAAAACAGGCGGTCGACTCTTTTTAAATCGCTATTGCCGCGAATAGCCAGAACCGGCACCGCTAATGCATTGAGTCTGCTCAATATCATTCCCGGTTTAGTGAAATTCGATATGTCACCGGCCAGAATGAGAATGTCGGCCTTTAGATCCGACAGATTTTTCCGGATCCGTTCAAACCGTTCATTTTTTCCGTGAATATCTGCCACCGCGTAAACCCGCATGTCAGATCCTTTGAAATATTCTGAAATATTCGGGTTAGATTTGACTAAGCACCAGATTGCCGATATAACTTCCGAATATTTCCAATTGAGTGGAAGCTTATCCTAGGGGGGGTTGGTGGTCAAGGGTATAAACCATACTCTATAGGCTATAGTGTCAGGCATTTAGTAGCGTACAGCCTACGGTCACCGGCCTACAACCGCAGTGCAAATGGCTTATAGCTATGGGCTTAATACAGCGGCGCAGCCGCCCGCGTAGGATAAAATCGTTCAACAATTTGATAGGGAGGTCAGGATGGGCGAGGTTCTTTCTTATGGACTTGGGGACAAAGTATTCGTTGTTACCGGCGGCAGTCGGGGTATCGGTTTGACCTTGGCAAGGCTATTGCTCGAGCAGGGCGCGAAGGTCGCTATCTGCGGCAGAAAAGCGGAAAGCCTTTCGGCCGCTGCGGACTTTCTCAATGCTGGAGAACGCCTGATGGCGATACCGGCTCATGTTGCCAGGGCGGAAGATGTCGACAACCTCATGGACCGCACAATGCAAACATTCGGCAGATTGGATGGGCTCATCAACAATGTTGGGATGAACATCGTGACAAGCGTTGTGGATGCAGATCCGTCCTTGTGGCAGAAAATCATCGACACCAACCTGAATGGTGCATTTTTATGTTCCCGAAAAGCAGGTCAGCTGATGCGGGAACAGAAACATGGCAAAATTGTCAATATCTCTTCACTGGCAGCAAGTCGTTCTGCTCCGGCCATGGGCATATACGGTATTGCAAAGGCCGGTATCGAAATGATGACAAAGGTTCTTGCTCAGGAGCTGGCATTGTTCAATATTCAGGTAAATGCCGTTGCACCCGGAATGGTACGGACCGCATTCAGTGAGCCTTTCTGGTCAAATGAGGATTTCTATCAACTCATCATCAAGACAATACCAATGGGTAGAATTGCAGAGCCCGAGGACGTGGCCCACCCGGTTCTTTTCTTGTGCTCCGACGGTGCCGGTTTTATCACGGGTCAGACGATTGGTATAGACGGGGGAGCGAGTGCTATCTAAAAGAAGGGTTCAAGGGATCAAGGGTGATACAAGGGTTGGAGGGTGATACAAGGGGGATACAAGGGTTGGAGGGTGATACAAGGGGGATACAAGGGTTGGAGGGTGATACAAGGGTTGGAGGGTGACTGACAGCAGTGAGCGAAAGGCACCTAACAGCCTACAGTCTAAACCGCTGAAAGGCTAATAAGGGTTCGATTGACAAAAACACATTGTGGCATATTCTATAAGGGATATATCCAGTTATGTTGAGTCTTTTGCGTGTGAAGAGGTGCTGCAATGCACAGGCAATCAAAATATCATACCCTGTTTTCCGCCCGGATGGCAGCGGTGGTCTTGGTGGCGATTTGCCTGACAGGGCTGTCCGGTTGCAGCGGCACGTATGGCCGGCTGGCGGTCAATTCGGATGTCAAGGCGTTATTCGAAAGAAACGAAGTGCTTCCGGACCATCAATATTTCTACACCGAGTCACCAACCTGGCCGCGGGTCGTTATCGCCCTTCATAAGGATTACACCCTGCAGTCGGATTACTGGCATCCAGTAACTGTAACCCCGCAGAGGATCAATCGATGGCTGAACTTTCAGGGCGATCTGAGACCATATTTAACGGGGGGTAACGGTTCCGATATCCTTGATAAAAATAGTCGCAAGATTGGAATCTGGTACGCGTTGAAAGATACTCATGACTGGGGGGTGGTTGAAATGATCGATGACCGGACAGTCAATATCATTTTGCAGGAAGCCCCGGAGTATCCGATGTTACCGAGATTCTTGGACCCATAAAACAAAAAGGGCAACCTATATAGAAATAAAATCGTGAAACGATTTTATTTGACTCTGAAAAAGTCTTCGTCGAACTCAGGCTTGTTTTCATAGCGGCTCATGAAGAAACCGGGTAGTTGATCGATATTTTCAAAAAGACCTGGATCGGCTTCGATGCCGGCCTGGTGAAGTGCTTTGACAATATCATCCGGCTTTGGCGGGCAGCCCTTGATGGCAATCATTTCCTGGATGTCGGGATTGTTTTTATGCAGCTGATACATGCATTTTCCCAGGAGGATTGTTTTTTTCATGCCTTTGGTGGGTTGCATGATTTTGCCGTTGAGCACTTCGATATCCTCCCACGGCTCTCCTTTCCAGGCATACCGGATGGCTGTCAGCACAAGACCGGTTATCCCTGAACAATAGGTGCAAAGAGTGGAATCGAATTTTCGATAGTGGATGCCCTCGAGTCCCTGTTTGGCAAGCGGTACCGGAAGGCAGCATTTCTCATTGACCGTGTATTGAAAGTCGTGTTGGTGAAATGACGCGCTTGTTTCGATAGCTTCTCCCACGATCTCGATGTCTGAGAGATCGGTTGAACGACCATGGTTCTTGGCCGCATGAACCAGATGAGGGACGTCTGTAACATCGTATCCCAGCAGCTTGGCGCCAACCATGTCTCCTGCAAGGATGTCCGCGGAGGCCACCAGCAGATTGGAGCGCTGCATGCGGCCGTCAAAGCCAGGACCCCGTTCGAGGGTATAAATTCCGTCTATCAGCGTGAATATGGGCGGCAGTTTGTCAGCCAGTCGCGCCACATGAAAATGAAGATCCTTGACCGGGTCTGCATTGTGGCATGTTTTTCGGGACTTCATATCGATGATGCCTTTCAGATTTTTGATGCCCAGGCTCACCACCGTCTGATTGTGGGTTTTCATGGCCGGAATATCCACAACAAAGTCGCTGTCCAGGATATCTTGATTGAAGTTCAGGGCGATGCCCTCTCCCAGGTCGACTTTCCGGAAAGGACGCTCAAAAACATTGACGCTGGATACATTATAGCGCTTTTTGAGAGCGTTGTAGCCCAGGGTTTCGAAGGCATGCGCTGGTGTTTCAGTGTCCTTCTGATTTCTCATGACCACACCCTCACCGATGGTGATGTGCTCTACACCATGTTCTTTCAGCACCACCACCATATCTTCAATGACCCGCGATGTCGTGATAACGCCCCATTTTGGAAAGGCCACGGATCGAGTCCAGAATACGATGTTGGGTTTGATAAAAACCCTTGCCTGGGACGGTAGCCGGCTCAGACCATTGGAAAGCTCCACCGCTTTTTTGACGGATTCAAAAGATTTTTCATAGCGAACGACTGCGACGGTTGGTTTGTTCATGAAATACTCCTCAATGATATTATAAAAACGTTTCTCAAAAATAAAAAGAAATCACGAAAACACGAAATTATTCATGGCCCTTATCGTGATTTCGTACTTTCGTGATTAAGGATCTTTTTTCTTTTTCCTTTATTCAGTTGGTTCAAATAACACACACCACCACCCAATTCAAACAGAAACCCTCTATCCCTATAGCGGATATTTCATCAAACACAACAGCGAGCGCATCCCCCGTGACTTGTCTGAGCAAAGGGGAAATCCAGCTTGCCGGGTGACTGCCGGGTTCTTCAACGGTTCGGGTTGTGTGTCGTCCAGAAGCGCTCCCCAAAGGCCCCTTTGGGCATGCCCAGAGTGCTCGCGTATGTGGATAGGCCGGTCCTGATGTGCTTTTCGTCGATCATCGGGCTGACCAGTTGGGAAGCGTACCCATGGTCTTTTATTTCTAAACAGAAATTCCGGATGCTCCAGCCACAGGTAATCCACACCCATTCGCTGCATGGCCCTGGTGTCTTCTCCACGGCGGCGTTTATAGTTCAAGATCGGTTTCAAATCATTGGAAGAGAGTGTCGGGCCGTGGACAGGTGTTTCGGTGAAGACCGTTACGATAAGAACGGATTCACCGTTGTCGACCTGTTTTAAAATCCGTCCACTACAGGATGCTGCGACATCATCGAGATGGGGGGACACATATACATGATCATATTGACGATGGATGGACTGGATGTTTTGTAGATGCATTTCTGGCTTTCCGCCATTTTGTGTACCGGCACAGGGCGGCAACGGCTCGGGCTGCCCTGTGGGGACTCTGCATGACAGGGATATTTCTGGCCCGTAACTCCTTGATGAAAAATGCCTCATGAGAATGAAAGGAAAAGCCAATCACGGGTTTTTCATACGTATGGACGAGTTCTTCTATTTTGTCGGCGAGTTCAGTTATCATTTTTTCAGTCTCGGTTGCGATCTGATTCTCCGGCACCCCCATGCTTTCCATAACTCGGCTGAACATATGTTTTGGAAGGAGCAGATAGATGAGCAGGATGTCAAAGTGGTCGGCATCAAGGAGACAGCCGGGAATGCTTGAAAAATAGGCCAGGCGATCTTTGGAAAAGGTAATGTCTACAGGGTTGCCGATACTTCCAGTGTGGGGGACCAGCGTGGAAAGTCTTTTCTTAACGGCATCCGGCATGACCGGGATTTTCAACCCTTCCCTGTCGCAGGCATCTGCGGCTACGGCGCCGGGACCACCCGAATGGGTCTGGATAACAACACGGTCCCCTTGGGGTGCCGGCACACTGCCGAAAACGGAAGCCATGTCGAACATTTCTTCAATGGATCGGGCCCGAATGACGCCGGTCTGACGAAAGACGCCGTCGTAGAGACGATCCGGGCCTGACAAGGCACCCGTGTGTGACAGGCAGGCCTGCTTTCCGGATTCCGAGCCCCCCACATAATAGGCGATGATTGGTTTGATCGGTGCAACAGCGCCGGCGACTTCAATAAAGTTCCTGGGATTTCGAATCGTTTCGATGTAGAGACTGATGACCTTGGTATGAGGACATGCTGCAAGGTATTTGAGACCATCCACCAGATCGATGTCCGCCTCGTTGCCGACACTGATGGCTGTGCTGAACCCCATCCCGACTCTTGAAAGATAATCGAACATTTGGGTGATGAAGCTGCCACTCTGCGACACCATTCCCAGGTATCCGGCTTGCCCCTGGAAAGGCAGGAAGGTGGTATTGAATTTATGGTGAGGGTTTGCCACCCCCAGACAGTTCGGGCCCAGAAAACGCATACCATATCGATGGGTGATCTGGATCAAGGCCTGTTCCAGATCGTGTCCTTTTTCACCGACTTCCCGGAAGCCTCCCGAGACGATAATGGCATTTTTTATACCTTTTTCTCCGCACTGTGTCACGGTGTCCAGCACGATTCGTGTCGGCAGGATCATCACAGATAGATCGGGGGTTTCAGGGATGTCCGCCACGTTCTGGTATGCCTTTAATCCCAGCACGGTGGTCTCCTTGGGATGTACCGGGTAGATGTTGCCTTCGAACCCAAGACTCAGTAAAGAGGCCAGCTGGTTTGTACCCATGGAGCCGAAGTTGTTGGATGCACCAAAGAAGGCGATGCTGCCCGGGTTGACTATTTTATATAGGGAGCTGTCTGCAATGGATACAGGCATATCGTGGTTAGAGGATGTACTGAATGGTGTTTTCGGCATCTGTTCTCGAGATCCTTCCACTGTTTTGGAGATAGTTCAAATGAGCGATCGCTTCACCCGTGGCAAACCATTTTTGAGCGATGGGGAATTCATCCCAGCTGTTGCATCGGATGTCCCAGCTCATTTCCGAAGCAACTTGGTAGGCATGCTTTGGAGAGTCTGACTGGAGAATTGAACAGATCTCGTCCAGTCGACACTGGTGATGCTGTTTCAGCTCATCTATCCGTTTGCGGTGATCTGAAAAGAGTCTCCGGTGGCCGGGAAGGACCATGCTAATATCGAGCGCATATACTTTGTCGAGACTGTTCAGATAATTCTGTAAAGGATTCTCTCTGTCCGACCAGCACTGAATGTTGGGGGTAATATCCACCAGAATGTGATCACCGGAAATCAGGATTTTTTGTGATGGCTCGTAGAGACAGGTGTGGCCCAGGGTGTGCCCGGGTGTTTCAACACATCTGAAGGCATATGTTCCGACGCGTATGGTGTCGCCATCGGACAGGGCTTCCAATGCCGGGGCCCATTCCGTACCGAACTTGTTGCCGGGATGCGCCGCAAGGGCGGCACGTAGGTCTTCACGAGGAAAGCCGTTTTTCCCGGCAAAGGCAATCATCGGTTCAAATCCTTCCCAGGTTTCGATAAGTTCCATTTCCGGGCGATTGAAGTAGAGATGGCTGTTGTCCGTAACCAGTCGCCCCACCAGTCCGAAATGATCTGCATGCAGGTGGGTAATAAAAAAATCAGTACGGTTCAGATCGATATCGAGCTCATGAAGCCCTTTTTTCATGGCTTCATGACATTCTTTGCGGTTGAAACCAGTATCGATGATCAGGTTTCTGTTGTCAGACTTGATTATGTATGAATTGAGATATTTCAGCGGGTTGTCAGGCAGCGGTATTTCACACCTGAAAAGATTGGGTCTGATTTCTTCCATGGTATAAGTAAATTCCTTTTTCGTGTTTTTCTAAACAGCAGGACAAATTATAGCTTTACGAGTTACCTATCTTTTAAATGTCATTTACACTTCGTGCGACATCTGTCCTTCGGACGACACTCGCCCTATGGGCTGTTATTAGCACTCCGTGCGATATTAGTCCTGCGGACGTCATTAGCGCTTCGCGCGTCATTTATTGTCGTCGATAGCTGATAGCCACGATGAATGACACATGGCAAATGACAGCGAAGGGCGGGGGTTAGACTGTATGCTATTATGTGCCCTTCACCCACCGCTGTTAGCTACACTCGAACCCTTGTATCACCCTTGACCCCTGGAATCCTATATTTTTATCTTAATGCTCTGCCAGGTGTTTGTTTTTTTCCAGTTTTTGCGTTGCTCGGAGTTGCTCCTTCGTTCACTTTTTCTTTTTTCCAATAGCCCCTCAGAAGTGGTTTGGTCCGGAGATGTCTTTCGTCGATCACGGCTTTGCCGGCGGTCCTGAGCCCTACGATTTATCTTGACCACAATGCTGCCGTCAGGTTCGTTTTCTCTCAGGATAGCAATTATTTTTGGTAGATATTCATCGGCTTTCTCCACCGGGAAACTGCAGGCACCGGCACCTTTGTGCCCGCCTCCTTCAAAATAGGAAAGCATCTGACCCACATTTACCCTGCAGTTTCTGTTGAGAATGCTGTGACCTACCTTAACGACCATTTTTTCCTTTTTGGGATTTTCAAAGCCTATTTTGACACTCACGACGGCTTCTGGAAACATGGAATAGACCAGAAAACGGTTCCCATAGGGCATGCTGTCAAGTTTCCGGAAATCTGAAATGGCAACACATTCCAAAAGCTGGGTATGTTTTTTCAGCAGCGCCTGGTAGGAGACGTTTTCATGAATGACGGCTTTTGATCTTTTTCTGACCTCGGTGTCGGACAGTATGGTCTCAATGTCCTTTTTTCTCAAAAGGTCGAGGACCTTGTTCCAATAAGACTCATCCGATGGAACGTGATCCTGAATGGTCATGGACAGCAGGATAAAGGGATATTTTTCAGGCGTCTGAATTTCGTTCAGAGAGAGATTTGCCGAGTCGATCTTGTCCGTTTCGGTCACCAGTTTCGTGAAATCCTTTTGGAGCTTGTCTTTATAGTATTTAAAAACAAGGCCTGCGGCCGATGGTGCAATTTCAAAAAATCCCTCGGTCTTGTGCCGTACCCTGTTTGAAAAATGGTGGTCGAACCATAACGAACAGTTTGGGTGATAAGGAAGATTGGCAATGATATCTCCAGGGCGGATATCGATGTTTCCTCGCTGTATGTCGCTGGGGGACACCCATTTCACGGAAGGTGAAACATTCTCGGCTTCCAGAATCAAAACTGCACAAACGATACCGTCAAAATCTGGTCGCGTAACGATGCGCATCTGTTAATCTCCTTTTTGCCAAGGTTGCCGGTTGATGATCAACCGCGATCCGGGTTCGAATGCACTGCGATCATATGAGTTTACACGGCAAAGTCAATATCTGAATTTACCCTAAGGCTTGGCAAACCACAGAGAATGTGGTTCCTGCGCCGGTTCGGCCACGGGGTTCTCGGATTCGGATATCTGCTTGACATCCAGAAGGCTTTGGCATATTTAAGCTATTTATAAATATTTAATTCAGCAAGTTATCTATAACGGAAGTTGTCTATCTATCGGGAATGTCCAACCGGGAAGGAACGGACAGGATGAATCGAACTATCAAAGTACTGGTAACTGTACTGATTGTCGGTATGGTTCTCTTCATGGGATTCATGCAAATCAGGAAATGGCATCAGGCCGGGATCGACAGGGTTTTATCAGAGGAAAAGGCAGCCTGCGATGGAGAGTTAGCTGTCCTGAGTGCCGATCTCGAGTCAATCAAGAATGAGTTGATGCAACTCAAGGATACCGGGCAATATGAACAGCGGTTGTCGGAAATATTCGGGGAAAAAACTGATTATTTGTCCTTTGGGGTCGACACCGACTGCAATGATCTGTCGCTTCAAGTGCAGACATTTCTCAATTATGTGGAGCAGCAGGACTATATGGGATCTTACAGGGGCAGTGGTGGCAGTTATAAATTGATTGGCGATGTCACGAAACAGCTGGCCCAGTCCACCCCGATGCTTTCGGGTGAGATGGAAGATCTCATCCGGCTTATCCAGAATGTCACGCACCTGTACCGGAATCTGGGAAAAGAGCGGGTGAATATTCTCAAGAATCTCCTCAAAAACGAGTCGGATATCATTGAAACGGTTATGGCTATTTTTTATGCCTACATGACATCCGGAGATCGATGCCCCGACAAGGTCATTCAGCTTCCTTCTCTGGAAAACCGTTATCAATACGCGGGCTTTTTTTTGAATACACTGGCAGGGCGGAGCTACCTTCTGAGAAGGGACTCAAAGATGCGGGTGCTGATTAGTTATTACGCTGTTCTGACCCTCGACATGGCAAACGATGAGATGTTAAATTCCTATGGCATCGATATTCGTCCGTTTATCGATCATTCCTTCTATGAAATTGGAAATCAAAAGGGACTGATTTATCGAAGACCGTATCTGGAAAAGCTGGCCGTTCTTCGGGACAAGTACGCTATGTAAATAAAATCGTTACACGATGTTATATGACGCGACTCCGTCGCTTTTATAAGGGCATAATTTAACTCTATGAATCCAGCGTGGTTCTTCAAATCCCTTCTAATGCAATTAGAACGATATGTTGACAACTGCTATAAACGTGCAGACAGCGGAGAGTAATTTGATCGATCTTCGAAGCGATACGGTTACACAACCGACGCAGAAAATGCGTTCAGCCATGTCCGGCGCAGTGGTAGGCGATGACGTGTATGGGGACGATCCAACAGTCAATCGCCTGGAATCCCTCGCAGCCGATATGCTGGGCAAGGAAGCCGCCATCCTGGCGACGTCGGGAACTCAGAGCAATTTGATGGCCCTTCTGAGTCATTGTGAAAGAGGCGATGAGTATATTGTGGGGCAGCAGGCGCACACGTATAAGTACGAAGGGGGTGGCGCCGCCGTCTTCGGCAGCATCCAGCCGCAGCCCATCGAGTTCCAGAAGGATGGAACCCTTGATCTTATGGCGGTTGCTCAGGCTGTCAAGGCGGACGATATTCATTTTGCCAAAACCCGGCTTCTGTGTCTTGAAAACACCCAGGCCGGCAAGGTTTTACCATTGGCTTACCTGGAAAAAGCCCGATCCATGGTCGTGGCGCATGGCTTGAGCTGTCATCTGGATGGTGCTCGGCTGTTCAATGCAGCCGTAAAACTGGGTGTTGCGCCCATTGAAATCTCCCGTCATTTTGATTCCGTTTCCATCTGTCTTTCCAAGGGACTGGGAGCGCCCGTGGGATCCCTCTTGTGCGGTTCCAGGGAGCTTGTGAAAAGAGCCCGAAGGTGGCGTAAAGTGTTGGGAGGCGGCATGCGCCAGGCCGGGATTCTGGCGGCAGCCGGTATTCTCGCTCTACAGGAAAATGTCGACCGGCTTTCGGAGGACCACGCCAATGCCATGGTTCTTGCGCAGGGACTTGCCAATATCGGTGAAATCGATATCGATATGACCTTAGTGCAGACCAATATGGTTTTTGCGTCCTTGAGAACCGGCGACCCTGATGCCCTCGCGTCATATTTGAAAGCGGCGGGTGTGCTGATCGATATTGGAAACCCCATTCGCTTGGTGACCCATCTGGATATAGGCATCGCTGATATCCACCGGGCGGTTTCCCTGTTCGAGTCATATTTTAACGGTTAGACCGTCAGACAACGGATGGTAAAACCCTTCAGCAAAGAGCGACAACGTCGCGTCATATATTGGGGTTGTCAGAAAAACGTTCCGATTGAGGACCTTTTTTCTGCTACAACCCCTTATGCCGCCATCCTATTTTCGGAACATTATTATGACAAGCGGTATAAAATCGTTTCACGATTTTATTAGGAGATTATGAATGCCAACACATATCAAGAAAGATCAGTGGGTTTATGTTGTCGTACAGAATCCGGATAAGAATGCACAATATCTGGGTCAACAGGAAGCAGATACGGGAATATCTTTTATTCCCGTCTTTTTAGAAAAAGAAGATGCCCTGATGTGTTTGAACCTCATGGCAAGGGACAAAAAGACGCCTGTCGAAGTCCAGGCGGTCATTTACGAAGAACTGGTGGGCCACGCCGGCAGCGCCGGGTTCAGGCTTTATTTGCTGAACAAGGCAGGTGAGGTTATCGAGAAGATAACCCTATAGTTGCATAAACAACATGACAAAGCATAGATAATGAATTGTTATTATATGCAATATGGTAGCGATAACGCCATTACCTGGATATTCCCTCAGGTGAATTCTAAGGATGGTGTCTTTTTTGCCATGTTGTTTACCCTCCGGCTTTTGCAATGTTAGAAATAGTCACAGGCGTGTCATTTACATCCCAACTTTAGGAAAATCGACAAATTTATCTGACACGATCGTGTTTAGAATTCCCTCCATTTTATGGTAGTTCATGTCAATGTTGTGGTGTGCGTGAACATATCGACGAGCATTACGCCCCATCTCTTCCCGCAGTACATTATTGAGCAACAACTTTTTTATAGCCTTTATAAATTGTTGTTTTGAAAACATGTTTGTTAATATACCAGTTTTGCCATCAATGACTACTTCCGGAATTCCGGCGTTTCGAAAGGCCACAACAGGCAAACCACATGACTGGGCTTCCAGATAAACCATACCAAGCGATTCATCGATGCCTGGGAAAACAAATATCTCACCAGCACTGTAAAATTCAACCATCTTATCCCGAGGGAGTTTGCCTAAAAAGTGATGCTGGCCTGGCAGATGCTTTGCTGCGTATCTAACTATTTTTGATTTTTCTATACCATCTCCGGCGATGATTAAAACGAAATTTCCTAATGTTTTTCTCAGGTGTCCCAAGCATCGAATCAGCCATAGAAGGCCTTGGGTTTTAACATCCTGTCGAAACATGGCAGCTGTAAGGATTGCCGGTGTATCGCCGATTTTCCAGGTCTGCCGAACCCTCTCCCGTACTTTTTGGTTAAACATAAAATTTTTCACTTCTAGACCAGGCGTTAAATAAGTCAGTCGATGTTCCGGTATGATTCGTTTTAAGTTCGTCCAGTCTCTTTTTTTATTGGTAAAAATATGATGTGCTTTCTGAAGCGCATATCGATTTAGCATAAATCCAGGCCAGGTTTTGATATCCCGTCGCTGTTTGGTGGAGTAGATACCCTGGAATATGACATACGGCAAACCGGTTGCTCTGCACGCTGCAGGCCCCAGGACATCGGGTGCTTTGTAGTAGCTATGATATGTTATCCAGAGATGGGGCTGTCGGGATTTAATCGATTTAACAGCTCGTCGATAGTCAGAGAGAATTTTTGGCCAAAGCCAGGGACGCCAATACAGCCAGCGAGAGCGAACAGCCGCCACAGGGTGGACGATGTGAAGGCATTGTTTTAAATACGTCATCAATTCAGTAGCGATAATCAGATCACCGGAGGGGGCAGGATGCTCTAAAGGTTTAAATGGTGTGTGAAAAAAAATTTTCATCTTCTACGGGGATGATCCTTGTGTCTTTCGAAGCGTTCATCGATCAGCAACGGTTGGTAGCTATTTCTCATAGGGGGTTAAGATGGCGCCGTCTCTTGACGGGTCGATTTTCTTATTGAAAGTGTTTATGATATAAAACCATCTTCTGTCTGATTTTTTTCTTGTGGGTGTTGCACTTTGTACGGCAATACGAATTGGTTTTTGATAAGGTCAGCGCGTTCTGAAAATACTTTCCCTGTATAATATCCCCCAGTTGCCGGGTCTTGAAATTAATTCTTTCATTGTATTTTTCAATTAGCGGCAGTATGAATCGGAACTGCTGATTATGTTCCGTGACATACATACAATGGGCAAAACAGCAGGGATGTACTGTGCCGTCTGCAGCGATGTATAACGAACCATCGGCTAAGGGTTTGCAGGAAGCTTCCACCGATTCATCTTTATAAAGACGAAAGATATCTCTTTTGATTTTAATATCAAAGGTCTTTGGCTTTCTTAAAGTGTCATTATAGTCCCTTGAAGATACAACGATAAATTGATTGCATCCCGATACTTCTGCCAATTTCTCTGCAGGTTTGATTTGGTGCTCGTTGTGTTCGAAAAGGATAAATTTCCAGGTTGCTTGTCCACCGGAGGATGTAAATGCACGTATATTTCCGATAACCATGTCAAAATCAGTTCCCACTCGGTGAAGCGAGTGGGTATCTGAAAGACCGTCAACTGCAAAGATCATCATCCCATCTCTATAATAATTTCCCAAAGCATGCCACCAATCAGGTTTTTGAGTAGCGGCATTGGTTTCACCACCAAGGACGATATTTTTATTTAACCCTTTTATATAACTTACAATATCAATCATTTCAGGATTGCAGGAAAGATCTCCAAAATTGCCGGCAAAGGTGATTCTACGCAAACCACTTATCAGCTCTTTGGGTAATTTTTGAATGTCGGAGAAGCTGATTCGATGGGCGCCGTAGTCGCGAACTTTTTGCTGGCGGCTGCAAAAAGGACAGTGAGCAGTGCAACTCGATGTGGCTTCTATATTTAATGCTTTTATGTTGGAAAGCGTTATCATTGCTTTTTTCATATTGGATTGTTGAACCGCAACAGCGAGCGCTATCCCCGTAGGTTCTGCCGTACGGCAGTGCTGCGCATGCTGCGGGGTTTTTCAAAAGATCTCATGCAAAAAATAGCTAAACCTTTTTATGTTACTGATATGCAATTGTAAACCTTTTTCGATTTATTTATCTTGACATTGCGGCGATAAAAACTTTAGTTTTCTGGCCATGATTACCTCCCGATTGGATCTTTTGATATATGCACATGACGGTCGTGGCCAAGGTCATGCAAGCCGTAGCATTGCTGTCGGTATGGCTGTTCGGCGCCTTTATCCTGAGCTAAAAATGTTATTTGTAACGGGCAGTAGGATGGTCTCACAACTCGTCGAGAATGTGCCTCTGGATTGGTTGAAGTTACCCGCTTACCAAACAAAAGTCGTGCATGGCGTTTCCACCGGGCAATCAAGCTTCATCAATTTTGCAGATTCTGAGTTGGGTGCGTGTAGAAGTCGTATTATTAAACATCTTGTCGATGTATTACACCCACGCTGTATCCTGGCCGATCATACTCCCCAGGGGAAACACAAAGAGCTGGTACCTTCTTTAGAAGCAACTCGTGATACAGATACTGCTTGGGTGCTGGGTGTGAGGGGTTGGGTGGGTAATGTTCCTCAAGTCTGGTCAGACATCGCAAAAAGGCTTTTTACAGAGCATTATAAGCACCTTTTGTGGTATGGCGACAGTCGATTGCTGGGAAAAGACCAGATGAGAGCCCTGAAAAAACATTTCACTATTCAGCCTCTGGAGACCGGTTATGTGTGCCGGATATCCGAGCTTGATCAATGGCTATCGCTGCGAAACAATACAAACGATGATATCGCAGGTGTTGTTTCAATTCCATGGTTGGGGGAAGATACAGAGCATGTTATAAAACAGCTTTTCTATGCGTTAAATGAAATTGGGCCCCAATATGGGATATGGCGATTATTCATCGGAGCAGCGGACGATCTTTCAAACCAGAAGTGGATTCAAAGCGTTTTTGCAAAATTGCCTTTTTGTAAGGTGACACCAGCGGATGAACAATATCGACAAGTATTGTTGAAAGCGAAAACAGCCGTCATCTACGGTGGTTACAACAGTTTAACCGATGTATTCTATGCCAATATTCCCGCAGTAGTCCTGTTGCGGGGAATGCAGGACGAAGAACAGCAAGCTCACATGACCCAACTCAGTTTTCTCAACAGAGACCGCCTGACTACTTGTAAAGCTGAAGATATGAAAGGTGTAGACCTTGCGCAAGTTTTAAAACGACAGCTTTGTTCTTCAAAGTTGCCAAAACCGGAAATTAATCTGGAAGGTGCAGCAACGGCAGCCAAGTATTTGTTCGAAATCATCACCAACCAGAACTAAGCCGTCTTTTTTTGCTCCATAGCATCTCAACTGCGTAGTTCAAGCACCAATATACTCATTCTGACCGTTGACGGTCTTGAATTTCTCTCTGGGTGCGCCGCAGACCGGACATTTGTCCGGAATTTTTTTGTCCGTCACATAACCGCAGACCTGGCAGACGTGGTAGGCTTTGACCTCATTCTTGATGACCTGATAGATGGCCCGTTCATACAGTTTGAGATGGAAACCTTCGGCGTCCCTGGCCTGACTGAAGGTCAGGGCAGCTGTCTGTTCCCCGTCCTCTTCGGCGTCTTTTATCAGATCAGGATATGCATTTTCAGTGACGGATTTTTCACGCTGAAAAGATTTCATCAGGTTCGTGTCGGTATCTTTGACCAGAATATCCCTTACCAGGTTTAAATGGCGCGTGGCGTGAACCCTTTCCGCTTCGGCTATGGCGCGAAAAAGCAACGCAATCTGGGGTATCTCCTCTTCATCGGCTTTTTCGGCATACGCCAGTAGCCTGAAATAAGCTTTGGCCTCACCTATAAAGGCTGCCAAAATGTTGTCTTTTGTCCGTTTTTTCATAAAGGCCCTCATCAGATCCAATTATGAAGCTATCTCAAAAATGTCTTTTGGCCCAAATTCTGCGTTGGGCTCCCGTTTTAACTCCTCAAAATACATTAGTATTCCTGCGGGTTAAAACTTGATCCCGCCTTGACTTTGAACCAAAATCCTACTTTTGAGATGGCTTCTATGTTAGAATTTTCCCCGGTATCGCTTATGACAGAGCCCGCAGGACTGGTATACTTTTCCAATACCGGCTTCAATGGCTCCCTGATTTTCTTCGGCAGCGACTTCATTGAATATTCAAGACTGCCGGTAATGCCATTTCCACCCTGTCACCGGTTCTGATGCCGTGCAATGTGAACCAGCCCTGATTGACTTCGAGGGCATATCTGACAGATTGAAAAGAATGGTAGGTGGTGCTAGTCTGGTCAGGTTCCATTTGATGTATATTAACGATGTTGCCTGCATCATCCATAAACGCGATAGACAGGGGAATGTGCGTATTTTTCATCCAGAATGTCCGCTTGCCGGACTCTGGAAACAGAAACAGCATGCCATTGGTTTCCCCAAGGGCATAACGATTTGACAAACCACATGACCTTGCGTCGGGTGTAAATGCAAGTTCGACAAATAGATCCTGGCCTTTGATGGAGATGACTGCCGCAGGCAGGTCATAGGGACAGGCCTGGGTTGTTGAGGGCAGGCTGCCAAAAAAGATAATCACAGCCAGACAGCCTGCCCAGAAACAGCCTGATTTTTTGATCCAGAGGTTTGAGAATTTAACCTCCTTCATGATCCGGATAGTATCCCTTTTTGATGTGGCAGTCATTTACATTCCGTGTGTCACTTGCCCTGCGGGTTGTTATTAGCACTTCGTGCGTAATTTGTCCTTCGGACGTCATTAGCGCTTTGCGCGTCATTCTGCCCTGCGGGCGTAATTTATTGTCGCCATCAGCTGTCAGTTACCCTCCAACCCTCCTATCACCCTTGTATCACCCTTCAACCCTCAACTTCCCCCCATGCTTTTTGGCTGCGGGCGATTTTTTTCTGTACCGTGGACCAGGTCTTTGTCTTCAGAAAAGAGGCGTCAAAGCGTTGCAGCATCTCCTTTTCCCGAGTGGGTAAATCGTTGGGCTTGGGTGAAAAACCATCCTTGGTTTTCGTGTCGGTGTAGAAGATACCCATGGGGGCTTCATCAAGCCCCAGGACATCAAGAAAATGTGGCAAGCGATCCAATGTGTGCTTATCCATGGCAGTCTCCGGTCGGTTCAACATGTGCCTGTAGAATGCGGTTATTTTAGCACGAATGAGTTAAAATACAATAAGACAATTTTTCTATAGCTGTAAGCTGTAAGCGATAAGCTTTAAGCGCTTAGCAAGCTTATGGCTTACTGCTTATAGTTTTCGGCTCTAAGTTAGTATATGGCTTGTAAGTATTTGCCTGTCCGGTTCCCAGGTCATCAGAAAGCCCTGGTCCAGAGCGCCACAGGTGATGATGCAGGGCGTTATATCAGCCAACGGTATGCTTTTTTCCGGTAATACCTTGTCGGTTTCCAAGGTGTGCGCCTGTTGCCGCAGGACCTCCGGGTAATGGCTGTGCCCCCGGAACAAGACTTGCTGGGGATAGCTCTGAAAAAACAACCTGGCTTCGCCGGGCCCCAGAACGCCCACCATGCTGGATAGCCCCCTTTCTTTAATAAAGGGCAGGGAATGCGCCATGACAACATTCCCGTGTTCGATGGTCATGGGGAGTTGCTTGAGGTATTCGATGGTTGTCGACGCCAGGGCCGTTTGTCGACGACCCTCATGGTTGACCACCACCTGATGGTCGTTGTTTCCTTTTATACCCAACACGTTGTTTTTGCGCAGCAGGTTTACGCAGTGGTCGGCAGTTTCCGGATGTGCCGAATCACAGATATCACCCAGGTGATAAATGGCGTCACAACCGTATTCCTTGAATAAGGTCAGGGCATTGGCGATACTTTCAGGTTGGCCGTGACTGTCAGCCATGATACCGATTATCTGGTTGGGGTTTGTTTCCATGGGATTATTTGCCCTTTCGGGCGTCATTTTGCCCTGCGGGCGTAATTTGTCCTTTGGACGTCATTCGCACTTCGTGCGACATTCTGCCCTGCGGGCGTAATTTGCCCTTTGGACGTCATTCGCACTTCGTGCGACATTAGCGCTTCGCGCGTCATTTATTGTCGCCGATAGCTGATAGCCACATATAGATGACACGCAGCAAATGACAGCGAAGCGTTTTCTGTTTCATCAACCCAATCAACTCAATAAACTCAACAAACCCTATATATCACAAACCACTTATGATGGTATTCTTAAAAACGATCGAGAGGGAAATCATCAACCCTAAAAACAACTTGACAAAAAGATTAGTGACGTTTACTTATTGATTTAATCTGCTGATTTATTGTGAATAAGTCTATTTTATACTTCCTATAGGTTAATATTACTAACTATCTTGAAAACAGGATTGAGGAGTTCTTCCATGGGGAAAACCATCAAAACATCCGAACAGCTCTATTTCACAAAGGACCATGAAATGGTCAGGCGCGCGGTACGCGACTTTGTAAATAAGGAAATCAATCCCTATGTGGACGAATGGGAGGAAGCTGGTATCGCGCCCCTGAAGAAACTTTTCAAGAAGATGGGCAAGCTCGGTTTTCTCGGTATTCGGTACGATCCAAAATACGGCGGTCAGGGTCTTGATTACTGGTACGAGACAGTATTTCTCGAGGAACTCGGGCATATCAAGGCCTTGGGCCTGGCCGTGGCCATCACGGTTCAGACGAACATGGCCACACCTGCCATCGATGAGTTCGGGAGCGAATTCCTCAAGCAGACCTATTTGAAAAGCGCCATCGAGGGGAAGAAGGTGGGTGCTATCGCGGTGACGGAAGCGGGTGCAGGGTCGGATGTGGCGGCACTTGCCACGACGGCCGAAAGAATGGGCGACCATTATGTGATCAACGGTTCAAAAATGTATATCACCAATGGGACCCAGGCCGACTTTTATACCCTCCTTGCCAGAACGAGTGAGGACCCCGGCTACCACTCCTTCAGTCTTTTTGTTGTTCCGGCGGACTTGCCTGGTGTGGGGGTGAGCAGAAAGCTGGAGAAACTCGGTGTTTGGATCAGCGACACGGCCGAATTGTATTTTGACCAGGTCAAGGTGCCGGCCGATCACCTGATCGGCAGGGAAGGTGAGGGCTTTATCTATCAGATGCAGCAGTTTCAGCATGAAAGGTTTTCACTGCTGCCGTTTGCTTGTACGGCTGCCAGAGATATCATCGATCTGACAGTTGCATATATCCGCGATCGGGTCGTTTTCGGGAAACCTTTGATCAGGAGGCAGGTGCTCCAGCACCACCTGGCCGACTGGGCAACCGAAATTGAAAGTCTCAAACAGTTTATCTATCACATGGTTCGCATGAAACAAGCCGGCCTGGACGCTACCCGGGAGATTTCAATGGGAAAACTTATCGCGGGCCGGCTTCTGAACAAGGTGGCCGATGGATGTCTCCAGATGCACGGCGGTATGGGATATATGAAGGAATCGATTGTTTCCCGATACTACAGAGATGCCCGCGGTCTTTCAATTGGTGGCGGCGCAGACGAAGTTTTGCGGGGTGTGATTGCCAAGATAGAGAATTTTGCTTAATGGATATGGCAGACAAATTGAAGGCATTGGGACCCGGTCTGAAATCAAAGCCTTTCCCACCGGGGAGGGTCAAGATAGCGGATGCCTTGAGGCATCTTCTCGAGCAAAAGGAGTTCAACGCCATAACGACTGCCGAAATTTCAAGACAGGCCGGTGTCACGGAAGCACTGATATACAAGTATTTTAAAGACAAGCGGGACCTGTTGCATCAGGTGTTGAGCGAATACCTGGAACAATACTGTGTTCTGGTTCAAGGCGATCTGAAAGGCATCAAGGGGGCCCTGAACAAACTGAGAAAACTCATCTGGTCTCACATCAATGTATATGCCACGAGTCGGGTTTTTGCCAAGATACTGCTCATCGAAGCGAGAAGTCACAACGATTATTACCACAGTGATACCTATGAACTCGTCAAGGTGTACAGTGGTGTGATCCTGGAAATATTGGAAGAAGGCGTATCGAACGGAGAAATACGGGACGATATACCCGTCAAGCTTATCCGGCAGATTATCCTGGGAAGTATCGAGCAGGTGTGTCTGACCGGTATCACGTTTGATCGGGCTGTCGACCCGGATGCTCTCACAGAAGATATTTGCGAGATTATTTTCAATGGCATTAGACCCGAGGCCATAGACGGTTAGACTATTAGGCGCTAACAGCCTAAACAACCTGACCCGTTATATGTATAATAAATACTAATGGGTTATAAATGCTCCATTGGAATTGTTGAGGAGAAGAAATAATGGGTGAATGGATCGATGGATACATGCAGCGACTTTCCAGGGTCCGGGAAAAGAACCGAATCGGTGGCGGCCAGGACCGTATTGACCTCATCCACGAGTTGGGCAAGCTGACCGCCAGGGAGCGGATTGCGCACATTCTCGATGAAGGAAGCTTTGAAGAAATCGGTTCCATCGTCACCGATATCCGACCGTCACTGGACGGCAAAAAGAGACCCGATCCCTCAGACGGCGTGGTGATGGGGTTTGGAGAAATCAATGGTCGCCCTGTGGCGTTGTATGTGATGGATTTCAGTGTCATGTCGGGGTCCCTGGGAAACCAGACAGCCTGGAAAATGGCCGACATCACCGCCATGGCCGGGGAAAGAGGTATACCCCTGATCGGTGTCATAGACTCGGCGGGAGAGCGTCTCAGTTTCAAAGGCGGCGATGCCGGAATGAACGGGCTGGCACGGTTTTTAAGAAATTACTGTCTATACTCGGGCATTATTCCGAGGATCACGTTGTTGCTGGGGCCCTGCACCGGGGTATTGTCTTTGGTGCCCGGGTTGTCGGATTTTGTGATCATCAATCAGGCCACCGGGTTTATGTGGCTCGGGGGTGACATGTCGTCGGACGATGCCGGGGATGCGGTGTTTCATATGGAAAAATCGGGCCAGTGTGACATGCTTGCCGAGAGTGATGTGGATGCCATCGAAAAGATGAAGATGCTGCTGACGTATCTGCCGCAAAACTGCTGGAAAGGACCCGACTTTCTTGAAACAGGTGACGACCCACTGAGGAGGGAAGATGCCTTGCTGGATATTATGCCCGACAACCCGAAGTTTACCTATGATATTCATGAGGTTATCGATAAGATCGTCGACAATGGTGAATTCCTTGAATTAAAGGAAGATTTTGCAACGCATCTCGTGGTGGGCTTCTGCCGTTTCGGTGGCCGCGTTGCCGGTGTCGTCGCCAACAACCCGGATGAATTGAGCGGGATTCTCGAACCGGATTCGTCCGACAAATACGACCGTTTTATGCGTTTTCTGGATGCTTTCAACATACCTCTGGTAACCCTGGTGGACACCACGGCATTTCCACCGGGAGACAGGTGGGAAAGGCTGGGGATTATCCGGCATGGTGCCAAACTGCTCCATTCCTATGCCCACCTGACATGTCCGAAAGTGACCATGGTATTGAGGCGGTCTTACGGTGGGGCAAACATCGTTCTGGGGTGTTCGAAAATGTTTCCTGACTATGTCTATGCATGGCCTACGGTCGAGTTCGCGCCCACTGGACCGGAAACGGTCGTTCACGCGATATTTCACAAGGAGCTTGCCAAGGCAAAGGAGGCGGGCAATTACGACGAAGTCTATAACTTTTTGCTCAGCATCCTCAAGGAAGAGTTTTCTGTCATGAATCTGGCCAAGCAATGGACGACCTATTACACGGCCCATGAAGTGATCGATCCCCGGGACACCCGTTCCCGGATTGTCAAAGCGATCACTTTACTTCAGAACAAGAAGGAATACCTGCCGGAGAAGAAGCGGGCGATTAAACCAGCGTGATAGGAGCAGGGTTCGAGGGTGATACAAGGGTGATAAAAGGGTTGGAGGGTGGCTGACGGCTAATAGCTATTGGCAGCAATAAATGACGCGCGAAGCGCTAATGTCGAAAAATTACGCCCGCAGGGCAGAATGGCGCGCAAAGCGCTAATGACGTCCGAAGGACAAATTACGCACGAAGTGCTAATAACAGCCCGCAGGGCAAGTGACGTCCACAGGGCAACATTGAGGACATACTATGGGCAAAAAAATGGATGCGGCCATCAAGCGGCTGCAGGTGATCAGGGAAAAGAATCTGCAGGGTGGCGGTCAGAAGCACATTGACAGACAGCATGGAAGAGGAAAATTGACCGCCCGGGAGCGGATCGACTTTCTGCTGGATCCGGGGACATTCAGTGAACTCGGATCGTTTGTCAATACTACGGGTGCCAGGATCGATGGCAGAGAGACGGATGCGCCCTGTGATGGTGCCGTCATCGGAACAGGAAAGGTCGATGGAAGACTGATTACGGTTTATGCCAGCGATTTTACGGTTCTGGGCGGGTCTCTGGGATGTCAGCATGCCACGAAATTTATCGAACTGCTCGAAATGGCTGCAGCCTGGCAGATTCCCATGGTATGGCTGCTCGATTCTTCCGGTGGAAGACTCGGCTACCGGGATGTTCCCATGGCCGGTATCGACTGGTGGTTTGCCCTTGAATCCCGATACTCCGGAATGATACCTCAGATCAATGTTCTCATGGGACCCTGTATCGCCGGCCAGGCCTACTGTCCGGTACTGTGCGATTTTCTGTTGATGAGCAGGGAAACAGCCCATCTGTGGCTCGGCGGTCCGAGAATGACCCAGGCCGCCACATCGGAAAAGATTGCCGACAATGTGGGGGGTGCCGACTATCACATGGAATACAGCGGCACCTGTGATGTCGTCGGGGCCGATGACAAAGAAACAATAGCAAAAACAAGGCAGCTTTTAAGCTATCTGCCATCAAACTTCAGGGAAAAACCCCCTGTGGTGGTGACCCGGGACGACGTTGACCGGGAGGTCCCTGCCTTGATGCAGCTTGTTCCGGAAGAGTACGACATTGCCTACGATATGCACGCAGTCATTCAGGAGATCGTCGATGACGGTAGCTATTACGAGGTCAAGGATAATTATGCCAGGCAGATCATCACCTGTTTCTGCCGATTTAACGGCGAGGTTGCCGGCATTGTTGCCAGCAATCCAGCCCAGGCGGGAACGCTTCTGGATATCGATGCCTGTGATAAGTATTACCGGTTTTTACAAGCCCTGGATGCATACAGCATCCCTCTGGTGACGCTGACGGATACGCCCCCGGTGGTTCCGGGTGAAGATCAGGAAGGCAGGGGCTTATTGAGGCACTTTGGAAAAATCCTGGATACCTATGCTACGGCCACCATCCCCAAGATCAGTGTCATCATTCGAGAAGCCTATGGTGATACCGGTGGCATGGTCATGGGTATGGTCAAGGGCATCGGGGTCGATGTGACCTATGCCTGGCCAACTGCCAGAATGGCGGTGGAAGCAAGCAACCTGGATTACCGGGAGATTTATGGGAAAGGTATCGAAGAAGATGCCTACCAGGGCTATCTGAATCGGTCCCGGGAGAAACTCGACGTTTTCGAAACGGCCAGGAGCTGGTCCGCCCAGATGGTGGATGAAATTATCGAGCCCAAAGACACCAGAAAAAAAATAATCGAAGCCCTGGCCATGACGAAGAACAAGCATGAAAAACACCCCAGACGGGCCAAACTGCACTCCCGGACGGGGCCGACATAAAAGAGATAGGGTTGGAGGGTGATACGAGGGTGATACAAGGGTTGGAGGGTGGCTAATAGCTATTTAGCGGAAGGCACCTAACAGCCTACAGTCTAAACCGCTAAAAAGCTAATAACGCTTCGCTGTCATTTACTTCGTGTCATACATCGTGGCTATCCGCTCTAAGCAACAATAAATGACGCGCGAAGCGCAAATTACGTCCGAAGGACTAATGTCGCACGAAGTGCTAATGACAGACCATAGGGCAAATGTATGTTCTCAGACAAGCGGCCAAGCCGCGTTTGACAGTATCTCTAAACGAAAATGTTAGGAAAGGAAGACATCTCATGTCCGAAACAAAAAAACTGATGCAGGTCAAGGCGCCCATGTCGGGTATTTTTTACAACAGACCGTCGCCGGAAGAACCTTCCTATGTGGAAGTGGGCGATGTGGTAAAAAAGAAACAGGTCCTCGCTCTCCTGGAAACCATGAAGGTCTTCCAGAAGGTAAAGTCTCCTGTCAATGGGACCATTTTGCAAGTCGTTGCCGAAAATGAGTCGCCTCTCAAGGATGAAGAATTGATGTTTATCATCGAGGTGGCGTGATAAAAGGGTCCAAGGGTTCGAGGGGGATACGAGGGTAGCTACAAGCTATAAGCGGTAAGCCTTAAGCGGCTTATAGCTCATAGCGAATAGCGACAATAAATAACGCGCGCAGCGCTAATGACAGCCCGCAAGGGCGAATATCGCACGAAGTGCAAATAACAGCCCGTAGGGCGAATGCCCGCAGGGCAACTATCAAAACTACGAGGTATCCCATGGATTATAAAACCCTGTTGTTCGAGACACCGGAGCCGGGGCTGGGCGTGATTACCCTGAACCGATCTAATCGACTGAATGCCATGAACCTGCAGATGCTGGACGATCTGTATGCCCTTTATGATGTGTTGGAAAAGGATGAGCAGGTGCGGGTGTTGATTCTGACCGGCAGTGGACGGGGATTCTGCTCCGGGGCAGATCTCAAAGACAAGCAGCTCATGAGCGAAGAAAACCTCAAAAAATTTGCATCGGCTGCCCTGCACCTGGAACATATCCAGAACCGATATTCAGGGGTAATTACCGGCATGCGCCGCCTGCCGCAGCCGGTGATTGCGGCTGTCAACGGACCTGCCGCCGGTGGTGGCATGTGTCTGGCACTGGCAGCGGATATTATCATTGCCGGGCCTTCTGCTACATTTATACCGTCTTTTATCAATATCGGTCTGTCCGGTGGTGAATTGGGGACGACCTATTTTCTGCCAAAAATGGTGGGAAGTGCCAAAGCATCGGAAATATTGATGACGGGCAGGACAGTGAATGCAATAGAGGCTGATCGCATCGGGCTTGCCAGTTGTCTGGCCGGGGAAGGGGAACTCATGAACAAGGCCCTGGAAACCGCGCGTACGCTGTTGGGGAAAACGCCCTTCGGTCTCAGGATGACCAAAGAGGCCATTCGCCAGAATCTGGATGCACCTTCCCTGGAGGCTGCGGTAGCGTTAGAGAACCGCAACCAGAGCATCGGCTGTACCACGCCCGAGTTTTTCCAGGCAGTGATGGCGTTTAGTAAATAGGGTCTGAGGGTTTGAGGGTGATACAAGGGTCCGAGGGTAGTTGAAGGCTATCAGCTGATGGCAGCCTCCCAGCCTCATGGCAGATAGAAGGTTCCAGGAGTGAATGAGAAGGGTTGGAGGGCCCGAGGTCTGGAGAGCAAGACCTTGGCTTACGCTAACCACCAAACACAAAACACAAAGAACGTCAGGAGACAACACATGTTCAAAACACGAATAACGGAAATGCTCGGCATCAAGTATCCCATTCTGTGCGGTGGTATGCAGTGGCTCAGCCGCGCAGCCTTTGTAGCCGAAATATGCAATGCCGGCGGTATTGCCTTTATTACCGCCGAATCGCTGGAGACACCGGAGGATCTGCGTGAGGAAATACGGTTGACGAGGACCCTTACGGACAAGCCGTTTGGTGTCAACCTGTCCATGGTTCCGGAGTTTGGTATACTCGAGAGAACCCAGCAGTTTTGCGATGTAATTTGTGAAGAAGGTGTCAGGGTCGTAGAAACTGCCGGAACAAGCCCGGCTCCCCTGCTGCCAAAGTTGAAGGAGGCCGATATCAAGGTCATCCACAAATTGACGTCTGTCCGACACGCCCTGAGCGCACAGAAACATGGGGTTGATGCCGTAACCCTTATAGGATATGGATCAGGTGGGCATATAGGTATGGAAAGCGTTGCCAATTTCGTTATGATCCCCAAAGCCGTATCGGAGCTGGAGATACCAGTGATTGCGGGTGGCGGTATCTGCGATGGCAAGGGCTTCTTGGGTGCCATGGCTATGGGAGCGGAAGCGGTTCTCATGGGAACGGCTTTTTTTGCCACCCGGGAATGTCCGGCTCATGATGCTATCAAGGAGCGACTGGTCCAGACCAAGGAGACAGAGACCTGCCTGCTGCTGAATTCTTTGAGTAACCCGGTTCGATGTGTCAAAAACAAGCTGGCGGATGAATGCCTGGCCCTGGAGGCGCAGAGTGCCTCTTTTGAGGAGATTATCGAAACGGTGGCCGGTGGCAAGGGCAAGCTGGCCTATGATTCCGGGGATTCGGAGATCAGCCCCATCGCCTGCGGTCAGGTGGTGGGCTCCATTGATAGAATCAAAACCGTCAGGGAAGTTATCGAAGGAATTATCACTGAAGCTGAAGCGCTTTTATCGCGATTAAACAAAATGAAGGTGGCTGTATAATGGAAAATGTATATGAACGACTGAGAGAACGGCTGGATGACATGGCTGTCGGGTTTCCCGCCACCGAGAGTGGCGTGGAGATGCGAATTCTGAAAAAAATATTTACTGAATCCCAGGCGGATTTGTTTGTCAAACTGAGACCGATTCCTGAGTCTCCGGGGGATATTGCCAAACGGCTGAGCCTGAAGGCAGATGAACTGGCAGACCAGCTGGAGGAGATGGCAAAAAAGGGGCTTCTTTTCAGGGTCAGGAAAGGAGAGAATGTACGATATGCCGCTGTTCCATACGTGGTCGGCATCTTTGAGTTTCAGCTCAACCACATGGACGCGGAGTTTGCCCGGGATCATGAAGAATATTTCGAGACGGCATTCAGCAAAAGTATTCAGGGCTTTCAGACACCGGTACTGCGAACAGTTCCCATCGATCGCCAGCTGGTGGTGGATTATCCGGTGGCGCCTTTCGAGGATGTTCTCGATATTCTCCAAAATCAGACAACCATTGCTGTCTCGCCCTGTGTATGCCGAACCACAAAGGATCTTACGGGTGAACGATGTGACAAGCCTTTGGGAAATTGTTTTTCTTTCGGATCTCATGCGGACTATTATGTTGAAAACGGCATGGGCCGATACATCGGTATCGATGAGGCCAAAGAGATTGTGATCGCCAATGAAAAGGCCGGTCTGGTGATGCAGCCGTTTAATTCCCAAAAAGCCGGTGGTATGTGCAGCTGCTGCGGGTGCTGCTGTGGCGTTTTGCGAGGCATCAAAGCCCAGCCCGTTCCTGCGGATGCCGTCAAGAGCAACTATTTTGCAGAAGTGGACGCGGATGAATGCACGGGGTGTGAGACATGTCTGGACCGCTGTCAGATGGATGCCATCACCATGGTCGATGATATCGCCCAGATAGAGCTGGGGCGGTGCATCGGGTGCGGTCTCTGTGTTACCACGTGTCCCGTGGAGGCACTCTCTTTGATCAAGAAACCTGAAGAGCAGCAGTATGACCCACCCAAATCCGGAGGGGAAACATATATCAGAATTGCCTCGGAACGGGGAAAGCTCGAAAAACTGATGCAATAATCCGAAATTGGCCTGCAATTCAATTGCAGGCCAATCTCGGATCGGGAGTGGTGTTGCCACGTTTATTTCTGAAACTGGGGAGGTGGGTATGGAAGAAAAATTATGGCACAAGTCATATGCGGAAGGCGTCAAAAAGACAATCGACTATGAAAAAGTAACTATTTCAGAGGCCCTGACCAGATCAGCAAAAAATTTTCCCGATAAAACAGCCCTCAATTACATGGGCAAACGAATTTCATACCGGGAACTAAATGAACTTGTGAACCGATTTTCAAAAGCCCTCATAGACATGGGGATAGAACCGGGAGACAAGGTCGGTGTGTGTCTGCCCAATATTCCACAAGTGATTGTCTCGGATCTTGCCATATTTCGTGTGGGTGCCGTTGTGGTCCAAAACAACCCGCTTTATACCGAAAGGGAACTTGCCTATCAGCTCAATGACTCGGATTCCAAGTTGGTCATTACCTTAACGCTTCTGGTTCCCAGGATGGAGAAGATCAAGCCAAAGACCCAGTTACAAAAGATAATTGGCTGTCATATTCATTCATATCTGCCTTTCCCGAAAAAACAACTATTTCCCTTCGTGAAAAAGGATATGGTTCGAAAGATTGTACCCACGGCGGATGTGCTGGTCTTTTCAGATATTATATCCAAATATTCTCCGGAGCCTGTTGAGGATAAAAGTGACTGGGATTCAGTGGGTGCCATATTGTATACCGGCGGTACCACCGGTGTCAGCAAAGGTGTCATGCAGAGTCATTCCCATTTAAGTTCCAACGCACAACAGGCTGTAGCGTGGTTTCCCAGCCTCCAGCAGGGCGAAGAGCGACTGGTGGGGAATTTTCCTGTTTTTCACACGGCTGGATTTGCCGCCATCCAGAATTTTACCATCTGGCAGGCCTGGGAAGACATCATGGTTCCACGGCCGGAACCCCAGATCAATATTGATATCATTAAAAAATACAAACCCACCTTTTTACCGGGTGTTCCGACTATTTTTGTGGGACTCCTGGCGGAGCCCGCGTTTCGTAATCTCGATCTCTCTTCCATCAAGGGTTTTTTTTCAGGAGCTGCGCCTCTGGCGGCAGACACCATCAAGGATCTCAATGACCTTACCGGGGCCATGATGTGTGAAGTATATGGCTCTACGGAAGCAGGCCCCTTTGTGACGATCACACCCTGGGGAGGCCAGGTCAAAGCCGGTACCGTCGGTATCCCGGTGGCCGACACCGATGTCAGGATTGTGGACATCGAAACAGGTGAAAATGAACTACCCCAGGGCGAACACGGGGAGATTCTCATCAAGGGCCCGCAGATCATGATGGGCTACTACAAAAAGCCCGAGGAGACAGCCAAGGTTCTGAAGGATGGCTGGTTTTACACCGGGGACATCGGCTGTTTTGACGAGGAAGGTTACCTGAAAATTACGGACAGGAAGAAGGACATGATCATTGCCGGCGGGTATAATATCTATCCGGTCGAGGTGGATGGCGTCCTGTTCGATCACCCCAAGATTCTGGAAGCGTGCACCGTGGGCGTCAAAGACGCGTACCGGGGGGAAACCGTCAAAGCCTTTGTGGTGGTCAAACCCGGCGAGACCCTCACCCAGGAAGAGGTGGTCGAGTTCTGTCGCAAGAATCTTGCGGCATATAAGGTTCCCAAAATAGTCGAATTTATCGACGAGCTGCCCAAGACAGCGGTGGGAAAGGTATTGCGCCGGAAACTGAAAGAAAGAGACGTTTGAGATGACCACAGTACCCAAAAAGATTCGTCTGAATGAAATCGCCGATGTTATATCAGACAGATTCAGTGGTCGGGAGGCCATCACCTGTTACCTTGGGTCCAATGCAGCCACTCCGACCGCCTCGATCGAATCGTTGACCCGAGCCATCGAAGCCCGCGCACCGCGGCTTCCCTTCATACGCATGGTACACCTGCTGACTCAGGGGCCCGTACCCTATGTCGCGGAAGGATTGCAGGATCGGATTATGACCTATTCGATTTTTTCCGGAGGATCCGTCCGTGAGGCTGCCAACGAAGGGCGCGCTTTCTACCTGCCCTGCACACTGGCCAATATAGGTGGATTGATCGGCAAGGGACAAAAGTACGAACCTGAAATAGTGATCATGAAAGTCAGTCGACATCCCCATACCGGGGAGTACAGCCTGGGCCTCTCAGTTGAGGCACTTCACACTGCCATCGACCATGCCCGGATCGTTATTGCCGAATTGGATGCCAGCATGCCGTTTACCCAAGGCCAGAGTCTGGTGGATGCCGGATCCATCGATTATCTGATAGAAGAAGGGGTGCAGGCGGTATATGATTTCGATCCGCCGGACTTTGATGATCTCTCACCCGAAGAGCGTCGGATCGGTGAACTGATTACCACCTATTTTATCGCTGATGGTGTGACACTGCAGGTCGGTATCGGCAAGATACCGGATGCCGTCGTCGGGACCATCCGGGAGGCGGGTCTGAAAAACCTGGGTGTGCAGACAGAGCTTTATGGTGACGGCTTGATGCTTCTCCAAAAGGACGGGATCGTCACAAACCGCAGAAAAAAGGCCAACATGGGGTACAGCACCACCTGCCTGATCATGGGATCGAGGGAGCTGTACGATTATGTTCACATGCGTTCAGGTGTTCAAATGCGTCCGGCATCTTACACAAATGCAAGCGATACCATACGGGCCAACCGGCCTTTTATTTCCATCAATACCGCCATCGGTGTGGACCTGTTTGGGAATGTGTGGGCCGATTTTATTGATCCGCGCCGGTATTACAGCGGTGTTGGTGGTCAGCCCGATTTTATCCGCGCCGTTAATGATGCTTCCATTGGAACGCCCATCATCGCCCTGAAAAGTCTGACAAACAAGGGCAAGTCCAAAATCGTGCGCATGCATCCACCCGGCATCAGTTTGACAGCTTCGGCCTATGACGGTGTGGTGGTGGTGACGGAATATGGTATCGCTGACCTGCGAGGTTTGACCATAGGCAACAAAGCCTTGGCCATTGCGAGTATCGCTCATCCAAATTTCCGTGATGTCTTGTTGAAAGAGATTTACGACGATGCGTTGTTTACCAAACCGCATGATTTCACGCCTGGCAAGATACCCTATGGTGTGACGCTTTATCGGGACAACCTTGACTAAATGAATATTTTCAAGGTTATATCCCATAAAGAAGCGATACATTCTGAGCGAATCTCTTCAAGAATGGAATAGTGGATCGCTGGAATATTGGGTAAACTTTGTTCCAATATCCCCGCATTCCATAGAATCGGCACACGATTTTATTTGCCTCTCACTTCACCCCGGAACAGGGAAAAAAAGATTCCTGTAATGCACAGGAAGACAAAAATAGAAAAGGACAGGTTTACACATCTGATAAACTGAGGATAATTTTCCGGAGCTATTTCAACGCGACCGATAACCACGGCAAACATCACCATGACAATGGCCATACTGGCCATCTGACCCATCAAGCGCATGGTGGCCACCGTGCCGGAGGCGATTCCCAGATAGCGTTTTTCCACCGAGCCCATGATGGCGTTCATATTGGGCGAAGAAAACAGGGCAAACCCAAACCCCAAAAGGAGCAGGGCCGATGTGATATAGACCAGGCCGGTATCGCTTCCGATCCACGCCAGCAGAAACAGCCCCAGGGCGGTCAACGCCATACCAAAAGAGGCGATTTTTCTGGGCTCGATATGATCCGACCATTTGCCGGCCAGCGGGGAGAACGTGGCCATCATGATGGGTTGAGCAACAATAATCATACCGGCGGCCTGGGGTGAAAGGCCTTTGATATATTGCAGGTACAGACTGATGAGAAACGTTATGGCGAAGGTAGCAGCATAATGGATCATGGCGGCAAGACTGGAAAAAGTGAAGAGTTTGTTCTGAGTAAAAAGTCTGACCTCGACCACGGGATAACGCACCCGAAGTTCCTGCCAGATAAAAATCCCCATGCAAACGGTCCCGAAAGCCATTAAATAAAGCGCCGCCATGCTCAGTAACAGCGAAGCGCCATACACCCATGCCAAAATGGCAATTCCATACAGGAAGCTGCCGAAGACGTCCAGCGGTTCGCCCTTGGCATCGGCCCATTCTCCCTTTAAGTATTTGAAGGTAATAAGAATGGATGCAATACCGAGTGGCACAACCGTAATAAAGAGGCTTCTCCAGCCGATGTTTTGGGTGAGTATTCCACCCACAAACGGCCCGGTCGAGAGCCCGATATATACGGCGGACACATAGATGCCGATGGCCTTGCCCCTTTTTTTTGGCGGAAAGATGGAGGTGATGATCGCCATGCCGGTGGTGAGGAACATGGCCGACCCGATTCCCTGGAAAACACGACAAAAAATAAGCATTTCAATGGAATTGGCAAAAGCCGCTACCAGAGAGGCCAAGGTGTATAATGCCAAGCCCCAGGTGAAAATTCTTTTACGGCCGTGAATGTCGGCGATTCTGCCGGCCGGTACCAGCGTTACGGCCACGGCCAGGAGAAGTGCCGTGGCGATCCAACTGAGCTGAACGGCATCGGCATTGAATTCCTTCTGGATTGACGGCAGGGCTACATTGACCGATGAGATCACAAATGGCCCCATAAATGATGTAATGGATGCTACGATCAGGGCGGATTTTTCCTGGGGAGTATAATCGCTCAATTTTGTCTCCTGGGTTATTTCAGGGTACTTTTAACACACCCGATAGAGATGAACAATCGACATTTCGAGACGGGTGGTGTATTAAGATAGGGTCCGAGGGTGATACAAGGGTTGGAGGGTGATAAAAGGGTTGGAGGGTGGTTGACTGGTATAAGCGGATAGCAGCATCCTAGCTTCCTGACGTTTGGCAGGGGTTGGAGGGTGGCTGAAGGTCACACACGAAACACGTAATACCAAACACCAAACGCCAAACACAAAACACCAAATACCAAGCACAAAAAACATGGAGAGACCATCATGAACAGTGAACATAAACCAACAGATGAAAACTTGAAAGATCTGGTCTGCCCGGACTGCCGGGCGGAATTGACACGCAGGCGGACACGCAATCCTGACGCTTGCGAAATGCTGTGCGGCGGCTGCGGTCAGATTTTTGATGTGTGCGACCTCGAGACCGTTGAAAAGCTGAAACAGACATGAACGATACTAAAAAACTGCAGAGATGGCTCGGCATCGGCGCAATTCTGTTCGTCCTCGTCTACATGGGGGCCGTTTTCCTCACGATTCAAACCCGAATGCATGACACTGCACGCCCCACCGTGATCGAATCCGCCCGCGCCATGGAGCAGGAACGTCATCTGATGCTGCCCGAGCTTTTGCTTCCCATGGGTATCCTGCTGACCTTGGCCGGCTGCTATCTGCTCGTAAGACGCCGAAATCAAAAAACCTATCAAAAGCTTGATGATGAAGTGGAAGATGGTGGGGACGGTGGGGACGATCGCCCCGCATAGGATGCTTGGAGGCCAGGAGGCTGCAGTCAGTTCCACGTTTTGAACGGCTTTAGAGTTTATCGCTTACAGCTAATATCTCCGAAGGAGATGTCATGTTTCCCGTATTTGCCCTTTCGCAGAAATATACCCAGCGTTATCCAGGTGTCGCATTCGGTTTGACCCTGATCAGCGGCTGTCGGGATGCGCAAAACCCGCCCGAGTTCAAAGCTTACAAGAAAAAGCGTTTGCGGAAAATGCGCAAGCGGGAGACCCTGGTGCAGATTACCCGGCGTATCGATACCTATGCAGACTTTTTCCAGGGCTTTGGCTATTCGTGTCCACTGGTCCAGCATCTGAAGCGGACCGTCAACAGTGGCTTTCCCCAGTACGCTCTTCTTGTGGATGCCCACTTCATGGCCGAGATGTGTGCCGGCATTCTGGTGGCCGTGACCGATTTCGACAGGTTTGACGGCGGGTTGACGCTGGATGTGGCCACGGAAGGGGAGATATGTGCGGGGATGGGAAATCGTGAATTCGTCTTGAAAGAAAATGAGATCGTGCTGCGGGATGACAAGGATATTGTCTGTGTTCTATGCCAGGGGGCAGACGAAAAGACGCGGGTGAGGGAGACGACGGGTAATGTTCTTTTTTATGCCTATGCCGTTCCCGGTATCGACGGTGCATATCTCAAAGAAGGCTTGTCCATTGCAGCCGAAACCGTTGTCGCGTTCGGCGGGGGTATTGTCGAAGGGATAGAGATATTTGACTAAGCAGTGACTCAACTTTCTGGGTTCAGCGAACGCGAAATGAATCATCCCCTGGCGCTTTGCGAACTCGCCGCAAGGGCTCCTAACATCAGCGCCGGCCATATAGTTAAAAAGGCATGTCTGCCAAATGACCGAGTTTTCATATTGGATTTTCATTAACATGCGCTGATGTAAGGTGCCCTAATTGGCTCTAACAGCGCAAATCACCATTGGATCACCCATTTCGCTCTATTTGTGGCGAAAACCGAAAGTTGAGGCAGTAAGCTGTAAGCGCTAAGCAGCTTAAGGCTTACTGCTTATGGCTCAAAACAGGAGGAAAGCAATGAAGGTTGCGTTTATCGGAATGGGAACCATGGGAGCTCCCATGGCGCTTAATATTTTAAAAGCCGGGCATGAGGTGGTTGTTCACAACCGGACCCGGGAAAAAGAGCTGCCCCTGGTCGATGCGGGGGCAGTACGGGCCGATACACCCCGGGAGGCAGCCGCAGGTGCCGGGATCATCATCACCTGTGTCAGTGACACGCCAGATGTGGAAACGATCGTATTGGGGGATGAGGGTATCATCCATGGTGCCCCGGTTGGAAGCCTGCTGGTTGACATGTCCACCATCAGCCCCACGGCCACACGTGAAATGGCCGCAGCCCTTGCCGAGAAAGAAATCCGCATGATCGATGCACCGGTTTCAGGTGGCTCCGAAGGCGCCCAGAATGGTACCCTGGCCATTATGGTAGGGGGAGAAAAAGAAGATGTTCAACATGCCATGCCCGTGCTGGAAGCCATGGGGAAAATTATTACGCATGTGGGGGGTATCGGATCCGGGCAGATTACCAAGGCCATCAACCAGGTGATTCTTGCAGGGGTTTTTATGGGCGTTGCCGAAGGCATGGTTCTGGGGATGAAAGCAGGGCTCGACATGCACAAGGTCATCAAGGCCATCTCCGGTGGTGCGGCAGGATCCTGGGTGTTGTCAAATCGGGCCATGAACATGGTCAACAACACCTATCCGCTGGGGTTCCGTGCCAGACTGCACCACAAGGATCTGCGTATCGCCCTCGAGGCGGCCCGGGATCTGGGGGTAGCCCTGCCCATCGGCGCTTTGGTGGATCAGATCGAAAACGGCATCATCGGCAGGGGGTATGGCGACGAGGACATGTCAGCCATAGCCCGCACCCTCCGTGAGATGGCCGATCTCGACAGCGCCACGCGTTAGTCCGGACATGCCATGCTCCTCATGCAAGGAAATTATGGAGGATTGGAATGATGGGCTTCATATTTAAAAAACCGTCACAGGTTCAAGTTTCGATTCAGGATAAATCTGCCCATGGCTCGGAGGCATGGAATTGTATACCCAGTCGATGTCAAGAACACCCAGGGTGGCACCGCGATAGCGCTTGAATCCACGGAAAATACCTCGAACAAAAACAGACTGCATTTTCAGATTGAGTCCGAAAATACCTACAGTGGTGTCGGCTGCAAGGGTTTGCAGATCGTCGTGAAAAGCCAGGGTAGAGAAAACCAGGCGTCGACTGTCGGAGGCCTGACATTGAATGACAGGGATGATTCTGGGGAAACCGTTTTGACCGAGATAGGCCAGGAACTTGAGTGCGTCGAGTTGGTTGAACAGGTTTTCGGCAAAAGGTTTGAGGATCGCCTTATGGTTCCCAGTAGCGGCGGCTCCCTTGGCAACCCGGGTGATGATGGCCGCCGGTATGATTTTTCCCATGGGAAGTTTTCCTTCACTGCAGATTTCCACGAGATCCAGATAATGCACCGTATTGATGCCGAAATATGCATTGTAGCGGAACATGGGCTGGTTGTTGTAGATTTCGTATTCAGGACCTTCTGACCGCTTGTGCGTCCAACGGGCTTTGCCTCGCCAGAGCCGCCTGTCCATGGACATAACCAGAAACCCTATCTTCGGATTTAACTGCATATAGTATTTGCTGAGGCCTGTGCTGAATTGACCGAGGGTCAGCTGCCCGGGGCCTGCGGCCATGATGCTGGTGATGAGCGTCACGTGGATGCCACCTTCGGGATTGATGCAGGCAACCAGACCGATTTTTTCTGCCGGCGCAAAGGCCCTGATTTCATTTTGGGTGAACGTTTTGCGTGGGTTCATAATAAGCTCTTGACTGTTAGGTGTTGGCTCTTAGCCGCTAATGGCTTCAGGTTGTTCACTTAACCTGGCTGCACCGCTCCAATGAACAATGTTCGGATCGACACCGGATGCTCTTGCCGCTGCCAACAAGCTCTTGATATGGTCCTCTTCTAAAAGGGCGACATCCCGGAACTGCCAGGTCAAACCGAGCCGTGTGTATTTATCCCTGCAAAGGTTGTTGAAACTGCAAAGTTCCCATCGCTTGATCTGACCATTCAGGCGTCCGGCGAGCCAGTTTCCGATACCGGTGATATTTTCAATGGTTGCCGTTGTGCCGGGTATAAGCGGTGTCCGGATCCAGAGACCCTCAGGATATAGATGGGTTTCGATGTATCGGGAGACATGCATCAGGTTTTCCAAAATAATCCGGTTGTCACTTCCGGTAAAGGCGTGGTGCTTCTCAGTATCGATTTCCTTGATATCAAAAAGAACCAGCGCCGTATGGGGAAGGAGCTCATCCAGGGCTTTGCGGCTGCAAAAACCACATGTATCCAGCGCGGTATGGATCCCCTGGGCACGAAATTGTTTCAAAAGACCGGCCACAAAGCCGGCCTGCAGGGTGGGTTCTCCACCCGATACGGTTATCCCACCGCCTGATTTTTCAAAATAGACCCGGTCTTTGAGAATTTCATGCACAAGATCTGCCAGAGTCCATTGTTGACCCAATCGTTCCAGGGCTGTGGAGGGGCAGGCATCGACACAGACACCGCAGCCGTCGCACAGACTGCGGTCGATGTTGATACCCTCGGGCGTCAGGGTCAGGGCACCTTTGGGGCAGATGTCGAGACAGGTCTTGCATGCGATACAGCGCAAATCGATCCAGTGGATCTGGGGGTGCAGAGAAATGCTTTCCGGGTTGTGACACCAGGTACAGGCGAGGCTGCAGCCCTTGAAAAAGACAGTTGTTCTCAGGCCCGGTCCGTCTTCGGTGGACATACGCTGGATTTCGAGTACAAGACCATTCGTGTTGCTTGGGTTCATGGAGCTTGTTGGATTTAGTGTTTCATGTTTTGTATTTTGTGTTTAGCCTAAACCGCTTAATGCTTATGGCTACCCTCAAACCCTTTTACCACCCTTGTATCACCCTCAACCCTTCGAATCCTCGAACCCTGTCTTCAAAACCGGCAGTGGCTGACTCGCTCTATCACCTCATCCTGGAGTTCTTTGCCCACGGTGGTAAAATAGGCATTGTATCCGGTGATGCGTACCAGGAGATGCCGGTAATCCGTGGGATTTTTCTGGGCTTCCTTCAACATTTCCGGATCGAGCATATTGACCTGCAGGGCCGTGCCGCCATTTTCCGCATATCCTTTTAAAAAGGCCTTGAATTTCTGCTTGTGCACCGGGTCCTTGATAATGGAAGGGTTGAAAGTTATGGTGTGGCTGGCACCATTGGGGAGGCAGTTGATGGTGTCGAGCCAGTCGCCTCTGCCATCGAACGCTTTTCCTCCCAGGACTTTTCCCACCGAGTTGGTGTTCGATGTGGGACCTTTGATATCCGCACCATTGGAAGGACAGATGGCGTTGGAGAGAAACTGCCCCTTTGTACGGCCGTTGGCACTGGCAGCCATGACATATCCGTCTCCGGCCCAGTAGTTCCAGCTCAGCATGCCGGGTCTGAACCGGCGACGGGTCGATACGGTTTTGTGCTGCCAGGTTTTCCGGCACCAGAGATCCATGACTTGTTTGGCCAGCGCATCGGCTTCGTCATCATCCCGGCCATATTTGGGGGCCCTGTTGATGGCCAGGGCCTGAAGTTTTTCGTGATCTTGCCAGTTGTCCCTGAGTGCCTGAATGAGTTCGGACATACTGCAGAGCTGTTTGTCGAAAACAAGATATTTAATGGCCAGCAGGGAATCGACAGTGGTGGCATACGTAACCGCTTCCAGGGTGGTAAAATTGATTTCAGCACCGCCCTGGGTGACATCGAGTCTTTTTTCCTCGCACCCTTTAACCAGGCAGGAAAGATAGGGGGTGAAAAGAAAATCGGCCCGAACCGCTTCAGAGGCTTCATAGGTATCTGCACTCTTTTGGATGATATAGGCGGTATGTTCTTCATAAGCCTTGAAGAAGGCCTCAAATGTCTCGAACTCAGCTGCCTCGCCGGTTTTCGGGCCGTCCTGGCGGATTTTTTCGGCTTTGCCTGTCATGGGGTCAACAAAGGGGATCAGGTCTTTGCCCCCGGTCAGGGTGAGTTCGACGGCCTTGAGAAGGTTCAGGTTGATGTCCACGGTACCGGAGCGGTCATTGCCCACCATGGTGTTTTCCAGACAGCCCACCGGTGCGTAGTCATGCACGTTCGACGCGTTGATCAGGTGGGTGATATTGGCTTTCTTTGCCTCCAGCATCATGCCGGCCATGGACCTTTCGTCGAAGTTGATCAGAAAGGGGGACCCCTGACTTGCGGATATCATATCGATGACCTTGTCCAGGAGTTCGTCCGGTGTGTTCCGGTGCAGCCGCACGTTGGGCTTCGGTTCCAGAATGGGTGTCATTTCATCGATGACTTCCAGGAACATGTAGGTCAGTTCATTGGTCATGTCCTGACCGTCTTTTCCCATACCGGAAAGGGTCAACAGCTGACCAAAACCTGCGGTGATACCCTGGTTGCCATTACGGATCATGGCATCGTAGGCAGTATTGCAGTGGAACCAGAAACACTTGAGAATCTCCTTGGCAAACTCCCAGTCCATGCCCTGATCTCTTGAATATTCCCAGTATGGCAGAAGGAACTGGTCGATACGTCCGAAGGAAACACCAGGGCCGGGGTAGTTTTCATCACTCATGACAAGCATGTGCGTCAGCCAGAGGGACTGCACGGCTTCCCAGAAAGTCCTGGCAGGCTCCCAGGGAACCCTTGTTAGGTTTCGAGCCATCTGGGCCAGTTCCGCTTTACGCTCAGGGTCGGTTTCCTCCGCAGCGAGGCGGCTGCAAAGAGAGGCATACTGATTTGCCAGGTCCCTGGGAAGCGTTGCCGCAGTGATCATGGCCCTGAGCTGGGAACCCTTGGGGCCGTTTTGATCCTCGGGAACCAATTGTGCAAAGGAGTTTTTCAGGGAGTCGTAAATACCTTTCCAACCGATTTTAAGTGCGTGTTCATAACCGGGTATGAGGTGGCCGCTGGTGGCGCCGGCATTGCCGTAGCCATGGTCGTGAAACCATTTCATTCTGGCGCGGGCGCCTTTTTTGCCCACGACCCTCCGGTCATATGCCGCGCGTTCTTTCTTTGTGAAACAGGTGGAGGTGATCACATTGAACCTGGCACCGGCTATGAGATCTCCGGGGAGGATTTCCTGCGGCACATGGTTCAGCATGACCTCTTTGAGGAACCAGGCCTTTCTTTCGGGCAGTCGCCAGGTCCAGAAATCATCATGCAAATCCACATTTCTTGCAGCCTGATGATAGCCGCCCCCCAGCGTGTCTATGAGCATATAGACTTCGGGGACGATATAGTAGGTCATCTCCTGATACAGCAGATCCCAGGGGGTGCCGGTGGACCAGGCGGTGTATTCGTTGTTCCAGTTTCTTTTGCAGCCCTGAAAATAATAATTTCGAAGCCAGGAGATACGGGGGGAAAGTTTTTGAGGTTCCTTGATTTTGTATTCGGTTTTTTCAGCAAGGGAAACGCTCATGACCGTCCTCCTGCATCGAGAAAGACAAAAATGATGCCCTTACGATGGCGCGTACGTGTTAAAAACGGTATACGACCATGGCTGCACCAAAAAACTGGCCTTCACTGCCTTCATCCACCACAGGACTGTCATCACTCGCATCGCCAAGCAATTGGGTAAAACTGACGATACCCATGGCGCTCCAGTTTTGGGTGAGTATCCAGTTTGCGGCCAGATTAATACCGATATCCTTGATACTTGCTTCCGCATCATAGCGATCCAGCCCGCTGCGCCGCGAATCCTTGTTACTGACGCCAAAATAGGTCTGCATATAGTCATCGTCGGCATAAGTAGCGGAGGCCCCCATTGATAGGATCCAGCTTTCATTGATAACCCAATTGTAGCCACCTTTCAGCGTGGAATACCACCCATCATGTCCATCGCCCATGTCGGACAAGAGTTCCAGAGAAGCATACCATTTATTGTACACAAGACCCCCAAAAACACCCAGTTCACCGGTAGCGTCCACACTTTTCATGTCATCGACAGCGTTGTTTTCCACATCTTTGCGCCCCATACGATAATTGTACACCGGACCCAATTGCCACATGCTGCCGGGAAGCAGGTTGGCTCTGATATTCAATCCCAATAATTTCACAAACATCCCGTTGCTGTATTTGACATTTCCGGTGGGGACCGGAACCACTTTGTAATCTTTTGAACCTTCATAATCAGGGGCCAATCCGACACCACCACCGAGAGATACATCGGCAGCCTGTACAGCAGGCACCATTAAGCATAAGGTCGCCAGAAGCATTAAAAGTCGTTTTACCATTTTCATTTGTGTCCCTCCTTATTATGAACCAATTCCCTGTTATTTTTTAAATGGTAGGCGGTACTGGATTTGAACCAGTGACTTCTACCGTGTGAAGGTAGCACTCTCCCGCTGAGTTAACCGCCCTTATTCTTTCTGCAACTATATTGAGTCGGAGGGTTCTTCGTCAAGTTCTTTTTGCTCTGAATCACTTTCTGTCTCCAGGGGGGTGTTGCGGTCTTCATCTTGCGCCTCGGCTGCATCGATGGTTTCATCCTCTGAATTTTCCATATCCAGGGCTTCGATTCCCAGGGCTTCGATTTCCTTGGGTGAGGGCAGGTCTTTCAGGTTTTTCAGGTCGAACACCTGAAGGAACTGCTTGGTGGTGGCATAGATCAGAGGCCGGCCGGGAATTTCTTTGCGCCCCAGTACGCGGATCAGTTTTCGTTCAAGCAGCATCCTCAGGACACCGCCACAATCGACACCCCTTAAGTGCTCAATATCGCTACGGATCATGGGCTGTTTGTAGGCGATAATGGCCAGTGTCTCTAAGGCGGCTTTGCTGAGCCGGGAAGGCTTTGGCTGAAGAAGGCGTTTGATCCAGGGGACATATTCAGGCCGGGAACGAAACTGATACCCGCCGGCAACTTCATGCAGGGTAAAGGCGCCCTGGCGTCCCTCGTAGTCCGTGATGAGTTCAGTGAGGGTCTGCCGGATCATTTTTGTATCGGGCAGAGAAAGAACTTGTTTGATCTGCTCGATACCCAGGGGTTCTTCAGCCACAAAAAGAAGGCTTTCGATAATATTTTTTAAATCATCCATTATATATAAAATATTCTGATAATACCGGATTCGATATGTTGTACAATCTGGACCAGGTTGAGTTTGACCATTTCCAGCAGAGCCAGAAAGGTCACAATAATGTCACCTTTGACCGCGTCTTTAGAAAAGAGCTCGTAAAATGTCAAGGACTCCTTTTTCTCGAGGATGTCGACAATTTCCGAAATTCGTTCCTTGACCGATATCCGGTCAGTGGACAGTTCTAAGCGGTGCTCTTCCGGAATATTGGCCAGGATTTTTTGAAACGCATCGATCAGTTCGAAAAGACCCACCTGTATGTAAGGCTCTTCTTCCTGGAGGTCTTCGAATCCTTCTTCTGTAAAGGATCGGACAAATGTTTGCTCTCCAAGAAGATTTCGACTTGCCAACTGCTCTGCGATGGACTGCATTTCGAGGTACTCCCTGAGGGGTTTGGCCAGTTCCAGGCGGGGGTCCTCCTCGTCTTCGATGCCGTGGGTCGGTAGCAGCATTCTGGACTTGATCTGTGCCAGTGTGGATGCCATCACCAGGAAGTCCCCGGCAAAGTCGATGTTCATGAGCTTGATCCATTCGAGATATTCGAGGTACTGCTGGGTAATCATGGCAATGGGAATGTCATAGATGTCCACTTCATTCTTTTTGATCAAGTGAACCAGGAGTGCCATGGGCCCTTCAAAAATCTGATCGAGCTTTATTTCGTATGGGATCTCTGTGTGTGCCATATTTTGGCTAATGACCTTACAGCTTTCAGCTTAGTGCTCTTTCGAAGAAAGTGCCTATAACCCGATTACATTTCGTACCTCGGCCATGGTCTGGCGGGCTACCTTGCCGGCTTTGGTACAGCCTTGTTTGATGATATCCTCCACCAGCTCCGGATGGTTGTCGTAATAGTCCCTTTTTTCGTGAACCGGTGCCAGGGCGGCCAGCAGATTGCGGGTCATGATTTTCTTGCAGTCCACACATCCGATTTCAGCACTGCGACATTCCCTGGCGATGGTGGTGGTGGTTTCAGGGTCTGTATACAATTTGTGAAATTCGAACACATTGCACACGTCCGGATTACCCGGGTCTGATTTTCTGGCCCGTTGTGGATCTGTTATCATCTGCGACACCTTGGTGGTCACTTTTTCGAGGCTGTCCGAGAGATAGATGGCATTCTGGTAGCTCTTACTCATTTTTCGCCGATCCAGACCGAGAATTTTCGGTGTTTGGGTCAGTATGGCTTCGGGTTCGGGGAAAACGTTGCCGTAAAGATAGTTAAACCTGCGGGCAATCTCGCGCGTGATTTCCACATGCGGCACCTGATCCACACCCACAGGAACGCCATCGGCTTTATACATGATAATATCGGCCGCCTGGAGGACGGGATAGCCAAGGAACCCGAAAGTGGACAGATCTTTGTTGTTCAGCTGTACCATCTGGTCCTTGTAGGTCGGGTTCCGCTCCAACCATGGCACGGGTGTAATCATGCTGAAAATCAGGAATAGCTCGGCATGTTCCTTGATATCCGATTGAACGAAAAGGGTGCTTTTTTCCGGTGACAGCCCGACACTCAACCAATCCTTGATGATTTCCCGGGAATAGCCGGATATCTGGCCGGGGTCTTCGTAGTCGCTCGTCAGTGCGTGCCAATCAGCAATAAAGAAAAAGCAGTCATACGTTTCCTGCATATTTACCCAGTTCAACAATGCGCCATGAAGATTTCCCAGATGAAGCGGGCCTGTGGGGCGCATACCGCTCAAAACGCGTTTTTTCTTGATGGTCATATAACCTTTCTCCTCCCTATATAGAAGTCATCTCAAAATTGAAAGTTCAAATAAAATCGTCACACGATTTTATTTTGATATATATTGTTCGACAAACGCAAGTTCGTCTTCCCGCGTCTGAAGTAACCCATTGAGCTTTGCTTCCAAGACCGCCTGCATTATATCCCGGTACACGGGTCCCGGCTTCAGGTCTCGCTCCATGAGGTCTTTTCCGGTCACCGATATGGTGACATGTCTCAGTTTTGTTACATAATGCGAAATAGCCCGTTTTACGCGGCGGCTTCGGGCGCAGACCATCATGTAGAGGATCATTTCAATGCTCATACCGACCAATTGTTTATTCAGCGAACTATCGTCTTGCGGCAGATTTCTTTCCATCCGGTTCAGGATGGACTCAGCCGTGAAACGGTCTTTGAGCAAAATTTTTCTGTAACGGGGTGCCAGTTCCAGCCGATCGCATATTTCCAGGGTCGTTTGCAGATCACAGTGCCGGACAAGTACCATAAAATAAATGGCCCACTTAATATAGGATTCCTCCAGAAAAAGCAAATCATGCCATGCCAGGACTTCCCTTGTTGAATTTAGCAATGAAATCAAGTTATTGTCTAACTCAACAGAGGGGTGGATCACCTGCAGGAGTTGATAGTCTTGGAGTCGTACAATGGCGGGGGTCGGGTTTTCTTCTTGCAGGAGCAGTCGTATTTCCGTAAAGATCCGCCGGCCGCTGAGCCGCTCGAAAAAGTCCATTTTGACTGCGTTTTCGATCAGCCCCGCGGTGAGCTTGCCAATGGTAAATCCGAAGCGTTGTTCAAAGCGGAGCGCACGGAATACCCGCGTGGGATCTTCGACAAAACTGAGATTGTGGAGCACCCGGATAACCTTTTCCTTGATATCTCTTTGGGCAGAGAAAAAGTCGATGAGAGTGCTGAATTTATCTTTGTTCAGCTGAATCGCCAGTGTGTTCATGGTAAAATCCCTGCGGAACAGGTCCAGCCGAATGGAACTCATTTCCACGATGGGCAAGGCCGCCGGAAACTTGTAGTATTCCAGTCTTGCAGAGGCGACATCGATCTTGAATCCGTCCGGGAAGATGATAACGGCGGTACCGAATTTTGCATAAGCGTGAATTCGTGCCCCGACTCCGGCCGCATATTTTTTGGCGAAGGCGATGCCGTCGCCTTCGATAACGATGTCGATATCTTCATTGGGACGGTACAGGAAGAGGTCACGGACAAACCCCCCGACAACATATGCGGCACAATCGATTTTATCCGCCACCTGGCCGATGTTCTTCAATATATCCAGAAGTTTATTAGAGAGGCGCTCCTTCATGAAATTCAGGATGTTCCGTTTCCTGGCACGGATCTGTTTCTGGCTTTGTCGCATGGTGGACCTGTCGTCAACCTTCTGCTGGCTGACCAGGACGTTCAGGAGGTCGGTTCGGGTTACAACACCGACGACAATTCCCTGGTCGATGACCGGCAGGATCCGCTGTTTGCTCTCGATAATATTTTCCTGAATTTCCAGAATATCGGCCGTCGGTGGTACAGACACCATCTCCGTGGTCATGTATTCGCGCACAGGTACGTCGTGCAGTTTATGAAAAAGTGCTTTTTCGATGACCTGGCGCGATATGATTCCTGATAAGACGCGGTTTTCATTTTGCGTGACGAGCAGGGCGTTGATATTGTAACGTGTCAGCAGTTCAGCAGCCTCCCGGCAGGAGACTTCTTCATCGATCATGATGGGTGGTGAAGACATGAGATGCTTGGCCAGACGCCTGGATTTGATCTTGTCATACAACAATTCCAACAGGGTCTGCTCAACCTGAGTAGTGGTTTTGCCTTTGATGGATGCCGACGCAGCATATGTGTGCCCCCCCCCTCCCAGACTGGTGACAATATCCCCCACATCGATTTCCGGTATTCTGCTTCGAGCCACGATATAGACCTTGTTTTCCATTTGTGCGATGGCAAAGATAGCGTCGATATCTTCCATTTTGACCATTTTATGAACCAGAAAAGCAAAGTCGGGTACATACTGATCGGTTGTTATGCTGGTAAATACGACCTCGATACCGTTGACATGATAGCTATTGGATGCCTGGATCATATCGTTCAGGATGGCCACCTGCTCAGGGCTGATTTCTCGCGATATGAGGTTGGAAATCATGTTGAGGTTGGCGCCCTTGGACAAGAGAAAAGCAGCGGCCCTGAAATCTTTTTCAGTGGTGGATGGAAATGTGAAGGAGCCCGTGTCTTCGTAGATGCCGAGGCACATGATCGTGGCCTCATCGGGGGTAATGTCAATGTTTTTGCTGTTCAGAATTTCTGTCAGCAGGGTCACGGTGGCACCGACAGGTTCCTGGACCATTACCTGCCCCTCGATGTCGTTTTCCATGGGAGGGTGGTGGTCGTAAATATGAATCTCCAGGTCGGGGTTGTTCAAAATGGATTCAAACTTGCCGATCCGATGGGGCTGCCTGGTATCGACGAGGACGAGACGCCCGATTTTGGAAACATCGATTTCTTTGACATTGATGATATTCAGAAGATAGACCATCGATTGGATAAAGAAATTTCTCAGGTTTTTTTCCTGGGAACCTGGAAAGACAACCAGGGAGTCCGGATAAAGCTTTTGGGCAGCCAGCATGGAGGCCAGGGCATCGAAATCGGCATTGATGTGGGAAGTGATAACCGTTGTTCTTTTTGGGTCGGTCATGCCGTTAGCCTCATTATAACGCTTCTTAATAACTGTAGATATGATGATATGCGTGAAACATACACACAAGCGCCTGTGATAATCAAGATAAAGATCGGTGGCCGACTTTTTTAAACCGTGCCGTTCCGGCCTGTGAAACTGGCCGTGCCTGAATACGGGAAAGGTCACAATGGTATTTGTCATGAATTCCGAAAACTATTGTTGTTTCAGTGATAGTGTGATAGTAATAAAGGCTTAAAAAATGACACAAACGGGATGATATCACCATTACATTCGGCCTAAGCCCTGTGGTGTGGTTTTACCAGCGGGTTCCTGACAAGGGAGAAGGATTATGCCTGTTTATCAGTGGGTAGGTAAAAATAGAAGCAATGAAGTGCAAAAAGGGGAAATCGACCTTGCCGGTGAGGATGCTGTTAGAAAGCATCTGGCAAAACTAAGGATAACACCCACAAAAATCAAGAAAAAACCAAAAGACTTGTTCGAAAATGTGGCGTTTCTTCAACCACCGGTAAAAGAACAGGACATCATTATCTTCAGCCGGCAGTTTTCCACCATGATCGATGCCGGGCTTCCCATCATCCAGTGTATCGACATTCTTTATTCCCAGCAGGAAAACAAAACGTTCAAGAATATGCTCAAGGACATCAAGGAGTCGGTGGAAGGCGGCCAGACGCTTGCCGAGGCGCTGCGAAAATATCCCAAGCAGTTCGATGATCTCTTTGTCAACATGGTGGCCGCTGGGGAAGCGGGCGGTATCCTAGACACGATTCTGCGACGTCTTTCCGCTTATATGGAAAAGACTGCCAAACTGAAGGCCCAGGTCAAGGGCGCCATGACATATCCCATTATTACGATCATCGTCGCGATCCTGGTCGTCGGCGTTATCCTTGTTTTCGTTATTCCGGTATTTCAGGAAATGTTCGAAGGGTTGGGTGGTGAGCTTCCGGTACCCACGAAGATTGTCGTTGCCATGAGTGATTTCGCGAAGGATAATGTTCTGTACCTTATCATTGGAGCGGTGATCTTTTCTTATGCCTTTAGCCGTTATAAAAAAACCGCCAAGGGGCGATTGACGGTGGATGCGGCAGCGTTAAAAATGCCCGTCATCGGTACTCTGTTGCGAAAGGTTGCGGTGGCAAAATTCACCCGGACCATGGGCACCATGTTGTCCAGCGGTGTTGCTATTTTAGAAGCCCTCGATATTGTTGCCAAGACTGCAGGCAATAAAATCATTGAGCGGGCGATATACAGTGTTCGATCAGGGATTGCAGAAGGCCGTACCATGGCGGATCCGCTCGCGGATAGTGGCGTTTTCCCTTCCATGGTCTGTTCGATGATTGCGGTGGGTGAGTCCACCGGTGCTCTGGATGCCATGCTGGTCAAGATCGCGGATTTTTACGATGATGAGGTTGATCAGGCCGTAGAAAATCTGACCGCCATGATAGAACCTTTTATGATGGTGTTTCTAGGAACGGTGATCGGCGGTCTGGTGGTCGCCATGTATCTCCCGGTATTTAAAATGGCCGGGGCTATTTCAGGATAAACACCATACAGGATGCGAAGCACTACCACACGGCAGAACCCATGGGGAATGTTCAGCCGTGTGGTAGTACTTCGCAGCGACCGTAAGGAATTCCATCCGATTCAGATTTGCTCGCTGACTCTGTGGCAAGCCACTGGGTTGGTGCTCGCTGTTGTGGTTCAACTTTCATGAAAAACATCTCCATGTCAACCGAAAGAGATCTCGAACAAAAGCTCAAGCTACTGATGTTCTTTCGGCTTGTTTTTACGTCCATTTTACTGGGCTCTACCATCGTTCTACAACTCAATGAGAACGTTTCTCTGCTGGCACCGCCCCTCCTGTTTCTATATGGACTGATAGGCTCTATTTTCATCTTATCTTTCTTCTACTTGGTAGCGATATCCAGAATTCAGCACAAGGTGGTATTCACGTATTTTCAGATCGGTATCGATACCCTTGTGGTGACATTGATTGTTCTCGTAACCGGATGCTTCCTCAGTTTTTTTTCATTTCTCTATCTGGTGGTTATCATCTATTCGAGTGTCCTGCTTTTTTTAAAGGGAAGTATGGTCATGGCCGGCCTGTGCAGTCTTCAGTACGCCATCCTGATCAGTCTCGAATACTACGGCTTTATTCAGCCCTATGGCATGGATATCAGTCCCCTGATACATGAATTCGGCTGGCTACGGGTTCTCTACAAGGTGATGATCACAGCGGTGGCATGCTATGCCGTTGCTTTTTTAAGCGGTTTTCTTTCGGAACAGACCCGGCGCTCCAGAAACGAGCTTCAACGCATGTCGGAGCATGTAAAGCGCATGGAAAAAATGGCCTCTTTGGGTGAAATGGCGGCGGGTCTGGCACATGAAATTAAAAATCCCCTGGCATCTCTATCCGGATCTATCCAGGTGCTGCGGGAAGATACTCGCTACGATCCTGAACGCGATAACCTCATGCGCATTGTTTTGCGGGAGACCGATCGCCTGACATCGCTTGTGAGTGATTTTCTTTTGTTCGCCAAACCACCGGCAGGCAAGCGGGAAAGTATCCGGCTGGATGAGGCCATTTCCGAAATTCTGGAACTGTTCCAGAAAAACAGTGCTATCCAGGGGAACCTCACTATCCAGCGCAAGCTGATTCCTGACATATTTGTGGAGGTGGATCCGATTCATCTGCGTCAGATTTTGTGGAACCTGCTTCTCAATGCCGCGGAAGCCATAAAAGGCGAAGGTCAGATTACCGTCCAGATGGTCAGTCAAAAAAACAGGTGGGTACAAATCGTTCTTACCGACAATGGCGAAGGGATTCCGCCGGAGAACGTCGATGCCATCTTCGATCCTTTTTATACCACCAAGCACAGCGGGACCGGTCTGGGACTGTCCATCGTCTACCGTATACTGGAGTACTATGGCAGCCGGCTGGATGTCGAGAGTATCAAGAATCAGGGAACATCGGTTCATTTCAGGCTGAAAATGCTTGCCGAGCATGAGATTCGGCATAGAGCTTGACACCTCATATGAAATGGGGTAGCTCAACCTGTTCAGCAATCGGTTCCATCCCGGTCAATATTTCCTGATGGGACGTTGATTATTTTACAAACCGCGTGCTTGGCACGCGGTTCTTCAATTGATCAAGGGCGAGAAACAAGAATATGTCTTTTGAGTATTTTATAGGTCGTCGGTATTTAAAAGCCAAGCAAAAACAGTCTTTTATATCGATGATTACGATTCTTTCCATAGCGGGCGTCACGATCGGCGTCATGGCTCTGATCGTCGTGATTGCGGTGATGTCTGGATTCGAAGATGATCTGAAATCCCGCATCCTGGGTATCGAATCTCATATCGTGCTCATGCATCAAGCGGGATCCTTCAACAATTACCGGGAGGTTCTGGATACGATTCAGGATACAGAGGGTATTGAGGCGGTGACACCGTTCATCTTTTCCCAGGTGATGCTGCGCTCGGCTAATGGCGTGTCCGGGGCTGTTTTGAGAGGAATTGATCCTGAAACGGCAGGTTCGGTCATCAAAGGGGTCAGCCCGGAAGCCTTGAAATCGACCCCGGAACCGAAGACAGCCACCGACAGTGATGCCGTCAGTCCGGGAATCATTCTCGGAAAAGAACTGGCTCGGAGCCTGCATGTTCTGAAAGGGGACAGTGTCTATATCATAACGCCCCGGGGAATGATTTCTCCCATCGGGCATGTACCGGCCATGCGTCGCTTCAAGGTTCTGGGCTATTTTGAAACCGGCATGTATGAATACGATGGTTCCATGGCCTATGTCCGCATCGAGGAAGCACAGAAGATGCTCCGGATGGGGGATGCCATAAGCGGTATCGAGGCACGGGTATTCAATATTTACAAGGCCAGGGAAATTTCAAAAAAGATTGTCGAAAAACTCGGATATCCTTTTTGGGTCCGGGACTGGATGCAGATGAACCACAATCTGTTTTCGGCCCTGAAGCTGGAAAAAACAGTGATGTTCATAATTCTGGCCCTGATAATCATGGTGGCAGCCTTTAATATCGCCAGTACCCTGATAATGATGGTGATGGAAAAAACAAAAGATATCGCTATCTTGAAGGCAATGGGGGCCACGAATAAATCTATTCGAAAAATATTTGTTTTCAACGGCATGATCATCGGTGCCATCGGTACCTTTTTAGGAACCGGCATCGGGTTTATCCTGTGCGGGCTTTTGGAAAAATACAAATTCATCGAACTTCCGGGGGATGTCTATTATCTGACGACCCTGCCGGTCAAGCTGGATATCATGGATGTCGTCATCATTGCCTTTTCCGCGCTGGTGATCTGTTTTCTGGCCACCCTTTATCCGGCCAGTCAGGCATCCAAACTCGATCCTGTCGAGGCGATTCGTTATGGTTGATGAGGGACGCAAAAACATGCGGAGGGCAGAAGGGAACACTGGTACACCTGTTCTTTTCGAGAAGCGGTTTATAGAGGTCCAAAACCTTTCCAGGGTTTTCCAGAATACCGGCGCACCCATCGAAATCCTGAGAGATGTGAATTTGTCACTGGACGAAGGTGATACGTTGGCCATTGTGGGCGCTTCCGGGATCGGGAAATCCACCTTCCTGCATATCCTTGGTACCTTGGATCGTCCAAACAGTGGAAAACTATATTTTCAGGGAGAAGACGTCCTGCTGTTCGACAACAGCAAACTGGCACGATTCCGAAACAAATCCGTGGGCTTCATGTTCCAGTTCCACCATCTACTCCCGGAATTCAGCGCATTGGAGAATGCATCGATGCCGGCTTTGATCCATGGGTATTCCAAGGAGAAGGCCATGCAGGCGGCCGAGACCATACTGGTACGTACAGGGCTCAAGAACAGGCTCCATCACCGGGTTGGAAAGCTATCCGGTGGAGAACAACAACGGGTTGCCCTGGCACGGGCTTTGGTCATGAGACCCCGGATTCTGCTGGCGGACGAACCGACCGGGAATCTTGACACCCGGAACAGCGATCAGGTTCACGAGCTGCTTTTAGAGTTAAATCAGGAATTTTCAATGACAATGGTTGTAGTGACGCACAACATGCAACTGGCTGCTTTCATGTCCCGATGTGTTACGATTGCCAACGGGCAATTTGTGGAAAAGTGCTGAGGTTTCCTTTATGTTAAAAAGAGGTTGGTTGATTTGTATTGCACTCATTTGCCTGTTTCCACCCTGTGTATATTCGCAGAATGCCAAAAAGGTGGCTGTTTTGCCCTTTCGAATCAATGCTCAGGAGGATTTGTCCTACCTCTCAACCGAAATTTCCAAACTGATCAAAGATGACCTGAAACGTGAGGGGGCGGAGATCGTTGAACCCGAGCCCGCTGATATTATAGCCTGGAGGGATACGCCGTCGGGGGAACCGGATGCCAAGCGGATCGGTTTGAAACAAGGGCTCGATTTTGTTGTCTGGGGCAGTTTGACCCGTATCGGGCAGAATCTCAGTCTGGATGTGAAGGTCATCGAACCCTTTGCGGTGACTGGGACCAGTACGTTCTTTTTGACTGTCGAAGGTATCGAGAATCTGCTTGTGAGCGTGCAGAAGGTTTCCCGGGAGATTGGTTTCAAACTGTTTGAACGCTCCAAGATCGCTGAAATTGTCATTGCCGGTAATAAGCGCATCGAGATTGACGCCATCGAGCGCTACATCAAGACAAAACCGGGCGATGCTTATGTCCCCAGCCAGCTCTCGAGTGATTTGAAGTCCATCTATTCCATGGGCTATTTCGAGGACATCCGCATTGAATCCAAAGACATCCCCTCAGGTAAGGTCATCACGTTTCATGTTCAGGAAAAGCCAACCATCCGTCGCGTTGAATTCAAGGGCAATATTGTTTTCGACAGCAAGAAAATTATGGAGGCCCTCAACATCAAATCGGGATCCATACTCAATATCTTTGCCATACAAAAGAACCTCATTCGTATAGAAGATCTCTACAAGGAAAAGAATTATCATAATGTAAAGGTGAGCTATGAGGTCAAGGAACTGGAAAACAATCAGGGAGATCTGCTGTTTCTGATCACAGAAGGGAAAAAAGTCAAAATAGAGAAAATTACCTACGAAGGGAATACTGTCTATACGAAAAAAGAACTCATGAAAGTCATCAAAACCAAGGAGAAAGGTTTCTGGAGCTGGCTGACATCCTCGGGTGAACTGGAAAAGGAAGTGTTGAACCAGGATATCATCAAACTGCGCAGTTTTTATCAGAATAGCGGTTTTATAGAGGCAAAGGTTGCGGAACCCGTCATTGAATATCGAGACGATATGATATATATCAAGATTAAAATAGATGAAGGACCAAAGTTCAAGGTTGGCAAGGTGCGCGTTGAGGGGGACCTTATTTTCCCCGAAATCGAACTGATGGAAAAACTGAAGATCACTTCCCAGGAATTTTACAGCCGCGAAGTGGTCAGAAACGATGTCACGACGATTTCGGATGTCTATTCGGACGAAGGGTATGCCTATGCAGATATTTATCCCCGTATCGACAAGGATTTCGAGAAGCTGGAAGTCAACATCGACTTTGTGATCAAGCGCGGCAAAAAGGTCTCTTTTGAATCCATCACCATCACAGGTAACAACAAGACCCGGGACAAGGTTATCCGGCGGGAACTCAGGGTTTACGAGCAGGAGCTTTTCAGCGGAACAAGACTCAAAAGAGGTATTCGAAACCTGTACCGGCTGGAATTTTTTGAAGACGTAAAGGTCGAAACCCTCGAAGGGAGTAGCGATGATCAGATTCTCTTGAAAATCGATGTCATTGAAAAACCAACCGGCAACTTTATGTTCGGAGGCGGATACAGCAGTGTCGACCTGGGATATCTGACGGCAGCAATCTCCCAGAACAACCTGTTCGGGCGTGGTCAGGTTCTGGAATTAAAAACGACCGTCAGTTCAAAATCAAGCACCTACTCATTAAGTTTTACGGAGCCGTATCTTTTTGACAAGTCCATTTCAGCCGGATTCGATGTCTATAACCAGAAGAGAGAATATAGCGATTATGAAAAATCGAGTTTGGGCGGGCGTCTTCGTTTGGGAACCGTAGTGGCTGAATATACCAGGCTATTCTGGTCCTATTCCTATGACGTCAGCGATATTTCAAACTTGGATAATGATGTTTCCGACCTGGTCAAGGACAGTGAGGGAGAGAATACCACCAGTGCCACCACGATCAGCTTGAAATATGATTCAAGGGATCGTGTGTTCAACCCCACCGAAGGGTCGTACGACACTGTTTCGATTGAATACGCGGGTTTGGGTGGCGATGTCGGCTTCACAAAATATCTTGCCAGCTCAGGATGGTACTATCCCTTGTTTTTTGACACTGTCGGCATGGTGTATGGGAAAGGGGGGTACGTGCGTGAGAACCCCAGTGGTTTCCTGCCTGACTATGAACGGTTTTATCTGGGAGGTATGACTTCGATACGTGGCTTTGGCTATCAGGACATCTCTGCAGAAGACAAGAATGGTGATGAAATCGGGGGGAGCAGCTTTGTTCAATTGAATATCGAGTGGATCCTCCCGCTGGTCAAGGATGCTGGATTGATGGGGGTTTTATTTTTTGACGTGGGTAACGTGTATGGGGGTGATAGATCGTTCGATCTGACGGATACCCGTGAGGGTTATGGTCTCGGTGTTCGATGGTATTCGCCGATGGGTCCCATACGCCTGGAGTACGGATGGATACTGGATCCCAAGGGAAATGAAGATGCCGGAGGGCGCTGGGAATTTTCTGTTGGGACATTATTTTAATGATTGTGAGGTGGAAAATGTTTAAATGTAAAACAACGATGCTCGCTTTTTTTCTGGTTTCTCTGTGGCTGGCCGGCCCTTGTCTGGGTGCGGATGTTGCAAAAATCGGTGTGGTCGATATTCAAAAAATATTGCTGACATCATCGGCCGGTAAACTGGCCAAGGCGCAGATCAATAAGAAAGCGCGAGAGATGGAGAACGGCCTGACCGTGAAGAAGGAAGAGATCGAGAAATTGAAGGAGGATTTTGAGCGGGAAGCCCTTGTGATGAGCAAGGAAACCCGCGATGAACGCGAACGTGATATCCGTATCAAGATCAACGATATCAAGTCACTCAAGAATAAGTATGAAAACGATCTCAAGAAAATTGAAGCCAGTGTGGTCAAACGGATTCAACAGGACGTGGACGTCATTATTCAGGAGTTAGGTAAAAAAGGAGGGTATCTTCTGATAATCTCCAACCCTGTTGTCCTTTATTCACCGTCATCCATCGACATAACGGATGAGTTGATTCAGGCCTACAACAATGTTCTGGCTGAAAAGGGCGGCGACTTCAATATCGAGGCGTTAGACTAGAAGTTGGTAGCATTGCTCAGCAGGAAAAATAGACCGGAGGTAACGCCATGCAAACTTACGATATCAGAGAAATCATGACCTATCTGCCCCACCGGTACCCGTTTCTGCTGATCGACAGGATCCTGGATCTCGACCCGGGAAAAAGCGTGCTGGCATTGAAAAATGTCAGCATGAATGAACCTTTTTTCCAGGGCCATTTCCCGGGGGTGCCGGTGATGCCCGGCGTCCTGATCCTGGAGGCCATGGGACAAGCCGGGGGTGTGCTGGCATATGTCTCGTTGCCGGAAACACTGAAAGGGCGGCTTGTCTATTTTACCGGTATTGACAAGGCCCGGTTCAGAAAACCGGTGGTGCCGGGGGACCAATTGATACTGGAATCAAAAATCCTCAACATACGCTCAAAAGCGGTTCGTATGACCGGTATTGCCAAGGTGGATGGGAAGAAAGTCGCCGAGGCGGAATTTATGGCCGTAATTGGAGAAAAATATGATAATTGAACCGTATTTCACAACAATGCCCGGCGATGTTGGTATTGGAGGAAAGCATGGCGATCAAACAGGAACTTCTGGATATTCTGGCGTGCCCGAAATGTAAGGGTGACATTTATCTCGACGAGTCGGGTAACGGACTCATCTGCGATCATTGCCTTCTACGATATGAAATCAGGGACGATATTCCCATTATGCTGATCGATGAGGCAAAACCGATCGCCTGAAATGTATCATATGGCCCAATGATTGAACCGCAGCTGAACCCATGAGCCACCCAAGACCCCCCAAACCAGCCAAGCTCGTCATCGGTTTTTTTTTATACGAAAAGAGCCTGTGTACACCTGTTGTCGAAAATCTCATCGAAAGATTTGGCGATGTGGACATCGTCAGCGAATGGATGCCCTTTGATCATACAAGCTATTATGAACCGGAAATGGGCGCGCCTCTTCACCGGAGGATGATGGCTTTTGAAATGCTGGTCCAACAAAGCGAGCTTGCACAGGTCAAGCTTTTTACCAACGAAATCGAAAAACACTATGCGGACAAAGGGAAACGGGTTGTCAATATCGACCCGGGTTATCTGCTCCTTGAACGGTTTGTTCTTGCCACCGGGAAAAATTTTGCCCATCGGATATATATAGGCAATGGGATTTACGCAGACCTGACCCTTGTTTTTCGCAAGGGCCGGTTTGAATCGCTTCCCTGGAGTTTTCCCGACTATGCCGGAGATCGGGTTCAGACATTTTTAATGCGTGTTCGGGGAAAGTATGCGATGGATTTGAAAAGACAGGGTTCGAGGGTGATACAAGGGTGATAAGAGGGTTCAAGGGTAGCTGACGGCAGTGAGCGAAAGGCACCTATGAGTCTAAACCACTAAAAGGCTAACCAGGGTTCGAGGGTGATACAAGGGTGATAAGAGGGTTCAAGGGTAGCTGACGGCAGTGAGCGAAAGGCACCCATGAAAGAAAATAGTCGAATACGATTGCTATCCACCTGAGAAAGGAACCAACCTTCAATGATCAAAAGCATGACGGCGTTTGCAAATATTGAACAAACCATGGACGATATTTCCATAAAGGTTGAAATCAGAACCTACAACAGCAGGTATCTTGATATTCAGCTGCGAATGACCCCGGGATACCAGGTCCTCGAAGAAAGAATTAAAACGCTGATCAGCGGGTGCGTGGCAAGGGGACGGGTCGATGTGAAGCTTCACATCGATGACCTGTCTGAGACTGCGGTGGCATTCGAAGTGGACGAAGCCAAAGCCAGGGCCTTTCATCAGGCGCTGAAAACCCTAAAAAAGCTCCTGGATCTGGAAGGGCCGGTACCCATGGAGTGGGTTACCACAAGAAATGATCTTATCAAGCCAAAGGAGGTTGCGTCGGATGTCGACAAAACCTGGGCCTGCCTGGCAGATTGCATGCAGAAAGTACTGGCGGATGTGGATGCCATGCGGTCAAAGGAAGGTGCCTTTATCGCCAACGATTTCAGGCAACGACTGCGGTTTCTTAAGGAGTGCATCGATCAGATCGAAGCAGACAGTTCCGGACTCCTGGAGCACTACAAGCAGCGCTTGATGGAACGCATATCGATTCTAACCGAACAGCGGGTTGATCTGGATGATGGGCGTGTCGAGCAGGAGGCGGCGTTTTTGACAGACAAAAGTGACATTTCAGAAGAGATTGTCAGGGTTCGCAGCCATCTGGCGCAATTTGAAGCAATTATCACGGCAGGGGACCCATCAGGACATAAACTCAATTTTTTGATGCAGGAAATCAATCGGGAATTCAATACCATCGGGTCCAAATCAGCGAAAACAGATATTTCTCACATGGTCGTTAACGTAAAGTCTGAACTGGAAAAGATACGGGAGCAGGTCCAGAACGTGGAATAATAATATCGTTGCGCGATATTATCTGACGTGGCTTCGCCACTTATTTGGTATCTCGGAATTTATTTGTTTTTTTTGTGATTTCGACCTTTCGTGTTTTCGTGTTAATAGATCTTTTCTTCCGGTCAATCCGGGTTTAGGAGGGGTATGGAAAAAGCTTTATTGAACATCGGATTTGGCAACACGGTAGTGGCGGAAAGGGTTGTGAGTATTGTGGCGCCCAATTCAGCTCCCATGAAGCGACTCAAAGACGAGGCCAAGGAAGACCGGCGACTGATCGATGCGACTCATGGTCGCAGAACCCGGGCAGTTATTATCATGGACAGCAATCACATTGTCCTGTCCGCCATACAGGCGGAAACGATCTCCCAGCGCTATGCGACGCTAAAAGAAGAATAAATTCGTTGCACGAATTTATCTGACGCGGCGTTGCCGCTTTTATTTCGCATTTCGATATTTCAATTTAGTATTTTTGGATCATCTCCAAAAGAGTTGATCTAAAAGAAGGATTCAAGGAGTCCAGGATTCCAGGATTCAAGTGATATGCTTAAAAATTATAAAGAGTTAAACGTTTGGCAGAAATCGTACGCCCTTTGTTTGCATATTTATAAAATCACGAAAGGTTTTCCAAAGGATGAAATATATGGTTTGACCTCCCAAATCAGAAGATCTGCTGTTTCCATACCATCGAATATCGCCGAGGGATACGGGAGAAAAACGACCATAGAGATAGAATGCTGAAAGCGTTAATCAAATCCCTGGAAAACAAACACTTGGATCCTTGAATCCTCGACTCCTAGAACCCTTTCTCCCAACTAATTGGGAGAAGAGCCGTATTTTTAAGGACCGAATATTTCCAAAAGTGAACCCTTTTAGGGTTAATCTGGGCTGGGTCCTTTGGGTCCGGGTAGTTGCTGGAGGAGTGGGTATCAGGTGGAAAACATGGTATCAGAAAGGACTGGGACGGGTTATCGCAAGGGACATCTATTTGTGGTTTCTGCACCGTCCGGGGCTGGGAAAAGCACGCTCTGCAGGGCGCTGCAGGGTGCCCATGCCGACATTCAGTACTCTGTTTCTCACACCACACGAAAACCACGTCAGGGTGAAAAAGACGGTATCGACTATCATTTCACAGACGAGAATGAATTCCTCGACATGCGCGACAAAGGTTGCTGGGCGGAGTGGGCGGAGGTTCACGGTCATTATTACGGTACCTCCGCAAAAAATCTGGAAAAGGCGCTTGCAGGCGGTCATGATATTCTACTCGACATCGATGTCCAGGGAACACTGCAGATTCTGGAACGATACCCTGATGCCGTTACCATTTTCATCATGGCACCCTCGCTGGAAATTTTAAAACAACGACTGATAAATCGGGGGACAGAAGATCCCCAGACCATTGAAAAGCGTCTGAGAAATGCCAAAAAAGAGATCGCCAGAATATCGATTTACCGTCATGTGATCGTCAATGACGATCTCTCTACAGCTATCGAAAAACTCATCCGTCTTGTCGAAAAATATCGCAACAGCAAAGCCCTGATCTGATCGGCTCCGGCACTAGGGAGTTATAATGGTGGAAATTCTATACGGATATCATCCGGTGAGAGAAGCGCTCCGCGCAGGCAAACGAGAATTGCTTGAGATATATCTGCCGACGGGCAAATCATCTTCCAGGGCTGAGGAGGTGGTCTTTCTGGCTGAGGCCGCCCATGTTCCCATCAAGCGGGTTCCCATGGGAAGAATCGAATCCATGTCCGCTACCGACGCTCACCAGGGTATTTGTGCATCGGCCGGCCCCTATGTCTGGAGCGACCTTTTCCGGCTCACCAAGACAGCCCAGGGCGGCAAGCCCTTTTTATTGCTGCTGGATCATATTGTCGACCCCCACAACCTCGGTGCCTTGCTCCGAACGGCATTTTGTGCAGGACTGGACGGTGTGATCATAACCAAGGACCGCTCCGCGCAGCCCACGCCTGCTGTTTCCAAGGCATCGGCCGGCACCATGGAGCATATTTCCTTGACCCGCGTTACAAATATGGTATCAACCATAAAGACCCTCAAAGAATCAGGGCTCTGGGTTGCAGGGCTCGACAAGCATACGGGTCAAAGCATTTATAGCAGCGATCTGACCGGCCCGATGGCGCTGGTCATCGGCAGTGAAGAAAAGGGGATCCGTCCGCTGGTAAAAAAACACTGTGATCTGATGATCGCCATCCCCCAGGTTGGCGACGTCGATTCGCTGAACGCTTCGGTAGCCGGCGGCGTGGTGATGTATGAGACCTATCGGCAGAGAGAATTCGGATAGCTACGATAACAACACCTATTGAGATCGGGGAGAGCATGAAAATCACATTGACAGACAACAAACTGAATGTACCTGATACGCCTGTGATTCCGTTTATCGAAGGTGACGGCATCGGGCCGGATATATGGCGGGCGGCAAAAGACGTCATGGACATGGCCGTGGCAAAAGCGTACAAATCCAGTCGAAAGATTGTATGGAAGGAAGTCTATGCGGGTGAAAAAGGGTTCCACAAGACAGGTGAATGGCTGCCGCAGGAGACACTCGATACCATCAAGGATCATGTGGTAGCCATCAAGGGACCCTTGACGACGCCTGTCGGGGAAGGCATTCGAAGTGTGAACGTCGCTATCCGTCAGATGCTGGACCTGTACGCCTGTGTTCGACCGGTTGTTTACATCGATACGGTTCCGAGCCCCATGAAACATCCTGAAAAAATCGACATGGTGGTTTTCAGAGAGAACACCGAAGATCTTTACGCGGGAATCGAATGGGAGGCCGGAAGCAAGGACACCGAACGGGTGATGGCGTTTTTATCACAGGAAATGGGTGTGACCCTAAAAGGCCACACCGGGATCGGTATCAAACCCATCAGCGAAGAAAACACCAAGCGCCTGGTTGCCCGGGCCATTGCCCATGCCATAGACCATCAACTGGCATCCGTTACCCTCATGCATAAGGGCAACATCATGAAATTTACAGAAGGCGCCTTCATGAAATGGGGTTACGAGGTTGCCAGAGAAAGATTTGGAGATACCGTCATCACCGAAAAGGACCTCTACGATAACTATGACGGCCGGCGACCGGAGGGCAAGGTTATCATCAAAGACCGGATTGCAGATATGCTGTTTCAGCAGGTACTGCTTCGCCCGGATGAGTTTGATGTCATTGCAACGCCCAACCTGAACGGGGACTACATTTCCGATGCTCTGGCAGCGCAGGTGGGTGGCCTGGGGATGGCACCGGGTGCCAACATCGGGGACTTGTGCGCTGTATTTGAGGCAACCCATGGTACCGCGCCCAAATATGCAGGACAGGACAAGGTCAATCCGAGTTCCCTGATTCTATCCGGTGCCATGATGCTCGATTATCTGGGGTGGAACGAGGCCGCCACTGCCATCAGAACGGCGCTGCGCTTGACAATACAGCAGAGAATTGTCACCTATGACCTGGCTCGGCAGATATCCGGTGCCAGGAAAGTGGCCTGCTCTGAATTTGCCAATGCGATCATTCAATCGCTGTAGTTCATCAGATCGATTTTATGAGTCTGGATATCACCGACGCATATCGCAGGGCGCTCGTGCGTGTATGGATTGCTTTCAAGGAAGCCCTGTTTCCCTTGACCTGTCTGGTGTGCGGACAATTTTATCCACCGCGGTCCGGCTGGAACGATTCCCTTAAAATCGGTGTTTCCTTCAATGAAACGATCCAGGCGCCGCCATCGGCCGCTCTTTTCGGCAGACTGATGGCGTCCTATGTCTGCCCTGCCTGTTCACAACAGTTTACCCCTGTCCACTCACCGTGTTGTACCTGCTGCGGCATTATGTTCAAAAGCCGGGAAGGGACGGACCATGTTTGTGGGGAATGTCTCGACGCCAGACGATCTTTTGGTATGGCAAGAGCCGTGGGTGTTTACGACCAGGCGTTAATGGCAGTTATTCACCACTTCAAGTATGGTGAAAAAGTGGGTATGGCCGCACCGCTGTCCATTTTGTTGTTGAACACTTACCATCACTTCTGGCATGACAGACCCATGGATGTGGTTGTGCCGGTACCGTTGTATGGGCAACGGCTTCGAAAAAGGGGATTCAATCAGGTTTATCTGGCCATCAAGCATTGGAGGAATCGCAGATGGCAAGGAGCCCTGCCGATGTTTCCCGTGGTGGAAAGAGGGGTGCTGCGACGCAGAAGATCCACACTGCCCCAGACAGGTCTGGGTCGCAGGGACCGTCTGAGAAACGTGAAAGGCGCATTCGAAATAGTCGCACCGCACTCAATTCTAAAGAAAAGGATTCTGCTCGTGGATGACGTATATACCACGGGTGCCACGGTCGATGAATGTGCAAAAATACTTTTAAAGGAAGGGGCTGAAGCAGTGGATATCCTGACACTCGCCCGGGCCATGTGAGAACCATGGAGACCTTGAAACTTACAAATCTCTCGGCAATTGAGGGTATTCAGCATGATATTTTTCCCCGGCACGGTGGCTGCAGCCGGGGTGACTTCGCGAGTCTGAACCTCAGTATGGGCGTAGGTGACGATAACGGCGCGGTTCAAAAAAACCGGCGTATTCTCCTGAAACACATGCAGGCCCCATGTCTGGCTTTTTTAAATCAGGTTCATGGCACACAGGTCTTGACTGTAGGCCGACAAAGCTTTTCCGGGGGGCTGCCGGAAACATTGCATGTCGGCACCGGTGATGCCATGATAACGAACATTCCGGGTGTGGCCCTGGTGGTTCTGGTCGCCGATTGCCAGGCCGTAATGATGGTGGACCCGGTTAAGAGCGTTATTGCCAACGTACACGTAGGATGGCGGGGGAACGTCAACCATATCCTTTGCCATACCATCACGGAAATGCAGCGCCGGTTCGGTTGTGCTCCTGAGGATCTGCGGGTCGGTATCAGTCCTTCCCTGGGACCATGCTGCGCGGAATTCGTCAATTTCGCCCAGGAGATACCCGAGATGTACTGGCATCACAAAGACCGGCGGAATCGGTTCGATTTATGGGCCCTCAGCAAAGAACAACTGCTACTGGAAGGCGTTTTGCCGGGAAACATCCATGTCAGCGGCATCTGTACCCGATGCAGGGCAGACCATTATTATTCTTATCGGGCAAATAAGATTACCGGCCGTTTTGCAGCCGCTATCCAGTTGAGGGAGCGCCGAAAAGATGAATTACAGATGGGATAAATGCAGGACTTCTTGAAGCGCAACAGCGAGCGCATTCCCCGCAGGTTCTGCCGTTCGGCAGTGCTTCGCATGCTGCGAGGTTCTTGAAACGTTTATGCCAAACCACCGGGAAAAGCATATAGGAGGACCCTGACGATGACCCGCACGGAAACACGGTTGTCAATGTCGCGGATTTTATCGAACCGGGAAATTTGCCCGGGATACTTTCGGATGCGTATTGCCTGTGACCAGGTGTATCAGGATGCCTTGCCCGGGCAGTTTGTTATGGTTCGTCTGGCAGGGCAGACCTCTCCCATGCTCCGAAGACCGTTTTCGATCCATGATTTGATCATGGAAGGGACGCGTGTCACCGGGTTTGATATCCTGTATAAAATCATCGGCAAGGGCACGCAGGCGCTTTCCATGAGCGGCAGCGGTGATATGATGGATGTTCTCGGGCCTCTGGGGCGGGGATTTTCCACCAGAGGGGAGTTCCGTCGTGTTCACATGGTGGCCGGGGGCATTGGTATTGCGCCACTTGTTTTTTTAGCCAAGCACTTGATGCGGCAGGGTTATTCCGGTTCACAGATCAACCTGTTTATCGGTGGCAGGTCCTGCGGGGATCTGTTATGCCTTGAGATATTCGAACATCTGGGCATACAGTTGATGGTGACCACCGATGATGGCAGCGCCGGCAGTCAGTGTCTGGTTACGCAGCCGCTGAGAGAAAGCCTGAGACAGCAGAAGCCGGAAATATTGTTTGCATGCGGGCCCATGCCTATGTTGCGGGAAGTGATGGCCATCTCCAGAAAGGACGGCATCCCGTGCCAGGTTTCTGTCGAAACCATGATGGCCTGTGGTATGGGTGCCTGCCTGGGTTGTGCCGTTGAGAAACGCGATTCCAAGGAACAATACCTGCATGCCTGTATGGATGGGCCGGTGTTTGAGGCAGGGCAAATACAAATTTAGGGTTGGAGGGTTTCAGGGGAAAACCCAAGGGTGAAAGGGGTGGAGGTTTGGAAGGGTGGAAGGTAGCTATCAGCTATCGGCGACAATAAATGACGCGCGCAAGCGCTAATGACGTCCAAAGGACGAATTTCGCACGAAGTGCTAATGACAGCCCGTAGGGCGAGTGTCATTCAAAGGACAAATTTCGTACAAAATGTCCATGACGAACAAAAGACCTTGTGGTATTGAAATAGGGAGTGCCTGTGCCGCAAAGCGGCACCAGATAAATTCGCCGTGCGAATTTATTTTTGGTTTGACTTGCCCCGGTGCCTATGTTAGGTCGTTTAAGTCGAATTTTGTGAGCAGACAAGACTTCTGACCATCAGGGAAAGCGTTCTTTTTCATGAAAAAGGAGACATACCGGTCCATACGGGAAATGGCCTACTACAGTAGTCTGGGGCTCTCTGTGGCGCTTTCCATTTTCATTGGTCTCGGCATCGGTGTCTGGCTGGATGGAAAGTTTGATACATCACCCTGGTTGACACTTATTTTTCTGGCTGCCGGTATTGCAGCGGCGTATCGGAATATTGGTCTTGCCATTAAAAAAAGTCGAAATTTGTAAACGGTTTTACGGTTTTTTTATTGTGAAAATTCAGGAAAGAATACTCAAGTTTGTGACGCGAACGAACTGGGTGCTGCTGGTAGTGGCGAGCTCACTCGGTCTGGCGTTTCTGCCCATTGATTTTGCCAAGGGTATCCTTTACGGTGGCCTGATCGTGACCATCAATTTTCACCTGCTGTCCCGGACGCTGAAAAAGGCCTTGACGCCACCCCATCTCTCTTCCCACAATGTTGTTCTGGCAAAATACTATTTTCGATTTTTTGTGAGCGGTATCATTCTGTTGTTTCTCATCCAGGGGCACTATGTTGCGCCGCTGGGTCTTTTTGTCGGGCTTTCCGTTGTGGTTGCGAGCATTTTCATGGCTACGATTCTTGAAGTAGGCAAACTAATAATGAAGGAGGCATTCTAAGGATGGAGCATCCCTATCTTTTTTTCGTCAAATTGTTTGAGCTTATCGGTTTGGGTCACTTTGCACACGCCTATCCCCATGTCATCTATACCTGGATCGTCATGGCCATACTGATCGGTTTTGGTTTTCTGGGGGTAAAGGCCGTGACCTTGATTCCATCCAAAGGCCAGAACTTTTTCGAAATCCTCATTTCCGGTCTCGAGGAATTTGCCGTCACGATTACAGGAGATGAAGGGCGTTGGCTTCTGCCCATCATCGCCACGATTTTTATCTATATTGCCACATGCAACCTGATCGGTCTGATACCGGGATTTTTTCCGCCCACAGCCAGTATCAATACGACCGTGTCCTGTGCTTTGACGGTGGTGGTTTTTACCCATGTCATCGGCATCAAATATCATGGCGCCAGTTACATCAAACATTTTTTGGGCCCTGTATGGTGGATGGTTCCCATTATTTTACCCATCGAGCTCATCGGCCACATTGCCAGGGTGCTGTCGCTTTCTTTCCGGCTCTTTGGCAACATGATGGGGCATGAGCTGGTGCTGGGTATACTCTTTGCTCTGGCAGGGCTGTATTTCGCGCCTCTGCCCATCATGGCGCTTGGCATCTTCGTGGCCCTGGTACAGGCATTTGTGTTTTTCCTGCTCTCGGTGATGTACTTCACAGCCGCCATGGAGCATGCCCATTAAGCAGGTGCATATCGAATAAATCGGGTACAAAACGTGTTCGGGCAGTTTGAAAAGAGGCAGACATCAGCATAATTTAAGCGACAAGGTCGCGCATGATAAAATCGCGTAGCGAGTTTATTTGGATAATGGAAGAAGCGAATCATTAATCATTAACAAGGAGGTAGAGCAAGTATGGAAGCAACTGCATTAAGTTTTTTTATCGCCTGTGTAACGGCAGCCGGATTCGGAATCGCCATTGCAGCCTTTGGCTGTGGTATCGGACAGGGCATTGGATTGAAATCCGCCGTGGAGGGTATTGCCAGAAATCCCGAATCTTCCGGTAAGGTTACGGTTACCCTGCTGATCGGTCTGGCCATGATCGAATCGCTCTGTATTTACGCGCTGGTCGTTGCCTTGATCCTTATTTATGCGCATCCCCAAGCAGGAGCCATCGCAGGTCTGTTGGGTCAATAAAAAGCACAAAAAAAAAGGCCGCGCTTTATTAAAGCGCGGCCTTTTTTTTGTAGGCTGTTAGGGAGTGCTGGGAAGCTGGGAGGCTATGACGCCGCCATTGGCTATCCGCTTTCAGCCACCCCTTGTATCACCCTCCACCCCTTGTATCACCCCCCAACCCTTGTATCACCCCCCAACCCTTAAATTACAGCTTCCCCTTGAGATATCGCCCTGTATAGGAGCCTTCGATTCTGGCCAGTTCTTCGGGGGTTCCGTAACCAACGATTTCGCCTCCGTCATCCCCGCCTTCCGGTCCAAGATCGATGATGGTGTCGGCTGTTTTGATGACATCCAGATTGTGCTCGATCACGACGACCGTGTTTCCGGTATCCACAAAGCGGTCCAGCACTTTCAGCAGATGGCGGATGTCTTCGCTATGCAGGCCGGTGGTGGGTTCGTCCAGAATATACAGGGTGCGGCCGGTTCCTTTTTTGCTGAGTTCCTTGGCCAGCTTTACCCGTTGTGCTTCTCCACCAGACAGTGTCGTGGCGGGCTGGCCAATCCGGATGTATCCCAGACCCACATCGGCAAGGGTTTGAAGTTTTGAGCGGATATTGCCGATTTTGTCAAAAAAGCCAAGGGCCTGGGTAACCGTCATATTGAGGACATCCACAATGTTCTGTCCCCTGTAACGAACCTCGAGGGTCTCACGGTTGTAGCGCTTCCCCTGGCAGGCATCGCACTTCACGTGCAGGTCCGGCAGAAAGTGCATTTCAATCTTGATGATGCCGTCCCCGCTGCAGGCTTCGCACCTTCCTCCTTTGACATTGAAACTGAATCGTCCTGATTTGTAACCTCTCATCCGGGATTCCGGTGTCTTGGAGAAAAGTTCACGGATGAAAGTAAACAGACCCGTGTAGGTGGCCGGATTCGACCGTGGTGTCCTGCCGATGGCCGACTGGTCGATATGGATCACTTTGTCGATATGCTCCAGACCCGTGAGTTGACTGAATCTGCCGGCCCTGATTTTTTTGTGGTAAAGTCTTTGGGAGAGTGCGCGAAAGAGTGTTTCCAGAACCAGAGAGGACTTTCCAGACCCGGAGACACCGGTGACACAGATCAATCGTCCCAGTGGGAAGGTCACATCAATATTTTTAAGATTGTTCTGGGTAGCCCCCTTGATGACAAGACAGGTCCCATGGCCTGGGCGTCTGCGCTTAGGTACATCAATTGTTTTCTTGCCCGACAGATAGCGTCCGGTCAAGGAGGTCTCCGACAAGACGAGATCTTCGGGCGTTCCGGTAAATACGACCTTTCCACCTTCGACACCGGCACCGGGCCCCATATCCACCACGTGATCGGCCTGCCGTATGGTTTCCTCGTCATGCTCGACGACAACGACCGTGTTGCCGAGATCGCGCATTCTTGACAAGGCGGACAACAGTTGTTGATTGTCTCTCTGATGGAGACCGATGCTCGGTTCGTCCAGCACATACAGAACACCGGTCAATTTCGATCCAATCTGTGTGGCGAGCCGTATCCGCTGGCTTTCACCGCCCGAGAGGGTGGTGGCGGCCCTGTCGAGGGTGAGATAGGAGAGACCGACATTGGCCAGAAATCCGAGTCTTTCCTTGATTTCCCTCAGAATGCGGTCTGCAATAATTGCTCTTTTTCCGGTGAGCGCCAGGGTCTCAAAAAAAGCCAGGGCATTTCCAACCGCAAGAGACGTGATGTCGGAAATGGATTTAGCACCAATCTTAACCGAGCGGCTGGCGCGGTTCAATTTAGCACCCTTGCACTCGGAGCACGGGCGGAAGTTCATGTATAGTTTGATGTCCTCTCGTGATCCACTGGAGTCGGTTTCTTTATAACGTCTTTCGAGATTGGGTATGATTCCTTCATAGGCCTTGTGGTAGGAGAATCTGCGGCTGTTTCTCTCAAAATAGAAGGGAATCTGCTCATCGCCGGAACCGAATAGCAGTATCTGCTTGAAATGGTCGGGAAGATCGACAAAGGGGGTGTAGATATCTGTCCTGTAGTAAGCGGTCAGGGCGTCCAGAAATTCGGCGAAATGGACCGAGTTACGATTGGCCCACAGAGCGACGGCTCCCTGGCGCAGTGACAGGGACGGATTGGGGACAATCAGATCAGGGTCAAATTCACTTGTCACACCCAGTCCATCGCATTTGGGGCAGGCGCCCTGGGGCGAATTGAAGGAAAAACTGGCCGGTGAAAAACCAGGGTAATGAATGCCACAGTTCAGACAGACAGGTGTTTCACTGTAATAAATCGGCGGACCGTCTGCAATGTCGATGGTTACCCGTCCACCGGACAGGGATGCGGCAAGCTCCAGAGAATCTGCCAGACGGTTTCGAATAGTTTCCTTGATCACCAGACGGTCCACAACCACGTCGATGGTGTGTTGCCGGGACGGTTCTAATCTTTCCACCTGTTCGATATCGAGCGTGTCGTTGTTCACGCGCACACGGGCGAAACCTTCTTTGCGCAGCTGTTTCAGCAATTTTTCATGGGTTCCCGTCTGTTTTGACACCACCGGTGAAAGAATCATGGTCCGGGAATTTTCCGGCAGTTCCATGACCTGGTCGACGATCTGGTCGAGGGTCTGGGAAGAGATCGGTTGATCGCATTCATGGCAGTGGGGTGTTCCCACACGGGCAAAAAGCAGTCGGAAATAGTCATAGATTTCGGTAATGGTGCCCACGGTTGACCTGGGGTTGTGGCTGCCGGTCTTTTGTTCGATGGCGATGGCTGGTGAGAGTCCTTCAATGGAGTCAATGGCTGGCTTTTCCATTCTCTCGAGAAACTGCCGGGCATATGTGGAAAGGGATTCCACATAGCGCCGCTGGCCTTCAGCATAGAGCGTGTCAAAAGCCAGGGAGGATTTCCCGGAGCCGGAAAGACCGGTGATGACAATGAGCTTGTTTCCCGGCAGCACCAGATCTATATTTTTGAGATTGTGCTGTCTTGCCCCCTGAATGATAATATCCATAAGCTGTTTTGAAATTGTGTTTTCATATAAATTTGTAAAACGAATTTATCTATACTAGATTCGCCGACAAAATCATAGGCCTGAAAACAGGCGGAAACAGATTGCTTGGCCATCAAAATAATGAAAAAATGAGGCCCAAAAAAGTGACGAAGTTACACCTTATAATTTCCTAAAATGCATATATTTTGATAGCGCCATGAAATGATTGAGCTTTTGTCCGGTAGGTGTCAAACGGTTTTCCGGTGCTGAAATTCGGGCGAAAATTAATTTAAAAATAAGAGAAAATAGAAGATATTAAATGTAAATAGGAGTAATCAGGATTGTTGAAGAATTGTTCATAACTCCGGATATGCCTAAAATACTTAAAGAAATATTGCAAATACAAAGCGCCATAGATCAGGGAACTGACAGGCTCTATATCATAATATATTTTAATATCAAATAGATATAATCTAAAAAAATTTTCTGGTAAGGCTATTATGCGATTCGCCTTCATTCGGTTTGACAATCGCTGCGCGGTACCTTAAAAAACATTCAACGATTGATGATATCGATCTTATTCGGTATTAATTCAAAAATAAGATTAATTTCGTTGATTTATCTTTTTTATTAATCCCTGAACAAATCAATATATTACACAAGCGAATCTGCTGGAAAACTGGTATTTATGGAAGCTGTCTGGAACGAGATAAAATCTGCCATCAAGGAACAAATTCCCGATCATTGTTATAACATGTGGATCGAACCCATCGAATTCGACAAATCTACCGAAGAGGGCCTGTTTCTGTCCTGCCCTAACCAGTTTTATCGAAAACGGATTCTCACTAACTATGTGGGTTTGATGGAAACCGAAATGAACCGCGTACTGGGAAAGTCGTGCAAAGTCTTTCTGGATGTGCACAAACAGGCCAAAAGAGCCTTGGCAGGCGCATTGCCGGCGCAACACCAGATGCTGCTTCCAAGCATCCATTCGAAAACATACAGTGGCCGAATGCTGCGGGAGAACTTTACCTTTGACCAGTTTGTCGTTGGAAAGAATAATGGTTTGGCCTATTCAGCAGCGCTTTCTCTGGCATCCAAGAAATCGAGCCAACAGAACTCCGTGTTTCTTCTGTCCAAGACCGGCAATGGGAAAAGCCATCTTTCCCAGGCTGTGGGGCATCATATCCTGTCACAATTTCCCAAGGAGAGGGTGTTTTATATCACTGCCGAGGATTTCACCAATGAGATGACCTACTCATTTCAAAACAACTCCATTGGAAAATTCAAAGAGAAGTACCAGAATCAGTGTGATGTTTTACTAATGGAGGACGTTCACTACCTGAGCGGCAAGGGCAGGACCCAACAGGAGCTGGCGCTGGTTTTGGACACGCTGTTTGAAGCGGATAAAAAAATTATATTTTCGAGCTGTTACCTGCCGGGTGACATACCGAAGCTGGATGAAAAATTGCGCTCCCGGCTTGGTTACGGCCTCATTTCTAATATAGAAACCCCGGAATACAAGACACGGGTGAAGATTCTCAAGAAAAAATCGGCAGCAAACGGCTGTAAAATACCCCTGGAAGTTTTGCACTATCTGGCAGATGTGCTGGCCGAGAACGTCCGGCAGCTGGAAAGCGGTCTCATCGGTGTGGTGGCTAAATCATCGTTGCTGGGCATGGGTATCGATTTGAACCTGGCAGAGAGTGTGGTCAAGAATATTGTTCGACAGCGCAAAACCATTACCGTGGCGGTCATCAAAAAACTCGTTTGTGAACAGTATAAGGTGGACCAGAATGATCTGGTGTCCCGGTCGCGAAAACAGCGTGTTCTCAAACCGAGGCAGGTGGCCATTTATCTTGCCAGACGCTACACGGACCAGCCCTTGCAGGCCATCGGAAAGAGTTTCAACCGTTATCACGCCACCGCGCTGCACGCCATCGGATGTGTTGAACGCGAGTTAAAGCAGAACGCCCCCCTCAAGCAGCATGTGAAGATTCTCAGCAAGAAGCTCGAGTCGGGCGACTTCTAACCCACATTTCTCATGAAAATGTATTTTCACCCTTCGGGTCAGTTTGATGCGCCCATTTGGTGTGTTATCCGAGCATCGCAGTATGCTTATACGGCTTCACCTCGGATGCCTTCCAAATGAACGCATCAAACCGATGAGAAACGTGGGGTAATTAATATTGCTGAGCGATATGTTAGTAAAAAAAACCCCAACGGATTCCGTCGGGGTTTTGGTTTTTATATGTCAAAAGCGGCAACGCCGCGTCAGATAAAAGTGCGTCGCACTTTTATTATTGGATCTTGATGAACGTGCTGTTGGATGCAACGATGTCCTCGATGAATTCCATACGTACATTCTGGTGGTATTCGATCAGACAGCGCAGCTTCAGTGCACATTTAGCACAAACATCATCGGCGGCATCGTAATCACCAATACATCCCACCTGATCGTCCAGCAACTCTGTTTCCGTAATTATTTTTTCCATTTTAACCTTTCGTTCTTGTAAGCGGCATTGTCGCATCAACGAAATTCGTGAACGAATTTAGTTGAGTAATGACAACATCTCAGCATGTATCTTTCCGTTGGTGGCCAGGATTTCCTTTTTGTCGATGGTAAATGGATTGTTGGCGAAATCGGTCACGACCGCTCCCGCTTCTGACGCGATCAGCACGGCTGCAGCCGTATCCCACGGGTGGAGATTCTGTTCCCAAAAACCATCGAAACGACCACATGCCAAGGCGCAGATATCGATAGCAGCGGATCCCAGTCTGCGGATACCCTGAGCAGCTCTCAGACATTTTTCCAGCCGGCCTGTGATGGTATCGAATATCGACAAGAGATCATAGGGGAAACCCGTGGCAAGCAGGCTTTCTTGCATGACCCGGGTGCTGGAAACCTGTATGCGACGGTTATTCAGGAAGGCTCCTTCACCGGCAACGGCCGAGAAAAGTTCTCCTGTGACCGGATTGAGGACGATCCCCATGACCGGTGTTCCCTTGAATGCATAGGCAATTGAAATCGAAAAAATCGGCAGCTGGTGGGCAAAATTGACTGTACCGTCCAGGGGGTCTATGATCCACTGGTGATCCACGTCTTTCTGATTCAGACCGCTTTCCTCTGCCAGGATCGAGTGTTCGGGAAAGGTTTTACGTATAATTTCGATGATGATCTTTTCCGATGCGGTATCGGCCTCGGTGACAAGATCCACGAGACCTTTTTTGCGGACATCGGAAATGTTGCCGAAATAAGATTTCAAGATCTTGCCGCTTTCAAAGGCCGCCTTGATACCGATGCGTTTGATGTAGTCCATTTCCATAGGTGAGACCGTTATAGGTGATCTGAGGAGGATGTCAACCACATTTTTTCTTGGGTGGAAATATTTCATGGGGGCTTTTGGGAAGGAGGGTTGGAGAGAGGGTCGGAGGGTTGGAGGGTGATACAAGGGTTGGAGGGTTGGAGGGTCGGAGGGTAAGCCCTTAGTTCAGAGTCTTCGGCCATATGCTGGAAATACTCGTGAACTGCATTTTTTTCTGTCAGCGCATGTTAGCTATCCTGTCGCTTGCCATGGGTCATAAGCTAAAAGACCCCCTCACCCTTCACCCCTTCCCCCTCCACCCCTTCAACCCTCCAACCCTCCACCCCTTCACCCCTCCAACCCTTCAACCCTCCACCCCTCCACCCTCCACCCTCTCAACCCTCAAGCCCTTTCCATCATCCCCTCGAGCTTGTCGATCAATGGTCTCAGGCTGGCGGCTTCCCGGGCAGAAACAGAAAGACCGTCGTATATCCGGCATAATCGATTCCGTTCCTGCACAGGCACCAGGTCCTGTTTGTTCAGCACCCGTATCATGGGGATCTGCTGCAACGTCAGGTCTGCCAGGAGATTTTCCACGGATTCAATCTGTTCCGGGTGCCGGGGGTTGCTCATGTCGATTACGTGCAGCAGGATGTCGGCACTCTCGAGCTCTTCCAGGGTGGCTCTGAAAGCGACCAGCAGGTCTTCAGGCAGGTTTTTGATGAATCCCACCGTGTCGGTGATGATAACCTCGGTGTCCCGGGGAAATCTGAGACGCCGGCTGGATGGGTCCAGGGTGGCAAAAAGTCGTTTCTCCGCCAGGACATGACTGTGCGTGAGGGTATTGAGAAGGGTAGATTTCCCGGCGTTGGTGTAGCCGATGATGGAAATGATCGGCAGGGCCTTCTTGGCGCGTTTGGCTTTTTGCTGCTGCCGTTGTTTTCTGACTTTCAGCAGGGAGTTTTCCAACTGAACGATTTTGTCCCGTGTGCGTCTGCGGTTGATTTCCAGTTTTGTTTCGCCGGGACCTCTCCCGCCGATACCACCGGTCAGGCGTGACATGGCTGTATTTTTGGTAATCAGTCTCGGCAGCAGGTATTTGAGCTGGGCCAGCTCCACCTGGAGCTTGCCCTCACGGGTCTGGGCTCTCTGTGCAAAAATGTCGAGGATCAGCTGGGTTCGATCGATGACTTTGATATCAACCTGGTCGGTAATGGAGCGGATTTGAGACGGATTGAGCTCCTGATCGAAAACAAGCAGTGTGGCGCCTTTCTGGAGGGCCGTAATAACAAGACTTTTCAGTTTTCCCGATCCTATCAAAAAGCGACTGTCTATTTTCCGACGATGCTGCAGGATACTGCCAACGGTCTGGATACCGCTCGAGGACACCAGTTCCAAAAGTTCGTCCAGAGAATCGCTGGCATCCTGTTTGGACGCTGTGGAGACGCTGATGAGAAGGGCCCGATCTGCATGCTTGCCCCCTGCGCGCAGGGGGGTGATGCCGGAAAGCTCTTCCTCGATAGACTGAATCAGCTGCACACATCCGATATCCGTCTTTCCGGGAGCCAAGGGTACAGGAATTGTGGTGGGTTCACCTGCATTTTCAGGCAGGATGTGGCTCATGAGAACCTGTTTTGGGAGACCGTCTCTACCGACTTGTATCACTGCCATAAGATCAAGACGCAGCAGGGCAAGGTCTGTTATGTCGTCGGTGGTCAATGGTTCGCTATCCAGATGCGTGTGAACGCAGCGGATACCCCGCAGGCGTCCGGGTGCGGATCGGTATTCAGGCGTGTCGGGAATCACGATTTCATTGTGATTGCCCACAATCACGTAGGGAATTCTGCCCTTGCGATCGATGAGAAGCCCGATCTGTCGATTGATGTCGAGGGACAGGCGGCTGATGTCCCGGGCCAGTTCCGGCGTGATAATGAATTCCGGTGGAATTTTTCGGCGATAGAGGTTTTCTATCATGTGTATCTGGCTGGTCTTGAGCCCTTTGGTGTTACCAATTATCTTTTTCATATGGCATACGATGGGATGGTTTTCAAAATTTGTTGGGGAATGGGAGACATGTGGTTACTCTTTAGCTGTAAGCTGTGAGCCATAAGCAGCTTACAGCTTATCGCTTACTGCTTGATGTACTTATCCTCCGCCAGGTTTTCAAAGCGCGTGTAGGTGTTCAAAAATGCCAGTTTGATCTCGCCGGTGGGGCCGTTGCGCTGTTTTTTGAGCAATAACTCTGCCGTCCCTTTGCTGGGGTTGTTTTCATCCCGGTTGTAGACTTCGTCCCGGTAGATGAATGCCACCACATCGGCATCCTGTTCCAGGGCTCCGGACTCCCTGAGATCTGACAGTTGGGGCCTTTTGTCCTGGCGCTCCTCGAGTTTCCGGTTTAACTGGGACAGGGCCATGACCGGGATGTTCAGTTCCTTGGCAAGCGCCTTCAGGCTTCTGGACATTTCCGATATTTCGAGGTCTCTTCTTTCAGACGATGAGCTCGACTTCATGAGTTGCAGGTAATCAATGATAATGAGGCCGATGTTCTTGTCCATTTTGAGCCGCCGGGCTTTGGCGCGTATGCCCATGGCGGATATGTCGGGCGAATCATCGATATAAACGGGGGCTTCGGAAAGAACTTCGGCAGCGCTGGTCAGGTTGACCCAGTCCTCCCTGCTGAAGAAGCCGCTGCGCAGGCGGGATGAGTCGATACGCGCCTCCGAGCACAGCAGACGCATGGACAGCTGTTCCCGTGACATTTCGATGGAGAATACCGCCACGGGTATATTGGCGTCCACGGCAACATTCCTGGCGATGTTAAGGGCCAGGGCGGTTTTTCCCATGCTGGGCCGCCCGGCCAGAATGACAAGATCCGAATTCTGGAGCCCGGATGTGAGGTTGTCGAGACGGCTGTAGCCGGTGGGTACACCGGTAATGAGTGATTTGTTGCCTTGCCGTTCCTCGAGGGCGTCGATATTTTTCTGGACCAGGGATGACAGGGAGTAGAAAGACTGCCGGTTTTCGTTGCCGGATATTTCAAAAACAGCCTTCTCGGCAAAGTCGATCATGTCTTCCACATCGCCCCGGTCTTCGTAGCAGCGCTTGGAGATGGCGTTGGCCTTTTGTATCAGTTGCCTCAGTGAGGATTTGTCGTGGATTATTTTGGCATAGTGCTGGGCGTTCACGGCCACAGGTGCCGTGTCCACGAGCTTTGCCAGATAGGTGGCACCACCGATGGCCTCGAGATCCCCCTTTTCCTTGAGAAGGTTGGTAAGGGTCACCAGGTCGATGGGTTCATTTTTTTGAAAGAGATCGATGATGCCCGCAAATATCTTCTGATGCGCCGAGCGATAGAAGTCTTCCGGAATCAAGCGTTCAAGGACATCGTACAGGGTGCTGTTGTCCAGCATAACGGCACTGAGAAGGGACTCTTCCGCCTCCAGATTCTGGGGTGGAATGGTGTGGATGGATGCGTTATTGGCCATACTGGGTCTGGGTGCCGTTCTAAAATCGGTTTACGATTTTATCATGAATCTTCCATGGTAGTTGACAAGCCGGATAGATCCGCTATGTGACGTTTTCAGATCGAAAGATAACACACCTGTTCAGGTGAAATCAAGAAATCAAAACGCAATAAGCGGTAAGCTTTAAGCTATAAGCGATTATCTGCTTACCGGCCAAAGGCTATAATGCCAAAAGGCCATACATAGCTTAAGCTTACCGCTTATTACCTCTAGCTAAATAAGCGACGAAGTCGCGTCAAATAGATATGTCAGGCGCGTCCTGAAATATCTATTCGGGCACGACTTCCAGCGTAATTTCCGGTTCCACTTCTTTATACACCCGGATGGGAATCAGGTGCGTCCCGGTGGTCTTGATGGGTTCGCTCAGGAGAACCATGCGTTTTTCCACCGTAACGCCCACATCTGCAAGCGCCTTGACCACGTCTCGCACCGTGATAGAGCCGTAAAGACGGTCCTCTTCGCTGACCTTGGCGACGATTTTACAGGTTACACCCTCCAGGCTGGCCGCCATTTCCTCTGCGATCTTCTTTTCCTTGGCGATCTGCAGATCGAATTTGGCTTTTTGCTGTTCCAGCATACGCCGGTTCTGGGGCGTGGATAGAACTGCTTTTTCTTGTGGAAGCAGGTAGTTACGCGCAAAACCCTTGGCAACCTTCACTTCGCTTCCGATAATGCCCAGAGAATCAATGGTTTCTTTTAAAATAACTTTCATGTGCTAACCTCCAAAAATAAAAATTGATTTTCAATTTTTATTTTTATGTTTGATTATTCCAGGCTGTTTATCAGGAAAACCACCCGTTGATCAAAATAGCGTGGAACAAACTAAAATTGATTACATTTCTTTATAAGAACAAAATTACTGCGCATCAAAAGCGACAACGTCGCCTAAGATAAAATCGCTACTGCGATTTTATCTTTCTGAAATTGAGCCACATATCGAAAACACCCAGGCCGATGACAACCAGCAGAATGATCTGCTGAATGGCGATCAGGCTGTAGAAAAAAATCCGCAGCAACCTGGGAAAATGCTTTTTTTCAAAGAAAAAAGATACAATGGCAATCCCTTGAAAAAAATAGATCATCAACAGCACCAGCAGGACATTGATGCCGATGATTTTGAGCGTGCTGCCCGGCAGCATGAGAGACCCACCACAGCCGATCAAGACCCACACAAGATAATCAGGGGCTTTCCACAGGTTCAGCGCACCAAATGCCGGGAAAAACAGGCCCCATCGTTTTAATAGCGGTCGGGCCATGAGCAGGTTGGACCATGTTACCATCAAGAACGATGCTGTCACCATGGCCGGGATAATACGAATCAGGCCATATTGTATCTGGTCCAGCGAGACCGAAAACTTGCGGATAAACTCTTCCGAGGCTCCCATGCTGCGGTAGAGCGCCACCGTCATTTCAAGATTCTGGGCAATATACGCCGAAACAAGACTGTAAATACTGGTGGCCGACATGTTGCTGTATAGCACCAGCCCCACAACACCTGTCAGCAGGACCCCCCCGCATGAGTACAGAACGGTCTTTTCAACCGAAAGGTTCATTTCAAAAAGTTCACTCAGCAAAAAGCCCAGCAAAAGCATTTCCAGAAAGAAAACCACATCGATGGAAATACCCCCCGCCATAACCACCAGTATGGTCATGGCAGCTCCCGGTATAATGAGGCCGGTCTTGCGGCCCAGCTTGGAGCGATAGAACAGAACCGGGAGCGGGAGAAGCAGGGAACAGAAAAAACCGATGATCGGCATATACACGGACACGGTGATGATGGCCATTGTTATCAGCACACCGGTCAGTACATCTCTGGATATCTCCCTGGTAAAGGTTTGCGGCACGTTCTCTCCATAAAATCGTGCTACGATTTTATCTGTCGCGACGATGTCGCTCTATTGTGGCTCCTGCTTTCTTTTTATCTAAAGACGACAACATCAGTTTAGAAGTTGTCTCAAAAATAGGATTTTGGCTCAAGGTCAAGGCGGCTTCGTGTTTAAACCCGCAGGAATACTTTAAGTATTTTGAGGAGTTGAAACGCGAAGCCAACACAGAGATTGGGCCAAAAGACCTTTTTGAGATAACTTCTACAAATCCAATGTACCGACATAGGGTAATAGCGCAATCGTCCGGGCCCGTTTGATGGCATGGGTCAATACGCGCTGATGTTTGGAACAGGTTCCGGAAATTCTTCTGGGAATAATTTTGCCCCGCTCGGTAATAAAATATTTTAACAGCTTCTGATCCTTGTAATCGATATTGATCTTGCTGTCGGCGCAGAAACGACATACTTTTCTGCGATGGAAAACTCGTCTTTTTTTCTTTACGTTGTTACCGTCCCGCGTCTGTCTGTGATAGGCTGCCATTTATCTACTCCTTAGGGGTTTCTGCTGATTCAGTGGGTTTTTTTTCAGGGGCCGGGGTTTCCTCGGGCTCCGGTGCAGCTTCGACGGTTTCTATCTCTGCCGCCTGGGTCGCTGCCTCTTCCACTACCACTTCGACTGCCGGGGCTGTTTTGGCCTCCGGTTCAGCTTCGGGGGTTGCCGCCGCTTCAGCTTCCGCCGCTGCTTCGGCAGCGGCTGCTGCAGCGGTTGCCGCTGCCGCTTCTTCCGCAGCCTTGGCCGCTGCTTCGGCTTTCTGGGCTTTCTTTTCAGCCATTTCAGCCTTGATGGCCTCCACATCCGCCTCTTTGTCCAGCAGAACCGTCATGTACTTGAGTATCCGGTCGTCGATGCGGAAAAACCGCTCCATTTCATCGACAAGGTCGCCAAAACCACAGAAATTGACCTGGGCGTAAAACCCGCGTGGTTTTTTCTTGATGTCATAGGCCAGTTTTTTGGTGCCCCATTCATCGATGTCGATCAGGAAACCCTTGTACTGCGGAATGAGTTCTTTGAGTCTGTCAAATACAGGTGAGCGCTCGTCTTCCGGCAGGTCGGAATCGAGGATAACGATCTGTTCGTACCTTCTCATAGTACCTCCTTGTGGGTTTAAAGCCCCGGCCGATTTGGCTATGCGCATCCTGAGAGAGACACGCCGGAGCAAGGATTATGTCCGTTTTGATTCCTTCCGGAATCAAAACGCTATATATATGGGGTTAAAGACATTATTGTCAAGCCAAAATAAATTTTGATGCTTAAAATTTATCTGTCAAAGCTGTAGCGTAGAAGGAAAAAAATTGGTTTCTTTTGACATCTTTTTAATTCTTGGGGTATAATAAAAATAGGATCATCTCCCAAAGAGTTGATCCAAATTAAGGATTCAAGGATTCCAGGGGTCCAGGTTTCGAGTGAGATGAAGTGAGGCATCAGCTAAATGCTTAAGAATTATAAAGAGTTAAAGGTGGGGATGTAGAGAGAATGCTAAAAGCGATGATCAAATCCCTGGAAAACAAACACTTGAACCCTTGAATCCTGGACTCCTTGAACCCTTTCTCCCAAATAATTGGGAGAAGATCCTAAAAGTCCTTCTACAAACCACTTACGCCAAGGGGTGTTTACCATGAAATGCAAGAGAACCCTGATATACTTGTTTGCCATACTGTTCGCTTTTGCTGGACAATCGATTTCTGATGATCTTGAAGAGCTCTATACTTTTTCATATGGCGACTGGGCAGGCGGTGCATATCGATTGGCGGATGGTTCATTTTCACATTGCCATATGGCAACAGCTTATGAAAGCGGGGTTGTATTAGCGATTGCATTGACAGATGCAAATGAAATAAGTTTATTACTTGTAAAAGAATCTTGGGAATTATCCTCAGATCGCAACCATGAAGTCAGCCTCTTAATCGATGGTAATGACCTGGGGCGTTTTTTTGCCACAACAACCGATGAAACCTCTCTGCAAATTGATCTTGGGAATCGAGAGGATGTCTTTAATAAATTACGTCTTGGCAACAGCTTGGTTGTTGAAGGTGAACATGAAAAATTATTATTCAGTCTTAGAGGCTCTAACAAAGCGCTTGAGAAAGTTAAAGAATGTGTAGACGAGGCGTCTTCAATCTCACCATAAAAAAAGCGCTTTTCAATTGGAAAACCTATTGCGTGCCGTCTTTCAAGAGATCGCTGTTTTTCACACGCTTGATTTCATTTCCCAGTTCATCAACAATGGTCGTATAGGCACCACCCAACAAAACTTCGTAGCCCTTTTGGGGATCATAAATCCGTTTATAATCCTTTGGCACAAGCCGGTAAGCACCGAGTTCAGGATCATATTTGCGTTCATAGAAATCAGGAACGAGCGTTTCCTTTCCCGTTTGGGAGTCGTAGCGTTTAACGTAATTTTTAGGCATGAGTTTATTGGAACCCGATTCAGGGTCATACACGGGCCTGTAATTTTCGGGTCTCAACACGAAGGTTCCTGACTCCGGATCATATATCTGGACATAATTATCAGGGGTTAGACGGTAACCACCGAATTCCGGATCATACATCCTTTTCTGATTTTCTAGAGAAAGCACCTGATATCCTTTTTCAGGGTCATAGGTGTTCTGGTAACCCATGACGTTGATTTCTCCCACCTTGTTTCCGAGAGAATCAACCACCACGGTTGAACTTTTAGCCACCAGCTTTTCAGTACCGGTTTCCGGGTCAACCATTTTTCGGCTGTCTTTCCTGCGAAGCCCTGTAGCACCTGTTTCCGGATCATATCTACGGCCCATTTCGGGCGATACCCAGCGTTCGATCTCCAGCTCGGGATCAAACACCCTTACATAATCTTTAGGGACCAGCTTCATAGAATTGGTTTCAGGATCGTAACGGGAGACAAGATAGGCAGGTGTTAGAACCAGGATTCCTTTTTCAGGATCATAAAGCTTGATGTAGTTGCTTGGAACAAGGCTCTCTTGGCCGATTTCAGGGTCATACGCCTTTTTCATTTCTGCAGTTAGCAAAAGCTGTTCGCCATGGGCGCACACCCAAAATAAAGGCGATAAAAACAAATATATGAAAAGAAACCATCTAAATATAGACATCCTGTTTATGCGATGCATACCATATGAGAATGATACGTTATCCTTGGTCCCGCTTTTGTTATTTGCCCTGTGGCGGTCTTATAAATTTCTCCTGGATCCATTTGTTTTCACCTATTTCTACCCAGCCGTTTCGCTTATCCCCTACCTGTATATGAGAACCCTTGGGTAAAATGCCGATTAACTCATCTCCATGGGTTGGGCCACTGCGGATACTCATGGCCGTAACCGCTGTAAAACCGGTTTCCGGACTGTCCGCATCCATGGTTATCTGGTGATAAATCCGCTTGGAGGATGAAGCCGTAAGAAACTGATTGCTCATATCGGCAATCAAGGGTATCGCGAAAAACAGCACCAGGACCAATTTTACCGCTGATGGAGGAAGACCGGCGAATCGCTTGTCAGGGGCCTGGTCTTTTTTCGGCGGCCAATCATTTAATGTGTCGACGGTTTTTTGGTCAGGGTCGGAAGGGCCCGCGGCGATCTCCCGCAGGGTCGTATAAGCCAAAAGCACTTGAGCCACTATGAGAATAGTTGCAGCAGCCTGGATCATGATCATTTGTTCTATGGTCGGAGAGGACGCCGATTTGAGAATCATCAGCCCAATCAGGCCAAAGGCTGAAAACACAAGGTAGATATTTTTCATGCCCTGCCTGCCTTTGCGCAATAAAAGCAAGATCCCATAAGCAACGCTCCAGATAAAAAAGCCCAGCAGGACATTCCAACTCCATACAAAGGGCGCGAAGGACGCCACACCCCATGACAGCCCCGTGATTTTTGCAGCTACCAGGTTCAATGCCAGAAGGGGGTTCATGTAATGATATTTAAACAGCAGAAAGATCGCCATTTCCGACGGTTCCTGCGAGCCGGCAATTGTGGCGAGCAGGCCCCCGGATGAGATCCGATATCCTTTGAAACTCACAAGTAATGTGGCGACCAGGGACATAAGAAAAAGCCAGCACAGGATGGCAAGTTTCTTTTGGCGTGCCGTGCGTAGATCATCAGAGGCCGAAATGACGAAACCGATGGCCCAAATTGCAATGAGGATGTAAATGACCAGGCCCAGCCAATATGTCAAGGTCATGTCGAATACCATTTTGCCATGCAGGGTCTCCATTACACGGCCGATCAGCCAGACCGCAAGCAAACCCAGCGTCGACACCAACGCAAGCCTGTCAGACCGTTTGAGGATGGCGGCAGATAGTTGAAGTACCTGGGTGGTTGCGCGGGGTGACAGGTCCGGCGCTGTCTGGACGTCGGCAGTCGCATCATTTGAATTCTCCGCTTGAGGCGTTCTTTTTAATTTCTCTGTGGGATAAGACATATTGACCACCATGAATCCTTTTTTACCGAACGGTTTGTCCGCTCAGTGTTGTAAAATAGTGTAGTCGTCTCGTTATTTTTCCGCTTGCTGAACAGCGTCTTTCAACTGAACCTTTTTCAGGTTTTCATTCGCCAGGGTGTAAAATTTCGGGCTCAGCGCAATGGCCTTTTCTAAAGCTTCGCTCGCTTTTTGGTACCTGCCGTCTGCCATGTACATGCAGCCTAAATTATTGTAAGCTTTTGCGCTGTCGGATGCTTTCGTAAAGGCATCCAGTGCGGCGGGATAGCGACCACTTTTGGCCAATACAATGCCTAAATTGTTATAAATCTTTTCTTTGGGCCCATCATTCTCAAGGGCCTGCATCAAAGCCTTGACAGACTCATCATAGCGGCCTGCCAGTGATAGCGAAACCCCCAGATTGTTGTACAATACACCATCAGTCGGTCTGAAACGAATGGCTTTTTGGTACTGTTCGATGGCCTTGTCGTATTTTTTTTCATGATCGTAGATAGATCCTAGATAGTTGCGGGATTTCCAACGCCCCGGTTCCCAGGCGACGGCCGTGAGGAATTGCTTTTCGGCCTTGTCATATTCTTTCAATTTTAAAAAGGCGATGCCCAACCCCTCACGGGCGTCTGCCTGACGCGGTTCTTTTTTCAAAACCGTTTGAAAGGATGCTGCCGCCTCCGTGTACTTACCGGTTTCTATAAAAAGCATGCCCTGCTTGTATTGAACGCGCTGATTGTCCGGATCGAGAGCCAGGGACTTTTCATACTGCACAAAGGCCATGGCATGGTCTTTTTTGTTCTGGTAACGGTCCCCCAGGGCCTCGTGTTCTTCTGCGGTCATATCCGGAAGCTTAAGATTCAGGGCCGGGTCTTCGGCAAGTTCCTTTTGCTTCTGATCGTTCAGCTGTTTCATGCCATCGAAGCCTGGGTTGTCTTGTTTCATGTTGCCGGTTGTTGCGCAGCCGGTTACCATGCCGCCAATCAACAGCGATAAAAGGACAGCGCAGGTCATTGTAGAAATTGTATTATGTCGTGTTTTCATGGAAAGTATAACTCCTTTTGGTTAAGCGTTATCCCTGATTAAGCATTCGATACAGCCTGTATTAACGCAGGTCCGAGCGCAACGACAAAAAATGAAGGAAAAATACAGACAGCCAGGGGGAATATCAGCTTGGTGGATAATTTCGCGGCCAATTCTTCCGCCTTTTGGAAACGGGCTGTCCTGAAAGTGTCCGCATACACCCTCAGTGCCTGTGCCACGCTGGTGCCAAACCGGTCGGTTTGAATCAGCAGGGTCACCAGGCTGTTCACATCATCGATGTCGGTTCTATACGCCAGATTTCTCAAAGCAATCGGCCGGGGTTTTCCGGCTCTCAACTCCAGGTTCAGCAAATGCAGTTCACGGCTCAACACGGGATGGTTCAGTTCCAACTCCTTGCCGACACGGCTGATGGCCGCGTCCATGCCCATGCCGGCTTCCACGCAGACCACCAGTAAATCAAGGGCGTCGGGAAAGGCTCTACTGATTTTTTCTTTCCTTCGGGTTGTTTTCGAGCGCAGCCAGATATCCGGCAACATTAACCCCATCAAGGTGAAAGATATGATACCCATTAGCAGATGGCTTGATTTTATGGCCGGGAAAAAAATAACTACGATTATAACAAAGGCCATGGTCAGGGTGACTGCCAGAAGCACCTTTGTCCCCCAGAATATGGCAGGAATATTGCTTCCGCGCAGGCCGGCCCGAAGGAACTTGAGCTTTATCTCCCCGTCGTCTCCTGACCGGCCGAGTATTGATCTTCGAGCCGACAACGCTGAGGAACTGCGTGAAAGCATTGCCAGACCCGTCGTCCATTTCTATGGACGATGATTCCTTGCCACCTTCCGTCCAATCCGGATCCTCAGAACGTATTTTATTGCGTATTTCGCGTCGGTGGCGCGCACTGTTCAGCGACAGGGCAATGCCCAGGAAAAGTAAACAAAATACCACAAATGATAGAGAGGCAAATATTATCGGAAAATACTCATTTGTAAAAAGCATATCGATCACCCAAGCCAATTAAACATCCAGTTTTAGAACCCGTTTCATCCAAACCAACCCGGCCAAGATCAACAATACCGAAATACCAACGGTCATCCGTCCGGCGGGGTCGTGTATTAGAATTGCAGCATAATCCCGATTTAGTGAATACATTGCTATAAAGAGAAGTACCGGAATAGCGACTAGAATTTTCCCTGTTAAGCGTCCTTCAGCGGATAGAATTCTAATTTTCCCCCGGAATCTGAATCGCTCCCGCATAAGATGGGCCAGGTTTTCAATGATCTCGGACAGGTTGCCTCCGGTTTCGCGTTGCAGGATCACGGCGACCACAAAGAAACTCAGGTCAGGGCAGTCCACACGTCGGGCAAGGTGCTTCAAGGCGTCCGAGACGTTTACACCGAAATTGATTTCATCAAGGGTTTCATCGAATTCAGGTCCAAGCGGATCCGGAAATTCCTCGGCAGCCAACTTCATACCGCTTGTAAAGGCATGACCGGCCCGCAGAGCCCTGGCGATCAGTTCTAATCCTTCGGGAAGCTGTTTTTCAAAACGGTCTGTCCTTTTATTTTTTTTCATCCTGAGGGACAGGTATGGAATGGTTGCCGCGACCAAAGCCAGGGATATAGCGATATGAGCGGATTTCCGATCAGAATAAAGATCACCAGGTATCCCGTGAATCCCAGAGTCGTGCTGAGCAGAATGAAAAAGCCCATGGTGTATTTCACATTGGCCTGACGCATCAGCAAATCCAGACGTGCAACACCTGGAACGGCAACGATGAATTGATTTAAGAAAGGAATGTCGCTGAAAACTTTATTCTTTGTAATATCAACGTCTTCAGCATCGGGCGCCGTAATTAGGCTGTTCTTCAGTCTTTTGCGCACTTCTGCACGGTCCGGGTATCTGAACATGCGAATGGCGTATAAAAGAAGTTCAATGATCAGGAGAATCTGAATAAATATTACCGTTCCCAACAGCCAGATGAACATTTCATGCTCCTTTTTGAATCAAACCTCAATTGAATTGGATGGATCGAACAGGTCCGGCGACAACCTGATACCCGCCGCCCTGAAACGTTCCATGAACTTCGGCCGCACGCCGCCAAAAATGAAGCGGCCCCTGACCTTGCCTTCCTGATCGATACCCTTTTGCTGGAAGGAGAAAATTTCCTGGGTGGTGATGGTGTTACCCTCCATGCCTGTGATCTCCTGGAGACTCATCACCTTGCGCGAGCCGTCCGTCAACCGGGCCAGATGAAGGACCACGTCAATGGCCGAACTGATGAAGCGTCTTAAAAATTCACTGGGAATATCGAAGTTGGCCATGGCCACCATGGTCTCCAGACGCATGAGCGCGTCCCGGGGCGAATTGGCATGGATGGTGGTCAAGGAGCCATCGTGACCGGTGTTCATGGCCTGGAGCATATCAAAGGCTTCCTGGCCGCGCACCTCACCCACGATGATCCGGTCGGGCCGCATTCTCAGGCTGTTGATGACCAGGTCCCGTTGGGTAACCATTCCCTTGCCTTCTATGTTCGCGGGCCGGGTCTCGAGCCGCACCACGTGCCGTTGCTTGAGCTGCAGTTCCGCCGAGTCTTCGATGGTGACGATACGCTCCCCGGCGGGAATAAATCGCGAAAGTACATTCAGGACCGTGGTTTTTCCGCTGCCCGTGCCGCCGGAGATCAGAATGTTGAGCCGTGATTTGACGATACCCTGCAGCAATTCACCGATCTGGGGAATCAGTGTTCTGAATTGAATCAAATCTTCCATTTCCAGGGGGTCTACGGAAAATCGCCGAATGGAAAGGATGGGTCCATCCAGGGCCAGGGGCGGGATGATGGCGTTGACCCGCGAGCCGTCCATCAGCCTGGCGTCCACCATGGGAGAGGATTCGTCGATACGTCGACCCACGGCGGTCACGATCTTGTCGATGATTCTTCTCAGGTGGGCGTCGTCCTTGAAGCGTGCAATGGTGTTTTCCAGTTTGCCGAAGCGTTCAACATAAATTCGCTTGTACGTGTTGACCAGGATATCCGAAACCGTTGGGTCCTGGAGTAATGGTTCCAGAGGGCCAAAACCCAGAACTTCATCCATGATTTCGGTGTACAGCCGCTCTCTTTCAAAGGCATTTAGAGGAAGCGACTGGAAATCTTCCCGGAGTATCTTGTCCACGACCTTGCGCAACTCGGGTTTGAGTAAGACAGGATCCACACGTTCCATTTTGCTCAAATCCAGCACGTCTACCAGGCGGTCGTGAATGCGGCTTTTTAAATCAAAATACTCATCGGATAAAAATCCGGTATTATCTTCGTGCGACAATCCATCGTGTTGTATTTCGGAAGCCATCATTGTTTTCTTTTCTCCGTCGTTCCTAAAGGTTTATGACGTGTGTATGGCATGCTTGAGCCACTCATCTTTTACTGAAGAACCACCCTTTTTTCTTTATCTCCCGGTCCCCCTGCAGGAGGGTTTCCACCAGTCCATCGATCTTTTTGGTTATTTTTGCTTTGGGGGCAATCTCGAACAGGGGTTTGCCCCTGTTGATGGCCGACATGGTGGTCTTGTAATCGTTGGGGATGGTCCAGAAAATTTCGCTTTGCACACTTTCCTCCGCTTCTGCGACCGCAATATCGTTATTTTTCAAATACCGGTTGGCCACCAGTTTTACCCGGTCTTTCTGGGCCAGGCCTAGACTGGATAGAGATTTGAGCAGGTTGTTTGTGTTGTGCAGGCAGGGCAGATTTAAAAGTGTAACCAGAAAATTCATTTCTGCCATTTCGATCGTCTTCAGTGTCGGGCCGTCCAGGGATTGGCCGGCGTCTACGACGATGAAATCAAAGGTTTTTTTCATGGTAGCTAAGATGCGGTCCATGATTTGGGGCGTCAACGGTGGATAACCGTTCAGATGGCTCGTCGATGGCAGTATGTGCACACCGGAGTTGTGACGGGTCATCACACTCAAAAGAAAGGTATTGTCCAGCCGGTTTATATTTTCCACGATCTGACCCCAGTGATACGCGGGTGTAATGGACAAAAAAAGGGGAATCTCACCGAACACCATGTTCAGGTCCAGGAGAGCTACAGAACCGGCCTCCTTTTTTCCCGCCAGTGTCATGGCCAGGTTGACTGCCAGGGTGGTGGTCCCCACGCCTCCTTTGGCGCCCATCACATTGATGACCCGGCCCATACGTTGCTGTTTATGTTCCATGACCGGGGATCCCAGCTTTATCCGTTTTTTAAGCTCCAGAAGAGCGTTTTTCAGCTCCGCTTCATCTATCGGCAGAGAGATGAATTCCTTGACCCCGGCGCGCATGGCCCTGAGGATAAGGTCTGACTCCTTGTTCGCGGAGATCACGAAAACTTCGCCCACGGCATTTGAAGCCAGCAGGGACTGGATCCGTTTGAAATCATCATCGGGGGTGTGGCCCAGTTCATAGAACAGAAGGTCAGCTCGTTCCTTGTCTTCTGGAGATTTTATCCTGAACCCCCCAATATTGAGGATCGCACGCTCAAGTTCTTCGCTGAGTGCGCCAAACTTTGACATTGATCAATATGGAAATGTCTTGGTGCATGGTTTTCTCGTTATCTCCATCAGGTGCAATTAACACAATGTGAATATTCATCAAAGAAAAGAACACTTATCCGACTGCTTATTCAACGAGACCCGGTATGGTCCCTTTAATGCCGTACTCTCCGCCGCCACCCCGGGTGGTACTCATTGGAAAAGAGGTCACATTCAATCATTTCCCTCAATTCTTTTTTCAGGTGCATTCTGGACATTGGTAATCGATATTTTGGCATATCCAACGATTATGATTGTCGTATTCGGGTTTGAGCAGTCGTCCCAATCATAAACGACAACACTTGTTTCCCATCTATGCTAATTTCTCGGTGTTGGATTCTTTTTGTCGTCCGGATAGTAGGCCTGTTCGCCTTCTTCCAAATATGCAATCTGTTCCTGGAACTGTTCGTAGTAAGTGTCCGGTTACAGGCTTTCCATCGACAATCAGTAACACTGGATCGCCGTCTACACCATCAATATCGTAGCCTTTGTCGCATGAACAGCAGAAGCAGTTCGTCAAAAGTAGGGTTGCTCAAGTTCCCGCCGATAAAATTAAAAGCAGTGTCATTGGCTGTTGTCCCGGGACTGTCACACTCCCATCCAGAATCTGGCGAAGCAGATTGTCGTTCGGCGGAGAAATATCCCAACTGTTCCAACCTGCACAGGAATCAGGATCGTTTGTGGGATTGAATACAATGGAATCATTACAAAATCATCTTCACCATCCTGAAAAAAATAGTGTGATATCCCGATGGGCAGTTCCAGTTCACCCGGCTTCGGTCGTACCTTGACCCGTCAGGGCTGCTGTGGCATCCATCGCAGACATTAACGGTGTCGATCCCCAGTACCCGGGCGAGAAATGTCAATATGGGACCATTAGCAGAGCCATCCCGACGCGCAATCACGCGAACTGCATCCGGTTGATTGAGTGTCCTGGGGTAAAGGTATGGATTCAGCATCCCAATTCCAATAATAACATCTTCTGTGCGCTATCGTAATGCCCTGAATCCCTCCGGCTTTGTTGCTTGTGCCAATCGATACGGCTTTCGCGACAATGTCGGTCGTGATCGTCCTGATCGCAGACGTAATTCCTTTGCTCATCCAGCGTCATGCCCATGTATATTTCTCCAAGTTCACTGCAGGCTGCCAATGCCGCACCGTCCGCAATATTTTGCAGCTCGTTCCGTGTGACCATGTAATACCCGACATCAATAGCCAGGCGCCGCAAAGCCGATTAAAACCAGCATCAAGAGTGCAACCAGAATGATGGTTACGCCTTTTTGGTTCTTTATTCTGTCTGCACACCCGAAAGAGCGTATCTTTCCGATCGTATGATTTTTAACTTCATTCATATTTCATCACCGTTGCTTGCTCGTAAGGGTCAGGGGATTGGTGTAACCCACCACCAGTAAAATTTGGCAGCAGCAAAAAGTCGTATGACCAGGTCACCTCAACGGTCAAATCCTCTCCAAAGATAGGGGAGGCTCGGACGTCGGAGATTACATCGAATAAACGGGTTCCAAACGTTATGGGTCTGTCTGCATACGCATTGGGATACATAAGTGACTATTTGCTCTTCTGTGTATCTGGGTGTCCGTGACACAATCCCGTATCGTGCACCCTCTCGGCTTGCATTGGTAATCACCGCCTGGTTATACATGATCAGCCCGAATTCCATAATTCCGAAAAGAATCAGGAAGAGCACCCACGCGATGAGGACGAATTCAATTAGGGAACCGCCTCTTTCATTTTTTAGTGGATTCATACTGCTTATACCTGCCTGCCTGTGGTTAATTCTCTCCCTCATAGCTTTTGGAAATGCGGGAAGGAAAAATGATGTAAGAGGTTTTTTACTTTACCCCTGGCTCGCTCTTCAAATAATCTTCTAAAATTCTTTCCACGACCGGGCCCTGTTGCCCCTCCACCGGCGTCAAATTGTACTGCCCATCCGGATTCATGGTTTGGGTTGCCTTGGCCTCCTCATAAGATCTGCCCCAGTTTTCGTCCAATTCGGGGGTGCCGGCACACCCGGAAATCGTGATTGCCAGCAGGGCGGCCCCTGCGATAACGGTTGTTTTAAACTCCATGTTTCTCCCCCTTGGAATGATTTCGTATTAAAACCCATGCCTTTGAAGCGCGTTGCACTGCGCTTGGCAGGCACGATTATTCTTGTGGAACGGCATGGCCGAATTCGCCATCCATTCTGCCCTGGATCCCCGCGGTCTTTTTGCTTCCCTCCATCCGTCCCAAAAGATAAAAATCCATATCACTGGGCTCGACGTAAAAGTCCGTCGGCAGGCTCTGAACCACGGGGTCAAGGGGCTTGACCAACCGAGGGGTGGCGACGATGACGAGTTCGGTCTCGTTTTTTTGAAACTCCCTGCTGCGGAAAAGCACACCCAGAATGGGAAGGTCCCCCAGGAGCGGGTACTTTTGTAAGACGTCCCTGGATGTCTCCCGCATCAGGCCGGCAATGGCAAAACTCTGGCCGTCGTCCAGTTCCACCACCGTCTCCGCCCGTCTCGTGTTTAAGCCCGGAACGGTAAAACCGCTGAACTGGACAGCCGAGGAGAAGTCAAGCTCGGAGACCGTCGGTGCCACCTTGATATGAATCTTGTTGTCGCCAAGCACGGTGGGGGTAAAATCCAGGCCCACGCCATATTCCTTGTATTCTATGGCCACAGTGCCCAGCCCCTGCGGCACCGGTATGGGATATTCCCCGCCCGCATTGAAAGACGCTTTCTCTCCGCTCAGGGAGATTAAGGTGGGCTCTGCCAGCACCTTTACCAGACCGTCGGACTTTAAGGCATCGATAAAACCCGTCCAGGTCGTGTTGCCGATGTCAAACCGGAACAGGGCATTGACGGCCGGAGATACAAATGTGCTGAAAGGGCCGCGTGCCGCCGATGTTGGCCATCACTCGGTCTTACCAACTCTGTGAGGCCGCCCAGTTTACTGATGCCGAATTCACCGGACCCGTTCACGGCGTTGAAATTCACCCCCAGCCTTTTCAGCAGGCTTTTCTGCATCTCCGCCACGCGCACTTCGAGCATGACCTGCTGGACACCGCCCACTTCCACCAGGTTTTGCACCTTTCCCTCAGGTGCGTAGGCGCTGGCCAGTGCCAGGGCATGCGAAAGGCTGGTGGCGCTGGAAACACGCCCGGACAGGGTAAGGGTGCCCTGCATGGCCGTGACGCTAAGGTCTTTTTCGTCGGGCAGGACTTCCTGGAGCTGTTGTTTGAGCCGCAGGATGTCATACTGTACCTCCACGTCGTAAACATCGTGGCCACCTTTGTCGTACCACAAAAGCATGTTTGTGATGCCCACACCCCTGGCCGTGATATAAATCTCGGTGGGTGAGATAAGGATAAAATCAGCTATGGCCGGGTCCGAGATGGAAACACGTTTCACCTGCCGGTAGGTTGGCAGGACGATGGATTTGCCCGATACAATATCGAGTTTTCCCGTTTTCTGGGCCTGTGCAGAAGAGGGGATTGCCGCTCCGGTTACATACAGCACCAGAAGAAGGATGATAAAAACCGGCGTCTTGATGAATTTTTTGCTTCTTTTTGTTAAGACCATGGGAATCTTACCTCCAGTACGACTATTGTTTAAACTGTTCCTTTGAGCGTTTGCCCCCCTTGATGGTTTCGACTGTAAAGCTCGTGCTTTTCGGGGCCCAGTTTTTTACGTTGGGCTTTGTTTTGCTTTTGGGGGGAGTTGGGACCGGATCGACACCTCGCAAGGATGAAAGGGTTTGTGAAATGGTGGCACCCCTGGTGAGCACGGTCTCTTGATCCATGCTATTTCTCAGGGCGAACTGCAATTTTCCCTCGGCGGCCGCCAATCCCAGTCTTTCAGCCTGCTCGGGGTCCACCTCCAGGGTATATACGTCCACCGGCCTGGGCTTGCCGTCCCTTTTTTCCTCGATTTCGGTTCCTGCCGCTAGCACGAGCACATTGCTCAGCACCATTTTGGTGACCTCTCTTTTTGAAACCGGGTGTTTTAAAGTAACCAGAATGTCCACCCGGTTGCCGGGCTGGATAAAGCCTGATATGCCGATTACTTTATCTCCCTTTACGGCAACGGCGCGCATACCCGGTTTGATCAGCGCTGAAACACCGCCCGCAGTTACATCCTTTGACGCGAGTCTGGATTCAAGCACGGGTTCTCGTTCTTTGAGAGGTGAAATGACGACTCTGCCAACCAGGGCATCAGGGTCGGAAGCATACCCCACCGGCAGGCTCTCCTTCATGAAGGGCACTGTTTGGAGCATCTCCTTGGTCAGTTGCTGTCCCCAGGTTATATCCGTTGTCGTCACCACCACCGGCACCGCCTCGGACTCGGCTTTCACCTTGATCACAGCAGCCGGCGCACTCTTGGTCTGTAGCCAATTGTAAAGAAAACCGCTGCCCCCTGCAGCGATGACCAGGGCTAAAATGATCGGAAAAAATGCTTTCCAGCGTCCCATTATCCTGTTCCTCCATTGAAAAGAGCGATAGTGAAAATTATTACCCAGCATCGGAATAAGATCGTTCCAGTCATCTTCATGGTCATATATCCCAAGGCACCTGCTGCAATGGGGATGGCAAATTTTAAAACAGGCTGTTTAACACCTTCTTCCTGCGGGATTGGAATGAACTGCCATGTCACAATAAAAAGATTGATGGTCGTCCATAACCGCTTTACAAATGAGAGCGTGTACTTTGGGTTCAATGCGAAAAGAACCAACCCGTAGAGACCGCCGGCAAAAAAGACCAGGATCGATGCAGTGGTGATGCCCATGGGGCCGAAAATGGCACCGGTGGCGCCCATGAGCTTGACGTCACCGGCGCCCATTCCGCCCATCAAATAGGGAATCATAAAAAAACCCATCCCCAAAGCCAGACCGCCTGCGCTGAAAAAAAAGCCACTCAGACCGCTTGAAATGCCGTGGTAGATAAGCGCCAGCACCATCGTCGGGAAGGTTACGAGGTTAGGAATCTTCTGACGTCGCAAGTCCTCCACCACTGAGACAGTGCAGGCGCTTATCAACAAAATGACAGGGAATAAATCCATAATAGTTAATCTATTAAGTATATCCAAAGCTTTATAGCTGAATTATTCTTCAGACAAGTCACAATTGCAGTCGTTATTGCACTAAAAGTAGATGCCGATCTGATCTGGAGAGCACCTACTGGCCGCAACAAGTGCCACAAGATCAGAGACCACCCATTACTGCGTACTCACTAAGTTCCAATCCATCTTCATCTCTGAAAAATTTTATAATTTTTTCCATTTTCTTTTTTTCCTCCTCTTAATTGTTGTTTGAATAACACCAAAAAAATTTCGATTCGTTGTTATGCCAAAATAAATTCCAGACCACCTCCTTTTCGCGTTGTTGTTTCTTTTTGATCGGCTCGTTGTTGCCACAACACGCTTTAATGCAGAAGGTGTGCCAAATTAAAGTCGATTGACTGTTTTTATCCTGCTTTAGTCCCTTGTATGAATCATTAATCAGGTCATACATCTGTGCTGAATTTCAATTTCAACAGGCAGCCATAGTATAATATTACATGTTAAAAATAAATAGTTATAAACAACAGGAGAATTTAGTGACTTGCCATAGGGCTACAGATACGTGATGAAGAAAAAATAATTCAAATAATTAACAGAGAGCGAAACTTTAGGCAGGCTAAAGAGCTCAAGAAGAGAATTAAGAAAATGAGTAAGTAAGAATTTTAATTCTTACTTTAGTGGTAATTTGTTTCACAATTAGGGTGTCTGTAACGGCGAGTGTGGCAATTATTACCCTATAGTTGCATAATCAACATGGCAAAGCATAGATAATGAGTTGTTATTATATGCAAATGTAAACATTTAAATTCCATATACAGCCGTTGTCATAAATATGTTCCGTTTGGCTTTTGGCTGACGCTTCGGTTGTTTGACGTTATTTGCCGAACAGTTTCGGAACGTTATTCTGACAAACAGTATAAAAGGCGCCGCCATAAAAAAACTATAACAGATAACCACAAATTGTCACATTTATTGCCGAAAATTGTCACATTTAGAGCGTTTGTCATAATAACGTTCCGATAGCGGCGGCATTTTGAGTCCGCAAGGGAGTATATATGACATCTAATATGGCCTGATCCAAACGCTCTAATAGTTGTTCTTCGTTTTTACAAACATGATTATTGAACCAGCGTGCTTTCATTGTAAGTCAGATTCTTTCGATAGGATTTAAATCTGGCGAATATGGTGGCAAATATTTTGGTTGCCATCCATGCCATTTGGTCGATATTTTTCGATGCCATGAGGCATTGTCCATAATCAAGATATTGATCGTTCTTTGAAATGAAACGGTTTTACTCGCTTCATCCAAAAATGCCTGATAGGTTACCGAGACAGTTAATCCATTTTCTTAATATGCGATTGGTGACCAACAAAGTATCACAGACAAGCTGTCTACTGGCGCCTGCTAAAAGCATTTGAATTGCCGTACAGCGTGTTGCCGTTTCGCTGGAACTAATCAGGGAAACTTAATGCAAATTCAGTCTTTATTTTGGTTATAGACCCGTAATATTTTAGTTTCATCTCCTGCCTTTTTAGTGAAAAATATGTAGTTCTTTTCATATCTTTACATGTCTATCCTCAATAATATTCAATAACCATCTGATATTAAAACATATATAATTTATGGTGGTCGGCATGACTTTTGCTTTAATTCTTTTTATAATTTATAAGCAAGGTTGTTGGAGGTAGTAAATGAAGAAAACGCTATCCGATAAGAAGTTCTTCAATGATATCGTAAGGTACATTCATGAGATCATCACTTTCGATATGGAATTAGAAGCCTTGCCCGATGAATTTCTCTCCGACTGGCGTGACAGAAAAAAAATAAAAGACCGAAAAAAACAACTTCAATTCGAGATTGTTCAGGCGCAGGTAATGCTTAGAAAGAAAATCGATAGAATGATGATAGAAAATTAAGAAATGATGTGCTTGATATTTTTTAGATAGGAGAAGACATAAAATGGAAACAGCATATGATTTTGATGGATATAGAAGAACAAATGAAAGGAAAAATTACCGTAAGGACGTATCATTTTCTACAGAGTCGATGATTTTTCCTGCAACGATAAAAAATCTTAGCATGGGAGGCGCACTTGTTGGTACCACAAGTATACCTAAAATAAAAACAGGGGTAAAAATAATTATTACGATTCCTTTTGCAAACAAACCAGGTTGTCTGAAAAGAAAAGCAATCGTCATGTGGGCCGAAAGCGATCAATTTGGAATTCAGTTTGTTTGAGAAATTCATTAAAAAATTTATTTTATTACTCCGGCAATTAAATACACTAAAACTGTCATTCCCGCGAAGGCGGGGCACGAAGTGAAGCTTTAGCGCTATCCAGAAATATACTGGATGCCGGATCAAGTCCGGCATGACGTGTTAAGTTATTTAGTCGCCGGGTTAATATTGTCAGATTTCATAACGCTGTGTGGTCAAAAACTGAAATAAACGGATCATCGATCTATAGAATATATGGGAAGAGATAATGATGAGAGAAAAGAACGCTTCAGCATTTCAATTTGGAAGCAATGACGAATCTCCGGAACCTATCTTACAGGAAGAACTGCGGGAATTAAAGATAGAAAAACTCAGCAACAGGGTTACGCTTCTGACGATTCTTATCCCCTTCATGATTGGAATCATCCTAGTTATTGCCTATCTTGATATTAAGAACAGAGTTACGCGAACACATAATACAGAAGCTACCAGTATCGAGAGGATTTCCAAGGATCTCGAAACCAAATTCTCTTTCCTCTCTCTTGAACAGGAGAAAATTAAGGATATCCATTCCAAAAAGATGCCATCATTTGAAAAATCGATCGCACTTTTGCAGTCAAGTTGGGAAGAAATGTCACAGGTGATTGAATCTCTCAATGGAAAAAATCAGGAATTATCTGATAGCATGATGGTCGAAATTGAAACACTCAAAGACATCGGGAACCTGATGGGCAAAGATGTTGAGGACGTTTCCAACAATCTTTATGCACTTACAGAAAGCCTGAGCAAGATGAAAGGCGGCCTCGATATAATAAAAGCAGACATATCAAATCTGTCCGAAGAAAAGATCGGAAAAAAAGAACTGAATCTGGCTTTGAAACTAAAAGAAATATCAAACCGGCAGGCACTGCTGGAAATTAAAAATACATTTGATAAAAGAATCGACAACCTAAAAAAGAGACAAGCAAACACTCTTCAACCCAGCCAAGGCCAAATCGTTGCCGTTCAAACCATCAAGGGGAGCAAACAATCAAAAGAAAAGCCTGTCCAGCCAGAAATCAGCCCTACCGCTATACCAGGCAACGACAAATCAGAAGAACAATCCACAACGCCAGCCGGATCAACAACCGACGGTATCGAAGAACAGAATATAGAGTAATCGAAAGGATAAAATGATAGATCTATTAGGTCAGAGAGTTCTGAAAAAGGGGTTGATATCAAGAAATGAATTGACACAGGCAGTTGAAAGACAGCGATTATTTGGTGGCAGATTGGGTTTTAACCTAATTGCTTTAAATTTGATTTCTGAGTCTCATTTATCCGACTTTTTTACTTTTACACCGCACATTCCCACCAATTTAGAAGAAACAAACCTTGAGACGGGCTTTATTACGGATCTTATATTAAAACACTGTGTCTTCCTTAAAAAATTCAAAATAGCCGATTTAAGTGACAAAATAAAATTGCCGTCATCATTGATCCTGGAAATTGTCACTGGGCTAAGGAGAGACAGATTTATTGAGGTTGCCAAGGGTGATATTTCACTTGCTGCCTCAGAATACGCATTGACAGATGCCGGTATTAATCGTGCGATTCAATGTCTGGAAGAATGCCGATACACCGGACCTGCGCCTGTTTCATTGGAGGAATATAGATACGCCATTGAAATCCAAACCATTAAAAGCATCGAGATTACCGAAGAACATTTAAAAAGTGTCTTTTCAAAAATTGTTCTAAGTGATGATAAACTAAAAACGTATGGACCTGCCATTAATTCGACCAAACCTATTTTCTTATATGGTCCTCCAGGAAATGGTAAGACGACCATCGCAGAATTAATCGGTGATTCACTTCCCGATGACGTCTATATCCCCTACGCTGTATTGGCAGGCAATCAGGTAATAATTGTATATGACCAGGTTAATCATAGAGCCATCAATAAAGAAGATGATGATAATCGTTTGGACCGAAGATGGATTAAAATTAAAAGACCCGTTGTAATAGCTGGTGGGGAACTCACACTTAAAACGCTCGATTTGAATTTTAACCCTGACTCGAAATATTATGAAGCCCCGCTGCAAATGAAAGCGAACAACGGTCTGTTCATTGTTGACGATTTTGGCCGACAAATCGTAGATCCTCAAACACTTCTAAATAGATGGATTATTCCTTTAGACCGCCAGACAGATTTTTTAACTTTGCACACGGGAATGAAATTTGAAATCCCATTCGATCAATTGGTTATTTTTGCAACCAATCTTCCTCCCAAGAAAATTGCCGACGATGCATTTTTGAGAAGGTTGAGGTATAAAATCAGGGTTGATTACCCTACAAAAGATGAATATCGAAACATATTTATAAAAATATGTGATTCAAATTTAATACAATTTGATGAAGAAGCCTTTAATTATTTGATACATAAATATGAGAGTTCAAAAAGGAATTTATCTTGCTGCGATCCGAGAAATTTGATTGACCAAATAATTGACTTTGCGAGTTTTGATAACAAGCCACCCGTAGTGACGAAAGCCCTTTTAGATAAGGTATGGGAAAACTATTTTGTCCTTTGATTGATGTCTATTTTAATCAAATATGGTTCTACAGTTTATTGATATCAAAACCTCACCTAAAACTTGAAGTCGCCGATCATGGTGTCTACCAGCATGAAGCCGGTGGGAATGCCCGTCAGAAAATCTGTAGCCTTCAATTCTTCAAGTGAAGTTTCAGATTTTATCTGTAATATTTTGTTTTAAGCCTCGTAAATTTTTTCTAACCGTAATTTATTGAATTTTTTTATAAAATTTCGACGTCGGGCGCAGTCCGCGAGAAACTCAATAAATTCACTTTCTATCATACCTTTGTTCAACGCAAGTTGAGGTAAGCAATAGTCACCGCCAATGTTTACTTCCATCAATACTGGTCCGGAATCTGTAATCGCAATATCCCAGGCTCTGCATGTCTATACCTGGAATATGCTCTGCTTGCATCAAGGCACATGTTGACATAGCTTATTCCAATCGGGTACTCGGATACCCAATAACGGGCGGTTACTGTCGGGGTGATGCTTAATGAATGCGCATGTCGATGCCAATACCCACAATCGCACGCACAACTTCTCCCGTTTCAGCATTTAGCCCTGCCAATACATTGCCGCGCCAGAAATTATCGGCGATATTCTTGTTTGCTGGCAATTTCCATGCTGCGCGGTATACCGACGGTCCATTACTTTTGATAAGCAAGACGATACGAACCGTTGCGACTGTATTCCCCGTTATCTCTTCAACTTGTGGGTGCGGAACGCAGTCTCCGTTGAAATAGATAACCTTTGTGACGATAACGATTAATCGATTTGACCACGGCAGAAATGTTTGTTTGCCTGCCGTTCTCGGTAAATAGTTCATTTGTCGCTGACTCATAGGCTTCTAATGCCAAGACGCCTCCGCTTCGGATTCCAAACCGTGGTTTACCGAATACAGGGTAATGGGAAGCATTTTGCAGCCATGCTTCGAGATCAGTAGCCTTAGAAATATTATGAAAGGCGGAGGAATCCGGATCATTTTTTTTCTGAAAAAGGCAAAGTGTTTGTGTTGTCGGGAACCCTGCTTTGCACATAGAACTTTCAAACAAGCACTTATCCGTCGCGAGTTGGTGATTCTTACGGTCGTAAACTAAACGGTGAAGACTATGTTCCATTCGATGCCCAACGAACTGTCGCCGATCGGCATCTGTCAGCGTAGGATCGCAAAAGCGATAATAGAAATAGTCACGGATCGAGATGCGTCCAGGCTGTATACCCCACCGCAGAATTTCTATCAAACGCGCAATGGGTTCCTTACCAAGATATTGCTTACAGTATTTATAGCCATCAATCACAGAAATACGTGGAGGGGGCGGTGAAACTTGAATGATAGGTTCGCTCGCGGTGTTGGATTTCATATGATATCTCCAAATATGAATCAGATTTATGAGTCAATTATATTGTAATATCAAATCTATAACTCTAAGTTTAGCCGTCCTGCAACTCTTTTAACCAAGTTGGTATGAAGAAGAATTATACTGGAGTAATAATTAAAAGGGTAATTATGAAAACTCTAAATAGAAATAAACTGGCAGCTATGGCCTCATTAAAAAACAGCAAAATGGTTTCACGATCATCGACTCGCCGCTCTAATAATCTTCGGCTGCTTTTTAGCCTGGAAACCTCAATTGCGTTTACCTATAATAGTGCCAAAGATCAAATACGGTAGCCTGCATATCGGATGTTCTTTTGTCGAGGATTGGATTCTGCCGCTATCGGCGGACAATAGCGATAAGACGATGATATTTCTTTATAAATATTATTAATACAATATAGGGATATTTTGTCAAGGGGCTGCCTAACGGTGCGTCGCGAGCATGCAATTATGCGTTGAATCTGTGAGGCTAATGTTAAAGCTATCGCACGGTGTCGCTGGCGTCGCTGCGCCATCGCTGTGGGGCGAATAGCGCATTCATGACCACCATTGGTGTCGCATAGGCCAAGCGCCGGAAAGAATCTCAGTTTGCCCTATACCAGAGCATGGGTGCAAATGTGTAACACATTGATAAGGCTTTTATATAGCACCGTACGCATTAACACGCCACCAGATGGCGCTGTGTGCGCTGTATCGGAAGCTGTGCAACCACAGGGGTAGCAAGCACCGAATTATCGATACGCAGCGCGGTGGCCACGACGATCGGGATGCCAGAATCAGCCACATGATGCAAGCTGAGAGGTGCTTCAATTGTTTAAATGAACAATCGGAAGTTGTTATACCTATATGACAACCAGAATACAACATGCAGTTATAACATCGAATATGTCCGATAACGAAGTTTTCGCGGGGTTAGGCAAGGGGTTTTCACAGTCGGTTACGAGAAACGCATATATGATCGAACCACCATCTGTCACATGGCATCCATGAACACCAACGGGGCGATCTTTCGGGTCGCCCCGTTCTGTTTTGTATGAACGTTCACACGATTTGAACCGCAATAGCGAGTGCTAACCCCGTGGGTTCTGCCTGCAGCAGTGCTTCGCATGCTGCGAGGTTAGCGAGCGAACCAAAATTAGAAAGAATTCCTTACGGTCGCTGCGAAGAATTTCGAAGTGTTTAATTGAACAATCGGCAGTTGTCATGCCGATATAACAACCAGGTTGTAACATGCTGTTCTAAAAACGAATAAAGCTGATCACGAAGTTTTCATAAGGTTAGGCAAGGGGTTTTAATCGTCGGTTACGAGGAACGCATATAAGATGGAACCACCAACCGCATAGTAAGAAAAGGGATTGACTGTTTCAATCTTTCCCCTAATGACGATCGCAAAATAAAGCCGGTCCATGGTTCACACAGGACAATTTTTACTTGACCAGGAGTTGTTTATTTTGTATTCAGGGTTAATACATGTCGTTTAAGAGGTGTGTTTAATGTGAATTGTTGGCTGCCACGCCTGAAGAAAGCCAATGCTAATTCTTAATAGCAGCTGCTCAAACCGACACAAAATGAAACATACCTATACCAAACGGATCTATTAATTTTCTGATAAACAAACAGCATAGAAGCAAACATATCTACTAATTGAATATTGCTGTATAGATAAGGTTTAAGATATAAAAAATGTCTCGTCAAATTAAAGCCATGCGTGGCCCCACGATTCGATGCAAAGGTTGGCGCCAGGAGACCCTTTTGAGGATGCTGGAAAACGTTTTAGAAGTGGGCGAGCGACCTGAAGACCTGGTTATTTATATGTCTAGCGCCCGGGCGGCCCGTAATTGGGAGTGTTTCGAGCAAATAGTCCATATCCTTAAGACCATGAATGAGGATGAAACCCTTTTGATTCAATCCGGAAAGCCAGTAGGACTTTTTCAGACCCATGCCGACGCACCTTTGGTGATCATGGCCAATGCCAACCTGGTCGGACAATACTCACGACCCGAAATTTTCTATGAACTCGAAGCAAAGGGATTGATCATGCCGGCCGGTTTCACCGCCGGTGGTTGGCAATACATTGGCACCCAGGGTATTGTCCAAGGTACATACATGACCTTCTATTCGGTAGCCAAGCAATACTTTGGAGGGAATTTGGAAGGCAAATTTGTGGTTACCGGAGGGTGCGGTGGTATGGGCGGGGCTCAACCGCTAGCGGTGACCATGAACGGCGGGGTGGCGCTTGTGATAGATGTCAATCCCGCCAAAATACAACGCAGAGTTGATAACGGTTATTGCCACCGTATAGTGTACGATCTTGACGAAGCTTTGGATGTTTGCCGTACGGCAGTGGCTGATAAAAAGCCCCTTTCAGTGGGACTGGTGGGCAACGCTGCCGAGGTTTTGCCCGAGCTTTTGCGAAGAGGTGTTACTCCCGATGTTGTAACTGATCAGACTGCGGCCAGTGATCCTCTGGCAGGCGGTTATGTGCCTGTGGGCTACGATGTAGAACAGGCGGCCGATTTTGCACGAAAAAATCCGGATCAATATTTAAAAGAAGCCTTCCAATCCATGGCCATCCATATGAAAGCCATCCTTGAGTTCCATGAAAAAGGTGTTGTGGCATTTGAATACGGCAACCTGCTTAGGGAAAAAGCCAGGGATCATGGTGGTGTGTCCGATGCCTTCCATATCCCCGGATTCATGGAAAAATTCATTCGCCCGTTCTTCTGCCGGGGCTGTGGTCCATTCCGATGGATAGCCATTTCCGGTGATCCCACGGACATAGAAGTGATAGATGACATGTTGATACGAGAATTTCCAGATGAGCCTCACATTTCTGGCTGGCTCAAACTAGCCGCTAAGCATGTTCCCGTTGAGGGGCTTCCCGCCCGTATTTGCTGGGCCTCTCATGGGCAAAGAAGCAAAATAGGGACCATGGTCAACAACCTAGTGCGGGAGGGCAAGCTCAAGGGTCCGGTAGCTTTCACACGAGACCATTTAGACGCAGCTTCGGTAGCCATGCCTCACCGTGAAACGGAAAACATGCTTGACGGCAGCGACGCTATTGCCGATTGGCCACTACTGAACGCATTGTTGAATGTAACCTGCCGGGCTGACCTGGTCACCATTCATTCGGCGGCTGGCGGAAGCACGGGGGTGAGTGTCAGTAGTGGGACTACCCTGATAGCAGATGGAACTCAGACTGGGTTTACAAGAATCCAAAAAACCCTGGATGCCGAGACCGGTCTCGGCATCATTCGATATGCAGACGCGGGTTACGAAATCGCCCGGGAGTGTGCCCGCGAACACAATCTTAACAAAATAACTCCACTGAGAACGTAGAAGATAGTTCTGAATTTACATGATTCGAAGTTTAAAGGAAGCAAATAGTGACGTGCCAAAAACCGAAAGAGAACCCTAAACGCGAAGGAGGAATCGATGAAGACTACCAATTGTTACAAAATCGGAATGGTTGCACTGTTAACACTGACTCTGCTCATGCCTATGGTGCTGAATCCGATTAAAGCCGCTGCTGAGGAGAAAGCACTTACAGTTATGCTGTGGGGCGCCACCTGGAATGTGGGCGTAAAGGACGTTGCTAAAAAATTCGAGGAAAAATATGGCGTTCCAGTCAAGGCCGTCATGCAGTCCGGGTCGTCTGAAGGCCTCGCCAAAATGATGGCTGCCCAGGGGAAACCGGGTGTTGACGTCTGGTTCTGTGATTCAGCAATGCCCAGCACCGCACCGCCGGGGCTGATAGCTGACATAGATCCCGACAAGATCACCAACCGGGCCGACCTGGTTGAGGGTGCACTCAATAAAAAATACGTAGCCCAGCTCTATTACCCCCAAGGGATTATTTATCGCAAAGACATCTGCCCCATGGAGATTAAAACTTGGGAAGATCTTTGGCGACCGGAATTCAAAAAGCAGCTTGCAGTCCCTCCGCCCTCCTTTGACCAGGGCACTTTCCTGGTGGTTGCAGCCAAAATAAACGGCGGCAGCGAAACCAATATCCAGCCGGGCTTCGAAAAAATAAAGCAACTCATGCCCAATGTGGTCACTTTCTACGATAATGACTCCACTTCACGCAAACTTCTGGCACAAGGTGAAGTGTCGGTTCTTATCGGCAACACCGGCAGTCTGGATTACCTTACCGAAGCGGGAATTCCCGCTGAAGTCGTCAATCCCAAACCGACTCCGGTCTCTTTTGACGTCATGACCGTGGTCAATAACGGCAATGAGGATCTGGCACATAAATTCATAGACATGATGGTTTCCAAGTGGGCTCAGGAGATTTCGGTGCTTCCCCATAAATGTGCCCCGGTAAACAGTAAGGTAGACGCCACGGAAATCCTCACCAACGACTTTCCCAAACCAGAAGATTCCCTGATTATCGACCATGCCGCGGTAAAGGACAACCTTGCCAAATGGATCGAACAGTGGGATAAGGAATTCGTCAAATAGAATTTAATTTGGCAATAACCTTCGACAAAGTGATGACGGAATTTTTCCGTCATCACCTTATCCCCTGATAAGCAGAATAAGGTCCCGTGCGGTCATCATTCGCATTGCACATACAAGGTTTTCTGGCGGGTGTAAGTATAGGATAAATAATTGTTACCTATGCAGCAATCATTACAAAATGATTATGTAGAGTTCAAAGATATCCGTAAGGTGTATGGACGCAAGGAAGTCCTTTCCGGTGTCTCCATAACCATTAGAGAAGGCGAATTGCTATCTATGCTGGGGCCCAGCGGATGCGGAAAGTCAACGCTTTTAAGAATTCTGGCGGGTTTCGTAACCCCAACCCACGGTGAGGTCAGGGTGGCTGGCAAACTTCTTAACTCAATTTCTCCCAACAAGAGAAATGTTGGAATGGTGTTCCAGCACTATTGCCTTTTCCCGCACATGACCGTTTACGATAACATTACGTTTGGTCTCAGAATGCGCAAAATGAATCGTAAAGCCATCTATAAAAGGGCCATGGAGTGTCTGGATTTGGTGCACCTTGCCGACCTAAAAAACAGCTATCCCGGTCAGTTAAGCGGCGGTATGAAGCAGAGAGTCGCCCTGGCCCGTGTTCTTGCCTTCCAACCCAGTGTTCTGCTTCTGGATGAGCCGTTCGCCGCCCTTGATCGCAATCTTAAGGATGAAATGCAGTTCGAAGTCAGGAAGCTTCAACAACTTTTAAAAATAACGACCCTATTCGTGACCCATGACCAGAAGGAGGCCATGACCATCTCGGACCGAATTGCGGTAATGAATTACGGGCATATAGAACACGAAGGAAAACCCCTGGAGATATATGACCACCCCAAAACCAAATTCGTGGCCGAGTTCCTGGGTATCCCTCATTTTTTCAACGCAACCGTAATAAGTACGAACCGCAATGAAGCTACCGTGGAACTTCTCGGAAAAGAGAGGCTGAAAGTACCCATAAGGGAAAAACCGATTTCATCAGATGTAATTATCGCTGTAAGGGGCGAGCGCATTCAGATCGTGGCCAGAAAGGAGAACAATGAGGCTCTGACGAATCAAAATTCGGACGAATGTCTGCATCTGCCCGGAGTGATAACGTTCACCACAAATGCAGGTTCTCTTATCACCTACGAGGTTCGGATTCCCCACGGGCTCACACTGATAGTCGAGGCGCCGCGCCAGGAACGATGTGCAGGTTTCGAACCCAATTGCGAGGTGGAAGTCACCATCATGGGACAAAACTGCACTTTGATAGAAAGGTAGACCGATGGTGGCAAATGCATCCTTGACTTACGATGGCGATGCAGAAACAAACAGCAAAAACAGCATGGATTACCAGGCACTGACGGCAAAAACCATCTGTTTGCTTCTGCTGCCGATCATGATTCTCCTGCTGCTGTTTTTTGTATCCTACTTCTCTTTCATCCTTGAAAGTTTTCACGAACTAGTACCCGGTCTGGCAATGGTCGGCGATGCGTGGACATTCAATAGCTATATACGATTTTTCTCCGATCCTCTCTATCCATCCTTTTTGTGGGAATCCATATGGCGTTCGGGCGAGATGACGGCCATCACCCTGGTGATCGCTTATCCCCTGGCCTACTTCACGGTTCGAACTAGATCGAAGGCGGCCCGGTACATCATTATGATCGTCATGTTGGTTCCCCTTCTGGCCGGAGGAATCACCATTGCCTATGCTTGGATAATAATGCTGGGTAACGTGGGGCTGGTGAATTCAATACTCAAAGCCATGGGCATCATCAACCACCCGATTCAATTCCTCTATTCCTGGCGAGGTGTAATAATCAGCGTGGTTCACTATCTGGTACCCTTTGCAGCCCTGGTTCTGCTTGGCCCCATTCAGAACATTCCCCGTTCATTGGAGGAGGCCGCCATAAACATGGGTGCTAACAAATTCAAAGTCTTTATGAAGATAATTTTTCCGCTGACTATATCGGCCGTCATTGAAACGGTATCTCTGACGTTCGCCCTGGCCTTGAGTTCGTTTCTCTTCCCTCTGCTTCTTGGTGGAGGCCGGGTGAAAATGATGTCCAACATCATTTATGAAAAGATCGCCATTTCTTACGACCTGCCTTTTGCCGCGGTGCTTGCCATTATGCTTCTGATTGTTTCTCTGGCTACAGTTATCGGGCTTGCCCGTTTGCAAAACGTTCTTAAGCAAAGGTATGAGTAAAAGCCATGAGAAGGGCAATTTACAAGAACAAGAATGACTTCAGTATGATAGGCCCCAGCCTGACCATCGCTGTTGCGGCAATTGTAATATTCATTGCCATGCCGGTGATTTTCACCATTGCCTATTCATTCAATCCAAGCGCATATTTTGGGTTTTCCTTCACCCGCCTTTCCCTAAGATGGTACTTTAACCTATTTTCACTGGATTATTTCAGACACGCATTTCTCGTAAGTCTCGGTCTGGCCGCCTGTGTAATACCCTTGGCCACACTTTTTGGTATGGGAACTGCCTATGCCCTGGTTAGGGGGGAATTCAAAGGTAAAGTATTTTTGAATTCACTGGTACTCTCACCGATAGTGGTTCCGGGAATCATCACCGGTATGGCCCTGCTAACCTTTTTCGGGATTGTTGGTTTTAGCTGGAGCTTCGGCAAACTGGTCATCGCCATGACCATCTGTACCGTCGCCTATCCTATCCGGACCATAACCGCCAATCTTCACGGACTGAGCTCCCATATAGATGAAGCGGCCATCAACATGGGAGCCAGCCGCTGGACTACATTCTGGAAGATTGTTTTTCCCCAGATCGGGCCGGGAATCCTCAGTGGATGCATATTTATTTTCACCATGGTTTTAGAGGATGTTTCAATCGTTATCTTCCTGGTGGAGATGAATACCAACACCCTGGCCATCGAAGCTATGAATTACATGCGCACCATGGACGACCCAACAATTGCAGCCATGTCTACCATTCTAATTTTAATGACCTTGCTGCTGGCCCTGTTGATTGAAAAATTTATCGGCATCGGTAAGTTCATGAGCCTGGATTAGGTACCAACAATGAAAAAAGAGATTCACACTTTTCTGGAAAGCATAAAGCAAGAGCCTTTAAAGCATATCGAAGCCCTGGTGAATATCGAAACAAATTCCTATGACAAGGAAGGGGTCGATCGAGCCGGTGCATATATGGCCCGTGAACTGGAACGCATCGGCTTTATTATTGAAAAAAAGCCTCAACAAAACATTGGTGATCAAGTTCTTGCCCGCCGCTCTTTGGGCGGAAAAGGCAAGATTCTTATTCTTGGCCATTTGGACACGGTCTGGCCAAAGGGAACCTTAGCCGAATGGCCGTTTGCTGTTACCGATGATGGTTTTGCCCTGGGGCCAGGTGTAGGGGACATGAAGGGCGGCTTGGTGGTTGCATTGACTGCACTGGAAGCCCTTATGGTTACCGGTGCAGCCGAACATTTGGAATCAATAACCTTCATGCTCGTCCCGGACGAAGAGGTGGGATCGCCAAACTCACGGATATGGATAGAAAATGAGGGGGACCAAGCCGACTATGCACTAGTTATGGAGCCCGGGCGTGAGAACAATGGTGTCGTCACGCAAAGGGCGGTCATGGGTCGATTCACACTTAGCGCTCATGGGGTAAGTGCTCACTGCGCCGTGAACAGAGGTGAAGGGGCCAGCGCCATCAAAGAGCTCGCAACCAAAGTGTCTTCCCTGGAGGATTTGACGCATATAGAAAAGGGGATATTGCTCAATGTAGGCATTTTTAAGGGTGGCGAAGCACGACAGGTGATTCCGGCTAAGGCGGAAATGGAAATAGACTATCGAGCACCCAACCAGGAAGAAGCAGACAAACTAGTGGCGAACATCCGCAAGATAGCACTGCTCCAACAGAATCCGAAAGTTACCCTAAAGTTGGAAGGGCGGCAATCGCGACCTGAATTCCCTCGGTCACCAGGAACTGTGTACCTTTATCGCCGGGCGCTGGCAATTGCCAAAGAGATGGGGATGCCTTTGCCCGAAATTCACACAAGAGGTGGGTCAGATGGAAGCTTTGTGGCAGCACGCGGAATACCGACTTTAGATGGGCTTGGTCCCATCGCTCTGGACGATTGCAGCCGCAGAGAGCGGTTGCTCATTAAAAGCATACTGCCAAGAACGCTACTATTGGCCAGATTAATTGCCGGACTTGGAGGACCTAACATGAAAACAGAGATGTTGTCGCATTCTGATTTTGAGGAGATAACGTAATGGTTTTTTTGGATATAAATGGGAATAATTTGCATTTGGAAGATGTCGTACGTGTCGCCCTGCATGGACAAAAAACGAAACTTAACCCCGACAGCCGTAATGCTGTCATCGCAGCATACAAAGAGGTGGGAAAAGCGGTTGAGCAGAATCTCAAAATATATGGGATAACAACAGGTCTGGGCCATTTGAGCGAAGTGAGCATCAGCAGGGAAATGACCAAGAAGGTCCAAGAGAATTTGATCCTCAGCCATTGCTCGGGCGTGGGTGACGAATTCCCGGTAGAGATATGCCGAGCCATGATGTTACTGAGAGCCAATTCTCTATCCAAGGGTTTTTCAGGAGTACGTCCTGAAATCATAGAGAATCTTATAGCGTTGCTTAACGCCGGGGTCACTCCCGTAATTTTCAAGCAGGGATCAGTTGGCGCTAGTGGCGATCTGGTTCCGCTGGCTCACATGGCCCTGATTCTCACCGGCAAAGGGAAAGCCCGAAAGGACGAAAAGCTTATCACCGGGGAAGAGGGGCTCAAGGTTGCGGGGATAGCTCCCATGGAACTGGAAGCCAAAGAAGCGCTGGCCCTTGTCAATGGAACCCAGGCCATGTCTTCCGTTTGCGCTCTCACCCTGAGCCGCGGACTGAATCTGGTCAAAGTTGCTGACGTCGCCGGAGCAATGACGCTAGAAGCCCTGGGAGGAACAGCAGCTGCCTTCGATGCCAGAATCCATAAGGTTCGTCCCATTCCCGGTCAGGCCGAAGTGGCTGAAAACATTCTCCGGATAGTCAAAGGCAGTTCAATAACTCCGCCCCATCTGAATTCCCGGGTTCAGGATGCTTATTCCCTTCGCTGTATGCCCCAGGTTCATGGCAGTGTGCGGGAAGTTTTGAAGTTCGTCCGTTATCTTCTGGAAATCGAATTGAATTCTGCTACGGATAACCCGCTAATTTTTCCTGAAGATGGAGATTTCCTTTCAGGCGGCAACTTCCATGGTGAACCCATGGCCTTCATTGGTGACTTCATGAGCATTGTTCTCTCGGAACTGGCCAATATAAGCGACCGCCGCTGCGCCCGTCTCACAGATCCCCATTGCAGCGATCTTCCACCCAGCCTTTCCAAATTTGCCAGTGAGGGGAACTGCTTCGGTATTCTTCAAATCGTCACTGCGTCCCTAGTCTCGGACAACAAGACGTTGGCCCACCCGGCCAGCGTGGACAGCGTACCTACCAGTGCCAACCAGGAAGATCATGTAAGCATGGGCCTTAATGCCGCCCGCAAAGCCTTCGATATAGCTGGCAATCTTGAAAATGTTTTGGCCATTGAATGTATTTGTGCAGCACAAGCCCTCGATTTTGTCGGCCTGAAACGTTGCGGCAAGGGAACCCGCGCAGCGCATGCGGCGATTCGGACATGCATGCCTTGGGTTGACGGTGACATAGCCAGAATCTTCTCCGAGGACATAAGAGTAGTACGAGAATTCATATCCGGTGGACAGCTGACGCAAGCCGTGATGGAGGCTGTTGGTGAACTGCATTGATGGATGATTTCAGACACCCGGATATGCTGATCCATAACGTTGGAGAACTTGTGACACTGTCTTCGACGAGAGAGCGGTCCCCGTTGTGGGCGGGATATGGATAAAATCGCCGCTGTTAAAAATGGGATGGTTGCCGTGACCGCAGGCTTGATAGTGGCCGCAGGTCCTGAAGAAGAGGTTGCGAGCAGATTCAAGCCCGGTCCGAAAACTAGACTGATTAACGCCAAGGGCCGGCTTGGTTCCCCTGGACTGGTGGATGCCCACACGCATCTGGTGTTCGCCGGTTCCCGTGAGAACGAATTCCGCTTGAAAATTGAGAAAGGGCTGAGCTATGCGGAAATAGAGAGCATGGGCGGAGGCGTGCTGGCATCGGTAAGGCATACAAGAGATGCCGACATGGAAACGTTACTGTCCCAGGCCCGCACGGTCCTGCGCCGGATGATGAGAAACGGTGTCACAACGATAGAAGCCAAGAGTGGCTATGCACTGAACACCCAGGGAGAAATTCGACTTCTTGAGGCCATGCAGAGACTGAACCAGGAAGGTCCGGTGGAAATCGTACCCACTTTGTTTGGGGCTCACGACATTCCGCCTGAGTATGCCAATCAACCGGAAGATTTTCTCGAACTAATCATAAAGGAAATGATTCCACAAGTGGCCAAACGGCGTCTGGCCAGGTTTTACGATAGCGGTGTTACTTTTCCTCCGGAACAGACCGAGCGGCTTTTTTCCGTAGCTAAAAAATTTGGTTTGATGCCCAAGGTGCACGCCGACGAATTTGCCCACGTAGGCGGGGCCGCCCTGGCAGCTCGGTGTGGAGCGATAAGTGCAGAACACTGTCTACACGCCAGTCCGGAGGATCTGAAAGCCATGCAGCGGGCCGGAGTCATGGCCGTCCTGCTGCCGGCCATCCCCATAGTACATCGCCTGAATATTCCATTAGACGCACGCCGGTTCATAGATGCCGGACTGGCCGTGGCCCTGGGTACTGATTTCAATCCTAGTTGTCCTGTTGAATCATTGTCTCTGGTCATAGCTCTGGGATGCTACAGCGCTGGAATGAGTCCGGCTGAAGCGCTAACCGCGGCAACAATCAATTCTGCATATGCCATTGGTCGAGGGGATAAAATCGGATCAATGGAACCCGGCAAACAGGCTGATATCGTAATCTGGGATGTTGCAAATCACCTGCAGTTATGCGCTAATCCCAGTGGCGGATTGGCCTCCACTGTTATCAAAAAAGGTAAAATTGTATGGGATAACTGCCTTTCCCAATGATCGGAGGGTTTTCGACCATGGAACGAAAAGCATTTTCGCTGTTGACAGCCATAAATGGCCTTGAATTATCAGAGAGTCTTCTTAAAAGCGAGCTTTACGATTACAGCCGCCGATTGTTCGCCATCTTAAAACCGCAACCGGGACAGGATCATTCCGGGGATGAAGAAACGGCGGACCAAATGACACGTGTTTTCGGAAAAACCAGATCCATTCAGGAACTGAATCTGGAACAGGTGGAACCGGCCCTGTTTTTCAGCATCAGGCCCTTTTCGGAGGAATGAATCCACATGCCCGCAACTGACCTTTGCTTCATGGGCATTAAGGAGCTGTCCGACCTTCTCAGCAGGGGCGAAATATCGCCGGTTGAACTGGTCACAGCCTGCCTGGATCGTATCGAAGCTCATGACGGTAAAATCAATTCATTTATCACGCTTTTCCGAAATGACGCTCTATCCAAGGCCCGGAAGGCGGAACAGGAAATTTTAAAAGGTGCTTACAGTGGCCCGCTACATGGAATTCCTTTTGGCTTGAAAGATCTTTTCATGGTTCGGGGCAAACGTTTCACATTAGGCAGCAGGCTTTTTCATGAAAATATATCGACAATAGACAGTACGGTGACGATTCGTCTTCAGCAGGCAGGGGCCATCCTGCTTGGCAAGCAGAACATGAACCCACTGGCTTATGGTCCCTTTGCTACAGAACCGGGATACGACTTCGGCCATACGTTTACGCCCTGGGATTTAAACCACATCTCCGGTGGATCCAGCGGTGGATCAGGGGCGGCTGTGGCTGCGGGCTTTTGCCCATTTTCCGTGGGCAGTGACAGCGGTGGATCACTGCGCATCCCTGCCGCTTGGTGCGGAGTAGTAGCCCTGAAACCAACCTATGGACGCATCAGTCGCCATGGAATGCAAGCGTTAGCTTGGAGCCTTGATCATCCCGGCCCCTTGACCCGGCGGGCGGAAGACTGCGCAATCGTTATGCAGGCCCTGAGTGGATATGACACTCAAGACCCATCTTCCGCCAAAATGTCCATACCGAATTTTTCGGTCCCTTTGAACCGGGGCATCAAGGGTCTGAGAATTGGTCTTCCGGTTGAATACTGGAAGCTTCCCATGGACCCGGAAGTGAGGTACTGGGTCGAAAATGCCGTTAACGTGCTGAAGGAATTAGGGGCAGAAATATTGGAACCACCCTGGCCCATGCTGGTCTATGCGGAAAACATAAGCAATTTCATTCTTCTGTCTGAAGCATCTTCCGCTTATGAGGAGCTGGTGAAGAACGACGGCCAGAGGCTTTTGCCAGCCTTGAGATTGCGACTGGAGGCTGGGTTGTTGATATCGGCCGCCGACTATTTGAGGGCTCAAAAAGCCAGAACACTACTTGTCGCAGATACTAAGCATCTTTTTGAGAAAGTAGACCTCATCGTCGGCCCGGCCATGCCCGTCCCTGCCAGCTTGCCAGGACAAGCCCTGGTTACTGTCGGCAAGGAGCAGATTGGTGTCGTCAGGGCTATGACTCAGTATAACGAAGTTTTTAACTTGACCGGAAACCCCGCGCTGACCCTACCCTGCGGGTTTACTAAGGCAGGGCTCCCCGTAGGCCTCCAAATTGTCGGCCGACCTTTTGAGGAGCTGCTTATATTGAATGCTGCCCGGGCATTTGAGAAGGCAACCAGTTTCTGGAAGCCTATTCCAAAACTGTAATTTTCTTGAGGAGAAGTCAATTTCAATGTCTGAGATAATGTCCAACGAATACCGTCCTGCTAGCCTGTCTGAGGTTCAAAAGCTTCACGAGGGGTCATTGCATATTTTACAAAAAACAGGGTTGGCCTTCCACCATCGGGGAGCTCTGGAACTTTTCAAAAAAGCCGGCGCCGATATTGACGGCAATATTGTGAAAATCAAACCAAGTTTGGTTGAGTGGGCTCTGCGAACGGTCTCGAAGGAGCTGACTATTTACAACCGCAACCTGGAACCGGCTATGCTGATCGGAGGAAACCGCCGCACCAGTTATTACGGTGTGGGATCGGACAGTATATATATCTACGATATTGATGACGGCAACCGTCGCAAAGCCGTTCTGGGTGATATTTCCCAGGGAATGAAACTGGTTTCCGGCCTTTCAAACATTGATTTTGTCATGTCGATGTTCGTCCCATCGGATGTGTCGGCCGAAAATTACGGCCGCCACCAGATGCTGGTGATGCTTAACGAGAATATCAAACCCATCGTCTTTACGGGTGTGGCCCAGGACTGCACCACAGAAGCAATTAGCATGGCGTCAGAGGTGCACGGACGGGAGGAGCTCGGTAAAAGGCCTTTTATTATCAATTATGTCAACACCGTCAATGCACTTAATCACAACCAGGAGAGTCTTCAGCGGCTAATGGACGCGGCGGCAGAGAACATTCCTACTATCTATGCCCCAGGCAATTCCAGGGGAACCACAGCGCCCATGACCGTGGCGGGCATGCTGGCCCTTGGAAATGCAGGACAACTGGGCGGACTTGTGCTCTCTCAGCTGGTTCATGAAGGTTCGCCGTTTATCCTGAACAATCCCAGTGTTGGAGCAATGGATATGAAAACCATGGTGGACCTCTATGTGAGCCCCGATGCCGGGGCCTACGGTTGCGCTCTTGCCAATCACTACCAATTAGCTGCTTTATGCTCCGCCGGAGCCAGTGATTCCAAGGTCTTTGACGGCCAGGCTACGTCCGACGCAAGTCTGACCCTTTTCAGCAACACCTTCCGGGGTGCGAACCTGATTCAGAATTTGGGTTATCTGGATTCGGCCATGACCGGGAGCTTTGAGCTTGTCGTATTTTGTGATGAGATAATTGGCTGGCTGAAAAAATTCCTAAATCCACTGCGGGTAAATGACGAAACCCTGGTTCTGGATATCATTGACCAGGCCGCCCCGGAGTGCAATTTTCTGGACACAGAACACACCTTCCGTTATTTCCGGGAAGACTGGCATCCCCGGCTTCTTGACCGCTCGAGTTATATCCAGTGGAAGCAGAACGGAGGCCTAAGTTTAAAGAAACGGGTCAACTCCATGGTCCGTGATTTGGCGAGACGTCCCCCGGTGGAACCTCTACCGCCGTCGACGCTCTCCAAACTCAAAAGAATGCTCTAGTGTCGCCTCAGGCGAAGGGAAGATTTCGCAAAAGTCCCGGATGGGACGACCAAGACGTGCTCCGACTGTGGTCGGAGTTTCGGACATTCGTAATGGTGAAGATTAATTCCACCGCTAAAAAGTTCTCTTAGTGCGGGCGCACGGAGTCGGATTCCATTCGACGCGCCCGCCGTAATCCCCCGGCTTAAGCGGGGGATTGTCGTTCATATATGCCCATAGTAGTCACGATGCGCGACTATTGAATAGGCAAAATCGAACAGCGTTCCCCAACTGAATACCGGGATATCTATTTCCCTTTGCAACGCTCGGGCAAAAGGCGGGAAACCGGTGCATTCCAGCACCATGGCCCCCATGTTCGAGTGGGACTCAAAAAAAATTTACCGCCTGCTCCAAAAATTCCTTTTCGGCTTTTTCGTATAGGGCCTGAGGAATTTCCGGTCGAACACCTTCGGTCCAGAGGTTATGAAACTGGGGACAGGCGTTGTCATCCATCACCCCGCCGATGACATAGTTGCTTCCCAGCTCAACGCCTACGTTTATTAGGTGCTCGTCCTGCAGAACGGCTTTGCAGCTCATGAGAATGCCAACCACCTTGTTCGATCCTATAACCTGTTGAGCCCAGGGTATCTGCAGCAGGCTGGACATGAATACAGGTACGTTAACGCTGGCCGCTACTTCCTTTTGAAAATAAGAAAAATAACCGCATTCGGCCACGATCGCCCGGCAGCCCATGTACTCAAGTCTTTGGGCGGCTCTTTTTAACGGCTCTAGGCAGGCAGATTTGTCTTTTTGATACACAAGCGCCTGGATATCCACGCCTTCGACTATTTCGTACTGTATTGGGTAAGGGAAACCGCTGGCATTCCGGACGTCACCGGGAAACCCGGGGTAAACCTCATCCAGGAGCAGTACCCCTAGTCCCATACCATAACAGTGCCTGTTCTTACGGCCCACCGCAGTTTTTATCCCCATATCTCTGCTCTGTTGCCACATTTGTCTTTTCTCCTGATCTATGATGCATTCAAGCTAGTACAAAGTTATTATTAACGAAGAAGGAAATGGAATGTCTCAAATACAAATCCCTACTTTGCAGCCGTACATGAAGGTTATCAACCGTCGAACAGGCCCTGGCAATTCATACGGCTGCTTTAGAAGTGTTGGAGAAAATTGGTATCAAAATGGAGCATCAGGAAGTGCGCCGGACGCTTCTGGACAAAGGATGCAGGGCCGGCAAGGGCGACTGGGTCCGTATTCCGTCCTTTCTTGTTGAAGATGCCCTGAAGATCGGCACCTAGACAAATCGCACTGTACGACCAGTTGGGAAACAAAGCGATGCCCCTGGTCGACAACAATCTCTTCTACGGAACAGGTTCTGACACGACCTTCACCCTCGATCTGGAAAGCGGCGACCGCCGCCGTTCGCGCCTCCAGGACACCGCCAACTTTGCCCGCCTTGTGGATGGACTGGAAAACATCTCTTTTGCAATGTCTATGTCCAACCCGGAAGATGCCCCGGTTGACAATATCTATGTCTATTCTTTTGCCGAAATGGTGAAGAATACGAACAAACCCATCGTCTTTATAGCGGACGGCGGACGTGATATCGCCAAGATACATGAAATCGCCTGCGCGGTGGCCGGTGGCGAGGAAAACCTCAGACAAAAGCCTTTTTTGTTGAACTATTCGGAAGCAATAAGCCCTCTTCGTTTTCCCGCCCATGTAATGGATAAGCTTGTTTTCTGTGCTCAAAAGGCAATTCCAGTTTGTCTACCTTCGGGCTCCAACGCGGGCGGAGGAGCCCCTGCGACCATGGCCGGAGCTATGGCGATGGGTATTGCTAGAGAACCTGGCCGGCCTTACGATTCACCAACTGGCGGGTCGGGGTATGCCCCTTCCTTTTTGGCCCCAACGTCAGCGTACTGGACATGAAATCGGGCATCATCTCCTACGGCTGTCCGGAATGGAGTCTTACCCAGGCTGCCCTGGCACAGATGCGCGATGAGATTTACGGTTTGCCGGTGTGGGCTTATGCCGGTGCAACTGACTCGAAAACCATGGATGCGCAGGCGGGTGCGGAATCGATGTTCTCCATTGCAACCTCCATGTTGTCTCGCTGCAACCTGATCCACGACGTCGGTTACATTGAATACGGCAACACATCTTGCCTGGAAATGGTAACCATGGGCAATGAATTGGTGGAAATGTGCAAGTTCTTTGTCCAGGGAATCCTGGTGAATGAAGATACCTTGGCCATTGACGCCATCAGGAGAGTTGGAACAGGAGAGTCCGGAGAAATTTTTCTTTCCGATGAGCATACCTTCAAACATTTCATAACTGCCCAATTTCTCCCGAAACTTCTTAATCGTTCTTATTACGATGAGTGGAAAAGAAAGGTGCGATTGATCTGTATAAGCGCTGCAATATTGAGGCGAAACGTATTCTGGCTGAACACCAGATTCAACCGAAGTCTTTGGATGTACTCAATAAAATCCAGAAGATTATTGAGGTATAAGAAATAAGTCGGGGTATGGTGAGTGGTCAGAACTCCGGACCCAGCGAACAACATTGTAGGCGAATTGGCGCTGATAAAATGGACCTTATGTCTTCATATGATCCACAGTAGTATTCTCTTGAGAGATATTCTTATATCCAGACCTTCGCCCGATGGGGATTTTTAAAGGATATATCTAAGTATCTTCAGGTGGATTTTTCTATATTGACAGACAGGTGACCCTAAACGTATACTGATTGTATTCAAGCCTAATTACTCTAAATTAATCTGCTATTATGCTATAGTAATCCAAAAAAGCCCAATTGTTCCGGAGAAAGCAGGATGTGACAAGTTGTTATTTATCAGGGGCGTCGATAAAAGTGCAGCCGAAAAAATCGGTATTGGATTCCATAAAGGAATATGTTGATCAGTAATGAGACTTTCAAAATTTTTCAGCTTGATCCAACATGAAGGGTGGCCCAAATGAGATGTTTTGAAAAGAGCTATAGTTGGTAACTGAGTATTCATCCCCTTTAGGGAGTATAAGCCTCTCCTTAATGGATGACAAGTGACTCATTCTAACTTAAGTTAATGAAGTATTACTTGAGGTGAAGGATATTATGGACCCCAAAAAAATCCACGAAATTCTGCGAAACAAAATAATCCATCTTGAAATGGAGCCCGAGCACATAATCAATGTCAGCGACTTGGCTCTAGTTTCGGAATCAGCCGCACTCCTGTCAAAGAGGCACTGATCCTGCTGCAGGGAGAGGGCTGGCTCTTACGCCATGGCAGTCATTTCATGGTTACTCCATTAACAATTAAACGCCTTAAGGACAATATTGAAATCCGGTTACTAATGGAGCCTGAGGCCTATATTTGGGCTATGCAACGCATAACAGAAGCCGTACAGCAGGAGCTTTGGGACATAGAACGAGAAATGCGCGAAATGAGTCCAGAAGAACCGGCCAGGTCTTTCGGAGAACTTGACCAGAGATTCCATGAGACACTTCTCAAGGCCACTGATAATCAAGTGCTTTTTGTTTTGCTTTCCAGGATTATCGGCCAATGCCTGCGGTATTGGCTCTCTCCCATTGAAAAGGACAAGGAGAACTACTTCAAGTCCGCACTCGAAATCATTTCCGCTATTCGTAATCAGGATGCCAAACGATTAACGGAATCCGCCACCGAGCATATTAAGATGTCCCTCCTCGAAGTAAAATTACTTTGATCTGTTCAAGCATATACTTGTACAATGAATAAGAGGGTGGAAACAGGAAAATTTTATCAATAATGGAGTCAAGCCTATCCGAAGGTGATAAAGGTGAGATGTCTATCGAAAGGAACGTGAAGCCCGGCATCTTTTCCCGGGTAATCAGGCTCCCTGGTGCTATCGATGCCGACAAGATTGAGACCAAAATGATCAATGGCGTTTTGACGGTCGCCATTGCCAAATCTGAGAAAGCCAAACCAAAACAAATCACGATCAATTAAATTCAATGGATGATGAAGGAGGGCAGAAATATGGCTGAGTCAAAAGAATTACAAGTAAAGGATAAACAGGAGATGACCACACCTGCGGAGTACACCAAGCCATCCATTTTCCTGCTCAATGAATCCGAATCCTTTGCGGTCGTTAAACCATTTAACAAGTTCCATCAGCCATGATACCATTTGATTATCACCAAGGAATCAGGGAAAGGCCTATGTAACAACCTCACTTTTTCGATCTTGTTCATCTTATTTTCTCCAAATTGTATTGGGTGACGTCACGCCATTAATATTCATACTTTTCGCCTTATCCTTACTTTTGATGAAATATTCTTTCCGATAGACAAGTTCGTCCATCATTTTTGCAACCCTGCGATTCAGAACCTTAACATCTTCAATGGTTGTCGATTCTTGGTATGCCATCAAATCATCCATATAGTTTTTTCTAAGCCATTCAAGCATATTATGCGCATCGAATTCACTGGCACCTCCATCTCTTACTTGGTTATGGAATTTATTTAGCCGAGCAGTTAGCCAAAGTGATTCTGTCGATTGATTGTCATTCATTGTGTCACCTCCAGGGTGTTAGGTTTCATCATCCGATGGTTAATCAGATTTCATAACAGAACCGGCACCCCTGTATATTGTATAACGCAGATCTATAAAATTAGATCATCAGTAAAAAAAGGTGACCCATATAAAATAAATTATGAATCACCTTCAACATCTATTTCATTTATCTTATTTTTTGATAAGAAGCTCAAGCCCATCGGAGCATGCTCGGGCTACAGCATAGTCAGCCTTTTCCTGCCCGGGCATTTTATCCCAGCCCCCTTTTTCAATGAAGTCAGCTCTCTTCCATGAATCTATTTCCCCTAATTCTTTAAGTTTCTCTTCATTGGCCGGTTGCTTCATAAATTGGGCGACGCAGATCGCTGCCTGACTTGCCAAAACCGATTCTTCGCTCATCTTTTGGGTCGTGGCGGCGGTTGACCAGCCACCCCACCCAAAACCGACGATCATGGCGATAATTGCTCCACAAACGATCCCCCAACCTCCGTACTTGAATTTTCCTGCAGTTTCTGGTTTCATTTGATATCTCCCTTTTTATTTTTCATGTATATGAACCAAATGGCACCTGAAGCTCACGACAGATCACATTAATTCCATTAGAAGCAACGCATGCATCATTTGAGTATTTTCATTAAGGTAACATAACCAGCCGCGCATCCAATGATTTTGCCGCACAGCGCCGCCTTGGGGTATTATCTGATATGATGGTTTCAGAAGGTATTTGAAGTGAATTGCCTCCCCCCTATCCACAGGGGAGGTTTGGAGTAATTCTAATACTAATATAGTAAGACCGTTATGGAGAAACACAAGTTAATAGTACAAATAATTATTGAAGAACCCCGCAGCATGCGAAGCACTGCCGCACGGCAGAACCTACGAGGAATCCTCGACCGTAAGGAATTCTGTCTAATTTAGATTCGCTCGCTAACCCCGCAGCATGCGAAGCACTGCCGCACGGTGGAACCTACGGGGTTAGCGCTCACTTTTTCGGTTCATTTCTTGTCGGACGTCTCATTGCTTTGGTTCGATGAAGGCTCTTCACTGCCATACACCTCAATATAGGCGTCATGCGTAGCACAACCTTTTTCCCAATGATCCCTCACTTTCTTGCCCATAAAGGAATCCGGATATTTACGTCCAATGTTGCAGCCCGGGCAGATTTTGCTCCATCCCGCCATCACTTTTTTCATTTCCATTTTCGTCTCCTTTCATCAGGTTCACTCACCTGCTGCATAAAAAGTAAAGCTCCCCGCCACAAGCGGCGGGGAAT
>CAWGLD010000007.1:0-409408 GCA_963823335.1 uncultured delta proteobacterium | reverse complement strand
ATCTGATATACAGTTGCAGCAGTATTCTAAGCGACCTTTTACGTTCTACTTAGGAGCTCAACATGCCCGTGGTATTGTTGCCGGAAATCCTGCTCGTGGTGTTAACTGCGCTCATTATTATAGGGTATCACACGCATCTCTATATACAGATTCGGCGAAAGCCGTTGACAACGAGTGTCGGTATTACGAATCATGCACGACAGATGTGGGTCAAAGGGGTCATAAGAGACAAACACGACCTCCTGGTGGTACAGACATTGCGCAACCAGGTCATGGCCTCCACATTTTTGGCGTCTACAGCGATTCTCATCAGCCTCGGCTCGTTCAGCGCAGCCTTTCGAACGGGTGTGTTCAGTGAACTATCCCATGCGCTCAATCTGCTCGGAACCAAAACCGAAGCAGTGTGGATGTTCAAACTGATGCTGCTGGGTGTAGTGTTCTTTTTCACCTTTTTTAACTTTACCTTATCAATCCGTTATTACAATCACGCCGGGTTCATGATCAATACCTTTGAACACAACGATGCCACTGTTTCCGAGAAAGCCGTTACCCAGGTGCTCAATCACGGGGCGCTGCATTACACCATCGGTATGCGGGGGTTTTATCTGTCTGTGCCGATAGCCCTGTGGTTGTTCGGTCCGGTCTGGATGCTAATCGGCAGTCTGATAATAATTGCCATTCTGTATCGCCTGGATCGTGAGGCCTGATTTTATGCGACCATGACCTTGGTGGTTTTTGCTTCGGTTGTAGTTGGCAGAAAACATGGAATGGATTCAATGAAAAGGTGAACATGATTGAATTGCTACATGGTGTGATCGGCGTCGTGCTTCTGACACTGGGCCGCAGGCTGTTCTGGGTGTTTGTTGGATGCGTGGGCTTTGTGGCCGGATATCAGGTGGCGCATCAGTATCTGGGGTTGCAGCCCTCCTGGGTGGCTTGGACAGGTGCATTGCTGTGCGGGCTGGGAGGCGCATTGGTAGCCGTTTTTTTTCAGACCCTGGCCATCATCTTGGGCGGTTTTGCAGCCGGAAGTGCTGTCGGCGCATATCTCACGGTCCTGATGGGATTTACATCCGTTCCCGTGATCAATATTTTGGGGGGCCTATTAGGAGCGATCCTGCTATATGTATTGTTCGACGGTGCGCTCATTGTGCTGTCATCGATTGTCGGTTCCATTCTCGTCGTTCAGGTCTTGGTTTGGAATCCGCAAGCGGAGGTGGTTCTCTTTTTGGTCTTGATAGCCGCTGGAATCTGGTTTCAGGCGGCATGGCTGCGTAAGCAAAAGCCTAAAAAAGATTAGAAGCTATCTCAAAAAAGTTTTTTAGCCCAATTTCTGTGTTGGTCCCTTGCTTCAACTCCTCGGAATACTTGAGTATGCACCCCAAGGGCATTTCCTGCGGGCACCTGCGGGTTGAAGTTCGGGCCCGCCTTGAACTTGAGCCAAAATCCTTTTTTTGAGATGGCTTCTAGAAGTGCAGGCAACAGAATGAAGCTTGTGAACATTTTGGCAGACATTCATCCGGTTTTGAGAATTTTTCTCATTGTCGCTTTAACGCTGGTCGCACACTTTGCCGTCAAGGGTATCCGCCAGTTCAGCCAATATTTGCTGATGATGAAGGTCGACAGCAAAGCAACATACCGAAGCGAGCCTGGCCCGCAGATATCCGAAGCTTGCCACCATCGTCACCCTCCTGGTCAGTGCGGCGACGTTTACGATCTACTTTGTGGCCGTTGGCATGATTCTGCGCGAATTTAAAATTTCGCTGACAGCCTATTTTGCCAGTGCAACGGTCATTGGGTTAGCGGTCGGTTTTGGCCTGCAGGGATTTGTACAGGATGTGGTGATTGGGCTGACGCTGATTTTTTCGGATGCACTCAATATCGGGGAAGTGGTCAAACTGGGTGATGAAATCGGCAGGGTCGATACCATCGGGCTCAGATTCACCACACTGATTAACCTGCACGGCCAGCGGATCTTAATCCCCAACAGAAATATTGCCGTGATCAGCCAGTTTCGTGGCGGCTGTATCCGTGCCTACGTGGACATTCAACTGCCCCGGGGTATCGATGAAAAGGAGATGTCCCAGGCGATCCAGTCAATTGCCCGGGGAATGTATTACCAACACACATCGATCATTCTTGCCTTGCCGGAAATCTTTGGAATCAAGGATGCCAAAGAGGGTCAATGGCGCTATCTGCGTATCAAGATCAAGCTCTGGCCCGGGCAGACAAAGATCATCGAGGAGACATTCAAAGAAAGAGTGGTCGAGGTGCTCAAAAGGTTCCATGAGAATTATACTTCCTGGATGATTACAGTGACCTACAAAGTTGAATGAGCCGGAAGGTAAAGTGCAGAAAAGGGGTCAAGTCTATATTTGACCTTTATTGTTTTTAATGATATGAAACAACTATGTCGCGCCCACTAAGAATAGCATATCCAGATGCATGGTATCATGTTATCAATCGAGGACGCAGATCTGAAACCATATTTTCAGACAAGCAGGATTATGATCATTTTATCGATCTATTGATTGAAATATCAGAGCTGTGGAACGTCCATATCGCAGCTTATTGTTTGATGAACAATCATTACCATATTCTTCTTCAAACCCCGGAAGGCAATATTTCAAGATGCATGAGACACCTGAACGGCGTTTATACTCAAAAATACAATCGACGACATGGATATGACGGGCCGCTTTTTCGGGGACGGTATAAGTCAATTTTGGTTTCCGATGACAATTATCTACTTCAATTGGTAAGGTACATACATAAAAACCCGGTTAAAGCCGGGATTGTTAAAAGTATACAGAAATATCCTTGGAGCAGCTATCAGGGATATCTGTCTTTTGCCAAAAAATGGAACTGGCTATATAAAGAGCACATATTTGAAATGATCACGCCAAAAAAGCAGGGACGAACGAAAGAATTCATAGCATTTATGCAGGAAGATGATTCATCGGATGTCACCCTGTTGTTTTCAAAAAAGAACTTACCATCATTGTTCGGGCCAGAAAGTTTCATCTCTCAAATAAAGGAAAAATATTATCTCAATAAAACCAGGTATGAGGTTCCGGAATCAAAGTGCTTAGCACCAACACCCGACGTGATAATCGATGCTGTTTGTAAGTATTACAACGTTTACCATAAGGATTTATTGATTTCCCGGAGGGGTGTATTTAATATGCCGAGAAATGTTGCAATCTATTTGATGCGCCAAATGCGCGGAGATGACCTTAACAGTATAAAAAAAGTATTTAAAATTAACGCTTACAGTACTGTGAGCAGTATCGTTCATAAAATATCACATCTTACCAAAACAGATGGAAAAATTGGAAAAGAGATCCAGATTTTAAAGGAAAAAATTAGAAAAAGTCAAATGTAGACTTGACCCCTTTTGGACCCACATAATCCAACAAATTGACCTGACCTGGGTTTTTATCCTTAGTCCTTAGCGCAATCCCCTGGAGACACGATCCTCCAGTTTCTGGATAGCGATCGAGCAGGGCAGCGTCAGCATCAGGTATAGTATCGTTACCGTAATCCAGATCTCCATGGTGAGGAGCGTGCCGGTCATGAGCTCATTGGCCCTGAAGGAGAGTTCGGGTATGGAAATGACCGAAACGATGGAGGAATCCTTGATCAGGGAAACAAACTGCCCGGCCATTGGTGGTAATATTCGCTGAAAGGCCTGAGGCAGAATGATGTAACGCATCATCTGGTATTTTGTCATTCCCAGGGAGTGGGCGGCTTCCCACTGGCCCCTGTGAATGGACTGGATCCCGGCCCTGACAATTTCGGTGATATAGGCGCCTTCGAAGATCGCCAGGGTGAAGAGCGCGGACAGGAACGTGGTGAGGTGCTCCGGCCGAGAAAAGCAGAAAGTCACGAGGGTTACCAGGAAGTTGTCCCGGCCTTCCAGAGCGGCCCCGATGCCGCTGTAGGGCAACAGATGGTTTCCGATGAAAAAATAGACGATAAAGATGATTACAAGGGGCGGGAGGTTGCGCATGGTTTCAACATAGGTGCCGCTGACGAGCCTGAGGAACACCACCTTTGAAGACCGGCAGATACCCATGATCGTACCCAGGACGATGGCCAGGATGGTGCCGAAGATACTGAGGCGGATGGTGTTGAAAAGGCCCCACATCAACACGTTGGATACCCACTTGCCACTCTCATCGTCAAAGCGGTACAGGAACTGGGGGATTTTATCCCAGTTCCATTTGTAATTGAGCCCGATTTCCACCCGGTAATAGATGGCCACGGCGACGGCCAAGAGAATGGCGCCGGCAATGACATCAGATGTTTTCAAGCGGAGATTTCTTTTGTACATACCAGCTTCACTCTGCGATATTTCAATAATGAACGCTCAACATCGAATCCCGCAGCTGCGGGATTCGATGTTGACTCGTTTCTGTGACAACCAAATGACTGGCATTATGAGCGACGTTACTGCAGTAAGGACTCCCATTCGAGGCTCTTCCACCAGTAATCGACTTTCTTTTGGATGAAGCCATTGTTGCGGACCGTCGTGATCCAGTTGTTCAGATAGGCCAGGGTATCCGGGTCGCCTTTGGGGACACCCATACAGATGGGCTGCTGGACCAGGTTCTTGTCCAGGAACACCAGGGTATCTGGATACTTGGCAGCCAGCTGGGCCGGCTGAGGTGCCGAACCCAAAAATGCGGCGGCTTTGCCGTTCAGAAGCTCCTGCACCATGGGGCCTTCGTCGGGAAACAGGCGGACCGTGGCATTTTTATATGTTTCCTTGGCTAATGCGGCGCCGGTGGTGCCTAGACGTGCTACAATGGTGTTGCCCTTCTTGTCCAGATCCATATAGTCGCTGACACCTGCTGAAAAATCTTTGTGGACCACGACATTCATACCCGAATAGTCATAAGGATTGGTGAAGTTGATTTTCAGGGCCCGCTGGGGTGTTCCGGTCATGCCGGCGATAATCATGTCGAACTTACCAGTCAGGAGCGAGGGGATGAGGCCTTCCCACTTGGTGGGCACAAATTCAATTTTGACACCCATATCCTCGGCCAGTTGTTTGGCGACATCGATCTCAAAACCAACCCACTCACCTTTTTTATCCTGCATTGCCCAGGGCACAAATGAAGAGAGACCCACCCGCAGTGTGCCTTTGCGCATGACCTTGTCGATGATGCTGGATTTGGCAAGTTCCTGGTTGATGTCATCGGCGACAACCGTCCCTGCAATGCAGAACATCAGTGCCAGCATGACTGCCGTGACCATCGTTAAGACTCTTTTTTTTCCCACGATCATTTTCTTCATTGTCTTGGTCTCCTTTTCTAAGGTTGGTGAATTGAAACAACAGTTGTTTAGCCTTTTAGGGGTATAGACTATAGGCTGTTAGTTGCTTATTGCTGATTGCTTTCAGCAACCCTTGACCCCTGATATGCTGGGACGCTAGGATGATAGGAAGCTGTGATGCTGCTGTCCGCTTATTGCTGTCAGCTACCCTCGGACCCTTGTATCACCCTCCGCCCCGTGAACCCTCAATTTGGATCATCTCTTTTGAAGATGATCCAAATTTTATAGTATCTGACTCAGAAACAGCTTGGTACGATCTTTTTTGGGATCGGTAAAAAAGTGTTCTGCCGTTCCTTCTTCCACCTTCATACCGTCCTCCATAAAAATAACCCAGTCGCTCACCTCCCGGGCAAATCCCATTTCGTGGGTAACGACGACCATGGTCATGCCCTCTATGGCAAGCGCCTTCATCACTTCCAATACCTCACCGATCATTTCCGGGTCAAGAGCACTGGTGGCTTCATCGAACATCATCACCTTGGGTTTCATTGCCAGCGCTCTGGCGATGGCCACGCGCTGCTGCTGTCCGCCGCTGAGTTGGCTCGGGAATGCGTCCGCTTTTTCTGAAATGCCCACTTTTTTCAGCAGCTGCATGGCTTCATCCTGGGCGTCATTCTTGGATTTTTTGCGCACGAGCATCTGCGCCAGAGTAATGTTTCTAAAAACCGTCAGGTGTGGGAATAAATTGAAATGCTGGAACACCATACCCACTTCCTTGCGGATTTCCAGACGGTTCTTCTTGTTGTCGTCAAGGGGAATGCCGTCGATGGTGATGGTGCCGGAATCGATCTCCTCCAGTCCGTTCAGACAGCGTAAAAAAGTCGATTTTCCGGATCCTGACGGCCCTATGAGAACCACCACTTCTCTGCGGCGAATGTTCGTGGAAAAATCCTTTAGCGCCACGACTCCGTTGGAAAAGGTCTTGCCAATACCGTCAACGCGGACAATGTAATCACCAAACTCTTTGGCACTCATGTGTGTTCCTCTCCTACAGCCTACAGTCTAACAGCCTATCAGCCTAAATGCTTGGGGTGTCAAGATATTACCCTGTATCGCTTTTCAAAATAAGCCACGATCTGTGACAAGGTGATGGTCAGTGCCAGATAAATCGCGGCGATGGTAAAGAATATCTCAAAAACCAGAAAAGTTTCCGAGGCGATTTCATTGGCGTGCATGGTCATCTCGTATATGGCGATAACGCTGACCAGGGATGAGTCCTTGATCAGGGAAACGGCCTGGCTGGTCAAGGGCGGAAGTATCCGCCGTATGGCCTGGGGCAGAACGATATAGCGATAGTTCTGGTAGGTGCTCAGACCCAGGGTGTAGGAGGCTTCCCATTGTCCCTTGTTGACGGCGACGATGCCGGAGCGGTAAATTTCCGACGCATAGGACCCTTCAAAAAGGCTCAGTGCCAGCACACCCGCAACAAACCGGTCGATGTCCAGAATCGGCGCCACAACGAAGTACATGAAAAATATCTGCACCAGTAAGGGCGTATTGCGTGTAATCTCAAGATAGACCCGGGCAATACCTCTTGCCAGCAGCGAGTTGGAAAGCCGCATCAGGGCGGTGACCAGCCCGATGATGTAGGTCAGAATAAGACTGATCCAGGTGAGGTTCAGGGTTATCTTGAGCCCCTTTAAAATGGGCCCGGCAATAAATCGGCCGTCATCGATTTCATATAGATATTTGGGAATCCGAAACCACTGCCAGTAATATCCCTGGTCTTCAGCGCCTTTTAAAAGGAGGATGCCCCCACCGATCATAAGAAACAGGTATGCCGATATATCAAAAAGGTGCATCCGTTTAACAAATCGATAGATTGAATGTATCATAAGCTTACTTGGATCCCAGTTTTCCCACCAGATGGTCATCGGCTTTTTTTACGACGCTGCTCATATCCCGCAGAATCTCATCGGGTAAAGATGGCGGGGACAGTTGCGATCGAAGTTCCTTATACCTTTCCACGGCGCGTTCGTAAAGACTTTTGGCACCTTTTGATTGCCAGTTGTCCAAATTATCGGCGACGAACAGGCTGGGGCGGATGTTTTCCCTGCAATATCGCAGAGTGTGCCCGCTGGTAATAAAATTACCCTGGGGTGCATTTTCCAGAATATCCTGCAACGCCAGGGTGTCATCGTTTACCACCACGCCGCTGTTGCATTTCTGGATGATGGTGAACAACTGATCATCGATGATCAACTGAATCGGACTGGCTGCCGTTGCACCGCCCAGTCTTCCGGCGCCGTATTGAATGTCACTCCCTGCCAGATCCAGAAGAGCCGGCATTAAGGATTTTTCAACCATGGCCTGCCCATCCGACAGAAAAGAATCGGTCATGAAGGAAAACGTTTCAACAGGGATGTGGAATCTGCTCTTGATGAACTGGGACGATGCCGCCCGACCCAGCATGCTCTCCGCATTTCCCAGCAGCGCGTTGCCGGTGGCCATGTCCATACTGGTGGTGTAAACAGAACCGATTACCGGCAATCCAGGCTGAAAAATCTGAGTCATCACCAGCATGGCCAGAATCTCGACACTGGCCAGTAGAACGGTTCCGGCCACGGTTACCGGTGCTGTGGCCCCTGATATGGCCAGAGAGTTCGCCACTACGGGGACGCCGTACCGGCATGACTGAAGGATGGTTTCCATATCCATGGCTTTGAATTGCAGCGGCGACAAAGAGGTAGGGTAGGTGAGGAGCATCGGTCTTTCCTGCAACGCTTCGACGCTGCCAGCCCTGGCAAGCATCAGTTCAAATAGAAACGGAACGGTTTCCGGGCAGTATGCAAGCACCATCAAGGGTTTGGTTGTATTCTGCAGATGAATGCTCAGAGAATGTACATCGGCTGTTTCATGGGGAGCATCTGTGGGTGTCTGCATGGCGATTTTGTGGATGTTGTCCAGCCCGTCAGCGAGCTGCGTCCACTCGGCCAGGTTTTGCCTGGTGACAGCCACGAACCCGTTGATATCCGGGTCGTGATACTGCATGGTCTGAACACAGGTGCTGGTATAAAAGGATCCCTCGGGATGGGGGACCACAAAATCGTGTTTCGCTTGGCTGCCTTTGACCGTGAATTCACGGGGTACTGTTTTCAGGGCTGTTTCGATCATATTGCGGCTGAAACAAACCTGTTCGGTCTTCTCATTGACATCGGCACCTGCTTTTTTCAGCAGGGCCAGTGCCTTTGGATAGTCTATTTTCACACCCTTATTCGAAAGAATATAGAGGCACTTTTCAAAAATCAGACCTTCTTCGTTTTCGGTGAGGAATCGAAGACGTGGGTTGTGGGGCATTTTGAATCTCCTTACATTCAAGTTTCAAATCCGAAGCACGAAATTCGAAATTCTAAACAATATCAAATGACACAAATATCGAACGATCAAAACAAATCGTATTGCATTCAAGTCCAAGAGTTATGTTTTGGTCATTTGAGCATTCGCTATTTGGATTTGTTTCGTATTTCGCTATTCGAATTTAAAATTTATTCTTTCGTATGCGCACTTCGTCGCAACTGCCGGCCGCCTTCGGGTCCGAAGGTTGCCACAGGACTCCACCAGAGAGGCACTTTTATGCTTTCACTTGTCAGCTTTCCACGCCCTTCTGCGGTTTCCCGGGCTGTTTCATAGCCTGCCTGGGCATGCCGTACCACACCGATACCGGAGTCGGTGGTCATGCATGCATCCAGACGGAAATCAGCTTCATCGCTGCCATCGGCGATCATGGTCACACCGGTATGGACAGCTTCCCCCATGGAGTAGTTGGCCTGAATGGCGATGAGGTCACACATGGCCGCGCAGTTTAAAAGCGCATTGAGCATGGGCCAGTCGGATATCAGGTCCCCGCCGTCCTTCATTTTCTCCGATTCAAAGGTGGGGTTCACGATGGAGCCGGAGTCCAGGTTATCCCGTGAAAAAGCAACCGGGCCTTTCACCTCACCCTTTTTGATGAGCGCGTTGACTTTGAGGGCGAAGGCCTTTCTTTCCCCGAAACCCAGGTAGCACACCCGGGCAGGGAGTGCCTCGATGGGCAGTGTTTTGCGGGCCAGGTTGATCCATTTGACGGTCAGTTTGTCTTCCGGAAACATGTCCAGCACCAGGTCGTCCAGGCGTTTAAGATCGCCCTCATCTCCGGAGATGCAGGTCCAGCGGAATGGGCCCCGGCCTTCACAGAAAAGGGGCCGGATATACTCCGCCACAAAGCCCGGTATGGTCATGGCCTCTTCTTCAGGCATACCGGCATCACGGCACTCCTTGCGAATGGAGGTGCCATATTCAAATACCTGGATGCCCTCTTTTTTGGAATAAGCATTCATGGCTCTCAACTGTTTGACCATGGACTGACGCGCTTTTTCAAGATAGCCATCGCGGTCTGCAACCCTGAGGTCTTCGGCTTCCGCCGGGGAATATCCTTCGGGTATGTATGAGAGGGGATCGTGACAGGGACACATTTCAGTGACGATGTCGGGTTTAAAGCCCTTGTCATAGGCTTCCCAGAACAGGGTGGCGGCATTCCCAACGACACCGATGGCAAGGGCCTTTTTCTCTGCGGCGGCCTGTTTGGCCATGTCAAAGGCTGCATCCAGACTTTCCGCCTTGACATCGGTGAACCCGATCTTGATGCGTTTGTCGATGGTGGCTTCGTTGACATCCACGTCGATACACACACCGCCGTGCATGTTCATGGCCCGGGGCTGATTGGCCCCCATGCCGCCGTGGCCGGCGGTCAGGAGAATTTTCCCCACCAAAGAACTGTTGAAGTGCTGGTCTGCGATGGCGCCCAGGGTCTCGAACGTGCCCTGGATAACCCCCTGAGTTCCGATATATTCCCAGGGTGCTGCCGTATACTGTGCAAACATGGTGAGATTTTTATCCTGAAGATCGTAGAATGTGGGCCAGGTTGCTTTCATGATGTTCGTGGTTGCCATGACCACCCGGGGTGCCAGCTTGTGGGTTTTGAATATGGCAACGGGCATGCCCGACTGTACCACCAGGGTTTCGTCATTTTCCATATTTTTGAGAGAATCCACGATGGCGTGGTAGGATTCCCAGTTTCTGGCACACTTGCCGATACCCCCGTAGATTACGAGGTATTCCGGTGCTTCGGCGTTTTCCATATTGTTTTCCAGCATTCTCAAAAGGGTTTCCTGTTTCCACCCTTTGCAGCGCAGGGTATCCCCGCGCTGGGCTTTCACTTCATATAAGATTTCCGGTTTCATAGTCTGAGCCTCCTTCATTATTGTATGCACATTAAAGGTATAATATTTTGGATCCTTGAACCCCAAGCCTTCGGAGGTATTTAAAATTTTAAAAAGATGAACATCGAACATCGAACTAGTCCAACGTCGAATGAAAACACACTAATAGCTGATAGGTGATAGCTGTTACCTGATCAAGCCCTATGAGCTAATTTCTATTTCTTCCTTTCTACCCATTCAAAATTCGATGTTGGACGTTCGATGTTGGACGTTCATGTTAGTGTCTGTGAACTTTGCAGATATCGAAGCCCAACTAAATTCGAAGCATGAAATAAGAAATCCTAAACAATACCAAATGATATAAATCCCAATGACCGAAACAAGTGAAGCCATCCGAGCCAAATTGCTATGTCTTGATAATTTGAACATTTGAAATTTGAGTTTGTTTCGTATTTCGATATTAGGATTTAGGATTTCTCGCTGCCATCAATTTTCTCCAGCAGCTCCTCTTCCTTGATCAACTGCGCCAGCCGGGCGATATCCGGCGACATCTCCTTGTCCTTGTCATAGAAGTCCACATGTTGTCGGATCACAGTATGGGCGATGTGGGACCCCTCTCCCAGACGCTTGGGGCCTTCTTCCCGTAGATCCACAGCCTGGGCCGCACAGAGAAATTCGATGGCGATAACGTTGGTAACATTTTCAAGGATCTCCCATAGATGACGGGCCCCGTTGGCCCCCATGCTCACATGATCCTCCTGATTTGCGCTGGTGGGAATGGAATCGACGCTGTCCGGATGGGCAAGGGTCTTGTTGTCCGATACCAGCGCAGCGGCGGCATATTGCGCAACCATTAACCCGGTGTTGAGACCGTTTGCAGGTATCAACATGGAGGGCAGTCCGAAATTCAGGGCGGGTGTGAGCAGGGCGAATGAACGTCTATCGGAAATATTGGCCACTTCGGACATCACGATGGACAAAAAATCCATTATGAATGCCAGGCCTTCCCCGTGAAAGTTTCCGCCGGATATGCAGACATAAGGCTCGTCCTCATTGGAATCAAGGATCAGCGGGTTGTCGATTCCGGCGTTCAATGTCCTTTCAATGTAGCCCCGGGCAAATGCGACCGTGTCTTTGACCGGTCCCAATACCTGAGGGATACACCGCAGACAGTAGGCATCCTGAACCTTGTCCGTGGAATCCACCAGCCGACTGCCCTTGATCAGACTTCTCAAGTTTTTGGCCACGGATATCTGCCCTTTCTGGTTTGCAGCCTGGTGCAGAGACGGGTGAAAGGCAGACGACACTGCCAGCAGGGCTTCGAGACTCATGGCTGCGGCGATTTCAGAATGGCGAATCAGTTTTTCGCATCTTTCAACAGCCAGGCAACCCACGGCAGCCATGAAAGCTGTGCCGTTGATCATGGAATTTCCTTCCTTGGCCACCAGTTTGAGCCTGGGGATGCCGGCCTGACGCATGGCCTCTTCACCACTCATCAATTCACCCCTGTACCAGGCCTTGCCGCTGTATCCTCCACCGTCGGCATCGCAGGTTGCAACAGACGCAATGGTGGCCAGGGGCACCAGATCACCACTGGCCCCCAGGGAGCCCTTTTCCGGGACAAAAGGGATAACCCCCTTGTTGAGCATATTCACAAGGGTTTCAACCACCACCGGCCGGATACCGGATGGTCCTCCGGCCATGGTGTTGGCCCGGATAACCATCATGGCCCGGACGATGGGTTCGGGCAAAGGCTTGCCGATACCGGCTACATCCGCAAGAATGACATTTCTGGACAGGATACCGGCCTGGTCCGGATGAATGGTCTCGTTGGCATGGGACCCGAAGCCGGTGTTGATACCGTAAAACACGGTATCCCGCTTTTGAATAGCCTGATTCAACCACTGGTATGTGGCGTTCATGCGGGATCTTGTCTCCGGGCTGAGAGGCTTTACCGTTGCCCTGTTGTTGGCTACCGCATTGACCTCCTCGATGGTCAGCGCTTTCCCTGAAATTTCAATTTCTGTTATTCTCATCTGTTCCTCACAATGATCTTACCGTTCTTGATGACCATCCAGACAGCGTTGTTGCCGATTCTGTAAATGACATCTTCAAAACAAGGCAGATCCCAAATCTGAATATCAGCCGCATATCCCTCGGCAAGGCATCCGATCTGATGGTGGCGCTGGATGGCACGCGCTGCGCCGGTGGTAGCCGCCAGCATGGCTTCTTCCGGAGCCATCCCGTGGTTTCTGCAAGCCAGCTGCATGACGAGCTGCATGGATTCGGTCCAGTTGCCGGGGTTTAAATTGGTACCCAGTGCCAGGGTCATGCCGGCTTTCAGCATGGGCCGTGCATCAAACGGGTCTGGATGGGCCACGGCGAAGTCTAGGGCCGGCAACACCACACCCACCACATTGTTTTGTGCCAAACGACGCATTTCGTTTTCAGACGTATAGTTGAGATGATCGGCAGATACCGCCGGAAGTGTTGCCGCCAGTGTGCTGCCGCCGATGTTGGCATAAGCATCGGTGTGAATCCTGGGTGCCAGGCCATGGTCCATGCCTGCCCTGAGCACGATTTCCGATTCTCCGGCCGTGTAGTAACCCACATCACAGTAGATGTCGCAGAATGCTGCCAGGTTGTCTTGTGCCACCCGGGGGATCATCTCCTGGGTCAGTTCACGAATATAGGCCTTACGCTGATTTGGATCTTCACGGTCCATTTCCGGCGGAAAATCGTGCGCCCCGAGAAACGTGGATACCACATCAACCGGCTGGGCCTGGGCGAGTCGTTGATTGACCCGCAGCATCTTAAGCTCGGCGGGCCAGCTGATGCCGTAACCACTCTTGCTTTCAACGGTGGTGGTTCCGTAGTGGAGCATCCGCCCCAGGCGATCCAGCGCACCGAGAAAGAGATCCTCCTCACTGGCTTCCCTGGTCATGGCAATGGAGGCGGGAATACCGGTTTTCAGCCCCATGGCCTCTATTTCAGCAAGACTCCTGGTCATCTTGAGGGCATACTCCTTAACCCGTGATCCACCGAATATCAGATGGGTGTGGCAATCCACAAAGCCGGGCGCTACAATCTTTCCCTGGGTGTCCAGGACTTGGGTCCCGGTCAGATCCAGGCGCTGCTCCAGATCAGCCCGTGAGCCTGTTGCGAGTATCCGCCCACCCGCCACGGCAACGGCACCGTTTTGAATTCTTCCCAGGGGATCGCTTCCCGTTGGAATACAGGTGATGAGCTCGGTGGTATTGTCGATTAACAGATCTGCTTTGGGTTTTTGCATTGTTCAACCTCTGAAAGTCTGATTGTCTAATTACTGGCGTCTATTCGGACAAGCCGGGAAAGAAAACAGCTCTTTTATCACGAAATCACGAAACGACGAAAGCACGAAAAAAATCGTGAAACGATTTTATTCGCCTGTCCACCCGATCAGTGAATTTTCGATGATCTGGTCCACGCGGAAATCATGCGCCTGGAGATAGTAGCGAAAGATCTGCCCCATGGCGCCCAAAGGTACCGGCCCCACCAGTTCCGTGCCCACCACGCTGACCCCATAACGCGCGGCTTCACGCTTTACCGCCTCTGCAACCATGGGAATGGGTGTTTTTTCATAGTGGGTCAGGTTCATGGATACCTGAACCATACCTGCCTCTTTCAGGGAGAGCCCGATGGCTCGAACATTCCTGAAACCACCATTGATAAAACGGACGCTTTCGGCAATGTTCTGGGCAATGTCAAGATCGGTGGTGGCGAGGTTGACATTGAACGCCACCAGGGGAAAGCGGGAGGATACCTGCATGGATCCGCTTCTGGGTATGAACTGACAGGGACCTTCATCAGGTACCCAGGCCGGATCTTCAAGCTTCTGGGCCAGGGCTTCGTATTGGCCTTTCCTGACTTTGGCAAGATTCTGTCGTTCGGGTCGCGTGGCTGCATCCTCATAAAAATAGACCGGAACACCCAAGGTGTTTCCAACGTATCGGCCAAAGTCCTTTGCAATGGAGATAGACGCTTCCTCGGTGATTCCCCGGATGGGGATAAAGGGAACCACATCCACGGCACCCTGGCGGGGGTGTGACCCTTTGTGGCAGGTCATGTCGATGAGTTCCAGAGCGGTTTCGGCCAGTTTCCTTGTGGCGAGCGCCACGGGTTCGGGACGGCCGATATAGGTAATTACGGATCGGTTATGGTCTGGGTTGGATGAGTAGTCGAGGAGCATGACGCCGGGAGCAGACCGAACGGAGTCCACCACTTTTTCCACGACAGACAGATCGGTACCCTCACTGATGTTGGGGACACACATTAAAGCTTTCATTCCAGGTTCTCCTTTGTGTTTCTGCCCGTTTTTCGGGAGAAAGGGTTCAAGGGGTCAAGGACTCAAGGGTTCAAGTGATTGTTACACGATTTACTGCAGAATCGCTTCCAATTTTTCCTCGATATCTTTGCGAATGCTCTCATCTTTTATATAGGGCAGATTGATTCTGACATTGGCGGCACATCCTTTCAGGCCGGCTGTTGCCAGGTGGAGGGCACATTCGAGATCAGAGGCCGCATTGGTGTTGTAGCTTTTTCCCAGACGCTGGCAGATTTCCAGAACCCGCTTACATCGTGCAGCGTTTGAGAGGGGTACTTCTGCCGCGTGCTGCATGGCCTCTTGAACGGCCTGGGTCCGCGCGTCTTTGGCGGCTGTGGTATCCTTTGGCATCTTATAGGTCCTGGTGACCCGGTCAAAGGCGGCGGCATCCTCTTGACCGCCATTAAAAAGTTCTGCAGAAAGTATTTCCGCTTCTGCTGCTATGGATTGATAGGTCTGTGTGGGTGCAAGGTTTTTTTTGTCCATGGATAGGCGCGCCACCATGGCTGCCAGTCCAGCGGCCATGGCGCCCGCAATGCTCGAGGCGGTCCCGCCGCCGGTGGAATTGTCGGTGGCATCCAGGACACGTAAAAAGGCATTGATGTTTTCTTGCATGAGGAGGCTCCATTTTTAGCTTTTTAGGAATTTAGGCTGTAGGCTGTTGGGTGCCTTTTGCCCTGTGGGCGACATTTAGCCTTCGGCTGTCATTTGTCCTATCGGACGACATTAGCGCTTCGCGCGTCATTTATTGTTGCTTTTAGCGGTGAGCTAATAGCCATAAACTGCTTACTGCTAATAGCTTTCGGTCACCCTCCAACCAAGGTCTTAATCCCCACGAACCCTTATGTTGAACCGCAACAGCGAGCGCATTCCCCGTAGCTTGCTGCGAGGTTCTTCAATCAACTCAATCTGGAGGTGATCGGAAAAAAGGTCTTGCAAATCTTCTGATATACATGTTATATATAAGACATATATAAGTAGCGCATCGATCTGTCAAGCATTATTACAGCATACTTTGAGGGAGATCAATAACGGGTTGGGAGGGGAGGATGTCTCCGAAAAAGAAAATATATGAGAACTTGCGATACCGGATTATAACCAATGAATTTCATGCCGGTCAACAGCTGTATGAAAAGGTGTTGATGCATGAATATCAGATCGGCAGGACACCCCTGCGGGAAATCTTTCAGGAACTTCAGCGAAACGGTCTCATCGAGATTATACCCAAACTGGGAACGCGTGTAATCAGCCTGGATATGCGGACATTACGCGATACAATCCAGTTGCGCCGGGAACTGGAAGGTCTGGCTGCAGAGCTGGCCGCGCTGAATATGGAACCCGATCAGTTTCAGAGACTGCAGCACCTGCTCGAATTGACCGCCCAGGTAAAAACCAACACCATGGATGATCTAAAAAAAATGTCGGATATCGACATGGAGTTCCATGGGATTTTATATGATGCTTCGGGAAACAGACAGCTCAAGGAAATGATCGAATCACTCCTTTACAAGATGTCCATGTACTGGTTCCAGGTTGGATTTTCGGCCGCCGAGTTTCGTGAACAGTTTGAGGAGTTGGCGGAACTCCTGATGGCCATTAAAAAAAGAAAACACAAGGATGCCAGAGAGATCATGGAGCGGCACATCGATCACTTCAGTACGGTGATTAAAGAAAATATCTTCTGATCAACGCAAAAAAGTTGATCAAGGATTCCAGGGTTCGAGGATTCGAGGATTCGAGTGAAACACTAAAATCACAAATCACAATAGGAACAGGTATGCAAACAGGTTTTAAAACACAATGTATTCCCGACTACCGTCTGTTGACGGAAGAACAGATCCAGGAGATCCACCAGGCCACCCTTGCGCTTCTGGAGAAAACCGGGATAAAGGTTCTGAATAAAGAGGCGCTTCAGCTTTTAAAGCATGCCGGGTGCAGAATCGTTGATGAAACCATCGTCAAGATTCCTGCCGGGTTGGTGGAAGAGAGCATACAGTGGGCACCCTCGCATGTTACCGTGTATAACCGCAAGGGTGAGCCCGCCATGGAACTGGGGGGAACCAATGTCTGTTTTGGTATGGGAACCGACCTTCTCAATACATGGGATCTTAAAACAGGCCAGCTGAGACCCTCGTGCCTGCAGGATGTCATCGATTCCGCGGTTGTGGGCGATTACTGCGAAGAGATCGATTTTATCGCCTCCAACGCTTTTCCCCTGGACGTGCCCGGACACCTGGCTTTTGTGATGGAATTCAAGGCCCTGATGGAAAATTCGCCCAAGCCCATCTATTTTACATCCGCAGGCTCCCATGATCTGGGTGTGATCCTGGAGATGGCCTCAGATGTTCTGGGTGGTAAAGACCGCTTGCGGGAAAAGCCATTTATCATCCACTATGCCGAGCCTATCAGCCCCCTGGTCCATTCTTGCGGTGCTGTGGACAAGCTGTTCATGTGTGCGGACAAGGGTATCCCCCTGAACTACTCGCCCGCCCTTCTGTCAGGCGGCAGTGGACCGGTCACCCTGGCCGGTGCGATTGTCGTGGCTAATGCCGAAGCGCTCAGCGGTCTCGTCATCCAGCAACTGAGAGCCAAAGGTGCCCCTGCGATTACCGGATTTTCAGCTACGCCCATGGATATGCGTACCGGTACCACCGTCTATGCCAGTCCAGATGAGCGGCTGACCCATTCTGCCTGTTGTGATCTCTACCATTACTACGGGCTTCCGGTCTGGGGTGAGGCTGGCTGCAGCGATGCCGGAACTCTGGACGAGCAGGCTGCCCTGGAATGCATGGCCTCCATCATGATGGCGACCCTGGATGGCTGCAATCTGGTGCACGATGTGGGTTATCTCGGGCAGGGTCTGGTGGGGTCTGTAGCTTCGGTGGTCATGTGCAGTGAGATTATCAGTTATGTCCGCAGAATCCAGCGCGGTTTTGAGATCTCCCGCAACCGGATTGGTCTGGACGTTATCCACGAAGTGGGACCGGGGGGCAATTTCCTGGCCCATGGGCAGACCCTCAAGTATTGCAGGGAGGAACACTGGACCCCGCATTTTGTCAACCGCCAGAGTCCGGAAATCTGGAAAAAGAACGGCGGAAAACGGTACAGCGAGGTGGTGGTTGAAAAGGCACTGGAGATTCTGGCCAACCATAAACCCGAGCGCTTGTCCCATGGATCCATTGAACGACTCGACGCCATAGTAGATAAGGCAGCAGACAGACTGGCCGGTGAACAGCTTTCCGTCTGAGAAAAGATGAACGTCCAACATCGAACATCGAACGCTGAACATCGAATGTGGAATTCTATCTCTTTGATAAATGAGACAAAGCGACACGCGGCGCATTCTTTTACGCTGTGTGACTGACAGCCACATTCGAAGTTGGATGTTGGACGTTCGATGTTCGACGTTCAAATTATTTTTGATATTTTCGGTTCATAATCGATAAAAGGAAAATATCTCCCATGCAGTCCAAAACCATCATCCATAACGGTGCCATCCACACCCTTTGTCGGCAGTGTGCCCACCATTGCGGGATATACGTGCACGTTAAAGACGGACGGGTGGCAACGGTCTCGGGCAATAAATGTCATCACGAAAATCGGGGCATGGTATGTCCCAAGGGGCGCGAAGCACCGCAATGGGTATATCATTCAGAGCGTTTGAGCGGCTGTCTCAAGAGGACGGCAAAGGGCGGTTTTGAGGCCATCTCCTATGATGATGCGCTGGATGAAATTGCGTGGAAGATGCTGGATATCAGAGATAGGTCCGGTGCTCGTGCCATGAGCGCCTGGACCGGCGAGGCCATAGGTTTTCTTCAGCAGGAGGCTTATGCCCAGCGCTTCATCCACGCCTTTGGCTCGCCCAATTTTTTTACCGCGGATTCCGTTTGTTTTGCACTGCGTCTCATGGCCTATCAGGCCTGTCAGGGATACTGGTCTTACCCGCCTGATTTCGAAAAGGCCGCAATGATCATTTTGTGGGGGACTAACCCTGCCTATTCTCATCCGCCGTTCATGCAACGCATCAATCGATCCAGACGCCAGGGTGGCAAACTGGTGGTGGTGGACCCCCGGCGTTCTTTGGCAGCTAAAAAAGCGGATCTCTTTTTACAGGTGCGTCCCGGCACTGACGCGGCCCTGGCCCTTTGCCTGATCCGGTTTCTCATTCATGAGAAAGCCTATGATCAGGAATTTGTCAGATCATACAGCCTCGGGTTTGAAGAACTGGCCGCATATGCGGAAAGATTCAGCTTGTCTTACGTGGCACGGCAGACAGGTGTTTCAGAACAGATTCTCGGTCAAATGCAGGACATGATGCTGCAAAGCCTTCCCCGGTGTGTCAGCTTTACGGGAATCTCCCTGGAACACCAGACCAACGGGTTCAACACCATCCGGGCCATTGCCTCTTTGAGTGCTTTGTGCGGAGCCATCGACATCCAGGGCGGTGAGCCCTGGAACGGGGACATACAGGTCAACCCGCTCAACCCCTTGAGTGACAGGCAGTTCAAAGAGATGACCCCGGCAGGCTATGCGCGCTATCCGCTATTTTACGATGTCATGCGCAAGTGTCATTCGCTTCCCGGCATCGATTGTATGCTCGGCAAGGGGGAATATCCCATCGAGGGTTTGATCTTTTCCGGTACCAATCCTGTGTTGACCAACCCCAACGCCAATAAAGTGGCCAAGGCTTTTTCAAACCTGAATCTTCTTGTGGCAAGAGATCTTTTCATGACGGAAAGTGCCAGACTGGCCCACTACATCATTCCGGCGGCCTCCTTTTTAGAGCGCTCTGAACTTCATTTTTATGCGGATGCACAGCGGGTGGCGCTTTCACAAAAAGTCCTGAAAGTGGAAGGCGTGTGGGATGAGTATACCTTCTGGCATGATCTGGCACACAGACTCGGTTTTGGGCAAACATATTTCCCCTGGGAGGACGAACGTGCTGTCAACCGATGGCTTCTGGAACCGACCGGAATCTCTCTGGAAGATTTGATAGCCAACCCGCAGGGACGGGTCATCAATGACAGGGTCACGCATCAAAAATTCAAAACCCGGCCATTTCCAACACCTTCAGGAAAATTCGAATTCGTCTCGGCCAAGCTGGAACCGCTGGGCTGTTCAGCGCATCCGATATACAAACCGCCCGATTATTTGACCGCGCTTGAGTCTCAGTTTCCTCTACGGATGATCAGTGGTACCAGAAAAGCGATTTTCTATCACTCACGGTTCCATGAGATCGAAAAATTCAAAAAGGCGATCCCAGGTGCCCAGGCCGAAATACATGCCGACGATGCGGCCGCGTTGGGCATCCAGGACGGTGAGATTGTCCGGATCGTATCCAGGACCGGGGAGATCTCCATCCCGGTAAAAGTAATGGAAAGCGACAAGATATTAAAAGGATTTATTGAAATTCCTCATGGCTGGAACGAACCCAATGTCAACTGTCTCACGGATGACCGGGACGTGGACCCTGTAGGCGGATTTCCCAATCTAAAGATCGTACCGGTGCGCATCGAAAAAATATCATGCCTGTCATCATGCTGCGAGGTTCTTCATCTGTCCAATTTCCAGTTACGATAGTTTGACAGCATGCCACCTTGTGGTTAGTTTGGGTCTTGATCCAATACAATTTATGAACCGGAGAAGGAGGGTAAAATAATGAATTCCACAAATACGAAAAGCACCGATGGTGCCCAAAATAATATCGAACAGAGCAAAATTGAAGAACTTAAAATCAACTTTCGCGGCAGTCTACTTCCAGCAGGTACACATGGATATGATCAGGCTCGTAAAATATGGAATGGCATGTTCGACAGAAGACCGGCGCTCATCGCCCGTTGCGTTGGGACAAGTGACGTCATACAGGCGGTCAATTTTGCGCGCCGCAATGATTTAGAAATCTCGGTCAAGGGCGGTGGCCACAACTCGGCCGGTACTGCTGTCTGCGATGACGGTTTGATGATTGACCTGTCACTCATGCGGCGGGTTACCGTGAACCAGCAGAAGCAAACAGCCAGGGTTGACGGGGGCTGTTTGCTTGGTGACGTTGATACCGAAACCCAGCTTTATGGTCTGGCCGTATCGGCCGGCATCGTGTCTCATACAGGTGTGGGTGGACTTGCCCTGGGTGGCGGCTTCGGCTGGATCAGCCGCAAGTACGGTCTCTCCGTGGACAATCTGATTTCGGCCGAAGTGGTCACTGCTGAAGGAAAGGTGGTTACGGCAAGTGAAAAGAAAAACCCGGATCTGTTCTGGGGTATCCGTGGCGGCGGGGGAAACTTCGGTATTGTCACCTCCTTTGAATTCAAGTGCGCGGATATCGGCCGAGAGGTCTATTCCGGTCTGATTGTCAAGGATTTCACCGATGCCCGAAAATACATGCAATTCCATCGCGACTATGTGAGAACATTGCCGGATGAAATGACCGTATGGATGGTTGCACGCCACGCACCCCCACTGCCGTTTCTGCCGGAGGACGTACATGGAAAAATGGTGGTTATCGTACCCTTTGTGTGGCTGGGTGAGCCGGAGGAGGGCGAAAAATTCATCGCGCCTATTCGAGCGGCAACCAAGTCTCTGGGTGAAGGTTTCGGTATGAATTCCTGGGTCGGCTGGCAGTCCGGTTTCGATGGGCTCGTTGGCCACGGTGCCCGTAATTACTGGAAGTCGCATCATCTGAAGAATCTCAGTGATGCCTGCATCGATCAGGTAGTTGATTTTGCCGGCAGGTTGCCTTCTGAGGAATGTGAGGTCTTCATCCCGCACATGGAGGGTGCCCCGAGCCGCATCCCCGAAAACAACACCGCATTTTCCCACCGCAGCACGCCTTTTGTGCTCAACATTCACACACGCTGGCAGGAAACTGAAAATGATGAAAAGTGTTTTAAATGGGCCAGAGAATTTCACGCAAAAACCCAGGCGTACGCCAGCGGGGTTTATGTAAATTTTCTGAGTGAGGAGGGTGAGGACAGAATCAAGGATGCCTACACAGATAAGGTATGGAATCGATTGGTGGAAGTTAAAAACAAGTGGGATCCGGAAAATCGATTTCACATGAATCAAAACATTAAGCCTTCAGTTTATTGAAATTAAATGAACAATTTCCATAGCATTTCAATCGGTTCCATATAATTGACATGCGTTGCAGAAAATGATAGAAACAATCTCCTTAAATCAGCGCAAAAATACGGAGCTCGTTATGCAGCAGCCCATCGGCCTGTTGAGCGACAACCTAAATTGGGTCCAGCCTCTGGCACGGGCGATGGACGCGGCCGGAGTTCCAAACCGAATCATCCCCTTGTCCCATCCGTCGTTCACCGAATTTGATGGAGGTGCCTATCCTGAAGTGATCTTCAATCGTGTGGCCATTCGTACGGCCATGGGGTCTCCGGGACTTGTCTCCCTGGTCAGAGATCTGCTGTCGGCCCTCCAATTACAGGGCAAGCACATCATCAACAACCGCCACTGCCATCATGTGGGTTCCAGCAAAGCCCTGCAGGCACTGGTTTTTGAGCACGCCGGCGTGATGAGCCCCAAAACGCTGGTGATGCATGACAAGGCCATGCTTGCAGACGCTCGAAAACAAATGCCGGACGGCATGCTGAAATCCAATGTGGGTGGCTTTGGTGCGGGTGTCTGGGCGCCTGAGTCACCCGACCAGGAGGTGCCGCCTGCGGTTTTAAGTGCGGCTTTCGCGGCAGACGGCATGGCCGTGTGGCAGCGACGATATAACCCCCGGGATGGGGTTATTTACCGGGTGGAACTGCTGGGTGGTGAGGTACTTTACCGAGCCAGGGTGCCTGTTGAACCGCATAGCTTCAACAACTGTTTGGGAAATGCGGGCAGTTTAACAGGCCCTGGACTCCCTGATGATCCGGTCACTTTGGACCAGGTGCCGGACACCCTGCTGAGGGGTTCTTTGGCCCACATCTGCAGGCTAACCCACATGGAAGTGGGCAGTGTCGAGTATCTGATTCCCAAAGGAGAATCGAGCCCCTGTTTTTTCGACATCAACCCGGTGTCCACCTATCACCCCAAAGCCGCCGACTTTCTGGGCTTCAACCCCTATTCAAAACTGGCTGCATGGCTCAAGACACGCATCCAGTGACGACCGGGAGTGAAAATTCCGGGTCAAGGCTTTTTATTTTTAGGAGTATCTCCCAAAGGGTTGAACCCTTTCTCCCAAGTTGTTGGAAGAAGATCCTCATTTTTTTGGTGCCGGCTCGGGAAGTACACCCACTAGATGATCAAAGGTATCGGTCATGTGGGGCAGGTGAATGGCCTCCATGAGCTGCCATTGAAAGTTTTCCTCCAGGGTCAGCTCCATATACTGAACATTGTCGGCAATCCAGTCGGCTTCAACCCGCTTGTCCCGGTTCAGCAGCGCTATCCTGCACCCGTCCCCGGCGGCATTGCCCACGGAAACGATTTTATCCAGGGCACAATCCGGGAACATGCCGATAACCAGCGCAAGTCTGCAGTCAATGTGGGATCCAAAAGCGCCGGCTATCTTGACGCTGTCCACACTGTCGACGCCCAGTTTTCTCATCATGAGTTTGCATCCGGTATAAATGGATGCTTTGGCCAGCTGAATCTGCCGGACATCCTGTTGTGTCACGACGATATCCTTTTCAATACTGGTTTCTTCCGCCCAGGCCAATACAAATGACTTCATACCGGTTTCGGGGTGTGTTCGAAAACGATTCGAAAATTGATGCTTGCTGAAAGCGCCGCTTTTATCCACGATACCGGCCAGAAACAGCTGGGCGATGGCATCCAGGATGCCGGACCCGCAGATACCCTTGGTTTTCATGTCCTTGGGCGTGGAGTAGCTTCGCCAGGGATCTCTGCCGATGACTTTGAAGTCCACATCGTGGGTTTCAGGATCGATGGCTACCCGTTCGATGGCTCCTGGGGCCGCCCGCATGCCGAATTCGATCTGGGCGCCTTCCAGGGCCGGTCCTGTGGCACAGGATGAGCAGATCAGGCGGTCTTTATTTCCCAGCACCAGCTCGCCGTTGGTACCGATGTCGATAATCAGCTGAATCTGGTCCTGACGGTGTGGTTCCTCTGCCAGAATGACACCCACGTTGTCGCCACCCACAAATCCGGCTTCATTGGGTAGAATGAAAATGTGGGCCGCAGGATTGACTTTCAGGCCTAATTCATGGGCTTTGATGTCAAGACTGTGGTGTACCGAAGGAGTGAAAGGGATGACACCCAGAGGTTCCGGGTTCAGTTGCAGTAGAATGTGGTGCATGGCCGTGTTACCGGCAATGCTCACATCCAGAATATTCTCAGGCTGAATGCGAATGACCTGATCTTTGACGGGATCAGTTCCATTTGGTGAAGACAGGCTATATTCCCGGGACAATGCCTGTTCCACCAGGCTGTTCAGACCTGCCACCATATCGGCACTCATGCGTTTCAAGCCGTCGGGGTTTTCCATGTGAAAAGAGATCCGGGAGACCACGTCCTCACCGTACTTGACCTGCGGATTCATCATGGAAAGTGTGTCTATCACCTGACCGGAAGCCAGATCACACAGATAGGCGGCCACGGTGGTGGTGCCGACGTCGATGGCCAGTCCGAATATTCCTGATCCTGTTCCGGACTGGACATGGATGATTTCCTTATCCATCCAGACCGAGACAGTGGCCTTCCATTGACCCGCCTCCAGGATGTCATGGAGACCACGCAGCACGGATAGGTCGATGCTAAGGGATTTGAGACCGTGCTGTTTGTCCAGGGCGGCACAGACTCTTTCAAAATCTCCGGCAGGATCTTTGAGAGAGGGCGGCACCAGTTCGACAGGGTACTGTTTCACAGCAGGGTTAAGCTTTATATCAAGGGGTCTTGGGGCTTTGCTTACCACCTGCTTGCCGGCCCTTGCCGCTTCCGGAACGAAAACCAGCAGGTCCCCTTCCACGGTGGCCACACAACCCATACGATAGCCCATTTCTTTTTCTTCAAGTGAGATATAGTTTTCTTCCCCGGCCTGCCAGGGACCGGCGTGCAGACAGGTTGATTCGATGTTCAGTTTCTGGAACGAGCCCTGTTCGATGCGGATCTTGCATTTGCCACAGATCTGCTTTCCACCGCAGGGAGCTTCGATATCCACGCCCAGACGCCGGGATGCTTCCACGATGGAAATCCCCAGGGGCACCTGTCCCCGCCTGCCCGAAGGTTGAAAAATAACCATGGCTGTTTTCATATTTTTTCCAACCGTACAGGTACACCCTTCAGGAGGGGGAATCCGCTGATGGGATCGTTGACACTGTCGAAAGTGGTGAAATTGATGCGCCAATCTTCCCAGGCGTGATACATCTCTATAACACCCCGGAGAAGCTCGTTTTTGTGCACGATGTTTGCCTCCACCACCAGTTCTCCGATACTTGAAACGATTCGAACCGGGTTTCCGTCGCTGATTTCCAGCGCTGCAGCATCGTCGGGGTGAATTTCCACCCGCGCGTTGGGATGTATCTTCCGGAAATGCTCTAAGTTCTGATGTCTGGAGTGATACAACAGGGTCTTGCGTGCACCTGTGGTGAGAATGAAAGGGTAGTCCTCTGACTTCTCGCGCAGGTGATAGGGCGGCACGTATTCGGGGATTGCTGAAAAACCGAGCTTTTTTAAGTAAGAGGAAGCCAGTTCGATTTTTCCTGAGGCTGTCGGCAGGGGTCGCGAGAGATGTTTCTGGAACGTCAGTGGTTTATACTGAATCCCTTCCGGATGGGCCTGCAGCTGTTCGAGCCGGATATTGGAAGGCTCCAGTATAAACTGGTTGACCTGGGTCTCGTTTTCCCACGGGAAGTAGCGCTCACCAAAGCCCAGGACATGGGCCAGGTCGTGCCAGAGCATGTATTCGTCTTTTATTCCCGGAATTTCCGCCACCTTGCTGGTGAGATAGACACGTTGATATTTAGGGTCGATGTGGATTTCGGAACGTTCCAAAAAGGAGGCGGCGGGCAGGATATAATGTGCCAGCCGGGCGGTCTTCGTCAGAAACAGGTCATTGACCACCAGGAGGTCCAGAGATCCCAGGGCCGCTTCCACCTTGCGGGTGTTGGGATTGGTGACGGCTGGATTGGCGGCGGTGACGATGAGTCCCTTCAACGGATACTCGCCCTTGCCGAGCATATAATCCATGGCGGTCATGGAATGGCACTCCTTGCGAAGCTCGTAAAGCACCGGGAAGCGGTCGGCACCGATGGGTTTTTCCTTTTCCAGAGGCAGTTCGTCATACAGAGTCAAGGCGTTCCTGGGCATGTCGTCGGGCCAGTAAAGCCCGCAATCCATATCAAAGGCACCCGTAATGCAGGACAGGATCACCAGGGCACGGATGTTGTCGACGCCGTTGTCGTGGTGCTCCAGACCGGCACCCATATAAAAACTGATCTTGGGACGGTTCTCAACAATCAGTTGAGCGATTTTGACCACAACATCGGCATAGACACCGGTTTGTTCTTCGACATAATCAGGGCTGAATTTTTCCGCGTAGGCGACTACTTCCTCAAATCCGATGCTGTAGCGATCCATCAGCTCGTGATCATATTCACCGGCCTTGACAATATAACGAATCAGACCCCAGGCTATGGCACCATCGGTGCCCGGCAGGGGCTGGGCAAAAACATCGGCGTAGCAGGCAATGGGATTCAGTCTCGGATCGATCACCACCAGATTGGCACCGTTTGCCTTGGCATCGGCAAATTCGGCCATGAAAGGCGGGTGGCACACAGGTGGGTTGGTGCCGAAAATCAGAATCAGGTCCGCCTTGGCATAGTAGGAAAAGGGATTCCAGAAACCGTTTACCAGCATGTGCCCCAGAAATCGGCCATTGTAACAGGCAGAATCGTTGGAAAAATAATTGGGTGTGCCGAATGCGTGGGCAAACCTGCGGGCATACTCCTCCTGCTGAAGGAAACCGATCGCCTCGCCTTTCCATACCCCCATGGACCGGGCACCATAGCGATGCTTAATCTGCATCATCTTCTCGGCAATTTCAGCAATGGCTGTTTCGCGGCTGATTTTCACAAATGAGCCGTCGTCAAGTCTCTTCAAGGGTGTGCGGATACGGTCGGGGTGATAAAACATATCCAGCGCAGCACCTCCCCGGGGGCACATCCTGCCCTGGTTGCAGGGGTTTCCCTGCCCGGGTGTGATTTCAACCATACGGCCATCCTGGACGTGTACATCGATGCTGCAGCGGTTGCTGCACATGCGGCACAGGGTTTTTACGACCGCGTTTTCAACAAAGGTCCTGCCCGTCATTTTTCTTCACCCGTATGGATTGGGACGGCCCTAAGACTCAGGCGCAAATCGGTCTGTTTACGTTTGCGTTCGGCAAGAGAATTGATGCTGCCGAAATGTAAGGCCCTGGCCATGCACATCTGAACGCACTTCGGCGTACCGCCGCACAGGTCGCATTTGGTTGCCTTTTGGCAGGAGTCTTCCAGGTACATGTATCCAAAAGGGCAGGCCGATACGCACATACCACACCCGAGACAAATCTTCTGATCGACGATAACGGCCGACGTTTCCGGATCTCGTGTTATGGCTTTGATCGGGCATACTTCCAGGCAGAGAGCGGTTTCACACTGCAGGCATGTGCCGGCATAAATCCGGCGTCGGTCCAGGTCCACGCGAACAAAGATATTCGGGCTTGCCTCTGTGTTTCTGGCTGCCTGTTGAAACAGACATGCCTTTTCACAACTCAAGCAGGCAATGCACCGATCAAGTTCAACAAATACAACATTCATTCAGCACTCTTCTATTGTCATTTGAACATTCGGATTTAAAGAAAGCGCTATAATCTAACGGCTATCAATACACAAGACTATACTTTTCAGCAGCTCTGTTTATCAAAGCTGACCAGATCGAGCTTACCCACAGCCTTTTCCACTGCGTGTATTATTTTACCTGAGCGGATCAGGGCCACCATCTTTTCGATATCTATGAACAGCTCCCGGTCTTCTTCAAGATAGGAAATTGTTTCTCGAATTACCTGGTGGGCTACCCGAGTGCCCCTGCCTCCCATCATTTTGTTCTTTTCATTCAGGAGATCATAGGCCTGAGCAGCGCACAGCATCTCCACGGCAAGAACATGCTCTACATTATCCAGAATTTCCCGGCACTGTCGAATAGCGATGGTGCCCATGCTGACATGGTCTTCCTTGTTCGCAGAAGTGGGAATCGAGTCCACACAAGCTGGATGTGCCAGCACTTTGTTTTCGGAAACCAGGGCGGCGGCCGTGTACTGGGCTATCATGAATCCTGAATTGAGTCCGCCGTTTTTTACCAGAAAGGCGGGCAGTTCGCTCAATTGCGGGTTGACCAGCCTTTCGATGCGACGTTCGGACACATTCCCTAATTCGGCAATCCCCATGGAGAGGTAATCGGCTGCCATGGCGATGGGCTGGCCGTGAAAATTTCCTCCCAGGCGGATCTCCTGGGTGTCGGTGAAGATCAACGGGTTGGTGGTGGATGCATTGATTTCAATCTTCACAACATTTTGAGCATGTACGACGGCATCCTTACTGGCACCGTGAATCTGGGGCGAACATCGCAGGGTATAGGCATCCTGAACACGGGCGCATCCTTCGTGGGAGAGAATGATTTCACTTTCACTGGTCAGTCGCAGCATATTTTCGGCTGACGCAATCTGCCCCGGATGAGGTCGTATCTGATGAATTCGCGGGTCGAATTCAGAATTGCTTCCCATGAGCACTTCCAGGCTCATGGCGCAGGCGATGTCAGCCATTTTTGCCAGGCGGATGGCATCGTGAACCACCAGGGTGGCGATGCCGGTCATTACCTGGGTACCGTTGATAAGGGCCAGACCTTCCCCGGCTGCAAGGCTGATGGGGGAAAGTCCGATCTTTTCCAGTGCCCTGGCACCGCTGAGGCGTTCGCCCTTATAAAAAGCCTCGCCTTTTCCTAACAGAACCAGACCCAGGTGAGCCATGGGTGCCAGGTCTCCGCTGGATCCCACCGATCCCTTTTCAGGCACGACCGGTGTCAGCCCCTGGTTGAGAAAGGCCATCAAGTACCGCAGGGTCGTGATTGAACAGCCGGAGTATCCCATGAACAGGTCATGCAGCCGGACGGCCATTACAGCCCGAACAACATCTTCGGGAAGGGGTGACCCCACGCCCGAGGCGTGGCTCATGATGATTTTATTCTGCAGCAACCGGGTGTCGGATTCCGAAATGGGAACATTGCACAAGGCGCCAAACCCGGTGGTGATTCCATAGATCACTTTTTTTTCACTGACCCATTTGGCGATCAGCTCACGGGCTTTTTCGACCCGCAGCACGCCCTGGCTGGAGGCATCGACCCGCACACCTTTTCGGGCGATGGCCACCACATCCTCAATGGTCAAATTTTCCTTGTCGATAACAATGGATTGCATTTCAGGACCTTTTCTTAAAAGCGTTGGACACGATATCCTTAACCAGGCTTTCTTCCGGCAGATAGGGAATGGTGACATGACCCACACCCTTGTTCGCCTCATTGAAGGTTCGGCAGACCTCCATGGCATTGGTATTGCGGGCCCAGTTCCGTCTGGCCACACCGCCCATGACATCCCAGGAAATAGCGGACCGGATGGTGTCGTCCACTCTCTGACTGCCGTCCAGCACCAGGCCAAACCCGCCGTTTATGGCATTTCCTATCCCTGTCCCGCCACCGTTGTGCAGAGCGACCATGGACATACCCCTGGCGCAGTTTCCACCAAAACAGTGGGTGGCCATGTCGGCCATCACATTGCTGCCATCATTTATATTGGCTGTTTCCCGGAAGGGTGAATCCGTCCCGCCGGGATCGTGGTGATCCCGGCCGATCATTATGGGGCCCACGTCTCCCTTTCTTACCATCTCGTTGAATTTCAGTGCGATCCTGATTCTGCCTTCCGCGTCCTGATACAGGATCCTGGCCTGGGTTCCCACTACGAGATGGTACTTTTCCGCATCCCTGATCCAGGTCCAGTTGTCCCTGTCCTGATACCTGCGAAGGGGATCGATGCAGTCCATGGCTGCCTTGTCGGTCTTTACCAGGTCATTATGATCACCGCTCAAACAGACCCAGCGGAACGGGCCGTATCCGAAATCAAAAATATGGGGTCCCATGATGTCCTCAAAGTAGGATGGAAAGATGAACCCGTCCTTTTCGTCGAGGCCATTGTTGGAAATTTCGGTTACGCCTGCGTCGAAAACCGCTTTTAGAAACGCATTGCCGTAATCAAAAAAATAGACACCCCTGGACGTGAGAATCTTGATCAATTCAAAGTGGCGACGGAGGCTTTTATCCACAAGCTTACAGAATGTCCCTCTGTTTTCTGCCAGGAGCCGGGTTCTTTCTTCAAAGGTGATGCCCTGGGGGCAGTACCCGCCGGTATAGGCCACATGGCATGACGTCTGATCCGAAAGCAGGTCGATTTTTATGTTGTGGTCCACCGCGTACTCCAGCAGATCGACGATGTTCCCGGCAAAAGCGATGGAGAGCGGTTCCCCCTTCTGAGTGGCCTGAGCCGCCAGGGCAAAGGTTTCTTCCAGATCGTCAGAGACATGTTTTACCCAGCCCTGCTGGTGCCGGGTCAGTATCCTGGAGCCATCAACCTCGGCGATAATGGATACGGCTCCGGCGATCTCTGCGGCTTTTGGTTGAGCGCCGCTCATGCCCCCCAGGCCTGAAGAGACAAACAGTCGTCCGGCAAGATTGGCTTCCTTGCTCAGACCGAATCTTATTCTACCTGCGTTCAGGAGTGTATTGTAGGTCCCATGCACAATACCCTGGGGACCGATATACATCCATCCTCCAGCCGTCATCTGGCCGTAACTTGCCACTCCCATCTGGGCGGCAATTTCCCAATCATCCAGGTTGTCATATCTGCCAACCATCAATCCGTTGGTAATGATGACCCGGGGGTTGGTCGGTCTTGATTGAAAAAGCCCCAGGGGATGACCGGATGCCACCACCAGAGTCTGGTCCTCGGTGAGTACTTCCAGATATTTTTTTATCAGGCGATACTGCATCCAGTTCTGGCAGACAGACCCGGTTTCTCCATAGGTCACCAGTTCATAAGGATAGAGGGCGACGTCAAAATCAAGGTTGTTGTCGATCATCACCTGGAAGGCTTTTCCGGCAAGACATCTGCCTGTGTAGGAATGAACCGGCCTGGCCTTGATGGGCCCTGCGGGTCTATACCGGTAACCATAGATCCTCCCACGTGTCATCAACTCATTCAGAAATTCGGATGCCAGGGTTTCGTGCCATTTTACGGGAATATAGCGCAGGGCATTTTTCAGCGATATTTCAGCCTGTTGGGGTGTCAGACGAAAGCCGCGGTCCGGGGCCCGGCGAATATCTCTTTCAAACTCAGGCAGTTCGGGGAGATTTTGGTCCGGTTCGATCATCATGGTATCACCAGCAAGGGGATGGGTTGTCACGGGACCTCCTTTGCACCCTGAAAGGTTCTATAAAGCCAGGCGGAGACGAGCCAGACCTGTATATACAATCAAAGAGTAGTTATGACCATCGTTCCCGGACTTGTCAAGCGGAATTTGCTCTCGACAATCCAAACGGGTGGGGCTATAGTGTGCCAGATGTATATACAGGGTTTTCAGACCGTGAAACGGGGATGTATGATGCAAAAAAAGATTCCGAAATACGAAAAGATAAAGGAGTATGTCATCAAAGGCATCAAGGCACGAAATTTTTTGGATGTTGTGCCTTCGGAAAACAGGCTGGCGGAAACCTTTGGTGTCAGCCGCATGACGGCCAGAAAAGCCATCGATGCCATAGAGAGGGAAGGGTTTGTTGAGCGCGTGCCGGGCAAGGGTACCTTCGTGAAGAAGAAGCATTACACCACCGGATTTTTCCGGGTCAGACCGTTTCAGAAGTGGGCTGACGATCTGAACGTGGTTCTGACAACGGATGTTCAAAAGGCACAGGTGGTAGACCCTCCGGCCGATGTTTCAAAACAGCTGGAAACCGGGGAGCAGTTGATTCTTATCAGCCGTCTGTGGTATTTCGATCAAAAGCCGGTGCGTTACGAAATACGGTACCTACGGCCTGATATCTGTGCCGGTATTCTCTGGGAGGATCTCAAAAACGAATCCATTCACAGCATTCTGATCAATAAATACAAACTGCAGCTTACCAGGATCAGCCAGAGTATGGAGGCGATCGTTCTTTCAGAAGAGACCGCCCCCATCTTTGGTGTAAAACCGGGTTATCCTGTGTTCCATATCAAGCGGACGATCTATTCATTTGACGATCCGGTTACCTATGTGGAGTATTACATGCGCGGTGAGATGGCTTTCCGGGATACCTTCTCGCCCCAGTTCGACCCAGCCGATTTCTTTAAACAGGAAAACATGACCCCATAACATCGTAGTGCCATGTTATGCCTTGACAAAAAGCAAAATCCTATTTTATAGACACAGAAGTTGTATATACAACCTTAGGAAGCCGTACAAAATGCGGAGACCTGTCGTATTCGACGTTGGATGCTGAACGTTTCCCGCCGTGACGGGATTCGATGTTCATCTAGTTCTCCGGAATTTCTGATTTTTTACGGCAACATCTTGCTTCAGGGCAAGGTGAAATGCGTTATTATAACAATCTATATTATTATCCTAAAAGAGCTGATAGCAAGGAGGCCTGACATGTCGTTGGAGGAATTGAGCAAATTTGTGGAAGACGGTGAAGCAGAGGAGGCCCGGGAGCTTGCCGAAAGGCTTCTCAAGGACGGTGCAAACCCTCTGGAAATGATAGCGGCCATGACCAGGACCATGGCACATGTGGGGGACCTGTTTTCAAAACTGGAAATTTTCCTTCCCGAGATCATGCTGGCCGGAGAGGCCTTGTCCGCTGTGGTCGAGGTAATGGCGCCCTATCTGGACGAGGTCGGCGGACAGGAAGTCAAAGGCAAGATCGTGATCGGCGTGGTCAAAGGGGACCTGCATGAAATCGGCAAAAATATCGTCAAGCTCATCCTGGAAACCAATGGTTTCGTGGTGAAGGATCTGGGATACAACGTGGATCCGCTGACCTTTATCAAGGAGGCCGAGGCCATGGGTGCTGATTTCATCGGCGCTTCATCGCTGATGACCACCACCATGCCACGTCAGAAAGAAATCATAGAGATTTTAAATTCAAAAGGGATAAGGGATCAATATAAGGTTGTTATCGGTGGTGCGCCCACTTCCCAGCTTTGGGCCGACCAGATCGGTGCCGACCTTTACTGTAAGGACGCCAAGAGTGCGCCTGAACTTTTAGCAAACTTGATCATCTCAAAATGAGATGATCAAAGTTCAAGGATTCAAGGGTTCCAGGATTGAAGAACCTCGCAGCAAGCTACGGGGAATGCGCTCGCTGTCGCGGTTCAAGTGAAATGGTGGCGGGCCATCAATCGTTAAATGTTTTGGAAAATTGGAAACCCAAACGATGGTCAAATACCTGGTAATCAAACACGTGACCCCCTTGACCCCTCGGACCCTTTTTTACCAATGAAATTGAAGAAGAGCCATAGAATGAATACCCTGAGTAACTGCCAGGAAAGATAAGGAGGAGTGACATGACAACAGCCTACAGGCACTGGGAGATTCTCGAACGATCCCAGACCGGTCCTTTTATGGAGGAGGATGATTTTCTTCCCAAGCACTTTACACCGACCCTGAAAAAACTTATCAAAAAATATGAAATAAAATATGACCCGGAAAACCCGTGCCCCACAGACGATGCCATGGCTGACAGAATCTGGCAGGCTGCCTGGGAGCTGTTCCGGGATGTGGGGTATTACAATACCGATTCCCACCGGCTGATCCAGGTCACCGATGAAGAGATTCGGGAAGCGCTGTATATGGCCCATGATCAATATTGGGTGGGTGCCGGAAAAGACGCTGTCCTGTGGAAACACCGGCAGGTGGAAGACACGGCCCCCCCATTCTGTATCATGAGCCCGGACATCACCTGTGACGAGCAGTACCACCAGTCCATGTGCATGGCCTATCTCAAGGAACCACTTCTGGACGGCATTTGCGGGCCGATCCTGGAAGAGACCTTTGGTCATCTGATCGAATCTTCGGGTCCCTCTGAAATCAGCGGCTGTATCCAGCACATCACCAATCAGAAGCTGGCGGCAAGACTGCTGGGACGGCCGGGAACATTTATGGTTGCCGTGGGGACCGCGGAGCACGACAGCGGTCAAATCGCCGTATCAAACCAGGAGTGGGGCGTTCAAAAATCAGATGCACGGCTTGTAGGGTCCCTGACCGAGTTCAAGACCGCCGACACACTTCTCAATCGCTCCCTTCATTATGCCCAGTATGGCTGCTATACCGGGAACCTGACCGGGGCGATTTACGGTGGATGGTGCGGCGGCTCAGAGGGAACGGCGGTGACCACGGTCGCCTACAGTCTTATCGGTCTGGTGATTCACGGTGCTGTTTTCAATCAGCACTTTCCATTTCATTTGAATTACGGTTCCAACACCACCCGGGAGTTGCTGTGGGCCATCGCCATGGCAGGGCAGGCGCTGGCCAGAAACAGTAAACTGCTGCATACTTCCAATGGATTCGCCAATGCCGGTCCCATGACGGAGATGCTGTTTCGGGAAACCGCGGTTCACGCCATGGTCTCGACGGTCACTGGATGGCACCTGTGGGAGATGGCTTCGACCCGCAACAAATACAAGAATCGTGCAACACCGCTGGAAGCCAGAATCGGCATGGAAGTGGGCCATGCTGTCGCGTGCCAGGGCTTGTCCCGGGCCGAAGTCAATGCGATTGCCAAGAAATTGCTGGCAAAATACGAGGACCATGCCGCAGATGCGCCCATCGGGAGTGAGTACCATGAATGCTACGATGTCGCCAAAGCGGTGCCGACCCAGGAACATTACGATATGTACCGCAGAATCAAAGATGAAATCGCAGACATGGGAATTGAGTTTCCCTACTAAAATAAAATCGCCGGGCGATTTTATTTGACGCGGCTGCGCCGCTTTTTTAAAGCCAAATTACGACCTTTCTCAAGCATGGTCGGATCTTTCGTGTTTCGGTCGTTGAACACTCCTGTGGTGACCGTAAAACGGTTTTTTATGGAATGACTGTCAAACCGAAAAAACTCATAACTGCCGATATATTCGGGGCAGGTGATTCATCGACGGTGAGAATTGACGTCGACCCGGAAGATGTCAGGCCGTCACCAGAGGCTGTTGCCCGCTACTTCGGGGGGCCGGACTATCCCATGACCCCGGAGACACGTCAACAGGTATGCCAGGGCATCCGGCAGACTGTCGGGATGATACAGGCGGTTATTTGTTATCGAGCGATTCCGATGGACATGATTGAAGAAGTATACGGAATCGTTTTGTCAAGGGGCGCATATGCTGACATGCTTCCTGACAGGTGGGAGAGTGATGCCCGGTATGTTGCTGTTTTTGTCGGCAGCCTGGGCAGTGCCCTCGAGACCATGTGCCGGGATCTTGCAAAACGCAACAGCATATACCAATCCCTGCTGCTGGATGCTGTTGGCACAGCCATGCTGGATGCCATGGGGTTGATATGCAATGACATGATTGAGATGCATGCACAACGGATGGGTCTTTTTTCCGGATGTCGGATGGGACCGGGTCTGAATGGCGTGGCCCTGGAAAGCCAGACCCTGATATTCGATCTGTTGGGACAAGACACAGCCGGTGTGCACCTGAATGATGCGTTTGTCATGCAACCGGCAAAATCCATATCCGGTTTTGTCATATACAGTGATTCGGCGCAGCAAAAGCCCGTGGGCAGTAAATGCCTGCAATGCGCGATGAAACACTGCCAGTTCAGATCTATACGAGAAAAATAAAGGGTTCAAGGATTCAAGGGGTCGAGGGTTCGAGTGACCTTCTTGACCTTAAAAATCAGAGGATCAACGCTTGCCTTACCATCGAATATCACCGAGCAGTATTGAAGAAAAGAGGTTTTGGGAATCCTGAGGTAATTAAAAAATCATAAAGGAGGCATTTCATGGCCAAACAGATGCTCATCGACGCCACACGGGGGAAAGAAACGGACAAGGCCCCCTGGGTTCCGTATGCCGGTGTCAACTGTGCCTATCTTATCAATGAAAAAGCAGACAGGTATCTCAAGGATGCGGATATCCTTTCCCGGGGAGTTGTCCATGCCGCCAAAACCTATCATGCGGATGGCATCCCCCTCTTGTTCGATCTCTCCCTGGAAGCGGAATCCATTGGTTGTGAACTGGAATACTGGGAAGACAATGTGCCTTCGGTGAAGACCCATCCCTGTGAAAAGTTGACACCCGAAGAACTCGGGCTGGGGGTGTTTACAAAAACATCCGGAAGGTGGCCGATCATTTTCCAGGCGGCAGCCAAGGTCAAACCGCAACTCGACGAAATGGACTGCGCCATGCTCGGCCTGGTGACCGGACCCCTGACCCTGGCTTCTCATCTGGCCGGTGTGCGTATTTTTACGGCATTGAAAAAAAAGAAGGATTTCGCTCATGCCATTATAGCCTATGCCGGTAAACTCTGTGCCGAGTCTGCCCGGTTTTATACGCAAATGGGGTGTGATATCATCGCTATCGTGGATCCGGTAGCGTCGCAGATTCGACCTGAGACTTTTCAGGAATATGTGACACCCAACTGCCAGGAAGCCGTAACAGCCATACATGATGCCGGCAAGACTTCCAGCTTCTTCATCTGTGGTGACTGCACAAAGGTCATTGAAGATGTCTGCAAGGTCGGTACCCACGGATTTGCCATCGATGAACAGATGAACCTGAATTTTGTCCGTGATATCGCAAGAAAATACGGTAAAGGGTTTGGTGGAAATCTGAAGTTGACCCTTGCCCTCGGCCTGGGACTTCTGTCACCCAGAGAAGATGCCCTGATCAGTCTTGCGGCAGGCGGTACCCAGGGGTTCACATTTGCCCCCGGCTGAGATCTCCCATTCGGTGTTCCGGCGGAACATCTGATCCAGGCTTATGAGGCAAGGGAATGGTACCATGAGTATTATTCCAAGTATCCTGAAGGCTTTGATTTCGAGAATATAGAGGAAAATCTGGATAGAGCCTAATACATTCAGACAGTGCCGCTTTCGCTGCTGATCACCCCTCCCGCTCCAACGAAAGGTTTGGTGGAAAAACTCCGCGACCCCTGGTTTAAATAGAGCGTATATATATGGTGCAGGTATGAAAGTTACAAGTGTTGAGAAAGGAAAACGTCCTTCATGCCCGGTGTTCCGACTACTCTCGGATTGCACCTGTTTATCACAGAAACAACTCGCCCCTCATTTAATAAAAGCGCTTTTATCGCTGTGTGCCAGCCTGGAAAAAATCTCTCTTGGAAAAGCACTTCCCCAAGACCTGTCCAGGGTCGAATCTCTGGGGAAATATCTTGAATCCTCACAAAATGAAATGGTCGCATTCTTGGGCAAAACCATTGCAGCGGTACTGTTTTCAGAAGGTGTCTGTTTTGAGACCCATATGAGGGATCATGTCTGTCTGACGGGTGATTGCGAAATTTTGTCACCGGCAGCGTGTCAATGTGCCTGCCCAGCCGGTATCGATGTGGCAAGCTACGTGACCTTGATCGGGCAGGGTAGAGATCATGAAGCAATAGCGCTGATTCGGGAAGCCAACCCTTTCCCATGGGTGTGCGGCCTGACCTGTACACATCCGTGTGAAACAGCCTGCCTGAGGAAAAACATCGACACACCTGTTGCCATCAAGGCCCTCAAAGCCTTTTCATCCAAAATTGTCCTTGAGGGTGATGGCTTTAAAAACCCTGCCAGGGCACAGGACAACGGTCACAAAGTCTGTATTGTGGGTGCCGGACCATCCGGACTCAGCGCGGCCTACTATTTATCCCTCAAGGGCTATGGTGTAACCGTCATCGAATCTCTGCCGTGGGCCGGCGGGATGATGCGTGTTGGCATCCCAAGATACCGGCTGCCCCTGTCCGTTCTCGAAAGAGAGATTTCTTTGATTCAAGAACTGGGTGTTGTCTTTCGTTTCAACACGCGTATGGGAAAGGACATAACGGTTGAAGCGTTGCGACAGGAAGGGTTTGAATCCTTCTATGTTGCAACGGGAGCCCACAAAGGGCTGCGAATGGGTATAAAAGGTGAAAATGATTTTTCACCGGTCATGGATGCCATTACGTATTTACATCAGGCCGGTCTGGGGCATGCACCTTCCATTGGTTCTCGTGTGGCAGTTGTGGGGGGAGGTAATGTCGCGCTGGATGCCGCCCGAACGGCACTGCGTTTGGGTAGCAGCGATGTTACGGTTCTGTACCGACGGACCCGGAGTGAAATGCCGGCCCTGAAGGAGGATGTCATCCAGGCGGAGCAGGAGGGTGTCCGGGTGTCCTTTTTGAAGATTCCTGTGGAGATATCGGGGTCCCAGAGCAAGGTGTCCGGTATTTGTTGTGTGGACGCCAGGCTCGGGGAGGCCGATGAAAACGGCAGAAAAAGACCCATCCCCATCCAGGGGAGCATGCATGAGCTCAAGACCGATGCTGTTCTTCATGCCATAGGGCAGTGGTCTGACCGGGAAGGGCTTTCGGCCTTTAATGGTCTGACGTGGACGGAACACAACACCATCGTCGCGGATCCTTTGACGGGGCAGACAGGAGCAAAAGGTGTTTTTGCAGGCGGCGATTTGGTTACAGGTCCGGCCACCATTATCGAGGCCATTGCGGCTGGAAAACTAGCGGCGGAGAACGTCCATCGATACTTCCAGGGACAGCCTTTGCTGAAAACACGATATCTTTCGGCCCGCAGGACACAGACAGCTTTTCTTGAAACAACGGCATCTCAGAAAACAACGCTAACCAGACCATCGTTGCCCCTGCTTGATATAGAGAAAAGGAAAAAGACTTTCGAACAGGTGGAATTGACGCTTGCACCGCAGGCAGCCAGGACAGAGGCTTTACGGTGCCTCAGGTGCGATGTGTGCATTCAGTGCGGCAGATGCGTGGACGCATGTCATGAAAAATTGGGTTTTCAAGCACTGGGTCTCGGTTATTTTGATCACCAGGCTCCGGGGCCGACCGATTTCGAGTTAACCGCCGGAAGGTGCATCCTGTGCGGTGCTTGTGTCAACAGCTGCCCCACCGGCGCCATGACCATGACCCATGAAAACGGTCAGTGTGTTCTCAGGCTTTGCGGTATCACCCTCTGCAGGGATATCCTGGTATACTGTCATGGATGCGGCAAAGAACTGGGAGCAGGCAGATACATTTCGTATATGGAAAAACAGGTCAAACCATATGGGGTTGCGCCGGAAACAATACATGTGTGCGGGGCATGCAAACGGATGAACCCTAAATTTGCATAAACAACATGGCAAATCGCCATAGGATCACCCATTTCGCTCTGTCGAGGGTGAAACGGATGTTGGGAGGAGAAACAGATGGTAATGAACACAGGCTTTAAATCACAATGTCTGCCGGTCTATCGGGTGCTGACCCGGGATCAGATCGAACATATTCATTGTGCCACCCTGGAACTCCTGGAAACGGTGGGTGTCAAGGTGATGCATCCGGAGGCCCTGGATATGATGGCCCATGCCGGTTGCCGGATAAAACCAGACAACATCGTCCAGATTCCCAACTGGCTGGTTGAAGACTGCATCCGCAGTGCGCCTTCACGGATCACCATCTATAACCGCTTAGGTCAGGAGGCCATGCTCCTGGAAGGCAATAAATCCTATTTCGGTATGGGGACGGATTTGATCAAAACCTATGACCTGGTGTCCGGCGTGTTGAGAGAGTCGAGACTGGCGGATGTGGCAAATGCCGCCAGGATAGCCGATTCCCTCGAAGAGATCGATTTTTTGGGATCCTATGCCCTGCCATATGACTCACCCACCAACCTGATGTACATCGATTCCTTCAAGACCCAGTTGGAAAACGCCATAAAGCCCATTTTTTTTACTGCGGCCGGAACCAAAGACATCGCCATCATCAATGAGATGGCTGCGGCTGTCGTTGGCGGAAAAGATGTCTTGAGGGAAAAGCCGATTCATATCCATTATGCTGAGCCACTGACGCCGTTGATGCACTCATCGGGGGCCATCAAAAAACTCTTTTTTTGTGCCGACAATGCGGTCCCGGTAAACTATACACCCGGTATGATGTCCGGGGCCAGCGCACCGGTGACCCTGGCCGGTGCCATTACCGTTGGAAATGCCGAAGCCTTGAGTGGCATCGTCCTTCATCAGTTAAGGGCCAAAGGTGCGCCGATCATTTCCGGGTTCGGTATGTCCACCCTGGATATGAAGACATCTGCATGTGTATATGGTTGTCCGGAATACAGGCTGGCTCTGTCGGCCTGCGCGGATCTGTATCATTATTACGGCATTCCCATGTGGGGAACAGCCGGGGTCAGCGACGCACACGTGCCTGATGAGCAGGCCGGCATGGAATGGTCTATCTCTTTACTCATGGCCGGACTGGACGGTGCCAATCTGATTCATGACATTGGATATCTGGGACAGGGCCTGGTGGGGTCTCCGGCGGCACTTGTAATGAATGCGGAGATCATCAGCTACGTGAGGCGTGTTATTCGCGGTTTTGACATCGACCCGGAGCATATCGGCATGGATGTGATCCGCCAGGTGGGTCCCCAGGGCGCCTTTATTTCAACCGAACAGACCATGAAATATTTTAAACAGGAACATTGGCAACCCCAGCTCTGCAACCGTGAAACCCTTGAACCCTGGATGGCCCAGGGGCAAAAAACATGGGGCCAAAAAGCGGTCAGTAAGGCCATGGACATTCTCGAAAACCACCGGCCGCTGAAATTGCCTGCCGATGTTCAGCAATCCCTGGATCAGATACGAGAAAGGGCATTGGAAACGTTGAAGAATGAGCATATGGAGGCGTGATGTTGCATCCTGCCGAGTGTGTCAGATCTGTCAAAATCTTTATTGGTAGATCTTCTTCCGACTGGTTGGGCAGAGGATTCAAGGGATCAAGGATTCAAGGGTCCGAGGGATGGAAGAGCAGGGTTTTAGGGTTGGAGGTTTGGAGGGTTTGAGGGGTCGTCCTTAGTATAGAACGCCATGTTATATGCAGCCTCCCGCTTCCAGAATCCCAGCGAGCAAGTCCAACCTGAACCTAAAACCTAAAACGTAACACCTAAAACTGAAAATATATATTTTCAAAAAACGCCTTTTCCATGTCTTTATCCAGACCCGGCGGTCGCAGCATCCATTTTTGCCTTCCCTTGCGCTGGAAGGTATAGAGTTTTCTTTCATTTTTAATACGTGTCAACAGATCGCCCTCGTGTGACTGGTATTCTTTTTTTTGGATGAAATTGACAAAACGGGCCAAACGGAAGGCGGTGATCATCTGGGCCGTGGTGAGGGATCCTGACCATGGAAACGCAGCGCTTCCGGTGCAGAGATGGGAGTCGGATTCGAAAAAGGGTCGGGTGTCCCTGAATCCCGGCAGACCCGGTACCGGATAAAACAGCGATATGCCGATAAGCGTCGGTTGTCTGGATAGAAAGCGTAGGTTTTCAAGTACGGAATCGGGTGTGTCCTGTTTCAGACCGCAAATGAAATAGGTGATGGACGGGATATTTTTGTGCCTCAGGTAAGAAAGAATCTCCTGCAGGTGTTCCGGGTTTCCCTGACGGTGCGATTCCTTCAGAATGGATGGGGACAGGGATGCCATGGAAAGATTGAACTGTCTGAAACCTAGGGCAATGAGCCTGTCCAGTGTGCTGACGTCGAGCAATAGGTAGTCCATGCCGTTTTCTGCGCTGAAATCCACCCGGGGGAATCGGTTTCGGATGGCTTCCAGCAGGGCAAAGAAATAGTCCTTGCCCAAGAGAAGATTGTCGTCTTCAAAGTTGATGTGCAGGGGAACGTCCCTGGAAAAGGTCTGGAGGGCCGCTAAAAACGCCTCGATGGGGACGGTTCGAAAGACCCTGCCATGGGTCAGGTGATTGGCGCAGAAACGACACTTTCGGGGGCATCCCCGACTGAGGGCCGTTGTCAGCCACTGTCCGGTTTTGGCAGACTGTGTGCTTGCAATGGCGACGTCGATACGGACCGGGCTATCGAGGTGAGGATCGATACTGTCATCCGGGGCTGTATCTTCTCCCAGAAAATTTGCCAGGGCCCATTCTGCTTCACCGGCAATAACCGCATCGATACTTTTTTCGGCTTGAAAATATCCCGGGAGTACGCTGACCCCGGCCCCCCCCACATAGACGGGCACGGATGGGCGTTGCGCCTTGAGATGTCTGGCAAGAGACAGGGTGTCGTCGGCGTAGGCGAAGGCAAAACAGGATAGGAAAACAGCATCGGGATTTTCCGTCAGAATGACGGCGGCACTGTCTTCGGCAGAGGGCCCAAAACGCTGATATTTGGAAAAGAATGCGGTGGGACCGAACTCACCTGGAACCAGACAGGTTTTCAGATGGGAGAGGGCCGCTGGTAGTGGCAGGGTCTGTTTTCCCGTCCTGGGAAAATGCAGCAAGCGGGTGTCCCATGCCCGGCGGCGCAGAATTTTTTCAACGATTTTTTCGCCCAGAGCCGACAGGCGATGGGTGGTGGTGTAGAAGTCGGAAAAGGAAGGGGTCGCGATGACGGCTTTTGATTTTTTCATATAAATCGTTCCTATAATTCTATTCTTGTTATCATTGACAGTTAAAATATTCAAACCATCTAGTGGATCTTTCGCTAAGTCCGGTGCGACTTTCTTGACAATCAGCAGGAACAACGTGTAAATAAATATCACGCATCCAATTTTACAAGGAATTCCAAAAAAATGGCCATCAGACAAACATCCCTTCTGATCGTATTGACGCTGATCTTCAGCGGTCTGCTGGCCTGTTCCACAAGCAACCCGGAAGCGCCGGGACCCCGTGCGTCACATCCGGCCAAGTACATTGAGGAGCACGGAGAAGTGGCCAACGATGATTTGTCCGGATGCCAAGTGTGTCACGGTATTGATTTTAAAGGTGCCGGGAAGTCCCCCAGTTGTCTGGAATGTCATCCGGCCGGACCTCCTTTCAGCATGCATGCCCTACCGTTTACAGACGCCGTTGACCACGGGCCTGCCGCCAAGGCAGATCTTTATTATTGCCAGGAATGCCATGGTGAACCAGGGACCATACGATTCGACGGTGGCTTTGCTACGACGGGATGTTCGGCAATTGGATGCCACCCGGAGGCAGGCGCCCATCCTGTACGATGGCAGGGCAGCACGGACGTGACCCCGGACTACTTGTCGAGTCACCGCAATGCCGGCAGACAGAGCATTACCTGCAGCATCTGTCACGATTTTACAAAGAACCGTCCAGCACCCAATTCAGAGGCGCCCAGTTGCTTTAGCGACACGTTCAGGAACACCGATAATATTCTATCCGGGTGCCACGCTGATGGTCCTGCCAAGCCGCACGACATTCCTTTTACAGACCCGGATCTTCATGGGCCGGAGGCCAGAGCCGACCTGACCTATTGCCAGAGATGTCATGCCCGCCCCTTTGACGGCGGTCCGGGCAGCAACCCCCGCTTCGACCTTCTTGTCGGAGAGCTGGCAGAAGGGTGTGAAGACTGTCATTCGAAACGAACCGCCCATCCCCTGCCCTGGATGGGAGCTGTTGGCAACAGTCACAAGGCAGCCGATAATTTTGAGACTGCCTGTACGCTGTGTCATGGCGCAAACCTGTTGGGAGCTGCGGAAGGGGGTGTCGGAACGGCCTGCGGCGGCTGTCATCTGACCGGAGACCCCCTGGTGGATCAAAACTGTGTTACCTGTCACAACGATCCACCCGACGCCCTGCTTCCGGTTGGAGATCAGCGACCCAATCGATCGGGAGCCCATGTGCTTCACAACGCTCTCAACCGGGTCACCGGGCAGTGCAGCGCCTGTCACAATGGTTCCGGTACCGACACAGAGGTTCATTTTGATGATGATTCACCGGCCAATGTAGCACTATCGGCTAACTACCGTGCGGAAACGGGTGGGTTCAGTTATAATTCCGGCAATGCATCCTGTAGCGGGGTGCGTTGCCATGGCGGCCAATCCACCCGGAGTTGGGTCGACGGTACCATCAATGTGGATACGGATTGTCTGGAATGCCACGAGCGTGGAAACGACCAGTATAACAGTTTCAATTCCGGCGAGCACAGAAAGCACGTGGAGGAGAAAGACATCTTCTGCACGATCTGTCATGCTACGCAAAAACTGGCTGTCGGACATTTTGTGGGCCTGGATACGGCCAGGTTCGAGCAAGCCCCCAGTCAGACGATTCAGGACAATTTAGATTACGCCTCCGGTGCTCGAAGCTGTGGGGTCAGAAGTGTCGGAAATATTGCGTGCCATGAGGACGGCAGGGCATATGACTGGGAAGACGATTGATCGTTAAAACCCATCCCAAAAATGTCTTTTGCTCAAAATCCTGTGTTGGGCTCTTGTTTCAAACCCACAAATCTGCAAATTTGATTTTCAATTGATCTTGACAAATCTATACCACGATGTAGTATATACCAGGTAAAATAACATATACAGGTGCCCCCATGGCAGGGCAGTGAAAAATAATGAGGGGTGACAATATGAACGACAAAAGATTTGCTGATAGAGCTGTCTGTAAGAGGGATGTGACGTTTATTGTGGGTGAGAGAACCTACAACGGCGCCATTGAAAATATGAGCAACTATGGTGCCAGTATACATGCGGAGACCCCTGGTTGCGTGGAAAAGGGAATGAGAATCCGTCTCGCCATATCATGTGATGACCAGGAAAACACCCGGGATGCCAACGTTATGTGGTCTGAAGAGGGTGTTTTTGGCGCAAAATTCATTTGAGATGGACGAACAGAAAGAAGGGAGGTGAGATTATGATTAGCAAACGATTTATGCTCAGAAGAGTGGCCCACTGCAGCAGTGGCTGCATATCCCAGCCCTGAGCAAGGCGTTAAAAGGCTCAATATAATCGGGTAATTATTTTTTTACTCAACTATTTCAAGGAAATGCCGTCGTTGCACTTTTCCGGAAGCGGCGCTCAAAAGTGTCCGGATGGCCCGGGCGGTGTTGCCCTTTTTACCAATGATTTTTCCCAGGTCTGATTTGTCCACAGTCAGTTTAAGAACCGTTGTATGCTCGCCATGTACTTCATCAACCGACACAACTTCGGGTTTGTCAACTAGCGCCTGCGCAATTTTACTGATGAGTTCTTTCATGACCTAATCTCCCTTGCCAAGTCACCTGTTTCGATCGGACCCGTAATGACAGGTCCGAATTGTATATGAACGAACCATACTCCATGATAACCAGAAACAAAAAACATGCAATAAAAAAAATGCAATGGGTGTGACAAATCCTGAAATTGCATTGTAAATATGACCCAAAAAGGAGGACAACGACATGAAAGTACTCGTTTTATATTATTCGACCTATGGACATGTTCGCCAAATGGCAGAGGCGGTGGCAGCCGGTGTTGATTCGGTGCCGCATTCAGAAGCTGTTCTGCGGCGCGTACCGGAAACACTCCCGGAAGCGGTTCTTGAAAAAATGGGTGCCCTGGATGCCCAAAAAGCACAGGCGGATGTGCCGGTGGCCACGGTGGAAGACCTGGCATCGGCGGATGCCGTAATTTTTGGTACACCGACCCGCTTTGGCAATATGTGTGGCCAGATGCGTCAGTTCCTGGATGCCACCGGGCAATTGTGGGCCGAGGGGACGCTGGTGGGCAAGGCCGGCAGTGTGTTTACAAGTACCGCTACCCAGCATGGGGGGCAGGAATCGACTGCCCTGACCTTTCATGTAACGCTACTGCATCATGGTATGGTGGTTGTGGGGCTGCCATATACCTTTCAGGGTCAGATGAGAATCGACGAGATAACAGGTGGATCTCCCTATGGTGCTTCCACGATTGCCGGTGGGTCCGGTGAGAGAATGCCGAGCGCTAACGAACTGGAAGCAGCCCGATTTCAGGGACGGCATGTGGCCAGCATTGCATCCAAGCTGACATCGTAAGGGAAAAGATAACGGGCAGACTCGTTTCACGGTCGCTCAAGGATCACCCATCGGCCCTAGGGCCTTACTTTTGCAGTGGTTATAGGCACGTATATCTATAAACCAGTTCTGTCGATAAATTCGATACGGTTCAGAAGCTCCCGGGTTCTGGTGTTCAGGTTGTAGGTGTCGGCGTCTTCGGCCGATACCCACCTGGCATCCATGGCATCGTCCCGGGGATTGGGTTCACCTGCCAGGTATTCGGCCATGAAATCGAAGATGGCGTAGTGAAACTGAATTCTGCCGTCCGGGTCGGGCAGAATCGTTTCAAAGAAATATACCAATTCCCCTGGACGGATGGAAACACAGGTTTCTTCCATAACTTCCCTTGCCGCTGCTTCATGCATGGTTTCCCCTAATTCAACCCGCCCTCCGGGTATGGCCCATTCCCCCATGGCCGGTTCCTTACCCCGACGAATCAGTAATATGCGGTTTTGACGCACCACGACAGCACCGACCGCAATGACAGGTTGCTGGGGATACTTACCGGACAGCATAATATCGACTCCTTTTTTGAGATGACTTCTAATAAAATCATTAAGATGTTATGCATGTCAAACAGTTTGAAAAACAGAGTTGATGCATGAGGCATTTTTCAGTAAAGTAATACGTTTATATTTGTTTTAACCTGGAATCGAAAGGAGACACCCCATGAGCAAAAAGATCTTGATCGCACTTGACGACTCGGAAAATGCACAAAGGGCAGTGAACGCAGTAGCAGAAACATTTACCAGGGACTCGCACATCACTCTGTTCAGCGTAGCCATGGATACAGAAGCCCTGTGTAAAATGAACAGTCCTGCCCTGATACCCTATTTTAAATCCCAGCAGAGTGCTTTTTGCAGCATGGCAGACAAAAATAAGGAGCTTGTGGAGACCGCCATACAGCAGGCCAAAGAGACGCTCATGAACAAAGGTTTCGAGGAAAAAAACATCAGCATCAAACACGAAAACCTGAAAGATGGGGTTGCCAGGGATATCATTCACGAGGCTGAAGACGGCTATGATGTAGTGGTTATCGGCAGGGGGGGGAATTCCGGAATAAAGGATTTCTTTTTCGGGAGCACATCGCAAAAGGTTCTTAACGCAGCCAGGAATGTTTCGATTTTCATTATCAAGTAGCGCATTTATAGAAAGAATTGAAGAACCTCACAGCAAACTGCGAGGAATGTTCTGCCGTACGGCAGAACCCACGGAGAGTGCGCTCGCTATTTCGGTTCTTCGTTATGCTTTGAGCTGCCCGGGTTAGATGACGCGCTCTGTCAGGCGTTTCTCACCGAAACGCATGGGCAGGATCAGCGCCAGTATGCAAATTACCAAAGACAGCAAAAAGGATCCAATGATCCACACCCATTCCAGAATGGACAGTGTTCTTTGATGAAAGCCGGCCATGAACAGATTATAGACAGGCCCGGCTTCCAGCATGACGATCCCGCCGACAAACGCGGCGCAAAAAATCATAAAAAGCAGTCCGCCAAAACTTGTGACCGACTGAGCCGGGTTTTCCGATTTGAAATTCGGATAAGCCGCCCCGAACCCGATGCCGATGCCTACCACACCGGGCACCATGAAAAAGATCGTTATGGTGGATAGACACATCATAAAAGGCGTGACATTCAAAAAGATATTCGTGACCACGATGAGAATTTCGGTTAGGATGAGGAGCGGCAGCAGGTAGATGAAGAATTTCACCCATAAAAACTGCCCCAGGGAGATGGGTGACGATTTGACAATCCAGAAAGCTTCGTTCTCGTTACTGATGGCCGGGTAGGCAAAACGCCCGGCAATGGCGATCAGGACAAATGATGCCAGGCCTACATTTAGAAAAGACAGGAGATTCTGCAGATATACGGTTTTGATGGGGGCTTTATCAAGGGGAAGTGCCTTGAAATTGAAGATATAAATCAGCACCAGGCCACCAATGAGGAATATCTGGGACCATTGGGTCTGATCTCGAAAAAACGATTTTATCTCCTTTACCACAAACGCTTTCAGAGGCGCCGGCAGAAAGCGGAGGATTTTGTCGCCCGAAAGTTTATGCTTCAAAAGCCTGGCCGGTGACGTCTGGGCTTTGGACACGCCTGTCAGATAGAGCCGGTCGGCCATGAGGATCATCAGGAATACCATCATGCCGGCGCATGACCAAGAAAGACCCATATGAAAGAGGGTTTCAGAAATGGATCCATTGATTGCGGCTTGGATACCATCAAAGGCCCAGGTACTGGGAAGGTAGGGCAGATTCGGTGTCCTAAGCGCCGAAAGGTACATCAGCGCCGTTGAAAAGACTTCCGGATTGACCAGCCTTTCGGGTTTCAGGAGCCGGAAAGCAATAAAAAGGATAACAAAAAGCAACAGACCCAGAAAGACGAAGAGATTTCGAATTCGATTGGCCGGTATTAAGACGACGGCGGACACTACGATCATGGCACTCAAGCAGGAAGCGATGACAGCCAGGGAGAGAATCGCCGATCCAACGGTGAGGTAATAAAACAGACCCGCATTAAACACGATTCCATAGGCCAGAAAAACCGGCAGCAGGTAGACGACGACCATCCAGGAGCTGTCCAGCGTACTTTCGATCCATCTGGCCAGAAAGATCCGGTAAGTGGAAACCGGCATGGCGTGTACCAGATTCAGATCTTTGCTCAAGAAAAGTTTTGACAGGGATGTGAGAATACTGCTGAAAATGAGCAGAGACAGGAGCGTGATCAGTATCATGGACAAAAGTTTGAATGCGAGGAGGTGGCCCAGTTCTTCAACCCCTTTAAAATAACGTAGAACTCGGAACGATACCCCAAAAATAGTCCCCCAGAAAGCGAATCCGATACCACCAAACAGCAGCAGTTTCATGAGGCTGCCCTGTTTTTTACCCCGGAAAAATGAGGCGTTCTTGAAACTCAAGAGCCTGGGTCTGACAAGGGTGAGGATGTCATTCATAATTAACTCGTCATTTTTTGACAATTCGTAGAAGACAATAGGGACCAAGAAATAAATAGCTGTTCTTCAGGGGTCATTAGCACTGCGTGCGTCATTTGTCCTTCGGACGACATTTGCCCTGCGGGCGTTATTAATTGTAGCTTATAGCTGATAACGACAATAAATGACACGAAGTAAATGACTATTAATGACGCGAAGCAAATGACAGCGAAGCGTCTTTACATGCCCGGGTTGGTCAATCTTAAAAACACATCCTCCAGGTCGGCATCGGCGTCTTGCATGTCCTGTTTCAGTTTTTCAGGGGAATCGATTGCGATCAAGGCGCCTTTATTGATAATGCCAACACGATGGCACAGATCCTCCGCTACCTGGAGGGTGTGCGTGGAGATAAAAACAGTGGTGCCGTTTTCGGACAGATGTTTGAAAAGATCCTTGACCAGTTTGATACCCAGAGGATCGAGCCCGACCATGGGCTCATCGACAATGATGACCTCTGGTTCGTGCAGGAGGGCCGAGGCCATGATCAAACGCTGCTTCATACCGTGGGAGTAAGACTCGATGAGCTCTTCCGACCAGTCCGAGAGAGTAAACAGTTCCAGTTTTTCATGGGCTTTTTTCAGGAAATCACGGGAGTCCATCCGATACAGATCGGCGATGAATTTCAAGAATTCCATACCGGTGAGTTTCTCATAAAGGTATGGGCGGTCGGGAATGAATCCGATCTTGAGTTTTGCCGCTTCCGGATTTTCGGCCATGGCGATATCGCAGATCCGGATGTCTCCGAAGGTCGGCACCAGTATGCCCCCGATCATTTTGATGGTGGTTGTTTTTCCAGCGCCGTTTGGACCGATGAACCCGAAAATTTCACCTTGGGGGATATGGATGTTCAGCTCGTTCACCGCAACGACATCGCCGTAGCGTTTGGTGAGATGTTTAAGTTCTATCATTTGATCATATTCCGTTCAGGATCTGGATTTTCAAATTTCCGATGAGTCCTAATATGTCGAGCTGGTCTTTCTGCATACCGCTGGCAAGACGAATGTGGGTGACATCGGCCGGTATCTGGTCAAACAGCGCATCGACAGTGATCCATCTGCCGACATAAATACTGTTCCATGCATGATAAAAGAAACGTTTTCGTAGAAAGACCACACCGGCTTCGAGCCTGGTGGGGATTCCGGCAGCTCTTGCCAGGGCTGCAAAGAGCACCGCATGTTCATTGCAGTCCCCCACGCGGTTTTCAAGGGTGGACAGGGCATCGGGGAGAGAAATGACCGGGCGTTTTTGAATATGTGCCTGCATCCAGTCAACCAGTTTACGCGCTTTTTCAAGCGGGGGAGTCTTGTCGGTAAGCAGATCGGATACCAGTCTGTGTATGGCAGGATGATCTGACTGAATAAAGGGGCTGGGTGCCAGAAAGGCCGTGATATTTTCCGTGGGAACCAGAGGAGGATCTTGTTGCCCAAGGTCGTCGAGGGACTCCTTTTGGATCGAGAGAACCGGGGAATCATAGGTCTGTCTGCCACCCTGAAGCTGTTCTGCGAAATCACCTGAACCGGTTATCTCGAATCGCATTTGCATCAGTTCACCTGGATTGTGGATATCGATGTTGGATGGAATTGATGCGGCTTCTGTGAGATCCTGACTTGACTGGATGGGGAGGCCGTGCATGGCGTCTTCACGGGATGTTTTCTCGAGAATAATCCCCAGCATGCCCTTTTCCCTTAAAAGATCTCCTTTTTCATCCATCCACGCCAATTGGGTGGCACCTTTGAATTTCAGTGAAATCTTGGTCGCTTTTTTCACCTGTCCCATGATGGTGATCGCTTCTTCTTCCAGGACATGCAGCAGAATCGATTCCTGGCCCATGGCAATGGGGTCGAAGACCTTCAAAGCAAGCTGGTCTCCCGGTTTCAACTTGCCGGCGCTGGCTGCCTGAACAATACCGGAAGTGAAGTAGATATCATCGGTCAGGCTCAACTTGTAGGTCTGTTCTGCACCGGCGCTTTGGGTGTTCAAAGCAAGGGTTTTGTTGGTTATGCTGCCGGCCGCAGAGAAATTGAAACGCCCGGAGGCAATTTCAAAATCAAAGGACTTGAGCGAAAAATCCGTGTTGAGGAGACCGCTGGTGTTGAGACCGATGTCCTGAACCATCCCCATGGTGTTGATTCTCATAAACAGGGTTTCGTTGAAACGATATCCCTGGTCCAGTCGCGCATAGTGTGAATGGGAAAAGCCGATCTTTTTCTTGTCCTGGAAGATATTCATCCAGGTATCCCGATCTGCAATGATTTCCGATGACGATATGTCGGCGATTTCCGTCCGTCCCGGCTGACTGTCAAATACTCCCATGCGGGTGAAGAGAAGAGACAGAAAAATCGTACCGAAAAGAGCGCTAAAAAGTATCGGGAATTGTTTTCTTTTGTATTTCATTGACAATTGTTGTCTCGGGGCTTAATTTGATCCCATATTGATGTTTATAAATTAATAACGATCCTGTGCTGAACGGCGCCAGGAAAGGAACCCCATGAAAGAAGCCATTATATTGTTCATCGTTGTAGGTGTCTGGATATTACTTCAGGTATATATCCTCCCAAAACTCGGTATATCCACCTGAGCTCGCAATGCTTGCCAGGTGGCAAGCAAACCACCGGAAGCTAAACCACAGGATGCCGAAAACAACTGATCCGCCAGTGATATCACCTCTGGCGGATCATGCTTTTTCAAGACATCCATTAGAATCGATCTGTGATTTTAATGGTTAGCAGATACTTGGATCATACAGTTTCCTGTCCTTGAACTCCGCCTGCTTGGCATCATTCCACTGGGCAACGGGCCGCAGGTATCCTACCACCCTGCTGTAGACCTCACAATCCTGATAATCCCTCAGAACAGGATCTTTTTCAAAACAGGCATCACACTTGATCATGAACTTGTTGGCGGCGGGTTCGTACACGCTTCCCCCATTGATATGGATGCCGTCTTCTTTTGGTATCGCCGTAACCTGGGCCTCGGTCCTGCAATCGTGGCAGGCCCCTGCCCATGCCAGCACATCTTTGTCGGCATTGTTATCCAATAGTTCGTGAAGTCTTTTGATCGTCATAGTAGCCATAAACATCCTCCGTCTTTTTTCTGCATTCTGTTTATAAGGTCAATAGTTGTTTATAAATAAAACCCAGGTTGGAACCAGGGGTATATTTGCCAGGGGAGTGTGTGGGATTTAGATTGAGAAAGAACAGGGAGACAAACCTCTTTACAAGCGATAAAAATGTATAGCGCTATATATATAGTGTGTCAAGAACAACGTAGTACTATATGTGGTGTTTTTAAGAAATTTAGGGTTCGAGGGGTCAAGGACCCAAGGTGTCGAGTGAGATGTTTAAATGTTACAAGTAGTTAAGGTATTAACAAAAATTCCATGTCCGTGAAGGGCAGGGAGCTGATATGGTTGTAGAGGCCACGCAGGACAATATCTTCGGGGTGTTCGAACCTTGAGCCCAATGTAAAGGACTTTTCATCGAGTGAAGAAAATGGTAGGACGGCGATAGATTCGAGTATAAATAAATGGCAGGCAGAGACGTTTACACCAAAAATTAGGTGATCGTCCGGCTGCTGTCAATAAAAAAGCTGTGTGAGGAATCTGCGATGGCGATAGTGGGAAGGCATAACTCGATTACGGACGTAGCCGGAATAAGGGCCGGGAATTACACAGACAAGGCGGCCGCCAGCGGTGTGACGGTCATTTTGTGTAAGCAAGGGGCCGTTGCCGGGGTTGATGTTCGGGGGTCTGCTCCCGGTACCCGCGAAACCGATCTTCTGAACCCCATCAACCTGGTAGAGAGCGTACAGGCAGTGGTGCTTTGCGGTGGGTCTGTCTATGGCCTGGCGGCTGCGGACGGGGTTGTGCGCTGGCTGGCGGATAGACAGCTTGGCTTTCCCATGGGTGAAAACAATGTCGTACCCATTGTGCCCGCAGCGGTCCTGTGTGATCTGGGGAGGGGCGCTGATTTTATTCCCCCGATTCAGGCAGACTGGGGTGTCAGCGCGTGTGCGGCCGCCGACTCTGGACCCCTGCCGAATGGCTGCCTGGGCGCAGGCACCGGGGCAGTGTCTGGTGCCATTAAGGGCGGATTGGGGTCAGCGAGCCTTGTGATGGCATCGGGGATTACCGTTGCAGCCGTTGCAGCCGTCAATTCCTTTGGTTCGGTGGTAAACCCTCACACGGGAATGATATGGGAGCGGGGTACAGAGATAAACAATGAGTATGGTGACCAGGGGAAAAGAAGGGTCCAATTGCCTCAGCAACCGTCGTCCTTGCCGATTGCCAATACAACCATCGGTATTGTCGCAACCGATGCCAAGATGACCAAGGTCCAGGCCTGTAAGATAGCCCAGATGGCTCACGACGGTTTGGCAAGGGCCGTCAGGCCATCCCACACCATGTTTGACGGGGATACCATCTTTTGCCTGGCTACGGGCAGGCAGGAGCTTCCGGAAATTCAGGGAATTCTGCCCGGTAATTGTGCCCAGGCCATTAACGATTTGGGGCATGCGGCCGCCCAATGCATGTCAAGAGCCATTATCCATGGAATTCTTGCCGCTGAAACCCAGGGTGACTTTCCATCATTCAGGGATCTGCTGGATAGAGCTTAAGACTTATCTCCTTGAATATCATCGAAAAATACCCTATAGTCCATCGGTCATTGTCAAAAGACTGCTGACGCGCTGTAGATTGTTCACATCAGAGCCCATGAGGAGACACCATGAAGAAAATTACATTTCTCGTTCTGTTGCTGGTTTTTGTTCTTCCTGTGTTGCATGCCCTGGCATCCGATCCCCAAAAGGGCGGCAGCCTGACTGTCTGCCAGCCTGCGGAACCGCCGGGTCTGGATCCGACAGCCAACACAGCCGCCGCCATCGACAGGGTGGTGTATGCAAATATTTTTGAAGGGCTCATCAAAGTTGACAGTAACGGCCGGTTTGTACCGGGACTGGCCACGGACTGGTCGGTGTCAGCGGACGGGCTTAGCTATGATTTCAATCTTCGAAAAGAGGTGCGCTTTCACAACGGTGAAGTGTTCGATGCCCCGGTAGCCAAATGGAATCTCGAACGTGCCATGGGTGAGGGGACCGTCAATCCGCATCCGGAGTATTTCAGGGGCATCCAGAAGATTGATATCATGGGTACCCATACCCTTCGTATCGTACTCAAGGAAGTGGATGCCCTTTTCATTGCTCACATGGCTGAAGGAGATGCCGTGATGCTCCCCATGAAGGGTTACGCGTCGGCCAAGTCGAACCCCATCGGAACCGGACCCTTCAGATTTGTCACCTGGCTGCGGGGAGATCGCGTTGAAATGCAGCGGTTTGACGATTACTGGGATCCGGCGCTTCCGTATCTGGACAGGGTGGTCTTCAAATTTATCGGTGATGACAGCGCTCAGATAGCGGCGCTTAAAGCCGGTGATATCGATGTCATCGGTTATATCGGGGCTCCGGAGTCGGTGATGGCACTTTCAAAGGATCCACGGTTCAAGGTTTTTGCCGGCTCGACCACCGGCGAAGTCATCATGTCCACCAACAATAAAGCCAAACCGTTTGATGATGTGCGTGTGCGACAAGCCATGGCATATGCCATCGACCGGCAGACGGTTGTCGATCTGGTGATGTTCGGCTATGGCACACCTATTGGTTCGCACTGGTCCCCGTCGACACCCTATTATGTCGATTTAACGGAAAAGTTTTCCTATAACCCGGAAAAAGCCAGAGAATTGCTGGCCGCAGCAGGTTTCCCGGATGGTTTTGATGCCACCATCAAACTGCCGGCCATCTACAGCTACTCCAAAAGAGCGGGGGAAGTCATTGCGGACATGCTCGGGAAGGTCGGTATCCGTTTGAAGATCGAAATTGTGGAATGGGGTCAGTGGATTGAGCGGATTTTCAAGAAAAGAGAATACCAGCTGACCATGATCGGTCATGTGGAAGCCTGGGATATCGGCATCTATGCCAATCCGGATTATTACTTTCAGTATGACTCTCAGGCGTTCAGGGATGCCTATGCAATGGCCCTGAAAGCTCCTAATGAAACAGAGAAAGCCAAATGGTTCGGCCGGTGCCAGGAGATTATCGCCGATGATGCCGTCAACGGCTATCTGTTTTCGGCCTCGGGGTTGCCGACCATGAAAAGCAACGTCATGGGCTGGTGGGAGAACTATCCCACCGTGGCCCTGGATTGTACCCGGGTGTGGCTGAAGAAGTAAATACGGATCATCTCCCAAAGAGTTGATCCAAATTAAGGATTCAAGGATTCTAGGGGTCCAGGGTTCGAGTGAGATGACGTGAGGCACCAGCTGAATACTTAAAAATTATAAAGAGTTAAAGGTTGTGAATTGGAAACGCAGACGATGATATCCGGTGATTTGGATTATATGAACAAGGAAAAGCTTCAGGAATTAAGAGAGGCGCTTGGGGATGAAGAGAGAATGCTAAAAGCCATGATCACATCCCTGGAAAACAAACACTTGAATCCTTGAATCCTGGACTCCTTGAACCCTTTCTCCCAACTTATTGGGAGAAGATCCGTAAATACGAAGCACGAAATTCCAAATCCTAAACAATCTATAATGACCTAAACACGAATGCTTTAAACAAGTCATTCAGATCATAATTCTTGAGTCAAGTTTTGGTCATTTGAGCATTCCATATTAGAATTTGTTTATCCCCGTCGGGATATTTCATACGGATTTCGGTTTTCGAATTTAAAGTTTCATCAATTCGATATGTCTAAATATATCATTAAAAAAATCCTCACCCTTGGTATTCTTCTGTTCCTGGTGTCATGGATTGTTTTCGCGGTCCTGTTTATCCTGCCTGGTGATCCGGCCCAGATTATGCTGGGCATCAATGCCACGCCGGAAACCCTGGCCAATCTGAGAAGTGAGCTGGGGCTCGACCGACCCTTCCGGGTTCAGTATGTTGACTGGATCGGTCGCACCCTTTCCGGTATTGGCAGTCGCTCCATTCATTATGACATACCGGTGTTCGATCTGATCATTTCGCGCCTGGCCGTCACGGGTCCACTGGCACTCATGGCCATGCTGATCGCCGTGGCCATTTCTCTGCCCCTGGGGATATTTGCGGCGCGTCACCAGAATCGAAGCGGTGATATTTCGGTGATGACATTTACACAGCTGGGTCTGGCAACACCTGAATTCTGGCTGGGAATTTTGTTGATACTCTTTTTTTCCGTTAAGCTGGGAGTGTTTCCGGCAGGTGGTTTCCCCGGCTGGTTGGCGGATTTCCAGGGTTCTTTCAAGTCCCTGCTCCTGCCCGCATTCGCCCTGGGGGTTGTTAGAGCATCCATTCTCACCCGCGTAACGCGTTCATCTGTTCTGGATGTGCTGCAGGAGGATTATATCCGCACTGCACGGGCAAAGGGGCTTAGGGAAAGAACCGTTCTGTATGTGCATGCCTTGAGGAATGCCCTTATACCCGTGCTGACCATTCTGGGTCTTCAGATGGGTCAGTTGTTGGCCGGTGCCATCATCATTGAAAATGTTTTTTACCTGCCCGGGCTTGGGCGTCTGGTGTTCCAGGCCATCGGGCAAAGGGATTTGCCGGTCGTCAGGGAAATTGTCCTGTTTATGGCAGCGGCGGTGGTCATCGTTCACTTTCTCGTGGATCTGGCATATGCTTTCATCGACCCCAGAATAAGACTCGAGAGATGAAGAAGCATTTCAAAAAGTTTAACTTCAGATGTGGTGTTGTCTTAACTGCCGTGGTTCTTTTGACAGCAGCCATCAGCCTTGTCTGGACGCCTTACGAGGCCAACACAATGAATCCCGGCCACCGACTGGAGGCGCCGTCTTTCCAGTATCTGCTGGGTACGGATCAGTACGGACGGGATATTATGTCCCGTGTCATGGTAGGTTCCGTCAATTCGATTCTTGTGGGACTGGCCACTGTTGCCATCGGTATGATGGCAGGTGTTGTTCTGGGTTTGATCGCGGCCTATTTCGGGAAATGGGCGGACGAGTCCATTATGCGCTTTTCCGACCTTCTTTTCGGGTTCCCCGCCGTTCTGACAGCCATACTTATTTCCGCCATATGGGGGCCTTCTGTGGGCAATGTCATGGTGGCCATCGGTATTTTTTACATTCCTGTTTTTGCCAGACTCACCAGGGCTGTGGCCCTGACCCTGTGGGGGCGGGAATTTATCGATGCTGCCCGGGCCAGCGGTGCCAGTGACTGGGATATCACCGTCCGGCATGTACTGCCCAATTTAATGTCCCCTCTGATTGTCCAGGCCACCATTCAATTTGCCGTCGCTATTTTGGCCGAGGCTGGTTTGAGTTATCTGGGGCTCGGTACCCAACCACCGCATGCCTCGTGGGGCAGAATGCTCTACGAAGCTCAAACATTCATGGAAATATCACCCTGGATGTCCATATTTCCGGGTATTGCCATTGCCTGGACCGTGCTCGGTTTCAACCTGCTGGGCGATGGTATCCGGGACAATCTGGATCCGTATATGCTATAACTCAACTTTCGGGATTCAGGAAACGCGAAATGAATCATCCCCTAATTGGCTCAAACAGCGCAAATCGCCATTGGATCACCCATTTTGCTCTATCTGCGGTGAAACCCGAAAGTTGAGCACTAAGCACTAAGCTGTAAGCTACTTAAAACCTAAAACTTACCGCTAAAAGGATAATCACCATGCCCGCAACGCTTCTGGAAATCCAGGATCTGTCGGTTTCCTTTCATACACCGCAAGGTGTTAAGGGTGCGGTGGAGCATGTCTCCTTCTCCCTGCAAGAAGGAGAGACCCTGGGGCTTGTGGGCGAATCCGGATGTGGCAAAAGTGTAACCGCTCTGAGTATTCTCGGCTTGGTGGATAGGTCAACGGGTGTCGTGGACTCAGGGCGTATTCTGTTCAGAGGGCAAGATCTTCTGAACATCAGCCCGCAAGCACTGCGTCGGTTGCGGGGTAATGAGATCTCCATGGTTTTTCAGGAGCCTATGACATCTCTCAATCCGATTCTGCCTGTGGGTAGACAGATCGCCGAACCCCTCATGGTTCACCAGGGGCTGTCAAAAACCGAAGCCTACATTTCGGCAGAGGCATGGCTGGAACGTGTCAACATACCCATGGCCGGGAGGCGGATCAGGGAATATCCCTTCCAGCTTTCCGGGGGTATGCGGCAGCGTGTGATGATAGCCATGGCCATGATCTGCAGACCCGCTCTGCTGATTGCGGACGAACCCACCACTGCGCTGGATGTGAGTACGCAGGCCCAAATACTCACCCTTATCGAGAATCTCAAGACAGAGCTCAAGATGTCGGTACTGTTCATAACACACGACCTGGGCATCGTGGCCCAGACGGCCAATCGGGTGGTGGTAATGTATGCCGGACAGGTTGTAGAGACGGCGACGGTTATCGACATATTTGACAGACCTGCGCATCCATATACAAAGGGTTTGCTGAAATCCATACCCCGTATGGGGCGGTCCGCAGATGGACCTGGAGCGCGCTTGCAGGAGATACGGGGTTCGCTGCCGTCCCTGGACAAACCCATATACGGGTGCAGGTTTGCAGACAGATGCCCTGAGGTCTTCGAACCCTGCAGGCAAAAAAGACCTGTCCTGTTACGTGTTCAGGATGGCCAGCAGGCGCGGTGCTGGCTTTATGGTGTATGACAGGGTCCAGGGTCCGAGGGTGATACAAGGGTTCGAGAGTAAAAATCTATCGGCAATAAGCGGCCTATAGCCTACAGTCCAACCCCCTAAAAGGCTATATGTTATAGGAAGGAACATAACTGACATGCCACAAAAGCCCCTACTTGACGTTCAGGATATCGTTAAATACTTTCCTGTGGCGACGGGTCTCTGGTCAAAGCCGAAATCCTGGATAAAAGCCATCGATGGTGTCTCTTTCCAGATACACAAAGGTGAAAATTTCGGTCTGGTGGGGGAATCCGGCTGCGGTAAAACCACCTTGGGGCGCATCATACTCCGGTTGCTGGAGCCTACTTCCGGTGAAATCCGGCTCAATGGTGTTGAAATTACCCGGTTGAATCGAAGAGAGATGCGACCTCTTCGCCGGGATGTACAGATGGTTTTTCAGGATCCCCACGCGAGCCTGGATCCAAGGATGACGGTGGCGTCGATCGTTACGGAGCCCCTGCGCGCGTTTCAGAAGGTCGGCAGGCAGGAACTTCGCGCCAGGGCGGTGAACCTGCTGGAAAAGGTCGGTCTGAAGGCGGCTGATCTGGATAAGTACCCCCATGCTTTCTCAGGCGGTGAGCGGCAACGTATCGGTATTGCCAGGGCTCTTTGTCTCAACCCGAGTCTGATTGTTGCCGATGAACCGGTGAGCGCCCTCGATATGTCCATTCAGGCCCAGGTGTTGAATCTTCTGGCAGACCTCAAGACGTCATTCGATTTTTCCAGTCTGATCATTTCCCATGATTTGAGTGTCGTCAGTCACATGTGTGAACGTGTTGCCGTCATGTATCTGGGTGTTATCGTGGAGATGGCGTCGTCCAGCATGTTCGACAGCAACCAGCGGCACCCCTATACAGCGGCGCTTGTTTCCGCAGTCCCCATACCGGATCCACACCGAAAACAGTTACCCGTTGCTCTGGAGGGAGAGATTCCCAGCCCGGTGGACCCGCCTTCCGGCTGCTTGTTTCATACGCGATGCCCGTATTGTTTTGACCGCTGTCGGGTGGAGCGGCCAAAACTTGTCGAAATTGCTGTGGGTCATAGGGTGGCTTGCTGGTTGAATGAAGGACACGGTCTATAATCGGCAGTTGGATATTTTATTGAACCGCAGAATGTCGAACAAGGAATATTGAACCGAAAAAGCGAGCACATTCCTCGTAGCTTACTGCGAGGTTCTTCAATATCGAAGTGCTGAAGCAGTGCGAAGAGGGGAGCGGCATGCAGATCCTTCTCGGCAATCTAAGCAGAGAACAGGCAGACACTTTTGGACTCGTTCTTTTGTCCTCGGGGATAGACCATGAGATCCGGCGAGGGGAAAAGGACTGGGCACTGTGGGTTGCGGAAGATGCATCGGAAGTGGCTGAAAGCCTGTTGAAAACCTATCTGGAGGAGAACAAGGGCTTCAAAACCTCAAAAAAATCTCTTGGGGAGACGTACCCAAGAACCTGGTCAGGTGCAGGGGGTGTGTTCGTTCTGCTGGTCCTGCATATAGGCCTTACGCTGGCGGGGAATGATGCCGGTCTGTTGCACAGGTTGTATGGATCGTCCGCAGGCCTTGTTGTCAATGGTGAATGGTACCGCTGCGCCACAGCACTGCTTCTTCACGCAGACAGTCTGCACCTGGCAGGGAATCTGGCGGGAATGGCAATTTTTGCCACGGCGGTCTGTTCCATTACTGGATGGGGGGTGGGGTGGCTGCTGATTCTTGCCTCCGGCATATCCGGCAATCTCATCAATGCCTATGCGTATGGGTACGGCCACAGCTCCATCGGTGCATCCACCGCCGTTTTCGGCGCCCTGGGTCTTCTGTCTTCCTACCAGTTCCTGAAAAAAATACACACACCGTTTTCCCGATTTCAGGTCCTGCTGCCCTTGGGGGCCGGTCTGGCTCTCCTGGCATTTTTAGGGTCGTCCAGCCACACGGACATCATGGCCCATCTGTTCGGCTTTTTGTCGGGTGTGGCTCTGGGGCTCGTCTATTACCGGTTGGTCCGATATCCCTTCGCGTGGCGAATTCAGTTTGGAGCGCTCGCCTGTGTGGTCGTTGTGTTGGTGACGGCATGGATCCGGCCGATACTCGGGTAGCCATGGCTGCTCTATCGTGCAATGATGTCACGTTACGCTATTGATCGATCCCGATGCATCTTGTATGATCCTATCAATCCATCAAGAAATGAACCGAAACAGCGAGCGCATTCCCTCAGGAGAAACAAACGATAAGACACCCATCAACCTCGTCAGTCGAGGCGATACGATTTGAAAGGAGAAATGGATCATGGAGAATGACCCGATGGACAAGATGTCATCGAACATCAATGAATGGATAGGAAGATTCAAGTTTCCCCGGCTCAATCTCCGGCTGGCCGGCAGCGTTAAGATCTTCATTGTGGTGATCGTGCTGATAGTTATCGGCTTTAATCTCTTTTTCGTTTATGTGCAGCCGGACAAATACGGGATCAAGGTGGCCAGAGTCGGAATAAACCGCGGCGTTCAGAAAAAGATCTATCCGGCGGGCCTGACGTTTGTTTTACCCTTCGGGCTGCAGCAGATGTACCAGCTCCCCAAGGGCATTCAGGTGCTGGAGTTGACCAATTTTCCCGATACTGCCGCAGCGATGGCGCGCAAAGACCGGGCGGCACACATTCAGACATCGGATGGCTTTTTTGTCGATGTGGACGTTTCTTTTCTTTACCACATCAAGGACCCCTACATGGTTTTTACCACCATCGGTCCTGGAACCCTTTTTGAAGACAACGGCATTATTCCCAAGGCAGAGCCGGCTCTCAAGGAGACCCTGGGTAAGCTGACCACCGAGGAATTTTATAACAGCCCCATGCGAGTCCAAAAAGCGGAAGAGGCCAAGCAACGGCTCAACAAAGAATTGAATTTAAAAGGTCTCGAGGTAGACCAGGTGCTGGTTCGCTATTTTATATACAGTAAAGAAATCCAGAAAAACATCGAAGAAAAAAAACTCCAGGACCAGATGGTGTTCACCAATCAGGCGGCGGCCCGTGCGGCCAAGGAAGAAGCCGAATTGAAGAAAATCGTGCAAGAAGGTATGGTCATCGCCGCTGTTGAGCTCGAAAAGGGCAAAGCCTATGTCACCCGCAAGATGGCTGAAAAGGATTTTTACGTTCGCAAGAAAAAAGCAGAAGCCGACCTTCTGGTGAAGCTGGCAGAAGCGGAACGCGTACGCCTTAAAAACGAGGCCCTGAAAGGGATCGGCTCCGAACGGATGGTGGGTCTGAAAATGGCCGATGCCTACCAGGGGCTCGAGGTGATCATCCTGCCCAGTGACGGTCCGGACGGGGTCAACCCGCTGAATTTGGACAACACCCTGCAATTATTCGATGTTCGCAAAGGAGACGGCAAATGAAACACTTTTTTTACTGGATTGTGATATTGCTGGCCCTGTTAACCGTGGCCGGTTGTGTCCCCCATACCACCGGGGAGACAGAGGTGGGGGTCAGGACCCGTAAAATGGCTTTTTTCGGACCAAAGGGCGTTGAGGACCGGTCCTACGCTCCGGGAGCCACCTATTTTTTTCTGCCGTTTATCAATGACTGGGATGTTTTTGACACCAAACTGCAGAATCTTGAGATGACATATTCGCAAGTGCGGGGAGACCGCAAATCCAGAGATGATCTGGTACTCAAAACCATTGACGGCAACGACATCAGCCTGGATGTGATCATCGCCTACCGCATCGATGCGAAGATGGCTCCCCACATCCTCCAGTACGTGGCCCGCAATGACGCAACCCTGCGGGATAAAATTGTCCGAACCGTGGCCCGCAGCAAGCCGAGAGACATTTTCGGCGAACTTAAAACGGAAGCCTTCTATGTGGCCGATGCTCGGGAGGCCCAGGCGATCAAGGCCAAGGAGGCGCTTCAGGAGATCTTAGGGCCCATGGGTATCGTCGTGGAGAAAGTGCTGACCAATGATTATCGTTTCAACCCCGAGTATCAGAAAGCCATCGAGGACAAGAAAGTGGCTGATCAGCAGGTGGAGAAGAACAAGTCGGCCCAGCACGCCGCTGCAGAGGAATACAAGCGAAAACTGGAAGAAGCCCGTGGCGAAGTCAACAAGATGGTGGCGGATGCCGACGGTCAATACCTCAAGGACAAGATCGAGGCAGATGTATACCAGGAACAGCAACAGCTTCTCGCCAAAGCCATCCAGGCAGAAGGCATTGCAGAAGCGACCGGAATCCAGGAAATGAACAATGCGCTTGCCGGATCAGGTGGCGAGGCGATTGTAAAACTGAGAATTGCCGAGGCGATTCAAGGAAAGCGTATTATACTGTTGCCGGTCTCGGAGGGTGGAATGAATCTCAAAACCACAAACATCAACCGCTTGATCGAAACACTGGGTGTGAAATCGCTTTCCGGCGGGCAATAACGAAGCGGTGCCGGATCGATTTTTCAGATGGGTTCTAATAATTAACCAAACAAGCATCCAAATTAATTTATCCTTTAAAGTTTTATAACACCGGGTTTCAGCGGCCGCATACGAGAATTTTGTATCGTCATGTCTGATGGAAATTCATAGACCCATCCGACGCGCAATGAGCTCTTTCATGATTTCATTGCTTCCTCCATAAATGCTTTGGACCCGGGCGTCAACAAAATGCCGTGAAATGGGGAATTCCTTCATGTATCCGTAACCACCAAAAAACTGCAGGCAACGATGGGCCACGTCGAACTGCAAATCCGTTATCCAGTACTTGGCCATACTGACTTCACTGACGATGTCTTCACCCGCCATATGTCTCGGGATCAAATCATCCAGGAAGGATTGGGCCAGTTGAATTTTGGTGAGCATCTCTGCCATGCTAAAGCGGGTATTCTGAAATTCACCAAGCGATTGCCCGAAAGCCCGGCGCTTTTTGACATACTTTAAGGTTAAATCGAAAGCACCCCTGGCCGCAGCGCATGCGCCGATGGCCAATAAGAGCCGCTCCTGTTGCAGGTTTTCCATCAGGTATTTGAAACCGCATCCTTCAACGCCCAGAAGGTTTTCAATTGGAACCCGGCAGTCATTAAAAAACAGTTCAGACGTATCCTGAGCATGCAGACCGATTTTTTTCAGGTTCGCGCCCTTGTGAAAGCCTTTTCTATCTGTCTCGACAAGTAACAGACTGATGCCATCATGGGCTCGATCGGTTTCGGCGGTTCGTACCGCCACGATACATACATCGGCCAACTGGCCGTTACTGATAAAGGTTTTGCTTCCATTGACAACATAATGGTCGCCCTCTCGCCGGGCGGAAGTCGTCAGTCGGGCGATATCCGAACCCACCTCGGGTTCCGTCATGGCAAGGGCGAGTATGCTTTCCCCGCTTATGCATCTGGGTATCCATTTTTGTTTGAGCCGTTCATTGGCATATTTTTCAATGTAAGGCAGAAAAATGTCGCTGTGTACCCACCAGAAAAGGCCATTCAAGGCGTGATAATAAATTTCTTCGGTGATGATGAGGGAATACAGAAAGTCGCCTTCCGGACCACCATAGCGTTTTTCAGCTGTTGGACATAACCAACCATTTTCCCCGGCTTCCAGCCACACCTGTCTGGGGGTTATGCCGGCTTTTTCCCATTCATCGTATTGAAGGATGATTTTATCTTTTAAATAGCCTCGAAAGGATTTTCTGAATATTTCGTGCTCGGGTTTGAAAATTCGTCGTTTCATGGCAACCTCAATGTTGACATCAAAGCAATACACACGTCTGTCTGGCGATTTCAAGGGCCTCATCCGTGGGGACGACCAGGATTTTGACCCGGCTGTTGTCTGATTGAATTTCAGGCGTCGTGAGGGGTACGGCCGTGTTTCTTTCCGGATCCAGGACGATACCGAGTTTATCCAACCCATCACCGCCGTTGCAGACCAGGTCCCGTATGGCCGGTGAGTTCTCTCCGATGCCCGCGGTAAAAACAATGGCATCCAGGCCGTTCATGGCGGCCATATAGGACCCGATGTATTTTCTGATCTGGTACACATAGAGATTGATGGCGGTGGCGGAACGGGTGTTGCCGGTTTGCATGGCAGAGAGCACATCCCTTATATCACCGCTGTCGATGCCTGCCAATCCTTTAAAGCCGCTTTTCCTGTTGAGCAGGTGGTCTATCTGGTGGGGCTGCATCTTGAGGCGGGTCATCATGTGAACGACGATGGCCGGGTCGATGCTGCCGCAGCGGGTGCCCATGATGGTGCCTTCCAGGGGGGTGAATCCCATGCTGGTGTCGATACTTCGACCGTCTTTCACGGCGGTGATGCTGCTGCCGTTGCCCAGGTGACAGGTAATCAGCCTGAGCTCCGCCAGAGAGCGATTGAGATGGACAGCCGCTTTCCCGGCCACGAACCGATGGCTCGTGCCATGAAACCCGTATCGCCGAATGCCTTCATCTTTGTACATTTCATAAGGCAATCCGTAAAGATAGGCATGCTCGGGCAGGGTGGCATGAAAGGCCGTGTCGAATACGGCCACATGGGGGATGCCCGGGAAAAACTGTTCGCAGGCCTGGATGCCTTCCAGGTTGGGAGGGTTGTGGAGGGGGGCCAGTCTGCTGTTTTCGGTGATGACGTGTTTGACGGCGTCATCGATGATCACGGGTACCGCGATGGCTTCGCCCCCATGCACCACCCTGTGGCCCACGGCGTAAACATCCCCTTTTGTCTTTATTACACCGAATTCATCATGGGTCAGGAGACCGATAAGTTCTGCAACGGCCTCCTGGACGCTGTTTCCGCATGCTGGTCGGCGATGGATATCCCCCCGATTGTTTCGGAACTCCAGCAGAGGGGTTTGAAGACCTATACGATCCACGGCACCAGATGCCAGAATGGTTTCTTCAGGCATCCGGTACAGGCTGAATTTTACGGATGAACTTCCTGAATTGATTACCAGCACAGCGAATTTATTCTGCGTGGGCATAGGCCTCCTCCAGGATTATACTAATCAAAGATACAGAATATTCTACGAACTTCCTACTGATGAACGTCCAACGTTCGATGTTCATCTTTTCATTTTTGAGGACGCATGTCAGCCTTGTCAATTCCTGCAATCCGAACGGGGGTTGTCATGGCATCGCGACGGAACGGTTCACCCAGTTCCTGGTTCGTCATAACCTCGATGAAAGTGGTTTTACCCTCTTCCATTTGTGCTTTGATGGCCGTATTCAGTTTCTCGGTTAGATCCTCCATGGTGGTCGCCTGGACACCGTCTAATCCGCAGGCCTTGGCTATGTCGGCGTAGGAGACTTTCGGATTCAACTCGGTTCCGACGAAGTTGTCGTGGTACCAAAGGGTGGTGTTCCGTTTCTCGGCGCCCCACTGGTAGTTGCGGAAAATGATCATGGTGATGGCAGGCCATTGGTCACGACCACAGGCAGTCATTTCGTTCATTGAGATACCAAAGGCCCCATCTCCGGCAAAACCAACCACAGGTACGCCGGGCTTGGCGATTTTTGCACCCAGGATGGCCGGAAAACCATAGCCGCAGCAACCGAACATGCCTGGTGCCAGGTACTTGCGACCTTCTTCAAAGTCCGGATACGCATTACCAATGGCACAGTTGTTCCCGATGTCCGAAGAGATGATCGCTTCTTTGGGAAGAGCGGCCTTGATGGCGCGCCAGGCCATACGCGCCGTTATTTTCTCCGGTTCACGCTTCTGGCAACGTTCGTTCCATGTGGTACCGAGATCGTCTTCTTCATGATCCATGGTGGCCAACTCCAGACCCCAGTCCGCCTTGGCTTTTTTGACGACTGCCTTGCGTTCTTCACGGCCATCATCACCGGCAGTGGGAGACAGTTTCTCCAGAATGGAATTGGCCACTTTCGAGGCATCCCCTACAATTCCCACAGTGATGGGTTTGGTGAGGCCAATACGGTCGGGGTTGATGTCGACCTGAATAATGGCTGCATCGGTTGGCCAGTATTCAATACCGTAGCATGGCAGGGTTGAGAAAGGATTCAAGCGGTTGCCCAGGGCCAGTACAACGTCGGCCCTGGCGATACTTTTCATCCCGGCTTTTGAACCATTGTAACCCAAAGGGCCCAGGAACAGCGGGTGGCTGCCGGGGAAAGCGTCATTGTGTTGATAGTTGCAGCAGACCGGGGCGTCCAGGCGCTCGGCCAGCGCTATGGAAGCTTTGATGGCACCACCGATCACAACGCCGCCGCCGTTCAGGATGACGGGGAATTTGGCATGGGACAGAAGTTCGGCTGCGCGGGCGATGGCTTCCTCACCACCCGCCGGACGCTCAAAGTCAATAATGGGGGGCAGTTCGATGTCAATGACCTGGGTCCAGAAGTCACGCGGGATATTGATCTGGGCCGGTGCAGAGGCACGCTTTGCTCGCATGATCACACGATTGAGAACCTCGGCCATACGGGATGGATGAAGAACTTCTTCCTGGTAGGCAACCATGTCCTCAAACATGGCCATCTGCGGGACTTCCTGAAAACCGCCTTGCCCCATGGTCATGTTGGCAGCCTGGCCGGTAATCAGCAAGAGAGGCGTGTGGTTCCAGTAGGCGGTTTTTACCGGTGTAACAAAATTTGCGATACCGGGGCCGTTCTGACCGACCAGCATACTCATCTTGCCGGAGGCGCGGGTGAACCCGTCCGCCATCATGCCCGCGCTGAATTCATGCCCACAATCCCAGAAAGTGATACCTGCTTTGGGAAACAGGTCGGTAACCGGCATCATCGCAGAACCAATAATACCAAAGGCGCTGTCGATCCCATGCATCTGAAGAACTTTAATAAAAGCTTCTTCGGTGGTCATTTTTTGTTTGCTCATTTTCGGTCTCCTTCTATCGGCTTGGTGTGAGTCTTTTTGCATGTATCAATGTTATAATTCTTTCATTTTATTTAACTCTTTCGGAGAAGCTTATGCAATTTATACGGTTGCAGTATTGTTGTTTTCAACTGCATCGGGCCGGATAAAATTATCAGGATAATTGAATTTCCAGTGAACGTCTTTCAGATAATCCGCAGCGGATTGCCGTTTGCCTTTCCTCAGCAGTGCGATAAACACATCGTGTTCTGCGATAATCGCCCTTTTAAAACGATCCCGGTAACTCTTGAGCGCAAACCCGAACAATCTCAGCTTCAGGCTGCTCACATACACGGTCAGTTCCCGGTTGGCAGACAGATCGAGAAAAACCCGGTGAAAGAGAATGTTGGTTTCATGAAAAGCCCTATTTTTGCCTTGTTTGAGGGCTTTCTCCATGGCCCGGTTGTAGCGTTTCATCAGATTGATCTTGTTCTCCGTGATCTGATGAAAAATCGTCAAAATCACCTGGGACTCTAGCGCCCCGATAATTTCAAAAAGATCCAGCAGGTCCTCATACATCAGGACATTGATCCGTACGCCACGCTGGGGCAAGATGGAGACCAGACCCTGGATCTCCAACTGGGCAAGGGCCTCGCGCAGTGGTGTGCGACTTACATTCAGCTTTTCGGTCAACTTGCGTACGTTGATGAGGGAGCCCGGTATCAGGGTACCTTTTTCTATCTGGCTGCTGAGATAATCGAAAATCTCCTTGCGCAGACTCCAGTTGTTTTGGGTGAGAATAGGTGACATGTCTTGATCCGGTATTATCGCGGTTGTCAATAAAATCGTCAAGTGAGATTAGGATACTAGGATCCCAGTTCTGTGTCAAGAACGAATACCGGCAACAATGATTGAAGAGTACCCTGCAGCAGGCCACGGGGTCAGCGCGCACCAATTCAGTTCAATCACATTTCAGGATATTGATGAAAAAACCTATCCGCCTGCAATGGCGATAAGATAGCAGCCGACGAATATGACTATGGAAAACAGCGTTCGAATGAATCGGTACCAGAGAGATGACCAGGGGTTCCATTGCTACAGATCATACGGGGTCAGGCTCTCCAGTCCATTTTCTGTCACCAGGAGGGTCTGTTCAAACTGGGCGGACAGGGAGCCGTCTCTGGTTACGGCGGTCCATTTGTCTTTGAGAATGCGCAGGGATAATCCTCCCAGATTGATCATGGGCTCGATGGTGAACACCATACCCGGCACCAGTTCAATTCCCTCGCCTTTATTTCCGAAATGGGGGATTTGCGGATGTTCATGAAAGTCCGTGCCGATGCCGTGACCCACAAAATCCCGCACAACCGAGCAGCCTTTGCTTTCGGCATAGTGTTGTATGGCATGGCCGATGTCACCGACTCTGTTTCCGGGCTTTACCATGGCCATGCCTTTTTTGAGAGACTGTCTGGCAACCCGGACAATTTTTCTGGCTTCGGGGCCGGGAGATCCGACAAAAAAAGTTTTGCTGGCGTCGGCGTAGTACCCGTCCAGAATCGAAGTGACGTCTATGTTGACAATGTCACCATCTGCCAGCCGATAGTCTCCCGGGATACCGTGACAGATAACATCGTTGACCGAGACGCAGACACTCTTGGGGAACCCACGGTAATTGAGTGGTGCGGGTATGGCGTGGTTCTGAATGGTGAAGTCATGTACCAGTGTATTGATGGCATCTGTTTTCAAACCGGGTTTGACGATGGTTTCCGCAAGATCCAGGGTTTCTACAACCAGCTTCCCGGCCTTGCGGATTCTTTCGATGTCCAGCCCCTTTTTAAGATGAATCTGGTGTTCCTTCTCATAGCGTTTTTCCAGGCTTTCCCGGGACGCAGGATCCCTGCCGATGCAGCAGCGCTTGTATTTCAAACCGCTTCCGCAGGGGCAGGGGTCGTTCCTGCCGACTTTGTCGAATTTTTGTTTCATTGGTTTTTCTGTTTCTCTATTTCTTCATCCCTCAGAACCCGCCGCAGGACCTTACCGACATTCGACACCGGCACCTCATTCCGGAACTCGATAACGCGGGGGCGTTTGTATCCGGCCATGTTTTCCTTGCAAAAGGCTGTGATCTCTTCTTCGGTTGCGGTTTCTCCGGGTTTCAGTTGTATGTAGGCCTTTACAATTTCACCACTCTTGGCATCCGGAACACCCACAACGGCGACCAGGGCGACCTTGGGATGGGTAAAGAGTGTGTCTTCAACCTCTCTGGGATAAACGTTGAATCCCCCGACGATGATCAGGTCTTTCTTACGGTCGGTGATCAGTATGTATCCATCGTCATCAATATGGCCGATGTCACCGGTGAGAAAATAGCGCTTGCCATCGAGTTCTCTGAAAACCTCTTTATTTGCATCGGGTTTGTTCCAGTAACCCTGCATGACCTGTGGCCCATTGATGGCAATCTCTCCATCTTCACCCTGGGGGAGTTCCTTCAAACCGGTGTCGAGATCCACGATCTTCACATCGGTGCTGGGTACGGGAAACCCAATGGAGCCGATTTTACGATCCTTTTGGTTGGTGGGATTTGCTGTGACCACAGGGGATGTTTCACTGAGCCCGTAACCCTCGAAGATAATCGAACCTGTTTTATCCTCGAACTGTTTGCAGACTTCGGGCGGAAGTGGTGCACCACCCGAAAAACAACCCATGAGGGATGTCAGGTCAAATTGATCCAGCAGTGCATGATTGGTAAAGGCCACAAAAATCGTAGGCACGGCCGGCATCAATGTGGGTCGATATTTTTGGACGGCCTTGAGGACGTCTGTAAATGGGGGATCGCCGGCACGAGGGTCTGGAATACAGATCAGTTTGCTGCCTGAGCCGCAGGCGGAAAGCATGGCCACGGTCAGGCCGAAGCTGTGATACCACGGCAATACGCCAAGATAGGTGTGAAAGCCACCGTGGCGGATTTTTTCCGGCGCACCATTGGGCTCATGGGGAAGCAGGCCCCATTCCCCCAGGGCCAGAACATTGTGATAAAAATTGGCGTGGGTGAGAGCGGCGCCTTTGGGGCGACCGGTTGTTCCCCCGGTATAGATGATCAAGGCAAGATCATTCATGGGATCGATATCGATCACAGGTGGCTGCGGTTGGGCAGATGCCACCACATCGTCAAAAAAGAGATGACCGGTCTGATAGCTCTCCGCTTTGGGAATTTTACCCAGCAGACCCCCCAGAAAGCCTTTGATCCAGGGCAGATAAGATTTGACGCTGCAGACAACCACGTTTTCCACATTGGTGTCTTTGATGGCCTTGACGGTTGTGGGGTAGAAGAGGGGATGATCCATGCAGAAGACCATTTTGGCGCCTGCATCACCCAACTGGTAATTCAGTTCACTGGCAGTGTAAACAGGGTTGCAGGTTACACAGACAGCACCGGCTTTGAGGATACCAAAAAAAATGGCCGGATAATGCGGTAGGTTGGGGAGAAAGATGGCGACCCGGTCACCCTTCTTGATACCCTTGGATACCAGGAAATTGGCGATCCGGTCGGCGGTGTCTTTTACCTGGGCATACGTTCGTGTCGCATCGTTAAAGATCGTATATACATTATTCGGATATTTTTCCGCCGACTCGTCCAGAATATTGTACAGGGGGTTGTCGTACCCGGAAATTTCCAAGGGTACACCTTTGGGCCATTTTTTTCCGTGCCAGGGTCTGTCCGCCATAATACGCTCCTTTGTTGATAACATCTTGTAGAGATTGCAGAAAAACTGAGAAAACCGACTTTCATTAATTCTGGGAGAGTATAGTGAAATCTAAAAGACGTGTCAATTAAGAAAAGGGTTGGAGGGTTTGAGTTTTGGAGGGTTGGAGGGGGGAAGGCAGGGTTGGAGGGTCAGAGGTTTGGAGGGGTGGAGGGGGAAAGCAAGGATCGAGAGTTCGAAAGGCAAATGTCATCCGCAGGATAAATTACACCCGAAAGGGTAAATAACGTCCGCAGGACTAATGACGCGCATAGCGCTAATGACGCCCGTAAGGGCAAATATCGCGCATAGCGCTAATGACAGCCGAAGGCTATATCGGTATCGGTGCTATCACCTGGGACGATGCAAACATCCAGGATACCAGTGCCGCGCTGGTCATGGCGCCGAGATAGATTTTCCCGGTAAGCTGAAACAGCCAGGTGGAAAGGGGTATCACCACAATGAGTACCCCGATGATATGCAACAGGTTGATGACAAATGAAACGAACATACCGCCCGGACCCACCAGGGGAATGAAACCGTTGAGGAACAGGGGGACGTATTGTACAGCCGCAAATAGCAGCAAAGGAAGAACCATGATCATGATATTTGTGAAGGACCCGTGCAAAAAGGTTGCAATGGGTGTGGATCTTTGCGGACGTCTCATTTGGCCGTGAAGGAAAACACCGGTCTGAAGAAAACCCAGCAGGAGAAACGGGAAGTACAAAAGCGCCATCTTAACGCGATAGGGTGTCAGATCACTGGCAAAGGGGAAGATAAAACGGTAGTCGACGATAAAAATTTGTTCCAGGATGTGTTCACCCAGACAGGCAAACCCGAACAGAAAAAAAGCCAGCAGGGCGGTTTTAGCCAGACACCGTCCATCGAGATAAAACCGGTCCGGGTTCCAGGAAACACCCAGGTCGGCAAGGGACAGGTTTTCAACTACTTGATTCTTCTTAAACCATCTTCGAAAAAGGACAAATCCAATTACGTTGACCCACAGAAACCACCAGACGATGGCATTCACCATCATCATGGGAAAGGCTTTGTCGATACGGACGATATAAATATGAATACCGAAAAGAACGAAAATAAGGGGCAAATAAAGCCACATGAGCAAGCCGTTGACAAAGGCGTATCCAAGGCAGGTGTTTCTTTTGCAGGCATAACGGGTTGACGGTGCCGCCTGGAGGTCGCTGAAAAACGACATCCGGACCAGTAGGGACCCCAGGGGGAGCAGCGACCACAGGCCGGCTAGCATGGCTATCAGCGTCGCCCATTCCTTGACAGGCCATATCTGGCGATCAGGGTCGATCCAGAAGGTTGCGGGTGGAGACAGGGCCTGCTTCATCCATATCAGGGACTCTGTGATGGCCAGGCGACTATGGGATTCCTGAATGTGAATCGCGTTCGGTACCACCACACGGCGGGCGGTACCATCTTCGAACTCACCATAGGTCACACCTGTTTGCGGGTTTGGATGGGAGATGACCCTGCGTGTCTCGTCGGTCTTCATCCACTCTTTTTCGATATCCCGGGTACGGGTCATGCGATCACGAAATTCGTCCCATTTACCGATAACCATCAGCATGTTCCTGGGAACGGATGTATTCGCAGCAGCTGTATAGGCGAATCCGGTGATGACAAGGGCTTTTACCGATGGGTTTTGCATGGCAACCTGGTAGGCCATTTCCGCGCCCAGACTGTGCCCCATCATACCGAGAGCCTGGGGATTGACACCAGGGAGGGCTCGAAGATAATTCAACGCTGAAAGACCACCGTAGCTGCTGTCAAAGTCGGGGGCGGAAGGGTCGTTGGGGACCCCGGAGTTGCCCCTGCCGATGGCATCGATATTCAGGACAACAAAGCCCCTTCTTGCCAGCTCGATGCAGTATGCATCACCTGTTTCCCGATTGTTCTGGTAGCCGTGGATGTAGACGACTCCCGGAAATGTCTGTCGGCCAGGATTTTTTCCGGGCTCAAGCAGCTTTGCCCGGACCGCTATGCCGTTGAAGTTACGGAAAGTCACATTCGAGATATGGACATTCCCGAAATCTCTTTGTACGGCAGACGCCAGCGCCATGGCACCGACCAGTATCGCCAGGCATATGAGTAGCAGGGCGATCGGCTGGCCATGGGATTGCTTTGACCCCGGATGTACCTGTTCAGACATGCTTACCTCCGTCTGTGAGGGTTCTTGTATGCTGGGAGGCTATGATGTTTGGAAGCTGGGATGCTGCTATCGGCTATAAGCTGTCAGCCACCATCAAACCCTTGTACCCTCAAACTATTACAACCCCATGACGTCATTGATCAGTACGATTTTAACCCTGTGCTTGGGGAATGATTTCTCCGTAATGGTCCAGGTATTACATATGCGATCCGGGCTGTTACACTCATGGCAAAAAGCTGTTTTGGTACAGGGCGTTTTCTTGTCGAGACGCATGGCATTGGCTGGTGCTGCATAGTCCTTGATACGCGCCATGGCATCCTCTATATCCGGGACAATTTTATTGCGTCCCACCAGTACTATGACATGTTTTGGGCCGAATGTCAGGGCGCCGACCCGGTTGCCGATCATGTCTAGATTAACCAGTTGTCCATCTTCTGTAACGGCGTTGGTTCCGGTAATAAAGAGGTCAACCAGCAGCGACGCGCGCCTCCGTTCCATCGACTCCGATGCCGAAAGCGATTTGTCAAAGGTGTCCACAACTTGCATGTCCTGGGCATCCTTGAGGATCTGATACAGACCACTGGCGACAAATGTCATGGAGCCACCCCAGGAGATGCTCTGGGGTTTCAGCTGCGGGATGAGTTTCTCCAGGACAATGGTTTTGGCATGGGACATATCCGTGGCGATGGTAACCTCGAAATTGTTGGCTTCCAATTGTTCTTTTGTCTCATTTAATCTAATATTCCAATACATATCGATCGGTTGATCCATAGAATGCCTCCTGATGGTTTATATTGTTGGTTCTTCTCCCAATAAGTTGGGAGAAAGGGTACAAGGAGTCCAGGATTCAAGGATTCAAGTGTTTGTTTTCCAGACCTTTAACTCTTTATAATTCTTAAGCATTTAGCTGGTACCTCACTTCATCTCACTCGACCCCTGGGCCCCTGGAATCCTTGAATCCTTAATTTGGATCAACTCTTTGGGAGATGATCCATATTGTCTATTGTGTTTGTTGTGTTGCTGAGAGCCTTCGGGCAGGTTAATAACTTCCTGCCGGCGGCTGCACAAATTCTTCCCGAATCACGCGGTACAGTTCTTCACCGATAGCCAGGCCGATGTCGATGAACTGAGGGCCGTATCGTTGTCCCGCCTGGGTTCTGAAGGTCTGTTTGATTCTTTCGAGGCCTTTCATGCCCTTGGGGTAGTGCGCGATAAATGTTTTCAGCGGCGGATTCAGAAAGGAGACCATCTCCCAAAGTGTGTCCGTAAAATTGTCCGGGCCCCATCGAAATTTATCGGCATCGTAGAGACAGTCCGAGATGAGTTTTCCCCGGGCTGAGTCGATCTCAATTTTATTTTTAAAAGCTTCATGATTTTGAATGGCAAGGCAGATATCCGCCACCTCTCGGGATGACAGGGGAAAATCCTGGAGCAGTTTTTTGGTAAATTCAGCCCCTTTGATGGCGTGATTTTTCTTTTTCCGCCGAATATCGTGCAGCAGTCCCGCACATTGGACCAGGAGGACCTGTCTGGCGATGGTCAGATCGGAGAGAGGCATCCGTTGCCCCTCGATCAGAGCCAGGGAGCCGGCTTCAAGGCTGACTTTAACGGCATGCTGCAGGCCATGTCCAAAGTCGTCTTCGAGGTGTTTGGTAACGATGGTTCTGAGATCGGAAATGTGCCTGCTCTGCTGCATCAACTTGCGAGAGGATGCGATGGCGTCGGCTTCTTCTTTGTAAAAATCGGGCGTAGGAAATCTAGAGACAATCTCACGGGCTATAGTCCGGATCCTTGTGTAAACCGTCTCCATATCTTAAATCAGACATTCTGATGCAAGGCCAAGGGAGATCCGCAGACTTTCCATTTGCCGTCTTCCTTGACGATTTCTAAGGTTTCATCGAATGGGTGGGTTTCACCTATGTGAAACAACTTGGCAATTAACGCAAAAACCGGGTTGATAGCGGTTCTCCTCTCGGCAGAAATGGAAACCGTTGCTTCTGAATCGCCAAGATATGTGGTGTGCGTCATGACATGGTAGAGCTTGCTTTTGATGTAGATCTTATTAAATCCGCGATCCCGGGCCTGTTTTGTCATGTCGTAGACATACTGCGTCACCGTGTCGATATCATCGGCTGTTTTGCTGTCTTCGCATAAATAGTTGGCCATGGACGGGTCTATTTTTAAATAAGCCTCTGTAAAGGCAACGGCTGTTTTGTGGGGCTTGTTGATACAATCGAGCGGGATCAGCAGTAATTGAACGACGATTCCAACACAAATCACCACAAGCAGTGGTACATACTTGCTTACATCTGGCATTGAGCTACCCTCCTTGTTAAAACAAAAAAATACCGAGACCTTTGCAAAACACCCCGTTTCGCTCAATTTCGGTGTCAGGCTCAAATTTTAATCCTCAAAATACTCAATGTATTCCTGCGGTTAAAAATTTCGCCTTCCTTGAACCATAACGAAATTGAGCATTTTTGAAGAACCTCGCAGCAAGCTACGGGGAATGCGCTCGCTGCTGCGGTTCAAAGGTCTCTACCCCCTAAATTGCTGCCGGGAAATTCCTGAAACGATGTCTTCTGATAGCATGTAACGTCGTGTTAGACAAGGGGTTCTTTAAGCATCGACGGTTGGTCAGGTAAAATCGTTTCAGGAATCTGTTCAAGGTTGCTATTTCAGCACATATTCTGTATAAATTAGCATCTTTCGTGTTGAGGAGATGCTACTAAATTATCAGCACACTGAGAGGGTCAGTTCAAGTGGGAATAAGGGGGACGTATGATCGACGGCAGGGATTGGGACTGGGAGACAGGCCAAAAAAAGATCCCCATGACAGACTGGCAAGACCGCTTCGGATGGGTTGAAGAGCCGTATGCAAGTCCGGATGGCGAAAAAGTGGCCGCCATCGTCAATATTGGTGAGGCAGCTTTCAATGTATGTGTGAACGGTGATACATGGGAAAGCGATTATGATAAAATATGGCATCTCAGATTCTTGTCGGACGGAGGTTTGGCCGCTCTGGTGTCGGAGCAGGGCCAATGGACCGTCGCCATAGACGGGACCACCTGGGAAAACACCTTCGACTATGTATGGAATCCACTTTACAGCAGGCACAGTGGCCGTATGGCCGTGGCCGTCCAGCAGGACATGCGTTACTGCATGGTATTGGATGGAAAGCCATGGGACGAGACCTATGCCAATATGACTTATTTTGCCTTGAGCGACTGTGGAAGAAAAACCGCGGGAGCCGTCCAGGTTGTGGCTGCCGATTCGGGTGAGATTCATAAATTCAAGCAGGGAACATTTACAGCGGCATTGCAGGGAAAAGCCTGGGATACGACATTTGTCAATGTCTGGAACCTGACCATCAGTCCGGATGGCGAGCACCTGGCTGCAGAGGTTCGACAAAGCCTCTATGACTATACCATTGCCGTTGATGGTCGGACCTGGAATCGTGTGTACAACTGTGTCTGGGAGCCGGTGTTCCATCCCAAGAAGCATCATGTGGTGGCTCCGGTTCGCGTGGGCGGGCAATGGATGCTGGCTCAGGATGGCGAATTTCTATGGGACCGGCCCTTTGTGCAACTGTGGCACCAGATGTTCAGCCCTGAAGGGGATCGAATAGCAGCTATCGTGGCACCCAAATATGGCCGTTGGACGGTCGCTATCGATGGCTTGCCATGGAAACAAAGTTTCAGAGATATGGTCACCGATGCCGTATTCAGCCCCAATGGTAAACGAGTGGGGGCTTTGGCCAAGGAAGGCCGGAACTGGTATGTGGTAACGGATGGCATTCCCTGGTCCAACGCCTTTGATATGGCTTGGCAGCCGGTTTTCAGCCCTGATGGGGAATATGTGGCCGCGAAAATCGAAAAGAATGGAAAGTTTGCCGTGGCGCTGAACGGTCAGCTGGGCCCCCATATCTGCGATGCAGCCTGGGATCCGATTTTCAGCCCGGAGGGTGACAAGATACTTCTCAGATCCATCGAAGACAACACCTATTACCGGCGGGTGGTACCTGTCGGTGAATTCGCTCGATAAGGGGAGGGGGCATGCACGAATTTTATGGGTTGTTGACCGGACCATTGGCCTGGGCGGCGTTTTTTATTTTCATTCTCGGCAGTTTGTATCGGCTGACGGCGATGCTGGTTCTGGTACACAAGAAAGAAAAGTTTATTTTCACCTATATGAGCTGGAAATACAGCTTACGCTCCATTTTGCACTGGGCTGTCCCCTTTGCCACGACCAACTGGAAGAAACACCCCGTCTTGACCATTGTGACATTCGCCTTTCATTGCTGTCTTATCCTGACGCCTTTATTTCTTATGGCACACGTCATTTTGTGGGATGAAGCCTGGCAGATCAGCTGGTGGTCGCTACCGGACAGCCTGGCCGATATGATGACCCTGGTGGTGGTGGGAGCCTGTGTCTTTTATTTGATTCGAAGGATATCGCTGCCTGAGGTTCAATATGTCACATCAGCTTCAGATTATGTGATTCTGCTTATTGTTGCAGCACCGTTTGTAACCGGATTTGTAGCCTATCACCAGTGGTTCAATTATCCGTTGTTTCTCAATCTCCATATTCTTTCCGGAGAAATCATGCTGGCCGCCATCCCATTTACAAGACTGAGTCACATGATATTCGCCCCCTTCACACGGGCCTATATGGGATCGGAATTCGGCGCTGTCAGGCATGCAAAAGATTGGTGATACCACAAATGGTTATAACAACCCTCGGAGGCAACCAGTATGACTGAACCTGCTAAGAAGGAAGAACCCAAAGGACTGGACCAGGGAATCGAGGTTGGTGCGGCCAGTCTTACGGACGAGAAGATAGAAGGGGTCATCAAGAGCGTCCTTGCCAATGAAACCGGGGCACGTCTCAAGACCTATGTAGATACCTGTATCCATTGTGGGTTGTGTTCGGAGGCATGTCATTACTATTTGTCCCATGACAACGACCCGCGTTACTCTCCTGTGGGCAAGGTCAAACAGACCATGTGGGAGATGCTCAGGAGAAAAGGAAAGGTGTCACCCGATTTCATCAAAAAGGCCGCCGTCATATCGCACACGGAATGCAACCTCTGCAAGCGGTGTGCAATGTACTGCCCCTTCGGCATCGATATCGCATACATCATGAGCGTTGTCAGGCGGATCATCCATCGACTGGGGGTTACGCCTCTGTATATCCAGGATACGGCTCACAGCCACGCCGTCACCATGAACCAGATGTGGGTCAAGGGGGATGAGTGGCCGGACACACTTCAGTGGCAGGAGGAGGAAGCTCAGGCCGAAATGCCCACCCTGCGGATCCCCCTCGACAAGGAGGGGGCGGATATCATGTATTCCGTCATTGCGCCTGAGCCGAAATTCCAGGCTCAGTTGATATACCAGGCGGCAGTGATCATGAATGCGGCCGGTGTCGATTGGACCATGCCCTCCGGTATCGGATGGGACAACAGTGATATGGCCATGTTTACCGGGGACAATGAAATCATGGGGCGTATCAAACGGACGCACTATGAGGCGGCCTCGCGGCTGAAGGTGAAACGGATTGTCATGGGTGAATGCGGGCACGCTTTCCGATCGGTCTATGACATGGGAAACCGGTGGCTTGGATGGAGAGAGCCTCCCATACCCATCGTGCATGCCATCGATTTCTACTATGAACTGCTCAAATCAGGACAAATCAAGATCGCCAAGAAATATGACCAGCCCGTCACACTTCACGATCCATGCAATGTGGTGAGGGGCGGCGGTCTTCATGAAAAGGCCCGCTACGTGATCAGAACCCTATGTGACGAACTTGTCGAGATGCATCCCAACCGGGAGCACAATTACTGTTGTTGCGCCGGGGGCGGTGTAATTAATTGTGGACCACCCTATAAAATGACCCGCGTCCTAGGCAACAAGGTCAAAGCGGAACAGTTGTTTGCCGTAAAGGCCAAGGGTGCCAAGACCCTGGTTACCCCTTGTCATAACTGTCACAGCGGGTTGGAAGATATCGTTCATCACTACGAAGTCGGTTTGGATCTAAAATTTATCAGTGACATATTGTATGAGGTAATGGAAAAGCCTTAATTTCACGAAACGATCTTACCGCATCCGCTGTGTTGCGGACCATTCGCGGTAGCAAACTACAGCTTCATGGTCCGACGCCTTGCGGCTGCAATAATCTCACTTCGTGAAATTTCAAGGCTGCCTTTGAAACTTACCAATCAAGGCAGATGTGTTGCCAAACTAACCGCTAAGATAGAGGTATTCATTTCCATCGGTGAATTGGGTGGGGGAGGGAGAAGATGAGAAAACGTGGCATTGGTCTACTGACGGTCTTGTTGCTGACTGTTTTTCTTCTTGTGGCTGCCTACTCTCAGGAGGAAATGGCAGCCGTAGACAACAGCGTATTTCCCAAACCTGAAAGAGTGGCGTCGACCTTCAATCACGACGCCCACAACGAGGCAGCTGAAATCGATGAATGCAACGAGTGCCATCATGTCTACGAAGACGGCGTCAAACTCGAATACGAATCCTCGGAAGACATGCTGTGTTCCGACTGCCATGAAATAGGGGTATCTGACGGGCAGCCTTCCCTGATGCAGGCCTTTCATACGAACTGTAAAGGCTGCCATCTGTCTGAAAAGAAAGGTCCCATCATGTGCGGTGAGTGCCATCGGAAGGAACAGATGTCTAACGTTACAAAGAGGGAATAGAGGGGCTCACAATGGCAAAAAAAATACTGATCATCGACGACGATCCGATAATTGTGAAATATCTCCAAGCCGTTTTCAGTGACAACGGCTATCGAACCTGTACGGCATCCAGCAGTATGGAAGGCCTGGAAGTTGTGAGGAAAGAAAAACCGGACCTGATCACACTGGATCTTCAAATGCCAGGTGAATGGGGGCCCAGGTTTTACCGTAAACTGCGCAAGGAAGAAGGGCTTAAAGATATACCGGTGATTGTCATCAGCGGGATCGACGGCGATCATGCCGTTCAAAATGCCGTGGCCTTCGTGAGCAAACCATTCGATCCTGAAAAGATTATCGGGATCGTTAAAAACACTATCGGCTAAAAATAAGCTTCTTCTCCCAATTGGGAGAAAGGGTACAAGGAGTCCAGGATTCAAGGATTCAAGGATTCAAGTGTCTGTTTTCCAGATAGTTGATCATCGTTTTTAGTAGTCTCTCTACATCTCCGATCTCCTCTCTCAATTTCTGACGCCTTTCTTTCTCTGCCTAGCCCAACTAACCGAATATCATCGTTGTTTATACGATTTTTCCGAACATTTATCTCTTTATAATTCTTAAGCATTGAGCGCTGACGCTCTACTTCGTGTCACTCGAACCCTTGACCCCTTACCCCTCGAACCCTTTTTTTATTTACGGGCCTTGGCGTAGCCGATGCCCACCAGTGCATCTTCCATTTCCCCCAGAATCGTCGGATCATCGATGGTTGCCGGGACCTTGTATTCCTTGTTGTCGGCAATCTTCTGGATCGTACCCCGTAATATTTTGCCGGACCGCGTTTTGGGCAGTCGTTTGACAACCGTGGCTTTCTTGAACGAAGCTACCGGACCAATACGATCTCTCACAGACTGGATAACCTCTTTGATGATCTCTTCATGATCTCTTTCGACGCCCGCATTCAGAACCAGAAAACCTACCGGGACCTGTCCCTTGAGTTCGTCCGCCACTCCCAGGACGGCACATTCAGCTACATCCGGATGGTCTGCCAGGATTTCCTCCATGGCACCCGTTGAAAGACGATGGCCGGCGACATTGATGATGTCGTCGGTTCGTGACATGACGAAAACATACCCGTCGGCATCGATAAAACCGGCGTCGGCGGTTTTATAATACCCTGGAAATTCTTCCAGATAGGAGCTGATATATCGCTCATCCTTTTTCCAGAGAGTCGGCAGGCTGCCCGGGGGAAGCGGTAGTTTGACAACCAGTGCACCGATTTCGCCATCTTTGACCTGACGGTTCTCGGCATCTACGACCTGGACATCCCATCCCGGGGCCGGCTTTGTGGGTGAGCCTTCCTTGACGGGAAAGGGGTGGATGCCCATGGGGTTGGCACATATGGCCCAACCGGTTTCCGTCTGCCACCAGTGATCGATTACCGGAATTCCCAGATGCTTTTCCGCCCAGTGGAGTGTGTCCGGATCGAGGCGTTCACCCGCCAAAAATAGTGTTTTGAATTTCGAGAGATCATACTTCTTGGTAAGCGCGGCGGTTGGATCTTCGCGTTTGATGGCACGGAAAGCCGTAGGTGCGGTAAACATGGTCTTGACGCCATGGTCTGATATGACGCGCCAGAAAACACCCGCATCCGGTGTGCCAACCGGTTTGCCTTCGAACAGAATCGTGGTGCAACCTTTAAAGAGCGGGGCATAAATGATATAGGAGTGACCCACCACCCATCCTACATCGGAAGCCGCCCAATAGACATCACCGGCATCGATGTTGTAGATATTCTTCATGCTCCACTTCAGCGCCACCACATGACCGCCGTTGTCCCGCACAACACCTTTGGGCTCACCCGTCGTACCTGATGTGTACAGAATATAGAGGGGGTCTGTAGCTGCCACCGGAACACAGTCGTGGGGTGTTGCGGCCGTCACGGCCTCATGCCAGTCCAGGTCTCGTCCCGCTACCATACCGGCTGTTTCCATGGGTCGCTGCAGAATGACACAATTTTGGGGCTTGGAATCACTTTTTGCCATGTTAATGGCCGCATCCAGCAGGGGTTTATAGGGGATGACGCGGGAAACTTCGATACCGCAGGACGCTGAAACAATGACCTTTGGCTTGGCATCATTGATGCGGGTTGCCAGTTCGTTTGGTGCAAACCCACCAAATACGACCGAGTGAACAGCCCCGATACGTGCACAGGCCAGCATGGAAATGGCTGCTTCGGCGATCATGGGCATATAGATCAGGACCCGATCCCCTTTTTGCACATCCAGATCTGCCAGAACACCGGCAAATTTGGCAACGTCGTCCCGGAGTTCGCTGTAGGTATATTTTTTAACGGTATTGGTGACAGGACTGTCGTATATCAAGGCATACTGGTCCCCTCTGCCCTGCTCTACGTGAAAATCCAGGGCATTGTAACAGGTATTGATTTCTCCGCCCGCAAACCAGCGGTAGAATGGTTTGTGGGTGTCGTCGAGGACCTTGTCCCATTTTTTATACCAGTGACAGTCTTCAGCGGCTTCGGCCCAGAACGCGTTCGGGTCTTCAATGGATTTTTTAAACACTGCATCGTACGGGGTTGTCATATCATCTCCTCCTTTTGTCAAGACAGGGAATCATGTGTATTTCACTATGTAAAACCTGTTTGCCTGGTAAGGCCAGGGATAAGACCGATACCTTGTAAACCTTTCATCCAAATAGCGATAACGACGTGTTTAATTAAATCGTGCAACAATTTAATTAACATAGAGAATATAAATCCAATGTGTCAAGAAATATGTGAATCCGATATGATTTATGAATCGCGTTTAGAGCTAATAAAAGATTCTTGTTGCCGGCAGGGCGTGAAAAGACCATTTGTGGATGGGCACTAACGAACAATACACGCTTCTACCCAAGGGGCTGCCAGGGTCTGAAACTGTTCCAGGTCTGCGCGTGAATAGTGGGGTGATCTGTGGCGAAAATACTCCGGTGACAGCACGTTCGCATCCTTGAATTGTTGCAGGGCATAACATTGAGCACCCTGGATGGCGTGTGCTATTTTTTCGACAATGGGTCGGTCTAAAAACGGCTTGATGCATGTCGTACGAAATTCATATGAAATTCCGGCGGTCATGATGAGGGCAATGCTCTCAAGAATAGCGGCCGTATGCTCATTGCTCGAAATTTCGCGAGGATAGGCGGCGGGGTCTGATTTGATATCCATGGCGATGTAGTCGACATCCTGGTTCTGGATTAACTGCTCCAGAATTTCAGGCCGGCTTCCATTGGTATCCAGCTTGACGGGATATCCCATTTTTTTGATGGTGTGACAGATGGTCGAAAGATCCCGGTGGAGGGTCGGCTCTCCACCCGAGATGACGACGCCATCCAGGAAGTCTTTACGTTTTTCAAGAAAATCGTATATGCTTTCTTCTGTCAAGATACGGGACGGATGAATCTGTCCACGGGCCAGGTCAGGATTGTGGCAGTAGGGACAGGTGAAATTGCATCCGGATGTAAAAAGGACACAGCTGATCTTTCCGGGAAAGTCGATCAGGGACTGTTTTTGAAGACCACCGAATATCATGAAGGGTTGCCGATCAATGAAATCCTTACATTGTTGCTATTTTGCCACGCGCTGTTGCGGTGTCTTTTCCCGGTTTATACCGCTGTCACATGATGGGGCGGGATTATAGCATTCCCCAGAAGGTCTTATTTCTGCTCCCGTGCCCGGATGGTTGGCCTGGTCGAGCGCCTTGTAGGTTTTTCGCAGATTGACCTCAGCCTGCTTACCGGGGTTCCACTGTTTGATCGGTCTCAAGTACCCCACCACCTGCGAGTAGATTTCGGTGTCCTGGCTGCAGCAGTCACACAGGGACTTTTCGCCTTTCAGGTAGCCGTGGGAAGGGCAGATACTGAATGTAGGAGAGAGGGTAAAGTAGGGCAGGTGAAATTTATTGGAAATTTTCCTGATGAGCTGTTTGGTTACTGCTGGATCTTCAACCTGTTCTCCTAGAAAAATATGCAGGACTGTTCCACCGGTATATTTTGTCTGAAGCGTGTCCTGAAGTTGCAGGGTTTCAAAAACATCATCTGTGTAATTGACCGGCAGCTGGGTCGAATTGGTGTAATAGGGAGCTGCGCCGGTCTGGTAATCTGCCTCGTTGGCACAGATGATTTCCGGGTAAAGATTTTTATCCAGCATGGCCAGTCGATAAGAAGTTCCTTCTGCCGGTGTTGCTTCAAGATTGAAGATATCGCCGGTTTCTTCTTGAATTTCAGAAATGATATCACGAATATAGTCCATGACTTCCAGTGCAAACGTGTGGCCTGCTTTGCTGGCGATGTCTTCTCCCAGAAAATTCAGGCACGCTTCGTTCATACCGATGATCCCGATGGTTGAGAAGTGGTTTTTCCAGTAAAGACCGGATCCCTCCTTGATGTCCCTCAAATAGAACTTGGAATATGGATAGAGATTCTTTTCGGTAAATCGTTCCAGGACCTTTCGTTTGATGGCCAGGCTCTTGATGGCCAGAAGAATGTTTTCCTGGACGGTCTGGAAGAATTCGGTTCTATTCTCTGCTGAAACGCCAATCCTCGGCAGGTTGATGGTGACAACACCGATGGATCCGGTGAGTGGATTGGCACCGAACAAACCACCGCCCCGTTTTAGAAGTTCACGGTTGTCAAGGCGAAGTCGACAGCACATGGATCGTGCGTCTTCAGGCGACATGTCCGAATTGACGAAATTGGAGAAATAGGGGATGCCGTATTTGCCGGTCATTTTCCATATCATGTCCAGGTTGGGATTTTCCCAGTCAAAGTCTTTTGTAATGTTATACGTCGGTATGGGGAAGGTAAAGACCCGGCCTTTGGCGTCGCCTTCCATCATAACCTCCGCAAAAGCCATATTCAGGATGTCCATCTCCGGTTGAAAATCGGCATAGGTGGCATCTTGTTCCTGACCTCCCAGGATGATCGGGTGATCTTTAAGGATGGATGGAACATAGAGATCCATGGTAATGTTGGTAAAGGGAGTCTGGAACCCCACCCGTGTGGGGATGTTGATATTGAAAATGAATTCCTGCAACGCTTGTTTGACATCCTTGTAGTCGAGGTTGTCGTAGCGGATAAAGGGCGCTAGCAATGTGTCGAAATTCGATAGCGCCTGGGCGCCGGCTGCTTCACCCTGCAGCGTATAGAAAAAGTTGACGATTTGACCCAGGGCTGATCGGAGGTGCTTGGGCGGGGCGCTTTCAACCTTGCCCTCAACCCCTCTGAAACCCATGACGAGAAGATCCTTCAGGTCCCAGCCCACACAGTAGACGGACAGGAGACTGAGGTCGTGTATATGCATGTCACCAGTTTTATGCGCCCGCCTGATTTCCGGGGGATAGATACTGTTGAGCCAATATTCCGAGGTGATGTCCGAACTGATGTAATTGTTGAGTCCCTGCAGAGAATAGCACATATTGCTGTTCTCTTTAATCTTCCAGTCCAGTTTTTGGATATAGTGTTCAACCAGATCGACATTGGCTTCCGTGGCAATTCGGCGGATCTGGGCGTGCTGCTCCCGATAAAGGATATAGGCCTTGGCTGTTTTGTAAAAGGGTGAATCGAGCAGTACTCTTTCGACGATGTCCTGAATTTCTTCCACTTCCGGTATCGAGGCCAGTCTGAGTTCATGGGCCAGGGTAAGGACGCGAAGCGTCAGTTTTTTGGCTTCTCTTTCTGTAAATTCTCCGGTGGCTTTTCCAGCTTTGGCGATAGCTTCTATGATATTTTTTGAATCGAATTTCTGAATTCTGCCGTCCCGTTTCTTTATCTGCTCGAACACGTGTTTTTCCTCTCGCCTGTCTTGTTGGAGGAGATCGCTGAAAAATCCCCTGTTTTCATTGTTCTACAAACCGCGTGCTTGGCACGCGGTTCCGAACCTGAACTAACGGAGACATGCCGTCTCCTTTGACCGAAAAGCCAGAGCAGAAACTGTCAAATTGCTGTTCTGCTATGGATGCGCCACTTGTAAATTGAAGGTTTTTGGAGTCAACGTACCACACGATGGATACTGAAGGATGAAACCGCTTCTACAACAACATGTTGATACTTGTCAACACAAATATTACAATATGTTGTGATCTATTCCACCGTGGCAAAGGAATTATAGCACCCTATTTATGCTTGGATGCTCGAAGGCTGGGATGTTGCTTTCTGCTTACAGCCGTTAGCTACTCTCGAACCCTTGTATCACCCTCGGACCCTCGAACCCTTCAACTGGATCAACCCAATGGGAGATGATCCAATCACTTTTACTTGATATGTTGACGGGCCACGTGATATGGGTCAGATTATGAGATTCGACCAAAGCCCTTTGTTCAGAAAAACCATTTCTCCCTGGTATGACTCCGAAACGTTGTGTGTCGTGGTCATCTTCTTGATGGTTATAGTGTCGCTGTTCAGTGCTTGTGGTTTATGGGTCGCACAGGTCAATTCAGAATACACTTCCCATCAATGGTTACCGGCCAGTCTGTTACTCATGTGTCTTTATGTCATTATTTCAATATCGATTCGACTTGTCCGGCGATTTTCGAGACAGGGAGATCTCTTCCGATAGCAGCTTTTGTACATGAAAAGAACGGGTTCAACAGGATTTAATCTGCTTACAGGCTCTCTTTGAACTGCTGGTAACTCATCTTTAAAAAGCTTTCCGTCTTGATAAACTGGAGAATCGGCATCAGGTCTTCGGCCGACAGATATCCAGGTCTGTTCCCAATGATGTCTCCCTTTTCGGATAGAAACCAGCAGTCCGGCAGGGGATTGATATTGTATTTCTTTGCAATGGATTTTTCCCGTTCCACGTCGACTTTAATAGAGATGAAGTGTGAAGTTAAATAAGAGATGATGCCGGCATCCTGAAAGGTCTTCCGGTCCATGGTTTCACAGTATCTGCACCAGTCCGCGTGGAAAAAGATGAAAACTTTTTTGCCTTCCAAGACTCCCAGGGCCGTCCCCTCTTCATGGGGGTACCACTTAATCTGGTCGGCACCGGTTACAGGCAGCGCTACAGCCCATATCAGCAGGGCTGCTGTCAGGCATATGCTGAATTTTATGTGATTTTTCATGTTGTGATTATCCTGTTCCTGTCAGAATATAGAGCTTGTCCGCCAGGAGAAGCAGGCCGATCAGGATCAATATGGTTCCTGCTACTTTGTTGAATAGTGGCATAAAACGGGATGTTTTGCGGACAAAAACGAGCATATAATTGATAAAGACCGATATGGCCACAAAGGGTAGCGCCATCCCCGCCGAGTAGGTGCTTAACAGTCCGATGCCGTGCCAGACGGTTCCTTTACCCATGGCCAGAGCGAGAATGGATCCGAGTTGTGGCCCTGTACAGGGGCTCCACCCGGCACCGAATGCCATGCCCACCAGAAATGTTCCAAAAATATTCAATGGTTTTTGTTTCAGGTGAAATTTTTTTTCAAATTCGAGGAACGGTATTCGGACAATACCCGTCAAATGAATTCCCAGTATAACGATCAGAGCCCCACCGGCAACACGGATGATACCCCGGTAATCGTGTGTCAGTCCACCCAGATAAGACGCGGAAGCTCCCAGCAGGATAAAAATTACCGAGAAGCCTGCGATGAAAGACATGGTCGAGAAGAAGACTTTTCTCCGGATTTCAGCAGTGTAGCCATGGGTAAGTTCCTCCAGAGACAATCCGGAAATAAAGGTAAAATAGGCCGGTATCAGCGGGAGGACACACGGAGAAAAAAAGGATAACAGTCCGGCCACAAACGCGGCGGAATAGGAAACGGTTTCAGTAAACATGATATATATCAAATAGTTATAATAAAAATGTCATGGTCTTTTTCGTGATAAAAGATCTTTTTTTTAATGTCGAATTTAGAAGGTCGTATACCAGTATATTCCCTTAAGATATCAACGTCATAGAGGTTTCCGAAACCGGGTTTTATTTGCTGGTGCCGTTTTCGGCGAAATGTTTAATCATCAATTCTCCGAGTTCCTTGGATCGATTGGTGGCTGCTTCCACTGCATTGATCAAGGTTGTCCGGAGCCCCCCCTTTTCAAGTGTGTGGATTCCGGCAATAGCGGTTCCACCCGGTGACGTAACCCTGTCTTTGAGCTGGCCGGGATGCTCTTTGGTTTCCAGGAGAACCTTGGCCGACCCCAGCACGGTCTGCATGGAAAGGAACAGGGAATCCTGTCTGGAGAGCCCCATCTTGACACCGGCATCAGCCATGGCATCCACAATCAGAAAAATGTATGCAGGACCGCTGCCGCTCAAACCGGTAATGGCATCCATGAGATTTGTTTCATCGATAAAAACAGACCTGCCCACCGAATCGAAGATGGCTTTTGCCATGGCGATATCTTCTTTGCCGGCATTTCTGCCCGGGGCGATGGCTGTGGCGCTTTCCTTTACAAAGGCTGCGATATTCGGCATGACCCGAATAAGTCGCAGTTCCCTGTTGAGACAGGATTCAATCGCAGCGAGTGGAACACCGGCTGCGATTGAAATGATCAGTTTGCTCATGTCCAGGCACTCGGCGGTCTCTTTGAGAACAAGGGCCAGTATCTGCGGCTTGACCGCGAAAATGACAATCTCAGATGATCGAATGGCAGCCTTGTTGTCCGTGGTGGTGCGGACCCGGTATTTTTCAGCGATGAGCGTCAAGGTAGATTCGCGTACATCGGTACAGATGATATCCTCGGGTCTGATGGAATTTGAAACCAGTCCACTCAACAGCGCTTCGCCCATGTTGCCCGTGCCGATAAAACAGATTTTTTTCCCCTGAAGCAGTGTCTTTTCTCCTGTAGACATTAACGCATACCCCCTCTTGCCGTCTCACAGTGCGTCTATACGGATTTGTACGAACAAGACAGCAGAAAATCGTGTTGGAACCGGATAAAACAAAACGGACCATACCCTAATGACAAAGTGCCTAATAAGCAAGACAAAAAAAAGCTATTGAAGAACCTTGCAGCTTGCTGCGAGGTTCTTCAATTTCGGAACGATGAGGCCCTATTTCCCTTGAATGGGGCCGGTGACTTTACATGAAAATTCTTGACTTCTTGTTCATTATGTACTTAGGTTTGACATCAAAATTTCAACCTGATTTTATTAACCAGGCCCAAAAAAAAGATCGAAGGACTGTGTTGTTTTATGTATATTATCGGCTATTTTCTGATGGCTGTAGCCAAGGTGCTTGACATCGTGCTGATTGCATTCATGTGGATTGTCATCGCCCGAGCGTTGTTGTCGTGGGTAAACCCGGACCCGTTCAACCCCATTGTACGCTTTATTCATAATGCTACAGAACCGATCCTCTATCCCATTCGCCGACGAATACCCATCAATATAGGTGGTATCGATTTTTCGCCGATTTTGGTTTTTATGGCTGTGATATTTCTTCGAACGTTCCTGGTCAGCAGTCTGAGCAGGGTGGCGATGTCGCTGGTGTAAACCATTTAGGATGCTTTCCGGTCTTGGGTTTGACCATGAACAACCTGTCAGTATAAGATCGAAGAACCTTGCAGCAAGCTGCAAGGAAAGTTCTGCCGTGTGGCAGTGCTTCGCAGCGACCGTAAGAAACTCTGTCTAATCCAGATTTGCTCGCTAACCCTGAGGCAATCTGCGGAGTTTGCGCTCGCTGTTGCGGTTCAACACCAACGGTGAAACATAACTATGAGGAGTGGCCATGGCTAAGATCGACGCTTTTTTCAAATTGATGCATGAGCAAGGGGCATCAGATCTACATCTTGTGGCGGGTCAGCCGCCGGCCCTAAGAGTCCGGGGCGATATCGAGAGGGTCAAATACAAGGTATTGAGCAACGACGACCTTCGAGGGATGCTGTATGAGATTACCCCCGAGGACAAGGTCAAGGTGTTCGAAGAGACGGGCGATGTCGATTTCGGATACGAGATTCCGGGGCTGGCACGATACCGCTCCAATTTCTTTATGCAGAAAAATGGTGTCGGGGCTGTTTTTAGGGAGATCCCGAGCACGATCATGACGGCCGAGGACCTGGGTCTGCCACCGGTCATTAAAAAACTATCAAGTCTCCCCAGGGGTCTTGTGGTTATCACCGGGCCTACGGGCAGCGGTAAGTCAACCACCCTGGCGGCCATCATCGACGAGGCCAACAAGACACGGCATGATCATATCATTACAGTTGAGGATCCCATTGAATTTGTTCACAACAGCCAGTCCTGTCTCGTGAACCACCGGGAGGTAGGTATTCACACCAAGTCTTTCAGCGCAGCCCTTCGGGGAGCGCTCCGGGAAGACCCCGATATCATCCTGGTGGGCGAAATGCGGGATCTGGAAACCATTTCATTGGCGATAGAAGCAGCGTCCACCGGCCATCTTGTTTTTGGAACCCTGCATACCACCAGCGCGGCCAAGACGGTAGATCGAATTGTCGAGGTGTTTCCTTCCAATGAGCAGGCCCAGATTCGATCGACCCTGGCAGACGGTGTACGTGCCATCGTTGCCCAGGTACTTTTCAAACGGTCGGACAAAAAGGGCAGGATTCCCGCACTCGAGATCCTTATCGCTACACCGGCCGTGCGAAACCTGATTAGAGAATCCAAGACCCATCAGCTCAATTCGATGATACAGACCGGGAAAAAATACGGCATGCAGTTGCTCGATGAAGCCATTATGGATCTTTACAACAAGGGCTGGATTTCTGGAGACGATGCCTACCAAAAGGCAAACGACAAGGCCAAATTTCGTCCATTGCTGCGCGAGCCGCCTTCGGATTTTACAGAGGCATAACATGACGTCATCTCAGGTATTGAGATACGATCATGTGAGGGAGGTCATCAGATGAGGAAACAGGAAGTCGATCATATTCTTACGAGAATGTTAGACTCTCATACCAATGTGTCGGATTTGAATCTAACCGTCGGAAAATCCCTGCAAGTTGAAAGTGCCGGTCAGTTGGTTCCAGTGGACATGGCTCCGCCAATTAAGGAATTGACGCCGTTTCAGAGTGAAATATTCGCCTTGAATCTGTTGAACAGGGACCGTCGTCTGACCGAGACCCTGATATCTCATGGCTCCTGTGACATGTCCTACAGCCTGCCGGGAAAGGCACGTTTCAGGGTCAATGTCTTTTCACAGCAGGGCAATTATTCGGTGGTGCTGCGACAGTTGGAATCAAAGGTTCCCACCATCAAAGAAATGGGACTTCCGGAAGTCTTCTATAAAATAGCCGAGGAGTTGAACGGCATCGTATTTGTCACCGGTGCCACCGGCTCTGGAAAGTCGACATCGTTGGCCGCTATTCTCGAGGTCATCAATGAACAAAAATCCGTGCACATCGTTACCCTCGAAGACCCGATAGAATACCAGCACCCACACAAAGGATCCACATTCAACCAACGAGAACTGGGAACCGATTTCGATTCGTTTGCCAGCGGTCTGAGGGCTGCCTTGCGGCAGGCTCCCAAAGTCATTCTGGTGGGCGAAATGCGGGATCGCGAAACCGTGGAAATCGGCCTGAGTGCTGCTGAAACAGGCCACCTGGTGTTGACCACACTCCATACCGTCGATGCGGGTCAAACCATTAACCGCATACTGGGTATGTTCAGTATCGAAGAAGAGAATCAGATTCGTATACGACTATCAGATACGGTTCGATGGATTGTAGCCCAACGACTGGTACCCAAGGTAGGTGGGGGCAGGGTGGCGGCATTTGAAGTGCTGGGTTCGAATCTGAGGGTGAAGGATAGTATTTTGCAGGGTGAATCCGAAGGGAAAACATTCTATGAGATCATGCAGGCTGGAAAGCCATTTGGCATGACGACCTTTGATGACTTTTTGGTGGCTCTTTACGAACAGGGACTCATTACGCAGAAAAATGCCCTGGCATATTCGTCACGCAAGGGTGTTACCGGTAGAGGGATCGATACTGTCAAGGCGGCCAGAGGGGAAACGACGACGGATATTGACTCTCTGCAAATGGACAGAGAATATGAAAAAAACATGTGATGGAGACGGTGCCTTATGGACATAATCTGTGAAAGTTGCCAGAGCAAGTTCAAGATTCCTGATGAATCCATACCCAATGGAAAGACCGCTACGCTTCCATGTCCGAAATGTAAGAAAACAATCTTCATCAAGGCTCCGGAGATCAAGAACACAGCAACGGACGATGAAGCAGGCAGCGCGGCAGCGGAATTCGACTTTGAAGAAGACGACTATGAAAACACCGAAAAACCGTTTGATTTTATAGAGGAAGAGGGAAAAATCGCCCTGGTCTGTGAATCGGATACGGTTGTCCGTGATGGTATTGTGCGGGCACTCGAGCTTCTGGAATATCATGTCAGTGTGGCCACGGGCAACCGGGATGCTTTGAGAAATCTTCGCTACAAGGTATACGATCTGGTTGTGGTGGATGAATATTTTGGTACCAAAGACCCCGAAAGAAACGGTGTTTTGATTTATGTGGAACGGCTTCACATGGATGTGCGGCGGAACATGTTCGTTACGATGATCAGCGACCGTTTTCGTACCATGGACCATATGATGGCCTTCTGTAAGAGCGTCAATCTCATCATCAACAAAAAAAACATGGAAGATATTGAGAAGATTTTATCGAGAAATATTTCGGATTATGAAATGTTTTATCGTATCTACAAGGAATCACTGATATAATCTGGATGACACAAAACTCAGCCTATACATGTGCCGATTACCGGGAAGAGATGATGCTCTTGGGTCTTCGAAGACGTCTTGAAGATCCGGGCGTTTCAGAGGAAGAGAAACCGGCTATTCGCGCCAGAATCCAGGAATTGGAAAAATCCCTGGACATTCAATAAAACCGCCCGGCAATTTTATTGGGAATTGCTGATAATCCGCAACCCTTCCAGTGTCAGGTCAGGCTCCAGAAACTCTATGGTTTCAGAGACATGGCTGATGAGTGATGCCAGGCCTCCCGTCGCTATAATTTTTGGGTCAGTTCCCATCTCGGTCCTCATACGTTTGACAATACCGTCCACCAGCCCGGCATACCCGAAGATAATGCCGGCTTTCAAACTCTGACCGGTATCCTTGCCCACAACACGTTCAGGAGGCTCAAAGATTTCGATTCTTGGAAGCTTTGAGGCTTTTAGAAAGAGGGCCTCCGACGAAATGATAATTCCGGGACTGATGGCACCACCAAGATACTCACCCTTTTGAGAGACAGCATCAAACGTGGTGGCTGTACCGAAGTCGATGACGATCAGACTTGTTTGGTATTTATGGTAGGCAGCCACAGCATTTACGATTCGATCGGCCCCCAGTTCAGATGGGTTGGAGATCCTTATGGGCATTTGTGCGTAAGATTTTGCATTGACCCAGCGGGGTGAGTGGCCCAGGTATTTGCGGCAGAACGAATCGAGAATCGTGACCATGGGCGGTACAACACATGAAACAAGGGTTTTTTCAATTTCATCCAGCATGAACCCGCTGGCCGAGAACAGGTTTGTCACGAGAATATTGAATTCATCTTCCGTGGTGTTTCTCTCGGTGCGAACCCGCCAGCTTTTCAAGAGTGTTTTCCCGCTGTATACACCCATGACGATATTGGTATTGCCTACATCGATGACGAATAGCATACATGACTCCCTTTGTCTGTTTGTCTTTGAGCGGTCAGCCCTAAGCAATAAGTCTTAACTCAACTTTCGGGGTTCAGCGAACACGAAATGAATCATCCCCTGGCGCTTTGCGAACTCGCCGTAAGGGCTCCTAACACCAGCGCCGGCCATATGGTTAAACAGGCATGGCTTTCAACTGACCTGGTTTTCATATTGGATTTTCATTGCCATACGCTGATGTAAGGGTCCCTAAACGCCTCAAACAGCGCAAATCGCCATTGGATCACCCATTTCGCTCTATCGATGGTGAAAACCGAAAGTTGAGTCTTAAGCTGTAAGCGGTTGATCGCTTATTGCTTACAGCTTAAGGCGATTCCAAATGCATTTTGGATGCGCAACGGCTCAGTCCGGCCCGGCCGTCTGTATGGCGGCCACAATTTTCAACGTGGCAAGCGTGCCGGCGACATTGTGTACGCGAAGGATATCAGCCCCGTTCAATGCAGCGATGGCAACCGTTGCTTGCGTGCCGATTTCCACCATGGGCTGCTGTGGGTCGATATCCGCCAGGTGGTCCGGTTTCAGAAGTTTTCGCACAAAAGCCTTCCTGGAAGGCCCGATCAATACAGGTAATTCCATGGTTTTGAACCTGGAAAGATGTTTCAGCAGGAGGAGGTTGTGCAGAACGGTTTTACCAAAACCGATACCGGGGTCGACGATGATCTTGGAGCGTTGAATCCCTTTTTGTTCGGCCGTGGCGACAGCCTGTTTCAGAAACGCGTCTATTTCACCGAACAGATCGTCATATCTGGGTGAAGCCTGCATGTCTCCGGGCGTGCCCTTCATATGCATCAGGATAACGGGTACGCCGCTATCTGCGGCCACTCCGGCCAAGGCCGGGTCTGCCCGAAGAGCGCTGATGTCATTGATCATGGACGCGCCGACATTCAACGCCTGTCTGGCAACTGCCGCTTTGCTCGTATCTATTGAAATGGGAATTTTGACACGATCTGCCAGGGCTTCGATAACCGGGATAACACGTCTGACTTCTTCCGCTTCGGAAACAGCCTCGGAAAACGGCCGGGTTGACTCACCGCCGATATCGATGATATCGGCACCTTCCCGGACCATCTTTTCTGCCTGGGCAACGGCATCTCGGGTGGAAAAAAAACGACCGCCGTCTGAGAAAGAATCCGGGGTGACATTGAGTATGCCCATGATGAGGGGGCGAGTGCCGAATGTCAATCGATGTTCCCCCCATGTCAGATCGAATGATGCCATACGTGCTTCAATTCCCGATATATGATTCTGATTTTATTGAAGAGTCTCGCAGCATGTGAAGCACTGCCGCAGGCAGAACCCACGGGGAATGCGCTCGCTGTTGTGGTTTATACCGCTTGTCATAATAATATTCCGAAAATAGGATGGCGGCATAAGGGGTTGTAGCAGAAAAAAGGTCCTCAATCGGAACGTTTTTCTGACAACCCCTATAACTCATAATAGAACCCTTCGCCCTGTAGACGAGGGATGTTCAATAAAGACGCTGTCCATCATTGTTCACTGGTTTCCGGGGAGGCTTCGTCACTTTCTGTTTTTTCTGCCGTAGCCACTGATGGCAGTTCAATGCCGGGTCTCATGGTGTTGATAAGCTCATCCAGCTCAGCCCCCATGACGGTTTCTTTTTCAAGGAGACTTTCCGCTAGTTTATGCAGAATATCGATGTTCTCTTTCAGGACTGCCGCGGCTTTTTCATAGGCGTCACCGATGAGCTGGTTGATCTCATCATCTATCTTTTTGGCGGTGTCTTCGGAATAGTCTCTGTGCTGAGAGATTTCCCTGCCCAAAAAGATCTGTTCTTCTTCTTTGGAATAGGAAAGAGGCCCCAGTTTTTCACTCATGCCCCAAACCCGAACCATTTTTTGGGCCAGGTCCGTGGCCTGCTTTATGTCGTTCGAGGCACCCGTACTGATCCGTTTAAAAATGATATCTTCGGCAACACGACCGCCAAAAGCGACCGCAAGTTCGCTTTGCAGCTGGTCTTTATACTTGAAGTCCCGCTCTTCGGGGAGGAACCAGGTAACACCCGCCGCCCGACCCCTGGGTATGATGGTGATTTTGTTGACCGCGTCCGTGTAGGGAAGAAAGCGAGCCACCAGTGCATGTCCCCCCTCGTGGTAAGCGGTTGTCTTGCGATCTTCCTCCTTGATGACCTTTGATTTTCTTTCCAGACCCATGTAGATTTTGTCTTTGGAGTCTTCGAAGTCGGTCATGTCGAGTTTTTCCTTGTTCCGTTTGGCGGCAACCAGGGCGGCTTCGTTGACCAGATTTTCAAGATCTGCCCCTGAAAAACCGGGCGTTCCCTTGGCCAGCGTGGTGACGTTCACATCTGCGGCAACAGGTGTTCTTTTCATGTGGACTTCCAGGATCTTTTGCCTGCCTCTGATGTCAGGCAATGGTACCACCACCTGGCGGTCGAACCTGCCAGGCCGCAGCAGCGCCGGATCAAGAACATCGGGTCTGTTGGTGGCCGATATCAGGATGACGCCCTCATTGGATTCAAAACCATCCATTTCAACCAGGAGTTGGTTGAGGGTTTGTTCCCTTTCATCGTGACCTCCCCCCAGACCGGCACCCCTGTGTCGTCCCACTGCGTCTATTTCGTCGATAAAAATGATACACGGGGCATTCTTTTTGCCTTGTACAAACAGATCCCTCACGCGCGAAGCACCCACACCCACAAACATTTCCACAAAATCTGATCCACTGATACTGTAGAAGGGAACACCGGCCTCTCCGGCAATAGCTCTCGCGAGAAGGGTTTTACCGGTACCAGGCTGCCCCATGAGTAAAACCCCCTTGGGGATCCGTCCACCCAACCGGGTGAATTTCTTGGGCTCCCGGAGAAATTCGACAATTTCACCCAGTTCCTCTTTGGCTTCATCAATACCGGCCACGTCTTCGAAGGTTACTTTTTCCTGCTGGTCGGATTGCAGCCTTGCCCGGCTTTTCCCAAAAGACATGGCTTTGCCACCGCCGGCCTGCATCTGGCGCATAAAAAAGATCCAGACGCCGATGAGAAGAATCATGGGAAACCAGGAGATAAGAACAGACATGTACCAGGGGGATTCAGCAGGTGGTTTGGCATTGATGGCCACACCCTTGGACCTCAGAAAGGAAATCATGTCTGGATCCTGGGGAGCAAATATCTTGAAACGATTTCTTCCCGTATCCGTGACGATGAGTTCCTGACCCTGAATGACGACTTCGGCGATTTGTTCATTCTCGACCATGGAGAGAAAACTCGTATAGCTGATATTGGTCTCGGGCTGGTTCTGCTGGTTGAATAGGTTGTATAGCATTATCATCATCAGTGTGATGACGAGCCAAAGTGAAAGATTCTTATAAAACGGGTTCAAATGACATGTCCTCCAGCGATGAGTTAAGGGAGAATGAAATCCCAGATTCTTTGCAAACAGTTAAGCATTTCCAAGCGTCGAAACAGTCCGTCCGGGAAAAAAGGGAATTTGGGGGGTCCGGGTTGCGCCTTTGATGCCGGTTACCCTGCCCCACATCCCGTTGTAACAGTAAACATTTTTCCTGATTAGGCAAGAAAAAGTTCAACTTTAAGAACATTTCTGGTCTGTTGGGTTATCTTTACCCGCTCGTCGATTCGATGACCCACAATCCAGGCAATCGCGTTTCCACTGACAAGCACGGGCGTCTTTCGGCGAATTTCCCTGGGTACTTTGTTGTTGATGAAGAAATCTTTCAGCTTTTGAGTGCCCCGCATTCCCAGTGGCATAAATCTATCCCCTGGAAGCGTGTTCCTTAGCAGCATGGGGAAAGTGAGTTTGTCCATATCAAAGAAAGCGGTGTTTTGTCCAGCAGAAGTCAGGCTGTTGATGGAGTTAACCGGTATGGAATCCAGCACAAGGGTTGTTCCTATTTCTTTGATCATCACGGTCCGGGTGCCGTCATGGGGATGTGGAAGCGGAACCCTATAGAGAGGTATCGTCCCGGTATGTGAACGTGACCGGGATGAAGGCAGTGATGGGAGCCTGTAAATTCGTAGATAGCCCTCAGACAGTCTCTGCACAGTCAGCTCGCCGGGTAGACACAACCGTTGGCCGGAAGATCCTTCCCGACAGAGACGCAACACGGCCTCGATATGCTGAAGCGTGACGCTTTTGAGATCGCCCTTGATATACCCGATGGCTGTTCGGATCGTGCGGCGCTGAATTGCCCCATGGTTTTTCAGAAGCTTTGAAACAGGCAGTCGAACGGAGGTGGTGTCACCCTCTGCCAGGGTGCTGAAAATCCGGCCTGAATATTGGTTCAACCAGTCCTCTTCAGCCCTGAAAATGGCAGCGGTCCGGTTCAGCGTATCCACTATATTGGGGTTATAGCGATGCATTAACCCGGGTATCAATTCGTGCCGGATCCGGTTTCTCAGGAATCTTAAATCATTGTTGGTGGCGTCCAGAACAAAGAGCACCTGGGTATCCTCAAGAAATTTCATGATATCTTCCCGTGGCTGTTCAATCAACGGACGAATATATCGATTGTTTCGGACCGGGGGTATCCCGGAAAGCCCCAGCCGTCCACTGCCTCTGAGCAGGTTCATGAGAACAAGTTCGGCATTGTCGTCGGCATGGTGTCCCAGGGCTATTTTGTTGTAGTTGAATTTTCGAGCGATACGGCTGAAAAAATTATAGCGTGCTTTTCTCCCCAATGCTTCGAGAGAGCCCTTTTGCTGCTGATGAAGACCCTGGATATCTGCTGCTGCCACATGTGACGGCAGACCCAGTTTATTGCACAGTGATGTCACGAAGGCAGCATCCCTGACGGCCGCTGATGACCGTAAACCGTGATCTAGATGGCCCACCCCTATCTGGATATCAAATTTTGTCTGGAGGGCCAGCAGAACATGCAGCAGGGCGACTGAATCCGGGCCCCCGGAAACAGCCACGAGCACCTTGTCTCTCGATTGCAGCATTCTGAATTCAAGAAGGGTTTTTTCAACCGATTGAATCAGGGGATGTTGTTTCATACTTCAGACAATATATCAGCCAGGGCCTGGTTTCAAATAAAATCGTGGAACGATTTTATTCCTTGATAAACCGGTTGGTCGTGTTTATATTCTCTGCGGTTGTGCTAGGCGGGGAGCTAGCGGTGCCCTCGTCCCGAAATCCGCTTATGCGGGGCTGAACTCCCTCTTTAGGGTATTTTTGGAATTCCCAGGTTTTGTTTGATCGGACGCTACGCAACAGACACTCACGAACCTCGTCAGGTCCGGAAGGAAGCAGCGATAAGTGATGGGTTCTGTGTCGTGGATCGATCTCGATCAATAACAGGCCAGGGAGCTTTGAAATAACACAACAGAGGGTGCACAACCAGTCATATAAGAAGTCATTATATCCCCTCATTTAAAACCGGGTCCTTTGTTGGGCCAGGTCAGAGACATTAGGCTCTGCCGAAGGCAATACGAATTAAATCCGAAGCACGAATATCCTGTAGACTCTGAACCTCCTGTTTATCTACAAAATTGTGTCGCATTCAGCTTGTTTTTGCATGGGGATTTAAAAATTTTCGACAATCTTGACATTGTACCATAGCGTCTTATGTTTTGAAAAAAGTAAGCAGGTATACGGAATATTTACATATTTAACAGATTGAAAGCATACCGAATGACAAAGAACGACAAGATCAAGGTTACCGTCAAATCAGAAGATCCCGACATTCAGAAACAAGCCTCCTTGGAAGGTGATTCCGGTGATGTGCCCCCCGAAGACATTGCACCGCTAACGCCGGAAGAAAGGATCGAAAAAGCAGAAGCAGAAGCAAAAGAAGCCTACGATCGTTTTTTGCGGGCTTCAGCCGAACTCGAAAACTATAAGAAGCGAACCCAGAAAGAGATGGCGGATTTCAGAAAGTATGCCAATGCTTCGCTGCTCAAAGAACTCCTGGGTGTTGTGGACAATCTTGAAAGAGCCATTGAATCATCGAGTGGAAGCAAGGAGGATGGACAGCTATCGGTGGGATTGGATTTAACGATCAAGGAGCTTCTAAAGATATTCAAGACCTTTCATGTCTCTCCCATCGAATCTCTCGGCGAGCCCTTTGACCCCGGCTATCACCAGGCCATGATGCAGCAGGAAACGGCCGAGCAGCCCGAGAATGTCGTTCTCAATGAACTTCAAAAGGGATACATGATTCATGACAGACTTTTAAGACCTGCCATGGTCGTTGTTTCCACGTCGCCGGCGGGTTCTGGTAACGATGATGAAAATAAAAATTAAAAAAATATAAACAGAAGGTTGAATCTATTCAAGGCAAGGAGGAGAGCAAGATGGGAAAAATAATCGGTATTGATCTCGGAACCACCAACTCCTGTGTGGCGGTGATGGAAGGTGGCGAAGCCAAAGTGATCACGAACCAGGAAGGTGGCCGGACGACACCATCGATTGTCGCTGTTTCAGAGAGCAATGAAAGGTTGGTGGGACAGATTGCAAAGCGTCAGGCGATTACCAATCCTGAAAATACGATTTTTGCCGTGAAACGGCTGATTGGGCGGAAATTTAGTTCACCCGAAATCCAGAGTGACATGAAGATACTTCCATACAAAATCGAGCAGTCCAGCGACGGCGGTGTCCGCATCAATCTGAGGGGCAAGCTTGTCAGCCCGGCGGAAGTTTCATCCTACATACTGGCCAACATCAAAAAAACAGCCGAAGAGTACCTGGGTGAGCCGGTTACCGATGCTGTGGTTACGGTCCCTGCATACTTCAATGACAGCCAGCGCCAGGAGACCAAGGACGCTGGAAAGATAGCGGGTCTCAATGTTTTGAGAATTATCAATGAGCCCACGGCAGCATCCCTCGCATATGGACTGGACAAACGAAAAGAAGAAAAAATCGCTGTTTTTGATCTGGGTGGTGGCACATTCGACGTTTCGATTCTGGAAATCGGTGAAGGTGTCTTCGAAGTGAAATCCACCAACGGGGATACCCATCTGGGTGGTGAAGATTTTGACTTACGCATCATCGACCATCTTGCCAACGAATTCAAAAAAGATCAGGGTATCGATATCCGAAACGACAAAATGGCGCTCCAACGACTCAAGGAAGCGGCGGAAAAGGCGAAAATGGAATTGTCGACATCTCTGGAAACGGATGTCAACCTGCCCTTTATCACGGCAGATGCCAGTGGTCCCAAACATCTCAATATCAAGATTACCCGGGCGAAGCTGGAGGCACTCATCGCCGATCTGCTCAACAAGCTGGAAGGACCCTGCCGGACAGCTCTGAAAGATGCCAACCTGTCAGCTCAGGAAGTCGACGAGGTCATTTTAGTGGGTGGTATGACCCGGATGCCGGCGGTACAGGATCGTGTAAAGAAATTATTTGGTAAGGATCCCCACAAGGGTGTGAATCCTGATGAAGTGGTTGCCATCGGCGCTGCCATTCAAGGTGGTGTGCTCAAAGGGGATGTCAAGGATGTGCTGCTGCTGGACGTGACCCCCCTTTCGCTGGGAATTGAAACCCTCGGCGGTGTCATGACCCGGCTTATCGAAAAGAATACCACGATTCCGACCAAGAAAAGCCAAATATTTTCTACAGCGGCTGACAGCCAGCCGGCAGTGTCCATTCATGTCATGCAGGGTGAACGTGAAATGGCGGCGGGGAATAAAACCCTGGGACGATTTGAACTGGTGGGGATTCCTCCGGCACCTCGGGGCATTCCACAGATCGAAGTGGCCTTTGATATCGATGCGAATGGTATTGTGAATGTTTCCGCCAAAGATCAGGCTACGGGCAAGGAGCAATCCATACAGATCACGGCCTCCAGCGGTCTCTCCAAGGAAGAGATCGACAAACTTATCAAGGATGCCGAATTGCATGCCGAAGACGACAAGAAGAAGCGGGTCCTTGTGGATGCCCGGAATCATGCCGACGCATTGATCTACTCCACGGAAAAATCCATCAAGGAGATGGGAGATAAGGTTGACGATACCACCAAAACGGGTGTGGAATCAGCCATCGCATCACTCAAGGCGGCCATGGAAACCGAGGATGCCGAGGAAATTAAACGCTTGAGTGAAGAATTGACGCAGACCTCCCATAAGCTGGCCGAGGCAATGTATCAGCAGGCCTCAAAGGACCAGGGACAGGGCGCAGACGGTGCTCAGGGGTCAGATCAGACTTCCGGTGCTGCTGACGATGATGTCGTGGATGCTGATTTTGAAGAGGTCAAGGAAGAGGACCCAAAATGATTTACTTTGGGATCGTCTCAAGTAAAAGGCGATCCCCTGAAGGGCTCCAGGGGTTGATGACCCAGGGGTTCGAATGAAATACTTAAAACACCCGCACACACGCAGTGCGCGGGTGTTTTTTTGTTGCCTTGACAGGTCGGAAGGATCCGCTATAGTGTGAACATGGTTACACTTGCCTCTTTTTACCGAAACTACAGCACCGAAAGCAGAGACCTGAAGATCCATGGTCGGCAATTCAATTTTGTTGTCCCCAAAACGATCGACCCGTTCATTGATTTTGAAAATATTGTATGCGGTTTTCCTCTGTGGGCCAAGATCTGGGAGCCCTCATGGATTCTGGCCGAACATGTTGCCAGAACTCCGCCGTCCCAAATGAAAAAAGTTCTCGAAATCGGATCGGGAATCGGCGTTGTCGGTGTTGTTGCCGCTTCATTCGGGCACGATGTCACCATGACGGAATATGATGAAAACGCCCTTCAATTCGCCTCGGCCAATGCTGAAATCAACCACTGCCCGGAAATAAGAATATGTCGACTTGATTGGCATAGACCGGATCTCGAAGACCGATTTGATACCATCATCGGGTCGGAGGTAATGTTTCACGAACGGGATTGCACCCCCCTTTTGAATCTGTTCCGCATCTACCTGAAGCCGAATGGCCGCATCATCATTGCCTCGGGTGTTCGCCAGAGTGTATTGGATATCCTGCGCAGGTTGCACCGTTATTTCGATGTACAAATCAATAAGTATTCAATACGGTCTGAAGACACCTGCATGCCGGCTATTCTCTGCCATATGTCACCCAAGAAATAAAAACGTATATCGGTTTTATTTAAGTTGAATCTTGAGAAAAAATATCGAATACTATAAAAACTGTTCCGCAGACCCTGTTCCTATGGCAGGTATGAATATAGCGACAAAGTCGCGTCACATAAATTTGCATGGCAAATTTATTCAATAAGGAGAATACCATGAGAGTGCTGGTAAGCGATGTTCTGGGTGACATTGGCGTCAAGATGTTTCAGGAGGCTGATGGCATCGAGGTTGATGTCAAGACAGGGCTAGCACCTGAAGCCCTCAAGGAGATCATCGGTGATTATCATGCACTGGTTATCCGGAGCGCGACCAGGGTGACGGCAGACTTGTTGGAATCCGCGACCAACTTACAGGTTATCGGAAGAGCCGGGATCGGACTCGACAATGTGGATATACCCGCGGCCACCAAAAAAGGGATCGCGGTGATGAACACACCGGAAGGGAATGTTGTTACAACAGCCGAGCATGCCATTGCCATGATGCTTTCACTGTCACGAAATATCCCCACGGGTACGACAACCATGAAAGAGGGTTTGTGGGAGAAGAAGCGCTTGCAGGGAAGGGAAATATTCAATAAAGTTTTAGGGATCATTGGGTTTGGAAAGATCGGGTCTATCGTTGCGGACCGCGCACGTGGATTGAAAATGAAGGTGGTGGTTTACGATCCGCATATCGCACCGGAGCAGATTGAAACTTCGGGGTTCGAAAGTGTTGCGCTGGAAGAACTGTATCGGCGGTCCGATTATATTTCGGTTCATGTTCCGAAAATGGAGAGTACCCTCAATTTTCTGGACAAAAAATCCTTTGGTCTGATGAAAGAGGGCGTCATGATCATCAACTGCGCCCGGGGTGGTATCGTGAACGAGTCGGACCTGCATGCGGCCATTGTCAGCGGGAAGGTCGCCGGGGCCGCCCTGGATGTATTTGCTACCGAACCACCGGGTGAAAACCCGCTTTTTGGACTCGACAGGGTGATTTGTACACCTCATCTGGGTGCGTCCACCCGTGAAGCTCAGACCAATGTGGCTGTATCGGTAGCCGAACAGATTATTGCATTTCTAAAAACAGGTACCATTGTCAACGCCGTCAATGTTCCGTCGGTAACAGGCGAGTTGCTGGAGAAAATAGGTCCGCTTCTGGAATTAGGTGAGAAGATGGGATCTCTTCAGACGCAGTTGATCAAAGGACCCGTGAAGGAGGTCACCATCGCCTATGACGGTGATTTCCAAAAGGTCGATCTGACCCCGGTCTCGACCTCGGTCATGAAAGGATTGATGACGCCTATGGTGACTGACGAGGTGAATTTCATCAACGCCCGGGCGTTGGCCAAAGAGATGGGAATCAAGATCACGGAAACCAGCACGGCCGAATCAAAAGACTATGCCAATCTCTTGACAGTTCATGTCCTGACGACCGAGATGGCCAACAGTGTTTCGGGAACGATTTTCGGCAAAAAGGACCCGCGGATAATCAAGATCAACAATTTCAGGCTCGAACTTATACCCCAGGGGCATATGGCATTGATCTATAATATTGACCGTCCCGGTTCCATCGGTGAAATCGGTACGACACTGGGAGATCATGGAATCAATATCGGCAGAATGCAGGTAGGCCAGGAAGAGGGCGGGGATCACAATATCATTTTCATGCAGACCGATACCAGGATTGATGATACGACCCTGGCAGTATTGAATGGCCTGGGTTCGGTAAAAAGTATTGTCCCACTCGAGTTTTGATGAGGTTTTAGGTTTTATGTGTTACGTTTTAGGTTTGTTTACAGCTGAAAACTATCAGCTATAAGCGGCAATAAATCACGCCCGAAGGGCGTAATGTCACACGAAGTGTAAATGACGCCTGAAAGGCAAATGACAGCCGAAGGCAACGTGACCCCCACAGGGCTCTATAGGAGAAAAAAATGCCAGACGAGAAAAAAGACTTTGTGGTCAAGGACAAAAGATTGTTTTCCGGAGATACCCCGGAAGATGAAACAACGAAAGAGACTGAGACCGTTGAAAATGAAGGCCCAGAAAAAGCAGCAGAAAAAGCTAAGGAATTTGAAAAGGCCACCGCCAATGAAGACTACCGCTTACCGGAAATCAATTTTCCGACCTTTATTTTCTCGCTCAATTCATCTGCCCTCGTAAATCTGGGTGTTATCGAAGACCCAGCGACGAACCAAAAGGCAAGGAATTTGCCATTGGCCAAACAGACCATCGACATACTGGGAATGATGGAAGAAAAGACCAAGGGGAATTTGTCGGATGACGAGGCCAATATGCTTAAAACCATGCTGTATGAACTGAGAATGCTTTATGTAAAGGAACGTCGATAACCTCGACAATCGCTCAATTTAGGTAAAACGATTTTTGACCGGTAAATGAAGATTCTCTCACCCGCTAAAATTAATTTGTTTCTTCAGGTCACGGGCAAACGGCCTGACGGGTATCATGAACTCGTGACCCTCATGAGTCACATCAGTCTGTATGATGTAATGACATTCAATTTTGAAACACCGGGGATTTCTGTTCGATGTGACAATCCAGGGGTGCCGGACAATGAGGGTAACCTGGCATTCAAGGCTGCAAGCCTGTTTTACAATAGATTGTCGATGGTGCACCAAGATCACCCGGAACCTGGGGGTCATGGGGGTGTATCCATATTCATAGAGAAGCACATACCTGTGGCTGCGGGTCTGGGTGGCGGGAGCAGCAATGCGGGTCGGACGCTGTTGCATCTCAATCAATATCATGGGATGCCTTTTTCGACAGCGGAAATGAACCGTATGGGGCTTTCCATCGGTGCTGACGTACCTTTTTTTCTTCAGCAAAAACCGGCTGTGGCAACCGGTATCGGGGAGTGTCTCGAGATTTATGATGGACTGCAGGTTTTGCCGATTGTTGTGGCCTGCCCTGATATTCCTGTTTCAACGGCGGCCGTGTATAAAAAACTGAATTTGGGATTGACAAATTGTGGAAAAAAACTTAAAAATTTCTTTTCTGACAAATCGACATTCGATTTCAAACACTATTCGTGTAACGATCTCGAGACGGTGACAATTTCAGAATATCCTTTAATATCGGATATAAAAAGGCAACTTCTCCAGGCGGGGGCCGATGTAGCATTGATGTCTGGCAGTGGTCCGGCGGTCTTCGGAATTTATTCGGATTCACGCAAAGCCAGGCGTGCGTGTGAACTGTTGTCAGCACATCACCGGTGGCGGCTGTTTATGGCTGAGACGTTGATTTGAACCTGTTAAAGATCATGATGGGGCGTCGTCAAGCGGTAAGACACAGGACTTTGGTTCCTGCATTCGGAGGTTCGAATCCTCCCGCCCCAGCCATGAACCGCTATTGTGAGAGAGAAGTAAAATATTGAGACATGTATCGAGAACTCAGATTCCAGGAGCGTCATGACAGGTCCTCTGATTTTTTCGGGCAATTCGAATCCGGTACTGGCAAAACAGATTTGTGACTATCTTCGGTTGCCATTGGGTGGTGCGAAAGTCGCCACGTTCAGTGATGGCGAAGTGCAGGTCGAGATCGACGAGAACGTGCGCGGTAAGACCGTCTATGTCGTTCAATCCACGTGCCGCCCGGTTAATGACAATCTGATGGAGTTGCTGATGATGCTGGATGCACTGAAGCGGTCGTCGGCGCTTCGAATCGGTGCGGTTATTCCTTACTTCGGGTATGCACGGCAGGACAAGAAGGTCGCTCCCCGTGTACCCATCAGTGCCAAACTCGTGGCGGATCTCATCGAAACCGCCGGTGCGAGCAGAGTGATTACGATGGACTTGCATGCCGGGCAGATTCAGGGATTCTTTAACATTCCCGTGGACAATCTTTTTGCTGCCCCCGTATTGATCGACTATATCAGAGAAAATTTCAATGGCAACCTGGTGGTTGTCTCCCCGGATGCCGGGGGTGTCGAGAGGGCCAGGGCATTTGCAAAACGCCTGGCGGCCGACCTTGCCATAATCGACAAAAGACGTTCAGCACCCAACGTGGCCAAGGCCATGGCAGTGATCGGAAATGTAAAGAACAAGGTAGCGATTATCCTGGATGACATGGTGGATACGGCCGGCACGTTGACACAGGCGGCCGAAGCGCTCACCCGCGAGGGCGCCCAGGAAGTTCACGCATGTTGCGCCCATCCGGTGCTTTCCGGTCCGGCAATAGAAAGGATCAATGCATCATCGCTCAAGAGTCTCGTCGCGACGGACACGATTCCATTGAGTGACAAAGCGGGAAGCTGCGACAAATTGAAAATATTGACTATTTCTGAAATCGTGGGGGAAGCAATTATACGGAGCTTCACAGGCGATTCCGTAACATCTTTGTTTGTATAAATAAATTGAAGAACCTCGCAGCAAGCTACGGGGAATGCGCTCGCTGTTTCGGTTCACTTTGCGAATTTATTTAGCGCGACGTTGTCGCTTTTATGACGAAAGATTACCCGCCTGTTTGGTTGCGGGCTAAAAGGAGGATATTTTTTGGAAAAGATTGAATTGAAGGTAACGGTACGAAATAAAGTGGGAAACGGCGCCGCAAGAGAACTCCGACGGGAAGGCATGATTCCTGCCATACTCTATGGACCCAAGGCAGAACCGGTGATGCTCTCGGTAATATCAAAAGAGCTCGAGAACATTCTGAAGACATCCGGTATCGGACAGGTACTGCTCAATCTGCTGATTCAGAACGGAAAGCAGACATCAAGGACGGCCATGATCAAGGAGTTGCAGACCCAACCGGTTTCCGGCAGCTTGCTGCATGTGGACTTTTATGAAGTAACCATGGATCAAAAGATCAAAATCAGCATTCCGGTTGTGGCCATTGGCCAGTCAATAGGCGTCGAGGAGGGTGGTGTGCTTCAACTGGTTCGGCATGAAGTGGAAGTCTTCTGTTATCCGAACAACATTCCCGAGTCGATTGAAGTCGATGTGACCGATATGGGCATCGGAGACTCGAAACACATGGATGAAGTGTCCATCGATGACTCGTTTGAACTGGTTGACGAATCCAATTTCACGATCGTGACGGTCCTGAGCCCGAAAGCTGAAGAAGAAGAAGTCGTAGAGGAAGAAGAAGAAGGAGAGGGCGAAGAGGAAGCCGTTGAGGGCGAGGTCGAGCCTGACAGTGCTGAATAAATGTCTGACAGGACACTACATGTTGTCGCAGGGTTGGGCAATCCCGGCGACAAATATCGTGGAACCCGACACAATGTGGGTTTCCTTGTAACTGACGCCCTGTCGTCGGAATATGCGATCCCGATTGACAGACAAAAATTCGATGCGTTTTATGGACGGGGCTCTGTAAAGGGCAGGGAAGTCGTTCTTATCAAGCCCCAGTCCTATATGAACAGGAGTGGCATTCCCATTTACCGGATAATTGAGTACTTTGGCATAGAACACAGGAACATGTTGGTCATTCATGACGATATTGATCTTGTTTATGGCAGAATTAAAATAAAAGTGAAAGGAGGGCACGGAGGGCACAATGGAGTGAGGTCTATTATCGATACGCTGGGAGACGGAAATTTCATCCGTCTTCGTGTGGGTATCGGTCGTTCCGAGAATGAAAGCAATGTCACCGGCCATGTTTTAGGGCGGTTCCGACCCGATGAAGCAAACCTGTTGGAACAGATTGTGACGCGTTCTCGGGATGCTGCTGTAACAATCCTTTGTGAAGGCACAAGGGAAGGTATGAATCGATTTAACGAGAGAACAATTCAACCCTCAAGTTAAACACCAGATGGAGGAAAGAATGGACGTTGTAATGAACAATATACCGTTAATCTGTTCGCTGGTCGGCGTTGTCGGCGTTTTATTTTCCGTTATCCTTGCCACGATTGTAAAGAGTGCTCCGGCAGGTAATGAGAAGATGCAGGGGATTGCCAATGCCATCAAGGAAGGTGCCATCGCATATCTGAACCGTCAGATGAAAAGCATGGGTGTTGCCGGGGTCATCATCTTTATCGTGATCTTCGCCGCCATGGGCGCCAAGACCGCCATCGGTTTCCTTATCGGAGCCGTGGCTTCATTTTTGGCAGGCTATATCGGCATGCGTGTGTCTGTTATCGCCAATGTCAGAACGGCAGAGGCCGCAAGGAAGGGCATGGCAGCAGGTCTTGCCATGGCATTCAGGGGTGGTGCCGTAACCGGAATGATCGTTGCCGGTCTGGCTTTGACCGTCACCGCAGGCTACTACGCCGCTACACATGATGTCATCGCACTGGTGGCGCTTGGATTCGGCGGCAGTCTTATTTCCATTTTCGCCCGTCTCGGCGGCGGTATCTTTACCAAAGGTGCCGACGTTGGCGCCGATCTCGTGGGTAAGGTTGAGGCAGGTATTCCGGAGGATGATCCGCGAAACCCGGCCACCATTGCCGACAATGTAGGCGACAATGTGGGCGACTGTGCCGGTATGGCGGCCGACCTTTTCGAGACCTACGCGGTGACTGCCGTGGCGGCCATGCTCATCGGGCATCTGCTTTTTCCGGATGTGCAGATCGCTACAGAATTTCCGCTGGTACTGGGCGCCATATCGATCATCGCATCCATTATTGCGATTTTCTTTGTAAAACTCGGCAAGAGCGAGTACATCATGGGCGCGCTCTACAAAGGAATGTTCGGAGCGGCTATTCTGGCTGCCATCGCCTTCTATTATGCCACAACCAAGATGTTTGTGGGCGTGGGTGATCTTTCAACAATGTCCATCTATTACTGTACCTTGATCGGACTGATCCTGACCGTCGTGATCGTGATTATCACCGAGTATTATACCGGTATCTACGGTCCGGTAAAAGCCATTGCAGAAGCGTCCACAACCGGGCACGGCACCAACATTATTGCTGGTCTGGCAGTCAGCATGCAGGCTACGGCCGCACCGATTCTGGCCATCTGCCTTGCCATCTGGCTGGCCTTCAGTTTTGCCGGTCTGTACGGTATCGCCATGGCAGCCATGTCCATGCTCTCCATGACCGGTATGGTCATTGCCATCGACGCTTACGGACCCATTACCGACAATGCCGGCGGGATCGCCGAAATGGCCAACATGGATGACAGTGTCCGCGCCGTAACCGATCCTCTCGATGCGGTGGGCAACACCACCAAGGCCGTCACCAAGGGATATGCCATCGGCTCGGCAGCCCTGGCAGCCCTGGTTCTTTTTGCGGCCTATGTACAGGAATTTACCTTGCATGGCGGTAAAGAGGGCTTGATTCGATTCGATCTGAGTGATGTCAATGTCATCATCGGGCTCTTTATCGGCGGGCTGCTTCCCTACCTCTTTGCTTCCATTGCCATGAAAGCGGTGGGTAATGCCGGGGGTGCCGTGGTTGACGAAGTTCGCCGTCAGTTCCGCGACATACCGGGTATCATGGAAGGTACGGCCAAACCCGATTATGGTGCATGCGTCGATATCGTGACGAAGTTTGCACTGAAAGAAATGATCGTTCCGGCCCTTCTGCCGGTTATCGCACCGCTGCTGGTTGGCTTTCTGCTGGGCAAGGTGGCCCTGGGCGGTCTGCTGATCGGTAGTATTGTCACGGGTGTTTTTGTGGCCATCTCCATGACCACCGGAGGCGCTGCCTGGGACAATGCCAAAAAGTATATCGAGGATGGTCACCTGGGCGGCAAGGGGAGTGACGCACACAAAGCGGCCGTTACCGGTGATACGGTTGGCGATCCATACAAGGATACCGCTGGACCCGCAGTGAATCCCATGATCAAGATTCTGAATGTGGTGGCACTGCTGATGGTACCGTTCCTGATGTAGTTTAACACGATCCAAACGTTGTATTTAGAAAAGGATTGGTGCAGAGATGCACCAATCCTTTTTTTCGTTGCTTGTTTGGTTCAAGAGTGTTATATTTCCCTTTCATATAAGTAAGTTTGATCCACGTGTTTCAACTGTTTGTGGTGTGAGAATGTCAAATAAATCCGAGAATGAATCCGATATAAAAAGCGATGTGCCTGCCAGAACATTCGAGGTGGGCGATCTGGCTGTATACCCGGCCCATGGTGTCGGCAAGATCGAAGCAATCGAAAGCCGTGTGATCAATGGGGAAACCCACGATTTCTATATCATGAAAATCGTCGAGAATGGCATGGTGATCATGATTCCTACCTGGAATGTCGTATCAGTGGGGTTGCGGGAAGTGATCAGTGAGAAGGAAATTCCCAAGATTATCGAGGTCATGAAAACCAGACAGGAATCCACCATCGATAACCAGACATGGAATCGCAGATATCGCGAATATATGGATAAAATTAAGACCGGCTCTCTGTATGAAGTCGCGGAAGTGTTTCGGGATCTCTCCATACTGCGGTTGACAAAAGATCTCTCTTTTGGTGAAAGAAAACTCTACGATACAGCCCAGGGCCTTCTGGTCAAGGAGCTGTCCACGGCCAGGAACACAAAAGAAGAGACCATTGTTGCCGAAATAGAATCTTTGTTCGTACCCGAAGAAAAGTAATTCCCATCCACATGATGTTCCCCCCAGATGAATTTGTCATCACCGTCGCTGAATCTGACGCCGGCCAACGGTTTGATCGGGTGGTTTCTTTTTACCGTTCGGATTGTTCCAGATCTTTTGCCGCCACGCTCATTCAGGAAGGCCGTATTACGATCCAAAACAACCTGAAAAAGCCAGGTTACCGTGTCAAACCCGGAGAAAAGATCCAAGGTTGCATCCCGGTGTATGAACCCCCTTCTCTGCAAGCGCAAGCCATACCCCTGAACATACTGTTTGAAGACAGGCACCTCATCGTCATCGACAAGCCTGCCGGTCTGGTGGTTCACCCTGCGCCAGGTAACGATGACGGCACCCTTGTTAACGGACTGCTGTACCATTGTCCCGAACTCGGGGGTATCAACGCGGAACTGAGACCCGGGATCGTTCACCGGCTCGACAAGGACACCTCGGGAACCATGGTGGTGGCTAAAAACCGGTTGACGCTTGAAAACCTGAGCCGGCAGTTCAAGAATCGCGAGGTTCAGAAAACTTACCTGGCTTTGGTCCACGGTGTGTTAGGGTCTGAATCCGGTAATATCTCGCTTCCCATCGGCCGGCACCCTGTAGACCGAAAAAAGATGTCCGTGGTCAGTGCCAAAGGGCGTGATGCCGAAACACACTGGCGTGTAAAGGTACGCTATACAGCCGCGACCCTGCTGGAACTGGAGTTGAAAACCGGCCGGACGCATCAGATCCGGGTACATTGTACATCCATGCATCATCCGATCGTTGGCGATGCCGTATATACTTACGGAAAGCTTGGTAACAAGAAGCGTAACAGCACTCCCCTGGAAACATTGCTGAGATCGGCCGGGAGACAGATGCTGCACGCCAGGCATTTAAGCTTTGTCCATCCTGTGGAGCAGCAGGCCATGTCATTTACAGCACCCATTCCAAAGGATATGCAGCGGATCATGGATGGTCTGGCACAATTAGGGGACGTCCTTGACTAACTGGACAAATTTGCTTAACCTTCAACCTCGCCAGTGAACGCTGACGCGATGGTTTACTTTTGTTTTTTCCATTCCTGGTATTTGCGCCACTCCCGCCATTGTTGAAATTCCTCGTATTCCGGGGTACCGACGGCCGATTTTTTCCAGAGCAACCATTGTCGGTAACCTTCATAATCTTCATAGTCGGATCCAATGGCAGGCTGTTCCGCGTCCCCTGACGAGGTCGTTGGTGTCGGAGTTGATACAGCCGGCGAACGCTTTTTGTTTGAATCGTAAAGTACCACTCCATCCTCTCCCTTGGAAAATACACCGGGTCCTTTAGGGATTTCACCAGTCTGGGGTGGATCAAAAGGCTTGGCGGCACAACTCCAAACACCCATGATCAGTATGGACACCAGCAACGCCATACGGGTAAGCATCGTACTTGCCTTCATAATAAGTTCCATGAAATAATTTTAGAATTTGACACGTGTACCTAGCATGACCTGACGAATATCCTCTATGTTTGAAGTCCCATCGCGGTCAAGCATATATGTACGATATGCACCATAGAATTCTACGCCATTCCAGGGGGTAATCACATAAGCCAAACCGTAGTTTTTCGATTCATCCTTTTTTTGAGCCAGGTCTTCGGTCATGCCATATTCAACGGCAATGGCGTGGATGTCGAATTTGTATCCCAGTTTGCCGTAGTAGTTGACAGGGTTCCTGCTGGTATCGTCGATGTCACGTGTTCCGGAAGAAACGGTCAGGTTGATACCCGAGGTGTGCAACCAGGACACCGATCCGCCAATCTGGGTGTATTCCGGATCCGTTCGATTGTTGGCATCTACATATCCGATGGCAGTGGTGATTTTTCCAAAACCGTCGAAATCTGCCGAATAGCGTGCTGCCAGTTCATAGGCATCGCCATTGGTGCCGCTGACCGAGAATGTTGCGCCTCCAAAGTTGGGCGTGTCGTATCGCAAGCGATCGTTACGGCTTAACCCATCAAAATTGCTGCGAGTACTGCCAACCTTGGTAATCGGCGTATCGTTCTTGTCGCGGAATTGGATACTCTCGGCTGTATCATTAACTCCCGAGTACATGATCACGCTGGTACCGGACAAATCCTCCTCGGAGGTTCCATTGGCCGCGCCATCACCCTGACCGATGGAAATCTTACCGAAGGGTACCACAAAATAGGCCTCCAGTTTTCGATCATTAAAAGCTGATGTCCCATCATCATCCTGCCCGACATCCACATTGTTGGATGCATTGGATTGATACTCGGTCTCCCAAACAACACCAACTTTGACGGTATCGCTGACTTCCTCGGAACCTGTAAAGCTGAAGCGGGTGGAGGAATTGTCATTGTCCACATTCAAAACCGACGTATCTTTTCCATTATCGGCCCACATGAGTGCTCTGTTGATTTGACCGGAAAGCTTTGCCTCCAGCGCCTGCACAGGCTGCAGTCCCAATAAGACAATGACCGCAATCGTGCACGAATACGTAAATAATTTATAACAGTTTTTTTTCATTGTTCTACCCTCCATGGTTTATTACACGTTAGCCTAACAAATGGTCATTTTACCCAAAGCCTGTTTAGGTTTTTGTTTCAAGATCAATGTTTAGGCAAAAGGATCTTGATTGACATCAAAGAATATGTATCAGGTGGTGGTGTTTAAGTAATAATTTGTATTTTTATTAACTTGTCAAGTTATCTTGGCTTTTTGACATCCAAGACCGATACGATACAAGGAGGGGAGTTTCTTCAATCTGGAGCTGAAGCAAGTCGCGTTCTACACCGGCTGAGCGCTTACTCTGAGAGGTCAGCTTTCGATTGAGTTCATCGATAAGCTCACAAATAGTAAAGGGAAGCAGAAGCTCATAATTGTTCATGTCCCTCCCTATGTGTATTGTTAACCTATTGGATCATCCCCAAAGAGTTGATCCAAATTAAGGATTCAAGGATTATAGGGGTCCAGGGTTCGAGTGAGACGAAGTGAGGCACCAGCTGAATGCTTAAGAATTATAAAGAGTTAAAGGCTGTGAATTAGAAACGCAGACGATGATATCCGGTGATTTGGATTATATGAACAAGGAAAAGCTTCAGGGATTAAGAGAGGAGCTTGGGGATGTAGAGAGAATGCTAAAAGCGATGATCACATCCCTGGAAAACAAACACTTGAATCCTTGAATCCTGGACTCCTTGAACCCTTTCTCCCAACTTATTTAACTTGCAGTGATATCGCTAACTGCTTTCCCGCTTCATAGGTTTCCTGGAGATAGTCCGGGTGATCAAGGATGTCTTTTTCAAAATCAAGTCCGCGATAAAGCAGGGATTTCCAAAGGTTGGCATCAATAACGTCAAAAAAGTATTTAACGGTGAGCAAGGCCCCATCAAAAAGTTTTTTACCTTTGGTGGCCCCGACGGAAATGAAAAGACCTTTTCGTTTTGTTTCCCACTGACTGAAAGGCAGTCCCTCGATCCAATATTTTTTTACCCATAAGGACTGGCATCTGTCCATGAATATTTTGGTGTGGGCACTGACGGTGTAGAAAAAGATCGGTGAAGCCAGCATGACACCGCCGGATTCCAACATGCTGTTGCGTACCCGATGAAAATCGTCTTTGATGACGCAATTGCCGTCCATTTTACAACCGTAGATTTCCAGACAGGGGGATATTTTTTCTTCACGTAGAAAGAATTCGTTTACCACGGCACCTTGTTCCCTGGCACCGGCAACAGCTTGCTTCAGCAATCGACTGGTGTTGCCTTTTCGCCGCGGGCTTCCATAAATGGCTGTGATTTTCGGCATGATATTCGCAGAAAAGATATCACATTCTATCATTCAGTTCAGATGTTTTCAGGCTAGACCATCCCTTTGAACGCGAAGAAAGTCAGGGAGAGAATACCGGCGGTGACCAGGGCGATGGAGGTATCCTGGAGGGGTTTGGGAACCCTGGCCAGGAGTATGCGTTCCCTTACACCCGCAAATAGGATGAGTGCCAGCCCGAACCCGATGGCGTAACTCATGGAGGCCACCAGGGCCTGAAGAAAGGTGTATTCTTCGTTGACATTGATAAGGCAGACACCCATGACGGCACAATTGGTGGTGATGAGGGGTAAAAAAATCCCCAGGCCGGCATAGAGAGCCGGGATACTTTTTCTCAGAAACATTTCAACAAGCTGCACCAGAGATGCAATCACGAAGATGAAGGCAATGGTGCGAAGATATTCCAGGCCGAACTTCTGCAGAACATAGGTATTGACGAGCCAGGTAATCACCCCGGCCAGTACCAGGACGAACACAACAGCCATGGCCATGCCCACGGCGGTTTCCATTTTCTTGGATGTGCCAAGAAACGGGCAGTTGCCCAAATACTGTGCCAGTAAGATGTTGTTGATGAGTATACAGCTGATTGCCAGGACAATGTAGTCGCCCATCTCTGTTCTCCTGTTATTCTCCGGCCATGTTCATGACACACAGCATAAGACCGAGGCAGATAAATGCACCGGGTGCTTCGACCATGAACGTAAATGGTTGAAACGAGGGACCGAATATTTGAATGGGTGTTTCCCAGATCGTCAGGGTGCCGTTGCCGAACAATTCACGTACAGCACCCAGAGCCGCCAGAGACAAGGTGAAGCCAATGCCCATGCCAAGCCCGTCCGCAAAAGAGGCCACAACACCGTTCTTGAAGGCAAACGCTTCAGACCGCCCCAGAACGATACAGTTGACCACGATGAGGGGAATAAAGATACCTAACTTCAGGAACAGGGGATAGGTATATGCCTGCATGACCAGTTCGACAACCGTGACAAAGGTGGCAATAATAATGATAAAACAGGCGATTCTGACCTTGTTCGGAATAGCCTTGCGCAGGGAAGATACAAGGATATTGGAGCAGACCAGCACAAAAGTGGTTGCCAGGCCCATCCCGATACCATTTTCCACTGTTTTGGTTACTGCCAGTACCGGGCACAACCCCAGAACGAGTCGAAATGGGGGTATTTCGTTCCACAAGCCTTTTGTAAATTCTTGCGCGATTGTTTTCGCCATGGCCTTCTCCCTACTTGAATGCCGTTAATTTTTCAACGATCTGGGGTTTCAGCCTCTGATAAACTGCGCTGGCCTCTGTCAGCGCCACACTGACCCCCCGCGATGTCACGGTTGCCCCGGAGATGATATCCACCTGGCCACCATCGGTCTTGACCTGAAAGGTACCGATCAGCGGCTTATCCTTGAATTGCGCTGTAAAAGACGGTTCGGTTTTGGCCTTTGACCCCACACCGGGTGTCTCACTGTGGGTGGTGACGCCGACGCCCAGGACCTGGTCATCGGTTGTATTTACCCCCACCATGACGCCGATATCGCCACCGAAGCCTTTTCCCGAACTTTCGAAAGCCACCGATTCGGACTTGCCGTCGAATACGCCGATAAAGAAAGTACGCTCGATGCCCTGGTCATCTATCTTGAAACGATCGGCGATAGGGTCGTTGGATGCGCCGTTCAGGATGGCCATAATGGCCGGGCCCTTCACAAATGTCAATTGCTGGTTTTCGATTCTGTCTTTGGTTTTATCCCTGATGGCGGCCAGCAGGCCGCCCGAAAATGAACAGAGAATTGTCAGGACAACGATCATCTTGATCATTTCACGCATACTATTCAACCTTTCCCAGTGCCTTGGGCCGGATCTTATCCAGCAATGGATTCAGCAGATTGATTACCAGAACAGCCAGGATTGCTCCATCGACATAGGCGCCGATATTACGTATCAAAACGGTCATGATACCGCCAAGTGTCCCATATATGAGCATGGGAATGAAATTGACGGGTGAAGAAGAGTCCTCAGGTACCAGAAAGAACGCTGCCACCAGGGTATATCCGGTCAACAGGTGGAAAAACGGGTCTGCGAAGCGGGCCGGGTCGATGATGTTGAATATGAGGGCGGTGATAAAAATACCCCCCAGGAACGAGAGGGCGATTTCCCAGCGGATAAAGCCTCTGATCATCAGATAGGCGCCCCCCAGAATGAGACCGATGCCGAAAGTAGCGCCGATACCGCCGATTTGTCGTCCGAGAAGCAGATCCATTAACCTGAGAGGTTCGACGGCATCGAGACCAAAGTGCTTCAGAGTCGCCAAATGGTATGTCGGCACAAAGTCAAAATGAAAATGACGATACATTTCATCGAAGTCAAGAAAATCACCCCAGGAAACCATCAGGATGGCAAGGGCCAGGGCTACGGGATTGAAGGGGTTGCTGCCTATGCCGCCAAAAATCTGTTTCCCGATCACGATGGCAATAAATGTCCCTGTCAGGACAAACCACCAGGGCGCCGTGGCCGGCAGAAACATGGCGAATATGAGACCGATGACTGCGGCGTTGCCGTCGCCCACTGTAACGGGTTTTTTGGAAACAAGATTGATGGCTATTTCCCATAACATGGCGGTAGCAATGGAAAAACTTACCACAGCGATGGCAGGCGCGCCAAATCTGAACATGCCCCCTAAAATGACGGCCGGTAGCGCGGCCAGAATGATATGAAGACTCATCTGGGGTATGCTGCTCCCGATATGGATGAAAGGCGCATGGGATACGATCAGTTTTCTTGGGTTATTCATCTGCTGCCTCCCCGGTAGCCGCGCGACCGAGCTCATATTTAGCCAGTCTGATGGATTGAAAGATGGGTATTCTTGATACGCACACATAACTGCAGAGCCCACATTCGAGACAGGAATAGAGATCGTAACTTTCCGCGGCTTCTTCATACTCCCCGGCTTCGAGAAGGCGAATCAGCATGTTGACCGGCATTCTGGCGGGGCAGACGCGAATGCAATCACCACAATTGATACACGGATAATCCGAAACAAACGCAACATCGTCCTTATCCTGCAGGAGAACGGCATCGGTATCGGGTCTGACGGGAAACGCATCCGTGTAGGTGCTGTAGCCGTTTAACGGGCCGCCGATGATAATCCGATCCTGATCGTTTACGTTCACCTGAAAGCGCTTGAAGATATCCCGGATGGGAGTGCCCACGGTGGCCGATACCAGTGAACGGTTTCCCTTCTTGTCCAGAAAGGTGACCAGTTTGGTCTTGGTCATTACCTGGTTTTGTAAAGAGCGGCCCAGTGAAGCGACTGCTTCCACACTCAGAAAGGCCAGGCCAAGATCCTGGAAATTTTTTCCGACAGAGATTTCATGGCCCATCACTTTCTGAGCTACAAGATGCGGCAATCCTTCAGGATAGCTTTTGCCGACACTTATGACGGATGCGCCCATGTCACCATAGCCCTGGATGGCGTCCTGCGGGGCGGCGATAACGATGTTTTCGACACCGGTAATGATTTTGAGATGTTGGATACCCTGCGTCAGTTCTTGATAAAAAGCTTTCAGGGCATATTGCGCGGTTATGATAAACAGATCCTGGTCCATGGCATTGATGACGATGGTCTGGATTGGTTTGTCCGCATCGCTAAAGATTTCAAATGTAGGACTTCCGGGCAAGCACTGCAGCAGGTCGACAGCGCCTTTGAGGGAGGGTGCCTGGCAGTAGGCGGCAAAGTGCCCGTCAAGGTCCGCCTCTTTGGACGCGGCAACAGATACTGCCGTAAACTGCTTTCCGGACTCTCCTGGAAAGGACTCGATATGGGTAATGGTACCGGTTACGGTGGAGATGGCATAGGCCCCCGAGTCAGGTGTCAGGGATATTTTTTGTCCTGTTTTGACGGGGTCACCCTTATGGATCATCATCTCATGCCCGTTTTCAGCAGTCTCTTCGATCAGAAGCATGATCTCACGAGGTGTCTCAATCCGGACAGAATCAGGTAACACGCCCGGTATCGAATCAACCTGAAAACGTGGTGCCGTTACGGAAAAAAATGACCGTTTCATCATATGAGTACCTTTTATCCTTGACCGCTTGACATTGAAAAACCATCTGGACAAGCGCATTCGCCCTTAGATCGCTACATGATATGGCATGATGCACACTCGATGGGACCGGCCTCGAACGCCTGATGGCAGTCGATGCATCCCTTGTGGAAGGCATCAGACCGTTTCATGATCGGCGTATCTTTAATTTCATCAGGTTCATGGCAATCACTACATATTTCGGGAGGTTGCGCCGCGTTTTCATTGGCAGTGTGACACGCCCCACAAGCAATGAGTGCCGCATCATCGTCCAGGGGATGATGATGGCAATCCCAGCAGGAAAGTCCGTAGCCTGATTCGGATGTATGCGAATAATGGTCAAAGAGAACCTTGCCGGCCGTGACCTTGAACATTATTCTCATGGGCTCTTCCGGTGCTGAAACAGGAAAGGCGGCATAGCATAAAACGCCAACAACCAGGAAATAAGCCGTGAGGCCATACACAACCTTCATCTTTTGTTTCGAGATCATAAGGAAACCAATCCTTTCAACTGTTTGGCTTTTCAATAGCCTTGCACGAACTACCATAATGTAAGAAGGCTTTCAAGTTATTTTTATCATTGCAGACGCCACACTTCCGGCAGACTTCCACATCACAGGGGGGTGTTGTGTCACCACGCACCGCTTTTCGATATTCAGCCAGAAGAAAGGACTTCCGGATGCCATGATCTATAAAATCCCAGGGGAAGTTTTCGTTGGTAGCTCTTTGCCGGTGCACAAAAAAATCGGTGTCAAGGGTGGAGGCCTTGAGAGTTTTTGGCCAGTTGCCCTCATTGCCATGTGCTGCCTCAAGGATGTCTGCTACGCGCATATCACCACGGGACAGGAGGGCCTGTACATATGCACCTCGGGGGATATCGGCATTCATGCGGATGTTTGGGACACGTTTGAGACCTTTTTGAATATGCTTGCGTTTCAACTTTAATGTCTGGATGTCATCCATGGCCGCCCATTGAAACGGTGTGTGGGGTTTGGGGACAAAAGAATTGATACTCACGCTTATTGTGCCCATGCGACCTTTGATACGACTCGATTTTAAAAAAACGTGTTTCACCTTTTTGCAGAGCTCGATGATGGCTTCGATATCTTCCATGGTTTCGGTGGGCAGACCGATCATGAAATAGAGCTTGAGATTGGGGATGCCTTCGGTGACAAGGGCTTCCGCCGCAGCCAGGATGCTTTTTTCGGAGATACCCTTGTTGATACAGCGTCGTAAGCGTTCAGACCCGGCGTCGGGTGCAATTGTGGCTGTTTTGACCTTGCTTTTAGACAGATGGGAAATCAGGTCTTGGTCGAGGGCATCCGCCCTGAGCGAACTGAATGAAACAAGGGCTTGGGTGCTTTCGGCAGCCCTGCAGATATCGCCGAGTCCAGGAAGATCGGAGACCGCTGCCCCTACAAGACCAATTTTATGGGTTTGGGCACGTCCATGATGAAGACACGATACCAGCAGATGCGGATCTCTGAAACGGGGAGGGCGATACACAAAACCAGCACCGCAAAAGCGGCATCCGTGAGGACAGCCTCGGGACACCTCGATCAGGTAGGTTTGATCAAACGTGGTATTGGGTGTCACGATGGCGCTGCAGGCCGGTGTCCGGGTGATGTCCCGGACATAGGCCTTTTTGATCACGTGGGGGACATCTTTCAGGGGTTTCAATTCCTGGAACGTATTGTCCGGATGATAGATTTCCCTGTAGAAACCGGGGACATAAATACCCTCTATTTCCTGCGAGGCCCGGAGCAACAAGGTTTCCCGCGTGTCTGTTTCCTGGACGATTCTCATAAAACCGGGCAGATTGGCTTCTGCCTCGCCGATCAGAAAACAGTCTATAAAAGGTGCGATGGGCGCAGGATTCAGCAAACAGGTAACCCCCCCGGCAATGATGAGGGGGTGGGTTTCGTTTCTGTGGATGGAACGGAAGGGAAGTCCGGCTTTTTGAAGAATGGTGAGCAGATTGGGATAGTCGTTCTCAAAGGACAAGGAGATGGCAACGATATCGAAGGTCGAAATGGGTCGTCCGGATTCGATTGAGATGATATCGCCTGTGTTGGCCACGTCTTGATCCGGGAGGAAGGACCTTTCACAGACGATACCATCCAATTCGTTCAAAAGCCGATAGACTGTTTGGAAACCCAGGTTTGACATGCCCAGGTGATACGTATTCGGGTATATCAGGGCAACGGCCGTTTTCCCGTGCCGTTCCTGCTTTCCCACAAAGGAGATTTCCGCGTCCAAGAGCCTTTGTCTGTCAGTGGCGCCTTTTTTAACCATAAAGTTTCATAATACGAGACGACCCCTTTATCAAACAAATTTCCATGGGGTTGTCTTGTTTCAGTCTGCTTTGCGTCTCAAAAAAGTCGGCACCTCGAGATCACTGTTGTCGATGACGATACCTTTGTATCCACGGTAAGATGCGCCACCTGATTCGCCAACGGCTTCCTTTCTCCTGATAAAAGTGGGTTCGTCATAGTCCACAATATTTTCCAGGTCTGAGGGGATGATGTCCCGGACCCTGCCGCGGGAGGGGTGATCCATGACATTGTCGGGCTTGGTCTTCTTGTCTGATTTTTCGCCGATACCCGTGGCGATGACCGTAACACTCATTTCGTCACCCATGGAATCGTCGACCACAGCCCCCCAGATGATATCTGCATTCTCGCCTACCTCGTTGTAGATGCGCTCGGAAGCTTCTGTCATCTCTTCCATGGTCAGCTCGCTGTTGCAGGTGATGTTCATGAGGACACCCTTGGCTCCGGAGATGGCGATATCCTCCAGGAGGGGATGGGATATGGCACGCTCAGCGGCTTCTATAGCCCGGTTTTCTCCCCTTGAAACCCCGATGCCCATGATGGCCAGACCCGCTCTGGACATGGTGGTTCTGACATCGGCGAAATCGAGATTGACCAGCCCCGGCATCATGATCAGATCCGTGATGCCCTTGACGGAATGGAGCAGAATTTCATCGGCCTTCTTGAACATTTCAATCATTTTTGCGTTCTTGGAAGCCAGAGCCCTGAGACGGTCGTTGGGTATGGTAATAACCGTATCGGCCACTTGTTTCAGGGTTTCGATGCCTTCCTCTGCCTGCCGGGCACGTTTTTGGCCTTCAAAGGAGAAGGGTCGTGTAACCACGGCAACCGTGAGGGCACCTATTTCCTTGCAGATTTCTGCAATCACGGGTGCTGCCCCTGTTCCCGTGCCACCCCCGAATCCCGCGGTGATAAAAACCATATGGCTGTTTTCAAGGGATTTGCGAATGGCGTCCCTGTTCTCCAGGGCCGCATCCCGGCCGATGTTTGGATTGGCTCCGGCACCCAGCCCTTCGGTGAGTTTTTCCCCCAATTGGAGTTTGATTTCCGCCTTGGACACTTCGAGCGCCTGGGCATCCGTATTGGCGCAGATGAATTTCACCCCTTGCAGATTGCCCTCAATCATGTTGTTGATTGCGTTGCCGCCTGCACCGCCAACCCCAATGACCTTGATTTTAGCTGTTTTGTCGGTTTCTACGTAAGTAAACATGTTTCCTCCCGTTAGTAGATTATTGTTACCTATATGACATCCTTGAACCATTTTCGCATTTGACCCATGACGCCGTTGAAAATATGTTTGTCCCGTATCCTGAATTTTTTGGTCACCTGGTTCCTGACCCCATACATGACCAGACCTACCCCTGTGGCATACATGGGGTTGTTGACGACGTCCACGAGGCCGCTGATACCGCTGGGTTTCCCGATCCGGACGGGCAGATTGAATATGGATTCGGCGATATCACCGATTCCATCTAAAAGGGCTGTGCCGCCTGTCATGACCATGCCCGAGTTGATCATATTCTCCATACCCGCCCGGTAGATTTCTCTCTGGATAAGAGTGAAAATTTCTTCCATCCGTGGTTCGAGGATTTCTCCCAGAATCTGTCTGGGTAGTTTTTTGGGTTCCCGCCCCCCCATTCCTGGAACCTCTATGGTTTCGTCGCTGCTGATACTGTGAGAAGAGCAGGTGCCGTAGCGGGTCTTGATTTTTTCAGCCTCGGCCAGGGGGGCCCGTAACCCGATGGCAATATCATTGGTCAGGTTGTTGCCCCCCAGACTCAATACAAAGGTATGTTTTATGTTTTTCCCCGAGAAAATGGCCAGGTCAGATGTGCCGCCCCCCAGATCCAGCAGGGCTGTGCCGAGTTCTTTCTCTTCATTGGTCAACACGGCTTCTCCGGAAGCAAGGGATTCCAGAACGATGTCACAGACATCGAGTCCGGAGCGGTTGGCACATTTAACGATGTTATGGGCGGATGTGACGGCGCCTGTCACGATATGAATCTTTGCCTCCAGCCGGACACCGGCCATGCCCACCGGGTTCTGAATACCCGTCTGTTCGTCGACGATGTATTCCTGTGGCAGGACATGTATGACCTCCCGATCCATGGGTATGGCGACGGCACGCGCCGCGTCGATGACGCGATCCACATCGGTCTGTGTAATTTCCGAACCCTTGATGGCGACAATGCCGCGGCTGTTGAAGCCGGTGATGTGTCCACCGGCGATGCCGGCGTATACGGATGAGATTTCGCAGCCGGCCATCAATTCAGCCTCTTCAACCGCTTTCTTGATGGAGTCCACCGTCGACTCGATATTGACGACCACCCCTTTTCGAAGTCCGATGGATGGACTTGTTCCGATACCGATGATGCTGATGTCGTCGTTGGAAACTTCTCCTACCACGGCACATATTTTCGTAGTTCCAATATCAAGACCGACGACGATATTTTCGTGACCCTGCAACTTACACCTCCTTGTGACCCGTGACGGGTTGTTTTTCCAGATTCAGGTTGACAACAATCCGATTGGGATTATTCAGATCTATTGAGTTCAATATCGGTATGTTTTTATTTTTCTTGAGATAAAACAGGACTTCCTGGAGTCTTTTGTATTTGCTGGCGTAATTATCATACCCCAGTTTGAGTGTCCCGAGACTGTTGTTTGCATGAATTGTCAGACCGATATCCTTGTCCACCTCTATTTTTCGTATCTTCTCGTTGGCGAGGATGCTGCCTTCAATCTGACCCAGCTTTAAAACCGTCATGACGGCATTGAATGGCTGACTGTAGGGCCTGGCCCCGACATTCAGATCGGAAAATGCCAGCCCGTCCACAATCGGCAGATTGACCGGATCGGTAACTTCCCATTCCTTGAAGAGGTCACCCTGGAAGTTGAGCAAAAATTTACGATTGACATCGATAATCGCCAGAGGCTCGTGTTCTTTGATACGGATACGGATACCGGAAGGAATCTCCCGGCTGACTTCAGCTTCTGATATCCATGGATGCGCCAGAAGCCTTTTGCGGGTAGTGCCCAGATTCACGGAGAAAATATTGAGCCCCTGGGACAGTTTTGCCTGGGCGATAACCGTTTTTTCATCCAGGGTCTTGCAGCCCTCCACGTTGAGATAAACGGTTTCAAAGTAGCCGGACTGGGTAAAAAGATCGTATCCAAAGATGAAAGCGAAACTCATAACGGCTACAAGGGACAAACCGGATATGATTTTCAAAAGACCGAGCGCATACTGGATTCTTCTGGTCCGTCTTCTTGCGGCACTGTTTTTATAGAAATTTTTTCGGGTTTTTTTATGTGCCAACAATTTTAACCTCGGGTTCAAGCGTTACATTGAATGTCGTTAACACGGTTTCCTGAATCAACTCCTTGAGTTCAAGGAAGTCCGCAGCGGTTGCCCTGTTTTTGTTAATAATGAAGTTGGCGTGTATGGTGGACACTTGGGCATCTCCGATCTGCTTTCCCTTCAAACCGGCCATATCGATCAGTTCCCCGGCTGATTTTCCTGTGGCCGGGTTCTTAAAAAAGCATCCCGCGCTTTTTTGGTGCAATGGCTGTATTGCACTTCTTTTCTGTAGAATGGCCTTGGCTTCCTTTTCAATTTCATGCTTGTCCGCCACAGATAACAGAAATTCTCCTTCAAGGATGATGGGGTTTTTCATTCCTGACACCCCGGGAATCTCCTTCCAATCGAGTTCCCTGTATCGGAACCGCAAAGCATGCTTTTCGATTCTTACAGGCTCACCATCGGGACAGAGTATTGACACGGCAGTGGTCACGTCTGCCATGCTTCCGTGGCTTGTTCCTGCATTCATCACAATGGCGCCTCCCACCGACCCGGGGATGCCCAGGGCAAAATTCATTCCCTTGAAGCCGTTGCCGGTGGCGTATTTGCAGAGGGTGTTGAGCCCGGCGGCGGCGCCCGATGTCACGGTGACGGTTTTTTTGTTCAATTCCGTGTGTTGGATATCCTGCAGGCAGTGTTTCATAGAGATAACAATCCCTCGCATGCCTTTGTCCCGGACCAGCAGATTGGAGCCATTGCCGATGATGAAACAGGGCAGAGTGTTTTCCTGTATCCATCGAACAAGTAGTACCAGATCGGATTGTTCTTGGGGTGTGACATAGGCATCTGCCGGTCCCCCCACCCGAAGAGACGTATGCCGGGACATGGGTTCTTCAAATCGTACATTGGCTCCGAATGTTTCCGTCAGCCACTGTTTATGTGTTTTGTTGATTAGCATATTCATGTTTGAGCATTAAGCTACCCTTCAACCCTCCAACCCTCCAACCCTCGTCAACACTGCCTCACCCACTTTCCAGACATCTCCGGCTCCGAGGGTCAGCAGGACGTCATCCCTGCGCAGTATTTTTTGTAAGTGACCAACGGCGCTGTCGATACCGTCCGTGCTGATGACTTCTTTGTGGCCGTGGGCCATGATACCTTCACACAGGTCGTGTCCGTTGACGCCCTCAATAATCTGTTCACCTGCCGAGTAAATGGGCAGCACCAGCAGAACATTTGATTGATAAAAAGAACGCGTGAATTCATGAAACAATGCCTGGGTCCTCGAATACCGGTGCGGCTGAAACACCACTACTTTTCGACGGTTCGGCCAGGCATCCTTGATGGCCTGGAGCGTGGCCTTGATTTCGGTGGGATGGTGTCCATAGTCATCCACCACGGTGATACCGTTCTGCTCGCCTTTGATTTCAAGTCGTCTCTGGACACCTTCAACCTTTTCGAGTGCTGTCTTGATGACAGGAAAAGGGATACCCAACTCGCGTCCGACGGCAATACCTGCCATGGCATTGGCGATACTGTGGTTGCCAGGCAGATTGAGATAAATTTCTCCTAGGGTTTCACCCTCAGAATAGATATCGAATCGGCTTTTCAGCCCTTCAAAACGGACATTTCTGGCCTGCACATCGGCTTGGGAACTCATGCCATAGGTGACAAACCGCTTCTTGATGGCCGGTAAGAGTTCCTGAATATGCTCGTTGTCCAGACAGAGTACCCCTAAACCATAAAAGGGAACCTTCTGGATAAATTCCAAAAATGCATTTTTAATTGCGGAGATGTCCGGATAGTAATCCAGATGCTCCCGGTCGATATTGGTAACCACGGCAATGGCCGGGGACATCTTGAGAAAGGAACCATCACTTTCATCGGCCTCGGCAACGATGTACTCTCCTTGCCCGAGCAGCGCGTTGGACCCGATACTCTTCAACCTGCCTCCGATGACCACCGTGGGATCCAGCCCTCCCTCGGCCAGAATAGATGAAACGATAGATGTGGTGGATGTCTTGCCATGGGCGCCGGCAATAGCGATGCTGTATTTCAGACGCATGAGCTCGGCAAGCATTTCTGCTCTGGGGATCACGGGAATGGCGAGCTGTTCTGCTGCCAGAACTTCAGCGTTGCTGCTTTTCACGGCCGAAGATGTGACCACCACGTCAGCATTCTGGATGTTCGCTCCGCTGTGACCACGGTATATGGTGCCGCCGAGTGTCTCAAGACGACTGGTAATATCGGACAGTGTAATATCTGAGCCGGACACCGTGTATCCAAGATTGATCAACAACTCTGCAATTCCACTCATTCCGATGCCGCCGATTCCGACAAAATGGATATGATATTGTTTATGGTACATTTACTTGCCTGTTTCCTCGTTTTGCCGAACGATGTTTAGTTGCTTGTTATAATTTCAGTTCATCCATTATTTCAGATGTCATTTGCCCTTCGGGCTATATTCGTCCTGCGGACGTCATTTGCGCTACGCGCGTCATTTATTGTCGCTCTTGGCTGTAAGCCAACCTAAAACCTAACACCACTCACCGCTTTTTCCTTCGAAGCTGCGAGTTCGTATAAATCCTGCGCGATAGCTCTGGCCGCATCCGGCTGGGCCTGTTTTCGCATGTTGGCGGCCATGATGGCGAGTTTATCCGGCGACGATGCATAGTGCTCGATTTTTTTGGCCAGAAGCTCTCCGCTCAGGTCTTTTTCAAGGATCAGCTCCGCCGCTCCCACGGAAACGAGTTGGCGGGCATTGAGGGCCTGGTGGTCATCGGCTGCAAATGGATAGGGAACGAAGATAACGCTTTTCCCCAGCACCGTCAGCTCGGCGATGGTCGATGCCCCGGCTCTGCAGATTACCAGATCTGCTTTTCGATAATGCTTTTCCATGTGATGAAAGAAGGTTTTTGCTGTTCCGGTAATTTTGTGCCGACGGTATGCTTCTCTAACAAGATCTTCATCCGCAGCGCCTGTCTGATGGATGAAGACGATCCTGTCCTTAGACGTGATGTGTGACAGGGCCGCCATGACAGCCGTGTTGATACGGTGCGCTCCCTGGCTCCCACCGACGATGAAGACGGTGAAGGGCTTGTCAGGGGTCACGGAAGCTCTTGTGGCGGGGGGGGTGCTTTTCAAGCAGGACAGTATTTCTTTTCTCACAGGATTCCCTGTCAGATGGATTTTATTTGCCGGCGCTTTGATTCGGGTGCCCGCAAAGGACACATAAATCCGGTCTGCAAAATATGAGAGCATACGGTTGGTCATACCGGGAATCACATTCTGCTCGTGAAGCGCTCTGGGAATGCGCAGAATCCAGGCAGCGATTACCACAGGACCGGCAGAATATCCTCCCACACCCAGCACGACATCCGGACGGGGTTTCTTGAGTAACCATATTGCCGCCAAAATACTCCAGGGAAGGAAAGCCAGGGCCTTGATCTGCTGGAGGATGGTTTTCCCCTTCAGGCTCTGGACCCGGATGTGCTTCTGTTCGAAACCTTTAGCACTTAAAACGCTGGTTTCAAAACGATTCCCAGTACCGATGAAGCATACATGGCTGTGCGTGTCGGCGGCCAGAACTTCTTCCGCAACGGCAATGCCTGGAAATAAATGTCCGCCCGTACCTCCGCCGGCAATTACCAGGGAAATCATCCGGATGGTTCTATTTTGCAGCATGTCGTGCCCCTATGTTCATAAGAATACCTATGGAAGCCATGTTGACCAGTAGTGATGTGCCCCCGTAGCTTAGAAACGGCAGCGTCAATCCTTTTGTGGGAAGCAGACCGAGGGTAACGCACATGTTGACGCATACCTGCAGCAGAATTGACGCCGTAATACCGGTGGCCATGAAGACCGAGAAAGAATCCCCAGCATTTCGTGCAATGCTGACGCCTCGCCACAGAATGAGCGCGTATAGAGATACGATTACCAAGATGCCCACAAGACCGAGTTCCTCTCCGATCACCGAGAAAATAAAATCCGTGTGCGGTTCCGGCAGATAAAAGAGTTTCTGATACCCCTTGCCGATTCCGGCTCCCCAGACACCTCCTGTGCCGAAAGCCATGAGTGAATGTATGATTTGATAGCCATCTTCTGTTGGATACTGCCAGGGATCCAGGAAACTGGTAATTCGGCGGAGTCGGTAGTCGGCGTTAAGCATGACGTAATAGATCATGGGCAGAATCAGCAGGACAAAAGAGAACAGGTATCTCAGCCGGACGCCGCCCACGAACAGCAAAATCCAGGTAATGGTGCCGAGAATAACCACAGACCCAAAATCCGGTTGCAGGAGGATGAGACCTGTAAAGATGCACAGAACGATAAGATGGGGCAGGAATCCAATGGAAAAGTCTTTGATATTATCCTGCTTTTTGCTCAAGGAAAAGGCCAGGTATACGACCATGGCCAGACGGGCGATTTCTGACGGCTGGAACGAAATACCCATGATGCTGAGCCACCGTTTGGCCCCCCCGGCTGTGACACCAAAGTTACTGAAGGGCACCAGCAACAGGAGAATAAGAGCGGTGGCCAGCAGAGGATACGCCAGGGATCTGTAAACAGGCAGGGGGATGTGTCCGCAGGCCACCAGCGCAATCATGCCCATCAGAGAAAAAAAGGCCTGCCGCTTCAGAAAATAGTAGTCTGAACTGAATTTCTTGAGTGCAAGCGCCGAGCTTGCGCTGTAGACCATCACGATCCCGATGCCAACCAGGAAAAGCACCGAGAAAAGGAGCGTGATATCATAGGTCAATGCTGTGGTTTCTGAATTTTTCATTTATTCCGCTGACATACGATCTTGCGGAACGCGTCACCGCGTTCCTTGTAATCTCGATACATATCGAAACTGGCACATGCGGGTGACAGGAGAACCACTTCACCCGAAGATGCTGCGGCATGCGCAAACGCCACGGCGTCTGTCATGGTCTTAACGATTCTGGTGGTGGTCAGGTTCCCCAGAGCGGTTTTGATTTCCCCTGATGCTTCACCCAGCAGAATCAGGTTTTTGACCTTCTCTCGGACAGACGCTTCAAGCAAATGAAACTGCCCGCCCTTGTCCCGTCCGCCCATGATTAGGTGGATAGGGCCCTGCAGACATTCTATTGCCCGCAGAACCGCGTCCACGTTGGTGGCCTTGGAGTCATTGTAAAAGACAATGCCATCCAGGGTGGCCACACGTTCCATGCGATGGGGCAGTCCCCTGAATGCTTCAAGAGCTTTCTGTATTCCGGTCAGTGTTCCGCCGGCAACCAGTGCTGCCAGAGCGGCGGCGGAAATATTTTCCAGCTCGTGCCGGCATTTCACTGCTACACGTTCCAACGCGATGGCCGCCCGGTTTTCGTGTAAGTGCTGACCGGGTTTTCTTTTTTGCGGGTCTTTTCCCTGGAGACGATCCAGACCGTGAAATGTGATGGCATGTGTCCCGATATCAGCCCCTTTTTCCTTTTCCAGGCGACCCGCGAAAAACACCTTCTCGGGTTTGCAGGTGACACAGAGTTTCCTGATGCGTCTGTCTTCACCGTTCAGCACAGTGATGTCGTTCTTGTTCTGGTTCTCCAGGATACGGCCCTTGGCTTTTGCATAGGCCTCTATGTCTGAATAGCGGTCCAGATGGTCGTCGGTAATGTTCAAAAGCAGACTGATGTCCGGTCGGAACGATGTGATCGTATCGAGCTGGAAACTGCTGACTTCCACCACCAGGCGATGGGCATTTTTAGGACCGGTCAGGTAGCCGATCAATGGGTTGCCGATGTTTCCGCCCACAAATACGGTCTGTCCCGAGTGTTCCAGCATGTCGCCGATGAGCCGGGTGGTTGTGGTTTTCCCATTGGTCCCTGTCACGGCGATCATCGGCTCTTTGATAAAGCGGGATGCCAGTTCGATTTCACCCATCAAAGGGATTCCCTTTTCTTGCGCAGCCCGAACAGGCGGAATCGTATGGGGTACCCCGGGGCTGATGACAATGAAGTCAGCCTCGGTGAAGGTTTTCGCGGCATGCCCTCCGAACTCGGTCCGTACACCCAGTTCACGAAATTTACGGGCGGCTTCACCCATTTCATTTTCTCCCGCCATTTCCGAAATTGTGACCGCTGCGCCCCGTTGGGCCAGAAAGGAGGCTGTCTCGAAGCCGGATCGCCCCATGCCAACCACCAGTGCTTTTGTGTGTGCAAGTTCCATTGCCTATCTCAATTTCAATGTGCTCATGGAAATCAGTGCCAGGGCGATGGCAATTATCCAGAATCGAACAATGATCTTGGGTTCCGGGACCCCTTTCAATTCAAAGTGATGGTGCAAAGGCGCCATTCTGAATATGCGACCCCCATTGGTCATTTTGAAAAAACTTACCTGAAATATCACCGAGAGCGCCTCGATGACAAAAAGACCGCCCACGATAACCATCAGGATTTCCTGTTTGGTGATGACGGCGATGGATCCCAGGGCACCCCCCAGGGAAAGAGAGCCCACGTCACCCATGAATATCTGGGCAGGGTATGCGTTAAACCAGAGAAACCCGAGACCGGCACCGGCTATAGCACCGCACATGATGGCCAGTTCTCCACCGCCGGACACATAGTTTATCTGGAGATACTCTGCCAGTTTGACATGACCGGTGACATAGGCAAAAATCATATACGTGGCCGCTGCAATGATGACAGGACCGATGGCCAGTCCATCCAGTCCATCCGTCAGATTGACGGCATTGGACGTTCCCACGATCACCAGAACAGCGAAGGCGATATACCCGAGACCCAGGTTCGGGGAGATCTGTTTGAAAAACGGGAGGGTCACCCGGGTGTCGAAGTCCGGGTTCAGATAGAGCAGGAATCCGGCCACCGCAGCCAGGGCTGCCTGGGCGAAAAACTTGCTTTTGGCCGATAGTCCCTTGTTACGTTTTTTAATGAGCATCAGATAGTCATCCACAAAGCCGATGCTCCCGTACCCGACGACGATCAGGAGTACGACCCAGATGTAGGCATTGGTCAGATTGGCCCACAGCAGCGTCGAGACCAGAATGGAAAATAGAATCAGGATACCGCCCATGGTGGGTGTGCCGGCCTTGGTGTGATGGGTGTCGGGACCATCTTCCTGAATGTATTGACCCACCTGAAGCATTCTGAGCCGCCGTATGATCCAGGGCCCCAGCAAAAAACAGATGATGAAGGCAGTTAGACTGGCATAAATCGTCCGGAACGTTATGTACCGAAACACATTGAAAGCCGATATGGATGTATGCAACGGATATAGCAGGTGGTAAATCATGCTGACACTTCCCTTCGGCCGTATTCGGCCTGAAGTGCTTGAACCAGGGTTTCCATACGCATACCCCTGGATCCCTTGATCAGAATCCAGTCCTTCGGTTCGATGGTTTTCTTGAGTGCATCAAAAATGTCATCTTTTGATCCGCAAAGGATGTCTGCTGTCGCCATTCCGCCATCTATGGCACCTTTTCGGACGGCATCGGCAAAACTACCCGTTACATAGAGCCTGGCCAGACCCGATGCCGCCGCAAACCTGCCGACCTGGGCATGCAGGTCCATGGAAGCCTGGCCGAGTTCGAGCATGTCTCCCAGCACGGCCATTCCCCGCTGCTTTTTTCGGAGACCGGCCAGTGTGCGAATGGCTGCTTTGACCGACTCCGGGTTGGCATTGTAGGTGTCATCGATGAGATGAGGTCCGGCAACCGTCCGCAGTATGTTCATTCTTCCCTTGACCGGTATGAATGACCCCAGGGCTGCTTTGATCTGGTTTAAGGGTATCTCGAGACACAGCCCCACAGCAGCGGCAGCCAGCGCGTTGGATACGTTGAACGCTCCGGGGATGGGCAGGGTCACCTGGATATCGCCGCCGGTGACGTGGAGCCGAAAGGAGACGCTGGATGCGTTGTTTTTCAGGGCGGTTGCCCTGATATCCGCATTTTTGGACAGACCGAACAGGATGGGTTTACACGGTGCCCGCTTGATCAGACGCATAACCATGGGGTCGTCGGCATTGAGAATTAACCTGTCTTTTGATGACAATGTTTCGAGCATTTCACCTTTGGCATTCATGATGCCTTCCAGAGAACCCAGCCCTTCCAGGTGTGCCGGGCCGATGTTGGTAATCACACCAATATCCGGCGAACAGATCTGACCTAATCGACGAATTTCACCGGGACGATTCATCCCCAGTTCCAGAATGGCCCATTCATGGCTCCGGCGGGCTCTCAGGAGTGTCAGGGGAACCCCCACCAGGTTGTTGAAGTTGCCAAACGGCGACAGGGTCTTGAATCGGCGGTTGACGACCTCTGTGATCATGGTACGCGTGGTTGTCTTGCCGTTGGATCCGGTCAGGGTGATCACAGAGAGATTCCATCGAAACCGGTGAAACGAGGCAAGATCTCCGAGGGCTGTCAGGGTGTCTTTTACGGCCACACAGAAGACACCGGCTTTTTCCAGGCTTGTAAGCAGCGCCGGTTCAGTTTTCTCTTGGTGAAGAATGATTCCCGAAACACCCTGTCTGATAATATCCGGAATAAATGTATGACCGTCATGGATATCACCCGTCAGACAGATAAAGCACTGATCCTGACCAATGGTCCTGGAATCGATGCTGAACCCGTTAAAGCGTGATGATTTGCTGCCGGCATAAAGAATACCACCGGTGGCATCCATGATGTCACGTACGGACCAGACTGTCGGTTGCTGGGTAATCACCGCTGTTTATCTACCTCCGCATGTAGTGCAGACAACACGGACTGTGCCACAGCCCGGTCGTCGAAGGGGTTGGATGTATCTCCGATAATCTGATACGTTTCATGGCCTTTGCCTGCAATGAGAACCATATCACCCGGTTTTGCGGCCCGGATACCTGTTTCAATGGCACGTTTCCGGTCGGGTTCCCGGCAGAAACCCCTGTCTTTGAAACCTTGCTTCAGTTCCTTGACGGCGTACTCTTTTTGACAGACATGTCGGATGCCCGGCAGAATCTGGTCGATAATGTCTCCTGGATTTTCGGATCTCGGATTGTCGGAGGTGACAATGGTGAGATGGGACAAGGCCGCTGCAATCTGTCCCATCAGGGGCCTTTTGGTCCTGTCTCTGTTGCCTCCGCAGCCAAAAATACAGATGATGCGTTCAGGTGCCAGCTGTTTCAGGGCCGTGAGCACATTTTCAAGGGCATCCGGTGTGTGGGCGTAATCAATGTAGACCGGCAGGCCCGGGCTCCCGGGAACACGCTCAAGCCGCCCCGGCACCGATCGTGTCCGGTCGATGCCGGTCTGTATTGCATCGGGTGGCAGGGCCAGCGCTGATCCCACACCTGTGGCACTTAGAATATTTTCCAGATTGTGCCGGCCGACAAGGGCGGAATCGAATTGAATGGAACCTTGGGGGGTGGCAATACTGCCCCTGATACCGTCTAAATCGATGGTCATCGATTCGGCATGAACCATGCTGTCTGGTGAGCAACCTGTTGTCATGCATGGGTAGGTCAGGTCTGAAACAAGTTCCAGACCCTGCGGGTTGTCCGTATTGATAACTGCCAAGGCTTTTTTATCGACCCCCAGGTATTTGGTAAACAGTTTCTTTTTACACGCCCAGTATCGATCCATATCACCATGATAGTCCAGATGGTCCTGGGTGAGATTCGTAAATACACCCATGTCCATCCGGCAGCCCTCGACTCTCGACAGGTCGATGGCATGGGAAGAAACTTCCAGGACAACATGGGTGACACCCGCGGACAGCATTTCTGCAAGAATTCGCTGGAGGTCCAGGGATTCCGGTGTGGTCACGGGATTTTCAAATATTTTTCCCTTGTAGCGGTAGTTGACGGTTCCAATGACACCCACGTGGAAACCGGCTGCGAGAAGGATGTTTTCCACAAGATAGGCAGTGGTTGTCTTGCCGTTGGTCCCCGTGATGCCGATAAGGGTCATGTGCCTGCTGGGACTTCCAAAAAAGTGATCGGCCAGAACAGCCAGGGCTTTTCGGGAGTCAGGCACCTGAAAAACGGGTATGGGGGCTGCAGACGGTTTTTGTGAGATCACTGCCACTGCTCCCATTTTGACGGCGTCCTGAATGTAGCGGTGACCGTCGGTGGCAAAGCCTTCAATGGCAACGAAAAGACCGCCGGGTCTTACATTGCGTGTATTGTAATGCAGGGATGTCACCTGGATCTCCTGCCTGGGTATCGTCGTGTCATTGTTTTGAGCCTCAGCCACCTTGATGCCGGCCTCATGAAGGGCCGTATATAAATCGCTCAGTTTCAACCGTTGCCCCCCGTGATCAGCACGGCCTTGATGGCGCCCTTTGGCGTTTCCGGCGGAACATTCAGATGTTGCAATGTTTCATGGGCAATTTGCTGAAATGCCGGTGCCGCCACGATGCCGCCATAGTGATCGCCGGTGGGCTCATCGATAACCACCAGAATAACGAGCCTGGGGTTGTCGGCTGGTGCAAACCCTAAAAAGGATGAGGTGTATTTACCCTGGGCGTAGTTGCCGCTTTGATCTGTTTTTTGAGCGGTTCCGGTTTTACCGCAAACCGTATAACCATCGAGGAAAGCGCTGGTGCCGGTACCGCCCTCTGTGACGACGGTTTGCATGATCCGTTTGACGATGGATGCCACTTCGGGTGATACGGCGCGACCGGTGATTTCGGGTGTTGTCCGTTTCAAAACCCGGCCATTATCGCTGGTGATGGACTGCACGATAAAAGGCTTCATGAGTGTACCGCCGTTTGCAATGGCGCCGGCCGCTGACACCAGCTGTACGGCCGAAGTCGATATCCCCTGGCCAAATGCGATGGCGCTGGTATCGATTTTAGACCATTTATTGCTGGGTGTAAGGATTCCGGAGGTTTCCCCCGGGCAATCCAGACCGGTCTTGTTTCCGAACCCGAATTTTTTCAATGTGCTGTACAGGGTTTCAGAACCCACCATCTCGATAACCTTGGTAATCCCGATATTGCTGGAATATTTTACAATCTGCTGCAGGGAGAGCCAGCCCCTGGGATGTGTGTCATTGACGGTGTTCAAGCCGATCTTGTAAGCACCGTTTTCACAGTAGAAAATGGTGCTGGGGCTGCAGATTCCAGATGATAATGCAGCCGCTGCAGAGAAGATTTTCATGGTGGAGCCGGGCTCAAAAGGATCTGTCAGGGCCCGGTTACGCCACAGATGGCGCGGGTACTGTTCAAAAACATTTGGATTGAAGGATGGATAGTGAGACAAGGCCAGGATCTCGCCTGTTCCCGGGTCCATGACGATGGCCATGCCGGACTTGGCGGAGAATTCCTTTGCCGCAGTTTCAAGGGCGGTCTCGGTGATGTACTGAATGTTGCGGTCGATGGTCAGGACGATGTTTTTGCCACCGTGAATCGATCGGTACACAGGATCCTCTGTTTCCAGGTCTTTTGAAAAGCCTCGACCCAGGGCATCCTTCAGCACGGTGTATTTTTCTTCGGTTCCGCTTAGAACCTGGTCATAATAATACTCGGCCCCTTCGAGGCCGTTACCATCGATACCCGTAAAACCAATTACCTGTGCCGCAACCGATTTGTTGGGATAGAACCGGTTGTATTCGGGGATGAAACCGATACCCTCTATATCGAGCGTTTTGATGGCACTGACTTCTTTGGGTGTGGCCTGCCGTTTTACCCAGACAAACCCCTGCCTGGCCTGGAACTGCTTCAGCAATTTACGCCTGTCCATGTTGAGGATACCGGCGAGTGCCCGGGATGTCGATGTCTTGTCCTCGATCTGATTCAGATAGGCGGCAATGGATGTCCCTTCAATACTGACGGCCAGTTCGTTTCCATCCCGATCATAGATGGTTCCCCGCTTGCCTTCCTGGACAAACGATTTCTCGTATTGATTGGCCGCTTTTTTTGACAACCACGACCCACAGAATACCTGCAGATAGATAGCTTTGGCACAGATAACTGATATTAAAAGAAAAAAACAGATACCTACAAAGGTAATGCGCATTTTGATGTAGTTTTTTGGCATTTTTTTCTTCATGGTATCAGGATCGTCTTGTCGGTTGTAGGCATGATCAAACCCAGCTGCTGTTTTGCGATTTGAGCGATGCGATCGGGAGATTTCAAACGCGCAAGCTCAATTTTCAGGTTGTTTTGATACGCTATCAATTGATTTTGGTTGTGGGTTTCTCTGGAAATTTCATATCCATGCTGTACATTTTGAACCCGACACCAGGTATAGAAAAGAAGTTCTACGATAAAAATGAACATCACGACCATCCACATACCCGTTGCTTTGACTTTGCGTTTGCCTGTGTTCGTCATGACAATTTTTCAGCAACCCGTAATGTGGTGCTTCTTGCCATGGGATTGGCCGAGATTTCTTCCGGGGTCGGTCGCAATCCCTTTTTTACCAGAATGCGGAGCTGGCGTTTTTTTTGACAGACGCATATTGGAAAATCAGGCGGACACGTACAGGTCTTTTCCAAGGTTTTGAAGCCGTGTTTGACGATTCTGTCCTCAAGGGAATGAAACGTCAGGATGCAGACACGCCCGCCGGGATTGAGAAACTCTGTAAACATCTCCATGAACTGTGTCAGTCGCTCCAATTCATGGTTTACAGCGATTCTCAGTGCCATGAAAACCTGTGTGGCAGGATGACGCCCGGGTTTCCATTTGGCTCTTGGAACAGCCTCGGAAACGATATTCGCCAGTTGAAGACTGGAACAGATCGTTGATTTCTTCCGGGCAATTCCTATCTGTCTGGCAATCTGTCTGGCCCAGCGCTCTTCTCCATATGTTTTGAAAAGATGGGCGAGTTTTTTTTCGTCCAGCGAGTTCACCAAGGCTTCTGCACGCGTGCCTGACCGGGTATCCATACGCATGTCGAGGGGTTCTTCACGTTTAAAGCTGAATCCTCTTCCGCTCGATTCCAGCTGGTGAAAGGAGACACCCAGGTCGAGCAGCATGCCATCCACCGCCAGGATATTCAGTTGCGCTAGAAATTCGGGGAATTGGGAATAGTTTCCATGGAAGAGGTGCGTTGCAACTTTGGAATTCTGCAACACGGTTTTGGCATTTTCGATTGCATCCAGATCTTGATCAATACCGACGAGACAGCCACCAGGATGAATTTGATCCAGAATTGCCGAGGCGTGGCCGGAGCCGCCGAGTGTGCCGTCTAAATACGTTTTGCCTGGTTGGCAATTCAGAAATTCAACAACTTCTGGTAACATCGCTGGCGTGTGTCGATAGGGCATGAGATCAAATTCCTAATTTGGCAATTTCGTTTCGAACCTCCTCTTTTTTCATGTCTTTTTCCATGGTTGCATTCTCCTTGTCCCAATTCTCCCGAGACCATATCTCGAAATGGTCCAGGACACCCACCAGAACGATTTCTTTGTCAAGACCGGCATATTCTCTCAGCGTTGGCGGAACAAGGATACGATCCTGTTTGTCCCAGATACACTCAAACGCACCGCCGATAAAAACCCTTCTGAACCGGCGCATGTTATCGTTTTTCTCAGCCAAGGAAAGAATTTTAGCTTCGATTTTTTCCCATTCCCTCAAGGCATAGACCACCAGGCTCAAGTCCATGCGGGATACCATTAGACGGTGACCATCCCGGTCGGAAATGACATCCCGAAAGCGTTTAGGAATAATGATACGACCCTTGACATCGATGGTATGAAAAGAACTGCCGCGATACATAAATCACCATTAACATCCACATTTATCCACTTTTGATGCATAAAAGTATATTATTGGTAGAAAGTCAAGTAAAAAAATTAAGATATAAATAAATTATTTATAATAATTTACGAATGTTAATATAATTTTGCAATAGATTTTTTTTAGTGGTGGATTGTGGATGATATTTGAATGACATCCCTATCCATGTCCATGGGCCAGGCCTGAACTGCTGTTGTCTCCCTATTGGAACGGGTATCGCCGATGCTTCTTGTGGCTTGACAACAATTCCTCAGGATTGATAGAACCTATTTCAAAAAAGTCTTTTGTGCCAAACAGGGTGTCTGGAATGGTGAACGGTCCATCATCTGTGGAAAAAATCAAGATTCTTGCCGAAAGAATGTTTGCGGCCGCCAAAGGGAGCCATGACTGGGAACATACCCTCAGAGTGTTTCGTCTGTGCCGGCGGATCGGCGAGGCAGAAAGGGCGGACATGGATGTGCTGCTTATCGCGGCCTGTCTCCACGACATCGGCAGGTGTTATCAGGATGCGTCAAACGGCAGAATCTGCCATGCGGAAAAGGGGGCGGAACTGGCTGAACCACTGATTCAACCGCTTCTCCTATCTGAACAAAGGAAAGAAAATATTTTACATTGTATTCGATCGCACCGCTTCCGGGGGAATGGTTCGCCCAGGACCATCGAGGCACGGGTTCTTTTTGATGCAGACAAACTGGATGCCATCGGAGCGGTGGGTATTGGCAGGGCATTTCTTTTTGCCGGTGAAGTGGGAGCCCGTCTTCACAATTTGCATGAGGATATTGAGGATACCCAACCATACTCCAAGGAAGATACCGGGTATCGCGAGTATCGACTGAAGCTTTCAAAAATCAAAGATCGAATTCTGACGAATGAAGGTAAACGTCTGGCAGTGGATCGGGATGCTTATATGGTCTCTTTTTTCGACCGCTTTCTGTCCGAGCATGAGGGGGAGAGGTAAAAGAAGGTTTGGAGGGTTGGAGGTTTGGAGGGGCCGAGGGGAAAACCAAGGGGCAGAGGGTTGGAGGGTTCGAGGGGAAAAACAAAGGGTCAAAGGTTTGGAGGGGAAACAATTGTCATTTGCTACGCGTCATATAGATCGTTTTATGTTTTAAATTTTAGGTAAGCTATGAGCTTTCAGCGACAATGAATTACGCCCGTAGGGCAAATGACAGCCGCAGGCGAAATGACGCGCACAGCGCAAATGTCGTCCGAAGGACAAATATCGCCCGCAGGGCAAATGACATCCGAAGGATAAATGACGCACGAAGTGCAAATGTCACACGAAGTGTCAATGAGGAGGTAGGCTGACAATGGGAATCAATGTCGTAGAAAAAATCGACGATGCCGTTAAGATCAATCATGTTCTTTTGAGCGTTTCCGACAAGCAGGGGCTGGACACTTTCGTTCCCCGGCTGATACAGATCAACCCGGAGATTCAGTTTTTTTCCACCGGCGGAACCTATCAGAGGCTCACAGAGATCCTTGGTGAGAAATCGTCCGCCTGTTTGAAACAGGTGTCCGAATACACCGGCCAACCCGAGACCCAGGGTGGGCTCGTGAAGACCCTGGATTTCAAAATATACCTCGGGCTCCTGACCGAGACCTACAATGACGCTCACAAGGGGGATCTCTCCAGGACAAACAGTGTGCCCATCGATATGGTGGTGGTGAATCTCTACCCGTTCAAGGAAACCATTTCACGGGAAGATGTGACCCCGGAACAGGCTCGAGGAAATATCGATATTGGTGGACCGTGTATGATCAGGGCTTCGGCAAAAAATTTTATCCGGGTAGCATCGGTCGTTGATCCGGGGGATTATGATATGGTTATCGCGGAGATGGAGAAAAACGCCGGCGTTACATCATTGGGCCTTCGTTTCCGACTCGCCCGGAAGGCCTTTGAACATACGGCGGTTTATGATCGTACCATTGCGGACTTTCTGGCATCCAAGAGTCAGGGGGAAGTCGAGGGTTGCTATGAGATATAGGTACGGCGTATGAATAATAGAAGACTCATGCCGAATGGGTTGATCCAAATGAAGGGTTCGAGGGTCCGAGGGTGATACAAGGGTTCGAGGGTAGCTATCAGCTTATGGCCGTCAGCTACCCCCGAACCCTTGGACCCTTGCTCCCATTTTTGGGAAAACTGGAAGTTTAAGAGATGTCTCTGTAATTTTATTCCCATATCGCGTCAAAAGGAGCCAGCCATGTCTGAAGATTTGAAAAAAATGTACAGTACCATCGTCGAGGACAGCTTTCCTGCCAACATGGAAATAAGCTTTGTCGACAAGGATAAACGTCAGACCCTGTTTTATGAAAAGGTCACCTGGGTGATCGATGGGGTTCAAAAAGGTTTGCGGTATGGAGAAAACCCAGGTCAGGAAGCTGCACTTTTCAAACTGGTGAATGGTAATCTCATGCTGGGTGAAACGGAAACCATCCAGCCGGGTCAGTATCTTGCTTCAGATGTCGAACTGCTCCAATCGGGTAAACACCCCGGGAAAACAAACCTCACGGATGCCGACAATTCACTGAATATTCTGCGCTATTTTGTGGACAAGCCAACGGTCGTGATTGTCAAACACAACAATCCGTGCGGTGTTGCCCAGGCGGACACCCTGGCCGAAGCTTACATCAAGGCCAATATGGCGGACCGGGTAGCGGCATTCGGCGGTTGTATCGCTCTCAATCGACCTGTGGACAAAGCCACGGCAGAAGCCATTTCCAACCAGTATTCAGAAGTCGTCGTGGCCCCGGAGTTCGAAGAAGGTGTCATGGAGATATTTTCTCTGAAGAAAAATCTGCGGGTCATCCGGATCGACAATATCAACAGACTTCAAAATTTTGTGGGCAAGCGCTGCGTTGAGTTCAAAAGCCTCATCGATGGTGGTTTTATCGCCCAATGGTCTTTTGTTCCCGCGGCACGTTCAAAAGAGGATCTGATACCGGCGGAATGTACCTATCAGGGACAAACCTACAAAATCCATCGGATGCCCACGGAAAAGGAATACCAGGACCTGCTTTTCGGCTGGTTGGTGGAATCCGGTATCACTTCCAACTCGGTGATCTATGTCAAGGATCTGGTTACCGTCGGAATCGGAACAGGTGAGCAGGACAGGGTGGGTGTTGCCGAGATCGCACGGGATAAAGCCTATCGGAAACTGGCGGATCGATACTGTTTTGAGACATTCAAGACGTCCTACAACGACATGAAAGATGCTGCAGCGCTGTCTGAAATCGACCAGCGCGTGTCAAGAGAAAAGGGTGGTCTGATGGGATCTGCGATGGTGAGTGACGCGTTCTTTCCTTTTCGAGATGGGATTGACGTGGGTATTCGGGAGGGTGTTTCTGCGGTGATCCAACCCGGTGGTTCAACCAATGATTATCAGTCCATCGAAGCATGCAATGCCGCCGGCGTGACCATGGTGTATACGGGCCAACGAAGTTTCAAACATTAGACGTCATCTCAACAATGTCTTTTGGCCCAATTTCTGTGTTGGCTGAGCAATTCAACTCCTCAAAATACCATAGTATTCCTGCGGTTTGAATTGCTCAGCCGCCTTGAACTTGAACCAAAATCCTGTTTTTGAGAGACCTTCTAATATGCAGATTTCAGAAAATTTCCATGTCAAGATGCTTGACATTATTGTGCAAATCGAATTTTATGGGCATTCGTGAAGAGATAGCTGTAAGCGTTAGGCTTTAAGCAATAAGCTGCTTACCGCTTAAAGCTTACAGCTAATACGGAATCGAACCAGAATTGTTAACCTTTTAAACTTGGATGGATATTCATGAAAGATGTCATATTCAGTTCCTGGGAAGGCCAGGTCGTCGATAATCGTGACGGCTCAAAAACGGATTCCAAAGCACACCAAGAAATTCGATGGCCTGAAAAACTGAATGAAACAGGACCAATCAAGGCCTTTATGGGTTGGGATGGTTTTGTTCTTCGTTCAGAAGATGTGCATGTGGTGGACCTCTGCCGGGTTTACATGGAGGCTGTCCGGAATCAGTCCTGTGGAAAGTGTATCCCGTGCCAGTCCGGAACGACCGTCATGGCAAAAACACTGGAGACGATCTGCAACGGCCAGGGAAGGCCATCAGACATCGTTTATCTGAAAGACATTGCCGAGACGGTTCATTGCACAGCCAAGTGTGGTATCGGGAAGACCGGCCCTCTGCCGATTTTGGATGCATTGACCCATTTCCCGGAGCAGTTTGCAAAACTGGTTGACGAAAAGAAAGCCATAACGTCCGGACAGTATCATGCCAGCGTCACGGCACCGTGTATGGAAGCCTGTCCCATTCATCTGGACATTCCCCGCTATGTCGAATGCATCAAGGAAGGCCGGTTTCAGGATTCGCTGGATGTCATTCGTGCACGTCTGCCCATCCCGGGAATCGTCGGGCGTGTCTGTGTGCGTCCATGCGAGGAAAATTGCCGCAGAGCCAACCTGGACGAGGCTGTGTCCATAAAATACCTTAAACGATTTGTGGCGGATCAGGAACTGGCCAAACATAAGGGACCCGCCTATGGGATTGTCCCGTCTTCCAAGACAGGCAAGGTTGCCATTGTCGGTGCCGGACCGGCAGGTGTTACCTGTGCCTATCATCTTGCCCTGAAGGGGCATGCCGTCACCATATATGAACACCTGTCTGAGCCCGGTGGTATGTCGGCAGTGGGTATACCCGACTACCGGCTTCCCCGGGCTATTCTTCGCCGGGAGGTCCAGCAGATTCAGAATTTGGGGGTTACCATTCACTACAACACCACCGTGGGAAAGGACATCACCCTTGAGCAGCTGGAAAATGATTTCGATGCGGTATTTATCGGAATAGGGGCACAGGACAACACGTCCATGCGAGTCGAGGGGGAAGAAAAAGGGTACAAAGGGTTCATTCCGGGTGTCAAATATCTCCTGGACATCAACCAAGGACGGGATCCCTATCCTGAAGGGCGCAGAGTTGTCGTGATCGGCGGCGGAAATGTTGCCATTGACTGTGTGCGAAGCTCCTTCAGGGTCAAGAAGGAGGATGTTAACCTGGTCTACCGCAGAACCCGCAACGAGATGCCGGCCGATGAGGTGGAAATCAGGGATGCCGAAGAAGAGAAGGTTGAATTCCACTTTTTGACCACGCCGGTCCGTGTTATTGCCGAGGATGGACGGGTGGTCGGACTCGAATGCATCCGCTTGAAACTGGGCGAACCCGACAAGAGTGGCCGCAGGAGACCGGTTCCCATCGAGGGGTCCGAATTTAGATTCGATTGTGATACGGTAGTGCCGGCCATTGGTCAGCGCGTGGATCTGTCTCTTCTGGAAGGAATGGAGGGGATAGAGACAACAGCCTGGAAGACCCTTATTGTGGATGATGTCACCAAACAGACATCCCGGCCCAAGTTTTTTTCTGCCGGGGATTGTGAGACCGGACCGGGTGCGTTGATAACAGCCTGCGCAGGCGGCCGGAAAGCCGCCCAGAGCATCGACCACCTTATCAATGGTCGGCCCCTGGAATATACCCGCGAAGACTGTTTTCACCGGTTTTACAAGGATGTTAAGGTGTACGACCGGGAAGAAGTGCTTGGTGGCATCGGCAAGGCGAGCAGGAAGCACCTTGAGATGTTGCCGCCGGAAACACGTAAGACAAGCTTTGATGAGGTGGAAAAGGGTTATTCAACACCCGAAGCCATCGCCGAAGCCAAACGCTGTCTGAGGTGTTACCGGGTAGCGGTTGTAGCGGTGTAGCTTTGCAGCGACTTAGGTTGTTTAGGCTGTAGACTGTTAGGCTGTTAGGCGTTGCACAGTTTCACAGGCTTTTATCCTACAGTCTAACAGCCCACAGCCGATAGCATTTAGCAACCTAATAGTCTACAGCCTATCAGTCTACTAGCCTAATTCCCACCGAATTGACGTGCGCATCGAGTCCTTCCACCTCCGCCAGACGCATGATGTCTCGGGCCTCTTTTTTAAAAGGCGCTTCGGTGTAGTGGATGAGACTGGTCTTCTTGACAAAATGGTCGACGGAAAGGGCTGACGCATAACGTGCAGTTCCGGCTGTGGGGAGTACGTGATTTGGCCCGGCAATATAGTCGCCCACGGGTTCCGGTGTATGGTTTCCAACAAAAACAGCCCCGGCATGACGGATGTTTCCGATGATGCTGAACGGGTCTCTGATTTGCAGTTCGAGGTGCTCAGGGGCAACCCGGTTGGCAATACTTATAGCCACGGAGATGTCCGGGACTACCAGGATGGCCCCGAATTTTTCGAGCGCTGCCACAGCAATGTTTTTCCTCTTCAGGGGTTTCAACTGTTCTTCCAGCGCCATGGTGACGTGCCTGGCGATATCTGAAGATGTCGTCACCAGGATCGAAGATGACAATGGATCGTGTTCTGCCTGTGACAAAAGGTCTGCGGCGATGTAGGCCGGCACTGCGCTGTCATCGGCCACGATCAGGATTTCGCTGGGACCTGCCAGCATATCGATGCCCACATCTCCCGAGACCAGTTTCTTTGCCAGGGTTACGTAGATATTGCCGGGACCGACGATGACGTCGGCCCTGGGTATTGTTTCGGTACCATAGGCCAGAGCGGCAATGGCCCAAGCACTGCCCGCCTTGTAAATATCCTTTACACCGGCCTTTTTTGCGGCAACCAGCAGGTGCGGGTTGACGGCACCATTTTTCATGGGCGGGGTCAGCATGGATATTCTACTCACGCCTGCCAGTACCGCGGGGATGGCGCACATCAACACCGTCGAAACAAGGGGTGTTTTGCCTTCCCTGCCACCGGGCACATAAATACCCGCAGCACCTACGGGGTTGATCAGTTGTCCCAGAAGAACACCCTCGCGGTCCGTGCTGATCCATGATTTTTGAAGTTGTTTACTATGGAAGACCTTGATCTGTCTTGTCGCGCGATTGAGGGCCTTTAAAAAGGATGCATCAATATTTTTTTGGGCAGCCTCTATTTCCTGTGGGCTTACCTGGATGGAGGACGTTGTCACAGCCGTGGAATCGAATTGATGGGTGTAACCCACCAGAGCGGCATCCCCGTTTTTTCTGATATTTTCGATGATGCGGTTGACCGCGCTGATATCTTTTTTTTTGAACCCGATGGTCCTGTTTTCGATTGCTGCTAGTCTTTTTTCCGCTGCCGGGGACGGGTAGGTGTAGGTTTTCATGTCGGTCATGTCCTTTATCACTCTTTTTTTTCACGCTTCGTTGGGTGCGGTGGCGCATGAAAATTTATGATGGTATCTTTATGTTGAAACCGGCATGTTTGTCAATATATCAAGCGGAAAACCAATGTCGTTAACTTAAGGTGCTAACCGGTTCCAAGTAATGTAGCGCAAGTCTTTAGACCTGCCAAGACGTGAGCAAGCAGAGCTGAAGCTCTGCGCTACATCAGTAAGTTAACGGCATTGAGTTGGAAACAACAATCTGGTAACATGATTGTATTGACATATGGATTCAATTCTGTGCTAATAAGCGCCAGTCTATTAAGAAACACTAAAGCCTTGTGCCGGTGCAAAAAAACGGAGGAAACACGCATGACAAACAGGATTTACAATTTCAACGCAGGGCCTGCAGCGTTACCGATCAGTGTGCTGGAAGAAATACAGGCCTCTTTTCTGGATTTCAAGGGGTCGGGTATGTCCATTACCGAGGTGAGTCACCGGTCAAAATGGTTCGATGATGTCATCAATGATGCCGTGGAGAGAATCAAGCGTCTCTTGAACCTGGACGAAACCTTTCATGTGCTCTTTCTGCAAGGGGGCGCCAGTCAGCAATTCTGCATGGTGCCCATGAATTTTCTGTCTCAGGGGGGGGCTGCCGATTATGTCAATACCGGTACCTGGTCTACCAAGGCCATCAAGGAGGCCGAGATTCAGGGCAAGCCCATCCGTGTGGTGGCCTCTTCAGAGGACAAGAACTTTTCCTATATACCCAGGGACATTTCTTTCAATCCGGACGCCGTGTACGCGCATATTACTTCCAACAACACCATCAAGGGGACCCAGTGGGCGGAGTTCCCGGATACCGGCGGTGTGCCGCTGATCGCAGATATGTCATCCGACATCCTCAGCCGTTCATTCGATGCCGGTAAATTCGGCATGTTTTATGCCGGCGCCCAGAAAAATATGGGGCCCGCCGGTGTCTGCGTCGTGGTTATACGGGATGATTTTCTTAAAATGGTACCGGAATCCATACCCACCATCTTGAGATATTCGACCTTTGCAGCAAAGAACTCCATGTTCAACACCCCACCCTGTTTTGCAATTTATACGGTGCAGCTGGTCCTGAAATGGATCGAAGAGACAGTTGGCGGACTCGAAAAAATGGCCCAGACCAACCGGGAAAAGGCAGCCTTGTTGTACAAGACCATCGATGAAAGTGATTTTTACCGCGGGACGACAGCGCTGGACAGTCGTTCCACAATGAACGTGACCTTTCGTCTTCCAGACGAAGATCTGGAAAAGACCTTCGTCGCAGAGGCCCTTGAAAACCGGCTCGGCGGACTGAAGGGGCACCGTTCGGTGGGTGGGTGCCGGGCATCCATATACAATCCAACACCCCTGGCGGCGGTCCAGGCTCTCTGTGATTTTATGAAGGCCTTTGAGCGGAAAAAAGGATAAAGATCCCACAAGTCGTGGCCCGGCAGAAATTCACCACCTGATCCGGTGAAATTCTGCCGGGTATTTTTTTGTCATATGAAAAGCAGGAACCAGTCTTGTAGATAGCCTGCAATTTTAGATCACGCATAGGCATAGCTTTAAGCTATAAGCGGCTTAAAGCATAGAGCTTACTGCTTATTGCTCCGCTGTTTTTCTTTGAATAAGCGATATTTTATGATAAGAAACACCTTGATAAAGCAGCCGAAAACAGGGGGAACAGCTGAAAATGGCAGGTATCAGAAATCGACTGGAAAACAGTTTAGAAAAACTGGCCCACACGACTTTCAGGCATCGACTCCTGTCGATATTTTGTGTGATGGTGATCGTGGTTGCCTTTGCATCGCAGGTTCCCAAGATTACCCTCGATTTTTCAACGGAGGGATTTCTTCATAAAAAGGACCCCTCTATTCTGACGTACAATGCTTTCCGTGATCAGTTCGGTCGTGACGAAGTGGTCATCATCGCCATTGAACCACCGCAGGTATTCAACACGGATTTCTTCACATGGTTGAAAACCCTGCACGAGGATATCGAGGAAAACGTCCCCTATCTCGAAGATGTTACCAGCATGATCAATGCCCGCAATACCCGGGGTAACGATGACGAACTCATTGTCGAGGATCTGCTGGAGACATTTCCAACCGACGATACTGCCATGGCGTCGCTCAAACAACGTGTTGTCAGCAACCCCATGTACAAAAATCTTCTCATTTCTGAAGACGGCGGCACCACTGCCATGGTCATCAAGACCCAGAACTATTCGAGTATTGGCAAAGAAACAGATGTGCTGGCAGGATTTGAAGCGGGTGATGATGATATGGGGAGTACAGACCCGCAGTCCGTCACCAGTGCCTATCTGAGCAATGAAGAAAACAGCGCCGTCATCATGGCCATTCAGTCTGTTATGGAAAAACATGCCCGGGATGACACCAGGATGTATCTAGCCGGGTCACCCGCCGTCACCCACAGTCTCAAAGCCTCCATGATGCGGGATATGCGGAAATTCGTGATGCTGGCGGTGATGACCATTGCTGTTTTTCTGTTTGTCATGTTTCGCCGGATATCGGGTGTTGTCCTGCCGTTGATGGTTGTGGTCTGTTCTCTCATCTCAACCCTCGGTCTGATGGCGTTTCTTGGAACACCCATCAAGCTTCCGACCCAGATTCTGCCATCGTTTCTGCTGGCTGTTTGTGTGGGGGCCTCAGTACACATCCTGGCTATCTTTTTTCACCGTTTTCAGGCAACGGGAGACAAAGAAACTTCCATTGCCTATGCCCTTGGTCACTCAGGGCTGGCGTGCATTATGACCCACATTACCACCGCCGCAGGCCTGCTCTCCTTTTCCACTTCCCAAATTGCTCCTATTGCGGACATCGGGCTGTACGCCAGTTTCGGAGTCGTGATCGCCCTTGTCTACACACTGGTGTTGCTGCCGGCACTGCTGGCGGCCCTGCCCTTGAAACAACGCCGCCCCCTCGCCGGCGGGAGCGAACCGGCAATCATGGACCGAAGTCTACAGTGGGTGGCTCGTTTTTCAACCCAGAGACCGGTTTTGATCCTGGTGATTGCGTGCCTGGTCCTGGCGGTGTCGATTCCCATGATATTCAGGATACGATTCGGACACGACGTGTTGCGCTGGTTCCCGGAGAACAATATCGTCAGAGTGGCAACAGAACAGATTGACCGGAAAATGCGGGGAACTGTCAACCTGGAGATCATCATCGATACCGGGAAGGAAAACGGTCTGTATGACCCCCTGATTCTCAACCGCTTGGAAAAGGCGGCAACACATATTGAAACTCTTGATTATGGGGAAGTGTTTGCCGGAAAGGCCTGGTCTTTGACGGCAATCCTGAAAGAGATCAACCAGGCCTTGAATGAAAATCAGGCTGCCTATTACCGTATACCGCAGAACCGTGACGTTATCGCCCAGGAATATCTTCTATTTGAAAACAGCGGGTCAGATGATCTCGAAGATATGGTGGACAGCCAGTTTTCCATAGCCAGATTTACGGTCAAAGCACCTTTTACAGACGCCCTTAAATACCAGCAGCTCATGATGGACGTCGGCAGCTATTTTGATGAAGTTTTTCAGGATGTTACGCTTCAGATTACCGGTATGATGCCACTGCTGTTCAGAACGCTCTCGAATGTTATGGTCAGCATGGCCATGAGCTATGTCATCGCATTTGTCATCATTACCCTGCTGATGATACTGCTGATCGGAGGCCTCCGCATCGGTCTTCTGAGCATGATCCCCAACATCACACCGATTCTTGTCATGCTGGGTGTTATGGGAGCACTCTCATTCCCCATGGATGCTTTCACGATGATGGTGGGGAGCATTGCCATCGGACTGGCCGTGGACGATACCATCCACTTCATGCACAATTTCAGGCGATACTACGAAGAGAAAGGGGACCCTGTCTGGGCTGTTCAGGAAACACTTCACACCACCGGTAGAGCCATGCTGGTGACGACGGTCGTTCTGTCCATTGGGTTTTTCATATTTATGTTTGCCGACATGAAAAATATTTTCAATTTTGGATTTCTCACAGGGCTCACCATCGTCCTGGCTCTTCTTTCGGACTATTTTATAGCGCCCGCTCTCATGGTATTGGCGAATAAAGCGGTAAGCAATAAGCCGTAAGCGCTAAGCGGTTTACGGCTTACTGCCTACGGCTAAGTGTTTCAACCAACCCGGCCAGGTCATCTACTGCCTCATGGAATATGATACCGTTGTGGTAGCGGTTGTCAGGCATGGGTATGGAATATATGATATTTCCCATGACTTCCATGACATCTTTTTCTTTGACCGGCAGCATCACCTTGATGGTGGAGGCGTGAATGGGGACGCTGGTTTCGAGGAGCATGCCCTTTTCGCTGATGTCGAGGGCCACGCCCATGTCCTGTGAGACCTCTTGGCCATGCGCATCGCTACATTCGAAAAAGACACGACAGTGGATTTTTGTACGTGGATGCTTTCTGCGTTCAATCATGTTTGCCCCCCAAGTTTGCCTTGACAAGACGGACGATCTCCGTGGTGACATCACCGGTTTTACCCTCGATTCGGATATGTGCCAGATGGTCCAGTTCGGTGGGGCCCATGTTGATGATTACCAGGGTGGCACCTGCCTGGGCAGCATATTGAGGGATGAGACAGGCCGGGTATACCGACAGGGTTGACCCCAGCACCATGCAGACGTCGCATTTCCTGGAGCGGCGTTCAGATTCCAGAAGAACTTTGATTGGCAGCTGTTCACCAAACAGAACGGCATCCGGCTTCAGCATGCCCATGCATAAATGGCATGCGGGGTCTTCCATGCCCTGGTTTAACCATTCGGCAACCATGTCCATGGGATACCGGCGTCCACATCCCAGACAGACGGCGTGACTCAGGTCGCCGTGAAGTTGAAATACCTTTTCCTGGGATACACCGGCTTTTTGATGGAGGCCGTCCACATTCTGGGTGACGACCCCATAGAGTTTTCCCATGTTTTCCAGTTCGGTGATGGCGTAATGGGTTGGATTGGGCTGAACCTTTGACATGGCAAGGTCGCCGTTGGAGAGCAGTTGCCACTGGGTCTTTCTGACCTGCTTATCGGACAGGAATTTCTGAATGGTAAAATCTTCGGGGTCGTATTTCTGCCAGATACCATCTGTTCCCCTGAAATCGGGAATCCCGGATTCCGTGCTGACACCGGCACCGGTGAACACTAGCACGCGTTCTGCATCTGTGATGAGGCTGGCAACTTCTTCGACCTGGCGCATCAAATCCGCCATGGTGGGGTCTCCTTGACAAGCTGTAAGCCATAAGCGGTAAGCTTTAAGCAGTCAACCGCTTATTGCATTTATCACGAAATCACGAAAGGTCGAAACCACGAAAAAGGTTATTAAAAATTACGTGTTTTTCAGATTTCGTGTTTTCGTGATTGCTTTTTTTGGGCACAACGGACACAAATATTTCAGTTAAGAGACTAATCGGTTTTAACATTGGCAACATTCGGCACTGTTTCCGGCTTTCCCCGCTCCATATAGCGGCTATCCCCATTTCTGGCGGTAACGTTTTCATAGATACCGTCATCTCGCTTGACCAGTTTTGTAAACCCCAGATCCCTGAGTTCGCTGTTGGTCTTGGGCGTACTGACGCCCACAAGCGAGATCAGTTTTTTTATGGGCCGGCCGCATCGAGGGCAATTGCTGAGGGGGCGCTCTTCCAGACGCTGGGTGACTTCAAATATCCGACCCATGGTACAGGAATGTTCTATATGTTCATATTCGTATACAGGCATGATGGTTATATACCATGCAATGTTATTCTGTGGGAAGCTAGTTTTTCTTGGAGGGAGATTCTTGAGCCACTCGCTCCGCAGGTTGGAACTCAGTAAAGGAATTGACGGTCAATCAGCCGCAGGGGGTCCAGGGGTGTCCGGCTGGCACTGACACCCCAATGGAGATGGGGACCTGTTGCCCGGCCTGTCTTTCCCACGCGTGCAATGAGTTCCCCTTGCCTGACCAATTCTCCGGTGTTAACCGTTATGGAATCCAGGTGAATAAAAATGGAAGTGACGCCCAGGCCGTGATCGATTATCAGGGCTTTTCCCATTAAAAACATGTCCAAATCGACCAGTCTGACAATTCCGTCAGCCGGGCAACGCACAGGGTGGCCAAGAGGTGCTGCAATGTCGAGGCCTGAATGGAAGTTCTTGGGTTTGCCGTTCAAAACTCTTTTCAGGCCAAAGGGGCTGGTCACGCTTCCGTTGACGGGTCTGATAAACCCTTTGCGGATGAAGAATGGGACGGGGTAAGGATGGTCGCTTCGTACGTTTTGGACCTTGCGGTTGTCCGATACGACTCTTTTCTGCTGTTCGGGAGGGGGGCTGACATACTTTTGAGGCAGGCCCTCGATCTTTTGAGTACGCCAGGGGTAGGCCAGTATGCGGATGATGCGCGACAAAGTTTCGGTCTCATGTTTTACGGTTACCCGAAAATCTGTTTTCTGGCCGCGCGGGACCGGCAGGACAAAATAACCTTGTGGACCCACTGCCTGACGCTCTTTATTGAACCAGACTTCGGCTGCCGGGTCAGACCTGCCCACGACCATATCCCCCTGGTAGGCAGTTTCCGGAAGGTTCAAACTGAGGGCCCAGCCAGTGGAGATGTCCCAGAAAAGAAGGATCGACAAAGCCCAGATACCTAACCATCTTGTCATGCCAATAAGTCTCCTGAAGTAGATGATGTATGGTGCACCCGTTAACACTGCAACGGCTTTGAGCCGGAGGATTTTCATAACACATCGGGATAGCCATGTCCATGAATTTGGGCAAGATGGATCATGACGCTTGACCCTATATGGACTGGCAGGTTATAATTCAATTACAAAACTCAACATCCAGTTTCACCAGGGGGCTCATCATGGCAAGCCTGTCTAGAACAGTTGCTTCTTGGTCTTTTTTGGTCCTGATTGTACTCACAATCGTTATTTATTCTGTGGTCAAAGGAGACCTGCTGGTCATGCTACGGTCCTATATTCTATCTGATCTGCTGACAGCCAATACAACCCTTAAAACCGAGAAGGACGAGCTTACAGAAGAGATCAAGGGCTTGTTAAAACAGAACCAGCGTCTGAAAAAAGATCTGGTTGGCCGGATCATTCAATTTTCAATGTTGAATGAAGCCGCCAGGCAGCCCCGGCAATCAGGAGTCAACCATTCCCAGGATCTCCTGGAGCGCCTGGAAAACGAATCTTTTTTAAACCAGCAGATTTATCGCGCATTGCTGGCAGAAAAAAATCGCTGGGATGAATACCACCAGTCACACTATCAGGATATCCTGGAGGATACTGTCGAGCCTGCCGTGGTGGATAGTCAGTATTTAAATTTTGAAGATGAAAGGAACAGGAAAACCTTTCTGGAAATGGAAAACACCTTGAATCTGTACAAAGTACTTATCAGGGATGTGCGGTTGTTTCATGACGAAATCCAATACCGGCAACAGCGGATTCAAGAGGATCCTTCCTATGATCTTTATGATTTGAAATTCAATCTAGAACCATTCGCCAGGGAATCGGCGATAACCGATGCTTTGCAGCAGGCCATGTCCGCCATGGGCGCCGGTATATATCCACAGGAAGCGGCACAGGTTCTTGATCGTCTCGGGGAAGTATTTATAGAACCGATCCAGGAACTGGCTGGCTGGCTGGAAGACCCCACGGATTCATCGGCTCCCGGTCCTTACAATTACAATTTCTATATTGTGTTCGGAAAAAAACTGATCAATTATGCTGATATGCTGGCCCGGCAATCGTCGGTCCCGCTGGCGCCATCGGCACTGGGGGAGTTGGATTTTTTCAGCCGCAGAATGCGCCAGAGTCTTGTGCAGCTGTATGAGGCAGGTGGTCGGGGGGACATCGATTCGGCACTTCTGGACATGGAAGCATTGGAGGGAGATGAACCCTGAAACGGATATGGAGCACGCATTTTCCACAAAAGTGAAAACGCGCTTGCGATATTGCTTCTAATCAAAGATTTTCTGTTCGCCCCGACAAGCCAGGGGGAATGTGCTCGCTGTTTCGCTTCAGATCAGCCAGGTGTGATCGCCAATGCTCAAACTCGCTTTCCAGGGCTTTATAACTCGCATCGTTGTCAATATCCAGAGCTGCGCCGGGAAATTGAATTTCCTGGCTTGTAAAGCGTGTATTCAGAATATGCGAGATGGCTTTTTCCAAATCCTTTCGAGGAACCCAGCGTTTGAATATGGCCGTGATCCTTGGTAGGCCAAGCTTGGCGGACATGAGGGAGAATTGCAGACCCAGGAGAAGGCTGAAATTCCTGAGTCTCTGAAATCGAAGGAGGTAAATGGTCAACAGGATCATGTTGAAGACCTGTTTCTGGTAGCGGTATTCATACATCTTGTTGATGTGAATTCGATGTTCGACCTTTGCCGGCCGGACCATGTGCAGGTTGTTGATTCGATAATTCTTTTCCCGCATGTGCAGATAGGCCATTTTTATACCGGGTCTATGCTCAGTAGGGTAAAAATACTGCATGCATTTTTCAGGGGTCAGGCCAAGTATATAGTCATGGCGGTTCAAATCGCAATTCGCGATAAAGTGCTCCACTTCATGTGCCGTGATCAATGGTGAATCGCAGGGTACCACTAAAACGGCCTTGTCGACGAAGGCCGCAAGCGCTGAATCTTTCCGGCCATGCAACGGTGGCAGCGATTCGAGAAACGCGTGCCAGACATTCTCCAGCAAAGTGGATTTTTGTTCGAGGATATGGATTTTCTTGGGTTGGTTTAAATCGATCCGGGTTTTTGCCAGGGCCTCCATCAGTCTTTTTCTGAGCCCGACGATATAGATATCCCCGATGGAAGATGCTTTCTGGAGAGCTTCAATCACGTATTCAATACAATACCGATCGTTCAGTTTGAGCAAAGCCTTGTACTGGTTACAGACAGTGTAACTGCCTTTACTCTCTCCCGCGACCAGAATCGCATCGTATTTCATAAGATCTTTCTTCAATTTAAAATTGTTGCCGGGGTCGTTGCCGGTAATGGAAAGGCATGAAAACATCTCTGGTCTTGTTAGAAGCCATCTCAAAAAAAGGGTTTTGGCTCAAGTTCAAGGCGGGCCCGAACTTCAACCCGCAGGTGCCCGCAGGAAATGCCCTTGGGGTGCATACTCAAGTATTCCGAGGAGTTGAAGCAAGGGACCAACACAGAAATTGGGCCAAAAAACTTTTTTGAGATAGCTTCTAATCTAGATTCGCTCGCTAACCCCGCAGCAAGCTACGGGGAATAAGCTCGCTTTTTCGGTTCAGTCAATCAAGCACGGGGGACGGTTCTTGATCGGGAACAATCTGACATACGGTCTTCTTTACAGCCTTTAATATAAACACCGGCCCCTTATCCCTCCGCATTTTTCTCAAGTTCATCCAGTTTGTCAGGCTCGGAAACGGCAATATCCACAAGACTTTTTGGGATGGAACTCTGCTCGCACATAATCCTGATTTCTTTCTCTTCCTCGCTGAATTCCATAATCTCGCGGATGGATTCAATGTAACCGATCAACTCATCCGAAGGTATATCTTCCAAGGCCGGCCCTGCTGCCTCCGCCTTTTTCCGTGCGGCTTCCTCTTCTGCCAGCCTTTGTTTTTCCTTTAGCTCTTCTTCCATGGCCTGTTTGGCGGCATCGATTACGACCTGGTCAATTTTGGCCATCTCAATCATCATTTCTACGGAGACGTTTTTCTCAAACAGGTGTCTGACCTTTTCTTCATCGGATTTACCCGCTACCGCCTCAAGCAGGGTCGCTACTCTTTCCCTTTCGGCAAGCTCTTTCTTTATCTCAGCCCTCACCTGTTTCAGTTTCTCATCGGAAATCTCCAAGGCACGGGTGATGACCTGGGAAGCCACCTGTTCTTTAATGAGTAATCGGATACCTGCATCGCCTGACAGGTCTTTTGCCTTGGCGATCAGCAGGTCGAGCTTGGTCTTCTCGACAATCTGAATTACATCTGCCCTGACCTCGGAGTTTCTGAGATCCGGCCACGTATCTGCGATGTCGTCAAGAAGCTTACTGGTTGCTCTATAAGGGTCAGCCAAGTCCTCCAGTGTAAAGGCCGCGATTGCAGTGTTGAAATCCTTCAACAGGGGATGTCCGACCTTTTTCGCTTTATCGACCGCCCATCTCAATTTAAGTAAATTTCCTCCGTGACGCGAAACATTGTAACCGGCATTGTCAAGTTCACCTGCAATCTGTTGAATTGATGGCTCCAGTTTTCCCCCATCGAGATCCTTTGAATCGATCGCAAGGATGCTTTCCTCTATCAGCAACCAAAGGGGCTTTTTTTCGAATACGTCGCTTGTTGTCATTTTTAATCTCCTTTTTTTAGGGATAGAACCGACACCAGGTTGGATTGCCTTTGGTATCAATTGGTTGACATAATCTGAGAAACCTTGACTGTGCTTCGATTGTCTACTTTGGGTGATTCCACAACTAAGCGCCATTTAAAGGCTGAATTTGTTCAAGCTCATTTTTGAAACGCTGTTCTGAATTCCACAAGTCCCAAGCATGTTGAACGTTAAGCCAGAATTCTGGAGAATTGCCGAAAAGGCGAGACAGCCTCAACGACATAGAAGGTGTTATAGAACGTCGTTCTCTTAAAATTTCATTAATTGTCTGGCGAGAGACACCCAAGGCTTTAGCCATTGAAGAAGTACTCAGATCGAAGTCTGGCATGAAATCTTCTCTGAGCATTTCTCCAGGATGTGTTGGAGGTAGTTCTCTTTTTATCATGCCATTTTATGTAAACCGTCACGTGACAATTGTCAAGCATTGTGTTCATTTTTTAAATACGATTTCCATGCTGTTATTTTAAAAAGCAACCTTGGAAAGCGTTCATAATTATGAACCAATAATTATGAGTTTTTCTTGTGATATTTATTAAGTACATCCTTGACATAGTATGACGCAATTTATATGCTCCCCCGAATTGAAAGCAACATCTCGTCACCTGCCCTGTTTTCATGGCAGGTGAGTATATGTGACATGCGTATAGCACGTTGCCAAGTGGAAAAGCCTTGACAGACTTGATCAAGGCCACCAACGATATGTGAATGACATGAGGCGGTTTCAAGAAATACGCAGGACTCCTTTGGCTATAGTGTTGTGCAGTTTGGTTTTTTTTTGTGCCTGCACTTTCAAAATCATTCCGCAAAAAGCCTTGCTGCGCCACGACATCTATCTTGTGAGCGGGTCTCACAAACTGACACATTCAATCGACAATGCGACCGAGATCATACGGTCTATAAATGCCGGATTTGACCCCAATACATATTATCCGGAATTTGACATTCTGAATCCCTACAATGAAGCCCTCTTCCCCCGGGATATTGCTTCGCCGACGTTTACCTGGAGCGATCAGTACCTCCACTCGGATTTATGGCTCATCACAATTAGATTCGAAAACAACGGAAACGGAATCCACATCGTAACGGATGCCACAACATGGACTCCCGGGAGAGATATCTGGGAAATAGTGAAGGCCAATTCAGTCGGTCGTAAGGCCACCGTAACAATAGCAGGTGTCAATACAAGAAGATCTTACAAGACGGTCACCAGGGCAGCGATCACCATATCAACCTCACAGGACGCGGTCGGGGCTCCCATATTTTACCTGCAGATGCCTCTTCCTTTTGCACGGGCCAAGCAGTATCCTGAACGATCGGTATGGCGTTTCGGCACTGTTGCATCATACGAGACCCCGCGTGTCATAATGAAGAATCTCATGTTTTGCGGGAACTGCCATCATTTTTCGAAAAACGGCCGGATATTTGGCATGGATGTAGACTACATGAATGACAAGGGTGGCTATGCGTTGGCCCCGACAAGAGAACACATGCTGTTAACCCGGAAGGATTTGATCACATGGAACGATTTTCAAAATCCTGTAAAGAGGAAAAGCCAAGGCTTTTTCTCAAAAATCTCACCGGATGGAAAACATGTCATAAGTACTGTCAAGGAACAATCCTTTTTCGCCATGCTGTCGGATCTCGAATTTTCCCAATTCTTCTTTCCTGCCCAGGGACTGCTCGCCTTTTATTCCATTGAAGACAGAAGATTTTTTCCCTTGCCCGGGGCCGATGACCCGCAATATGTTCAGACCTGCCCGGTGTGGAGCCCCGACGGCAAATACATCGTTTTCTCAAGGGCGAAAGTAGAGAAACAACTTCTTGACGCACTAGATGGAAAGAATTACATCAATGTCGGGTCAGATGTACGAATTGCAGACCTCAACAAAAAGTATCAGATCAAATATAATTTATATCGAGTGCCGTTCAATAATGGTAGGGGTGGTGTGCCAGAACCCGTGGCGGGTGCAAGTCATAACGGCATGAGCAACTATTTCCCGCGCTTTTCACCTGACGGCAAATGGATTGTTTTTACCCAGTGTGAGACCGGTCTGGCCATACAGCCAGGCAGTGAACTGTACATCATACCCGCCAAAGGCGGCAACGCCAGACGCATGCAATGCAATACGGACATCATGAATTCCTGGCACAGCTGGTCTCCGAACAGCCGCTGGCTCGTATTCAGTTCAAAGATTAATACACCCTATACGGAATTGTTCCTAACACATATCGATCAACAAGGTTATGACAGCACGCCGGTGCTTCTTTCGAGGTTCAGTGGCCATAAACTGGCTTGCATTGCCCCGGAATTCGTCAATATAGAGCCGGGTGCCATTCAAGAGATACAGTTGACAAGCGACTGAACCATTTATTTTTAAACTTTCAGCCAAGGAGACATCATGAGAAACTGTCTGTGCATAATTCTGTTTCTTGTTTTAGGTCTGACCATACCGGCGACATCCGTCTACGCTTATGGCGATGGCGGGGGCGGCAGAGACGAAAGCAGTGACGATGGCGATCCTATGACCGCAACAGGAAGCACCAGCTCTGATGAAACAAAACCTCCCTCCGGGTTCACACCTGTTACGCAGGAAGGTGCCGATTCCGAAATCGCAACGTCTTCCGAAACCGATCCGGGTAAGGAAGAAGAGGTGGCGGAGCTGGTTGAGGAAGTTAACTCCCTGGAAGAAACTGCCCAGGAAGGGGACGTTGAGGGCGAGACTAACGACGACAGCGAAGAAGGAAACGTTGAGGGCAACAGTGACGATTCTGACGAGGAAACCACCTCTGGCACGGAGGAAGAGGCTGAGGAACAGGTCGAGGAAGGGAGTTCCCCGGGAGAAACTGCCCAAGAAGGGGAAGTTGCTGGCGATAGCAATGGTTCTGCCGGGGGAACCACATCTGAAGACCAGGGGGACAAAAAGACAGAAGTTGCAACATCGGTTGACGATATAGACCCTCAAGGCAGTACCCAGGAAGATGCAACGACCGGGCAGCCGAACCCCGGCCAGGGCCTGATTGGATCCCAGGGAACATTGCCGGGCACTAAGAGCGCCACGCTCGATCAAATATTAGACCCAGAAAAAAACGAAGACGGTTCCATATCTACATGGGCTATATACTCAAACGATACATGGGTACACACGACTGTTAATCCGGACGGTACCCATGAGGTTAGTGTTGTTCTTGATTCAGGCACGGTAATCCGGCCGGGAAGAGAATACATCCATACCGGAGGCTCATTAAATCCTGCTTTAGACGCTATAATTACGGCCTTAGAAGTTACCGCAGCAGCCGGAACCGTTGCAGGATGGGCTCTTACCGTGACACCTGCCGGGGCTTTACTTAGTGGCGGAGTTAAAACCACTACAGCTGTGTGGGGGGCGACAACAGGCATTCAGGCTTTGCGTGCTGGTGCCGATGCGTATGGAGCAGAACTTGAAGGCGGTGCTTCACAGGGCGAGGCTATACTTACCGGTACGGGACAGGCAGCTACCAATGCTTTTGTCGTTACTAAGATAGGAAAGCATTTAGAACCCTATGAGAAATCAATTGGCGCGGTATACGGTAAAACGGGTAAAGTTGTGACGGAAGTTGCCCTCAAAAATTACGGCAACGTTGTTGCGGACCAAACGACAAAAGAAATTACCGGTCATAGCCCGGGATATAAACCTTGGTGATAAATTAAATTGGAATGAGGTTGCACACGATGAAATCACAAAGAATGACCATATATCTAGTTATTTTGTTCCTGCCGTTCTTCATGCTTCCTGGAATATGCATTTCGACCGGAGCGGAAAATCTCCCGGGCAAGCTTATCAGTATGGACACCGACAAAGCACCCCCCGAGCTTGTCATGGTTATATCCGCCATTGTACTTGAAATGCATGGTCAGCCTCAGCCCAAGGGAGACTGGCCTGAAATCGTTTTTTCCCCGGGCATAACCCAAAAGCTGTTGGAACCCCAATTCAGATATGCCGGTTTTGAGCTTTTGCAAACCATTGTAGACGAGTACCTGACTCCGGATAAAAACAACGGTTTTGCACGGCTTAAAGGGCTTCTTCATTTTCTTGACGCAGCCAATAGGAGGACCATCGTAGCCCTGGAGACCGAATACAAATTAACCTCTAAAAATATCATCATCAACAAGGCGGAAACAAGACCGATATATCCGGTCAGACCGGAGTTGAATCTTTTTTTTGTACCGGCAGAAAAGCTAACAAAAAATGATTTCGATTCATTTTCAAACAACGCATTAACATTGGGTTTTATACTCGATAACGCCGTTCCTGCGGGAAAGCCCGGTCAAATACCCAAGGGAATTCGGGATTATTATGTTTTCGCCTTTTATCTCGACCGTCTAAGCCCTGACGATCAAACCGAACTCAGACTAAGTGGAACACCAGATGGCTTGGAGGGAGAGAAACTAATCTTCCGGGGACCGGACGGAATTGCCAAAACCGGGTTTAACAGGGTGCACCTCGACCATTCCGGCTGGTACGTCGACATCGCCCGATGCAGAATCTCTCTTACCGGTGAGAAGCTTTATATCAAGGCGATATTTAAGGCCGGAAGAAAACAAAACAATACGCTCGAACTGGGAAAACCTGTTCTGGCCGGTCTTTTTCACACGCGTTTAGCAAAGCCAGTTTCGGATCCTCTGATAAAAAAGGCACAGCTTGCTTTGATCGATGCGGGCTATAACCCCGGTCCTGCCGACGGGTTCATGGGGGGAAAAACGCATCAGGCTATAGACCAGTATAAAATGGATCAAAAACCAAAAGCCTTGGCAAAACCTGCTCGTGATCAAATTCAAGCAGCGCCGTCGGGACCTGGCCAAAAGGGTTACCAACCCGGCGAACTCAAGATGACTCCCTTATCACCCGAGCAAAAACGTTTAAGGGATACTCTTAAGGCAAAGATGTGGCCCAACGAATTAACGGCACCCTGAACCGCAACAGTGAGGGCATTCCCCGTGGGTTCTGCCTGCGGCAGTGCTTCGCATGATGCGAGATTCTTCAATTTTAGTAAAAAAAGAAACGTATTGATTTATAAAGGTCTCGTTACCTTTTTCTTTGGAGGACAGACATGTTTTCTTCTTTATTGAAATATCGCTATGTTATACCGGCAGTTATGATGTTCCTTACCTTCGGCTGTGCAGGAATGCAGGAACAACTAGAAAACTTTAAACAGAAAATGGCTCAATTGGGTCAAATCAATCTCCCGGATCCAATTGCCGTTTCCCTGGACCAAATGCCGGAAGATGCAGCTGCAGTCACTGTGGCCATCCATAATAAAATTATCATGGCCGATCAATACCGATCCAATAATGTCAGGTTTGAAAAAGAGATCGACGCAGGTTCTTTTTTGATCGGAAAGGAATTGAAATTTTCAGGAACCGAGCTCTATATCTACCAAACAGAAAAAAGCATCCCGTCAGAAAAAACCATTGCAGGAAAGATCGATTTTGAAGGACCTCTGGGTCGCAGAGCATCGGCCCTGTTTCTAAGTCGATATAGATCTGAAAAAAACAATATCGTCGTAAAAGAGACCCGGGTAGAACCTTTATACTCAACCAAACCCGAACCGGTAATGTTTATCGTACCGGCTACCTTTCTACCGAAAAGTGCAAACCTCTTTCCTGATTCCTATATGGCGCTTTTTAAATTTGCCGGCAGTAAGGCTGTCTCTCCATCTTCAGAAAAAACGGAAGAAATCGTCGAGTATGCAGTCTTCGTGTTTCTTCTGGATCGCATTTCACCCTCGGCGGAACTACAGGTAAAAGTCTCTGCAGATAAAACCAGCGTCTATGGTTACAAGAAAGCCACTCGATACCTTGATTTTAACGGCTGGCGTGTGGGAATCTTAACCGGGCAATTTTGTCCCTCAGGTTTGGACCAGGCCGAACCACTTCATATTAAAGCAGTGTTTATACCCGGAAAAGAAGTGGGTAAAATAAAATCATCCAGTCTGATAGGGCGATACGGAATACATAAAACCGAATCGATGGTGTCACAATAACAACTGCCATAAATATGGAATTGTTAAATGGTTTAACGACCACAAAGGATTCGGATTCATTGAGCAGGAAAATGGATCGGATGTATTTGTTCATCATTCAGGAATAAACGCTGATGGTTTTAAATCCCTCAATGAAGGCGATCAAGTTTCCTTTGACATAGAGCAAGGGCCAAAAGGTCCTGCCGCGTCTAATGTTCCCGGGGCAAAATCCGTTGTTGTTCTCTGTAAAGAGATTTTTCAGGAGATGGTAGCTCTTCTGGGCACAAACAAGGAGGTGGGAGAGGCCTTTTCCGGAGATTATTTCAGATGTTGCCTTTATAATTCAGCTAATTTAATTGGGATATTCGCTTTCAGCACAGTCTACAGTTACGGAACACTCCCCGGACTCTTCGCTAAATACGCTTATCTCCTCATCATCTGTGCTGATCGACCTGTCCAGGAAGATCACATCATCGGACGTGAAGCAGGTGTGGCGGATGTAGTTCAGAATATTTTTCTCACCCTTAATGATACTGTAGGTGTCAGGTCCTTTTGAAATGAGAACCGGAATCGTGTCTATGCCCAGCACCGTAAGAATGTGACCGTTGATGCGTGGTGAAAATCCTTCGTTCAACGTTATCCCGTCGATATCCAACTTTTTAATGTCATCGATTGGGTTAAGGTAAAGGTCGCAGCTATTGCATTGGTTCAGACTTTTTATGACCGATTGACAGTGAGGGCAATTGGATGAAAATAAGAGGTAGATCTCCTTAGTGGGCGCCGAGCATGATTTCAAGCCGTAGGCTGCCTGTTTTAACGAAAACATCTTTGAAACAGACCCTCCTGGCACAAAGCTCAATATGGAAAATGAAAAGAGAATCGCTCCTATGATGGACAAACCCAAGAACACCTGTTTGAGCCCGTTCAACAGGTTCAACAGCAGTACAAACCCAAATACAAATAGACAATAACCGCAAAAAGTTTGCGCTACGTAAATTTGATAGGCTATAAGCGTTGAATCGAAAGCAAGACCGCAAAGCAGTATGACTCCGAGTGGATTGAACCCCCAGAACTCTTTTCCCTTTAATAACCTGCGTGCCCAGAATACCGCCTGAAAAAACAACAGGCCTAGAAAGTTCAATAGCAGCGGCGAGATAATCGTGAGCCCTTCGACGATCTTACACCCTTTCGTGGGGCAGATGCTGGAACCGACGATGATGGTTACGATTATTTGAGCAGCAACAACAAGGCTGGCAATGAAAGCAATTATATGCATGGAAACATGAAATCGTTTTTGAAATGTTCAAACTCTGATGGGTTTATCCACTCAATTCATTTATTGAACACGCAAATATATCATAATTTATAACCAGGAAGTCAAGCGATTCTTGCTGTCTATAACCGACTCGGAAATGGAAGCCATTTTTTATTGGAATAAACATCGAAAGGAAATAGCCAATGAAAAATCTGAAAAAAGTCATTTTTTTATGTGTCTTGTGTTCGTTTGTAGCGGTCGCGACCATTGGTTGCGAAAAAGGCCCGGCAGAAAAGGCTGGTCAAAAATTGGATGAGGCCGTCGATTCTGCTAAAAAAGCTGTAGACTAATAGCCGAGGATTGGGGTGTGGTCGGTCTCGAATTATTCGCAATATCTTTAGCCGCCGAGGCAAAAGCCGGAACGTATTTATTACATTAATGAACGAATAGGATCTATTCCATCTGAGATATATCCTTCAGACCACAGCCCAGTCCAACCATTTGATAAGAGAATATTACATTTCGACGAACATTAGAAAAACATGGTATCACAAATCAGCAGGCTCTCAATGAAATGATGGTATCACAATATTTTTTCTTGCTGGATTAGTAGATTTCTGGCAATTTTTTCAAGAGCGTGGAGGGCGCGATACTCTCAATAGGTCACAAGTCCCGTGAAGTTTGGCTTTCTGGTATGGGGTCGCCATAGGTCGGAATCCCGATTGGCCACAATATATTGAGAAGGGAGGGTTAACCAATGATACGAAAAGCCTTTTTCCCAGGGTGTTATATACAGGGGAAGGATATTCTCCGAAATCTTGGGGAAATTGAAGAACTTAAAAAGAAAAGAGTTTTTATTCTCGCTACAAATACAGCCGTTAAGAGAATTATTCCGGAAAACCTTTCAACCTGGAAAAGTATATGCGAAATCAAATATGAGAAATTCAGTGGTGCGTGCACCTGGGATGAGATCAACAGGGTGCTCGAGATAGCAAAAGGTGGTGTTTATGATTTCATCATCGGCATGGGGGGTGGGAAAACCATTGACACGGCCAGGGTGGTTGCCAATCAATTGGGTGTCAAATATATCGCAGCGCCTACCATCGCCGCTACAGACGCACCCACCGCAAGTGCTTGTGTCGTTTACAGTAAGGAAGGTTCGATTGTCGACTATTTCACCACAAGCAACCCCGATTATGTTCTGGTGGATACGAGGATCATTGCTGAAGCACCGGCAAGGTTTCTTGTTTCCGGAATGGGCGACGCTCTTGCAACATGGTTTGAAGCGGAGACCTGTGATCGATCTTATTTCCGAAACGTATGTGGTGGATTCAATCTTAGGGCAATCATGTCCCTTGCCGAAGCATGCTACAAGACCCTTTTAACATACGGCAGCACAGCCAAGATCGCGTGTGAAAACAATTTGGTAAATCCAGCGCTTGAGTGCATTGTAGAAGCCAATACCCTTCTCAGCGGTCTTGGTTTCGAATCAGGCGGTCTCTCAACTGCACATGGTATTCATGACTGCCTCTGCAATCTGGAAGATACGCACGCATATTATCACGGCGAAAAGGTGGCATTCGGTACCCTGGCCGGGCTATTCCTTGAAGCAAGGCCACAGACTTTGATAGATGAAGTATACGCATTCTGCAGATCTGTCGGACTGCCGACCACATTGGCGCAAATCGGCCTGGAGGAAGTTACAGACAGGGAATTGGATGCAGCCATTCATCCGGTTTTTGAAAACAAACAAAGCTATTTGCACAATGTGAGATTCGATTTGACACCCGAAGGGATCATAGAGGCCATCCGGATGGCAGATGCGCTTGGTCGTCACCTGGGTTAACGATCTACAGGACCACAGGGGGGCGAAGTCATCGATGGGGACGGTTGTGCAGAACTTTTAAGTGGATTTAGCTGCATCAAACCCCAATTTCAACGAAAGCAGATAGATGTTCACCATCGCTCGTGCAAGTCTGCAGTGAAAAGTGGATATAACCGCTTCACCCGAACCTGATATAAGCGAATAATATTCCATTGCAAAGACAATCGGATAGGGTTTTCATCCCGGAAACAATCCAGCACAAAGCATGGATCCACATCATCTTAACATTAAGTTTACAGAGCAGACGAAAGAAATTACGGAGTTAAAAGTTGTTGAATAAAATCTTGATGATAATAAATTCATTGACTGTGCAACGCATAATTGCTTCAAGTGTATTACACAGTTGAAAATAATTTCTCGAGAAAATCGGGCAGAAGCGTAAGATAAGGTCACCAACAAGTTTTACCGAGGTCACTGTGGAAAGTAATGATTCCGTAGCGGATCCTATAAACCTATTCCACAAATGGCATGAGGAGGCCCGGACGGGTAAGGGAGGATTGTTTCCGAAAAACCGGGTAATCTCCCGGGGAACCCAGGTTATCAGGCGTCTGTTCGAAGCGATCCTTCCCTGGTCTAACCTACTCCGGCCTGACATTGCTACTCTGGCAACCACAACGCCTGAAGACAGACCTGCTGCCAGGTCAGTTCTATTCAAAGGGCTTGTTCACGGCGGGTTTTCCTTTTATACGGACAATGAAAGCAATAAGAGTAAGGAGCTGGGTGCTAACCCGTCGGCGGTACTGGTTTTTTACTGGCATTTTCCCCCGCGCCAGATTCGCATTGATGGCAGGGTTTTAAAGCTCTCCCGTAAAGAGGCAGAAGCTGACTGGAGAGCCCGCAGACGGGAAAACCAGGCTGCCTCGGCTGCGGTTCCCCAGAGCAGTGTCATTGAGGGAAGGGAAGATCTGATAGAAAAAGTTAATCAGATCAAACGTCGGTACAAGGGAAAACCCATACCCTGTCCTGGCTCCTGGGGTGGGTATTGCCTGATTCCCGATAAAATGGAATTCTGGGAGGGACGCTTCGACTGGATTCACCTCAGGGAGCTCTATGTTTTGAATAATGGCACATGGCAGCGGGTGTTGCTTGCACCCTGATTACAATCTATCACACAAAATGGGAAAAGTGCATGATGGTCGTTTTTTCTCATCAAATTTCATGCAAGATTCGTATAACAACCTTTTACTTGCTTGAACTATAAACTGCAAATTTAAGTGCCTGTGCACATAAAGGCGTTTACAGGAGGGCATGCAAAAGCCAACGCCAAAAAGTTTAATGGGGTCTGCTTTTGACTCTTCTCAGTAATAATACTATCGGTCGGATTTGTATTCGGCCTTAGCTACATCTTGGCCTTGTTGGTTGATGATAAGTGTCAGTATTTTAGTCTAAGCAGGCAAATAGAGAATTCAATGTTTCAACGATACGGAATCGTCGCCCAAAGTGAATCGACTCACAGACCCCTTTCGTTACAGGCGTCGGTGTTGGCCATTTTTCTGTGCACCCTTTTTGGGGCCAATGCGGTGGCCATAAAATTCACACTGACGGGTCTGGGTACGTTTACAGCGGCTGCCGTACGTTTCAGCATCGCCGTCGTGGCCATATTTCTGTGGGCTCGTTTCACTCACCAACCCATTCGCTTCAGAAAGGGTCAAGCCCATCAACTTTTAATCATATCAGTTCTGTTTGTAGCCCAAATTAGCTTGTTCTATGTGGGCCTCAGTAAAACATTCGCTTCACGGGGCGCCCTTATCGTTAATCTGGTTCCATTTCTGGTGCTGCTGTTGAGCCATTTCTTTACGCGAGATGATCGGATTACCCTTGGTAAGCTGTTAGGAATTCTGATGGGTTTTTCGGGAATACTTTTCGTATTTTTGCAGAAACGTGATATTTCGGGTGAGCTCAAAACCGGTGACATCATCATTTTCTGCGCTACTCTGCTCTGGGCTTGCAGCGGCGTGTATACTAAAAAAATCATTCAAAATTATCGCCCCTTTCAGATGGTTTTCTTTCCCCTATTGTTCGCCGTCCCATTTCTGTATATCTGTGCATTTTTTTTTGACAAGCCCATGATGAATGCGCCGGGTGGGGGAGTTGTTGCGGCTATCTTGTATCAAGGCTTGATCACCGGCAGCTTTGGCTTTGTTGCCTGGAATATGCTTTTACAGCGTTATGGCGCCGTATCCCTACATACTTTTATATTTATCATGCCGATTGTTGGTGTGCTGCTTGGTGGACTGATATTAAAAGAGCCGATAACAGGTAATATCCTTATTGCCTTGGTTTTGATCGTAACAGGGATTTTTATTACCCAATTTAACAAAAAGGACGTATGAAATAATCATAAGTCCTTTTTGTTATTATGGTACGCCCGGCGCAAGTTGAGCGCGCGACCTTCAGCTCCGGAGGCTGAAAATATATACATTTTGTTATTGTACTCTTTTATAACTTCTAATACTTAACTACCTATAAATAAGAGATAATAATCAAATTAAAAAATATTGACATAATTTTTTATAATCTGATATAGTCCTTTTAGGTTGGAAAAGTGGTTGGAAAAATATGGTTTCAACCTCTATTCATTTAGTTTTTAGCTTTTATTTGTCCTATTGAATTTTCCAGCCGTAAGTCCATACCTACAAAAATTGGAGGTGCAATGCAGGGAAGAATCAAGACCCTGTATCCGGGTATTTATTTTAGAACAAAAACTCGTAAGGGTCGTCATGGAATAGAGCGCGTATATTATGCGGTCTATAAATTGGATGGCAAAACTATCGAAACTAAGGTCGGATGTCAATATCGTGATGCCATGACACCGGCAAGGGCTGCTCGGATACGTGGAGAGCTTATAGAGGGGAAGCGTCTTACCAGAAAAGAAAAAAGAGAGAAGATGGAGAAAGAAAAGAAAGCCCAAGAGGGTAAGTGGACCATCGACCGCTTGTGGCAAGAATACAAAAAACAGAATCCTCACCTCAAGGGCTGGAAAACATATAACAGTCAATATGATCTCCACATAAAACCATCATTTAGTAACAAAGAACCCTCTGAGATTCTGCCTTTGGATGTTGACCGTCTGCGATTGAAGCTCTTGAAAAAACGGTCCCCCCAAACCGTTTCTCATGTTTTAAAGCTCTTTAAGCGGATCGTTAAATTCGGGTCAGATCATGGACTATGTAGCAATTTTTCATTTGGTATCAAAATACCATCTGTCGACAATCAGAAAACTGAAGATCTGACACAGGAGCAACTCAAGAAGCTCCTTCAAGCGATTGAGAATGACAATCATGCCCAAGCCGGACCTATGATGAAAATGGCTCTTTATACCGGTATGCGGCGCGGTGAAATGTTCAAATTAAAATGGAGAGATATTGATTTCGAGCGAGGATTTATTAAAATCTTGGATCCGAAAGGCGGGCCGGATCAGATTATCCCTATGAACGAGTCTACCAGAAAGCTCTTAAACGGACATCCTAAAACCAGCAAGTATGTATTCCCAGGGAGAGGGGGACGCCAGAGGGTAAATATTGGGAAGGCGACAAATAAAATAAAAATCGCCGCAGGGTTGCCGAAGGGATTCAGGCCGCTCCATGGCCTAAGGCATGTTTATGCCTCCTTCATGGCTTCCAGCGGTAAAGTGGATATATATACACTGCAGAAACTACTCACGCATAAAGATCCGAAAATGACGCAGCGGTATGCACACTTAAGAGATGAGGCACTTAAACGGGCAGCTGATGTGGCTAGTGAAATTTTTAATGAAACCATGAGTCCAGGAAAGAAATAAGGCTTCTCTGGGATAGGGGTAGATAAGGTGCCCTTACGGGACCGGATAGCTTGTGCAAAGCTGTTTAAAGAATTTACTATGGCAAGAGAGTGTCAGAAAGCAATGTCAATGTCAGTAATATAATGTGCGGTCCACGCTTTGGTTTGCCGCCGCCTAGACCGGATCTGGCTCTTGAGATTATGAGGGGTGGAAAAACTAAATAGGAGGACTTGAAATATCAGAAGAAATTATTGAAATCAGTGACTTGCAGGCGAAACGCATGTATTTGGCAGCACAGAGAATAGAAGCTGAAACGGGCATTGCAATGGAGGGTATTCTCATGAAGATAATTTATGAGAGCGAGTATGATCAAGCCCGCGCTGATGGGATCCGAGTCTATTTAGCGGTGATATTTAATAGCCACATAGATTTGGATTCCATAATGGAGGAGCCAAACCTTGCTCAAGTATTTTCGCTAAATGCGGAATAAAATAGTTGGGTAGGTTCATTCCCGGTCATAGTTCTTTTAAAATTTTGAATCCGTAAGATAGCCGCGAGTAACGCACCTGGCTGAAATGACGCGTAAATTGGCATGTTAGATCCAAGGAAGATCTACTTTATGTCAACCTGTCAAGGCAGGTAGGTTTTATCGCTTTTCCAGAAGAAAGTGGATATCACAACTTTTCAGAAGGCCCCTGCACCGTTGATGAGTTGGATCGCACTATTTTGATCTGCATAATTTGGCTGTAATACACTGCTATTTATTAAATTCAGTTTCAAGTTTCAAGAGCTATTTCCTCATCATTCTGTAGAACACGGTATGTCTGAATGGGATAGTGGAACCCTTTAACCTCAATAGTGCCGACTTCCTCGCAAGGTATCTCTTCTTTAACCAAAGCCCACGAGGTATGTGATAGGTATATCTCACCAGGTTGACAAGCTTGTTCCAGGCGGGAAGCAAGATTTGTGTTCAGGCCGATGGCTGAATATTCCATAAATCCTTCGGAACCATAATTGCCCACATCGGCCATACCCGTATGAATACCACATCGGATTTCGAAAGGAAATTGGATACCCTCGTTCCACCATTTCTCCCGAAGGGTTTTCATCTTCATTTGCATCTCCAACGCCATACGTAAACACGCCAAAGCATCTCTTCGGCTCCCCTTTGAATCAGGTGCCCCAAAGATTGCATAAATGCTATCCCCGGTAAACTGCGGGATGGTTCCACCCCATGTCCGGACGATCTGAGCCATCTCCCCCAAGTATTCATTGAGCAACCTTGCCACATCTTCAGGATCAGACGCATCGGTAAATTGGGTGAAATCCTTGATATCGGAAAAAAACATCGTCAACTTTGTTCGCTTGTGAGACAGCTCTGCTGTAAATTCACCCTTGAATATTTTTTCAGTTACATTCGGATCGAGGTATTTCGAGATTTGTTCCTGGGCTTTTTTGAGTCTCTTGTTGGTTTCTTCCAACGTGTTCGACTTTGCCGTGAGTTCCTCCTCGTGCTGTTTCAGGTCCGTAATGTCGGAGTAAATGGCGACCGTTCCGCCATCCCCGGTCTTGCGTTCTGTGATCAAAAGCCACTGACCACCCTTACGTCGCTGAATCCGTGGTTCACCTGGGTCATGATGAAACGCCAAACGGTCTGCAACCCACTCGTCTATACGGTCCTCTGCATCAACTATGTGTCCATTCTTGGCAGCACTCCTAATGATATTCTCAAACGCCGTTCCCGGTTCAATATCAATGTCCGTATTCGGGTCAATCAATTCCCTATACCGGGTGTTACAAAGCACCAGACGGTCATCAGGATCGAAGAAAGCGAATCCTTCGGATGAATTTTCGATGGCATCGACCAGTCTTCGACGCGCCGTTTCAATGTCGCGCAAATTGTTTTCTGCAACTTCGATTGCTGTATCACGAAAAACGACCAGGGACTCTGCCATGCGGCCGATCTCGTCACCACTGCCGGGTTCCGGCAAAGGCGCCCTGAGGTTGCCACCAGCTATCGCTAGCATGCTGTCGCTTAGTGCAGTCAGTCTGGCAATCAGATTACGCCCGACATAGAGCCACACGATGAGGAAGGAGCTCACGAGGCTCAGAGCGGCGATGCCGATCAAAATATTGCGGTTGAGTGCCTGTATCGTTGCCGCCTGGAGGTTCGCTTTCTCAATATCCGAACTTGCGCTTTTTACCAAAAACTCTACTCTGTGGGTCAAAAACTTTGACAGTCGCACGTTGACTGCCAACAGCTCTTCGCCCTGGGCGATGACGGCCAATTCATTTTCTCTGATCAGCGAAAGACTTGTCGGGCCCACAGTCAGACCCTCAAGTACCGCAATTTGTTTTGCAAGACGTCTTTTTGCGCGTTTTGAAACGACCAGAGAAACCTCATACAGTTCTTCAAGATATTTTTTCAGAGGAAATATCAAGACATCGATACGTTCAGCGCTATCAGCATCTGTGATTTTCAGGAGGCTATTGTGAATGGAGTCCACCAGTAGTGCAGCCCGTTGTTGAGGGATCAAGTCAATTATCGAATCTACAAGATCCGACTTTTCATTTGACGATAGATTTGCTTCGGCGGTTTCCTTGCGTCTGCTCCAATCCATCATCTGGGCATTGAGTATGCGCTCACCAGGCGCCAGCATTCTTTTGGCTACACTATTGGCTATTGACAGGTCGCGAATCCGTTTATTTTGGATCGCGACAATGGAAAGCCTTTTTTTCACAAGCTCATTTAGACGCTCGAGGTTATCGGTCATGGCGGCGACCAGTCTCAGGACTGCGGCCATCGATTCTTTTTCCTCTATTATCTCAAAGCTTCTGTTACGCTGCAAAAACGGCTCAAGCTGTGCGATTTGCGAGACGATATCGTTCGAGACTTCGACCCGTGCGTTATCGTTGTCTACTACCAACAAGGCGGGTGCCGCACGCACGAGACTTTCCACGCGTTTTGACAGCTCCAGCCAGGACAGCGCTTCGGGAACGCGCTGATCAGTGATCTTGCTGAGTGCGCCGCCAACCTGCGACAGGGAATACAAACCTGAGACCGCCGCGATAAGTGAAAACATGGATATGCCCAGAAACGCAAGCATCAATCGCCCACGAACACCCATTCTTGTATCTTTGTTTGACCTATTCATTTATCGTCAATTTTCTTGGTCTGCATCTTGAAGAGCTACGGGCCTGTATGAAACCGGGTGAGAATTTCGTCAATCCGATCATTTTACTGGCGAGTAGTTTTCCTTGTCGAAGACATACCAGACAAAGGTGCTCATACCGGTAATATCGCCCTTTTCATCAAAGCCAATCTTACCGAGCACGGTGTCAAAACTACCGGTTCTCAAGGCATTGATGACAGCCTTCGGTGTCAAGGAACCCGCTTGTTCAACGGCCTGCGCCCAGGCTTGAACAGCGCCGTAGCTATACAAGGTATAACCGTCTGGCTCGTAAGCATCCTCTTCGCGAATAGCGGCAGCGACGTCTTGGGCCTCCGGCATTAAACGCATATCCGGGCCAAAGGTAAAATAGGTACCTTCGCCTGCTTCGCCCGCAACGTACAGGAACTGGACATCCACCAGAGAGTCGCCAGAAAACAAGCGAAGATTGGGCAGCTCTTTTTTGGCCTGACGAATAATAATTCCAATATCCAATAGATAACCGCCGGCATAGAGAACCTCTATTTTATTGTTGACGAGTTTGTTTATTATCAACTTGTAATCCTTTTGATCCGCGGTGTAACTATCGAACATAACCTCGGTAACGCCGCGTTTGTTCAGCTGCTGTTTTGTAAACTCTGCCAGGCCCAAGCCATAGGCTTGACCGTCGTGGATGATGGCAATCTTGCTGTTACCGTGATGGTCGGCCAGGTAGTCGCCGGCGATGGTGCCTTGCTGATCGTCGCGGCCTATCGCCCGAAATACATTGGGACCCCCTTCCTCGGTGACCTTGGGATTGGTCGAAGCCGGTGAGATCATGATGACCCCGGCCTCTTCATAAATCTTGCTGGCGGCAAGGGAACAGGCGGAACAAAGGTGCCCGAGAACAAAAACAACGCCCTCGCTCACCAGCTGCCGCGCCACCGCCTTGGCTTGTCGGGGCTCGCACGCATCGTCCACTGAGATGACAACAATTTCTTTGCCAAGAACGCCGCCTTTGTTATTCAGATGTTCGAACGCCTTTTGAGCGCCGATTTCCTGCTGCTCGCCCGCAGTGAGTGAGCTGCCGGACAAAGGCCCGGCGATACCAACCTTGATCTCGGCCTGAGCCGCCGTCATGCCACAACCTAACGATATAATTATGCCTATTAGACTTAGAAGAATTGTGGTTTTCATAATTGCCTCCGCTTTTTCATTTCTTGAACTGTAGAATAGTGCCCTGTTTATCGAATATCTTGGTTTAAATGGTTCGTGTGATATTTTCTTTAGTGGGCATGGAGATCGCCTTCAGTTCATTAGGTTGCGGTTAAGATAAGATGATACGAAGAGAAAGGTACGGACAGATTGAGAATCAGGTCAGTTCAGGTCCAGTTATGGAGACGCTGCTTCAGATCAGGTGAGATTTGGGTGCAATATAAGATACATACATGACCTGTGGGGATTGGTCAAGAAATGAGTTTTTTGGACGTTTAAAAAGGCCAATATATTCAGAAAACCCAAAGGTGCTGCGTTACCGATATATGGAGATAACCACAGTTTTCCGAAAATGGGTGAAAATGTCAGATACCATCTGGTCATGCCCACGGTACCATGGGAGATCCTACCAATGCAAGATTTGGGCTATTGTGATTATTTTCGCACACCGGTAAATTTTTAGGGGGTTGATAACCTTGTTTTTGTTGGAGACATCCACGGTGCGAGGTAATTGATTTACGTTAGAAGTCTCCAGTTTATCTTGATCTTAAGACCCCCAATATATGGTATCATCTTTATTGCCACGGAAAAGGATCACAATCGACACAAGTCTTTCCACCACAAATGCTGATCAAATAACGCAAGGCATTTGCTACCTGCTTAGCAGACAACTCGTTTTCAGTCCATATACTCACTTTGCTTTTCCATTCCTCTTTCCCATCTTTGCCTATGCGCTGAATTTTATTTTTATAGTTATCCACGGCAACGTCAACATAGGTCAGGCGCTGTTTTACAGATCCTGGACTTGGGTTGATCTCCTTTAGCGGTATTCTATATTCAAAGGTAGCCCTGTTTATTACAGCACTGGTGATCAGTATGCATTCGCCCTCTTCAAAACCTAACGTTCCCGATGTCATTTCCTGGATGAAGCCAAGTGTCTGATCCAGAGTTGGTGCTTTGTATTTGACGGTCTCCTCAATGTCCTCTGCTGAAACTGGAATAGTGAAGATAAAGCTCACTATTGAGATGATTGCCAATATAAATATTTTCCTTACTGCACTTTCCATATCAACCCCCTTTGGATTCTATGAAGTCTGTCCTGTATTATATTTTACAGATCCTATTGCTTATGACGTGGTTTAAAGCGATGAGGAGAACATTACCATTATGTTAAATTATTGATACCACGATCTGTGGCTTGCAAACAATGGAAACATTGCAACCACAAGATCTTGGTGCGCCACGAGGGCGCAATACACCAACGGATGAAAGTTCCGTCCGGGAAATTATCGGTTCATCCCGGTAGCTACCCAGACAGTGGGACAGGGAGACCTTCCTGCTGAAGCTCTGGGGACAAATGTAAGCCTATAGGGCTGCAGCAACCTGGCAGGCAGTAACGCGAGTGAACCCTGAGCAGGCCCCGAAAGGACAGTTGTGGATGCCGACCCGCCCAAGATTCGGGGAAGGCCGAAGCGGGATAGGGACGTAACCGACCAGCCCATCTCGATCCACCGGGGTAATGGGGACAGCATGTCAGGAAGGTGTCTTGGGCAACGTGGGAGACCCGTCCTGGGTACGGAGTTGCGATCCGTAACAACACGATCGTGTGTTGATTCAGGCGGGAGTCGGAGAGGGTCATATTACCTGTGATGCCGGGTAATGCCGGTGGAGGGAAGGACCCTTGCTTCTGGCGTGCTTTTAAAGGAGACGAGAAGAGGTGATTGGCGATGAGCCTACAAACACCAGATAAGATTCGGACTTTCCAGAGAAAGCTTTATCTTAAGGCGAAGGCGGAACCAGACTTTCGCTTCTATCTGCTCTACGACAAGATATATCGGACTGACATTCTGAACCACGCCTATCGATTGGCTAAAACCAACGGGGGTTCTGCGGGTGTGGATGGGATGACGTTCAAGCAAGTAGAGTCGGGGGGAGTGGATGAGTGGTTGTTTGGGATCAGGGAGGAGCTGCGCACAAAGGCGTACCGTCCTCAATCAGTTTTACGCGTGAAGATCCCTAAACCGGGTGGTGGATGGCGTCCTTTAGGGATACCGACCATACGGGACCGGGTGATTCAAACAGCCGCCAAGCTCGTTCTCGAACCGATCTTTGAGGCAGATCTGGAACCCAATGCATACGGTTACCGTCCAAAGCGTAGTGCCTTGGATGCGATCCGTAAGGTCCATGAACTACTCTGCAAAGGGTATACAGATGTTGTTGATGCAGATTTGTCGAAGTATTTTGATACGATTCCACACAACGAGCTGATGCAATGTGTAGCTCGCAGGATTGTGGATCGTCATGTGCTCCGGCTGATCAATCTCTGGCTTAAAGCACCGGTCGAGAATCGAGACAAAGATGGTCGAGGGCAGATGAGCGGTGGCCGCAAAAGCAAGAAAGGGACACCGCAGGGCGGTGTGATCAGTCCTCTTTTGGCGAATTTGTACATGAACCGCTTTCTGAAATTCTGGCGTGTTAAAGGGTGTAACGAAGTATTCCGTGCCCATGTTGTCTCTTATGCCGACGATTTTGTTATTCTGAGTCATGGCAAAGCTGATGAAGCTTTGCAGTGGACCAGTGCCGTTATGGATAGACTGGGACTGAAGCTGAATCAGGATAAGACCGTTGTCAGAGATGCCTGCAGGGGCAATTTTGATTTTCTTGGTTACACTTTTGGCCGCATATGGTTTCGGAAGAAAGGGACGTGGTACACTGGAGCCAGTCCATCGAAAACAAGCGTAAAACGGTTGAAGCAGAAGGTAAAAATCATGCTTAGACCCGGTGAGAAGGGTGCGTGGCCGGATGTTTGTGACCGGCTGAATGTCCTATTGCGTGGATGGTGTACTTACTTTTGCTATGGTACCACACAGATTGCGTACCGTGCTGTTGAGCGCAATGTCTACAACCGTGTAAGGCGCTTCCTGGTCAGTCGGCATAAAGTGCATTCGCGAGGCATCCATCAGTTTCCTTCGGAGAAAGTCTTTGGTGACCTTGGTGTTATGTTACCCAGGCCGAGGAAATATGCTACACGGCGTGTGCCTTAAGGTGAAGCCAGTCGGAAAGCCGGATGCGGTAGCTCCGCACGTCCGGTTTGATGAGCGGGGATGGGAAACGGGGCAATGGCTACCGCGCCCATCCTCGACTCTACGGGTTGTGGAAATTTGGCGAAACTGAAGACGCTAATTAATCTTGAATCTGAAACTGGTGATTAATGGAGAGACTGTCGAAAAAGGCATTTCGGCGAACCGGCTCATCGCTCGACATTCTCGATTTCAATAGATCCATCTTTTTTACTTCAAGATGCTATCATATTTTACAGATTCAGCCTACTTATTTGGTCTGTACAGCCTATGCATGCCCGTAATTAGCCACTTTCTCTATATTGTGTACCATGCAGTACAGCAACCACTGAATATTTACCTTTATCTTTCCCCTTAAGTTAAGCCTGTCCATTCGTTTTTGGATGCGGATGTTTCCAAATACTGGTTCAACGATGGCAATTCTTCGCGGATAGATTTTACGACCTTTTTCAGATTCAATCTTCTTGATCATTTCATGGGATATATTCTTGCCAGATGCATCCACATAGTACGTAAAATGTCGCTGTTTTGCATCTTCATACCTAAGACACTTAGCCCTGAGTCGACAGGACCTACAATCTATCTCCCGAGAAATATATCTTTTTAAAAGTTTGCCCCTGTGTAAACCAGGTTTCCCATTTCTCTTAAGCCGTTTACCATTTGGGCAAACATAGTGATCCTGTTTGCAGTCATATTTAAAATCTGCAAATGTAAACTTTTTAGAATTTGACTGATTGTTTATCCGACTTGAGAACCTCTCATCTCGATTACGGAATTTGTTGTCTGGAATATAAGCATCTACCTTTTCGTCATTGCATTTATTGATATTCGTTATGCTGTGGTAGCTTGCATCAGCTGTTAATACCTTATCTTCGAAATAGTCCTCTGGCTTGCCGATGCTTTGAATATTTTCTTTGGCACCATCAATCACCGGCGGCAGATTTTCATGATCAAGCCCTTTCCCTATTGCCTGGCCATGAACAATTACCTGGTGCTTGGAATCGACTAACGCCTGACAGTTATAACCCTGAACGGTTCCGTGTGAGGTATGCATTTTAACAGAATCGTTGTCAGTTACATTGCTGTGAAGTTCTTTTCCATAGGCGCCAATTTTTTTGTCGTTTTCCGAAAGCCATTGCTCAATCTTTTCAGCCTGCCGCTTAAGTCTCTCAGTTTGTTTGTCATGATTTGCAGCCATCTGTGTCTTGGCCCTATCGTCTGATTGGTCTTTTTCAAGATGATCTCGAACCAATGACTTAATCTTATGTTCAAGCTTTTCTTTCTTTTTCTTCAAATCATCTATTTTCCCACTACATTCTTGGGATGCATTGGACGATAGCTTGCAGCCATCAATGGCAAAGAAGGTTCCGCCTAAAAGATTCTCTTGCTCGCATACTAAAAGAATATCGCTGAACAGAGGTTGAATTTGATCTTCCATAGAAGAAACGAATGAAGCAATGGTGCTGTGATCAGGACGTTGGTTGCATGACATCGCCATAAAAGTCACATTCTCACAACATGCTCGTTCGATTTGGCGTGATGATATCAACCCACGTGAATAAGCAAGCAAGACAACTTTCAGTAGTATCTTAGGATTATAGGCACTGCGGCCGGTATCGTCGTTTTGATACCTCGTATCAAATACGGACATATCCATCCGCCGTTCCACAAGGGTGTGGATGGCGAACTCTAACGTCCCTGGCATCAATTGTTTTTGGAGGGAAACAGGTATCAATAAACTTTGAGAGTAGTCGTAGTGCTTATACTTTGCCATGCCTAATTCCTGTATGTTTGGCCATTGTCATTTGCTCATTTACCTAAACAATGACTAGCATAACGGTAGGATATGTCAACGGTTTATAGAGATAATTATACATCTTTTAAGGTTAGATAGGAGGATCTTTTTCGACAGTCTCGGAGACAAGTCCAACTATCCGATAATTTGAAAATATTGCCGATACCATCTGGTCATGCCCAGCGTAACATGGGAGACCCTATCAATGCAGGATTTGGTCTATTGTGATTATTTTCGCACACCGGTAAATTTTTAGGGGTCTGATATCTACCGTTTTATAGGAGTAGTGCCCAGGTTTTGTGCCAGATTGCCTACATGCAACTATTTGGCATCGCGAATTGCTTTTGAAGCTATCTGGTCAATAAATCCCGGCGCGATAAGCTTCATCCACCGACCAAGTTTTCCTCTAAATGATAGAATTGCCAGGCGATCCCGGTCTTCCATAGCCTTTATAATTCTGGATGCACATTCATTTGCAGTCATAACTTTGTCTTCCTGCAACGGGCTTGATCCAAGCGGTTTTCCGTCTTTGCCAAATGCACGTCGATGAATTTCACTGAGAACGAAATCCGGAGCTATCATCGTCACTGTAACGCCGGTTCCCATCAATTCAATTCTGAGCGAATCAAAAAAACCAAACATGGCATGTTTGGTCGCTGAATAAGCTGTTCGGGTTGGCACACCGTTCAAACCGGCAAGACTTGAAATTCCCACAATTAGTCCTTTACTTTTTTTCAGGTGGGATAGTGCATAATATGTACAATAGGCAGCGCCTAAAATAATTGATGCGCATAAGTTGTTCAATAATAGATGGTTCTGCCATATCTTCGAGCGTTGTCCACATGGTTCTGCCAGCATTGTTGACAAGAACATCTAAACGACCAAATTCTGAAATGGTTTTTTCAATAAGATCTTTACAATCCTTCTCTTCGCTCACGTCAGTTGGCACAACAACTGATGTTGACCCTTTAGATTCTACCTCCTCCTGTAATTGCATAAGTCGGTCTTTATTTCTCGCGGCCATTACAAGTTTAGGTTTCTGAGAAGAAAGTGCTAAACATAAAGAACGTCCTATCCCTTCGGACGCTCCAGTTACGATGATTACCTTATCTTGAAATATACCCATTGTTTTTCCCCTCGACAAAATTACTTATTCTTAATCTCTATTTGCTGTTCCAACAATGCTGTTTGGAGATATGGTCAATAATCCAAGTATCATCGAAATACAGAAAGATGGAGAATATTACCAGTTGAACCAAATTCCAGATATCATAAATTGGAATATTATGAAGAACTTTTAAGAGCTATGTATCTCTTTGGTTTTTGCTAATAATTTGTTTAACGTGCCAAATAGATTTAACGTTGCTCTTCAACTCCTTCAGTTGTAAAGTAATAGCCACCTCCTCACATGCTACTAAAGCTTGGACTAAAGCGGCACATCTGAAAGGCAATGAAATATCTATCATTAGCAGAGCAAAAACAGCAATGCCCATCAAAACTGCAGCTATCTTAGCCCCCCACGTGTGATAGCTTGGTAGTTTTCGAAACTTTGCGAAACCAGCTATTAAAGGTACAATATATGCTCCGAGTATTATTATTACAAAGGGCGCCTCTCGTTTCACTATCTCTGGCCATAGCCACCAAATGCAAATCGGCACTGTGAGATAAGTTGCCAAATCTCCCCAACTGTCTAATTTAGCACCTATATCAGAACTAACGTATAGTCTTCTCGCAATAAAACCATCAATTGCATCCGACAACAAACTAAGCACAAGTAAAGCAAGGAAAGTTTTTCGTAAACCTATCCAAGATAGGTAAAGCATAAAGGGCGCCGCAACAAGGCGAAATCCACTCAATAAGTTAGGTATTTTATCTATCATATAAAGATACCTGCTGTGACTCAGAATATTCTGTGCGTTTGATGGTGAATTTCCAAGGCGTTTACTGCTACTTAATTTAGAAATATGTCACATCACCCCATGCAGATTTTGCTGCCTTCTCATTGCAATCAATAGTCCCAAATTATCCTTCCATTTCAGATGGTATTCCAGAACAATCAAAACAGTGATGCGCATTATCGTAAAACCAAAGCTCGTCACAATACAGATACATGGAGAGAAGTCCAGTTATCAATTTTTCAGATAAAATTACCGATACCATCTGGTCATCGCGAAGGTATCACGGTAGGGCTTAACAATGCAAGATTCCGTCTGTTGTGATAATTTTCGCACACCGGTAAATTTTAGGGTGCCTGATATCTAACGTTTTGTTGGATATCCACGGCTATGCACCTCATCATCTGCCATGAGGAGGCTATACCCCTTAACATCGGCAGAAAGAATGGAGCAGAGCTTGCGTGTGACCTTTTCGCTATCACTGTTGGACATGTTGAGATCACCTTCCAGTGGGTTTTTGGTTCAATAAAGATGATGCAGAAATGATGTTGGAAAGAACAGTGGCCAGAGGTCATTTCAGACCTCCAGCCTGTTCGAACAGATAATGCCTTTCATTGATCAACTGAAATGCTTTGACCATTGTGTCAATACATCTGTTAAGCCATCTCCAATTACGCATTTTATTATACCGAAATTTTGTAGACAAAAATTTGCCTCTATCGAATAACTAATGAAAGTTTCCTCCCTTTTGATCTCATCCAACTTAGCTGAATCTCCCCTTATCAATACAAATCCGTTCAAATCACCCCCGTGGCCCTCAAGTAACACCGGTTCAAAGTTTTCAATCTTTCCATCATCCTGCAATTGGTTGTAATATTCAGTTGTTTTCATAAAAAGCTTCATAGCTTGCTGTTCTCGACCTGCAAAACTGCGATTCCAACCTATTAATAGAGCGCTGTCAGCCATTATTTCCCCCTTCTGTTCTTATCCTAAATTCACTAATTTGACCGAATGATTGCCAACCCAATTGGCCTCCAAAGCGAAATAATATCGTCTCCAGAGGCATCACATCAGAAACTTCAGGCATCCTATGATCAGATAAATTTCCATATCGATCACATGTTGATATAATAATGGATAAAATGACAAGAGGATCGAAAATTCAGAAGATCAGGATCACATCAGCCCTGTCATCAGGTTAATGACAGGTAAGACTCTGCGGTAGCGGTATATGGATGAATATATATAACGAGATCTAAATCGCATGTCAAATAATAGGTCAACTGGTGATACATGGAGAGAAGTCCAGTTATCAAGCCCGATGCAAATTTTACCGATACCATATGGTAATGTCCACGGTAGCATGGCAGGCTCCATGAATGCAAGATTTGACCTGTTGTGATTATTTTCGCACACCGGCAATTTTTCGGGGGTCTGATATCTTTGTTTTTGTTGGAGCTGTACGACATAAAGTCTGTTTTTCTTTAAATTAAAAGTTCACTGCTAATTCAATTGTGATGTGTCATCAAAAACAGTTACAGCCCCGTGGAGCGGTCTGCAACTGACAACTTGTATATCTCCGAATGTTAGGATCCGGTTTAATAATTAACATTCCGCACAGGTAAGGCCCTACCTGAGCCTGAGTGAAATTGTCGCAGCCAATACTCTTGCCCATACCTGAAATTAAAACGGGCAGCTTCCTCGCCACGAGTCTCTGAAGCCCAACAACTTTCGGCAGTAGTACCTATAAATGTAGTAATATGGTAACCATATTCGTTCGTTATTACAGGAGCATAAAGACTTTTTAGTTCTGCCAATGTTGGCATTCGCCAGTCTGTGTGGCCGCCAACACTGCAACTTTGACAATAAGAACAGGCATCCTTCCAGTTTATGTGATTCCCATTGTCTGCTGCTGACCACATCAGTCCAGTCTTTGTGTCTGTAACAGTACCATCGCCATTGTTAACAAAGCGGTCAGATGCCATGGCAGGCATAATAAAAATACCAAAAAGTAAAAGGAAACTAACAACCACAATAAATTTTCGAGAGAATAAAACTCTTGAGTAAACTTTCATTTTTTCACTCCTTTAATGTTTGTTGTTTGACAATAAAGAAAATTCCAAAGGAATTTTCAACACCACAAAGTAATGAAAATCAAATGATCAGGAATGAAAGAAGAACAGATTGCAGATCAACTCGATGTTGTGATTGAGGTCAGTAGATAGAGATGCGATAGGAATTGTAGATTTAAGACAAAATTAATCCAGTTTCAACTGAACTTTAAGTATGTTTAAAAAACTATGCTGCAATTATTTGATATTGTCAAATCATTTTTGGAAGTGAAAAGCATGTGGTATCTTGTCTGAAAACCAAATATCAGCCAAGTACCGATACATGGAGATAACCTGACATTTTGGAATATCAAATAATTTTACCGATACCATCTAATTATGTCAATCGTGCACCGGAAACACCCATCAATGTAAGAAACGGCCGATTGTGATTATAATCGCACACCGGTAATATTTTAGGGGTCTGATATCTACCGTTTTGTTGGAGAAATCTGCAATTTTACAAGGAGCATAAAAGTGAATAGAGCCATGATATATCACTCCTTCAGCTGCGCCTGTTTAATGGATGGAAACACACATCCCTAACTCATATATCAAACCAAATAGAATCTTTATTCTGATGATTCTCTGCTGAAATAGTAGCAGCAGGAGTTCAAGCCTGCTGCTACTATTTGATTACACATTGTCATCCTGCCACACAGTAATCTACATTCGCTCCATTGCAGTATCTGGATCAATCTCAGCTGGATAGCCATTTACATCATTTGGTCCTTCACCATCTCCGCTATTCCAAACGTTAGGATCAACTGTGTCATCGACATATACTACGTCCTTTATGTCTGAATCAGGCGCACAAGATGTTCCGAGAAGATCCTTGGGAGTGTCTACCACCCAGTCATCAAAGCCACATTCCTCGTCTGCATTTATACCTGCAACTAAATCTGGATTATTAATTGTGGCTTCATATGAGCTTAGTGTGATATCATTTTCTGTGGCGGTAACATTTGAGCCGTTCATTGAAACTGTAAGCTCATCCCCCAAAACGACTGTCCCGCTTATAGTCACTGTAACGTCGAATGCTCCAGAACAGTCCGTTGAGTCAAACCAATTGCTATCATTCCGTGAAAATGTAGAACCTGAAATAGTCATAACCCACATTTCTGACTCACCATCCGCTATATCGGCTACACATTCTGATTCCCAAGTACCATCCAAGTTAACAAGATTCCCGGATTTGCCGGTGACTGTAAGAGACTGATCGTCATCATCACCACCGCCACCACCACCACCGCTACCACCACTGCAACTAAGGACAAAAGCCAAAAGCAAACCAACGCAAAATAATACCGTAACCATCTTCAGGTGTTTCGGGAATCCATTTCGCATAGAACATCCTCCTTCGCAGATAATATATAGAAGTTAATAATGCGTTACCTATGATTAAGGCTAATTGGTAACGACTTGCAATGACCATGAACAATTGAGTGTCATAGTAACAAACACTAATTATTTTAGCAATAAAGATACATGGAGAACATAGCCGGTTTCAGGTCCTTCAAAAATCCTGCGATACCATGAAATTCAGGAATCTTTCCGGCCACAATCACCATTACAGATATCAATTTTCTAACGAAAATGCAAAAAGGGGAAAATCGGCTTGGCCGACTTTCCCCATGATAACTTGAAAATGCAGGCGGGCTAAAAATACCCATGGTTGTGATATGCTAAGAACCATTAAACTTCATGGATCTAACATATGTTCGAGGAGTCTGTAATTTTCAGTGCGATTCGAAAGCAACCAATCTAACACAAAGTTTCTTTTCCAACGATCGAATTTTGTCCAATTGTGTTTTAGGCAGTTCAGCATGTAAAGGACGTTCTGGATAGGCTAAAATAATTGCGCCAGTTTCTTTCTCCAATAACTGTATTTCAGACAAAGCTTTTTCATCCAGGTAGCTGGCGTACTCATGATCAAAGTCCATGTTATCCTCCTTTTGTTTAAGTTATTTCCAAAAAAAGAATACTGTAAGTAAAATAACCCTATTTTTTATAACGTCAATAGAGCTCAAAATGCAATAGAGTTTCTAAGTAATGCTGAAATGCCTCCACCGGTGATGTATGGAGAGATGTCCAGTTATCAAACTCAACCAAATTATTAACGATACCATTTGGTCATCATCACGGTAGCATGGGGACCATTATTAATGCAAATTTTGTTGTTTTTTTCCGCACACCGGTAATATTTTAAGGGGTTGATATTTAACGTTTTGTTGGAGGTTTCACCAGATTTTAAAGGACTGAAAAACATGTGCTATATGGGTGCAAACAAGAATCTATTCTGCAATCGGTCCGCGATCAGGATATAAGGGATAGAGTACTTCGTAGACTTCCCGTCGAATTTCTTTTGCTTCGTATGCAGTCGGAATCGTTTTTGCTAACTCGGTTTCGCGAAAAGCTGAGAGCGCATTTTGATCCTCAAAAAAATATATGCCGCACACATCACCGGTCGATTCGTCTCGTCCATAGAATTTCTGCACCAGTCCCGGCACCTCATGAAATCGAGGTCGGCGTTCAATTAATCGACGTTCTAGCTCCTTAGGGTCGAGATCGGATTTGATGCGTACAAATAATATTGTTGCCATATCGGTTCTCCTCTCATTCAATGTTTTCGCTGAAACTATAGGAAGAATAATGCCACAATTTGATATTGTAAAGATTCCAACTCGATGGACTGTCAATAACTTGTGTGAAAGGTTAAGCAGAGGAATGAGATAGTGTTAAGCTTGCCAATGTCATAAGCTCACACAAGGTGGTGATACATGGATCAACGGTCTGCTCAAATTACTGAACTATTCGATTATACCCACGGTACCACGGTAGGGCCTATCAATGCAAGATTTCGTCTGTTGTGATTATTTTCACACATCGGCAATTTTTCAAGTGCCTGATATCTAATGTTTTGTTGGAGATAGTAACACCCTACAAGGTCAACATTTATACCAGTAATCTTCACACTTTGGTGAAATCACTCCATACTACATCTGGTGTTTAGCATATAGCAAGTATCTGCAAATAGCCGTCTGCATTTTCCTATATACGATGATTGGTTATCTTGAAACTTGATTTCCATACCATTTCCAATTTCCATTTTCTTTAATCAGACTGCTACCTTTCATAAAAAGAGATTCAAAATATTTGTCCTTAAGCCAGACATCAACTTCAGCCTTCTCCTCAACGAGTTCAAACCTCGTAATAATGATTTTAGCCTCAGATGTATAAGATTTGGCTCCTGTTAAAAAACTCACAGCCATTTGCTTGGTAACTCCCTCATGGAGAAAACGATCCGAAATCAGCTCTGACATTTTCTAGATTTATCATATCTGGCTTGATTATAGTCAGATATGAAGGTCTTCACATCAGGGGGCAATTCAACAGCAACCAGTGGTTTTTTCGGCGGCCTATTCCTTTTAACAGCGGCTGCAACCAGATCAAAAAGAGGATTGTAATGAATGGAAGTCGGCGGGTGAGGCTGCACGGGGTTGGATGTTACTGCAATGACAAGATCCAGTTCCGGAACGACCACAATGAATTGTCCTCGCCTTCCCCAGTGCCCTATAGCTTTTGCAACCATCGACTTTTTTCACCCACCATTGATACCCATACCCAAATTTACCATAAATGGGATGGCTTGACAGGCTTGTATTTGTTGACTGGTCGATTGATTCACCCAAAATTCAGAGACAATAGATTGACCATTCCAATACCCATTATTTAAGTACAGGAAGCCGAATTTTGCCAAATCCCGTGCTGAAAAACCCAAACCAAAACCGCCAATATGGTATCCTTGCTGGTCTTCATGCCAATAGGCTGATTGAATCCCTAATGGTTCGAAAAGGTATTGCTTTGCGAAATCCAACGTGTTTGTTTCAGAAGATTTTGACAGGATTGCTGACAGAAGATGTGACGTTGATGAATTGTAATTAAATATGTCACCCGGAGTATTTTCTTGCGGGAGTTGAATCGCAGATTTTACCCAATTCGAAGAACAATATAACCAGTTCCGCATGCTAGGACCCCAATCGTTCCACTTAAACCCGGCACTCATTGTTAATAGGTGTCTAAGACTGATCTCCTGTTTCATCGGATCTGATTCATCAGTGATATATTCAGGAAAAAAATCGACAAGTTTTTGATCAACACTATTAAGATAACCTTTGTCCAGTGCGATACCAATTAAGGCTGATGTAAAACTTTTAGTAACGGAATGGACGTCAGCATATTTTTCCCGACTTCCCAACGAGTAATATTTCTCAAAGACTAAATAGCCATTCTTGACAACCAGCAAGCTAAATGCATCGGGAAGTCTGTTCTGAATAAACTCGTCTGCTATCAATAGTTTGGCGGAATCCATCCCCTGCTTCTCTGGGATTGAAGTCTTCCAACCTGAGGTTGGCCAGTATTCGCGCTCTTTGGATTGTTCGCCAACTGCATTTTCAGTCACGAATGCGAAAAGGAAAAAAGCAAGAATACAAAATATTATTTTACGAAAACTTAAAATAAATATTTTCATTTTTCCCTCCTAAATTCTGAAAATATGAATCTCCAATCATGTCATCTTTTCTTAGCTATCCTGTGATGCAAGTGTGAGATGTGGAGACAATCACCTGCAATGAAATATCTGATAGCATGATCCGTCGCTTTCAGATTATAAGAATCTACAACCGCAACATCTTGGGGTTGAGGAAAATACGTCAAAACCGAAGGTTACGCTAATAAATATTGAATTTGAAATCTGTGATTGATGGAGATAAGTCCAGTTATCAAACTCAACCAAATTATTGCCGATACCATCTGGTCATGCCCAGCGCACCATGGGAGACCCTATCAATGCAGGATTTGGTCTATTGTGATTATTTTCGCACACCGGTAAATTTTCAGGGGTCTGATATCTACCGTTTGGAGATGTCACCAAAAAGAATAGGGCTAAAATTGACCCTACTTAGGTTCCGTGAAATGTGTCTTTGTCAATTGCTAAATCTTACTGCCCAAGGTAAAATATCCAGGTCTTTTCTTATTTTCGGGTCCGGTAGAAGGACCGGGCGTCCAAATAAGATTATAAACATCAGGATGGTTCTTGTACTTGATAGTACCAGAAGCGGGCGTATTTACAGATTGACCTGTCACAATGAAATCAGGATCACCGATGCCTATATAACCATCATACCTTCCATCGGGGCCGGCATTTATTATATTATTAGCAAAGGCTAATTTGGCCTCTCCGCTCAATACCGCAATACAACTGGCTAAGCCTTTAATGCGGGCGTTCTCCTGCATATCAAAAAACTTTGGAATGGCCACGGCTGCAAGGATACCCAGAATTACTAAAACGGCAATGACTTCAACAAGGGTAAAACCTTTCTTGTTTCTAATTTGATCTTTCACGTGGTATTATTTTTTGACCATTAATTATTTTAGCATGAGTGTTTTGTTAATACCACATTGTAGGCGACAATACAAGGATATCCAGCCATAGTTCACATGCTTAAACATTTTTACATGGTGCTTCGTCAGTCGAGCAATCATGAATTGATTGGGCTAATTTAAGACAAAGATCAATAAACTCATCTTTAGATAACTTGTCCAATGGTTTTCCACGGTATCCAATATCTGAACAAGTCAGCTTTCTCTCATTAACACCCTTGGACATTTTTAAAGCTCCGTTCTTATGATGGCTTTCATATTGTCGATTATTTGTATTTCACAGTGTGGGAGATTGTTCCATGGATATAAAGATTGTGGTTGTAATAATTCAACACGGTTTTCATGTAAGCCCGAGCAACTGTGATAGGGAGATAATCAATAGTCCGGTCAAATTACAGATAACGTCACTTCTGCCCTACGTTAGCAGGAACTCGTACACCAATCATTTCACATTGCGCACATTCTACACCATCCGAGTATAAAGAGCATGAAACAACAGCTTTCTTTTTATGCATTTCCTTAATCTTTGCCCGTAGCTGAACAGGTTTATCTACAGCAGCTGGTTTTAGAAAATCAACTTTTAGTGAGACTGTGGCAAACCAATATTTTGGTGATTCCTTTTCTTCAAAGGTTTTATCTTTGTAATATTCCGCAATGGCTGTGCATATACAGTGGCAATCCATAATACCAGAAATGACACCTCCGTTTAATACGATAGGCCAACCTGCACAATGATAATCCTTTGGTTCCCATTCGCAAATAGATTCGTCACCATCCCATTGGCTTTTAATATAAAGCCCATAAGGATTATCATTACCACACACCCAGCAATGGTTATTTTTAATATAAGACTCATCTTGGAAGGCCAACCCGCCTATCATGATTCCTCCTTTTAGTGAACCTTGTATTTCAATTGCAGATAGATGGAGAATATTCACAGTTAGACCAAATTGCAGATATCTTTTTTTTCGAGCACGTGAACCATGTCTGAGTTTAATCAAATGTCAGATTATTAATTCCAAATTTTTCTCTAACCTTTTCCTTGATCCATCTCACCGCTTCTATTTTAGTTCTAAATACCATGGTTTCCCAACACGACCGATGAATAAATAATTCATGCATTCTCGAAATTCTATTGATAAGATCGATATTAGCTCCAATTGAAACATTAGCTATCATTGCAGTTATAGGATCTGGATTAGCTCTCGAGATGTCTTCCCATAGTCCTGCAATAAATTCTACGGTTTCTTTAGTGATATCCAACTTTGTTAATGCTGTGTGATCAAAAAGAATGTATTTGTATCTTTTTAATTTTTCTTTGTTATGTGTTAGATGTTCATTCAAGGTATCGACAAGTTCTTGATCCGTAACCACCCCTCGACTTATAATGATATTGCCTATACCACCATCACAATCTTGTATCTCAATGGGCATAATCGAACTTCCTTATGATCCAATAACAGCCATTACAGATAGATGGAGACAAATCCAACTATCCGATAATCTGATAAATTGTCAGATACCATATAGTCATCCCCAAGGTACCATGGAGACACCTATGAATGCAAGATTTGACCTGTTGTGAATATATTCGCACACCGGTAATATTTTAAGTGTCTGATATCTACCGAATCGTTGGAGATATTGGCAATCTGTAAAAAAGGCAGGGCCATTTCTGACCCTGCAAGAGAATTCTTTTACCTCTTATGATTATATGCTCCGTAGATATTCAATATAATGATTAGCTGTTTCTTCTGGACGTTCCATTTGGGGGCAATGACCCATATCTTTCATAATAACTGTTTTTGAATTTGAAATTCCCTTTTCAAGAATTTTAGCACAAGATACGTCTAAGATTCGGTCTTTATCACCCCAAAGAATTAATGTTGGTGCATTGATTTTATTTAGGTTAAATTGTAGAGGTATTTGGTATCCATTCGTGATGTCCTCAAATATTTTTTCCTTTAATTCGGGGTCCGCAATACTTCTTTCAAAAGCTCCATCCATGCGTTCTTGTGGCCAAGAAGGAATTTTAAAAAATACGAATTCTAAAACTTTATCATATTCTTCTCGATTTTTTGCAATCAGGATGTTTTTTCCTTCGGACATGAGAATTGATATAAAATCACTCATTTTGTTAGAAAGAACCCCGCCTGTATCGAACAACCCTAAACTTAATAATCGATCAGGATAATTAACAGCATACTCCCCAGAAATGGTTCCTCCCATTGAATTCCCTGCTATATGAAACTTGGACAATCCCAAAGAATTAGCAAATTGGTCAATTCTCTCTGCCTGCTTTTCAATGGTATATGATGCTTCAATGCTTTTTGTGCTTTTCCCATGACCTGGTAGATCTAAAATAATGACACGGTATGATGGAATAAGAAATTGTGCAAATTCAGTCCACATTTCCTTCATTCCACCAAAACCATGTAACAAAAGGACAGTTTCTCCTTTCCCACCTTCATTATAGCATATTTCAAAAGACTCAATATTTGTTGTTTTTTCAGTCAGTTTTACAATTTCAGCAGCCTGCGGTTTTTGTCCTGCAGCAAATCCCATTAGAATTAAAGAAAGAATCAGTATGAATAGTCTTTTCATTTTTCGGTCTCCTTTCACTTTCATATTTGGTTTCTATTAATGATCGAAGTGAGAAAAGAGCAGTTTAAAGCTTTGACAGGGCAACTTAGAATGAAGTGTAGATTTAGGAAAGGCACATCAACTTCAGAAGAGATGAAATTTAAGTGTTTTAATTGATATACAGAAGGAAATATTTTCAGTCAAGCATGAAACCAAATATATCCAATTACCGATACATGGAGACAATCATCATTCGGGCCTTATTGCAGATACCATCAATTAAGGGTGTCAGGTCAAGTCAATCTTGTGTGGTGAATTTGTAATGTAATGTCCGTCTTTTGACAATGTCCTGGCTTATACTTGAATTGACAGACTTACCTTTTAGGTCAGGAATTCGCTGGATAGTATGGTATCAAAGCTTTTCAGAGGCCCCTTTCACCGTGGATTAGTTGGAGTACCAGAATAAAGTCAAGCCAATATTCTCCGCAAATTTTAGGCAACACTTCCCCTGTACCGGTCCGGGCCGGTTTTGATATCTTTTAAATGAACCAGTCTTAGCCATCACAGTTTCAGTTATTCAAAGTTCAGCATAACAGGTGGTAACCCCTGCCCATAACGTCCGATCTTGACAAACTGGTATGACGAGATCTCTGAGCGATCCCAGGATCAGAGTACCTTGGAGCCATAATTAGTTTTCGGACGGACAGGGTGGCTACCGGTCCTGTATACGTTTTGCCATCGGTACCACCGGTTTGTTTAACACGCGGGATGATGCCTGAATAGGATGCCAAATTATTGAGAGACTTTTGTTCATTTAAATCTCCGATCTCAGCGGTTACGCCGGCTGCCAAAACAAGACCAATGCCGCGTACACTTGTCAGAAAAGCGCCTTGGGTTTGTGACAGATTCAACGCTATCTCCTTATCCATCTGCGCAACACTTTCTTTTAAACACCTTATGTGTTTGACATGCTGGGCCAGGGATAGCTGCATTGTATCAACATATTCAACCGGGGCATGCAGTACATTTGCCGCATACTGTTGAAGTTTAGCGGCCGTTTTCTCAGCCTTTGAAGTACCAAATCGCTTAAGAATTTCGATCAGCTTTTGACGTCTGCGACGACGGATCTGTTTCGGACTAAAACGATCTTCCATCAAGTATAGTGAACTTTGTGTAAACGGAACGATACCGCTATTCTTTTCATTTAAGAATCCGGGGAAAAGCTCATCGACAATTCCATGCACTCGATTTTTTACTTCAGTTAACATTTGAACCAGCTTGCGCCGATGGCGAACAAGGGTGCGAAGATTACGATAGATGCCGGATTGAGCAGGACCGCAGTTGGCACGACAATTCAACAGCATGGTGGCAATGCCCATTAAATCTATTCGATCAGTACTGGCTTGCAGATTCCCACGCTGTTTTTTTGCGTCATGCGCATTCACATTGGCAACAAGAAAGCCTTTGCTTCGTAATGTGCTGACAAAATTTTTCGCAAATGAATTGGCATCTTCACCACCAAAAAAGACATGCTCCTTTTTTATGCCACGCCGCCGGCAGGAACGCGTTACCTGATCATCGATGTATGCTATGCCTTCTGGCGTGTTCTTCACTGAAAACGGTTTTCGCAAAATATCACCGTACCCATTGCAAAACATCGCCAAATGATCTTTCTTTGCATAATCTAACGGCACGCACATCACTTTTTCACTGCTGCCAGCCGCCTCAAAAAGACTAAGTAAATCTTGACTTTGATTCTGATAAATGTTTCGTTTTTTCATAGGTGAAACTCCTTTTGTTTTGTAGCTGCTTCATTGCAGACTACGCATCAATTATGCCACAGGCCAAAACCTGATGGCTCATTAAACAGGGGAGTTTCACCTTTATTATTTTGGAATTGGATAATTACGGGGGAATTTAAGGCTTGAAAACCCCTATCGATAGAGTTGTGGAGACTCCGCGAGCTACACCCTACGGGCTCGCTCGCCTCCACAACATCTACCTATAGGAAAGGTACCAGCTATCGGCAGTCTATCTAAATATTAAACTCTGAACAATTAGTTCAGCGTTATTCTCATTTTTCCATGGGTGAGCGTCTATAAATACATATTTCCCATCCTTGTATGCTGTTACGAGAAAAGTCCTTATCAGCATAGTATTATTCAATACCCATGTAAGTTCCGTTTGATATGCTTTCGTACCACACTTAAGCGTGATTTCTTTATTAATAATGACTTTGATATCTGAACCAACATTCTCTATCTCCTTGGCATAAAATTTTTGCCCGAAGTCTTCTAACTCTAAACCCTCAGGGATATCACCAACAAAGGCAGAAAATTCAAAGTCTCTTGGAGTTCTCATTCTCATTATCTGACTTGGATAGGCAATTGCTATTTTTTTACTACCCAATGGATACTCAAACTTAAAAGCCGGTGATGCTGTTCTCTTAAAAACACCATCTTTCGCTATTCCCTTATTTTCTGAAATCCAAACAAATCCGGCCAATGGAGCCTTGGCGACACTATTTATTAATGCACCCAGTCTGGCTTGTTCTTCCACGTTTGGTGATAATACGGTAGGTGAAGATGCAGCTGGAATTATGTAATAGTCCAGCAAATTTTTAGAAACTAAACTATTCCTGCCGGTCAGATCACTGGTAAAGACCGCCACAATATTTTTTTCCGGCACAACGAAAATACGCTGGCCTTTATATCCAACAGCCATATAATATCCAGCAGAATCGATCCACCACTGATACCCATATTGATCAAAAAGCGTAGTATCGATATGCCCACGTGTAGAAACCTCAACCCATGTTGAAGGTATTATCTGTTTGTTGCCCCATTGTCCCTTATTTAGATATAGCCATCCAAATTTGGCCATATCATGAGGCTTTAACCACATCTCACCATATCCGATATCAACACCCTGAGGACTATTTGCCCAACCAATTTCAAATATGCCAAGGGGATCAAATAGATGCTCTCTTGCAAAATCTAAAGTTGTCATATTTGTTGAATTTTGGATAATGACAGATAGGAGATATGAGACTCCATTGCAATATTCAAACTTTTTACCTGGAGGCTCAACCATGGGAAGGTCGAGAACATATTGAGCCCAATCCCTGCTATATCGCATTTCAAACAATCCCTTCCAGCGATAAAGATAAGAGTCCCTGCATTTCAAGCCTGATGCCATCATTAGTAGGTTTTCAAGCGTAATGGACTTTTTAAGGTCACTATTATTCGCAAATGCTCTATCTGGGAAAAAATCGATAATGGATTGGTTCACATCTTGAATGTATCCTTTATCGATAGCAATGCCTATCAATGCTGACATAATGCTTTTTGTACATGAATGAATAATATGCTTTTGCCCCTTTGAAAATGGCCAAAAGTATGCATCGAAAACCATAAAACCGTTTCGTACAACTGATATACTATCAATGTTGAAACTGTTTTTCTTTATGTACTCCATCATTTCAGCAAGGGCTTGAGATTCCATCCCTTGTTCTTCAGGAGTAGAAGCTTGCCAAGCTCCTGTTGGGTAGATGATAATCGATGCGGCAGAGAAAGAATAAAAAGATACCAGACCTAATAACGTGGCAAGGATACGAAAAGTCATGTACTTCCTATTCTGAAGCAAATTCATAGCTCTTCCATTATAACCAACTATCGAGTAATCACTGATATATGGAGAGATGTCCAATTATCAAGTTTGATGCAAATATTACCGATACCATCTGGTTATGCCCAGCGTACCACGGCAGGGCTCATGAATACAAGATTCTGTTTGTTGCGATTATTTTCGCACACCGGTAATATTTTGGGCGCTTGATATCTTTGTTTTTGTTGGAGATAGTACAATACAGGCTATAGCTTGATTTTGATCCCACTAATATCCTTATCTACTTTAAAGCTTACATCCTCCCACATAGGCTTTCCAAATGCCAATGGCCCTGAATAACCATATGGCTCAACAGGAAAACCAGTTTCAGGAACACGATCCAATTCCCCATTTTTATTTAGGTCATGAAGGCAGGAGATACAATAGCTGCCAGCGGGAATATTCGTAAATGAAAAAGTAACCTTTTTAGCTTTAAGTTGGTCTGAGGTAGGCTTTATCAATAGATATCTTTCTGGTGGAATTGTCTTTACGGCATTTTCCAATTCATCTTGGGTTTTAAGCTTTAAAATAAATTCCCCTTGTTCTTCATAAAAAATGATTTCACCAGATACAGAATATTTGTCTGCCGCAACAGCTTGGAAACCATTAGCTAAAATAAAGATGCTTACAAAAGTGGCAACGATGATGGATTTCATAATGCCCCCTTTCAGATCAATGGATAGATGCTGTGGAAATAATATTGCTTGGGAAGGTATGAACAGGTTGAAGTTCAGGTCAACTCAGGCACAATAGTGGACAATCAGCTTCAGCTCAGATGTGAACTGGGTGCAATATAGAGTACATACATGATTTGTTAGGAACGGTCAAGAAATGAGGTGTTTCAAACATTTTGAGTAGGTTGTTCTGGCGGTACTCATGCAATGTCCCAACTTTAGATACATGGAGAGAAGTCCAGTTATCAAGCCCGATGCAAATTTTACCGATATCATATGGTAATGTCCACGGTAGCATGGCAGGCTCCATGAATGCAAGATTTGACCTGTTGTGATTATTTTCGCACACCGGCAATTTTTCGGGGGTCTGATATCTTTGTTTTTGTTGGAGCTGTACGACATAAAGTCTGTTTTTCTTTAAACTAAAAGTTCACTGCTAATTCAATTGTGATGTGTCATCAAAAACAGTTACAGCCCCGTGGAGCGGTCTGCAACTGACAACTTGTATATCTCCGAATGTTAGGATCCGGTTTAATAATTAACATTCCGCACAGGTAAGGCCCTACCTGAGCCTGAGTGAAATTGTCGCAGCCAATACTCTTGCCCATACCTGAAATTAAAACGGGCAGCTTCCTCGCCACGAGTCTCTGAAGCCCAACAACTTTCGGCAGTAGTACCTATAAATGTAGTAATATGGTAACCATATTCGTTCGTTATTACAGGAGCATAAAGACTTTTTAGTTCTGCCAATGTTGGCATTCGCCAGTCTGTGTGGCCGCCAACACTGCAACTTTGACAATAAGAACAGGCATCCTTCCAGTTTATGTGATTCCCATTGTCTGCTGCTGACCACATCAGTCCAGTCTTTGTGTCTGTAACAGTACCATCGCCATTGTTAACAAAGCGGTCAGATGCCATGGCAGGCATAATAAAAATACCAAAAAGTAAAAGAAAACTAACAACCACAATAAATTTTCGAGAGAATAAAACTCTTGAGTAAACTTTCATTTTTTCACTCCTTTAATGTTTGTTGTTTGACAATAAAGAAAATTCCAAAGGAATTTTCAACACCACAAAGTAATGAAAATCAAATGATCAGGAATGAAAGAAGAACAGATTGCAGATCAAATCGATGTTGTGATTGAGGTCAGTAGATAGAGATGCGATAGGAATTGTAGATTTAAGACAAAATTAATCCAGTTTCAACTGAACTTTAAGTATGTTTAAAAAACTATGCTGCAATTATTTGATATTGTCAAATCATTTTTGGAAGTGAAAAGCATGTGGTATCTTGTCTGAAAACCAAATATCAGCCAAGTACCGATACATGGAGACAAGTCCAGTTATCAAGCTCAATGAAATTATTGCCGATACCATCTGGTCATCGCCACGGTACCACGGTAGAGCTTATGAATACAAGATTTGGCCTGTTGTGATTATTTTCGCACACCAGTATTATTTTAGGGTACCCAATATCTACCGTTTTGTTTGAGATACATGGAATCACACTAACAATCAGGACGGTCAGGTTTCAGCGACTGGCTGGGCGGTGGCACACCTTGTTACCACAATTCCGTTTAAGTCGCTTGACATTCAGGTGGAAGTCCTTGTCGAGAGTTGCGGGTCGGGTGTTTTTGAAGGCTTCTTCTTTGGTCTCATGCCGAAGAAAAGCCGCATCACATTGAAACGTCTGACGAGCAAGTCGTACAGGAACATGATCAGGGCAAATGAAACCAAGGCGATGATAACATACTTCGGCCCTATGCCGATGTTCCAGCGTATGACGAACCAGCCGACGCAAAGGATTATCGTTTGATGAAAGATGTAAAAGGGTAGCACCGCCTCGTTACCGTAAGTCAGCACCTTGTGGTTGAAATTCATGTATTTGGCAGTCAGGCTCAGAATGAACATGACCCAACAAAAGTTGCCGATGCTGATCACGATGTTAAAGAGCACGTATGTCCACGAGAAGGACTCGGCGCCCGGATAAGGGTAGTGAAATCCAATAATGAGAGCACCTTCACCCGCATAGGCAGCGATACCCAGAACCAGGAATACCCACCCAAGTCTCTTATAGCCTTCTGTATAACGTCTGTCGGCTGCGATAACATAGCCTATGACAAAAAAGACCGCATAATAGAAAAGATCGGCCCAAGTATGCGCTCCATGAAAAAAGCCTCTCAGACCGACCCGCACGAGGACCAGTGGAACCAGGAACAGGAATATACCACCCCGACGATCGCTCCAATCCGCCAACCATGCGATAAGGTGCCGACCTGGATCAGATTTGAGATATAGAAGCAGCGGCAGTATCAAGAGAGACACGATAAAGAGAAACTGAAGAAACCACAAATGACCGCTCCAGAGATTGATGAGATAGGGCGCATCAAGGGAAAATCTAAGGGGCCCCCCATAGAGTGGCGGAATCACTTCCCAGATGGAGAGAACATCTCTTCCATGGGTAATAAGCTCAAAGTAGAACTGGGGTGGCAATAGGATAAAGGCGCCCACCGTGTACAGAGGGATTAGGAGCCGCTTGACCCTCTCAAAGAGATATTGCCCGCTGCCCCTGAATTTCAGCGAGTACCAGGTTCCCAGACCAGAAAGCAGGAACAGAAGAGGCATTATCCACAGATCCAGAAAACCAACGAACATGGTTAGAAAGAAGCTCTGCTGAGCATTTTTTAGGTGCCAGTCCAACTTATCGAAGAAACGGCCGCTGTGAAAGATAAAGACAGCCAATGTTGCTATCACCCTTACCCAATCAATGTCGTATCTTCGTTCTTTCATAATTTTTTTTCGGCCATATGGCAGAATACCAATTTTCTTCGGCAATCCGTCTTTCGTACAAGGTTAATTATTGATTCGTTGCAAATGAATTACAAGCATAAAAATAGGGGACTCTTATGAAGGGTTTCAAATTATATCTTTTGCGAAATAATTTCTTGTATGTATCAAAGAAATATTAAATTGCAGATACATGGAGAGAAGTCCAGTTATCAAGATCAACGGCAATATTACCGATACCGTTTGGTCATCCCCAAGGTACCACGGGAGACCCTATCCATGCAAGATTTGACCGGCTGTGATTATTTTCACACACCGGTAATATTTTAGGGGTCTGATAACTGCACTTTCGTTGGAGTAATAAAAGCTTTAATCCTTCTCACCGAAAAGGATGACATCCAAGGAGATGGTATCATCGATCAGGTGGATGCCAAGACGTGAGAAGAATCTCTCTGAACCATACTTGATATCCCACAGACTCCGATCGATATCAAAGTGGGCATTCATGGCAGCCTGACCTTCTTTCTCATGCACAAATGCAAGGAAAGAGACCTTATTTGCTATGTCCTTGATGGTCAGGTTAGCGGTCACTCGATAGTTCGGTGCGCTGATCAGTCCTAAAATCTCCTCAACACCGGTCACGTCAATTTGTGCGGTCGGATACTTTTCTACCGCAAAAAAATCATGGCTCTTCAGATGAGCTTCGAGCATCGGCTTGAATTCGGGATCAAGATCGACGTTATTGATGGTGTCCATATCGACCACGACTGAGCCTTCTTTTGGAACGCCGTCCTCGAATTTAAGATAACCGGATTTTACCTTGATGTTACCGGTATGCTTATTACCGATATTCCGACCAGTCCATTCGACACGACTGGTCTCAGGTACGACCTTGTACTCTCCGACCATAGGTGTAGTAAGTCTGTCGATAGCTTCAACCGGCAATCCTGCTTCTTTCCAGGCTACCAACCCACCATCGAGGATGTCTGCTTCATAGCCAGCTTGGGTGAGCAAGTCTTGTGCTCTTTGGGCTTCTTCGGTCTTGTTGTTAAGCCCGTACACCAAGAGTTTGTCATCAGGCGTGAAAGCTTCCTGAATCTTATCCAAGAATGCGGTTTCATAGACACTGAAATTCTTGGCACCTTTGATATGTTCAAGTGCGTATGAACTATCAGAAAGTATATCTATGATAGTCACATCGGCTGGTATTTCATTTGGTTTCATGATGTCCACCTCTATTGGTGCAGAAATAATTATTTAGTATTAGACGGAAAAATTTTCATCTATCAAATATTATGTTAAATACAAGAAAACAATCTTTCCTGAGCTTCTGAATTTGAAATTTTTACTATTATCCCCGTAGGACCCAAACCTTTGAGGAGAACATTACCATATTAGCACAATTGCAGATATCTTTCTAATTCATTTAAAATTAGCACCTCACCATAATGCCAGGAAGACACCCCGTTTCAGCAGGGAGGTTTTCAAGTTTACCGAAAGAACTATATCACAACCTATGATTTTGAAGCCTTATTAGTTATTCCCTGTTATCAGCTATCCATTTAAAAGCTTCTCTGAGCTTATTCTGAACGAAATCCCAGCCATCAGAATCATGTGGTTTAGTACAATTAGAACAATCTATTATGCCATCTCTTAACACTCTATATTTACCTTCGCAATCAATTGGTATCCAGTAAAGAGGACAGTAACAAAACAAACAATTCTGACCTTCAATGTGACAAGGGTAAAACTCACATTCCTTATTTTCAAAATACTTGAATTTATTTTTATCTCTACCCATAATAAATCCTATCTACCATACCCATCATTCCTTCCGTATCGGGATATTATCGCATTACAGATACATGGAGAGAAGTCCAGTTATCAAGCCCAATGCAAATTTTACCGATACCATATGGTCATCGCCAAGGTACCACAGGAGCTCCTATCAATGCAAGAAATGGGCGGTTGTGATTATTTTCGCACACCGGTAAAATTTCAGGTGCCTGATATCTTTATGCTGTCCGAGTTAAGCCGCCATGTTCTATGAGTTTTTTATTGCTTGTGCTCTGGATAGTAAGATAAAAGAGCCTCAACACTATCCTTTAGGTTCTTCACGTATTTCATATCAACATTTTGTTTGGCCTCCATTGCTGCAATAATTACCGCATGGTGCTTTAATAAACGTTCAGAATAGTCTTTTTGGCTCGGTTTGACTCGTTGCGTTAAAAAGTAGTCACTGATGGTAGAGATAATTTGCTGGGCATGTTTTTCCTTATTCATCACCCAACGAACCAATTGGTTTTGGGATTGTGCATCGGACTTATCTGCCAACTCAATAATCAAATTAACTGACTTTTCTACGGTAGCGGTATCTTCAAGCATCGATTGAACTCTCGCGTGGTCATCATAGATTCCACATGGAATTTGACAGTGAGCATGTGCTGGTTGCTGCAAAAACAGTATAGATCCGAATACAGTGATGCCAATTAAAATCATTGCTTTTATAAAACTATTCATCATTTGGTCCTCCTTTTTTTGATTTAAATTCGAGAAACTGACCATTACAATCAAAAAGCACATAGCAGCAGCTTTAAAAAATTGGATATTACAAGTTATTCAGAGCTTCAAAATACCTTGATTCGCTGATGTAATAAGAATATTTCAAGTTTCAAAAATTTTTCAAAGGGGAATACTGGCATTTACCTTTGATTTATGGAGATAAGTCCAGTTATCAGTCCTTCTGAAATTATTACCGATACCATTTGGTCATCGCCAAGGTACCACGGAGGGGCTTATGAATGCAAGATTTGGTCTGTTGTGATTATTTTCGCACACCGGTACAATATCAGGGGGTTGATATCTTTGTTTTCGTAGGAGAAATCACAAGATTTTGAACTCTTAAGATGAACTGTCGCCTTCTATTAATTTAATACTTTCATAATTTTCAGATGATTCAGATGATTCAGTCAGCAAACGATCTTTTCCCAAAATTAACCCGTCTTTTTCAATTTCATCAACTCCGTTAGCTGTAATTTCAAATCCGCCAGTTTCTGAACGCTCAATCCAACGCTTTTCTTTCAGGTACCAAATGTGAAATTCTAATGTTTTTTCCGGATATTCCATCAATTTTTCCAATTGCCAATTACCTACTCCAGATTTTGACGGATTCTCCCGGCGGCTTATATAAAGTATTGATAAGATTGTACGACGAATTTGCGCGTCCGTCCCAAATCCTTCAGAGGAGGATGCTTTGGCGATTGCCTTCCATTGATTATTTTTAACCTCTTCATAATTCGCGTCATAGGCCGCACGCTTTTCTGGGTTCGATACGGTTTTATAAGCTCTTGTTAAAAGCTCAAATTTATCAAGATTTCCTGTAGCTTTGTTGTCGGTATGATATTTTTTTGCCAACAAACGATAGACTCTTTCGATGGTCTCCAAATCTGCGTTGGGGCTTATCTGAAGATACTCATAGTAATCATCAAATGGGTGTTCATGATACTCTTTTCTCTCATTTCTTCTTCTTAAATTATCAAAGTCATAAACGGTTTCCATATCGCCTAATACCTCCATTACTATGCAACAGTTTCGGAAATTACAGTATTTTTAAAGAATTATTGGTAGCACTCTTAATGCTATGCAAGAGCCATACCGGCCCCAAAATATATATATTATGATTGATTACTTATAGTTATGTAAGATTACAGGTGGGGTAAATAATAAATGGGAAAATAATTACATATATTGTGTACAAATTGAAAAGATGATCAATAGGGGTGCCATATATTTCCACTTGCTGAAACTAAACTAAAATATCAACAAAGTATAGATACATGGAGATAAGACCAAGTATCAGTTTTTAAGGTAAAATTACCGATACCATCTGGTTATGTCAATCGGGCACAGGAATGACCTATGAACAAAAGATTTAGCCCGTTGTGACTATTTTCGCACACCGGTAATATTTTAGGGGCCTGAGATCTACCGCTTTGTTGGAGAGTACCAGTGATCACAGATTTACTAATGAAAATTTTGCGTGCGGTATACAATCGTGAACACACGTTTTAGGGTAATCGTGTGAATATTAAGCTGATAGAAATGCAACTGCCTGATTGTTATCATCTTATTGACTCAAATGTATTTGGGATTCGATGTTGAAGTCGACTTAACCAGATTTGATCAATCCGGTGGGGTACTTGACGAGGTTGGATTCGAATCGTATGGATACCAGTATGTTTCAACAAGATGATATAGGGAATATTCGAGTTTTTACAAAAACTTGTGAGTTTTTGCTTGTCATTGCCGATCGCGTTCCTTTTTTGCCTTGTTACCTTGATTCACCTTATGGGTCTCCCGGTGCTCCCGAAACGGGCCTGTCATCAGACTAAAGGTGGCCCCGGCGATGGGCCGGATGTGGCTGATGCGGAAAATGAAATCCCGATGGCGGATGGGCTCAACCGGCCGGACCTCTTTGAATTTTCGCAGAAAGACCCCTGCTGCGATCATCCGCATGATCCCGGAAATGAGAAAAATGACGGGAAGCATGAATGTCGGGCTCCAGGTCCAAGGACCTAAAGAGAGACTGCGAGGCAGATGACCGGCAACAAGTCCGCCTGCCAATGATCCGGTAATGACAAAGATTCCGTTCACCAGGCCTTGATAGGCAACGCAACGCGCTCTTTTGGGCGGAGTGACCGCATCGAAGAGGAAATTCGCAGAAGCCAGGCTGAATCCGGACCAAACCAATCCGCTGTAGATCTGGATGATGACCAAATACAGGATGTGGTGGGAAACTACCCAAAGCGCAGGGACCACAGCCACTCCCCAGCCGCAAACATTGAGGATCATTTTGTTCCCAAATCGATCGCTTATTCCTCCCCAGTAGCGAAAGGCGAGAAATTGGGTGATGGTGACGATCCCTGTGACCACTGTGAATTCAATATAGGTGAATTTGAGGTCCCTAAGCATGTAAAGGGCGAAATAGGGCGCGGAAAATGCCACACAGAGATTGATGGCCCCGATAAAGAAGACGAATTTGGCAAAATTGGAGCGGGGTGATCGTCTAAGGAATTGGCGGAAAGTGAAAACTTGGTCCGGCATGATCTTGAATTCAGGATCGGAATACTTTGCAAGCCAGCGCACGGAATTCAGTCGTGCCAGAAAGGCCATTGAGAAAATCACCAAAAACCCCCATTCTGGAATGCCCGCCTTTGCGAAGATATGCAAGATGACACCGGCAATCAAAAGAGCGATAAAGGTGCTCATCCCGATCAAACGGTTGCGCTGGCCGAAATACCGCCCCCGGATATCCGTTGGCACAAGGTCGCCAATCAGACTGTTCCAAACCGGCAAAACAGCTCCATTGGCCGCCTGATAGACCATGATTAATGCCAATAGATAAAGGACCGGCGAGGATCCTTTTCCGAAAAAAAATGGGATCAGTGCCATGGGAATGAGAGTCAAGGCCTGGATTGCGGCGCCGACAATGACCACCTGTCGCCGGCTGCGAATGCGGTCCATATTGATAGCTCCTGCCCATTGCATAACGGCTCCGAACAGTTGCGGTAAACTGGCCAGCAAGCCAACTTGCAATGTGCTGGCGTGCAGAAAAATTCCGAATGGGCCCAGATAGGTCTCTCCGCTGCCCATCATCACTGCGTGGGATACCCCGTCTTTTATCGACGCCTTTAATGCAGGCATATCTTCTATCTTTGAATTGTCTTTTTTCTCAGTATGTTGTAGGTTGGTCATGATTAATCTATTTTTAGAATACCCGGTTCATGTGGCGTGACTTGAACCGGTAATAGTGGGCGCATTACCCGCAGGTTCTGCCGTGCGGCCGTGCTTCGCATGCTGCGGGCAGCCTTCAATCCGTAAATGAGACTGTATATGTTGATACACAGAAGCGGTCAATCTATTTTACAGATTTCAACGGATCACTTGATCGTTGAAGGAGGCCGCTTATGATTCAATTATTGGCAGCATTTAGTGCTGATCGCTGCTGGCTTCAGAGGCCTGAGATATCAACCACAGATCACAGCCTCATGCAAACCTGGCATAAGAGAATATTACATTTCGACGAACATTAGAAAGACATGGTATCACAAATCAGCAGGCTCTCAATGAAATGATGGTATCACAATATTTCTTCTTGCTGGATTAGTAGATTTCTGACAATTTTTTCAAGAGTATGGAGGGCACGATACCCTCCATTCAATCACCACAGCAATATCACTTCGGGATTAAGACAAAAACATATAAGATTAAAATTGAAGATGCTCGAAAAGGAATATAGGCACATGGATTCGCAAAACGTAATGGTCGAAATTATTGCCAAAAAGAAAGGGTGCATGTTGTGTGATTTGGCACTTGCAATACTGGAGGAAATTGCCCCCGAATTTGAGAAGGGAGCCCTTCAATGGACGGTGGTCGATGTCGGGTCCAAAGAGGGTGTGATGCGACACGCTGAACTTAGGGCAATTTGTAACCGAATGCCTGCCGTGCCATCAATTGTAATCAACGAGTGTATCGCTTTTGACAATATTCCAGATAGGGAAGTACTTTCGGCTGCAGTTAAGAAGGCCCAACATCCCTAAAAACAGAAATTCGAACAAAATATGATAAATAGTTATATGCAGAACACGCCTCGCAAAAAAATATCCTTTCATGATTTAGATTTGGTGCTGATGCATCATCGACAATGGCTGGAATCAAAGGGCAAGCTTGGGAAAAAGGCTGAATTGAAAGGAATAGACCTATCTGGTCGTGAGTTGTTTGGTGTCATCCTGACAAGAGCGGTTATTCAGGATGTCAATTTTTCTGGAGCCAATTTAAGGACATCTAATTTCCAAGGGGCTATAATTCGGGGATGCCGACTAAGTCAGGCCCATCTTCAATGGAGTATCCTGACAGGGGCTGTCTTGGAGGGCTGCGATGCTACCAGAGCCAATCTCCAATTTGCAGAGGTTTCCAATGCTACCGTAGCAGATGTCGATTTTAGCGGGACCTTCTTTCATAATGCATATTTATCGAAAGCTGTACTCCAAAATACTAATCTTGCGGGTACCAACCTCAGATACTCAACATGGGAGTCCGCGGTACTCGAACATATCAACTTAACAGATAGCACCATCCAATTGGCTGACTTTAGCAATGCAACACTGCGAGAGATCAATTTCCACAACGCTCAAATTTTCAATACCAATTTCGCTAATGCTCACATGAGTAATGTTAAACTCAATAACACAAAATTAAAAAATGTGAAATTTCCAGATGCCAATCAAAACCTTTGATGCTTCCAAGTGCGCCACGAGCGCACTTTTAATATAAAGTGTGCGTAACTGCACAGAAGATGAGGGCAGGCCCCTCGGAGTCGGCTTACAGGAGCAGGCTTCAAACCACCTTAAGCTGCATCGGTAAAGAGCCATTGTGGTGAGCGTTAAGGGGAAGGCATGGCAAAGTCTGTCTTCTGATCCTGAGCCAGTGGTTTCTGTGTCTAAGTAGATAAACATAGCTTCAATTCCAGATCCGCAAGGGTCAGGTTTTTAACAAGAAGAGGTTCCCAATTTTTGATGTGGCCAATTCTGCCATCAGTCTATGTCCTTGACGATTGGCATGCACTCCGTCATCCAAAAACAAATGTGAGCGGAGTTGACCGCCGTCATCAATGAAAAGGTGGTAAAAATCCAGGACAGGGATATCACTCTCGTCTGCTGCGGCTTTTAGTCTTTGTCCCAGAGACTTCATTTTAATCAGCAGTTGGTCATAGCCCGATTCAGGTGGACTGTACGGTTGTTTGGCTGCCCGATCACCATCAAGTGGAATTGGCAATCCAAACAGAGGCGCAATTCCATGAAACTGGGCCTGGTAGGCCATGGAAAAAAGGTTGGCAAGTACATTGTTGGTCGGCAGGTCCCACCAGAAATCGTTGGTTCCCCCCATGAGGATCACCGCATCAGGCTTGCGGGGAATCACATCTGTTGAGAATCGGCTTAGCAGTCCTGCTGTGGTATCGCCCCCGATACCGGTATTGATCACCTCTGTACCCAGTGCATTTTGCAACAAGGACGGCCAGCGGTATGCTACCTCGATATCCGTCCCCTCGGTCAAACTGTCTCCATGGCATAGAATCCGTTTCATACCTTATCACCTCAGTTTTTATTAAACTATTTTTAACGGGCTCATAAACCATGCAAAGACAGCCCGAAAAGCTGAAGGGAAGCACCCACATATTTTTGGGTTATCATCCCGTATCTTTTTCATACAGTCTTACCCACCAGCAAGTTTTACCTTAAAACCTTGTTTCTGCAATTCACTTTGAATCGTCTGCCGGTGATCCCCCTGAATGATGATAATCCCGTCCTTAATCGAACCACCGGAACCACAGTGGCTTTTTAGGTTCTTAGCAATCTGTTTAAGGTCATCGGTACCTTCATGAAACCCTGAGATGGCGGTCACCGTTTTACCTTTCCGACCTTTCGATTCTCTACTGATACGAATGATTCCGTCAATATGTATATTACTCTGGAGTTTGACTTTCTTCCTTTTGCAGGAACATTTTTGTGCAGTCTTTCCGCAATCAGGGCAGATCCGTCCGGAGCCAGTCGAGTATACCAGACGAGAGTTATCTACCATTAACCCTCTCCCTCAGTTTCCCAGAACATTTAAAAGTAATAAAACGTCTTGCAGGCAAAATCTGATCATCACCAGTAGCAAGGTGCCAAAGATAACGTGTAATGTCAAGTATATACACCCTAATCCTTCCTTTATCTTTTTGATGGTGTAATTATATATGTGCTTTAGTAGCTGCTCCAAACCTTAATAAAGGATATGGCCGCTATGAAACACCTTCACAGAATCTTACCGTACCTCTTACTATTGTCCATCTTGTTTCCATCTCTTTGTCTGCCCAATCCTTGTTCTTAAGCCCTCATAAGGGCAATGACGGAGGAAGGAACAACAGAACAACAGATTAGAAGCTATCTCAAAAAAGTTTTTTGACCCAATTTCTGTGTTGGTCCCTTGCTTCAACTCCTCGGGATACTTCAGTATGCACCCCAAGGGCATTTCCTGCGGGCACCTGCGGGTTGAAGTTCGAGGTCGCCTTGAACTTGAGCCAAAACCCTTTTTTTGAGATGGCTTCTAGTCTTATCTGTAAAAAGGCAGAACTGTATGGAGAACTCTCTCCAACTGAGCCAACAGATCCATATTCCAAGGCATGTGGTTTGTTTGAACAAGAAAAATACGATGATGTAATAGCAGAATTAGAACCTTTCTGCCAAGAAAATCCAAGTCATGTGAACGGAAAAATATTGCTTGCTAAAGCTTATTTAGAGGAATGTGATAAACTGAGATTAGCAGGCGATGAACCGCATTCATAGTGTTTGCCCGAACAGTAATATTCGATGGAAAATTTGCCATCTATTGCGATATTATGATTGAATAGTGGAAATGGATGACCGTAATTTGAGCCTCACGAAATGTCAGATTGTCAGAAAACCAACTTCCAGCCAACTTTTGGAGAACATTACCGGTTAGACCAAGTTGCAGATATCTATTTTAAAATTTGATAGGAACCGTCTAATCGTTCCCACATCATCGTATGCTTTCGATCAAGTTCCTCGACTGCCTCATTATGCTCTTGTTTGGTCATTTGGCCAGATTTATATTTTGATTGAATTACGAAAAGTTCATTTTCGTACCATCGGTCAGGATCGAAATTATATGTCATTTGTTGCCTTATAGGTTCCAGCTGCTCACAAATTATCATCCCAATACAGGATAGATGGAGACAAGTCCAACTATTTGACAATTTGGGAATTTGTCAGATACCATTTGGGCATCCTTACGGTACCACGGAGAAGGTTATGAATGCAAGATTTGGTCGATTGTGATTATATTCGCACACCGGTAAAATTTTATGTGTCTGACATCTTTGTTTTTACTGCTAAGATGCTTTGATATTTTATTCAAAGTAACCCACAAGCAAACTATTCCATTCAGCAATAAACGCTTTGTATTCAGCCGATGTAAAACTTTCTATAAATTCATCACCCTTTTTACTTAAACCTATATATTCATAGCTGACATCAACCTGAGTTAGGGATTCATTCATCTTTGTGCACTGAACAGTAATAATGCCTACTTTATCTTCTGGTTCGACCTTATAAAACTGCACAAAATGGGATTCCGGCTTATATTGTTTTACGAGCCAAATCGCATCAGTCGAAGCATGGTCATGATTCTTTGTTAAAAAAATGTAGTCCTCATGAAGATCGCCGTATCCCATTATGCTTTCATAATCCCAGCCTGGAACCCAAAGTTTTTCTCCTTCTGCGCTAAACAAAGGAAATAGTATGTCTATTGGCTGGTTTATATGGAAACCTGCTGTATGTTTGATGGTACTCATTGCATCCCCTGAATGCTAACTTTTGGCATGGTGATAGATGGAGAGATGTCCAGTTATCAGATACGATGAAATTATTACCGATACCATCTGGTGATCACCACGGTATCACGGAAGGACCTATGAATACAAGATTCTGTCTGTTGTGATAATAATCGCACACCGGTAAAATTTCAGGTGCCGGATAACCTTGTTTTTGTTGGAGAGATTTCAGGTTTCTAAGATTTTTAAAATCCTGAGATACGTGCCAGATATTTTCAATTATTCGTTCATAGTCACATGTTGTAGTTCAAATTTCGCGCCAAATCCAATCACTGCAGATTAATCGAAATTCTTTATGAAATATTCTGACTAGAGCCATCTCAAAAAAAGGATTTTGGCTCAAGTTCAAGGCGGGCCCGAACTTCAACCCGCAGGCATACTCAAGTATTCCGAGGAGTTGAAGCAAGGGACCAACACAGAAATTGGGCTAAAAAACTTTTTTGAGATAACTTCTAAAACTTTCCGTAAGTGTGGCAGGCTTTTGTGAATGCTCGGATGTTATCAAGATTTGCCATAAGGGGTATCTGACAGCCTGGACCAATGACATATTTGGCTTCCCCCTGGGCGATTTCCATACATTTTTTTGCTTCTGCTTCTAGCTGATCAGTGGTTCCCTCGATAAAGAGTATGGGATCCACATTTCCGATGATCGTGGTTTTTCCTCTCCCCAATTCAAAGAGCTTTTCGAGAGATGACGGCGCGTCGATACTCAGTCCATCGATACCGAGGTCGATGAGGTCCTCGAAAATGGGATCCACGTGTCCGCAGATGTGGAAAGCGATTCGACCACCCCTTTCATGCACTGCATCTACGATTCTTTTATGATAGGGCAGTACGTGCTCTCGATACACATCCGGTGATATCAGACTCATGCCTGCAGAGGGATCACCTATGAAGGGGAATACACCGATATCCAAGACAGTCAAACATCTGGCAATAACGGTTTCGGTTGTGTAGTTCATGAGGTCATGAAGGAATGGTTTGTCGTCATATATGTCCAGCATTGCTTCGTTTGCACCTCTTAACTCCAGAGCAAAACTCCATGGACCGCCGATCATGGTTTCGATATGGTATTCAGAAAATACATTGACACATGTTTCACACATGTCGAGATGCCCGCTGAAAAGTAGATCCTCCCGAGGTTTTCTAACGGTCCATTTCGGAAGCTTTTTTTTGATATCTTCCTTTTTGATGCTCGGCAGTTTGCCCAAGAGCTTTCTGAAGGCTTCCAGGGCATCCGGCATCATTGGATTGAGCGGAACAAACATGACATCAGAATCGAGCTCCTTGCAGGTTAGCTTCAAGGTCTCCAGGGCAGCTTCCGGTTGTGTTAAAAACTGCTCAAGGGAGTAGCCAGCCATTTCTGCGTAATGGCCACCTAGCAACAGCAATACAGGGTGCCGGTCCAATTTTTTTCCTTCAAAGGAAGCTTCCATCCGATCTTTTCCGGTGATTGCAGCCGTTTTCATGATTGTTCCTCCTTACTTAAACTCGGGAGACCTCTTGGGTGTTAATAGAAGATGATATGCCTTGGAAAGGTTCTTTCAGATTGAATAGGAGGCCAGGTCAGATGTAAGTGTTATTCAGTATCAGATTAGCTGTGATTTAAGTGCGCTTTAAATTTATACATAACATGGGGAAAGAGGTCAAGGATTAGCTGTTTCCACGATGGTTGATTAGGATATCTGTTCAGAAAACCAAATATCACTCAACTACCGATACATGGAGATAGGTCCAGTTATCAAATTCAACGAAATTATTGCCGATACCATCTGGCTATGCCCACGATGCCAAGGTAGGGTCTATCAGTGCAAGATTCGGTCGGTGGTGATAATTTTCACACACCGGTAAAATATTAGGGGTCTGATATCTACCGGATTGTTGGAGATACTACCAGAATTCAAAGGGCTGTAGGACATGTTATAGTCTGAGGCGTATTACTCATAAACGATTGCGATACCTTTTATGAAAAAAATGTAGAAATCTCGATAACGGCCTTCAAAGCGTATTCTACTGACGTGACGCCCTTCATCAATGATAACAATACCCTCTGCACTAACTTTGCGAGCCTTGGATTTGAGGGATTCTATCATTTTGTTTCTTTCTGTATTATTGGGGGGCTTGTGAGTGGTAACCTCAAGTGCTGCCACCTTTATGTAAGATCTTCCAACCTCATCGAAAGAGTTGAAAATAATCACTTCGCCAGCATTTTCATGATCCATTTGAATATAGGTCTTTTGAATCCGGGTTTGTGGCCCGCATCCGATCATTATTAACGATATCGCAATTATAACAAGCCATTTGATCCTCATAGCGTCACCCTATATAGCGTTGTTACTCCTTAGATCACGATTCCCATGTCTTGCCCTTGCTAAAACCGCATCAGAAAATCGAGACCGGTAGTATTATTCATTTGTTAACTAATGCATGTAAAACTTTATGCCTACTTAAACAGAGTTCTTCCTAATTGCAAAGTTTATTTAATGCCGAACTTGTGATGTATGATTAGAGCTTTATCAATTATCCGATAACTGGCAATGATAAAGTTAAAGAGATTTAGGCTATTTTACAGCGGGATTTTCAATATAGGGTATCCTTGATGAGGGCGATGGTGCTTTCTAAAAGGTCAGTGCTCTGTTTCATTGTCAGGCCATTGTTGGATCAGCTTTTGGATATAGTGTTGGGTATAGCAATCTGTCAAAATGAAACAGGGACTCAGAATCACTTCTACAGTCCCTGCTATTATTTATGGTACGCCCGGCTGGGATCGAACCAGCGGCTTTCAGCTCCGGAGGCTGACGCTCTATCCACTGAGCTACGGGCGCATGGGGCATAAGTAAGTGAAGCGGATGTTTCTGTCAAGTGCAAAGGTTCGGTGGCAGGTGTTGAGAAAGGGACGTCTTGGCTTCACCGACGACGTAAAGGGAGCCGGCAATGCAGATGACATCATCGGGTGCTGCCTGGTTGACTGCCTGCTGGACAGCCTGGTGGACATCCGGCAAGATCGTCATCTCCTTCCCATATTGACGGGCTTCTTCATACAGCGTTTCCGGGGGCAGGCCTCGATCGATTTTGGGTCGGGTGAATATCACCTTTTTTGTGACAGGAATGAGGGCCGACAACATGGCTTCATATGGTTTGTCGTCCAGGATACCGATGACCATGGTGATGGGACGCTGGTCTGTTTCCTTTGCCAGGAAGGCGGCCAGTTTTCGGGCAGCGATCAGATTGTGAGCCCCGTCCAGGATGATCCTGGGGGACTCGCAAACAACTTCGAGCCTGCCAGGCCAGCTCAGGTTCAACAGGCCCTGTCGGCAGTTATCTTCCGAGATGGAAACCCCACCACGATTCAGGAGTTCACATGCAGCCAGGGAGATGGCGGCATTGTCGATCTGGTGCCTGCCCATGAGACGGGTTTTCATGTCTGGCCATCGGTTCTGGATACCGAAAAAGGTAAAAGTGCTGCCTGATTTCCTGCGCACCCGAAAGTGTTTTCCCAGACGGAAGACAGGGGCTGATTTTGCGGCAGCGATGTCGGTCAGTACGGACAGCGCCCCTGGTTGTCTGACACCTGTGACAACGGGTACGCCCTTTTTTATGATGCCGCCCTTTTCAGCGGCAATTTGCGCCAGGGTGTCGCCCAGGTATTCCCGGTGCTCCAGTGACAGGTTGGAAATGATACTGACGGCCGGCCTGACGATATTGGTGGCATCGAGTCGCCCACCCATACCGGTTTCAATGACGGCCCAGTCAATTCCTTCCCGGCCAAAATCATAGAAAGCCATGGCTGTCGAAAATTCGAAGAAGGTTGGCTCCCGGGAACCCTTATGGACGTTTTTGACGGCATGGTAGGCTGCCACAACTCTGGCATTGGATATGTGGCTGCCATTGATGCTGATCCGCTCATTGAAAGTTACCAGATGAGGGGAGGTGTACAGTCCGGTCCGGTATCCGGCGGCATTCAAGATAGAAGCGATACCCGAGGCAATGGAGCCCTTTCCGTTGGTGCCCGCCACATGAATGCAACCAAAATTATCCTGCGGGTTTCCGAGTTCCTTCAAAATACGCCTGATGGTTGAAAGCCCCATCTTGATACCGAATCTTCTGAGGCTGTACATGGCGGTCAGACAGTCGTTGTAAGTTTGATGGGTATGCATTTATATTAGCCCTGAGCTATTAGCTTTAAGCTATAAGCGGCTTATGACCTACGGCTTACAGCTTAAAGCTCAAAAAAAAACCCGGCAGTTTATGGAAACGCTGCCGGGCAAAAAAATGAGCAAAAGCTTATCGGTACCTGCGTCTTGAAGCAGCTATCCGCTGACGTCTTAGTGCTTCGCGCTGTTTTCGTCGTCTGTATTCACTCGGTTTTTCATAACTTTTTTTGAGTTTTAACCGTTTGAAAAGTCCGTCGTTCTGAATTTTTTTCTTCAAGATCCGCATGGCTTTTTCAAGGTCATTATCGTAAACCTTTACTTCAATAGCCTTCAAACTACATCGCCCCCTTTTCTCCACGAAATATGCAACAGCATTCTCGATCGTCAATTATGTAAACAGGCATTTATAATGACTTATAAATCAAATTGCAAGCAAAAAAATGATTTCACGGATGGTCGTTTGCTCCTGAGAGCCATTTACAACTTTGAAAGCAGTTCGTTGGTGACGTCCTTGACGCTGGGCTCGCCATTCAGGGTAATATATTTGAGGTTTTGCCCCTGTTGCGCAAGATCTCTAAAGTAGTAAGCGGATGCCAACGTGCCCACCTCGGTGTCATAATAGATATTGTGCCGTTTGTTGATGGCTTCTTCGTCCTGGTCATCATCGCGTGTTTTCAGGCCACCACCGCAGACACGACAGTTGTCACCGTCCGGTTTGATGACATCGATAAAGATATTGTTGGGGTGATTGTTGTCATTTTCACATAGTCTGCGGCCCATGATTCTGTTTTTGGCTATTTCACGGTCCAGCAGGATCTCTACGACAATATCGAGACGCATACCGGCCGCCTTGAGGGCCTCGTCCAGCTTGATGGCCTGGTTCTTGTTTCTCGGAAAACCATCCAGCAGCCATCCAGCTTTACAATCATCACGCTGAAGGCGGTCGAGAATCATGGGGATGGTGATGTCGTCAGGAACCAGGTCGCCTTTGTCTATGTACGCTTTGGCCTGGGCCCCGAGTTCAGTGCCATTGGAAATGTTTTCACGAAAAATAGCACCCGATTCGATGTGAGGGGTCTGGTATTTATCCTTGACGATAGATCCTTGAGTACCTTTGCCACTGCCATTTGGACCGAAAAATAAAATGTTCATGTACGTCTCCTTTTTTTTGAATCCCTATTGTATAATTAATAATCTACGATCAAACTTGATTGTTCTACAAACCGCGTGCTTGGCACGCGGTTCCGAACCTGAACTTACGGAGACGTGCCGTCTCCTTTGTTTTTCCCCCATTTTGGGGGAAATCCAAGCCACCCGTTTCACGGGTGGTAGTTGACTCGGCTGAAGGCTATAGCTTCTAGATACTGCGTGTGGTCATATACGGTCTACGCTTTCAGTCTCAAAGCCTGCAGTCTATGTGCCTGAACAATTACAGCTTCTACAAAAACCGCTTAGCAATGTCAAGCTCCAAGGGTGCATTGTTGGTGATTGCATCCGCCGCTAATTTGAGTGCCTCTTTACGGGTCGTTATCTGGCCGGTCAGTTGATGTTCTCTTGTACAGGCAAGAATCTGTTTAAACAGGGGTGAGGGTGTCAGCTGCAGGTAATGGACCAGGTCATGACCGGATATGAGGGCGGGGGTTTCAAGGGACGGCCTGAAAACGGATTCATACTGGTGAATCAATTCCCTGATAAACAGCTCAAATCCAGAGTCCGCCGCATATGCAGAAACCTGCTTTGCTCGCATGTCGGCCAGGGAAAGCAGGAGTATGTCAGCGGTAACGGCATGCGTTTTCAAGAAGAACCGGGTGATACTTCTTTGCGTCAAAGTATTTTTCTGCCTGGCGTTAAACAGGAACAGCGGTCTGAGATGAAATCGAACCATCTTTACGGCATGTTCGATCTCGTTGCGGGAAAATCGAAGCCTCTCACCAAGGCCGCCCACCATCCGCGCGCCGGTGAAGGCGTGACCCGTAAACCTGACCCGACCGCCAATGGTTCGCTGCATGTTCAGCGGTTTGCCCAAGTCATGCAGCAAGGCTGACAATTTCAGGCGGATTTGGCGGGGCATATCCATGGGTGCCGTCAAGGGTCGAGGATCCAGGTCATCACGTTGGTCCTGGGTGGTCAACTCTTCAACGTGATGAACTGTTCGGATAGTGTGTTCAAAAACATCGAAGGCATGGTAGCTGTTTTGAGGGCAGCCTTTCATGGCGATCATTTCCGGCAGAATACGAAATAAAATCCCGGTATCGGCCATTTTCCGCAGCCAGTCATGGGTGTCCGATGTCCCAAGGATGCCGAACAGCTCTGAGCGTATTCGCTCGGCGGCAGTATCGGTGATCAGATGGGTGTTGTTCCGGAGTGTCTCGAGGGTCTGTTTTTCTATTTTGAAGCCCAGTTGGGCTGCGATTCGAAATGCTCTCAGGAGGCGTAAGGGGTCTGACTGAAAACAGGTATTTGAAACCTGTCGGATCTGCCTGTCCTGGATATCCTGAAGCCCACGGGCGATATCGATGACTTTTGCCGACACTGTTTCATAGGCCAGGGCGTTGATCGTAAAATCCCGATTTTTAAGATCTTCTTCAATGGTGGCACCCTGCAGGGGTGAAATATCGAAGATACGGTTTTGGCTGACCACACGAAACATAGAATGCGTCTGCCTGCCCATGGCAATGACACGGCTGTTCAGTTTTGTGGCCAGTTCGTGGGCAAACTGCTCTGCATCACCATGAACAGCGATATCCACATCTGTGGGGGTTCTGCCTAAAAAACGATCCCTCAAAGAACCGCCTACGATATAAACGCCCTTTTTCCTGGGGAGAGGATCTATGTTGAAATGGTTCATGACCTCGTAAGCCTATGCGGTTTTTAATGAATAGGTCAATACAGATATGATCGGTTTAAGGATTATATTTTCCACTATGTTTCTACCAAAAAGCTTGACAGGCACGCAATCATGAATTATCTATACAGTAAATCAAGGCACGGACCCGCCTTTTGAAAAATACCTGCAACCCATCTCAAGCAATGTGATGAGCGTCCTGTCGACGCTGCAACCCTTTGATACAAATGTTTCAGGCACTATCATGTATCCAAAAATCTGCCTGTTTTTTTGGTATCGCATGGTTCGGGGGCAGGGGGAATCTTTTTTTCTGAGGGGTTAAAAAACATCTGCAAGGTTAAGAATATCACAAAACACTCGAAATTTCCTCGACACGACTAGCAGACTATAAGCCGCCTGCAATTTAGTTTTTCTTTACATTGCTGAAATCGATAGTCACATTAATCAAAGAGGTAGGTAACAAATGAATATTGTTGAACTAAAAGACATGAAGATCAGTCAACTCGCCAAAATGGCCAAGGATCTTAAAATAGATCAGGCTGCCGGCATGCGCAAACAGGAGCTTATTTTTGCCCTGCTTCAAGCCCAGATAGAGAAAGATGGGCTGATATTCGGAGAAGGCACATTGGAAATTCTGCCGGACGGTTTCGGCTTTCTGAGGGCACCCAACTACAACTATCTGCCCGGTCCGGATGATATCTACGTGTCTCCATCACAGATACGCCGCTTCAACTTGCGTACCGGTGACACTGTTTCGGGTCAGATTCGTCAACCAAAGGAATCTGAGCGATATTTTGCGCTTCTGAAAGTTGAGGCCGTCAACTATGAAGACCCGGAAGTTGCGCGCGACAAGATCCTTTTTGATAACTTGACGCCCCTGTATCCTGACAAAAAGGTAAATCTTGAATCCGACAAAGATAACTATTCGACACGTATTATGGATCTCATGACGCCCATCGGGTTTGGTCAGAGGGGCTTGATCGTATCTCCACCCAGAACAGGCAAGACCATGTTGCTGCAATTTATTGCCAACAGTATTGTGGCCAGCCATAAGGATGTTGAGTTATTTGTCTTGTTGATCGATGAGCGGCCTGAAGAGGTTACCGATATGCAGAGATCGGTCAAGGGAGAGGTAATCAGTTCCACCTTCGACGAACCTGCTGAAAGACATGTTCAGGTGGCCGAAATGGTGATTGAAAAGGCCAAGAGACTCGTAGAGCACAAAAAGAATGTCATTATTCTGCTGGACAGTATTACGCGTTTGGCCAGGGCCTACAACTCCGTCATGCCGCCCAGCGGTAAGATTCTTTCGGGCGGTGTGGATTCCAATGCCCTTCAACGTCCAAAGAGATTTTTTGGCGCGGCACGAAACATCGAAGAGGGCGGCAGTCTCACCATTATTGCAACCGCACTTGTCGATACCGGCAGTCGTATGGATGAGGTCATTTTTGAGGAATTCAAGGGCACTGGAAACATGGAACTCCAGCTGGACAGAAGACTATCGGACAAACGACTCTTTCCGGCTATCGATATCAACAAATCAGGGACCCGAAAAGAAGAACTGTTGCTTGATGAAAAGACATTAAACCGAGTATGGATATTGAGAAAATTGCTTTCTTCCTTAAATCCGGTGGATTCACTCGAATTTTTACTTGAAAAAATGACCGGAACAAAGGATAATAAAGATTTTCTGGAATCTATGAACACATAACAGGGGGTTACTATTAAATGAAAGCGGACATTCATCCGAAGTATACGGAAACAAACATCAAATGTGCATGTGGCAACATTTTGGAGGTTGGCTCGACCAAAGAGAATATCAGCGTTGAGATCTGCTCCAAATGTCACCCTTTTTTCACTGGGAAACAAAAGCTCATCGATACAGCCGGCCGCATTGAAAGATTTCGCAGAAAATACGCGAAATTTCAAGATAAGGCGGATAACTGAACCGTTAGCGAATGAACCGGGGACCTTGCCCCAAACACAAAAGCACGAAACCAGGCGTTTTCGTGTTTTTGTGTTTAACGCCCGTCGAGCTGTTTCGGCGTTAAGAGGTGTGCCGGAATCATGTGTTTTAACGGATGCGATGGACATAGCAGGCTGCCATGTTTGACAAACTGATCGGCATTGAAAAACGATATTATAAACTCGAAGGACTTCTGAGCGATCCAAAGATTATTCAGGATCAGGAAGTATACCAGAAGTATGCCCGCGAGCATTCAGACCTCAGTAAAATCGTGGCCGTATTTATGGACTATCAGGCCGTCGCTGTCGGAATCGATGAAAGTCTGGAGCTTCTTAAGGACGAGGATCCGGAAATCAACATGCTGGCAAGGGATGAGATCGATCGTTTGAATGAAAAGAAAGCGTCCCTGGAGGCGGAACTCAAAAAACATCTGATCCCCAAAGATCCCCTGGACGGTAAGAATGTTATTATCGAAATCCGGGCCGGTACCGGTGGAGAGGAGGCCGGGCTGTTTGCCAGCGATCTTTTTAAAATGTACCAGCGTTTTGCCGAGATAACGAACTGGCAGGTGGAGATTCTGGGCCATCATGCAACAGGTGTCGGTGGGCTGAAGGAAATCATTGCGATGGTCAAGGGCAAAAACGCCTACAGTCGTCTCAAGTACGAGAGCGGTACCCATCGTGTTCAAAGGGTCCCTGCGACGGAGACCCAGGGCCGCATCCATACATCCGCCGTTACCGTGGCTGTTTTGCCTGAGGCGGAAGAGGTGGATATCGACATCGATCCGAACGATATCAAGGTCGATGTTTTCCGATCAACCGGTCCAGGAGGGCAGTCCGTCAACACAACGGACTCGGCCGTGCGCCTCACCCATCTTCCCACCGGTGTCGTTGTAACCTGCCAGGACGAGAAGTCGCAGCACAAAAACAAAGCCAAAGCCATGAAGGTTCTGAGTGCTCGCCTGCTCGATGCCAAGATACGGGAACAGGACGAAAAACGGTCCCAAGAGCGCAAGAGCCAGGTGGGCAGTGGTGACCGAAGCGAACGGATCCGAACCTACAACTTTCCCCAGGGAAGGGTAACGGATCATCGCATTGGTCTTACCCTCTACAGACTGGAAAGCATCCTGCAGGGCGATATCGACGAAATCGTGGATGAACTGACAACCTATTACCAGGCCCAGGCATTGAAGAATGAACACTCAGGCGACAGACAGGAACAACCCTTGGACCATTCTTAAGCTAATCAATTGGGCGGCATCCTATTTTAAATCACACCATATCGACAGCCCCAGAGCAACCGCTGAAATATTGTTGTCTCATGCACTTCAGCTGCAACGGATTGATCTCTATTTGCAATATGATCGCCCCCTGAACAAGGATGAACTCTCAGCATTCAAACAACTGGCTCAACGCCGGCGAAAGAGGGAACCCGTAGCTTACATTGTGGGCAACAAGGAGTTCTGGTCACTGTCTTTGGCGGTAACGCAGGATGTCCTGATTCCCAGACCCGATACCGAGTGTCTGGTGGAAACAGCTCTGGCTATCCTGGATCAAGAAAGCCCTGATCCGCCTTATCGTGTTCTCGACCTGGGAACCGGCTCCGGTGCTATTGTTCTTTCCATCGCTTCCCAGTGTCAAGGCCCCCTATATTTTGCTTCCGATATTTCGGAAAAGGCAACCGTTCTTGCCAAAGCCAATGCCGCAGAAAATGGATTGACCGATGTTCATTTTTTTACGGGGGACTGGCTGGGCCCGTTGCGGACATCGGCCAAACCATTTGATCTGATCGTGTCGAATCCGCCCTATGTCCCAAGTGGCGATATTCCGAATCTGCAGGCCGAAATTTATCGTTACGAACCCTTGTCGGCCCTCGATGCGGGTGCCGATGGTCTGGTGTGTCTGCGATATCTTGTTCAAAATGTGTGGCCATGCCTGAAACCGGGCGGCCACCTGATAATGGAGATCGGATACAACCAGAAAGACACTGTGACGGCAATAGCCGGCGCTGATGGGCATTACGAGGCCGTATCCGTTCGAAAGGATTACGCCGGAAATGACCGGGTGGTGTGTATGAGAAGGAGGGTTGGAGGGTTTGAGTAAAAAACAAGGGTTGGAGGGGGGCCGAAAGCTATCGGCTCTTGGCAGCAATAAATTACGCGCAAAACGCTAATAACGCCCGAAGGACTAATGACCATAAATTACCGCCGAAGGCGAAGTGTCGCACGAAGCGCTAATGACGTCCATAAGGATAAATGACACCCAAGAGTGCAAAAAAAGGTTGCATCCCAATATTGAATTTGTTACAAATCACTGTTTAAGAATAACGCACAAATACCACACGCTTTTGGACCTGTTTCCTGGTGCTTCAGATGGAAATTTTTCCATTGAAGTCGGAAGCCGGGAGGATAAAAGCGCAAGGAAAAACCAAGAGAAAAGGAGAAAGACATGGCGTACATTACGATGAAGGAACTCCTGGAGGCCGGCGTTCATTTCGGTCATCAGACCAAACGATGGAATCCAAAGATGAAACCCTATATCTTCGGGGCAAGAAACGGCATTTATATTATCGATCTGCAGAAGACTGTCCGGATGTTCAGGACGGTCTACGACTTCATAGTGGATACCGTTGCAAGAGGAGAGTCGGTGTTATTTGTCGGAACAAAAAAACAGGCCCGGGAATCTGTTTACGAAGAATCCAATCGATGTGAAATGTTTTATGTGCACAACCGATGGCTTGGCGGCATGCTGACCAACTTCAAGACCATCAAGCAGAGTATCGATCGGCTCAACCATCTGAACACCATAGAAAATGACGGGTCCATCGAACTGTTTCCAAAAAAGGAGAGACTGAAACTCGGTAAGGAGCGTGTCAAACTCGATAACACCCTGGGAGGGATCCGCAACATGACAAAACTTCCCGGGGCTATGTTTATTATCGATCCGAAAAACGAGGCAATTGCGGTCCGTGAAGGCCGGCGTTTGGGCATTCCCATTGTGGCGATAGTGGATACCAATTGTGATCCGGATGATATCGATTTCATTATTCCTGGAAACGATGATGCCATCAGGGCCATCCGATTGGTCTCCTCCAGAATTTCCGATGCCTGTATCGAGGGCAGGGAGCTTTATGAGGAAAAGAAACAGGCAGCCTCAGACAAGAAAATCGAAAAAGATCTTACGGTCGATACAGCTGATGATCTGAAACCGGGAGAGAGAAAAGTTATTTCAGATGGTACCAAGGGGCCTGTCGTAGAAATTATCCGCCGATCCACCAAAGAGGAAACGCCGTCGGAACCAGAGGCCGAAGCATCCACAGTAGAAGAGGCGAAAGCTGAAGATACAGGAGAATAGATATGTCAGAGATTAGTGCAGCAATGGTTAAACAGCTCCGTGAAAAATCCGGGGCAGGCATCATGGACTGTAAACACGCATTGGCGGAGTGTAGCGGTGATATTGAAAAGTCGATTGAATATTTACGCAAAAAAGGCCTGGCAACCGCGCAGAAAAGAGCTGGAAGAGCTACCAAGGAAGGTGCCGTGCAGGCCTATATCCATATGGGAGGCAAAATTGGTGTTCTGGTGGAGGTCAACTGTGAAACCGATTTTGTAGCCAAGACTGATGACTTTATGGAGTTTGTAAAGAACATCGCCATGCATATCGCCGCCACCAACCCCGTGGGTATTCTTCCGGAGGACGTGTCTCCTGAGCTTATCGAAAAAGAAAAAGAAATCTATCGTGCCCAGGCGCTGGAGATGGGAAAGCCTGAAAAGATGGTCGATAAAATCGCAGAAGGCAAGCTCATTAAATTTTTCAAGGAAAGCTGTCTCATGAATCAGGTCTATGTTCGGGACCCCAACATGACCATCCAGGACTACCTGAACGACGTGATCGCCAAAACCGGTGAAAAGATCAATATCCGGCGGTTTGCACGATTCCAGATAGGGGATTAACCAATGCCCGGCGCCAAGTACCAGAGAGTGTTGCTAAAACTGAGTGGTGAGGCCCTCATGGGAGATCAGGCATTCGGTATCAGTCAGGAAATGCTGGGCTATGTCGCTGGAGAGATTCAGTCTATATATGAACTGGGTGTCGAACTGGCTGTCGTTGTTGGTGGTGGCAACATTTTCAGGGGTGTTGCAGCAAGCTCTCACGGCATGGAGCGAACCTCGGCGGATCACATGGGGATGCTGGCGACAATCATGAACAGTCTTGCCATACAGGACGCACTGGAAAAGAGGGGCATACAAACCCGCGTTCAGACAGCTATCTCCATGCACGAAGTCGCCGAGCCATATATTCGCAGAAGGGCTGCCCGACATCTGGAAAAAGGCCGTGTTGTTATTTTTGCAGCCGGGACCGGCAACCCGTATTTTACCACCGATACAGCCGCAGTTCTGAGGGCCCAGGAGATTCATGCCGAGATCCTTTTCAAGGCAACCAAGGTGGACGGGCTCTATGATGCCGATCCGGTTAACAACCCGGATGCTAAACGTTTCGACGATATTACCTACATGGAAGTCATTGAAAAGCAATTGAAAGTTATGGATATGACGGCCATCTCACTGGCCATGGACAACCATCTGCCTCTGGTGGTGTTCAACCTGAAGAAAAAAGGTAATATCAAACGTGTTGGTTGCGGTGAGGCCATAGGCACTTATATTCATAATTAGTGCCACCCGCAAATGGCTCTTTTGCACGATTTATGCGTTGGGCGCCATGATTTGATCTCTCAAAATAGCTCGCTATTCCTGTGGTTCAAATCTGACGCCCGCCTTGAACTCACGCAAAGCCCCACATCTGTGGGTGGGCACTAACCCAAAAAGGAAAAACCCGATGCTGGATGACATTTATCAGGAAACAACGGAGCGGATGGGGAAAACCATTGCTGCATTGAAAAATGAGTTGAAACGCGTTCGGACAGGTCGAGCTTCATTGTCCCTGCTGGATGGTATCCGGGTAGACTATTACGGGACACTGACGCCTCTCAACCAGATGGCCACAATGTCTGTTCCTGAGAGTCGTCTGATTACCATTCAACCCTGGGATGTATCGGTTATCAAGGAAATTGAAAAGGCATTATTGAAGTCAGATCTGGGCCTCACGCCTTCGAGCGATGGTAAGATCATCCGGATATCCATTCCGCCCCTCACCGAGGAGAGACGCAAGGAACTGGTCAAGGTAATTCACAAAGTGTGTGAAGAGCACAAGATCGCCATGCGCAACATTCGACGGGATTCCAACGAGCTTATCAAAGGTTTCAAGAAGGAAGGCGATATATCAGAAGACGAATTCTTCAAGGGTCAGGATCAAATTCAAGAAATAACGGATGACCACATCAAGCAGGTAGATGTTATTTACAAAGAAAAAGAGAAAGAAATTCTTGAATTCTAATATTGCTCACCCCGGCCCTGGTGATCCTGACCTTTCAACGCTTCCTTCTCATATCGCCATCATCATGGATGGAAACGGACGCTGGGCCAAACAGCGTTTGATGAACCGCATCAACGGACATGAAAAAGGAGCTGATGCTGTCAGAAGGATTGTTCGTACCTGCTGTGAAATCGGCATCAATATTCTGACGCTTTACGCTTTCTCGACAGAGAACTGGCAACGGCCCAAAACAGAAGTTGCTGCCCTGATGGATCTCCTAAAGCGCTTTTTGAAGTCCGAAGCAATGGAGATGCATCAAAACAACGTTCGCTTAAATGCCATCGGACAGATACACCGAATTCCGAAAGGCGTCCGCAGCGTGCTGCAGCGGAATATGGAAATGACGGCATCGAACACGGGACTGACACTGAATCTGGCACTCAGTTATGGCGGCAGAGCCGAGATCGTTGAGATGGTGAAACAGGTTGCAGTCCGTGTAAAAAACGGTCAATTGGATCCCTCCGCCATCACCCCCGATATCGTATCCGATAATTTATACACCCGGGGGATGTGTGACCCGGATCTGCTCATCAGGACCGGCGGTGACATGCGGATCAGTAATTTTCTGTTGTGGCAGATCGCTTACGCAGAGATTTTTGTTACGGATACCCTCTGGCCGGAATTTTCACGAGAAGAGTTCATGGCCATACTGGGTGATTTCCAGAGCCGCGAACGCAGATTCGGCCGAATTAATCAGACGTAAATCACTTGTGGGAAATTGTATTTTGTGTTTAGTATTTAGTCTGTTATGAAATATGGTCTGATATTGAAAAACCTACGGGGAATGCGCTCGCTTTTTTGGTTCAAAGTTATTATACTGTCAAGCACAAAACACCAAACACAAAACACTCTCGTAAAAAGACAGATTTTATGGCTTTTTGCGACACCATCACCAATGCCATGCATCTAAAACGCTGGATTACAGGTCTTGTTGCATTACCCTTTCTGATTTACATCATCATCAAGGGCGGTGTTATTTTCTCGGCATTTATCGGACTCCTGGCAATGATGGGCTTCTGGGAATATACCCGTGTGGTTTTCAGTGACAGTCGTGAGAGTGCCAGGAATCTTATCGTTCTGACCGGTTACCTGTTCATCCCAATGATCGCATGGGCAGCTCATTATCATGCTGCCGAACTCATGTTTCATATATTCTCCCTGTATTTTATCGTTACCGCGCTGCTGTCGGTCTTCCTGTATAAAAAAAATCGTCACGTCTATGAGACAGCCAAAAAGACGGTGTTTGGTATCATTTATGTCCCGGTGCTGCTTTCTTACCTGATCCTGATTCGGGATGGTGAGCAAATGGAAGGCGCAAAATGGATTATTTTGATACTGGCAATTGTGTTTGCAGGAGATGTCGGTGCGCTTTACGCCGGTACATTTTTTGGAAAGCACAAACTGAATCCGGCGGTGAGCCCGAAAAAAACCATTGAAGGATCTCTTGGCGGTATCGTCGTCAACATCCTTATCGGTGTCTGTTTCAAATTCTTGCTTCTGCCCGAATTGCCCTGGGGAATCAGTTTTCTTTTTTTTATTTCACTGGGCATCATGGGTCAGATGGGCGATCTGTTTGAATCCGGACTCAAGCGTGTGGCCCATATCAAGGATTCAGGCGGGATTTTACCAGGTCATGGCGGAATATTGGATCGAGCCGATGCAACGATGTTTGCAGCGCCCGTGGCTTATCTGTTCAAGATGTATCTGTTTTAAGAGATGTATATGAAAAACCTCACTATTCTCGGTTCAACCGGATCCATTGGCACCAACGCTCTCAAGATTGTGGCACAATTTCCTGAACGTTTTAGCGCAAAGGTTCTAACCGCCGGACAAAATATTTCCAAACTGGCCGAACAGATCGAACAATTTCGACCTGAATTGGTAGCCGTATTCGACGAGACAGGGGCAGCGGACCTGGAACGTGTGCTGTCCAAGGGGATGGGTGTCAACATCGTGTATGGTGAGTCCGGATATCAAACCGCAGCAGCTTATGAAACATCCGACATGGTCCTGACGGCGATTGTGGGTGCAGCCGGCTTGATGCCGACCATCGCAGCCATAGAGGCAGGTAAGGACATCGCCCTGGCCAACAAGGAAACACTGGTCATGGCAGGTGAACTGGTCATGCAGCTTGCCCAAAAAAAAGGGGTGGACATCATTCCGGTGGACAGCGAGCATAGCGCCATATTTCAGTGCCTGATGGGACAGCGGGCATCCGATCTGGATGTGCTGCTGATAACGGCCTCAGGCGGCCCTTTCCTGAACATGCCGGCCCAATCGTTTTCGGATGTCAGCCCCGATGCCGCTCTGAACCACCCCAACTGGCAGATGGGACCCAAAATCACTGTCGATTCAGCCACACTCATGAACAAGGGGCTGGAGGTCATCGAGGCCAGACATCTTTTTAATGTGGAGATGGACAGGATTCGGGTTGTCGTACACCCTCAAAGCATTATTCACTCCATGGTTTCATTTCAGGACGGCTCTATTCTCGCCCAACTCGGCATACCCGATATGAAAGTTGCCATCGCTTTTGCCTTGTCATTTCCAGAACGACTGCCCCTGGCGCAGCCATTGCCTGATTTCGCCGAAATCGGTTCCTTTACCTTCGAGGAGCCGGATATGGGAAAATTTTCATGTTTGGGGCTGGCCATGAAAGCCGGCAAGACAGGCGGGACCCTGCCGGCTGTTTTGAATGCAGCCAACGAGGTGGCTGTACATGCTTTTTTGAAGCGCCGACTGTCGTTTGACCGGATCCCGCTTGTCATCGAACAGACCCTGGCGAATCATACCAATCAGCCGGCGCCATCCTTGGATGATATTTTGATTGCGGACCAGGGGGCTAGAATAGAAGCCTCCCGATTGATCGAAACCGGATCAGAAAGCGATTGATTTCTTCAATCCATCTGCCGAGGTTGACGGACCCCAACATCATTCTTATTATTTAGATTCTAATTTGGGATTTACTACGACTGAATATATTCGACAGCGTAGTTGACAGGGTTTAATCAGCGCCGGGACCTTATGAACCCGGGAACAAATTATTTTTAAAGAGCCAAATTATGGGAACCAGTATACTTGCATTTATTGTCGTGCTGGGTGTCTTGATTTTTTTTCATGAATTGGGACATTTTCTGTTTGCACGAATGTTCGGTGTGGGGGTTGAAAAGTTTTCTCTTGGATTCGGTCCTCGAATATTCGGCTGGAAAGCCGGTATTACGGATTACCGTGTATCCGCTATTCCCCTGGGGGGCTACGTGAAGATGGTCGGTGAGGACCCTGCCGTGGAAATGGATCCCGAAGAAATTCCCCTTTCATTTACCCATAAACATGTTTTGAAAAAACTGCTCATCGTTGCTGCTGGACCTCTTTTCAATATTCTGCTGGCGATACTGATCTTTCTCGGTATTTTCCTTTTATCAGGAACCTATATCCTTCGGCCCACCATTGGAGATGTTCAGGAAAATATGCCGGCGCATGAAAGCGGTCTGCAAAAGGGAGACATCATCAAGGCCATCGATGGGCAGGCGATTTCCACCTGGGAAGAGATGGCGGACGGCATTACTGCCAGCAATGGCCGACCCCTTATATTTTCGATTCAACGGCTGGATGAAGTGATCACCCTTGAAATCAAACCGATTGCCAAAGAAACAAAAAACCTGTTCGGTGAAGACATCCAGCGATATTTCATTGGTGTGGCATCGGCAGGAGATGTGGAGAACCGCAAGCTCGGCATTGGCGAGGCAGTGATCGAAAGTGTCCGGCAAACCTACAGCATTGCAGAACTGACCGTTGTCAGCATTGCCAAGCTTATCAAGGGAAAAATCTCCACCAAGACCATCGGCGGCCCCATCATGATTGCGGAACTCGCGGGTCAGCAGGCCAGGGAAGGCGCCGTGAATTTCGTTTTTCTGATTGCTCTGCTCAGTATCAATCTGGCTATCATCAACTTCCTGCCCATTCCGGTACTGGATGGCGGGCACATCCTCTTTTTCCTCATAGAACTCATCATCGGCAGGCCGGTGAACATCCGCACACGCGAGGTTGCCCAGCAGGCCGGCATTTTTATCTTGATCATGTTGATGATCTTTGTATTTTACAATGACATTACGCGTATATTCACCAGCTAACCCGGTTATTTTGAAGCGAGCTCACTGTATCCGCTGTGTTACGGACCATTCGCGGTAGCAAACTACAGCTTCATGGTCCGGCGCCTTGCGGCTACAGCAAGCGCACGTCAAAATATCCGAATTAGTATCTATTGCCGTTAAGTTAATGACATTGATGTTTAACAACAACAAATTAAAATTATGCGCGAAGCGCAAATGCTGCTCGAAAGACAAGTGTCGCCATAAAAGCGACAACGCCGCGTCATATGAAATCGCGCAGCGATTTTATTTGGATATTTCATTTTGCATTTGTTTTTGATATTGAAGAACCTCGCAGCGACCGTAAGGAATTCTGTCTAATTTAGATTCGCTCGTATTCCCCGCGGCAAGCCACGGGGAATGCGCTCGATTTTTCGGTTCAGGATAGCAAATTTCCAATACGTCACATTTGGCAATATCGATAGACCCAAAGGAATAAAACAAAACTGACCAAAGGAGGTGGGCCATGAAAGATGAACGCAATGTTATTAAACCCAAGGGAGAAGATTTTTACTTTCAGGATCAAGACCGGAAGCTAATTGAGAAATGCCGGGCAGCGGCCTTAAAAGAGGCCAATAACGCCTATAGCAGCGCTCACAAGAACCACTGCTTTAGATGCGGCACCCACAGCCTGGTGGAAGTGGACCTAAAAAATGTCAAGATCGACTTATGCGTTAATAAAGGATGCGGCGCAGTTCATCTTGACCCGGGGGAAATGGAGAAGTTGCTTGAAGGCGAAAAGAGTGTTTTCCGCAAGGTTAAAGGCTCCGTTTTTTCAGTCTTCAAATAAGGATGGTAAGTAATGCCCCACAGACTCGAGATTGCGCTTAAACCCGAGATGCCCGACGCTGAAGGTGAGGGGATTCGCAAAAAGGCCGAAGATTATTTCGGTATCCAGCTTCAGCAGGTGCGGGTTGTCCACATTCTTACCATCGACGCGGAATTGTCGGCGGAACAGCTCAAAACCATTCAGACAGAGATCTTCACCAACCCGGTTACGCAGATATCGTCCTATGATCCATTGCCGATGACTTTCGACTGGATGATCTGGGTGGGATACCGGCCGGGTGTCAGAGACAATCCCGGGAGCACGGCCATTGAGGCCATCAGGGATGTTCTGGGTGTTTCCCTTGACCAAAACGAGGCGGTCTATACCTCCAGACGTTATTGCATTCGATGCCAAGGACTGCTCCCCGAGGAGGCCGATAAAATCGCTGGAGAACTCCTGGCGAACGATCTTATCCAGCAACGAATAATATATTCAAAAGATTCCTGGAATCCCGCCCTGGGCATCGGCATGATAACACCCAGAGTCATCCTGGATCACAGACCCACGGTGTCAGACATCCCCATCGACAGCGATGCAACGCTTATGCGCTTGAGTGATGAAAGAAATCTGGCCCTCAACCCCAATGATATTCCCACCATACGAGCTTATTTTCTCACGCAGGCAAATCAGAAAGAGCGCGCTGCAAAGGGACTTCACAACCCTACGGACCTGGAACTGGAATACATTTCCCAGGCCCGCAGCGACCATTGCAATCACAATACGTTCCAGGGTTTGTTTCGGTATAGCGACCTTTCCACCGGTGAGACAGATCTGATCGACAGCCTTTTCAAAACATGCATCGAAGCACCGACACTTCAACTGAAGGCACAGAAACCATGGGTGGTGTCGGTGCTCTGGGACAATGCCGGTGCCGGGAAGTTCGACGACGAGCACCACTATGTCATTACAGGAGAAACGCATAATTCACCCTCCAACATGGAGGCCTACGGCGGGGCCATTACAGGTATTGTCGGTATCTACAGGGACCCCATGGGGACGGGTAAAGGATCGAAGCTGATTATGGGCAGCTACGGGTTTTGTGTGGGGCCCCGCAATTATGACGGTGATCTCAAACCACGGTTGCACCCGAGGCGACTCCTGGACGGTGTGATCGAGGGTGTTCGGGACGGGGGTAATAAAAGCGGTATTCCCACGACCTATGGTCAGGTCACGTTTCACCCCGGATATATCGGGAAATGCCTGGTTTTTGTAACGGCATTGGGGATCATGCCGGTATTGGTGCAGGGCAAGCCTTCCCATGAAAAGGATATCGAACCGGGTGACCTGGTGGTCATGAGCGGCGGGAGAGTTGGTAAGGACGGCATTCATGGTGTTACAGCGGCATCTGAAACATTTTCTGAAAATACGCCTGCCGGGCATGTACAGATCGGTGATCCCTATACCCAGAAAAAAATGCACGATTTTCTCCTGGAAGCCCGGGATGAAGGACTTATGCGGTTTATTACCGACAACGGTGGTGGCGGGCTCTCTTCGTCGGTGGGTGAGACCGCCCGCTTTTCCAATGGATGCCACATCCAGCTTGAAAAAGTTCCTTTGAAATATGAAGGGCTGGACCAGTGGGAGATCTGGATATCGGAATCACAGGAGCGGATGACGGTGGCGGTAGCGCCGGAACATATCGATCGTTTTCTCGAACTGTCGGCCCTGCATGCGGTTGAAAGCACCATTATCGGCACCTACACCGATTCAGGCCGGCTCCACATCACTTATGATGGAAAAACATGTGCTTACGTGGATATGGACTTGTTGAAATCAGGTTTTCCCCAGTGGGAGTTCGACGCTGAATGGACATCACCGGAGCAGCGGGGTCTCTATGAACCGGTCCTCGACGCACCCGTGGATTTCAACCGGCTCCTGCTGGACCTGCTGTCCCGTGCCAACATTGCCTCGAAGGAATGGATTGTCCGGCAATATGACCACGAGGTTCAGGGAACGAGTGTGATCAAGCCCCTGGTGGGTGCTGCAAGGGATATGGTCAGCGATGCGAGTGTTATCAGGCCGGTGCTTACATCCGGGAAGGGGCTGGCCTTTTCACAGGCACTCCTGCCGTTCTATTCGGCCATCGATGCCTTCCACATGACCACCTGCACCATGGATGAGGCTGTCCGCCGTCTGGTGGCCGTGGGTGCCGGATTGGATCATATCGGCGGGGTTGACAATTTTTGCTGGCCCAGTATCCAGTACGATCCCCGGAAAAATCCGGACGGCAAATTCAAGGCGGCACAACTGGTTCGATCTTGCAGAGCCCTGCGTGACATGTGCCTTGCATATGAAATCCCGCTTCTGTCCGGCAAAGACAGCATGTACGTGGATGGTCACCTGACGGGCCGCTACGGTGAATCCCACAAGGTCTCGGCACTGGAGACACTGCAGTTTTCAGCCACCGGCATTGTCCAGGACGTACACAAGTGTGTTACCATGGAGAGCAAGGTTCCTGGTGATCTCGTCTATGTGGCTGGTGTCACCCGCAACGAAATGGGGGCTTCAGAATATTATGCGCATCTGGGATATATCGGCTGTAATATCCCGGTGGTGACTCCCCGGCAGTTTCTCAAACTTTACCATGCCGTGGCACATGCCATAAACCTGGAACTGGTGGCCTCTGTCCATGGTGTCTATCGGGGTGGCCTGGGGGTGCATCTGGCCATGGTGGCCATGGGTGGTAATCTGGGAATGGATCTGAATCTGGAATCGGTCCCTGAACAAGGATGTCGTCGCAACGATGCATTGCTCTTTTCGGAATCGGCAGGGCGATTTATCATAACTGTGGATCCGGACAACAAGACCGCCTTTGAGACGATTTTCAAGGATCTGCCCTGCGCCTGCATCGGCAGTGTTACCGAGACGCCTGAACTGAAGATAGCGGATATGGATCGCAGACCCATGGTTGCCCTGCTTGTTTCCGATCTTAAAAAAGCCTGGAAAGCATCATTTGGAGCCCTCATATGAAAGCGGTGAATGTACTGGTTCTGACCGGATATGGATTGAACTGCGATAACGAAACAGCTTATGCCTTTGAGCTGGCAGGTGCTTCAGCACGGCGGGTTCACATCAATGCCTTGATCGCCGGTGCCGTGAGTCTGTCCGATTTTCAAATTCTTGTTTTCGGGGGTGGGTTCAGCTGGGGAGACGACCATGGCGCGGGTGTGATTCAAGCCGTACGGATGAAGACAAGCATCGGTAAGGATCTTTTCGAATTTGTCGAAAAAGGTAATCTGGTTCTGGGAATCTGCAATGGATTTCAGACCTTGGTCAATCTGGGGCTTTTGCCGGGATTCGACTTGTCCGGTCAGCATCCTGAAAATGCCGCGCGCAGCGTGGCCGTGACATTCAATGACTGCGGCAATTTCAGGGATCAATGGGTGAACATGCGCGTCAATACCGAATCCCCCTGTGTTTATACAAGGGGTCTGACAGATTTGGAACTGCCTGTCAGGCACGGTGAAGGCAAATTCTATACCGATCCCGAAAATTTGAAGCGCCTGGCGGACAATCAGCAGGTGGCCCTTCAGTATGCACTGCCGGATGGCCGCCCCGCAGACCAGGCCTTTCCCCACAACCCCAATGGATCGATTCTTGACATTGCCGGTATCTGTGACCCCACCGGCCGGATATTTGGACTCATGCCTCATCCGGAAGCCTACAATCACTGGACCAACCACCCGGACTGGCCGCTCATGAAGGAGAAGCTGAAGCGCAAGGGCGAGCCTATGCCTTCAGGACTGACCCCGGGCTTGGAGATGCTTAGGAATGGGGTAGCCTATTTTAGGGGTTGAGGGTTGGAGGTGTGGAGGGTTGGAGGGTAGCCGAAAGCTTTCCGCTATCTGCAAAGCCCTTTTTGTGGACACAACGAAAAGCTGTATGGTGAGTGCTTTTAGAGTTAGATTATTTATCTAAGGCTCGTATGAGGGCCCTTAACATCATTCCTACTTCGGAAATTTCCTCCTGAAGTTTTTCAAGTTGGCTACCCTGGATATAGTTTAGATCTCCTGATAGTGATATTTGGGTGTCTAGTTCACATGCCGAACCATAGGCTATGTACAATATTCGAATATAATCCGCTCTGGTTTTACGGCCATACCCTTCGGCGATATTGGAAGGAATAGACAAGGCTGATTTTCTCATCTGAGATGAAAGGACATACATTTCTTCCTTTGGAAAGTCCTTTGTTATTTTAAAAACCGCCAAACAAAGATCATAAGATTTCTGCCAAACCTTTAGCTCTCTGAAACTTTTCAACATGTTTTCATCTCCAATTGATTCTTTCACCCGCTCCTGACCCTTACCCCTCACCCAAACCCTCCGACCCTCGCAAATCTCCACCCCTCCGACCCCGGTATGCTGTGCCGCCAGGATGCCTGGAAGCTGTGATGCAGCTGTCCACCCACAGCTGTCAGCTACCCTCCAACCCTTGTATCCCCCTCAGCCCCTCCAACCCTGCTCTAGTCCCAACTCCCCCGCGTTCCATCCTCGCTTTTCACAATTCGTGGACTTCCGGTGATGTTGACGTGAATTCCCAGATATCGTTTTTGGGTGTTGGTCAGATAGATATGGCCGCCGAACCCATTGGGCAGACCCAGGGGGTCGTAACGGATCCGCGGTATGCCCCCGGCAAAGGAGACATCATAGAGTTCGATATCCTCTGATATGCGGCCTTTTTTAACAATTTTTTCATCAGGTTCCCGGGTCCAGAACGTGCTGCGGTCGAAGCCATTGTCTACAAAGGCGATATAGTCGCCCTCCAGTTGCCGGTTGCCATCCGGGTCAAAAGAGACGATGACTTTTCTGTTTTCCTTGACGGCGAAGAGCCTGGCGTGCTGCAGGACATGGTATAACTCCGTAGTAGCGATGCGCAATTTGCGATTGGTTTGCCAGCCTCTGAAGTTGGGTATGGACAGGGCCATTAAAATGCCGAGAATCGAAATGACCGTGAGTAGCTCGATCAATGTAAAACCACCCTTTGCCCGCATGATGTGCGCCTCCATTTTGCTGAACATTAAATTCTGATCTAAATCCTGCACTTCGAAATTCATGTAACCGATATTCGATATTGGATATTACAGCCCCCTTGGAGGGCGTGGGTATTGCGTCCCCCCGTCACACGGATGGCGTATACATGCGTGCCGCTGCAGGTCTAAGCAGCAGATAGTATTTGACTTTTTAGTTATTGTGTCGTAAGATAGCCCCATCGTTACAAGCCAATCAATCCTGCAAATGTACGCAATGAATACTTACTATACTTAGGTATATATTTGTCTTGCCGTGCGTGCATCACCCATACGATCTATAAAGTGCCTTAATGGCAGTGTAAAAAAAATTAATAGTTGTCCAGTTTTGTCTTTCAGATGGGGTCATATTCAGCCCTCTGACTTTCCAGGAGCATGATGGAAGCTGAAATAAATTATAGTATAAATATCAGTATGTTAAAATGATAAATGCGGGAAATATAGCCCTGAACGGGCGACTGGTTCGCCATAGATATGAAAGATGGCACACAAATTGTATCGATTTTGGGGCAGGGAGAAAACATCATGCAAAAAACGTCTGGTTTTACATTAATGGAGTTGATGGTCACCATTGCCATCGTGGCGATACTTTCAGCCGTTGTCATACCCAATTTTATCGCCTGGGTACCCAAATTCAAGCTGGGGGGTGCATCCAGGGATGTCTTGGCCATCCTCCAGAAAACACGTGTTCAGGCGGTAAAGGACAATATCAATTATGTGCTGATGTTCGATACCGGGAATGCAAGCTATACGGCATTTCTGGATGACGGCGCCGGAGACCCGGCCAATAGCGGTAACGGTGTTTTAGACGCGGGAGAGAGGATTCTTGTGCAAAAGGCACTGGCGAACGATATTGATATATCGGCCACCACCCTTCCAGGGGATTGGGTGGTTTTCGACACTCAGGGAGTAGCGTCAAGTGCGGGAACCATAACCCTGGCAGACACCAGGGGGAATGCCCGACAGATAGTCCTCGAGTTGGCAGGCAGTTCAAGAATTCAAGAATGAGATAGTGTTATTTAAACCATTCGGGAGCAGGAATGAAAATGAACGATCCACATCTCAAAAACAGTGCCGGATTTACACTCATAGAAATCCTGATAGCCATGACTATCTCCGGAATGGTCATGACGGGTATTTACCAGGCATACGTACAGCAGATGCGCGTCAACAACACCCAGAACCAGGTTGTGGACATGCAGCAGAACGTCCGGGTTGCCATGTATTTCATGGAAAGGGATATCCGGCTTGCCGGACTCGATCCGTCGGGTCTGGCGGATTCCGGTATCGATGTCGCCTCTGCCGATGCAATCACCATCTCACTGGACATAACCGGCGGTGAAGCGGATGGGATAGACAACGATCGGGACGGTACTGTCGACGAAGCCGGGGAATGGTACGACCGCATACCAGAGCAGCTGACCTATGCACTCAGCAACGATGCCAACCAGGATGGTGTTAACGACGCCCTGCAGGGCGTCAACAACAACCCCTGTCACCTGCTACGGAACGGGCAGCGGCTGGCATCCAACATCGATGCCTTGAATCTCGTTTACCTGGGGATCGATGATACCGTTGCCGGCTGCCTAGAAAACTGTCTGCTGGTGAATCCCACCACAGAGGAGGAGCGTAGAAATATTCGCGCCGTTCAGATTACGCTTATTGCCCGGGCCGGAGAAACGATTCCCGGCCTGTCCGTACCTTTTACGGATGCCAACACCTATTCCAATCAACCCATTGCCGGTAACATCATTCTGCCGGTGCAGAATGACGGGTTCCGCCGGGTCCGTCACGTTTCAGAAGTGAAGTGCCGAAACATCGGTCTCATGTAAGGAGAAGATTCATGTTGTCAACCATCAGAAAAAATGTCCAGTTCGTCAAGGAGAATACCGGCTTTACACTCATAGAAGTGCTTATCGCCATGGTCATATTTGCCGTCGGTATTCTGGGGGTGGCCGCCCTGCAGTCCGGGTCCATCAGGGGTAACACCAGTGCCAGGGGTGTCACCGACATCGCTGTGATAGCGACGGACAGGCTGGAAATGCTGCGAAGCCTTCCCTATGACGACCCGGCCCTTGCCGCCGGGGTTTATGTCCTGAACCAGGCAGCAGACAGGGTCGACAACAATTACAACGGTGAAATCGATGAGACCGTCCCTGCAGACGAAACCGGACCACTCACGATTCAATATACGGTGACCACCGACTGGCCCATCGAAAGAACCAAAACCGTAGTGGTGACGGTCACCCATGTCGGAGCGTCCGTGAGAAAAGAAGTCACCATGCAGCAGATCATTCCATTGATCATATAACCCTTGAGGATACACCATGAAAACGATGAGATCTCATATACAAGATGAATCGGGTTCCGTTACCATCATTGCAGCTATTCTGATTCTGGTGATTGTCACACTGGTGGGGCTGTCGGCCATGGATACCACCACGGTGGAGCTGCAGATTGCCGGCAATGATCAGCGCAGCCGCATCGCATTCTTCAATGCAGATAGTGGTGTCTATGGTGTCCCAAAGATCATATCGCGGATCGTCGATATCAGCGGTCCAGTGGGTCTTGGCGTTGAGGCCGGCTCCATCGCAGCCGGCGCTGCCTGGGATGCCGCCACCGACCAGGATATCTTTTTCGATCAGGTGATGGGGTATGATACGTATGATCCAGCATTGGACGTTGTTCTGGGGCAGGGCGGTTTTAGTACCCAGGTCGATGTCGAACGCACCAGAAGCCGGGTTCTGGCCGGCGGTGGCGCAGAATTCGCCAGTGGCGTAGAAGGCATTGGCGTCGGAACCACCGGTGGTGTGGCTGTTTATTATGAACTCGACTCCTGGGGACAGAGCACCCGAGGGGCTGTCTCCAACGTGATTGCCGATTACCGCAAGGTGGTGGGCGTGCCAGGAGGATTATAAAATGAAAAAAATCATTATTATAACAGGGTTATGGATGGTTCTTGCCTCTTTATCGGGGTTTGAAACAGCGCATGCTGCGGAACCGAATCTGGCTGACTACACCTCCTATCCGGTGTTTATGGCCACCGCCGTGGAACCCAACATTCTGATCATGCTCGACAACTCGGGCAGCATGAACGATCAGGCCTACACCGATGAATATGGCGGCGGCGTAGCAGACTGTGGAACGGCAACGGCCCGCCTCGCGGCATCCTCAGACGATGCCGAAGAAAATCTGGATGACGACAGTGTCATGATCAATACCACCAACCTGTTTCTGGGTGGAGGAACACAGGAGGTCTGTATCGTATATAAACCCAACGGAACATGTAAGACCTGGGGCACGGAGTCTTTTGGTACTATGGTGGGACTTCTATTCCAGAAGGTCGAGGTGCCGGCGGGTAGTACGATCACCAATGCCTATATTACCTTCAAGGCCTATACCAACGGGAGCGGCAACGCGTCTCTCACCATCCGGGGAGAGGATGTGGGCAGTGCAGGTGCTTACTCAATAGACGATAGCAATATCTCCGACAGAAATGACACCAGCGCATCGGTAGCCTGGAGCATTACGAATGACTGGGCTTCGGGTGCTTCCTACAGCACACCGGACCTGACATCCATTGTCCAGGAGATCGTGGACCGTCCTGACTGGGACGCTTCCGAACAGAACATGGCCTTCATGCTTACCGGGTCAGGGTCGCGATCGGCCATGTCCTATGACTACGGCGCTGGCAGTTCGGGGCCGGTCCTGGTGATCGAAACTGATGAAGAATGTGCCGCGGCTGGTGCCAGCACCCGCTACTACGGGTATTTTGATCCGGATGCGCGTTACAGCTACAGCAGCGGGTTTGTGCGGGACCCCAGCGGCGCCTGGTCTGGCAACTGGCTCAACTGGGTCTGCATGCGCAAGATAGACGTGACCCGCAAGGTTCTCATGGGCGGTCTGGCCACGGCCAGGACCGGCGGCGGCAACCAGACCCTTTACGGCGAGAGCCCGTCCGGCAATTCATTTCTCAAAGAATACGACGGGAGCGGTGTCTCTCCATACGACGGCCACTATTATTTTGGCATAGCGGATGGTTACATTTATGCCGACACCGATAGCTTTCCCTATGATGGCTATCTTGCAAGGTACACCATCAGTGTCAAAAAAGATGTCAATTACGAGCCCCAGGACTTTATGGACGGCAACCTGGCGGGTGTGCTGCAACGGGTGGGGGACAAGGCGTACTGGGGTAATACCTGGTTCGATACCGGCACGGGCAAGGATGGCAGCGGCGGTTTCATTGCCGCACCCATCGGCACCAATATGACATCTCTTGTCACCGACTTGCAGAACACGGCTGCGGACACGTGGACGCCCCTGGCAGAGTCCTTTTACGTGGCCAGCCAGTACTTCAAGCAGGAGGCCGTCGATGATGGGCTCGACTACCAAAACGGTGTCACCGGCCCGTTCAACGAGGTCAACGATCCCTACTACCACGTGGATAAAGAAGTCTGGTGTGCCAAGAGTTTTGTGCTTCTTCTTACCGACGGCGCTTCCACCATGGACGGGATGATTCCGTCAAACCTGAAGGACTATGCTGATGAGCAAGGAAACCTTTCTGAGCACCGTAGACGACGGTATCGATTGTGATGAGAGCACCGGTATTGGATGTGAATTTCCGGACGGTGGTACAGACTATCTCAAGGACGTTGCTCTTTATGCCCGCACCAAGGATCTGCGGGATGATATCGAGGGTGAACAGAACATCTATCTCTACACGGTCTATGCCGCACTTGGATCGGTCGACCCCAATGCCCACAACCTGCTGAAAGAAGCCGCACGGCAGGGCGGTTTTGACGACCGTAACGGCAATGGGAGGCCGGACGGCACCAAAGAGAATGATCCGGATGACCGCAAAGAGTGGGACAAGGATGGGGACGGAGATCCCGACACCTATTTCGAGGCATCGGACGGCTATGGCCTGGAAGCCCAGCTCATGGCTGCCATCAACGATATACTGTCCAGGGCGGCTTCGGGTACGGCAGCATCGGTGCTGGCCACCAATGCCGAGGGTGAGGGCAACCTGGTCCAGGCTTATTTTCGACCCAGCAAAATCGAAGGTACGGATGAGGTCAAGTGGCTGGGGTATCTCCAGGCCCTGTGGGTCGACCCCTGCGGTAACCTGAGGGAAGACTCCAATGGTGACCAGCGTCTGAATTTGAATGAAGACCTCAATGGCAACGGTCTTCTGGATGGCGGCGAAGACGTCAACGGCAACGGTGTTCTCGATACGGCAATGTCCGAGGACAAGATCGTTACCTACTATTCAGATGCCACCACCTCCGATACCCTGATCTACCGCTATACGGATCATTATCTCTATCACCACCCCCTGGATTGCGATGGTGAGGGGGACCCCGGCGATTATGCTTACGAAACCCTGGCATTGGAAGAGATCAGCCCCATCTGGGAAGTGGGCAAGGTCCTGGCCAAGCGGGATCCCACCACCCGCAAGATCTTTACCTTTGTCGACCGCGATAATGATCAGGCGCTTGACGAGGGGCCCTATGCATCTTTTGATTCCGATGGTGAGGTGATCAGTTTTGCTGCAGGCAATGCAGCAGATATCAAACCCTATCTGGGTGTCATGGACTCCGGCGGAACGGGCGTCTGGGACTATCTGGGTGCTACACACGATGAGCGGGTGAACAGTCTCATCGCCTACATCCGCGGTACAGACCAGGCTGGTATGCGGTCGCGCACCACCAACGGACAGACCTGGAAGCTGGGGGACATCGTCAATTCCACCCCGGTCACGGTTGCTGCGCCCGTGGACAATTATCATGTCATTTACAGCGACCGATCCTATCAGAATTTTCTGGATGCCAATCGGGATCGGGAAACCGCCATTTACGTGGGTGCCAATGACGGCATGCTGCATGCTTTTACATCCTGGCAATACGACCCCACCAGCGGTTCCTATGAGAAACCCATAGGCCGTACAGATATCGGTGAAGAGATGTGGGCCTATATTCCCCAGTCTCTGCTGCCCCACCTCAAATGGCTGGCAGACCCGGCCTATACGCATGTTTATTATGTGGACTTCAAACCCAAGGTGTTCGACGCCCGCATCGGTGTTGCCGATGCAGCCGGCGACCCCACCTGGCGCACCATTCTTATCTGTGGTTTCAATATGGGTGGGAAACACATCTGGGCCGAAGGCGATTTCAATGATGGGAACGGTGTGACCACACGCCATTTCTACCCGGCCTATGTGTGCTTGGATATAACGGATCCTGCCAATCCCAGGCTCTTGTGGGAAAGAACCTACACGGAGTTAGGCATGACCCGGGCTACGCCCGCGGTGATCCGCATTGAAAATGGGAATAAAGACAGCAGCGCATTTTCCTTGGGGGACTGGCATGCGGTGTTTGGTTCCGGCCCCACGGACTACGACGGGAGCAGTACCCAAAACGGGTATGTGTTTGTGGTGGATTTAAAGACCGGTGAGCCCATCTACCCGTCAGGCGCCAGTGACTGGCAGTTTGACACTGGAACGGCCAATACCTATATGAATTCACCGGCCTCACTGGACAAGGATCTGACCAACAGCGTCGATGCCATCTACTTCGGAGATACGGCCGGCAATCTTTACCATATCAGTACACTCGAGGCCCAGACCTATGATGCTGGAGGAAACCCTCTGGAAAGATCCCCGAGCCTGGATAAATCTCAATGGAACATGACCAAGATATTCAGTGGCAACCGGCCCATCACGGCGGCGGCATCCCTGAGTGTGGATGCCATGGACGATGTGTGGGTCTATTTCGGTACCGGCAGTTATCTCACCGAGGCAGACAAGGTCAACGATGATCAGCAATACATGATCGGTATCCGGGACCCCTTGTTCAAGCAGAGCCCCAGTGTGCTGCCCTTGGGTTTTGGCGATCTGTTCAACGCAGACCCTTATACTGTCTATACGAATCAGATGGTTGACGGTGGCCTGGCGCGTATCTATGACTGGTATACGCTGCTGAACGTGGTTCGCAACACCGAAGACCAGACTACTTATCCGGACTACTATGACGGATGGTACCGGAGTCTCGAAGCTACGGATCCCTCAGAACGGGTGATCACCAAACCAGCCATACTGGGGGGCGGTATCTATCTGCCGGCCTTTACGCCCAACGCGGACGTGTGCGGGTTCGGCGGGGTCAGCAATTTTTATGCGGTCTACTATGAGACCGGTACGGCTTATTTTAAACCGCTGCTTCCCAACGGAACGACAGATGTGGCCGGTGAGGACTATAAGGCCGTCAAGTTCAAGATTCCGCTGGGAGAGGGCATGCCGCCACCGGCCGTGGGTATCCATGCCGGCAGGGAAAAGGGCGCCAAGGCCTTCCTGCAGATGAGTACCGGCGAGGTGGTGGAAGTGGATATCGAAACCCCGTTCAACATCAAGAGCGGATTGACCACATGGCGAACCAACTAAACGCGGATATTTCATGAAAGTTGGCGAGCATTTTTGCTCGTCAACTTTCACCCTTCGGGCGCTCTCTGATGGGCCCATTTACCGCGTTATCAGGAATTTGCAGTAGAATATACTACAGCTGCATTCCTGAATGCCTTGTAAATGAACCCATCAGAGGCGTGAAAGATCCGCGTAAGCACGGATAGATTTTCGATACATAATGAAAATATTATATGAATAATCAGCCATAAACATGACAGAAAAGGTGGCATCATGAAAATATTGAAAAGATGGCCAAATAGACTGACGGCAATTCTGATTTTTGCCCTGGCATGCCAGATGGTTCTCCTGGGAACCGTCGTCGCTCAGGAGAGCGCCCAGCAGCGTCGGCGCCTAGTTGCAAGTCCTGATGATGTGCGCACCAAGAGTATCAATCTCAGGATCATCGGCAAGACGCCGGAGATGATACAGACCCGATACATGAATTTTCTGGTGACGGAGTCAACCGAAGTGGTGGACAAAAAAGGCAACGTTATGGAGCTGGCAAAAATGCTGGTGCCCTGCACGGCAGAGCTCCAATATGAACCGGGTAGACTCAACAATCCTTTTGTATGGCGGATTATCTACAAAGGGCCGTTGAGCGGCGCCAGGACGGCATGGTCTGCACCCATCAAAAAATAGAAACCGCAGAAAAATAGCGCTTACAATGGAGGATACATCGTGATGAAGCAAATCGTAACCATGCTCCTGGCCTTGCTGGTGCTGCCGATGTTTTCTTCGGCAGAGATTTACAAATACCGGGACCAAAACGGCATACTTCGTTTTACGGACAATCTCACAGAAGTGCCTGTTGCACAACGGGAAAATATTGATCAATATCAGGAGATCAAGACAAAGCCGGCCGTGGCTGAGCAAGCACCTGATACTATTTCTGAGCAGACGACAGCCCAGACCGTTGAAAAGGAACTCACGGATGAAAAGGGGGTTCTCGACAATGAATACAGTCAGTTGGTGGAGATGCGCCAACGTCTTGAATCGGCTCCACCACCCGGCACGCCGGAAGAGATCGCCGCTCATGAAAAAAAGATCCAGGATTACCATGCCCGGTTGAAAATTTACGAAGTCAAGCAGAAAGCGTTTCGGGAAAAAGTGCAGGCTTATCAGGAAGCTGCCACGGAAAGCAGTAAGCCATAAGCTATATGCAGTAAGCAGCTTTCCGCTTATAGCTTAAAGCTTATAGCGCCGACCCTCAGTATTGGGAACTTGAGAAATTTTTATACCTGCACGCAGTATTTATGCACTCAAAATAAGGATAACCCGATCCCATGCCCTTTGATGCCAACCATCCCCTCTCGGATGAAAATATCTGTCAGGCTCTTGTCAAGCATCAACTGATTTCGGCATCCAAAGCAGATGAAATTCTCAAGAGAAAGAATTCCTTAAAAACAAAACTTTCCAAGCAACGCAAAAAAAACCTCGATTCAGATCTGCCATCGTCACGCATTGAAACGCCTGTTACCATGATCGATGTAATCGCTGTGCTGAATTTGAAGCAGCAATCGCGCCCGGAGCGTGTCCTTGACGAAGAGGCAATCTACCTTGCGCTGGCTGAGGAATGGAAAATTCCATTTAAAAAAGTCGATCCTGTAAAGCTGGACCTCAATGTGGTCACGACCACGATTCCCCGGAATTTTGCCATTAAGCATCTGGTGCTTCCCATAGCCATCAGTGAAGGACGGCTGACCGTGGCTACTGCCAATCCCTTCAATACGGAAGTCCTGGAAGACATTGCCAGAGCCAGTAAATTTGACGTCTCCGTGGTGGTAAGCACACGAACAGACATTCTGAAACTCATCCATGAATTTTTCGGCTTCAAGCGTTCTATTGCCGCTGCTGAAAACCAGTTCAATGCACCTATTGTGGACCTTGGGAACCTGGAACAGTATGTGCGGCTAAAGTCTGTGGATGAACTCCCATCCAATGACTCACATATCGTCAATGCCGTGAGCCATCTCTTTACCTATGCATTTGATCAGCGGGCCAGCGACATTCATATCGAACCTAAGCGGGATACCAGTATGGTCAGGATGCGTATCGATGGTGTCCTGCACACGGTCCACAGGATTCCTAAAAAAGTGCACCCGGCCATTGTCAGCCGCATCAAGAACCTCTCCCGGATCGACATGGCCGAAAAGCGGCGGCCCCAGGACGGGCGCATCAAAACCGAAAAAGAGGGTGTCGAGGTTGAAATCCGTGTATCCATGATCCCCACGGCTTTTGGAGAAAAGGTGGTCATGCGGATCATGGATCCGGATATTCTGTTCCAGGATCTGGACGAGCTGGGGTTTACCCCCACGGACCTGATCCGTTACAACCAGTTTATTCATATGCCCAACGGTATCGTGCTGGTGTGTGGGCCCACCGGGAGCGGCAAGTCTACGACACTGTACTCCACGCTGCGAAGTGTCTATACCCCTGAAATTAACATTACGACCATTGAGGATCCCATCGAAATGGTTCATGAGGATTTCAACCAGATAGCGGTAAATCCGGTGGTGGGTGTCACCTTTGGCTCAATTTTGAGGAATATTCTACGGCAGGACCCGGATGTCATCATGATAGGGGAGATGCGCGACCTGGAGACGGCCGAGAATGCCATTCAGGCGGCGTTGACCGGGCATCTGGTCCTTTCGACACTGCACACCAATGATGCGCCCGCTTCCATCACCCGCTTGATCGATCTCGGGGTGCCGCCCTTTCTGATCCAGGCGACCCTGCGGGGAATCGTTTCCCAGCGCCTGGTGCGCAAGATTTGTGAACGCTGCAAAGAGGCTGTTCAGATCGATACGGCCGGGTTGAAACAGATGGGGCTTCATCTCGAAAAAGCTGAAACGGTCACGGTATACCGCGGTAAAGGGTGTCAGCACTGCCGGGGAACCGGCTATAAAGGTCGTATAGGTATTCATGAGGTTTTACCCTTCACCGAGTCCATTCGGAAGCTGACCACCGAGACAACAGATCTTGCCGCCATAAGGGAGAAAGCCGTGGAAGAGGGCATGGTGAGCCTGCGCGAAAACGCCATCGGCAAGTTTCTGGCCGGGGTTACCACCTATCAGGAGGTTATGCGGGTTACCTGGGAACAATAAGAAGCTGCCTCAAAAAAGTCTTTTGGCCCAATCTCTGCGTTGAGTTTGAGTTCCAATTCCTCGAAATACAGAAGTATTCCTCCGGATTGAAACTCAACCTTGCCTTGATCTTGAACCAAAATCCTATTTTTATACCGCTTGTCATAATATTGTTCCGAAAATAGGATGGCGGCATAAGGGGTTGTAGCAGAAAAAAGGTCCTCAATCGGAACATTTTTCTGACAACCCCTATAAGACGGCTTCTATAGCTGTTTTTTGAACAGTATTCTGAAAAAAACTAAATTACTTTGGGGTAAAATATTTTCGCTCAGGCCCATTGGTCTGAGCGAAAATATTTTGATTTACTCGGTCGGCGGTGTGTGGATCAGTGCGTCCGGATATGCGGACTTGTCGGTCTGGGTAACCAGCACGGTGGCGGTTTCCTGTTCGGTGTGCAGGACGATGAGCTGGCCATATTCAACCGGGGTGAGAATCACCGATTCTTTTCCCTGCATCTTCACCTTTTCTTTTTCCTGGTAATAAATGTTGTAAATCTGCCCTTCCTTGACCTTGTCGGTCTTGCCTTTGTCGATGAATGCCAGTGTCATGTCACCGATGAGTTCAGCATGCTCTTCCGAGACGATGATTTTTCCGACTAAATCGGGAACACCTTTTGAAATGGGAATCTTGGACGGCCGTTGTTCGTAAGGCAGAATAAAATCGTTGATGGCAAGTGCGCGGAAGGATTTGAGGACTTTTGCAATGACAAAATCCGCTTCCAGCCGGGTGACTTCAACGATACCGAGAATGTAATACTGGCCTCCCAACTGCCGGTTCCGCTTGAGGTCTGTCGTGGGATCCAGTTTTCGATAGATCGTGTACTTGCCGCCCTGCATAATGGGACGGGCGTCTTTGTCTGCATAACTGATATAGACCGTGTTGCCCTCATGGATCAGAACATTATCGTCTTTGACTTTGAAGATAAACCCAAGGGGGGTGACGGCTTCCTTGCGGATGAAGCCGACGGCGTCCATGGGCGGGTACGAATAATAAACGGTCTTTTCTTCCGGTTTGGGTGGCTCCTGGACGATTTCGACGGCACTTTCCTGAGCAACGATTTCAGGTTCCGGGATATTGAAAGTGAAAGTATCTTTACCCTGTTTTTGAAAAAGCCGAATCCGCTCACCAGGATAGATCCAGTGAGGATTGGGGATCTGTTCGTTTTCCTGCCACAATTCGGGCCAGTACCACGGTGAGTCAAAAAATTTGTCCGACAAGTCCCAGAGCGTATCCCCTCGCTGGATCGTGTAGTAGAATCCGGCTTCGTGATCTATGGTTTCTTCGACGGTATCTGCTGTAACGCCGGGTGAGAAGGCGAGAGTTATAGCAGCGGATACGGTCAAGTACTTGAATACCTGCATAAGGTGTTTGCCGTTCATCACACATCTCCATTTATGTTATCGGTTGGCATTTGCAGTCGACAGTCCACTTAAATACCTCAATTTTAGGTGTTTTGTCAAGCATTTCAATAAAAAAGCCCTTATGCAGTCATGCATAAGGGCTTTGTATAATGTTTGTAACAGATGGGTAGATAAGCTTACATCATGCCGCCCATACCACCCATACCACCCATGCCACCCATGCCACCACCACCACCTGGCATAGCGGGCTCTTTGTCATCGGGTTTTTCAGCGATCATGGCTTCGGTTGTCAGCATCAGACCGGCCACACTGGCTGCATTCTGCAGGGCAAACCGCACCACCTTAGTGGGGTCGATAACACCCGCTGCAATCAGGTCTTCGTATTTGTCGGTTTCAGCATTGTAACCGAAAGAACCTTCCAGGTTTTTGACCTTGTCGATAACGACTGAGCCTTCAAAACCAGCGTTGTTGGCGATCTGACGCAGCGGCTCTTCGATGGCGCGCATCACGACCTTTACGCCAAGTTTCTGCTCGGCCTTGATCTTGATTTTTCCCAGCGCATCGAGGCAACGCACCAGCGCGACACCGCCACCGGGAACGATACCCTCTTCGACTGCGGCGCGGGTTGCATTCAAGGCATCTTCAACGCGTGCTTTCTTTTCTTTCATCTCTGTTTCGGTGGCTGCGCCGACATTGATAACGGCAACACCGCCAATCAGTTTGGCAAGACGTTCCTGCAGTTTTTCACGATCATAGTCGGAAGACGTCTCATCGATCTGTGCGCGGATCTGTTTCACACGACCTTCCAGACCTGCCCGGGAACCTCCGCCGTCCACGATGGTGGTGTTGTCTTTGTCGATGGTGACCCGTTTGGCTTTTCCCAGATCCTTAACAGTCAGGTTTTCGAGCTTGATCCCCAGATCTTCGGATACGACCTGGCCGCCGGTGAGGATGGCGATGTCTTCCAGCATGGCCTTGCGTCTGTCACCGAAACCAGGTGCCTTGACAGCAGCGACCTGCAGGGTTCCACGAAGCTTGTTGACAACCAGGGTTGCCAAGGCTTCACCGTCCACATCCTCGGCAATGATCATGAGGGGTTTACCCATTTTGGCAACCTGCTCGAGCACCGGTAGAAGGTCTTTCATGTTGCTGATCTTTTTTTCGTTGATCAGAAGGAAAGGATCTTCCAGGGAGGCAACCATTTTCTCTGCATCGGTAACGAAATAAGGTGAGAGATAACCGCGGTCAAACTGCATGCCTTCCACAACTTCCAGGGTGGTCTCCATGCTCTTGGCTTCTTCCACGGTGATGACACCTTCTTTGCCGACCTTGTTCATGGCCTCTGCAATGATGTTTCCAATAGTTGCGTCGTTATTAGCAGAAATGGTACCGACCTGTGCGATTTCCCGCTGGTCTTTGGTGGGCTTGCTCATCTCGTGAAGTGTTTTGACGGCAACTTCCACAGCTGTTTCGATGCCGCGTTTGATAGCCATGGGATTGTTGCCTGCCGCAACGAGTTTTTGCCCTTCTTCGTAAATGGCCCGGGCCAAAACCGTAGCGGTTGTTGTCCCGTCACCTGCCATGTCACTGGTTTTGCTGGCGACTTCTTTGACCATCTGGGCGCCCATGTTTTCGAATTTGTCTTCGAGTTCGATCTCTTTGGCAACGGTTACGCCATCTTTGGTAACGGTGGGCGAACCCCAGGATTTATCCAAGACGACGTTCCGACCCTTGGGGCCGAGCGTTACAACAACTGCATCCGCTAATGTTCTTACCCCGTTGAGCATCGCTTCGCGGGCTTTCATGTCATACTTAATTACTTTTCCAGCCATCGTATATATCCTCCATTGTATCAGTAATTTAAATTATTCAATTATGCCAAGAACATCGTCTTCACGCATGATCAGATATTCGTCGCCTTCGATCTTAACCTCGGTGCCTGAATATTTGCCGAAAAGGATCCGGTCGCCCTTTTTAATCTCAAGGGGAATCCGTTTCCCATCATCACCGACTTTTCCGTTTCCAATGGCAGTGACTTTGCCTTCTGCCGGTTTTTCTTTAGCGGTATCCGGAATGATGATGCCGCCCTTGGTGGTTGTTTCCTCTGCAACACGTTGTACCAGAATTCGGTCCTGTAATGGTCTCAGTTTCATTCTTCCTTCTCTCCTTTTCTTAACGTTCTTTGGTAAGTGAAACTTGCTGTTTGAAATAGCTTCTTAAATGGTTGGCAAAAAATTGTTAATCAAAAATAAGCACACATTCATGTTTGTAAAGAGCTGTTTTTAAGGTTTCTTGGTGTTGTCGGTCCCTTTGTTTTGAATGGTTTTTTTATCAGATGAGGCCGAGGTCATTTTCCCGGGTGAGGCTTCTTTTTCTGGCTTGGCAGAATCAAGGTCCGCATTCTTTTTTTCGGGAGTGGCTGCTGTATCCTTGGACTTGTTGGCATAATCGGTTACGTACCATCCCGATCCTTTCAAATGGAAGCTGCTTTGGGAAACAAGTTTGTGAAGTTTCCCGGAACAGTGTTTACACTTGGATAGGGGCTTGTCGGAAAATTTTTGAAGGGCTTCTTCGATCGTGCCGCATTTTTTACATTGATACTCATAAATGGGCATGTGCTTTCTCCTGAAAAATGTGTTGTAAACAAGTACTTAGACCAAATTTAGAACTAATATAGTGAGTGTTTTTGCGTTGTCAAGAGAGTGAAACACAATATGATCATTTTATAACAGATGTCATAAATACGGGATTTTATTCCGTCATTAAAAACCTGGTCCTTTGGGCCAGGTCAGAGATTCTTCGTAGCTTGGCGCGAGGCTCTTCAATCATCTGAGCATTTGATATTTGGATTTAAGAAATTTCAAGCTCGTCGATGGGCTCGCGCCATTGGATATAAAAATCGAGAACCTCTGGGAGGCCGTCAATGCGGACCGGACGGAGAATTTTATGGGTCAGCTCATGAACCCTTGATTCTTCAGCCATTCTTTCTTCGCGTTCGGCACTGAAACTCTGCAGAAATTTACTGAATCGGACGATGTGAATGAGTTCATGGGTGAGGATGTAGAGTGTAAACGGGAGAAGCTCCAGTTGCTGATATTTATCTATTGCCGCAAGAATTTCATGATCCTGCAGACAGATTTTGTAATAGTCATAGGACGACGATCCCAACGAAGCGTTTTTGTGACGGCCCTCATAGCGGACAACCTGCGCGAATGGGCCTGGAACAATCTCATCCGTTGAAAGGTCGATGCGGGTCTTGACATCGAATTTTGGTCTGAGCCATTCGGAAGCAGACATCTTGTAGTATTCACTGACAAGCTCTTCCGCCATGGCAACTGACTCGTTGACCACGTGGATGTGGCCTTTTAAAAAAAGCTGTCTTTTTCTCAATAGGAGGCCTTTAATCTTTTTTTAGATGGGTTATAGTAACATGACTGTTTAATTGGATCAACATGATCCTGTGAAGCGACAGACAAAAAAAATCAAAAGAGTGTTAAAAAGTATGGACATGTACAGTATAGAACTGTTATAGAATAAAGTTATATTCATAGAATCAGTTTAGATTGGAGGTGATCAATTGGGTAGTGTTATTAAAAAACGTCGTAAAAAAATGCGGAAGCACAAGCACCGAAAGCTGTTGGCAAAAACGCGTCATCAGCGAAGAAAGGGTAAATAAGGATTTAAGCTTTAAGCTTCTAAATAAAAAGCACCGGTACCAATGGTAGTTCCGGTGCTTTTCTATTTTGATATTCGTTTGTCAGGATATATAGGGGTTGTCAGAAAAACGTTCCGATTGAGGACTTTTTTTCTGCTACAACCCCTTATGCCGCCACCCTATTTTCGGAACATTATTATGACAAGCGGTATAAATCGTGCAACGATTTTAAGGCGTGTCTGAATATCCTTTTAGATATTTGAAGAACTCTGAATCCGTCGAAAGAATCAACTCGCTGTCTTTATCCAGGGCCTCGCTATAAAGTTCGAGGGTTTTGCTAAAAGAGTAAAATTCCGGATCACGTCCAAACGCTTCTGCAAATATCCTGGTGGACTCCGCATCGGCCGCGCCTTTGATTTCCTGGGCTGTCTTGTATGCTTCGGAAGTGATCTTTTTCAGGTCTCTTTCCTTTTCACCCAGTATTTTTCTGGCCTCTCCTTTACCTTCTGACCGGAATTTTTCGGCAATCTGTCTTCGTTCGGCAATCATCCTTCCATAGACCGAGTCCCTGACCTGCTCCACGTAGTTGATCCGTTTGATTTTGACATCCACCAGTTCGATACCGAAGGGTGTCAGCTTGGTCTGGGCCTGGGCCAGGATACCTTTGGTGATGTTCGCCCTGCCGACCTCAACGGCGTAGGTGGTTTGCTGGGCTCTCTCGTCCAGACCGATTTCAATGGTATCCATTTCGCGGTTGGTGTTTCGAACCGCTTCGATGAGGCTGTGAGAGGTGATAAAGTTGCGCACAGCCGGATCGATGATGTCGTTCAGCTTTCCAAGGGCGTTGAAGCGGTTGTTGACTGTCTGAAAAAAGGCGACCGGCTCAACAATTTTCCACCTGGCAAAGGCATCAACCCAGATAAAGGTCTTATCACGGGTGGGAATCTGACCGGGATCACCATCCCAACCGAGAAGATTCTTGGGAAAGAAATTTGCCTTTTGGAAAAACGGCAGTTTGAATTTTAGCCCGGGGTTCATTTTTGGGCTACCGACAATCCTTCCGAACTGGGTAATGATGACCTGTTCGGTTTCATCCACAATATAGGCGCCATTGTATACAAGCATCACGATGACTGCCGCGACAATTATGAGTAAACCTTTTGATTTCATTTGGTCACACCTTCTTTTGTGCCGAGATTGAGTAGGGGTAGAAGATTCTTCTGGTCTGAATCGATAATGTATTTTTTGCCGAGTTTGGGGAACAGGTCTTTCAGGGTCTCGAGGTATAGTCTTCGCTTGGTCACATCTTTGGCCTTGGCATACTCGTTGTAGAAGGCAATAAATCTGGTGGAGTCACCCTGGGCCAGGTTGATTCTTTCCAGGGCATAACCTTCGGCGGCCTTGATGGTGCGGTCCGCTTCACCCCTGGCGGCAGGTATGGCCTTGTTGTAATCTTCCTTGGCCTGGTAGATGGTCTGTTCTTTTTCCTGGGTAGCCTGGTTGACCTCGTTAAAGGAAGGCTGAACCGGTCCGGGAACATTGGTTTTCTTCATTTCTATGGTCACGATGTCGACACCTGATTCGGCCTGGTCCATTTCCAACTGCAACACTCTTTTGGCTTCGACGGCGATTTCATCGCGTTTGCTGATGACCTCGTTGATGCTTCGATCCCCCACAACCAGTCTCATGGCTGCCTCTGACATGTCGATCAGCAGGTTCCGGGGTTCCTTGACCTTGAAGAGATAATCGAACGGGTTTTTAATCCGGTACTGGACGATCCACGGGACCAGGCCGACATTCAGATCACCGGTCAGCATCAGGGCGACGTTCATGTTTTCGTTGGTGGTCACGTAGCGGGAGTTTTGAGCCCCGCTGGTGGTGGCAACCCCGAACTCTTCTGTGTTGACACGTTTGACATTGACCTTGGTGACCTTTTCAATACCTGCCGGCAGCTTGAAATTCAGGCCGGGCTCTTCGGTACGTACGTATTTCCCGAAACGTTGTATCACCCCGACCTCATCCTGCTTTATCGTGAAGACCACCGAGGACCCAAAAAACAATGCCGCGAGGATCAGAATCATCAAAGCCCCCCCGGGGAGCTTGAGTTTCTTGAACTGTTTGAACAGTTCGTCCACTTGCGGTGGAATGCCTCTGCCATCCTGTTGCTGTTCTTTTAATTTTTCCCAATCCCAATTCATAATAATTACCTTGTCATAGGGTGATAGATGATTTTAAATATGTATACGGCTATAGGTGAATTCGACATGAAATGTAAGTTATTAATCTAATATCCCAGGGTCTCCAAGTCAAGGAAAAACGGACAAATGAGATCTTGACAGGAACGGCAGGGGTTTTTATTGACGAACCTGGTCTTAAATATGTAAAAACACCAAACACCAAACACCAAACACAAAATACAAAACACCAAACACAAAAACGTTAGGCGCATGACCAGACCAGTTAAAGAAAAACGAGCGTTTGTTCATCTAGGCAGTGTGATCCGGGAGATGCTTAAGAATCATCGTCTGGCAACGGACACATCTCTGATCCAGGTCTGGGATATCTGGGAAGCGTCCGTGGGAGAAGTGATTGCGGCAAATACGCGTCCGGCAGCATTCAAGGGTGATCTGTTGATCGTGAATGCCACCAGTTCCAGCTGGCTGCAGCAACTCAGATTTCTGAAGCCGGAGATTATCCGGAAGATCAACCATGCACTGAAAGAGGTTTCGGTGCAGGATATCAAATTTAAAATCGGTCCGGTGGACTGATGCCAGCCAGATTTTCCCAGGATACATTTTTTAACGGCAAGCTGACGGTCAGGCAGGAGCGGGTGGGATATCGGTTCTCCATCGATGCTGTTATTCTGGCACACCGTGTCAGACCCAAACTGGGTGAGCGGGTTGTGGACCTGGGAACGGGTTGCGGTATTGTGCCGCTGATCGCCGGTTTTCGACACCCTGAGATCCAGATGTTCGGTATAGAGATCCAGAAAGAACTGGCGGACATAGCGGATGTCAATGTCAGGGAGAATAGGATGGAAGGAAGTATCCGGATTTTCTGTCGGGATATGCGCACCATCCAACCCGCCATGTTTCAGGGACCCGTCGATATTGTGGTCAGCAATCCTCCTTTTCGCAAGGCTGCATCCGGAAGAATCAATCCGAACCGGCAGCGGGCCGTGGCAAGGCATGAAATCAAGGTAACCCTTCTTGATGTTGTAAAGACCGCCAGTGACATTTTGAAAAGGGCCGGGCTGTTTGTGCTTGTTTATACTTCCGAGCGCCTACCGGAGTTGGTCCATCATATGAAATCCTGCGGGCTCGAGCCTAAAAATGTGCGTTTTATCCATTCAAGAAGGGGGGCTGATTCAAAGCTCATGATGATAGAGGGTGTCAAGCAGGGGAGGCCGGGGCTGAAAGTGGGTCCGCCGATCATTATTTACACTGAAGATGGTACATATACGGAAGAAGTGGAAGCCATGTTCCTTCCTAAGTTGATCGTTCCAACTTTTTAAAGGGTCGGGGAGTTTTCAATCGTTTTGGATTGGGAGGGGGTAATCAGCGACTTTAACGCGCAAACGCATGCATAAAAAAAGCGACAAGGTCGCGTTTGATAAAATCGTGAAACGATTTTATTGGTATTGACATCTTCGCTTCATCAATTGTAGGGGTAAAAAAAATCACGTTCCGAAGGGTGTCCGAGCGGCTTAAGGAGCCGGTCTCGAAAACCGGTGAACGCGCAAGCGTTCCGTGGGTTCAAATCCCACCCCTTCGGCCACTCCGCTTGTCAACCAGGTACCTTTCCAATTGGTAACTTATAAATCAAGGTACGTCCCCAAAATCGGCCCTAAATAAGAGCGACAACGTCGCGTTCGATAAAATCGTGCAACGATTTTATTACCAGTGCGGTTGGTTTCCAATTCCGTATCCCATCACCTCGAGGGTATCCTGAACCACCAAGAAGGCCGCGGGGTCAATATCCTGAACAATGCGCTTGATGCGGTGCAGTTCACGTATGCTCACAACGGCATACAGGATTCTTTGGGCCTTACCGCTATACCCACCCTGCCCGTGAAGTTGCGTGACCCCACGCTCCAGCCTGAACAGGATTTCTTCTGAAATTTTAACCCACTGATCCGAGATGATGAGCACAGCCTTGCGTTTGCTGATGCCCGTGATGACAAGCTCCATCATGCGTGTGGTTATATAGATATAAACAAATGAAAAAAGGGCTGTTTCAAGGGAAAACAAAAAGGTTGTTACCACGAGGACGACGGCGTTGATGGAAAGAAACGTTTTTCCAATCGATATGGAAAATCGCTTTAAAAGAATTACCGAGAGAATATCCAACCCACCGGCAGAACCGTGGGACCGGAGAGTCAGCCCCCCGCCAATTCCAGTTAGGATACCGGCAAAAAGAGCGGCAAGAAATTTGTCCTGCAAAGGAACACTCACATGCACCCATTCCAGGGTACCGGTCAGGGAAAGCATGCCGACAATACTGTAAATAAAGAAACGGCGACCCACAAAAGCCCAGCCAATTGCAAACAGGGGTATGTTCAGCAGTAGATAGAGCGCTGCCACCGGTAGAAAGGGAAACAGGTAATGAATCAGGAGGGCCGTGCCGGTGACGCCGCCGCTCAGAAACGCGTGGGGGATGACGATGCCGTTGACGGCTATGGCGATCAGTGTGTTGCCAAGACCGATCAAACAGAGATTTCGAATGATATCGCCAACAGTACCAAGTTTTCGGGTATGTTTTTTTGCATCCGCATTCATGGAAGTTTTCCAAAAGAAATAATTTGGCAAGCTTAGAACATCTCAGCGGATTGTCAAGACCGGTGGAGCCAATCTTGACATATTTTTCAGGTTGTGGCATTTTGACGGGCAATACGGTGGGAATATCAAGGGAAGTCGTTTATGGGCAATGGGATAATATCTCGTAATTATTAATTAAATTATTTGCGACAGCTGTGGATTTGTGGTTGTGAAAAAAAACGAAACATATTCATTGATCAATCAATATAAAAGCATTATAAAACCACCCTTGTACAAATCGATGACCCACGAAAAATACGGAGAGATGTCCGAGCTGGCTGAAGGAGCACGACTGGAAATCGTGTGTGCTGTTAATAGCGGCACCGAGGGTTCGAATCCCTCTCTCTCCGCCATAAATCATCTGTGAACCAACAGGGCCTGAAGTGAGTTTTTCATACTTTAAGAATGTTTGAACCGCAACAGCGAGCGCATTTCCCGTAGGTTCTGCCGTAAGGCAGGACATTCCTTGTAGCTTGCTGCGAGGTGTTTCAATTAGTAATAATTTCAAATATATCAGCGTTGTTCCCGAGGGTTTCCCATCCATGTCTTACTTGGTTCTTGCAAGAAAATACCGCCCGCAAACATTCGATGAGGTTGTGGCACAAACCCATGTCACCCAGACACTGAAAAATGCAATTTCATCGAACCGACTGGCGCATGCGATCCTGTTTACCGGACCCAGGGGTACCGGAAAAACAACCATTGCACGAATACTTGCCAAGGCGATGAACTGCGAGGCAGGCCCGGTACCGGTACCCTGTAATACCTGCAGTTCATGTTCCGAAATTACTTCCGGCAACGCCACAGATGTTTTCGAGATCGATGGTGCATCGAACAATGGCGTGGAACAGGTCAGGGAAATCCGGGAAAATATCAAGTACCTGCCGGCGCACAGTTCTTATAAAATATATATTATCGATGAAGTCCACATGTTGAGCGCTGCCGCTTTCAACGCCTTGTTGAAAACCCTGGAAGAACCGCCCGCCCATGTCATTTTTTTGTTTGCAACAACAGAGCCGAGAAAAATTCCGATTACCATTCTGTCCCGGTGCCAGCGGTATGACATGAAACGTATCGAGACTTCCGACATCACCGGGCATTTGATATCCATCTGCCGCAAAGAAGGTATTGACATCCCCGACGAGAGTTTTGATCTCATCGCCAGGGAAGCCGACGGCAGCATGCGGGATGCCCTGAGTCTTCTCGACCAGGTGACGACCGGCACCAGCGGTACTGTGACACACAGTGAGGTTATCGATGTCCTGGGGGTCGTCGATCGAGCGGTTGTCCACGAACTGGCCCATGCGACCTTCAAAGGTGATGCCCCACGGATTTTGAAAATTATCGATACGGTCTACCGGCACGGCCATAGCATCGTTGACCTGTACACCCGTTTGATGGAACATTTCAGAAACCTGTTGGTGATCAAACTGAGCTCGGATTCTCATAATCTCATGGATCTGCCCTCTCACGAGATCGATATCCTGAAGAAGCAGGTGCAGGGGGTTTCCCCGTTGCATCTGAGTCAAGTTCTGGACGTGCTTTTCAGAGAAGAACGTACCATTAAGTGGTCATCGCGACCTCATATGGCGTTTGAGGTGGTGATGATCAAACTGCTCAATATCAGACCGGCGCTGCCCATCAATGATCTGATTGAAAAGCTCGATGACATTCAGAAACAATTTTCATCGGGGCAGGATCTCTGCCTGTCTGAAACGCAAAAAGGGTTTGACGCTAATGGTGATTCAGCTGTCCTGGAGCCGCAGACAGACCGGCAGGAGCATGCATCCCCGGCAGAACTATCTTCGTCGGATCCGGCTTTATCAGCCTCCACTGACAAATCAGACCCATGGCAGGCGATCCTGGATGTTATTTCGGAACGGTATCCGTCTCTGGCTCCCAACTTGGCCCATTCCAGGCTGCTAAAGCTGTCCGGGAACACGCTTGAAATAGAGGTCAACGGGAGTGACTTTAATTACAAACGGATGAAGCGCAAAGAAAATATCAAAATTTTAGAACAGATTTCCAACTCTTTTTACGACCGGAAGATGAGCGTCGTGATCCATGCCGGGGTAAACATGAACGGCCAACCCAAAAGAGAACAGATCAAGGCAGCAAACCGGTTGAAAAAGGATCTTCTGCACCATCCACTGGTGGCTGATGCCATCGAGATCTTCAACGGCAAGCTGGTGGATATAAAATCAGGATAGAAGCTATCTCAAAAAAGTTTTTTGACCCAATTTCTGTGTTGGTCCCTTGCTTCAACTCCTCGGAATACTTCAGTATGTCTGCGGGTTGAAGTTCGGGCCCGCCTTGAACTTGAGCCAAAACCCTTTTTTTGAGATGGCTTCTAGTTCTTTAAGTGTAAAAGGTTGTGTGTTTCGTAAGAAAAAAAAGCAATCACGAAAACACGCACGAAGTATCCGTAAAGGATAAATTCGAAGAACACGAAAAATGTCATGGGTTTCTTCGTGATTTCGACCTTTCGTGATTGCGTGGTAAAAGATCTTTTTCTCCGGTTTATCCGGGCTGGGAGGCATAGGATGAAGGGTATGGGTAAAATGATGAAACAGGCTCAGCAGCTTCAGACAAAGATGCTGAGAGTGCAGGAAGAACTTGCGGACAAAACCGTGGAAGCCAGCGCCGGTGGCGGTGTGATCCGAGTTGTGGCCAACGGCAGGCAACAGATCGTGACCATTGAAATCAAGCAGGAAGTCGTGGATCCGGATGATGTGGAGATGCTCCAGGACCTCGTTCTCACAGCAGTCAATGATGCCTTGACACGATCACAGGAAATGATGTCGAGCGAGATGAACAAGCTGACCGGTGGGATGAATATTCCGGGGCTCGTTTAAATCCGATCGCTACGAGGAATGTGCACGTTATTGCCGTTCAATACCGATAGCTGTTTCTTCATATTTTAAATTGAAGAACCTCGCAGCAAGCTACGGGGAATGCGTCCGCTTTTTCGGTTCAACATTCGATGTTGGGCGTTCGATGTTCGATGTTCATTCGTTTCTTTGCACCGGGTTATTGTGTAGATACTTATAGCTCCGGATACCTACAAACCAACACGATGAGGATATGAAATCATGTATCACTATCCCCCTTCGGTTCTGAATCTGATTAAACACCTTTCCAGGCTTCCGGGCATTGGGGAAAAAACGGCCGAGCGATTGGCCATGCACATCCTGAAAATGTCTCGCAGAGATGCTGAACACTTGTCACAAAGCATCCTGGCATTGAAGGATACCATCCAGATTTGCTCCATGTGTTTTGCCTTGAGCGATACAGAGACATGCAAAGTATGCAGCGACCCGTCAAGAGATGCTGCTCTGGTGTGCGTAGTGGAGCAGCCGGGCGATATGGCATCCATCGAAAAATCCGGCGCATACCGCGGGCTTTACCACATTTTGCAGGGAGTTCTCTCGCCCATGAACAATATCGGCCCGGATGATATCAACATCAAAGAATTGCTGGCACGCCTTGCCTCGGGCACGGTTACGGAGGTGGTTCTGGCAACCAGCACCAGCGTTGAAGGGGAGTCCACGGCCGGTTTTATCGCGGAAAAGTTGCGATTGTCGCCCGTCAAAGTCACCCGCATTGCATCCGGTGTTCCCATCGGTGGGGATCTCAAGTACGTGGATCAGGTAACCCTGCGGCGGGCCATGGAGACACGGCATGCCCTCTGATGAAGATCTGGAAAAGGATTCCGACGCCTCGGCTTTTTCCTGCACACAATGTGGAGAGTGTTGTATCGGTTATGGCGGTACCTTTGTCACCGACCAGGATATCGAGAAAATCTCAATCCATATCGGTGTCGACCCACACCGGTTTGTGGAAAAATTCTGCTGCCTGTCTGGAGGCAGACCGGTTCTGGCTCAGCAGGTTGATGGTCATTGCGTGTTCTGGGATAAGGTATGTACGATTCATCCTGTAAAACCCAAACTGTGTCGCAAGTGGCCCTATATCGAGAGCCTTCTGATCGACTTCGACAACTGGAACATCATGGCATCCATGTGCCCCGGAATGAATAGAAAGGCCCCACCCCATGGGATCAAAGCCATGGTAAAAAAGACACTCTCCAGCAGAGACCCTTGAACAGCGGCAACGCTTGCTTACGCGCGTTCCGTGCTTGACACACCCCATGAATTATGCCATCGTTTACGGGTTTTTCAACACACCTCAGCAGATACACAGATATTAATCGGAGGGCGGATCATGAAGCCATTTGTCTATTTTTTTCTGTCAATTCTTTGTGTATCGTCTGTTTTACTCCACCTTTTTTCTGCAACAGCGGCATCTGCCAGTCAATCGGCTGAAGCAATCAACGCCTCGGCAGAAGGCGTTGGCGTGATTGTCGACGACAATAAGGCCCTGGCAAGAGATCAGGCGATCCAGGATGCACTCCGACTGGTCGTGGAGCAAGCTGCCGGTACCATGGTGTCGTCAGAAACCCTGGTTCAAAATTACGAAGTACTGCGGGATCAGGTCTATTCAAAGAGCCAGGGCTATATCCAGCGCTATGAGGTGACAAACGAGTCAATCCAGGGCAATCTGTACAAGGTGACGATTCAGGCTTCCGTGGCGGCAGGGAACTTGAAAAATGACATCCAGGCTCTGGGGTTGCTCATGGCCAGGAAGAATATGCCCCGGGTCATGATCATGGTGGCTGAGCAGAATGTCGGGATGCATTACTACAGTTATTGGTGGGGGGTCAAAGCCGGCACCGCAGATCTCAGCATTACCGAAAATGTTCTGATGGAAAAACTGAACGGCAAGGGGTTTCATGTCGTAGATCACGCAATGACGTCAAAAACACTGGAAATCGAAGCCCCCTACAAGATCGAGTCCCTCAGCAATGACGCTCTTAGAAGCATCGGCAACCTCTATGATGCCGAAGTCGTGATTTATGGTAAAGCACTTTCCAAGCTGGCAGGTTCGGTCTTGGGATCATCCATGAAATCCGCCCAGGCGGACATTTCTCTACGTGTTGTCAATACCGATACCGGCCGGGTCATTGCATCGTCCACGCATCATGCGGCAGCTGTGCATCCCAACGAGATTACGGCCGGGGCGGATGCGCTCAAGCTCGCGGCAGATGGCATTGCCGACCAGCTTCTCACCCAGATCGTAAACCAATGGTCACAGGATGTCGGCAGTGGTGGCCTGATACGGTTGGTGGTGTCCGATATTCCATCGTACAACCACCTGGTGAAACTCAAGGAGATGATTCAGAAACGGATCAGGGGGGTCGGTGGATTGTACCAGCGCGATTTCAATGCCGGGACAGCAACACTGGACCTGAATGTTCCGATGACATCCCAAAAGCTGGCCGACGAGCTGGTGGTGATCGATTACGGCGGATTTGCGATTGACATCACCAACGTCACGCAGAACAGTGTCAACTTGAAAATGAAGTAGAAATAAATTCGTTACACAAATTTATCGAACGCGGCATGGCCGTTTTTCTTCATTAATTTGTCCGGAGGTAACCATGAGAAGATTCCACCTGTTGATGATGCTCTTTCTGCTGCTGGTGCTTCTGGGGGGCTGTACCGGCATGCCCGTCATGGGGCCGACACCCGATTCCACCAATCCCATCAAACGCCTGGCAATGCTGCCCCTTAAAAACGACACGATGGATGTCGAGGCACCAGACTTTGTGCGTGAAAAACTGGCTGCGGCAATGCAGAAACGATTTTATAATGTACAGCCTTTGGAGGAGACGGATCGCATTCTGAGAGATCAACTGGGAATCACCCTCGGGGGTCAGTTGGGTCTGGCGACGACGGCCCAGCTCCGTGAAGCACTCCAGGTGGAAGGGCTTCTCTATGGGACCCTCATGAATTTTGAGGAGACCACCACCGGTCTCGTCAACGTGCGCAAAGTCCGGGGCAAGTTCCAGATAATAGAAACAAGTACTTTGTCGGTTTTCTGGGAAAATGGTATCGGGATCAAAAGTCAGGACACATCAGGCGGTATTGTAGGGAGTCTTACAGGTGCAATCGCGAGTACCGGCAGCCGTGATGAAGAGGTTCCATGGGTCGTCGTCGAGAATACATCGAGTAACCAGAGCGTCCTGGAGGGACTTGCATCGGGACTGGCCGGGAAGCTGATTTCAAAAGCCGTGGGTATCCATCTGGCCGAGGAAACCGACGAAATGATATGGCGACTCGTGCAAAACCTGCCCTGGGGCGCAGGGGATACCGTGGCTCCCATTCTGATGGCGGTACCGGCCATTGCCATGCCCAATATTCAGATGCCGCCACCGCCCGCTATGGGTCACATGAATTATGGCGATAAGGATTTCAAGGCTGTCATGGTGTCGACAACCCTGGACAAGTCGCAGGGGCGGGAATTTTCTTTTGAGATGCCCATCGCCAAGGCCGGTGAAAAATTCCGCATGGAAATGGACTACACCAAGATGTCAGGGGCCCAGGGCATGCCGCCGGCCATGAGCAGTGTGGTGATGATCCACCGGGGGGAGGAAAAACGCACCTACTCTCTTTACACAAATAAGAAGAAGTATATGGTCAGTGATGAAACGGACGAAGGCTACTACGCGGAACCGGATATTAAAAAAACCTTTGTGGCCAACGAGACCATCGATGGCCATCCCACCGAGAAATATCGGATAACGGTAACCTACCAGGGACAGGAAACACAGCAGGGTCTCATCTGGAATGCAACGGACCTGGGTGGCATGACGATCCGAAGTGAAATCGACAACGCGACCGTCAAGATGACATCCACCTTAACGGGTATCGTCATGGGGACGCCGCCGGCAGACCTCTTTGAAGTGCCGGGAGATTTCACGGAAACCAGCAACTTTTTGGAAATAGTCATGGAATAACATTGAAACCTAATTTAGGAGGCAAAACATGATCAAGACTAAAAACATTTATCTGCTGGGGGCGTTACTTCTCATGGCAGCCGTATTGGTTTTCAATGGATGTGCTGTAAAGACATCCGGGGCGGTGCGTGACGATTCTTCGCTTACAGGTGTTTCAGATCAGCTGGCTCCCGCGGGAGATTATACCGGCCCGAAACTTCGGGTGGGGGTCGTTAATTTCCTGAACAAGACACCCTCGAAACATATCGGTATTGGTGAAGCAGCGGCGGATATTCTGGGAACCATTCTTCAAAAGACCGGCCGGTTCATCATTATCCCACAGCAGGATGTCTCCTCAATACTGGATCAGCAGGCGATGGGCGCTTCAGGCGCCGTAAATCCGGCCACTGCTGCAAAAATGGGTAAGATACTGGGATTGAATGCCATGGTCACCGGTGCAATTACGGCCTATTCCGAGGCTGAAGAGGGAGCCGACTATCTGGTTTACAAAAAGAAGAAACAGATTGCCCGGGTCACCGTGGATTACCGGATCGTCGACACGACAACAGGGATCCAGATGGTCGCCGATTCCGGGCAGGGTGTTTATGAAAAGCAAACCGGTGGCGCACTTGGGTTAGGCTCAAAGGCGAGCTACGACGCCGACCTGCGGGACGGTGCCTTGCGGGATGCATTGACCAAAGCCATGGTGAACATGCTGCCACAGTTTGAACGTCAGGAGTGGAGTGGTCGAATCGCCAGCGTCAAAGGCCGGACGGTCTACTTGAACGCCGGGCAGAAAACCGGTTTGAAAGTGGGCGACCTTCTGATGGTGCAGGAACTGGGAGAGGAGATTATCGATCCTCAGACAAACGTATCCCTGGGCAGGGCCCCGGGACAGGTCAAAGGCGAGCTTATGGTTACAGGATATTTCGGCAACGATGGATCTGTGGCCACCATAAAATCGGGTGCCGGCTTCAACCCCAACGATCTGGTGAAGTACAAATGAGAAATAAAGGGTTCGAGGGGCCGAGGGTGATACAAGGGTTCGAGGGTAGCTGACGGCTGTTAGCAAAGAGCACCTGATAGTCTACAGTCTAAAACGCTAAAAGGCTAATATGGGTCCAAGGGTCCAAGGGGTTGCATACCGATTGCGACCCCCCGGACTTTCGGGGCCCTTTTTTTTATCAAAAGATGAACGTCCAACAGCCAACATCGAACGTCCAATGTCGAATGAAAACAAAAAACCAATACCGAATTATTTCTGTTTCTTCATTTTTTTAAATTCAAAATTCGATGTTGGACGTTCGATGTTCGATGTTCATTCGTTTTTTTGCACCGGCTCAGATTGCCGATGCGTAATGACGATATCCCTTTTGGGGTAGGGTATCTCGATACCCTGTCGGTCAAAGGCCTCTTTGACCCTGTCCGTCATCTCGGAAATGGTGTCCATCCGTTTTCTGGCATCCTTGATCCAGACGCGCACCTGGAGATCGACAGAGGATTCACCAAACACTCTGACCACTACTTTCGGTTTGGGATTCTTGGCAATCCATTCGATGCCATCGGCAATATCGAGGATGACTTTCTTGGCTTTGGACAGGTCGGTAGCGTAAGCGACGCCGATATTGATGCGCACACGGATTTTGGAAGATATGATCGTGTAATTGATGATATCTCTTTTCATGATCTCGTTGTTGGGAATGATGATGACGATATTGTCGGTGGTCTTTATCTTGGTAGCCCGGATGCCGATATCGATGACGTCACCCCAGGTGGCGCTCCCGGAAGGAGCCGTCCAGACTTCGATGCGGTCACCAATCTCGAAGGGCCGGTCGATGATCAGAAGCACTCCGGCTATCAGATTTGACAAGGTGTCTTTTGCCGCGAAACCGATGGCGAGCCCTAAAACGCCCGCACCGGCGATAAAGGGCATTACATTGACACCCAGGAGGTCGAGGGCCAGGATGATGGCAATCGTGTATATAATCACGCCTACAAAGCGCGTCAGAAGATCGAATATGACATTGTCCACCTTGGTCTCAGTCTGGCTGACAATTTTTTTTTCAAGTGTTTTCAGGATGACGATGGTGACCCTTACCGCCGGGGCAGCCAGAAACAGCATCATCAGAGCCTGACAGGCGGATTCTAAAATAGGCGTATTCACCAGCCGGAAAATATAAATACCCGTGGAAAACAGGATGACGATGGTGACAGCCCGGCCAAAGGATTTAAAAATAATGGCATTGTCACGAATGATTTCGAATTGACGGCCCTTTCTCTGAAGGAACGCCAGCAGGAGTTTCAGCAGAAACCAAAGCATGAAAGCCAGAAAAATGGCTATCAGTGCTTTGATGAAAACTGACGAATAGGATGACGGGTCTCCCGTCAACTTATTGACATATTGTTGTATTTGATTCCAGAGGTTCATAATAATGTTCCGAAAATTAGGATGGCGGCATAAGGGGTTGTAGCAGAAAAAAGGTCCTCAATCGGAACGTTTTTCTGTCAACCCCTTTATCACGAAATCACGAAAGGACGAAATCACGAAAAAGACAATGAAAAACTTCGTGCTTTTCAGGTTTCGTGTTTTCGTGATTGTTTTTATTTAACGCTGGAAAAAAGACCTGCCTTGATATATTCACGGTTCAGGCGCGCGATGTTGACGATCGATATCTCTTTGGGGCATTCTGCTTCACATTCCCGTTCGTTGGAACAGTTTCCGAAGCAGAGCTGGTCCATGGCTTTCAGCATGGCCTGAACCCGCTGGGCCGCCTCGGGACGACCCTGCGGCAGAAGCGCCAGATGTGAGATCTTGGCCCCCACAAAGAGCATGGCGGAGGCATTGGGGCAGGCTGCGACACAGGCGCCGCAGCCGATACACGCGGCAGCATCCATGGCTTTTTCGGCAACGTCCTGGGGGATGAGAATCGTGTTGGCATCCGGGGCGCCGCCGGTATTGGCGGATATGTACCCGCCGGCCTGGATGATCTTGTCAAAGGGGCTTCGGTCCACCACGAGGTCCTTGATCACCTTGAAGGCTCTGGCGCGAAAGGGCTCGATATAGAGGGTATCGCCATCTGAAAAATGGCGCATATGGAGCTGGCACAGGGTTGTGGTTTTTTCGGGCCCGTGGGGACGCCCGTTGACGACGCAGCCGCACTGTCCGCAAATCCCTTCCCGGCAGTCATAGTCAAACGCGATGGGTTCTTTGCCCGCGAGTGTCAGCTGTTCGTTGACCACATCGAGCATTTCCAGAAACGACATGTCCGTGGAGATACTGTCTGCAGAATATGTTTCCAGACGGCCTTTGGCATGGGAATTTTCCTGGCGCCATATTTTCAGTGTCAGGCGGATGTCTTTTGTCACTTGTAACTCCTTTGGCTTAATTTGACATTCTCGAAGACAAGGGGTTCTTTGTGCATTTCAGGATCTGTGTCCGGCCCTTTATATTCCCAGGCAGACACATGGCAATAGCTTTCATCGTTTCGCTGGGCTTCATTTTCTTCGGTCTGATATGCCTCGTTGAAATGACCGCCGCAGGATTCCTGCCGTTCCAGGGCATCCATGACCATGAGTTCTCCGAATTCCAGGAAATCAGCCACTCTACCGGCTCTTTCAAGACTCTGGTTGAAATCTCTTTCCTTGCCCGGGACAGTAACGTTTTCCCAGAACTCTTCACGCAGCACCTGGATCTGACTACGGGCTTTTTCAAGATCGGCGTTGTTGCGTGCCATGCCGCAGTGATCCCACATAATCAGGCCCAGGGCTCTGTGGAAGTCGTCCACGGTCCGTTTGCCGTTGATGGACAGGAGTTTGCCGGTGTTTTCCCGGGCCAGGTTCAGGGCGGACACAAACGCGGTCTGGTCTTCATTGACCTGTTCGAGGTGCGTTCCGGCAAGATAGCCCCCAATGGTATAGGGGATAATGAAGTAACCATCAGCCAGGCCCTGCATAAGTGCGCTGGCGCCCAGCCGGTTGGCCCCGTGATCTGAAAAATTAGCTTCCCCCATCACAAAAAGTCCCGGGAGGTTGCTCATCAGGTTGTAATCGACCCACAGACCGCCCATGGTATAGTGGACGGCCGGATAAATCATCATGGGTGTCTCATACGGGTTGTCCGCCGTAATCTTTTCATACATCTGAAAAAGGTTGCCGTATTTTTTTTCGATGACATCCTTGCCGTCCCGCTCGATGGCATCTTTGAAATCAAGAAAAACAGCCAGACCGGTTTCACCCACACCCTTGCCCATGTCGCATTGATCCTTGGAATTTCTGGAAGCCACATCCCGTGGAACCAGGTTGCCGAAGCTCGGGTATTTGTTTTCGAGGTAATAATCACGCTCGGATTCCGGAATATCGCTCGGGCGTCTCTGATCTCCGGGTTTTTTCGGGACCCACACGCGTCCATCGTTTCGAAGGCTCTCGCTCATGAGCGTCAGTTTGGACTGGTAGGTGCCATGCACGGGTATGCAGGTGGGGTGGATCTGTGTAAAACAGGGGTTGGCAAAACAGGCCCCTTTCTTGTATGCACGGAAGGTGGCCGATACATTGCTGGCCATAGCATTGGTCGATAGAAAGTAAACGTTTCCGTAGCCGCCGGTACAAAGCACCACGGCATCCGCAACATGACGTTCGATATCCCCGGTGATGAGGTTCCTGGAGATGATACCCCGTGCCTGGCCATTGACAATCACCACGTCCAGCATTTCCTGGCGGGGGAACATGGTCACCCGCCCGGCAGAGACCTGGCGCATGAGGGCACTGTATGCGCCCAGCAGCAGCTGCTGACCTGTTTGACCTCTGGCGTAAAACGTCCGTGAAACCTGCGCCCCGCCAAAGGATCGGTTGGCCAGCAATCCGCCATAGTCCCGTGCAAAAGGGACCCCCTGAGCGACGCACTGATCGATGATGGCATTACTGATCTGGGCCAGGCGATAGACGTTTGCCTCCCTGGATCGAAAGTCCCCCCCCTTGATGGTGTCGTAAAAAAGACGCCAGATACTGTCGCCTTCATTCTGGTAGTTCTTGGCGGCGTTGATACCGCCCTGGGCCGCGATGCTGTGAGCTCTCCTCGGGGAGTCCTGAATACAGAAGTTTTTCACAAAGTAACCGAGTTCCGCCAGAGAGGCCGCGGCAGCACCGCCTGCCAGACCCGTGCCGACGACGATAATGGTGAATTTTCTCTTGTTGGCCGGGTTTACCAGTTTCAGGTCAAAACGATGCTTGTCCCATTTATCGGCCAGCGGGCCACCGGGTATGTGTGCATCCAACTGCATAAAAATCCTCCTTATCCCGAAAATGAAATAAATATCGGGAGGTAGCCGAATCCGAATCCAAAAAGCAGGCTCAATACGATACTGGCCCCCATAACCAGCGGCATATATTTGGGGTGATTGGCGCCCAGCGTCTGGAACAGGCTCCAGAAACCATGACGGATATGCAGCGCAACGATGATCATGGCCGCAATGTAAAGAATGACATAAGGGGTGCTCTGAAAAGCGCTGACCACAATCTCGTATATGGTGGTGGTCGATTTGTCGACAAAATGAAAATTCAACAGGTGAAAAATGACGAAGCCAAGAATGGCAAAACCGGTATACGGCATGGTTGCGGAGCTGATCGTGCGCCCCCCGGCCCATTTGTTCATGTGGTAGCGCTGCGGACGGGCCATGAGATTCTGGAAAAACAGGAGGGTTCCGGTGGTGATGTGAACAAGGGCCAGAGCCAGGAGTCCCCACTCGGCCAGCGTGAGAAGCGGACCGAGTCCATGAAGGTGCGCGGCATAAGAATTGAACATTTCTCCACCGCCGTACAAGGTCAGGTTGCCTGCAAGGTGAGCAGACAAGAAACCGATGAAGCAACAGCCCGTCAGGGCCATTAACAGCTTTTTCCCCATTGATGACCCGAAAAAATTACCGATCCATTGCATGCGTGCCTCCCCCAAAATACAGAGCTATAAAGATGGACGTCCAGCATCGAACGTCCAATATCGAATGAAAGCAAAAATCCGATACGGAACTATTTCTGTTTCTTTATTTTTCAAATTCAAAATTCGATGTTGGGCGTTCAATGTTCGATGTTCATTCGTTTTCAAGCATAATAAAAATTTAGCGCTTTACGAAGTTCTTCAATCCTGGAATCCTCGACCCCTTGGCCACTTTCTCCCATAAGAAGGATCCAAATTTTTATTGAGTTAGCTCCTATCTGTCAACATAATTTTTTAGCCACCATGCATCCCAATCGGTTTTAGCGATGGCTTCGGCGATATGTTTGCCGGTTTCGGTCTGTAGTCTTTTCAGGACATATGGCAGCCATTTAAGGGGTGGTTTAAACCCGATATCTGCGAGTGACTTCAATTCGATGACCAGGGAGATCTGGTCTGCATCTTTGGCCAAACATGCTTCCCGTGTCTCTCCCTTGTTGAATTCATGCACCAGGTCCGAGATGTCGGGCCCCAGCGATGTATCACCGCCCATATGATTCATGGCCGAGTTTTCATCGGTTGTCACGTACTGTTTCTGGACATAGTTGATATCGCCCATGCGCGACTCCGGCAGGTCGTGCACCAGGCACATGCTTATCAGGCGCAAGGCATCGATCCCCGGTTCCATCCGGGTCATGACCCAGGCGATAAACAGGGTACAGAAAGTATGCTCGGCAACGGACTCCCTGCCGGCACCCAGGAAATTAAAACCGGATCTGGGTGTCCTTTTCAAGTGGGCTGCTTCAAACAACAGGTTGGCGATATCTTTCATGCAGTTCTCCTTTGCGCAAAATTCTTGACACATTAGCGATGCTCGTATAAAACTGAACAGATTTATAATTAATTCTAATTAAGGCTAATTATCGACATCTAAAACGTGGAGCGAACTGACAATGCAACAGATTAACTTGATCAACATGATCAGCAGCGCTGGATTGATGGTGCAGTTTGTGCTGCTGATGCTGCTCTTTTTTTCAATTACATCCTGGGCGATCATATTAATAAAATTCCGGTATATCAAGAGGGCCTACCAGGAATCAGCTGCTTTTACGGAGCTGTTCTGGAAAAGCAAGGACCTTTCAAATGCTTACCGGCAGGCTAAAGAGCTTGAGGGCAGTCCCATTGCGCGCATATTCCGGATAGGATATGTGGAGCTTAAAAAAATCAGCCAGAGCGGAATTTCAGAAAGTGGCGATGACCGTCCGGAAAGATCTTCGGGATTGGGCGCCCGATTTGCGGGAATGGACAATATCAAACGGGCATTGCGAAGAGCCATCAACACCGAGACGACCAGAATGACACAGATGGTGCCCTTTTTGGCCACAACCGGCAACACCACCCCCTTTATTGGTCTGTTCGGCACGGTCTGGGGGATCATGAATTCCTTTCACGGCATCGGTCTGCGGGGATCTGCCAGCCTGGCAGTGGTGGCACCTGGGATATCCGAGGCCCTGGTAGCGACAGCTGCAGGGCTGGCGGTTGCCATACCGGCGGTTATCGCTTTTAACTATTTTATGCAGAAGATCAAAATTCTGGAATCTGAGTTGAACAGCTTCTCCGCCGATTTTCTGAATATCATCGAGCGGGATATTCTGCTGATGGAAAGGGGGCGACGATGACCATCGGTGGGAATAATGACCGGTTGATGTCGGAAATCAACGTGACCCCCTTTGTGGACGTCATGCTGGTTCTGCTGATTATCTTCATGGTGACAGCCCCCATGATGATTCAAGGGGTTGACGTGTCGTTGCCGGAGGCAACCTCGAACCCCCTGGAATCCAAGCAGGAGCAGCTGGTCGTAACTATCGACCAAAATAATCAGGTTTATATCAACGACTTTCGTGTCGGCATCGAGAATCTCAAGGAAAAACTGATGCAGGTCACAAAGAATCAAAAAGTCGACGAGATCTACCTGCGTGCAGACAAGACAGTGGCTTACGGCACGGTTGTCTATGTCATGTCAGAGATAAAAGGCGCCGGGATCGAAAAGCTGGGCATGATAACTGATCCAGTTGATGACACTGAAAATGACCGAAAAAAACAACCATAGAGCGTCCCACCCGAAGGATTCGGCATCGCCGGTCACGTTTTACGGAGAGGGTAGGCAAAACCGCCTGCTCATGATGGCCTTTACAGCTTCCCTGATCTGCCATTGTATCCTTTTTTCGATATTGGTTTACGCACAGACCCATAAACCCAAGCGACGGCCCGCTCCTATCGTCATGAACGTCAGTCTGGTCTCTCTTCCGGAATATACCGGACCGAGCAGGCAGGTTTCGAAACCATCGGTTTCAGGAGAAAAGAAAGCAACGACGAAACGTGCACCCATCAAGAAGGCTCCGGCTGCCGAACCGTCAGTTGCACCTAAAACGGTCAAGAAAAAGGTATCGCTCAAAAAAAAGACCTATAAATCAGAAAAAGTCAAAGAGAATACCCTGCAAAAACTGGAAAAAAAGATCGAGACGAGCACGTCGGATAGAATCGCCAAGGCCATCGATGAGATCAAGGCCAAGGTTGACAAGGAAAAAGACAGGGCGCCGTCCAAGGAAAGTGCGGTCCAAGAGCCTGAATCGAAACAGCTTGGGGCAGACGGTGCGGCCAGTGGCGGAAAACTGGCTGAGATCATTGATATTTATCGCATGGAAGTTGCCATTGATATACAGCAGAACTGGGCTTTCCCCGAACAGCTGGCCGATGGCCGATCTGATTTGCAGACGCTGCTTGTATTCAAGGTAATGCCCAATGGGGAGATAAAAGATCTTTTTTTTACAGATCGTTCCGGGAACAACCATTTCGATGAATCGGCTTTTCGTGCAGTTATGAAATCGGATCCTGTGGAGCCACACCCCAAATCGGTATCCGAGCCATATGTTCAAATGGGATTACGTTTTACTCCCGAGGGGATAAAATAACAGATGGAACCAGTTGAAACCCTAAAACCCATGAAAATTGTTTTACGTGCTATTATTGGATGTGTTGTAGCCCTGATGGTATCTCAGACAAGCATCAATGCAGCGGAATATGACTATATCGACATCAGCAACCCCTTTCTGCATAAAATTCCCTTGGCCGTACCCTGGTTTAAAAACATTTCAGGAGAGCCCGATGTCGAAGCCCTGACCACTAAATTGCCGGATCTCTTATCTGACACGCTGGAATTCACAGGTTATTTTAAAATGCTTGACCGGCAGGCATTTCTGATGGATCCAAAAAATCCCGATATTATAGCTTCGGGCATAAATTTTCGAAATTGGGCGGCCATTGGCGCCGAACTGCTGATAACAGGAGGGATTCTGGTCAAGGACGGTCTCATGGAAACGGAGCTTCGTCTGTTCGATACGATCAAGGAAGAACTGATTATCGGTAAACGCTACAAAGGGGGGCCTGATGACACGACGCGCATGATACGACGATTTTGTGGCGAAGTGATGGTTCACCTGACAGGCCACAGGGGTGTTTTCGACAGTAAAATTGCGTTCTTATCGACTGTGGCCGGTAAAAAAGAGATTTTTATCAGTGATTTTGACGGCTACAATTCGAAGCAGTTCAGTCATCATGAGGATATCACGCTTTTCCCGGCCTGGTCTTCAGATGGCAAATGGATGGCCTACACCTCGTATGCCAAGGGTTATCCTGACCTATATATAAGAAATATAACAGAAAACAGGCTTGCTACCCTTGATATAAAGGGTATCCAGATTACGCCGGCCTGGGTGCCGGGGAAATTTGAACTGGCAGCGACACTCTCTTTTTCAGGTGATCAGGAAATATATTTGTTGACCGGAGGAGGGAAAATTATTAAAAGATTGACGAACAGTCGTGGAATCGATGTTGAACCGACCTGGTCCCCGGATGGAAAACAAATGGCTTTTGTTTCCAAACGGTCCGGGACGCCCCAGATATATATAAAGGACATAGCATCGGGTCGTGTCCGGAGGTTGACATTTCAGGGAAGATACAACACACAGCCGGATTGGTCTCCTAAAGGGGATAAAATCGTTTACTCCTCCATGGATACCGGCAGGATTGATATTCATACCATTGAGGTGGATGGCAAAAGTAACGTACAGTTGACAGAAAATCAGGGAGATAACGAAGCACCATCCTGGTCGCCCGATGGAAGCCTGATTGTGTTCAATTCTACCCGTGAAGGCAGATCGAAAATATATATCATGACGGCGTTTGGAACGGATCAGCGTCGATTGATATCGATGCCGGGGGAGCAGACAAATCCGAAATGGTCTCCAAATGTTATTCCCAATTAAAACCGAGTTCGAAAGCAAAAAAGGAGGAAAATATGCGAAAAAAATTATGGGTACTCATGAGCCTGATGGTAATTGTTCCGGGATTGCTCTTCACGGTTTCTTGTGCCAAGAAAGTTGTTCAATCTGTTCCAGTCGAGGCGCCAATGGAAGATCAAGCGCCGGGAGTCGCTGACGCCGAACTGGCTGCACAGGAACAGGCCGCCCAGGAAGAAGCTGCCAGACAGTGGGAAATGAAGGCCGAAGAGGAACTCCGGCAGACCCAGATGGCTGAGCAGGCTGCAAAAGAGGCGGAAATGGAAAGAGCCAAAATGGCTGCCATTCAGATGTTCATGAACGAAGATGTCTACTTTGATTTCGACAGCTCCGCTCTTGGGGACATGGCCAAAGAAGTGCTTTCCCGAAAAGCTGAGTGGCTTCGCATGGCTTCGGATGCTTCGGTCATCATCGAAGGACACTGTGATGATCGTGGCACCAGTGCTTACAACATCGCCCTGGGTGACCGTCGGGCAGAGAGCGCCAAAGCCTTTCTCTTGGATCTTGGCATTAACGCCGACCAGTTGTCCACCATCAGTTATGGTGAGGAACGTCCCGTAGACATGGGAAAGACCGAAGAATCCTGGGCCAAAAACAGACGCGCTCATTTTGTGGTCGAATAATTCCGGCATGTGCTTCTTTCAGCGCCTGCAAAGACAAGAGGCAAGTAGCGGCTGAGCTGCTGCTTGCCTCGTTTTACACGCCTGCTTTATGGCAGGTTAATGTTTTTATCCCTGCAGCTCCACCTTGATTGAAGAGGATCCTACAACCGGGATAAACCGGGCTCCTGGATGAGCAGCGGAAATAAAAAAACGAAGAGTTGTTCATATGAGATTCAGATATATTCTCTCAATTGCTGTCTTGGCCATGTTTCTCGGCTGTGCCCTTCAGGAAGATGTCATTGTCCTTGATCAGCGGTTAAGGACAATGGAGGCCCTCGGGAAAAAACTCGATCAAAAAGCGGCAGAGCTTGAGACAAAAGCAGTCAGCCTTGAAAGAGTGAACGAGAGCAGCGGCAAGGAAATCGAGCAGAGCAAAGTCTATCTCAGCACCAAGCTTTCCGAATTCGAAAAAGATCTCGGGAACGAAGACATCCAACTCAGAACCGAGTATGCAAAACTGAATGCGAGTATAGAGGTTCTCAAGGATGATGTTCAGTTGCTGAGCGGTCGACTCGAGGAATCGGAATTCATGATGCAGGAGAGACTGACTGCCAGCGAGAATGCAGAAAAGGGAACCCAGATACTGCTCGACAGGCTGTCCATTAATCTTAACCAGATGGAGATCCGTCTTCGCTACATCGAACAGTACCTGAACCTGGAATCGACAGGATCGCATAGCACACCAAAAAAGCAATCTCAAGCAGCCGAAAAAAACCAAACAGATCAGGAACGCTATATTGCCGCCAAACAGGCCTTTGACCAGAGTGATTTTGAGACGGCCCGTACCGCTTTCGAAACGATTATCAAGGATTTTCCGAAATCAGAACATGCGGACAATGCCCAATTCTGGATAGGTGAGATCTATTACCGGGAAAAGTGGTATGAAAAAGCTATCCTGGAATATCAGAAAGTCATCGAGAATTATCCCAAAGGGAACAAGGTCCCCGCGTCCTTGCTGAAACAAGGTTTTGCCTTTATCTCGCTGGGGGACAAGGCCAATTCCAGACTGATATTGAAGGAGCTGAGCCAGAAATACCCTGAAACAAATGAAGGGAAAATAGCACTTCAGAAATTAAAAGAACTTCAATAGGATATTGAAGAACCTCGCAGTCATGCATCTCCTTCCCGGCATTATTTACGGCACCTTGAAGCACGCAACATGATAAAGATTATCGGCATAGACCCTGGCTTGTCTGCAACCGGTATCGGCGTTGTCACAGGTAAAGGGCTTTCGGTTCAGGCCTATTCGTATGGTACCATTCATACCCCAAGAGATATCTCTTTGCCGCATCGCCTCGATAAAATCTATTCAAAACTTACCGAAATCCTGCGGAGAGAACATCCCGACCACATGGTGGTCGAAGATGTGTTTTCTTTGAACAGTTACCCCAAATCGGGAATCCTGTTGGGCAAGGTCACGGGGATTCTGTTACTGGCAGGATTCAAAGCCGGTGTTTCCGTATCTGAAGTAGCGGTCAGGGAGGCAAAAAAAGTATTGACCGGTAACGGGCGTGCAACCAAGCAACAACTCGAAAAGGCGGTCCGTCAGAAATTGAATCTGGATGACCCCATTAAGCCGTATCATGCATCGGATGCATTGGGACTGGCGCTGATCGGGCTATACAGGTATGGCTGAACAGAGGGTTCGAGGGGGGGATACAAGGGTTCGAGGGTTGGAGGGGGATACAAGGGTTGGAGGGTGGCTGAGAGCCGATAGCGAAGGGCACCTAACAGCCTACAGTCTGAACCGCTAAAAGGCTTGTAAGGGTTTGAGGGTTGGAGGGGGATACGAGGGTTGGAGGGTGGCTGAGAGCCGATAGCGAAGGGCACCTAACAGCCTACAGTCTGAACCGCTAAAAGGCTTGTAAGGGTTTGAGGGTTGGAGGGGGATACGAGGGTTGGAGGGTGGCTGAGAGCCGATAGCGAAGGGCACCTAACAGCCTACAGTCTGAACCGCTAAAAGGCTTGTAAGGGTTTGAGGGTTGGAGGGGGATACGAGGGTTGGAGGGTGGCTGACAGCTGATAGCGAAGGGCACCTAGCAGCCTACAGTCTAAACCGCTAAAAGGCTATAAGGGTTCAGGTGTCAGGTTTTAGGTTCATTTGTGAGCAAGTAGCTGATAGCCGCATCCCAACATCCCAGCCTTCTAGCTTCCAAGCGTCTTGAACCCAACAAACCCAACAAACCCAACAAACTCAATGAACTCAAGGAACCAGACCAACACAGACACAGGCGAATTATGATCGGATATATCGAAGGCACTCTCATGCGCAGGGATGAAGATCACATCCTGCTCCTGGCAAATCATATCGGGTATGAGATCCTGCTCCCGGCGATGGTCATGCGATCGCTGAAGGGCACCCAGGTGGGAGATACGGTTTCATTGTACATTTACCACCAGCAGACGGAACGTCAGCCGAAACCGATATTGATCGGTTTCAATCTGGAAGTGGAAAAGGAGTTTTTTCAGCGCTTCATCTCTGTGGAAGACATCGGCCCTCTCAAGGCGGCCAGGGCTCTTACCCGGCCAATTCGGGAAATAGCAAGCGCCATCGAGTCCAAGGATGTCGCTCGGCTCAAAGAACTGAAAGGAATCGGTATCCGTACCGCCCAGAAGATTGTCGCTTCCCTGGAAGGTAAGATGGGAAAATTTGCCTTGATGTGCGAAGACGACGAGCCGGATCTGCCCGAAATCGAAGACCTGGAAAAGCAGGTTATCGATGTGCTCGTAAAGCAGTTGGGACACACAATGACGGATGCCAGGTCCATGGTGACGCTGGCGATCAAACACGGCCAGGCATATACAACGGCCGAGGAATTGTTTGATGCGGTGTATCATATTCAAAAGAACAATCCAATATAGAGGGTTTGAGGGTTGGAGGGTGATACAAGGGTCTGAGGGTAGCTGAGAGCCAGTAGCGAAAGGCACCTAACAGCCTTCAGTCTAAACTGCTAAAGGGCTGGTTGGGAGAAGAACCATATATTAATATATGTGCTAAAGAATAGCCAGGACCTCAAATTATGACAGATAATTTCAAAAGCGGCACCATCGGACCACTGGAGATCATTTCCGGTGATTGCCTTCCCTGTGATGCGGACAATGAAATACTGTCCCTTCGGCCGGCCAGACTTTCTGAATACATCGGTCAGGGTGAGATTGTAGAAACATTGAAGATCGCTATCGAGGCGGCGACCAGGCGCCGGGAGCCCATCGACCATGTACTGTTTCATGGCCCCCCCGGACTTGGCAAGACAACCCTTGCACATATTATCGCCAACGAAATGGGGGGTAAGCTGACCACCACATCGGGTCCGGCTCTTGAAAAAGGGGGGGACCTCATCGGTATGCTGACACATCTCGAAGAAGGCGATATCCTGTTCATCGATGAAATCCACCGTACACCGAAGTCAGTGGAAGAATTACTCTACCCGGCCATGGAGGATTTTGCCATTGATTTTGTATTTGACAAGGGCATTCATGCCAGGAGCCATCGATACCGTTTGAATCGATTCACCATAGTGGGTGCTACGACACGCGCAGGGCTTCTCTCCTCTCCCCTCAGAGATCGTTTCGGTCTTTTCCGGAATCTTGATTTTTATGATGAACGGGAACTGGTTCAGATTTCAACACGATCTGCAAAGCTGTTGGATATTCAAATTGATAAAGTGGCGGCAGAGGAGCTCTCCAAACGCTCCAGGGGGACACCCAGAATTGTCAACCGCCTCCTCAAACGGGTCAGGGACTATGCCCAGGTGAGGGCTGATGGCGTCATTACATTTGACACTGTGGAGGCGGCCTTGTCCCTGGAAGGGGTGGATGCCAAAGGACTGACAAAACTGGACCGGAAATACCTGAAGACGATCATCGATTTTTACCACGGAGGGCCTGTCGGTATCGAGGCTATTGCCGCAACCCTGCAGGAAGAGAGTGATACCCTGGTGGATGTGGTTGAGCCGTTTCTTCTTAAAACAGGGCTGCTCATCAGAACCTCATCGGGTCGCAAGGCTTCCGAGGCCGCCTTCCGGCATCTGGGGCTCAAGATCGATGGGCAGCAGGCGTTATTTTAATGTTAAGCATTAAGCTGTAAGCGGCTTAGTGCTTATGGTTGAAAGGTTTCAAGTTTATATGAAACAATTGAAACAGGATCATCCCTCATACAGGGAGACCCGCTGGCACCTGCTGAGAGTCGAGAAAAACGGCAGCCTAAGACCGTTTGCTCATTTCAGAGGTCTGGCCATGTCCGTGGCGGGTTTGATCTTTGTCATGGCAGGTGTCATTGGGTTGCTGCTGGTTGAATGGCTGGACACCAGGGGAAGACTGGTGGCACTCCAGGAAGATGTCTTCAGGCAGAACCGCGCCATGGAATCGATTCGTAATGAGAAAGATGGTGCCATGGTCCGTCTGGCCATTTCAGAGTCAAAACTGAAAGCAATTGTTTCCGGCTCTGCATTGGAAAAACAGAATGAACTCCCGGCGGTGGAAGTAGAAGAGCGGGCAGCGCTTGAAAAAGAGACCAATCCCGGCAACTCGCCCAAAGCGCCTAAGGCAAAAGCGCCGACACAGACCGTCAATGCGTCTGTAAGGTCAGAAACTCCTGGCGACACCGATGTGGATGCTGCCATCGTAAAAATTACCGCGGACAATCTATTTATCTGCGCCAGCCCTGACGATACATTGCTGAACATCGAGTACAAAGTCATCAACATGGGAACCCGAAATGCGCCCGTATCCGGGCATGCGTTTATAATCCTGAAAGATGCGCATGCAGAGCAGGACCAATGGCTGGTGGCACCCAACGCCATGCTGATGGATGGAAGACCTGTTCAATCAACGGGACAGAAATTTCGAATTTATAATTACAGGACCATTAAATTCAAGGTTGCACACCAAAACCCCGGAGTATTTGTGCAGGCGACCATCTTTATCTTTAAAGATTCGGGTGAACTGATATTCGAGAGAGATTTTGCCCTGGAACCCATTCATATGTGTCCATAACGGGAGAAATCTATTGCGGCAGCCACAAAAGAAACTATCCATCATTGAAAAAGGACTGACTATTGATGGCACGGTATCGTTCAACGGGCAGTTGATCATCAATGGTACGGTCAAGGGATCCCTTGAGAGTGATCATATCGTTATTACCGAGGTAGGTGTGGTGGAGGCGGAAACGAGGACGTCTTTTATCACCATCGGGGGAATTTTCAGGGGGCGGCTCACGGTGGCCGGGAAATTGGTTCTGCTCTCGACTGGTACATGTTCCGGTACTGTCACCTGCCAGGATATGGAACTGGAACCAGGTGGCAGATTGAATGGGGAAATAAGTTGCGGGTCTCCAAAGAATTGATTGTTCTACAAACCGCGTGCTTGGCACGCGGTTCCGAACCTGAACTTACGGAGACGTGCCGTCTCCTTTGTTGACTAAAATGAAGGGTCCAATATCGAACGAGGAATATTGGATACCTCAGGCCTGCTTGTCCTGGGGGAAGAAAAAGAAGCAACAACCGGGAAGTGGTCGGAATAATAAGCCCCCTGCACGTGATCCCGGACAACCACGACATTTTCAGGTGTGATCCCATTTGTATGGAGAACCCAGTCGATGCAGTCCTGGCCGGGTTTTCCGGAAAACCCATGATGGGTCCCGCACGGTGTTTCGTCAAATGCATTGTGAAAGGAGATGCCCGGACCTTTCCTGGCGACAGATTCATCCACAAAGATCCGGTAATGGGGCGAATCAAAAGGCGCGTTGAAATCGCCCATAAGAACTGCAGGGACAGGTTCGGGGCGCTGCATGAGACGCTGCATGATGAGTCTGGCGCTGAAGATCTGAACCGAAGACGAAAAATCGAAATGGGTGTTGATACAGGTCAACCTGCGTGACTTTCTCTGAAATGTGCCGATGGTGCACTGCCTGGGCCACTGGCTATTGAGTGAACGGCTCGGTATGTCAGGCATCTCGCTCAAGTAGAAATGTTCTGTGTTCTGAACATGCCAGTCTTTTCGGAAAAAAATGATATTGTTCTGCCAGAAAGAGGGCGCAGGCTGTCTACGGCCGATCAGTCGATAATCGCTGAGAATGGATGCCAGATCGTCGGCCTGAAAATCATTGACCTCCTGGCACGCGATAAAATCCGCCGGATATGACCGAAACAACTCCGGTATCAGTTTTTTGCGATGTTTCCAGGCATCGGGCCCGTCTTTTGCCAGACCGAAACGAAGGTTAAAGGTCATCACGGAAAAGTGGTCAGTGTCAGGGTGCATGATGGGATGGAGTTTAGGAAATAAATAGGGACATGTCAAATAGATCTGAGGGTCGGAGGATTTAAGGGTTGGAGGGTGATATTTGCCCTTTCGGACGTCATTTGCACTCCGTGCGACATTTGTCCTTCGGACGACATTAGCGCTGCGCGCGTCATTTATTGAAATTATTGCTTGACATCCTGAAGTATATGACTTAAATATCCTGATTCATTTTTAAGAATTTGTGAAAGCGCCAATCATCGCTCAAGGGCGATGTTGCAGGGAGAATTGATGTGAAAAAGTATACGTACAGTGCAAAAAAAGAAGACAACAGCAATAAGTGGTGGGTTGTCGATGCAGAGGGGCAAATTCTTGGCCGTCTGGCTTCTTCTATCGCGGCCCACTTGAGAGGAAAACACAATCCGTTGTTTACGCCCCATGTGGATACAGGGGATTCGGTTGTGGTCATAAACGCAGAGAAGATTGTGCTCACCGGCAGAAAGTGGGATCAGAAAAATTATTACCGCCATAGCGGGTATATCGGTGGTCTTACAACCATTCCCGCAAAGAAATTACTTGAGGATCGGCCCGAAGACCTGATCCGTTTTGCGGTGAAAGGGATGTTGCCTAAAAACAGACTGGGCAGGGCCATGATCAAAAAGTTGAAAGTATATGCCGGCGATGCACACCCCCATGAAGCTCAGCAGCCTGAGCCGCTGGCGTTCCAGTGATGTGCGCCTTTAGCAAGGAGCGGCAGACAATCAACCGAAGACAAATTAATAAATAGTAAAAAGACCAGATTTGAGGAAACCTATGGCAGAACAAAACGTATATTACGCAACCGGCAAACGAAAAACCTCTATCGCACGGACATGGCTGGAACCGGGAACCGGTAAAATTACGGTTAATGACCGATCCCTTGATGACTATTTCAAGGTGGGTACGGCTAAAATTATCATGCTGCAGCCCCTGTCACTCACCAATACGCAGGAAGCCTACGATATCAGGGTGCGTGTGCTGGGTGGCGGCATTACCGGTCAGGCGGGTGCTATCCGCCATGGAATCACCAAGGCCCTGCTCCAGGTGGATCCGGACCTGAGACCGGTGCTGAAAAAGGCCGGATTTATCACGCGTGACGCCAGGGTCAAGGAGCGCAAGAAATACGGGCAAAAAGGTGCCAGAGCCCGCTATCAGTTCTCCAAGCGTTAGAACCGGTTTATTTCCATATCGTTTTCAAGCCGCCCCATTCCAGTAAGGGTTTTATTTTGGAATGGGGCGGCTTTTTTTTTGATTTTATACCGCTTGTCATAATAATGTTCCGAAAATAGGATGGCGGCATAAGGGGTTGTAGCAGAAAAAAGGTCCTCAATCGGAACGTTTTTCTGACAACCCCTATATGTGCGTTTTAAAAAATCATCCGTAGTATGAAATCATAACGTATAACTTGATGGCGGGGTGACAAATGGATAAAATAAAAACATTCATAAAGACTTCAATTTTGGGTGGATTGGCTGTCATTCTTCCATCTGTTCTGCTGATCCTCTTGTTCAGATGGCTTTTCAGATGGATCACCGGAATCATTCAACCACTGACGGATTTTTTTATCTCTAACGGTCAATTTCAGGAAGTAATTGCCGATATCCTCGTTGTGACGATTATCTTGGCAATCTGTTTTATCGTCGGTATTGTAGTGAAGACCAAAGCCGGTCGGTTTGTTCAGGAAAATCTGGAAGATAAAATTTTGCAGATGGCCCCCGGGTACTCAATTATTAAATCGGTGGTCATGCAGTTTTTGGGCAAAAAGGATTCGCCATTTTCGTCAGTGGCTCTTGTGCGGCCCTTTGAGAACAAAACACTGTTGACTGCCTTTATCACCGATATCCATGACGATGGCCGTTATACGGTATTCGTTCCGACCGGCCCCAACCCCACCTCAGGGTTTATTTTTCATTTGGAACCGGAAATGGTGCATCCTGTAAACGTCCCCGTTGAGGAAGTGATCAAGTCGGTAATTGGTTGCGGTATGGGTTCAAAAAGGCTTCTCAAGCAGGATATACAACAAACCTGATCGGGTCTGCTAACTTTAACCGTCTACTTAAAGGGTTTTGAAACGCTCACTTTGGGCTTAAGTGTCATGGAACCAGATGACAGGTCAGTTCGCATTCTCCTGCAGCAGAATGTTTTTCGACTTTAAACCCCAATTTTTTTGCCAGGCCCAACATGTTCTTGTTTTCTCTCAAGACACAGCCCATGATGGTCTCAAATCCCCGCGATTTGGCGATATCGAGGCATTTCTTAAGCAGAACCGCACCGATGCCCTTTCCATGCCAGGGATCCCCCACCACAACGGCAAACTCTCCGTGTTTTCCATCCGGTTCTCCTATGATTCGGGCAACGCCGATCAGCCTGTCGCTGCCGGCATTTTCCTGAATGGCTACCAGGGCGATTTCTCTATCGTAATCGATCTGGGTGAACCGGGCCAGCATCTCGGGTTTCAGTTCCTTTACGGGGGCGAAAAAGCGGTAGTAAATACTCGTTGGAGACAGTGTATTAAACAGATCAATAAAAAGTGGCGCATCTTCCGGTTTGACGGAACGGACGAATATTTGGATGTTCTCCCTGGTCGTCTCATAAGATTCATGATCTTCAGGGTACGGGCTAATGACCAAATGTCTGGGTGAACGCACGTCCAGGGAAGAAACGAGTATCCGGGCATCCACTGCAACGGCTTTGCCCTTCTTTATCAGCACGGGATTCATATCCAGTTCGGATATATCGGGTAAATCGATCAGGATCTGGGACAGCCGAATAATCATTTCCTCGAGTTGTTCCAGATCGGCCGGCTGGCGGTTCCGGTATCCCTTCAGCAGAGAATACGCCTTGGTTTCCTGCATCAATCGATGGGCTAGAAGGCGGTTCATGGGAGGAAGTCCCAGGGCCCTATCCTTGAGCACTTCTGTAAAAATGCCCCCCATTCCGAAAAGTATGACGGGTCCGAAATTGGGATCTCTTTTGGCTCCTATCAGAATTTCGTAATCCGGGTTGGAAAAGAACGGCTGGATTGTAACACCGTTTATTCGGGCACGCGGTTGGTACTTTCTGGCTGACTGGAGGATATTGCGATAGGCATGCTGGACATCTTCCTGAGATCGAAGATCGAGGTAAACACCTCCGGCATCCGTCTTGTGGGTGATGTCCGGCGAATGAAGCTTCATGACCAGGGGATATCCCAGCTCTTTTCCTATTTCAGCGGCTTCTGCTTCGGTGTTGGCGGTCTCGGTTCTAATAACCGGCAGACCATAGGCAGCCAGAAATTCCTTGGAATCGGATTCTAACATGAAACCCTTGTCCGGTGCGCGTGAGATCAGATCGCGAGCACGTTCACGGTCGAAAGACAAAAAGTTGGAGAGTCTGGGGGGTATTTCGCGCAAAGTTATAAGATTTCTGGAATAGGCGTACATATACAAAAACGCCCTGACCGCTCGTTCCGGTGTTTCATAGGTGGGAATGCCGGATTCGTTCAAAATTTCCACAGCCCTGGCCATGCTTTTGCCTCCCATCCAGCAGGCAAATACAGGATATTTGCGTGCTTTCATGGTGGCGGCAAGTACTTCTGCAACCGATTTTGGATCGGCCATTGCCTGGGGTGCCATAATCACCAGAATCGCATCGATTTCCCTGGCTTGAAAACAAATCTCCAAAACCCGGCGATATCTGTCGGGTGAAGCATCCCCGAGAATGTCGATGGGGTTGCTGCGGCTCCAGAATTCCGGCAGAAATTCATTCAGCTTTTGTAAGGTTTCCGTTTCCAGAGCGGCAGGTTCCCTTGTGTACCTGGCGAGCATGTCCGTCGCCATGACACCTGGTCCGCCACCATTGGTTACAATGGCAAGTCTGGGGCCGGCAGGGTGCGGTTGTTTGGCCGTTAGTTCGGCACAGTCAAATAATTCTTCAATGGTGTCAACGCGAACGATACCTGCCCGTTTGAAAGCAGCGTCATAAACCGCATCTTCGCCGGCCATGGCGCCTGTATGGGAAGCTGCGGCTTTGGCCCCGGCGGTACTCCGGCCGGATTTCAGCACGATAATGGGTTTGACCCGTGATACAGATCGGGCTGCGCTCATGAATTTACGAAAATTTGACAGGCTTTCGATATACAGGAGAATACTTTTGGTTGCATAATCATTGCCGAGATAATCGATCATATCTCCAAAATCCACATCCAGCATGGAACCGGTACTGACGAAATGGCTGAAGCCGAAATTTTCACGAAAGGCCAAGTCGAGGACAGCCGTGCAAATGGCGCCGCTCTGTGAAACAAAGGCAAGATTTCCCGAGGCCGGCATCTCGGATGCAAAACTGGCATTCAGATTTTTTCCCGGCCGCATGATTCCCAGGCAATTCGGCCCTATGATTCTGAGACCGCCATCATATGCTGTTTTTAATATTTTTCGCTCGATGGATCTGCCTTTTTTCCCGGCCTCCTTGCCTCCGGCGGAAATGATGATGGCGCCGGCAATTTTTTTATTTACGCAGGTTTTAACAATATCCGGGACTGTTTGTATGGGTGTGCAAATAACCGCTAGGTCGATACCCGTGTCCAAATCGGAAACAGATCTGAAGGCTTGCAGACCATGAAGGGTCTCGTATTTCGGATTGACCGGCAGCAGTTTGCCGGAAAAGTTTCCCTCGATGAGATTTGTCATGATTGCATTGCCGATGGAGCCGGTCTTTTCACTTGCTCCTACAACGGCGATGTGATCGGGCTTGAAAATGCGGTTTAGATTGTATTGTCCCATGGGTGGATTCCTTTTCAGCTGTATTAAAACAAGCCGTTTTTCAGGGAAGGTTCATATGAGACTCGTCAGATTTATTGAGCTGTTGTTACCATCGAAGAATTTCTATCTCCTCGGGATAGGTGGTCAAGGACCGCAATCCATCGGGTGTGACCACATGGGTGTTTTCCACCCCCACCACCCCTTTTCCGGGAATGACGAGTTTCGGTTCCAGGGCGATGACCATGTTTTCCTGGAGACGGAGTTGCTGCCCCTGGGCTAAGAATGGATATTCATCCAGCTCCAGCCCTAGACCATGTCCGATGAAACGGATGCGTTGTTTTTCAGCACCCATAAAAAAACGACCATGACCGGACTTGTCGACGAAGGCCATGGCCATGTCGTAGACATGACCGGCAGGGACACCCGGCAGCATCTTTTTTATCAGCAGAGATTGCAGGTCCAGCATGGCCTGATGCGCATTCAGCATCTCATCGGGAAGACTGCCCAATGAAAAGATCCGTGTGTGGTCTGCCAGATAGCCCTTGTAGGCAAAGACATAGTCGAAAAGAATGGGTTCATGACGCTGGATTTTTTTGAAACCGGGGCCCTGGGAAAATGCCGGGCTCGTGGCCATGCCGCCGGTGGGGGAGGCGAGGGCGCTGGGAACGGCTGCCGATGCACCGCACATGAGGTGTCCGTAAAACATTTCGCTGCCCCACAAGCGCATACGCACCATGCCCTGGTGGCCTAGTTTCCTGGCCCTGGCTTCGACTTTGCCTGCCAGTTCAATTTCGGTGATCCCTTCCCGAAGTTCTTCTTTTACAAAAGAGGCCACCTGATCTGAGAACGCGGCAGCCTGGGTTATGCGATCTATCTCAAACAGGGATTTGACGGATCTGACCATCCGGATGTCGTGGGATACATCGACGATTCGGGCTTGACCAAAAAGATCCCGGTATTTGTGATACAGGTTGACAGGGAGCACATCCAGTTCCATGCCCAGGGTCCGGGGCGCCTTGCAGCCATTGTCTTTTAAAATGGATCGAAGCCGGGAAAGACCGGATATGGGAAGGATCCTATCCAGATTCGACTCCGCTGTGGCCCGATGGATACTCTTGCGCACCATCAGAATCGGCGGGGCGTCAACCGGTACATAGAGGTGGCCCTGCTGGGTGGTGCCGGAAAAGTAGTAAAGGTCACTGCTTTGAAGAATCAGCGCGGCATCCACTTTGTTGCGGGAAAGGCGCTTTTGCAGTGCGGCAATACGGGTTTTCAGTTCTATAGCTGGAACGTTATCATCGGTCTGAAACTGCGTTGCAGGGTCTGGAGCGGTCATGGTTTCCTTTCAGGCTGGTTTCATAAAATAGTGACAAGAGTCTATTCGATTTTGAGGAAAAAAAGCAAGCGGCAAGTATAGATAGACAGTCTAATAGTCTACAACCTAACAGCCTATTGAAAATGTCAGTCGCCTAGTGCTATAAGCAAGGCATGGAAAGAATCGATTATTTCATCCGGCGGTTTCTACTCGTGATTCCCACTTTCCTGGGGATTACGCTGCTCTGTTTTGCCGTCATTCAGTTTGTTCCCGGGGGTCCTGTGGAGCAGGCCATCATGCAGATGCGTGGTGGTATCGGTGCCTCGGAATCCGGTGGAGGTGCCGGGGCAGCCACAAGTATTTCAGCGGATCAGCGCAAAGCCATTGAAGCGCATTTCGGGTTCGATCAGCCGTTCTATAAAAGATACTGGAAGTGGCTTGTAACGGATCGTATGGGTATGAAGATGGAATCCTATCGATTTCCCAACAAAACATCGTGGCAGTTGATCCAGGAACGATTCAAGGTGTCCCTGGTTTTTGGGATCACCGGTTTTATTCTATCTTATCTGGTCTGTATCCCTCTGGGCATTTTCAAGGCCTTACACCACGACCGATCTTTTGACATTGTTTCGAGCATCGTCGTTTTTGTGGGATATGCTATTCCGCCTTTTGCCTTTGGCATGGTGCTCAAAATGCTTCTTGCCGGTACGGTGGAAGGGTTGTGGGATATATTTCCGATTTCAGGCTTTCATTCGGACCAGTTTGGCCAACTCACGTATTGGGGCAAAACAAAGGATATTTTCCAGCACATGTTCTTGCCGATCCTGTGCTATGTGATCGGCAATTTCGCCGTGCTGACACTGCTAATGAAAAATTCTCTCATTGAGCAGATCGGGAAAGATTATATCCGTACGGTACTGGCCAAGGGCGGCAGTTTTTCCCGGGCCATCTGGGGACATGCCCTGAGGAATTCCCTGGTTCCCATTGCAACCGGTTTCGGATCCATCCTCACGGTCATGTTTGCCGGTTCCGTGATCATCGAGCAGGTCTTTGAAATCCCCGGAATGGGTCGCTTGAGTCTCGAAGCCATTGTGGGGAGAGATTATCCGGTTTTCATGGGGATCCTTTCCATTACCGCCATATTGGGGCTCATCGGCAATATCCTGTCAGATTTTTGTTATGTTCTCATCGATCCGAGAATTAATTTTCAAGAGAATTGAAGATCCCGATGATAACGCGTCTTGTTAAAAATCCTATGACCCGCAGGCGAATTACACGCTTCAAGGAGATGAGGCGCGCCTATATTTCGTTATGGATTCTTGCGCTTCTGTATCTGTTCAGTCTGGGCTCCGAGATCATCTGCAACAATGTTCCCCTCTATGTAAAGTTTCAGGGCAAGTCTTATTTTCCTGTGCTCAAATTTTATCCTGAAGACACCTTTTTGGGAAACGGCAAGCATACACGGCCTGATTACCACCAGATGAATACAAATTCTGAATTTTTGAACAAAGCTGAGAATTTCATGGTTTTTCCACCGATTCCCTACGGCCCGTTTCAAAGCCTCGACCCGGCGCTTATCGATGTATCCGATCAAGTCATTGCCGCATTTAAACTGCTTCCCATGGTGGGGACAGCCGATATCCGAGATGATTTATCCATTGCGAAATCTTTCAGGTTTGGCCCATTTGTGGGTTTGGCAGACAAGGACCTCCAGAACAAGCCGATCACCGATTATGTAAAGATTCCATTGGAGCTCAGGGCTGCCATGGCGCTCAGGTTTGACGGTAAAGAAGCACCGTTTCTTTCCATGGAGACCACAGGACCCCAGGGCATCAATATCAAGGCCTCCCTGTCGACCCACGCGCAAAAAGCGCGCAAGCCGAAAACAGTCAGAATTACGTTCAGGGAAGGGATAGCACCGGGTGTTGATGGCGAGGGACATGCCTTCGAGCTTCGGTTTGATGAAAACCTGGCCCTGCTCGGGGAGGTATCCACGGCCGGGACGAAAAATGTCTGGGACTCGCTCTCTGATGCTCAGCAGACGGTCATTAAAGAAAATGTCCAGAATCGATATTATGGCCCCGTGGACAACCTCACGATTTCCATGGGCAGTCGAAAGCACCGCGTTGAATTTCTAAAGGAGGACGTCAGATTCCCTTTTCGACCGGTCAAGGGACACCTCATGGGTATTGACGCAGCCGGGCGCGATGTTCTGTCACGTATTCTTTACGGGCTGAGAACATCCATGTCTTTTGGATTGCTGCTTGTTGTGGGGTCCATGGCGCTGGGTATTGCCGCCGGAGCACTTCAAGGCTATTATGGCGGCCTACTGGACATATCAGGTCAACGGTTCATTGAAATCTGGAGCGCCCTGCCGTTTTTGTACATCATGATACTCATGGGGTCCATCTACGGACGGAGTTTTTCCCTGCTGTTGTTCTGCTACGGGCTCTTTAACTGGATCGGGATATCCTACTACATTCGGGCGGAATTTCTGCGTCTGCGAAAACTTCCTTTTGTGGAGGCTGCCAAATGCATGGGAGGCTCATCCTTTAAGATAATATTCAAGCATATTTTACCCAACGGCATGGTTCCGGTGATTACCTTTTTCCCCTTTTCACTGGTGGGCGCTATCGGATCACTGGCTGCGCTGGACTATCTCGGTTTCGGTTTGCCGTCCCCGACGCCGAGCTGGGGGGAATTGCTTTATCAGGCCCAGCAGTATCGATGGGCATGGTGGCTGATTCTCTATCCATCCCTTGCTCTGTTTACTGTCATGCTACTGGGTGTGTTTGTGGGTGAAGGTGTCCGCAATGCGTATGATCCCAGGCGATACACGAGGCTGATCTGATGCAGCAGACACTTCTTTCCGTATCGAATCTGAAGGTGTCATTCAAAACCGATGACGCTTATTTTACCGCGGTGGACAATGTGTCCTTTGACATTCAGCGCGGGGAGGTCGTCGGTCTTGTTGGGGAGTCCGGATGTGGGAAATCGGTGAGTGCTTTGAGCCTGCTGCGTCTGATCCCCTCTCCACCGGGAAATATCGAGAGCGGTCAGGTTCTGTTCAAAGACAACGATATTCTGATGGCCGACATAGAGGCGGTTCGTAAGATACGCGGCAGAGAAATCAGCATGATATTCCAGGAGCCATTATCAGCCCTGTCCCCCTTGCAGAGAATCGGTCAGCAGATGGTGGAGACGATCCAGATTCACCAGTCTACACCAAAAGAAAGGGCCTGGAACATGTCGCTTGAATGGCTTGGAAAGGTAAAGATACCCGATGCTGAGGAAAAGATGCATGCTTATCCATACCAGTTGTCAGGGGGAATGCAGCAGCGCATCATGATCGCCATGGCCTTGATGATGAATCCGGAGCTGATCATTGCCGATGAGCCCACAACAGCCCTGGATGTGACCATACAGGCCCAGGTGTTTCAACTGATTCGTGAGATGAAGACGGAACATACTTCCATTCTTTTGATTACGCACGACATGGGCGTGGTATGGGAAATGTGTGATCGGGTCCTGGTGATGTATGCATCCAGAATCGTTGAAGAGGGGCGGATGGAGGACATATTTTCGGCGCCGTCGCATCCCTATACCTACAGTCTTTTAAAATCGATTCCCAGTTTGTCTGATGGCAAGGGAAATCGGCTGGCTGTAATACCCGGCAGTGTTCCCTCTCCGGAGCATTATCCGTCTGGGTGCCGGTTTCGTGATCGATGCCCCTTTGCGTTCGAAAAATGCAGAACTGAGATGCCGGAATTGGTTCCTGTATCAGACAACCACAGGGCGGCATGTTTTATTGCGGGGAAATTCCAGTAAACTAACAGACGAGAAAGGGTTGAAGGGGGATACAAGGGTTGGAGGTTTGAAGGGTAGCTGATAGCAATATCATAGCTTCCCAGCCTCCCAGCTTCCTGGCATTGTAACCCCAACAAACGCAATGAACTCAATAAACCATTACCCGCTGATTGAAGTAGACCGCCTCAAGACCTGGTTTCCTGTTCGCAGGGGCATTCTGTCCCGGACCATCGGTCATGTCCGGGCGGTGGACGGTATCTCCTTTGTGCTGCAGAAAGGGGAAACCATCGGTCTGGTGGGGGAATCCGGCTGCGGCAAGACGACTCTCGGCAGGACCCTGGTGGGGCTGGAAAAGATTCATGCGGGTCATATAAAGTTCCAGGGCAGGGATCTGGCCGGTCTGTCCCGCAAAGAACTGCGAGCCTTGCGGCGCAAAATTCAGATCATTTTTCAGGACCCGCTGTCGTCCCTGAACCCGCGCATGAATGTTCTGGACATCATTACGGAAGGGATATCCGAATTTAAATTGATCCGTGGCGACCGTGAGGAAGCGGCCAGGGGCATCCTGAAAGATGTGGGTCTGGATGCCGATGCATTATACCGCTACCCCCATGAATTCTCGGGCGGTCAGCGCCAGCGCATCAACATCGCCCGGGCCATATCGCTGAAGCCTGATTTTATTGTCTGCGATGAGCCGGTCAGTGCCCTGGATGTGTCCATACAGGCCCAGATTATCAATCTGCTTCTGGATCTCCGGGAGAAGTACCACCTGTCCTATCTGTTTATCTCGCACGATGTGAGTGTTGTCAGTCACATCTCCAACCGGATTGCGGTGATGTATCTGGGACGAATTGTAGAGTTTGGAAAGACAGGTGACATCGTTTTTCACCCCAGGCACCCCTACACAAAAGCGCTCATATCAGCCGTCCCGCGTCCGGGATCACACAGGGCGCAATGGCCATCGATTGAGGAGGGCCCCCCCTCTCTATCCGTCCCCCTGGAAGGGTGCTGCTTCCATCCCCGATGCCCGGACGTTATGGAGGTCTGCCGCAAAGAGGCCCCAAGAGAAACGGACAAGGCAGGTCATAGCGTGAGTTGTCACCTCTTCACCTGAAATATAATGGATCTTCTCCCAATAAGTTGGGAGAAAGGGTTCAAGGAGTCCAGGATTCAAGGATTCAAGTGTTTGTTTTCCAGGGATTTGATCATCGCTTTTAGCATTCTCTTTACATCCCCAATCTCATCTCTTAATTCCTGAAGCTTTTCCTTTTTCATATAATCCAAATCACCGGATATCATAGGCTGCGTTTCCAATTCACAACTTTTAACTCTTTATAATGCTTAAGCATTTATCTGATGCCTTACTTCATCTCACTCGAACCCTGGACCCCTGGAATCCTTGAATCCTTAATTTGGATCAACTCTTTGGGAGATGATCCAAATTAATTAATGGTTTTCTTGCTCCTTGACATAAATCAAAATATTCTTTTCAATTGTAATTTTCATTCCTGGACGGGACACCTCGTTCTCTTTTACCAACTCAATATTCTTTATGTTGTAGTTCCGACGAAGATGCTGGAAAAGCGATTTTACGATGTTTTTTTGAACATCGGGGGTATTTACGTAACCCATTTTCTTTTTGCTGGTAACATGTTCCGTGACTTCACAGACGTCCGGGTCATCTGACGGGGTTTTTTCCATATTCCTGGTCCGGAGCTTATCATCCTTTTCTGAGCGATCATGTTCCAAAGGCCGCTCGGTGTTGAGGCAATTCCTATTCACCCTGAGTCTTTCATTTATTACCGTTATAATATCGTCTTCAGAAAAAGACACGCTTTCCTCCGACGCTGCAAAAGAATGTCCGGGAGAGGATTCATTGACCACCTTTCTCATGTTTTCCGATGTTGAATCAGCCGTAGGAATATTTTGCTTGTTCTGTGATATAAAAATATCCGCAATGTCCTCAAGACCCCTGCCAAGACTCTTTTTTTCCATTTAGGATGTCCTTTTACCGAATTTCCAAAACCGAATTGTGGCCACCATAGGCATTATGTATATAATTCGAATTATTGTGATCTTCGACCCATTCACCATCGACAATAAATCTGTATTGATAGGTGCCCGGTCTGAGAGAGATCTTCTTTGTCCATGTGCCATATTCATCACGTTCCATACGAAACTCATCGGATGGGTTCCAATTGTTAAAACTTCCTCCGATCTTTACGGAGTTTGCTTCAGGTCCATAATAGGAAAAGCGCTTTTCCAGATTCGATTCCAAGAACATTGATTCGTCATCCTCGACGTTCAGACTATGCTCCGTTCCTTTCTCTAAAAGAACTTCGTCGGCAAGCATCATATAATCTTTGAACCCGCTCGCCTTTTTTGAGTAATCTATTATCGATTTCCCAAACCCGGCGGCCTCCTTCAAGGTGACATTGGAACGAATGACCGCTTCAAACATGGTGTCACCAAAATGGTTTCTAATATTTTCCAGCACTTCCCTCGCGATTCTTGTGCGCTTATCAACCATTGTTCCAAAAACTCTTGTATGGATTTCATGGCCGGTTTTCTTCTTGATGGACGCTATGATTTCCATGAGTCTGCCGATCCCGTGCAAAGAAAACAAGCTCATCTCTATGGGCACGATCACTTCTGATGAGGCAATAAGGGCGTTGAATGTCAGTAATCCAAGACTCGGCGGGCAATCTATGATAATGATGTCATACAATGAATAAAGCCGGCTGACTGCGTGTTTCAAGCGGGTCTCTCTGCCCTCAACCATTGAAAGGTGCTGATCCAGGGTGCTGAGTGAAATATCTGCGGGCACGGCATCGAAGTTTTCTGCAACGTTTTCGGAAATATCGGCAAGCGACAGTCGGCTGCCGTTGGAAGGCTCCAGGACACTAAAGACTGTATTCTCTTTATCGTTGCTGTCAATATTCAACCCCAACGCAACGTGACCTTGAGGATCCATATCGATTAGAAGTACTCTTTTACCCCTATGGGCAAGACAGGCGGATAGATTGATTGCGGTGGTCGTCTTACCACAGCCACCTTTTTGATTGGCAATCGAAATTGTTCTCATTTTCTCCAATCCTCCTACTTTGTTTGATTTGAAAAATCGGAAAAAAAATGGTTCAAACTTGAACCGCAACAGCGAGCGTATTCCCCGTGGGTTCTGCCTGTGGCAGTGCTTCACATGTCGCGAGGTTAGCCAACGAATCAAAATCTGACAGAATTCCTTAGTGTCGCTGGGAAGCAATGCGCACGGCAGAACATTTCTCGTTGCTTGCTATGAGGTTCTTCAATATACCAGAATAAAAAAACCTCTTGAGAGACCAGGAATCTCTTTGGGAGGTTTCAAATAATATTTTAGAACCTCTATAATCATGATATTGTCACGGTTCAGAGGTAGGCTTGCTGAATATTTAAAATATTTTTTCGTATCATAGTATACTATATGTTGTATGTCAAGAAATAAAAATACAATATGTAGTTGAAGCAAGGGGCCAACACAGAAATTGGGCCAAATTTTTTTGAGAAAGCGTATAATCAAAATAGGACGTCATGTTAGATTCGGAGGAGATCTATGATAAAAGCAGATCTGCAGAAATCAAAAAGAGAACTTATAAAAGAGTTGCAGTCACTGAGGATTCGATCCACAGAAGTAGAATCTTTGCAGAAACATCTCGAGGATGTTGAAGAATACACACAGGAGTATCGCTTTTTAACAAAAACGGGCGATATCCGCTGGGTTGAAGATCAGACATCTGTCGTTGGAGATTCAGACTCGAAAAATTATCCGTAAATACGGATAAGCACTAAAATCCACATGAAACCCGTCTATTTTAAATTTTAATATTAAACTACTTAAACCACTGTTTTTGGACTTTTTCGACAGTCTCCCAAACCTGTGATACGAGAATACTGTCATTCTGAAAACATCTCATCAAAAAAAATGTTGGGTTCTTTGGGGGGCAGGGACAATCCCTGGCGCATGGCATCGGTCAGATCCGCCTCCGAATCCTTGTCGATCCACCAATACCAGTACGCGCTGGTTTCATCACCGTATTTGGAGAGAACCGTTTGGGGTGTACCGAATTTATTCCAGTACAGGAGCCGCGTATAGTTGATATTCCACAACAGTACATAGGGGTGCGCATCGTAGATCATCCGGTCTATTTCCCTGTAAATGGCGTTGCGCTCCTGAACATCGAAAATGCTTTTCTGCTTTTCAATGAGGGTGTCCACGGTCAGTGTTTTTGAATCCCGTGATGTTGTTGCCGCTTTTTCTCTCGGCTTCTTTGGAGGACCACATGCTTTCCGGGTTCTTGAAGACCCCTGATCCCCAGGCGGCCCACGTCATTTCATAGTTGAACTCATCCATGTCTTTGGCCCAGGCAGCCCAGTCCTTCCTGTCGATGATCAACTCGATGCCCACGTCTTTTAAATCTTCGGCATAGATGGCCAGAAAGGTGTCCGTGGATGCTTGCCGGGTCAGGAATTTAAAGGAGAACGTCTGGTTGTCTTTCTCCAGAATTCCCGTGGCCGGGTTGACCGCCCAGCCGGCCTGTTTCAGCAGGTCTCTGGCTCTGGCCTTGTCAAATTCAACCAGGCGGTTTGGGCAGGGGTGGTTTTTATCATAAAGATCTTCAAAGTAGGAACGATGCAGAAAATACTGACTGTACATGAGGGTGCTGTTCATCTTGGGTCGGTCCAGAAGATGGGCCATGGCAATTCGAACCCGGATATCATCAAAGGGCGGTTTGCGCATATTCATGGCAAAGCCCTGGAAACCGATGGGATTCAGGTTGAATATTTTTTGTTTTACGATCCAGTCTTTGGAAAATTTTTCACCTTTGGTTTCATTGACCCACAGCCGGGAGGTGTAGATGGGAAACAGGTCGAACTGTCCTTTTTTAAAGGCTTCGAAGGCATTCTCTCTCTCGGCATAAAACCTGAATTTCATTGTTTGAAAGTTGGCGGTGTTCCGTGAACGCTGGGCATGGATGTTCCACCAGTTTTCACGGCGCTCCAGGGTCAGAAAGATTCCTTCGTCGATGAGACCGATTTCATAGGGACCGGAGACCACAGGGAACTCAAAATTGATTTTGTTGAAATCTTTTCCTTCAAACACATGTTTGGGTAAGATATTAAAACCACCCACGGCGCCCAGATTCATCCAGTGCACATCTTCGGCCTGGAAACGAATGGTGTGCTCGTCCAATACCGTGGGGGATGAAAACCGCTCGAGACTGACCTTGTGAGGGCCGGTCAGGTTTTTCGGATCCAGAATCGTGTCAAAGGTCCACTTGACATCATGGGCGGTGATGGGGCGGCCGTCACTCCAGCGCGCGCTCTTGTGAATCGAGAAAATGAATGTTTTCTTATCATCGGAGATACGCCATGTTTCTGCCAGGCCGGGCTCGTATTCAAGGGTGATGGGATTCATGGAGAGCAGTGTCTCGAACATGGCACCAAAGACTTCCACTGTAAAGCTGTTGTTGTCGAGATAGTAGTTGAGGCTTTTGGGGTATTGCCCGGCGAAAATGGCGATCTCCCCTCCCACAACAGCATCGCTGCCGGCAATGGGATTCGGGCGATCCTGCCATCCCGGCTTGGGAAAAGACTCCATACCCCGGGCAATCATCGGGGTCAGAATCAGTAACGCAATGGGAACACACATCCAAAGGCGGATATATGCGCTGATGACTTGCTTGTATTTCATGGTGGAAACGATCTCAGCACGACAGGGTCGTTAGGGCTGCTTTTTATCTTCTTTACCCGCAGCTGTTCCGGCAGCCGTGGAATTTAGACCTTCCAGTTTTATCTTGACAGCATCGGCTTTCTGTTTGATCCGTGTGGATTCCAGTTCATCCACCCGATAAGAAAGGGCCTCCTTGAGATAGTCCCTGGCTGCTTTCAGATCCTCCGGGGTGTTTTTGCTGGCGGCGACATCGGCCTTGTACAGCAGCACCATGAGGTTGATGGCGTCGAGACGGCTCTGGATGACCGCTTTCATCTCCCGGGTGCTGGCATATTCCTGGGCTTTGTGGAGATTCCCTTTTACGCCGTCGAAATCGGGCACCCCGGGTACATCGAGGAGCATATCGGCCTTGTCGAGATAGTACTGGTAGATAATGGGAAAGACTTCCTTGGCGGTATAGGTGTCTTTGATGGGTTCGGCCAGCTGCAATCCAGGAAAGCTGATGAGATGTCTGGCTCCTTTGGGTGAAAATTTACCTTGCCAGATATCAACGACATCGTTACCGGACTTGACATAATAGTTGTGGGTGTTCATCCAGCTGGCAATCACCACGATCAGTACCAGAAGAACAAATCCAGCCCCACCGTAACACAGCATCTTGTCGGCTGGATCGGCCGGTTTTGCTGCAGAGGGCGGCATGTGGTCGGTGGAAGCCGGTGCGCTCGAAGGGGATGTCTTTTCCGTCGGCAGGGTTTTTTTCTCGATGCGGGCCTTGGGCGGCTGTTTGGCCGGGGCCTGGGCTTTCGCCTCGGGTGCTGCTTTCTTTATATCGGTGGTGGTGGCTTTCGCCTTTACGGCCGGCTGTTTCTTGGCGGTTTCTTTGGCCTTGGTTGTCTTTTTTGCGGGCTTGACATCTGATTTTGGGTTGGCCGTTTTTTTTGCTGCGGCAGAGTCCTTTTGGGCCTTATTGGTGGTGTCTTCTTTTTCAGTGGCAGGCTTCTTTTTGGTGGTGGACTTGATCAAGCTGTTTTTTCCCATGAAAAACCCCTTTAAAATACAATGAAATTGACGTATAAGAACGTTTCGAATTGTTAAAAACTATAAATTATCAAGACCTTTTTGTAAACATTTTTTTAATGAGAGTCAGGCATTGGATTTAGCACAAAAGAAAACAGCCCTCATGAGAAGAATCACTGCCTTGAAATCGGTTCTGGTTGCTTTCTCCGGAGGCGTTGACAGCACACTCCTGCTGAAGATATCACACGATGTGCTAAAAGACCGGGTCGTTGCCGTTACGGCGATATCTGCTCTTCAGCCGGCCCATGAAAAAGAAGCTGCCATGGAACAGGCCAGAGCTATGGGTGTACAGCATGTCACCATCAAAGGCCGGGCGCTGGAGGACACCGTTTTCGTCAAGAACGATCGTGACAGGTGTTATCGCTGCAAGCGATTTCTTTTTCAGGATTTATTGTCCATGGCACAAGAATTGGGTTTGGCCCATGTGGCCCATGGTGCCAATGCAGATGATCTGCAGGATTTTCGGCCAGGTTTTCGGGCTGCCGACGAGTTGGGAATCGTGGCACCCTTACTGGAGGCGGGTCTCGGAAAACAGGAGATCCGGGTTCTTTCCAAACAACTCAACCTGAGTACCTGGGATAAACCGGCCATGGCCTGTCTGGCATCCCGCATACCCTATGGCACCCGATTGACCGGGAGGCGGCTTGAAATGGTGGACGCCGCTGAAACGGTGCTCCATAGGGAAGGTTTTCGCTCCTGCCGGGTCAGGTATCATGATACCATCGCCCGCATCGAGGTTTCGGAGGCAGATATCCCCCGCTTTCAGGATAGTGCCCTGCGCCGAAATCTGGTGGAAAAAATGAAAAAGATCGGATTCTCCTTTATTGCTGTCGATCTGGCAGGGTATGTTCAGGGCAGCATGAATCAGGGTATCAAAGAATGAAGTCCCTGTTTATTTCGGGAATGATATTGGGGCTGAGTGCGGGATTGTCCCCCGGTCCCATGCTCACCCTGGTTATCTCCCAGACCCTCAAACATGGCATCCGGGAGGGGGTCAAAGTAGCTCTGGCCCCCTTGTTGACGGACACACCGATTGTCATCGCATGTCTACTGTTTCTATCCGTTTTTTCAGACATGGCACCTGCCCTGGGTGTGATATCCATGTTCGGAGGACTGTATCTGTTTTATCTTGGCCTGAACAGTGTCCGTTTCAAGACCGTGAATCTCCAGGAAGATGTCGATCCCAAATCCCTTAAAAAGGGTCTGATGGTCAATTTCCTGAACCCTAGTCCCTATATGTTTTGGACATCCATCGGCGGACCCCTTGTTTTAAAAGCATCCAGCACGTCGCTTGTTTCAGCTGCCGCCTTTATCTTTCCTTTTTATGTGCTGCTGGTGGGATCCAAAATCGTGATAGCAATTGTTTCGGGAAGATCCCGAAACCTTTTGAAAAGTCGCCACTATAAAATGATTATCAGATTACTGGGACTGGTTCTGATCGGATTCGGGGTGCTGTTCCTGAGGGACGGACTCAACTATTTATTTGCATTCGAATGAAAAAGGATTATAATGAGCATTTGCTTATAATGGAGACGCCATGGTAAGACCAAAAAAGGATCGACTGGTTGGATTCAACCCCAAAATCAATTACTTCAAACCACGGGGTATACCGGTACTTGATTTGGAAGAGGTCTGTCTTACTGTTGATGAAAGGGAGTCCATTCGGCTGGCTGACCTGGAAAACATGTCCCATGAATTGGCCGGCAGTCAGATGGGCGTTTCCAGGGCGACTTTCGGCAGAATCGTCCAGCGGGCCAGAAAAACAATTGCCGATGCCATCATCAACGGCAAAGCTGTCCGGGTGGAAGGCGGCTCTTATAAAATGATGGATGACATCCGTCGATTTGAGTGCCAGACCTGTCACCATGAATGGAAAGAACCCTTTGGCACAGGGCGGCCGAATCACTGTCCGTCATGTAGGAGCATTGATTTTTATCGAACGACTCAAAATCGGAAATAGAATCACCAAGACAAACCTAAGTTGAGGGATTGTCGAGGTTGCCGTAGCTACAAGGAAGATGCTGTTCCGCTATAGTGAACAATGGGGTGGCATTTGATGCCCTAGATGCGGTAGATCGGCAATTGCTCAGCTTGGGACATATCAAAAAGGAGAAGGTCACCATGGCCCAGATACACGAAAGCATGAACTCAGCAAGTCAGAAAAAAAATCCTCAGGCGGAACAGGATGCCGCCGTAGAAAAAACATTGAAAAATATCAAGCACAAACTCATCGTCATGAGCGGCAAAGGCGGGGTCGGTAAAACCAGCACGTCCATCAACCTTGCCATTGCGCTGGCCAACAAAGGTTATCAGGTGGGTATCATGGATGTCGATCTGCATGGACCGGATGTTCCCAGAATGCTTGGGCTCAAGGGCATGCTCGATTTGAGCAGCGGTAAAAAACTTGAACCCATGCGCCGCATGGAAAATCTAAAGGTTATCTCCATTGAATCACTGACCGCGAGCAAGGATGACGCCATTATATGGCGGGGACCCATCAAGTATTCAGCCATCAAACAGTTTATCGGTGATGTGGAATGGGGCAATCTTGATTTTTTGATCATCGATTCACCGCCAGGTACCGGTGATGAACCCCTCACCATTGCTCAGACCATCAAGGATGCCAAGGCCATCATCGTGACGACGCCCCAGGAGGTTTCCCTGGCAGATGTCCGCAAATCCATCAGTTTCTGCAATACCGTGAAAATGGAGATTTTTGGAATGATCGAAAACATGAGCGGATTTGTATGCCCGCACTGCGGTGAGAAAGTGGATATTTTCGGGTCGGGTGGTGGAGAGAGAACAGCGGCGGCGGCCAGTATACCCTTTCTGGGAAGAATACCCATGGATCCCAAAGTCGTGGCCTGCAGTGATGATGGCTGTTCCATCCAGGAGAAATATGCAGACTCGGAGGCGGCAAAGGCAATATCCAGCATCGCCGACAAGGTGGCGCGGTTGATCCAATAAGCAGTAAGCAGTAAGCGGTAAGCAGTTTAGAGCTTACTGCTTACTGCTTATGGCACCTCAAAACGCAAATTCAAATCCAAAATAAAACATATCATCTGAGAGTTTGTAATCATCGGAGCCTTTGTCGAAATTGACCACGATTTTCTTATAACCCAGAACAAGGGCTGCAGATTGAACAATATATCCCTTTGCACGCAGATTGAACTCGGTGTAGTCGTCCGTATCCCCGAATGCCAAAGTGGCGGGTGCAAAAGTGATATCGCTCAGCACGACGACGGGGAAATTATAATAGACTTTCCTGAAGTCGTACTCGCCTAGAACGACAAATCCCAGGCCTGCCAGATCATAGTCATCATTGCCATTCTCTGCCGTTCCCAGAACACCTTTTAAACCCAGTCCAAGGGTCAGGGCAGGCCTAAAGGCCTCTCCTTTCAGAGAAAAATGTAGATTGCCGATAGTGTAGTCCTCATTGCTGAAGATGAGCCCGCCGCCGATATTGAGAACGGCCTCCTCCGCTATGGGCGCTTCCGATTCAAGCCCCAGTACAACATCATTGGTATTGGCATACATCTCAAAATGATAAGATCTGGCCATGGCCGGTGAAGCAGCCATGACAATGGACAGGATCATGATTACATATATTGATTTGATTGTTTTTTGCATTCAATTGACTCCTTCGATAGCTGTAAGCAATAGGCTGTTAGCAGAACTGATTGCTTCCAGATATGGGCTAATTGCTTTCTATGTTAAAACCTACAGCCATTTGTCTATAGAAGCTATCTAAAAAATGTCTTTTGGCCTAAATCCTACTTTTGAGATGGCTTCTAATAAGCGGCGAAGCCGCGCCAGATGAAATCGCAGAGCGATTTCATTACCACAACCTCTCGGCATGGGCATCAGGCAGACCCGCCTCAATGATTTTATTGGTGACCTTGGCGATATGATACGGTATAAATTTAACCTGGATGAGGTTTTCAGTTTGATCCCAAATGGCGTATTTGGCGGTGTTGTTGCCATCTCTGGGCTGCCCCACACTGCCTACATTGATAATATATTTTTTTTCTTTACGCAATTGCATTACGCCCTTAATCAAGGGGCCTCGTATCACAGTACCGTCCTTGTAGCTTACGAATTCGAGTTTGTGCGTGTGGCCCACAAAACACAAATTTTCCGACAGGGATTCAAAAGCACTGCAAAAGGCCGGTTCTTCGATCTGGAAAAGATACGTAATGACAGAATCCGGAGGGAAGCCATGCACAAACCTGGCCTGACCTTGGGAGACGAATGTTTTCAGGCTGGCGATGAAGTCAAGGGATTTTTCAGAGAGCATCGGTATGGTTTTCTGTATCGATAGCCGGGCCAGGGGGTTGAACCAGGCAAGGTATTTTGGATCGAGAATGGATAGTTCATGGTTTCCCATCAGGGTAGAAATGTTCCGTTCACGGATTGCCTGGATCACCGCTTCAGGTTCTGGGCCGTATCCCACCATATCACCCAGGCATATGGTGGCATCGACACTGGATTTTTCAATATCTGCAAAGACTTCATCCAGTGCGTCCATATTGCCATGGATATCGGATATGATTGCTAATCTCATCTTATTCAGGTCCGGAAGCGCTCAATTTAGGTCAAAGTGTAAAAATACCAGAAAATCAACTCCTTGCCAAAAAAAATATGTATCATGGTCCCCGTGGCGAGAAATGGACCGAAAGGAATTGCCAGTTTCATGTTTTTTCCTGACCGGACCATGACCAGCAGGCCGCAGAGGGTTCCGATAGCCGACGAAAGAAATACCGTCAGCAGCACACCCTGCCACCCCACAAATGCACCGATCATGGCCAGAAGTTTGATGTCTCCGCCACCCATGCCTTCTTTGTGTGTGATCAGCTTGTAAACCCACGCCACGATCAGCAGACTGCCGCCCCCCACCAGTATTCCGAGCAGGGATTCCATATACGTGATCGCCGGAGAAAAAAAGGAAGCGGCAAAACCGATGGGGATGCCCGGCAGGGATATGAGATCGGGAATAATGCGGTGATCGATATCAATGAAGGTAATTACGATCAGTGATGCAATAAAGAGATACATGATCAGGGCTTCCAGTGTGAGGCCGAATTTAAGATAAGCACAAACGGCAAACAGACCGGTCATCAATTCAACCAGGGGATAACGAATTGAAATAACCGCCTTACAAGTGCGGCACTTCCCCCTGAGCAGAAGAAAGCTGAGGATGGGAATGTTGTCATAAAAGCGGATGGGGGTATTGCACCCGGGACAGGCAGACGGGGGATATACGATCGATTTGGAATTGGGCAGTCTGTATATGCATACATTTAGAAAACTGCCGACACAAATTCCGAAAATGAATAAAATAAATTCTATCATATTACCGCGTGTCTATGCCATAATTTACAAATTTTGTAAATGATAATGGTATGACCCTCAATACCTGTGATGATTTTATGATGGGTATTGTAATAAAAGATTTCGGTCTTATAGTAGTGTGTTTAATTTGCTTTATAGGGGTTGTCAGAAAAACGTTCCGATTGAGGACCTTTTTTCTGCTACAACCCCTTATGCCGCCATCCTATTTTCGGACCAGTATTATGACAAGCGGTATAAAATTGAAGCGCTCAACTTGGAAGAAAGGAACCAGGAACACAGATGGCTGAAACAGATAAAGACGATTTAATCAGTATTATTGAGGATGACGGGCTGGAGGAAGAGATCCCCAAAACACTTCCTTTGATGCCGGTACGGGATGTCGTCATTTTTACCGATATGCTGCTGCCGCTTTTTGTCGGCAGAGAAAAGTCGGTGCGCGCTGTAGAGGAGGCGGTTTCCAAAACGCGCTTTCTGCTGGTGGCGACGCAGACAGAACCCGGTATCGAGAACCCCAAGGAGGGCGATATCTATACCATCGGAACCGTCTGTAAAATTTTGCGCATGCTGAAACTGCCGGATGGACGGGTTAAAGCGCTGGTTCAGGGTATTGCCAAGGCAAAAATCAAGAAATATGTTCGCAAACGATCACTTTTTCGGGTCAATATCGACATCCTCAAAGAGGAGTCCATGGAGCAGCCTGATCTGGAGACCAAAGCGCTGATGCGTATTATCCGTGATCATTCAGAAAAGATTCTGGCACTCCGGGGTGAATTGACAGGCGATGTCAGCGCCATACTCGAAAGTATCGACGATCCCGGGAAGTTAGCCGATCTGGTGGCCTCCAATTTGAAATTGAAAATTGATGAGGCTCAACAGCTTCTTGAACTGATTAACCCCATTGAGCGGCTTCGGAAAGTCAATGATCTGATTGCCAAGGAGCTTGAACTCTCGGCGATGCAGGCTAAAATCCAGTCCGATGTCAAGGACGAGATTTCCAAGAGTCAACGGGATTATTTTCTTCGAGAGCAGGTCAGAGCCATACACCGGGAACTGGGCGAGTTGGATGAAAAGGGCAAAGAGGTTCAGGAATACAAGGCCAAGATCAAAAAAGCGAAAATGTCCAGAGAAGCCGAACAGGAGGCCTTCAAACAGCTGAAAAGGCTCGAGCAGATGCATCCGGATTCTGCCGAGTCCGGCGTTGTGAGATCTTATCTGGACTGGTTGGTGGAAATGCCATGGCAGAAATCCACCAAAGACATGATCGATATTGTGAAGGCCAAAGAGGTCCTGGACAAGGATCATTTCGGACTCGAAAAAATAAAGGACCGCATTCTGGAATACTTGAGCGTTCGCAAGCTCAACAAGAAAACAAAAGGGCCGATCCTCTGTTTTGTGGGGCCTCCGGGTGTGGGGAAGACATCCCTGGGTCAGTCCATTGCCAAGGCCATGAAACGGAAATTTACACGGATTTCTCTGGGGGGAATCCGGGATGAAGCTGAGATACGTGGCCACCGGCGAACTTATGTGGGCGCACTACCGGGAAGAATTCTCCAGGGCCTGAAGCAGTGTGGCTCCAGAAACCCGGTTTTTATTCTGGATGAGATCGACAAGGTCGGTTCGGACTTCAGAGGTGATCCGTCATCGGCTCTGCTGGAAGCACTCGACCCCGAGCAGAATAATGCTTTCAGTGATCACTACCTCAATCTTCCGTTTGATCTGTCGAATGTCATGTTCATCCTGACTGCCAATATGGTGGATACCATCCCATCGGCTCTGCTTGACCGTATGGAGATTCTGACCCTTTCCGGTTACACGGAAGAGGAGAAAATGGTTATCGCCGAAAAGCATCTGCTGCAGCGTCAGATCAAGGAGAACGGTTTACGAAAAAAACAGCTGTCCCTGAGCTCCGGGGCGCTGGAGGATATCATCAAGGGCTATACTTCCGAGGCCGGGCTTCGGAATCTTGAGCGGGAACTCGGTACACTTTGTCGAAAGGTTGCCCGCAAGATAGCCGAGGGCGAGAAAAAGCCCTTCAATATCACCCGAGGCAACCTTCATAGATACCTGGGGGTGCGAAAGTTTTATCCTGAAATGGATCAGGAGGAAAGCCAGGTGGGTTTGTCTACAGGTCTGGCCTGGACTCAGGTGGGTGGAGAGGTTCTTTATGTGGAGGCATCGCTTATCGGTGGCAAAGGCGAACTGATCGTTACCGGGCAACTGGGAGAAGTTATGCAGGAATCCGCACGTGCAGCGTTGAGTTATGCCAGGGCAAATCTCAAACGTTTCGGTATTGATGAAGAAGCGTTGGAGAATACGGATGTTCACATCCACGTACCGGCAGGTGCCATACCAAAAGATGGTCCATCGGCAGGCATTGCCATGGCAACCGCTCTGATTTCGACTTTATCGGGCAATCCGGTGGACAAGAATGTTGCCATGACCGGCGAGATTACCCTTCGGGGAAGGGTACTGCCTATCGGTGGTCTGAAAGAAAAAGCGTTGGGCGCATTACGGGCTGGCATTAAAACCATCATTATACCGGAAAAGAACAAAATTGATCTGGTGGATATTCCCAATAATGTCAAACGAAAGATCCGTTTTGTCCAGGTACGTCAGATGGAGCAGGTGCTCGAAATTGCATGTGGCATTGGAAAGCATGAAGATACTCTCAGTTGACACCTCTACATCTACTTGTACCGTGGGGGTTGCCAACGGTGACAAGGTTCTTGCGGAATCTGTCGACGCCAACGGCCAGACGCATGTGCGGCATCTGATGGGGATGATCCATGACACCCTCGCCGCTTCCGGAATTTCTATTCAGGAAATCGATGGGTTCGCTGTGGTTACGGGTCCCGGCACTTTTACAGGGCTGCGTATCGGTATCGGCACGATCAAGGGTCTGGCCTATGCATTGTCCAGACCTGTTGTCGGTGTTACCAGCCTGGCAGCTCTGGCTGCCCAGGCAGACCTGCCCTCAAAATTAGTTTGCCCGGTGATAGACGCACGCAGAAGCGAAGTATACTATGGTCTTTATGAATCTGCACAGGGAGAACTGGCTCAGATTGGTGTGCATCGCGTGGCCCCGCCCTCGGAGCTGGTCAAGAATATTTGCGAGTCCTGCCAGTTCATCGGAAATGGTGCTCGTCTTTATAGGGAAACATTTGAGGCGGCACTGGGGCCGCTATTTCAGTTTTCGCATTCATGTCGGGACACCATTCGTGCCGAGACCATCTCCAGACTTGCCCTGAAGCAGTTTCAGAAAAATGGAGCACAAAAGCTGCCTGGGGTGCTGCCGTATTATATTCGCAGATCGGATGCTGAACGCCATGCTGGAAACATACCTGCCTGCAAGGCGTCTGAAGCTCAGGTGCAAGACGGCAGATAATATACCGTGTATTATTGACATGATATCGAATCAATGATATTAAAAAAAGTTTCAAGAAACAACCCATGAGCGTGGGTGTAAATAATGAATAAATTTTCACGGACAGAAGACCCCAGCCAGTCTGCATTCCCCATAGACAGGGCAGGAATCCCTTTCATAGGGGTTGCCGCGTTTACCACCGCTGTTTTTGCTCTGTTGGGAATTGCCGTACTGGCGTTGCCGAGCTTGCTGGTGACGTTCTTTATCTGTTATTTTTTTCGTGATCCGGACAGGGTGACACCCGTTCTGGATGGTGGTGTCGTGTCGCCTGCCGATGGAAAGGTCATCAAGGTGGAGCGTCTGGAGAACACGCATTTTGTGGAAGGTCCATGCCAGAAGATCAGCATTTTCATGTCGGTCTTTAATGTTCATGTGAACCGGGTACCTTTTGATGGGCGTATAGCGAAAATGGACTATTATCCCGGGAAATTTTTTTCGGCCAATCTGGACAAAGCCTCCCGGTTCAACGAACACAATGCTGTTTTTCTGAAAACAGGAAATGGTCAGACCATCTGTTTTGTTCAGATTGCCGGTCTTGTGGCTCGAAGGATTATCTGCAGAATACAGGAGGGCGATACAATGATCCGGGGTCAACGATTTGGACTGATCTGTTTCGGGTCACGGCTCGATGTATACCTGCCGGTTGATACACAGATCACCGTAACTGTCGGTGATGTGGTCAAAGCAGGAACTTCTCTCATAGGGAAATTGACATGAAAAATAGACGATTTCGAAAAGAGAACTTTCGCAGAGGCATCTACATTTTACCGAACATGTTTACATCCATGAACCTGTTCTGTGGTTTCTATGCAGTGATTGCCTCCATTGACGGTAAATTTGTTGCCGCTGCCATAGCGATTATCATTGCCGGCGTCTTCGACAACCTCGATGGGAAAATCGCCCGGGCCACAGGCACTACAAGTAAATTCGGGATTGAATATGATTCTCTGGCTGATCTGATTTCCTTTGGAATCGCCCCTGGTTTGATGATTTATCTGTGGGCCTTGAGACCTTTGGGAAGAATCGGCTGGCTGGCGGCCTTTTTGTTCATGGCATGCGGCGCCCTGCGCCTGGCTCGTTTCAACACCCAGATTGAAACGGTCAACAGTGATCATTTCGTCGGTCTGCCGATACCTGCGGGTGCAGGCATGAATGCCGTCACTGTTCTGATCTTTCATAAATTGAACATCGTGGGGAATACCAACGCTATTCTTATTTTAATCATGCTCTACAGTCTTTCCTTTTTGATGGTCAGTTCCATCAAGTACAACAGCTTCAAAAAACCGGAACTGTTCAGGAAGATGAATTTCAATTCGTTGGTAATTGCCATATTGATATTTATCTTTATTGCTTCCCAACCTTCCATTGCGCTGTTTCTTTGTGGGAGTATTTACGTTCTGTCCGGGCCTGTTGTGATGTTGAAGCGCTATAGGCATATCAGACAGAAAGAAGCCGGGAAGATAAAGGGAAAAGAAAACACTTCGCATCGAACCTGACAATATGTGTTTGGATAATGAAAGGTTCGGGGGGTCTTGGGAAAAGAATCAAAAATGTTTACCCGCCACAAACAGGCGGGTAAACATTTTTAGATCATCGCCGGAAGGGTTGAACCAAAAGAAGGGCCCGGGTGGGATGCTTCGAAATTATAAATAGTCAAGGAAAAGATCGGGGATGTAGGGAGAAGGATCTTAAAGGTCATAACTGATCGTGTCAAAATAGTAACGGCTTTATTAGTAAATTCGTAAAAAGAATTGGCGGCTAAAAGGAGGAACAGAGGATGAGATCCAAGAAGTTCAATGTTGCGCTGGCCGGCGCAACAGGAGCGGTGGGGAACCAGATGATAACCTGCCTGGAAGAAAGAAATTTTCCGATCGACAAGATAAAACTGCTGGCATCAAGCCGTTCGAAAGGGCGGGAGCTTTCTTTCAGGGATCGGCCGATCAAGGTTGAAGAAATGACTGAAACGTCATTTAAAGGGATGGACATCGCACTGTTTTCGGCAGGGGGCGGCACCAGTCAATATTTTGCACCGTATGCTGCCAAAGCGGGCTGTGTCGTGGTGGACAATTCAAGTGCATGGCGAATGGATCCGGAGGTCCCCCTGGTGGTGCCGGAGGTCAATTCACATGCCGTAGCCGGATATACAAAGAAAGGGATAATTGCCAACCCTAACTGTTCTACCATTCAAATGGTAGTTGCCCTGAACCCCATCCATCAGAAGTATCGGATCAAGCGGGTGGTGGTATCTACCTATCAGGCGGTATCCGGAACAGGCATAAAAGCCATGGACGAGTTGTCTGACCAGACCCGCGCGATCATGAATTTTTCGGAATCAGAGTCAAAAGTCTATCCACATCGCATCGCCTTCAACTGCTTGCCGCATATCGATGTTTTCCAGGAGAACGGTTATACCAAAGAAGAGATGAAGATGGTCAACGAAACCCGTAAAATCATGGGAGATGACAGTATTCAGGTTACCGCGACAACGGTCCGTGTACCGGTATTCTACGGTCATTCAGAGGCGGTGAACATCGAGACGGAGGCACCCATATCGGCAGAAGACGTGAGATCCATGTTAGCGGAAGCGCCGGGTGTCAAGGTGTTGGATGATCCATCACAGAACATTTACCCCATGCCCATCCAGGCCGCCGGCCAGGATCTGACGTATGTTGGCAGAATTCGCGACGACTTCTCCATTCCCAACGGGATCAACATGTGGATCGTTGCCGATAATATTCGCAAGGGGGCTGCCACCAACGCGGTCCAGATTGCCGAACTTCTGGCCAGGGACTATTTATAGAAGGTGATCATGGAACGGATACCGATAACAAGAAACGGATACGAAAGGCTGAAACGCGAGTTGACACACCTCAAGTCCGTCGATCGACCGCAAAACATCAAAGCCATCGAAGAAGCCCGGGCGCATGGTGACCTCAGCGAAAATGCCGAGTTTGATGCCGCAAAGGAACGCCAGGCCTTCATCGAGGGCCGTATCAGCGAGCTGGGATACAAACTGGGGAATGCCGATATAATTGAACCGGATAATCTTCCCAAAGATCGGGCTGTCTTCGGTTGTGATATTGTATTGGAAAATGTCGACACCGGGGAAAGTGTTGAATATCAGCTGGTTGGTCCGGACGAATCAGACATCGAGGAGGGACGAATTTCCATTGAATCGCCTTTGGGACTGGCCATCATCGGCAGGGAAGTTGGTGATGAAGTCTTGGTTCAAGCCCCGGCAGGAAAGCGCACCTATGAGATTGTGGAAATACAATAATGTTTAGACAGACAGGTTTTTTGACTGCAGGCTGTAGCGAAGCCTAACAGTCTTCATCCTAAACAACCATTTTTAAACAAAATATACATGCATGTTAATTGCAGGAGGCACACAGTGGCACGAATTACAATCGAAGACTGCTTGGAAAAAGTACCCAGTCGTTTTCAGCTGGTTCACATGGCAGCCAAAAGAGTGAGACAGATCCGGGAGGGTTCTGAATATCTCGTGAGCTCACCTAAAAACGAAGATATTGTTGTTGCGCTTCGTGAAATTGCAGCAGACAAGGTAAGAGCCAAAATAGTCGGGGCAGAACTTGAAGAACACAACGAAAAACCGGAGACGCCGGTAGAACCGGAAACAGAAGAAAGAGAAGAAACAGAAGTGTAACCGACCGTTTTGCCGAAGCACAGCTACACATACAAGGCTCTGAACAGGGCTGTTGGGAAGGCGCTGCATCGATACGAGATGATATCGGATGGCGATCGAATTCTGGTGGGACTGTCCGGCGGGAAAGACAGCCTTTCACTCATGTGGCTGCTCAACGAGCGGCGAACCCGGGTTCCCATCGACTATGAGCTGTTTGCCGTTTATGTGGACCTGGGGTTTCCAGGTGGCTTCAGTGATGCTCTGCGGGAACATGGTGAAAAATCCGGATACGCGGTTCGGATCGCATACACGGACTATGGTGTGATCAGCCACGGCCCTGAAAATCTTGAGAACCCATGTTTTCTCTGTTCCCGGCTGCGACGGAAGCGCTTGTTTGAAATTGCCGAAGAACTGCGTTGTACCAAGGTTGCCCTGGGCCACAACAAGGATGACATCATTGAAACACTGTTCATCAACATGTGCTATGCGGGTGAAATCAGCACCATGTTGCCCTCGCAATCTTTTTTTGGCGGCAGTTTTCAACTGATCAGACCGCTTTCTTTTGCTGATGAGGACAGCATCAGACGGTTTGCCAGGGAGCAGGCCTTCCCTGAATTTATCAACCCGTGCCCCACGGCAAAAACATCCAAACGGCAGGAGATCAAATCTTTATTAAAACAGCTCTATGCCGGCAATAAAAAAATAAAAGGCAATATATTCAGGTCTATGAGTCATGTACGGTCGTCGTATATGTTGAAACCTTAAACACTATCAAATGATCAAAACGAGTATTCCAATGTCTATACCGGCGCACTATGTCTCATTCATTGAACATTCGATATTTGGATCGGTGGAGATTAGGTAAATGCAGGACGTTCAAAATCAGCGTGATTATCGCAACATTCCCATCGATCGGGTAGGGATCAAAAACCTCAAATACCCCATTACTGTCCGGGACAAGCGCGAAGGCCATCAGCCGACCGTTGCCACCATCAATATGTATGTCAGCCTGCCTCACCGGGACAGGGGCACCCATATGAGTCGCTTCGTCGAGATGCTGCACCTGTTTCGTCCGGCCGTCTCCTTAAAAAACTTTTCCGTTATTCTGGAAGAAATGAAGCGGCACCTCAACGCGGCATCGGCACATGTGGATGTCACGTTCCCGTATTTTATCGAAAAAAAAGCCCCGATAAGCGAATCAATGGGTTTGATGGACTACACCTGCCGAATTATCGGTATCAGTGACTCGGAAGGCAAGATCGATCTCGTATCCGAGGTCATTGTTCCCATCTCATCGGTCTGCCCATGCTCCAAGGAGATCAGCGATGCCGGTGCTCACAATCAACGGGGTGAGGTGCGTCTCAGTACACGGTTTAACAAATTTATCTGGCTGGAAGATATGATCGGGCTTATCGAGAGTACAGCATCCTGCGATGTCTATTCCATCCTGAAGCGTGTCGATGAAAAGCATGTCACGGAAAAAGCCTTTGCAAATCCCAAATTTGTCGAAGATATTGTCCGTGATATCGCCATGAAGCTGAAGGAGGATGACAATATCACCTGGTTTACCGTGAGTGCCGAGAATTTCGAATCCATCCACAACCACAGTGCCTACGCTGAAATCACCAGCAGTTGATAAACTAACACCTCAATAGCCATGACACCGTTGTTGACACAAAAGCGTCTAAAGGAAGCTACAGCCTATTTAGCCGCCCGTGACAACGATCTTGCCCGTCTCTTCCAGGCGGATGGTGTACCGCCCCTGTGGGCCAGAAAGCCCTGTTTTTCGACCCTGGTCCATATTATTCTAGAGCAGCAGGTATCCCTTGCTTCAGCCAAGGCGATGTATTGCCGGCTCATGGATAACCTGGTTCCATTTACACCCGAATATTTTGTCGCGGTAGGTCCATCCTCTCTGCAGTCCCTGGGTATCACACGCCAGAAAGCAGCCTACTGCATCCATGTTGCCAACGCGATTCTTGAAGACCAACTCAATCTAAACGCCCTTTCCAGGATGGAGGACCTTGCCGTTCTTGACACGCTGACGCGGATAAAAGGTATCGGCCCCTGGACGGCGAGTATCTACCTCTTGATGGCGCTGCGCAGACCGGATGTCTGGCCGCCCGGGGATGTCGCGCTGATGAATACCCTTCGAAAGGTGAAGTCGCTTCAGATCAATCCATCGCCATCGACGCTATCCGATATTACCGATACCTGGCGCCCTTTTCGGTCGGTTGCGGCCAGAATGCTGTGGCATCACTATCTGTCTGAAAAGGCTCAAGCCGGTCCCATAAGGAAAAGGATGTCATGATCAAACAAGATCGGGGCAGCCAACAAACATTACAGCAACGATTAATAGTGAAAGCGGCCTCCAGGTTTTAACCGATAATGATCCAGTCATAAAACTTCCTCCTTCAAGAACGAGAAAGGTACTACGCTTTCGTTCATCTTGCCATATAACCAAATATCAGTTCAAAACAAGATTCCAACAGAGAAGAACAACTCTGTGGTGCCGCCATCTAAATCCTCTTTCTCGTCATACCATTCTGACTCGCCTGCAAAGCCAAAAACCCTCACGCCAATGGTAGTGGTGAGAATCGTTTTTCCGCTTCCAACTCCAAAGTTTGCACCGCCGGCTACTCCAAGTCCGCCAAGCTCCAGGGTCATGTTATCGTCATCCTCAATTTCCCTTGCTTCGAGCCCAACCTGAAGTCTGTAACTGAAAACTTTTTTTGCGGAAAGCGGGTTGGTTTCGAGTTGAAACCCAGCCCCAAAGAAAGCTGTATCGATATGATTGATACCCCCTTGTAGGATACGTAAAAAATATTTCACCTTAAAAAAATGGCTTTTCTCTCGATTTGTTGTAGAAATGCTGTTGGTGGAAGCCTTGTCGAAATCGGGATCGCTATCGGGATCGGGATCGGGATCGAGATGGTATTAGGTCATGAAAAATTAGACGTTTACCGCCTTTCAATCGGCTATGTCGCATGGGTTTATGAAAAGTGTGCCAGGCTGAGAGGCGTCCATCGTTCAGCAAGAGACCAGTGGCTTCGAGCCAGCCAGTCGATTGCGCTTAATATTGCAGAAGGCAACGGTAAGACAGCGAAGGCTGATCGGCGGCGATATTTCGAAATAGCGCGTGGGTCGGCATTGGAGTGTGCCGCAATCCAAGATGTCTTGGTAGTCGGAAAAGGTTTGGATAAAGTAGAAAGCCGGCAGCGCAAAGGTGAATTGGACCGCATTGCTGCAATGCTTAGTCGATTGGGCGGCAGGGGTTATAGCGTAAAGGAAGGGTTCGGGGAATACGGCTATACTGAATTCGATCCCGATCCCGATCCCGATAGCGATTTCGATAAGATATAGCCCGAGCTGTATTTCTCTTGACCCGAATTTTGGAGCCCTTTCCTCCAACTAAATTGGAGAAGAACCAAAAAAATTAGATTTAAGATATTTTTGTGAAAGTATTAAATCGTTTTTCAGGAATCGAAATTATGTGAAGGGGAGATAAACGAAATGATGCGGCATGGATGTTTTTTTCACCTTTTCAGTTGGACTGAATAATTGCAGAACCTCGCAGCAAGCTGCGAGAAATGTTCTGCCGTACGGCAGAAGCCACGGGGAATGCGCTCGCTATTTCGGTTCAACTTTCTGGGTTCATCGAGCCCGAAAGTTGAGCAAATAATATATGAAGTAATGTTTTAAATCAAGAGTGACTTTATTGCCCGATGCGTATACCCTATGCCAATTAACTTTATGCAATTATCTGATATACAGGTTGGTATCCATATGTTAGGTTTCTCTATTGCTGTCGTTGAAGGAAAATGCTGTTTCTATTACGTTAAGGTGTCAAAAAATATAGTGGCATAGGCAGGCACAATGACATATCAAATCGCCATAACATTTCCCGCAAATGAACGTGAAAGACGGGTAATCCATGCCGTACTGGATGATATTTCAGACATCCTGTATCTATCCGATCTGAACGCGTTAGACCGGGAGCAGGCCTTGAGGAAGGCGGATGTCATTCTGTCCAAAGGCTTTGCCAGAGCCGAGATCAAGCTGCAGGAAATCGCTCAGTTGAAACGTGCCCGGTTCATTCAATTGATTTTTGCCGGGGCAGACAAGATACCATTTGAGGCCATCCCTGAAAGCATAATCGTGGCCAGCAATGTGGGAGCTTTTGCAGAACCTCTGGCTGAACACGTATTGGCCATGACCTTGTGCCTGGCCAAAGCGATTATACCGCGTCATCTACAGCTTGGGCAGGGAAACTTCAACCAGACAGTTTATAACAAACAACTGAGAGGCGGCATATGCGGGATTATCGGCATGGGTGGTAACGGTGTCGCCATTGCACGCCTGATGAAAGCTGTGGGCATGGAAGTCCATGGGATCAATCGATCCGCCACATCGTCTTTTCCCCTCGATTTTATGGGATCAACCGCCGATATGGATGCGGTACTGAGAGGGTCTGATGTTGTCGTGTTGACGGTTCCCCTGACCAGGCAAACCCTTCATCTGATAGGGCGTCGCGAACTTCAGATCATGAAACCGGATGGCATCCTTATCAATGTCGCCCGCGGGAAGGTAGTGGAACAAGAGGCGCTGTATACCCATTTAAAGACCACGCCGTCCTTTGCTGCCGGTATCGACACGTGGTGGTCCGAACCGGGTGATCCATCGGGGTTCAAATTGGACTACCCGTTTTTCGATCTGCCCAACCTGGTTGGATCACCCCACAACGCCGATGACGTGCCGGGTGAAATGACAGCCGCCACAAAAATGGCCGCGCAGAATATTCGCCGCTTTCTTGAAGACAAAGCCATCAGGGGCAAGGTCGACAGAGCGGATTATGTTACCTCAACCGCACGGTCGGGCACTTCCAAATGAGACAAATTTATTACGGTCATGGAGGATAAAATGTTTATTGGTGGGAAATGGAGAGATGCTGAAAACGGTCGTCAATTTCAATCGTTCAACCCTGCTACCGGTGAGACCGTGGGAACGATTCCAGACGGGGAGGGTGTCGATGCCACCAAGGCCGTCGATGCAGCGGACCTGGCCTTTCAGGAATGGTCTTCCCAAACGGCTTACCAGCGGGCTCAATTTCTGTACAGGGCCCATGCACTGATGATGACAGATCTGGAACGACTGGCCGAAGTTATGACCGAGGAGCAGGGCAAGCCCATTCAGGCGGCCCGCAATGAAGTCAGATACGCGGCCGACTTTCTGTTGTGGTATGCCGAGGAAGCCAAACGTGTCTACGGCCAGACAATTCCCTCCGCCAGAGCGGATCAGCGCTTCCTTGTTCTGCGCCAGCCCGTGGGTGTCGTAGGTGCCATTACCCCCTGGAACTATCCCATTTCCATGATCACAAGAAAAGTTGCCCCGGCCCTGGCAGCCGGTTGTACCATCGTTCTCAAACCGGCTGAAGCCACCCCCCTGTGTGCCAAAGCGGTTTTCGAGATATTTGAAAAGGCCGCAATCCCAGCCGGTGTTGTAAACCTGGTCACGGCATTGGATCCAGGACCCATCGGTGAAGTGTTCCTGAACGATGTCCGGGTTTGTAAACTGACGTTTACAGGCTCGACACAGGTGGGAAAGATGCTGGCCCGGGGGGCAGCCGACCAATTGAAACGTGTTTCGTTGGAGCTCGGCGGTCATGCCCCCTTTATCGTATGCCCTGATGCGGACCCGGTGCATGCTGCCAAAGGGCTTGCACTCGTTAAATTTCTGAACACAGGACAGGCCTGCATCAGCCCCAACCGCATCTTCGTGCATGCGCATATCATGGAACCTTTTATAGAAGAATTGACTCGCAAGGTGGCGGTCATGAAATCCGGATCAGGATTCGATCCCGGGGTCCGGATCGGTCCGCTGGTAAGTGATAAAGCCCTTGAGAAAGTAGACCGTCAGGTTCAGGATGCCATTAAAAAAGGTGCCAAGCTCGTTACCGGCGGGCAACGTTTGCTGGAGAACGGTCTCGATAAGGGCCATTTTTATGCGCCTACGATCCTGACCGATGTCAATTCAGATATGACCATCTACCGGGAGGAAACCTTCGGTCCGGTGGCACCCGTCATTGTATACGAAAACGAAGACGATCTTCTGGCCATGGCCAATGACACCCATTATGGTCTGGCGTCGTATGTATACACCCGGGATCTTAAAAAAGCCTTTCGGCTGTTTGAAGGTCTTCATTTTGGCATTATCGGGATCAATGACATCAATCCGACGTCGGCGGCAGCGCCGTTTGGCGGGATGAAGGAAAGTGGAATAGGACGCGAAGGTTCTTCAGAGGGTATCAACGAGTACCTGGAAACCAAGCTGGTCGGCTTGTCTGTATAAGTCTAAAAAATATCTTGACTTGCGAATACAAAGATGGCTATAGGGGGTGAGACCGACCGGTCTGTCTCTGCCCTTTGCGAGGAAACGATACACGTGAATCTGAAAGAAACAATTGTACACGAATCCATGAAACTTTTTTCCTTGAATGGTTTTTTGAGTACGTCCATTCAAGATATCCTGTCGGCTGCCAAAACGTCCAAAGGTGGATTCTACAACCATTTTTCAAGCAAGGAGGATCTATTCTTTCAGGTTCTGGATGAGGGCCGCAAAATCTGGCGCAAGAAAAATTTGTACGGAATAGATGATATAAAAGACCCCATTGATAAAATAATACGACTACTCGAAAATTATAAAAACAGATACCTGCTGGATGCTGAAAATTTTCCCGGTGGATGTATATTTATTATGTTCGCGGTTGAACTTGGTGACGCTCGTCCGCATTTGTCCAGGGAAGTCCAGAAAGGCTTTACAGGTCTGAAGGCAATGCTCAAAAGGCTGTTGGACAATGGTCATCCGGCGGCAGCCGCATACAAGGGGATACAAACCGATTCAATTACAGAAATTATATTTAACGGTATGTTGGGGGCTTCCGTGAGTTACAGTGTGGACAAGTCTCAAGGAGCCCTGGACAAGTCAATTAACGCCCTGATTGATTATCTCGATAAACTAAAATAGCCAAAGAACAGGAGGAATACCGACAATGATCGATTTTACTTTCACCGAGGAGCAGGAAATGTTCAGAAAAGCGGCCAGGGAATTTGCCGAAACTAAAATAGCCCCTCAGGTAGATGAAATGGAGAAAACCGGGGAAGTCAGCGATGCGGTGGTCACGGCCCTGGCTGAGGCTGAAATGATGGCCATTACGATCCCGGAGGAATACGGCGGTCTGGGGCTGGGGTATAGCGAGCGTCTGATCGCCCTGGAAGAGATCAGCCGGGTCTCCGTGGCAACCGCCATGATGTTGCAGGTTTTTGCCCTGGGTATCGAACCCATCGTCAAGTTTGGTTCTGAAGAGCAGAAACGTAAATACCTGCCGGATCTGGCATCGGGAAAGCGTCTGGCGACTACCGCTGTGACCGAAGCCACCGGTGGATCGGATCCCACCGGTATCAAATCAGCCTACACCAAGGATGGAGAGACCTTTATCGTCAACGGCCGTAAATGTTTTATCACCAATTCACATCTGGCCGACACGATTACCATTCTGGCCAAGGCAGACGACAATCCCAAGGCTTTCTGCGCATTTGTCATCGACAGGGACATGCCGGGCTGGAGACCCACCCACAAGGAGCACAAAGTGGGTATGCGTGGCTGCAACACCGGCGAGCTTTCCTTTGAGGACCTGAAAATCGGCCAGGAACAGCTTCTGGGCGAAGAGGGTAAAGGGCTGAGAGTAACCATGGCCGCCATCGGTGATGTGGGACGGGGGGGCATGGTCGGTACTGCTCTGGGTCTTCAGGCCGCCTGCCTGGAGGAGTCGATCAAGTTCGCCAACCAGCGCATTCTTTATGGCAAGCCCATCAGTGCCCTGCAGACCATACAGAATAAAATAGCGCAGATGAAAATCGATCTGGAAGCCGGAAGGCTGCTGGGGTACAGGGCGGCGGCCCTCCAGGATGCCGGTGGCCGCTCCAGCAACGAGTTCGCCGTAGCCAAATATTACACGACGGAAGCGGCCCAAAAAGCGGCCAAAATGGCCGTGGATATACACGGGGGCTATGGTTGCATGGAAGAGTATCCAGTATCCCGTTTCTGGCGGGATTCTGCCGTGCTGGGACCCTCGGCCGGTACATCGGACATCATGAAAGTGATCATTGCCCGTTGGGCCATGTCCTAAATTCAGTGGCAGCCCGGGTTAGTCGCAGATAAAGATTCTGTTCGTTTCCATTATGCAGTGTATTTAATCTAGAAATAAATCAAATAAAGCAAATTCTTAGAATTATTCAGGAATTAGTAAATGCTAAATATCGTCGTCTGTGTCAAGGCGGTGCCGGATCCCAAACAGGCCTGTAACCTGAAAATCGATCCGGTTGCCAAAACATTGCTGCGATGCGATGTGCCCATGGTGCTGAACCCGCTGGACAAGCATGCCCTGGAGGCCGCGCTCCGGATCAAGACGGAGACGGAGGCCCACATCTGTGTACTGAGCATGGGTCCTCCTGAAGCAGGCAGTATCGTTAAAGAGTGCATGGCACTGGGCGCCGACAAGGGTCTCCTGCTTTGCGATCCGTGTTTTGGTGGCGCCGATGCCTATGCCACGGCGTTTACACTGGTCAAGGGGATTCAGAAGATCGGTAATGTGGATCTCGTGCTTTGCGGGATGGCCAGCAGTGACGGGGCTACCGAATGGGTGGGGCCGGAAATGGCGGTTATGCTGGATATGCCGGTGGTGACCAGGGTCAAGGAAATAAGCATGTGCAATGGTGAAGCATGGGAAGTGAAATCGGCCCAGGAAAATGGGTACCGACGGATACGGGTCAGACTGCCGGCATTGCTGACGGTAACCCGAGATCTAAACGTTCCCAGAGCGCTAAGCTTTTCGGGGATCATCAAGGCCAGGAAAAAGGTCATCACCCACTGGGGTCTGGAGGATCTGGGTGTGCCGGCCGAAACGGTCGGCATCAAGGGCTCTCCCACCATCGTGACGAAAATGCGCACCGTTGAAAATACACGCAGGGTCACGTTTCTGGAAGGAACCCGGGAAGAGAAGGCAGAACTGCTTTTACAGAAACTGATAGAAGGGGGCGTGCTCTAATCCGAATATTTAACAAAACGTGATGAAGCGTTTTATTCCGTAATAGGGGCGACCCAGTGCCGGGCTCTTTGAACCCGGGTATTAAAGAAAAAGACCAATGTAAATGAGTGAACATAATGAATCATGATAACGACCCAATATGGGTCATTGCCGACCAGGAAAACTGTAATCTTTTGCCGGTAACGCCGCAGCTTGTGGGTCGGGCGCGTCTACTTGCCGACGGGCTGGCAACATCCCTGGAAGTCGTGCTGTTGGGCCATGGGGTCGACACTTTTGTAGAAAAAATATTTGCCGCCGGTGCGGACCGCATTTATGTGGGCGACCACCCGGATCTGGATGTCTATCACCCGGAAACTTACACGGACGCCATTGTCAAACTGGTCCGGGAACACCAGCCCCAGATCATGCTCATGGGATCCACCTCTGCGGGTCGGGAGCTTGCACCCTTGGTGGCGGCCCGACTCGAAACCGGTCTGACAGCCCACTGCATCGATCTTTGCATCAACCAGGAAGGCATCCTCGAACAGAAAATTCCGGCCTATGGTGGTGAGATCACCATTGTCTGTCCGGAGAAAAGGCCCCAGATGGCCACCGTGGCTCAGGGCGTATTTCCAGATCCATTACCGGAAGGGGGACGAAAGCATGAAATCGTGTCGATCCAGGGCCCGTTTCATTTCACCGGCAGGATCCAAACCCTGGAGGTTGTGGTAGAGGAACCGGACGGCATTCCATTGGATACGGCGTCATGTGTTCTTGCGGGTGGGGCCGGGGCCGGAGACATCCACGGCTGGAACCGGATTGCCGAATTGGCAACGGCATTGAATGCGGGGCTGGGATGCACCCGCCCTGCTGTGGATGAAGGCTGGGCGGAACTGGACACCATGATCGGTCAGAGCGGTAAGATGGTCAGTCCGGAAACCTATATCGGTATCGGATTGTCCGGTGAACAGCAGCACATGGTCGGTGTAACCGGTGCAAAAGTCATGATCGCCATCAACAGCGATAAAAAATCGCCGGTATTCGATCAGGTGGATTATGGAATTGTGGATGACTGCCGGGAGTTTGTGCCGCTGATATTGGAAAAAATCAGGGAGTATAAGCAGCAGCAGGTCAGCTGCCAATAAAAGGAAAGAGGAAGGAACCATGGCAATTAAAACACGCGACGACTATCTTGCAGCACTTAGAAAAATGAGACCGAACATATATAAATTTGGGGAGTTGATCCAGGACGTCACGACCCATCCGGCCACCAAGCGGACCGTTGAAAGCCACGCCCGGTGTTTCGATGCGGCTGGGGACCCTGAACTGGAAAAGATGTACACGGCTAAATCGATTTTTACGGGTGAAAAGATACTGCGCTGGAATTCCATGATGCAGGATGAAGGCGCTTTGATCAGCAACATGAAGTTCAAACGTCAGAACTACCGCCGCACCGGTACCTGCACAGGCGCGGTCTGTGTGGGCTGGAATGCCATGAACGTCATGTGGGCCGTTACCCAGGAGATGGATACGGAATACGGCACGGATTACAAAACGCGTTTGAAAAACTGGATCCTGCATGCAGAAAAAGAGGGTTTGACGGTTGCGGGCGCGTTGACCGACGCCAAGGGGGATCGGAGCAAGACCCCTTCCCAGCAGGCCGAAACGGACACCAACCTGCACGTAAAAGAGGTTCGCGAAGACGGCATCGTCATTCGCGGGGCCAAGTTGATGATCTGCGGCACCGCGGCGTCTCAGGAGATATTCCTGCTGCCGGGCAGTGGCTACAAAGATCCGGACAAAGATTATGCGCTGGCTTGCGTGGTACCGCGGGACATCCAGGGGTTGACCATCGTGGAAGCCCGGCATCCCAGCGATAAACGTGAATTTGAAAGAACGTCCGACGTGGAAGTACCGGATACGGGTATTACCCAGGGCTGGCTGCTTTTTGATGATGTCTTTGTACCCAACGAGCGTGTATTCATGTGCCGGGAAGCCAAATATTCGGGCAAAGTGATTCAATATTTTACCGCCAACTACCGGGCTTGCATCGGCGGTTGTGTCACCGGTCAAGGGGATGTCATGATCGGGGCTTCGATTCTGATGGCGCGTGCCAACGGTTTGAAGGCCAAAACATTCATGAACAAGCTGGTGGACATGAGTGTCAACAACACCATAACCTTCGGACTGGGTGCCGGTGCCTGTGCCCTGGGTTTCCAGCATGATTCAGGATCATTTTTTGCAGATCCCCATACGGCTCACACCAACAAGGTGATGGTGGCAACGCTGCCTTACGAGGTCAAACGTCTGACCCAGGAAATCGGCGGTGGTATCGTTGAAACCGGCTGCATGCCCTCGTATGAAGATGTCTCTCACCCGGAATACGGCCCGTTTCTGAAAAAATGCCTGAAAGCCGGGGATTGCTCGGCAGAGTCCCGTTTCAAAGCGGCCCGTCTGTCCGAGTGGTTGAGTATCGGCGCGGGGGTCCCGGGCTGTATGCATGGCGGCGGATCACCGGACGGGGCCAAGCTGGTGGTGAGGTTTACGACGCCCATGGAAGAATATGTCGAATATGCCAAAAAGATAATGGATATCCCTGATGATGTTCATGAACCATCCATACCGAAGAAGTAATAACTCAACTTTTGGGATTGAAGCAATACAACTCATTTATCAGGAAACGAACCTTGGGATTATTACAATTTCCAGACAAGCCGGTTCTGCTTGACGGCGGTTTAGGGCGCGAATTGCGCTTCAGGGGGGTGGCTGTGCCGAAGACCATCTGGTCTGCCGGGGCATTGATGAGCGATCCTGCGGTGGTACGTCAGGTCCATATGGATTACATTGCAGCCGGGGCCGATATCATTACCACCAACACGTATGGTGTCATCCGAAATGACCTTGCAAAAGAGGGAATCGAAGACCGGTTTGCCGAACTCAACACACTTGCCTGTATCCTGGCGATTGAAGCGCGTGACAACTCGTCACGTGAGGTCCTGATTGCCGGTTCGCTGCCCCCTCTGGGAGGGAGCTTTCGTCCGGATCTGGTAGGGCCCGGCGATAAAATAGAGGCCCTCTATAGGGAGCAGGCGGAACTGCTGGCCCCGCACGTGGACCTGTTGTTGTGTGAAACCATGTCCAGCACTGCGGAAGGGCACGCTGCAGCCAAAGCAGCCTGTGAAACCGGTAAACCGGTCTGGGTGGCCTGGACACTGCACGAAGATCGATCCGGCAATCTGAGAAGCGGTGAATCCATTACAGATGCCGTCAATGTGCTGCGGGATTTACCTGTGCATGGGTTCCTGGTGAACTGCTGTGCGCCGGAAAGCATTACCCGTGCCATGCCTTTACTGGCTGCAACCGGTACCGAATGGATCGGGGGTTATGCAAATACCTTTGCTCCAATCCCACAGGACTGGGAACTCGATGGAGAAAAAGAAACCGATGGGACCCTGGCCTTTCGGCCGGATCTTGACCCGCAGCGTTATGGTCTACACGTAACTGAGTGGATTGAAAGCGGTGCCACGGTCGTGGGAGGGTGCTGTGGTACCCGGCCGGTACATATCGCCGAAATTCGTTCTATCATCGATTCCCCGTAAATCAAAAACGGTGAAACGTATGCCTGGAGGTCACCACATGTCGTTTGAGCGTCTTTTGAAACCACGTTCCATTGCCGTTTTCGGCGGTGCCCAGGCCCAGGAAGTGATTCGCCAGAGTGACCGCATGGGGTATCAAGGAGAGATCTGGCCGGTCCACCCCAAGAAAACAGAGATCCTGGGGCGCAGGGTCTACCGCTCGGTGGCGGACCTGCCCGGAAGCCCGGATGCTGCCTATGTGGGGGTCAACCGTCACCTCACCATCGGCATCGTCAGGGATCTTGCTGCAAGGGGTGCGGGCGGTGCCGTCTGTTATGCCACCGGCTTTATCGAGGCGGGTGAGGAGGGTTCCGAACTCCAGGACAAACTTTTGCAGGCTTCGGGTGACATGCCCCTGGTGGGGCCGAATTGCTATGGGATCCTCAACTATCTCGACGGGGCCATGCTCTGGCCCGACCAGCAGGGTGGCCGACGGGTTGACCGGGGCGTGGCCATTATCACCATGTCGTCCAACGTGGGCTTCAACCTCACCATGCAGAGGCGCGGTCTCCCCATCGCTTATATGATATCCCTGGGAAATAAACTGAAATTCGATCTCCACGATGCAATCCACACCTTTGCCCGGCAGGATCGGGTCACAGCGCTTGGGATATACGTGGAGTCCATGTCTGACCCGAAGGCTTTCCAGGAGGCAGTCGAATCTGCCAGAGAAGTGGGGAAACCCATCGTAGCTATCAAGACCGGTCGGTCCGAGGCTGCCAAAAAAATAGTCGTATCGCATACGGCGTCGCTTGCTGGTTCCGATTCCCTGGTGAGCGCTCTGTTCGAACGTCTTGGCGTGGCGCGTGTGGATTCTCTGGAAGCACTCATGGAAGCGCTGAAAGTGTTGCACGTTCTCGGCCCGTTAAGCGGTGGCCGAATAGGGGCCATGAGCACCTCGGGGGGGGATCTCACGCTTCTGGCCGACGCCATGGGCCCGGGATTGACCATGCCCCCCCTGTCTGAAAAGACAGCCCAGGGTCTTCGCGGGATCATACACGAGCTGATGGTAGCCGCCAATCCCTTCGATTTCCAGATGTTCGACTGGGATAACGAGGAGCACATGGCCGATAATTTCAGCGCCTTTTTGGCGGAAAATTTCGACCTGGCGCTCTGTCTGCTCGATTACCCCAGGGAAGATCTTTGCGACCAGTCGACCTGGGGCGGGGCCGAGAGGGGTTTTGTCCGGGCGGCAAAGCAAACCAATACCAAAGCCGCGGTGATGGCGACCTTTTCCGATACCATCTCGGAAACGGTGGCGGCGCGTCTGATGAAAGAGGGTGTTGCCATGCTAGCCGGGATCGATGCTGGAATCGCGGGCATCCAGGCGGCCGTAAATGTGGGATCAGCCTGGCGTCGATCTCCCAGCCCACCCTTGCTCACGGGTTTCAGCCAATACCAGGAGAATTGTGTCAGGACGTTGGACGAGGTCGAATCCAAAAACCTTCTTGCCCGGCATGGTGTCCGGATTCCACAGGGGAGGGTCGTTCGCAGTGCCGGGGAAGCGGTTGCGGCAGCCGAATCGCTGGGCTATCCTGTTGTCGTCAAAGCGCTAGGTGTTGCACACAAAACCGACATGGGAGGTGTCAGGCTCGATCTCGGCAGTGCAGACGATGTGTCCACGGCGGTGAAGGAGATATCGGATCTTAGCGAGTCTTTTCTGATCGAGAAAATGGTGGACAATGTCGTGGCGGAGCTGATTGTCGGCGTGGCGCGCGATGAACAATTCGGTCCGTATCTTTTGGTGGGGGCGGGGGGCATTCTGGTGGAGATGATGAAAGACAGTATTTCACTTTTGATGCCGACCACCAGGGAGCAGGTGTTGCATGCCCTGGGCCGGTTGAAGTGTGCGCCGCTTTTAAACGGTTTCCGGGGCGCGCCCCCTGCCGATCTGAACGCTGCCACCGATGTTATCCTGTCGGTTGCCGGCATGCTGGAGAAAGACCCGTCTTCCATCATCGAACTCGACATCAACCCGCTGCTGCTTAAGGCAGAAGGGCAGGGGGTGGTTGCGGCCGATGCCCTGATTAGCCTGAACACGAAATCCATGGGGAAAAGGAATCAAGCACATGAAGTATGAAGGCAATGGGATAGAGAAAACCATCGTCGAGAAGGCGAAAGCGCTGGGCGCATCATTGGCGGGAATCGCGACCATCGAATCCCTGAAGGCGTCCAGCTCCTATGCGATATACGACAAAAAACCATTTTACCAGGAATACAAGGAGGTGAAATGGAACCAAAACCACAAATCAGTGCTGGTATGGGCGCTGGTTCACCCCGCATCCAAACCGGTACTTGATTGGTGGAGCATGAAAGTTCCGGGTTTTACCCCCGGCAATGGTATCATGCGGATGCAATCGAGAAAGCTGCGGATATGGCTGGGCGAAGAACTTGGCATCAAGGCCCTTTCCCTGCCGTATCAGATCGAGTACGGTGGTGCCTTCCTCAAGGATTCCGCCCATCTGGCCGGTCTGGGAGTGATCGGGAAAAACAACCTCCTGGTCACACCGGAGTTTGGAACACGTGTTCGCCTGAGGGCCATTTTCATGGAGGCTGAGCTGACGCCAACCGGTCCCATCGACTTCCATCCCTGCAATGACTGTGACAGGCCTTGCCACAAAGCATGCCCGAGGGACGCGTTTCGAAGCGGGGCCTTCGCGAGATCGTTCTGCAAAAAGGAGAACGACCAACGAGATGCTGATGCGGAAATGATCGATGGATCGATCATGGGGATCGAAGAGGCCAGCAGGGTCTCAAAGCCCTGCCGGTATTGCGAGTTTGCGTGCCCAGTCGCCCAGGGAACTTCCCGCTAATCTTTGGTGAGCGGAAATGATGAGCACATTCCCCCTATCGTGCTGAGGGGCGCGCTTCAATAAACGGGATAGCCATCTTCAAATAAATCTATGACTGGCAAACACGAAAATTGAAAGGATCAAACTGAGAATGGACAATTTACTTGACGGCATTGAAGAAATTCTGTTGATGGGCCCAGGTCCTTCCTGTGTTCATGATGCGGTTTACGAGGCACTATCCAAAAAGTCCCTCGGTCACCTGGACCCCTACTTCATCCGCATCATGGATGCCATCAAAGAGAACCTTCGAACCTTGCTCAATACGGACAACACACTGACAATCCCCATGTCGGGAACCGGATCTTGCGGGATGGAAGCCTGTTTTGTGAACCTGATCGAAAAAGATGATCCCGTGCTCATTCTCATCAATGGTGTTTTCGGTATGCGCATGCAGGATGTGGCCCAGCGTTTAGGCGCACGTGTCGACACCCTGGAATTTGAATGGGGCACGCCGGTGGTGACCGGCGAGGTGCAGTCAGCACTTATGAAAAAGTCCTACAAGATTGTTGCCGTGGTTCATGCAGAGACCTCCACGGGTGTGAAAAACCCGGTGCAGGAAATCGGCGCGTTGTTAAAGAATTCTGAAACAATCTATCTGGTGGATGCCGTTACCAGTCTCGGTGGTATCGAGATTGCCATGGATGCATGGGGAATCGATGCCCTATACAGCGGTACCCAGAAATGCCTTTCCTGCCCCCCGGGCCTGGCGCCGCTTTCATTCTCGAAAAAGGCCGTAGCCGCTTTAGAAAACCGCAAAACCAAGGTGCCCAACTGGTACCTGGATCTTTCCATGATCATGAAATATTGGAAAGGCGCCACCCGTGCCTATCACCACACAGCCCCCATCAACATGCATTATGGTCTGTATCAGGCACTGCAACTGATCATGGAGGAGGGGATTGACAGCGTTTATCAGCGGCACCTGACATATCACGAAGAACTGGTGGACGGGCTTGAGGCTATGGGGCTTTCCATGCTGGTGGCACCTGCGGATCGTCTCCCCATGCTCAACTCCGTGAGAGTCCCGGATGGTGTTGATGAAGCTGCCGTGCGCAGCGTGCTGCTTACACAGTACAAGATTGAAATCGGAGCCGGTCTGGGGCCTTTGGCTGGACAAATCTGGCGTATCGGGCTCATGGGCCACACGGCGCGGCAGGAGAATGTCTCCCGCCTTTTGACTGCCCTGAAAGCGATACTTTTCTGATCGCCACTGGCTGGTGCGAATTGGGTTGTCGGCGATCGATGATAGAAACGGCAATTGTGCGCGCAAAAACTAAAATCGAATGCCCGGGGAGGAATGCTATGATCACAACTTACTGTATTAAATAAAGTATTGACGCGTAGGTATCATTTTGACATATTGAAAGTTCCCGCTGCAAGCAGCGGGGAATACGTTCGCTTTTTCGGTTCAATTTAGAAAAAGCAAGTTCCTGTCTGGTGATGTCTGTTTTGGATAGACTCGCAGCTGAAAGCTATTATCACACGTCTGCAGGACCTGCAGAATCATATGAACATTTCATATCTTTTTATTAATCAACAATTGAAAAGGAGGTCAACATGTCAGAGCTATCAAAATTAACTGAAATGTTTAACCAGAACAAAATTAGTAGACGACAGTTCATGGCACAGGTTTCAGCCCTGGGTCTTGCAGCGACGCTTTCCCCGGCGCTGCTTGCAGGTACAGCCCAGGCTGCTGCCCCCAAAAAGGGTGGACGCTTCATCATTGGCATTACCGGCGGGTCAACTACCGACTCCATGGATCCCGCAACACTGACTTCCAACATGAACCAGAACATCAACTGGCAGATAAGAAACAGTCTTGTGGAAATCGATCACAATTTCAATGTCATTCCCGAACTCGCTGAATCCTGGGATTCAACGCCCGATGCAAAAGTCTGGACGTTTAAGCTGCGCAAGGATGTAGAATTTCACAATGGCAAAACCATGACATCGGAAGATGTAATCTTTTCCATAAACCACCATCTGGGTGAAGATTCCAAGTCTGCAGCCAAAGGGTACTTGAAAAGCATTGAGTCCATTAAAGCCGATGGAAAATATGAAGTTGTTTTTACGCTTTCCGGGGGTAGTGCCGATTTTCCGTTTATCCTGGGTGACTATCACTTAACCATGTGCCCTGCCGGAACTGCAGGCCCGGAATTCGAAAAGGGCATCGGTACCGGGGGATATATTCTGGAGGCCTGGGAACCAGGCGTCAGGTCCTTTGCAAAACGCAACCCCAATTACTGGAAAGAGGGGAGGGCCCATTTTGATGAGATCGAAACCTTGTCTATCGTTGATACGAATGCCAGGACAAATGCCTTGAAGACCGGCCAGATACACTACATGGATCGTGTTGAGCTGAAAACCGTCCATCTCATGAAAAAAATGCCGGGAATAAATGTTACCGGTATAACGGCAACAGCCCACTACACCATCCCCATGCTTGTCGATCAACAACCATACAATGACAATAATGTTCGCATGGCATTGAAGCTGGCTGTTGACCGTGAAGCATTATTGAAGCAAGTTTTGCGCGGCTATGGCGAAGTCGGCAACGATCATCCCATTGCACCCGTCAATAAATACCACGCAAAAAATCTGGAACAACGAAAATATGACCCGGACAAGGCAAAATTCTATATGACAAAAGCAGGCATGCTGGATCACGTTTTTAATCTGCATGCTGCCGATGCCGCTTTTGCCGGTGCCGTCGATGCTGCCGTGCTCATGAAGGAACAGGCGAAAAAAGCGGGCATCAACATCAATGTCGTTCGAGAGCCTGATGACGGGTACTGGAGCAATGTCTGGATCAAAAAAGAGTGGTGTATGTGTTACTGGGGCGGACGTCCCGTTGAAGATATGATGTTCTCGGTTGCCTATGCTGATGGGGCTCCCTGGAATGATACCCACTGGAGCAATGAGCGATTTAACAAACTGCTGGTAGCCGCAAGAGCAGAACTGGATGAAGGCAAACGTAGACAGATGTACGAGGATATGCAGGAAATATGTAGAAATGACAGCGGAACGGTTGTTCCCATGTTCAATCAGATGGTTGAAGCCAGTTCAAGCAAGGTGACACATGGACCTATCTCAGGTCACATGGCACTGGATGGCATGCGAAACGGTGAACGATGGTGGTTTGTATAACATTTTCTAAATCTTGAAAAAAAAGGCCGGACACGTTTGTGTGCGGCCTTTTTTTTCCCATATGTTATTTTCCCTTGCCTGATTTTCCCGACAAGTCCAGTCGGGTGATATAATCCTGGCCTTTTTCAAGAACATCTTGACGATCTGCAGGCAACGTTGGATGGTTCAGCAGATGCAGTGTTTTTTCTCTCAGAATGCGAGTGCTTGTCGGCATGCCGGAAGTCTTCCAGCTTTCGAGAGTCAGACTTGGCCAGATGTCGCTTTGTGGCTGGTAGTCTCTGAACTGCTCGAATGTTGACTGGGTGCCTAAAAAGGAACCGCCGTGACCCACTTCCTGAATCTCATCCAACAGGAAATGGTCTTCCAATTCAAACCCCCGGGCATATTTGCGGGCTTCCCTGATTACCTCGGAAGCCAGTACGATACTTGTTGCAGAGAGGGTGGTAGCCTGGAATACCGGACCGGCAAAAGGGCACAGACCGACTTTGCCCATGATGCTCGGCAGATAATTCAGCCATTTGATCCCGGCTTCGATCAGGTCCCCTTCCCATCCGAGGCTGTTCCCTGAGGTTCCGCTGTGAGGGATGCCAAAAGAATCCATCATTTCCGCAACTCCGTGGCTGACAAGCAGGCTCGAGGGGCTGTAAAACGCATTCATGGTGGACATGTTAAATGAATTGGCAAGGCTGCCGGCGATAATTTTTGACCCTGGTTGTATCATCTGGCTGCAGGTAATGCCCATGAGCAGTTCCGCAATGGCGAGGGTCATGCACCCGGCAGGTGTGATGGGGGTGCTGGCCCCGGCCATGACAAAATTATTGAAAATTACCGGCAGCCCCATAGAATAAGCGGTTCTCATTTTGTCGGTGGTGCCTTTGTTCAGGACCAGGGGGGTAATGTTATTGACATAAGGGATTACAAACGGTTTTTCGCGCATGCCATGAAACAAGTGCTCGATGAAGCTCAAAATACCGGGAAAGGCCGTGTCTTTTGATACCAATAGAATTACAGGTTTATGGGTGTTGGCCAGCAATTCAAGGGTTGAAAAATAGTCTGCCTGCCCGGGGCCATAATCATGAATCGTGCCGGGCGTTGCAATGGCGTCAAAGGTATCCAGGCTATTGGCCAGTCCCGCGATCAATCCGGTATGGCATCGCTTCCATTCTTCAATTTCGCGTGTTTGCGGGTGTTGGTAGTTCAACGTTGGTGAACCGATGGAAAATCGGGTATGGTGATTAAAATCAGGTCCGAGGCTGAAGGCCGGCTCACCGTGCCGATTGTATATATCCACTTGACGGGGAGCTTTCTCCAATGCCCGTTCAACCAGTTTTCCGGAAAGTTTCACCACGTCATTTTCACACCTTGCACCGGGCTGGTCGGCAAATTCCCGGACCACCTCCGGGCACTCGACTTTAACGCCCACCGTTTCCAATATCCACAGGGCTTTTTCATAAAACAGTTTCTTTTGCTCTTCGGATAGAATTTGTATTCGGGGTTGTACCTTACGCATGCTTATTCCTTTCGAAATTCATGTAATCGATATTCGATATTGGATATTCTAGCCCCCTTCGAGGGGGCTTCTTGAGCCCACCCGCTCCGCGGGTGGAGGCTCAGCATAGGGATTCTAACGAAGAATTTCGATGTTCCCGTCAATGCCGATGGCCTGGCCGGAAATTCTACTGCCGGCCTTGGAACATAAAAATAATATCATGTCGGCCACATCCTCGGGTGTCACAAAGGTCTTCATGGAAACACACGCTTTATATGTTTTTCTGATTTCTTCTTCGGTGGTGCCTTTATGTCTTGCATCGGTGGCAATGACGCAGTCCATACGGGAGCCTTCCACAATTCCAGGACAAATGGCGTTTACCCGTATGCCAAACTCCCCCAGTTCCATGGCCATCGTCTTTGTCATACCGATGATCCCCCACTTGGCTGCACAATAGGGCGATCTGAAAGGAGAACCCATCAGTCCCGAACAGGAGGATATGTTTACAATGGAGCCACCCCCGGAAGCCTTGATCAGGGGAATGGCCTCCCTGGAACAGTAGAACTGGCCGTTTAAATTGACGGCGATGGTTTTGTCCCAATCTTCAGGTAAAACATCTTCTATGCTTGCCGTGGGGCCGGTGATGCCGGCACCATTGACAAGGACGTGGAGTTTCCCCAGGTGGCCCAAGGCTTCGCTAAACATCTGTTTGACTTGTGAAACGTCAGAAACATCACACAGGCTTGTTCCGATGCCTGGCAGGGCTGCTTTACATTCCGTCAAAAACCGGTCGTTGACGTCGCACACATGGACGCTGGCGCCGTTTGCAATAAATTTTTCCGCTATGCTCAGACCAATACCCGAGGCCCCGGCGGTAATAATGACTCCCAGATCATTTAATGATATTTCCATTTCTTTCTCCCTTGGTTCTTGTTAAATGAGAACCCGGAAAATAATTTCCTAAGTGCTGTAAACCAAAAAGAGACAAAGGTCAAAGCTATAAAGGGATGACGCTTTTTTTGCTTTTTTTTAATAAAATTGATATCTGTATTGGCGTCGGGAGAAATGTTACGCGTGGACATGCTCAGACATCAGTTGTTTTCGGTTGCCCCCGGCTATGGTTTATAAGGGGTGTCATACATATGTTCCGAACAGGTCCCTCAGCCGAGGGAGTCCCTTTTTCGGAGTGACCGGAATGTTGCTTTGACAAATGCGATAACATTCATCAAAAGGATAATACCGAAAGGGTGGTTGCGATGGTCGAAAGGGTTCCAAGCAAAGAGCGATTTGATCCAAATGGCTGTGACATTAAGATGAAGGCCGTTGTTACAACGGGGAACGGCGGATATGACAAACTCGCGTACCGTGAGGTCCCCATTCCAGCACTTGAAGCAGGTGAGGTTCTGCTGCAGGTGCTTGCCGCCGGTGTTAACAATACTGAAATTAATACACGTGTCGGTTGGTACTCATCCACGGTCTCATCAGGTACCGAGGATGCGGCATGTGCGGAAGAACAGACCGCCACAGAAAAGACGGATGGCGGGTGGAACGAGGCAACCCCCTTTCCGTTCATCCAGGGCACGGATTGCTGCGGCCGTGTCGTCGCTGTTGCCCCTGGCGGGGATGAAAGCACCATTGGTGCGCGTGCACTGGTACGGTCTTGTATGCGCCCGTTTGGTTTTGAGTCTATGGAAAATATCTGGATGGGCTCCGACTTTGACGGTGCCTTCGCACAGTTCGTGAAGGTGCCGGCCGGGGAGGTTTTCGCGGTGGACTGCGATTGGAGCGATGCCGAACTCGGCACGATTCCCTGTGCTTACGGGACAGCGGAGAATATGGTGCATCGCGCCAGGGTGCGCGAGGGACAGCACGTGCTGGTAGCCGGAGCATCCGGTGGCGTTGGCTCGGCTGTCGTGCAACTGGTGAAGCGGCGTGGTGCCTCTGTGACCGCAATTGCGGGGAAAGCGAAGATGGAGAAGGTGCAGTCCATAGGACCAGATCGTGTCATTGAGCGTAACGACGATACCGTTGCCATTCTCGGCGAAAACTCTGTGGACGTTGTCTTTGACAACGTTGCCGGGCCAGGCTTTGACCGCATGCTGAAGGTGCTTAAGAGAGGGGGGATGTATGTGTCATCCGGTGCGATTGCCGGCCCACTCGTTGAATTGGATATGCGCACCTTCTATCTAAAAGACCTGACGCTGATCGGCTGTACCGCGTGGGACGAACCTGTTTTTCCAAACCTTATTTCCTACATCGAGTGCGGCGAGTTGCGGCCGATTCTTGCCAAGACGTTTTCGCTGGAACAGATTGTGGACGCACAGCGCGAGTTTCTGGAGAAGAAGCATTTCGGCAATTTCGTTTTGATTCCACCGCCATTGGATGAACCGAAACAGCGAGCGCTAACCCCGTAGATTCTGCCGTTCGGCAGTGCTTCGCGGCTGCGGGGTTATTCAATAAAAGGAGGTAGTTAATGCGTAACATTATAACCCGCTACGGGGACGGAACCGTCCTTGCGTTGAGTGAAGAAGAATTAATGGAGGACCTGCAGCGTGGCAGCCAGGATGCTGCTCAACGAGGTCAAATAGATCCCCTGACCCAGTCGGAGCTCGAACACCTGCGGGATATATTTAAATGCCCATTTCGGTTTTTGAGCGTCGAACCGGGCCATGAAGTGATTCTCACATACGATGCCGGAACGTTGAAAATCCGCAGAGTAGGCGTCAACGTGGACCGCATCCAGGCCTTGCAGATTTATGAGAAGATCATGGGGGCTGATACCATGGAGTTGAACCATGTGGATTATTCCTATAAGCCCGTCAAACCCATCATCACCATGGAACAACCCATCTTGGAACAAGCCTTGCTTGTCACGCATATCCCGCTGTTTTACGGTGCTCAGCCCAACCTGGGGCTATACAGCCAGCCTGACGGACCTTTCCCCAACCCGGGCGAATTGATGCCTATGGGCAAGATCGAAGAGGCACAACAATCTTATGAAGCCTCGGTGGAATACCTGGTGGCGGATATCGTTTCAGCTGCAAGCGCCATGTATGAATCGGGTGCTGACGGGATCAACCTGGATACCACCGGGGCTGCCGGGGATGCCGACTTTCTCGCGGCTTTACTGGCCACGGAGAAGCTCAGGGCCAAATATCCGGATATGTGCATTCAAATAGGCATGGCCGGGGAGTTCGTTCTGGGGATGCACAGCGAATTGACCTACAAGGGAGAACGCCTGGCAGGGATGTATCCCCATCGCCAGGTAAAGATGGCCGAGGCCGCCGGGGCTACCATTTTCGGGCCGGTGATCAACACAAACACCAACGAATCGGCACCCTGGAACCTGGCCCGCACGGTTACCTATACCAAGGCATGTGGCGAAGTGGCACAGATTCCCATTCACCCCAATATGGGCATGGGGGTCGGAGGGGTGACGGTAAACGATCACCCGCCCATGGATATTGTTTCGCGTTCATCCAAGGCAATTGTAGAAATATGCCGCCTGGACGGTTTGTAGGTTGGCGTGGGTGATCCCTTTGCCATGGCGATCACCCACGCGCATGCCTCGGGAATGGGCGGAATGCGAGGAGCCGGAGATCTGGTTGCTCGTGTGCAAATGGCCCGGGGAATGCGAATTGAACAGGCCAAGGCTTATGTGGCGGAGAAACTGAAGGTGGCAATTTCCGATTTGACCGATCCTGTGATCATGGGTGAGGTTCGGCAGGATTTGAACCTGGGCATCATGACACCGCTGCCTGGATGCGCCAAAGGCATTGAAGCGAAATTCAACATTGCCAGCGCCCTGGATATTAAAATTAATTGCGTCAACAGGTTTGAAGGGCGTACCATGATCAGATAATCTGAAACCCCCTTTTCGGAGTCACCGGAATGTTATTATGAAAAACGTTTGTGTGGATGTTTACCGAAAATCCTCATACCCGGTTGCACGCAGATAGACATTCATTGTGTCTTCGAGCAGCTTCACCGCCTGGGTGGAATTGGCCGCTTCACCGTATTGTCTTTTCGCCCGGACGAAAATCTGCTCCACCAATGCCCCCAATTCCAGCGGCACCCCATATTTCCGAGCATGTTTCATTGTCAGCCCCAGGTCCTTACAGGCCAGGGCCATTGAAAACCCCACGTCATAGCTGCCATTGTACACCAGCGGCATTTCTTTTTCGATGGTATAACTGTTGCCGGAACTGGCCTGGATACCCTCAAGCAACGCTTTCGGGTCGATGCCGGCCTGGTTTCCGAGCATGAAAGCCTCGCCGGCCATAATCAGGTGGCCGAGCGCCAGCAGGTTCGTGATGACCTTGACGATGCTCGCACTTCCCAGCGGTCCCATGAGGAGTATCTTGCCGCCGATCTTGCGCAACATGGGCAGTTGTGATTCAAAAACGTCTTTTTCCCCGCCCACGAGCATGGTAATTCCGCCTGCCTTGGCGAGGGTCACACCACCGGTAAGGGGCGCTTCCAGAACAGACACGCCTTTTTCGGCGGCAATCCCCCCGAGCCGTTCCACCTCTTCGGCATCGGTCGTGGACATGTCGATCCAGGTACAGCCCGGGCGGATGCCTGCAAATACCCCTTGTTCGCTCTCCATCACGGCTCTCACCTGCGGGGGACCGGGCAAAGAGGTAATGATCGTGTCCGCTTTGCCGGCCAGCGCCTGGGGTGTGTCTGCCCATTCAGCACCCGATGCAATCAATTTTTCGGCGGCCTTGTATTCAAGATCGTGTACGATCAGGTGATACCCCGCTTTCATCAGGTTCGATGCCATAATGCCTCCGATATTACCCAGTCCAATCCATCCGATTTTCATTGTTATCTCCTTTATAGCTTCTAATACATATGTTCCGAATATAGCTCACGGCTTTTTTCGGAACAGTAGGAACGTTATTTTGGCAAAGGTTATATCACCTGCAGTCTGCTAAGCAATGATGGCTTTTATTTCGACGTATTCGTGCATGGCCTGGTCTCCCCATTCACGCCCGTTTCCGGATTGTTTGAAACCACCAAAAGGCGCCTCCAGATTAAAATAGCCACCCTGGATGTAACACTGACCTGCCCGTATTCGTCTGGCGATTTTTCGTGCACCCGCTTTGTCTTTGGCATAAACTCCGGATGCTAAGCCATATACCGTGTCATTTGCCATTTCAATGGCCTCTTCGATATCATCGTAGGCAATCATGCAAAGAACAGGTCCGAAAATTTCTTCCCTGGCGATGACCATGTCGTTGGTAACATCAGCAAAAACAGTGGGGTTTACATAGGCGCCCACATGCAGGCCCTGCGGCATGTCAATACCGCCGGTGACCAATCTTGCGCCTTCAGCAATGCCCGTCTTGATATAATTGAGTACGGTTTGTTTTTGTGCAGCCGATGCCATGGGGCCCATGGTAACGCTGCTATCGTTTGGGTCGCCGACAATATGTTCTTCCGCTGCCTTTTTGGCGATGCCGACGGCTTTCTCATAGCAACCCCGGGGTACGAACATGCGGGTCAGGGCATTGCACGTCTGACCTGTGTTGAGCATCACATCTTCGACACCGTAGCGAACGGCAGTTTCAAGATCGGCGTCTTCGGTAATGATGTATGGGGATTTTCCGCCGAGTTCCTGACAAACACGTTTTACCGTCGGAGCTGCCGATTCGGCTACCTTGATGCCCGCATACGTCGAACCGGTAAAAGAGACCATATCCACCTGGGGATGACTGCTCAGGACCGGGCCGATCACGCTGCCTGAACCGCTGACCAGGTTAAACACACCTGCCGGCAGACTCACGGCTTCAAAAATTTCCGCCATGATAAAATCCTGCAGCGGTGTTTGCGCAGCAGGTTTGGCGATGATGGTACAGCCGGCGGCAAGTGCGGGGGCGACCTTGCCGATAAGTTGATGAAGGGGATAGTTCCAGGGATTGATCAAGGCGCAAACACCGATAGGTTCTTTGTATACCAACACGTTGTCTTTTTCTTCGACGGTGTCCATCTGTACGGAACGCTCTGCGTAGTTATGCATGGCGGCGATGGGAGCATCGACGTGCAGCCCGGCGGTGAGGTGACGGGGGCAGCCCATGGTGATGACGTGTGCGTCAATCAATTCGTCGGCACGACGCTGCATTTCATCTGCAACGGCATGCATGATCTTGGCGCGCTTTTGCGCTGGTGTATGTGCCCAGCCGTCAAATGCCTGGCGCGCAGAAGCGACGGCAGCGTTCACATCTTCCTGGTTTCCGTTTGGAACGCATGCACAGATACTTTCGGTGGCCGGGTTAACAACCTCGATGATATCGGTATTATTCGGCTGTACCCATTTGCCGTTGATATAGAGTTTGTCAAACTGTTTCACGGGGTCTCCTTTCCTATGTTGATCTCAGTCCCCGATCATATTGCCCGGGTTCCACAGATTGTTCTTGTCCAATTGCTTTTTCAATTTTAGCACATCGTTGACATGTGTCTTCGAGGCTGTTTTGAGGAAAATCGATTTTTTCAGTTTTCCAATGCCATACGATGTGATGGCCTTCCCGAGAAGGGCTGGAAAGCTATCAGCCCATGTTTCCAACAAGGTCTTGCCTTTAACGAACTCCTCGTAATTTCCCGGCAGGATATCGATGTGCAGACTGCCGCTGCCAAGGTGCCCCCAAAAGCTGGCTTTTAAATTTTCCGTTCGAAGTTGTTTTTCAAATCGGTGAACCAGGGCCTTCAGCCCCTCCCGCTCCAGGCTGATATCTATACCTGTTTTGGTAATTCTATGGTCTTCACGGCGGGCTTTTTCAACGTGCAGGATGGCGGTTTCAGCAGCGGCATGCAGAAAGCTTCTCATCTTATCGACCTCGGGCTCTCCGGAAAATGCCCATGTCTTGTCTATATCACTGTTAAAAGTAGAACTCATTTTTAAAAGCGTATGGGCAAGTTCTTGGATGGCATCTTCATGATCCCCATGAATTTCCACATAAACCATGGCTGTAATATGCAGTGCCGTGTCAGGTGTCGTTTTTAATTGGATCTTCATGGAAGGATGCATTTCAACGGCATTGAGTATGGTCTGATCCAGGTACTCCATGGCGGCAATATTTGCATCATGGCTGTCAAAAGGGGCGGCTTTCAGCTGATCTGCAAAGGACATCCCTTCTTCCGGGTTTTCAAAGAAAAAACCAATGCCCCAGATTTCTTTGGGTTTGGGTATCAACCGCAGGGTCAGTTCCGTGATCACGCCATACATCCCTTCGCCACTCAGATAAACATCCAGAAGATCTTTGGAATCACCATTGATGACAATAGCGTCTTGTCCCTTCCTGAGGTCACGGATGGATCCGTCGGCGTTCATGACGCGAATACCCGAGATATATGAAGCAGATCTTCCATAAAGATAAAAACAGGTGCCTTCAGCATTGGTGGAAGCAATGCCGCCAACGCTAGCTGTTGGTTCGGTTGGATCCGGTGGCCAGAAAAACGCCCTATGTGTCTTGTTCCGCTGAATCGCCTTTCGGAGTTCAAGCAAGGTGATCCCCGGTTCAACCGTCACCGATCTTTGGCCATCTTTTGCAATGGCAAAGGATTTTACTTTTTTCATGCGGGAGAGGTTCATAATGTGGCCCTGCAAGGGCACTGCACTGCCGACGATACCGGTCTTGCCGCCCTGAATCGTGACGGCCGTTCCGTGTCCTCGCATCTCCCGAAGGATTTGAGCGATTTCCGCTTCGTTTTCCGGGAAAGAAATACTTTCCGCCGACCCCGTCATATTTGATTCGTCTTTCAGGTAATCGTGAAAGGTTTCACTCATGGGATGAATCAGTTTCTTCTCCAAAACGGGTATCCTTGCCAATTTCAATAATGGTTAAAATTCGAAGCACGAAATGCTAAATGCTAAACAATCTCTTACAGAGTATAAAAAGAGCCTGGCCCTTTGGACCCGGTTATATTTGTTGTCATAATCTTGACAAGCTCATCCATCACCGCTTTGTAGTCATCAATGATGGCAACGTCGGCAGACCTGACGATGGGTGCCCGAATGTCTTTGTTGATGGCGACAATAAATTTACTTTTTTCGATGCCGGCATAAAAAGCGGCGGCCCCGGAAACCCCTGCAACAAGGCAGACATCCGCTTTTGTCATGGCCCCGGAAACGCCAACCAGACGGTGCATGGGCGCCCAGACACGCATTGCTGCAGGACGGCTGACACCAAAATCGGCTCCAATCGTTTCGGCAACCTGTTGGAGTTTTTTTGTGTTTTCATGACTGCCCATGCCGTTGCCGCCAATGACAAGGAACGCGGCCTTGGTCAGATCCCTGGCCGGTTTAAAAGGGGTCGATTGTGACGCCTTGATGAACCGGTCTTGATGCAGGTGGGTCATGTCAACCTCGGTAACTGTCATAGTGTCGCGTTTGGCTATGGGCTGACGGTTGGTGGTTCCTTTGGCAAGGGAGATGCAATAGGGCTTTTTCGTTAACTTGAAAGTAGCCAGAACGTGGTTTGCATAGACGGCTTTCTTTGCGATCAACTTTTGGCTTGAACAATCGATCTGTTCCACTTGCACAAGAGACGAGCCCTTCAGCCGGAAAGCTAATCGGACGGCAATTTCCGAACCTTCAAACCCGCTGGGAAATACGTACAGGTGGGTTCTCTCTCCCTTTTCAATGGTTTCGAGCGCTTCGAGGACATTTTCCGGTTGATAGCGGCTGATACGGATGAGTTGTGCGGACGCGGTGGGAACCAACCCAAGCAGCGCATCCTTCTGCTCTTCCCTGGAATAAAAAAGAATGGTGCTGCCGATGGTGTCCACTGAACGCAAGTGCTTGCCAATAAAACCATTCAACTCCTCGGCCTGAGAAGCGATGTTCATCGAGCAGCCATTGAGTATTCCCTTGAATATCAAAGTAGTTGCAGCCTTTCTTTCAAATACACTTCATACAGCTCTCTGGCCTTTTTTTCGGGGGTCTCCCCCTGGATGAGAATTCCGGGTCTTGCATGGCTTATGATTTCCATGTCTATTAGCTTCTCGGTCTCCTCCGGCAGGTGAAAATCCCTGATGGACAGGATCTCGACGGGCCGATTGCCGAGATGCATCCGGTCCTTTAGTGTGGGAACCCGCATATAGGTATTTGGCGCATCTCCCACAGAAAGCACACACGGCGTCTGGATTTGCTGCCGGAGCTGGCCTTCATCTACCTGGCTGGTCACCGTCAAGTGGTTCCTGTCGACCAGTTCGATACCGGTAACCTGGGTGATGCACGGCCACCCCAGCATTTCCGCCGTCAGTAGATGTGTCTTCGCGTTTTCACCGACACTGGTTTGTCTACCCAGCAGCAGCACATCCTGGGGGCCCTGTTTTCTAACGTATTGGGTCAAGACAGAAGCGATGGCCCTCGGTCTGAACCGGAGATCATCCTGGTTGTCGATGCGCACGACCCGTTTAAACCGCAGCGCATTCAGGGTTTTCAGAACGGGAGTTGCTCCGTGACCGGCGATGGTCAAGGCAGTGAGTTCCATGGGCACCTTGGTCTTTTCGGATGCATCTAAAAGAGTCAAGGCGATTTCCAGTGCGCTCTCGTCATAGATATCCAGGGAGGGTTTCAGGAAGCTGGTATCGATTTGAAGGTTTTTGTCGATGACCCAATCCTGGCCGTCAAGGAGCTCCAACTCGGGAACAGTTATGAAACACACCAGAACATTCATTTACTTTTCCAACGGTATGATGGTCCCCATATTCATGATGTTGTTGGGGTCGAAAGCGCTTTTCAATTTCTTGAGGATGGAATACGAGGATCCATATTCCTGTTCGATCCAATGGGTTCTATGCTTGCCGACTCCGTGGTGATGGCACATGGAGCCGCCGGCTTTGATCGTCTCTTCAACGATGATTTTTTTAATGGCCAGGTGGTACTTTGTGAGTTCTTCTTCGGGTTTGCAGTCAACCACATTATAAAAGTATACAAAGTAGAGGTTGGTTCCGTTGAGATAACTGTGAGAAGAATGGGCCCCCAACAGTGTCAGGTCGGGAATCTCGTTTCTTACCCGTTGCATGCACACGTCGTAGATGTTATTTATGAGCCCCCAATTTGCGGATATTTCAGTGGTATTGCAGACGTTCTTGGTTTCCATAATTTCGGCTTTTTCGGCCGCTAAATTGGCCGGGTCCCAGTTGAGGTGGGCAAACCATTTTTCGATCAGCTTTGGATCGACTTTCACACATTCGTCGTAGCGGGCCACGATATCCTCGATGGACGTGGCCGTTGCGTCCGCAAGAGGCTTTACACCTTCAGCCACAAAAATCAATACGCACCTGTCTTCAGCAAAATGAGAAAAGTGGTAGGAACCGTCTTCAGGATCATACAGACGTGCGACGGATGGTCTGTAACCATTTACCATGACTTCCCGGAGAATTTCGAAACCTGTTTTCATATTATCCAGGGTATACCCCAGGAATTTGTTGTTTTCAGGAAAATATCTAAAAATTTTAACGGTAACTTCCGTGATAAAGCAAAGCGTGCCTTCATTGCCAATGATGACATGACGGATATCAGGCCCGGCGGCCCTGCGAGGTACGTTTTTTATACGGGTAATGCCGCTACCCGGAAAAACCGCTTCCAACCCCACCACCATGTCTTCAATACCGCCGTATAGGGTCGAAAATTGGCCGATACTTCTGGTGGCAACCAGCCCCCCCAGCTGCGCCAGCGGTTTTGATTGGGGTGAGTGGCCGGTTGTGTAACCTTGTTCTCTCAAACGGTCGTCAAGTTCTTGAAGAGAGGCGCCACATTGCACGGTTGCCTGCATATTATAAGTGTCGATGTCAAGGATCTGATTCATACCGGATCCATCAACGACAATGGAGTTTTCCAAAGCGGTTTCAAGACCGCCTTCCGTGGCCGAGTGACCGGTTCGTGGAACGACATTGATCTTGTTTTCGTTGGCGAATTCAATTACGGCGGCTACCTCTTGGGTGCTGTTCACATATACGACCGCGGCAGGCAAGGGCAGTTGATACACGCCGTGGTAGGCTTCGAATCTTCTGAAACGGTCGACACTGCTCTCCTTTAAAACCTGTTCGTCTGTTACGACGTGTTCTTTTCCCACGATATTTTCAAGCGCTTCTGCAATCTGATCCCTTTTCAAGGACATGTTTCTTTCTCCTTTGGGAAACTCATTTTTTTTATTGTTTGAAGATGGGATATGATTTCTCCAGAACAGGATCCGTAAATTCTGTAATATGTCTGTACACATCCGTGTTCAGCTTCTCGTATAGGGAGGTATGCTTCGCAATGGAATAAAACCTGTCACGTATCCCGACCATTTGTTCAATGGCCGCCTCAAAAGTGTCATAAGCCTTCGCGGCCACGGCGGCGCAAATGGCTGAACCCAGACCGGCGGCATCCGTGATATCATTTCTGATGGCCGGGACGCCGAACACGTCTGCAAAAATCTGCATGAACACATCGCTTCGTGCCCCCCCGCCGGATACGATGATTTGGTCCAGTCCCATGTCGAGTTCCCGGCACATGGCTTCGACATGGTTTTTCATGGTCAATGCAATGGCTTCCAACATGGAGCGGTATAGATGCGCCCTGGTATGGCGCCCGTGAAACCCGATCATGATGCCCTTTTTAAAAGGTTTGTCCGGCGGTGCCAGCCATTCCGGAACCGTCATCAGCCCATCACATCCCGGGGCAACTTTTTGAGCTTCACTGTTCAGGAGTTCTTCGGGGGAAATGCCGAGGGATTGCGCTATGCTGCGGACGTCTTCACCGAAAAGATTTCTCAACCAGCTGACGGTTCCCATTCCATGACGTATGCCGCCACTTTCGTAGAGATAGTCGTTGGGTATGGATGCCAGGTTGGTGAAAAAGCTGTTTGGATCCGTTACATTCTTTTCGCCGTATACCATAGCGCCGATGTAGGTTCCCAAGGAAACGAGAGCGGTTTTGCCCGGCGTTAGACCGGCACCCAGGGCTTCCACCGCCTTGTCATTTGCGGTTGCAACCACCGGAATTCCAGCCGGGATTCCGGTTTGTTCCGAGGCTTCATTGCTTACATACCCGAGGATTGTTCCGGGCATTTCGAGTTTAAAGAGCTTGTTTCTTGGTACATTAAAGGTTTTTAAGACGTCTGGATCTTTGCTCCACTGCCAGGTGTCCTTATCGATGGGCCACATCCCCTCGTAATTGGCAGCCGTATCCTTAAACTGACCTGTAAAACGGTGGGTGATATATCCGGAAGTTGTCGTCACATACCTGACCAGTGGATTCTCGTGCTCATAGGGGCGGGCCAGGCGCAGATCCATCCAGCTCAAGACCGGTGAAGCCAGTCTGCCGTCTTCTTTCAGACAGGCCCTGCAGCAACGAATGGTGCAGAGGCCGATACCCAATATGGATTTGATGTCGCCCGAAAAGCACGCCATTGCCTGTAGGCTTGCCGCCACGATGGTATCCCACAAGTCGTCATCCGGGTGCTCCGCTACCCCGGGCCTGGGCATGTGCATGGGTTGAAGTTCTCTTTTCCCCTGGCATACAAGATTGCCCTCCAGATCGAAAATGACCACTTTCGTACTCTGCGTTCCCCCATCAAGACCTATGACATATTGTTTTTTCATTAACGAACCAGGTAGCCTCCGTCAACCACGAGTATATGGCCGTTTACATAGTCTGAAGCTTTGCTGGCCAGGAATATGGTCGTACCCATCAGGTCCATTGTCTCACCCCAGCGATTGGCGGGGATGTGATCCAAAACCCGTTGACACGTTTCCGGGTTGCTTCTTGTCCTTTCCGTAATAGCCGTTTTATAATACCCCGGTGCAATCCCGTTGACCTGAATGTTGTGCTGAGCCAGTTCATCACAATAGGCTTTCGTAAAACCTGCCAGGCCATGCTTTGTGGCGGCATAGGCCGAAGACAATTTTCCCCCTAGAAACGAGAAAAGTGAACAGATGTTGATAATTTTACCGCTTTTCTGAGAAATCATGAACCTTGACGCTTCAAAACTGAGTTCAAATGCGGCGGTCAAATTGATGTGCACCATCTTGTCCCACGGTTCCCTGCCAAAGCTTTCGACTTCTGCCGAAATGCAGATGCCGGCACTGTTTACCAGGATATCGACAGATCCGAATGTTGCGACACAGGTTTCGATTATTTTCCTGGGCGCACCGTCATCGGTAATGTCGATCTGCATGAATTCATACGCAACACCTTGCGCTTCAACAAGCGCCTTGGTACCACCGTCATCATCCAGAATACTGGGTACAAACAGGTTCGCACCTGCCTTGGCCAGCGCCAACGCGAATGCCTGTCCAAGTCCGGTATTGCCGCCGGTGACGATGGCATTTTTCCCTTTCAACGAGAAAAAGTCCATTGTGAAATCCTGAATACTCATCGCGCTCCTTTCTTGGTCTTGCCTGTCAATTTATTCGCACCCCCTGCTTTGACAGGGCTTTTTGCAGGGCGGCAATATCCACTTGACGGCACTTCACTTTCTCTTTGATAGAGCGTGCCGCCGCTACGCCGGCTCCCTGTCCGGTAACTGTGCAGCACATCATCTGGCGAGTGGCTGAATGAGAAATACGGTCGCCTGCCACGCAGCGGCCCGCCACAAGCAGGTTGTCCACCTTTTGGGGAATCACGATGCCATAGGGTACCTGGAAGTAACGCCCGGTCGTGGGTAGGCTCAGGATCCCATGCCCATCTAAAAATTCCGGAAAGATACCCATAGCGTCGTCGAAACGTCCCTGATTGCGAACGTCGTTTCCGGTCAGATTGTATCTCCCGATGATTTTTCTCGACTCCCGTATTCCCAGGGATGAACCGAACGCCCTGAGCGCTGCGTTCTCAAAACCCGGCGTATATTTCTTCAGTGCATTGACCGCCCACATGGCTTGGCGGCGTCCATCTATTTCTCCGCGGGTAAGATCACGAACATCCGTACTGTCAAAGCCCGGCATATAAACAACGTTCAGATACGTGGCGTCTCCCTGTTCGCTGATCCGGCCCCAGGTTCCCGCGATCTGCACATTTTCTGGAATTTCACCGGCGTTTCTGGCCAATTGAAACGGAACACGCAGATACGGGCTGAACATGTTATCTTCTTTGCCTGACGTTTCAACCCCCCAGTCTTTATAGGTGGAAGGATGTTTTTTTACGTGTGCCAGGAAACGCTTTCGATCGACACCTGTCACGGCGAACGTCACGGTTACGCCCAACAATTCATTTTTGGGAGCCTTGCGCCAGGGTGCCCCCGCCAGATGAGCGATGTCAGCATCGCCGGTGGCGTCGATTACCCGTTTTGCGAGGATGGCCTGTCGACCCGATTTGCTCTCCGTGATGATCCCTTTTATGACATCACCGTCCATCACCGTTTCCACTGCCATACAGTGAAGGATCGGGATAATGTCAGTCTCCTGAACGAGGGTGTCGGCCACGATCTTGAATAGTTCCGTGTTGAAAGCTTCACTCCGGGACTGGGGCTCGGGATCGGTTGCGCCCATTTGTTGGGCGCGTTGCTCCAATTCGGTACCGATGCCCTGAGCATCTATGGTGCCCTCGTGACGGTACCAGGCGAGAGATTCAACACCTGCCTGGGTGATATTGCCCCCGAAGCATCCGTATCGCTCCAACAGGATGGTACGGACGCCTTCTCGTTCGGCAGCAAGTGCCGCCGCAAGGCCTCCGGGTCCACTACCCACGACAAGCACATCCGTTTCTGCCAGAACCGGTATTTTCCTGGCAGCTTCCCTAATTTCTTTCATATGATTCCCTGCGTCTGATGACAGCTGTCGTGATGGTCATATTAAGGTTCTCATGGGTGTTGTCGCATCTCTTTTTTTAAATTTAAGGGAGCGACAATGTCACGTCCGATAAAATCGCTCTAGGATTTTATTTGGGCTTCAAATTCATCCAGCAGACCATTGATCGTTTCTGCGGCGCCGTCCGGCAGCGCCTTGGTCTGATGACTCTCCAGTATTTCCAGCGCCTTTCCGTAGGCCCTTTCCGTGAGATCCTTTCCACCGGCGGTTTCCATCCAGGCTTCCCGCGTGCCTCGGTCAAACAAGTGGACGGCCGATTGGGATCTGGTCCGTTCGAGGGTGTGGCGGTGAATCAGAAACGTACCTCCGGGGCCGATGTCATGGATAAGATCCAGCGCCATGGTTTCGTTGTCCACGCGCACGCCTTCCAGTAATTTCCGGATATGGCAAATGCATTCATGATCCATGATCAGCTTGGCGTAGTCAAAAGCAAGCCCGCTGTCGATGCCGCCGGCCCCGAATATCATATTGGCGCCGGCGAGCGACAGCGGTAAAGCGTTCAGGGTGAACTGGTAGGCGGCTTGCGCATCGGGCAGCTTGGAATCGCTGACCCCTGACCCCACCCGGCAGGGGATGTGATAATAGTTCGCCATCTGCGCGATGGCGGCGCCCACCAGACCCCATTCCGGTGCGCCCGTTGATGCCAGGCCGGTTTTCAAATCCATAATGGTGCTGCAGGAACCAAAGGTGACGTTCACCCCTTTGCAGGTGATCTGGGCCAGGACCAGACCGCTTAAAAGCTCGGCCATGGTCAAAACAATGGTTCCTGCCAGGGTGACGGGACCGGAGCCGCCTGCCAGGGCCATGGTCATGACATCCACATTGATACCTGCTTCCACAGCAGCTATAAGGGCCTCACAGAACTGGGTGGTTAGGGTCAGGGGACTGGTGACACAGCAGGAGCAGGTACAGATGGGTCTTTGGTGCAGTTTGCCCATGCCGCCCACGGCGGCTGCCGCCATTTGTACAATAACTTCCACGCAGGATCTGTTAACCATGCCGATGGTGATGTGCTTGCTGTTGTGGGTAATAAGGGCCTGAAAATTGTGGACCGCCTGGGCGGCAGGCAGCTGATCGCCCGGGCAGAGGGTTCGCTGGCAGAAAGCAAGTTCATCGAGTGCGTCGATCAGGCGGTAGACGTTGCAGCAGTCTTGCTTTGTGGAAGGGCGATATTTACGGGTAATGGGATCGATGATATTGACCTGCTCTCCAAATGTTCCGAAGCCGACCCGGTTGTTTTCCAGCAGGAAATCCTTTTCCGGATCCCGGGCAAAATACGTGACGCTTTTGGGTGTGCTTGCGAGGCTTTCGGTCACGAGCCACTCGGGGATTTTAACGAGCCAGTTTTTCCCCGACCGTGACACAAAAGCCCCGGCACTGTGCAACCGATCGGCGGCGTCTTCAAACTCCACCAGCACGCCGGTATGCTTAAGAATATGGCAGGCACCCGAATGAATGGTATCCAGTTCGTCACGGGTCAGAAAATTCAATCCCAGGCCGTTAAAGACAGATACACCGGTTCTTTCGATCGGCATTTCCCATCCCTTTCACTATCATGTGTTTCAAAGGATAACCTATTTCAAGAACATTCTTTGTGCCCCTGTATATTAAACCTGATCCAAAACCAAGAAAAAAAAATGATTGGGCATCGACACACCGCCGGCCGTCATGGTGCCCCCCAGCATGCTTCCCGCTTCGATCACGGCGGTCTTTACACCGGCTCTGGCAGCTTGAATTGCGGCCACATGCCCGGCAGTGCCGCCTCCGGCGACAACGACAGCGACTGTTTCATGGATTGTTTTCATGGCCAAAAAACTTTTTTGAGATGGCTTCTACTTAAATGCGTGGTAAGAATCAATGCCCACTCTTTTCATAAACATATTGACGCAGTTGATTTCCAAGTCAAGGCGTTCCGCTATTCTGAATTTGGCATCGATCCCCTTGGCGACAGCGGGTGTTTCGTTGACACGTCCGATATCCAGATCTTCCCGGACCTCGTTCATGACAACCGTGTCCGCCAGATCGGCGACCGTGACACCCAGTTTTCCCGCCACATACGCTTTGGCTGCATCGATTCGCATACCCCGGTTCAGTTGCATACGCGCTACCAGATCTCCGGCAGTTCGTAATCCGCCCATTCCCGAGACAACTGCATGTGCAGCATGCATTCCCAGCGGGTCGCCGACCCCCACCTACAACCCGTCCAAACGGCAAATTTCGACATGTGCTTTGGATGCCCGCGACAGGGCATCCAGAGGGGGCGTGAGGGTCAGGGGGACACCGCCGACACCCATGCCCAGGTTGGCATGGATCGGAATATCCGAGGCCTCAGAGCAGGCTTTGGTAAAAACCAGTGAACGAGCCAGGTTATACGGAAGTGAGTCATTGGTGAGAATATTGATGGCCGGGCCGAAAATCGTTACCCCTGCTTTTTGGGCCAGTTTAACCTGATCCTGGGGGAAAAGCCCGGCCAAGCGTACACCGTTATATTCTATATCTCCGTGCATGCCCAATATAAACTCACCGGACATTCCCATTTCTATACCCATGTCGGGATATTTTTTGTGAAGGATTTCAACAGCCTTCAAGGTCGCATAAAATTCGGCATCTCCGGAAGCTGCGGTAGTGTCGAAATTTATACCGTCCGCACCGGCTTTCTCGTAAAGTTCACTACCCACGTAGACCATGTCTTTGATGGCGTATTCCGCCATTTCTTCATAGGCTTGCTGGGCCTCGGTAATCTTTCCTTCGGGTAGCAGGTCGCCAGGGTTGACCACCGGTCCGTCGGGTACGCTGTACAGACCGAGGTTCGGCATGGCGCCATAGAAAATCGGGGCAATGGTCTGCAGTACCGCCTGTTCCATGTTCGGTTTTTCATACTGCACCACGTGTTTACACTGCTTGAAACTGTAGTCAATATGGGTCAGTTCCAGCGTGTCGGCACCCAGCCCTCTTTCGAACAACAGCAGTTGTTGTATCTTACTGATGGGGATGTGAGCCCGTTTGATTTTAGACGTCATGTTGTCATAGCTCAAACAGACTTCCTTGCCCATTTCAACTCCCACCACACGATCTTTGGATTGAAAGAGATCCATCAGGTAATTTATCTCGTCATCGATCAGGGCAGGTACGTTTGCGCGTCCGGCAGCTTCCTGGCTACCGGCTTCCAAATCCCTCCGGACGTCATCCGCAGTCATTTCAATCCGGCTTCCATCCCCCATTCGGGTCATTACGTTTTCCATTTATCCTCTCCTTAATAGGATTTTTTCCCCCGCAAAAAGCGCGGGATCTTCGTCAAATCAAGGCGATCTCAAGTTTCAACCCGGAGGAATACTTCTGTATTTTGAGGAGTTGAAACGAGAGAGCAACACAGAGATTGGGGCAAAAGACATTTTTGAGATAGGTTCATATTATTAACTCAAGTCTTGGCTGTAAGAGATAGTCCGCAAGGTGGGTATCCCGCATAAACTTAACCAGGTATTGATGAAGTCCTTTGCCGACATGCGGTTGATCCGAGATAATATTTTTTTGCTGACCGGGATCCAGGTTGAGATCATAGAGCTTTGACATGCCGGCTTCAGGGCTGTAAAGGAGGGCATAATTCTCACTGGTAATGGTCGTAACTGTCGGGACTTTCAGCATGCGAAGAAAATTGTCGACCGATCTTACCGGATCACCCGGGTTGGCAAATGGGATACTGCTGACCGTAAACTCGCGGCCGCTGGCAGCTGGATCGTTTATTTTCGGCAGAAGGGAGTTGCCCTCCACAAAGTCAGGTATGTCACACGACAAGAGCTCCAGGACCGTGGGCATCACGTCCACCGCTGAAGTTACCTGCCCATAGACACCCGCCGAGATGCCGGGAATGGAAATCAATAACGGAATATTGACGATCTCTTCGTAAAGAGGTGAATAGGCCCATATGCCGCCTTGGACCTGTTTATCCCAGTCATCCAGCTTCGGATATTCCCCATCCTGTCCCATTTCATAAACCATTTTCCCGAAAAGCCCACCGTGTTCTCCAAAGTAGAATCCGTGGTCCGAGGTAAAAATGATGGCCGTATTCTCCATGAGACCCATGTTTTCAATTCTTCGCAAGAGATATCCCAACCAGGTGTCCACCATGCTGATCTCACCGCAATAGCATGCATGGGCCTTTTCAAGCCTTTCTTGTGTGAACCCCGGCACGTCTTTCCAACATCCGTAGATCGGTTCGATAATTTCACCGTCATAACCCGGCCAGTAACGTTCGGTATAGTAGGGGGGGGCATCCCATGGTTCATGGGGGTCCCATGTGTCGACATAAAGAAAAAAGTCTTCTTTATAGTGTCGTTCAAGCCATCGCATCGCCGTTGTAAAGGTCTGCGGTGCATTGTGATCTGATTCATAACGCCATGCCGCACGCCTATCCTGTGACTCGTGCCGCCCGTCTTTCAGTTTTTTTGCTCCGGAACCTTCCTGGCCGATAGTTGTAAAAAAGCTTTTGAAGCCGCGATCGTAATTCATGCCGTCCCTGAGATAGAAAGGGGTATCGACAACCGCTGCGGTATGCAGCCCTTTTGCAGAAAGCATTTCAGCCAGGGTGGTTACGTTTGATGGCAGTGGAGACCAACCCATAAAGGACATGGTCCAGCGTCCTGTAAAATGATCCGCTCGCGTAGGCATGGTTGGAAACCCCGCCGCATAATGCCGCTGAAACCTTACGGATCTGGCTGCCAGCATATCCAGAGAAGGGGTTTGAATCTGTTTGTTGCCATAAGCCCCCATGTGGTCGCGTCTAAAGGAGTCCGACGTTATCCAGATAACATTCATTTTTACTCTCCTATTTGAATGTAATTTTTTAATTCGGTGGTTTTGCAGGTGTGCGGAATCGGGGGCCTATACTTTTATGGTCACCACGGGACAAGGCGCATGTAAAATTACATATTGGGCTGTTGATCCAAATAACAATTTGTTGACTTTAGATTTTTTTATAATACCTATAAAAATAAGGTCGATCTCCTCTTCTTCGGCAAATTTGACCAGTTTTTCTCCCGGCTCCAGGGAAGTAACCATCAACTGTACATTATATGCTACACCGCTGTCTCCAATTTTCATGCTCACGGTGGTTTCCATTTCCTTTTCCATTTCCAGGATCCTGGCGTGTTTGATGGGAATCTCTCGCGTAAGTGTTTTCACGACCTCTAATGTGGCGTTCCAGACTTTGGCATGCGCTAGGGCTTTTTTTAAAATCTCCGCCGATGGATCCGCCTCTTCATAACAGACTAAAAACTTCATGTGGTTCTCCCTTCAAATGCGTCGATAACGGCCTTCAAGATTCTTCGATAAAGGTTGTCTTCACGGCAATGCCCATGGCGGATTTGCGTTCCCTTTCGGCCAGCACGCCGTCGAGCCAATCCGGGTCCATCTCCGGGACCGATTCCAGCAGCAGGTCGGTATATTCATGGTGAGGTGGTGTCAGAATATCCGTTTTACGGCCCTGTTCCACGATCTTGCCCTGCAGCATGACCACAATTTCATCCGCTATGGCTTTAACTGTGGCCAGATCATGGGTAATAAAAAGATATGACACCTGCAGGTCATTTTGGAGCTTGCGCAGCAGCTTCAAAATATCTTCAGCCACAAGCTGATCTAAGGCGGAGGTGACCTCATCACAAATAATAAGATCGGGTTCGGCTGCCAGAGCACGCGCAATGCAAATCCGTTGCTTTTCTCCACCAGAGAGCTCTCCTGGAAATCGATCTTTGTATTTTGGCGTCAATTCGATCTTATCCAATAACTCAAGAACGCGTTTCTCGGCCTCCTTGCCATGAATGCCATAGTAAAACTGAAGGGGGCGTCCAATGATCCTGCTGACCCGTTGCCTGGGATTCAGGGCCGTGTCCGGCATCTGGTAAATCATCTGCATCACCCTGAGACTTTCCTTTTTGCGCTTTCTTAAAGCCGGTGGCAGATCCTGGCCGTCATAAATGACACGACCTTTGAGGGGTGGAAGCAACCCGGTGATCACCCGGGCCAGGGTGCTTTTCCCGCTGCCCGATTCTCCCACCAGCGCCACGGTCCGGCCACGCCGGATTATCAGGTCTATGTCCTGTAAGACCAGCTCCTTGCCCGTGTAACTTGCAGAGACGTTTTCGACCTCCAGAATGGTATCATGTTCTGTCTTTGAAAGGTCCTTGTCTTCTCGAAGTGTTCGGACGGAAAGAAGGGCACGGGTGTATTCCTCTTTCGGATGGGCAATCAATTGGCGGGCATTGTTTTCTTCCACCAAATTGCCATAGCGCAACACCATGATCCGGTCTGCCAACTGGGCCACCACAGCCAGGTCATGGGTGATGTAAATGGCCGCTGTATTGAATTGCCGGGTGATGCGTTTTATTGCGGCCAAAACTTCAATCTGGGTTGTCACATCCAGTGCGGTGGTCGGTTCGTCAAAAATGATAAGGTCCGGCTTGCACGCCATTGCCATGGCAACCATGGCACGTTGCAGTTGTCCACCGGACACCTGGTGCGGATACCGGTATCCGATGCGTTCCGGATCCGGCAGCAGCAGCCGTTTATAAATATCGAAGGCCTCCTTTTCAGCCTCTGCAAAGGACATGATATGGTGCTGAACGGGAGCCTCTGCATACTGCTTAATGAGCCGGTGCGCCGGGTTAAAAGAGGCCGCGGCACTTTGGGCTACATAGGCGATCCGAACACCTTTGATTTTTCTCAAGGTCTTCTCCGACGCTCCAAACAGTTCGATGCCATCGAACAGGATGGACCCGGAAGATATACGGCAGCCCTGACGGGTATAAGCCATGGAAGCCAGGCCGAAGGTTGATTTTCCGGCCCCGGATTCCCCGATTAAACCCAGCACTTCCCCTTTGTCCAAGGTAAGGTTCAGGCCGTTGATGATGGGCCGCCATTTTTCGTCGCTGAATCCCTCAATCCAGATATCTTTCATCTCTAATAATTGCGTCATCTATTCACCGTATCATAAGCTTGATGGCTAATCTTTCAAACCGCTGGCGACATGTAGAAACCAGTCGACGATTAAATTGACACCCACTGTCAGAAAAGCGATTGCCCCGGCCGGCCACAAGGGAATGAAAATGCCAAACGTGATCGCACCGGAATTTTCCCGGACCATGCCGCCCCAGTCCGCCATAGGCGGTTGGATGCCAAGACCCAGAAAGGACAATGCGGCGATGAACAAAAATACGAAACAGAACCGCAGGCCAAATTCGGCCACGAGTGGCGGCATGGCGTTGGGCAGGATTTCTTGGCGCATGAGCCACCAGGTTTTTTCACCACGCAGCCGTGCAGCCTCAACATATTCCATGACGGCGATGTCCATTGCCACAGCGCGTGACAAGCGGTAAACCCGGGTCGAGTCCAACAGTGCGATCACCAGGATCAAGGCACCAATGGATGTCCCGACCACGGACAAGGCCATTAAAGCAAAAATGAGGGTCGGAAACGCCATGAGAATGTCAACCAGGCGACTGAGAAGTTGATCGACCCATCCTTTCAGCGTCGCTGCAAAAAAACCGCACACAGTTCCGACCACAAACGAAAGCATGGTGGTAATAAAAGCGATTGCAATGGTGTTGCGGGCGCCATAAAGCAGGCGTGTGAACAGGTCTCTCCCCAGGTGATCGGTACCCAGTAGATGGTCGCCGCTCATGGACATCCAGACATCGCCTGTTATTTCAGTCTCACCATAAGGTGCCACCACCGGTGCGAGTATTGCGGCGCCAATATTGAGCAGCACGATAGCTATGCCGCATCGTGCGCTCCAGGGTGATTGTCTCAATAATTTGAAAACCGCCATTGAATGCTCTCCTTATCGAGGATTTCGCATGCGAGGATTACTGATAATAGACAGTACGTCAGCGAGCAAGTTTAGACTAATGTAGATCACGGCAAAAATGAGACAACTTGCCTGTACGACCGGAAGATCTCGTTTGGAGACTGAATCCACCAGCAACTGCCCCAGACCCGGATAGACAAAAACGACCTCCACAATCACCACACCCACAACCAGATAGGCCAGATTCAACGCAACCACATTGATCACGGGCGAGAGAGCGTTCGGAAAAGCGTGCACCACGATAACCCGTAACCGTTTTATGCCTTTCAGATGAGCCATTTCAATGAAGGGACTGGCCAGGATGTTGATGATGGCCGCACGTGTCTGTCTCATCATGTGAGCGACAACCACCAGTGTCAGGGTCAAACAGGGCAGGACAATTGCTCGAATCTTTTCCCAAAATGCCATACCGTCGTTGATATTTGAAATACTGGGAAACACAACCAATTTGACCGAGAGCAACGCCACCAAAATATAGGCCACAAAGAACTCGGGAAAGGAAATAGTACTGAGTGTAGCGATGGAAATGGCCCGGTCAAACAAGCTGTTGCGATATAGCGCAGCGAGGATACCCAGCATAATAGCGAAGGGCACGGCAACCACGGCTGCTGAGGACGCCAGAAAGAGCGTATTGGCAAATCGCCAGCCAACCAGATCAGCAATGGGCCTCCCGTTCGCCAGGGAATTGCCGAGGTTTCCGTGCATTATATCACCCAGCCAGGCGAAATAGCGGATATGCGGGGGAAGATCCAGTTTCAGTTCCCTGCGAAAGGCCGCTATTGTCTCAGGCAAAGCGCTTTGTCCCAAAATTGCCTCGGTCAGATCTCCGGGCAACGCCTCCACCCCGATAAAAATTAAAACTGAGATAACGATAATGGTCACCAGACCAAATGCCAGTCGTTTGAGTACCAAACTGAGAATTGTATTCATTTTTCTACCACGTTATGTAAGTTGAAATTTGAACCGCAATAGCCTGCGCTAACCCCGCAGCTTACTGCGGGGTTAGCGAGCGAATCTAAATTAGGCAGAATCTCTTATGGTCGCTGCAAAGCACTGCCGCACATCACAACATTTTTCGTAGGTTCTGCCGTTCGGCAGTGCTTCGCATGCTGTGAGGTTCTTCGATGCACGATAAATAGCACATTGTCTTGCCGCAGTTAAAAATGACTCTAATTTGTATCGCGACCAAAGTCAAGAGATCTGAGAAATTCACCTTTTAATTGAACTAAATTAATTGAACCAAAAAAAAGTGGAATCAAGAATTTTTTTATCATAAATAGTTGCTTAAAAAACCAATAAAAGGTATTGGATCCTGAAAATCTTTCTTGCTATCTCAATTCCTGATTTTACCAAAGACTTTTGAAGACATACAGCAGATCAGACACGGCTACAAAGCACCATATTTGGTGACAGGGGGTGTCATGAAAAGACGTTTCAGAAGTGGAATCAGTGCATCTTCGGGCTTGGGGCTGAGCTCATTATCACGGGACGAGCTTGATTCGATCCACTATGCAACCCTGCAAATCCTCCAGGACACCGGGATAAAGGTGATGAGCGAGGAGGCACTCGAAATATTTCACGGCGGCGGTGCCATGGTGGAGAGGTATGAGGGTTTCGGGATCGTGAGAATTCCATCGTTTCTGGTGGAGGAGTCCGCTTTCAGGTCCCCGCACACATTTGTGTACGATGCCAGGAACCCAGCCGACGACTTTATTATGGAGCCCAACCGTGTTGGATTTACCACATTCGGCGGCTGCATCAACGTTATCGATCCCTATACCAAAAAAGTTCGGCGGGCGACCAAAAAGGACTGTGGTGAACTGGTCCGGGTAGGCGACTATCTGGACGAGATCAGTGTAGCCGAGCGCATGGTCAACTCGACAGATGTCATGGATGGCACACAGTCTCTGCACAATCTCGAAGCCATGTTGGCCAACACCGGTAAGCATATCTTTCTCGGTGCAGATTCGGCAAGGTCCCTGCAGGTAATGGTCGAACTCGCATCGGCGTGCGTGGGTGGCAAGGAAATATTTCAGAAACGACCCATTTTTACGGTCAACGTCTGCCCCATCAGTCCGCTTACCCTTGGAGAAAATACCTGCGACGTCATCATAGAGAGCGCCCGGCTCGGATTGGGGATTCTCATCATACCCATGGCTCTCTCCGGTGGAACAGCCAGCGCTTCCCTGGCAGGTACCTTGGTAACCCACAATGCCGAAGTCCTGGCAACCATCGCCCTGGCCCAGTTGGTGAAAAAAGGTTTGCCCTGCACCTATGGCAGCACCAGCACGATTCTGGATTTGAGATTCGGCACCTCCGCCATCGGTTCTCCCGAGTATGGTATGATCAACGCATCGCTTGCCAAAATGGCCCAGTACTACCGACTGCCCGGCTGGGTGGGCGGCGGTGCATCGGACAGCAAAGAGCCGGATATCCAATCCGGTTATGAATTTACCCTGAGCGCTACGCTGAGTGCGCTTTCAGGCGGGAACATCATCTTCGGTTCCGGCGTTCTGGAACAGGGACTCACCATGGACTACGCCAAGCTGATCATGGATGCGGAGATGATCCGTATGATTCAAATCGCGCTCGGGGGTGTCGTCGTCAATGACGAGACCCTGGCCATGGATGTCATACACGAGGTCGGCCCCGGCGGCGCTTACATCACCCACGAACAGAATCTCCGTTACATGAGGAGCCAATCCCGGGTCGAACTGTTCGACAGACGCTCGCGGGGTGACTGGATGGATGTAACGCAAGGCAAAAGTATCAGGGATCGCGCTTATGCAAAAGCCATCGACATCCTTGAAAATCATAAGCCCTATGCCCTGCCTGACAAAGTCTCCGAGGCCATGAAAGAGATTGTCGACGCATACGAGATGGAAGTGAAAAAAAAGAAATAAAATCAAATATAGGGCGAGCAAGGAGGCACTATGAAACGTAGACCAAAAGCCGGTATCAAACGCAACAGCGGATTCAGTCTCAATCTCATGACCGATGACGAGCTTCATGAAATTCATCTGGCGACACTGGAAGTTTTGAGTAATACCGGTGTATTCGTCGAAAATGAAAAAGCCCTTGAAATATACCACGGGGCGGGCTGTACGGTTGATGCAAAAAGTAGCACCGTAAAAATTCCCCATTTTGTCGTAGAGGATGCCATTCATACCGCACCGGCCACGTTTATTGCCTATGGAAGAATTCCTGAGAGTGACGTGGTGCTGGAGGACAACCGGGTGACGTTTACCAATTTTGGTGAAGGGATTGTCTTTGTCGATCCCGATACAGGTGAACACCGCGACACCACCAAGGCGGACATCGAAAAAGCGTCACGCCTCATCGATTATCTGGAGAACGTGGAGACTTACGAGCGCGCTATGTGTTCGCACGACAAACCGCCGGAGGTCCAGGCGATCCACAATGCGGAAGCTTCTCTGACCAACACCACCAAGCATCACTGGCTGGGCCCGGTCAACGGGTTTCAGTTGGAGAAAATTGTAGACATATGCGTGGCCATTTCAGGAAGCAAGGAGAAGCTGAGAGAACGGCCGCTGCTCTCGTTTACCACCTGCCCCATCAGCCCGTTGAAGCTTACGGATCACCATTGCGAGATCATCATGGGCGCGGCCAGGCACGGTCTGGGGGTGAACGTTATCGGCATGGCCATGTCCGGGGGTTCCGCTCCGATCCACCTTGCGGGAACCCTGGTTGTGCAGAACTGTGAAGTGCTTTCCAGCCTGGTGCTGAGCCAGCTGAGCCGCAAGGGCTCTCCCTTTATGTATGGCAGCTCCACCTGCCCGCTGGACCTGCGCCGGGCTACCGCAACCGTTGGATCGCCGGAAACCGGTATGATCAGTGCCGCGGTCGCAAGGCTGGCGCGTTATTACAGTCTGCCGTGTTTCGTCGCCGGTGGTTAGGGCGACAGCAAGGTGGTCGATGCCCAGTCGGGACATGAAAAGACCATTACAGGCATTTTACCGGCGCTGGCAGGAGCCAACGTCATATACGGCCTGGGAATGCTCGAAATGGGAATCACCTTTGATTTAGCACAGCTGGTCATCGACAATGAAATTGCAGAAATGATTAAATATACCGTAAAAGGTATACCCGTCAACGAAGAGACCTTGGCGGTGGACATTATCAGGGAGATGGGCATCGGAAAAGACTACCTGGCCCATGAATCAACGTATCAACATAGGGCATCGCAATCCCGAGCCGAACTGATGGACCGGCGCATGCGCGAAGACTGGGAGGCGGACGGCAGCACAGACCTCTACCAGCGTGCACACGACAAGATGATCGATATCCTGGAGACGTACGAACCGCCGCAGCTCTCAGACAGCGTGCTCCAGGACATTCGGGAGATCGTTGACGAAGCCGAGAAAGAGCAGGGCGTGGGTTAACTCAACTTCATGGGTTCAGCGAACACGAAATGAATAATCCCCTGGCGCTTTGCGAACTCGCCGAAAGGACTTCTAACATCAGCGCTGGTCATATGGTTAAACAGGCATGGTTTCCAAATGGACAGGTTTTCATGTTGGATGTTTATTTTCATGCGCTGATGTGAGAATCCCTAAGCGCCTCAAACAGCGCAAATCGCCATTGGATCACCCATTTCGCTCTATCGATGGTGAAAACCGAAAGTTGAAGCATTAACCATTGTAATGATTCTTTTTAAAGTGTTACCCAATCGTTCAGATTCCATGCAGGAGGTTCCCATGGCAGAACAGTTACCCACACACGCGCAGGTTGTCATTGTCGGGGGTGGTATTGTCGGTTGCAGTGTCGCTTACCACTTGTGTAAATTAGGCTGGAAGGATGTCGTGGTTGTGGAGCGTAAAACGATTGCATCCGGAACGACCTGGGCTGCAGCAGGCTTGCTGGGCCAGCTCTGGTCGAATGCCGCCTTGACCAAACTCGCTGTTTACGGCGCGGATCTTTATTCCCGTCTGGAAGAGGAGACCGGGCAGCCTACGGGTTATCAGCGTCCTGGTTCCATCCGGGTCGCACAGACCAAGGCACGCAAAGAAGAATATGATCGATCCATGCAGATGGCGCGTGCATTCGGCATTGAAATGGAAGAAATCAGCCTGACAGAAGCCCGAAGATTGTTTCCCCTGCTGCATACCGACGATCTTGAAGCAGCATGGTTCCAGCCGAACGACGGACACACCAACCCCGAAGATACAACCCAGGCATTGGCCAAGGGCGCCAGAAAAGGTGGTGCCAGATTCATCGAGAACGTCAAGGTAACCGGCGTCCATTTTAAACCCGGCATCGTCTCAGGGCTGGACACCGTCAGCGGGCTTACCACCGACCAGGGGGACATTGCATGTGAATTTCTGGTCAATTGCACTGGTATGTGGTCGCGTGAATTGGGTAAGATGATGGGTGCCAGCTTTCCGCTGTATGCTGCCGAACACATGCACATGACCACCAATCCCATGGAGGGAACCTACAAGGGGATGCCGTATGTGCGGGATATGGATGGCTATATCTATATCAAGGAGGAGATGGGCGGTCTTCTTATGGGCGGTTTTGAACCGGTGGCCAAGCCCTGGGGTATGCAGGGTATTCCGGAAAATTTTCAATATACCCAGCTCCAGGAAGACTGGGATCAATTCGAAATATTCATGAAAAACGCGATAAAAAGAGTACCGGCTTTTGAAACAGCGGAAATTAACAGCCTCACAACGGTGCCGGAGAGTTTTACACCCGATACCGCTTACATGCTGGGTGAGGTTCCCGGTGTCAAAAACCTTTTTGTAGCCACCGGTATGAATTCGGTGGGCATCACCAGTGCGGGGGGCGCCGGCCGGGCACTGGCCCAGTGGATGGATCAGGGCTATCCCGAAGAAGACCTGTGGGCCGTGGATGTACGGCGTTTTTACGGTTGGCAGCAGAATACGCGCTATGTCCACGACCGTGTCATCGAAGCCGTTGGCAATCTGTACGCGGATCACTGGCCGTTTAAACAACCGGAGACCGCCAGAAATGTCCGTCAGACGCCATTTCACGACAGACTGGCACAACGCGGTGCCTGCTTTGGTGTGGTGGCCGGCTGGGAGCGTGCCAACTGGTTTGCTCCCGAGGGTGTAACACCGGTATATGCATACAGCTGGGGGCGCCAGAACTGGTTCGAATACTCGGCTGCAGAGCATATGGCGGTACGTGAAAATCTGGGTGTCTATGATCTCTCCTCCATGGCTAAATTTCTCGTTCAGGGGCGTGATGCCATGAAGACCTTGCAATATGCTTGTTGCAATGACGTGGATGTGCCGGTTGGTAAGGTGGTCTACACACAGATGCTCAACGAACGGGGGGGTATCGAAGCGGATATCACGGTTACACGTCTGGCTGAAGACAAATTCTTTATTGTCAGTCCGGGTGCCTGTGGTGTCCGGGACTTCGACACCATAAATCGTCACATCAAGAAAAATGATTTCGTGACCCTGACCGAGGTGACCTCCGGCTACACAATGCTCGCCGTCATGGGTCCGAACGCACGGGAATTTCTGCAAAATCTGACCGATGCCGATCTTTCAAACGCGGCGTTTCCGTTTGCCACCGCACAAGAGATCAATGTCGCCTATGCAAGACCGCTGGCCATCCGCATGTCGTTTGTCGGGGAACTGGGGTGGGAACTGTACATACCGACAGAATTTTCAAATAACGTCTTTGATGCGCTGATGGCGGAAGGAGAAAAATACAACCTCCAGCTGGTCGGTCTGCATGCCCTGGACTCCCTGCGATTGGAAAAGGGCTACAAACACTGGGGGGCCGACATTACACCGGATCAGACACCTTTCGAATCCGGGTTGGGGTTCTGTGTCAAAATGGAGAAAGCATCATTTCTGGGTAAGGAGGCACTGGCCCGGCAAAAGAAAACCGGTCTGAAACGCAAGCTGGTCATGTTCTCACTAAAAAACCCCGAACCGCTAGTTTACCATGATGAACCCATCTATCGCAATGGGGAACTGATGAGTGAAAATACCCATGGCGCCTATTCTCATCTGTATGGGTGCTCCATCGGAATGTGTTATCTGAAACATTCCGATGGCATCGATGATGACTGGATCATGGCGGGGGATTATGAAATCAACGTTGCCGGGAAGCTGTTTCCCATCGAGATCCACCTCGAACCGATGTATGATCCCATGAGTCAAAAGGTACGGATGTAATTGAAACCTTCCTTGAACAGCGCCGGGTCGCCCGATTATGCGTTTTTTAAGGAAGGGATTACCCGTCTGGAAAATGCCTTGACAGGCATACCGGACCGGGTTCCGGTCTTTGCTCAAATTCATGAACTGGCAATGAAAGAATCCGGTCTCGATGCCCCGGAATTCTTTTCAGATCCGCAATGTCTGGTTTCAGCAATTTTATCAACGGCGCATAAATATGATCTGGACGTTCCTTTATTGGATTATGATATTTACAATATTGAAGTTGAGGCGATTGGACAGAAAATAATTTACAGCAAGCATAATTCGCCTGATGTTGACCGCACTGACCCGTTGATTAAAAACTGGAATGACCTGAAAAAGATCCAAACGCCCGATTTCACGACAGACGGGCGCTTCCCCATGGTTGTTGAAATGAACACCCTATACCGTGAGTGGGTCGATAAGGATCCGACGCTGAACTTTTGTGCACCCTTTACCATGGCAGCGAATGCACGAGGCGTTGAACGGTTGATCATGGATATCATGACGGACCCCACCTTTGCCAAGGAACTTTTTGATCGGTTTACCGAAGATGTGATCATCCCCTGGATCCTTTACCTTAAAGAGAAGTTTCCAACAGCCCGGAGTATATGCGGAAGTGATGCAATGGCCTCGTTGCCCATTGTCAACACCTCTATTCTGCAGGACTGGATTATCCCCTATATTCTCAGATTGCGGGAGATTTGCGGTCCACAGGTTTATGTGCCTAACTGGGTCGGTGAAAGTTATCTGCGAAGACCTGAAGAACTTCTCGATTTAAAGCTTCGGGTTTGCCCGGATTTTGTGGAAGGTCAGGATCCAGATGTGGCCAAAATCGGCCCTGCAGTTTACAAGGCCTATGCTGAAAAAAACAGGGTTGCTCTGGTGCTTGGCATTGGTGCCGGTTTTCTGGCCTTGAGTAAACCCGTGGAAGTAGCCGAGCGGGTGAAACAGTACATCGAAATCGGTGGGAAAAACGGGCACTTTTGCCTGTATCTATGCAACATCGGCCCAACTACCCCCTTGGAGAATGTTCGAGCGGCCGTTGAGGCTGTTCACAAATATGGTGTTTATATGACATAATTCCACCGATTATTCATCAAAAGGCATTCTCAGCTTGTAAATACCGTTTTTTAACAAAGCTTCCATTGGCAGTCCACTTTTTTCAAAGACCGTTAGCATACCTTTGTTCTCCTGCATCACTTCAGCTGTAAACCCTCTCAGTCCTCGATCCTTGGCTAGGCGAGTCAGCAAGTCATAGAGATACGGCGCGATGCCCAGTCCTTGATATTTTTCGTCCACAAAGAAGGCCAGATCACCAAAACCATTCTCCTCATCTTTGGCATATCTTGCTTCAGCGATAATGATTTCCTGCCCGGGCTCATGGATCAAGGCCACTATGGACATTTCGCTGCGGTAGTCGACATTGACGTAGGTCTGCATTTTATTATGGGGCATGGTTGAAACCGGAAAGAAGAATCGACGGAAAATGGATTGCTTAGAAAAACGGTAGAAAAAGCGCCGCATGGCTTCTTCGTCAGACGGCTTGATAGGTCGGAACCGAACCGGCAGCCCGTTCTTCATCACATGTTCGTTAACAGCTTCGCTGGGATACAGTCGGGCGCTGTCCGAGAGAAAAATCTGATCCAGGAAAATTATCCTTTTTGCCTTGGCATCTTCCATCAGTTTTTTTCTGTCATCCGGGTGGGCGATGTCGATCAAGGCCTGGGCTCTTTCTCTGATGGTGCGCCATTTCAGGTTGGCAATGCCGTATTCGGTTACAACGGCGTCGATGGATTCACGCATGTGAAACTGATTACGAAGACTTTTGAGCATGACCACGACATTGGGCTTCCCCATGGCATTCCTGCTGGGCAGACCGATGATGTTTCGTCCACCCGGGGACATTTCGGTTCCGGCAAAAAGGTCAGCACTTTTGCCGGGTCCGGCAGTGATATCGTTTTTGCCCACGGTAAAGGCGATTCGTCCAAGCAGGTCTACTTTATTCGCTTCGTTGACAACCACAAAATTGGGGATGCGGCCGATCTGGATGGGATCGAACACCTGCTCGACACTCTGGAATTCTACAAGCGGATTGCGGTCCAACCACTGCATCAAGGCCGGTGTTCCCAGTGCATAGGAGGCAACGGATTTTCCCCGGTACTGGGGTTTACGGTAGTTGGTTGCGATGCCGTTTTTCACCAGGGCCATCAATGCGTCTGAAAAATAAGGGGTGTGTATCCCCAAGTGTCGTTTTTTATCCAGGTGACGGCCGAGAGCTTCGAAGAGCGGCCCTACCAGGAAGCTGATACAGTCCCCATCTTTTATCAGCTGGGCCATATTGGCTGCCACTTGATCGATGACAGGCCTGACCGGTTTGGGTTTGTAATAAGTAGGCAGCTCAGTTGACTTTACAACAAGATCAAAATCGGCGAGGGATACAATGGTATCTCCGAAGGTAAAGGGAAGTTTGGTATTGACCTCTGCTACTACCAGTTTGGCCTTTTCCATGGCCTCTCTGGCAATATCCACGGCGACCCCTAAGCTGCAATAGCCTGCTTCATCCGGCGGTGTAATCTGGATAAAAGCGACATCTATGGGAATCCGGTTGGACTTGATGATTTTAGGGAGTTGGGAAATTCTGGCTGGAATGAGATCGACACTGTTGCTGATAACGGCCTCGCTGGATACCCAGCTGGAGAAAAATGTTTTCAACCGGTATTTCCCATAGTCCATATTGTTCAGTGATAAAAAGTCACTGTAGCTTGTCAGTTGGATAAATTCCAAATCATTTGTATCAGGGAGTCCAGACTCAATAAGACTTTTCATAAGGGTTCGAGGCTCAGCAAAACCACTTCCGAGAAAAATGGTCATACCAGGTTTGATATGCCTCAGGACCTCTTCCGGTGATACCAGTTTATCTAGCCAATTAGAATTCATGCGACCATGCAACTTTCGTTATAAGGTGCGAAATACCATCCATCATCCTATGAGAGAATATGATGCGTCTTTCCTAGGGAATTATAGAGTAACAGTTAGTATTGGAACGATATTTGTTTAACACAATGTCGGGTGTCTTCTCAACATGTAAAAGATAGATCTGGTTTGCAAATCCAAAGCGTGTTTTATCTTTTGGCTTGCTCAATGCATATTCATGGGTTAAAAGCTCAATTTTCGGCTTGTGCTTTGATGGAGCGAAAAACCGTTGTCATTTAGAACAATTTTAGAAGGACTCGAATGTTTGTAAAAGTATTTTGTAGTTTGCTGCTGTCTATTCTTATTCTGTTGATGCCGTTGACAGGAATGGCGGAGGAAACAGAGGAAAAAGAAAACCAGGCGCAGCAGTGGGCCATAACATTGGGACTGTTCACCCGTCACGTCAACCCGTCCGGTGATACCAATGAACATACGGGAATGCTGGGCTTATCCTATTCCGACTGGGTCATACTGGGGTTCAGCAACAGCTATCACGATCAATCTTTATTCGGGGGGAGACGGTTTCAGACAAAAAAAATACACGATTCCCGCAACAGCAATTTTTTTTTTCAGGGCAATCTGTATGCCGGTCTTGTGTACGGTTACGGTGATCGTTTCCCCAACCTTGCCGGGATTACCCCGGCAGTGGCGCCTACGGTAGAATTCGGATATAAGAATACATCTATAGAAGTGCTTTATTTCCCGACACCCAGTGGCGGGGTTTTCAGCGGTCTTTTGGTCTATCGTTTCTAAGCAGCTTTTTTTCAATTTGTTTGGATGTCTCGGTCACTGAAAGACCGCCCAGGGCGGTACACCGGAATTCGCAGGGGATACGTTTTCCCACGGCATCCATGGTGTGAATAACCTCATCCAGGGGAATAACCGGGTCGTAACCTGCGAGGGCCATGTTTGCACAGGATACGGCATTGCTTGCCGCCAATACATTTTTCCCCAGGCAGGGCACTTCGACCCTGCTGGCCACGGGATCACAGATCATACCCAGACTGTTCTGCAATGCCATGGAAGCCGCTGCCACGGCATTTTCCGTGGTTCCGCCCACGAGGGTCACGATAGCGGCCGCAGCCATGCCGGATCCGGCACCACACTCCGCCTGACAGCCCGCCACTTCCGCAGCAAAGGTCGATAAAGTCGAAATAAATATGCCGATCATACCGGCGGCCAGCATAGCCTCGGCCGTTTCGTTTTCAGAGCGTCCCATGGCGTCCACAGTTCCCAGAACCGTACCCGGCAACCCACCGCAGGACCCTGCTGTCGGTGCGGCAACAATCACACCCATGGCGCTCTTGGTTTCCATCAGGGCCGTGACATAAAGAATAATACGGTTCAAGATACCTAGATCCAGCAGTTGTCCGGATCGTTGTTTTTCACGATAAAAAGCCGATTGGCACCCCAGGATTCTGTCTTTATGGCGGGTTCCTGCCAGTCCCACTTCCAGGGAAGATTTCATGGTCCTGACAATTTCGATCATTTTGTGGAAGATCTCTTCCCGGCCGATCCCTCCCCGGGCGCTTTCATACAGAATGGCCAGTTCTGCAAGGTTCAGGTGCCGGTTCCGGTTGAAGGCCAGCATCTGTTCACAGGATTCAAAGGGCACATTTATTTCCCGGGGTGTCAAAACGGGCAGGACCGGTGGCAGACATTTAACACTGATGGCCCCTTGTTCTGCTGAAATGGCGTCTAATTGACGATCCTCCAGGGGGACTCTGGTTTTTATGCGAATGAAGTTTTGTGGTTTGTTCTTTTCTTTCAGAACCTGGATGTTACCTTTGTCATGCAGGATTTTCTCGATATTCTGGGCGATGACATTTTCTTTTTTCTCAAAATATACCAAGGTTTCATAAAGATCGCCCAGCATGGACACGGCATGACCATCGACTTCAACGACCTCGATCATGCCGCCACCGGTGGACAAGGCCACCAGATCATGGGTCTCCGTCGCGTTTTTCAGACGCAATCTGTACGTATTTGGATGTACGTCCCCGTATGAACCGGTTTTGAACCGAACCTGAATACCGGCCTTGCGGATCTCTTCCCGATAGTGAACAAGCCGCTCATCAGAAGGCTCAAGGCCCAGAAGACCGCCGCACAGACCCATGTCAGATCCCTGGGATGCGTGGGTGGTTGCTAACGAACCGGCCCTGTCAAATTCTACCAGGACCGATCCGATGGTATTGTTCATCAGGGAGCGTGCGAGAAGCCCGATCCTTGTGGCTGCAGCGCAATGGGAGCTGGAGGGGCCCCGCATGACCGGCCCGATGACATCGTTAAAGATACTGGGCAATTTATTTGGCATGATACGGTCCTAATATTTTTATTGTTCTGATCTAAAACCCACACCTCTGGTGGAGGACCCGGAAAGGTCCAACCGCTCCGTGGGTAGCGGCTCAGAGCGTCAAGATAGCATTCCAAAACTGTTTCGGCAAATAAGATCAAACAAGCACGATAATAAAATCGTGTAAGGCTTTTGTTATAATGGGTTCAACTTGCGAATCAACACCTTCTTTGTTGACCCCGTCCTGTTTCTACTCTATATTTACAACTATAATGTTTTGGTGCGGCTGCAAGATTTCTGCACCGGGGTATTTCATCATAACAGATTAATGTGAAGGGGGTAGGGATGAAAAAAACGTTAGTTGTTTTCAGTGTGTTGGTAATGGCCGTTTTTTTGCTGTCCGGTAATTGCTTTGCCAAGGGCCAGGCGCTGGTTTACGGTACCACCGAAAAGGTTACGGACATGGATCCTTGTAATGCATATGATTTTCACACCTGGGAAATTTTTTACAATATCTACCAGGGACTGATGAGCTATCCTGCCGGGAAGACCAATCTGGTTCCCGGGCTGGCGGAATCCTACACCATCAGCAGTGACGGGAAAGAGTATACATTCAAGTTGAAAGAGGGTGTCAAGTTTTCGGATGGAACACCTTTCGACTCTCACGCGGTCAAGTGGTCTATCGACAGGGTTATCCGGATTGCCGGGGATCCTTCCTGGCTGGTCACGGATTTTGTCGAGAGAGTAGACATTGTCGATAAGTACAACGTGAAATTTATTCTGAAAAACCCTGTGGCCTATTTTCCTTCTCTCGTGGCAACGGTACCTTATTATCCGGTCAATCCCAATGTCTACCCGGCCGACAAGGTTGTGAAAAACCCCAGCGATCTCAAAGGGGGTAAACTGGTGGGCCTCGGAGAGTATCAGGCGGTTGCCTTCAAGCGGGACGAAGAGATCATCCTGGATGTCAACCCCTATTTCTCGGGGGATAAACCCAAGAATGACCGGGTGGTCATACGTTATTTTGCGGATGCAACCACCATGCGTCTTGCCCTGGAAAAGGGTGAACTTGATTTTGCATTCAAATCCTTCAATCCATCGGATATCAATGATCTGCAAAAATCACCAAAAATTAACACCATCGTAGGCCAGGGGCCCTATATCCGGTATCTCTGTTTTCAGAACAACACCCCGCCGTTTGACGATAAAATCGTAAGACAGGGGGTTGCCGCGGCACTCAATCGTCCTGAAATCATCAAAAAAGTTTTTCTGGGACAGAATGAACCCCTCTACTCCATGGTCCCCATGGGCATGTGGACTCACATGGATAATTTCAAAACGACCTGGGGCGACGGCAACATCGCCAAAGCCAAGGAGCTGCTGGGTTCAAGAGGATTCAACAGCAGCAACAAGCTGACCTTTGAATTCTGGTACACACCCAGCCATTATGGTGATACGGAAGTGGACATGGCAGCCGTCATCAAGACGCAACTGGAGGCCACCGGTGTAATCGATGTAACGGTAAAATCCGCCGAGTGGGCTACCTACAAAAATAACTGGAGAGAGCAGTTGATGCCGGTTTATCTTCTGGGCTGGTACCCGGACTATATCGACCCGGACAACTACACCGCCGCTTTTGCCGGAACAGCCGGGTCCAAAGGCAACGGCATCTATTTTTCCAGCGAGGTCTGGGACAATTTGTTTGTGGAAGGACAGAAAAACGCGGATGAGAACAAAAGAGCCGCCATCTACAAGACAGTTCAGCAGATGTGGACCGACGAAGTCCCCACAGCCCCGATTTTTCAGGGAACACTTTATCTGTTCTCCCAGAAAAACATCGAAGGCATTATGATTTCTCCCACATTGCAGTTTATGTATTCACCCATCAAACGCACAAAATAAGTGTCTTTAGGCATGATATCCGTACCAGGTGTGCGGATATCATGCTTTTTTCGTCACAGACCCGCAATAGATGAAAAATCTCATTCGATACATCATTACACGGACATTCCTGACATTGCCCATGCTTTTTATCCTCTTGAGCATTGTTTTTGTGGTGATTCGCGTGATGCCCGGCGACCCGGTCTCTTCCATGCTCGGTGGCCATGCGCCTGAAAGCGTCATCGAACAGAAAAAAGAGGAGCTGGGGCTCAACCGGCCACTGATCGTGCAATATGGTGACTACCTGTTGCAAATTTGTCGTTTTGATCTCGGCAACTCTATGATTTTCAATGAGCGTGTCGTGGATGCCATCAAGATGAAAATCCCGGCCACCATGGAGCTCACCTTTTTTGGCATGCTCATCACACTTCTGGTGGGCGTGACACTGGGTGCCTATGCCGCCGACAAACGCAGATCTCCCCAGGATTATGCGATTCGACTTTATGGCATCGTCATATACTGTATCCCGGTATATTGGCTGGGGTTGATGCTACAGATGATTTTCGGCGTCTGGATGGATGTGCTTCCGGTGGCCGGCCGAACCGGTGCACGGGTGTTCGTGTCCATGTTCGAAAAAACCGGTTTCTACATACTGGACACTATTCTGGTGAGAGATTTCGAGGCGTTGAAAGATGTTCTCATCCATCTGATACTGCCGTCTTTTACCCTGGGCTTGACCCTGTCAGGCATATTTATCCGGCTCACCAGGGCCAACATGCTCGATGTGCTGAAATCGGATTACATACTGGCGGCCGAGGCCAGGGGCATCCGGCATCGCCGGGTTGTATACAAGCATGCCATGCTGAACGCCTTTGTTCCCATATTGACCATGATGGGTCTCCAGGTAGCCCTTCTCATGGCAGGTGCCGTGTTAACGGAAACAACATTTTCCTGGCCCGGAATGGGACGATTGCTGCTGGAGCGCATATATCTCCGGGACTACCCCACCATTCAAGGGGTGATCGTTGTTTTTGCGGTGATTGTAGCCCTGGTTTCTCTGGTGGTGGACATCGTGTATGCCCTGATAGATCCGCGGGTGAGGTACTAGACAAAGGGTTCGAGGGTGGTACAAGGGTGATACTAGGGTTGGAGGGTAGCTGACAGCTGAAAGCAATAAGCTGTAAGCGGCTAACAGCCTACAGTCCTTAGCCTAAACCGCTAAAAGGCTATTACGAGAAAATAAATTGGCGTCGCCAATTTATTTTGGAGGAAATTGATTGAAATACTCTCCCTCAGCAGGCGTGGGAAAGCTTTTGGCCCGTTTTGTCGGTATGGGCAGGCAGTATGGTGCGGAGTGGTGGATTCTGGTGGCAGGGGCCATTATCGTTGCATCGGTTCTTTTTATGGCCATGTTTGCCTCAAGCATCGCGCCCTTCGATCCCCACGATCAGGAAGCCGGACCGCAACTGGCACCACCCGGAATCGATCATTTGTTCGGTACGGACAATCTGCAGCGGGATGTGTTTTCGCGTATTGTGTTTGGATCGCGAACCATTCTGGGGGTGGCCATTCTGGCGGCCATTATTTCCTCGCTCATTGGCATCAGCCTGGGGTTGATCTCCGGGTATTCCGGCGGTATTTTTGACAAGAGTCTATCCCTGGTCATGGATTCAGTCTATTCCTTTCCAGGGCTCATTCTGGCCATTGCGTTTGCCGCCATGCTGGAACCGGGAATTATCAGCATCACTCTGGCCGTGTCGGTTATTTATATTCCAACCTATTTTCGTCTGGTGCGGGGTCAGACACTCAGCATCAAGGAAGAGTTGTATGTGGAGGCCGCACGCGCTATCGGGGCGCCGGGAATGACCATATTGTGGAAGTATATCTTTCCCAACGTGATTGCCACAACCGTGGTGGTGTTTACCATGAATATAGGTGACGCGATCATGATCGAGGCGGCGCTGACATATCTGGGTCTGGGTCTTCCACCCAGTATCGTGGACTGGGGAATGGATCTGGCCATGGGTAAGAAATATCTGCCTTCGGGTCAGTGGTGGCTGATAACTTTTCCTGGGGCCATGATTTCAATCCTGGCCCTTGGATTTACCATGCTGGGAGAAGGGCTGGCGGAGATTTTAAACCCCCGGTTATTGGAGCGTTAGTTTGCAAGATCATATATTGGAAATCGAAAATCTGGACGTACAGTTTCCCATTCATATCGGTACGGTACGTGCGGTGGAGAATGTAAGCCTCAATCTGAAAAAGGGTGAAGTGATGGGGCTGGTCGGGGAATCCGGTTGTGGAAAATCAACCCTGGGATTTTCCATTATCAGAATGCTCAGACCCCCTGGAAGAATTACAGCGGGCAGGATCACCTATCACAATCAGGATATCCTCAAAATGAGTGCAAAGGATGTCCTATCGCTTCGCGGAAAGCGGATCGCCATGATTTTCCAGGACCCGTTGACATCGCTGAATCCACTGTTCAGGATCGGGGATCAATTTGTGGAAACCATACAAACCCATAAAACCGGGGTGTCCAGAAAACAGGCTTTGGAGAAAGCAGGGGCCATGCTGGAAAGACTGGGCATTGCCCGGGAACGTCTCTTTGAATATCCCCATCAGATGTCGGGGGGCATGCGTCAGCGCATCATGATCGGTATGGGATTGATTCTGAACCCTGATCTATTGATTGCCGATGAACCCACCACGGCTCTGGATGTTATCGTGGAGGCCCAGTTTCTCGATCTTTTGAATGAACTGAGGGCGGATTTCAACCTGACTATTCTCCTGATTTCGCACAACCTGGGCATCGTAGCGCAGATGGCGGACCGCATCACCGTCATGTACGGGGGGCGGATTGCGGAAACCGGGGTATCCGAAGATGTTTTTGCAAATCCCATGCATCCCTACACCCAGGGGCTGCTGGCATCCATTCCCAACATTCAACTGGAACAACCGAAATTGAAAACCATGCCCGGCTCCCCCCCGGACCTTGTGGACCCGCCGCGAGGGTGTGTGTTCAATCCCCGGTGTCCCCAGGTGATGGAGATCTGTAAAAACAAAAACCCTGAACTGGGACAGACGACCGGGCATCGGGCTGCCTGCTGGTTATATACCTGAGGGTCCAAAGGAAAAGAAGTTCATTGAGTTTGTTGAGCTTCTTGGGTTCATTGAGTTGGTGAAACTGGGGCATGTTTGAGAGCTGTGTACCCTTTGCCGAGAGCAACGCAATAAACACAACGAACACAATGAACACAATAAACAGGATATAGTCTTCAGCCTAAATCGCCAATAGGCTAAAAAAAACATGAAACTACTGGATGTTAAAAATTTAAAAAAGTACTTCCCTCTGGATACAGGACTGTTCTCCTATCTGTTTACAAAGGAGAAGCGGGTGGTACGGGCCGTGGATGATGTTTCCTTTTTCATCCGCCAAGGCGAGGTACTGGGCCTGGCCGGTGAAAGCGGTTGTGGTAAGACCACGACGGGGCGCCTCGCATTGCGGCTGCTGGATCCAACCGCGGGTCAGATTCTCTACCGGGGGCAACCCCTTTTCGAGTCCTCACCCGAAGAAATGCGCAAGATGCGGGAAAACATGCAGATCATCTTTCAGGACCCCTTTGCTTCATTGAACCCGCGGATGCGCATCGGTGACTCCATTGGGCACCCGCTGGCCATCCATTCAAACCAGCGAACCTCGGAAGTTCGTGGGCACACCCTGGAAATAATGGAGAAGGTAGGCATGTCGCCGGCGTCGTTTCTGTATGACAAATACCCGCACCAGCTCTCAGGTGGGCAGCGTCAGCGTGTGGTTATCGCCCGGGCTCTGATTACCAATCCGGATTTTGTGGTCGCGGACGAGCCCATCGCCATGGCCGATGTTTCCGTGAGTGCCATGATTCTCGAGTTGATGGTAAAATTGAAAGATGAGTTTGATCTGACCTATCTTTTTATCACCCATGACCTGGCTACCTGCAAGTACATCTGTGACAGGATTGCCATCATGTATCTGGGAAAGATTATGGAAATCGGTCCCCTGGAATCCGTGTTCAAGCACCCGGTTCACCCCTACACGGTTTCGCTGTTGGCCGCCGTTCCTGTTCCGGATCCGAAATTCAAAAGGAAGCACGCAATTCCCCAGGGCGAAATTCCCAGTGCCATCGATCCTCCATCCGGGTGCCGCTTCCACCCGCGATGCAATTTTGCCGTGGCCCAGTGTTCAAAGGCCGTTCCGGAATTGATGGAAGTCGATCCGGACCACTGGGTGGCCTGTCCCGTCATGGCCGGGGGGGTAGAATCTGCGCGGAATTATGCTGATCGAAAATCTCTGCCGCTGGTGGCGAACCCGGAAAGGTTGTACCGATCCGATGAAGATTTCTCGTAGCTTGCTGCGAGGCTCTTCAATTTTGAACAAGTAATATTGAACCGCAACAGCGAGCGTATTCCCCCGGCTTACGGGTTGGGAAAGGAGAAAGGGAAATGAAATACATCCTGATATTTTTTCTGGCTTTTTCGGCGGTGACATCCTTTGCCGTCATCGTGACCAGTGCATCCGAAAAAGCTTCTGCTACCAGGAGTGAGACATGGGAATACCCCATTGCAGCCGGCGTATGGTACCCGGGAGATGGTGACATCCCCGAAAAGCCCATGCGATACTACCGGGCCAGGTGCTGGCCTGGATGTCATGTGGGCAGCAGCAAATTTGGTATGTTTCCAGACACGGACTTGGAAAAAGATCAGCCCATCTGGCCTACCTCCACCATCGACCGGGTGGCGGATGGCGCCATAAAATCAGATTAGAAGCTATCTCAAAAAAGTTTTTTAGCCCAATTTCTGTGTTGGTCCCTTGCTTCAACTCCTCGGAATACTTGAGTATGCACCCCAAGGGCATTTCCTGCGGGCACCTGCGGGTTGAAGTTCGGGCCTGCCTTGAACTTGAGCCAAAACCCTTTTTTTGAGATGGCTTCTATAAACTGGAATATTTTGGTCGAGAAGGAGTATGAACAGATGGTTGCAGCAGAAATTTATGGCCGGCGGCGAAAGCGACTTTCCGCGGATATCGGAACCGGTGTGATTCTTTTTCTGGGAAACAGCCAGAGCCCTATCAATTTTCGCGACAATGTATATCCTTTTCGGCAGGACAGCTCATTCTTATACTTCTGGGGACTTGAAAATCCGGGCTTAACAGCGGTCATCGATGTGGATGCGTCCAGCGAGATGATTTTCGGGAACGATATGACGCTTGAGGAAAGCGTGTGGGCCGGGCCCCAGCCTTCCCTGGTTTCATTGGGCGAAAAAGCAGGTATTCAGGCAGTTGAGCCGGCAGACCAACTAGAAGGAATATTAACAAAAGCACTGAATTCCGGGCGGCCGGTCCATTTTTTGCCGCAATTCAGAGCAGACAATATTCTCAAATTGTCCTACCTGTTGGATATCAGTCCCGGAGCTGTGGGGGAAGAAGTTTCGCCGAAGATGATCCGGGCTGTTGTGACCCAGCGGTCCATAAAAAGCGCTGCAGAAATCGAAGAGATTGAAAAGGCCCTGGAGATGTCGTACCGCATGCAGATCCTGGCCATGAAAATGGTATCTCCGGGCTTGCTTGAACAGGAAGTGGTTGGTGCAATGGAAAGCCTTGTCTACGCCGAAACCGGCAGCCGTATGGCGTTTCCTACCATTTTTTCCATTCGTGGGGATATCCTCCATAACCCGTATCACCAAAACACCATGCAGGCGGGTGATCTGGTTATCAATGACTCCGGAGCGGAATCCCCCCTGCGCTATGCCAGCGACATCACCCGCACCTTTCCTGTGGGTGGAAGGTTCGATACCCGGCAGAAAGAAATATACCAGGTCGTTATGGATTCTCAGACAGCCGGTATTCAGGCCATACGGCCCGGTGTCGAGTTTCGGGACATCCATACCCTGGCGTGTCGCGTACTGACGACGGGTCTGAAGCAGATTGGGCTGATGACTGGTGATGTGGAAGAATCGCTGGCCGCAGGGGCACACGCTCTTTTTATGCCTGCCGGTCTGGGGCATATGATGGGCCTGGATGTTCACGACATGGAAGACCTGGGTGAAGATTATGTGGGGTATACGGATACTGTCAAACGCAGCACCCAGTTCGGGAGGCACAAACTCCGGCTGGCACGCAAACTTGAACCCGGGTTTGTGCTGACCGTAGAGCCGGGTATCTATTTCATATCGCAGTTGATGGCGCAGTGGAAAGCATCCGGCAAGTTTGACGCCTTCATCGATTTTAAAAAGGTTGAAGCGTACATGGGATTCGGCGGTGTTCGCATCGAAGACGATGTGCTTGTCACCGAGTCTGGTTGCCGCGTACTGGGCAGACCGATCCCCAAAAGCATTGAAGACGTGGAGGCGGTTTCATCTTCGTGAAGATGGAAGGTCGAAGATAATGAGAAAAACGGCAAATATAATTTTGGGGATTGTGTTGATAGGGGTGGTCTTTCTTGTGCCGGGCCATGTGGCGGCGGACCAGCAACAAAAAGAGGCTCAAACGCCAGATGCGAAACTGAAAACGAAAATTGCCGTCCCGGATCTGACGGAGATTATCCCTTTGTCGGCAACCCTGTCCGGCCTTTTTACACGCCTTAAAAACGGCCTCGAGCAGGGGGATGACTTTTCTGCTGTTGAAAAAGAGTACGCCGCCATTGCGGCTGACCTGGACGCGTTTACAAGGAAACTCGAGCAACTGAAGGAAACGGGCACTTTTAATTATTCAAAAATCTACGTGCTCAGACAAGCCATTGCGGTCAAGAAAACCATGCTTGAGAACATCAGCAAACCTTTGAAAAATGAAATCAGACGGGTTGACGGTTGGAAAACGGAATGGCTGTCGGAAAAGGAACGCTGGGAAGCCTGGCAATCATCTCTGCTCAAAAATCAGCCGCCTGAACAACTTAAACGGGTCTTTGGCAAGGCATTTAAGACAATTGACGGCGGCCTTGAACTTGTCATGCATCGTCTCGAGAATATGCTGGTACTGCAAGCCAAAGGCGGCGATGTCGCGGGGAAAATTGACGTGCTTGACGCTGACTTGCGTGTTGTATTCTCAGATGCTCGCCAGGAATACCTGTTCAGCAAAGCACCACCGTTGTTCTCCCTTGAATACCTTTCCCAGTTCAGTAGTAAAATCTGGTCCCTGTCCCTGGATGACCTGCGACTTATGTCATGGCCGGGTGTCCGCTTTTTTACCCAGCATGGATGGAAATTTCTTTTTCAGCTCTGCTTTATTCTGGTGCTAATTGGTGTTATCCATAGGAACAGGATCGCATTGAAGGCGTCGGAACACTGGAAATTTCTCGCTGATAGACCTGTTGCAAGTGCACTCTTCATAAGTTTGGCGACACTGGGGTTGTTTCTAGTCTATTCGCCATATGCGGACGATTTGAAGCTGGTCTATACCGTCGTTGGGGGTATTGCCTGTGTCAGACTTCTGGTGCTGGTGGTAGATGAGTCATGGAAAAAACAGGCTGTCTATGGGGTGATGGGTGTTCAAATCGTTTCGGATCTATGGGTGGCCATCGGCTTGCCGCTTCCTCTTTCCAGGCTCTATATATTTATGGTGTCCCTCATGGCACTTTACTTCTTGGTGCGCTGGATTAAAAAATGCTCCGTTCTGAACAAGACCGGTTTCTATATCTGGTTGTTTCGGGTGACCGGGGCATTTTTTGTCGTCATCATCATTGCCGAGTTATGGGGGAATGCCGGAATCGCTGTCTATCTTTTCCGGTCGATGCTTAAATCCATGGCGATTGCATTTCCCTACCTCTTCTTCATATACATGATTTACGGCGGTCTGAACTGGCTGTTCCACGCGTCCCCGCTCTGGCGAATAAAACTGTTGCGCAGCGATGCGGATTTCCATGTGCAGAGAGTCGGTTTTTTGTTTGCATCGGCCCTTGTCGGATTTGCCTTGTTGCCTGCAATCCTCGTGGCGTGGGGTTTGTACGACGATGTACCGGGGGCCACTACGGGCATATATTCCCTGGGGTTGTCCCTGGGAGTCCTGCGGATCAGTACGGGGATGATCGTTACCCTGGCAGGCACTTTCTACGGCGTATTTCTCACCTCCCGGATTCTTCCGAAAGTGCTTTTGGATGAAACAGTCAGTGGACGCAAGCTGTCAAGGGGGGTTCAACGCTCAATCGGTCAATTGATCCGCTATTTTATCATATTTTTCGGCTTTTTACTGACATTTATCATCCTTGGTTTTGATTTTACAAAAGCCACCATCATTCTGAGCGCCCTCGGCGTCGGTATCGGTTTTGGTCTGCAAGGTATTGTCAATAATTTTATCAGTGGTCTTGTTCTGCTGTTTGAACGCCCGCTGACCGAAGGTGACACCATCGAGATCGGTGGAACCTGGGCGTATATCAGAAAAATCGGCCTGCGATCCACCATCGTCCGGACATTTGACGAGGCGGACCTGATCATCCCCAATGCGGATCTCATCAACAACCAGGTCACCAACTGGACCCTGACAGATCGTAAAGTACGACTGCGGGTTCCCGTTGGTGTGGCTTACGGTTCCGACGTTTCCCTGGTGGTGGAGACCATCCTGGCGTGTGCAAAAGAACAGAAAGATGTGGTGAAATCACCTGCTCCTGAGGTGTTGTTTATGAACTTTGGGGACAGTTCGCTCAATTTTGAACTGCGTGTCTGGATAAATGATATTGACGGAAGGTTGCGGGTGAATAGCGCGCTGTATCATGAGATTGAACGGAAATTCAGGGAACTAAATATCGTGATTCCTTTTCCACAACGGGATATACATCTTCACGGTAACGATGGCGGTGCCGAATTAACCACAACACCTATACCCGGTAATGGAAAAGGAGATGTGTCATGAGAATGAGGAAGGGCCTGAACGTCGGGGAATGGCTTAGCGTAAAGGAGGTATTACCCAATGCAACTAGATGATTCGACAATTCGAAAGATGCTGTCTCAAGATTTCACGAACGCCGTGATCCGCATCGGCCTGATCGCTTTTCTGGTAATCATGTGCGTGCGTGTATTTGCCCCCTTTGTAAATCTGGTGTTGTGGGCATTGATTCTGGCCATTGCTCTCTATCCCTTGCACCAGTTTCTGGCTAAAAAGATAGGGGGACGGCAGGGTATTGCCGCAACACTTCTGGTGCTTGCATTCCTGCTGCTCATCGGGGGGCCAACGGTGATGCTTGGCGGATACTTTGCCAGGCAGGCGCACAATGCATATACCGCTTTCGACAACAACACCCTTACCATAAAGCAACCAAAGCCGGCAGTGGCTGACTGGCCTATTGTGGGCAAACGCGTCTATGGCACCTGGAGTTCGGCAGCCGATAACCTGCCTGCCTTTCTGAAGGAAAACCAGGCACAGCTCCAGAATATTGCCAAACGCGTTTTTGCAGCCGCAGCGAATACGGCAGGCTCGTTGTTGCTTTTCCTGGGTGCGCTGATTGTGGCCGGAATCATGATGGCCTACGGGGAGTCCGGCAGCCAGGCCATACAGCGCATTTTCTCCCGCATGACGGATCCGGTGACAGGCCCGCGACTGCAGACCCTGTCCACCGCAACCATCCGCTCGGTAGGCACGGGTGTTATCGGCGTGGCCTTCATCCAGGCGTTGTTGCTGGGTGTCGGTTTTGTCATGGCCGATATTCCCATGTCCGGTGTATTGGCGCTTATTGTCATGTTTCTCGGTATTTTGCAGCTGCCTGCCGCCATCATTACACTTCCCGTCATTGCCTATCTGTGGTGGGCCGGTGATGCCTCCACCACGAGCAATATCGTCTTCACCATTTACCTGTTTGTGGCCGGTCTTGCCGACAATGTGCTCAAACCGCTCCTGCTCGGTCGCGGTGTGGCGGTGCCCATGCCGGTCATCCTGCTGGGCGCCCTGGGCGGCATGGTGTCCGGCGGCATTATCGGTATGTTTGTGGGTGCCGCACTGCTGGCCGTGGGCTACCAGGTTTTCATGGAATGGGTCGACAACGCCGAAAAAGATACCGAAGCTGAGCCAGGGAAAATAGAAACGACTGAAAAGACACCTTGCAATATTGCAATGCCGGATTGATGTATAACATATTTTAGTCTTTCGCGAAGTAGCGACACCGTCGCGTTCTATATAATCGTGCCTACGATTTTATTTTGTGTTTTCAGGTAATGGCTCCCCATCTCAATCGAAGCTCCCCGCCTTATGGCTTGCTGCGAGGTGCTTTAAAAATTTATATGTACACAGTAATAAAAATTTTGTATAAATGAGAGGTCTTGTTAATGCTTTGTAAAGATAAACAAAAAAGACATAAAGAGACGTAAGCATGCAAAGCGATTTTCTCATGGCCTGCCACGAGTGCGATCTTCTTAACCGGATCGTCGGCTTACCCGAAGGCGCAACCAGTATATGCAGCCGCTGCGGGGCGGTTCTGGTCAGCCACAAGCGCAACAGTCTTGACCGCAGCCTGGCCCTGACCCTAACCGGTCTGATTCTTTTTGTGATGGCCAATGCCTACCCGCTTCTTGCAATCAAGAGCGGCTCGCTTTATAAGGCCACCACGTTGATGGGGAGTGTGGAAGTTCTCCATGCCGCCGGAATGTGGCAGATCGGTTTGCTGGTTTTTCTCACCGCGATCTTGTTCCCGTTTTTAGATCTGGTATCCAGACTGACCATCCTGATTCCCCTGAAGATGAACAGGAAGCCCTGGAAGCTGGCATCCATCCTGTCATTCATGCAGTCCATCAACCCCTGGGGGATGATGGACGTGTTCATGCTCGGCGTTCTGGTTTCGGTGGTAAAACTGGTCAAGATGATGAAAGTGATTCCCGGTATTTCCCTGTTTGCATTTGTGTTGCTCATTTTTGTCCTGGCAGGGATTGCGGCATCTTTTGACCCGCATCCGGCTTGGGAAAAATTGGAAGGAGAATGACAATGGCCCCAACGCTGACGGCCCGGAATGCCGCCATGGTGGCCTGCCATCGCTGTCACCTGCTGAGCCAGATGCCGTCCGGTGGCAATCTTCCCCAGATGGCCTGCCCCCGGTGCGGGGCGGCCCTGCACCAGCGAAAACCGGACAGCATCAACCGCACGTGGGCCCTGGTCATCGCGGCGATCGCTTTTTACATCCCGGCCATGGTCCTGCCCATTTCTGTTACCACCACCTTCGCCGGCGCCCAGGGTGACACCATCATGAGCGGGGTGATCTATTTTATCCACTCGGGGTCGTGGCATATCGCCCTGGTTATTTTTGTGGCCAGCATCCTGGTTCCGATACTCAAGATAATGATTTTAATATATTTATTAATATCCGTGCAACGGAAATCAACCTGGCGTCCCCTTGACAGCACCCGTCTTTACCGCATCATCGAGGTCATCGGCAAATGGTCCATGGTGGATATCTACGTGATTACCATCATGATGGCCCTGATAAAACTGGGGGGCCTGGCATCGTTTGACGCCGGGCCGGCGGCTGTATTTTTTGGCACCATGGTTGTGATTACCATGTTCGCTGCCATGAGTTTTGACCCGAGACTGATATGGGATTGTATGGAGGAAAACCATGACGCAAGAAAGTAGTCATCATGAAACACCCGCAGCAATACCTCAAGCGGTGGTGAAACAAAAGAAATCCTTTTCCATTGTATGGTTTGTGCCCCTGGTGGCCATACTTATCGGCGGGTGGCTGGTTTACAAAGCCGTGACGGAAAAAGGACCGGAGATCACCATATCCTTTAAATCCGCCGAAGGTCTGGAGGCGGGAAAGACAAAAATCAAATACAAGGATGTGGAAATCGGTCAGGTCACTGGCATCTCTTTCGGCAAGGACCTGTCCCATGTCCTTGTTTCAGCGGAGCTTAACAAAGGCGTCCAACCCTATGTGACGGATAAGGCCCGATTCTGGGTCGTAAGGGCCAGGGTTTCATCGGGAGCGGTATCAGGGCTCGGGACTCTTTTTGGCGGCGCCTACATTGCCATGGATCCCAGGAACGACGGAAAAACTTCCAAAGCCTTCACCGGTCTTGAAAATCCACCCGTCATATCGACCGATGAACCGGGCCGCCAATTCAAACTAAGAGCCGAGAAACTCGGATCATTGAATCAAGGTACGGTGATATATTACCGGCAGATTCAGGTAGGCAAGGTCGAAAATTTCAGCCTGGCCGAGAACGGACAAGACGTTGACATTCAGGTGTTCATTCACGATCCCTACCATCAGTTTGTTCGCAAAAACACGCGATTCTGGGATGCAAGCGGTTTCGATGTGACCCTGGGTGCGGAGGGCTTAAAGGTCAACACGGAATCCATGCTCAGCATCATGAGCGGTGGACTGGCCTTTGATAATTTTTTGGATCTTGAACTGGAAGACCCCCCCGCTGAAGAGGGCCAGGTTTTCACATTGTACGATAGCTTTGCAGATGCCCAGCAGGTGTCATACAATGTCAAAACGTATTGGAATTTGATTTTCAAAGGAACATCTATCCGCGGACTAAATCCCGGGGCTCCGGTGGAATTAAGAGGACTGGTGTTGGGCAAAGTTCTGGATGTCAATCTGCTGTTCGGGGAAAATCTATCCGATATGGCCATTTCGGTTCTGGTGGAGACAGAACCCGAGCGTCTGGCAGGGCAAACGGGTTTCCCGGATGAAATGGAGCGGCGAAAATTTATCGATCGCCTTGTGACCAATGGACTCAGGGCCCAGCTCAAAACCGGCAATCTATTGACGGGGCAACTTTTTGTGGATCTTGACTTTCATCCCAATCAGCCTCCTGCAAAGATGGATTGGGAAGGAAAATATCCTGTATTTCCGACGATACCTAAAAGCTCGGAAGAATTTCTGAGTGCCGTGGAGCAACTGCTGGAGGAACTGAAAGCCTTTCCAGTTAAAAAAATCGGCAGCGATCTGCAGGCGATTGTTGCGAACCTGGAAAAGACAACCCGGCAAATCAGCAGCTCTGAAGTGGCATCGATCATTCATAATGTGAACAGCTTTACCGGCCAGCTAAACGCGAGTAACGTGGACGCTCTGGTTAAAAATTTGAACAAGACCATCCAAGACATCGGGGTATTGATAGAAAGTTTGAATACAGGGGGAGAGGGTGAAGTCGTGGCCACCTTGACGCAGGCCCAAAAGACCCTGGTTTCCATAGAGCAGATATTGAGTTCCGACTCCAGTTTCAATCAGGAGACAACCCGTGCAATGAGGGAAATCGCCGATGCCGCCAGCGCCATTCGCATGCTGGTGGATTTTCTGGAACGGCAGCCCAATGCGTTAATATACGGTAAAGGAGAAAACGAATGAGGCATACAGTGAATATGTCAGCGCGATACGCGTCACTACTTTTGATGGTGTTTGCGGTCCTGGGGTGTTGGGGGGGCAGCAAGCCGCCGGTAACTTTTTACACGCTTACTCCCATGGCTGTGATGCAGGATGCGGGCAGTGGTCAGACCAACTTAAAAGATGTTCTGATCGGTATCGGGCCCTTGAAATTTCCCAAGATACTCGACCGGCCCCAGATCGTCACCCGCCCGGCCCCTGGCAGACTCGACCTGGCGGAATTCAAACGATGGGGGGGCTTTTTAAAGGATGATTTCCTGTCTGTCATGGCCGAAAACATGATGACGCTTCTGGGGACGGATCAAGTGGTCGTCTATCCCTGGCCGGGCAACTTGAATCCATCCTATCGAATTGAATTCGATGTTCATCAATTTGACGGCAAACTGGGGGACTCCGTGGTGCTGAATGTCAGCTGGATTCTGAGAACGCCTGACCAGACAGACAATACGCATTTAAGAAGAGCGACCATTGTTCAACCCGTATCCGGCCCTGACTTTGACGCCCTGGTTGCAGCACAAAGCGAGGCCCTGGAAAAATTAAGCCGCATGATTCTGGATGAGATTAAAAATATCATCTGAAACCAGCAAGTACGATCGTGCTTACAGTGCCTGTCTGGAGGGCAAGGGATATACGGTCAGGTGACAGCTTTCAGTAACATGTTGCAGAAAGATGATCATTGCCCCGTCATTTCAATTTTAAGAGAGGATATGGAAAATGTGTGAGCGACCCCTTTTCACGATAGCCGCCAAACACATGTTTATTACAGTGCTGGCCCTGGTTGCCATGTTGACATGTATGGGTCTTCCGCTTTCATCTGCTGTGGCGCAAACACAGGCCCTTCTTCTTCAGAAGGCGATGAAGCCAGGACCCACCCCTCCACCTGCAGAAGCAACGGGTGGTCTGAGCACTCAAAATATCGACAGCGTGGTGGCCGTCATGGGTGACGAGCAGGTCAGACGCCTGCTCATCGATGAACTGAAGGCCCAGGCTGCAAGGGAACAGCTCGCCTTAAAAAGCAATAATGACATAGGGGGAATCGCCGGGTTTCTCGACAGGATAAAAAATCGTATCAGCTTCGTTCGCGAACGCATTGAAAGCCTTAAATCCTCAGACGGGGTCGATATCCAGGAAGAATTCCCAGCGATCTACAAATATATGGGTGACGGTGAGAAGTCTGGAAAACCTGTAAGGGCGATCCTGGGTGTGGTCCTCGTATTCGCAGGGGCCATGCTTCTGGATTGGATTTTCAGGCGCTATCTACTTTTTGCTCGGAAACGGATGGTGGGATCGGAGCAGCCTTCATGGTCCGAACGTCTTGCACAGTTGGCAATGAGAGCGGTTCGGGACTGCTTTTCCATCGGTTTTTTCACCGTGGCCGTGATCATCATCAGCTTTGTCTTTTTAGCCGATACCCCTGGCAAACGGGTACTCGTGGCATCGTATCTGGCGGCCATCGTCATCGTGCGCTTGTTTGCGGCGCTGTTTCGATTTCTCTTTTCCGCTGATGCCCCGGCATTACGGATGTTACCGCTTTCGGACGATGCCGCCCGATATTTGAGTCGCTGGCTCCTGGCTGTCATAATCATCAACACCTTTGCTTTAATAACCTTTGGCATCTTGCGTCTGGCAGGCATGCGCGAGCTCAATTATATTTTGTTGCTGGCCCTGAACGGGTGTGTGATCGCCGGGATGTTTATCTTCGTGATTCTGCACAAGAAAAGACCGGTGGCTGCAGCACTGACCGGATCGAACCCAGCCACCAGCCTGGTCTCGCGTCTGGCAGAACGCTGGCACCAGATGGCCATTTTCGGCGTGGTGCTGCTACTGATGTTTTCGATTTTTTCACGCGTCATCTCAAACAGAGGCGGGGCTTTGGGATTCAAAACCCTTATGATCATCGGTCTTTATGTTTTATTCGACTGGTTGTTGCGAAAAGCACTGAAATCCGTCTTTGGAATGGCCCGGGAAACGCCCGGGAAGTCCGCGACCACATCGGGTGACAAGGCAGCCACATCAGACACCGGGGAGGAAGAAACTGAAGGGAAAGCGGAACCAGACGCAGCAGCAGAACCCATGAAAACCGTTTCTGCCGATGGGATGAAACCTGCAGCCACGTCAGGTGATATGGCAGCCGAATCAGACGCCGGGAAGGAAGAAACGGCTGAGAAAGCGGGCCCGGACGAAGCAAAAGAACCCCCCGCAACCGTCTATGTGGGCCGCATGAAAACCATCATCAAAATCGGTCTGCGAATAGCGCTGCTGGTTTATGCGCTCTTCTGGGTGCTGCGGGTATGGGGTATCGACCTGTCCGTGGGTGAAGCCATTTCAAAGGCGCTGTTCAGCATCCTCATAACCGTGGCGGTCTGTTACGTTGGCTGGGAGCTCATCAATGCCAAAATCCAGCAGAAAATCAACGAAGAAATGCCCAGCGCCGATGAGGAACTCGAGGAAGGTGGGGCCGGCGGCAGCCGCGTGGCCACCCTGCTGCTGATTCTGCGACGGTTCTTTCTCGCTGTCATTGTCATCATGGCGACCCTGGTGGCTCTGTCGAGTGTCGGCGTGGATATCGGCCCCCTCATTGCCGGGGCCGGGATTGTGGGCCTGGCCATAGGACTGGGTGCCAAATCGCTGGTAACAGATATCATTTCCGGGTTGTTCTTCATGCTGGACGATGCCTTTCGCATCGGTGACTACATCGATATCGGCGGCACCAAGGGCATGGTGGAGAAACTATCGATCCGTTCCATGAAATTGCGTCACCCACGGGGCATGGTGAACACCGTTAACTTTGGCGATATCGGTACCGTGACCAATTTCAGCCGGGACTACATCATCACAAAACTCGATTTTCGCATGCGATACGACACGGACGTGAAAAAGGTCAAAAAAATCATTAAAAAGAAAGTCTACCAGAAAATACTGGCCGACGAAGAGCTGGGGCCGAAACTGCTGGAACCCATCAAGTCTCAGGGTGTTCGCGAGATGGAGGATTCCGCCATGGTCATGCGCGTGAAGTATAAGACCAAACCCGGTGAGCAGTTTGCCATCCGCAAAGAAGTCTATCGTCTCATGAGAGAAGCCTTCGAGAAGGAAGGCATTGAATTCGCGCACAAGAATGTCACGGTCTATATGCCGCCCGAGATAACGCAAGCGGCATCGAAATCTGAAAATGCTGCCGATAAGCTGCAACAGGTCGCCGCCGCGGCAGCGCTTGCAATCGATCAGGAGCAGGCCGAAGCGTCAGATAAGAAGAAGTAGACTTAACTGTACTGCCTTTGTTTGGTTTGCAGGTCCGTTCTTTTGATGACGCGCTCCAATTGATGCGATTGAGCCCAGCCTCTTTTGCCTTCTGACAGCTGCAGCAGGGTCCAATCGTTCTCAGTGCGTTCAACACGCACCACCGCCCCGGCGTGAAGTTTAAACAACACCGTGTCTCTGGATTCCGGCCCGGCCTGCACCACGATTTCCTCGGATAACACCACGGCACGGTTATCGATCGCCCACGCGCCCCACTTCAATGCCACTGCGCATCCCCCGATACTGATAACGAAGGCCAGGAAAATTGACAGGTAATATGTCCACTCGGCTTTTTTGAAAAGTCTTATACAGAGAAGAGCGAAGAACAGGAGGTTCAAGAGGGTAAACGCGAAAAAAACTTCATACCGGTTGAGGCCACCGAGGCCCAGAAAGTCGCCGAATAAAGACATCTGCAAATCCATAGCAGCATCCTGGGTCTGGTTTCTTGCATGGGAAAGATTAAAGGCCAGATCCCCGTCCCGTGGGATCAGGAGGTGTGCTCTTTCATAAGACAGGATGGCCCTTCCCAGGTCTCCCGCTCGAAAGTATGCGTTACCCAGATTGTAGTATACCTGCCCATTTTCAAGCCCGTTTTCAATCAGATTGAGATAGCCATCTATGGCCTGTTGAAACTGATGGTTCTTATAAGCCTGGTTGGCTTCAAAAAACTGTTCCACAAAAGACGGGCCGGTGCTTGCCTGGGCCATGTTTAAAAAGCATACCAGCACCAGTATAGCACTGCTTATGAGCCGGACCTGCCTGATCATGAAATATCCTTTTCTATTTTTTTGACAAGATCCAGCAGATGGTCGGTGGCCGTTGTATCCTTGAGATTATTGCCTGCATACACGGCCGTTTCAAACCGTTGGATCAGTAAATACATGCTTTTCGTCGTTTCAGCATTCACACCCTGACCCCGCAAAATCCTTTCAGCATCATTCGCCGTCAGTGTGCCGATGGACAGGCCACAGCGGTCGTTCAGATACTCCTTGAAGGCGTCGATGAGATCAGCGTAGCTGATTTGATCTTTCCGGCAGCGCCGTTTGAAAGTGCTAAAGGCATTTCTTGTTCTTGATTGGGCCAGTCGTTCAGGTGACAGACGTTGCACTCTCAAGACACCTAAAAGAAGCAGATACATGGACAGGGGGCCCAGCAGCGCAAGCCAGAAGATCCAGCCCCTGGCAAGAGAACCAAAGGGAAGGGTGAGCGCCACGGCATCGGTGTGAATCGGCAATATATCTTCTCCCAGCTGCTGAATCTCTTTTTTTAGCGTCTCTTGGGCAGTATTGTTTTTGTCGGATTGGGGATTCATGCTGGCGACACTGTTTTCTGGCTTGCCGGGCAAAGCGGATAAATCATGTGCGGGGGTAACCAGGCTATGATAAGCTCCTGTTTGCGGATCAAAAAAACTCATAGACAAAATTGGAACTTCGTACTCGCCGGACTTTTCAGGAACCAGGGCCCACTTCATGGTTTTTGTACCCGTGATTCCCTCTTGACCCTGCTCGATTTCCAGAACCGGTTGATCGCTATACGTTCGCACAAAATCTATTTCAGGGAGATCCAGATCAGGTATGCGATTCACGGTACCCCTGCCTTTGACCTGAATGGTCAGGGTAGCGGATTCACCTGCCTTTAAACGGGAAGGCTCCAGCGTGGATATCATCTGAAACCTGCCCACGAGTCCCGTAAAATCAGTGGGCCTACCTTCTCTGGGAAGCGCATTCACGTGCAAATCGATGGGGTCGGTGGTCAATGTCAAAGGCCTGTTCGATGAGAAACCGGGGAAGTTATTGAAAAAATTGCCGGACCTGGAGCGGGAACCGGGCTGACTCACGGTCATTCTAAGTTGGGAAGGATTGATGACAAACGCGCCCGGCTTTGAAACCATCAGTGCGTGACGAACCTCCAATACCTGATACGTCAGGCCCTGGTATGTGGATTTGTATTCTATAGGCCGGCCGAGCTGCTGGAAGGTAAGATATTCCATTTCAGGCAGACTCAAGGAGAGATTGCCAACGCTGACCCGGTAATAGAGTTTCAGGGTGTAAGTAATCTGTTCATCCACATATAACTCCTGTGACGAGACGGACGCTTTGACAAATACCGGTCCGGGGTCTGAACCACTGGATTGTGTCGCCGCCCTGATCACCAGGGAGGTGCTCTCGCTCTCAAATATTTTCCCACCTACGCTTACCCTGACGGGCCCTATTTTGAACGTGCCGGATTTTTTAGGCTGGATGAAATAGGTGTAGTCGACGCCCGAATTGACCTTGCCATTGATGATCTCCACCCGGCTGGAGGTTCCTCCGGTGGTTACCAGAAAGGATTCCAGACCCTGGAGTACGGGAGGCGCATCGCTTTTACGGGATCCGGAAACACGTATCTCCATGCGTACGGTGTCTGACAGGCTTGCCTCTACCCGATCGAGCCGGAGCGAGACCGTCACGTCGTCCGCCGCCCAGACAGTGAACAGGGGAAATAAGAGGAAGCACAGGATGCCCGGGATTATCTTTTTCATCCTACCAGTCCCTTCCGGAAAAAGAATTTTGGTGATTATCATCAGATACCATAAAGCGCATTAATCCAGACGGATCTTCCTGTACGTTGTCCAGCAGCGCCTGGGCTTTCTTTCTGTCGACACCGGATGACGTTTCTCCTTCTAGGAGGGCGTTCGATAGCGGTTCAGGCATAGTTTCACGCGCTTTCAGCTCTCCGGAAAGCGTCTGTGTCTCTTCTGGTTCAGGTGGTTTGTTTTGGGCCGTGGTCTGATTCTGACCGTCGTTGGACTGCTCTTTCTCGTTTTTTACAGGTCTTTGGTCCTCTGCTTTTTGAGGGCCATCTTTTCCCTGGTCATTTTGTTGTGGTTTTTTTTCTGGTGGCTGATCTCTTTGGCCCTGTTTGTCGGTTTCCGCCCTTTTTTCCTGGTCGTCTCCCGGGGGCGCTGTGTCGGATGGGGGCCCGTCTTGTTGTGCCTGTTCTTGTTTTTCTTTTTCTTTTTTCAGGAGTCTCAGGGAAAGTTCGAGGTTGTAGCGCGCATTCTCGCTGGAGGGCTGTTCAACGAGTGCCTGCTTATAATAGGCAATGGCAGAGACGTAATCACCCTGTTTGAAAGCGGTGTTACCCAGATTAAAAACGGCCTTGAATCGTACTTCCGTATTTTCTGTCCTTTTGAAGACACTGGAAAAGGCAGCCGATGCTTCCGTGTATTGACCGTTCTGAAAGGCGGCACACCCGCGATTGTAACGAAAACGGATATCTTTGGGATGATCCATATCCTGCCGTGTATATACCTGGCCTGCCTCCTCATAGCGTCCCTGCCGATAAAGCGCATCCGGAGATTCAGCCGCCGAGACCGGGGATATATCAAACCAGGAGGTGAGAGCAAAAACCAGGACCAGCGAAAAGAACCAGAATTTTCTTTGGCCATTGATACGCCTTTTGGTGTCCAGCAGTTCTTCAAAAAGCAGTAAAAAAAAGGCAGCCAGCACAAATAGATTGAAGTGTTCTTCATAAACCTTGATTTTCCCGCTTTTCAGGGTTTGGGCCCGGGTTTTTTGTTTGATGCCGTCAAAATAGAGCAGATCCAGGTCCAGGTCTCCGGCCATGGAGCGGACATATCCGCCACCGGTTTCATTTGCGATATTCTGTAAGGTTTTTTCATCGAGCCTGGACAGCACCAGGTTACCGCTCTCGTCCTTTTTGAACCCGCCCTGGTCACTTCCGGCGGGTATGGGGCCGCCGGATGGATCGCCCATGCCGAAAACGAATATTTTGACCCCCTGGTCTGCTGCTTTTCGGGCGGCTTCCAGAGCGCGGTTTTCATTGTCCTCCCCATCGGTGATCAATAACATGACCTTGTCGGTTTCTGCCCTGGTATCGAAAGCGGACAACCCTGTTTCGATGGCTGTGCCAAGATCGGTTCCCGGCACCGGGATACTGCCTGGCTGAAGCACATTTAAAAACATCTCCAGGGCTCCATAATCGAGGGTGAGGGGGCATTGAACAAAGGCAGTGCCTGCAAAAACCGTCAAACCCACCCGGTCGCCTTCAACGACCTTGAGAAAATCGATGATCTCTCTTGTGGCCCGCTCCAGGCGATTGGGTTCCACGTCTTCAACCATCATGCTCCGGGAAACATCCACCAGCATCATGATGTCCACACCTTTGCGACGCACCTCCTGATAGTGACTCCCCCAACGGGGTCCGGCCAAGGCAAAGATCAGGGTTCCTAAGGCAAAAAGGAGCAGCAGGGCTTTTAAAAAGCGTTTGCCTTTGTGGTCCTCGGGGGTAAGCCTTTTCAGGAGAGGCTGATCGGCAAACCGGACCAGGGCCCGTTGCCGTCTGCGGTGCTGAACCATGAGGACAAAAGCGATCAGGGGTATGACCCAGAGAAAATGCAGGATCCAGATGTTTGTAAATGTCATGGAATCGTCCTCAACAACGTGGTGCGTATGATGATGTCCGCTGCCAGCAAAAGCATCGCCGGTATAAGAAAAAGGGGATAGAGTTCCTTGAAGTGAAAGAACTCTTTGACCTCGATTTCGGTTTTTTCCTGTTCGTCGATAATAGCATATATTTCCTGCAGGCGATCCGTATCCGCAGCCCTGAAATATTGCCCATTTCCTATGTCGGCAATCTTCATGAGTGTTGTTTCATCCAGGTCGACTTTTTGCCGAACGATCTTTGTACCAAAAGGTGTCTGAACCGGAAAGGGAGCGGGTTCCATTCCTCCCACCCCGATGGTATATATTTTAATTCCCAGGGCTTGTACCGCATCTGCGGCATCTGAAGGCGTCAGGCCGTCTGTGGTTTGTTGCCCATCCGTCAATAGAATCAGAATTTTTGATACGGCTTCAAGATCTTTCAAGCGTTTCCCGCCGATGGCGATGGCATCTCCAATGGCCGTTTGATCGCCTGCCATACCGATTTCCATCCTTTTCACCAGAGCCATCAAAAGACCCTTGTCCAAGGTCAGGGGGGACTGGGTGAAAGCCTGGGTGCCAAAAACCACCAGACCGATCCTGTCCATATCCCTTTTCTCGATGAAATCCATGACCACTTTTTTTACCGCAGCCAGACGGGAGACCGGTTCATCGTCGATGGTAAAATCCAGGGCTTGCATGGAGCCGGACGTGTCCAGACACAGGATGATATCAACACCCGAAGAGTCGATGTCCCGTGATACATTGTACAGTTGGGGGCGGGCGACGGTCAGCACCAGCAGGACAAGACAGACGGTCCTTAGCATCAAAGGGATATGTCCTGCCAGTCGATGCCCGCCTCCGGAAAGTTGTGCCAGAGTACCGGCCATGGAGTGGATAATTCCGATTGGTTTACGTGTAAGACGCCAGGCAAGCCAGGCAATAACCATCGTCAAAAGGCCCAGCGATGCCGGGTGAGCCAGGCGAAACATCATGACGGCACCTCCTGAAGGGAAGGGTTTTCCTGCAAAGCACTGGTTGCCGGGCGCGTTTGTTGAATATAGGTTCGGGCCATCAGGATATCCTGATCCTTACGGTAAGAATCCGGTACTAAATCGGCAAATTTGACCAGGTCGGCCTGTCTGAGCAGCGGCAGAATGCGTTGATCAGAGGGCTCTGTCTTGATGGCCCTGGCGATCTCTTCGGTTGTCATTTCTGCCGCCGGGAAACGGCGAATGGATTCCATGTATCGGCGTATGGTTTCGGAAAAAATATAATAAAATGCTTTCACATCCCCACGCTCAAACAACCCACTGGCAATCAGAGTTTCAATTTCCTTGTGGGCCTTCACATGCGGCGGATCTTCCATTGCTGTCTGCATGTCATTGATGCGGCGTTTTTTACGCCAGTAGAGCAAACCGGAAAGAATGCCAAGCAGCAGGATGGCCCCAGAAGCCCATGACAGATACCACAGCCATCTCGATTGGGTGGAAATGATATCCTCTATCGGTTTCAGGGCGGCGTCCTGGGGTTTTTCACCCAGGTTGGATAAAACCGTGATGGTGATGGGGTCTGTTGTGGTCTGTTGTTGATTGTTTTGAGGGTCAATATAGGTGAGACTGAAGGGTCCCAGGTCAAAGGATTCCAGCTGATCAACCAAAAATCTGATTTTTATTTGATTGGCTTCTGTTTTGTGTTCAATGACCGTCAGTGCTTCAAGACCCCCGAGACCGCCGCTCTCAGGTAATTTGGCGTTCTCGGGAATCTCATATCTCAAGGTCACCCATAACGTGTCACCGATCCTGGCAGTACTTTTCTCGATGGATACAGACAGTGTCGGCACGGAATCTGTCACGGGTGTCTCAGACCAAGTCGGTCCGGAACAAAGAAGAGGGTAGAGCAGTGCCCAAAGAAGCAGCAGCCCGTTTCGAGGGCAGGGTCGATTTGTTGAAAATAGACTCACCGACGCTTTTTCCTTTTATCAAACAGTCGTACCAGTGGTTCGGAAAGCGACCCGTTTGTTTGAATGTCCACCAGGTCCACCCCGGTTTTTTTTAGCAGGTTTGTGAGACGTGACTGGTGGGTTTGACGATGGACGCGCCATTTTTCCCTTAATGTCTTACTGCGGGTATTCAGTAGAAGTACCTGATTTGTTTCTGGATCAGTCAGATAAGCCAGGCCCACATCTGGAAGGGTTTCTTCTGAAGGGTCTGATATGCGGATCACGGACAGATCGTGTTTTCGGGATGCGATGCCGAATGGGAGTTCAAAGTCCGTGTCCATGCAATCGGATATGAGAAAAACGATGGCATGGCGTTTTACCACCCGGTTCAGATAGTCCAGGGCGCCTTTGATATCGGTCCCAAGGTCGGAAGGCTCATAGGTAAAGATTTCTTTGATGAGGGTCCAGACATGGGCGCTACCTTTCTTGGGCGGTATATATTTTTCCACTTTGGAACTGAACAGGATGGCACCCACTTTGTCGTTGGTTCGAATGGCAAGAAAGGCCAACATACCGGCCACTTCGGTCAATAAATCGCGTTTGAACTTTAGCTTGGTGCCGAATGACAACGATCCTGATAAATCAAGCAAAAGCATAACAGTAAGTTCACGTTCTTCGTGAAATACTTTAATATAAGGATGTCCGAACCGGGCGGACACATTCCAGTCGATGGCGCGAACATCGTCACCGGGCTGGTATTCTCGAACCTCGGTGAACTCCAGTCCCTGCCCTTTGAATGCGCTTTCATATTGCCCGGCAAACAGGTCGTTGGCCAGATGTCTGGTTTTGAAATGAAAACCTTGAATTTTTTTCAACAAGTCATCGGAAAGCATGCTAACTATATTACCTCATTCATTAGCCTTTTAGGCGTTTAGACGGAAGACTTTTAGGCGCCAAAAGCCAAAAGCTATCAGCCACCCTCAAACCCTTGTATCCCCCTTGAACCCTCGAACCCTTCGGTTCAAGCTAGGGAACCTCGATCCGTTCCAACAGCTCATTGATGATATCGTCTGTGGTACGCCCCTCGGCTTCTGCTTCATAGCTTAAAATAATGCGGTGCCTGAACACTTGCGGTGCCATGGATTTGACATCCTGGGGAGTCACATAGCCGCGCCCGTTCAAAAACGCCTGCGCTCTGGCGGCAACTTCGAGCCAGATCGATGCCCGGGGCGATGCCCCGTAGCTGACCATGGGTCCGATATCCAGGCCGAATTCACCCGGTTTTCTGGTAGCCTGGGTCAGCCTGACAATATAATCCACCAGTCGGTCTTCCATGTGAATTTCATGCAGTGTTTCCCGGGCTGATTTGAGAGCCGAAACACTGATGACGTTGGCAGCAGTGTTGTCTGCACCGGTGCGAATGCGTTTAACGATCTCCTTTTCTTCTTCTGCAGAAGGATAGTCCACTTTAATTTTCATCATGAAACGGTCGATCTGGGCCTCGGGAAGCGGATAGGTCCCTTCCTGCTCGATGGGATTCTGGGTGGCCATTACCAGGAACGGGTCATCGAGCTTGAAGGTCTTGTTCCGAATCGTGACCTGGTGTTCCTGCATGGCTTCAAGTAAAGCGCTCTGTACTTTGGCGGGGGCACGGTTGATCTCATCTGCCAAAATAATATTGTTAAATATCGGTCCTTTACTTATTTCGAAGGTACCATTGTCGGGTCTGTAAATCTGGGTTCCGATGATATCTGCAGGAAGGAGATCCGGTGTAAACTGGATGCGTTTGAAAGAGGTGTCGATGGTTTGGGCCATTGCCTTGACTGCGGTGGTCTTGGCAAGTCCCGGCAGGCCTTCCAGCAGCAGATGGCCTTTACATAGCAGACCGATGAGCATTTGGTTTATCAGTCCTGTCTGGCCGACAATGACTTTTTCGATTTCAGCGACAATCTGCTTGATCGATATGCTTTCCTTTTCAACCCGATGGGTAATTTCCTTAATGTCCATACACACATTATCTCCTTTAACATATTAACATCATTGACGAACAGACCGTGACCCATATCCAGCTGCTCCCGGGCAATTTAATAATAATTTAAAACATGATTTGCCATGGTCAAGGGTTCAGCATTCATATTGAAACGCAACAGCGAGCACATTCCCCGCTGCTTGCAGCAGGGATAGTATTTCCTGTTTTTCGTTTTGGAGCGACATCGTCGCGTTCGCTTATTCGGAACATTGGGAGCCAAATTTTCAGAACATGACCCCATGCACGGATTCGAAGTCGAGATCCCTGAAGGTGCAACAATGGGTGATCTGATAAAAAAAACTGGATATTCTTCAATCCAAAATAGGTATTGTTTCCATCGATGGCAGACTCGTGCCCACGACCGAAAAACTGAAAAACGGAAACTTTGTACGAATGTATCATCCTCTTTCCGGTGAATAGCAATAAGTTATTGTACCCAAAGCCATCCATTCCGTTTTTCCTCACCTCAATCCTTTCCAGATCACCCCCTGAGACGCCAGATCATTACTTAATCACTAAAAAATTAATAAATAATGCAATAAAAAATTTATTTGCAATATTGACAAAGATAAAATTGTTTTTATCATAGTCTTAAGATTTTAAAGTTCATCTTGAGCTAAGAAAATTTTCCGGCAATAGAGCTTTGCTTCTTTTGCTCACAACTGGCCCGATGACATGAAATCTGGATTTCACGGGCTAATAAAAAGAATGGGATATAGGAGGGATGTGCTATGATTTACAATAGAATGTTCGGAATACCCACCTGGAATGTAGGAAACCCTTTTCAGGACCTGGTGCGTATGCGCCAGAAGATGGACGATCTGTTCAGCAGGGTGACCGATGGCGGCCTGCCTAACCTGCATGCCGGGGTTTTCCCAGCCATCAACCTGGCCGAAGATAAGGATCATTATTATATCCGGGCGGAGCTTCCCGGTATCTTCGCAGAAGATCTGGACATCCAGGCCACAGGTGTCAACCTGTCGATATCAGGGGAACGCAAGATATTAGCCGAGAAAGAGGGTGTGCGCTATCATCGGCGTGAGAGGGAGGCCGGTAAATTTTCTCGGGCCATAAGTCTTCCCGGTGATATCGATCCGGAAGGTGTGAGCGCCTCTCTGGCCGATGGTATTTTAAAAGTGAGCGTTCCCAAAGCCGAAAAAGCCAAACCCAGACAAATTGAGATCAACTAAGCAAACGTATATTTTATTGGAAGGGAGGGAGTCTCATGACAGACGTCGAAGCCAAAGAATTAAAAATTAGGGAAAAACAAGAAGTGACAGCGCCAGGCGAGCAGACCAGGCCGGGTGTGGTCTATACACCGGACGTGGACATTTTCGAATCAGATAATGAGATAACCCTGCTGGCGGACATGCCGGGCGTAACTACGGACACCCTGAGCATTGATCTGCGTGATGATGTGCTCACCTTGACCGGTGGAACCGACTCTGATGTAGAAATTTCGGAAAAGCCCATTGTCATCGAATACGGTGTGGGTACATATCATCGCCAGTTCAGCCTGTCAGAGGTCATCGACCAGACCAGGATTTCTGCAGAGCTGAAAAACGGTGTGTTGCGATTGGTTCTGCCCAAAGTCGAGAAGGCCGCACCGCGAAAAATAACTGTTTCAGCGGGATAATATCTCGAGCAACCTATTCCTGACAGGTGTCGCCGACCGACCCGGTGTGTTGCAGAGAATCACATAGGCATACAGCCTTGTCTCATCCTGACCAATAAATCCGACCCGGGTACTGACATCCTTGAGTGTGCCGGTCTTGTAAAAGTCAGTTCCGTCCTGCCTGAGAAGCCGGTAATGCGGTTTGAATTTCAGGAGAAGCCGGTGAAGATTTATGGCTGTGATGCGGTTTGTTCGGGAAATACCCGATCCTTCCGTGATCTGCAGCCCATCCATGCCGAGTTCATTTTTGGCAAACTCCCTGGCTGCCGTGACACCTTTCTGCAGGGTGCCCGGGGGGCCGGCCTGGGCAATACCGGATTCAAGCAGTATCTGGTTGGCCATGAAATTGTTGGAGTAGGTCATCATCTTGGCGATGGCCTGATTCAGCGGGTAGGGGGATTGATAAAGAAGGATCTGTTTGTCCGTAGATTCGACCTTGCCGATCAACACCTTGCCGGTCACCGTGAAGCCGGTCTGCTGCAGAAAATATTTGAACAGGTTGCCGGCGTAGAAAAGCAGCTCGTTTTTTTGATGACTGAGAGTGATGCGCCCTCTGGACAGCCCTGTTCTTTTTATACGATCAAGCGTCATGGGCAGCAGGGGGGTCTGGGGTTCGGCACTTGTATAGTCGCCCTTGACGGTCTTGAAATTTACCGTATTGAAATTGACGCACAAGGCCCCGTTGGGTGCATCGTAGGGTTCGGTGGAGTCGGTGACATCCGGTATCACGACGGCCCTGTCGAAATAGGATGGGTCGACAATGATGTTCGACAATGAATGACTGTTGCCCTTCAGGCGGTCATGGAGCAATGCAGATATGTCTGCAATAACCTCTGAAATCAAAAGCGGATCACCGTAGCCCTTGATTTTGAGGTTTGATTGCGCATCCAAATAAAATTCAGTCCGGAAGCGGTATCCTTCACCCAGGGTGTGAAAAGCCGTGAGGGCCGTGAGGATTTTCAGTGTCGACGCAGGAATTTGTAAGGCATCGGCATTGTGCGAAAACAGTACGCGATTGTCCGGTCCTGAGACCACCACCGCGTCTCGTAGCCCCACCAGATTCTGCAAGCCCTCAAACTCAAAGGCTTGGGCGGGAAGAATCCCGACCAGGGCGAGACACAACAGGGTTCCGATCAGATGTTTACTTGTTTGTCGAAAGATATTCATGAGGGGCTTTCAAGAATGATGGTCACCGGTCCGTCGTTTATCAGTGAGACAGCCATCATGGTTTGGAAACGACCAGTTTTGACATCGACACCCATGTCTCGCACAAGTCCTGCAAAGGATTTGTATAAGTGATCGGCATCTTCGGGTCGGGCAGCCTGGATAAAAGAGGGTCGTCTCCCTTTGCGGCAGTCACCCAAGAGCGTGAACTGGGATACCAACAGCATACTGCCACCGGTTTCGATAAGAGAGCGGTTCATTTTGCCCTGATCATCTTCAAAAATTCTAAGATGAGCAATCTTGTCGGCAAGGTATTTGGCATCCTTATGGGTGTCGCTTTTTGCCACCCCCAGCAAAACCAGCAAACCACGGCCGATTCCGGCAACAATTTCGTCTGCGACGGATACATGACTCTCTATGACTCTTTGAACGACTGAGCGCATACGATTGCATTTCCCTAAATAAAAGAATTCAAATAAATAGTCACGTATTTGTGATTTTAAATTTCATTGGTAAAAAGGGTTGAAGGGTTGAAGGGTTGGAGGGGGATACAAGGGTTGGAGGGTAAGACCGCAAGCTTTTGGCTATAAGCCGTATGTAACTGACAGCTCATAGCTGATGGCTAACCCTCCAGACCGCCACCCCTCCAACCCTTCGATCCTCAGCCCACCAACGCAATTCGCAGATCCATGACATTGGTTATGGTAGGGCCTGTAATAAAGAGATCTCCCAGGGTTTGAAAAAAGTGGTATGAATCGTTGTCCGCCAGGTAGGCGGTTGCATCGAGCCCTTTGGCCCTGGCTCGCGCCAGGGTTGTGCTATCCATGATGGCGCCGGCTGCATCGGTCGGGCCGTCGGTGCCGTCGGTGCCTGCGCTCAGGCAGACCACCGGTCCTAAGCCCTCAAGTGCAATGGCCGATGCCAGGGTAAACTCCTGGTTTCTGCCGCCTTTGCCTTTCCCTTTCAGGGTTACCGTGGTTTCACCCCCCGAAAGAAGGCATGCCGGTGGACCGGCCGGATGCCCGGACTGGTTTATTTCCCTGAGAATGGCGGCATGAAAATGGGCGGCATCTCTGGTTTCGCCTGTCAGAAAGGACGTGAGCATCATCGTGTTGTATCCCAGGGCTTCAGCGTAACGTCTGGCGGAATCCAGTGCCTGAAAATTGTTTCCGATAATGAAGTGGTCTGCATGGTCAAAGGCAGGGTGGCCTGGTTTGGGGGTTTCTCTGATTTTTTCTTGAGCCCCGTCCACAAGATGCCTGTAGATGGTCTTGGGCAGTTTTTCAGCGATGCGATACTTGGAAAGGATATTCATGCAGTCCTGGAAGGTGCTGGGATCGGGAACCGTGGGTCCCGAAGCGATTACATCCAGGTCATCACCCACAACATCGGATAAAATCAATGAAACCACTCTGGCCGGGTGAGCGGACAGGGCCAGTTGCCCTCCCTTGATTCGGGACAGATGCTTGCGGATGGTGTTGATTTCATGGATGGTGGCGCCACAGGACAGGAGCACCTGGATGGTCACCTGTTTATCCGCCAGGGTCAGACCTGGGGCGGGAGAGGGCAGCAGGGCGGAACCGCCACCGGATATCAGGCAGAGAACAAGATCGCCGATGCCTGCCCTTGCAATATGTTTGCGTATCCTTTCGGCGCCTTCTTGACCATTCTTGTCCGGTACGGGATGACCGGCCTCCACCAGTGAGACGTGGGAAAGATTTACGGCATGGCCATATTTGACCACCACCAGTCCCCCTGTGATCCGATCTGCCAGGATCTCTTCCAGCGCTGCTGCCATGGCTCCCGAAGCCTTACCGGCACCGACAACAAAAATATCCTTCACCTGTGACAGGTCAAATGTTTTGGCACCGATAGTGAGTTTCCCGTGATCCAGGCTGACACATCGCCTGACAGCCGCAACCGGATCCACTGCCTTCAGACCTGCATGGAAGATATCGACGGCGTCTTTTCTCATTTTATTCAAATTGGCGTGAATCATATATTCATTTCGCGTTTTCTAAATCCCGAAAGTTGAGTTATTTAAGATACCCGATAATCGCCTTCATAAATACCGGCAGATCGTCCGGTGTTCGACTGGTAATCAGGTTGCCGTCCACCACGACACCCTGGTCCACCCAGTCGGCGCCCGCATGAACCAGATCATCCTTGATGGCAAAGAAAGACGTCACCTTTTTCCCTTGCAGGATGTCAGCCGAGGCAAGCATCCAGCCGGCATGGCAGATAGCAGCCACCAGTTTGTTTGCCTGATGCATATCCTTTACCAGCTTCACCATGGCCGGATACCTGCGCATCATGTCAGGCGCATAGCCGCCCGGAACAATGAGGCCATCGAAGTCAGCGGCCCTGACATCTTCAGCACTGACATCCGCCTTGCATTCCGTGGCGGGTTTTCCCGTAAAAACATCCGTTCTTCCGGAACCCACCACTATAACCTCCGCGCCTTCTTCCTTCAATCGGTAATATGGGTACCAGAACTCGAATACATTGAACATATCTTCGATCAGTATGGCAATTTTTTTATTTTGCAGCATGACAAATCTCCTTATGGTTTATAAAATCGCGTAAATTTTATTCTATGTATGATTGTCTTTGATGTCAATCATCTGCTATTAAGCCAACAAGGGTCCGAGGGTTTGAGGGTGATACAAGGGTTCGAGGGTGGCTGAAAGCACTTAGCCGACGGCACTTAACAGCCTACAGTCTGAACCGCTAAAAGGCTAATGAGGGTTTAAAGGGTCAAAGGATCCAGTGAAATATATAATCCTAAAGGATATTCACCAAAGAATACGGGGCCGCCGTGATCCTGGGGTGTGTCTTCGAGCGCTTGCCCACGAACCCTTCCCCAGGCGAATTACTGTGATGAAGTCGATCTGCATGCTCGTGTGCTTCCGGCCATATCCAGAGGCTAAAGCCCAGCGGATCCTGAAATGGAGGCATAACCAAGTCTCATGCCGGGGATAAGCTATGGTTAACCTGTGGTATCTGTCAGCTTATACGTTATCCCGATAAAGCCTGCGAAAGAAACGCTTCAGCTGATACCCACTTCGCTGCATCGCCCCTTGCTCCGCCGACTTTATGAACAACTCCCCGAGGGCTCGATTAATTAATAAACTATCTTAAAAGCGACGAAGTCGCGTCAGATAAATTCGCAAAGCGAATTTATTTCCATACAATCCTGGGTGCTTTTCTTTCCGGACAGCGATAATATCTGGTTTTGGGGTGACCGATCATCATGGGGTAATAAAAAGGAACATTGTCTGCAAGGTTTAGTATTTCCCTGATGGGTGCATGGGATCGCGCGGCGCCGTACAACAAGCCAGCCCAACAGGTTCCCAGACCGAAAGAAGGCGCCGCAAGCTCCAGGTAGGAAAGTGCCAGGGTCACGTCCACCAGACCGTTGCTGGCTTCCTTGGGCGCCGAGGCGAGGATCAACCCGGGCGCATTTCGCAAAACCGCATCAAAGCCCATGTCCCAGGCGCCTGCGATGATGGGCATGTAGGGTGCATATGAAGGTTGCGGGTCTTTTTTTAATATTCCTTTTACCCAGTCGATGACCAGACCGGCTATTTCCTGGATCTTTGCCTTGTCCGTAAAAACGGTCCATTCCACCAACTGGGAATTGCTGGCCGTGGGGGCATAGCGGCCAATTTCGATCAGTCGCTTCAGGGTACCCTTTTCAACGGGTTTGTCTTTGAAAAATCGGATCGATCTGCGGGAACGAAGAAATTGAATCGCCTGATCCGTGTCAATGGCATGTTCTTTCTTCAGCGGTACACAGCTTTCCAGGGGGATGTCCTGGTGACTCAAGGCTCCATGGGGACAGATTGCCACGCAGTGACCACATCTCAGGCAGAAATCGTCACTACCCGGAACGATCTTGGGGCCCTCTTCCTTTTCAATCTTGATGATTGCCATGGGGCAATCAGCCGCACAAATACCATCCTTTTTACATTTTTCATTGTCTACGATTAAAAGTGTCACGTTTTTTCCTTTCTTTTATGGAACGATAAACAAATCTTTCAAGTTTTTAAAGCGACATCGTCGCGTCACATAAATTCGCTGGGCGAATTTATTTAGAGCATGATCTGGTTTTTTGTTGATCGTGATTCACCAGCGGAAATGACCCTTATGGCTGGTTTGCCCCTGATGGGACACTTGTTTTCACAGATCCCGCAACCGGTGCAGCGTGTCAGGTCCACCTGGGGCAGTTTGACCTGCTGACGTTCCCCTCCGGGGCCCTCGACCCGGTCTTCAAAAAAATAAATTGCCTTGGGCGATGTGGGACAGTGCTCTTCACAAACGATACAGGGACCGTTTCCGGACCAGGGGAGACACCTTCCCCGGTCAAAATGGGCCGACCCGATACGAATGGGTGTTTCGATCTTTTGCGTGCTGGAGATCTCCTGAATGGCCCGGGTCGGGCAGACCGACCCGCACAGGGTACAGGTGTGTTCGCAGTACCCCTGGGTCATCAACAGCGTGGGGGTCCAGAAACCGGCCATGCCGGCTTCAGTAAATGCGGGGTTGATGGCGTTTGTGGGACAGGCCTTCATACAGAGACCACAACGCTGGCAAAGTTTGAGAAATTCATTCTCCGTGACAGAACCGGGTGGTCGGATGAGATTGGCCTGGGATACCCCATGGATATTTCCATCGAGACTTCCCAAAAAGGGTAGCGATACGCCGGTGGCCAATCCTCCCAGCAGTGCCCGTCTGCCCATGTCCGGCAGTTTCCGCTCCTTTCCGGGTTGGCGGAAGGTAAATTGCAGGGCAGTTTCAGGGCAAGTTTCAGAACAGTTGAAACAGGTCAGGCACTCGGCCGGCTGCCAATCGACACCCGGAATCGGTTCTGCCGCTCCCTGACAGGTCATGACGCATTCCTGGCATTGTGTGCACTTGGCAGTGTCTTTTTCCAATCGAAGGCGGCTGAATCCGGAACACAATCCCAGCAATGCCCCCAGGGGACAGAGCGTTCGACACCAGAAGCGCGGTCTTACCCGGTTGAGAAAGAGGGAGACGAGAAAAAGCATACCGATGATCCATCCGGTCTGGAAGGATTTGAAGTCAAATCCAAAGATCGGCCATACCAGCATCTCACCGTAACTCATGAGGTTCAGTATTTTAATGTCGCTGGCGGCCAGCAGTCCGAAAAATTCGGAAAGGCCATTCCCAACCCCCGGTATGACGGCCAGTGCCAGAGATCGAAAGAGAAATGAAATAGGATCCATCCATCCGGCGATATTGAGGCCGCAAAGGGCTGAAAAAAGCACGCTCACCAATACGGCATATTTGATCTTTTGGGATCCGGTTTTACGGTTGAGATGAAAAAGCTTTTTCCCCTTGAGGGAAGATTTGAAATGGCTGATCATGTGGTGGATGGTTCCGAAGGGGCAGATGAACCCGCAGAAAACGCGGCCTAACAGCAGGGTCATCACCAGGACAGCTACGGCCCAGAAAAATCCTTTGATCCACAGGTGCCCTGAAATAAGCGAGGTCAGCCATACCAGGGGGTCGAGCTGGAAAAAAAACGTGATGGGCTGATCGATACGTAATTCCTGGGTTTCTCCCATGGATTGGGTGTAGTCCACAACGATGTCCTGGGGCAGACGGCTTTCCACCAGCAGGAATAGAAAGAGACATAAAAAAAACGCCTGGCTCCCTCGACGTATCCAGACCAGATGTTTGGGTTTCAAACGGAGACCTCGCGCTGCAAGGGAATGTCAACGTCATAGGTGCCGAGCCGCCATTTTTTGCCCAGGCGTATGAAACCGATATCATCCGGTGCAAAACCGAAAAGACCGGCTGCCCGTGCGTCTGCCGCTACAGGATCATCACTCAGTATGAGCCGGTTCACGACTGCAACATCGGCCATGCTGCCGCCTGACGGTCCATTGCGGGTCATTATGCGCGTGGCATCGATGAGGGTGATGGTGGGTTTGAAAAATTGGGCCAGATCGACAATGGTCTGGTGAATGTCCTGGTGAAGCGCGTACCGTCGGCCACCAACAGCGCCGATCCAATTCTTCATTCCCAGGGTCAGGTCGCTCAGGCCGTGGACCTTTGCAACCGGCAGGTTGATGAGTTTGTCTGCTTCCACGACGGGGGTGAAAACCGGCCACACATCCAGGCGGTGTCCGTTCAACTTCATATCCCTCATGAGAGAAGATCGTGGAAACACCAGGTCTGCACCGGTTTCTTTGGCAACCGAGCCTGCGCCGGTGACAGCAAAACATCGATTTGCACCATGAATGGTGTGGTCGGCGATCCTGACCTTTTTGGCACCGGCCTCCTGGCACAGTTCGATGACGGTCTTTAAGACCTCCGGGTGGGTCGTGGCGGCTAGCTGGGGAGCCCGTGCCCAGGAAATGTTGGGTTTGACAACGACGATGTCCCCCCTGGATATGAATTGTTGCATGCCGCCGGCAGCATCGAAGGTCCTGCGTGTCAGATCCCTGATGGTGAAGCCGGGTGTCCGGCCCTCGGCATCGACGATGAACGACTCCCGGCCTGTGTCTGCCAGAACAGAACGGGGCAGACTAAAGGGCAGGGCAGGGCTGCCCGCCAGGGCTATACCACCGGAAAACATCAGTATTTTCTTGATGGATTCTCTTCGGGTAATGGGATGGTTGGTCGTTTGCATTGTGTACCTTTGTATTGATCCATAAAAAAAGCGCATATAATCTATACGGATCTTCTCCCAATTATTTGGGAGAAAGGGTTCAAGGGGTCCAGGATTCAAGGATTCAAGTGTTGGTTTTCCAGACCTTTAACTCTTTATAACTCTTAAGTATTGAAGAACCTCGCAGCAAGCTACGAGGAATCTTCGACCGTAAGGAATTCTGTATAATTTAGATTCGCTCGCTAACCCCGCAGCATGCGAAGCACTGCCGAACGGCAGAACCTACGGGGAATGCGCTCGCTGTTGCGGTTCAGCTGGTGCCTCACTTCATCTCACTCGACCCCTGGACCCCTGGAATCCTTGAATCCTTAATTTGGATCAACTCTTTGGGAGATGATCCCGAATTATTAACACCAATCACCACGTGGTGGCAATAAAAAAATGGGTAATCTCTAAAGGAGATGACCCATTTTTTAGAGCGACAACGTCGCGTTATATAAATTCGTGAAACGAATTTATTCTTTGTGTTCGTACATATGTACATCCCGTTGGGGGTAGGGGATGGAAATGCCGGCCTCATCAAATGCTTTCTTGATATTTTCAATGGCATCGAAATAGACACCCCAGTAATTTTCAATGGTTACCCAGGGGCGCACGACAAAATTGACGCTGCTGTCGGCCAACTCGGAGACGGCGATCTGCAGGGGTGGATCCTTCAGGATTCTGTCGTCCTTGCCAAGGACCTCGGCCATGATCTGTTTGGCCTTGTCGATATCATCGTCATAACTGATACCAAAAACCATGTCGGCCCGGCGTGTTCCTTTCACGGTCCAGTTTACGATGTTGCCACCGGTGACGCCTGAGTTCGGGACGATAACGGTTTTGTTGTCGGGTGTTTTCAAGGTGGTGGTAAAAATCTGAATCGTTTCGACGGTTCCGGCAACACCGGCAGCCTCAATATAGTCCCCCACCTTGAACGGTTTGAAGATGAGCATCAGAAATCCAGCGGCAAAATTGGACAGGCTGCCCTGTAATGCCAGACCGACAGCAAGACCGGCAGCACCCAGAATGGCGATAAAGGACGTGGTCTGGATTCCCAGTTGGCCAAGCGCAGCGATGATAACGAATACGAGCAGGGCCATATAGGTCAGGTTACCCACAAATCCGGTAATGGTGGGGTCGACGTTCCTTTTATCCATCAACCGCTGGGTAAGCGATCGAAACCCTTTTGCAACCCATCGACCGAAAATAAATATGGCGATGGCGGCAAGGACTTTAATACCGTATAACATGATTAGACCATAAACTTTCTGGAGTGTTTCTTCCATTTAATATCCCCTTTCAATTGTTGAGAAACCGGTTCAAACCAATCCATAACACTTATTTATGTTGAAATGTAAAAAACATAGAACAAAAATAGTCCGTGTCAAGGCTTCAAGTTCAAGTGGCGGCGTCCTATCCCAATCGAACGGAAAACAAGCACGTGGCCCCTCGAAACGTTGGATCCTTTTATGCTGGGAAGCCAGGATGCTTGGAGGCTGGGATGCTGCTATCCGCTGATAGCCGTCAGCTACCCGCGAACCCTTGTATCATCCTCGAATCCTATTACCCTCCAGATCCTTCACACCATCCTTTCAATCTCCCTGATGGCATCCCTTAATTTCTTTTCGGAAACACGGATAGCTGTTTTCAACTCCTGGGCAAACAAGGACACCTTGTACTCTTCCAGGAGCCAGAAAAGCGCTTCGATGGCCTCTCGCTTTTCCTGCCCGGCACCTGCAGACAGATCCATTACGAGTGTATTCAACTTGGATGTAAAGCCGGATACGGTCTTTTCTCTGATGCGATCTTTTTCAAAATTGACCACAGCCCTTTGTGCACGTATCTGCATGCCTTTTATGTATCGAACGATGTGTGTCAGGCGCTCACTGTCATAGAGTCTTACAAAGTGGCGGGGAACGAGACGCGACATATCATTTTTTAAATCGGACAGAAACTCAACGAGTCTGCTGTTTTTGAGATTGCTTGTTTCAAGTTGATGAATCGCTGTCCGGGCAGTATACACTGCATTCAGAACCTGGGTTGTTTTCTCGAGCAGATCCTGGCCCATGAGGTGAATGCCTTCTTTTTCAAATTTTTCCACCCTGGCATAAAACTGCGCCTGCTTACGTATGTTTATCTGAAACTGCGTGTCGATAAGCTGTTGATACAGTTCCTGCTCAAGGACTTTGCAGCCGCCAAAATAGATGGCCTGCTTTTTGAACACCGGTAGCAGGCGAAGATTTATCTTAAGAAACTTGAGCTCTTTTGAGAGCGATTTTGTAAAGAGAAAGGCCACGCCTTTTTTGTGTGACATTACGGCCTTGGTCCTGTCGGCAAAAAGACTCAAACGGAGATCTTTATCGCGAACCTCGAGACCCGGATAGAGAACCCAGCGGGCGTGGTGCTTATCCGTCAAGGTGATGGATTCGGGTATATCGCCAAAATCCCATTTCGCGAGACCTTTTTTCTCCCACTGGTTTTTAGCCGAAACCAGTTCATCGGGATCGGGTTTTTTGACAAGTTTTTTTTTCAGATGCGCGATGTCCCGTCCGGCCATTACAATCTTTTTCTGGGAATCGGTGATGGCAATTCTCATTTTAAGATGATCAGGCAGGGATTCTACCGGCCAGGCGTTGGCAGGAATATCGACACCCGCACGGGTGTAAAGAAATCGGCTGAGGGCAGAGGCCAGAGAGCTGTTGGCGCGGGGCATTTCATCCACAATGGTTTGAAGGGTGGCTGAAATCGGGACCAGTTTTTTGCGATAGTGTTTGGGAAGTGCTTTGATAAGTGTTTCTATTTTTTCCCTGAACAACCCAGGAATCAACCACTCTGTCTGTTCAGGTGCTATAGCATCTGTCAGCGGGGCCGGAACGTTTAAGGTAACCCCGTCATGTTCTTTACCTGTTTCAAACTGGTATTTGAGGGGGAACGATTGCTCTCCGAATCTGATGGATTCCGGATAACCGATCAATTCCTCAGAATCAGGTTCATAGCGCATGAAATCCTCCTGCTTCAGCATCAGGAAGCGGTCGGTCCCTTTTTTGCGAATGATGTTTTTCAGTGTCCGGACATCGTGCACCCGGGGGAGGTGTTTCTGGTAAAAACAGAAGATCTCTTCATCGTTCACCCGGATATCCCTGCGGCGGATGCGGCTTTCCATGTCCTGGACGATCCGTTCAATTTTCAGATTGTGGGTAAGGAATGGAAAGCGGGGGTCTATTTCTCCGGGGATCAAGGCCTGGCGTATGAAAAGATCACCGGCTTCTGCAGGATTCACATCGCCATAGTGAGCCACACGTTTGGGTACGACAATAAGACCGAAAAGCGAGACCTGCTCATCGGCTATGACAGCGCCCTGTTTGCGGGACCACCGGGCATTGAGGTAGGTGTGCCGGCATTGGTCTGCGCCCAGTTCTTCCAGCCAAGCACTGTCGATATTGGCACAGGATCTGGCAAAGAGTCTTGAGGTTTCTATCATTTCGGCAGCAACGATCCACGAACCGGGCTTGTCAAAGAGTCCCGACCCTGGAAAAATCATGACCTCCCTGTCCCTGGCGGCCTTGAAGTAATGCTTTTCCTTTTTCTGAGCGATATTCGATAGAAACCCACTGAGGATCGATTTGTGAATATCGATATAGTACTGGCTGAAAGGCTCTCCCGCTATGGACGAGACAGGACCTCTGCCTTTGTTTAAGTGAAATCTGTTTTCCCTGAGGATCGAGGTAAGCTGATTGTAGATATCCTGCCATTCCCGCATGCGTCTGAAGGAAATAAAGCCGGCTTGGCAGAACTTTTTCAATGACTGTAAGGAGCCTTTTTTTTGGGTGAGCTTCCAGCAGGCATGCCAGATATTGAGGAGCGTCAAAAAGTCCGATTGTGGATCCTTGAACTGGCCATGAGCTTCATCGGCCTCAGCCTCCTTTTCCAGCGGTCTTTCTCTTGGATCCTGGATGCTCAACGCCGAGGCAATAATGGCAATTTCGCGAAGACAGTTTCGTGTGTCAGCCTCGATGATAATGCGGGAAAGCCTGGGGTCGACGGGCATCTTGGCCATGATGCGGCCAATGGGAGTCAGTTCATATTCAGACCGTAAGGTATCGGATGTCCCTTTGGAAACTTCAGAGGAGACGTGTTCTCGGGGAGGGCATTGGGCTTGCCTTTTACGGCGCTTGATGGCGCCGAGTTCCAGCAGGAGTTTGAAGCCATCCTGGATACTTTTTTCATGGGGCGGATCGACAAATGGGAATCGGTTTACACTTCCAAGTTTGAGAAAGAGCATTCTGAGAATAACTTCGGCCAGGTTCGATCGAAGAATTTCGGGCTTGGTATAAAGGGGGCGCAGAAGAAAATCCTCTTCGGAGAAGAGCCGGATACAGACACCGTTTTCCATGCGGCCACAACGCCCTTTTCTCTGGTCTGCGCTGCTTTGTGATATGGGCACTACCGGGAGGGCGGTGATACGCGACCTGGGTGTATACTGAGATATTCGTGCGAGCCCGGTATCGACCACGTACCGGATACCGGGAATGGTAATGGATGTTTCGGCAATGTTGGTGGCAACGATGATTTTTCTATTTTTGGAATGCTTGAACACGCTTTGCTGTTCGGACGCGGATAATCTGGCAAATAAGGGCATGATCTGAACATGCTTCAGTTTGCGGCCCAAAAGCATATCACAGGTTTCACGAATATCCTGTTCCGTAGGTAAAAAAGTCAGGATATCGCCGCGGGAGCTTTCGTGCATCAGCTTTACAACGGCATCCACAGCCAGCTCGATATGGCTTGGATCTCCGTTACTTTTTTTTATTGCACTGGATGGCAGATAGCGTGTTTCCACCGGGTACGTTCTGCCTGAGACTTCAATGACCGGCGCATTGCCAAAGGCCTTTGAGAATTTCAAGGTGTCGATGGTTGCCGATGTGATGATGAGTTTCAGATCTCTTCTTTTTTTGAGAAGGGTTTTCAGGATACCCAGCACAAAGTCGATATTGAGGCTTCTTTCATGGGCTTCGTCGACGATGATGGTATCGTACATGTTCAGATAAGGGTCACCCTGGGTTTCAGCTAGTAAAATACCGTCCGTCATGACCTTGATATACGTTCCGGAGCCTGTCTCGTCCTTGAAACGAATTTTATATCCAACCGATTGTCCAATACTTTCGCCTAATTCTTCCGCAATGCGTTTCGATACGGTGATAGCGGCGATGCGTCTCGGTTGTGTACAGCCAATTAAACCCTCAATACCCCTGCCGGCCGCCAGACAGAACTTTGGAATCTGGGTTGTTTTCCCGGACCCGGTTTCACCAGAGACAATGACGACCGGGTTGTCTTTAATGGCCTGGATGATGGCGTCTCTTTTACTCCATATGGGCAGAGACGGCATTTCTCCTGTAGATGGAAGCCGATCACGCCGGTTGTTTTTTAAGTGAATAGACGTGTTGATATGCTTTTCAATGGAATCAAGCACTTGTTTGAGATCCGGTATGGAGGCACCTTTCTTGAGCAACTGACGTGCTTTTCTCATTTGGCGCATGACCGGGGCACGATCTGCCAACATGGCCTCCGACAGCATCGCACTCAAGCGGTTCAATTGTTTGGGGATGTTTTTCAAAAGCATAACCTTATTCTATATCTAAAAAATGAACCGAAAAAGCGAGCGCATTCCCCGTAGGTTCTGCCGTTCGGCAGTGCTTCGCATGCTGCGGGGTTAGCGAGCGAATCTATATTAGACAGAATTCCTTACGGTCGAAGATTCCTCGTAGCTTGCTGCGAGGTTCTTCAATTTATTTATATGCGATATTTGCCATGGACGCAAGGAACGCTTTGGTTGAAATGTGTACAGTCGTCTGATACAAATTGTCCAATAGCAAGACGTCTTGGCTTGTCATACGGGGAATGCGCTCGCTTTTTCAGTTCAATATTCGACGTTGGATGTTCGATGTTCATTCGTTTTTATCAATGATGATGAGTCCGGTTTACATGCGGATTACGAGGTGTGGCTGGAGAAGCTGGCACCCCACGCACCTGTTTCGCAGTATCGTCACAATGTAGGCGAAGACAATGCCGATGCCCATATGAAACGGCAGATCATGGGCAGGTTGGTGAATAGATGTAAATCATTATTCAACCACTACAGAAAGGAGTCTAATATGGGCGCACTCTCTTTAGCGGTTGTGATTTCGTCATTTTCGTCTGATCAATGAGAATCTGAGGTTCAATCATAAAGTCGTTCGGATTACATTTCTGTAAGAAAGATCAAAGCTATAGAATTTGATTGCATGTATATGGTTGGAACTACGAGTTGAAATCAACCAAACGTCTGCCTTGATTATCTGTATCTTTCCCATTATACTGATACAATTACCGTTTTTGATCTTTGGCGGGGATCACCCCGGTTTCAGCTTTTATGGGAGACCCTCTGTGTGAAACAAAATATTATATACACCAAATTGCAACGGCCATCAGTGGCGCCGGATATTGTGCCGCGGGACCGCCTTCTGGATCGGCTTAATGCGGGGCTTTACCGGCCCTTGACATTGATCTCGGCCGCGGCCGGCTACGGCAAGAGCACCCTAGCCAGCCGATGGGTAGCGGGATGCGATTACCCTTACGCGTGGGTATCTCTGGAAGAGAGCGACAGTGACATGCGCATGTTTCTGAGCTATGTTCTGGCTGCCATTCAGACACTGTTTCCCAGAACAGACTTTCGGACCGAGGCGATACTGGAAACCTCACAAATGCCCCCTGCGGCAGACTTGGCGCGCCACTTGCTGAATGATCTTTATCAGATATCCGAGCCTTTCAACCTCGTGCTGGATGATTATCACCGCATTCAAAGAGGATCCCCCGTAAACGACTTGCTGGATGAGTTTCTGGCTTATCCTCCACAGGGCATGCATCTGGTACTGCTGACACGGCAAGACCCTTCACTGCCGATCGCCACCATGCGGGGCCGCGGGCTGGTGACAGAGATCCGTGCGTCCAATTTGCGATTTACTCCCGACGAAGCGGCGGCATTCCTGAGCCGGATGCTCAATGTCGTGGTTGATGAAACCACGGCCGCCCTCCTGGAAATCAAAACCGAAGGGTGGGCTACGGGGTTGCGGCTGGCCGGACTCTATCTGCAAGGTCAGAAAGATCTGAAACGGTCTTTACAGCAATTGAGCGGAAACTCAAGGCACATTGCCGAGTATTTATTTGCCGAAGTTTTGTCCCGCCAGCATCCTGAAATGGTCTCCTATCTGCTTGAGACCTCAATCCTGAATCGCTTCTGTGCTCCCTTGTGCCACCAAATGCACCTAATAGGAAGCCACGGACACGACGAAAAATCGGAAGTTGGGGCAGAACAGTTTATCCAGAGGCTGGCAGACACCAAACTGTTTGTCATAGCCCTGGACAACGAGAGGTATTGGTTTCGGTATCACCATCTTTTTCATGATTTTCTCAAAGGGGTGCTGTACAAACAGTATACCAAGGATCGGATCGCCGGCCTGCATCGAGGTGCCGGCCGTTGGTTTAACGAAAACGGCTTAATCGAAGAGGCAATCGATCACCTGCTGGCCGTCGGTGATACTTCGGCAGCAATACAGTTGATCCTCGACCATCGCCATGCGTTGATGAACCACTCTCAGTACTTCCGTTTGCAGGGCTTGCTGGCCCGATTGCCTGAGAACGTCGTTGCGGAGGAACCCCTATTGGCGAGCACCCGAGCTTTTATCGGGATCGACCTGGGAAATGATGTGAACGCTTATGTGTTCACACAAAAAGCGATAGAGATGCTTGCAGAGATTTCGCCGGAAGCTGAGGCTTATTATGAGCTGAAAGGCGAAGTGCTGATGCTGCAAGGCCTTGTCGAACTGATGACCGGCGTTGCGGAGACCGTTCTGGCTCGGGTACAAGAAGCCTATGAGTATATCCCGGACAATGCCCTGATGATCAGGTCTTTGGGGATTATTGCCATCGCCCTCTGTCAACAGATGATGGGGAACAGACAACAGGCTGTTGCTGTGATCGAAGAGGCCCTGTCGGATCCGACCTGGCCAGCCAATCTGAGGGCAAGACTGCATTTTTCTCTTGCCATCGTCCTATACCTAGACGCCGACCTGTCCGGATCGATGACCGCCGCGGTGGAATGCCTAAGAACCATCCGGAATCTTTCCTTTGTCCACACCCGGACCTTTGCCGATTACATTCTCGGTGCCGCACAATACCTGCAAAATCAAACTGAAGCAGCTAAATCCAGCTTGCTGAAGGTGGTGGTTGATCGACAGGCAGCCAATCCATCATATGTGGCCTACGCCGGTTTCATCCTGGCGTATATTTACCTCCAGCATGGAAATGAGGCCGCCGCCGATCGCTTGCTTGACCAAATCGGAGCGCATTGCCGGGAAAACAACCACACAACGGTACTGTCCATTATCCAAGCATTTGAAGCGGAATTCGCGCTACGCCGAGGAGATGCCCAAAAGGCGTGGCATATCGCCCAGCAAGCTGATTTCAATGTCCGAGAGCCGATGTGGTTTCTCTATATCCCGCAACTCACCCCCATCAAATGCCTGCTGGATAGAGGCACGCACGATAATCTTCAAGAAGCACACAGCCGGCTCATCCAATTAGAGGAACGGATGCGCCGAATTAATCGCAAAAGCGTTCGCATCGAGATTTTGGCCTTGCTGGCCCTTGTCTGCCACAAATTAAAGGATGAAACCGCGGCCCTTCAAAACCTCCAGACCGCCCTGGACCTGGCCGAACCTGGTAATTGGATTCGAACGTTTGTGGATCTGGGAATGGAGATGAAGGAACTGCTGGACTGCCTCATTCAACAACAAACCGGACAAACCTATGCACAACACGTTCTGAAAGCTTGTCAGGCGGAGCACAGCAAAAAAGCATCCTTAGAATTGGACGCGACAACCCAACCACGGATTTCTGAGCCCCCCCCAAATACTGTTCTCACCCGGCGGGAGATCGAAATTCTTCCACTGTTGGCGCAGGGACTGAGCAACCGGAAAATCGCCGCAAGGCTGCGTATCGCTCCAGTAACGGTTAAGACCCATCTGCAAAACATCTACAAAAAACTGAATACCAGAAACCGCTTCGAAGCGGTAAAAAAATCCCGCCAGATCGGTATCCTCATCGATAAATAACCCCACCCGCGCCCGGCCACAAGATAATTGGTCTCAGGAGAGCGACACCCGTCCAATAGGCCACTTTTGTCATTGGTGTTTTCCATTCCAGTGCCCACTGTACCCACACCGCCGCTTTGCCAAGGCCCCATACTCCGAAAGGAGTAGGCCATTTGTCTTCAAAATACTCCTTTTGGATGATTTACAAGCTGGATGGACAGCTATAGTTTGTGTTCAATCAGAATCGAGTCTTCATCGAAACGCTCCTCGCCAGGATATTGAGTTTTATAGATACCGAAACTCTGCTGTTCTAATCTTTAGGATTGTTTGCTCTTTTCTGAAAGATTCCTGAAACCTTTTAACCACATCGAGGTGCCTGTCGTGGATAAGCCATCTGTTTACCGAATCAAAGTTCGCGGTGTCGTGCCCGAAAGCTGGATTGCTCGATTGGGAGGCATGCGAATTGTCGCCGTCTCTTCGACCGAGTCGACGCTGGAAGGCGGGTTGCCCGATCAAGCCGCGCTGAAAGGCGTGCTGGATACACTCTATGAGCTACACCTGTGCATAGAGGAGGTCACCTGTCTGTAATACATCCGGCAGGCGCTGATCCGCATAACAAATTTGTTATTATCATGAAGGACGGCAAAATTTACAAAAATAGGTTCTTCTCCCAATTAGTTGGAGAAGAACCAGGATCCAAGGGTTCAAGGGGTCCAGGGTTCAAGTGAAAAAGCTTTAAAATTGCAAATAGTTAAACGTTTGGCAAAAATCATATAAGCTTTGTTTGCATATATACAAAGCGGTGAAGTCGACAGAATGCTGAACGCAAAGATCAAATTCCAGGAAAACAAACGCTTGAATCCTAGAATCCTGGACCCCTTGGACCCTTTCTCCCAACTAATTGGGAGAAGATCCCAAAAATATTATCAATCAAGGAGACGATTATGAAAACTGGAAAACGTATAACTCGTGGGCTGGGATTGCTCATTTGCTTAATAACCTTTGCCATTCCAGCGCTGGCGCAAGACTATGACCTCGTCATCAACAATGGCCGAGTCATGGATCCCGAAACGATGTTTGATGCTGTAGCAAATATTGGGATCAAAGACGGGAAAATCGTTGCCATAACTAAAGCCCGAATTAAAGGTAAGGAAACCATTGATGCTAAAGGGCATGTGGTTGCTCCTGGGTTTATTGACACACACTACCATGCATTGGATGTTTTCGGTAGTAAAATGGCACTTCGAGACGGTGTAACTACTGGGATGGACCTTGAAGCCGGATCATTCAATGTTAAAGAATGGTATGATGAAAAAGCAAAAACGGGGTGGCAAGTGAACTATGGTACTTCTGCAAGTTTATTGTGGACAAGAATGGCTATTCATGACCCTGAAACGAACATGGTTGGCCAAATGGATTATGCTGCTGCAAGACCATACATTGCTAAAGCTGCAGAAGATGGAGTTCAAGGATGGTCAGTAACAAAATCAACTTTGGACGAAATGAATAGAACGTTGCAAATATTAGATGAAGATCTAAGACAAGGTGCATTAGGTATGGCAGCTCCTGTAGCTTACATAACTTTAGGAACAAGTAGTTACGAAGTTTTTATGGCTCAAAAAGCAGCTGCAAATTATGGTCGTCTTACAGCTTCACACATAAGATATCATTTATTGTCTGATACACCTACCGAAGCGCCAATAGCATTTGATGAGATGTTTACCAATGCAATGTTGTTAGACGCTCCATTTTTAATGTGCCATAATAATGATTATGGTTGGTGGGAAATTGAGGAAAAATTGCAACTTGCCCGTGCCAAAGGGCTTAATATGTGGTCTGAATACTATCCGTATCTTGCTGGAGCAACAGCAATTACTGCAGATTTCTTGAGACCTTCTGAATGGGTAGAAAAGCGTGGTTACAAATACGAAGAAACCATCTACGACCCTATTGATGATGCATACCTTACCAACGAAACCTATGCAGCATTGATGAAAAAAGAACCAGGAAGATCGGTTGTAGTAGAATTTCCATACCGTAAGCCTTGGATGAGTAGTTTTTTAGCAATGCCTCATATGACTATAGGAGCTGATGCCATGGTTGGTGTTGGTGCCGATGGAGAATCATTACCATGGGATGCGGATTGGTCAGAATATAGAGGCCATCCCAGAACGGCTGGTACGCGTGGTGCATCTTTTCGTATGGCTCGTGAACAAGGCGTTCCTTTAATGTTTACGGTTGCACAATCAAGCTATTGGGCAGCTTTACACCTTGGTAATTCCGGGCTTGAGGCTATGAAGCAAAGAGGAAGAATCCAAATAGGAAAAGTTGCAGACATTACCATTTTTAACCCTGAAACCATAACCGATCATTCCACTTATAAAGTAGGGGAAAATGGCCTCCCTACCACCGGTATTCCTTATGTGATTATTAATGGGGTTATTGCAGTAAAAGACAGTAAAGTACTGCCTATAAATGCAGGACAGGAAATTCGTTTCCCAGTAGAAGCCAAAGGAAGGTTTACGCCGGTTGATAAAGATAAATGGATGATGGAGCATACTATTGGAGTTAATCCAGGTCTTTCAAACATTCATGTTGATGATGACTCTGGTGCTGGCGTGCTTCTGAAAGGCGAAAAAAAATAACTTTGCATTCAGTCATGGTTCATTAATGGAAAACATGATGAAAAAGATAGTCAGGCACTCAAATTAGATAAACGCTATTATCTAACGGAGAAGTCCCATGAAAAGAAACACAGCACTATTTTTTATTGTAATAATCTCGTTATTTGTTGCAGTTCAACCGGCATTTGCTCAGGAAA
>CAWGLD010000006.1:0-221594 GCA_963823335.1 uncultured delta proteobacterium | reverse complement strand
ATGGGATACAAATTGATTGAACAAACAACATAAAAGTATTTTACAAAAAAAAGACGGATGTTGCTATTCATTTTGGAGGTCGATTCACAACTGAAGCCACGAGCGCGTCAACTAACATGACCGATCAGCTGGGCACAACGAATTGTTGGCTCCTTAAAAGAGACCACGTATATAAAAATTACATTCCAAGCTGATTACAGATAATGAATAGAAGATGCTAACAATCAGAGATCTTCCAATAGTTATTTTCATATAAAGTGGGAGAAGATCCGAATAATTTTACTCTCGCCCGCTATCGCTCGAGTACACAGAGAACTCAGAGATATTTTTATTTTTTGTCTGATTTTTCGAGGGGGAAAATCAGACAAAACTCCTCAATTCCTTCGGATTTGTTCTATAAGATATTTTCGCGTTCAAATCCCTGTTCGAATACCTCAGTCAATACACGAAGTGTTGAGAAGATTTCCTTTTCTTTCATCTCAAAAGAAAAGGAAATAATTAGTTCTCTGCGGCTCTGCGGACTCTGTGAGAAGATAATTTTAAGCGACGAAGTCGTGCTACATGAAATCGTTTCACGATTTTATTGCTGAAAGGAAATTGCAATGAAAACGTTGTATCTATGTGGCGCCGGGAACCCTGAAGGGGTCCGGCTGGCCCTGACCGTCAACAAAGCCCAGAACCGGTGGGATAGGGTGATCATTCTGGATGACAACCCTGCAATACATGGCCGTTCGATACTCGGTATCGAGATAGCCGGGCCTTTCAGCATGCTTGCCCACGCCGATCCGGATGTTGACGAGGTATCCAACATGGTGGCGCGGACTACTAAGGCACGCCTGTCCGCCTTGAACAGAATCAAGGAATTCGGTCTGCCTCTGGCGTGCACTTATCAATCCGGATATCGACACCTCGGGGGTTGATTTCAATGGAGATATCACCGTCTACCCGGGCGCCCAACTGTGTGCGAACGCGACGGTGGGGGCGGGATCGGTGGCCTTGATGCGGTCACTTGTGGGTCACGGATGCCATGTCGGAAGAGGATGTGTGGTTGCGCCCGGTGCCGTAATCAATGCCCGCGTTCAGCTCGGTGACGGCGTGTATGTGGGGACAAACGCTTCGATCATGCCGGATCTCAAGGTGGGGCCCTGGGCAACGATTGGTGCGAACTCCGCGGTGGTCCAGGATGTTCCTGCCGGTGCGACGGTAATGGGGGTTCCGGCACAAATCCTGATGCAGGGTGATATAGACTTTAGCGGCCAATTCCCGGCCGGATCCGTGTGTGTGCAAACCCATCCCGATCGAACCGGCAAAATTGACGTACCAGCTTCGGGTCTGTCGGAGATCCCCAGCGAAGCCGTCAGAAAGCTTCGTGCTGCCCAGCAGAAGTTCATGGCAACGCATCAACCAAACAAACCATAGCCTAATTTGATCGTCTCAAAAAAAAATTAGAGCCTCTCTCTGAGGTCTCGAGCAAAGCGGGCGAGAGGAAAATCTTATCTCTCACAGAGATCTCAGAGTCACAGAGAACTAATTATTTCCTTTTCTTTTGAGGGGAAAGAAAAGGAAAAACTTTCAACACTTCGTGTATTGACCATTAAATATTTAAACAAATGGAGTTAAATCAGATATCTTCAAATATCATCAAGGCTGCAATACGCATCCATAAAGAATTAGGACCTGGTCTGCTTGAATCTGTATATCAATCTTGCATGATCATTGAACTAAACCAAATAGGAATAGAAGTTGAAGGAGAAAAACCTTGCCCCGTTTTCTATCGTGGAAAAGAAATTAGTGATCAAGGTTTTCGGTTAGATTTGCTGGTAGAAGACACGGTGATTGTTGAATTGAAGTCTGTAGAAAAAGTGAAAGAAGTTCATAAAAAACAATTGTTGACCTATTTAAAAATTGCAAATAAACCACTCGGGCTGTTGATAAATTTTAATGAACCTTTGTTGAAGGACGGAATTACTCGAATCATTAACGATGTTAATAAGGGTACCGATTGAGTATTTTTCTCTGAGTTCTCTGTGTTCTCGAGCGAAGCGGGCGAGAGTAAAATATTACTTCTCACAGAGTGCGCAGAGTCACAGAGAACTAATTATTTCCTTTTCTTTTGAGTGGGAAAGAAAAGGAAAAACTCTCAACACTTCGTGTATTGACCAATACAATATTTTAATGAACCGTTTTTGAAGGACGGAATCACTCGAGTCATCAATATAAAAAGAGAGGATATTGTTTGAGTGGTTTTATCTGATTCTCCCTTCTCAAGAATCAGATAAAGGAAATAAGTTCTCTGTGACCTCTGAGAGCTCGAGCGTACAGCGGGCGAGAGTAAAATATTACCTCTCACAGAGTTCGCAGAGCCGCAGAGAAAGTCCTTATAATTCCCTGTGATCTCTGTGTTCTCGAGCGACAGCGGGCGAGAGCAAAAATAATCTAAAGATTAGACGTACAAAACAAAACCCGGACTTAAAGCTTATCTGAAGGTTTAAGAGGGTGAAGACAAGAAAAAAAGGATATCTAACCTAATGTCCGAAAAGTTCAGCTGTTATATTATAGGAGAAAAATCGCTGCTGGTAAAATGCAGCGAGGTACTGCTCCAACGCGGGCACAATATCTTCGGCATTGTTTCATCGAATCCGACCATTAAACAGTGGGCGGCCGAAAAAGACATCCAAACACTGGAACTGAACAAAAGCCTGCCCGATTGCCTGAAAGAAAAACCCTATGATTATCTTTTCAGTATAACCAATCTATCCGTATTGCCCGACGGGGTTATCAATACCCCTCGCAAGTCTGCCATCAACTTTCATGACGGGCCGCTTCCCAGATACGCGGGTCTGAATGCCACTTCATGGGCGATCCTGAACCGGGAGAAGGCTCATGGGGTTACCTGGCACGAAATCAGCTCTGAAATTGACAAAGGAGGCATTCTCAAACAGGCCGTATTCGATGTGGACGAAATGGAAACGTCTCTTTCTTTGAATGCGAAATGCTTTGAGGCCGGGCTTTCATCATTTAGCACACTGGTGCAGGAGCTCGCCAATGGTGGGGCGAAGGTCACGCATCAGCTTTCCGACAAACGGTCATACTACGGAAAATATCAGCGGCCTGCCCAGGCGTCCGCGATCGATTGGCGCAGGAGTGCGGAAGAAATTTCGGCCCTCGTGAAAGCACTTGATTTTGGTCCTTATGGGAATCCCCTTGGTTTGCCAAAAATAAAGGCGGGTGATGAATACTTCGTGATTCGGGAACTGGCAGTTACGGACATGCCATCGACCGAAACTCCCGGGACAATCACCGCAATCGATGAAGAACGCATCCGGGTGGCAACGGGAACAAATGATGTGGAAATTTCCAGAGGAGCATCCATAGACGGTGTGCCCTTGTCCATTGCCGGATTGACGTATACATATTCTTTAAAGCCGGGGATTCAGGTTCGATGGACCGGCCGATGAAGATGCGCAAGAAATTGATAAACTGAATGCCGGGATTGCCGGGAGTGAAGCTATTGGGTCAATCAATTATCCGCATTGACATTTGTCGACCTGCATTACGCAAAAAAGAAATTTGCTTTTAAAAAGAAACTCGAGTTCAAAAGTGTACCCATACACATACCCGGTGCTGTTTTAAGTGCATTCAAGAAATTCGATGGTGATCTCCGGATATCTCTATCGGCCGCTTTCGGGCATTTTTATCGGCCGGCACTGCGGCATAAATGATTTTCATGTTGGATTCAGCCACGCTGCATTGATGGCAGAAATTGGGAGGCACGTTGGCCTGTTTTCAGAATACGTGCCATTGCGTGTAAGCATCGACCCCGAGGCAGGTTTTGAGGATGTATTGAAGGCTTTGTGTGTAAGCATTGAATCCACAGTCCAAAATAAAACCTATGCATTGGACGTCTGGGGACGGTATGCCGAATTGGGCCAAAACAATGGAAATGGCGGGCTGTCTGTATCCCCGGTAAATATTGTTATGACAGACGATGGCGAGTCGCACAAGGCCCAATCCAGAAGCGTCCTCACGCTGGCAGTCTCGAGAGATCCTGATGCTTGTCGATGCATATTTGACCCAAAGGCAATCGCGGAACAAGATGTCAAACGCTTTGTGGCACAGTTCATCAGCTTTTTAGAGGACGCCACTGGGGATTTAGATCGGAAGGTTGCTGGGTTGTCTATACTTTCACCTGATGAGAAAAACCGGCTTTTCGAAGAATGGAACAACACAGAGGTTGAATTTCCATCTGAAAAATGCATTCACCAGCTATTCGAAGAGCAGGCTGCCAGAGTACCCGAGACTACAGCCATTGTATACAGGGGGCTCAGCCATGCTTATGGACAATTGAATGAACGCTGCAATCAGATGGCGCGCCGGTTGAGGAATGCAGGCGTTGAAACAGAGACCTTGGTGGGTGTCTATTTGCACCGTTCCCTGGACATGTTTGTTGCTGTGATGGGCATCCTGAAGGCCGGTGGCGCATACGTGCCTTTGGACCCTTCATTCCCCAAGGACCGAATTTCCTATATGATTGAAAATTCGGAATGTTCGGTCATTATTACCAACAAAGACCTGAAGGATGAATTGGGCCCGGTGGATGCCGATCTTATTTCGATCGATACGGCGTGGGATGACATTGCCAAGGAGACGTCGACCAACCTGGACTGCAACGTCGCACCTCACAACCTGTCATATGTGATCTACACGTCCGGCTCCACCGGCAAACCCAAAGGCGTCATGATCGAGCATCGCAATGTGGTCAACTTTTTCACGGGTATTGACGGCTGTGGTGCATACGATCCGGACAGCATATGGCTGGCCGTGACCACGCTCTCCTTTGACATTTCTGTCCTGGAACTTCTATGGACCACGGCACGCGGTTTCACGGTGGTTATCTACACCGGGGTTGAAGGTCGTGAGGATTCAGGGGAGGGGGGCAGCGGGGTCTCAGAAAAACCTGCTGACATCAGCATACCGGAACTGATAAAACGGCACAAGGTCACCCATTTGCAGTGCACGCCCTCCATGGCAAGTATGCTGATGCTGGATGAAGAGACCAAAAACGCCTTCGGCCAGCTGAAAAAACTGCTGATCGGGGGAGAAGCCTTTCCTGCCGCGCTTGCCGAACAGTTACAGGAAGTTGTGAGTGGAGACATCATCAACATGTACGGACCGACCGAGACAACGGTGTGGTCCACCACCTATAAACTGGATAAGATCAGGCGAGCCATACCGATTGGACGACCCATAGCCAACACGACGATTTACATACTGGATCAAAACCTCCAGCCGGTCCCGTTAGGTGTGCCGGGGGAACTTATGATCGGTGGTGAGGGCGTCGTTCGAGGATATCTAAAACAGCCCGATTTAACCGCGGAAAGGTTTATCAAAAACCCATTCAGCCAAAACCCGGAGAGCCGGCTCTATCGAACTGGTGATCTGGCGCGCTACTTCCCCGATGGCAACATCGAATTTATAGGCCGAATGGATCACCAGGTAAAGATTCGAGGCTACCGCATCGAACTCGGTGAAATAGAAGCCGTTCTGAACAAACATCCTGCCCTGCACGAATCCGTCGTGATTGCACGCGAAGATGTGCCAGGACAAAAACGACTCGTGGCTTACGTGATCCCGGTCAAGGGAGCGAATCCAACCTCCAATCAGCTGCGTGATTATGCCAAAACCCAGCTTCCCGATTACATGGTTCCGGTTCATGTTGTCGCCCTGGATGCATTTCCGCAGACGCCCAACAAAAAGATCGACCGCAAAGCGCTGCCTGCACCCTCTATGGATAGAATCGAAAGGGGCGTCGACTTCGACCCGCCGCGCACGGACATCGAAGAAGCGCTTGCAGGGTTATGGGCCGACGTTCTTGGCGTCCAACAGGTTGGCCGGGACGAAAACTTTTTTGACATTGGAGGGGAATCACTAACGGCGACCCTGATTATTTTAAGCATCAAGCAGGCCTGCAACATCGATCTCCCCTTGCACACCTTGTTTACCTCACCAACGGTAGCGGCTTTATCAAAAAAGCTGGAAGACGCATTTCTGCAACTGATCGAGACCGAAGGCCCTGGTGCCGCTTCAGCCGAAGGATTCCCATCGACAGATTCTGTTTTGACAGATACCGCGCCGGCCCCGGTTCGGGAAGAAATACCTTTCGAAGCACCCGTTTCCAGAACGGAAAAAATACTGGCCGCCATCTGGGCAAAAGTGCTTCGTGTAAACCGTGTAGGGCGTAAAGACCATTTTTTTTATCTGGGAGGCAAATCTATCGATGCCGTAAGAATGTTTGCGGAGATTGAGAAGACCCTGGGAAGCAGGATGCCGCTATCCATGCTGCTCAAGGCCCCTACACTCGAACAACTGGCAACCATTCTCGAGGAGGAGGCCTGGGAACAGAGTTGGTCACCGCTGGTGCCCATAAAGCCCGCCGGATCCAAAATTCCTTTTTTCTGTATTCACGCCCATCGCGGAAATGTGTTGAACTATTATCCGCTGGCGAACTATCTGGGCCGGGAACAGCCGTTTTATGGCTTGCAGGCGCGCGGTCTGGACGGAAGAAAGATCGAATCCCGTTCCTTTACCGATATGGCCTCCGACTACATGGACGAGATAAAGACCGTCCAGCCCCATGGCCCCTACCAAATAGGTGGTTGGTGCATGGGAGGATACATAGCATTGGAAATGGCACACCTTCTCATAAAGCAGGTGAGAAGGTGGCGCTGGTTGCCCTGATCGACACCCCCAACCCAGAGTACCCCAGGTTTTTAGCAGGGACCACCATCATTCACCGTTTGCTTTACAGGCTGCGCGAGAGGTTTGACTATGAATCAATGGTACTGCGCGGACTCGAGCCGGAAAAGAGGGCATCGCATCTATTGCGAAAGATAAAGACGCCTCTCCCCCCTGTCCTTGCTTTTGTGGAACGGCAGTTGGAGAAACCGCTCAGCAGAATTCGGCTGAGGATCGTGCACTCCCAGGCGTATAAGCTCCACCGCTTGTACGAAATGCACAACAAGGCCTTAAAGACATATAAGCCGCGTCCATACCCAGGGCGTACCGCCATATTCAGGGCCAGCCAGCAGCCGATTGGGATTCACTCCGATCCGACACTGGGTTGGGGAGGCTTACTCAGGAGTGAAGTGGATCTGCGGGAGATTCCAGGCCAACGAAATTAACCTCTGGATCGAGCCCAGTGTCCGTCAGCTGGCAGGGGAGCTGAAGGAGTGTTTGTTGTAAGTTGATTATGATGGTTCTTCTCCCAATTAATTGGGAGAAAAGTGCCCGATTCAAGGGTTCAAGTGTTTGTTTTCCAGGGATTTGATCATCGCTTTCAACATTCTCTCTGCATCCCCGATCTTTTCCCTTAACTATTATAATATCAAAGCATTCCACTCGGACCCTTGACCCCTTGACCCCTTATTTGGATATAATCGTGTTATTTTTTGGCAGAAACCACAAGGCCGCAAATCTGAAGGAAGGCTAAAGTGGTTTTTTTGATAAAGAAGGATGAACCTGATCGATGAAAGGTATGACAATAAAATCCCTGGTGACGGGTGGTGCAGGTTTTTTGGGGTCGCATCTGTGCCAACGTTTGCTCGAAGAGGGCAGGGAGGTCATCTGCGTAGACAACTGCTTTGTGGGGACCAAGGCCAATATTTATGAACTATTAAAAAATCCAAAATTCGAGTTTTATCGGCATGATGTGACGTTCCCGCTTTATGTCGAAGTCGATGAAATATACAATCTTGCATGCCCGGCCTCCCCCATCCACTATCAATTTGATCCTGTTCAGACGACAAAGACATCGGTCATCGGTGCTATCAATATGCTGGGGCTTGCCAAACGAACCAAGGCAAAAATATTTCAGGCCTCGACATCGGAAGTGTATGGCGACCCGGTTGTCCATCCGCAACCGGAAACCTACTGGGGAAATGTCAATCCAATAGGGTACCGATCATGTTACAACGAAGGAAAACGATGTGCCGAAACCCTTTTTTTTGATTATTACAGACAGCATGATCTATCGATAAAAGTGGCCAGGATTTTCAACACATATGGCCCCAAAATGCATCCAAACGATGGCCGTGTCATTTCAAACTTTATTGTCCAGGCCCTTGGAAACAATCCCATAACGATTTACGGTGACGGCAAACAAACGAGATCTTTCTGTTATGTGGATGACCTGATCGAGGGAATCCTTCTTTTCATGCGTTCTGATGACAACTTCCCCGGCCCTTTAAATTTGGGGGCAGATGAGGAGTCAAGCATATTAGGAATTGCAGAAAAGATTATCGAAAAAACCGATTCCAAGTCCGAAATCGTATACCAACCACTGCCGGAAGACGATCCCATGCGCCGAAAGCCAGACATATCGATGGCAAAGCAAAAAATCGGCTGGGAACCAAAAGTGACTTTAGATGAGGGGTTAGACAAAACGATCGAGTATTTTTAGAATTTGAACCGCAATAGCACTCGATAACCCTATTGCTTGCCGCTGTGTTAGGGAGCGAATCATAAATAGGCATTATTCCTTATGGTCTAAGATTTCTCGAAGCCCCCAAAAAACCTGGATTTCCGCTTCTCTCCAAAAGGCCACCCAGACAAAATAAACATAGCTGTTTAACCAATGCGGTGCAGTCTCTTTACATAATTTGCCTACGAATACCTCTTTAGAATCGACTTATCGAGGAAATAAATCAACATTCCAATCAGATGGCCCATTCCGTTAGCAGCTACGTCGATAAGTGAGGAAGTTCTTCCCGGGATGTAATATTGATTTAACTCAATCAGAAGGCTCAGTATAATTTCGGGGCGAAGAACTAGGGGACGTACATTCATATATAAATATCGTTTTGTGAGACGAGAAACGTGAGATGTGAGACGCAATACCAGAAACGTGAGAAGCAAGACGTGAGACGTGAGACGGGAAGCTGAGAGCATCGTCTAACGTCTTACATCTAACGTCTAATGGTTTATGTCGTCTAACGCATATTGTAGAGGACTAAGGACTGGGTGGACTGGACCAAATCGCCAAGTTCTTGCAGCCGGTTTCCCTCCCAACGAGATTTGTGGTAGAAGTCATGGCAGAATGCAACATTGCCTGTTCCATGTGCCACCATCCGACCATGCGTCGTCCAAAAGGCAAAATGCCATTTGAACTGTGGAAAATCGTCCCTGGGAAGATAAAGTACAGATCAAAATGTCTGCTTGACGAAATATGAATGATGTCATATATTGATAGCATAATAAAGTCATCAATTGACATTAAACTTAGGAGAGCATGATGAAGGTTGTCACAATTCGGGGCATTGAGCCGGAGGTGTCCGAAAGACTCAAGAAACTTTCGGCCAAGCAAGGAAAAAGCATTAACCAGCTAACCGTTGAAATCATCAAGGAAAGTCTTGGTCTTGCAAAAGAAAAGAAATTCACACGCGAGTATAACGACCTGGATGATTTGTTTGGACGATGGAGCGACGATGAATTCAAAGAGATAAATGCAAAAATAGCCGGTGAGCGAAAGATCGATCAGGAACTCTGGCAATGAAAAAAGTGTTGATCGACACCAATATTTATTCGTTGGCCATGAAGGGTGATGTAAACGTCGTTAAAACGCTGAGAAAGATTGATCGAATTGGTTTTTCAGCCATCAGTATCGGTGAACTCTATTCGGGATTTAAAGGGGGGCGATATGAGGCCGAAAATAGAGAAGAACTTAATATTTTTATGGATTCTCCAAGGGTTTTCGTTCACTCCATAGACGAAGGGACCGCTGATTTTTATGCTTCCATTCTGGATAGCCTTAAGACAGCGGGCACACCCATTCCTACCAATGACATATGGATTGCCGCTGTTGCCTTTCAGCATGGATACAAGGTTTTCAGCAAGGATAAACATTTCATGCTGGTTCCGGGGTTGCTGCAATTGAAGGTATAACTGTAAATCCCCCTGATTCTCTTTTGAGGACATTGGGGTCGCACCTTGAATTGTGATGAAGGCTTTTGGCCTTCCAGCTTAACTGCCCGGTTTAAAAACTAAAATAAATGGAGGAGGGGGGAAGATATTTTTATTTAGCCACAGACCCACGCAGACTTACACAGACAATTTTTTCCTTTTCTTCGGACGACATTGTCCGAAGAAAAACAATCTTCGCTATCGCGAAATTTTCATTTACCATTTCAATCCGAACTTTTTCTTTGTCGGGTAGTATTCTAAATATTGCAAAATTTGGAATCGAATAAGAAAATCGTGATATAGAATCAAGAATGATAGTATGCCCGCAGGGCATGAGAGGATTGTCTCTGTCATGTCGACAGAGACAATGTCTGTGTAAGTCTGTGTGAAACTCAGGGACGTACATTCATAAATAAATAACGTTTTGTGAAACTTAAGCCGATAGGACTGAGGCTCAAGGATTGAGGAAACTCACTGCAAAGACGCCCCATACGATTTTCCGAACCTACGGGGTAAACAGAGCACACAAAGTATTTCATTTTTTATCCCGATCTCTGCATCTTTGCGATGAATAACATTGAACCGTTTTCAAGTAGTTCGAGACAAGGATTTCTCTTTCTGTATCCGCTCGTGGAGCCATATTTTTATTAAGGCAGAACGATCAACACCTATTTCTCCCCTTATTTGATCGATTTCTTTCACGAGTGTTTCGGCGATATCAAGCGTTATTCGAACTTTCTTCCCGTGCCTGATTATTCTGGATTTGCTCATGTCAATTAGATCGTGAATATCTTCTCCATTATCAAACCGACGATCAAATTCATTAGCATTTTTAGCTATTTTTACTGTCTTCATATAGCATCATCTCCTTTTTTCTGGCGCGCCTTACAGATATTAATCGATAAGCGCCATTTCTTGAGGTAAAAACTGCAGTCCAGAGCTTTTTATCAATTATCCCTATTAGAATGACACGGTTTTCTTCGCTAAATGCAGTTTGTATCTCTATCCTGTTAGGATCATCCCACAATCTTGTTGCTGTTTCGAAATCAATGCCGTGCTTTGATTGATTTGCCTGATTTTTATCTTCGTCCCATTCGTATTTCATGTGTTAATAATATACAAATATGCATTTAAATTACAAGTAAAATTATATTTTAACTCATAATTATCACCGCAAAGCCGCAAGACGCAATACCAGGAACGTGAGATGTAAGACGTGAGACGCGAGACATAAGATCAAGAGCGTGAGAAGCAAGATGTGAGACGCAAGACGGGAAACGGGGAACCCGTCTAACGTCTCACGCCTTACGTCTACGCTCTTGGAAAATATGGCATACGCATTATCCTTAATAAACCTGACGAATTGAAACAAATGAAAGGGGGATTACACCGAACATGAAAGGAATTATACTTGCCGGGGGATCTGGCACGCGTTTGTATCCCATTACAAAGGTGGTCAGCAAACAGTTGCTTGCCGGTGTACGACAAACCCATGATCTATTACCCGCTGTCGGTTCTCATGCTGGCCGGTATTAAGGAAATACTCGTTATCTCGACTCCCCAGGATTTGCCGCTTTTTGAAAGGCTCTTGGGCGACGGTTCCCAGTGGGGATTGTCTTTGACATATGCTGAGCAACCCAGACCCGAAGGTCTGGCCCAGGCCTTTGTTATCGGCAAGGAATTTGTCGGCGACAGCAATGTGTGTCTGATTCTGGGTGACAACATCTTTTACGGCTACGGGATGACCGGTAAACTGCAGGATGCCGCCCGTCTTGAAAAAGGCGCCATTGTATTCGGCTACTGGGTAAGCGATCCGGAGCGCTATGGCGTGGTCGCCTTCGACGACACCGGTCAGGCCTACGATCTGGAAGAGAAACCGGCAGTACCGAAGTCTAACTGGGCGGTTACCGGACTCTATTTTTTCGACAACCGGGCTGTAAAAATTGCTGAAGGGCTCAAACCCTCGGCGCGGGGTGAATTGGAGATCGTCGACGTCATCGACACCTACCTGCAATGGAAAGAACTCCAGGTGCAAAAACTGGGACGCGGTGTGGCCTGGCTGGACACCGGAACCCACGAGAGCCTGCGGCAGGCAGAAAATTTCATCCAAACCATTGAAGAGCGGCAGGGCCTGAAGATTGCGTGTCTGGAAGAGATTGCCTACAACAAGGGCTATATTACGGCCGAGCAGGTTGAAAAACTGGCTCAACCGTTGATGAAAAACGACTACGGTAAGTATCTGTTGAATATGTTGAAACATGAACGGTGATAGGATAGGATGCATATGAGCAATTTTGAATTTTGAGTTTTTAATTATTGGTTGTGTTGCTCAAAGGCAGGGTGGTTGTTTTATCTGACAGGATTGACATGATTTATTTGCGATTTCCAGACGAAATCGCAAAGATTCCATCGCCTCTGGCGATAACTAAATATCCATCCACATCATGAATTAAACGTCTCATAAAAATATATTACTTATTCGTGTGAATGATTGAATCACATTATATGGTTTTCCACCGAAAGTGGATTGAGTTTTCTCTCTTTCGTCCGGAAAGAGAGAAAGAAAAAAGATAATCCTGCAAAATCCTGTTAATCCTGTCTAAGAATAAAGAACTTTCTCATCCAAATGCTACAAGGCTATTAATGAAAATTATCGAGATTGAACTTCCAGGGGTGAAGATTATCGAGCCGGATGTATTCCCGGACAATCGTGGGTACTTTTTGGAAACGTTTCAGGAAAAACGTTACCGTGAATTCGGCATCAGTGTAACCTTTGTTCAGGACAACCTCTCTTTTTCAACCAGGGGAACCTTGCGGGGTCTCCACTACCAGTATCCGCACGCCCAGGCAAAACTGGTGCAGGTTCTTCAGGGGGAGGTGCTGGATGTGATTGTGGACGTTCGGCGTGGGTCTCCCACATTTGGGCATTGGAGTGGAATTGGTTTGTCTGAGAAGAATCATCGGCAGCTGTTCGTTCCAGAAGGATTTGCCCACGGTTATTGCGTGTTGAGCGACAAAGCCGTATTTTCATACAAATGCAGTGATTTTTATACGCCTGAATGCGAAAAGGGTGTTTTGTGGTCGGACCCGGGCGTCGGTGTCGATTGGCCGGTAAAAGTGCCGGTGCTTTCGGAAAAGGACGCTCAGTATCCTTTGTTGAAAAATATTCCTGATCAGGATTTGCCGGAATACAACTATAGACCGAAAGCGTGAGATGTGAGGCGAGAAACGTGAGATGTAAGAAGTGAGGCGAGAAACGTGAGACGTGAGATGTAAGACGTGAGACGTAGAGCTGATAGCATCGTCTAACGTCTCACATCTTACGTCTAACGATGTTTTAAGTGAGCATCGTCTAACATCTTACTTCTAACGTCTAACGCTGTTTTAATAGTGAATATCGTCTTACCTCTGACTTCTAACGTCTCACGAACATTGAAGGTAATATGAAAAAATACAGCATACTCATAATTGGTGCTAAAGGACAGTTGGGTCGGGAGATTGTTCGGCAAGGGAAAACGGAAGACTGCGGCATTGTCGGGATAGACGTTGACGAACTGGACATCACCAACGTATCTGCGGTTCAGACCTACTTTAAAGAACAGACATTTTCCGTGGTGGTCAATGCGGCAGCGTACACGGCTGTGGACCAGGCCGAAAAGGACGCCCCGATAGCCTTTGCCGTAAACAGTGACGGGCCGTATCATCTTGCGACCGTGTGTCATTCAAAATCCATACCCTTTGTTCACATTTCAACCGACTATGTTTTCGATGGGTTGAAACACGGCGCCTACGACGAGGATGACGCCATGTCTCCGGTGGGCATCTATGCGCAAAGCAAAGCCGAGGGTGAGAAGCGTGTGGCAGCTGCCACAAGACAACACATCATTATCCGTACAGCCTGGCTCTATGGGGTACATGGCAACAATTTTGTAAAAACGATGCTACGTCTGGGCCGCGAAAGGACGGAAATAAAGGTCGTTAACGATCAACGTGGCTGCCCGACCAGTGCCGCAGAATTGGCCTCTGCTGTCTTAACCATTTGCCGGAAGATACATGAAAACGACAATTTTGATGCCTGGGGCGCATATCACTTTTGCGACAAGGGTGAAACGACATGGTATGGCTTTGCAGAGACGATATTCAAAATTGCCTCCAGGTATGAAACACTGGCACTTCAAGAACTGATCCCCATAACAACTCAGGAATACCCTACACCCACCCCACGGCCGCCCAATTCGGTCTTGTCTTGTGACAAGATTCAACGCGCTTTCGGTATCAAACGAAAACCGTGGGAAGAGAATTTGCGGCACATGCTAAATAGGCTATATGGGGAGTTGAAGAGCAGCACTGAGGACTGAGATTAAAGAAAACTCACCGCAAAGACGCAGAGGACGCAGAGAACATATTTTTTTGATTTTCACTGAGACGCCGAAAATCAAAAGATCTTATTCCTTCGGAAAATCAATCATTCACTGCCTTAAGTTTGTCTGACCATCTATCTAAGATTACGATTAATTATCCTGCCCGCAGGGCATGGTGGTTTATCTTGATCGGCGTCTCAGCGATCAAGATAAAAAAGAAAATCCTTTGCGTCCTCTGCGTCTTTGTGGTGAATAAATGGAACGGGGAGACGGTAAACTTGAGATGTAAGACGTGAGAAGTAAGACGTTAAACGTGAGACGTGAAGAGATTAGCCCGTCTCACGTCTTGCGTCTTACATCTAACGATCCTTTGTTGCTGCACATCTCACGTCTTACGTCTAACCGTGTATTTAACTGGATTCGAATGTTCAATGTGAAAGATAAGCATCAAAAGATATGGCTGTGGATATTGCTAATCTTGATGATCGGCATTCTCTTTTTGGGTTTGCGGCCCAAAAACTTTAAATTTGAAAACGGCGTGACATGGCTGAAAGGGGAAGCGGGTGTCAGGTTCAGCGATTATGGACTTGCTTTTGCGAAGCCTTTCATAAAACAATCAGAAAGTGATGCTATTTTTGAAAATGGTTTCACAATAGAATTTTCCTTTAAATCCATGGAGAGTAATCGTGGGGATTTTGGCTTTCTTTTCTCCATTCATGATGGCAAGGATCGAAATCAGCTGATAGCAGGGCAGTGGCGTTCGCATATCATTGTCATGAATGGCGATGATTACAGTCACAAGAGAAAGGATCCCAGAATCTCGGTGGACACGGCTTTTCAAAAGGGTAATTCCATATTCATGTCCATAACGACTGGGAAGCAAGGTACCAGGATTTATATTGATGGTCATATCGCAAAATCAGACTCAAAGTTGATACTCCGGTTACCGAAAGGAGAAAACACGCGCTTGACACTGGGGAATTCCGTTTATGGGAACAATTCCTGGGAAGGGGAAATTCATGGTCTGGCGCTGTACGACCGTGTCTTGACTGACGATGAGGCTGTATCTCATTTCGAGCAATGGTCTGCCGTAAAAAGTTTTATGTTTGCCGAGGCACACCAACCGGCCTTGCTGTACACCTTTGAAGAGGGGCAGGGGACACAAGCAGCAGACCGGTCAGGAAATAGCGCCCATCTCGAGATTCCACGAAAAATGCAGGTACTTCAAAAGCGCATTCTCGAAGTACCCTGGCGCAGCCTGAAGTTTAACCGCAGTCTTTACGTGGATCTGGCCGTCAACCTGGTAGGATTCATCCCCCTGGGGTTCGTTCTTGCCGTTGTTTTGAGTTGTTACCTAGGGCGGTTCGACAAGGGTGCAATGCTCCTGACTGTCCTGTTCTGTTTTATACTGAGCCTGGGCATTGAAATTGTGCAGGCGTGGATACCGTCCAGGAGCTCGAATTTACACGATCTGGTGTTGAATACGGCAGGAGGATGGGTTGGGGCTCTATTTAGAGCTAAAACAAAAGCGTGAGAGGTAAGACCAGAAGCGTGAGACGTGAAATGTAAGACGTGAGACGTGAGCGTAGAGCTGATAGCATCGTCTAACAGTACATCTCACATCTTACGTCTAACCATCTTTTATTTGCAGTAAGGAATGAAGAATGCGGAGCCATCAAAAATTAAACGTGTGGATAGAATCCATGGCCTTGGTCAAGCAGGTATATACAGCGACAAAAGTTTTCCCAAAAGATGAAAACTATGGTTTGACGAGTCAGATTCGTAGGGCGGCAGTGTCTGTGCCTTCGAATATAGCAGAAGGCGCTGCTCGAAACAGCAAAAAGGAATACCTTCAATTTCTGTACATCGCGAGAGGCTCCTTGAGTGAGCTCGAGACCCAATTGTTAATTGCTATTGATATTAGATATATTTCGAAAGATACTGAACTGTTGCAACAGGCTGACAAAGTTTTTGCACTATTGAGTGGGTTGATAAAGTCTATTGCTGCCAGAGTGGCGTGAAACATGAGAGGTGAGACATAAGATCAAGAGCGTGAGAAGCGAGATGTGAGACGTGAGACGTAGAGCTGATAGCATCGTCTCACGTCTTACTTCTAACGTCTCACGATGTTTTAAAGTGAGCATCGTCTTACATCTAACGGCAATTATTAGGTCTCACATCTAACGCTACGAAAAAGTATATATACTTTATACCACACCTTCTATGTAACTCCTTTCAACATATCGATAGCACCTATCATGACCCATTGAAAAATAATTTAATTAATGGCATGTTATCCATTGAAATATTTGCTAATTCAAAATTCTTCCGGATGATAAGGTCAATTGGCATAAAAATTGAAGTATAAAGACAGGATGCCAAACAATGTATGGCTTTTGGTGGATTTCTTATCAATAGAGCGACATCGTCGCGAGCGATAAAATCGGCCACCTTTTTATTTGGGAAGGACCAGGAAAAATGTCGGAATATACCGATGTTGGATGCGTTGCAGAATCACTGCTGTTATCACCCAAGAAGATTGAGAGCTTGAATCGATTGAAACGGACACGGTATTTCAACTATAAGACGGTTTTGTTTCTGGTGGATACGTTCGTGGCGTTTACGGCTTTTGCCCTGGGCGCACGAATCAGCGGGTTCGATTTTGATTTCGGTATTCGATGGGTGCAGACAGTCAGTCTGGCTGTGTTCGCGCTGATTTCCATATCGTTTTTTATCACCTTCGATCTTTACAGCTATCATCGGATTTTCTCCCGCAAACTGCATCTGATTCAACTTGGGAAATCGCTTGTTTCAAGTATGGTAACCATACTACTCATAGTCTCTTTGTATGCTTGGCCCCAGATTCCGAGCAACATGTATTTTGTGCCGGTACTGTTTTTATTTGCTCTGACCTTGTTGCTGTTGAGCCGGTTTATGAGCGAACACCTGTTGAACATTCTCAGGGTCCTCGGCTTGAGTTTTCTTACCACCGGCATATTCAGCCTCATGGATTCGGAGAATGTGCCGGCGGTCATCACCAACGGCACAGCCCTGCTGTTGGGGTTTCTTTTTTGTTGCGTCCTTGTGGTTGTCTTCCGGGCATTTCTGGTGCATGTGGTGTTCAGTGTCTGGATGGCGCGAACTTTCAGACGCCAGGTGTTGATCGTGGGTTCCAATACCGAAGCAGTAGATCTTTCCAACCACATCATTGCCAACAATGCCCCCTTTTGGATTTGTGGTATTGTCGGCCCCGAGAAAGGGCCCGGCTTGAACACGACAATTCCAAAACTGAGCCTGGGAGTATTGAACAAGCTCCCGGATATATGTTCGAAGACAAACATCGATGAACTGATTGTAACCGATGAAACCATCGACAAACCCCTGTTGGTGTCACTGGTTGATTTTTGTACTTCGGTTGGTGTTACGGTCTGGTTTCAGCCCAAACTCATGCCCATCATCGACATCAAACTGTGGATCGATAATTTTTGTGGTATCCAGATGATCCGCTTGAACACAAACAAAAACATGTGGCTTGTCAACAAAATGAAACACACCCTCGACGCGCTGATCGCTTTGCCGGTTTTTATATTGTTACTGCCGTTGTTCACGCTCATCGCTCTGGCCATCAAGCTGGATTCCAAAGGGCCGGTATTTTACAAAGCCAAAGTCATCGGGAAGAACGAAAAGCCGTTTCAGATGTACAAATATCGATCCATGCAGATCGAATGCAGTCATGACATGCACAAAGATTATGTTACCCGCCTGATCAAAGGCGAGATCGACGTCAGCAACAGTCAAGACAACCCGATCAAGATTACGGACGATCCCCGTGTGACCAGGGTAGGCAGACTATTGCGAAAACTGAGCCTCGACGAATTGCCCCAACTTATCAATGTCATCAAAGGCGAAATGAGCCTGGTAGGGCCCAGACCTTGTTTGCCATACGAATATGAAGTCTATCAGAAATGGCACAAGAAACGCACCATGGTTCGCCCTGGTATCACCGGTCTCTGGCAGGTGGCCGGCAGGAGCTCCGTATCCTTCGACGACATGATCCTGCTGGACCTCTATTACATCTACAACCGCAACTTAGAAATCGATTTCAGCACCTTGTTTGAAACGATATTTGTGGTGTTGAGGAGGAAGGGAGCCTATTAGAAGCCATCTCAAAAATATGATTTTGGTTCAAAGTTAAGGCGGGATCAAGTTTTAACCCGCAGGAATACTGATGTATTTTGAGGATTTGAAACAGGAGCCCAACGCAGAATTTGGGCCAAAAGACATTTTTGAGATAGCTTCTAAATAAGAGCGTGAGACGTAAGATGTTAGACGCAAGACGGGAAGCTGCGAGCATCGTCTCACGTCTAACATCTTACGTCTTACGGTTTATGTCTCACGTCTTACATCTCACATCTTACGATTTATGTCTCACGTCATGCATCTCACAATCCTCCCACGTCTCACATCTTACGTCTAACACGATCAACAATCCTTCCTGGCATGAAAAATGCTATTGTTTATTCAATGAAAATTGCCTCATAGATGTTCATTTTGTGTAACATCTTGACTTAAAAGATAAATTGGACTAAGAATTCAATTCTCATCTTTTTGTTTTCATGGACGGTACTATAAAAAAAGTTAATATGTTGTCGATTTGCTATGATTATTATTAACACCTTGTTGCTACTGTAGCCTCGGCAATCGTTCAATTTGGATAATATTAACCTGGCGACTAAATAGCCAACTCCGTCATGCCGGACTTGATCCGGCATCCAGTGTCTTTCTGGATTCCCGCCTTCGCGGGAATGACGACCGTAGGGTATTTAACCGCCGGAGTAATACTATCGATACATCGCGGTTCAATGACTTAATGCTTTGGTATGTTTAGACATATTCTCATCGCTAAGGAAATGAATCATGAAAATGCTTTTTTCGTTCAATCATCGGTTCTATAAAGGGATATCCCTTTTCATTTTTCTGCTACTGGTTGCAGTTCCCTGTTATGCCGATGTCAGCTATACCTTTCAATGGGATCCCAATCACACCAATGATAACGTGGCCACCTATCGATTCTATTGGAGCACCACTTCCGGCGATTATTCCGACAACGACAGAGATGAGATCCTCAACGTTGCCTCGGGCAATTTTGATCCGACTGCTCCCCGGCACACAATAATATTTCAGGACCCGTCTCCCGGGGAATATATGCCTCCCATGTACTTTGTCGTGTCAGCTGTCGATGACGAGGGATTTGAAAGCGACCCCTCCCTGGAAGTCGACACTGCTGCGCCCCAGGTGACATCTTTACCGACAGTCCTATCTGTAACTGAAAATACAGCCACGATTTCCTGGACCACGGACAAACCCGGCACGAGCATCGTCGAATACGGGGCAACGAGCGCTTACGGTTCCACCGCTCCGGTGCCGCCATCGACCCAGTATGTCACCGATCACCTGGTGACGATCTCGGGTTTGACATCCAGCACGACCTATCATTTCAGGGTCAGCGCCGTGAGCGCCCAGGGAATTGGACCCAACAACGATTTAAACGATGCCAATCCATCTGCCGACGACACCTTTACCACGGCCGGTGCCGGCCAGACCGACACCACACCGCCGGTCATCACCAACATACCGGGTGCCAACAGTGTTACAGACACCACGGCCACGGTCACCTGGACCACCGACGAACCTTCCGACAGTGTCGTGCAATACGGTCTTACCACCAGTTACGGCAGTTCCAGGACCCTGAGTGCAGACGTGGTGTCCCACAGCGTGCAGATACAAGGGCTGAATTCCAACACCACTTACCAGTTCCGGGTCAGATCCACCGACATCGCCGGTAACGGCCCCACAACCTCGCCCAATTATTCTTTTACCACTGAACCGGCACCGGATACCACCATGCCCGTGATTACCTCGGCTCCCACGGCGATAAACGTCACCGACACCACCGCCACCGTCGTTTGGACAACCAACGAGCCTGCCACCAGTGTCGTCGAATTTGGAGAAACCACGTCCTATACCCGTTCCAGTTCCTTGAGCACCTACGTTACCAATCACAGTGTGACCCTGACCCTGCTCAAAGACGCCACGTTGTACCACTTCCGGGTGGGGTCCACAGACGCGGCCGGCAATGGTCCTCGGCACTCATCTGACAGCACATTTACCACGGATGCTACCCCCGACACCACGGCGCCGGTGGTCATCTCGCCCCCCACGGTGACCGGAACCACCGACACCACGGCCACCATCGTGTGGCAAACCGACGAAACCGGCAACAGCCAGGTGCGTTTCGATACCATGGCAGGTTCGTGGGAAACGCTTGGGACAACCTTCACCAGCGCCGCCATGGTAACCCAGCACAGTGTCACACTGACGGGTTTGACCGTCAATCAGACCTATTATTACAGGGTGGGAAGCACGGATATGGCAGGCAACACTCCCAACCCCGCTTACACCACGGACAACAACCCCACCAACACGGCCCGCTCATTTGCGACCAAACCGGACGCCACCCCTCCGGTGGTAACGTCCGCACCGACCGTGACGGGGGTTACGGCAAGCACGGTGACCATTGCATGGGACACCAACGAGCCCAGCAACAGTCAGGTGCGCTACGACACGGTATCCCGTACCTGGGCTGCCTACACCAAAACGAAAACCGACGCCGCTATGGTGACACATCACACGGTGACGATCACCGGCCTGCTGAGTGATCAGGCATATTATTTTCGGGTGGGGTCCACCGATCTGGGCGGAAACGGCCCGGACCCGGCCACCACCGGAGACAACAACCCTACCAACACGGAACTTGGTTTTACCACCCAGCCCGACACCACGCCGCCCACCATCACGTCACCACCGACGGTCACCGGCATCACCGAATCAACAGCCACCATTGCCTGGTCCACGGACGAACCCGGTAACAGCCTGGTGCGGTATAATAAGCTTTTACCCGCCACATGGGAAAGCTACCCTTTCAGTCAGAACAACGCCAGTATGGTGACCAGTCATGTGGTTACCCTGTCGGGACTCGATCCCAGCGCAGCGTACTTCTTCCGGGTGGGGTCCATGGACATCGAAGGCAACGGACCCACCGTATCCACCGAGGTGAGGTTCACCACCGGTGCCGCTGCGGATGTTACACCACCCCAGTTTGATTCACCACCCACGGTGACGGCCAAGACGCACAATTCGGCCATCATTAACTGGACGACGAACGAGCCCAGCAATTCCGAGGTGCAGTTCGGCGAGTTCAGCGGGTCGTGGGGAAGTTATTCCTCCAATACCACCGACAGTAATATGGTTACGACCCACAGCATGACCATCACCGGTCTTTCTGGATCCACGTTGTATTATGTGCGGGTGGGATCCAGTGACCTCTCCGGGAACGTCGCGATATCCAGTGAAATATCCTTTACCACAGATCCAGCCCCGGACACGGCACCGCCCCAGATCGTTCTGCCTCCCACGGTGACAATCAAAACCAACGCCACCGCCACCATCGAGTGGACCACGGACGAAGAGAGCAACAGCCAGGTACGCTACGGAACCCAAAGCGGTGTCTGGAGCAATTACCCGCTGACACGCAGCGATTCAGCCATGCTGACCAGCCATTCTCTGACGCTGACCAACTTGAGCGGCAATACCGCCTATTATTTCCGGGCAGGATCCACGGATGCCTCCGGCAACGGCCCTGCAACGTCGAGCGAGGTCGTTTTTGTCACCCTGCCGAATCCGGATGTCACCGCACCGCAGTTCACGTCACCCCCTACGGTGACGGCCAAGACCAACAACTCGGCCACCATCGCCTGGTCAACAGATGAACCCGGTAACAGCCAGGTCCAATACGGGGACAATTCAGCTGCCTGGGGAAGCTATGACAGCGCTGAAAACGACGCGGAGATGGTTTCTTTTCACACCGTGAGTGTTTCGGGGCTTACCGGCAGCACGCTCTATTATTTCAGGGTTGCCACCACTGACGCGGCCGGCAACGGACCCAGCGTTTCCAACGAGATCACTTTCAGGACCGATACGGATCCCGATCTGACAGCCCCCAGAATTACCAGCCCGCCCACCGTTACAGACAAGACCGTTGGAACGGCCACCATCGAGTGGGAGACGGACGAGCCGTCTAACAGCGAGGTGCGCTACGATATCAATTCTCTGGACTGGGTAACCTACCGATACATTGAAAACGACAGCGACATGGTGACAAGCCACAGCGTCACCATCACCGGGCTCGATCTGCTCACCGGCTGTGACTCCGGTGGTTGCCGGATCTATCTCATGGTTGGCTCTACGGATGCCGCCGGCAACGGACCCGATCCCGATGGAGACGACACCAACAATCCGTTCAGCGAGGATACCTTCACCACAGAGGTGGAGCCCGATGACAGCGCGCCGGTGGTTATTTCAGGACCCACTGTTGCAGCGGTCGACTCGGAAACAGCCATTATCGAGTGGCAGACGGACGAACCATCCAACAGTATCGTCAAGTACGGTCTGGAGAGCGCCACATGGACCACCTACACCCACAGTGAAGACGATGCCGCCCTGGTGACCCAGCATTCTGTTACGCTGACGAACCTGAACAATTTTGTTGTCTACGAAACCGAATATGTCCCCATCTATGACGACGATGGGAATGTCATCGGCCAGGAAGAGGTGACCGTGGCGGTACCCGTGTGTGCCCAGGGCGACTGCACCTTCTACTACCGCATAGGGTCCACCGATGCGCTTGGAAACGGTCCGACCCTGAACCAGAGCGCCAGCAATCCATCAGGCGAAGAGACCTTCAAAACCAAGCAGAGCCCTGACAACGCAGCCCCCATTGTGTCGAACGTCAACGTGGCATGGGTTACCAACAAAACCGCTTTGATCACCTGGCAGACGAACGAACCGGGCAACAGCCAGGTGCGGTACGGCCAATCAGCGGCCAGCTGGGAGACCTACACGGGCAGCGAGAACGATCCGGACATGGTAATGAACCACAGCCTGACAATCACGGCTCTGCAACCCTTGACGCGCTATTATTTCCGGGCAGGCTCCACCGATGCCAGGGGTAACGGGCCTGCCCCCTCCATCGAGGGACAGTTCAGCACGGCAGACGGCCCGGACGAGAGCGCACCGCAGATTTCTAACTTCTTTGTCCAGCCCACTTCCGGTGAAACAGCCCTGGCTACCTGGACAACCGACGAACCCAGCAACAGTCAGGTGCGTTACGATACCCGGAGCCGTCTCTGGGACGCGTACGCCTACAGCGAGAACGATGCCGGCATGACCACCCAGCACAGTGTTACGCTGACAGGTCTTTCGCCCAGCACGCTGTACTACGTGCGCGTCAGCTCCACCGATGCCAGTGGCAACAATTATGCAACCAGCACCAATGATGAGAACGCCTCCGTGGAGAGAAACCTGACCACCACAACGGAGGATCCGCCCTCCATCGTCGAATATCCGGAGACAAAATATCCCCGCTTGGATGCAAGCGCCAACACCATCGAGATTACCTATGACGAACTGAACATGCAGGGTGCCGAGGTCAAAGGAAATTATACCTTGTCGCCGGTCTTGACCTTTGCAAGTCCGGGCAATCCCGTCGTTCTTGTCAGCACTGCCGGTGGTCAAAGCACCTATCGCATGTCCTTTGTTGCGGTGGAAGCCTATACCATTTACAACTTGACCGTCCGAAATGAGATTACCGATGCCGATGGATACCGGGTACAGCCGAACACGGTCCGGATCAACGACAATGACGCCGACGACCTGCCGGATGACTGGGAAGCGTTATTCGGTTTAGATACCAACAGTGGTGATCCGACTGTGGGGCAGGGCAGGGATGGCGACAACGATGAAGACGGCTATAGCAATTATGAGGAATTTATCAACAACACCGATCCTACGAGCAATAAATCCTCCCCGGCACCGTCTGATATACTTCAGGTCATGCCCCACGACCAGGCTGGTCTGGCAGATGTCTTCAGGGTGCCGAACAATTCGTCGTTTGCCATTTTTATATCCGGTACCGGCGGTATCGACATCGCCACCCAAGACAGGGTAATGTTCCGCATCGATGACGGCACCCACCCCTCCTACGAGGTCGGTCTGGGTAACACCCAGGTGGTGCGAACCATCAAGATGGACGAGACAGACTTGGATACAGCCGTAAGTCAGCTGTGGGTGGTCTACGACAGGCCCCTGGACACTTACGGTGTGTTCGACTTTGATGCGCTTGTCAGCATTACGGCAACCGTTACAAACAACACCAACAACATTACAGAGGAAACGTACAGCTTCAAAGTGGAAAGTGAAGCTGAGCACATGGATGCGACCGATCCCGACCAGTTGCCCACTTACGAAGCACTGGGCCCGGGCGATCCCGCGTTCGTGGATGCGAATGAGACCTATAATGCCGGCTTTGGGATCACCGATGGTGATATGGCGGGCACAAAACTGGTCTACAATACGGCGGATATTGCGCCGGCACTGGGCCCCACGGGTGAACTGCCCGTATTCAACGTGACCAATGCCATTGGCGTGGGTGACTCCATCAATCTTCAACCACCCACTGTTTTCAGCACGCCCGTCAAACTGATTGTGCCCACACCGGGAAAAAACGATGTGAGTGGCATCGGTGTCTATTTCTACAATGGCGTAGAATGGGTCCTGGGGTGCGACTCGAAAGGAAAAGCGACCATCGACGGGTGGATGGTGCCGGGGTCCCGTGTCAACGCCAGCGGCCGCATCCAGCTGAAGGTCTACCACTTCTCGGGTATCCAGGCTGCCGTGGTTGAAAGAAGCGCGGGAGGCGGGGATGCCGGTGACGATGGAGTTCCAGAAGAGGAGGTTGCAAATTGTTTTATAGGGTTAGTCAAATAGGAAGCTGGTAAACGTGAGACTTAAAGTGTAAGACGTGAGATGTAGGAGATAGCTGAAGACGTAGAGACTGATAGCATCGTCTAACATCTTACTTCTAACGTCTAACGATGTTTTAAAGTGAGCATCGTCTAAATCTTACTCAACGCAGAGTCTTAAAGTTATCTTTTTATCTAACGTCTCACGCGCCTTGATGACAAAATAATCCTGAAGATCCAGTAAATTCTGTCTAATAAAGAAAAATAAAAGCCCTTGCAGTTTGTTGCAAGGGCTTTTATTTTTTCAATCTTTTTGATAGGAGCGACACCGTCGCGCAAAATAACTTCGTTCGTACGAATTTATTTGGGCAAACAGTCTACAAAGCAAGCACTACCCCCACTGCTGCTGCTGGAATCAGTGTCGGGGCTGTAATCCCTTTCCGTACCGGTCGATATATACCCTGGACCACCAAGAATGACAACCATTCTGTCTTTGGTGAGGACAGTATCTCCTCTTTGGCCATCGGTAAGGAAAAGTGTAATGCTGTTTCCTTCGATTTCCGCCCCTGTTTGACCATTGTCCAGGAATTCATGCCAGTGGTTGGTGGGGTTTTCAGGTGTTGGACCATAAATGTAAAAGGTATCGGGGAAAGCGCCCTGGGGCAGGGTGATCGTTGCGATGACATTTTTGCCATAACCGGTATCCTGAACAACGAACTCGTACAGCCCATAGATAAAATCTACATCTTGAGGAAATTCCACAAAGGGCAGATTGTCCGCTCGCATAAGATCACTGATGCAGGTGCCTTCCGGGCTTTCCAGGCTGATGTAGTTCTTTTTGTCACTCATTTTTATACTGCCGACGTTGCATTGCAGACTGTCAAGGATGCCATCCCGGTTGGCGTCGCCCTGGTTGGGGCCCTTTGCTTCAACAGCATCACTGATGCCGTCGTTGTCATCATCCGTATCATAACAGTCCAACACATCGTCTTCATCCACATCAGTGTCAGCTGTACCGCATCCGCAAGTACCCGGCTTGACCTTGTCGGGGTCATCCGGGCATCTGTCATTACAGTCGAGTCTACCGTCCAGGTCCGTGTCGATGTCGGGAATGCCGCATCCGCATATGCCTGGATCGGTTTTATTTGGATCGTTTGGACAGTTGTCAGGGTCTGCGGGGCTTCCATCACTGACGGGCTCCGGGAAGCCGCACCCGCCTACACCCGGCCTGACCTTGTCAGGGTCATCCGGGCAGCTGTCATTGCAGTCCAGAGTTCCATCCCTGTCCGTGTCGATGTCCGGAATGCCGCATCCGCATATACCTGGCTCGGTTTTTTTGGGATCGGTTGGACAGCTGTCAGGGTCTGCAGGGGTTCCACCATCACTGACGGGCTCCGGGAAGCCGCATCCGTTTACGCCTGGTCTGGTCTTGTCAGGGTCATTCGGACATCTGTCATTGCAGTCCAGAGTTCCATCCCTGTCCGTGTCGATGTCCGGAATGTCGCATCCGCATATACCTGGTTCGGTTTTTTGGGGATCCGTTGGACAGTTGTCAGGGTCTGCAGGGGTTCCACCATCACTGACGGGCTCCGGGAAGCCGCATCCGTTTACGCCTGGTCTGGTCTTGTCAGGGTCATTCGGACATCCGTCATTGCAGTCCAGAGTTCCATCCCTGTCCGTGTCGATATCCGGAGTGCCGCAACCACATACGCCTGGCTCGGTTTTATTTGGATCGTTTGGACAGTTATCGGCTGAATCAGTGGAGCACCCGAGACAGACCTCATCTGAGTTCTGGCTTTGAAAGCCTCGGGTGTCAACTGCGCGCGCAACAAAATAATGGCGCATGTCGTCAGTCGCTATATCGATGGTGCATGAGGTCTTAGATCCTTCCCAGGCGGGTTTGCTGTAATTGTATGCGTTTCCTGCAACACGATGAAAAACGCGATAGCCTGCGATATCCGGCTCGATGTTTGGATCCCATGTAAAAGACGCCTGTGTTTGGGCTTCAGACAACACGGGAAACAGGAGCGCCAGGCCGAGAACTGTGAGGATGAGACTTGGTTTTTAAATGGTTCGAATGCTTGAATATCATGATTGAATGAACACCGTGTTGTTTTGTTTCACCGTGTTCTGGAGGATTGATTCTGCGTGTTGCGGTGAGTCGTTAAAATATTATCTAAGTTGAGCGATCGTCGAAGTTTCCGTAGCGATTAAGACAATCGTTCAATTCAGGGCGTTTTTAAAAATACAGGTTGACTTATGTCAAAGGAAAAATTGTGTGTCAAGAAAAAAATAGACCCAATATCTGGTAGTTTTTTGATTAAATCATATGCTGAATAATATCAAAATATTAGATGATAGGTTGTCGCTGGCAGCTCATAGTTTATAGGACATAGGAACTGCACTATGATGCTGGAATCGTTTTTGAGAGGATAACTTGTTAATATCCACGGACACATTAATCCTGTCAGAATTAATAGTTGACATGCAGATCTATATAGCTTAGTTTAGGAGTTAGCTAATATGTCTAATATTCGATTCATGAGGGGGTTAAAATGGAAATCGGTATTCATGAAGCAAAAACAAAGCTTTCAAAACTGATACCGGCGGTTCTTTCGGGTGAAGAAGTCATTATTACCAAGTCAGGGCATCCACTGGTAAAACTGGTCCCGGTTAAAAAGGCAGGCGGGAAACGGCAACTGGGAGTATATTCAGGTAAAATGAAGCTTCATGAGGATTTTGATGAACCGATACCGGATGATATTTTAAACGATTTTTGGCCCGAGCGTGCAAACGATGTCCTATCTTCTTGACACCCACACATTTCTTTGGATGGCCGGCGACCCGTTGTCCCTGTCGGAAAACGTGCGGGAGATCGTGGAAGAACAAAACAATCATCTCTATCTAAGCGCGGCGAGCGCTTGGGAGATCTCGATGCTGCAGCAGCTCAAACGCCTTGAACTTCCAGATGTGCCGCAACGGTTTATAGCGGAAGCATTGCAACAACTCAATGTTTTACCAATTCCAATTGGGTTCACTGCAGCTATATCCGCCGCAACTCTTCCGTTCATTCACCGTGATCCTTTTGATCGCATCATTATTGCCGAGGCATTGAAAGAGAAAATGACGGTTTTGACCAAGGACAATTTGTTCAAATCATATGGAGTAAAGACCGTGTGGTAATAAAAATAAAATCGTTGGAACGATTTTATATGACGCGACGTTGTCGCTATGATCAATGATGCAGGAGGGGCGCTGAGCCAATGAACCCAGATAATTCAAAATTAAGCATTCAAAACTCAAAATTGGAGCGTCGCATCAGCGATGCGACCATCGCTGTGATCGGTCTCGGTTATGTGGGACTACCGCTGGCGGTAACTTTCGGTAAAAAACTGACCACCATTGGATTCGATCTCAATAAAACCAAAATATCTCAACTGGTTAAGCAGATGGATGTTACCGGTGAAGTGTCTCGGGAAGGATTCGAAGCTGCGCAACATCTGACCGTTACGGCGGACCCCACCGCGATTGAAAGCGCAGAGTTCATTATTGTGGCCGTACCCACACCCATCGATGCTGCCCGACAGCCCGACCTCGGTCCCTTGATTTCCGCTTCGCGCATCGTGGGAAAGCACATCAAAAAGGGTGCCGTGGTTATCTTTGAATCTACTGTTTACCCGGGCGCCACCGAGGAGGTCTGCGTTCCCATTATTGAAGCCCAATCGGGTCTTTCCTGGCGAAAGGATTTCCACGTGGGATATTCTCCGGAGCGGATCAATCCTGGCGACAAAGAGCACACTCTGACCAAAATCAAGAAAGTGGTTTCCGGGGATGACCCTGAGACGCTGGATGCCGTGTCCGCTCTCTACGAATCCATTGTCACTGCAGGAGTCCATCGTACGGGCAGTATCAAAGAAGCCGAGGCCGCCAAGGTGATTGAAAACATCCAGCGTGACATCAATATTGCCCTGATCAACGAACTTTCCATCATTTTTGACAAACTCAATATCGACACACTCAATGTCCTGGAGGCAGCCGGCTCCAAGTGGAATTTTTTGCCTTTCAGACCGGGTCTGGTGGGTGGGCACTGTATCGGTGTGGATCCGTATTATCTGACCCACAAGGCCGAACTGGTGGGCTATCATCCGGAAATCATCCTGGCAGGGCGGCGCATCAATGACAACATGGGCAAGTTTATTGCCGAGAAAACGGTCAAGATGATGATCGCAGCCGGATCTCACATCAAGGAAAGCAGGGTGGGCGTCTTGGGGTTGACTTTCAAGGAGAACTGCCCGGATCTGAGAAACTCGCGGGTGCCGGACATTGCAGCGGAACTGGCAACCTACGGCATTGAGGTTTTGATGCACGATCCGATGGCTGATCCAGATGAGGCCAAAGCATTTTACGGAGTTAGTCTGGTGTCATTCGAAGAACTGAAAGATCTGGATGCCCTGGTGGTTGCCGTGGCACATTCGTTTTATGTCGAGCAGCCACTTGATAAAATTGTAAATAAGCTGATTCCCGGTGGATGTTTGATTGATGTTAAGTCCATGTTCGATCCAGATGCCGTGGAAAGGCACCATGTTCGTTTTTGGCGCTTGTAAGCGAGACGGCTGGTTGATGCTGGGAAGCTGGTATGTTTGGAGGCTGCTATCCGTCATCCGTTTATTTCTATTTTAGCCACGGACACACATAGACAATCTTCGACCGACATGGTCGAAGATCAATCTCAATGCCCTTTGGGCATATCATACTGACACGAAGTGAATGCATTTTTTCTCTCTTTCAAGTCGAAAGAGAGAAATGTCTGTGATTGTCTGTGTGTGTCCGTGGCTAAATAAAAGATCTTTTAAACCTCTACTGTCTAAAAAGGGACCTACACATGAAAGTTTTAGCGCTGAATTCGAGTCCGCGGGGCGGGGGACAGAGCAAGACGGAATGGATGCTCGATCATCTGGTGTCGGGTATGCAAGCTGCCGGGGCAACCGTGGAAAAGGTCGACCTGCGCAAAAAGAAAATCAACTATTGCATCGGCTGCTTTACCTGCTGGACAAAAACACCGGGTCAATGCATTCACAAGGATGACATGAGTGCAGAGCTATTTCCAAAATTTATAGCGGCGGATCTGGTGGTCTATGCAACACCGCTATATCACTTTACAATTAACGCACAGTTAAAAGCCTTTATTGAAAGGACCCTGCCCATTCTCGAGCCTTTTGTGATCAAGCGAGAGGATGGCCGGTCGAGTCACCCTCTTAGGTACCAGCACCCGGATGTGGTCTGCATATCCGTGGCCGGGTTCTCAGAACTTGGGGTTTTTGATCAATTATCACAGTATATTAGCTATTTGTATAAAAACAGGCTTCTCGCGGAGATTTATCGACCCGGGGCAGAAAGTATGCTGAACCCCGGAACGGAAGACATCAAAACCCGTATTGCTGAAGCGGTAAAGGAGGCCGGTCGGGAAATTGTAGAGAGCAAATCGGTATCCGAAAACACAATGGCCCAGATTCAGCAGCCGATCTCTAGTGAATCTGGTTCGTTCAAGGGGCTGATAAACCTCTTCTGGAAGACCTGCATCGCAGAGGGGGTGACCCCCAAAGAATTTGAAAAAAAAGGCATGATCCCGAGACCCGATTCCCTGGAGAGTTATATGGCCATCCTCAAACTGGGGTTCAACCCTGAAGGGGCAAGAGATATACAGGCCATCATGCAGTTCTGTTTCAGTGGTTCCGTGCAGGGTGATTGTTTTATTTCGATTGAAAACGGGTTGATAGGGGCGGAAATGGGCAAGCATGCCACCCCATCTGTTACCATCAAAACACCATTTGACGTGTGGATGGACATCATGACCGGCAAGGCCGATGGCCAGGCGATGTTCTTTCAGGAGAAATATACGGTTGAGGGGGAGTTTGAACTGGTGCTGAAGATGGAGGCGATGTTCGGGGGGAAAACAGAAAAATGAAATATGGGCAATTATGAGTTCTTAATTGTTAATATAAAGATATAACAATATGAATTTAAATGACATAATAGACAACAAGCTTGATAGAAAATCCGTGGCGGTTGTAGGGGTTCCTTACGACGAAAACTCTTCGTTTATGAAGGGACCGGCCAAAGCTCCCCCTAAAATCAGGGAAGCATTTAACTCTGATGCCACCAATAAATGTACGGAGAGTGGGCTTGATCTGGTCAAACAAAAAAGTTTCTTCGATGTGGGCGATCTGGAGCTGAAAAAGAGCATGAATGTACTGGGACACATCGAGCATGTTTATCAGGAACTACTCGATAACCAGGCAAGGGTCCTGTCTCTGGGGGGAGACCATGCCGTGACGCTGCCTATTATTCGAGCCTACGAAAAGCATTTTCCGCATCTGAATATTCTGCAATTTGATGCGCACCCGGATCTTTACGACGAATTCCAAGGGAATCGATATTCACATGCCTGCCCGTTTGCCCGGATCATGGAAGAGGGGCTCATACATAAATTGGTGCAGGTGGGCATCCGAACCATGACGCCCCACCTGCAAGAGCAGGCCGATCGGTTCAATGTTACGGTTATCGATATGAAATCATGGCCAAAAGGTCTTTCCAGACTTAAACTTAACGGGCCGGTCTATATCTCTCTCGATCTGGACGCACTGGACCCGGCCTATGCCCCGGGGGTATCGCATCTTGAACCGGGTGGTTTGAGAACGCGGGATATCATTTCGGTAATTCAGCAGATCAAAGCGCCCATCGTAGGCGCGGATATTGTGGAGTATAATCCCTTGCGAGATATCAATGGTATGACAGCCATGGTGGCGGCGAAACTGTTGAAGGAGCTTGCAGACAAGATGCTCTTAGCTGACGGTTTTTAATTATATTTTGCCACAGACACACACGGACTTGCACGGACGGTTGTTACAGTTTACGAGTTGAAAGGTGTTTTATTTATTTACCGCAGACACTCGCAGACGAACACAGACATTTGTTTGGCCGACTTGGCCGAACAAATCCATCATATTTTCTAAGACAAAGAATAGAAGCTATCTCAAAAAAGTTTTTTAGCCCAATTTCTGTGTTGGTCCCTTGCTTCAACTCCTCGGAATACTTGAGTATGCCCGCAGGGCATTGATAGGTATTCATCGATCAAGTCGATCGATGGTTGTCTGTGTAGGTCTGTGTGTGTCTGTGGCTAATAAAAAAGATCTACCCAGCGGTATAACTTTCTAAAATTTACCGACGATACGCGAATCTTTTTTCAAACGCTCCTGGATGCCTTTGCCGATTTCATAGGTGCGGTCGAAATCAGACCAGAATGTCTTGTCGCTCTTTTTCCAGTCGGCACCAAAGCGTTCATCAAAATAGGCGCCCAGTTTACTGAAAAGCAGTTTCCAGGGTGCTTCACCTCTTTCATAGGCACCCAGCAGATCATTCAGAAGTTCATCCAGGTCTGACAGGGACTCTTTAGGGAGATAAGAGATGGCACCCTTGCGAATGGAGGCCATGAGAGACTCCGGGTTGACGGCATGGGCTGTCAGCATGACGGTCGGGAAGCCTTTTGCAACAGATTCTTCCAACAGTTGCAGGCCGTTGACGCCCATAATATCGAGAATCACCAGATCATAGGTCTGTTTTCTTATTTTTTCAGAAGCACTTTCATAGTCCCGTGCCGTGTCCACGTTCGCTTCTTCCAGGATATCTTCGATGGTCTCCAGGATATCCGCTTCATCATCTACCGCCAAAATCGATTTGCCCGCGAGAAATGTATGCCCAGTCATTTAATTACCCCCTCGATTTGAATAACAAATCCGATATTAGATTTATTTGACAGGATTATTTACATCGTTGTAAAGTTTATCGGCAGTGTCAATTGAAATCTTGTGCCTTCGGTTTTGCTGCATGTCAGTTCAATATCACCACCCAAACAGCGAGCCATGATACGGGCACCGGCCAGTCCCAAACCGTGTCCCTGGCGCTGGGTAATAGTACAATCATTTGCTTGAGAATAGCGCTGAAAAATAGATTCACACTGCTCAGGCTCAACACCTGGGCCGTCATCCGTCACTGTAACCATCAGGCAGCCTTTGTGTTTTTCCATTTTGATGTCAATGCGTTCACGCCGGAAATGCAGGGCATTTTTTACAAGATTCCCGACAATTTGGCGATACTTAACCTGATCCTGATGCATGTCCATCTGAAGCAGGTCCGGTTCAGAAGATACTGAAATACCGTATGAAATGAGAGTGGTCAAAACTTGAGCCATGTCCGGATTCTGGTGCATTTCATCGGTAATAGAAGGGTCATGCACTTCCAGGCAGTTTGCCAGCACGTCAAAAGTCGTTTCTACGGGTTTAAACTGATCACAGGCAAAGCTGCCGGCTTCGGATCGTCCCACCTCCAGCAGGCTGTACAACATTTCCCGTGCCTTGCCGGCATTACGTATGATCCGGCTCATGGTCTTTTCTTGGCGAGATGACAGGGATCCGAATTTGTCCTGTTTTTCAAGCAGGGTACGTGCACCTGTTTCGATCACCGCAATGGGATCTTTGAGCTCGTGAATGAGGAACTCTACGGACAGTTCTTGAAAGAAGGAATCATTTTTTGGGAATTGTTCTTTTTCGTTCATGTTGAATTCCATTACTTGAAAGGAATAATGGAATGTTGGGTTGGTCTAAGTGTGTAACGCTATTCCAACCTTCCATCATTCCAATATTCCGGTCGTTCAGCATTCCAATGTGTATTACATCAATAATAAGAATTTAAACAAGTCCGAATGCTTTTTTATTTGCTCCAAACACATTCTGTTAATGATATTTATCATTGAACCGCTACCGTCTTAGCCGGTAAAAACAGTACTGTCATGGTGGTTCCGGATGATAAACAATCTGCATCTTTTCTGCAATGCTCACAAGCAGCGATGCTGCCGGGGCCTGAATCCTTATCGTTTGTAAGATGAGGGCATCGTTTGGATGTCATCTTCAATTTAAAGTGGTATCTTTCGGAAAATATTCGTATCCGAATAAGATCGAACCCCTTGCCGCCGGCGTTGAAGTCATATTGTTTGCGTGATGCGTATTGGGCTGTCTCATATGCCGTGAAATAGTTTTCGAAAATCAAGCGCTGGTTCTCTTCCGATATCCCCACGCCAAAATCCTGGACAACCAACTCAGGCCCCTTGGATCCCTGGGTCAACGATATGACAATGCGCCCGCCATCCGGTGTGTTTTCAATGGCATTACGAATAAGCCCTTCCGCAATTTTAGTCAGGACTTCCGGGGGAATCAATATCGCTTCGGTAGGATCAAAGCGTGTTTCGATGTCAAAAGAACGATGTGCGAAACGAGGGCGCAACGATTCAAAAAGATTCGATAAAAGAGAAGCGGGTTTGATTTCCTCAGATATGATATTGCGTGGACCAAAAAGGCTGTCGATACGATGCCGCAAACGATCTGTAAATCGTTCCGAACCAGTTTCATCGGCAACCATGACCTCGAGTTCGTCTTGACAGACATCCAGCAGGGAAGAGAGCATACGATGACTCCGATAGTCACGTCGATCCATGATATCTTCGATTTCATACTGCATGTCCAGGATCCGATCGAGATTCCGTTCGGCACGATCCAGGATTTTCGAAAGACCTGCTGCGTCGGGCCCCTGATATCGTTTCTTTAAAAGATTCAATGAGGCTGATAAAACAGACACGGGTGTTTTGAGTTCGTGGGACAGATGGTGAATCACCCGGTCTTTGGCCCTGTTCAGGTTTGTGACATTTTCATAGGACTTTCGGAGGGCTTCGTTGATACGGGCATTTTCGATGGGAAGTGCCACCATGTTGGCGATGGTACTCACCAGGTCGGTGTCTGCCTGGTCAAAGGGGCCGCTGCGCTTGTTGACAATGCACAAAACCCCGATCATCCGGTTTTCGATATGGATGGGGACATCCAGCATGCTGTGGGTCTGCATCCCGGCCTGGTCATCTACTTTTCTGAAGATATGAGGGTTTTTAGAGGTGTCGTTGACGATCATGGGTTTGCCGGTACGATAGACTTCTCCGGCGACACCCTTGTCCAGGGGAAAGCGAAGTTCTTTTATTTTCTGGCCGGTGATTTCGCTTTCAAAAGCGGCTTCGCGAAAAAAGAATTCGTTTGTTTTATGATCCACCAGAATGACCATGGCGCCGCTGCCGTCGATGAGCTCCTTGACTTCCTTGGCAATAAATTCCAGCCGTTCGTCCAGTCCCCTGAATTGATAGAGTGCCTGGGCGATCCTGAAGAGGGCCTGGTTGATGCGGGCGCCGCGGTTTTCCTGTGTGACGTCCTGGAGTGTGACTACCTGACCGGCGGGCTGGTTGTTCTCGTCATAAAAAATAGCGCCATCCAAAACAATATCGAGAATTTTTCCGTCCTTGGTAAGACGCTGGGTTTTGAAGCCCGTTATTCTTTTCTTTTCAAAGAGCTGCTGAATACCCTGACGGGTTTTTGCCTTCTGATCCTCCGGTACAAAAGAGATATGTCGGCCCTCGAGCTCGCCCAGTGTCCATCCAAATGTTTTTTCAAATGCCGGGTTAAGATAAGAGACGGTGCCATCCATATTGAAGACAAACACCGGAACCGGCATGAATTCCATAAATGAGCGATAGCGCTGCTCTGCCATGCGGCTGGCCAGATACTGCTCCTGGATTTGCTTGTCCGATGCTTTCAATGCCTGCTCGGCTTTGATCTTGTCGGTAACATCCCTGGCGATACCCTGAAATCCTACCTTGACACCGTTTGTATCTTCTAAGAGGTTGGCATTTATTTCGAGTATTCGGGTTCCACCATCTTTTCTGGATATTTCCCATAGGATGTTGTTGACACCTTTTCCCGTTTCGAACATCTTGTTGAAGCTGTCAAAGGCATATTCAGCAGTGGCACCGTCCATAAAAAGCCTGAAATTCTGATGTTCGATCTCCTCTCTGGAATATCCGAATATACGGCACAGCGCGTCGTTGAAGAATATAAAATCTCCCTGAATGTTTGTTTCAAAAAATGCATCGGCAACGTCCTGAATGAAAACACGATAGCGGTCCTGAGGTATGTCACAGGCTTCTAAGCTTCCGGCATCCTCCAGGCCGTGGGAGTCACTAGATGGTTGTTTGTTCATTTTATTTACCGAGTTACTATTTAAAAGAATAACGTCGAACATCGAACGTCCAACGTCCAACATCGAATGAAAACAAATATCAATATCGAATTATATCTGTTTCTTTTCAATTTGTTTGATGCCTTGGGTATGGCAACGCTTTCAATCTTAACAATTGGCCACAACATGTTTACTTGCTCTGATATTTGGAAGCCCTTCAACGATTTGCCTGTTTCTTCTTCTTTTTAAATTGAAGAACCTCGCAGCAAGCTACGAGGAATGTTCTGCCGTGCGGCAGAACCTACGGGAATGCGCACGCTGTTGCGGTTCAAAATTCGATGTTCGATGTTGGACGTTCGATGTTCACTCGTTTCTCAACGTCAAAACAATTTAGCGCTTTACGAAAAAGCGATCTGATTAATGAACGCTACCCTCAAACCCTCATAGTCTACAGCCTAACAGCCTAATGGTTGTTCCCCGACTCCAGGATGCCAAAGGCTTTGGCATCCAGTATACGGACATGAATGCTTTGAAGGAGTTCTATTGCCCTGTCGTTGTCGCTGAATTTGAAGATCATGACGGCCTTGTCGGATGACAAGCCAATAAAGGCGTACATGAAAACAACATTGATGTTTGCAGCCTTGAGTGGTTTTAAGATGGCCGCCAAACTGCCGGATTTGTCTTCGATTTCTGCTGCAACGACTTCTTCGACATGAGCTGCCGCTTGCAAACCCATCAGGATGTGACGGGTTTTTCTGACATCGGAGACAAGCAATCGCAGCTGACCAAAGGCGCCGGTGTCCACCAGATTGAGTGCCCGGAGGTTGATCCCGGCATTGCCCAGGGCCTCCGTTACTTCCAGTAGTCGACCGGGCTCATTTTCAATTGAAATGGTGATTTGTTTGAGTTTCATACGATACCCCCAAATTAAATTGGATAATGATATTCTAACTATAAACTGTTTTGAATGATTTTCAAGAGAGGATTGTCGTGTTCGTTGGGTTCGTTGGGTTTATTGAGTTCGTCGAGTTGTTGAATGCTCTGGGGCATATGGGAGTGCCATTGAGTTAACCTGGTTGCCTTGGTTTGTTGAGTTGAGATCTTAGGTATTTGATGAAGCCGGAAGTAAGTCTTGAAACTGTTTCGGCTTGTGAATAAAGTTTATTAAATGTTTCATTGTCGATATATTTCTGGTCGAGGGCGACGTATAGTTGACTTTGAACCTCTGCAGCTGAACTTTTCGAAATAAAAAGAAACTGGATGAATTCTTTGTTGCTTCTTCTTGAAAAACCCTCTGCAATATTTGACATTGCAGAAACTGCCGCACCTTGAATTTGATTGACAAGTCTGTAATCTTTTCTGAAAAAATCATTGGAATCAATCGCCTGATAGACCAAAATAACAAGTTTTCTGGCCTCTTTCCATGCATCAATATCTTCAAACCTTCTAATCGGCATTTACTGCACCCAAATAATAAACGCAACGAACCCAACGAACTCAATAAACCCAACAAACTCAATAACCCAAAAAGGCTTTCAGCCTTTTTGAAGTGTTTCCTTGAAGAAAAAACTGGCGATCAAGGCAATGACACTGCAGGCAAACAGAACCAGAAACGCCTGCTGATAGCCACCCAGAGTAAATGCGCCCTCTATGCGGCCTTGTTTTTCCAACACATAACCCAGAACCGGTTGAAACACAGCACCACCTGAAAAAGGGAACAGATTGATCATGCCGGTGGCAGTTCCGGCCATTTGAACCGGAAAGAGTTCCTTGTTGGTGGTGAAACCGATAACCACGATGGCGCTGGAAAACATTCCCAGCCCCAGACAGATGATGTAATGCCCCATGAGGGGAATTTCTGCCGTAAAAAAAGCAAGCGGGAAAACCAGACAGAGAACCATCACACTCGAAATCATAACGGCAATTTTTCTGGATCTGAGCACTGTGTTCGAAAAATAGCTCAGCAGAGGACTGCCGACGATCATGCCGATGGCCAGCATGGAGAGAATATGTCCGGACTGGGCTTTGCTGTAGCCATAGACCTGCATGAGATAAGGGCCGCCCCAAAGACCACCGAATGAGAAAAAAATAGCACAGTCAAAGAAAAACCAAATCGCCACGGGCCAGAAAAATGGGGTAGTGAGCACTTTCTTGACACCCGCCATGAGGGCAATGGGTTTTGGTGGTGCCTGGGGTGTCCCGGCCGGGGAAGGCCAGCCCATTATTGCGGGTCGATCCCGAACAATCAAGTACACGAGAATTGCCAGAACCACAGTGATGACACCCACCAGAATGAATGACTGTCGCCAACCTATCCAGCTGCTGACCCAAACCAGTGGTGTTGCGGCTATCAGAGAGCCCACACCGCCCAGTGCCATGAGAATACCGGTCATGGTGGCGAATTCTTTGATATGAAACCACTCTGCCAGGATCTTCATGGTGGGCACAAAAAGCATGGCAACGCCAAGCCCCACCAAAGTCCGTCCCACGATTGCGATAGAAACAGAGGGTGCCAGACCGAGAATGACGGATCCGAAAAAGGCGATGATGAAAAAGAGGGTAATGGTGTTCCGGGGTCCCCAGGAGTCCGACAGGAGTCCGGCCGGCAACTGCATGGCTGCATACGGGTAGAAATAGGCGGCGCCCAGAAATCCGGTCAAAGCGCCGGTGGCATTGAGGTCCTTCATCATTTCCACCGCAACGACCGCCGGGCAGAGTCGATGGAAGTATACCAGAACATATCCAAGAGCGAGGATCCAGAAAATGTACCAGCGATATTTTTTGGCCTTCTTGAGCAGATCGTCAGTCATACGATTATCTCCATAAAAAAAGAGTTGTGGCTCTGCCGGTATGTCATTAGCCCTACGGGCGACATTTGCGCTGCGCGCGTAATTAATCGCTGATCATGGTTTAAACGTAAGAAACGTTTTTATCCCAAATCAAGCGAAGCGTAGAGCGACAGCGTCGCGTATGATAAATTCGCAATACGAATTTATTCTTATATACGTTCGATGAACTCTTTACCCAACAGCCCCTCGGGCCTGAAAACGAGCACAATGATGATGATCAGAAATGCCAGGGTGTTTTTAAAGGCGACAGAGATGAACCCGCCAAATAATGCTTCGACCACACCTAATGTCAAACCGCCGACAATGGCACCGGGCAGACTGTTGAGTCCGCCCAGAATGGCAGCAGCAAATCCTTTTAAAAAGGGTTCCAGCATGAAAAAAGGGTCGATGAGAAGTTGGGCAGCCAAAAAAAGTCCCGCCAGTACACCGATAAACGCTGCCATCCCCCAGGAAAGGGCCAGGATGCCACGGGTAGGGATGCCAAGCGTCTGGGCTGCCTGCAGGTTTTCCGATGTGGCTCGCATGGCCAGACCGATGCGGGTTTTTTGGATGAGAAGATAGAAAAGAAGACTGCCCACAATTCCCACCACGAGAGTCCCAAGGCTGAGATGACTGACGATGATATTTCCGAACATGAACACCTTGGTGTCCGAAAGCGGGAAGGGGAAGTTCTGGGGTTCGGCGGTGTTACAGAATTTGAGTATCAATCCCTGGAGAATGAGGCCAAAGCCCAGGGTCAAGATCACCTGCCCCAGCGGGGTGGCTTCACGTCGTTGTGCAGGTAGGAGGATAACAAAATAGAACAGAATGGATATCACGGCTCCCATAATTAGGGACAGGGAGGCGGCCAGCCACCAGTTAAAATTCATCAGCATGAAAGAAAGTGCGATGAAGGTACCGGCTGTCGTGACGTCTCCGTGAGCAAAGTTGAGCACCCTGTTCGAACGGTAGATGAGGACGACGCCCAAGGCTACCAGGGCGTAGAGACTTCCCTGGCTGAGACCTGATACGGTATACTGAAGAATACGTTCCATATTAACCTTCTTTGTTTCTTGAGCTTGTTGTGTTTATTGTGTTCATTGAGTTGTTAACTGTAAACAGGCGGACAGGAAATTAGGGAGCCCGATAACTGTCAACCAACCCAACGAACTCAACGAACCCAATAAACTCATCTAACTATCTGAATGGCCAGTTACGGAAATAGAGCCTTATCTTCATCCAGCGGCCGGCGATACCGCCCGGCTCGAAGATGAGGATGACGATAATGACCACACCATAGATGACCGGTATAAATTCTTTCAGATCACTGAAAAAATGGGGAACGAGTATCACAAAAGCCGCCCCCATGATGGCGCCTTCCACGGATGCCAATCCCCCTACAATGACTGCTACAAGGAAGGTGATGGTTTCCATGAAGGTGAACATGTTCGGTTCCAGGTAGCCCAGAAAGAGGGCGTAGAGACCGCCCTGGACCCCCACGTAAAAGGAACTGATGGCAAAGGACAACAGTTTGTACTGTAACAGGTTTACACCGAGGACTTCGGCGGCAATGTCATTGTCACGGATTGCGATGAATGCGCGGCCCATGTAGGAAGAAACGATGTTGTAGGCAATCAGGGTGAAAAGAACCGCGATGATCAGATTGATGTAGAAATAGGTATTGACCCTGGAGAGGCCGAACATGGGTTCAAGCTTGGTTATCATGAGTCCCATGCGGCCGCCTGAGAGGAGGGGAGAATTGACAAAGACCTGGTAGACGGCAATCCCGAAGCCCATGGTGGCGATGGCGAGGTAAGGGCCCTTCAGCCGCAAGGAAGGAATCCCGACGGGTATACCCACCAGTCCGGTGATGAGACCTGCCCCAAGAACGCTCACAGGCCATGGGATGCCGGCACGATACAAGTGCCCGAAGGCAAAAGCCCCGATACAGAAAAACCCGGCCTGGGCAAAAGAGATCTGACCGGTGTACCCGATCAAGAGATTTTGCCCCATGATGCCGATGGCATAGATGGCGATGATCGTGGTCACATATACCAAGTGTTCGGGCGCATAGAGGGGCAAAAGAAATATGGCAATTACCACTGCAAACACCCAGGCTTTGGTGCCGGTTTTGCGGATGAGCTTCAGTTCTTCGGCGTAACTTTCAACTAAGTCCAACGTAGTATCCTAATTAAATGGCTTTAGGTTTAAGAATGCATCGGTAAAGGGTTCTTTTTTTCCACCACAGAGACACAGAGGTCACAGAGAGTGCCTTTTTTTAACACCGATCGGGAGATACCGATCTACAAAAAGCCTTTAGTACATTGATTCGATCAGTTCTCCATAGGTCTTTTCCAATGCCCGTCGCTTGACCTTCTGGGTGGGGGTGACATCCCCGTCTTCGGCATAGAAACGTCTGGGCAGAAGTTTGAATTTTTTTATGGTTTCCACCCGGGCAAGCGTCTTGTTGACAGTGTCAATCTCTTTGTCGATCAATTTATTGATTTCCTCATTTTTGGTCAGATCGGCAAACGTCGTAAAGGGTATGGCATGATCCTGGGCATATTTGTTGACAGTGTCCTCGTCGATGAGGATAAGGGCCGTCAGGTATTTGCGGTTGTCGCCGATGACAACGGCGTCCTGGATGTAAAAACTGAATTTCAGTTTGTTTTCGATGAAAGCCGGGGTAATGTTTTTACCGCCCCGGGTGATGATGATATCTTTTTTTCTGTCCAGAATTTTAAGAAAACCGTCCTCGAGTTTGCCCACATCTCCCGTATGAAGCCACCCGTTTTGAATGGTTTCGGCAGTCAGCTCCGGCTGCTTGTAATAGCCCTTGAAGACACCTTTTCCCCTGGAAAGAATTTCACCGTCTTCGGCAATTTTTATCTCAACCCCGGGCAAGGCTTCACCCACATAACCGGATCGTGAGCGATCCAGGCGCTGAATGGCAATAACACCTGTCGATTCTGTTTGTCCGTAGCCTTCCCTCAGGGGGACACCGATGGCGTTAAACCACTCAAACAGCTCAGGGCTGGCTGGTGCCGCACCACAGATGGAATATCGGATTCTTTCCAGTCCGATTTGTCGTTTGAGGTGGTACAATACAGTCCAGTACAAGGGCAAGTAGGCAATATTCAGCCACTTTCGTCGGGGGGAGTCTTCCGGTGTCCGAATCCGTTGCAGGCCGACGTTGATAGCCAGACGGTAAAATGCCCTTTTCACGATGGTGGAATCCGATATTTTGATTTCGACCATGGATACGAATTTTTCCCACAGTCTGGGAACACTTGCGAAGATGGTGGGAGAGATCTCTCTCAGGTTGATGGACAGGGTATCGATACTTTCGACAAAACTGACAGTGGCCCCGGTCCAGACTGCCTGAAATACCGATATCAGGTTTTCATAAATATGCGCCAAAGGGAGGTATGAGAGAAGTTCGTCGTTTTCTTTTTCTCCGATCACGCTCACGAGCGACTCGGTCAAAGAGAGAATATTCTCATGCGATATCATGGCGCCTTTGGGTCTTCCAGTGGTGCCTGACGTGTAGATCATCATGGCAACATCGTCCCGCTGGATGGCAGCCAATCTATCTTCAATTCCCATTGGATGGGCATCGAGGTATGCTTGGCCGCCGGCCATAAATTCCTCGTAAAAAACCACCCGTGGATGTGAGAACCCCCAGAGTCCCTGTTTGTCCCAGATGATGACTTTTGAGACATTGAGACGGTCGATAATTTGAAGTATTTTGTCAATCTGCTCTTCATTTTCCACAAACAGTATTTTGGACTCGGAATGTTCTACGACATATTCAATTTCTTCGGGAGAAGAGGTGGGGTAGATGCCGCAGGTAACACCTCCGGCCGTCATGGCACCCAGGTGACAGATGAGCCATTCCGGTCGGTTGTCGCCCAAAATGGCAATGCGGTCGCCCAGGTCGATACCAGCGGCCAGGAATCCGGCGGCAGCCGTACGAACATTTTTCCCATATTCTTTCCAGGAAATTCGATTCCAGATGCCGTAATCTTTGTGGCGAAGTGCCACTTTATCCCCCAGGCGCTTGGTCTGATGAAAGAAGAGATCTGGAAAATGGTCAGCCTGAAAGGTCATTACCAGGTTCTCCTTTTCTTGTACAATCTGAATCCTTTAGATGCGGCATCTTCCTGGCCAATGCCCAAATAGAGTTCCTGAACATCTTCATTTTCCTTGAGATCCTGGGAAGTGCCCTCGAGGACAATGCGTCCGGATTCCATGATATAACCATAGTCGGCAATTCCAAGCGCCAGTTTTGCATTCTGTTCTACAAGGAGAATGGTCGTCCCGGTTTCGCTGATCTTGACGAGTGCTCCATAAACATCTTTTGCTACCAGCGGAGCCAGTCCCAGGGATGGCTCGTCCAGCATGAGAAGCTTGGGTCGGCGGAGCATGGCCCTTGCAACTGCCAGCATCTGCTGTTGACCACCTGACAGGGTTTCTGCCTGCTGCTTGCCTCTCTCCTTTAATATGGGAAACAGCGTGTAGACAAACTCCAAGTCTTCCTGAACTTCCTTTCCTTTTCTGCCCCAGCATCCGATATCCAAGTTTTCCCGTACGGTCAATTCCCTGAAAAGTCCGCGATCTTCGGGAACATATACGATGCCGAGATTGGCCACACGTTCAGGCGGGTGGCGGTGAATGCGTTTGCCCATGAATTCGATGACACCTTTTTTGGGCTGGTCTTTCAGGAGGCCGGCAATGGTTTTAAGAAGGGTGGTTTTGCCGGCACCATTCGGGCCCAGCACCGCAAATATTTCGCCCTCCTGAATCTCGAGAGAAAGCCCATGCAGCGCATAGATCCTGTCGAAATAGAGTGTTTCGATGTTGGCGATGCGCAGTAGCGGTGTGTTTGTTGGGTTCATTGTGTAATTTGTGTTTGGTATTTTGTGTTTAGTGTTTGGTGTTTCGCTAAAGGTGTAAATCTTTTTTATTTAGCCACAGACACACACTGACAATCATCGATCGACTTGATCGACGATGAGTTTTTGACAATGCATCCAGCATGCTAGCGCTTGCCTATAACCTATGAGCTATCAGTCATCAGCTATCTAATTCATAATCAAAATTCATAATTCAAAATTGCTCTTTCTCAGTCGTCATCTCCCAGATATGCCTTGATGACCGCGGAATTTCGCTGGACTTCTTCAGGGGTACCTTCGGCTATTTTAATACCGGTGTCGAGCGCCACCATTCGGTCGGACAGGGACGAAGCCAGCCTCAAATCATGTTCCACCAGCAATATAGTTGGTTTGAAGCGTCCCCGGATTTCATTGATCAAATATGCGGTTTCCTGCTTTTCTTCTGCGGTCAGTCCGGAGATCGGTTCGTCCAGCATCAGCATCCGGGGTTCCGTTGCAAGCGCACGACCGATTTCCGCTCTTTTTTGCACCCCATAGGGACAGTCGGAAATTCTCACTGCACGGTAGGCTTCGAGTTGCAGAAAATCGATGAGTTCTTCGACTTTCTGCCGGTGTTTCATCTCTTCCCGACGGATTCTAAAAACGGCATGAAACGGGTTCTTTTTGAACTTGACATGCCTTCCCAGGAGGAGGTTGTCGAGGACCGTCATGTGCAGGAACAGTCTCAGGTTCTGGAAAGTGCGTGCGATACCTCTTCGTGCGACCTTGTCCGGAGACAGCCCCAAGAGACTTTCGCCATTGAAATTTATCGTACCTTCCTGTGGGCGATAGGACCCCGAGATGCAGTTGAAAAGCGTAGTTTTTCCTGAACCGTTGGGGCCGATGACGGCCATGATCTGCTCGGGTTCGACTGAGATATCGATGTTCGACAAGGCCTGGATGCCGCCGAAACTGATGCTGAGATTATGTATGTTCAGTAAAGACATATAGAAGTGACTTCAAACAGGTTCCAAAGATCCGAAAAGTCAAGGAATGAACTACCTCGCGGCAAGCCACGAGGTAGCTAAAAATAGATTATACCAATCTTATCGCAGCAAGCTGCGGGGAATTAACCCGTACGAGATTAAAATTTTGGCGGAAAGACAACGTAGTCTCCAACGGGCACGTGTTGGCCGTCTTTGGCAATCTGGAGGTAGATGGCATTGACACCGTTATGCCGATCGGGTCCGTATGTAACCGGTGCCCCCATTCCTTCCGGTTTCCAGTCTTTGATCATTTCCATTCCCTTGATCAAGGATTCCCTTGTAAGGTTTCGGCCGGCGTTTTTAGCTCCTTCGGCAAAGTGCATCATCGAGGCAGCGCCAAACAGAGCGAGAACTTCCTGCCCTTTGAGTTTTGGATTGATCTCGTTGATGATATCGGCAACTCTGTCTGCAGGGGGATGAAAACCCGGCAGACCCATGTGAGCAGACGCATTGGTGTAGGTGCCTTCCCATGTTTCGCCGGCAATTTTATACATGACGGGCATGCCAATGGGGAAGTTTCCCATGACTGTGGGGTGATAGGCAATTTTTGCGAGTTCTTTGGTCATAATGGCGCCACTCGACATCATGGTTGTCATGATGAGTAGATCTGCCCCGGATTCTTTCAGTTTGAGCGCGTGGGTCCCCAAAGCTCTTTCGGTGACTTCATAGGGAATTTCCGCCACCAGTGTCGCCGCACCGGGGTTGGCTTTCAGTGCTTTTTTAATACCGGCATTGGCTCCCAAGCCATATTCGTCGTTTTGGTAGAAATGGGCAATTTTTTTGGCCCCGAGATTCTTTATGGCATACGTGGCCATAAATTCGGTTTCGTCTCCGTAATCCGGGTAGGAGATAAAGTAGTATTTCTGGGCTTCCTTGGGCTGGTGTTGATATATACCCAGGCTTCCGTAAGCGGTTATCAAGGGTATCTTGTTTTCAGGATAAAAGTCTTTTGCGGCGTTGCAGGGGGCGGAGCCCAGCTGGGCCACGACTGCAAATATTTTGTCTTTCATTTCCTGCAGGTTTGCCATCGCTCTGGCCGGGTTGTAGCCGTCGTCCTTAATGATGAGTTTGATTTTGCGGCCATGGATACCCCCCTGGTTGTTGATGTGGTCTGCCCATGCCTGCATACCACCGGTAATGGCAACACCCCATCCGGCAGCCGGGCCCGTCAACGGTTGTGTCACGCCGAGAACGATTTCATCGTCGGTAATCCCAGGGTCGTTGGCAAAAACAGTGCAGGGCATAAGAAGAAAAGACGCCAAGACGAACACTATAAAACTTCTTGAAAGCATGATCCCCTCCTTGGTTAAAAAATTAAAACAATTCGTTCTGACATTAGGCAAACGACCCAAAGCAGTACCGTATGGTAGCTTGCCCGAAATAAAAAGCATTCATAGAATATGGCAGGGTTTAAATTAAAAATAACATTAAGAGGATAGGGTGAAATTGTCAAGATCTAAAGTGAGTGTTTCAAATTTCAAGAATGATGATTTTAGAAATATTTTCAAAGGATTCTATTCATTTGATCCAGGTAACCGTATCGTCCAGGCTGGCCCGTTGTCGTTCAAAACAATTCACCGGCGCCTTGTGGTCCGGCCAGCCGAGAGCGGTTCCCATAACAATGGTTTTTTCTGCATCGATGGGGAAGAGGGAACGGAGGATGTCCGGATAGTTGACCGATGCCGCCAACACGATACCACCGAGCGCCTTGTCATGGGCTGACAGCAGCAATGTCTGAAGGTATAAACCAACATCCAACATTGCATATTCCAGCAAAACATCCTTTCTCAGTAGAAACAGGACCAAGACAGGCGCATCGAAGAGATAAAACATATCACCATAATACTTGAGTCGAGCGTCGAGATCTTCCCGGTCGATGGAAAGAGATTTCAGAACTCTCTTGCCTACATCGACATAGCGATGTTTTAAACGGGAAGGAAAAACTTCCGGCATCTGAATTTCAGGCTTCGGCTTTATACCGCTGAAGAGAGCCTCTTTGTTTTTCTGTTTGAATTCTTCCAGAGGGGCCCCTGTGATGACCATGACCTCCCATGGTTGTGTGTTTCCCCAGGACGGCGCCCACTGGGAATCCATCAGAACCTCCTTGATCAGTTCCTCAGGAACATCTTTCTTTAAAAATTTTCGGACACTGCGTCGATTCAGGATGGCTTCTCGTAATTCCATGTTAACTCCTTATATTTCAGCGTAGAGACTCATAGGAGATCTATATATCGTTAAACTCAGACACCATGCATATTTTAATCTCTCACCACCATCATTCCAGCCTTACAATCGTGCGCTATCAACACTGCGTTGAAAACTATAAAAGCTTTTTGAAGAACCGCTCCCATCTCGGATTCAGGAACGATCCATCACGACTGAGAACAATGTTAGTTGCATGTCCCAGCACCTGGTTTAATTCGACAAAACCAAAAAACCGGGAATCGGCTGAATTATCCCGGTTATCTCCCATTAAAAAAATCCTGCCTTCTGGTACTATAACAGGATCAAAAGAATCGAAAGGAGTTCCAGTATCTGATATCATGATGGAATGACGCTTACCTAAAAGATCCTCAAGCAGGTAGACGTAGTCATCTTCCGTTATTGTGTTTGTGGGACCGGGGGATGTTTTGTCAATTATTTTGTAATCGAGTGCTTTCCCATTGATAGTCAGTTTGTTGTTGCGCAGAGCTATTTCATCCCCGGGTAGGCCGATCACTCGCTTGATCAGACGTTTGCCGTCTGCGGGAGAATAGAAGACAACGATATCGCCATGCGCGGGGGATCCCCAACGGGTGACATGCCAGGTTGTGTATGGGATTTTGAGACCGTACGACAGTTTGTTGATAAAGACCCTGTCTCCCACGAGTATGGTCGGTTTCATGGAACCTGTCGGGACATCGTTCCAATCGGCAATGGCGGATTTGAAAGACGTGGCAATCAGAACAGCCGCAACGATGGAAAATCCCCAGCCACGAAAAAACCGCAAGATCCCCTGCATAAATTTCTGAAAATGCATTTTTTACTTTCCAGTTTGGATAAACGAGAAAAGAAAAAGATCATTTATCACGAAATCACGAAAGTACGAAACCACGAAATAGACCATGAAGATTTTCGTGTTTTTAAATTTTCGTGTTTTCGTGATTGCTTTTATTTCAAAACATGGCCGAAATCTAGTATCTTGTTATCAATAGACTGCCAATCGCTACAACACCAAAGACGGCAATGACAATCCCGGATAACTTGTTGACCCATACCAGTCTCTGATTCAGTCTCCCACGTAAAAGGTTGGTGCCGCTGGAGAGGAAAAGCCACCAGGAGGCGGATCCCCAAAAGACACCGATAACCATCAGTGCTGCCGAACCATAATGAATTGATGCATCCACGAGACCGAAACCGGAAAAAATTGCTGCAAATGAGAGGATGGTCATGGGATTGGAAAGGGTCAGCAGAAACGTGGTGCCGTAAGCGCCGGCAAGGCTCGGGTTGTTTGTGTTTACTGTTCTATTGTCCAGGTTTGAAAAATAGGCCCGCACGCCCAAATAGATGAGGAATCCGCCGCCGATAAGACGGAACCAGGTTTGCTGGGCAACAAGAAAGTTGGAAATAAATGTCAAACCGAAGGCAGCCACAAAACCGTATACGGCATCTGCACTGGCAGCACCGAGACCCGTTGCCAGACCGCTCAACTTGCCATGGCTGATGGTTCGTTGAATGCAGAGCACACCGATGGGACCGACGGGCGCCGCGATGGATATGCCGATGATGAAACCTTTTAAGAAGATCAATTTTTAATTCTTAATTTTTAGTTTTGAGTTTTTAATACGGAGCTATAAGCCAAATAAATTAAAATTGGGCGATGATCCGTCAGGCTCAGAGCTCACAGATATATTTCTGTTCTTTGACGGTTGTGCCCCACTGAGATCCTTGTTGCTCATGTACCAACTTGAACCCATTTTTATCATACAGATGTCTGGCAGGATCGAGACCCTTGAATGTCCAGAGAAACACCTGTTTATAGTGCCGCTCACGGCAAAAGTGCATGGCCACTGATAGAAGAAGACCACCGATGCCTTGACCGTGAAGACTTTCTGAAACGATATACCATCGTAAATGGACTCCTTCTGAATCGGCGTTTTTAGCATCAATGACAATTGAACCCTGAACGCGGTTGTCGAGGCAGGCCGTCCAGAAGCCATCCTTCTGGTCATCGAATCGGCCGATGAATTCGGATAACTCGGTGGCCACTTTGGCCTCGAAGAACGGTCCAAACCCCCACGATTGATTGTAATACCTGCCATGAAGTTCGGTTATACGACCGATGGCGCCGGGGGTATAGCCAGTTATGTTTATTGGGTTTGTTGCGTTCATTGAGTTTGTTGGGTTTGTTGCGTTCGTTGGGTCTAGTGTTTGGTGTTTTGTATTTGGTGTTTCGTGAACGGTGTAGATCCTTTTTATGTAGCCGCAGACACATTCTGTTTAATACCCCCTTGAGGGGTACGCAGACAATCACAGACATTTTATTTTTATCTTCGATCGACTTGATCGAAGATAACCAATTATGGCTATCGCGAGGTATGATCTCTTATTTTCAAAAAAAATTTACATAAATTAGATTTACTCAAATAAGTTGCGAAGCGGTTTTTGATAAAATAAGCAAAAATTTAATGCCCGAAGGGCATTGAGATTGATCTTCGGCTATGTCGGCCGAAGATTGTCTGTGTGAGTCTGTGGCGAAAATAAAAAACGGTTAACCATAAGCACTCTCTCAATTGAACTTCACTTCAGCGAAATTTCTCCGGTATCTTTATCACCGGTATCGGATCCATTTTATGCCGGTTCCGGGCGTGAAAACGGCGATAAATCGACAGCACTTCTTTTTGACGTGCTGTGAAGCTGTCCGTATTCTCCTGGGTCGCCGCTGCCATGGCCCATTCCAGTTCGGCATAGCTCGCACCGATCTGGCTTTCATCGGTCCGGTTGTCTTCCCATAGGCCGTCCGTGGGAGCGGCATGAATGATGTCCTCGATGACACCAAGGGTTTGACCTAGTAAAAAGACCTCTGATTTTAAAAGATCTGCAATAGGTGAAATGTCCACGCCACCGTCGCCGTATTTTGTAAAAAACCCCACCCCGAAATCTTCAACCTTGTTGCCGGTGCCCACTACCAAAAACCGGTAGTGGGTTGCATAGGCATACAGGGTCAGCATGCGCAGTCGTGAACGCGTGTTGGCCATGCTGAGTTCATCCTGGATATCGGAGGGGAGGGTCCTGCATAGAGTCAGGAACGCCTCGGAAAGATCGACGCGGATTCCCTGTACGTTCGGGTAAGCTTTTTCAAGCCAGGCAATATGACTGGATGAAAGCGAGTCCTGGCTTTTTGCCTGAAGGATAGGCATGTTGAGGGCAATGGTTTTCCTGCCTGTTTTGGCGCTGAGTGTGGATGTGACGGCAGAGTCGATCCCGCCGGAAACCCCGACCACAAATCCCTTTAACCCTGCTTTGTCACAATAGGCGTTCAACTCTTTTACGATGTGTTGGATGACGTTGTCTGTATGCATGAAAGTTCAATTTTTAATTTTTAATTTTGAGTTTTAAATTGGAATAGACTGTAGGCTGTCAGGTGCTTACCGCTGATAGCTTTCAGTCACCCTTCAACCCTCCAAACCTCAGCCCCTCAAACCCTTTTTTTCTGCCCCTTCAGCACCTTATCCGCTGTAATGGGAAGATCCATACAGCGATACCCGGTGGCATGATAGACAGCTTCAGCGATGGCCGGGGCCGTGGGGGAGGCCAGGCCTTCACCGGCTTCTTTGGCACCCATGGGACCTTCGGGTTCGTAGGTTTCGATGCAGACGGATTCACCGGGTGGCATATCCAGGGCCGTGGGCATTTTATAATCGAGAAAGGTGTTGTTGAGGGTGCGGCCTTGCTCCACAATCAATTCCTCCGACAATGCATACCCGAGACCCATGTGAATAGAGCCCTCCAGTTGTCCTTCGACAGCCATGGGGTTGATGACGGTTCCGCAGTCGTGGGCGGTATACATTTTTTCGACCTTGACGATACCGGTTTCCGTGTCCACCGCAACTTCGGCGACCTGTGCACCAAAACTGAAAGCGGGCGTTACCAGACCTTTGCCACGTGGTGTGTAATATCCTCTGGCAATGAGCGGCTCCCCTCGATTGGCTTTTTGGACCATGGCAACGGCTTCACCAAAGGACATTCCCCGGTCGGGTTTTCCTTCGGCATACACCTGGCCATCTTTGCACACCATGTCGAAAATGACATTCAGGTTAAAACGGGCCGAGACGGCACCGAAAATTTCGTCTTTTATCTGACGGGCGGCCTGCAGGATGGCATTGCCCGCCATAAGTGTGACCCGACTACCCCAGGTTCCCAGATCAGCCTGGGGCGTCATGGCGGTGTCCGCCGCGGTGAGACGGATGTCCTCCATCCGGAGCCCAAGCTCCTCGGCCAGGATCTGTTTGAGAACCGTGTTGGCACCCTGGCCGATATCTGAAGCCATGGTCAACAGATGGGCGGTACCATCTGAAAATACTTTGACCTCTGCGGCTGAAAAGGGGTACTGGGTGTTGAACCAGTTGAACACGCCCCCGGAAATAAAACTGTAGCAGCCGATACCGATGCCATAGCCCTTCTTTTTTCGACGGCGGTTTTTCTTCCAGTTTGACATTTCCCTGACCGCTTCCAGAGATTCAATGAATCCGCAGCTCGATACGGTGGCGACATCCGGGATTTTATCACCGGTGACCATGGCATTCTTGATCCTCAGATCGATGGGATCGATACCCAGTTCCTGGGCGGCGATATTCATCTGGGACTCTGCCGCGAACAGGGATTGTGGCGCACCAAATCCTCTCATGGCACTTGCCGGTGGCTTGTTGGTATACACATGTTCGCCCACAAACCGGTAATTGGGATAGCGGTAGAGCATGGCGCCGAAGTTTCCGCACAGAAAAGTCGCCGTGGGTCCCATGGCATTGTAGGCGCCACCATCCAGATAGATATGCAGGTCTTTTGCCAGAAGGGTACCGTCTTTCTTGAAGCCTACTTTGGAGCGCAGTTTCATGGGATGACGTCTGCGGCCGGTTGTGAGCTCTTCCTCGCGGGTCAGGGTAAATTTGACCGGCTTGCCCGTTTTGATGGCCATGAACGCCGCACAGAATTCCCAGGGACGTAACTCCATTTTGCCGCCAAAGCCTCCGCCAACAGCAGGTTTGATAACGCGGATGTCATTTTCGCGCATGTTGAGTGTGGATGCGAGCAGGCACTGGACAATATAAGGAACCTGGGTCGATGTCCAGAGAGTTATTCTTCCATCGATCTCGCACTGGGCAAGGGAGGAGCAGGGTTCGAGATAGGCCGGACTGACAGCGTGGACGGAAAAAACGTCCTCCCTGACATAATCGGCTTCGGCAAAGCCTTTTTGAATGCTCCCATATTGAATTTTTCGATCGATGCTGATGTTGCTGGGGGATGTCTCGTGAATAATCGGAGCCCCCTTGGCCAGGGAATTTTCGATATCGAAAACAGCCGGCAGCTCCTCATACTCCACCCGTATCAATTCAAGGGCTTCCGCTGCAATGTCCTTGTCAACCGCAGCGACAGCGGCAACCTCATCGCCGATAAAACGTACCTTGTCGATAGCCAGGGGGTACTCGTCCTGGGTCGCCGGGAACAGACGCCAGTTGCCATATTTAATTTTAGGCGTATCTTCCCCGGTAATGACACATTTGACACCGGGTAGGGCAGCAGCCTTGCTCACATCGATATGAGCAATACGGGCGTGGGCTACCGGGCTTCTCAAAAGCTTGCCATGCAGCATGCCCGGCAATTTCATGTCATCGGTATAAACTGCGCTGCCGGTGGCTTTTTCACGACCATCGGTTCGGGGAATATCGTGGCCAATTACTGTGTAGGCTTTACTCATATGGGGACCTCTAATTCAGTTTATCTTAGATTCACTAACTATGTTTAATAATCAAAAGGGTTCAAGGATTCAAGGGGTCGAGGGTTCGAGTGGGTTTTTCGCTGATAGTAGAAATCCACTTTCGAACCCCTCTATGGTCTTTTTCGTGTTTTCGTACTTTCGTGATAAAAGATTTTTATCTTTTCCGGTTTATACATTTTAGGGTTTAGGCCACAGTTTATTCACTGCTTATCGCCAAAAGCTTTAAGCCACCCTCCAACCCTCGAACCCTCATTTGTTTTCCCGCGCCAGCCCATACGCCTCCAGTATGGCCCTCTTTACCAAAACCGCTACCATTTTAGAGCGATAATCCTCATTGGCCCGAACATCCGAGATGGGTTTGGATTCTTTTGAAGCCTGCAGGCCGGCCTTTTCCGCTATGGTTTTGGTGATGTTTTGATTAATCAGTTGTTCTTCTGTTCTGGGCATTCGCAAAGGCGTGGGACCGCAGGCGCCCACAAAAATCCTGACATTGTCGACCCTGGAACCTTTCAGAGATAAAGAGACACCCGTACTGGCAGCAGAACAATCGATACGCCCCCTTGCGGACAGGTGAAGGTACGTGGTTCCAGATCCGGGAAGTGGTGTGGGCACAAAAACAGATGTAACGATTTCAGCAGACTGAAGAGCTGTAGAACCAGGTCCTAGGAAAAAATCTTCCAGGGCGATCGTTCTTTCGCCCTGGGGTCCCAAAATAGTCAACTCAGCGTTCATGGCCAAAAGCGTGGGTGCATTGTCAGCCGCAGGTGATGCATTGCAGAGATTTCCTACAAGGGTGCCCATGTTTCTGATTTGAACATTTGCTGTATTTGCGGCTGCTTTTGCAATAGCAGGATATATCTCAAGAATAGTCGGATGCCTGGCGACATCTCCTAATAATGCCGTCGCACCGATGGTAAGACCTTTGTTGGCACTGAATGAAATACGATTCAATCCACCGATTTTCTTAAGACTGACAATCGTTTTTGGATGGAGAATCTGGTGACGTCGTTTGATCAGCAGATCGGTTCCCCCGGCCATGACAAATGTGTCTTTCCCTTTTTCTTTCAGCAGGGCGACAGCCTCATTTAAATCTTGAGGTGAAAACAATTCGAACCTGGAAAGGGTCATTTCTTTCTTCCTTTACTCTTTTTGGGCTTCATTTTATCGGCAGACTCCGCGATAGCCTCCACGATTTTGGTGTATCCGGTACAGCGACACAAATTACCAGAAAGGGATTCCCTGATTTCTATCTCGCTTGGTTGTGGATTCTGCGAGAGCAGATTGTAAGCAGACAGTTCCATGCCGGGTGTGCAAAAACCGCACTGGATGGCGCCTTTTTCAATAAACGCCTCCTGGATGGGATGCAATTTTTCACCGGAAGGGGCCAAACCTTCGATGGTCATAATATCCTTCTGGTCCATTTCCACAGCCAGCGTGAGACATGAACTGATGGAGCGCCCGTCCACAATCACGGTACAGGCACCACAATCTCCGGAACCACATCCAAGTTTCGTTCCGGTAAGATTTAAATCTTCCCGCAAAACCTCGTTCAAGGTACGCCAGGGGTCAATGGCCAGAGAATAAGTGTCATTGTTGACCTTCAATGTGATTTCATGTTTCATGCGTCGTTACCCCCTATAAATTCGTTCTACGAATTTATCATACGCGACTTCGTCGCTCTTAGAGCGAAATGGGGTATCCCATTTTGCGATTGATAAAACCGCAGGAGAAAGACGTGCTCACTCGTCAGAAAACCTGATATACAGCACTGCTTTCATGTTCGAGGTTTTTTGATGCGGTTTTATAGCTTTATTATAGCTTTAAAATAGCTGTATGTGAAATACTATTTTTTAAGATCGAATGCAAATAAAATCGTTGCACGATTTTATTTCAGAATTCCGAAGGGTTAACAAAAGTTCCCGTGGTTCAACAATCACAGTCGCAACCACAATCACAGCCTCCACCGCAATCACTTGACCCAGCTCCTTTGGATATGGCCCGCACTATTTCACGATTATCCGCGGTTTCGATGACGGTTACCGTTGTTTTCAAATAAAAGGGAGCGGTCTTGGGCAGAAAGCCCATCAAGGCTTGCCTGAGATGACCAAAGATCTCTCCTGCCTGGCGCGGATTTACCTGCAAGAGGATTTTTTCACCTGACCGTTTTTCATAAAGAGCCTTTTCAAACAGACAGACACCCTCGGTACCCACGCCATAAATGAACTGAAATGAGAAGGGGTGTTTACTTAAATCCATGTTGTCCGGAGATGTACCTGCCTCCAGAGCGACTGTGATTTTTTTCATGTAGCCAATGACATCTGTATCTGTGCTCATGCAATCCTCGTGTAGTTACCGTTATCCTGTTTAACAAGACCCTTGCGCATCAATAGCTCCAGGTGTTTTGTCATCAAAGCTTTTTCAGTAAAAACATAGAAAGAGAGTGGTTCTCTCGGCTTACGATAGACGATCCAAGCGTTGACGATATCTTGGATGGAACAAGGCCTTTCAAGGAGGGCCAATAGTTTTGCTTCACGTTCATGGATAACATCCAGATAGCGTTGCCACAATGGGCCGGGCGGTTGCTCAAATACACCTTGTTCATGGGACGTCAGCCAGGTGGATGCCGGTATCTGGCTCAGCTTTTTGATGGATGCTATGGTTTGTTCGATACTCGATTCCACATCACCATACCAGGGCCCGAAAGGGGTCAGGTCATAATCGGCCATGAACAGAATACCGTTGTCAGGAAAATGCAAGGCAATACTTCCGGGGGTATGACCTGGCACGGCCAGGAGTTCTACATGAATGGACCCAAAGGAGAGTGATGAACCAACCGGAAGAAATGCATGTGGTTTCCTGGAATGAAAATGAAAAAAATCAGTGGCCAAAGATCGCCATTCATCACGCGCCTGCGGCTCAATGCCATAAGCATCGAGAAAGTTCTCAATACCGGAAAGGGGAGGGGCGTCTTCCCGGGACACCATGAACGGCAATTCATCGAAAAGGTCGAGATGCATGAAATGATCTTCATGCCAGTGACTCAGCCATATGCTCTTTACACCAGGATCTTTTTTAAGCTCCATCAGTCTTTCACGGTTGGATGCCGGGTCGATCAGGATGCCGGGTCCTTCGATATAGATGGAGTGACAGAATGGATATTTACCCTTGTTATCCCCAGGAATGAACCATATGGGGCCGAAGTGACGTTCTTTGATTATCATGTAAAACCTGTTGGTTGAAAATAAATATCGAATATTGAACAATAAATTTCGAACCGCAGAAGTCAAAGAAAACACTTCGAAATTCGATATTTCTTGTTCGATATTCTGCAGTTCATCTAAAATACTTAACGTTAATGGCATTGGGTGTCAACAGTTAAAGCTCACGACTACAAGCTCATAGCAACCCTAAGACCCTTAGAACCTTTTCGTCCTTTCGACCCTCGTATTTCTTAAAAGCCTTTTACCTTTTCCGGTTTATCCCGTTTAGTGGTTTATCGCTGATAGCTGTTAGCTACCCTCCAACCCTTGTATCACCCTTCGCCCCTTCACCCCTGCATTCCGTCCATCGCCTCTCTGAGGCGAGGAATAAACTTATGATTTGCCTTGGGAAATGGATAATCATCAATCTGTTCCAGTGTGATCCATCGATAGTCCACCGGGCCATTCAGGGCAACCATACCAGAAACAATGTCACAAATATACACATCCGCACTGATCTTGAAATGGGTATAGGCATGCTTGACCTGAGTCAAGTACTGATGAACTGCAACCGTCAGACCGGTTTCTTCCTTGATTTCACGGATACATGCTTTCGCAGATGTTTCGTCCTTTTTAATTTTACCGCCCGGAAATTCCCACAATCCCCCCAACAGACCATCGTTACGACGCTGGGTAATCAGTACCCTATCATGGTTAATAACGACACCGATGGCGATGTTGTAAAGAGGCGTCTGTTGTTTCTTAACGCGCTTGGGATAAATGTCCACCGTAGACGTTTGGTATGCCTGGCATACCGGTTGAATCGGACACGTGTCGCAAAGCGGAGCGTAGGGTGTACAGATCAGGGCACCCAGTTCCATAATCGCCTGGTTGTATTTTCCGGGTTCTGGTTTATAGAGCAATTTATCGGCATACTTCTTAAACGTGTTGCCCGCAGAAGCCTGATTCACCGGCGTGTCGACCCTGAGAAGACGTGCCAGAACCCGTTTGACATTGCCATCCACGACGGCATGCTGTCCGTTGAAGACGATGCTCATTACAGCAGCGGCAATGTAATCACCGATACCCGGCAGGTTGCGGATATGCTCCCATGTGCCAGGAAAGGTTCCATGACAGTCTTGCACAACGATATGGGCCGCACGATGCATATTGCGGGCGCGCCCGTAGTATCCCAGACCTTCCCAGATCTTTAACACGGTTTGAAGGTCTGAAGCCGCCAGATCCTGTATGGTTGGGAAGGCGTCCAAAAATCGCTGGTAATAGGGAATAACCGTTTTGACCTGCGTCTGTTGCAGCATGACTTCCGAAACCCATATGGCATATGGGTCGCTTGTTTCTCTCCAGGGCAGATTCCGGCAGTTGTGGTCGTACCATTTTAGTAAGGGGATATGGATATTTTTTAAGTGATTCTGGGTCATTGTGGCACGTTTAAAATAATTTATACGTCTATAGCATTTGTCAAAATAACGTTCCGGTTACTCCGAAAAGGGGATACCCTGTTTTTTTCAAAAGGACATATCAAACAAAGCCCTGTCTTGTGCCCACCGGATTGATGATGAAATACACAGTTAACACAATACGCTGATGATTTCTATTGATTATGTTCCATTTCTGAAACAGAATAAACATCATCATAACTGGATACATGAAAAATAAAAAACAAATATACCTGCTCCGTCATGGCGAGATTGCCGGTAGTGAAAAAAACCGCTATATCGGCCAGACGAATGTTTCTTTAAGTTCAAAAGGCAGGCGCCAGGCAACGTTGTGGAGAGCGGAACTGGCCCAGATCGACTTTGAAAAAGTATATTCCAGTGATTTGAGCCGTGCGCTTGATACCGCCCTGATCGTGTCCGATCTTCCTGTTTCAGATGTTGAAACGATGTCACAATTGCGCGAAATCAATCTTGGTGACTGGGACGGCAAAGGCATGGAAAATATCAAGACGCGGTTCCCGGATGCCTGGGAAGAACGGGGCAGGTGTATGGAGCGTTTTCGGCCACCCAATGGCGAGAGCTTTCAGGATCTTCATGCACGGGTCATTCCGATATTTTTAAACATAGCTTTAAAAACGCTCGGAAACGTTCTGGTGGTGGCACATGCCGGTGTAAATCGCATAATTTTATGCCACCTTTTAAAAAAACCGATCCAGGAACTGTTCAGCATTCCACAGGACTACGCGGCGCTCAATCTGATTGAATACCAGAAGGGTAGTCTCCATGTGTTGTCCTTAAACCAAACGCCCCCAAGATCAGCCTTTTAGCATTATGGGCTGTACACTTTTCTTACAGGTCTAAAGACCTGTGCTACGATATAAGAATTATATATCAGCGGATCTACTCGTACCAAATGCTATATAGTTCGAAACGAAAAAAAACGCCCTGATAAAAAGTCTTTTTTTATCAGGGCGTTAGATAAGCGACGAAGTCGCGTCATATAAATTCGTGAAATGAATTTATCCGATTTTGAGGATTAAAGCGGCCCCGCAGTCTCCTGCGGCACAGCCGGTCCAGAGAAAATAGCCACCGCCGTTAATGACGGTTTCTTCGATACCCTCTATAATCAGACGTGTTGCCGTAGATCCCTGGGGATGTCCATAGATCATGGAACACCCATAGTTATTCATTTTGTCGACATCGATATTGAATTGTTTGGCAAAGTTGATGTCATTCACGATAAACGGGTTGTGTGATTTGATGACTTTCATGTCGTTGATAGCGAGACCTGCATTAGCCAGCGCCATTTTGGTCGCCGGAACCGGGGCGGCTGCCATGTAGCCCTTTCTCTCCCTGGAGAAACCGTAGGCGATCACTTGAATCGGCAGGGAAGGATCGGCACTCAGTTCTTTGGCTTTCTCCTGGGTGGTGACGATCATACTCGAATTGCCGTCGGCTGGATGGGTCTGGGCACCGAAACTGAGAACACCGTTGGGTATCAACGGCCTGAGGGAAGCCAATCCTTCGGCCGTGGCGGGTGTAATGCCTTCATCTTCTTCCACGAGAATACTTTTTTTTCTGGATAGTTGAATTTCCGCCGGAAACATGTATTTTTTCTGAAACTCGCGGTCGTTTTCCAGCGCCATGAGATATTGCTCGTAGCGTTTCAATGAGGCGGCATCACAGGCTTCCTTTGTTATGCCTTCCTCTTTGGCAACATTTTCTGCCGTTTCAATCATCCTCAGGCCAACATTTGGGTCACCGTTGAAGTTGTCCATGAGCCAGTTCTCCGAAATAACTTCACCACCGGGTCCTTTGGGGTTCGGCCAAATCGTATGTGGCCCGTTGGACGTACGGTCCGTCGTCAGAACGTATGCATTTTTATAGAGTCCTGTTTCCACGCCGACGGCTGCCTGAAAAACGCAGGTGGTACCGGTGGTGCAGGCCTGACTCAAGGCAATACCGGGTACATGACCGGCCCCCATCAAGGCTGCGGCCCAGGGAGCGGCGTAGAACTGATGAATCTGACTGATGGTGACACCGAGGTAAAGATAATCGAACATACCGGCATCGTAGCCCTTTTCGGCAAGCCACCGTTTAGAGGTTTCAGCACCCAGTACAATGGAATTTTCGTTCTGCAGACTTCCCTGCCAGCGGCAAAACGGTGAGCTGTAATAACCGCCGTAGGGGATAAAGGCTTTGGTTAACATTGTCGGTCTCCTTTCGGTAAATACTAGTTTTAACTTGTTACGTCACAATAAAAATCTTTTATTACGAAAGTACGAATTTGCGAATAAGGTTCGCATCCCACCCTATGGTGTCGACACAATAACCTGGTGTCCAAAAACAAATGAACTTCGAACATCGAACGTCCAACATCGAATGTTGAATTTGAAATATGAAGAAACAGACGTCAGTATTGAACGGCAATACTGAGCACATTTCCCGTAGCGACTTGACTATAGGTCTTCGAGTGAGCCTCAGCCAAACTCCTCGTCGACAAGTCTTGTTACAGTGTGCTCTTTAATATTTGTTTTCATTCGATGTTCGATGTTCAGCGTTCGATGTTGGACGTTCATCTTTATGAAATTATTCTGGAACCCTATTTCTAAAATGCTCCCGCAATTTCCTGTGCAGAATCTTCCCCGTGGGTGTACGGGGCATTTCATCCTCTTTGATAAACAGGATTTCCTTTGGTCGTTTGTAACCTGCCATCTGATCCTTGCAGCAATCCATGATCATTTTCTCGGTGATTTGAATCTCCTCACTGCCCTTGGGAATGACCACTGCGACAACTTTCTCGCCCCATTTGTCGTCGGGGATGCCGATAACCGCGCAGTCGAATACGCAATCGTTGCTGCCGACAACTTCTTCGATTTCACTGGGGTAGACATTTTCCCCCCCGGTGATGATCATGTTGTCCTTTCTGTCGACGATCTGATAAAAACCGTCTGCATCTTTACGGGCCATGTCGCCGGCACTGAACCATTCCCCTTGAAAAGCCTCTTTTGTTTTGTCGGGCAGTTTGTAATATTCATCGAACAACATGGGACCCCGGGAGTACAATTCGCCCACCTCTCCGGGAGCGACTTCTTTTCCGTTTTCATCAAGAATTTTGATAAAATCAGTGCCAAGGGATTCTTGTCCAATGGAACCCAATTTTCGAAGTTGATTTTCAGGTTTCAGAACCGTGACAATGCCGGCTTCTGTGGAGCCATAAGCTTCAAAAAGTTCTACGTCCGTGAAAAACGCCATAATGGCAAGTTTCATTTTTTTGTGAACCGGTGCAGAAGAACAGAGTAGTTTCCGGATAGACGTGACATTGTATTTTTTGGCTTTTTCCGAAATGTTCAGAATCAGGTTATAGTGGGTTGGGATCAATGATATAAACGTGATTTTTTCCTTCTGAATAATATCGAGAATTTGTTCGGGTTTGAATGAACGGGCCGGATGAATATATACGCTTGCTCCGATATAGGTGAAGGTAAATGTAAAAAAGGTTGAGTTGATATGACACAAGGGCATGACATTCAGGCAGACATCATGATCGTTAAATCCGAAATCGATGGCATTGATAAGGAAAAAGGCAATATGAGACTCGTGGGAACGAACCACCCCTTTCGGTTTGCCGGTTGTGCCGGAGGTGTAGATCAAAATCCAGGTATCTTCGGGCGCCACAGGACATTCAGGTTCATGACTCTGACTTTTTCCCATGAAAAGCTCGTAGGCTTGATACCCATCAACAGCTTTCCCGACTACGATGTAATTTTCAGATGGGATATTCTCCAGGTCCGCTTTGATACCATCCAGCATGGGTGTGAACTCAGCATCAATAATGAACGCTTTTGCATCTGAATTGTTGACGATGTAGGTGACCTCTTTTCCCACGAGACGGAAATTGATGGGCACGATCACAAGGCCTGTTTTGGCTGTCGCCAGAAAAATTTCCACGATCTCGATGCTGTTTTCCATGAACACCGCTATCTTGTCGCCCTTACGCAAACCCAACGACAGTAGGCTATGGCACACTCTGTTTACCCGCTGGTTGGTCTCGGGATAGGTAAATTTACGGTCTTTATCTGCCAGTGCGATGGTGTCGGGGTACTTGGATGCATTTATTTTTAACTGCTGACCCAAATTCATCCAGGCGGTCATGGGCGTCTCCTTATGCGTCTTATTAAAGCGTTGCTTGTTATGTAAGTAAGAGAAGTTAAAACTATTCTGAATCTATCAACACGACGCAGCTCATAGCTGTTAGCCCTTAGCTGATAGCTATCTAACAGCTAAAGGCTATGAGCTAAATGCTGATCCTCGCATCCACCACTACCACCCTGTCTTCAAACGCCAATGTGGGATTCAAGTCCAGCTCCTGGATCATGGGGTGATCCAAAACGAGCTGTGACAAACGTTGAATGATGTCCGTGACGCCGTCTCGACATATCCCTTTCTGACCCCGGACACCCTTTAAAATAGGTGACAGCTGAATGGCATCGAGCATTTCTCTAGCCTCAAATGAAGTTACCGGTGTCAGGTTGAACACCACATCTTTGAGTACTTCGACGTAGATACCTCCCATCCCGAACATGATCAAATGACCCAGACCGGGTTCCGCCTTGGCGCCCAGAATAATTTCAAGTCCTCCTGGAAGATATTTCTGGACAAAGAACTTGAGATCGTCCGTTTTAAGACGTTCACGCATTCCAGAGATGGTTTTTTGAACCTCGGCGGCAGTCTTGAGATTCACAGCCACAGCACCCATGTCGCTTTTGTGTACAATGGAAGCTGCGTCTGCCTTGACAACAACAGGATACCCCATGTCTTCGGCGGCAGCGGCTCCCTGTTCGGCCGTGTTCACCATGGACCATTTTGCCGAAGGAATGCCATATGCCCCCAGTATATCGTATGCGTCCGCAGCCGTCAGAAACGTGAGCCCAGCCTCTTTGGCACGGCTAAGAATTCCACTGACGTTGTCTTTGTCTACATCGTTGAAAACAGCAGCGTCTCCTATGTCACGGGCCAGAATACCCTGGTAACGTACCAGCGCAGTCATGGCACGTGCAGCCTCGCCCGGCAGGGCATATGTCGGAACTTGCGCCTGCATCAGAATGTTTGTAGTTTCCGCCCACTGTTTTTTGTCCGTCATCAGGTTGCAGACCATTGGCTTTCGCCCCTGTTGATTGACCGCGGCAATCTCCTTGGCGATGCTGTCCGTGTCAACAAAAAAGGGTGTTACGAAATTGATATAGAGGGCATCAAAACTATCGTCTGCTATCATGGCATCCATACATGTTCGGTAATGCGCGGCATTCCCCGTGGCAAGCACATCTACCGGATTGTTGACAGATGCTTCCGGAAAGAGACTGTCTTTCAGGAGGGTTTCTGTTTTTTTTGACAGCGGGGGTATTTCCGCACCGGCACCCACCAGTATGTCGGTAGCGATGACGGCCGGACCCCCTGTGTTGGTGATAATACCCACACGATTACCTTTTGGAACAGGCTGGGATGCAAAGGCAGCGGCTGCCTGGATCAACTCACCCTCGTCCATGAAAGTCAGTACGCCGGCTTTTTTAAATATCAGGTCTGTTGCAAGATCTTCTTTGGCCAAACCACCGGTATGAGAAGCTGCAGCTTTGGCCCCCTGCATGGTTCTGCCGGCCTTCATAGCCAAGATCGGTTTTTTTGCTGCAACTTCCCGGGCGACTTTCATGAAGGTCGCCGGATCCCTCAACCCTTCGACGTATGTGACGATTACCCGCGTCCCGTCATCATCACCGAGGTATTGAATGATTTCCGGAATTGTGATGTCGCAGGCGTTACCGTTTGAAGCATAGATGCGTGTGCCTACGCCCATGGCGGAAAAGCCCTGGTGAATAACTTCAGCTACCCCACCGCTGAGGGCCACGATGGAGATATGACCAGTATCGGGCTTGGTAAATGTAAAATTGCAGTAGGCTCTTACTTCGGGATCTGAATTGATGATTCCCTGGCAATTGGGGCCTAAAACGCGAATATTGTATTGTCTGGCTTTTTTAAGAAACGCCTTTTCATAGACAGCGCCTTCGGGGCCGATTTCGGAAAAACCACCCGAGTTGATAATGATGTTTTTGACACCTTTTTTGCCGCAGTCTTCCACAGCCATGGGTACGAATTTTGCTGGAATGACCATGTGGACAACATCGATATTGTCCGGCGCATCCAATATGGACTTGTAGGCCTTGATGCCCCTGACCTCATCCGCTTTGGGATTGATAGGGAAAATGGGTCCCTTGAAGCCAAAATCCACAAGGTTTCGAATGATGCGGTTACCGATGGACAGCTCTTTGGTCGATGCGCCGATAATGGCGACGGATTTGGGTCTGAATAGGGTGTCTAACATGGTATCCTCCATCAAATACGAAGCACGAATATCGAAATCCTAAACAATACAAAAATACCCAAATTCAAATGATTAAAACAAGAACTTAACTCCAAGCCCTTGCGTTGTTTTGATTCTTTGAACATTCGATAGTAAAATTTGTCTCGTATTTCGATATTCGGATTTAAAGTTTATCATTAACGATTATTTCCAATTTCTCTGGATTTCAATTTCTAACCGGCTTTTTGATTCCCTGGGTTAACTATTTTCTTCCAGTTGTTCGATAAACGCTTCCACATTGGTCTTGGTCTGTTCGTCGGATAGAAGTCGCAGATCATTTAAGTCCCCGTTGATGGTCAGGCTTGGTATGTGAGTTTCATCCTCAAGTCGTTGCGGCATACCATATCTGCAGTTGGAGTTGTTGGGGCAGGTTTTGGCGTCATGGTAGACAACCCCATCGATACCGAACAAGCTGAGTTTGTCCTTAATATATTGTTCTTTATATTCGTCGGACCTGACGATAAAGAGCTCTGTATAGGCCCGGGCCATGCTGTTAAAAGGATCCTCGGCTTCAAGGGCAGAGAATATCCAGGAACTGCAGTAGGTGGATGCAATGACGTTGGCATTCAAGCCTGCAAACAGTTTGGAATGCATGCTCAAACGGCCCCAGACCGGCATGCCGTCCCAGTAAATGCGGTGCCGCTCATTGTCTATAGTGCCGATTCCATCGCTAACACGCTCTTCCAGTTCTTCCAGGAGGAGCTTGTATGCATCGAGTGCTTTCTGGGTTCCGCGACCAACGACAGCCGGGCCCATAAGGGTGGTGGCATCAAAAAAAGAAAGGGGAGAAGGTTTAGCCGCTGCTGCAGCAAGACATTTTTCCCACAGGTCTGAGCACTCCCTGGATAAACCAACGGCGTGCTTGAACTCGTCCATATCCAGTTTTCGTCCGGCAACTTCTTCCAGCGGCTCGACAATGTTTTCCATCTGCCTGGCAATGGAGGTAATGTGTGAAGGTGTTACATCTTTCACGCCCCGATAGGTGTGGACACCCACAACCGGTACATTAAATTTTTCACCATACCATGCAAACCAGTCCTGTACATCCCGGCACTGATTGGTGTTGAATACCAGCACGTCCGGCTTGGGGACCCCTTCGATTCCTTTAAATGCCCTGGATAGAGGTGAGACACCCTCTAAAAAAGCCCCGATATCGGCAGTCAGATAAGAACAAATTTCCGGAGAATATCCCATTGCATTGGCTTTGGGTATAAGATCCACAGCCATTCGGGTCGTGCCGAGCATGGCAGAGTGGGTTTCCGGAAAGTACGTCAGGAACCCCATGCCCCTGAGGATTTCAGCAGGCCCCACACTGGTGCACCAGGCGATTTTCTGCTTGCCGCTTTTTGATGCATCATCCAATTCATAGTAGTAGTCTGCCATGAATTTCCCCATATCCCGGGCTGTTTTCAATCGTCGAATATTGATCTTTTTTTCGTCGTTCATCGGTTTACCTCACTAGTTTAATGTTGAACCGCAACAGCGAGCGCATTCCCCGTAGCTTGCTGCGGGGTTAGCGAGCGCATCTAAATTAGAAAGAATTCCTTACGGTCGAAGATTCCTCGTAGCTTGCTGCGAGGTTCTTCAATTATGAGTTTTGATTTTTTATTTCTTTACCAATAGCATTCGTTTTTCAGGGGATTAGACTGTAGGCTGTTAGGTGCTTACAGCTGTAGGCGTTCAGCTACCCCCCTCCAAACCTCCACCCCTCGAACCCTCAAACCCTTCATGTGCATACAGTGCCGCCCCGATGGCTCCGGTCAATTGGGGAAACTCGGGCACGAGAATCTGTTTATTAATGATTTCTTCCATCATGGTTACGAGATAAGGATTATGAGCAACCACACCACCCGTCATCACCACGGAATCTGTAAATGCATCCATTTCGATGACCCGCTTAATGACCGAATAAAACAAGCCCTTGATAATATCGCTGACTTTTTTACCCTTGCGTATGTTTTCAAGCACTTCAGTGCCGGAAAATACAGTACAGAAGCTACCCAGTTTAATCATGTTCTCAGATTTCCTGGCCAGCCCATCCATTGCTTCGAGAGGGATGTCCAAACGTGGGGACATTTCCTCCAGAAAAGCGCCTGTTCCAGCGGCGCATTTGCGGTTCATTTTAAAACTGGTTCTGTGACCCCTGTCGTCCAGCTTGATTACCTTGTTGTCCTGTCCGCCGATATCGATAATGGTGGTCGCAAAAGGAAAATACAGGTAGCAGCCCTTTGCATGACACCCAATTTCGGTTTTGGTTTCGTCAGAGTAGGTGACATTTTTTCGGCCATAGCCCGTAGAGACCACGCGTTTGATATCGGATCTATCCGCGTTGGCCATTTTGAGGGATGTTTCAAGGCAGAGGTCGGCTGTTGCAGAAAAATCAGTTCCTGATTTTTGGACAGCATGACCGAGAAGCCGATGCCCTGAGTCTAAAATAGCCAGCTTGGTTCGGGATGCCCCCACATCGACGCCGACAAAGATGGGTTTCGATGCTGCCATTATTTGGATTCTAACCCTTTAACCAGGGAACGCAATGAGATGTTGTAGGGCGTTTCAATGCCAGCCCGCTGGCCATACTCGACGAATTTCCCATTGATATAGTCAATCTCCGTTCGTCGTTTATTTTCGATATCCATCAACATGGAAGGTTTATGATTGCCGGCATTACGCATGTAGGCAATGGCATTGGGGTAGAAGTCCCACCCCAAGTTGATTTCATTAGCCCGTGCAACCTTGATGCACTCCTTGACAAGGTTGTCGACAATGTTGAAGACAATAGGATCATTCATGGCCTGAGCCATGGTGAGTCCGGTTACAGCACATACAGGATTCATGCAGGCATTCAAAACCCCTTTGCGCCATACCATCGAGATAATCTGGTCGGTGCGCTCTGTCTCAAGACCGCTCTGGCTTAGGGACTTGGCAATGGCAACGGCGGCATCTTTTGACTCGGGATTGAGCTCCTGAATAAAGTGCGGTGGGTGGTGAAATGGCATGGAGACGTGACAGGGTGATGTTAAAGCACAACCGTAATTTACGACGGCACGCAGGGAAGCTTTGTCTCCAAGGGTCTTGGAAATTACAAGCTCTGTGTCGATACCGTTCTGCCAGCTGACGACAAACATTCCCTCATGATAAAAGCCTTCAATGGCCGATACGATCAAGGGGAGCGCATTGGCTTTGACTGTAATAAAAATGACATCTGGTTTGTGGTCTGCCAGTTCGTCAACCGTCAGGCAAGTACGGCTTACCGGTTGCAGGAGGTTTTCAGCCCCTTCGAGGGTGATACCGGGGTCCAGGGCCGGTTTCAGCAATTCAGGCATGATATCGCAAAGGGTGACATCATAGCCGTGCTTTGCGAGGAAAGCAGCAACGATGCATCCCACAGGGCCAGCACCGATAACAGCGAATTTCCGGGGACTAAATGACGATTTTTCTTTCATATAAATACCCCCTTTAAATCCGAAGCATAAAATCTGCAAAAATCCATATAATCTTTGATCAGTATCGCTTACCTTAGCTCGGGTGTATTTTATCTTAATTGTTTGGGCCGTTCATCCACAACACGCAGGGCCTTGCCTTCGCTTCTGGCGATAAACTTGGGCTCTACAAGATTGACTTCGACCCCGATGCCCATATTGCCCTTGATATGCCCCATGATCTTGCCTTCGATTTCTGAACGCTTGTCCGGCCCCGCATCATATATTTCTTTTTTGCCTTCAACCTGAACCACGAGCTGGTCGAGATAGCCTTTTTTACGTACAATCATGCGATACTGCGGTTCGACTTCATCGATGTCGAGCAGCAAGGATTCTATCTGGGATGGGAACACGTTGACACCGCTGATGATCAGCATGTCGTCAGTGCGTCCAAACACCTTCTTCATTTTGATCAAGGTGCGGCCGCAGGCACATTTTTCCCGCCTGAGACTGGTGATATCTTTGGTACGATATCGAATCATGGGCATGGCCCTGCGCTGCAAAGATGTGAAAAGAAGTTCGCCTTTTTCACCGAGAGGCAGCGGTTCCATGGTCACCGGATCGACAATTTCGGCCAGAAAGTGGTCCTCGTTGATATGCAGGCCATCCTGAGCCTCGCAGTCAAATGAAACACCAGGTCCGCCGAGTTCCGTCAAACCATAGGCTTCATGCGCCTTGATGCCCATACGTTCTTCAATTTCTATGCGCATTTGAGTCGTCCAGGGCTCGGCACCGAACAAGCCAACCCTTAAGGGCAGTTTGCGGATATCGACTTTTAATTCTTCAGCGCGTTCCGCAATTGTCAATGCATATGAGGGTGTGCAGCAGAGCACATCGGCACCAAAGTCCTTCATCAATGTAATCTGACGTTCCGTCAGCCCGGCGCTTGTTGGAACCGTTGTGCACTTGAGGGCGGTCGATCCTTGATGAAAACCGAGACCACCGGTGAAGAGTCCATGACCGTAGGCATTCTGAACGATATCTTCGGGCCGAACACCTGCGGCCCAGAAATTCCGGACCATACATTCTGTCCACTGATCCAGGTCTTCTTGGGTATAAGGACCGGTAATCGGCTTACCAGTGGTTCCTGAGGAGGCGTGCACCCTGACAACCTCCTTCAGAGGCACTGCACACAAGCCAAAGGGGTAATTGTCGCGCAAATCCTCTTTAACGGTAACAGGGAATTTGGCGATATCTTCCAGACGTTTAATGTCACCCGGTCTAACCCCCATTTCCTTGAATTTTTTTTGGTAGAAAGGAACTTTTTTGGATACCCACGCAACCGTTTCTTTCAGCTTTTCCAGTTGCAAGGCTTTGAGTTTTGCGGCCGGCATGCACTCGAATTCTTTATTCCAGGGCATTTGATACCTCCTTGATGATTTTTTAAAAGATGAACGTCCAACATCGAACATCGAACGTCCAATGATGAATGAAAAAAGTTCAACCCCAGGTCACACATCTGTTTCTTCATCTGTTCATTCAAAATTCGATGTTGAATGTTCGATGTTCATTCCTTTTCCATAGCATTTTCTGCTGCAGAAAAACCCAGCTCAAAGGCTTTGATATTGGTCTCTACAAAAGCCTGTTTTGTGGTGGTACGTATGGCATGCTTTATATTTTCGGCGGACAACGGCAGGATTCCTGTCTGAATCAGCGCACCCAGCAGAACGATGTTTAAAGACATGGGGTTGCCGGCCTGATTTGCCAGAGAAGACGCATCAAAGGCAATCAATTGACTCGTTTTCTCCTTGATCAGGCGCTGGAGCTCATCCATGTCAGGGTATGTTCCGATGCCAATGCCAACGGTAAATGGCGGCAGGGGTGATGTGTTGGTAATAACCACTGTCTCCTTGCTGCATTTGTTCAGGGCACGCAAGGTTTCAGAAGGTTCAAACCCAACCAGAATATCTGCCTCTCCGTCAGATATGATGGTACTTTTAGCATCTCCGAAAACAATAGCGGACTCAACAACGCCGCCCCTCTGAGCCATACCATGAATTTCACTCATTTTAACTGGTATGTCGGAAATCAATGCCGCCTCGCCGAGAACTTTCGAAGCCAGAAGGTTTCCCTGGCCACCCACCGCTACAATTATCAGTCTTTTTGTTTCCATGATGTGTCCAATCTTTAATTTTCTTTTTCCACGCTGCTTGCGCAGCGCGAAAAAGAAAATTTGTTAATATTTCAGGATCTTCTCCCAATCAGTTGGGAGAAAGGGTTCAAGGAGTCCAGGATTCAAGGATTCAAGTGTTTGTTTTCCAGGGAGTTGATCATCGCTTTTAGCATTCTCTCTACATCCCCAAGATCCTCTCTTAATTCCTCAAGCATTTCCTTGTTCATATAATCCAAGTCAACTACCACCCGTGAAACGGGTGGCTTGGATTTCCCCCAAAATGGGGAAAACAAAGGAGACGGCACGTCTCCGTAAGTTCAGGTTCGGAACCGCGTGCCAAGCACGCGGTTTGTAGAACAATCACCGGATATCATCGTCTGCGTTTCCAAACCTTTAACTCTTTATAATTCTTAAGCATTTAGCTGGCGCCTCACGTCATCTCACTCGAACCCTGGATCCCTGGAATCCTTGAATCCTTAATTTGGGTCAACTCTTTGGGAGATGATCCATATTTCATATCGTCCTAACTATACGTGATTAATAGCCTTTTGTGTTGGAGCGACAAGGTCGCATTCCATGAAATCGTCCCTATGATTTCATGGGCAATATTGCATTTTCAGGGCATATCTGAGCACAGACAGCACATCCCACACATATCTCGGGATCAATTTTGACACGGCCCTCGTCAATAAAAAATGCAGGGCATCCCAAACTGCTGATACAATCCTTATGGTCCTTGCATTTGTCGGTTACATGGAAGGGGCGGGCCTTTAACTGTTTCAAACCCTTGGCGTATAAGGTACAGATTTCTTCTGCTATGATTACTGAGACACCCTCGTAGGCTACAGCGTCTTTAATCGCCTGTATGCTCTTTTTTAATCTGAAGGGTTTGATTTTCGAGATATGTTTTACACCGATTCCTTTGACAAGTTCTTCAATGGATATACGGCCAAAATCGGTCAGATTAAAATTGCCCATGTCCACACCTGGGTTGGGCTGATGCCCGGTCATGGCCGTAGTACCGTTGTCGAGAATGATCAAAGTGAAGTTATGGTTGTTGAAGACAGCATTGACAAGCCCCGTTATTCCGGAGTGAAAGAATGTAGAATCTCCGATAAAGGAAATGACTTTTTTATCGGTTGTTTTTGAGAACCCGCAGGATGTGCTTACTGAGGAACCCATGCAAATGAGAAAATCACCCTTGGACAGGGGGGGAGAAAGCCGAGTGTGTAACAACCGATATCGGTTGGATAAATGGTTTCTTGGCCTTCAAGCGCCTTTCCCACAGCATAAAAAGTGGCACGGTGGGAGCATCCCGCACACAGATTGGGCGGCCGTTGGGGAATTTCCGGCACATCGGTCAGATCAGGAATCACAGCCGTTGAAACGGGAACCCCAAAGAACTTGCCCATAACCCTCCTGACCAGGGCGGGGTCAAATTCATAAAGTTGGCTGAAAAGCCCTTCACCTTTTCCCTGGATGGGAATGGTGCTCTGGATTTCCTGTGCAAATGACCTGATGGCCTCTTCCATAAAGGGTTCGCCTTCTTCGACCACGAGTATTTTTTCACAGCTGGAAATAAATTCCTGGATACGTTTTTCCGGCAAGGGATGGGAAAAACCGATTCGCAGGAGTTTGGTTTTATCTTCGATCCCCAGATCCTTGATGGCATCGCATACGTAATTGTAACTAACTCCGTTACAGACAACACCCCAAGGGCCATTACCAGAAGAAAAATTGTATTCTGATGTCTCAGATATTTCCTGGGCTTTCTGAATGTTATCCAGGAGTTTGACATGAAGTTTTCGTGAAACAGCAGGCACTGTTACCAAGTTGAACGGGTCTTTTGTAAAAGTACCCTTGGTAATACGTTCCTCTATGGGACCAAGGGTGACAATTCCTGTGGAGTGATTAATGCGGGTGGTGGTGCGGAAGAGGACAGGTTCCTTTAGTTTTAGTGAAAGATCAAAGGCATAAGGGATCATTTCCTTGGCTTCTTCCACCGAAGACGGCTCAATGATCGACAAACCCGAAAGTTTTCCGTAATAGCGGTTGTCCTGCTCATTCTGGCTCGAAAACATAAAGGGGTCATCTGCAGTCAAGATGACGAGACCACTTTTGACACCCACGTAAGCAAGGGTCATGAGTGGATCTGCTGCAACATTCAAGCCCACATGTTTCATCATGCACATGGTTTTGACACCTGAATTGGCAGCTCCAGCAGCAACTTCAAGGGCCACTTTTTCATTTGTGCTGTACTCGAAGTAGAGGTCGCACTGCTGAGACATCTGGAAAAGAGCAAGGGATATTTCAGAAGACGGCGTTCCTGGATAGGTTGTGGCAAAGGCGACACCTGCTTCGATGGCACCTCTGGCGATGGCCTCATTTCCGAGAAGAAGCATTTTCTTGCCCGGCTCATCAGTGAGTAATTTGTGCATGGTCGTTTCCTTAAGATTTATGGGGAATAAAAGTGTTTTACGAACATATTTGGATAACGATTGAAGAACCTCGCAGCAAGCTACGAGGAATGTTCTGCCGTCCGGAAGTGCTTCGCAGCGACCGTAAGGAATTCTGTCTAATTTTGATTGTTCTACAAACCGCGTGCTTGGCACGCGGCTCCGAACCTGAACTTGCGGAGACGTGCCGTCTCCTTTGTTTTTCCCCCATTTTGGGGGAAATCCAAGCCACCCGTTTCACGGGTGGTAGTTGACTCGCTCGCTAACCCCGCAGCATGCGAAGTATTGCCGCAAGGCAGAACCTAAGGGGAATGCAAAAGAATCAATCAGATCGATTTCTTGCCGGGAAGAGGCCCTTGTATCTGATCCTGGGTGCTCTTCGATTATACATTTAATTGAAGCTACATTACAGCTACAAAACGGTTAAGTCAAGATAAAATCGCTGCGCGTTTTTATCTTAGGCGGCTTTGCCGCAAGTAACATCAAGAGCGTATAAGGGGTTGTCAGATAAACGTTCCGATTGAGGGCCTTTTTCTGCTACAACCCCGTATGCCGCCATCCTATTTTCGGAATAATATTAGGACAAACGGTATAATTCTATATCAAAGGAGATGTTATTCGGTAGTCAAACCCCTTACAGGATAAAAACAGATCCGGGTATCTATGAAATGCCAGGGCTGAGTTCATTCATCAGTTCAGAGGATGTCATGATACGAAAGAGGGGATAAAGGGGATTGCGCCGATAGAGGCTCAGCGTTTGCTGGTGCAAGTCATCTGAAAATGCCGTAGAGCAGTTTTCTAGAATGACGGCCTTGAAGTCATGGCACAGGGCATCCATGGCAGTTGTCAGTACACAAAAGGGTGTGGCGATACCAGCGACCGCGCAAAGTGTAATTCCCCGATCATGTAACATCTTCTCGAGTCCGGTTTTGAAAAATGCTGAAAACCGCGGTTTGGGGAGCCAGGTATCTGTATCCTGAAAATCCAGCGCGTCAACCACTTCTGCACCTTCGGTTCCGGCCAGCGAATGGGGCAGCATTCTACCGGTAAAGATAAAGTCGTTTTTATTGAATGCGTCTGTTGAAAAAACAACCGGCCATGCATGGGAACGGAAAAAACGGATGATCTGATTCAAAGGATCGATGGTTTTTATCGCCAGAGGTGTGATGGGAAGGTTTCTTTCTTTCTTGAAGTTGTCTTTAACCATGTCGATAATGAGAAGGGCGGGAGATTCAGCTGCGGCGTTTTTTGGGTTCTTTGTGTTTATTGAGTTCATTGTGTTGCTCCCGGTATACAGAAATGGGTTTGAGGGTCGGAGGTTTGAAGGGGTGGAGGGTGACTAAACGCTGATGGCTTTCAGTCAACCCTTCAAACCTCCACCCCTAAATTCTGAGTTTATCACGTGTGTAAATCGTCTTGTAATTACGGGCGGACCCCCGCATGCAATCTGTACATCCGGGTTCTTCATCCGGGTTAAAGGGCTCAAGAAGAACTTCTAGCCCGATCTCTTCGTACATTTCTACAATATCGGACAGGCGGGGTTCATCGTGGGAGGATTGTTTTGTCCAGCCTTCGTTTTTGAGTATTTGTTCGCGAGTCATCTTCATTCAGGATAGAAGCCTACAGCCTATCTATTTATTCTTCCAGTTCGGTCTTCTCTTTTCGTAAAAACTGGCAATACCTTCCAGCGTGTCCTCTGTTTGCATGAGGGTGTTGAGAAACAGGTTGCCGACACTTTGCAATGATTCTGGTGTTCTCATGCCGAGATGTTGCGTCACGGCCTGTTTGTTGAGGCGAAGAATTAACGGACTGCTTGCCTGAATGTCTTCAAGCCAGTCATCAACGGCCGCATCAAATTGATCATCCGGAACGGTCAGGCTGACAAAACCCATGGATTTGGCTGCATCGGCGCTGTAGACTTTGCCGGAGCAGCAGATTTCAATAGCTTTGGCCGGTCCTACCAGCTTAGGCAGACGAATGGCTGCGTAGGGCGGCAGAAATCCTAGTTTCACCTCAGGCTGCCCGAATTTCGCTCTTTCTCCGGCGATGATTACGTCGCACGCAATGGCGTATTCCATGCCGCCGCCCAGACAGGCACCGTGTACGGCCGCCACGGTGGGCACATCGAGAGATTCCAAAAGCAGCAGGGAACGGTTAAAGGTTGTAATCATCTGATCGGCCATCTCCGGTTTGTGGTCGCCCACATCGACGCCGGCACACCAGCTCGAACCTTGACCCCTTATTACCAGGCATTTAATATCAGGATCTTTGGACAGGTCCTCCAGGGTCTCGCAGAAAAGATTCATCATGTCGATGTTGAACACGTTGTGCTTGGGTCTTGCAAAATAAACGGTTGCAACACTGTCTGATTTTTCGATGACAATCGTTTTGTCGGTCATGTTTAAAATCCTTGGGTTTGATGGTTTTATACTGTTTTAGTCACACAACTGAAAAAAATGATTTTCTGGCAACAGTAATAGAAAACAATCACGAAAACACGCACGAAGTATCCGTAAAGGATAAATCTGAAAAACACGAAATTGTTCACGGTCTTTTTCGTGATTTCGTGTTAAATAAAACATATTCTTAGCCGGCTTATTCGTGTTATGCCCGGCCAAACACATAATTCAACTGGCCGTTTGAAAGTGTGTTGGCGCTTGTTTTCATGTCCATACCGATCTGTAACTCTTCGTCCGGAAACCCGGATGCTATTCTCCCAAAAATTTTAAATGCACCATAGTCCAGAAGTGCGATACAGTAGGGCACGTCGTCTTCAAAGCCGATGGGCGCAAATGTCAGCTTACTGTAGGTGACAAGTTTGCCGGTACCTGTTACCTCGAACCACTCCATTTCGTTTCCCAAACAATGGTGGCAATCTGCTCTGGGAGGGAAAAACACAAGACCGCAACTCGTGCAACGAGACCCCATGACCTTTCCCTCCTCCAGGAAGTCGATAAAGTCATTTGTTTTGGTGGTCGCAGTAAAACTGACTGTTCCGAATTTATTAAAACGAGCATCTATTTCATTTTTTTTTCCCATGTTACCTCCATGTATGCTGGGAAGCGAGGATGCTTGAAGGCCTGGATGCCGCTGTCTGCTTTTAGCCCTCAGCCACACTTGAACCCTTGAATCCTTGATCCCTCGAACCCATTTACAAGATTATTGACAAATCTGATATTGTTAAGAATCTGATATGATATATAAATTAACGTCCGAGTATGGTCACATTCCCGTAGAGTCCGACACCGCCAATATTATGGATCAGACCGATTTCGGGATTTTTTACCTGAATATCACCGGCCTCGTCCCTGAGCTGTAAAACAATGGTTCGCACCTGGGATCCACCGGTTGCCCCTATGGGATGTCCTTTCGAGAGCAGCCCCCCATCAACATTAACAGGAATACTTCCCTCTTTGTAGGTTTCCTTTCCTTTAATGAGATCTTTTCCTTCTCCTGGCTCGGCAAAGCCGAGATTTTCATATGCCATCATTTCAGCGATGGTAAAACAGTCGTGCACCTCAGCAACATCCACATGTTTGGGTGTAATCCCGGCCATGTTATAAGCTTGACTGGCAGCGTGCTGTGCGACCGAAAGACCCGAAAAAAGATCTCTGCCGGCCAGGTTCACACTGGTGGTAGCTGAACCCAAACCCATAATCCAGACGGGTTTGGAACACAAGGATTTGGCTCTTTCCTCGCTAGCCACGATGATGCACGAACTGCCATCCGCATTTGCGCAGCAATCGCCAACCCGAAGGGGTGTCGATACGGGTCTTCCCATGATATTTTCGGGATCCTGGAACATTTCAAATGTAACCGGTTTTCGATACACGGCCTTTTCATTGATCTGGCCGTAGGTTGCGGCTTTTACTCGTATCAGGGCAAGGTCATCCAGACTGGCGCCATAACGTTCCAGGTATGCCCTGGCGTACATGGCATAATACGCCGGCATCATGGTGCCAAACGGGCTTTCCCATTGAATATCCGCCCCACGTCCCATCCTTTCCTGGGATTCCGAAGAGGAGATCTCGGACATTTTTTGAAAGCCGAGAACGGCCACAACGTCGTGAAGTCCTGATTTGACAAGGGAATAAGCCAGTTTCAACCCTGTTGTGCTGGAGGAACAGAGACTTTCGACATAGAATGTCGGTTGTGGATTCAGGCCCAGGTATTCTGCAAAAACACCTGCCGGAGATCGTTGCTTGTCATATTCGGGAGCCGAACAGACAATCGATGCGTCGATGTCGCTGGCAGCGATCTGGGCATCCTGCATGCAGTCTTTAAATCCTTCGAAGACAAGCTCCCGAATGGAGCCGGGGTACGATCGAACAAATGTGCTCTGACCGACGCCGATGATAGCTACTTTACTCATACGTAGATTCTCCTCTGTTGATAAACTTTAAATTCGACTATCGAAACGCCAAACAAATTGAAGAACGGTACCTTCTTAAAGCGACGAAGTCGCGCCAGATAAAATCGTGCAACGATTTTATTTTTAGATCATTCCGTACCCACCATCTACACACACCAGCTGCCCGGTGATGTAATTACTATCATCAGAGGCAAAAAAGACAAAAGCGGGCGATATGTCATCTGGTTCTGCAAAACGTTTGAGCAGGATACGATTCATATAAATTTCTTTTAGTTTTTCATCGGTCCTGATCTTTTCGGTCATGTCTGTTGCCACGATCCCCAAAGAGATAACATTGGCACAAACATTGTATCTTGCCATTTCCCGGGCAATGGATTTGGTCATGCTGATGATCCCGCCCTTGGCGGCGCTGTAATTGATCTGACCTACGGTTCCCACAATTCCGGCTACCGAGGTCACGTTGATAATCTTTCCGCTGTTTTGTTCCTTCATCACCTTTCCTGCAGCCTGGGAACACATAAAAGCGCCTTTCAAATGGATATCCACCACCTGATCCCACTGTTCTTCACTCATTTTTACCATCATGGCAGGCCGGGTAAATCCGGCATTGTTGACCAGAATATCGAGTTTCCCAAACTTCTCCACAGCGGTGTCAACAAGACGCTCCACATCCGCCTTGACGGCAACATCTGCCTTTACAGCCACCGCCGAACGACCCATGGATTGAATTTCTGAGACCACGCCATCGGCGGCAGTCTGATTGGAGGTGTAGTTGATTACCACATCCGCCCCACTCGCTGCAAAACCGAGCGCTACGGCTTTGCCGACACCGCGGCTACTTCCGGTTACCAATGCGATTTTTCCCTCTAATTTCATATGAACTCCTTATTATAAACTGTCTGGCACATCGTAATTATCAAGATTCCCGTCTTGGCGGGAATGACAAGCGTGTGTTCTTTAATTTCCGGAGTGATAACGTGTTCAAATCATTAACAGCTATATATTAGCTACATAAATAGTCAAGAGAAAAATGATGGCCACACCGATGCCAGGAGGCAGGATTTAGACTTGGAATGTCATTTTACCCTGACGCTGCTTGTCTTGGTTTTGAACGTCAACAGCGAGCCCATTTCGCGCAGATAAAAACGCGAAGCGATTTTATTATTGACTTTAAATGGTTCTAAAAGTTACATTATAGCTAAATTATAACTTCAACTCATTGCAGAAGAACTAGGTTTGCATTCATAAATTTACAGAACAATTTATTCTGTCAAAACAAGGAGGTAGAGCATGGCAAAAATGCCCGAGCAGATCCAGACCTGGCAAATGGTAAAACCGACAACCCGAAACAAAGAGACCAATGAAATCATTCCGGGAAAAATTGAAAAAAAAGTACTTCCAATTCCCGATTTGATGCCTCAGGATGTACTGGTGGAAGTCGCCGGTTGTGGTGTCTGCCACACGGATCTTGGTTACTTTTATGATGGCGTTCCAACTGTCTCAAAACCTCCCTTGACACTTGGGCACGAAATATCCGGTACCGTGGTAGCCGGTGATGATGCCTGGATAGGAAAGGAAGTCCTGATACCAGCCGTCATGCCGTGCCGTCGTTGCCATTTGTGTAAAACCGGCAGGGGAAACCGGTGCTTGAGTCAGAAAATGCCTGGCAACAGTATCGGAATTTATGGAGGTTTTTCAAGCCACATACCCGTGCCGAGTATTGATCTGTGTGAAATCAAGGGCAGGGGAGAGATTCCCTTGGCCCATCTGGCCGTTGTGGCGGACGCCGCAACAACCCCGTTTCAGGCAGCCAAAAGAGCCGATCTCCAAATCGGTGACAACGTTATTGTCATCGGTATCGGTGGTGTTGGGCAGTATATGGTTCAGATAGCCAAGGCGCTTGGGGCTGGATGCGTTATCGCCGTGGATATCGATGAAAAACGCTTGGAACAAATTCAAAACTACGGCGCTGATGTGGCTATCAATGCCACCGGCAAAGGGCCCAGAGACATCTCGGATGAAATCAAAGCCCTGAGAAAGCAGAAACATCTCCCTGCTTATGGATGGAAGATCTTCGAGGTCACCGGCAGCAAGCCCGGGCAGGAAACCGCTCTGGGGCTCCTCAGCTTTACAGGAAAATTGATCATTGTGGGCTTTGGTATGCAAAAACTCGAATATTCCATCAGTCGCCTTATGGCATTTGATGCTGAAATCATCGGCACCTGGGGATGCCTGCCGGAATATTATCCACAGGTTCTCGGAATGGTTCTTTCAGGAAAGATCGATATGAAACCTTTTGTTCAGACCCGTCCCATGAGTACGATTGCAGCTGCTTTTGAAGAAGCACACACGAAGTCGCCGGACAAAAGAATCGTGCTGGTGCCCGATTTCTAGATTGAGATCATATTTAGTGTTTGGTATTTGGTGTTTAGTAATTAGTCCTTGGTGTTTGGTCTACCGTCAAATAGAACCACCCAATAACATCTCCAGGCACCAAACACTGAGCACCAAACACAAAATACAAAACACAAAAACAAAAAATCAATTATTTATACAAAGGAGAATATCATGGCTTTAGACTGGATGCCGCGCGACAACGAAAAAAAAGATCACCAATTACATGAGGAAGGACACTGGGGGAGCAAAGATCCCTGTGTCGTATTCGAGAAAAAGCCCTTGCAGGACCCTTCGGGGAAGATGATCGACGGTCTGTACACTGCATGGATTCGCTTGAACAATCCCAGACAGTACAATTCTTACACAACGGAAATGGTCAAAGGAGTGATTGCCGGCTTTGAAAATGCTTCTCTCGATCGCAGCGTTGTGGCGGTTGTTTTTACCGGCACAGGCCCCTATGCGTTCTGTACGGGTGGAAATACAAAAGAATACAGTGAATATTACAGCCGCCGCCCAGATGAATACGGCCAGTATATGGAATTGTTCAATCATATGGTCGATGCCATACTGGCTTGCAAAAAGCCGGTTATCTGTCGTGTGAACGGGATGCGGGTGGCAGGTGGCCAGGAGATTGGTATGGCCTGCGATCTTGCCATTTCTTCGGATCTTGCCATTTATGGGCAGGCCGGCCCCAAACACGGGTCTGCTCCGGTAGGAGGATCATCAGACTTTTTGCCGTGGTTTCTAAGTATGGAAGACTCCATGTGGAACTGCATTTCCTGCGAAATGTGGTCAGCCTATAAAATGAAGGCCAAAAATCTGATCAGTAAAGTGGTCCCGGTTCTGAACATCGATGGTGGATGGGTCCGAAACCCCATGATTACTATTGATAAATATGTGGAAGACGGTGAGATTGTCTTTGGTGAATACAAAACCGGTGAGGCGTTGAAAGAGGCGCGTGCTTTTGTCAAGGAACATCAACCCAATTCAAATTTTGAACTTCTGGACAAGGAAGTCGACAAAATTGTGTGGACATTTGCCAATCTTTTTCCGGGTTGTCTGATGGAGTCCATCGACAGTATTCGACAGAAGAAAAAATATTTCTGGGATACCATGAAAAACTCTCACAGACACTGGCTTGCAGCCAATATGGGCGGAGAGGCGTTTCTCGGTTTCGGGGCTTTCAACACCAAGAAAATCACAGGACAGGATACCATCGACTTTATCAAGTTTCGACAGAACATCGCCGAGTGCAGAAGCTGGGACATGGATATGTTTGCAGAGGTCATGGGGAAACCAGAATAAACGATCTTTTATCACGAAAACACGAAAGTACGAAAACACGAAAAAGACCATGAAAAATTTCGTGTTTTTCAGATTTATCCGTTAAGGATACTTCGTGCGTGTTTTCGTGATTGCATTTATTTGTTTGTCGCAAAAGGCATGAAATCTGTCATTAATTGACAATAAAAGGGAGGTGTCCGAGCGGTGAGATATCCCAAAGAATGTATCCTCAAGGATTGTGAAGAAGCAGTGATCCGTCCACTGAAACCGGAGGACGAATCACTGCTGAATCGGTTTTATAAAAAAATACCCGAAAACGATCGTTGGTGCATGCGCTATGATACCACCAAACCAGATATTATCCGAAAATGGATTTCAAACATGGACAGTGGCGCCGTGTTCTCCATTATCGCATTCTGTAACAGTGAAATGATCGGGCACGGTAGTTTACATTTCAGGGAATTCGGTGCTACCAAGCATGTTGGGCGTTTCCGTATCGTCGTTATGCCGGAATTCCGCAACAAGCGGCTGGGAACATGGATATTGCTGGACTTGATTCAGGCCGCTATGGACAAAGGTCTGGAAACATTAAGAACGGATCTTGTCAGAGGCATCGAAGATGCAGCCATCGAGGCCGTAAAAAAATTTGATTTTTTTCAACGTGCAGAACTCCAAAACTATGCCGTCGGCCCGGATGGCGGCACCCATGACATGGTGATAATGGTCAAACGACTGCATTCAACATGGACAGATTTTTAAAACAAGGGTTCGAGGGTCCAAGGTTTCGAGGGTTCGAGGGTGGCTGAGAGCTTTTAGCTATACGCACCTAACAGCCTACAGTCTAACTCCCTAAAAGGCTATCATTGCATGGTATATTCTACAAAAGACACCCCCTCGAACCCTCGACCCCTCCAACCCTCCAACCCTGCGCTTACCCCCTCCAACCCTAAGATCTGCATCCGCTCTTTCTGCAAACCGGAAGAGATACGACGCTATACGTTTGACAGACAGTTTGGCATGCATGCGCAATACAAGTCTCTTTACACCAAAAGAGAAAGTCTTGAAAACAATACATCACAAGCCAATGCGAATGTTACCTTAGCATTGGAAGGTGAGAATATCATCGGTTTTGGTGTTCTCAGCCCCCCAGACGAAGGGGACCGCTGGCAAGAAATGACGCCCGGATTGATGATGGAGGTAAAAGCCATAGAAATATGCCGTCGGTTTCGGTCCCACGGGATTGCAGGTAGAATCCTGGGGCAGCTGATGCGCCCCTCAATTGTGGAGAAACTGATCGTGTATATGGTGGGGTACTCTTGGACATGGGATCTGGATGGTACAGCAAAATCTGCACTGGCTTATCGAAAAATACTCATCAGATTATTTGATCCTTTTGGCTTTCAAGAACTTCAGACCAACGAACCGAATATATGCCTTAAGCCGGAAAATCTATTTATGGCACGTACTGGAAAATATGTGTCGATCGATAATCAGAAGAGATTTAAATGGCTCAGATTTGGTGTAACACCATAAGCCATTGACGGGTACGGATGGGTTTAAAGGTGAATGAAGGATGGGCTGTGATGCTGAGAAGCGAGGATGCTATGAGACTGGTATCGGCTTTCAGCCAATCACTGAAGGCGGCTTCCCAGCCTCATGGCTTCCAGGCTTCCTATCATATTTATCGTTAATTATCCGGAAACACCTCTTTTGGCTTGGTGGTACTACCGGTGGCATTCGGAAAATCTTTTGCGACATAGGCTTTCTGGTTCTGGTCTATGAGGTGGCGGGCTTCCTCCATGTAATTGCTGAAACGCTTTTTACATTCATAAAACCCATGCCACCAGGCATAGTCCGGTGCCATCATGGCTGTACCCATACGGGCTCTTCTGCCTTCATGATGCCAGAGCTCATAGTATTCGACCTCAAGTCGTTCGTCAAAGAACCTTGTTTTGTCCAGCAGCTCCTTCTCGTATAACTGATCCAGCATACTCTTTGCCGGTTTGAAATATACTTCGTTGTATTCTTCCACCACCCTGTCCAGCTTGACATAATGATCGTCAACCCAGGTTTTTCCATGACACTGGGTACAGACCACTTTCATTTTATCACGTTCGGTCTCCCAGTTGTTCTTGGCAGGGAAGGGTTTGAAGTCGGATGGTCGAATGGTCAGTGGTGCCTGTATTTCCCATGACAAACGTTCCGTCACATCATGACTCGTCAACGTCGTGCCGGCACCGGACATGTGACAGGATGCACAGGTGGGGCCACGAAAATCGACTCCCGGTGACCATGTGCCAGGAGCGGCGTTCCAGTTGTAATCATCACCATGGGCGGTGTAAATGTCACCATGTTTTGATTCCATGAAGATTTCAATCTGGGGATGATCCGGTCCCAGGTGACATTGGCCACATGCTTCAGGCTTGCGGGCTTCCATGACCGAAAACATATGGCGCGTGTGGCAACTCGTGCAGCTGCCCTTGCTTCCATCCAGATTGATTCTGCCGACACCGACATTTGGCCAGGTTTCAGGATCAAGATTCCCATCTTTCATCTTCAGAATGGTTCCATGGCAATGATAGCATCCAGCGGTTCTTTCAAAGTCGCTGTTCATGCCTTTGTTGAGCCAGGGATCTATTTTCCATATAATTTCCATGGTATTGGCATGTTTGCTAACACTGTATTGTTTGGCTTCATCAGGATGACAGCGCGAGCAGTCCTTGGGTGTAACCACCGCAGTGATGGGAACTTTGTATTCTTTGGTACCGAAGGGCTGGTCAGACCGCTGGTACTGCTTGAAGTGCTCACGGCTAAGATCCATATCTGATTCTTCGGCCTGGTGACAGTCAAGACATGTGATGTTGGCGCTTGCATGACGACTGCGAGCCCAGTCTGCAAAAAGTCCGGGGTGTTCCCGTTTGTGACATTCAATGCAGGCAACGGCTTCCTTTGGCATGGCTCTTTCGATCCGAAACTCCTTGGTTTTCGGAATGTTCTGCGCCATGGCGGTGGACATGCAGAACATCACCGTGACACAGGCCAGGATCAGCATCATCAGAAATGCTCTTGGTCTCATAATCCTCCCCCTTTCATTTGTTCTGAAATATGCGGGTCAAATGCCCAACCCTCGATAAACTGTTTTGTATTGCTTGTATTCATAAATAGGTTTCTGATTGTGAACCAGATTTTTATGGCAATCCACACATTTTTTTTCATACCCTGGTCTTGCGTACAGAACGGATCGATGCGCCAGCATGGCCCCGCGTTTGTCGGGTATATAAAGAATATTGCGATGGCATTTCTGGCATTGTTCATTCTTGAATGAAGCGTAGGCTTTCTCTTTCTGAAGGGCATGATCATATTGACTCATGTCTTGTGTAAGATGGATGTAAATATCTTTGATACCGTGGACTGTCTTGGCATAAAAAAAATTGAATGTATCATGCGGGGCAGGAAGGTGGCAGTCCATGCAGTCCGCCACAAAACCCTGGGCATTGTTGACATGAGTGGATGTTTTCCAGGTATTGTAAGCGAATTTGATTTCGTGGCAAGATGCACAAAATTGGGGTGTGGAGGTCCGGACCATGGTGTAATAACTGAGGCTGAACAGGGGAAACGCAACGAATACGCCGAAACCTACTAAAGCGGCAGCGACAATAAATTTTTTCATTTCACTCCCTCATGTCTTTTGACAAGTCTGGGTGAGTGGATCAAATTAATTGTTGTTAATGCCTGTCCGAATCGTGACCTGTACACATAGTTGTAATTTAGGATGACTGAAAAACCATACACGAGATATGGAGAAAGCGTCAAGTTTAAATTAACTGGGCCAGAACTTTGTCCCGGATCGGACGGCTTTCTTTTGTGACAGGGACAAGTTCAATCTGCTCAACGGAAGTCACGCCAATACCGATTTCAGCTGCCCTGGCGATCTGCTCGTGATCGAAAATCCTGGTTTGCATGATCGCCCGGTTGCTGCCAAGCGTTTTTAGTGCGGCAACACCTGCTGCATCCATGGCGACACGATCAGTTGATGCCAGCAGAAGGTTTCCCTGGACGTGTTTTCCTGTGGCAGGACCGCCATCCACAAAAGCATCGATGCCATCGATCAAAACCAGATCAGGTTGAAAAGGCTGGTTGATTTCAGCGATCAGTTTGTTCTGATGAGAAGATGTGTGAAGTTCGGTCATGTAGTCAAACCCATGACGGGTTGTGGGAACGACCCCCACGTGGAGTTTGAGGGATAAGGTAAACACACCACCAAACTGGTGTGTCTTCAGGCAACCGGTGGAAATCAGGCATTCCGCCTCCAGAACAGGTCTGGCCACCCGGAATCCATCCCGCCAGTGCGTATCGACCGGGTCAATCTTTATCCAGTCTTTTTTGTCCAATGTATCAAAATCCACAACATCGACATCCAGGTCTTTAAGAAGCGGACGGATACCTTTCTGGTCCATGACTTGAGAGGTCAATGGATAGCTACGTTCTCCGATTCTGATGGATCTGGCCCCCATGTCCCAAACTTTTTTTATGAGCGAAACAAGGGTGTCGTTGTGGGTGGACCCCGGAGCGGGGTCTGCCGTGTTGAAATTGGGTTTGATGAGCACGTTCTTGTTTATTACAGGATTAATACCCAGAGCGTCGATACAGAGACCGACACCGGTATTCCTGTTTTCGGTAACGAGAAGTGATACAGTGGAATTTTTCGTATTCATGATTCATCTCCCTGTCAATAAAAGTCTCTTTTGTTCTTATCTATCGTATTCATGGCAAAATTGACAGATTTAATTGTTTCTTTGCTCAGCAAAATCCTGCTGTTTTTATTTGTAATGGTTTGTGGTAAAAACCCTAAACAGTAAATAATTAAGATTCAAGCAGCTTATTTCTTGCCGCCCGGGGCTCAACTATTATCTCCAATAATTAAGGACAAAGGGAAAACCCAATGCCATCAGTCGTATCCTATGCTCCTCGATTCTCCGCGACAGAAGCAGAGCAGATCGCAAAGGATCTTTTCGGGATTCGCGGCGTATTCAGGCAGCTTCCCAGCGAACGGGATCAGAATTTTCATGTTCAGACAAAAGAGCTGAATGAATACGTCCTCAAGATCGCCAATAAAACAGAAGAAAAACAGGCACTGGAATTTCAAAACCAGGCCATGATCCACGTGAATCGTCACAAAGATACATTCCCCGAGGGTGTGTGCGTATGTCCCGAGATATGCACAACCCGGAATGGGGAACGTATCGACACTGTTACCAGCGCTGCAGGTGACAGCCATTATGTACGCATGCTGTCCTATCTGCCTGGAAAGCCATTTTCAAAGGTAAAGCCGCATGATGCCGGTCTTCTGAAAAGCTTGGGTCTTTTCCTCGGATGTCTGGATGCTGCCCTCAGCAGCTTTGATCATCCTGGGGCTCACCGGATATTTCACTGGGATCTCAAGCAGGCACCCCAGGTCATCGAAAGTCTGATTGAAATGGTTTGTGACAAAGAGAATCAAGCCATGATCCGTAAGTTCCTGACACGCTACCAGTCGCACACCCAGCCAAAACTAAGCCGCTTGCGACAGAGCGTTATCCACAACGACGGTAATGATAACAATATCCTGGTTGCACCGCATCGCACCTGGAAAAACAGGGTAGACGGTGTCATCGACTATGGTGATATGGTTTATACACACACGATAAATGAACTGGCCATTGTATGTGCTTATGCCATGATGGATAAAAAAGATCCGCTTTCCGCCGTAAAACCTGTTGTGGCCGGATATCACCAGGCGCATCCCCTGGAGGACATGGAGCTTTCTGTCCTGTTGGATCTGATTCTGATGCGATTATGCATGAGTGTGTGCCACTCCGCCCATCAATCCCGATTGGCACCGGACAACGCCTATCTGCAAATATCCGAAAAACCGGCCTGGACGCTGCTCAGGCAACTCAGTGACGTTCACCCGCGACTTGCTGAATACCATTTCCGGGATGCCTGCAATATGTCACCGGTACCTCACGCGCAAAAAATAATTGAATGGCTTGAGGACAATAAGGACCGCTTTGAACCGCTGGTGGACCCGGCTGCTGGAAAAGGGTCATCCATGGTGCTCGATCTGAGTGTTGAAAGCCCGCTGGTCAATAGTGTCGCAAGCCAAAACGACGTCTCGGACATGTCTCAGGCTATTTTCGGGCAGCTTCGTAAGAACGATGCCGTCATTGGTATCGGCTGTTACGGTGAGCCCAGAGCCATATATATTTCAGATGCATACAGGCAACTGCGTGATCAGATGTCTGAAATGCGTACGATTCATATGGGTATCGACCTATATATGGCGCCCGGATCCAGCATCCGGGCCTTTTATGATGGAAAGGTTCACAGTTTTAACAATAACGCCGCTGCGTATGACTTCGGACCGACCATCATCCTTTCACATGAAACCCAAGACGGATTCACCTTCTACACACTTTACGGTCATTTGAGCCTGGCGTCTCTGGAAAATCTCAGTGTCGGCCAGGTGATTGCTTGCGGCAAGAAATTTGCGGAAATTGGTGACACCCTTGTCAACGGCGGCTGGCCGCCCCATCTTCATTTTCAGATCATTACGGACATGCTGGGTGAAACAGGAAATTACAAAGGAGTGGCTCCCCCAAGCCAGAAACGGTTGTGGAAGGCGCTTTCGCCGGATCCTAACCTGATATTGAGGATACCCGACAGTATGTTCCCGGTACGGGGAAGGAGCCGGGAGGAAATCCTTGACTTTCGAAATGAACACATCGGTAAAAATTACAGCATTTCCTATAGCGAACCCCTGAAAATTGTCAGGGGCAGGGGGCAATACCTCATCGACCAGAACGGTCAGGCCTATCTGGACGGTGTCAACAATGTCACGCATGTGGGGCATTGCCATCCCGAGGTGGTTGCCGCCGGACAACGTCAGATGGGAATACTCAATACCAATACCCGATATCTGCATGACCATATTATCACGTACTCCCAAAAACTGCTGTCCAAATTTCCCGAGCCGTTGCGTGTCTGCTTTTTTGTGTGCACCGGGAGTGAAGCCAATGAACTGGCCTTCCGATTGGCACGCACCTATACAGGGCAAAGAGATATCATTACGGTGGAGGGCGCCTATCATGGTAATACCAATCTGCTTGTGGATATCAGTCCATACAAGCATGCTGGTCCCGGTGGTAGCGGAGCCCCCTCCTGGGTACATACGGTGAAGATGCCGGATGGATACCGAGGGCCCTTCAAGGGCCAGGGTGGCGATATAGGTTCAGCATACGCGCATGATGTAAAAAAAGCCATCGGCCGTGTGGCCTCCCAGGGCAATGGCGTAGCAGCCTTTATCTGTGAGAGCGTTCTGGGATGCGGCGGCCAGGTTGTACTCCCGGACAACTATCTTAAAGAGGCTTTCCAGCATGTCAGGGATGCCGGGGGCGTCTGTATCGCCGATGAAGTCCAAGTCGGTTTTGGGCGCGTTGGAAGTCATTTCTGGGCGTTTGAAACCCAGGACGTCGTACCGGATATTGTCACGCTGGGAAAACCCATCGGCAATGGGCATCCCATGGCGGTGGTGGTTACGACCCCGAAGATAGCAGCAGCGTTTCATAACGGCATGGAATATTTCAATACCTTTGGAGGGAACCCAGTTTCATGTGCCATCGGCATGGCCGTCTTGGATGTCATTGAAAAAGAACACTTGCAGGAAAATGCACGAATTGTCGGGCATCGCTTGATAGCGGGTTTCAAGAAATTAAAGCAGCGCTTTTCGTTGATCGGTGATGTTCGCGGTCAGGGACTTTTTGTCGGCGTGGAACTGGTAAAAAATCGTGAAACCCTGGAACCAGCCGCGGAAGAGGCGAGCTATATTATCAACCGATTACGGGAGCACGGTATTTTGATCAGCACAGATGGTCCGCTGCACAATGTTCTGAAACTGAAACCGCCCATGGTTTTTTCAGAGCAGAATGCCGATGATGTCGTGGAGACGCTGGGAAGCATACTGGCTGAAGACTGTCTGGAGGTGAGAGTCTAAGGTCCATATATCTGGGGTGATAACTGGGTGCTAAAAACGAATGAACATCGAACGGACACAGGTTTATGGTGAACCAAAAATACCCGCCAGTCCCGTTATAAAGCAGCTTGCATAGACATTCCAATCGACATCCTCATTATCCTCGTTATCCTCGTTGTCCGCATGAGATGGATCGGTATCGACACCAATAAACACAGCATTGACTTCCGGCTCGATAAAAAAATCATGCTCAGGTCCAAAAGAGAACAAAAAATTTTTGTTCTCTTTCAGATCTGCCGCCTGCCAGTTTCCAGTGATATCTTTGGCGCTAGACAAGGTCCCTGACAGCATAAGTATGGCGAGTGTTCCCGCAATCAGAAAAAAAGCTGTTCGTTTTTTGTGCAGTGTCATGATAGCCATTGGATATGTTGCTGCAAAAAATTTTTCTAAAAAGTATTTAGTCGTCCTGGCCGATTCGATGGATCTTTATCACATTGGTGGATCCTTTTTTAAACCCAAGTCCGATAACAATCACGATGAGATCATTGACCTTGGTCAGCTTCTTATGGATCATTATGCGCACGCTGGCTTTAATGAGTTGCTGTGCATCCTTGATATTGGGCAAATAGAGTGGTGTGACACCCCAGACAAGGGTCAGTTGATTGCAGGTCGGCAGACTGGGTGAAAAAGCAAAAACAGGTTCGGAAGGGCGGTTTTTGGAAATCAGCCTGGCCGTGTTGCCTGACACGGAAAAGGCCAGAATTCCTTTTGCGTTGAGCTCGTGCAGAATTTTCACCGCAGACCGGGAAACAGCATGTGCTACCGGGTCGTCCGGGACACACTTATGTTTGCGATTGTATTTCATGAACACCGAACACTCGGTTCGGGCAGCAATTCTTGTCATCATACCGACTGATTCCACAGGATACTTACCCGTGGCGGTCTCACCGGAAAGCATGACCGCATCTGTGCCGTCATAAATGGCATTGGCTACATCGGATGCCTCAGCCCTGGTGGGAATTGGGTTGACAGACATGGTTTCCAGCATTTGTGTCGCCGTAATAACAGGTTTGTTGGCCAGGATGGCGGCTTTGATGATTGTTTTTTGAATTGTGGGTACTTTCTCGGGCTTCATCTCGACGCCGAGATCACCCCTGGCCACCATGATGCCATCGGCAACTTTCAGTATGGCGTCCAGGTTGTCGACAGCTTCTGGTTTCTCGATCTTAGCGATAACCGGTGTGTCTTGTCCTTGTTTGCGGATGTGCTTCTTGATCTCCATCACGTCGTCGGCACTTCGGACAAAGGAAAGGGCGAAGAAATCGACACTCATCTTGATACCGAAATTCAAGTCCCTGACGTCTTTTGGCGTCAGAGAAGGCGCGCTTATCGAGACCCCGGGCAGGTTGATGCCCTTGTTTTCTTTGAGCCAGCCACCATTGCGAATCCTGCAGGTTATGACATCCTTTCTCTTGGACATAACCACAAGTTCAAGCAGACCATCGTCCAGAAGAATGGTGTCGCCCTTTTTTGTGTCATTGGCCAGGTCCGCGTAGGTTGCTGATATTTTATCCGTTGTACCGACGATATCCTGAGTCGTTATTTGAATCGTTTTTCCGGTTTCTAGGTAGATCGGTTCACCGTCTTTCAGTTTACCGGTTCTGATTTTAGGCCCCTGCAGATCGAGAAGAATACCGACATGCCGGTTCATTGTACGTGAAAGCGAACGAATCAGCTTGATGGACTCTGTGTGGGTTTCATAAGTCCCATGTGAAAAGTTGAGACGGACAACATTCATTCCAGCCTCAATCATTTTTTGAATTACCGACCGGCTGTTGGATGCAGGACCCAGCGTAGCGACTATTTTGGTTTTATTGATCATGTTTAATGGGGCCTATTACCATTCATAAGGTAGAATTGTTATAATGTCATATTTTTTAAAAGATGAACGTCGAACAACAAACATTAAACACCCAACGTCGAATTAAAAGAAACATTGAGGAACCTCGCAACAAGCTACGGGGAATGCGCTCGCTGTTGCGGTTCAAAATTCGATGTTGGACGTTGGACGTTGGATGTTCATTCTTTCTCCATCGGTAAAACAACCCCTCGATCCCTTGGCCCCTCGAATCCTCGAACCCTTTCCTTATTTCCTCAGCACCTTCTTATCGATTTTGCCAACTGCCGTCAGGGGTATTTCATCCATGAATTCGATAATCTTGGGAACTTCATAGGGTGAACACTTATCCTTGGCAAATTCGATGATGTCTTCTTTCAGAGCGTCCTCGCCAGTATCCTTTGTGGCTTCAGGTGTCAACTGAATATAGGCTTTCACTATTTCTGAACCAGGACGATCGGGGTTTTCGACACCTATCAGGGCCAGTACGGAAATAGCTGGGTGTTGAGCCAGTATGTCTTCCACTTTGCTGGAGAAAACTTTGAACCCTCCCACGATAATCATGTCCTTTGTTCTGTCAACAATCTTGATGTAACCTTCTTCGTCCATAATACCCACATCGCCGGTGTGCATGTATCCATCAGCATCGATAGCCTGGGCCGTGGCTTCGGGTTTGTTGAAATACCCTTTCATGACCAGAGGACCCTTGACACATACCTCACCCGGCTCGCCTGGAGGAACGTTTTCCCCCGAAGCCGGGTCCACAAGTTTGATTTGCGTATTCAAAAACGGCATACCTACCGTTCCAAGCTTCTTTTTTCCTCTGGAGGGGTTCATGGTAGACACCGGTGATGTCTCCGTCATTCCGTAAAGTTCCAGTAGCTTTCCCTTTCCGATGATATTCTCCAGAACTACTTGAGACTCCTTTGGAAAGGGGGCTGCCGCAGAAATACACGTTCCGAGACTGGCATGGTCCATTTCCTGGAATTTTGGGTTTTCGATCAGCATCTGATAAAGGGAGGGAACATTGGCCATATTGGTAGGGTGGTATTTCAGCATTTCATTGCAAATGTGGTCCGTGTCCCGAGGATTGGGGATCAGCACCTGTGTCCAACCCATATAGATGGCGCTCTCGCAAACGGTCAGCCCGGCTATATGGAAAAAAGGAAAGCCAGAAAGCAGAACACCCTCATTGCGAGCCCAGCCCAGCCAGGCAGCGATGCTCATAATGTTGTGACACCCGTTTCTATGGGTCAGCATGGCACCTTTGGGATCACCGGTTGTGCCACCCGTATATTGAATCCATCCCAGATCATCCGGTGTCAAGTCGACGGAAACCGACCTGGTGTTATATCTGGCAAAGACATCTTTGTGGTAGTCCAGAACGGTGATTCCAGGCAACGGTGTGACTTTGCCGCTGGGGATTTTTTTTAGAAGTTTTCCCATGAACTGTTTGATTTTTGGAAGGAAACTCGCAACACTCGTTGCAACAACGAGCTTCAACTGGGGTATGTCGGATGCAATTTTTACAAGATGACCAGCAAAGATCGCATCGAGGGTGACAAGGGCGACTTTTTTGCCTGTGCTTCCAAGATCATTGAGCTGATACTTGATCTGTTCTGCAGAGAGAAGTGGTGAAACCCCGGATACGATGCAACCCGCCCGTAAGGTTCCGATAACGCTGATAACATACTGGGGAATATTTGGCAGGTTGATCCCAACCACATCCCCTTTTTTGAAACCATTTAGCATCAGCATGTTGGCAAATTGATTGGCATAATCATTCAATTTACTGAAAGTTATATCGATGCCTAAAAACCCCATGGCTGTTTTATCCGGAACATCTTGAAACGCTTTTTCGATAATAGTGACAAAAGTCGTTTCAAACAGATTTGGATCTAAATCATCAACACCTTCATCCCAATTTTTTTTCCAGAATCTATCTTCGTACATGGTAAACGCCCTCCCTGTTCAGTAGGTTAGAAGATTGTATAGCGAACACCAGTGATCGTGTTACTCCGGCAATTGAATGTGTTAAGGCTGTCATTCCCGCGCAGGCGGGGCATGAAGTGAAGCTTTAGCGCTATCCAGAAAGGCACTGGATGCCGGATCGAGTCCGGCATGACGCATTGTGAGCTATTTAGTTGCCAGGTTAATAATATGACGGATTGGAAATAGTGACACTTAAAAGTGCCTGTTTCATGTTTTAAGAAAATTGGCTTCAGGAATATAAGGTTTGTAGGAATTGATCCATCTGAAAATGTACATTTGATACAGGCTATATAACTCACAGATAACCCGGTGAATGTCAAGCTGGAAAGACCAATTTGATGACACGTCCTGTGGTGCGCAGCCTTCTAACTTGACTTGCTTTTTAAGGTTGGGGTACAGTGCATCATCTTAATGCAAACAGAGATTGGGATAAAAGACATTTTTGAGATAGGTTCTAATCAAGAAGACAGGGGGCACCTATGAAAATCAACAAAATTGATCACATCTGTATTGCTGTCAGGAATCTGGAATCGGCCAGAAAAATTTGGGAGCCGGTGCTGGGCAAGGATAAACCCGATGATGCCTACGTAGACGAGCCTGAGAAAATACGTGTGGCCCGTTACTGGCTTGGCAATGTCGGGTTTGAGCTGATGGAATCGACATCCCCCGATGGAGAGGTGGCGAAGTTCATCGAAAAAAGAGGGGAAGGCATTATGCTGATCAGCCTGAATGTCGACAACACCCGGGAGGCCATAGACGAACTTGAACCCAGGTCATATCCATTTGTCGGTGGTGCCCGTTCCTTCCGTGATTGTGAATTTGCCTTTATCCACCCGGACAAAATGAATGGTGTACTGCTCGAACTGATTGACGACAAGTGGGAAGGGTTTGAAAATAAATAGTGTTTCGTGTTTTGCAAGTAATCAAACGCCTGCACCAAACACAAAATACCAAACACAAACACAAACACCAATTTATGCCAAAATGATAAAATCAATGAACATCGCCTTCTGGGTGCAACGATGGCGGGAACTGCATCCTGAAAAACCGGCTGTCATTTTCAATAACCGTGTCATTACCTACCGTGAGCTGCATGGTCGATCCAACCGAACCGCCTCATGGCTGCAGTCTCTGGGAATAGAAAAGGGAGACCGGGTCGCCGTGATGCTTATGAATTCGCTGGAGTTCATCGAAGTGTTTCTGGCCTGTTCCAGACTGGGTGCAATTTTTGTCCCCATCAACTACCGCGTCACCGCTGGGGAACTGAACCACCCTATCGCCAACGCCAGGCCCAGGTTGTTCATTTACGATCAAGCATATATGCATATGGTTGAAAGCATCGGCTTGGAAAATCAGCTCCCGCCGATGCTCTTGGCTGTCGTGGGGGATGTTTTGCCTTCAGGAAATATCCGCTGCTACAATCGCGAAACGGTCGCACTCGACGGTAAACAACCCTTTGTTTCAAGATCTCTGGGCCCATCAGACCCTGAAGAACCCCAAGTGATTATGTACACTTCCGGGACAACCGGTGCACCCAAGGGCGCCGTGCTCTCCCACAGAAAAACTTTTTTTAACTGCCTGAATGCGGAGATATTCTTCAAACTCAACTTTGATGATATCATGTTGATCGTGCTACCCCTTTTTCACTCCGGCGGCCTTTTTATCCAGGCAGCACCGACCCTTTACAAAGGCGCAACCATTCTGCTTCACACAAAATTTGATGCTGTATCCGTTTACAGGGACATCGAAAAATATCGTGTAAGCAAATTTTTAGGTGTGCCAACGGTCTTTCGATCACTTCTCAATGTCCCGCCCGAGCAACGCAGGGATGTGTCGTCCTTAAAGACCATTGCAGGCGGCGGAGAAAAAACATCCAAAGAGTTATTTCAGGCCTGCAAGGCGAGTGGATTTGGATTCCGCCAGATCATGGGTCAAACAGAAACATCCATTCTTTTGTGGGCGTCGGAAGATGTTTCCTTGAATAGACCAGGAACAGTTGGAAGACCTGTCTTCCATGCCGAGGTCAGTATTCTTGACAGGAGCGGCCGTCGGGTAAGCCCGGGAGAGATCGGTGAAATTGTCGTTCGGGGATCCATTATGATGAAAGAATACTGGCAGGACCCTGAACAAACCGATGCAACCATTAAAAATGGGTATCTCCATACCGGAGACCTGGCATATGTGGATCAAGACGGTTATTATTACCTGGTGGACAGGGTCGACGATATGTATATTTCCGGAGGCGAAAACGTTTACCCTGCCGAAGTGGAGGCTATATTACGGGAAATGGATGGCATCGATGATATCGCCGTCGTGGGCATGCCGGATGCAGTCTGGGGATTCACCGGTCATGCCTTTGTCATACCGCAAAATGAAAGCAGCTTTGAATTAGCCGATGTTCAGCGGTACTGCCATGAACGGTTGGCACGCTACAAACATCCAAAACAATTAACTTTCGTAAAAGAACTGCCCCGGACCGCCCTTGGGAAGGTCAGAAAAACCGAACTACGAATGAACATTGAACATCGAACGTCCAACATCGAATGTTAAATTTGTAACATGAAGAAACAGATGTCGGTATTGAACGCCGGCAGCGAGCACATTTCCCCTATCGACGGGGCTTGAGCCCGCCGACACATCTTGTTACAGAGTGCTCTTTACTATTCGTTTTCATTCGATGTTCAGCGTTCGATGTTGGACGTTCATCTTTTTAATTAGAAATTATATCGTCATAATGCTCTAGCCGTATTACCTGCAGAAAGACCTTTTTCAAAAACCCGCAAGTTGATATCCTTGAATCGTCCCGGACTGATGCTCTCGATGGTCTCTTGAAAATCATCCGCTGCAAAAGGTCCCTCCTGAAATGCGGCAAAAAAGCCAATCATGGCCAGATTGGAGGACACAGGCGCACCTAATTCAAGAGCGATTTTGCCGGCCGGCAGGGCATCGTATCGTATACCCATTTTATCAAGATAGGGTTTGACCTTCGGCATAGGAAAATCGCCTGAAACCGTGTCGCTGTATAGGTGTCCGTTTTTTGCAAGAAAGGGAAGATTGCGGTAGGCTTCATTTTCTTCAAGAGCCAGCAGGAACTGTGCTGAACCAGTTTTGACAAGGCTGCTGTTGACATTGCCTAACCTGAGGTGAGAAATGACAGAGCCTCCTCGCTGTGCCATGCCATGTGTTTCCGCTCCCATGACATTGTAGCCTTTACGCAATGCCGTATTGGCAATGATTTTGGTCATAAACAGGATGCCCTGGCCACCCAGGCCGCTGAGTACAAAATTTATGGTAGGCATATAGCCTCCTTCAGTTTTGAATGCTTAATTTATTACTGATGACATGATAAAGACGAACGTCCAACGTCCAACATCGAACATCGAACGTTCAATGTTGAATGAAAACAAAAAACCAATACCAAATTATTTCTGTTAGTTCGTCTTTTCAAATTCAAAATTCGATGTTGGACGTTCGATGTTCGATGTTCATTCGGTTTCCAGCATTAAAACAATTTGGAGCTTTACGAACTTCTGACTTCTGAATTCTTAGGCTCATGTAATTGGTGAGCCACTTGTAAGGGTAACCAAAAGCCGAACCCCTCCAACCCCTCTAACCCTCAACCACCCTCTATTTAGCCACAATCGCCTGTTTGGGGCAAACATCAACGCAGACGGCGCATCCGATACACAGCGCCGGATTGATAGCCGTTTTATCGTTATGGGCGTCATGATAAAGGGCTGGACATTCGAATCGTTCTATGCAGTGGTTGCACGCAATACACTCATCGGTTATGGTAACTTCCTTTCTGTTTTGGATTGCCAGATCCCTGTATGCAATGACGCAAGCATGACGGGCTATGACGACGGCAATACCACCATCAGGGTCCTTTACGTAGGCAAACGCTTTCTTGAGTGTTTTGTGCAGATCTTTCAGCCCATAGGGGTCGATCACCTCTATGAAGTCGATACCACATCCTGCTATGAGTCTCTCGAGCGGTATCTGTTTGCCTTTGCTGCCGTCGGCCCGTATTCCAAGTGATGGGGTCGGCTGCATGCCTGTCATGGCGGTTGTCATATTGTCCAGAATTACCAGTACAAATCGGGCATCATTGTAGACGGCGTTCAACAGGCCGGCAGGTCCGGAATGGTAAAAGGTAGAGTCGCCGATGGTCGCAACGATCGGTTGCTGCTTACCATCCTGTGCATAGGCATGGTAAAACCCTGAAGCCATGGTGATGGAGGCGCCCATGTCCAGAACCGTGTCCACGCTTCCCAGATTGAGACCCAGTGTATAACATCCGATATCGGAGGTAAAAATTGCCTTGGGACGGGACTTGCGAATGCTGTAAAAGACTGACCGGTGCATACACCCTGAACAGAGGGTCGGTTTTCGTATGGGCAGTTCAAGACTGTTTACGAGAGCCTGGGCAGTATCCAGAGAATCGCTGTTCAGTTTTGGCAGATCGAGTTCTGCCAAAACCGCTTCCAGAACTCCTTCAACTTTCTCGGGCACCAGCTCACCTTCAGACGGGACATGACTGGTGAAACGGCCTAAAACCTTTGCGCGATTCCGCAGACAGTATTCAATCAGCGTATCGGTTTCTTCAATCACCAGAACCCTGTCGCATGCCTGTAAAAATGTCATGGCGAGGCTGTCGGGAAAGGGGTAGGGCGCCCCGATTTTCAGTATAGGGATATCTGTGCGCCCATAGTCATTTAAAATGTCTTTAACAACGGAACTTGGAACCCCGCCGGCAATAATACCCAAAGGGAAATGCATTCCAGGCTTCAGATCATGTGTGTTGTAGGGCTTTAGATCGTCGAATTCTTGTGCAATTTTTTTCAACTTGTTATTGAGCTCTTTGTGGAGCAGAAATCGATATTTTGGCGTGGCGGCCCAACGCAAGGGATCCTTTTTAAATTCAGCTGGGCGATGGTTGGCCTGGAGGCTGTCCCAGGTCAGGTTTTGCCTGGCATGACATACCCGGATAGCCGGTCTCAGAATAACCGGCAGTCTGTATTTTTCTGAAAGTTCGAAGGCAGTTATAACCATCTCCCGAGCCTCCTGCGGGTTAGACGGATCCAGTACCGGGACTTTCGCCAAGCGGGCCATCAGGCGTGTATCCTGCTCCGTCTGAGATGAATGCGGGCCGGGATCGTCACAGGAGATAATGACCAGCCCCCCCACGGTTCCCAGATAAGCCGCACTCATCAGCGAATCTGCTGCAACGTTCAGACCTACCTGCTTCATGATACATGCCGATCGTTTGCCGCTAATGGCGGCAGCGTATGCATTGTCCAGGGCCACTTTCTCATTGGTAGACCATTCCACATAGGTATTGAGTTTTTCAGATTTTATCAAACGGACCGCTTCGGGCAGTATCTCCGAACTAGGTGTTCCCGGATAAGATGTGAGTACCTGGCATCCGGCTTCCAGAAGGCCCAGCGCGATGGCTCCGTTACCGAGAAAAAAATCTTCTTTCATTATACCTCCTGAAAATAAATTCGCGTAGCGAATTTATTTGAAGTTCGGTTTTCGTTTTTGTAGAAATGCGGATATTCCTTCTTTGGCGGCAGCAGAGCAGGCGATATCGCCGAAACCCTCATACCCTATCTCCAGTGCTGTTTCGAGATCGTCGGCAGCCGATGCCTTTCGAATGGTATCAGCGGTAATGGAAACGGCTTCCTTACTCAGGAGCTGTTTGCCGGCAGCAGGCGATTCCGGAATCGATATCTCAGGGATGTCAACGGCGGCGTTACTGATTCTCGGTATGTTGTTTTGGAGCCGCTGAACCTCTTTGATAGCCGCAGCTATCAGATCCGCCGGATCCTTGACAAGACCATTGATGATTCCCATCTCAGCGGCTGTTGTCGCCGGGACCGGCTTTCCAAACAGAATCATTTCATGAAAGAGCGCTGCCCCCTGGGGCCACTTACGGTAAGGCACCACACAACCGCCAATACCGGGCAGAATACCCAACGTGATTTCCGGAAATTGCAGAACTGCCTTTTCAACCGAAACAATACCATGACACCGAATGGCGACCTCCAGTCCACCTCCCATGGCCAAGCCATTGAGGGCTGCGACCACGGGTTTGTTCATTTGATCCATGTAGCACTGGACTTTAGCGCAATCCCTGGCATACTGCATAGATGCATCCTTATCTCCCAGCATGGTCGGAAACTTGCCGATGTCGGCACCCGCTGAGAAAGCGTTGCTACCGAACCCTGTAATGACAAACCCTTTTACGGCAGGGTCCTTTTCGCTGGATGCCAGCACCTGGCATATTTCTTCGGTTACATCGTCATTGAGGGCATTCATTGCCTGGGGACGACGGATGGTGATAATCTTTACACCGTCCATGTCGTCCGTCAGAATGTATCGATGAAACGATTGATAGGTTTCAAATGGCTGGGCAGCCTCAGGAAATCCTGGGCGGTCTTCTTGAAAACGTGTCATAATGCGATGTACTTCGGTCTTTCCCAGCCGTTTCATAACATCAAGGGGGCCTTCTTTAAATCCCAGGGCAATCTGGCAACCGAAATTGAGATCTGCCAGAGTGCCGATGCCCCTGTCGATAATATCAAATGACTGAGAAAACAGAATGCCCAGCAGTCGATCTCGAATGGCGGTGTGAAGATTTTCAGGGATCTCAGGCCCGCTACCGGGACGATGGGTTGCCCAGCGATCGACGGAATGAAGTATCGGTGCTGGTTTGTAATGATCTCCTTCCTCCATCTGCAGAGTATTTGTTTCAATAATAATGGGATTGCCGTTGGCCATGTTCAGTACAAAAAAAGGGCCGGCAAAAACAAATTCTTCGGCCACCCTGTCAATTTGACTGGCCGTCGCCTGGCTCAGGAGGAACGCGGATTCATTGCACCAGTTGTCGAAAATACGATCCAGGACAAAACAGATGGCATTGTCCGTCACGATGGGTGCTTTGCCGGTTTTTGCCAGAAACCAGAAAAGATAATCAATGGTTTTCTGAGAGGCGCCAGGCCATGAGATAACTTCCACGGGAAGACTCCGCCATGCAGGCGCAAAAAAATGGGTGACCGAGGTTCGTTCCGGGTGTTTCATTTTCATGAATAAACGGTCGGCCGGGATGGAGCTGGTGTTGGATGTAATGATGGTGTCTTGACTGACAATATTTTCAACTTGAGCAAAGATTTTCTGTTTCAAAGGTATGTTTTCCGTTGCCGCTTCGATGACCAGATCACAATTTTTGAGCTGCTGGTAATCCGTGGTGTAGCGGATGTCTTTCAAAACGGTTTTTGCCTGTTCCGGTCGCATTTTTCTTCGCTCGACAGCCTTTGCCGCATAAGCGGCCAATCGTTTTTCTGCCGCCTTTAGGGGTTTGTCATCGACATCCACAAGGGTAAGGGGCATATTTGGCAGGGCGCTTTTTAGAAAATAGCCAATATCGGGACCAATGGTACCGGCCCCAATAACGGCAGCGGCGGTGGGCAATCCACGATCCGGTTTGATCAAGAGAGGGTTGTGGGCGGTGGGGTACAGTTCAATGCGTGATTTCATGGAGATTTCCTTCTTTATTTATGTTAAAAAATTGGATACGTATCATTATTCTCTTGACTAAAATCTGTATACTGTATACATGTTTGAAGTCAAGTTAAAAAATGAATCTTTTTCAGCGTGTTACACCAAATCTTACCCTGTAGCGCAATCCATCAAACCATTTAAATACCTATCAGGAAGGAGGAGACAATGGAAACTAAAAAAATACTGTTATCAGAAGATGAGATGCCGCGGCAGTGGTACAATATCCTTGCGGATATCAAAATGAACCCTCCTTTGGGACCAGATGGTCCCATAACGCCGGATATGCTGGCACCGGTTTTCCCAATGAACCTCATTGAACAGGAGGTCAGCACGGAACGCTGGATCGATATTCCTGAAGAAGTTTTGAGAGTCCTGAGAATCTGGCGTCCATCCCCCTTGATTCGAGCCTATGAATTGGAAAAAGCCCTCGATACACCGGCACGCATCTACTACAAATATGAAGGCGTCAGTCCTCCGGGCAGTCATAAACCAAATACGGCAGTCGCACAGGCCTATTACAATAAAGAGTTCGGTATCAAGCGCTTGACCACCGAAACCGGCGCCGGTCAGTGGGGAAGTGCCCTGGCTTTCGCCTGTTCCCAGTTCGGACTCGAGTGCAAGGTTTTCATGGTGCGGATCAGTTTCGACCAAAAACCGTATCGCAAAGCAATGATGTCCACCTGGGGCGCCCAATGTATTGCCAGTCCCAGCACGGAAACGCAAGCCGGAAGAGGTGTTCTGGAGATGAACCCGGACACGCCGGGCAGTCTTGGAATCGCCATCAGTGAAGCTGTCGAGGCGGCCGTCACGGATCAAACCGGTGAGACACGGTATTCTTTAGGAAGCGTATTGAACCATGTGATGCTTCACCAGACCATCATCGGGCTCGAGGCCAAGAAACAATTGGAAAAAGTCAACGAATATCCGGATATTGTTATAGGATGCGCAGGTGGCGGGAGCAATTTCGCCGGTCTTGCATTTCCATTCGCCCATGACAAGATCAACGGCAAAGACGTTGCCATATACCCGGTGGAACCCGAAGCATGTCCCACCTTGACCAGGGCCCCCTTTGCCTATGATCATGGCGATTATGCTAAAATGACCCCCCTGCTTCCCATGCACAGTCTGGGACATACCTTTGTTCCCCCACCACTTCATGCAGGCGGGTTGAGGTATCACGGTATGGCGCCAACTGTCAGTCAGTTGGTATCTGAGGGCATCATGGAAGCCAAAGCTGTGGGCCAGCTTGCCACCTATAAGGCCGGAATTCTCCTGGCACGTACGGAAGGCGTGATCCCGGCACCCGAAACCAACCATGCCTTGGCATGCGTGGTGGATGAAGCCAGGAAGGCCAAGGAAGAGGGCAAAGAAAAGGTGATTCTGTTTAACTGGAGTGGCCATGGCTTGATCGATCTTGGCGCATATGAAAAGTATCTATCCGGTCAATTAGAAGATATTGTTCTCGACGAAGAGGCCATCGCAGAATCTCAAAAAGTGCTGACTGGACACCCAAAACCAGAGCTCTTGAAAAGCCGCTAACAGGGGTTGAAGAACAACAGCGATCACATTCCTCGCAGGTTCTGCCGTTCGGTGATGCTTCGCATGCTGCGAGGTTCTTAAATTGCTGTAACAAAAAGAAAACGCTCATCGTATATAGCATACGGGGAGCGTTTTCTTTTTCGCAGCAAGCAGGTTTGGGTGCTTTACAAGCAATACAAATTAAGATAGAAGACTACCCAAATCGCGGAGACACTGAAAAACGGAGGAATAAAAATGAAAGTTCTGGTGAGTGATCAGTTGGGTGATATCGGGATCAGTATGTTCCAGGAAGAAGAAGGTATAACGGTAGATGTGAAGACGGGTTTGTCGCCGGAAGAGCTCCGAAAAATCATCGGTGAATACCATGCCCTTGTTATTCGAAGTGCCACCAGGGTTACTGCGGATTTAATGCTCGCGGCCAAGAAACTCAAAGTTGTTGGCAGAGCAGGTATCGGTTTGGACAATGTGGATATTCCCGCCGCCACGAAACATGGCATCATTGTCATGAACACACCCACCGGAAACGTGATCACAACGGCAGAGCACGCCATTTCAATGATGATGGCCCTGACAAGAAATATTCCCAGAGGAACCAGTTCTTTAAAGGCGGGAAAATGGGATAAAAAGCTACTGCAGGGCAGGGAGGTTTTTAACAAGGTCCTGGGGGTGGTGGGATATGGAAAAATCGGTTCCATTGTCGCAGACAGGGCACAGGGACTTAAAATGCAGGTCATCGTATATGATCCCTTTGTATCACCGGAGCAGATTCGGAAAGACGGTTTTGAAAGCGTCTCGCTGGAGGAGCTCTATCGAAGAGCCGACTACATCACCATCCATGTCCCAAAAATTAAAGAGACCACAGGCTTACTAGACAAAAAAGCCTTTGAGCAAATGAAAGACGGGGTCATGATTATCAACTGTGCCAGGGGTGGAATTGTCAATGAAAAGGCTCTCAATGATGCCATTGCTTCGGGAAAAGTTGGCGGAGCAGCACTGGATGTCTTTGAAACCGAACCTCCAGGAACTTGTACGCTGGTTGAAAACGAAAATGTTATATGTACCCCTCATCTGGGTGCTTCAACAAAGGAGGCTCAGACCAATGTAGCGGTGGCGGTGGCCAGACAGATTATTGATTATCTGAAAACAGGAACAATTACAAATGCCGTCAATGCGCCATCGGTTGCAGGTGAGCTTTTAAACAAGATAGGACCCTATCTGAATCTTGGTGACCGTATGGGATGTCTGGTGCCACAATTGTGCAAAGGTGCTGTAAAAGAGGTGGGAGTAGAATACGCCGGTGATTTTCAGGGGATGACGCTTACGCCGATTACCACCAGTGTTTTGAAGGGTCTGCTGACCCCCATGGTCAAAGATGACGTCAATTACGTGAACGCGAATGTACTTGCACAGGAAAGAGGCATCAAGATCTCTGAAACCACGACATCTGACCCGGATGAGTATATCAATCTGATAACGGTTCGGGTGCTGACCACCGACGGCACCTGTGATATATCGGGTACGATATTCGGCAAGAAACGAGCCGCCATTGTCAAAATCGACGACTTCCATCTCACCATGGAACCCAAAGGCCATTTCGCATATATCCGCAATAAAAATAAACCTGGTGCATTCGGCAGCATAACACTGTTGCTTGGAGAAAGGGGGATCAATATCAGTCGCATGAATGTGGGAGAAAGCGCTGAAGGAAGCACCAATATTATTTTTCTGGCCACAGACACGCCGATTCCAGAGAAGGTCCAGAAAGAAATAGAGGCTTTACCACTGGTGGAGAATATCAAGCTGGTCGAACTCTAGACGGACACTATTTTATCTCTCTACCGTCGTGGCTATGGTATGGCGATTGCCTCAATTGTGCTTCCGTCTCGAAGAAATCATTAACCCGCTCCAGGTACTGATCCGGCCGGCGCGCCTTTGTGATATTTTTCATAGTCTTTTTGCAGTTTTCGAAGGGGAGTGAAAAATAGCGCCATAATCCTTTCATCTTATTCATCACGTGGGAAGGGCCATCCAGGACGTGGCTGTAGTCCTCAAACAGGGCCTTGTGAAACTGTTGCATTCGATAGATCTTATCCGGAATATCATCGACACCCGAAGTGATGTGACCCGCAAGAAACGGATCGGCTATACACCAGCGTCCGATCATCCATGCATGCACGCTTTCGAAGCGCTGGTAAAGACGCCTGAAAATGTCCACTGTTCGAATATCCCCGTTGTAAACCACCGGGTGATGGGTCATGGCCAGACAATCTGCAAAGGTGTCCAGGTCGACAGAGCCTTCGTAACGCTGAAGACCGGTCCGGGGATGGATCATGATCTCAGATAACGGGTACTGGTCAATTATCGGCAGCAGCCTGAAGATATCGGTGGTATCTTTCCACCCCAGCCGCAGCTTAATGGAAAGTGAACCACGAAGTTCGGGAATGACCTTTTCAAGAAAAATCTGAATCCGATCCGTGTACGGCAACATGCCGGAGCCACGTTGCTTGTTGGCCACCATGGGATAGGGGCAGCCCAGGTTCCAGTTGATGGTGTCATACCCAAGATCAAAGAGGTAGTTGGCCAGAACGATAAAATCCCCGGCGGTTTTACTTAGAATCTGTGGGACAACTCGAAGGCGGGTATTGTTTTCCGGAAGAACGTCTTTGACGTAATTTCTCTTGATGCGGCGGCCTTGTTTGGTGGAGATGAAAGGCGCCACCGCCAGGTCGAACCCGCCAAAGTGATCGGCGAATGCGCTCCTGAACAGATGATCGGTAAGACCCTTCATAGGGGCCATGTATAGTCTGATCCGTGACAATAACCCACCCTGGCATTCAAGCTTGATCCCGGAATAAATCTAACCAACGGCCGATGTTTCCACACGGTTCCTGAACCATTGCGCCACAAAAGTGTCCATAATCATCTGGGTAAGATGATAGGCGATGCCTGGAATGAGGGCCATTGGGTATGCATCGGCAAAATAACCGGCCCAAACCAGATATGAAATGGTCAAGGTTTTTTGAGAGGTGTGAATGGTGAAGGCTGCGGTAGAAGGCAAATCCAGCCCGATAAGCCCAGCAGTTGTTTTGTTGACAAGGACAATAAAAATATGCAGCCCGATCATAAAAAGAAAAACCAGAAACAGGGCCGGCCCTGCCTCGAGAATCCGGTGGCTCGAACTCGACACTGCATTGAGAATGATCATGAGTACGATGCTCTGGTTAAAAATTGAAATAGCTTTGGAAAACGGTAGTATCTTCGATTTCAACCGTGGCCTTAAAAGCTGGCCGATCACTATTGGCACCAGCACTTTGAGTGTCAATCCCATCAGCATTTGTAAAGCCGGAAGTTCTATGGACACATCCCCCATGTGCAACAGCAAGTTGACCATGATGGGAATGGTTACAATGGAAAAGAAGTTCCCCAGAACACAGATAAACAGACTCAGCGGAACATTTCCCAGGGCGATGGCCGTCATCACCGTTCCAGAGGCAACCGTCACCGGTGCGACACCGATGATCAGTGTCCCAAGGGCAAAATCCGGCCAGCCGCTGAAGACGTACTGCCCCAAGTAGTAGGCCGCCACCGGAAAAAAGATCAGTGACGAAATAAGGGCTGCCAGCAGGACCTTGATATTTTTCAGCTGCTCAAAAAAACTGGACGTCTCCAAAGACAGGCCTGTCAGCAGGAAGGCTATAAAAATGCCGATGTTTAGAATTTTGTAGGTCCGTACAAAGCTCCCCACGTGGGGCAGCATAAAGGCGATGCCGATCACACAGGCGATACCTATAAAAAACCAGTATTTCTTTATCATCCTTATAAATCCTTGAACCTGAAGTTTCGCCGTGGCGCATCAATATTTTCGGTAAACAGACAATTTTTTTACCCCCGTTTACGTTTATATCTGTAAGATGGCAAGTCTTATCTTGCTTGTTCTTGCCAGTGTTTGATGAAAGTAACATTTGCAGGCTTATAGTTAACGTGCCCTGGTTAGCGTCATAACTCTATTTTCAATATTAGCAGGTAGTCATATGTATATGACAACCTAACATGCTGTACTATATTAATAATGAATATAACCTATGATATATTTCAATTCCATAATTGACGATTTAATCAAAAAAAAACATCAGAAAATGATGTTTTTTGAGAGCAATTTTCGTGACACCGTCGACCCTAAAGAAATTTATCTGTAACTCAGGATAAAAACGAAGTGATAAACAATAGAATCATCCATCTTCGCAGCTTGCTGCGAGGTCCTTCAATTGACGCGTGCCCCGCCATAAGCTACGGAGATCTATAATTTCCCCAAAATTTCCCGAGAAATAATTATCTTTTCAACCTCTTTGGTGCCTTCATATATTTCGAGTACCTTGGCGGCCCGGTAGAATCGTTCGATGTCATAATCGTTGAAATACCCGTATCCGCCGTGCAATTGAAGAGCTTCGTCAACAACCGTCACAGCCACATGACAGGCATACAGTTTGGCCATGGCGGTGAGTTTGGTATCAGCCATGCCGTTGTCCAGAAGCCAGGCGGATTTGTAGACCATGTTCCTGGCGGCTTCGATCTTGGTTGCCATTTCGGCAATCTTGAACTGGGTCGCCTGGAAAGCACCCAAAGGGCGCCCGAACTGTTTTCTGCCTCTGACGTGTTTGACGGCCTGATCCAAGGCGCCCTGTGCCAAGCCAAGGCCGTGGGCGGCCACGTAGGCTCTGGAGCGATCGAAGAAATGCATCAGTTGGATAAAGCCATGGCCTTCCCTACCCAGCAGATTTTCTTTGGGTACCCGCACATTGTTGAAGTAGACAGCGGCTGTGTCAGAACATCTGAGTCCCATCTTGCCGTCCATTTTATCGGCTTTATACCCCTGTCGATCGGTTTCGACAATGATAACGCTGTGCCGGGCTGTCTTTGATTTCTCATCCGGATTGGTCAGACAAAATACCAGCATAAATGTTCCCACCGTGCCATTACCGATCATGATCTTGCTGCCGTTGATAATATAGTCGTCACCGTCTCTTACAGCGGTTGTTGCAACAGCGGCCGTGTCGCTCCCGGCATCCGGTTCGGTAATGGCAAATCCCATAATGGCCTTGCCGCTGAAAATCGGATTGAGAAATGTTTTTTTCTGTTCTTCTGTACCAAACAGGAGCAGCTCTTCGGCACCAAACGAAACTGAACAGAGCTGCTGACCGATACCAGGATCAATTTTCCAGAATTCTTCCAGCACCAATGCATGCTCCAGGAAACCCAGACCCGGTCCGCCGTATGCCTCCGGGATGAACAGACCGATAAGATCCAGCTTACGGGCTTTGTCCAGGATCTTTTGCGGAAAGGTTTCATTCAAATCGAATTCACGTGCCACATGGGTAAATTCACCCACGGCAAATTCTCTGGCTGCTTTCTGGATATCCTTATGTTCCTTGGAGAGGGTAAAGTCCATGATATTCTCCCTGTTTCGATTGGTTTTTTTTCATAGACATACGAGTAAAATCAGTATCTTGATCCCTTGTATGCTGGGAGGCGAGGATGCTGCTGTCAGCTGATCGCCCTCAGCCACCCTCGAACCCTCGAATCCTTGGCCCCTTGAACCTTTAATATTGATTTGCCCCAAAGGAGCCGATCAATATCATAGTGGTATATTCCCATGTCGTCTGAAAGGTCCGGGACGTTTTTTTGTTTTAAGCATTCGCAGGGCTTTGATTAGCTCAGGTCGTGTCTGGCTTGGTTCGATGATCGCATCCACGAGCATGTTGGAAGCCGCATGAAAAGGATTTGAATACTTCTGGTCATAGGCCTTGATCATGCGCTGTCTGAATTCGTCAGGATCCTCGGCAGATTGGATTTCTTTTCGAAAGATCAGGTTCACGGCCGTAGTGGTGTCCAGGACAACCAGTTTGGCAATCGGCCAGGCCAGCATCTGGTCCACACCCATTCCTACGCAGCACATGGCCATGACGGCGCCTCCGTATTCCTTTCTCAAGGCCAGGGTGATTTTGGGAACGGTTGCCTCGGCATAGGCATACAGCATTTTGGCGCCATGCCGGATGATACCGGCGTACTCCTGTTTGACACCTGGAAAATATCCGGGCACATCCACAAGGTTGATCAAGGGGATATTGAAGGCATCACAGAATCGAATGAATCTGGCGGCCTTGTCCGAGCTGTTGACATCCAGACATCCTGCAAGATAAATAGGCTGGTTAGCGACAATGCCGATGGTCTGCCCATCCATTCGCGCAAATCCGATGATGATGCTTTTTGCATATCTGGGAAGCAGTTCGTGGAAGGTCTCCTGGTCCACCACGCGTGTAATGACCTTTCGCATATCGTATGCCTTTCTGAAATCTGCAGGAACAATATCTTCCAAAGATGGATCCGAGCGAAAGGGGTCTTCATTCGATTCTACAAGGGGTGGAGATGCTTCATTGTTTGAGGGGAGATAGGCCAGGAGATTGCGAATTGACTGAATGCAGTCTTGGTCGGTATTGACAACAAGATGAGCCTGGCCGGTTATTTCGCTGTGCACCTTTGCGCCACCCAGCTCTTCCAGGGTCACATCCTCACCGGTAACGGATTTTATCACTCCCGGACCGGTAATGGCCATCTGGCTGGTACCCTCCACCATGATAATGAAGTCTGTCAGGGCAGGGGAGTAGACCGATACGCCGGCACAGGGTCCCATCATGGCAGAGATCTGGGGGATGACACCTGATGCCGCTGTATTGCGGTAAAACATACCGGCCACACCCTTGGATGCGAAAAAGCCCTCATGGATTCTGCCGCCTCCGGAATCGAAAAGCCCCACGATGGGTGCCTTGACCTTCAAAGCTTCATCCATGATACGGCATATTTTCTGGCCGTGAACGGTTCCAACCGATCCTCCCAGCACCGTGGCATCCTGGGCATAGGCAAAAACGAGCCGCTCATCAATGTTACCATAGCCGATGACGACACCGTCGCCGGGAACCTTTTTTTCCTGCATGCCGAAATCAACGGCCTGGCTCTCGGCAAGTTGATTCATTTCCACGAATGAATGAGGGTCGAATAAAAGAGTCAGGCGTTCTCTGGCAGTAAGCTTTCCCTGGGCATGACGTTTATCGATAGTTTTAACACCGCCCCCCAGTTCAGCCCTTTCCGTGAGAGCCGCTAGGCGTTTCAGCTCACTTTTATGTGTGGTCTGGTCGGACATGCCGGCCCCCTTTCGCTATAAACCCCAACTCGTATAACCGGAAAAAAATGCCTGTCACGAAATCAATCAATGACCATAAGGACATCGCCACCCTGTACCGCATCCCCTTCACTACAGTTGACGGATTTAACCGTGCCGGCGGCCGTTGCGACAATCGGCATTTCCATTTTCATTGCTTCGAGAACCAAAACTTCCTGATCTTCTATAACGGTATCCCCAGGACTGACTTTTACTTCGCAGATTTTTCCGGGCATGGGAGCATTAACATCAGCCATTACATGAACCTCCTTGCGTTTGAGATGATAAATTTACTGAACCGAACAGTGAACCGAAACAGCGAGCGCATTCCCCGTGGCTTGCTGTAAGGAATCTTCAATCTCACCTACTGTACACTTAAATTTAAAGTCAATACAAGAAAGCATTCATATCATCACAAACAATTCTTGACAATAGTTTCTTGTATACAGTATACAAATTATACTGAGCAGCGAAAGCCCCACCACTGACAGGCAATCTCTAATTACACTACATTCTATTTTCATATCAAGGAGAGACATATGGATTTTTTAAAAACCATAACGGTGTTATCCTTGGAACAGGCCACGGTAGTTCCGTATCTTACCTATCGACTCGCCCAGGACGGCATGAATATTATCCGTCTGGAGCACCCTGTTTATGGAGACCCTAACAGGATGATCGGGGATAATGTGTTAAGTGAGAACCGTATGAATGCCTATTACCTTTGTATCAATGCCGGAAAGAAGGCTTTAACTCTGAATCTTGCCGATCCTGATGGACGGGATATTTTTGATCGGTTGATTCATGCGTTGAACGTCGATATCTTTATCACCAATCAATTGCCAAAAAACTATCAGAAACTGGGTATCGATTTCGATCGGCTCAAAAGTGTCAAGGAAGACATCATCTGGCTGGGTGTCACCGGATTCGGACCGGACAGCAACGAGGGTGCCTATGATCCGATTTTACAGGCAAGATCAGGACTGATGGACCTCACAGGGACAGCGGATGGTGATCCGCAGGTGCTTGGCATACCTCTGCCGGACATGGGAACCAGCGAACATGCTTACGGACTCCTCATGAAAGCACTTTTAAAAAAGCAATTCACAGGAGAGGGGAGCCGTATTGATTTGTCCATGTTCGAATCTTCTGTTTCATGGTTAACGGTTCCCATTACCCTGACGTCCAGTTTTGGAAAAAAAATTACCCGTAGAGGCAACACCCATGAATTTTTTTGTCCTGTTTCGGTTTATAAAACCCAAAACGGCTTTATTTATATGGCGGTCGGAAATGATCGACAGTGGAAGACGCTGGTGAAGCAATCAATGTTCAAATCCCTTGACAAACCAGAATACGAGAAAAATTCCGGTAGAATACAGGATGTTACAAATTTGAATAAGGCCATGAATGCCATCACCCAAGAAATGACCTCCGAGGATCTTATCGAACTCTTACAGTCCATAACGGTCCCTGTCAGCAAGATCAAGTCCATCACGGATGTCATTCAAGACCCATTGGTCAAGAAACAATTGCTCTTCGCCAAAGATCCCATCACTTCCCAACAAATTACGTTGTCACCACCACCCATCATGACTTCATTTATAAAAAACAGCGGGGGCCAGCTTACGTTTCCACCCCGCTTTGGTGAGCATAACAATGAAATTTATGGTCAGAAACTGGGGTATGATCCAGCAACTCTCGAAGCTCTGAAAAGCAGAGGCGTCATATAGCGCTTGTTATAACAGATGTTGGGGCAATTGAAAACAGCAGGGATAGACCATGGGTTCCCAAAAAGACAGCGGCACAGGATTGGAAGAACTCGATAAAATCGGTCAACGAAAATCACTCGGACAGCATGTGTTCGAGAATCTGAAAAACGCGATCATCAAAGGTGATGTGCCACCGGGCGGAAGGCTCATCGAAAGTCGTTTGGCAGAAACGCTCGGCATCAGCCGGACACCGGTCAGAGAAGCTATCCACAAACTGGAAAGAGAAGGCTATTTACGAAAACTTCCCCGGGGTGGCTTCAATGTGCTGGGGCTCAGCCGGGAGGACGTAGAAGAAACATTCGGTATTCGAAGCGTTCTGGAAAGCTATGCAGCACGATTAGCTGCCGAAAAGCATCGTCCGACAGACCTTAAACCTCTTGAGAAAAAGATCAAGATATATCAGAAACATTTGGATAATAAAGATCTCGACGCGCTTCCCGACATCAACACAGATTTTCACGATCTATTGTATGCCTTGAGCAGAAGCCCGAAGCTGATCCATATGATCAATAATCTGCGCGATCAGATCTATCGATTTCGACAGCTGATACTGAGAAATGAGAAACTGGCGAAAATGAGCAATGAGGATCATAAAGATATGCTCGACCGCATCAGACAGCGAGATGCGGACGGTGTTGAAAATCTTGTCCGGGAGCATTTGGCCCGTGGGAAGAAAGCGGTAATGGAATCGTATGACGAGTTGAGCTAGGACCCCTCAGGTGGATAGACTATAAGCTATCTCAAAAAAGTTTTTTGATCCAATTTCTGTGTTGGTCCCTTGCTTCAACTCCTCGGAATACTTCAGTATGCCTGCGGGTTGAAGTTCGGGCCCGCCTTGAACTTGAGCCAAAACCCTTTTTTTGAGATGGCTTCTATAGACTGACAGGCTATACAGTCTGATTAACCTGAATTATAAAAGGATTTTCTTATGCGCGATAAAAAAATAAAAATACTCATTGCAAAACCTGGATTGGATGGTCATGACAGAGGCGCAAAGATTGTTGCACTGGCACTTCGGGACGCGGGCATGGAGGTGGTATACACCGGGCTTCATCAACCGGTTGAGCAGATTGTAAGAACAGCTGTTCAGGAAGCCGTTGACATCATTGGGCTCAGTATCATGTCTGGTGCTCACCTTAGCATCTGTGAAAAGCTTCTCGCGATGATGACACAGGAAGGCATTGAGTCCACCGGGGTTGTGGTAGGCGGTGTCATACCTGCACGCGACATCGTGAAACTTGAGCAAATGGGCATCAAAGGCGTCTATCCAGGTGGAACCCTTTTTGACGTTATGATTGAAGGAATAAAAGAAATCAGCAATAAATGATGGTACTTAGGTGTTACGTTTTGACATTGAAAAATACGATCGTCTCGCTTGGGTCTTCCTAAAACTTAAAACCTAAAACTTAAAACAATAACGTTCGTGCTTACGTCTTACCGCTCAAAAAAAAGGTGAACAGATGGGTGTTGCCAAATATATCAAAGATGAAAAAGGGGCCATCACAGAGGTTGAATATCAATCGGGTATCAAAGTCAAACCTGTGTACACACCGGATGATCTTACGGCGGTAGGTTTCGATTATCAAAAGGACCTGGGTGATCCCGGGGAATACCCGTTCACCCGGAGTCTGCACCCCCAGGGTTATCGCAGTCGGGCCTGGACGACACGCCAGTATACCGGTTTTGGAACACCGGAAGAGACCAACAAACGATTTAAATATATGATTTCACACGGCCAGACCGGGCTGAATGTCGCCTTTGATCTTCCGACACAGATGGGATTGGACTCCGACAGTCCACTTGCTGCCGGAGAGGTCGGTCGCGTTGGTATGGCTGTCGATTCTCTGCGGGATTTTGAAATCGCCTTTGACGGTATCCCCCTCGATCGGATTGGTACTGGGCTCACCATCAACGCCATTGCATGTATCACGCTGGCCATGTATCAGGCTCTTGCAGAAAAAACCGGTTATGCCATAGACCGTATCAGCGCCACCCCCCAGAACGATATCCTGAAGGAGATGATTGGTCGCGGGGCCTGGATATTTCCTGTTGAACATGCCGTTAGGCTGGTTGGCGACAGTATTGAATACAGCATGAAAGCGCTGCCCAGGTGCAATCCGGTGAGTGTCTGCGGCTATCACATCCGGGAATCAGGTGCGACACCCTCACAGGAAATCGCCTGTGCTTTTGAAATTGCAAAATCCTACATAGACAATGTAGCGGCGCGAGGTATAGATGTAGGAGATTTTGTGGGGCGTTTTTCCTTCAACCTGAATGTCTTTGGAAACCTGTGGGAGCAAATAGCCAAATTCAGGTCAGCCAGAAAGCTTTGGGCCCGGATGTTGAGGGATGAATACGGTATTCAGGATAAAAAGAAACTCTTTTTACGGGGCCTTTTTGGTGGCGGTGGCAGCGGTCTGACAAAAGAGCAACCGGAAAACAACATCATGAGAAGTGCCTTCTATGCTCTCGGTGCCGCACTCAGTGGCGCCCAGACAACCGCGCTGTGCTCCTTTGATGAAGCATACACCATCCCCACACCTCGTGCAGCTCTGCTTTCTCTCAGAACGCTTGAAATCATCATGGATGAAGTCGGTCTGAGGGACACTGTGGACCCCTTGGCGGGATCCTATTTTATCGAAACGCTCACCAAGCAGATGGAAGACAAAGTTCAGGAGGAAAGGACAGCTATCCAGCACGTCGGTGGTATGATTGCTGCAGTTTCATCCGGTTATATACAGAGAAAAGTGGCCCAGCAGGCTTATGAATATGAAAAAGGACTGCAAAGTGGGGAATATATCAAGATCGGTTTAAATAAATACACCGACGTTGACGAAACCGGCCCTGATGTGGAACTTCACGAGCATAACGAAGCCTGGGTTGAAAAACAGATCAAAAGTCTACAGGATTTAAAGGGCTCTCGTAACAACCAGGCAGTGAACCGCACCTTAAAAGAACTCGACAAGGGAACCAGAAAGGGGGACAATGTCATGCCCTTGCTGGTGGACTGCTGCCGTGAATATGCCACTGTCGGGGAGATGACTGCCGTTCTTCGTGATATTTTTGGGGAGTGGCAAGAGCCGGGCATCTTCTAGAGAGGGTACAAGGGTCCGAGGGTGATACAAGGGTTGGAGGGGGCTGAGAGTTATCGCCTGTTAGCAGCTTCCCAGCCTCCAGGCCTCCAGGCATCCCAGCGTTATTGCGTCACATGCGTGTTTCATGAATTATGTCCTAATCGTTTGGTGCAAAAAATAATTGGAGAATGACGTGAAGAAAAATGCCTTTCGTTTGGGCTGTGATATCGGCGGCACATTTACGGATTTTGTACTGGTGAATGACCAGACCGGTGAATTCCAGACGCACAAGTGTTTGACAACCCCCTCGGATCCATCCACCGCCGTTGCAGAGGGCGTTGGCCAGCTCGAAATCAATGCCCCTGAATTTATGGCCTCTACGGATGAATTTATTCATGGGACCACCCTGGTTATCAATGCCATCATCGAAAGAAAAGGTGCCAGGACCGGCCTCATAACCACCCAGGGTTTCAGAGATGTGCTGGAACTTGGTAGAGAACTTCGCTATGATGCCTATGATATTTTTGCGGAATATCCTGAGCCCCTGGTTCCCCGGTTTCTCAGAAAGGAAATCGCCGAACGTGTGGCCAGCGACGGCAGAGTCCTGCTGCCGATTCAGGTAGAGGATATCGCTGCGGTCCTGCAGGAACTACAGGAAATGCAGATCGAGTCTTTGGCGGTGTGTCTTCTCAATTCCTTTGAAAACCCGATTCACGAAAAAGCAGTTAAAGCCGAGATAGAAAAGCTCGCACCAGGACTTTCACTATCCACTTCATTCGAGGTTCTGCCCCAAATTCGTGAATATGAAAGAACCTGCACAACCGTCACGAACGCATATGTTAAGCCCATAACATCCAAGTACCTTGAAAAACTTTCTTCAAGACTGAACTCCCTAGGATTTAATGGAAAACTTTTCATCATGCTATCCAGCGGCGGAATTACCTCCATCGAAACCGCCAGTAAATATCCGGTACGTATTATAGAATCTGGCCCTACGGCTGCCGTGATCGCATCCCAGCACTATGGCGGCCTGTTTCAGATCAAGGACATGTTCTGTTTTGACATGGGTGGTACCACCGCTAAATCGTGTCTGATACAAAAAGGGCAGGCAGGCATGGTTTCCACTTTTGAGGTGGGAAGGGTGCAGCGATTCAAAAAAGGCAGCGGACTGCCCATTCAGGTTCCGGTTGTCGATCTGATGGAAATCGGTGCCGGCGGTGGCAGCATGGCAAAGATAAGTGGCATGGGTCTGCTTCAGGTGGGACCGGAGAGCGCCGGCGCAGACCCCGGCCCTGTCTGCTATGGTAAGGGAGGGACCAACCCGACCGTTACCGATGCAGACCTGGTGCTGGGATATCTGGACCCGGAGTATTTTCTGGGAGGCAGCATGAAACTGGACAAATCTGCTGCCGAAAATGCCATCCTGGAAACAATTGCAAAACCACTGGGCACCACACTGGTGGAGGCCGCATTCGGCATCCACGACCTTATCAATGAAACCATGGCCGCAGCAGCAAAAACACACATTGCAGAAAAAGGCGGCAACCCCAATATCGTCACCATTTCGGCCTTCGGCGGCGCCGGGCCTGTTCATGCCTACGGGCTTGCAAAAAAGATCAACGCACCCAGAATACTCGTACCCCCATTGGCAGGTGTTGGATCCGCTCTGGGATTTTTTACAGCGCCGGTGGCATTTGATCTGACCAGGAGTCATCGGGTAAGACTTGACGAAGCCGATTTTGATTATATCGAGAATCTTTTCCAAACCCTGGAGACCGAGGGTGCCGCTATTTTGCAAAAATCCATCGATGACGATTCCTTGCGTATTGAGAGAACCCTTATGATGCGATTCATTGGTCAGGGTGCCGAAACTGATCTCAGCGTGAAAAACAAACCTTTCTATGAGTGGGAAATTTCTGATATTCGTCATCTTTTCGACCAGGCTTATGAGAAACTCTATGGCCGAACGTATCCGGAAACACAGATCGAGTTTGTAACATTCAAGGTCCGGATCAGTGAGCCGGAAAGACCGTTTCAACTTCCCAGGTTTGATAAGCAGACAGGACAGCTGACAGATGCACTGAAGGGAACACGCCCTGCATTTTCATTGACGCGAAAGATGTTTTTGCCTCACGAGGTGTATGATCGGATGAAACTCTTTCAAGGTGCTGCTATTCAGGGACCGGCAATTATAGAAGAGAGAGAATCCACCATCGTGATCGGTGAAGATGCCGCCTGCACGGTGGATTCGTATGGGTTTGTGTGGATAGATTTATAGCGGATTTAGGTTTTAAGTTTTAGGTGTTAGGTTAGCTAACAGCCATTAGCGGAACTTAAAACTTAAAACCTAACACTTAAAACTATTTTTATCATCCATTGTTACATATAGGATAAAACTGATTTATGTCACCTGAATCAAGCCACCCAATCAAATCGATATTCGATCCCATTCGTCTCGAAATTCTCTGGCGTCGTCTCATATCCATCGTGGATGAAGCCGATGCATCGGTTGCCAGAACAGCCTTTTCGAGCCTGCTGCGTGATGCCCATGATTACACATGCATGTTTACAGATCACAGGGGCCAAGAACTGGTTCAGGGCACGTTTTGTACGCCGGGACAAGCCGGTGCCATGGCGCTGGGTGTAAAAAAAGTGATTCAAGCACTGCCCTTGAGTGAATATCACCCCGGTGACGTGATCATCGTAAACGACCCGTGGTTACTGGCAGGCCATCTGAACGATGTCTGCGTCCTGAGCCCCATCTTCTACAAGAAACGACCGGTGGCCTTTACGGCGTGTGTGTTTCATCACTCGGATATCGGCGGACGGGTATCGTCTGATAATCGTGAGGTGTTTGAAGAAGGTCTTTTTATTCCCCGTGTCAAACTGTACGATGCGGGTGTACTGAATAAGGATGTCCTCGAGATGATTCGCTGGAATGTTCGAACACCCGAGGAGGTTACCGGCGACATCCGCTCACAGGTTGCGGCAAATCATGTCTGCGGTGAAAAAATTATTGAAATGCTGGCGGATGAAGGTCTCGATAACCTCGAAGGACTCGCCGATGAAATCATTCAGAGAACCGAGCAGAGTATGCGGCAGGCGATCGATCGTATTCCCGATGGTGTATACCCCTACGAGGGCGTCATCGAGGGGGCGGGAAAACGTGATGACATTCATATCTGTCTGACAGTTGCGGTAAATGGGAGTGACATTCAGGTTGATTTTTCAAACACATCTCCCCAGGTCAACTGGGGGGTCAATGTTGTCTATAACTTCACCTATGCCTATGTTTTTATGGCCATCAAAAGTGTCTTCGACCCGGATCTTCCTATAAATGAAGGCGCCATTCGCCCGGTAACCATGACGGCACCCGAGGGCAGCGTTGTTAACTGCCGGTTCCCGGCTGCCGTTGCCGCACGCATGCAGGTAGGTCATTTTATGACCGAAATGGTTTTCAGGGCGCTTTCCATTGCCGTCCCGGACCGGATAATTGCGGACAGCGGCGGGACACCGGCCCAAACCAATATATTTTATGGAAAACGGCATGACGGGAAACCATTTCACACCATGATTATTCGCGGCGGTGGTCTGGGGGCGAGCCGGGCCAAAGATGGACACCAGTGTGCCATTTTCCCCGCCAATGGTGCCAACACACCGGTTGAAATCCTGGAAAGCGACACACCTCTGATGGTGCTTGCACGGGAACTCATCTGTGATTCAGGCGGTGCCGGAAAGCAGAGGGGTGGTTTGGGCCGCCGCATGCGCGTCCGTGTTCCGGATGATGCTCTTGCACCAGAGCCACCGGTAGCCATTGCCGTTCAGGCTGGTCGTTTTCGATACCCGCCTAGGGGGATATTCGGCGGGAAAAACGGCTCCAAGGCCCGCTTTCTGAAAAACGATCATCCCGGAGACCCCAGTGGCCTGACGCTTTGCGACCCGGGTGACACCATTGATTTTCAGAGCGCCGGAGGAGGTGGTTTCGGTGCCCCGTTGGAAAGAGATATCCCTGCGGTGGAAAGAGATGTCAGATATGGATATGTAAGTGTTGAAAAGGCTAAAAGCGATTATGGCGTGGTAATCGACACAGGGTCTCTCAGAGCCGATCAAGATGCTACCCGGAGACTGCGCGCTTCCATGAGCGATGATCAAACATCACTGGAAACCTGAACTGCGCGATTTCTCCCGAAGAGATGTGCCGAGATCTTGATGAAGGAGGTGTGAAATGAGTAGAACATTTATGCCGGCTTTTCAATCACGAGACGAGTTGAAAGCACACCAGTTGAAGGGCCTGCAATGGACAGCATCCCATGTGTATGAGGGTTCCGCATTTTACAAAAAGATGATGGATCTCTCAGGGGTAACTCCGCAAGATATCCACACACTGGACGATATCCGAAAACTGCCCTTTACAAACGCAGAGGATTTACGAAACGGGTACCCGTTGCCCCTCTTGTCTGTCCCAGAATCCGAAGTGGTTCGGATTCATGCATCGTCGGGTACCACCGGAAAACGAAAAATTCTGGCATACACCCGCAAAGATGTCGATGACTGGGGCCATTTTTTTGCGCGTTGCTACGAAATGGCTGAACTATCCCAGGAGGATCGTGTTCAGATCGCCGTTGGTTATGGTGTCTGGACAGCGGGAGTCGGCTTTCAACTTGGCTGTGAACGTTTCGGTGCCATGGCGCTGCCCATCGGGCCTGGAAATATCGATATGCAGTGTCAGTTTCTGGTGGATCTGCAAACAACGGTTATGTGTTGCACCGCAAGCATGGCTCTTCTCATGGCGGAAGAGATCGAAAGACGGCATCTGAAAGATAAAATAGTCTTAAAGAAAATGATTTTCGGGTCTGAAAGAAGTAGTCATGCCATGCGTCAGCGTATCAAGACCTTGCTTGGCCTGGAAGACATGTTTGATATCCCGGGCATGACCGAGCTCTATGGACCAGGCACCGGTCTTGAATGTTCCCGGCATGAAGGTATTCACTACTGGGCCGATTATTACCTCCTTGAAATTCTCGATCCGGAAACCCTGGAACCGGTACCCGAGGGTGAGGTCGGTGAAATGGTGGTTACGACCCTGTGCAAGGAGGCATCACCCTTGATACGGTATCGTACACGAGATCTGACCCGCATGATACCGTCACCCTGTTCTTGCGGCAACCTGCTTCCCATGCATGACAGCATTTTGGGGCGTTCGGACGATATGATTATTTTCCGGGCCGTTAACATTTATCCGGGCCAGATTGATGAAGTTCTTTCCTCCATACCTGAAATATCCTGTGAGTACCAGGTGATACTTGAACGGGAATCAAACGGTAAAGATACCATGACGCTTCGTGTGGAATGTGGATCAGATACCGACGCCGAACAGGCCAGGGAACTCGAGGCTTCCATTTGTCGTAAAATTAAAAACAGTATCATGGTAAGCTGCGAAGTAGAGTTGCTCGATACCTGCTCCTTGCCGAGGTCGGAGCGAAAATCTAAACGTGTATTTGACAACAGACCTGTATAAAATGATAGTTTGCGGATTAACTGATATCAATCTATCCCAACGTGATGTATAGAGGAACGTATGAAAACATTTACTTACCTTGTGCCCCAAACACTCGATGAAGCGGTGTCCTTGTTTGAGTCCCATGGTGATCGCGTTATGTACGTGGCCGGAGGAACCGATGTAATCGTCAAGGCGAAACAAGGAAAGATCGCCCCTGATTATCTCATCTCTTTAAAACATCTTTCGGGTCTGGAACGGGTGCAGATCAATCCGGACACTCATGAACTGATTATCGGTGCCTTGGCAACTCACCGAACCCTGGAAAACTCCGTTCTCATCCGAAATCAATATCCCATCATCCACGATGCTGTGCAGCACATAGGATCTACGCAGATTCGAAATGTGGCCACTATCGGCGGCAACCTCGTCAACGCCGTACCGTCGGCAGACGGTGCCATTCCTTTGATCGCTCTCGACGGGGTGGCTAAAATATATGGCCCAAACGGTGAAAGAACTGTGGATCTGATTCACTTTTTTGAGGGGCCGGGGCAAACCGTAATGGAATCAGGTGAGATCCTGACTGAAATTGTCATTCCACCCCAGCCCCCTCATACCGGCGGCGCTTATCAAAAACTCGGCCGGCGGGCTGCAATGGAACTACCCCTTATCGGTGTGGGTATTGTCTTGACCTTGGATCAGGATACAGCTACTTGTCGAAAAGCCCGAATCTGTCTAGGGGTAGCCGCACCCACTCCGCTGCGAACCCTCAGCGCCGAGCGATTTCTCATGGGCAAGGCGCTAAATGAAAATATTCTGACTGAAGCTGGAAAAATCGCAGCCGAAGAATCCAGGGTACGAGACAGCACCCGTGGACAAGCCTGGTACCGCCGTGAAATGGTGTCTGTGTTTGTTCGAAGAATGGGTATGCTGTGCCTAAGGCGAATCGAAGAAAAATATTAGCAGCCAGCGCATTCCTCTTTGCCTGCTGCGACATACTTCAAATTCCTTGGAGGTTTGTACATGTCCACAAAGATACAGTTCAATCTAAACGGTAATGATATCCAGATGGAGATAGAGGATCATTGGACCTTGCTTTATCTGCTTAGAGAGGTAATGGGACTCACCGGAACCAAAGAGGGCTGCGGCAGTGGCGAATGCGGTGCCTGTACCGTCATTATCGACGGCCAGGCTGTCAACAGCTGCCTGTATTTGGCGGCAGAAGTCAATGACCGGGTCTTGACGACCATTGAAGGACTGTCGGGCGCAGACGGCACTCTGCACACGCTGCAGCGTGCATTTGTGGAACACGGCGGTATTCAATGCGGGTTTTGTACGCCGGGCATGATCATGTCGTCTAAGGCTCTTCTGGATGAAAACCCGACTCCCGCGCTGGGCGACATCAAACACGCTCTGGCCGGTAATCTTTGTCGTTGTACCGGCTATACCCAGATATTCGAATCCATCCAGGCCGCTGTAGATAAAGGGTCACAGGATGTGAAAGTCGTAGCCTGGAAGAACCAAACTTGACCTGATTTTGATGTGCTTCCAGATGAGATAAAAATGCAACCTTTCTTGATATACAACCAAAGGAACGGATAAGGAATGGAAACAAAACAGGAATTTTCAACGGTTGGCAAACGGGTGCCCAAACTGGATGCCGTTGACAAGGCCACGGGACGTGCTCAGTACATTCAGGATGTCAAACTACCCGGCATGCTTTATGGTAAACTATTATACAGCAAATACCCGCACGCCAGAATCGTCAACATTGATACATCCGAAGCAGAGAAACTCAGTGGTGTTCGGGTTGTACTCACCGGGAAAGATATTCCCAATATCCGCATGGGTGTCTATAAAGACAATCCTCCTTTGAAAGCCGGCAAGGTGAGATCCTACCGGGATGAAGTAGCTGCCGTGGCAGCAACGGATCCGGAAATTGCCAAGCAGGCCATCGATTTAATCGAGGTGACGTATCAGGCCCTGCCATCTGTTTTCGATCCCATAACGGCCATGCAACCCGACGCACCACTGGTGCACGAAAACCATAAAACGAACATTCTGAAAATGCCATGGAAGCTGCACTACGGTGATGTAAATAGTGCTCGCAAAGAGGCTGCCCATGTGGTTGAAAAGCGCTTCACAACCACATGGGTCACCCACTGCTGTCTTGGAACCAGCGGTGCCATCGCTGACTTTGACAATAACAACAACCTAACCATCCATACCAACACCCAGATTCCATCCCTTGCGCAAAAGGATTTTCAAGAGACTCTCAAGGCGTTGGGAATCTCTGATAAACGCGTACGGGTCATCAAGCCTGTTATCGGGGGAGGCTTTGGCAGCAAACTTGACACTTATGCTTATGAACATGTGGCTATTTTGCTGGCCTGGCGGGCCCGCCGACCGGTGAAAATCTTGTTTGACCGGGATGAGGAGTTTAAGGCCACATCCACCCGGCAGCCAACCATCATCGACATAGCCATGGGTTGCGACGCCCAGGGTCGTCTGCTGTTCCGGGATATAAATATGGTGCTGGATAATGGCGCTTATACCTCCTGGGGTGTTACCACGCCATCGGTGATGATGATGCCGATCACATCTCTTTACCGAGTGCCCAATGTTCGTTACGAGGCCAAATGTGTTTACACGAACAATACCTATTCCCAGGCCATGCGGGGTTATGGCAATCCCCAGGCTACATTTGCCATCGAAAGCGCCATGGATATATTGGCCGAAACCGCTGGTATCGATCGCCTGGAAATCCGACGGATCAACGCCAATCAGCCCGGAGACGAAACGCCCCAGGGGTTTAAAATTACCACCTGCGGTTTACCGGAATGTATTGACGCGGTTGAAAAGGCATTGCACCTTGATAAACCCAGAGCTGCAGGAGAAGGTATAGGGATCGCTTCTTTAATTCATGTCGGGGGTGGCGCCCGAATATATAAATCCGATGGCTGCGGTGCAATTATCAAGCTGGATGACTTCGGGAAAGCCGATGTTTTTACAGGCGCCTCGGACATGGGGCAGGGTGCCGATACGGTGCTGGCCCAAATAGTAGCTGAACACCTGGGTCTTGAGGTTGACGATATCCATGTTATTCATCACGACAGTGACATTTGTCCCTGGGATGTAGGTGCCCACGCCAGCCGGACGACTTTTGTGGCGGGAAATGCCGCACTTGGAGCTGCAGAAAAAATCAGGACCCGTATTTTAGAAATGGGTGCCGGGGCTCTGGGTGTACCACAAGCTAAACTCCGTCTTCAAAATCGGCATGTGTTTGTCCAGGACGATCCCGAAAAGAGCATCTCGATTGCCAAACTGCTTCGAAAGGCTCATTTCAGCCACGGCGGTACCATGATGATGGCCGATTATTTTTATGATCCCGCAAATGAAAACATGGGTAGAGATTTTCGGGGAAACCTTTCCATGACCTATGCCTTCGGGACCCACGGCGTACGGTTGAAGGTAGATGAAGAAACCGGAAAAGTTGAAATTCTCGATTATGTTGCTGCCCATGATGTTGGCCGGGCCATCAATCCCATGCTTTTGGACGGCCAGGTCCATGGGGGGGTTATGATGGGTGTCGGTTATGCCCTCACCGAGCAGGTGATACTCGAAAAAGGACGTAACATGAATCCTGATTTTCGCGATTACAAAATACTTACCGCCAAGGATGCGTTCCCCTTGACACCTGTGGTCATTGAAACCATTGACCCGGACGGGCCTTATGGGGCCAAAGGAATCGGCGAACCAGGTTGTGTGCCCACCGCCCCGGCAATTGCCAACGCCATCTATGACGCCATCGGTGTGCGGATTACGGATCTTCCCATAACACCTGAGAGAGTGCTGGCTGAGATAAAAAAGAAAAAAGGTATCGACTCCTGCGGCATCGACCCCCTGACCGAAAAAGAACAGCCGTGCTAGGAGGTAACTTAAAATAACACATTAGAAGCTATCTCAAAAAAGTTTTTTAGCCCAATTTCTGTGTTGGTCCCTTGCTTCAACTCCTCGGAATACTTGAGTATGCCTGCGGGTTGAAGTTCGGGCCCGCCTTGAACTTGAGCCAAAACCCTTTTTTTGAGATGGCTTCTATTTAGAACAAATCTCTAATCTCAAAAGGAGGATCTATCATGAGGAAAAATATTGTTCTTTTAGGCACCATTTTCTTTGCTGCTGCCCTTGTCGCGACCTTTTTGACGCCGACAATGACGCTGGCCGGATCCATAAAACTCAGCTATGCCAATTTTCCACCGGCCCCGACATTTCCCTGTGTTCAAATGGAACGCTGGAAAACGGAAGTTGAGCAAAGAACTGCCAACAAAGTCGCCATCAACACATACCCGGGTGGAACCCTCCTGGGTGCCATGGACATGATGGACGGTGTCATCGCCGGAACGGCAGATATCGGTTGCCTCTGCATGGCCTATCAGCCCGGCCGTTTTATCACCACCAACGCCACCAGCCTTCCATTGGGATTGCCCGATGCTAAAACCGGTAGTCTGGTACTCTGGGATCTCTATCAGAAATACCTGCCCACATCTTTTGCCAAGGTCCGGGTCCTGACCATGTTTACCACAGCACCCGCCAATATCATGTCCAAAGTACCGGTAAGAACCCTTGATGATATCAAAGGCCTGGACTTAAGAGCCTCTGGTGGGGCGGCCCAGATCCTTAAAGCCTGGGGTGCCAACCAGGTAGGTATGCCCATGTCTGAAACACCCGAAGCCCTGCAAAAGGGTGTTGTTCAGGGTCTCTTTACCTCCACGGAGGTCATGAAAGATTTTAAATTTGCAGAAATTTGTAAATATGTTACCCAAACCGATACGGTCATCTATCCATTTGCGGTGGTCATGAATATCGAAAAATGGAATGCATTGCCCGATGATGTCAAGGCAGTGATTGAAAACCTGCGTGTGGAGCAGGCCCTTTGGACGGGCACGTATATGGACAATCACGTGAAAGAGGCCAATGCATGGTCGCAAAAAGAACAGGGTGTGGAATTCATCCGCCTGTCTTCTGCAGAGAAAGCCAAATGGGATGCCAAACTTACCTTTATGACTGAAGACTGGATCAAAAGTGCTACGGAAAAGGGCTATCCCGGTGAAGCCATTGTGAACGACATCAAAGCGCTCACCGCAAAACACGCTGGAAAGTAAAACGTACGGCCGAAAGAAAACTCTAAATTCGAATATCGAAATACGAAACAAATCCAAACATTGAGTATTGTTTCGTATTTCGAATTTCGTGCTTCGGATGTATCATGAACTATTTAACGAAGATTACAGCGTACCTTAACAAAATACTGACGTTTCTGGCGGGCCTTGTTCTGATTGTCATGGTTCTGTTGACATGTGCCAATATTGTTTTTCGTATGTTCTGGGTGCCCATCAGCGGGACATATGAACTGATGGGATTTTCAGGAGCGCTTTTGACAGCCTTTGCCTTGGCCTACACACAGATCAAAAAAGGCCATATTGCCGTGGATGTACTGGTAAATGTCTTTCCTCCCAAGACCCGTTGGGTTCTTGCGGCAGTCAACAATGCTATGTGTTCCGTATTTTTTATCCTGGCCGGCTGGCAGCTGGCATTAAAAGCCAATACCCTCAGAAGTACCGGTGAAGTCACGGAAACCCTCAGAATCATCTACTACCCATTCACGTATGCGGTCGCCCTTGGGTGTGGGGTGCTCGCATTGATTCTTCTTACGGATTTCTTAAAACAGCTCATTTCCACCAAGGAGGCAGAATCGTGACGCCAGCTGCTATTGGTATCCTCGGCATCGTCATCCTCTTGTTGATGCTCTTCTTGCTCGGTACTCCTGTGGGCTTCGCCATGGGCATCGTGGGATTCTGCGGGTTCTGCTATCTTATCTCTTTCAAGGCAGGATTGAACATGCTGGGCTCCGTTTTGTGGGAGACCTTTTCCAAATATGGCCTGACCGTCATCCCTTTGTTTATTTTCATGGGGCAGATCGCATTTTATTCGGGTGTCAACGAGAAACTGTACAAAGCGGCCTATCAATGGGTGGGCCAGATTCGTGGCGGCGTGGCCATGGCCACCATCATGGCCTGTTCGGCGTTTTCAGCTATTTGCGGTTCCAATGCAGCCACTGCAGCCACCATGACCACGGTAGCGCTCCCCCAGATGAAAAAGTACCGCTATGATTCACGTCTGAGTACAGGAGCGATAGCATGCGGCTCGACACTAGGTGTCGTGATACCGCCGAGCGTAGTGCTGATCGTCATCGGGCTTTCCACTGAACAGTCCATTGCCCGCCTGTTTTACGGCGGAATCGGTGCCGGAGTTGTTCTGGCGGTTTTGCTGATTCTGACGGTCTATGTTGTCTGCACAATGCATCCGGACTGGGGGCCGGTGGGACCCAGGACCACCTTTGTCGAAAAGATAAAGGGTCTCTCGGGTGCCTTTGAAATGGCCATTCTGTTCATGCTGGTGATGATGGGTCTCTATTTCGGCTTTTTTACACCCACCGAGGCCGGTGCCGTTGGGTCTCTTTTCGCCGTCCTGCTCAGTGTGATTCAGAAAAAACTCAGTTGGGAGGGTTTTCTGAGGGCCATCACCGATACCATCCGGGTCTCCTGTATGGTGATCGTTATCGTGGCCGGTGCCATGATATTCGGTCGATTTCTGGCGGTAACCCGGATACCCTATGACATCGCCTCCTGGGTTGTAGGCTTGCCGGTTCCTGACATGGCCATCATGGCAATTATCTTTGCCATATATATTGTGGGTGGTGCGGTGATGGATGCCCTGGCACTGCTCTTGATCACAATCCCTATTTTCTTTCCTGTAGCCATGGAACTTGGATACGACCCCATCTGGTTCGGGGTTACCATTACCGTGGTGACAACGCTCGGTGCTGTCACACCTCCCGTGGGGGCTACCACTTATGTGGTCGGCGGCATGGCAAAAGATGTGCCCCTGGAAGATGTATTCAAGGGTGTGACCTATTTTCTGCCTGCCTATCTTCTCTGTATCTTCATACTCATGATATTCCCGAAACTTGTTCTGTTTCTGCCGGGCTTGATCAAATGACAAATCAGGGGGATCGGTTATTGAGCTATAAGCCATAAGCATTAAGCGCTAAGCTGCTTATTGCTTATGGCTGAATTTTAATACCGATGCGTCCGGTTTCCCCTGATGGACCTTCCGATGAGAAAACCCAAAAGCAAAACACTGCCCCCGATGAGAAACCATTTCATGTTTCCCGACAGCATGGGGGTTGAATCAGTGGGCGTCATGGCTGCTATTTTATCTTTCAGGGCTTTGTTTTCTTCTTTAATGGAGGCGAGTTCTTTTTTAATAGAGGCGAGTTCTTTTATCTTGCCAGCGTCGTTTTTGTGCGTGTTCTCAAGATCCTGATACGAGGTGTTGACCTGGGTCAGGTTCTCTTTCAAGCTCAATGATGTCTTCTTTTCATTTTCCAGAGATGCCGTCAGGGCTGCAATCTGCTGTCTGTTCTCCTTGATCGTATTCATTAACCCCTGCGTGTCAGATCCTTCCTGGAGGGTTTTAATGTCGTCCTCCAGCAGGGCGATTTTTTCTTCGAGTTCACTGATGATGACGGCTTTGGGTTTTTCTTTCACAATGAATTTTTTTCTGACCCATCCCTGGGTGCCGTCTGCTGTCAGAATTTGCATCAATTCTTCGGTTTCTTCCAGGACCTCCACCGGGTCGGCGGACCGCAGATACCCTGTCACAGCGGCATCAGGATCCTGGCTTTCTTTGATCGAAATAATCAACAACTCTGAAACATATTGGGTGTCGGCCATGGCGGCGGACACTAGAACAATACCATAAAGACTACATAACAAAACAGAAACAGCAAAGATGGTTTTTATCCGAAGGGTGCTCATATTGGAGATTCCTTTAAGGATAGAAAATTTGCCTGCAAGCAGGATGTTAAATCTTTGACCATATAAGCGAGAACGACGCGTTTCATAAACATATGCATAACCACAATCTGTTGACGATATAAAATATATTGAATCGTGTCAATACTTTAAGGCAGGTTAATGCAGGGGTTGTTTTGCATTTGTCGTCAAAAAAAATGCAGCTAAATTGATTAATGTTCGTATTAGTGATGATTGACAGATTCGATAGGTAATTAATCAGCTGGAAATGGGTAGCTTCAATCCCTCGCGGCAACGCGCTTGCAGACATGAAAGATCTGGTTTACATATTCTGTACTATTTTTATATCTAATTAATCTAGTATATTGAAAACAAATATTCGTATCCATTAAATTCCATAAATATGATTGTCTTCCCTTTTTATCTCTATGTTCATTATCATTTTAAAACTAACACTTGACATCAGATTCAAACATAATATACACCGGGGGAAACAACAGCTACGATGCTGCATTTCTTTGCTAAGCCATAGATTTAATACGGAAGTTGTGGCACGGTTCGCGTGAGATAAGCATCCAGCTTTAAAGGCGCACACCGAAAACCATTACCATGTGAAAGGAGGATAAATATGAATCGTGCCATTTGCAGCGGCAAATATCAAATCAAAGGTATTGATTTCAAGGTATTGTCCGACGATGAGATTACCGATATCCACTATGCCAGCCTTGAAATACTCGAAAAAACCGGTGTTTATGTGGAAGATGATGACGCCATCGATCTCTTCCATTCCATCGGCTGCCGTGTAGATATCGACAAAAAAATAGTCAAAATACCTCACTACCTTGTAGAAAAAGCCATAAGAACAGCGCCGTCCAGAATTACGCTGGGCGCACGTAACCATGATAAAAGTTACATCATGGAAGGTAAAAGGGTAACCTTCACCTCATTTGGCGAAGGTGTCAGTGTTGTGGATATCAATACCGGTAAAATCAGGGACTCGACCAAAAAAGATCTGGCTGCCGGAGCAAGATTGATGGATGCACTGGATGCCTATGGCGTTTGTCATCGACCTGTTTCTTCTCTGGATGTAGACCCTGTTACCTATACACTCCATAATTATGAAGCACTTGTAAATAACACGGACAAACCGGTCAGCTTAGGACCCGGTGACGGGAGGTGTCTGGAAAAAATCTATCAAATGTCAGCCATCATTGCCGGTGGAGAAGATACCTTGGTGGATAACCCCCTGATATGCGCCTCTACCTGCCCGGTTACCCCTTTGCGCCTGGTCAAACATTGCTGCGAAATTGGCATGAAGGCCGCCGAACTCAGCATTCCTGTTCGTTTTACAACGATGGCGCTCTCGGGCGCTACCAGTCCGATTACCCTGGCTGGCACCCAGGCTGTTCAAAATGCCGAATTTCTCGCCTGTGTCGTGATGCACCAAGCTGTGCGTCCCGGAGCCCCGGTGATTTGCAGCAGTTCAACGACATCAATGGATCTAAAAAGTGCCGAAGCTGCGGTGGGTTCTCCGGAAATGGCGTTATTTGCCGCCATGAACGCCCAAATGGCCCAGTTTTACAAAGTACCCTCCTGGAGCGGCGGGACGTAGACGGATAGCAATATCGCCGGTGGGGCACAAGCCGGCCATGAAAAAACTCTAACAGCTCTCATTGCGGCAATGTCAGGGAACAATGTCTTATACGGAGCAGGAATGTTAGAGTGTGGCATGGTTGTGGATTATGCCCAATTGTTATTAGATAGCGACATAATTGATATGGTAAAGTATTTTCTTGGTGGGGTCGAAGTCAGTGATGAGACATTATGTGTGGATGAAGTTAGGCAAGGGGGCTCCAAGTCCGATTTTCTAATGTCACCCATGACCCTGAAATATATGCGGACACAAAGCAGACCGAAATTTTTTCAACGCATGAATCGAACCACCTGGATAAATGCCGGAAAACCCGACCCCTATGATTTGGCCAATGCAAAGGTCAAAGATATATTAGTCAACCATAAACCGACACCTCTTTCTGAGTCCGTAGCCGCTGATTTACGAAGGTTTGTGACTGAAGTGGAAAAAGAATGGGGAGTTGAACCGAAAAATCCCGACTTCGATCCGGCTAGTCTGGTAATGAATACCTGAACAAACTTTTTAAACATGTCCGTTTAACAAATGAAACACACACTGATAAACAAGAGTAAAAATAATTCGTTCCTGCCTGTCGAGCGGCAGCAGCGAATAATCGATATCCTGAAAGAAGATTTCAGTACGCGGAGTTCAAATTTGAGCAAACTGCTCGGTGTATCCGAGATGACGATTCGCCGAGATCTGGATGTTCTAGAACAATCGGGGCTTGTGGAAAGAACCCACGGCGGGGCCGTGTTCCGGCAGGAGCGGGTGACAAGCAACTTTCATTACCGAAACAGCATAAATGAGAATCGTGAGCAAAAAGAAAAAATTGCCCAAAAAGCTGCGTCCCTGATCGAACCCCATGACACGGTTTACATTGGGGAAGGAACCACGGCATCGATGTTGGTTCGTTTTGTGGACCCCGCCCTGCCTTTTACCATATTTACCAACAATCTCGGTGTAATACCGGAGTCGGAAACGGTAAACATGGCAGCCGAGCTGGTGTTGTTGCCCGGTAGATACAACCCCACAACCCACGCGCTTTCAGGGCCGTTGACCATGGAAATGATCCGACAGGTAAACGCCACCAAGGTTTTTATCGGTGCCGACGGGCTCAGTCTCAGTGCCGGTGTGAGCACACCGGATTTTGAAATAGCTGCCATCGAAAGAAGTATGATTCAGCAGACGCGGGGTCAGGTGATCGTCATGGCGGATCATTTCAAATTCGGTCTGGTTGCTGAAATATCGATTGCACCTCTTAAACACATTAATGTCCTTATAACCAACCGGAAAATACCTTCCGATTTTCAGAAATATATCGATAAAATGGGCGTTAACGTCGTGATTGTGTCTTGAACCGAAACAACGAGCGCATTCCCCCTTAGCTTGCTGCGGGGTTAGCGAGCGCATCTGAATCACGGTGGAGAATCAATGGGTACCTATACGATAATTAAATCTTTGATAATGGCGGTCTTCCTTATAACCGCATTCAGTCTTTTTTTTGTAAAGGTCAGGCATCTTGTCAGAATTATGATGGCCGTAAAAGGCAAGGCGTCCCTGCAAATAGATCGTTTTCCCGAGAGGGTCAAAACACTTTTCACGGACGTGATCGGCCAGTCGAATGTCAGGAGAAAGTTCCTCCCAGGCATGGCGCATACCTTGATATTTTTTGGTTTTATAGCTGTCCAGCCTCACTCCCTGGAGTTGATGGTTCAAGGCGTATTTCCCGGTTTTCACGTTTCTCATTTATCGCCTGGCCTCTATGGTGCGTACCTCTTTGTCGCAGACACCCTCGCAATCTTTGTTCTGTTTGGGCTTGGGTATGCTCTTTACAGACGCTTGATTGAAAAACCTGAATATTTAACCAATAATCTGGATGCAAAACTTATCATTCTTTTCACAGCCGTCATCATCGTGTCGTTTCACCTTGTCAATGCCTTCCAGATGTCGCAACCCGCTGAGGATGGTTTTGACTATTCAGCCTTTTTCACGGTGTCAGCCGGTTTGGCGAATCTATTCGCTTTTTCGTCTCTGACTGTAGGTCAGTTAACGATAGGGTATGAAATATCCTACTGGATCCACATCCTGACGATTCTTGGGTTTCTCATTTATATTCCCGGGTCCAAGCATCTGCATCTGCTGGCAGCCGTCCCCAATGTTTATTTAAAGCCTTTGGAACGGGAAAAAGCGATCATTAAAACAGATATCGAAGACGAGGATGCGGACAGCTTCGGACTCGGCCGTGTTTCGGATTTAAACTGGAAATCGGTACTCGATCTGTATGCCTGCACGGAGTGTGGCCGGTGCCAGGAGCAATGTCCGGCAGACTACAGCGGCAAGCCTCTTTCACCAAAGAGAGTGGTGTCCGATATCAAACACGATCTTTTCGATCAGGCAGGACCACTTTTGGCAGGCAACATCGACGCTGTCGAACCGTTGATTCGAGAAGCGTCTCACGTAACTGAAGATGTCCTGTGGTCATGCACTACCTGCCGGGCCTGCGAAGACATTTGTCCTGTCAATATCCAGCATCTGGATATTATCCTGGAAGCTAGAAAATACCAGGTTCTTATGGAGGCTGCATTCCCGCCGGAAATGCAGGAAACATTTACGAATCTGGAAAACCAGTCGAATCCATGGGGGTTTTCCGACGACACCCGGGCTGACTGGTGCAAAGACATGGATGTACCCCTCATGTCGGATCAACCCGAAACGGACCTTCTCTATTTCGTCGGATGTGCCGGATCATTCGACGATCGTGGGAAAAAAATATCTCGAGCGCTGGTGCGCGTATTAAAAAGAGCCGGAATCAATTTTGCCATACTCGGTCAGGAGGAACGCTGTAACGGAGATATGGCCCGCAGGGCTGGAAACGAATACCTGGCTCAGACCATGATTCAGGAAAACGTTGAGACCCTCAATCACTACAAACCCAAAAAAATTCTTACAGGCTGCCCTCACTGTTACAACATCATAAAAAACGAATACCCTCAGTTTGGCGCAAAATTTGACGTTGTCCACCACACGGCGTTTTTGCTGGATTTGGTGAAACAGGGTCGTCTGAAGCCCAACGGTACTTCTTTGGGAGATATTGCTTTTCATGATTCTTGCTATCTGGGGAGGTGGAACGGCATTATCGCTGCTCCGCGAGAACTCCTGCGCAGCATTAACACAGGTGGTGAATTGGTTTTGCCCGAACGCCACGGGGACAAAGGCTTTTGCTGTGGCGCTGGTGGCGCAAGGATGTTTATGGAGGAAACCATTGGAAAACGCATCAACATAGAACGTGCCGAAGAGTTACTGTCAACCGGTTCGAAAACGGTTGCCGCGGCCTGTCCATTCTGTGTGACCATGCTAACCGACGGCATTTCGGACTGCCGGGAAGATGCAACTGTCAAAGATATTGCTGAAATCGTCGATGAGGCAACGGGGTAAAGAAAGGGTTCGAGGGGTGGAGGGGGATACCAGGGTTGGAGGGTAGCTGACGGCTATGAGCGGACAGCAGCAACCCAGCTTCCAAGCATCATAGCATCACAGCACACAAGGGTTGGCGGGTGGCTATAAGCTTTAAGCAATAAGCTGTTAGTGGTTTACAGTCTAATTGCGAAAAGAATTTGGCCTAATTCCAACCACAAACACAAACACAAAATACGAAAAACAAAACACAAAAAATACAATGTCTGCTAATTTCAAAAAAGCGGCCAGGCCGCGTCAGATTGGATCGTGAAACGATCCGATAAGGAGAGGATTCATGCAAGATCGTGCACAGGTTGTAATTATTGGCGGTGGCATTATTGGTTGCAGCACAGCCTACCATCTAACCAAGATGGGATGGAACGATGTGGTGATACTCGAAAAGGGAGAGCTCACCAGTGGTTCCACCTGGCATGCTGCCGGGCTTGTGGGTCAACTGCGCAGTGAACGAAACATTACCCGGATGCTGCAGTACAGCGTTAGTCTCTACGAACAGCTCGAGGCTGAAACAGGATTGACCACGGGCTGGAAAAAAAGTGGTTGTCTTCATCTGGCCAGCACAAAAGAGCGTATGTACGAACTGAAAAAGGGGGCTACCACGGCACGCAGTTTCGGACTGGAGATGAACATTATCACGCCCAAGGAGGCTTACGATCTTTGCCCGATCATTACTATAGATGATATTATTGGCGCAGCTTTTATGCCCACAGATGGCCAGGCGGATCCTGCGGGGATCACCCAGGCCATGGCCAAAGGTGCCAGGAATCGAGGTGCGAGCATATATGAGCACACGCTGGTGACCGGCTTTGAATTCGACAAGAGACGGGTTACCACGGTAAAAACCGACAAAGGTGATATTCAATGCGATATTGTCGTCAACTGTACGGGCATGTGGGGATACCAGGTAGGGGAAATGCTGGGCGTCAACATACCCCTGGTTCCTTTCCAGCACCAGTTTCTAGTCACGGATGAGATCCAGGGGATGCCACCAAACCTTCCCACCATCCGCGACAAAGACAGTCTTCTCTATTATAAAGACGAAGTGGGTGGTCTGGTCATGGGCGGCTATGAACGCAACGGAATACCGTGGGCCATCAATGGCGTGGGCAATGATTTCATTTCTCAGTTGCTGGAACCCGATTATGACCATTTCCAATCGCTATCAGATCCGGCCATGCGGCGAACGCCGTGCCTCGAAGAAGCCGGTATTGCCCGTCTGGTCAATGGGCCGGAGGCATTTACCCCGGACGGTGATGCCATTATGGGGCCCGCCCCGGAACTCGATAACTGTTTCGTAGCTGCGGGATTCAACGCGTTCGGAATAGCTGCCGGTGGTGGCGCCGGGCGGATGATGGCTGAATGGATTATCGAGGGAGAGCCGAGTCTCGATATCTGGCCGCTGGATATCCGAAGATTTGGTCCGTATCACCATAGCCGAAGGTACAATGTGGAAAGAACAAGGGAACTATACGGCAAACATTATACCATTCATTGGCCTCACGAAGAGCATGACTCCGCAAGAGGGGTGAGACGTAGCCCCCTCTATTACCAGCTCAAAGATAAAGGTGCCGTTTACGGGGCAAAATACGGGTGGGAAAGGGCCAACTGGTTTGCGCCGGAAGGTATTGAGCCGCAAGATGATGTTACTTTCGAAACCCCGAACTGGTTTGGATATGTGGCTGCCGAGCATCAAAACGCTCGCGAAAATGTGGTGCTAATCGACCAGAGCTCTTTCTGCAAATTCGAGGTGCAAGGTCCGGGCGCCCTTCCGTTTCTGAACCGGCTTTGTGCCAATCAGATCGACCAGCCTGTGGGGAAGGTGATCTACACGCAGATGTGCAATGGACGCGGCACCATCGAATGTGACATGACCGTCGGTCGCTTGACAACAGATAAATTTATGATCGTTGTCGGCACGGCCTTCGGTCTCCGCACATCGTGGTGGATCGAAAACCACATGCCCACTGACGGCACCGTTTCATTCCGGGAAGTTACGTCGGCCTATGCTGTCATCAATGTCATCGGGCCCAAATCGAGAGAACTGTTGAAAAAAACAACCCAAGAAGACCTGACCAACAAGAGTTTTCCGTTCGGGACCTGCAAATCTTTCAGCGTAGGGTATGCACCGGTCATTTCCTTTCGGGTGACCTATGTGGGGGAACTCGGTTACGAACTGTATATCCCCACAGAATTTGCTGGCCATGTATACGATACACTATGGGAGGCCGGTCAGGATCTCGGAATTAAAAACGCCGGATACCGAACAATCGCCTCCCTGCATCTGGAAAAAGGATACGCCGACTGGGGTTCCGAGCTCACTCCCGAATACACCCCATTTGATGTCGGTCTGGGTTTTTGTGTTGCGCTTGACAAGAATGATTTTATCGGCAAAGAGGCCCTGGCAAGAATCAAGACCGAAGGTGCCCCTTGGAAGCTGTGCACTTTCACCATCCATGCGGAAAAGCCGCTAATGCTCCAGGGAAGCGCGCCTATTCTGCACAACGGCACCGTGGTGGGTGTAACCTCCAGTTCAGGGTACGGTCACACCATCGGAAAAAATATCTGTTATGGATATCTTCCCGCAGACATGAGCGGGGTCACAGATGGATATGAAATCGAGTCTTATAAAACAGTCTTCCCGATCCAACTGGAACTCAACCGTCAATTGTATGATCCTGAACGGAAGAAGATACTCGCTTAAGACTGGAGAAAATGTCATGACCCATATCAACGCATTGATAGAAAAGGCTCCCGAAGTTTATCAAGACGCACTTCTGAAAGAAAAAGAATCCTATGAGAGAATTCATGACACCACCAAATCAGTCCTGGCCGAAGTCGGCATAGAAACAAAAAACCAGGATGTCATTTCTATTTTGGAAGGCACCGGTCTTGCCGGCTACGATTCTTCTGCCGGTCGTATCTATCTACTTCCGGAATTGGTGGATCAATGCCTGTCCTCGGCGGCAAAATCGTTTCAAGGCGACGAGGGGCAAAACACGCTAGGGATCGGCGGTATTCCACCATTTTTATACCGGGAAGCAGATCGTTACCCCATGCCGGCATCCTACGAAGAACTGGAACATCTCATCGGGGTTATTGGGGAAAACCTCGATGTCGTTCGATTTCTAAGCCAGCCGGTCAAGGTCCAAAAAGGTGATCCGCTCAAATGTAACCAGATCATGGACCGGCTGAGCGGCTGCATCAAGGTTACCTGCAGCGCCTACATGGAAGAGGACGCCGCTGTAAAATGGTTTTCCGGTCGGGAAGACTGGCACGATTCCATCTGCGGTGTCAAGTCCCCTCTGATCTGCATGGACAACATGATGGATGCGCTCATAAAGAGCGCCAAGTCTGGAAACAATCTACGCTTGACAACCATGCCGCTGGCAGGAAGAACAGCCCCTCAGACACCCGAAGCCTGCATCGTGATCACCCATGCCGAGGTCCTGTTCATGCTGGCCGTAACCCAGACAGTCAACCCCGGAATGTTGTGCATGTTTGGCGGCATGCCCTGCACCACAAGACCCGATGGCGATCTCGATTATTCAAATGATGCCATGAATCTTTTAAATGTGGCCGTGGCGCGTTTGAACATGTGGGTGACCGGGCTTCCCACCGTTCAGTCCGGTGGAAGCACGGGTGAAAAGAACCCGAACAAACAGGCCCTTTCCGATGGGGAACGCGGGCGAAAAATACTTTGCGATTTCGGTGTCCACAAGGCCCGTCACTGTTTCGGTGTACTGGACAATCTCAATTTCTTCAGTGAGGATGCATTCCAGCGCGATTGCCAGTCACATCGTGAATACCTGGAATCCGGCAGGGATTCGTCAGAATTGAAACCACTGTATCTCCCGGAAGACAGGCAGGCATTTGATGTCATTCAGCGGGTAGCCAGTTGTGACTATCATACGGATGCACATACCACGGCGAATTTGAGTGCCTTTGACGACTGGGCCAGAATGGTGGTAGAGAAGGGACTCATACCTGAAAAACGGTAGGTATTTAGGCTGTTAGGCTGTTAGACTAATAGGCCGCATAGGGTCTAACAGTCTAGAAGCCATCTCAAAAAAAGGGTTTTGGCTCAAGTTCAAGGCGGGCCCGAACTTCAACCCGCAGGCATACTCAAGTATTCCGAGGAGTTGAAGCAAGGGACCAACACAGAAATTGGGCTAAAAAACTTTTTTGAGATAGCTTCTAATCGTCTAACGAGCTTTTAGTGCTTCCGTCAATGCCGGAACGACTTCGAACAGATCCCCTACGATGCCATAGTCGCACTTACCGAAAATGGGTGCATCTTTGTCCGTGTTGATACCCACAATCACCCGGGAAGTTTTCATTCCAGCAAAATGCTGAACAGAACCGGACAGGCCACAGCCAATATAAAGTTTGGGCGAAACCGTCTTGCCGGTCTGGCCCACCTGCATGCTGTGTGGTGCGAAACCTGCGTCCACAGCCGCACGAGAGGCCCCCACGGCAGCGCCCAGCTCCTTGGCACAAGCATAAAGGATCTTGAAGTTCTCAGCCGAATCCATGGGGCGTCCACCGGTAATGATAATTTCAGCTTCGGTCAGATCAATGGCACCTGAACCCCCCTTTTTGACTTCAAGGACTTTAAAACCATCGCTGTTGCCTGCTTCTGCGCTGAAGGAGATACGTTCAGCGGACACGGGATTTTCAATGGGCTCGATCACATTGGGACGCAGGCCGATCAGCAGCGTTTCGCCTGTGAGTTTTATGGCTGCCGTTGTTTTCCCTGAAAAATGGCTTTTTACTACCGTTCCGTCCGACAGGTTTGCTTGTATGGCATCCAGAGCCAGCGGTGCATCAAGTATGCAGGCGCATCGGCTCAGAAGATCGCGACCCCGTGCGCTGGAAAGTCCCATCAGCACACGCAGATCATATTCTTTGATCGCGGCTGCCAGCAGGTTTGCCTTTTGAACCGGACTCTCCGCAGACATTGTCACAATCTTCTCTGCGCCAAATCGTTCCAACTCGCCTTTACAGGCCTGACCGTCATCGGTAAAAACCAGCGCTACGACATTCCCGCCCGCGCAGGCTGCCGTCAAGACACCGTAATTGGGTGCCTTTATCTCTTGCCCATCCATTTCTATCAATACACCAATATTGGACATGCTCATACTCTCCCTCGTGCGTTAAAAATATGGTTCTTCTCCCAATAAGTTGGGAGAAAGGGTTCAAGGAGTCCAGGATTCAAGGATTCAAGTGTTTGTTTTCCAGGGATGTGATCATCACTTTTAGCATTCTCTCTACATCTCCGATCTTCATTCTTAATTCCTCAAGCCTTTCTTTCTCCACATAACCCAAATCGCCAGATATCATCGTTTATCCAAACAAAGTTTATACGATTTTTTCCAATCGTTTAACTCTTTATAATTCTTAAGCATTTAGCTGACACCCTACTTCATCTCACTCGAACCCTGGACCCCTGGAATCCTTGAACCCTTCATTTTGATCAACTCTTTGGGAGATGATCAAAAAATATGTAGTTATCAATAAAACCCAAGTATATTGCAGATACCCGGGTCCGAAGGGCCCGGCACGGAATAAATTCGTGCACCGAATTTATTAAAGAACCTTAACCTCGTTTTCAAGCCGGTTGACCAGGTCTGCAACCATATCCCCGACCGAGCCTTGGAGCATCGTCGCTGCACCACGTTCTTTTACCGGTGTCAGCTTTGTCGTGGATGAAATCGATGACATGGCAATGCCCAAATCGGACAATTCCATTTCAACAAGAGGTTTCTTTTTGGCTTTGAGAATATCGGGCAGTTTGGGGTAGCGGGGCTCGTTCAAACCCTTTGTAGCACCGATGACGCAAGGCATGGTCATTTCAATCACTTCTCGGTTGCCACCGCCAATTTCACATTCTACAATGGCTTTATCGTTTTCCATACTGAAAGCCGACACCTCCGATGCAACAGGGAGGCCCAGTTTTCCAGCCAGCCGATAATGGGTCTGCATGCCTTCGCTGTCTACGGACTGTTTTCCGGTAAAAATAAGATCCGGAGCACCATCCTGATCAATAACGGCCTTGAGGGCCCGGGCGGTCGTTTCGCTGTCCAGAAACTGGGCATCTGTCTTGACAAGGATGCCCCTGTCGGCGCCCACCGCCAGCGCGCTTCGCAGGGTGTTGGCGGCACTTGGCTTTCCCACAGATACCACCACTACTTCACCGCCGTTCTTCTGAACGGTTCTGACGGCCTCTTCCACCGCATATTCGTCATAGGGATTCATGACGAATTTTACCGACTCGTCAAATCCGTTATCTCCCACGACCTTGATGTTTGCCGCAGTATCCGGCACATGTTTGACACATACAAGAATTTTCATGTTATTCACCTTTATTTATTCCGTCATTAAAAACCTGGTCCTCTGGGCCAGATCAGAAAAACCGCACAAAGCCTTATCACATCAAAGGGTATAATCAAAGCGATATATTGTAGCGTGTGAGGCCGGAATCCACAATTTTATGCAGCAGGAGTCGATAATCCTCAAGAGGACCTTGAGGTGATTTATTGTACAGTGTAAACATCTGGGGGCTCCAGCTTTTGATCGGCTTGAGTCCCGGGATACCGTTGACTTCGATGATTTTCAATTTTGAATGGGTGTCGAAACGCATATCCACACGAACATGATCCAAACAGTTCAAAGCTTCAACCGCTTCTAGGCACAAGGCATTGGCTGCCTCGGCACTATGTTCGGGTATGCCAATTTTGGTAATGCCGACTCCCCGCATGTCACTTCGCAGGATAGGAAATTTTCCGTTGTTGCCCCCCTTTACCGTCACGACACCGGGAATGAATATCTGATCTTTTCCATTGCCGATCATCAGAACTGTGTATTCTTCTCCCGGAAGGTAATCCTCGATCAGGGCCGGCTGTTCGAATTGCCTGTGGATGAATGCAATCCGTTTTTGAAGCTCTGTCGTGTTCTGGACAACGCTCTCATCACTGATCCCAACAGATCGCGATTCACAACTGGGCTTGACAAAAGCCGGAAATCGAATGTCGGGTACAGATTCTCCCATATCCACCTGATGATGTTCGGGAACGGAGATGTTTTTTGAACTGAGAATGCGGTGGGTTGCTGTTTTATTGATGAGATCTTTCATGGTCTGGGCACTGGGACCGATATAGGGTATCTGACGCCGATCGAGTTCGTCCGCCAGCCAGGCACCGTCATCAATGTTCAACCCGATGATATCTTCCTTTTCGGAGATATAGTAAAGGGCACTCCAGACAATATCATAGGTATGGCTGTCAATGGCTTTTAAAAAGCCATCCATGGTATTGACAAATACTATTTCAGACGACTTGCCATCGGAATTGAGTGCCTGGCTGAGTGTTTGGGTTACTTCAAGATTTCCCCACCCCTGGGCATCGCCGCCGGGGCCGGTAATGATTAATACTCTTTTCATGCTCACTTCCTCCAGATTTGATTGGGTCATATTCGGATTGTATGCAGATCGGGCAGGCAAACTCTTTTCAGCTAAACAGGTTTGGAATTTGCGCATAGTTCATTAAAGCATGCGCTGTTTCAGCAGAAAGCGACTGAATGAAACTCGAAATGGAATTGATCTTCCTTTCTTCCCAAGTGATCTTTGAAACCACCTGTATTTGAATTTTGGTGTCTGAAAAACGAATCTTGCGGCCGTTGGCCGACAGACAGGCGGCCATTTTATGGTTCGGGTTTAGAATTGTCACCGGTTTATTTGCGAAATCAGCCAGGCTGGCTTGAATCAATTCCTGACAATAGCCAAAATGGGTACAGCAAAGGGCAGCATATATTTTACTTGAACCAGGATCGATATTTCGGGCTGCCTGGCGCATGAACGTATCAATCATTTCAGATACAATAGAGCTGTCGGGTCCCATTTCGATCTGTGTTGCAAGCTGATCGCACGGCTGCGAAACGATTTGTGCGGGTTGAATCCCTCTTTGAATCAGCTGATCGTGATGCAACCGGCTGTCGATGGTGGTTACGGTTCCCAGGATAACTGCCTGGGCCTGTGATGATTTCTCCAGAGCATCGGCCATCATCTCCACGCCAAACCCGACAATGTCAACAACCGGGATTCGTACATGGTGACTGAATTGTGTACGATGATAGAGAACAGACAGGGTATTGCAGGCGATCATGATGAAATCCGGCTTAAATTTCATCATCCCTTCCAGAGCGCCATCAAACACCTGGATTCTTTCGGCTGTGTTGCTGAGCCGATTGTACCCCCGGTCTTTCTCCGGCCAGGCGTTGAAATAGACCAGTGAAACATTTTCGAATATATGACGTCGCCTTAATTCATTGGCGATTTCTGCACAAATGGAGATACCCCCCAGACCGGAGTCGGTAATGAGAACTGTGACCTGCTTTTTCTCATAAAACCGGCTGATTTTTTTGGATTCAGAAAGGGGCATGGTCAATCAATTTTCCTACTGTTTGTCTGATATCTGCCGTGTGAGCCATTCGGACACAGTGTCGAGAGCCCATGCCGGTGCCTGGTCAATGGTTCCGTCCATGATACGGGTCATGGTGTCAACCAGGTGCTGGTTGTGCTGCATGGTCGTGATCCGGTTTCGGAACATGGCGGCTCCTTTGGCAGGTTCCCGGGCAAGGGTTTCCATAATGTTGGCAACCTCATTCTGAAAACCGTTGATACCATAGTGTTTTATAAATCCGTTCCAGGCCTGGATGATCCGGGATAAATCGTTCAAAGGCTCAGATATGGTTTTGAGTTTTTTCATTATCCAGCGATACTTTTCCTCTTTCAACAATTGAAGTCGGGTGGGCAAGATTTCGTAAGGTACGATACGCATTCGAGCGAGGCCATTTTCGGCAATTCCGGCTTTAACAAAATAACCTATTTTTCTGAACTGCAGCCGGGTGTGTTGAAAGAAAACAAAATTGCCCAGGCTGTAGCAGATGGGCACATGGTTTCGTATGTCAACACCTTGGGGTACGTGGGGGTGGTGACCGATGATCAGGTCTGCACCCGCATCGGCAATCCGATGAAATGCGGCAGCCAGGTAGGGTGGGGGATAGGGGATGTACTCGACACCACCATGGCAGACAACGATGGTTGCATTGACCTGACTCTGCAGCTCCTGAACCTGAGCGACCACCCGATCGATTTCCCAGCCATGAACGCCCGGGTTTTCTCCTGCAGCGGTCAGATCCTCACCTTCACTGAAATTGACAATAGCGATGGCAACACCCCTGGATGTGACAATCAACGGCACTGCCGCTTCCTCTATGGACATGCCGGCACCAACGGTCTTGATATTGTTTTGATACAGCAGATCCCTGGTTTGGACAAAGGCTTCGGTCCCGTAATCAAAAACGTGATTATTGCCCAGGGTGGCCACCTCGAAGGGAATGCTGGTGAGTCCTGTAATGTGCCCGGAAAGACCCTTCAGGACAGCCCCACTTTTGGAAACCGGCTCCCCTTGATCCACTAGGGGGCATTCCAGGTTGACGATCCGCATATCGCCGTCTCGCAACTCCGGAAGCAGATCACCATAAACAGCTTCCGGATTCTGGAGAATGATATCCTTGAATCCGCGAATAGGTGCCCAGTCAGAGCATATGATGACGTCAGCCTGTGTTTCTCCGGCCCGAGGATTGTGGTATGTGCCTGTCTGCCAGTCTATTGTATTTTCAGGTGGGCGATTCATATTCAAAATTCGATGTTGGACGTTCGATGTTCGATGTTCGTTCGTTTACCAGCGTTAAAACAATTTTTAAGGGACACCCAACAAACGCAAAGAACTCAACAAACTCACCGAACATATACCCTGGGTACCCTGGATGTCAGCGACGATACGATTTCGTAATTAATGGTGCCTGCCTTTTTTGCAATCTCATCTGCTGAGATGGTTTCGTCTCCTTGCGATCCCAGTATAACGACTTCATCTTCGAGAGAAACATCCGGCACATGACCCACATCGATCATGGTCAGATCCATACAAACCCTGCCGATGATAGGAGCTCGCACACCCTTTACCAGCATATAGCCATTGGAGGAAAGGACCCGGTTGTATCCGTCGGCGTAACCGATGGGAATGGTGGCAATCCGTGTGGGATGGGATGTAACATGGGTGCTGCCGTAGCTGACGGCAAAATCAGCACCAACATCCTTTACATGAATTACCCTGGATTTAATGGACATTACCGGCTTGAGATGGATTCGTTGCTTGTCCACTTCATCCGACGGCCAGAGTCCATATTGGGCAATTCCGGGTCTCACCAGATCCAGGTGGGACTCGGGCATTTCAATGATGGCGGCACTGTTGGCGGCGTGGCGATACCGGACCCGTAAAGAATGCGTTTCCAGCGTTTCCAGCAGTCTGGTAAAGCGCGACAACTGGGTCGTTGCATAACGCTTGTCCCGACTGTCTGCAGTGGCAAAATGCGTAAAAATACCCTCCACTTCGATGCCGGGAAGGGCGGAGATAGACAGAATGTCATTTACGGCACGGTTGAACTGTTCGCCGGCATCTGTCTGGATTGCAATTTCATCCGCCAGAAGACCCAGACGCCCCATGCCGGTGTCAACCTTGATGTGGGCCTTGATGCTTGTTTTGCGGCGTACGGCCTGCGCTGAAATGGAACGGGCACCATCCAGTGAGTTAAGGGCCGCCCGAATGTCACTGACTGCCAGAATATCTACATACGCGGGCAAGCTGTGACCAAAAAGAAGTATGGGTGCCGATATACCGGCTTCCCGAAGTCTGATAGCCTCACCCATACGTGCCACTGCGAGAAGTTCGGCACCATTTTCAAGGGCCACCCGGGCCACCTGGGGTGCACCATGGCCATATCCATCCGCTTTTACAACAGCCATCATGACAGCAGACGATTTGGTGACACGTCGCAATTCACGATAATTATGTGCCAGCGCACCAAGATCGATTTCCGCCCAGGTCAGGGGAGGAATGTCACCGGCTGGGCCGGGCATGGCTTCCATGTCACACCTTTCCCTGTCCGTACGCAGTGGTGTAGTCTTTGAAAAGCTGCATCACTTTTTGTGTTCTCTGACCGGGCCGACCGTTTCCGATTTTGATGTCGTCCACTTCTATAATCGGTACGATCTCTTTATTAGAGGCAGAAATGAAAACCTCTTCCATGGAGGAGAGTTCAGCCCTATGGATTTCCCTGATTTCCAGATCAAAGTGTCCCTCGACCAGGTCCACCAGTACACTGCGCGTAATACCCGGCAATATATCCAGTTTGGGTGTGATAAGTTTGTTCTCCTTGAAACAGAAAAAATTCGTGGTGGTGCCTTCAAGAAGTCGGTTGTTGCGATCCACATAGATGGACTCGATGGCACCCATGGCGTGTGCCCGCTCCAGAGCCCATACCGCTGTCAGATAGTTGGTGCTTTTGGCGCCGGGGATAAAACGCTCGATCTCCGCGGTAATCAATTTTGCACCGTCGGAATACCACCATTCAGGCAGTTGGTGTTTGGGTGTCACCATGACGATCAGGTATCCGTTTCCCTCTGGTGTGACGCCATCCGAGCTGATGCCGCCGGTGTAAACGATACGGATGTTCGATTCATCGTGGTGGGTGTTACGCCGGATTGTTTCTTCGACAATACGACAGATCTCGTCGTTGGCGTGTCTTATCTTGAGTCCAATTTTTTGGGCTGATGTTTCCAGGCGTTGAACGTGTTCCTTTAAATAGAAGGGTCGTTTGTTATAGGTAATCAAGAAATCGAATACACCAAAACCCCTCAGAACGATAATGTCTTTCACGGACAGTACACATTTGTCCTCATCTACATACTGCCCGTCGATGTAATAGATATCCATTCAGCTTCCCTTTCTAAGGTGTCGGTCGGTGATTTGGGAACGTCTTTAATTTTGAGGAGGTTCCATTGTTTGGGAATTCCCTATATGAATTATTCAGACAAAACAAGAGGAAATAAACCGAGTGGTCCATTTCGGCACACCCAATCATGTGTGCCGCTCAGGTACAAGAAACCGGATCATTCCATGAAAGAGGAAACAACTGCCTTCTCATGGAATGTCCGATTTTAGCTTGGGAGATCTATATTTTTTTTGATAATTTATGCGAAATAAGCGCGGATAAATTTTATGAACTTCTCGTTTTCTGCATCCGTTCCAGGGGTTACCCTGAAATAGCCGGTCTTCCCGTGGATTTCACCTATTTTCTTGAGATATATTTTTTCGTCAAGAGCGGCTTTGAGGATTTCTTCGGTGCTCTTGCCCGTCATGGTACCGTCGATAAGCATGTAATTACCATTGGCCGGAAAAGGTTTGAGCCCCAGCTTCTTGAGTTCTTCGGAAAAAACAGCCATCCACTTGTTGTTGTGCGCGACCTTTTGCTTGACCTCGTCTGGATTGTCGAGGATGGCTTCAGCAGCGGCAGCGGACATCAGGCTCACGTTCCAGGGCAGGAACATGCGGTTGAAGGCGGCGATCATCTCTTCGGTTCCCAGTACGAACCCGAAACGAATGCCTGCAAACCCATAGGCCTTGGAAAAAGTTACCGACAGGAATACCTGGGGATATTTCTTGATCAGATACGCTTTCGAAGGTCTGTCAGGGTTGTAGTCCAGGTAAGCCTCGTCCACACAGAGGGGGACACCCGTTTCACAGAATCGGTCCAGATCGGCATCATCGATGAAGACGCCGGTGGGGTTGTTAGGGTTGATGATCAGGATCAGTTTGGTCCTGTCGTTGATGGCGGCCAGCATCGCATCGACATCATACTGCAGGTCTTCTTCCCGAACCGGGATTGAAACAACCTTGGCATTGCACAGCTCTGCACGCGGTGGAAAAAGCTCGAAGGTCGGCGTGGACAGCATGAACTCGTCGCCAGGCTGCAGGAAAACACGCATCATGGCATCGATGGTCTCAGAAGAACCATTGCAAAGTGCCACGTTGTCCGGTCCCAGGCCATACATCTTGCCGATTTTGGTCCTCAAGCGCAGAAAGCTGTCAGGATAGCGGTTGCCATTGCGGATGGCTTGCGCCACTGCCTCCACCACCTTTTCCGAGGGTTGAATGGGGTTTTCATTGAGCATGAGGCGGGCGTGGTCCGGATTGGCCCATGCCTTGTCCAGAATGCCGACATTATATTCTCTAGCCGTATAGAGCCAGGGTACGATCCAGTCTTTTAGTACTTTTTTCATTTTTAGTGTCCTTTCATATGATTGATTGGGTGCGTTGCAAAATAAATGTCCTATAAAACGGATTCGAATGGTTCGAATGCCAGGTTAAATGCATCAGCTACGCCTTTGTAGGTCACTTTTCCTTCAACTATATTTAGACCTTTGGCGAGTTCGGGGTTTTCCAGAGCTGCAATCCTGTAGCCCTTGTTTGCGAGTTGAAGGGCATAGGGCAGGGTGGCGTTTGTCAGAGCGACCGTTGAGGTCATGGAAACCGCTCCAGGCATATTGGCCACACAATAGTGAATAATACCGTCCACCTCATAGATGGGATCGTCATGGGTGGTGGCTTTTGACGTTTCAAAACACCCGCCCTGATCGATGGCCACATCCACAATCACGGATCCTTTTTTCATGTACCCCAACATCTCACGGGTGATCAGCTTGGGGGCCACGGCGCCTGGAATCAAGACGGCGCCTACGACCAGATCGGCCTCCTTGAGCAGTTTGCGCAGGATAGCCGGGTTGGACATGAGGGGGAAACAATTTTTTGGCATGACATCCGAAAGATACCGGAGCCGTTCCAGATTGGTGTCCAGAAGATATACCTTGGCCCCCATGCCACAGGCTATTTTAGCTGCATTGGTACCGACAATGCCGCCGCCAATGACGATGACGGTTCCCGGTTCCGTTCCCGGAACCCCGCCCAGCAGAATGCCTTTGCCATTGTAGGTCTTTTCAAGGTACTTGGCACCTTCATGAATCGCCATCCGCCCGGCCACTTCGCTCATGGGCGTCAGCAGGGGCAGGGAACCGTTGGCTTTTTCGACGGTTTCATAGGCAACGGCAATGGAGCCGGTGTCGATGATGGCACGTGTCAACACCTCTGAGGCAGCAAAATGAAAGTAGGTAAACAGCACCTGACCTTTACGGATCAGAGGGAATTCCACCGGTAAGGGTTCTTTTACTTTCATGACCATTTCATTTTTTTCGTAAATCGCCTGGGCCGAAGGTTCGATCCTGGCACCGGCTTTTTCATAGGTCTTGTCGGAAAAGCCTGAGCCTTCACCGGCGGTGGTTTCCACCATGACCGTATGTCCGTGGACAACCATCTGTTCGACACCCGCAGGTGTCATGGCGACGCGGTTCTCCTTTGTTTTGATTTCTTTTAAAACACCTACTTTCATAAGGTCCTCCTTTACGTAAGGGAACAAATATTAAGCGTTATTCAGACAATTGTCTGCAAACGCCACCATTTCTTCGGTGGCTTTGGAAAATTGTGCCGCCGTCCGCTGAAGTGCGGGGTGGGTATTGTACTCATCCCGGGAATAGCCGTCCACTGCATAGGCTTTTTCAAAATAGGGTACCTGCATCAGCTTGTCCATGACATCCTTGGGAATGTCTTTGAGGATACGGTCTTTCTCGAAGACAATTTTATCCTGTTCTGCAAAGTTGATGATCTGGTCGATAAAGGTCGGCGGGCAGGTTACGACCGTTGCACAGCCTGCTTTTTCCTCCAGATGCGGAATGCGTGTGACACCGTCCACCACGGGACCGATCCGCAGGGAACAGGAGAGCATCTTGCTCGACATTTTGTTGTCGATCAGGTACTTATAAGCTTTTTTGAAAATGGCCAGCTCCGCCCATCTGACGTCCATGTCCGAAAGTTCGATATTTTTCTCGGCTGCAAAATCCCTAAGACCCCCAAGATCACCGTATCTCGATTCCATGTGCGTAATCACTGAGCGCCATTTGGAAAGATCCACATTGTTCTTTTTGGCCGTTTCAAGACCGCGCTTAACCGACTCGGCACAATCAACCAGTTGGGGCAGTACAAAGGTCAGGGTGTTGTTGGTGGCAATACCTTTGGATGTCAGAAATTCGATGACCTCATAGCCTTCTTTGGTTCCCGGCACCTTGATCATGACGTTGGGATTTATTTTGGCGATATCGAGAGCTTGCTTAATCATGGCATCTTTGTCAAACGCACTGCGGGGATCTGTCTGACCTGAAAGAAAGCCCTCGGTATATCCAGACTTTTCAAACAGGGGCAGATACAGATCCGAACCCAGTTTGACAACGGAAAGGTAGAGTTTCCAGAAAAGCGACTCCGTGTCGATGCCTGGATTGGCGGTGATGATTTCCTGGGCCTTTTTTTGCCACAGGGGAACATCATCCTGAATTGCCTGGAGAGAGAGGGGCGGGTTGGTGGTTACACCCCTGAAAAGCTGTGTCTCGGGACTGGAGGGATTATACATCCGGTCAAACTGGGCCTGCAGAAGCCCTCGATCGGCAACATCGGCCTTGTCGAGCAATTTCTTGCACCAGTTGTTATAAATGACCGGTGATGAATCCCACCAGATCTCCATTCCGGGGCTGACGTCGACTAATTTTTCTAACAGATTTCTTTCTTGCATGTTTGCCTCCTTGGCGGTTTTAGAAGCTATCTCAAAATGGCTTCTAGTAAAACTGCTTTAACTTTCTAATTGATATCGATGTCTCGTTAAAACTTGATTCATCCGTTCGTTCTATAAGCGACGCAGTCGCGTCAAATAAATTTGTATAACACATTTATTGTTCTGTTAAATGGTATCGACCGAGCTCGACAGCAAATGCGTATTTATCACCCCTGAAATAGCCGCACAGAAATTCAACCGGCATATTGTGGTCGTTATAGGTAACGCTTTCCATGTATAGCGCAGCAGCGTTTTTCTTCAATTTCAGCGAATGCGCAATCTCGCCGTTCAGGTTGACGGCCGTAATGGTCTGCTCGCAACGGGCCAGCACGGTGTTGAACGAAGTCGTGAATATCTCATACAGGGATCCGGTCAGATCCATTTTTAAAATACCGTCGTACAGATCGACCGGAAGATACGTTTCCTCATAAATGAGAGGCAGATCGTCCCCGGTCCTCAGACGCCGAATGGCGATTACATCGGTGTCGGGCCCGAGGGTAAGTGCCTTTGCTGTACGTTCAGACGGTTTCTCGATACCCTTGCCGAGCAGGCAGGTGTTCTCCTGAATGCCCGCCGCAGAAAGCTCTTTGCTGAAACTGGATATCCGATTGAGCTGATGCCTGAGCGCGGTGGGTTTCGATGCGGTTACAAAGGTTCCCTTGCCTTTTTTCTTGGTTAGAAGGCCATTCTTCGATAATTCGGCAATAGCCTGTCTCAGGGTGTTGCGGTTGACCTGGCACATGCGTGACAGTTCGACTTCGGAAGGAATTTTCTCTCCCAAAGGATATCTGCCGATCTGGATCGCTTCCTTGAGCCAAATACTGATCTGAAGATATTTAGGTATGGGATTGTTGGGGTCGACTATTTGCATATTTCGTCCATTTCAACTTCCGGAAACACGGCAGATGTTCCCGGACATGGTTTCATTTGTTCCATTGATGCACTACGCTTTACTCTGAATCATAGACCGTATCTTGCTCAGGATGTCGGCCGGGTCGAGTCCCTGACAGGGAATCTGTTCTACGATGCCACCATGACCCTCCCGTGTAACACCCAGGTGCGCATACCTAGTTGCGTGGCCCCTTTCGAGTAGCCATGTGCCGAATCTGACGCCTAAACCCGACTTGATGTTTTGGGTCTCCACCAGCAGAACAAAACCTGCGGAACCCAGGCGGGTCATCATTTCCTCATCCACCACATTCAGGGTCGGTTTGTTGATCAGTCCGACCCGTATGCCTTCTTTCCGCAATCGATCCACGGCATCCAGGCATCGGTAGAGCATTTCACCGTAGGAAACCACATATCCCAGGTCACCTTCGCGAATGATCTCGTCTTTTCCAGGAGTAAATTGGTATTCATCATCAAAAAGAGGCTGGCCTGCCTGGTTTTGTATAAAAGGAACCGCAGATCGGGTTGAAAACACGAAGCGCAGCCCTTCGTCATCAAAGATTTTAGTGAGAAGCGCCCTCAATTGATGAGAGTCCGCCGGATAATAGAGACGGGTCGTGTCATTGTCCTGCAAGCCATTGTCGGCAAAGAAATTGTTGATACCGAAATGGCAGGTATTGTCGGCCATATCGTCCACACCCGCATGGGAAAAATGGGCCAGGAGGTTGGCATTGTTCAAACGGGCCATGGTTATTTCTGAAACAACCATTTCAAGGAATGCTGAAAACGTACCGAAAATGCCTTGTTTTCCCGATGTCGCACCAAATCCGGCCGCCACTGAAAAATTGTTCCTTTCCATGATTCCGCCGTGCACATATACTTCGGGAAAGGTCTTGCGAATATGGTGTAGACCGCATGATCCCTCAAGATCCGAGTCCACCACCAGTACTTTCGATTTCCGGTCGGGTATATTTTGAAGGATATCGCAGATAATTTTACCAAAATTATCCCGGTTTTTCGCTTTTTCCGTAGAACTGCCAAGGTATGTTCGAGCAGCGGATTTTTTGGTAGCATTTTCCAATATAATGACGGCCGCATCTCGTCCTTTTTCTTTGAGGTAATCAATGGCCAGATCCACAGCTATGACATCATGACCCTTGGGGGTTCCTTCAATCCCCTTGATACCAACACCCATTTTCCGATAGTTGACCAAGGCCATGGGGCCTTCGGTGGACAGCAGTTTCCGGATGTTCCTGTAAAGTGCTTCCAGATCTTCTCCGTCGCATGTGTCTACCGGCATTCCGTGTCCTTTGAGGGTGGTCGCGACGCTGAATCCCTTCAAATATTCGCTGGGGTGGCCGGCGATTGTCACATCGTTGTCATCGATGAGTAGTTTCACATTAAGATTTTGTGCTACGGCATACCGTGCCGCTTCTGCGTCTCCACCTTCCTGCTGGGATCCATCACTGCCGAACATCACAACGGTCTTTTCCGGATGGGCGGTGGCAATGCCATTGACATAACTCCAGAGATGTCCCAGACGACCCGAACTAAAAAAGATACCTTTGGCATCGTCTCTTTCAGGGTGGCCATAAAGTCCGCTTTCAAATTCACGATAATGAAACAGCGATTCGATGGGCATGTATCCATTTAATACCGCCATCTGATATTGGGCAGCAACCCGGTGTCCGGCCTCGTCGAAAAAGACAGGGTATATGGACGAGTGCTTTTTCATGAAACCGTCAATGATCAGTATCTCCGGAACGATATCATATGCGCCGCCTGTGTGGCCACCAAGACCCTTTGTGTTGGCATAGGCCGTAAAAAATACGATACTATCCCGAATTAATTGTATATTTATACTCAATTGCTCTTTTTGCTCGTTGGTCATCTCTTTTTGGGAAAGATCGAATTTGACAGGTGTGTATGTCTCTAAATTAAAGGGAAACTGCATGTGCATCCTCCTTTTTGTCCGGCAATTTGACTGTTATCGGACCGTGCAACAACGTATAGAGTTATAAATGTATATACAACCATACAATTATGGAAGATCGACACGTTTGTCAAGCTATATTTGTATTAGAAGTTGGGAATATAGGAATTAATGTGGAAGGGTCCCGCGCTTATTCCTTGGCGGTAAAATTAAATTTTTGGCCACCAATACTGGCCTCGTACATCAAACCGCCTTTTATATGAACGAATACGGCCATGCCTTTATGATAGCTCGTCTGAGCCTGTGTACCAGTTGCCGGACCTGCGCTTGCACCGGCAGTCGCGCCCTCTGTACCAGCTTTTGCCTGAATCCCGGCGGTGATCACAACAGCGGAAGCCGAAGCGTCAAACTCAAAATTCCCGCTGGTATAATCGTCATAGGCACGTTTGTCTTCAAAAAATATTATCTCGCTGAAGGCCTGACCGCCAAGTTGAAGACCAATGGTCGCCTTGATTAGAGTGGTTTCGCCGGTAATATCGCCTTCACGGTATACCTGACCTTTGCCGTACGCACCGCCGATAACGATGCCGGCCTTTCCGACTGTCGGGAAAACCGCAAAGCCGTACGCGCTCTTGAAAAATGGCTGTGTCGCTTCAGACTTTTTGAAGATCTCGATTGTGTTGTTAAAATTGTCAGCAATTGCAGGTGTTGATAAAGCCAGAGCAAACACAATCGTTATCACTATCATGGGGAATAAATAGATTTTTTTCATTTTGCTCCTTAGTCAGCAGGTGTTGGACCTAAATGAAAAAGGTCGTTCAGACATAAAAAACAGGGCCGATTAGATCCTGTGGATGCTTCTCAAATTAGTATGGTCTAATATGCGCTTTGGAATAAATCAATCTTGGAAGACATATGTCTTAAATATCTTCTTTCGCTATAACTTCTACGATCATAGACGCTTCTTCTTTCAGGGCCGTTATACCCATCACGGCTGTTACCCAGTCGTCTATCTCTTTCCATTCTGCGGTCTGTATCTATGCGTCTGTCCCTGCCCATTTTTTTCTCCAATTCATTGGTTTGATCATTAGCCTATATAATCAATAAGGGCTGTGCAAGAAGATAATTCATTACTGCCAAGAATTGGGCAATCTTTATGCCGATAAAGTCCCTATAGGGGACGTCCTTGACTAATTGTACAAATGAATATGATACGTAAGCGGAGTCGGAAGGGGTATGATTTTATTTTCGACGAGGTCTAATCAATGTACCAATCAGGCAGGAGATAAGACCCACAAAGGCAAAATACATAAATTCTTTTGATGGTTCCATGGTTTTAATGAAATTGTCCACTAAGGTCTCGGCTGGAATGGAAACATATCTCGCAGCAACCGAGGACACCATGATCAGGGCGAAAACCGCCGACCAAATTACAATAATTGAATAATGTTTCATAAGAACCTTCCCATTTAGCATTCTTGTATTGTTAATTCATATCAAAAACATAGTATAGCAATTATCATGCCGCAATACAGATATCGCATCTTTAATTACTATATCAGGTAGTTAAATATAATTTATTCCGACAAACGTTTCCATAATAGGAATTATATTACATAGCTGAGAGATATTAAATTACTTGATCGACGACTTTGACTGGCCTGTAGGTTAAAACTGAGGGGAAGAGCGCAGGTTTTTATAGAATTCCGAAATAGGAAAGCATGACTGGCATCCGTTATGAAAAAATAGTGCGTTAGTCATGATACCGTTCGGAGCTTATTGGTGACAAGTTGTATAATGTTCTGTTGCGTTTCAACGGGTCAATACTAGAAGCTATCTCAAACAAGTTTTTTAGCCCAATTTCTGTGTTGGTCCCTTGCTTCAACTCCTCGGAATACTTGAGTATGCCTGCGGGTTGAAGTTCGGGCCCGCCTTGAACTTGAACCAAAACCCTTTTTTTGAGATGGCTTCTAATGTAATTTTCTGGATCGAACAATCAGCAGGGGACGATCCACACGGTTCAAAACCCCTGAGGCAACACTGCCATAAAATACCCGTGTAAGGGCCCCACGACCATGACTCGCCATGGCGATAAGGTCCACGCTATAAATATTTGCTGCTTCAATGATGGAACTGATCGCGTTTCCTGAAGCCAATCGCGTTTCAGTATTTATATTTTTTGAAGTTAATTTACGAGCAATTCTACTCAGGTAAGACTCTGCTTTTTCTTGTTTTAGGTCAAATTCTTTTTCAACCGTCTCGATAAACGTTCCTTCAATACCAAAGTTAAAATTATACTCAAGGGCCGTCAGCAGAAAAATTGTAGAATGGTATTGGCTCGCTAAATTTTCAACATGGGGCAGGATTTTTTCCGCCCGTTTGGATCCATCCAGAGGAACCAGAATCTTTTGATACATGTAACGCCCCCTTTTCTATAAATGCTCCATCAATATCGCCCAATAATGTCAGATGAAACACATCTCTATTTTCATACTAAGTAACATGGAAACCTGATGATATTTGAAGAACCTCGCAGCACAAGCTACGAGAAAACTTCGACCGTAAGGAATTCTGTCTAATTTAGACTCGATCGCAAACCCCGTAGCATGCGAAGCACTGCCGAATGGCAGAACCTACGGGGTTAGCAATCGCTTTTTCGGTTCAACTATCCTGACAGTATGCGCTTTTTTTACTTCCGGGTAAGATCGAGCACGCTGTTCTTGGTCCCAAAGCCGTTCATACAGGTTAGACAATTTTGGGGATCAATTTTCCACTGACCGTCAACCAGGAATTTATATTCATAGATACCAGGAGGAATTATCACGGTCTTTTCCCACATCCCCATATGGTTCTGATGCATGGGGTGTTTTCTTGGGTTCCAATTGTTGAAAGACCCCATCAGGTACACCTCTTTGGCATCGGCAGAATATATCGAAAATTCTGCCTTGCGTTTTTTGATCTCTTGTTTTGATTTGATCTTTTGCATAAATCACCTCCTTGTTTAAAATATAATTTGCAAAAGTGAGGCCACTTTTATAATTATCGATCAAGCAGTGTATCTATTTAAATTATCTGTGATTATTAATGCATATTATCAATTAAGTAAAAAGGATTACAGGATGCATGTGTCAGTTTTTCTAGCAGGTTGTAAAACGTCCAATGCTTAGATGATGGTAGTTGGGATGCTTGCGGTAGATAATCAATAAATGCGTTTGCGAAGGACTGGCTTGAAGAATAGGGTGGTTATGTCACATATTTCAGGTCGTTTTTCTTCTTTTTTTTGAAGTTTCTGTATCCGCTTTAAAAGTTTCGATTTTGGATGTGAGGTCGGCTAATTCAGATTCTGCCTGCTTACGCTTATTGATATTATACTGGGCGTGCGCTCCAAAAATTATGAACAGACAGATCACGATAATCCGTGTTCCTATCCCGGACAACCCGCCTCCGAACAGGCCTCCCAGAAAACCGGCTCCATCAACAGTCAAGACATCGTAAATGGTCTCGATTATCCAGTAAATAATCCCAAGGCCTATTCCGGTCAAAACCATTGTGTCAAATATTGAAACCTGTTTTTTCTTGTGGGAAACCATGCTGTCTCCTGATTCTTAACGTAGCTTTGTCAAACCATTTCCTCATTGTTGCGGTGTGTATCTCTAATAGGCCGTAAGGCGGACTGGCAAAACCATATTTGTCTCTCATGGTTTTCTCGATGTTAAACCTCTTGCAAATTAAGCAATGACCTATATGAAGTACAGGGTGTAAAAAAATTATACTACATATAGGAATATTTCAAGTTTTATTTGGGAGAAACATAAATTTTCAAGGACAAAAAGAGATCTCAGATAAAGAGGCAATAGGGAATCATTCCGGTGTTCCACACCATCACATGAGGATTGGGTTTCAGCCATTCTCTTACGGGAAGATACTCTCTCATAAAGTAAAAGGTTATACAATAGTGTATAACCTTTTAAAATTATTGCTGGTGCCGAAGGCCGGACTTGAACCGGCACGGGTCTCCCCACTACCCCCTCAAGATAGCGTGTCTACCAAGTTCCACCACTTCGGCACAATCCCTTTTCTACTCTGCTTTCGCCGGTTCACCCGAAGCTGTATCGGCAGGCAGAACTGGTGCTACCGGTGCAGTCTCCTGCGCCGGTAGTGTCTGTTCGATGGGGGCCGGTGCATCCATAACGATGGATTTGCCGGATTTGTTCCCCGACATATACGCCAGTATCAACGATGTCAACATGAACAAGATGGCTGCAGCCGTGGTGGCTTTACTCAAAAAAGTAGACGCGCCCGTGCTGCCAAAGAGCGTCTGGCTTGAACCTCCTCCAAATGCTGCGCCCATGTCGGCGCCCTTACCGGTCTGCAGAAGTACAATCATAATAAGTGCAATGCACACGACAATGTGTATAACAATAATGAATAATAACATTTTCTTTAGTTTTACATTTTATGTTTTAGGTTAAAATAGAACAATTTGACTGAAGGTTTCAGCATCCAGACTAGCGCCCCCAACGAGCCCTCCATCCACATCCGGCATGGACATCAGTTCAGCGATATTCCCCGGTTTAACGCTTCCGCCGTATAGAATTCTGACAGATTGCGCAAATTCTGAACCATATGCTTTTTCAAGCAGGGACCGTAGAAACTGGTGAACTTCCTGGGCCTGTTCCATTGTTGCGGTCTTGCCGGTGCCGATGGCCCAGACAGGTTCATAGGCAATCACCAGTGTAGCCAAGTCTTCCAAAGCGATATCTTGTAAACCAGTTGTGACCTGTTTGTCAAGTACAGAAAAGGTAATGTTCGTTTCACGCTCGGTTTCGGTTTCCCCAACGCAGAATACCGGCACCAGATGGTGTTTGATGGCGGCAACGATCCTTTTGTTCACGGTTTCATCAGTCTCGTGGAAGTACTGCCGTCGTTCGGAATGCCCCAGTATAACATGATCACAGCCAGTCGACACTACCATGGACGGCGATATGTCGCCGGTGAAAGCCCCTTCCGCATGCCAGGAAAGATTTTGAGCACCCACATGGATGTTACTTCCGGACAGGGCTTCCGATACCTGGGAGAGCGATGTGAACGAGGGTGCGATCATGATATCGACCTCGGAAGCGCTTTTAACGAGACCTTTAAGTTTCTTGGCTGTCTCTACTGCTTCGGTACAGGTTTTATACATCTTCCAGTTGCCTGCGATAAGCGGTCTACGAGCACTCATTTATTACTCCTTGTTGTAATGCTGGGAAGCGAGGATCCTGGGAGGCTTGAAGGCTGCTGTTCGCTTATAGCTCTCAGCCATCCTCGAACCCTTGTATCACTCGAATCCTAAATTTGTTACAGCATGCTGCCCACCATAGCGGCCAGGTCAACCATGCGGTGGGAATACCCGGACTCGTTATCATACCAGGAAAGCACCTTCACCATGTCATCCACCACATAGGTTGTTGCTGCATCCACAATGGAAGAGAGGCTTGAGCCGTTATAATCAGATGAAACCAGAGGTAGTTCAGAATACCCAAGAATACCGGCCAGTTCTCCCTCAGCCGCCGTTTTCAAGGCCTGGTTGACTTCCGATGTGGTTACACCTGTCTTTTCAATCGTTGCCACAAGGTCTACGATCGATACATTGGGCGTCGGCACACGTATGGCAAGTCCATTCAGCTTTCCGCTAAGTTCCGGCAACACCAGGGAAACGGCTTTGGCCGCACCCGTTGTCGTGGGGATCATGGACAGGCAGGCCGCTCTTGCACGCCGGAGGTCTTTATGCGGAAAGTCGAGAAGACGCTGGTCGCCGGTATAGGCATGAATCGTCGTCATCAGCCCGGATTTCAAGCCAAAATTTTCAAGAAGCACCTTTGCTACCGGTGCGAGGCAGTTGGTCGTACAGGAGGCGTTCGAGATAATGTGATGCTGTTTCGGGTCATACTTGCTGGAATTGACTCCCATTACGATGGTAATGTCAGGATCTTTGGCAGGTGCGGAAATAATCACTTTACGCGCCCCTGCGGTAAGGTGCTTGCCGGCATTCTCCCGATCCCTGAACAAACCGGTGCATTCAGCAGCGACGTCCACACCCAGTTCCTTCCACTTCAACTGCTCAGGGTCTTTTATGGATGTAAATGTGATGGATCGACCCTCGACTTCGATGGCGTCTTCTTTGGCACGGATGTCAAGATCCAGTTTGCCATGTACGGAATCATATGTAAGCAGGTGCGCCATGGTAGCCGCGTCCGTCAAGTCATTGATGGCAACGACTTCTACATCGGGATGTTTCCATGCCGCCCTGAATACCAGCCGCCCGATTCTACCAAACCCGTTAATTCCTATTTTGATACTCATATCTTCCTCCTGTTGGTGTATTCTAATATCGAGAATGCGTCACTAAATGTAGCTAATTGCGCGACTTGCCCTTTAGTATGCTGCTGGCCATAGATATACTCTTTTTGCCATATATTTCGAGGCACTCAGTCAGCTTGGTGAGTTCCATATCGGGGCGAGAATTAATCGCTTTGATAAGAATGGGTAGATTGACACCGGATAGAACTTCAATATGCCCTTCCTCAAGAAAAGAATAGCTTAAATTGGATGGTGTTCCACCGAACATGTCAGTCAGAATAAGGATACCATCATCAGATTTGACCTTTTTGATTCCTTTTACGATTTTATCTCTAAGCACATCGACGTTTTCATTCAGATCAATTGAAATTGATACAATCGACTCTGGTTTGGAACCAACAATAAACTGCGCAGCATCCACGAGGGAATCTCCGAGCTGCCTGTGTGTCACGATAACGATGCCGATCATAATATATCCCGATAAGCCTGTTTGGGTTAATCTTTCTGTACAATGTCCTGATGGCTGACAGTGACGTCTCTGCCATTTTTCCTGACATGATCAAAGATTTCTCTTGCTATGAAGACGGACCGATGCCGCCCTCCTGTGCACCCAACAGCGATGGTTAGATACGTTTTGCCCTCCTTTTCGTACAATGGGATCAAATAGTCAAGCAGATCTAAGTATTTTTTCAGAAATTCTTTAGTATCTGATTTACCGGAAAGGTATTTTTTAACCGGATCAGATTCACCATCCAGTTTCCGGAGAGCGGTAATGAAATACGGGTTGGGCAGGAAACGAACGTCTATGATCAGATCCGCGTGATGGGGGATGCCGTATTTGTAACCGAAAGAAAGCACATTGATTTTAATAGGTGCGATCTCGGCATTTTCCTTTACGATGTTGAAAATGCACGATTTTAGTTCATGGACCGTGAATTGGGTCGTGTCGATAACCCTGTCAGCTTCTTTTTTCAAGCCGCCAAGAGACAACTCTTCTGTCCGCACGCCCTCCAGGAGGTTTTTACCCCTGGCAAGCGGATGGTGTCTACGTGTTTGTGAATAGCGTTGCAAAAGAACATTTTCATCCGCTTCCAGGAAAAGAATCTCAAACCTAAACCCTTTTTCCTCCAGGGAGCGAAACACCTGTCTGTATTTATCGACAAACCCTGTTTCCCGGAGATCCATCACAAAAGCAAATCCGGAAAGTTCAGAGGCGTTTTCAATGGGCAGGCTCAAGAAATTGGGTAAAAGAGCCACCGGCATGTTGTCGACACAATAGAATCCGGCATCTTCGAAGGCAGCAATAGCAGTACTTTTCCCTGAGCCCGATCGTCCCGTGATAATATATATTTTATTCGGGTTAGAAATCTTCATCCTCCTCCCTGATGGCATGATAGATTTCATCCCTGTCAAGCGCCAGGAGGAGTCTTTCCCTAAATGGTCCTTTTTTCAACAGTCTGGAGATTCTTGCCAGCAATTTCAAATGAAGTCCGGTTGAATTTTCAGGCGTCAGTAACAGAAAGAATAGGTGGGTCGGTTTCCCATCCATGGATTCGAAATCGACACCACTTCTGCTGACACCAAATCCCAGGACGATCGTTTTCAGCTCAGCCAGCTTGCCATGGGGAATACCGACGCCGCCTCCGATACCCGTACTCCCGAGTCGTTCTCTTTCGATAAGTACTTTTACCAGGGCGTCTTGATCTATCCCTGTTGTCTCGACGAGAGGGAAGACAAGTTCTTCCAGAATGCCTTTTTTATCTTTTGCCTTTAAATCGTCGATAATGGCATTCTTGTTAAGTGCTTCGAGAATTCTCATTTTTTACTCGCAATTACCTGATTTGCCCGTGGACAGTGTGCCATGAGCGTCGTATTCCTTGGAAGCAGGTTTCCACTTCAGTTGTTGGGCTGAATAAGCCCGTAATGACCATCCTTGCGCCGATACAGGACATTGATCTGACTATCCCTTGCATTGGTAAAAACAAGAAAGTTGTCGTCAACCAGCTCCATTTGCATGACAGCTTCGTCAACATCCATGGGTTTGTATTCAATATGGTGGATTTTAACCTGCTTTTCGAAATCATCTTCACCCTGGAAGGAATCCGCTGAGATCGCAGCCTTCCCTCTATGTTTGGATCCGGATCTTTTGTCGCTCAATTTCTCTTTATTCTTCTTGATCTGTTTTTCAAGCTTGTCCAGAACCATATCGATGGCGGCATACATATCTTCGGTCTCTTCCTTGCCGTTGATATTCAGTCTGTCTCCTTTGATGTTAATTTCTGCAATATGCCTGAATTTTTCCACCGACAGGACGACACTGGCTTCGGCAGGGTTGTAGAGATACTTGTCAAATCGATCGAGTTTATCGGAAACATAGGTTCTCAAGTTTTCGGAGGAATCAATGTTCTTGAAGGTAACAGATGTGTGCATATGAAATCTCCTTAGAATTGTTTGCGTTTATTTGATGATAACACCCCCAGAAGCTCACGGTATTTTGCAACCGTCCTGCGGGCGATATCGACGTTTTGATCCTTCAGCATATCTGCCATTTTACTGTCACTGAATGGTTTTTTAGGGTTCTCGCTTTCAATGATCTTTTTTATTTTATCCTGCACGCTCGCCGAGGCAATGGCGTCCCCGTGGATTCTCTTAATAGAACTGTTGAAAAAGTACTTCAATTCAAATATGCCCTGGGGCGTATAGGCATATTTGTTCGTCGTGACACGGCTGATGGTCGATTCGTGCATCTCGATATCCTCGGCAACATCGCGAAGAACCATCGGTTTCAGATGGGTGATACCGTTTTCGAAAAAGGACCGCTGAAATTTCAGAATACTCTCCATGACCTTGAAGATCGTTTTCTGCCGCTGATGAATACTGCGGATAAGCCATGCAGCGGAACGCAGTTTGTCCTGAAGATATTCCTTGGTCTCGGCGGAGATTTTGTCTCCCCGCACCATGGCCTTTTTATAATATGAATTCACCTGGAGTTTTGGAAGACCGTCATCATTGAGAACAATCACAAAATCGTTTTCTGATTTGTAGACATAAATATCGGGTGTAATGTATTGAACATCGGATTCGCTGAATTCGCGTCCTGGTTTCGGTTCTAAACCCTTGATAACATTAACGGCTGCAATCACATTATCCAACCGAACTTTCAGCGTTTTGCAGATTGCCCGATAATTTTTATTTTCCAGATGATGTAGGTGATTTTTGACAATTTCAGTCAAAATACTGTTGTCGCCAAGACCCAGATGTTTGAGTTGGATCAGCAAACATTCGCTGAGATTCCTGGCGCAGACACCAATCGGATTAAAAGTCTGCAACACGGCCAGGACCCGCTCCACCTCCTCGCGGGATGTTCCGCTCGTTTCTACAATTTCATCCAGGGATACATCCAGGTACCCATCTCTGTTCAGATTCCCGATGACAAGACTGCCAATCTTCTCAGCGCTTGAATCCGGAGATGTCATCAGGAACTGCCAGAGCAAATGATCGCTCAAGGACTCTTTCTTTGATATAAACGAATCGAACTGAGGTGTTTCCCTTCCTTCAGATTCGACCGGCATTCTGCCAGGAGAATTATATTCCTCTATATAATTCCTCCAGTCGATATCTTCATTCATTTTCTCTTCAAAGGTTACTTCCTTGGTCTGTTCGGACACCCCAGGGTCTGTCTCAGTCTTTTCGCCGGCGAGTTCCGGGGATAGTGTTTCCTGTACCTCATCAAGCGCAGGATTTTCCTCAAGCTCCTGCTGAATCTTTTCGACGAGCTCCAACCTCGAAAGCTGGAGAAGCTTTATGGCCATCTGCAACTGTGGGGTCATGATAAGTTGCTGGGTCAGTTTTAGCTGTTGTCGGAGTTCAATTGCCATATTCAATTCATTCCATGAATTTTGTGAAACGCCATTTTATCATTCTAAAGTTTGAATTCATCCCCAAGATATATACGCCGGGCAAGCTCGCTGCTAGCGATGTGGTCAGGAGGGCCAGACTCGATCACCTCACCATTGTTAACTATATACGCTTTATCACAAACCTCAAGGGTCTCACGCACGTTATGATCCGATATCAAAATGCCGATATTTCTTTTTCTGAGATGGCTTATGATTTTTTTTATGTCGATCACCGCCAAGGGATCGATGCCAGCAAACGGCTCATCCAGTAGGATGAAAGACGGATCGGTGACGAGGGAACGCGCAATTTCAAGCCGCCTTCTTTCCCCACCTGACAGAACACTGGCTCTCTGATTCGAAAGGTGATCGATACCCAGTTCTGTCAACAGAACCGATGCACGTTCCTTTTGTATTTCCTTTGAAATCGAAAGGGTTTCAAGAATTGCCATGACATTCTGCCTGACCGTCAGCTTTCTGAAGATGGATGCTTCCTGGGGAAGGTAACCCACACCTCTTCTGGCTCTTTGATACATGGGCATTCGGGTAATGTCGTTCTGGTCAAGAAGCACCTTGCCCCCATCCGGTTTTACAATCCCGACAGTCATGTAAAACGTCGTTGTCTTTCCGGCACCATTCGGACCCAGCAGGCCGACGACCTCACCGCTTTGGACATACAAGCTGATGGCGTTGACGACTTTTCTACCACGATATGCTTTAACCAGGTTTTCAACCGCTAACGTCGTCATCAATTTTTCTTTTCTGGGGTGCCCAAAATGTTTTCATCCGAATAAAAAAAAGCTTCCACCGGTTCCTTCTGTGTTCCCGCCACATGTATTCGTCGATCATCCCTGTAGAGTGTGATCTTCTGCCCGGAAATAGAGTTGTTTCCATCGATGATTCTCGAGTTTGGCCCGGTGAGGACCACAAGACTCTTGTCGGCAATATATTCAGCGTGTTCGGTATGGGCGATCTTGTCTTCAAGGACGATTTTGACCGTTCCCTGGGCAATGATACGAACGATGGTCCCCATACCGGAGGCAGCCCCTGATTGGATCCCTCCTTTATAATAAACCTTGAGCTTGTCGGCTGTGATTGTCGTGTCGCCCTGGGTTGCCAAAACATGCCCGATAAACTCGGCAGATTTATTCTGGGGATCCGTAATCAAACTGTCAGCTGTAATGTGAATGGGGTTTTCCACGCCAGACAAAGGATTTCCGGCAGGGGTATCTTGAGCGAGCGCAGAAAACACCAAAACGCATAGCACCATTAAAACAAGGGTGCCTGCAAAATAGAAGAAAAACAGGGCAGGGCGGTCATAAATCAATTTTGTCAAAAATAGTTCCCTCTACGTTTCCTTTAAAGGTCGTTTTCTGTGATGACAAATCGTATGAAGCGGAATCGGCATTCAAACGAAATGCACTGCCAAGGATCTGCACAGGTTTTGTAGCCACAAGAACACGTGGCCCGTATTCATAGTTAAGGGTTTCCGTCAGGATCTTTAGTTCACCGTCGTCGGCAATGACATCACCGTCGACATGCATATCCCTGGTGTCAGTATTCAGATAGCCTTTGTGGGCAGATAATTTTACCAACTTGTCGTTTTCCATGAAAAATGTCATGGTCAGCTCGTCAAAAACCGCCTGCCTGTCTTTTTCGATAAACCGAGCAGACGTTGCATCGAGACGCCATTCCTTGACACCATTCTTCGTCGATGTCTGATGAACCCTGTCGATGGCGATTGTGGCATCATCATGAACCAGGGAAGACAATAATAATTCCCGTGGATTGGAAACCGTTCGATACCCGATAAAAACGGTTAATACAACCCCAAAAACAAGCAGTGTGGTGATCAATAAACTTAACTTAAAGCCACGGTGTTGCGTATATCTTAGCGCCAACGAAATCTCCACAGAAATTCGCCATCGGTTAAAACGTCATCGACCACGCAAGGTCCTGAAATGAGCAGAAGGGGAGATGCTTTGTCGGAAATAATATCAGAGATGCTCATATCCATATAGCTTGTACTGATAGAGGTTAATGGCAGCTTGGTATCGCATGGAACATATCTATCGCGCATGCTGCTAAAAGTCAAGAAACGAAAAAGAGCCCTTGATAAGCCGCGATTTAGCTGGTATTGTTCCGGCGATATATTCCACATGAAAGGAGCCTTTAACCTATTGAAAGATAAAAATAAAACACTGAGTACCAAGCTGCTGATCATCATTTGCGTCCTGATTTTCCTGCCATTGTTGACAATACTTGCTATACGCATGGAAAACCAGCAACCCAGCCTAGAACTTGAACTCTCCTCCGAGTTCATTGGCAAGGAAAAATGGCTGGAAATCAACCTTGAAGATCAGAAAAGCGGACTGAAACGATTCTGGGTTGCCATTCTGCAGGACGACAAGGAAACGACACTTCTGGAAAAACACTTCCCGGCTTCAGGAATCCTGCGCAAAGGCACCACAAAATCCGAATCCATCCGTATCAAGATAGAGCCTCAAAAGACTGACGTGAAGGATGGCAAAGCCATGCTTCGCATGATGGCGGTGGATTATTCCTGGAGATCATGGGGAAAAGGAAATCGGGCTTATTCTGAAAAGGAAATTATTATCGATACAGAAGCCCCCATTACCTCGGTGTTGACCCGCTCTCACAATATCAGCCCTGGTGGCAGCAACGCGGTTGCGTATGCATTGTCTGAACCCTGCGATATCAGCGGCGTCCAGGTGGCGGACACTTTTTATCCGGGGTATCCTGATCTGGGAGGAAAGGATGATGTTCGGATCGCATTTTTCGCGCTGAATGACCAGCAGCATCAAGGAACCGACATATATCTCCTGGCCAAAGATCGTGCCGGCAATCAAACAAAAACAGGGTTTCCCCACTATATAAAAACCAAAAGATTTAAAAAGGATACCATACAAGTAAGCGACAGGTTTATTCTGGAGAAACTGCCTGAGTTCGAAAAGACCCTGGCGGGTAACAGTCTGGAATCTCCTGCTGATAAATTTTTATTTATCAACAGGGAGATACGCGCCCAGAACAAAGTGGTCCTCAACACTTTGATGCAGCAAAGCGATCCTGTGATGTACTGGGACGGTACCTTTCTGCGGCTTCCGAAATCGGCTACAAGATCGGGTTTTGGGGATCGGCGCACATATCAGTACCAAGGCAAAACCGTTGATAAACAGACGCATTTAGGGATCGATCTTGCCTCGCTGGCCATGTCACCGGTGCCGGCTGCGAACTCCGGCAAGGTTATTTTTGCCGAAACCCTGGGTATATACGGACGCCTTATTGTCATCGACCATGGTTATGGACTTTTTAGCATGTATGCCCATCTCAGCGGTTTCAACGTTCCTGTCGGGCAAATGGTTAAAAAGGGAGACATCATCGGCAACACCGGAAAATCAGGTCTTGCCGGAGGGGATCATCTACATTACAGCGTCCTGATAAGCGGCACGTTTGTCGATCCACTTGAATGGTGGGACGCTTCATGGATCCAAAATAACATTACAAATAAAATCGAACGGTTGGGAGAAGGGTCATGAAGAAATTTACCATAAACAAAACATACCAACAGATCAATGATAAGATACGGGCAGGAGAGGCTGTTGTGGTAACCGCCGAAGAGATGATCGGTCTGGTCAAGGAAGAGGGACCTGTTGAAGCTGCAAGTCATGTGGATGTGGTAACAACCGGGACTTTTGCCCCCATGTGCTCCTCGGGCGCCTTTATCAATTTCGGCCACTCCTCTCCCGGGATCAAGGCCTCAAAAGTATGGCTCAACAACGTGTCCGCCTATGCCGGCATCGCAGCGGTGGACTGCTACATCGGTGCGACGGAACCATGTGAAGACGACCCCTTAAACAAGGTCTACCCTGGAGAATTCAACTACGGGGGTGGGCATGTCATTCACGATCTGGTGGCGGGTAAAACGGTTCATCTCAGGGCATCCGCCTATGGCACTGACTGTTATCCAAACAAACAGATCGAAAAGAAAATTTCGCTCAAGACCCTGCCGAACGCCATGCTGTGTAACCCCAGAAATGCATATCAAAACTACAATTGCGCCATTAATACCACCAAGAAAACAGTCTATACCTACATGGGCGCACTCAAGCCACGCATGGGGAATGCCAATTACTGTTCTGCCGGCCAGTTGAGCCCTCTGTTCAACGATCCCTATTATAAAACCATTGGACTGGGAACACGCATTTTTTTAGGGGGAACAGAGGGGTTTGTCACCTGGAACGGAACCCAGCACAAACCGTCTGCCAAGCGAACACCAAAGGGTGCCCCGCTGACACCTGCCGGCACCTTGTTTGTAATGGGAGATCTTAAAAAAATGCAGCCCAAATGGCTCGTGGGTGTCAGTATTCAGGGATATGGATGCTCCCTTGCCGTGGGTCTTGGTATCCCCATACCGATCTTGAATGAAGAGATGGCGAAATACACATCGATTTCAGACGAGGAGTTATACACCCATGTCATCGACTACGGTAAAGACTATCCCCAGGGAAATGCCAAAAATTACGGCAAAGTCAGTTATGCGGAACTTAAAAGCGGTGGTATCGAGGTAGGTGGCAAACGCATTCCCACCGTTCCCCTTTCCAGTATGGTCAGGGCGCGTGAAATAGCCGACTTGCTCAAGAAAAGAATATCCGCCGGTAAATTCTTGTTGGGAGAGCCTCAATTTACGCTACCCTGGAAATAGCATCGCTTAATGAAACCGAAATTCAGGACATTCGTCGCAATCGAGCTGCCGCAAAATATACAAGACGCTATCCGGAAATTGCAGCATTCTTTTGCATCCCACCGATTGGACATTCGCTGGGTGAAACCGGGGAACACGCATTTAACCCTATCGTTCCTGGGGGATGTCGACCCGCTTGATATCGAGACTGTTAACAGGGTGTTGTCAGATATTGCAGCAAACTACCCCATATTCGATCTATCTCCACGGGGCGTGGGTATTTTTCCGAACGTAAGGAGACCTCGAATTATCTGGGTCGGTATAGCAGGTAAGACCGACGTTCTCAGATCCGTACAGAAGTCTGTTGTAAACGTTTTGGTTCCCTTGGGATTCGCAGCGGAGAAACGCCCTTACAGGGGACATCTGACCATAGGTCGTATAAAAAACCGCCCCAATCAAGGCAGTCTTGTGACTGCCTTGCGGACCCAGCAAGAGTTTGATTGCGAGGCGTTTACAGTCAGACGTCTGATAATCTTCAAAAGTGAACTACACCCAAACGGCCCTGTTTACACCCAGCTTTACAGGATACCTCTCGGCATTTGAAGAACCTCGCAGCACAAGCTGCGAGGAATGTTCTGCCGAACGGCAGAACCTACGGGGAATGCGCTCGCTGTTGCGGTTCAACATTGCGTCACCCGGACATATTGTGAAATGTCCACATAGTAACGGAAACCCCGACAATCGCTCAACGTTGGTACGGGAAAATATCAGCTGATTCGTACTTGAATATTTGAACACGAAAGGTTACCCTTTTTTTGAGATAGCTTCTAACATCATGGAACAATTTGTATCACTTAATGGACAGCCCCAAGCAGGAGGACAAAATGACCATCTCACTCGATAAGGAAAAAGCCGTCGACTCAGCGATGCTCCAGATAGAACGCCAGTTCGGAAAAGGATCCATCATGAAACTCGGCAGCCAACCCATTATAGAAGTTCCTGTAATTTCGACAGGATCCATTGCTCTTGACGTGGCCCTGGGAATCGGAGGCCTGCCCAGAGGTCGTGTCATTGAAGTGTACGGGCCTGAATCTTCAGGGAAAACAACCCTTGCCCTTCATGCGGTTGCCAACGCACAGAAACAGGGTGGGATTGCAGCATTTATCGACGCCGAACACGCACTGGATACATCTTACGCCAGAAAGCTAAACGTAAACTGTGACGATCTTCTCGTGGCACAACCGGACACGGGCGAACAGGCACTTGAAATTGCGGACATGCTGATTCGAAGCGGCGCCATCGACGTCATTGTCATCGATTCAGTGGCAGCCCTGGTACCCCGTGCGGAAATCGAAGGGGAGATGGGTGATTCCCACATGGGCCTTCAGGCAAGACTCATGTCCCAGGCACTGCGAAAGCTGACCGGGTCCATCAGCAAAACCATGACCTCGCTGATTTTCATCAACCAGATACGGATGAAAATCGGTGTGGTCTTCGGCAACCCTGAAACCACCACCGGCGGAAATGCGCTTAAATTTTACTCTTCCGTACGACTTGAAATCAGACGCAGTACCGCTATTAAGGACGGTCAGGAAATTACCGGCAATAGAACCCGCGTCAAGGTAGTCAAAAATAAAATGGCACCCCCTTTTAAAAATGCTGAATTCGATATCATGTACGGTGAAGGAATTTCCAGAACCGGTGAAATTGTCGATCTGGGTGTGGAAACGGGTGTTATCGACAAAAGCGGTTCCTGGTATTCCTACAATGGTGAAAGAATCGGCCAGGGCCGTGAAAACGTTAAATCATTTTTAGGTGATAACAAGGAATTGATGGGAACATTGGCGGACACAATTCGAACGTCCATGGGTCTCAATAAAGAAAAGAACAAAAACACCACCAATGACTCTCGGGAAGAGGACAAATCATGAATAAAGGGTTCAAGGGGTCAAGGGTGATACAAGGGTTCGAGGGAGGCTGACGGCTTAAAGCAGATAGCAGCCTCCAAAATCGTATAAGCTTTGTTTGTATTTAACTGAAAACAGGCACTTGGATTCTTCAATCCTGTACCTTGAACCCTTTCTCCCAGTTATTGAGAGAAGAAATTACTAAAACCATGTAGTTTAGGAGTACAACATGACCGGCAATGAGGTGCGACAAAAATATTTAGAATATTTCAGAAAACATCACCATAAAGTTGTTAGAAGTTCCTCACTCGTTCCCCAGGACGATCCAACCCTTCTTTTCACAAATGCCGGTATGGTACAGTTTAAACGTGCCTTTCTCGGCGAGGAGAAAAGGGGCTATGTTCGCGCCACGACATCTCAGAAATGTGTTCGAGCCGGGGGGAAGCACAACGACCTGGAAAATGTCGGATATACCGCACGTCATCATACCTTTTTTGAAATGCTGGGAAATTTTTCATTTGGAGATTACTTCAAGGAAAAAGCCATCGAATTTGCCTGGGACCTGTTGACCAATGGATACGGGCTTCCCGAGGAAAAACTGTACGCGTCTGTTTATCTTGACGATGACGAAGCCTATGATCTCTGGCATCAACAGATCGGTATCCCCGAAGAACGGGTTGTACGATTTGGCGAAAAAGACAATTTCTGGGCCATGGGTGACACCGGCCCATGTGGTCCATGTTCGGAGCTTTTGCTGGACAGGGGCGAGAGTTATGGATGCGGCCGTCCCGAGTGTCGCGTCGGCTGCGAATGTGATCGCTACCTGGAGATATGGAATCTGGTTTTCATGCAGTTCAACCGGGATGCATCCGGGAAAATGACACCTTTGCCAAAACCCAGCATCGACACGGGTTTAGGACTTGAAAGGATGGTGACCCTCCTTCAGGATGTACCCACCAATTATGAAACGGATCTGCTCCTGCCGATCATCCAAAAGGCGGAAGAGCTGTCCGAGACAAAAATGGGAGAATCAGCAGAAAAGGACGTGGCCATGAAGGTTATTGCCGACCACAGCCGCGCGGCAGCCTTTCTGATCGGAGATGGTGTTCTGCCATCCAATGAAGGCCGGGGGTATGTCCTGCGACGTATCATGCGGCGTGCCATCCGTTACGGCAGAAACTTGGGTCTCAACAAACCTTTTTTGGATGTTACCGCCAGTGTGGTTTTCGATATCATGCAGGATGCCTATCCGGAGCTTATGGCTTCCAAAGCATTCATCACCAGTGTCATTCACAACGAAGAAACCCGTTTTTCAGAGACCCTCGATCACGGGCTGACCCTCCTGAACGACACCCTTTCAGAACTGAGAGCCCAAGGGAGCGACCGTGTTCCGGGCGGTGTTATTTTCAAACTGTACGACACATACGGCTTTCCTGTTGATATTGTCAGAGATATTGTGCGAGACGAAAAAATGGTGCTCGATATGGATGGTTTCGAGTCTGCCATGGAAGCCCAGAGGGAAAGATCGCGGATGGTGACACCTTTTTCCGAACTCGGAGATGCTTACCGGGAACTTTCCGCCAAAGGCATCAAAGCTGAATTCTTGGGATATGACCGGTTTACCCTGGACGCCACGATTCTTGTCCTGGTGTCCGAAGGCAAGCAAGTGGAATCCATAGAAAAGGACATGGAGATAGATCTCGTTACTGACAAGACGCCGTTTTACGCTGAATCCGGTGGACAGACCGGCGACACCGGCACCATCGCAGCATCGAACAACGGACATTCTTTTTTGATGGAGGTCACCGATACCATCAAAGACCCCACCGGCCTCATTATTCACAGAGGCAAGGTGCTTTCGGGAATCATTCAAAAGAACCAAAAGGTGACCCTGTCGGTGGATATGGAAAAAAGAAACGCCACCGCCGCAAACCACACCGCCACGCACATTCTGCATCATGCCTTGAGAAACGTTTTAGGGGAACACATCAAACAGGCGGGATCACTTGTGGCACCAGACAGATTTCGCTTTGATTTCAACCATTTTGCTCAGGTCAGCCCGGAACAGCTGGATGAAATAGAGTCTGTGGTGAACAGCAGAATCCGGGATAACGTTCCAGTACAAACAGAAGAAATGGATGCAGAGGATGCCTACAATTCAGGTGCAACCGCACTCTTTGAAGAAAAATATGGTGACAGGGTCCGTGTAGTTTCCCTGTCCGATTTCAGCATGGAACTATGTGGCGGAACCCACACAGGGCGAACCGGCAATCTCGGACTGTTCAAAATCGTCAGCGAATCGAGTATTGCTTCAGGTGTTCGCAGAATCGAGGCACTGACCGGTGAGGCCGCACTGAAGCACCTGCAGAAGACCACCCATCTGGTCCAGGAGGCTGCCAGGCTTCTGCGGCATCAGCCCGATGCTGTGCCCTCGCGAATTGAAAAGCTGCTGGAACAGCTCAGGAGTAACGAAAAAAATATCGAGCAACTCAAAACAAAACTGTTGAGCCAATCAGCTTCTAAAGCTACAGATGATATTATCTCAGTTAACAATATAAAGTTATTATCTAAAATTGTAGAAGCCGACTCCCCGGCCGTCCTTCGTAATCTGGCAGACCGATTCAAGGAGCAGGTCCAATCGGGTATTATCGTCCTGGGAAGTCGATCAGGTTCAAAGGCGCTGCTTCTCACCGCTGTTACACGTGACCTGACCGGCCAATTTCACGCCGGCAAAATCATCAACAAATTAGCCGTGTTTGTGGGTGGTGGCGGTGGTGGAAGACCTGATATGGCCCAGGCCGGCGGTCCCAATCCGGAAAATCTCGAAAAGGCCATGGAAGCAGCAGCCGATATTATTGCCAAGATGTAAGGATAGAAACGATTTGTCCGGACGGGGTATTATGAAGGACCGTGTCCCTTTAAGACGTCCATCATACTGAAAACTTTACCTTTAACACCATGTTGGACGTGTTGGTGAAGAAACATCACCGCGTCAAGGGTGCCGCCGGCATAAATCTCACGACCATTCACATTGTGGGTGAACTGGAATTTAACGGTCTGGTCATTTGATGTCAGCGTGTACGTGTGCCACCCGTGCCCGGCAACATGTTCTTCCGGAATCCCCCATTGCTTGACCTGTCTTTCGGGGTCGCGTTCCTGCTCGATGTCCTCGGTCGAACATTTGAGACCAAGTCTGTTGAAATATCCAACCATGGCCTTGGCAGTACCACTCGTATCAGCCTTGCCTTTTTGATGGCTTTCCCGAACGGTGATGGCATATCCATTGAACAAGCCAGGAAACGTATCAGCTGCCCAGGCCATCATGGCTTGAAATCCGACGATCTGCTTGGCCATGTTCGGGGCAATCACGGCAGCTACACCTGAGTTTTCAACTGTCGTTAGCAGTGCTTCCCGATCCCCGCCGGTGGTTCCCATCACAAAGGGGATTGAATGTTCACAGTAAAACCGGGCATTGCTGTTAACAGCCGCTGGATGGGTGAAATCGATACAGATTATTTGTTTGTGGAGCGCGAAAATATCAGCCATCACAGTTTGCCGCGCATCAGGACGAATCAGACAAACCGCTGTTCCGTCCACAAGACATTCTTCTGCATCGATTTCCGGACCGGTAAGGGAATAGGGAATCAATGCAAAGCGTTTGTCAGAGGCAATGTGCCGGGCGATCACCTTGGCAACATCTCCCGGCAAGCCGTTTACCATAAGGTTGATTTGGGGCATGGGTTCTCCTTCAATTTCCTTTCCGCCATTTGAACGACCTTGCGCAGACCCGCTAAACGATCGTGCGCATGATAGCCATCGAGGTTTTTCCGAAGCGTCTGCAAGGCCCCGGGTATGTATGCTTCAAAATGGGTTTTGCCTTTGTTCCTGGACAGATGTCCAAAAGCTCCCAGGATTTGCAGGTTGCGCGTTATCGCACAGGTCTCAAATCCGTTCCGAAACACAGCCGCATCTATGGTCCCGTGTGCCGATAGACATTTCACATAATAGTCATAAAGTATTTTCACGGTTTTTGGGGAAAGCGCAACATAGGGGTCCAGCAGCAGAGATGCCAGGTCGTACTGAAGCGGGCCTGTCCTTGCGCCTTGAAAATCGATGATAAAGCAACGATCCTGATGGATCATGATATTGCGGGACTGCATGTCCCTGTGCATAAAGCCGATCTCCGTACAGTTGGCAACGCTATCGGCAAGAAACACAAACTCGTCCTTAAACTCTTCAAAACTAAGCGCCAGCTGCAGATATCCGTTCAGGAAAGCCTCCACAAAATAACGGCATTCCTTTTCTATAACAATAGCATGGTCATATGTTGCGCTTTGCCAGGTCCATTCAGGGTCGAACCCCTGCCTCCCTGCCAATGCCATGTGCACAAGTTTATCGATCACCGAACGATACAGGGACAGGATCAGATCAATGTCTGTTTTATTCTGCAACACTTTTTCCTGAAGATGAAGGTCTCCCAGATCTTCAAGAAAGACCAGCCCCGCGAATGGATCGGACAGGATTATGCAGGGCACGGCCACGCCTTTGGCGGACAGATGCTTGCCGATACGAATAAAGGAGTCGACTTCTTGTGTTTCAGATCCTGTCCGAATGCCGTGATCGACCATGATGATGCTGGAGCCTGCTGCCGTGCAGCGATACCATAGTCGATCCGATCCATCCCCGGCCAGTTGTTGCATATCTATTTTGGGAACATTGTCCTGACCTGTCTGCCGAGCAAGGGCCTCCCGGGCCATTGTCTGGCAGGCTGCCTCCCGGTAGCGTTCCGGAGATCCGATGTCTGTCCAGACAAGTCGCTTTGGAATGTAGGCCCGGATCTCCTTTCTTTCCGCCAAAGCGACTTTATAGGCATCAATGATACTGTAAAACCGCTTCGCTGGAATAAACTCCAGGAGCTGTGGATCAATGATCTGAATTCCAGTGAATGTCAGTTGTTTTTTGTGGGCCCCTGGGGGCCGCTTTCCCGAACCGAAACCTAAAAGGCGGTTCTGCGGGCCGACCCACACCTGATTGAACATGGTATGGTCGTACAACATGAGTGTTGCAAGCGCACATTCTTTCTTATGAAAGCAGCAAAGGGCTTCAAGATCCGTATCGAACAGGATATCGCTATTGACAACCATAAAGGATTCATCACCCCAGAAATGGCTTAGATTTTTAATAGCGCCACCCGTACCCAGAATTTCCGGTTCATACGCTGTCGTGACAGGGATGGGATATGACTGGGACAACAGATATCGTTCAATCTGGTGGTGAAGATGATGGGTATTCACCATGATATGCGAAATACCGGCAGACAACAGCTTACGGATAACCCTGTCCAGCAGTGGCTGCTTCGATATGGTGAAAAGTGGCTTGGGCGTGCGACATGTATACGGTTTCAGTCGCTCGCCAAAGCCGGCGGCAAGGATCAGTGCTTTCATTTTGGGTATCTAGTGATTGATACGGCCCAGATATTTTTGGATGATGTCTGTATAGAATTCGATTGCTTCGCCATCCTCCGCACCTTTCACATTATGGGTAGTAAAAAAATTGATCCCGTTCATATAATTGATTTTTGACAGCGATTCAATCAGATCGATCTCTTTGTTTTTATACAGTCTGCTACCATGGGTTTGTATTTTCTTGAGCTTGTCCTTGGTAGTGTTTTCATTTTGAGGACTTTTGCGGAAATAGCTGAGAACGATCCAGTAGGACTCAAAATAGGTTTTTAAAAACTGGGAGTAATTTTTCAGCTTCCTAAAACCGGCCGAGGTTATATTGTAAGTTTCCGGGAGTGTTGGATGGGGGATGATGATGGCATCGTCTATAAACGACTTGATGGTTTTACGAAGAAAGTAATCTGGTGCCTTGTCCAGGTCAAAAGCAAATTCGTATTTAAAGAAATCCTGTAAAAACAGATAAACTTTCTGGAGCTCCGAGGCGGAAAATTGGAAAGCGTCTTTTTCCAGAATTGCCAGGGCGGTGAAAGCTGCCGGCACAAAAAAGGAGATGCAGTTGTTTTTATAGTATTCCAGAACAGGGCGTTTGGAAATATTGACTTTGTACGTGGCTTCGGAAAGGGGACCATCCTTGTTTTCGTCGATTCTTTCAATCAACTTTCGACCGGTATAATCTTCGAGAACATTCTCCACCGCATGGACGTGGTCCATTACAAGGGTGTCGGCGATATCTGCATTTTGTTGTGTGACATGCTGCACGTAGATCTCAACATAGCGCAACACATCGTCATAGGACAGCCTTTCTTTGGTAATGTTCAACAGCACGCTGGCCACCAAAGCATGAGGGGTAATAACGGTCACGGTATTGATGGCATTGATGATGCGATGCCCCAGATTACGGCACAGGGCATTCTGGTCTTTGGTCAGCATCTCGTCAAAACACGTACCCTCTTTTTCAAGAAGATTGTTGAGCGAGATGGTCGGATGGAATTTTATATATATCTTGCCGTAACGGTTCTTTAACAATTTTCTGGCACTGACTACCTGTAAAAAACTTTCCGGTTCTTTTTTTCCGCCTTCAATTTCGTGTAAATAGGATTTTTCCTCCAGAACATGGTCATAACCGATGTAGATAGGGGCAAAAACAAGATCGTCACAGGCCCCGTTTTTATAGGCATTCATCAGGATCGAAAGAAAGCCGAGTTTGGGCATGATGAGTTTACCGGTTCTGCTGCGAGTACCCTCTATGAATATCTTTATGTTGTAGCCCTCTAAAAGCACCCGGTGAATGTATTCTGAAAAGACCTTGGCGTAGAGGACATTTCCCCGAAAAGTCCTTCTGAGAAAAAAAGCGCCCAAAGCCCTGAAAATTGGCCCGACTGGCCAGAAGGAAAGGTTGGCGCCTGCAGCGATATAAGGAACCGCCATATTGTTGCGGTACATTAAATACGGCAGCATCAGATAATCAACATGACTCTTGTGGCAGGGCACAAAAATAATCGGTCCTTTCTGTGATATCGCCTTGATGTGTTGTAATCCCTCTTCATTGTAGGATACCCCTTGAAACATCGTGTTCAGAACCCATCCAATGATAATTTCAGCAAACCGAATAAGCCCTGGATTTTGTTTGCATGCAATTTCATCGATGTAGGCATCTGCCTGCCTGCGAACTTTTGAGATGGGCAGATTGCGTTTCATGGCGTGCTCATCAAGGTAGTCTTTCAGACGATCGCTTGTCAGGATGCTTTCTTTTAATTCCTCAATGGATTTTTTCATGGGACCGGTAATGCTCTGCCGGTGTTTGTTGATCTGCAGAAGAAGGTTCCGTCTGAGTATCAGCGCCTGATGATCCATGGACATGTCTTTTACTTCCGGGCTTTGCAGGAACTGCCGCAGACTCAACGGGTTGGAAACTTCATAAAATACCTTTTTCGGGTTTTTAAACAAGGTTGTCAGTCTACGCAGAATCCCGGGCTTGGCCTCAGGCCCCAACAGTATATCCATGATAGTCGGAATTGAGCGCAATGGCTTTTTACCGAATGACATCAAAAGGGGCACAATATAAATCTCCAGTTCCGAATTGTGCTGCATTTCAATCAGGTGGTAAATCGGATCGGCCTGCGCCTTGACAAAGCGTTTGTAAAACCCCTTTTTGTCAACCAGTGACAGGAAAGCACTTTTGCCCTGGGACAACTCTTTGTGAAAATAACCATCTCGATATGGATTGGGCAGTTTCCACTTCAGAAGCAGAAAATCAAATCTGGCAAATAGAACACGCAGTACCCGTGATAGGGGCTGAAAAATCAGGATGCGGTAATTGAAACCCAGTTCGGGAACCGGGAGCCTGTTTTCAATATGGCGCGTATGATAAAATAAAAATTCAAAATAACTCTGAAACTTATTCAGGTAAACAATCGTGGCATTTTCCGGTATAGCCTTCAATATCTGAATCTGCTGCTGATGGCTTTCGATGCCTGAAAAAAAACGTTTCAAAAGCCAGGATGAAAAAAAACCTTTGCGGGATGGAAGGTAGCACAAATAGTGCTGATGTGTGCCTTTGAGAATAGCATCTGTCATTCTGCGCCAGATAGATTTTGATTTGATGTTGTTGCGTCTATTTATCATAACACCTTTTGCTTTCCTCTTTATAATAGCAGTTTCTCCGGGACATGGCCTTGAGAAACCGTGTTCTTTCAGGGGCTATGCTAGCGCCCGTGTATATCGACACATTTATTGGAAAAATAACAAAACAGTTGAACCTTTGCAATATCTAAAAAGAGAATGACGTATGCCTGCGTTGTGATTAAATTGAAAAATACGCTTGCGTTAGCCCAGACGATATGATATTTTTTTTTACTACTGAAACGTGTGGATATATTCACAATAACTATTTGATATATCATTCATTACTTGCGTCTTGGTTTACATTAAGCCTTAAACATAGATCGAAGCTAAAAACCAATGGATATTAAAGGAGGGTGACAATTCATGAAAACGTTAATTGGTGGTGCAGTTGCAGCTGTTTTGGGACTTATTGGTCTTTCCGTCTGGTTTGGAGAGTTCCTGCAGCTTTTAGCAGGCGCTATTCCCGTAATGCTTTTGCTGGGGGGTGGCTTGGCTATTTATCTAGGATTTGATGAAATGAAAGACAGCTGGAAAAAAGATGATTCATCATTGGGCGCCGAACCCGATTCAGGAGACACAGAAGTCTACAAAAAAGAAATCGACGATTTGAAAAAAGAAATCGAAAGTCTGAAATCTGACAAGTAACAGATCTGCTTCACTACTGCGGTTCAAAAAAGAGCGCTGCCCACATGAGGCAGCGCTCTTACCTATTTCTCTTCTCCCGTGCAATTGCATCGGTAGCCAGACCATCTACCCGCTCATTTCCTGCATCACCGGAATGCCCTTTGACTTTGACAAATACAATGTCATGAAATTCTGACAGTATTTTACGGATATCGGCAACGAGTTCCTTGTTTTTACTGGCCTTCCAACCCTTGGCAAGCAGCCCCTGGGCATAAGAACTGTCCGTATAAACCCGAACGGGCAGGGCAGGATTTCTGATGAGGGAAAGCCCGACCCGAATCGCCTCCAGTTCAGCAATGTTATTGGTTGCAATACCGATATATGTTGAAATCTCCTTTTCATGGTCACCATAACGGAGCAACACCCCGATCCCAGACGGGCCTGGATTGCCGGAAGAGGCCCCGTCTGTATAAACGTGGACGACACCATCTTTTGCACCATTTTTATAACATTGTTTCGATGTGGCCTTCACGGGGGAGACGGACGTTCGACCATTCTCAATTACCCTTGATGTGCCTGCGGATTCCAATGGCTGTACCTGATTGCTATGGACCCTGTATTCATGGGACTGATCCAACTGGTATTTGATCAACACCTTACCATCTTCGATATTTGGCTGCCCGGATGGATCCAGGGACACCCAGACCTTGTTTTTTTTGAATCGCATTCGTGCCCAGTCGGCGGTTTTTTTATTCATATCCATATAGATAATAGCGCTTGCTAAAAGAATTAAACTGTTCCAGGGCCGGTTTCCACGAGTCAAATATTTCTAATGGATCATGTAGGTCTTCGATTTGTCTGCGGACGCCGGAATCACCGACAATCAGATCGATGGGTAATTTTTCAAATTCGTACTCGTAAGGCGGGTCTTTCCATTGAAAAGATTTTTTGTGGTTTGTGATAACTGCGTGCAGTAGCAAGAGACTGGTTTCATAGGGTTTGTAAGCTGCAGCATCCGTAACGTGAATGTGCAGTCCCCTGCATAGGAACCCTTGCCACTTGTTGGAAGTAGGTTCAAAAGCTGTTTCGCGAAAGATCACACCGGGCAGATCATGGATATCGATATGGGACAGCAATTTTTCCGGTTCGATATAGGGCGCACCAAAACACTCAAATGGTTGGGTCGTGCCCCTGCCTTCCGAAACATTGGTGCCTTCCCATATCACCTGGCCAGGGTAGACAATGGCGGACGCCGGCGTTGGCAGGTTGGGTGAAGGTGCAATCCAGGGAAGCCCTGTATCTTCGAAAAGCATGGGTCTTTTCCAGCCTTTCATGGGAGATACGTGAAGTTCGCAACCGATGTTGAAATAATCGTTGATCATTCCTGCATATTCAGCAATGGTCATTCCATGACGCATGGGAATCGGGTAGCGCCCAACAAAAGAGCGACAGGGATCTGTCAGACAGTTTCCTTCGATTTTGACACCCCCCAGAGGATTCGGGCGATCCAGGACAAAAATGCTTTTGTCGTATCGCCGGGCGGCCTCCATACAATAGGAAAGGGTGGATGTGAATGTGTATACCCGCGTTCCAACATCCTGTAGGTCGATAATGAGTGTATCGATCAAATCGTACATGTCTTGGTCTGGACAACGCGTTTTACCATACAGGCTGAATGCGGGCACATTTAAAACAGGGTCGACAACATCCTCTGATTCCACCATATTGTCCTGTTTTTCTGAAAACAGCCCGTGCTGAGGGAAAAACAAGGCCGTGATCTGTCCGGGAAACCTGTCTTCGATCAGCAGACGGGAATGGTGAAAATCAGAATCCACAGATGCTGGATTGCACAAAAGTCCGATTCGCTGGCCCTTGATCCATCGTGGGGGTGCTGATAAAAAAGTCTCGATACCAGTTTGAACACGTTTCATATATCCGGGCATCCTTTACAGAGCCGTGGTTGGGTTTGCGTTAAAAGGCATGGTCGACAAAAGAATTCCCTTGATGAAACCTCATTGCAAGCACGGGTCTTTTCCGAAATTAGAAAAGCTTAACATAGCAGAAAGTATATAAAAAGAGAAAATGTTTTCTTCTTTAAAACCCTTGACACGCCAGGCATTTGAAAATAAGAAAGAGAGTCTTTTGAATTTTACCACTGTTTTGTGGTAAAACACCGATCATTTATATTTGGCAAGACCGTATCTCATGAATCAAGACCCTAGAAATTTTATCGATTACAACGATATCGTTGTCATTGTCGGAAATTACGGCAGTGGTAAGACCGAGGTTTCCATAAATCTGGCAGTGATGGAAAAACTGGCCGGAAAGGTCGTTCAGGTGGCTGATCTCGATCTGGTAAATCCGTACTTCAGAACCAGGGAGGCCCGTAAGCAGCTGCGGATGCTCGGCATTGATGTGATTCTGCCGCAGGAGCATTATATGAAGGCTGATTTGCCGATACTCACACCGGGTGTCGCCGCAATGATTCGGACAAAAAACATTCTGGCCATACTCGATGTCGGGGGAGATGGCGTAGGCGCAACGGTTCTTGCAGCACTATCAGCGTCCTTTAAAAGCAGGCGGACAAAGGTGCTTCAGGTTGTAAACCCTTTCAGACCGTATACCGACACGTTGAAAGGTTGCGAAAAAATTCGAGCCGAGATCGAGATGACTTCCAAGATGAAAATAACCGGAATTGTCAGCAATGCCAACATGATGCAGGATACAACCATGGAACACATCCGGCATGGATATGATTTTATTCTGCGTCTGGCAGACCAAAGCGGCTTGCCGGTTGAATTCATCACGGTTCCGGATACGCTCCAAAAGACCAACGACATGACCCGGTTTTCATGTCCTCTGCTGACCATAAAACGACAGCTCGTACCCCCGTGGCTGCAAGCTGAAGACCTTACATGAAGGAGTTCGAAAGATGACTTATCAGTATTCAATCGATGAAGAACGCTGCAAAGGATGTGCTTTGTGCGTAACCGTCTGTCCTAAAGACGTTCTGGAAATTGCCACGGATGTCAGCCCCAAGGGTTATTTTCCTGCCTATCAGGCACGACCCGAGGATTGTATATTCTGTGCAACGTGTTGCCGAATGTGTCCGGACGTCGCCATAACCATTGTAGAATCAGTTGAGAATACAACCGATTGAGAAAATCCGGAGGACCAAAATGGCTAAGGTTTTAATGAAAGGTAATGAAGCAATTGGAGAAGCGGCCATTCGGGCAGGATGCTTGAATTATTTTGCATATCCCATTACACCGCAATCGGAAGTGGCTGAATATCTCGCCCGAAGGATGAAAGAGGTGGGCGGGGTTTTTCTGCAGGGTGAAAGCGAAGTGGCCGTCTCTTATATGATTTTCGGCGCATCTGCTGCCGGCGCCCGTGTTTTCACAACCTCGTCGAGCCCGGGAATCAGCCTTATGAGCGAGGGCATCAGCTATATAGCAGGTGCTCAGTGCCCTGCGGTTTTTGTCAATATTATGCGGGGCGGCCCGGGACTGGGAGGAATCCTGCCATCACAGGCAGACTACCTTCAGGCCACCAAAGGCATGGGGCATGGTGATTTTCGATTGCTGGTCATGGCCCCGGCAAGTGTTCAGGAAGCCGTAACCATGGTGATGAAGGCATTTCCCCTGGCTGAAAAATACAGAAACCCGGTCATGATTCTGGGAGACGGACTCATTGGTCAAATGATGGAACCCGTTGAATTTTTCGACGATCTCAAAACAGATGCCACCAACAAAGATACCTGGGCAACCAATGGTATGGATCACCGCGGCAGTAGTCAGCGGAATCTTGTCAAATCACTTTTTCTGGATCCAGAAGCGCTCAATCAGCACAACCTGGCATTGAAGGCCAAATATGACCAGATGAAACGAGAGGAGGTCCGCTTCGAAACCTACAACACCGACACAGACTACCAGGTACTCATCGTCAGCTATGGTACCATGAGTCGTGTGTGCCGGACAGCTATAGACAATCTGAAAAATGAAGGTATCGAAGTAGGCATGGTCAGGCCCCAGACACTCTTTCCCTTCCCGGAAAAGCAAGTTTTGGCCGCCGCCGAAAAGAAATCCTGCAAGACCGTGGCGAGTGTTGAAATGAGCATGGGGCAGATGATTGAAGATATTCAAATATCGGTTCAGGGAAGAAGACCTGTTCACTGGTATGGCAAATGCGGAGGTGACGTTCCCACCCCGGAAGAAGTGACGGAATTTATCCACACATTGCTATAACTTCGCATATACCTGCGGGAATGAATACAGACAGATTTCAATCGACGGATTGTCCGTATTGCAAAAGGAGTTGACATTATGGGAAAAACATTTACAAAACCCGAAGCACTATCCGATCAGATAACCCATTACTGCCCGGGATGCACACATGGTGTCATTCACAGACTGGTGGCGGAAGTTATCGATGAATTGGGTATCAGGGGGCGTACCGTCGGTATCGCTCCCGTGGGTTGTGCCGTACTTGCATATAATTACTTCACATTCGATTTTCAAGAGGCGGCGCACGGCCGGGCGCCGGCAATGGCTACCGGCATTAAACGGGTCCGACCGGACCTCATGGTATTTACATACCAGGGAGACGGCGATCTGGCGAGTATCGGCATGGGTGAAATCATCCACGCCGCCAACCGGGGAGAAAAATTCACCACTATTTTCGTGAACAACGCTATTTACGGAATGACCGGTGGGCAAATGGCCCCCACAAGCATGCCGAACCAGCGGACAACGACATCACCTTTCGGTCGTGATGTTGACGATGTGGGTATGCCCATCAAGGTAGCGGAGCTGATTGCTGCTTTGCAGACACCCGCATATATCGTCAGGCAGGCTGTCTTGAAACCCAAGCATATTGTCAAGGCTAAAAAAGCCATCAAACAGGCCTTTCAATACCAGATGGAAGGGCGCTGCTTCAGTCTGGTGGAACTGGTCAGCACCTGTCCAACCAACTGGGGCTTGACACCGGTTGATGCAATCAAATGGGCGGAAGACACCATGTTGCCCTATTATCCCTTGGGTGAATACAAGACCCCGGAAGCGGCCTGATCATTTATTCCGTCATTTGAGCATTCGATATTTGGATTTGTTTCGTATTTCGATATTCGGATTTAGAACTTATCATATTTTGTTATGTGCGGTTGAACATGAATAGTTAAGGCGACCGGTATAGAAAGAGGAGGAACAATGCAGACTGAAGTACAGTTCGCCGGCTTTGGTGGACAAGGTATCATGGTTATGGGAAAAATTCTCGCTCATGCTGCAATGGAGGAGGGTTTTGAAGTGTCGTGGGTTCCTTCCTATGGACCGGAAATGAGGGGTGGCACCGCATACTGCACCGTGGTAGTGAGCGATAAACCCATTGGATCACCCGTAATCAAGAATCCTACCCATCTGGTTGCCATGAATCGTCCGTCTCTGGAAAAATTCGCAAGTACCGTCAAACCTGGCGGAGTTATCTTTATCAATGGTTCACTCATCTCCATTTCCAGCGGTCGTGATGATGTCCGGGAATTGATCGTCCCGGTTATAGAAATCGCCAGGGATCTTGGAACGGTTAAAGCTGCCAATGTCGTCGCATTGGCGGCCTTTGTGGCAAAAAGCGGCATGGTGAGCATAGAAGCCCTGAAAGCATCCATCGAAGAAGAATTTGCAGCCAAGAAAAAACTGATCCCCTTGAACATGAAAGCCGTCGAAGAAGGTATCAAAGCGGCCGGCGACGTTGAATGACATGTCAGAACACCTAACTATCAGATCCCATGAACCCCAAAAGGCCCTGCTGATCACCATTGACGGGCCGGCCGGATCCGGAAAGACAACCGTAAGCCGTCTGCTTGCAGAACAGCTCAATTACCAATATGTGGACACAGGGGCGCTATACCGGTGTATTGCGTATGAAGTCGATAAAGCCGGCATTGTACCAACAGATAATAGTTCGATACAAAAACTGTGTCAGGATCTCTCCATATGCTTTCGCAAAGTCGATGGTCAGTCACGGATTTTTTCCAATGACAGAGACATCACCGATCACATAAGAACACCAGAGGTGACGATGCTTGCCTCAGCTGTATCGGCCATACCTGCTGTAAGAAAGCACCTGCTGGATGTTCAGAGAAAAATGGGGAAAAAGAAATCGGTTGTTTTCGAAGGCCGGGACATGGGAACGGTGGTATTTCCCGAGGCGGATGTCAAGTTTTATCTGGAGGCGGCGATTGGCATCAGGGCACAACGGCGATATGGCGAGCTGAAAACCCAGCATGCCCAGACCCTGGAATCGGTCCAGGAGGATATGCAAAACCGGGATCACAATGACAGTTGCAGGGAATTGTCCCCGTTAAAGCCGGCCGAAGATGCTCTTATCATCGATACCTCCCATCTCTCCGCCGAAGAGGTCGTCCAGGTGATGCTGAACAACATCTTGACCTCTTAATGTGGAAAAAGCACCTATTCTCTCTGCAAATGAACAAATTAATGAAATTAAATATTGTTTTATGAAATAAGGTCTGTTAATTATAATGGTTTGTACGGCTATAAAAAGTCGATAAAAAATGGCTAAGGGGGTAACACGATTAATGGAAGATCTTACAAACAACAGTTCAACGGAAAGCAACAACAAGGGTGATTTGGAAACCGATTCCACGCCAAACGGTGACATTGAAGAGACGCCAGAGGTATCCGAGTCCGATGTCAAACAGCTGGCAGACGACGACATGGAAAGCATGATGGACCTGTATGAAGAAAGCTTCAAACGCTTTGCAGAGGGTGAAGTCGTCATCGGTCACATCATTTCCATCGACAAAGATCATGTTCTGGTTGATATAGGATATAAATCCGAGGGGCAGATCAACATCAATGAGTTCATGGATGACAGCGGCAATATCAAGGCCAGCATTGATGATCCTGTTGAAGTAATGGTTGAATGGTGGGACGATGAGAATGAAGTGGTTGTTCTGTCAAAAGAAAAAGCCACCAAGGTAAAGGTCTGGGAAGAGATCAAAAAGGCCCATGATGCAGATGAAACCGTGGAAGGTACCATCACGAACCGCGTAAAAGGCGGTTTTTCGGTGGACATCGGTGTCCAGGCTTTTCTACCCGGATCACAGGCCGACTTGCGACCCATTCGGAATCTCGACGATATGGTCGGGAATGCCTATGATTTCAAGATATTGAAATATAATAGAAAAAGAAGTAATATTGTTCTTTCACGACGTGCTATCCTGGAAAAAGAACGTGAGTCTAAACGGGCGGCAACGCTTGCTTCCATCGAAGAGGGTAAGGTTGTTGATGGTGTTGTAAAAAACATTACCGAATATGGTGTATTTGTTGACCTGGGTGGTGTCGATGGTCTTCTTCATATCACGGATATCTCATGGGGCAGGGTAAAACACCCATCGGAACTTTTTTCCATGGGGGATCAGATATCGGTAAAAGTGCTGAACCTGGATCTGGAAAAGGAACGGGTATCCCTGGGCATGAAACAATTGACCGAAGATCCATGGTTGACGGCAAAAGACAAATATGCCGTAGGATCCAAAGTCACCGGAAAAATTGTCAGTCTCACCGACTACGGTGCCTTTGTGGAACTGGAAGAAGGTATCGAAGGCCTGATTCATGTATCGGAAATGTCATGGACCCGAAAAGTAAGACATCCTTCCAAAATTGTTTCGGTAGCAGAAATTGTCGAAGCAGTGGTTTTAGACATCAAGCCGGAAAGCAGACGGATCTCACTGGGCATGAAACAGGTAGCCCCCAATCCCTGGGATGTTATCAGCGAAAAGTATGCCGTAGGAACCACCATCGAGGGCAAGATTAAAAACATTACAGATTTTGGACTTTTCGTCGGAATCGATGAAGGCATCGATGGACTGGTTCATATATCGGATATCTCCTGGACAAAACGAATCAAGCACCCCTCTGAAATGTATCAAAAAAGTGATGTTATCCAGGCTATCGTACTCGAAATCGATAAGGATAACGAAAGATTTTCATTGGGCATCAAACAGCTTCAGGCCGATCCATGGGAGACAGTGGCCGAACGTTACGGGGTCGGCAAGGAAATCACCGGCACCATCACCAATGTTACGGATTTCGGGATATTTGTTGAACTTGAAGAGGGCATCGAAGGTCTCGTTCATGTTTCTGAAATCAGTAAAGAAAAAATCAAAACACCCGTAGGCATGTTTAACATCAGCGATGTCATTACCGCGCGGGTTATGAATATCAACAGCGAAGAACGCCGCATCGGCCTTTCTGTTAAAAGGATGGAAATAGAGGATGAACATGAATTGCTGACCGAGTATGTAAACAATATCGGTCCTGCTACTTCCTCTTTCGGTGAAATCCTGCGCGAAAATCTTCAAGATAAGCTCAACGACGAATAAAATCGTTACACGCTCTTATCTGACGCGACCTTGTCGCTTATATTAACGAATTAGCATGCTGCAGCCCCTCAGGGCTGCAGCATGCTAATTTCTACTTTAAAATCATGTTTTCTAGAAGACACCCATATCTGTTTGCACTGCTAATCTTCTCCTCACTGGTCACCATTGCCGTTGTCTGTCTGCTGTTGCTGGTAACAACAACCGTAAAACGCGCTGGATTCTCCGACCTGATTATCGAACCCGGTGACGGCCAAGTCGGTGTAGTTGAAATCCAGGGGGTCATCACAGAATCCAAAGAGACGCTTAACTTAATTAAACGATTTCGAGAGAACGATGACATTAAATCGATTGTCATCAGGATCGACTCCCCCGGCGGGGTCATCGGACCCTCACAGGAAATTTACCGGGAAATTCGTAAAACAACACAAGCAAAGAAAGTCATCGCCTCCATGGGATCTGTTGCAGCTTCCGGGGGATATTACATCGCTGCAGCAACCAATGGGATTGTCGCAAATCCAGGTACCATTACCGGCAGCATTGGTGTTATAATGGCCTACACGAATTTTCGCGCTGTTCTCGATAAAATCGGTATGGTCCCGGTGGTGATAAAAAGCGGCGCGTTCAAGGATATGGGGTCCCCTACAAAGGATATGAGCAAGGAAGAAAAAGAGGTGTTGCAGGCTTTTGTCGATCAAGCCCATGGACAGTTTGTCACGGCTATTGCCGAAGGCCGGGACATGGATATCGATCGTGTCAAGTCACTTGCAGATGGTCGCATCTATACAGGAGAAGAAGCTCTAAAGCAGGGTCTTGTAGATCGTCTTGGAAATTTCGAAGACGCCATAGAATGGGCGGGTAGACTGGGCGGTATCCAGGGCAATATCTCCACCGTTTACAAAAAAGAAGAAAAGTTTTCTTTCCTCAAATACGTCATGGAATCCACCCTTCATGACCTCGTCAACCGGCTGACCCGTCAAGATATTTTCGGCGGGTATCTATACAGCCCTGACGCTATTCCAGAGAACTGACATCCCCTAACCCTTCACGTAATACTTCAGGATAATCACCCATCAGCGAAATAACACTGGATGGTAGACCGGGTGTGGGACCACCGTCGATGACCAGATCAAGCTGGGAATTAAATCTGTCATGGATCAGGGAGGGGTCCATTAAAATCTCACCATCGGGTTTTGTCGCACTGGTTGACAAAATCGGATTTCCTAATGCTTCGGTAAGGCAAAAACATATTCGATGATCCGGGACCCGAATACCGGCTGTTCTCCTTTTTGTCAGCATTATCTTGGGCACCAGCTTGGAACCCTCCAGAATAAATGTATAGGGTCCGGGTAGAAGTCTTTTCATGGTTCGGTAGGCATAGTTGGAAACCTTGGCATAGAGACTGATATGTTTCAGATTGGAACAAATGAAACTGAAAGGTTTGTTTTTCTGACGCTGCTTGATCTGGTAAACGCGTTCAATCGCCTTTTTATTCATGATATCACAACCGATGCCATAGAACGTATCGGTTGGATAAGCGATGATGCCCCCTTTTTTCAAATGTTCGACGACATTTCTGATAAGCCTTTCCTGGGGATTTATGGGATTGATCTTGAGCAGCATTATTTACACCCTGTGGATCAGGAGACAGAATTAAAGCATTTTAGCGCTTTATGACATTCTGACTTACGATATGGATATCTGTAACGGCAGATGTTTACTATGGGCCTTATATCCTGTCAAGCTGCGAAATAAAAGATTGCTAAAGATCGTTCCATTTGCTATTCGATTTCAAACTCGAATACACTAAATAGTGTATACACCCTCTTAGGCAACCATAATAACTTGTGGAGGAGCTACCCATGATGACACCTCTCGAGGAATCTTTTTCTTTCGATGACGTTCTGCTGATTCCAAACTACTCTGATCTGTTACCGAAAGACGTCAATATCAGTACACGCTTAACCCGCAATATCGCCCTGAACATCCCCATCGTAAGTGCTGCCATGGATACCGTAACCGAGGCAAGGGCTTCCATCTCCATGGCCAGGGAAGGCGGTATCGGATTTATCCATCGTAACATGAGCGTTGAAAGACAAGCGACAGAAGTTGATCGTGTCAAGAAGTCGGAGAGCGGCATGATTGTCGATCCCGTAACCATAACCCCTGACCAGAAAGTCCATGAAGTTCTTAAGCTCATGAAAGAGTATCGCATTTCCGGGGTACCGGTTACCAAAGGTGATAAACTGGTTGGCATCGTAACCAACCGCGACCTGCGATTTGAAACCGACCTGGAGAAAAAAATAAGCGCTGTGATGACAAAAGAAAATCTCGTTACCGTTTCGGAAGGTATTTCTCTGGAAGATTCCAAAAGACTGCTCCATGAACATCGAATCGAAAAACTTCTGGTGGTGGACAAGGCTGGTCGTCTTACCGGCATGATCACCATCAAGGACATCGAAAAAATAAAGAAATACCCCAATGCCTGTAAAGACAAGATGGGTCGCCTTCGTGTGGGAGCCGCCATCGGTGTTGGTGAGGACATGGAAGACCGAACCGAAAAACTGTTGCGGGCAGGCGCCGACATTATTCTCATCGATACTTCTCATGGGCACTCGGAAAACGTCATCCAAGCAGTAAAAACACTGAAAAAGCGCTTTGTGAATCTCGAGCTCATTGCAGGAAACGTTGCAACAGCCAAGGGTGCGGAAGATTTGATCCGGGCGGGTGTTGACGGTGTCAAAATCGGCATCGGCCCCGGTTCCATCTGTACCACACGTATCGTTGCCGGTGTCGGCGTACCGCAGGTGTCCGCCATCATGAACTGCCGATCAGCCTCCAGTAAAAGCGGTGTTCCTTTGATTGCCGACGGTGGTATCAAATTCTCGGGTGACATCACAAAAGCCATCGGGGCGGGTGCGCATAGCGTCATGATCGGGGGACTCTTTGCAGGTACAGACGAAAGTCCTGGTGAATCCGTTTTTTTTCAAGGTAGAAGTTACAAGGTCTACAGGGGAATGGGTTCTTTGGAAGCCATGAAAAAAGGCAGTATTGATCGTTATTACCTGGGAGAGGACGAAGAGGATGACAAGCTCGTTCCGGAAGGCATCGTTGGGCGCGTACCGTACCGCGGCACCCTGACTGCCAATATACACCAGCTGGTGGGCGGTTTGAAAGCAGGGATGGGATACCTGGGTTGCCGAACCATCCAGGAACTCAGGGAAAAAGCACGCTTTATGAAAATCAGTGCCGCAGGTCTGCGTGAAAGCCATGTCCATGATGTAATTATCACCAAAGAAGCCCCGAATTATCGGCTCGACTAAAAAAAAGGATTCCAGGGTCCGAGTGATGCGAAGTGCAGCATCTGCGTTTAATACTCAACATTGAGAAAAACCATGACCGACAGTTCCACCGATTTCGTACATCTTCACGTTCATACCCAGTACAGCCTTCTTGACGGGGCTATCCGGTTCGATGAACTCTTTAAACGATCCATCGAACTCGACATGAAAACCGTTGCCATAACCGACCATGGAACCATGTTTGGCTGTATCGAATTTTATGAAAAGGCCTTAAAATCAGATATAAAACCGATTATCGGCTGTGAGTGCTATGTGGCACCAAGAAGTTTGTCTGATAAAACCCCCTTAGACCACAAAGGACTTTCACACCTGATTTTACTGGCCGAAAACAATGAAGGCTACCAGAATCTCTGTAGGCTCGTCTCCACCGCCAGAATCGACGGTTTCTACCACAAACCACGTATCGACAAGACCTTGTTGCAACGACACAGCCGGGGTCTGATAGGTCTTTCCGCCTGTCTGCACGGTGAAATACCGAGAATGATCACAGCGGGTAATTTGGAAAAGGCAGATGATGCCGCCCGACAATATTGTCAAATTCTTGGCGATGGAAACTTCTACCTTGAAGTTCAGAACAATGGTATCGACATCCAGGAAAACGTGAATGAGGCTTTGTTCGACATGAGCCAACGGCTGTCCATTCCCCTGGTGGCAACCAATGACTGCCATTATCTGAACCGGGAGGATGTCAAAGCACATGATGTGCTCCTGTGCATTCAGACCGGTAAGACCGTCCAGATGACAAACAGACTTAAGTTCGGAACCACCCAGCTTTATTACAAATCAAAGCCTGAAATGTTCAGCTACTTCAAGGATCACCCCGCTGCCATTGCCAACACCGTAAGCATTGCAGACAGGTGCTATGTGGATTTTGATTTCAAAACCTATCATTTCCCCAAATTTGAAACACCGGCCGGCCAAGACGAGTCTGACCTGTTTGAAAAAAAGGTGCGCCAAGGATACCAGCGCATTCTCACACAGCTGAAACTGAAAGACCCCGGCCTGGACATGGCCATCTATGACAAAAGGATCGATTATGAAATAAAACTTATCAAGGAGATGGGCTTTTCAGGGTATTTTCTGATCGTTGCCGATTTTATTCATTATGCCAAAGAGCATGACATACCCGTAGGGCCGGGCAGGGGGTCTGCTGCAGGAAGTCTTGTGGCATACTCTCTGGGGATTACCAACCTTGACCCCATCAAATACGGTCTGATTTTTGAACGTTTTCTAAACCCGGCACGCAAAAGCATGCCCGATATCGATGTCGATTTTTGTATCAACGGCAGAGAACGCGTTTTCAAATATGTTGTCGATAAATACGGAGGAGGGGAGAGAGTCGCCCAGATCATCACCTTTGGAAAACTGAAAACACGTGCCGTCATCAGGGATGTGGGCCGTGCTCTGGATATTCCGCTGCAAGAAGTCGACGCCATCGCTAAAATGGTTCCCGACGTCCTGAACATCAGTCTTGACGAAGCGCTCAGACAGGAACCGAGAATCAGTGAGCTTGCCAAACAGAAACCGGATATAGCAGAACTGATACAAATATCCAGAGTTCTGGAAGGTTTGCCAAGACACGCTTCAACACATGCAGCTGGGGTGGTCATCGGTGATAAACCCCTGGTGGAATACCTACCCCTTTACACAGGGAAAAAGGATGAAGTCGTTACCCAGTTTGACATGAAGATCGTCGAGAAAATAGGACTGGTCAAATTTGATTTTCTTGGGCTGCGGAACCTCACCGTCATCGCCAACACCTTGAATCTTATCTCCCTTCAAGGCAAAGAGCCACCGGATATGGACCATATCAACGATACTGATCCTGCGACATATGCGCTTTTATGTTCCGGAGATACCACCGGTGTGTTCCAACTCGAAAGTGCCGGCATGAAGGATCTGTTGACCCGTCTGCGACCGGAATTCTTCGATGATGTCATTGCGCTGGTGGCGTTATATAGACCCGGTCCTCTGGATAGCGGCATGGTGACCGATTTTGTTCAGCGAAAGCACGGCAGGAAGGAAGTCAACTACCTGGTTCCGGAACTTGAACCCATATTGAAAGAGACCTACGGGGTAATCGTATACCAGGAACAGGTCATGAAAATTGCCGGTGACCTGGCAAACTATTCCATGTCTGAAGCCGACGATCTCAGGAAAGCCATGGGGAAAAAGATTGTAGCAATCATGGCCAAACATCAGGAACGTTTCATCAGAGGTGCTGAAAAAAACAACATTCCTTCCAATAAAGCCGCTGAAATATTTGGCCTTATTTCCAAATTTGGTGGCTATGGTTTCAATAAATCCCACAGTGCCGCCTATGCGTTGATTGCCTATCAGACCGCTTATCTGAAAGCCCATTTCCCCGTGGAATTCATGGCAGCGCTGCTGACCAGTGAGATGCATTCCTCCGATGGTGTCGTCAAATACATTTCCGAATGCAAAAGCCACCACATTTCAATACTGCCTCCCGACATCAATGAAAGCCGGAAAGAATTTGTTGTGTCCGGGCCCAACATCCGCTTCGGGTTGGCCGCTGTAAAAAATGTCGGAGAAGGTGCCATCGAATCGATTATAGAATACAGAAATGAACAACCCTTTGCGTCCATCTTTGATTTCTGCGAACGGGTCGATCTACGCAAAGTCAACAAACGGGTCCTCGAAAGCCTGATCAAGAGTGGCGCATTTGATACCTTCGGTCTAAAACGGTCGCAGCTTTTTGCCGGTCTGGAAGATATTCTCGAATACGGGCAGCGGGTTCAGCGAGAAAGGACCGACCCTCAAATGGGACTTTTTGGGACCAGCCAAGATCAGCCCGCCATCAACCTGCCATCGCTACCCGAGATTGGAGATTGGGATGAAAAACAGTTGTTGGCGTTTGAAAAAGAATCCCTGGGCTTTTATATCACCGGGCACCCATTAAGCCGTTTTAACGATATTATCGACAAGTATTCCACAGCCGACTCCATATCTTTGAAAGAACTGCCCAACAATTCCCCTGCCAGACTTGCCGGAATCATCCGCAATACCAAGGTGATCACTACCAAACGTGGGGATCTCATGGCTTTTGTAACGGTGGAAGACATGCATGGCTCGTTCGAAACAACGGTCTTTCCCAACCTCTACGCCACCACCAATCACCTTCTGGCAGCAGACACACCCATCCTTGTGGACGGTCAGGTTCAGAAAGATGAAAAAAGCATCAGCCTCCTGTCCAATGATATCGTTCCCATTAAAAAAGCGGAAGAAGCCTGGACCGTGAGCATTCACTTGAAGCTGGACATCGCTGAAACATGCAGAGAACAACTTGAGACCCTGTACGGTGTTTTCAAAAAACATCCAGGCACCTGCCAGACCTATATTCACATACAGGACCCGGAAATGACCGAAGCGGTGATTGCTCTGCCTGAATATCTGCAACTGCAGCCGCGGGCCTCTTTGAGAAAAGAAGTCAATGCATGTCTGGGATATCAGGCTTACGAGAGCGTCTGCGGCAACGCGGGAACACCCAATGACAGAAACGATCAGCATGAACGATGGAAACCCAAAGGATGACAGTCGATAATTTAACGATATTTCCAGTTGTTCTGGCCGGGGGATCGGGAACGCGCCTCTGGCCGATTTCCCGAACCCTGGCGCCTAAGCAACTGGCCAAAATTGGTGGAGAGACGTCCCTGCTCCAGGAGACTATCCAGCGTCTTCACCCTGCGCTTTGCCTCGACAATGTTCGCGTGGTCTGCGGGAAAGCACATTGTGATGAATCTTCAGACCATCTTGCTGCCATTGGAATTACAGCTGAGATGAAAATTATTGATGAACCGGTCGGGCGCAACACGGCACCGGCTATTCTCTTGGCGATCTTGAAAATTCTTGATCAGTCGCGCCTCCCGGAAGCTCTTTTTGTTGTTCTGCCGGCCGATCATGTCATCAGGGATGTCGATCGTTTTCACGAGAGGATTCTCAAGGCAATCCATCTCGCCCGAATGGGGTACCTGGTTACCTTCGGCATTCGGCCCGATTATCCAGAAACAGGGTATGGGTACATCGAAGGAAGAAAACCCATTGACGGGGAAGGACTTACCATTGAAAGATTTGTTGAAAAACCGGATGGGGCAACAGCCAAGTCATATATCGAAGCGGGTAACTTTTTTTGGAACAGTGGCATGTTTGCCTTCACGGCATCCACAATTTTAAACGAATTCAAGCGATTTGAACCCGAATTGCTGACAAAAATGACGGCAATCGTCAATAAAGGCGCTTCCATTCCGGTCGAAGCGTATCAAGACCTCCCGAACAAATCCTTCGATGTTGCGATTATGGAAAAGACATCCAAAGGAGTGGTCTTGCCCTCCGACTTCGGCTGGAGTGACATCGGAACCTGGAAAGCCCTGTATGACTACATGCCCAAAGATAGTGACGGCAATGTCATTGCAGGGGATGTCATTTCATATAACACAAAAAACAGTCTGATCATCGCCAAAAGCCATCTGGTTGCCGTCAATGACATTTCAGATACCACCGTTGTCGAAACAGCGGATGCTGTATTTGTTTCCAGCCTGGAGACAAGCAGGAATGTCAAAGATATCGTGTCGCTGTTGAAAGAGCAGAACCGGCGGGAGTGCCAGGTTCATCTCCTGGAAACCCATGCCTGGGGATCCATCCAATACCTGGAAAAAACAGAACAGCTTTTTGTGGCTAAACTGCTGATCAAACCGAATACCGCCTATCGAAAGATTGTACACCGGCCCGGGCGCTGGCACATATGTCTGTTGTCAGGTGAGGCCCAGATCGCCCACGCCGGAACACAACAGGGGCTGCAACAGGGAAATTCCCTGTCCATGGACGTGCAACATGAAATAGTTATAAATAATTCCGGCAGCAATAAGTTATTTGCCCTCATCACCCAATCACGGGAGACCTGATCAGATGAAAGTGCCCCTGCTGGAATATGTTGTGGAAAACATCAAAGCTTTTTACGGCTAGCAAATTTGCAAACCAGGTTTACGTTGATATCAAATTTTGACTCGTTCCTGGTTCCATGCTAAATAGAGCACACACTGTATTTTGCAAACACGTTTTTATCTCTCTGGAGGCTAAAATGAAATGCATATATCACATGGGACTGACCATCGTTCTAATTCTCGCGATCGTGTGGGGTTGTTCATCCGATGAAGATAAAAAGCTGGCACACTTTGAAAAAGGGAATGCCTATTTTGAAAAAGGGGGCTACAAAAGTGCCGAGCTTGAGTTCAAGAATGCCGTCCAGATAGACCCGGAATATATAGCCGCACATATCAAGCTCGGTGAAACCTACCTGAAACTGGGAAATTCCCAGGGCGCCTTCAGAACCTACTCCCGCGTGGTCCAGCTGGATGAAAACAACACCGATGCCCAGTTAAAGATGGCAACGTTCTATATGCTGGGAAAACAGACCGATAATTCCAAAGAACTGCTGGAAAAAATTCTAACCAGGGATCCTGACAATATCGATGCCCTCTATTTAAGCGCTGGTCTGTTTGATCTGGACAAAAAACGGGATGAGGCTGAAACCGTATTCCGTAAGATTATTCAGCTCGATCCTAAACAGTCACGGGCATACATGGGACTTTCCCACGTACTTGCCGGAAAGGGACAACTCGACCAGGCAGAAGAATATCTCATCAAGGCTGCGGACATCGACCCCAGTGACATCAAACCGACTCTGGTTCTCTTTAATTTCTACCAGAGTAAAAACGAATTTAAAAACGCGGAAGCTGTTCTGGATGCGTCCATAAGGACCAATCCTGATAATGCCGAGCTGCTTATCACCCAGGGCAATTATTTTGCACAGCGCAAAATGAACCAGAAGGCAGAGGCTTCTTATGCGGCCGCAATCGAAAAAGAGCCGGACAACATCCGATCTTACATGGTTGCTGGAGGTTTTTATGAAATGACGGGTAATAACGTAAAGGCACTTAGCCTTTATACACAAGCCCTGGATCGTCAACCGGATGATATTCGCGTCAAGATCACCATTGCCAGATTTCATCTCAAGAATAAGAATATGGATCAAGCTGCGTCCACCATAGACACCATACTCCAGGAACGTCCAAACTACTTTCCTGCCCGCTTGCTCAAGGGAGAACTGCTGGTCCAAAAAAGACAGTTTGACGACGCTATAGACGTATTGAGCCGGTTGGTGGAAGAGGAGCCCAACGCCACTGCGGCACATTATTTTCTGGGGGTCTCTTATCTCAGCAAAGGTGACAGCAGTATGGCAAAAGCGTCCCTGGTAAAGGCCATCGACACCAATCCGCACTTCATAAGAGCCAAACTTCTGATGGCCGAAATTTACTTGCGGCAGCGTGATTTCGAACTCGCCCAAAAAGAGAGCCTTGATATACTTGAACTGGCACCGGACAACTATCAGGCCACATTGGTACTGGGAAACACAAAACTGTTTCAAAAAGATCTCGACGGTGCCAAAGACGATTTCCAGAAGCTCATCACCCTGGATCCCCAAAATCCCACCGGGTATTTCCGCATGGGCTTATTGCAGCGCTTGACAAAGCAATACCAGGCAGCACTTGCTAACTTTGATAAAGCATTGGCCATCAATCCAAAACTGATGGATGTGTTCACCAATGTCATTCTGCTTCACACCGAGAAGAAGGAATTCAAAACAGCCTTAGATAAATGTGACCGCCAAATCGAGACTATCGGTGACGTACCGGCTGTGCTCGCAGTTATCCACAACCTTAAAGGGGGGCTCTATCTTTCTCAGAACATGCGGGATAAGGCGGAACAGGCCTTTGAAAAGGCCCTCCAGGAAAATCCGGATTACCTCAGATCCTACTATGCGCTTGCCAGGCTATACCTTTCAGGAAACAACCCGGATAAGGCCATCGCCCAGTATGAATCCATTCTTGCGAAAAACCCGCAGCAGACCAGCGCCAACATGATGCTGGGTACGATCTATGACCTGAACAAGCGGTTCGATTTGTCCGAAAAACACTATCGTGCCGCCCTTGATATCAAACCTGATTTTGCACCGGCTGCCAACAACCTTGCCTATCTTCTGTCTATCCAGGACAAGAATATCGATGAAGCTCTGGGGTACGCCCAAAAAGCCAAAGAGCAGCTCCCGGAAGAACCGAGCGTCATGGACACACTGGGATGGATCTACTATAAAAAAGGTCTCTATGACAGTGCCATCGGCGAATTCGAAGACAGCCTTGAAAAACTTCCCGACAACCCGACCGTCAACTATCATTTAGGCATGGCATACTATCAGAAAGGGAATAAGACGCGTGCAAAAAAACAGCTCGAGAAGGCCATCTCCCTTGATACGGACTTCGACGGCGCTGATGAAGCCAGGTCGATTTTGTCCAAATTGTAAAATCGCACAGCAAGACTCAATTCCTAAACTGTAAAATTTGTGTGTTTAATGAAGTATTTTCCATTCAAGATTCTAATCCTGTGCATTCTCATGCCGCCGGTACTATATATTGCCTCCATCCAGGTGATAGAAAAGAAACTCCAATCCCTCTATAGCAACGAAATTGAAGAAATCTATCTCGGAGACACCCGCCCGTTGTTTGAAGGCAGTGTCGGCATTGTCGACGCCATTACTCAGAATATCGACAGCTACATTCAGTCCAAAGTGCTTCTTTCCTGGGGTGTCAAGGCATCCGTAACCGTAACCACCCGCTCAAATACCATTGTCTATCCAGGCACATTCAGACCAGAAGAGATGTCCCCCTCAACACGCTCATCCATACAAGTCGCCAAGGAAAATTACACTGCCTTAAATCAAGGATTTAAGGTGGTAGTGAATGTTCAGGTCGCACGCGATCAGTTCCTTTCAGTTGCCATGCTGGCGTTGTATCTATTCCTGTCGCTTTTGATTTTTTCATTCTATTATCGGAGGGTTTCCCGTATAGCTGAGAGAGAAACCCGATCTGTTCAGGATGAAATCCAGCGCCTGTCGCAGATGGAGCAGACCCATCAAGCCAGACTTGAAAAATTGAACGAGCAAAGAAAATATCTTTCAGGTGAGTTGCGCAAAACCAGAAAAGTATACGATTCAGAAAAAGAAAAAGCCAGCAGAACCGAAGATGAAATGATCGACGAAATCGTAACATTAGAAAAAAACCTGGAAAAAAACCTTTCCCTTCAAAAAACACAGGAAGAAGAGCTAGATCTCCTCAAAAATAAAATATCACAATATGAAAAAGGAGAGCTAAAAAGTAGTAAACAAAAAGCAAAAGCTTCCGAAGCCCTCCAAAAACGATTTAGAACACTCTACAAAAATCTCCTCGTCCATGATCGGGCCGTCAATGGCTTTATTTCTCTGTCCCCGGATTTACAATTGAAGGCGGAAGAAATTATGCTTCAGCTTCACGACGACCCCAAACGGGTATCGATCAAGAGAAAGGTTTTTGGCAAAAAAAACAGAGAAACTGTTTTTGAGGTACTGTTTTCCTACAAAGGTCGATTATACTACCGCTACACAAACGAACAAAAACTGGAAGTCGTTTCTGTCGGCACTAAACACACACAAGCTAAAGATCTGACATTTTTGGACCAACTCTAAATGTATCTATCCTATTACCAGCTTGACAAAAAGCCATTTCAGATCACAACCGATCCGAACTTTTTGTGGTTTGGAGACAAACACAAGGAAGCGCTGGCGGTTCTGAGATACGCATTGATGGACAACAAGGGCTTTCTTCTGCTTACAGGGGACGTGGGTACAGGAAAGACAACCCTGATCAATGCGCTGATGAACACCCTTGGAGAGGAGATAATCGTCGCGACGCTTTTGGATCCAGGCATGGGGAAAGATGATTTCTTCTCATATATTGGCAGGGCATTCCAGCTTCCGCAAGCATTTTCCAGCAAAGGAGAGTTTCTTCATAGCTTCAGCAGCTTCTTGAAGCGTGCCCATGCGGAACAAAAAAAGGTGCTGCTGATCATCGATGAATCTCAGCGGCTCAGCCAGGAATTGCTGGAAGAGATCCGACTGCTATCCAATATCGAAACACAGTCGACCAAACTGATCAACATTTTCTTCGTCGGCCAGATCGAATTCAACAGCATTATCCTGGAACCCAAAAACAGAGCCTTGCGTCAACGAATTTCGGTCAATTATGATCTGAAACCCCTGTCTGCCAAAGAGACGGGCAAATACATTCATTATCGCTTGAAAGTAGCCGGTGCCGCCAAAACACTTTTCAACACAGCTGCTATACAGGAGGTCTTTCTGTTCTCCAAGGGATATCCGCGTCTTATCAACATTATTTGCGACCGAGCGCTGATAACCGGCTTTATCGATGAGTCCAGAAAAATCGGTCCCAAAATTATCAAGGAGTGCGCCGCAGAACTGACACTGCAGGATCAAGAAAGTCGGTCTAAAAGAGAAAAGAGCTTAGATAAATCAGCACAGACGACCGGCCAGCTGAAATCTGCTTCAATATCCCGGAGTCCGATCGCTCAAAAGGTCTTGTACACGATTTTACTGTTTTTGACAGCCACCTGGGTTGCCATTGCCGTTTACCATTATTACCCACAATATATCCCTTTTAATCGAACGTCGACACCCCAGGAAACCAATCCGGTCTCACTTTCCACGGAAGATACCCGGATTGACCCCGGAGAACAGACAATCCTTCCGGAAAAAATGGAATCAACACAAGCAACGCGGGAACAGCCATCCGATATTGCAGAACCTGAATACCTTCCGGATGTCCCGCCCCAACCTGAGGACAGTCAAAAACAGTTTGGACTACCGGACGCGCAGAGGGTTATCCGGATACAATTTAACAACAATGAGCTCAGTACGGATGGTATTGACACACTCGACAGTCTCAGTGTGATACTACATAATCACCCCCACCTCGAAATTTCCATCCAAGGGTATTCGGAAAGCCAGGGGAGTGACCGCTACAACAAAAAAATGTCTGAATTCACAGCCAATATTGTAAAGGGCTATCTGGTGGGCAAAGGAGTTTCATCCCAGCGGATCGAGACAATGGGGATGCGGGCTGTCGACTCGGATTCGGATCTTCCGGCAGCTGAAACACAAATGAACGCCCAATGGGTCGAAATTCAATTGAAGAATTCTTGAAACAGAGCCCCCGCAGCAATAACTCTTGAGTTAAGGGGTATTTTGTGAAAAGTTCAAGGATTACTCGTAGCTTGCTTTGAAAATTCTTCAATCCCTAAATAATGGTTCTGTTTGGGCCTGTTTCAAATTCAGGGATGCAGAAAAATAAATATAAAGGAGACGCATATGGTTAAGGGCTCGTATTTTAACAGGCTTTTGATAAAGGTTTTATTTTTGGCCATTATAGGGTGCGCACTAACGGCATGCAAAGAAGAAGTTGAGATTGTTGAACAGATTCGATCCCTGAAGACTATCACCGTATCCGAAATGGCCACCAACCAAATCCGCAAGTTTTCAGGCATCGTCAAAGCGGTCGATTCTTCCAATCTGAGTTTTGAGGTGGACGGAAATGTCAAGACGGTGCATGTGGATATCGGTGATCCTGTCCGCAAAGAACAGGTATTGGCCGTTCTTGACAAAGAACCCTACCGCTTGGACCTGGAGGCTGCCCAGGCTGAACTGGTAGCGGCCAGGGCCAGGGTTGATAATAATAAGGAGGCCTACAATCGACAGGTGAGGGTTTTTGAACAGGGCGCGGGTTCCAAAAGCAGGCTGGACAAAGCCAAGTATGATCTCGAGTCCGCCCTGAGCCAGGTAAATGTTCAGGTGGCAAAGGTAAATTATGCCAAACGAAACCTAAGCAAGACCACCCTTGCTGCACCGTACGATGGCTATATCGCCTGGCGTTCCGTGGATCCCCACGAAGAAATAAAGACCGGACAAAGAGTTTTTGTCATCGATGCCAAAGGCGCCATGGAAGTGGAACTGGCGGTTCCCGAGACCACCATCAACCGCATACGTATCGGTACAAGCGCAACAGTCCAGTTTCCCACACTGCCTGACCACTCTGTAAAAGGACGTATTTCTTATATCGGTTCTGCCGCTGTAAAATCCAACGCTTTTCCGGTCAAGGTCAGCCTGGTGGGGAAGACAGCGAACATAAGCCCGGGTATGACCGCTGAAGTGGCCTTAGCCATGAAAGAGGGCAAACAAACTGCCGGTTACCTGGTCCCGCTTCAGGCAATTTTGCCCGCCAAAGAGGCTGGGCAGGGATATGTGTTTGTGTATGACCCGCAAACCACCACCGTCCGAAAGACGTCCATCAAAACCCTTGACGCACAAAACAATTTGATGGTCATATCTGAAGGTCTCTCTGCCGGAGATATCATCGCAATCGCCGGCGTAAGTTTCCTGGCGGATGGCATGAAAGTAAAACTTTTGGAAGAATAACGGTGTTTATCTTGCCATAATTTATAACGATTGCATCAGCTTTTTTAACATCAACAACGCGCGCACTTGAATTAGACAGAATTCCTTATGGTCAAAGATTCCCCGAAACCTGCCGGGGAACATCTTTAATTCGGAGTAGAAAATGAAAAGCATAACTGATTTTGCACTCGATAATTCTCGAACCGTTGTCATCATGCTGCTGGTGATTTTTTTTGGCGGCATTATCCTGTTTGGGAAAATTCCAAAACTTGAAGATCCGCGCATTACTATTCGCGAAGCACTGGTTGCGGCAAAAAACCCCGGTATGTCTGTGGAGAAGATCGAGCGCCTGCTTACCCGTCCCATCGAAGAAAAGCTCAGATCCATGGGTGAAGTCGACGATATCAAAGATTCCACATCCAAAGTCGGTGAATGCCTGATCCATGTGACCATCAAGGACGAAGTGCCTGCAGAAAACCTGCCCGCGGTCTGGAAGCTGTTGCGCAATCGCATGAGTGATTTGGCTCCCACGTTACCCGAGGGAACCATCGGACCCATGGTGAACGACACCGTCGGTGACACATCCATAGCCACCATCGCCCTCTGGAGCGACGGTTTTTCCATGGCGGAAATGCGTGAAACCGCCCGTGATATCCGGGAGCGCATCAACCTGATGAAGGGGATCCAGAAAATCGATCTCACCGGTGTTCAAGAAGAGCGTATTTATATCGAATATTCAAATGCCAAAATGGCACAACTCGGCATCGATCCAGGGGTCATCGGCAATACCTTGAGACAGCAAAACGCCATCCGGCCGGCCGGCCGGGTCGATATCAACGGTACGGAAATCGTCCTGGAGACATTGGGCAGTTTCAAATCCATCGAGGAGATCGGTGATGCGCTGATACCCGTTGCCGGCACCCAGGCTGCAATCCCCCTGCGTGATATCGCCAGCATCCGGAAAGCCTATGTGGAACCCGTCCAGAATCCCGCTTATTACAATGGTCATCCAGCGATTGTCCTGAGTGTCTTTCTGTTCAAGGGCGTGGATGCAGTGGCATTCGGGGAACGCTTGAAGAATAAAGTCAATGAGATCGAACAATCTCTTCCCCTGGGTTATAAGCTGGAGTTTGCTACCTTTCAGCCTGACCTCATCTCCAAATCCGTCGACGGGATGGTGAGCAATGTGGTACAGAGTGTGGCCATTGTGGTTGCGGTTGTCATGATTTTGCTGGGGCTTCGAACCGGTTTGATCGTGGGGTCATTCATTCCCTTTGTCATGCTCTTCGGGGTGCTGATGATGAGTGTGTTCAATATAGAAATGCAACGCATTTCACTGGCTACGATGATTATTGCCCTGGGTATGTTTGTGGACAACGCCATCGTGGTGTCCGATGATATCAAGGTGAATCTGGAAAGCGGCATGGATCGCAAAGAGGCGGTCCTGAAATCGGGCCGGGCTCTTTCCGTCCCGCTTTTGACCAGTACCCTCACAACCGTTTTTGCTTTTGGACCGATTATTCTGCAAATTGGAAGCACCGGGGATTATACCAAATCTCTGGGTCAGGTCATGATTATTCTGCTCATGGGCTCATGGTTTCTCTCCATGTTCTCCTCCACCAGTTTTTGCTACTGGTTTATGAAGGTCAAGCCGGCTGTTAGCACGGATAAAAAAGAAGATATTGACCCTTACCAGGGAAAATTCTATCAGATCTACCGAAATATCCTGGTATTTGGTCTGCGCAACCGATTGCTTGTGCTGGGTGTCGTGGGTGTGTGCTTTGCATTTTCGGTCTACGGGTTTACAAAAATACCCCGCATCCTGTTTCCCAATGGTGACCGAAATCAGTACACGGTCTATCTCGATTTCCCGGCCGGAACCCATATCGAAGCAACCGACAGGAGTGTCCAGGATTTTTGCGCCTGGTTGAAGGATAAAAATGAGAACCCCGAAATCACCGGGTCAATCGCCTATGTGGGCAATGGCGGACCCCGGTTTTTTCTTTCGCTGTCACCCACGGATCCTGACCCGAACAATGCTTTTGTTATCGTAAACACCCAGACAGGGGATCAGGTGGCAGAAATGATCAAGCGTACACGGCAGCATCTGCTGGATCATTTCCCCAATACCCGTGGAAGAGTCAAACCCATGTACCTGGGGTCTTCCGAACCCGGAATACTGGAGATCCGCCTCAGTGGTCCCGACATGGATATATTGAGAAAACAGGCCGAGCAATTAAAGGCTGGCTTATTGAATATCCCCGGTACCCTGGATATCAAAGATGATTGGAACAACCGGGTTCTTTCCGCCAAAATCGAGGTGGATCAGTACCGTGCCCGCCGTGCCGGATCATCTTCCCAGGATGTGGCCGACTCTCTGAGTGCCTTTGTCGACGGTTACACCATAACCGATTTCCACCAGGGCAATGTGGATATTCCCATTGTAGGGCGTGGCATCGAGGCGGAACGAAAGGCAACGTCCAGCCTGTCGACAATCAACATTTATTCACAATCCCAAAAAACCATTGTACCCGTCAATCAGGTTGCCGATGTATACCAAAGAGGCGATCTCAACCGCATCGTTCGCTACAACCAGGAACGCACCATAAAAGTCAGCGCCAAGCACCAGGTATTGAAGGCGGTTGAACTCTTTGGGCAGATCAAGCCCACCCTCGACCAACTGGATTTTCCTCAAAATCACCACTGGGAAATGGGCGGCGAACTGGAAAACTCCGCCAAAGCAATGGCGAAATTGTCAAAACCCTTGTTTCCCTGTTTTGCCGCCATCGTCATTCTGCTGGTGTGGCAGTTCAACTCCATCCGGCGTGCCGCCATTATCATGCTGACCATGCCCCTGGTGCTGGTGGGTGCCGTGGTGGGTCTGTATGTAATGCGGGCGGATTTTGGTTTTATGGCCATTCTCGGATTGCTGGCTCTGGCCGGGTCCATTGTCAATAACGGCATTGTCATGATCGATAAAATCGAAGAAAACAGACGCGAGGGGCAATCACCCTATGATGCAGTTATCAATTCAGCCGTCAGCCGCTTCAGACCCATACTGCTTTCGGTTTCAACGACCATGCTCGGGTTTACGCCGCTGATCATTTATCATGACGCGCTCTTTTACAATATGGCATGTGTCATGTTTTTCGGCCTTGGTATTGGCAGTCTATTTACCCTGAACTACGTTCCGGCGCTTTACTCCCTGTTTTTCCGTATTAAAGCACCCAAAGAGCAGGTTGGAGCTTAGTATATCTTTTGGATCATTGTCAAAAGGGTTGATCCAAATAGAGGGTTCAAGGGGTCGAGGGGCCCAGGGTTCCAGTAAGATGAAGTGAGGCAACAGTTAACTGCTCGTAAATTATAAGGTTTCAGAAATTGAGAGAAGAAATCGAGGAAGTCGAAAGAATGCTGGAAGCGATGATCAGGTCCCTGGAGAACAAACACTTGAACCCTTGAACCCTTGAATCCTTTCTCCCTACTAAATGGGAGAAGAACCATATTTTTTACCAAAAGGAACGACTGATAATATGAAAACGAGCCGTCTCATTTATGGATTGGTTATCGGTCTTGCCCTGCTGCTTGCCGGATGCGCGGTGGGGCCGGATTATGTCAAACCCGAAGCACCGCAACCCCAGAAATGGCTTGAGGAGGAAGACCCTCTCATCAAAAGTGAGTCAGGGGATTTTGCCCAGTGGTGGACGGTCTTTAATGACCCGGATCTCAACACATTGATCGACATGGCGTCTCAACAGAACCTTTCCCTTCGAATCGCAGGCATCAGAATCCTGGAAGCCCGCGCCCAGTTAGGCATCGCCATCGGTGACCTCTACCCCCAATCACAATCGGTGGGGGGGAACGCCACCTATACAAGCCTGAGCGAAAACGCAGCCAATACCCAGCCCGGTGCTGATTTTAACTATGGCACCATCGATCTGGGGTTTGACGCTGCCTGGGAACTGGACTTCTGGGGTAAATTCCGCCGCGCCGTCGAGTCAAACGTGGGTAAGCTTGAAACATCCATTGCAAGCTATGATGACATCCTGGTCACCCTCACTGCAGAAGTCGCCCGTACCTATGTCTTTATTCGTAAACAAGAGATGCTTCTGATGATTGCCCGTGAAAACGTGAAGATTCAGGAACAATCCCTTAAAATCGTTGAAACGCGTTTCAAAGAAGGCGACATCACCGAGCTGGATGTACAACAGGCCCAGACCCTGCTGCAGGACACCAACGCCACGATTCCCCGGATACAGATAGGACTTCGCCAAGGCAGGAACGGATTGGCTATCTTGCTGGGAATGCTCCCCGGGGAACTCGAGAATATCTTAACATCATCAAAGCCCATTCCCACGACACCTGCCGAGGCAAGAGTAGGGATTCCGTCCGAGCTGCTGCGGCGGCGCCCGGATATCCGACTTGCAGAGCGGCAGCTGGCCTCCCAGAGCGCCCTCATCGGTGTTGCCAAGGCAGACCTTTACCCGCATTTCTCTCTTTTCGGCTCCATCGGTCTGCAGTCAAGTAACGCGGATGTCACATCAGCAGGGTATCCCGGTGGCAGCTCATTCAGCGACTTATGGGTTTCCGACAGTGTCAGGTTTTTCGGCGGACCCGCTTTTACCTGGAACATTTTTAACTACGGGCGCACCAAAAACCAGGTGCGTGTTCAGGATGCCCGTTTTCAGCAACTGGTTGTCAATTACCAGAATACCGTGCTCAAGGCAGCCCAGGAGGTGGAAGATGCCATGGTGGCCTATTTACGGTCCCAGGATGAGGAAAAATTTTTGACCGAAAGCGTGAAAGCAGCCATACGGTCGGTGGATCTTTCCATGATCCAGTATCAGGAAGGAATGGTGGACTATCAACGGGTGCTGGATACCCAACGATCTCAGAGTCAAGCGCAAAATCGTTTAACCGAGGTCAAAGGATCGGTTGCCGAGAATTTTATTGCCCTGTTCAAAGCCCTTGGGGGAGGGTGGCAGATTCGTGAAGGTAAAGATTTTGTGCCAGAGGAGACGCGAAAGACCATGCAGGAACGGACAGACTGGGGGAATCTGCTGGCACCTGCAGAATCGGAACCACCACCGGAAGAGGAAGACAGGCTGCGCTGGCGGGCACCGGACTGGTAAACCTTACATCTTTTTTTCGGAATGGTAGGCAAAATAAGAAGAATATTGGGGCTCCACGACAAAAACGACCAAAACCCTCATCATCCTGCTATATGACATAGGCTTTTGTATGAAAAAAAAGGACCTTACCAGAAATAATATCGCTCTCTTAATCTGCCTGCTCATCCTGATTCTTTTCCTGCCCGCTTTGTCTTCCAATGACGAGTTGATGAAAAATATCCTTTTTACGGCGGTAATATTCTTCGGCACTTTTTCCCTGGACTTTGTTGAAAGAGCTCAAAAGATTCTGATTGTATCCGGTACAGTGACCATCTGTTTAAACTGGATAGCTTACTTTCTTGACAACAACACCTTGTTCTTGATTTTTGCCTTTTCATTTTTTTTCTTCGATGTGTTTATTGTTGTATTTATGGTCAGACATGTGGCCAAAAGCATAAAGGTCAATGTCACCATCATCATCAATGCAATCAACGGGTATCTGCTTTTAGGAATATTGGGAGCGTTGTGTCTGGCTATTGCGGAAATAGTGAACAAGCATATCTATCACCTGGATTCCGCGGCGATTAATTTTGCCGGGGGAGTTGCCAAGGGATTTCATGATTATCTATATTTCAGCTTTGTTTCCCTGACAACCTTGGGATATGGGGATGTCACACCCGTATCATCTTTGGCAAAATCTGTTACAATAAGCATAGCCGTTGTCGGACAGTTTTATATGACGATTCTGGTTGCCATACTGGTGGGTAAATATTTAAACAACGCTGCAGAAAAATCCTAAATTTTTTGAGCTGAAAGCGTCCGCATCATGGTATGCTACGACATTGCAGCAGCAACAGATGAACCATAAAAGCCCTGTCTTTTTGGACAGGGCTTTCTTTTGCTTTATCAGTCAAATACCTGTTGCCAAAATCACCTGTATTTGAGATTTATATGGGGTTGGAGTCAAGATAAAAGTATTGGCGGAAGTGCATGGGAATCGAACCCACCCGGGACGGTTTTAGCGCCCCACACCGGATTTGAAGTCCGGGAGCCTCACCAGTAAGCTGCGCACTTCCATAGGACAAGAACCCGCTTATAATATAGGCATTCTCTATTTTGTCAACTTAAAATCGTGTAACGTTTTTATTCACAGGAGAGAACTCATGATCGACAAGGAAAGACTGGCCCAAACCTTTTCACGCCTGGTGCGCATCGATTCAGTCTCCAAAGAGGAGCAAGCCATCGCAGAATTGCTTTGCGAGATATTGACATCCATGGGCGCCGAGGTTGCCCAAGATGATGCCGGAGAGAAGATCGGTGGGCAAACCGGAAACATCATTGCCAAATTTAAAGGCAATGTTACGGTCCCACCCATGCTCCTGAATGCGCACATGGACACGGTTGAACCGGGTAGGGGGGTTGAGCCTGTTTTGGAAAACGGTGTCTTCTCAAGCAAGGGTGACACCATCCTGGGCGCCGACGACAAGAGCGCCCTGGCTGTCATCCTGGAAGTGCTTTGGATAATAAAGGAAAACAGCCTGCCCCATGGTCCCCTGGAAGTGGTTTTAACCGTGTGTGAAGAAATCGGTCTTTTAGGGGCTAAAAACCTCAATTATGACATGCTGTCGGCGACATACGGTTTCGCCCTGGATGCCACAGACCCTTTAGGAATCATTACACGGGCACCTTCCGCCAACTACCTAGTTTTCACGGTTCACGGAAAAGCCGCCCATGCCGGCGCCAAACCGGAAAACGGGATCAATGCCATCCAGATTGCAGGCAAGGCCATTGCAGACATGAAACTTGGCCGTATCGACCGCGAAACCACCTGCAACATTGGTATCATTCAAGGAGGGCTGGCCATCAACATCGTACCCGAACGTGTGCGTGTGGAGGGTGAAGCCCGGAGTCATGACGAAGAAAAGCTGAACAAGGTAACGACGGCCATGGTAAGCGCCTTTCAAAAAGCGGTTTCGGACCAGTTTGAGAGTTCCTCGGATGATAGCCTGCCGTATCTTGAACATACCGTTGAAAAAGAATTTACCCGTACAGATATTCCGGAAAGCCATCGTGTGGTGTCCCTGGCCAGGCAGGCGGCGACCAATTTGAACCGCACCATGGCCTGCAAATCAACCGGCGGTGGCGCCGATGCCAATGTTTTTACCCAACACGGCATCGATCTGGGCGTGATTGGTACGGGAATGAAGGATATGCACACCGTCAAGGAATCGGTCAAACTGGATGACATGGTGGCAACAGCCGAACTTCTCCTGGAGATCATCCGTTTGCACGCCCATGGGGAAACAGCATGACAACGGCTTATTTTGATTGTTTCTCTGGTATCAGCGGCAATATGGTGGTTGGCGCCTTGCTGGATACCGGGGTTCCCCTGGAATGGCTTCAGGAACAACTGTCAGGATTGTCAGTGGATGGGTTTGCATTGTCTGCAGATCCCATATCATGTCACGGAATCCAGGCCCGGCATTTTCAGGTACATGTGCAGGGAAACCCTATCCACAGGCACTACGGCGATATCAAAGTAATGATAGAACAATGTTCCCTGACACACTATGTACGAAAAACCAGCCTGGCCATTTTCGACCAGGTCGCCGAAGCAGAGTCCAAGATTCACGGTGTGGAAAAAACCAGCGTTCATTTCCATGAAGTGGGGGCAATCGATTCCATCGTGGATATCGTGGGAAGCGCCCTGTGCCTGGAATACCTGGGCATCGACACCGTCCTGTCGTCTAAAATCCCCCTGGGGAAAGGATTTGTCGACTGCCAGCATGGCACCCTGCCCATACCTGCGCCGGCAACAATGGAAATACTCAAAGATGTTCCGGTATACGGCTCTGGAATTTCCGCGGAACTGGTAACTCCCACCGGTGCCGCCATCATAAAAACCCTTGCCAAAGATTTTGTTGATATACCGCCCATGACGATCGCAAAAATCGGCTACGGCGCTGGATCTCGAAAACTTCAGAACCACCCCAATCTCCTGCGGGTAATGACAGGGCAGATGCATACCCTGTCCAACAAGGACGACCAGGAGTTCCTGGTGGGAGACACCGTGGTTGTTGTCGAAACCTGTGTGGACGATATGAACCCGGAAATATTCGGTTATCTTATGGATCGCCTTTTTGACGACGGTGCTCTGGATGTCTACTGGATTCCTGTTTTCATGAAAAAAAACCGACCGGGAACCTTGATTCAGGTGCTGTGCGATATGGATAAACGAGCTGCCGTTATCAACCGAATTCTTTCCGAAACCACATCGACGGGTGTCCGCTTCCATCCCCTGCAGCGCGCCAAACTCATACGTGAAATCATCACCGTCTCCACCACCCTTGGCGATGTCCTGATGAAAAAAATAACCAATCAGGACGGAAACACCCGCCTGGTGCCGGAATATGAATCATGTAAAAAAATTGCCCTTGCCCATAAGATCCCCATTAAAAGAGTGTACGAACTGATTGATCGGGAAGCTGCGCCACCGACTGAGTAGATACCCGGGTCCAAAGGACCCGGCACTGGGTTGCCCCTATAAGAGGCTTGATCACCAATTTATAAAATCATCATTGTAAAGCTTACGAGACCCAACATCCCCTTGACAAAAACCGACCCAGACTATAGAGACGTGCCATGATATTGCGAAAGAAAACGATATTGTTTCTTTCGAGTGGCTGCTCGCTTGGTAACATGCCGTTTGCTCCGGGATCATTCGGCACACTGGCCGGTCTCCCCATCTGCTGGCTGCTGTCGAGAATTGATCCGTGGATTTCTCTTGTCCTGATCGCACTGACAATTCCATTTGCCATATGGATCGCAGGTGAAGCCGAACAGATAATGGGGCAAAAAGATCCCGGGGCCATTGTCATCGACGAAATTCTGGGTATGACCCTGACCCTGGCGGGTCTCCCTTTCACTGCCACGACAGCAGGACTCGGTTTTGTGTTATTCAGGGTGCTCGACATTACCAAGCCGTTCCCCATCCGTTTTCTGGAACGCAGATTCAAAGGTGGAACCGGTATCGTATTGGATGATATCGCGGCCGCTATTATTGCAAACATAACTTTAAGAATTATACTTCAACTAATTGATATATAATAAATATAGGTGTCATACTTGAAAACCCCATCAGATGCGAAGACTTCCCCGAAGACCGAAAACAAAAAGAGCGGCCTGCGTGAAAACGTCGAGGCCATTGCCATCGCCATACTGCTGGCGCTGTTTATCAGGACATTCGTGGTCCAGGCCTTTAAAATCCCCTCCGGTTCCATGAAAGAAACCCTCCAGATCGGCGACCACATACTGGTCAACAAATTCATCTATGGTATCAAGCTTCCTTTTGTACAAAAGATGATTATCCCCATCAAAGAACCGCACAGGGATGATATCATCGTATTTCGATATCCCGAAAACCCCAAAGTCGACTTCATTAAACGGGTTGTGGGTATCGAAGGGGACGTCATCGAAGTCCGTAATAAGAAACTATTTGTCAACGACGAACTGATTGATCAGGCATACGCCATCCACACGGATCCGCACATCATACCGGCGGTATATAACAAGAGAGATAATTTCGGACCGGTTATCGTTCCCCAGGATTCATTGTTCGTCATGGGCGACAACCGGGATAACAGCAAAGACAGCCGGTTCTGGGGATTTGTCAATTTGAAAGCTGTCAAGGGCAAAGCATTCATGATCTACTGGTCCTGGAACAAGAACAATTCCGAAGCCCTGTTGAATTACGTACGCTGGGATAGAATTTTTGATATTTTAAGATAGGTCTATGGACTTACTGTTAAAAGGCGGACACGTCATCGATCCGGAGCATCTGGATGGCAGAATGGATGTTCTGATCAGAAACGGCCGCATCGAAGCCATCATACCCTCTGGAAAGAATACCGACAAATTTCCTGACGTGCCCAACACCCCGGACAACCTGAAAGTTATCGATCTTTGCGGTAAAGTTATAGCGCCCGGCTTCATCGATATGCATGTTCATTTCAGGGAACCCGGCCATGAACACAAGGAAACCATCAAGACCGGTAGCCTGGCCGCAGTTCATGGTGGGTTTACAGGTGTTTGCACGATGCCGAATACCGATCCTGTCAATGATTCGCCCACTGTCACCGCCTACATCCTGGAAAAAGCCCGTGCAGAAGGCATGACAAGAGTCTACCCCTGTGCGGCAATCAGCCATTCTCTTGAAGGAAGCTGCATGACCCGCTTTGGTGCCTTGAAAAAAGCCGGCGCGGTGGCACTTTCAGATGATGGCATGCCGGTTACCAGCAACCGTCTCATGCGAAAGGCACTTGAAAATGCTAAGAATTACGATCTTCCGGTGATATCACATGCCGAGGATCTCGATCTTGCAGGGAAGGGCGCCATGAATGAAGGACATGTTGCCCTGGCCCTTAAAATCCCGGGTATCCCCAACGCCGCCGAAAGCGTCATGGTCCAACGTGACATCGCTCTGGCCGATCTTACGGGAGCGAGCGTCCATATCGCCCATGTCAGCACAAGAGAGTCTGTGGCGGCTATCCGTGCTGCCAAGCAAAAAGGAATTCCGGTTACGGCGGAAACAGCCCCCCATTACTTCATGCTCACCCATGATGCTGTCAGGACATGTGGAACCAATGCGAAAATGAATCCGCCACTGCGTTCGTCCAAAGACAGAGCTGCCATTATCGAAGGTCTGGTGGACGGTACCATCGATGCCATTGCCACAGACCACGCGCCGCATCACCCCGATGAAAAAAAGGTCGCATTCGAAAAAGCCCCCAACGGGATTATCGGGCTCGAAACATCTGTTTCCCTGGCATTGACACTTGTTGCTAAGGGACACCTGACCCTAACGGAATTGATACGAAAAATGTCCCTCAATCCGTCTAAAATACTGAATATTCCCTGCGGATTACATGAGAATGCCGTTGCAGATATCACGGTGATCGACTTGGACAGACAAATACGCGTCTGTGCTGAATCGTTTCAATCCAAAAGCCGCAACACGCCTTTCGACGATTGGGCCTTGAAAGGCGGACCGGTCTTAACTATTGTAAACGGCAGGATCGTGTACCAGGCTTCTTAACAGAACACAACCATCGAAAGGATACACTTATGCCGGATGTGACCAAACCCCACATTCTTGTAATCGACGATGAACGCAGCATGCTGGAACTGCTGGAGATCATTCTCACCAAAGAAGGTTACCAGGTCACGTCCGCCGACAGCGGGAAACAAGCCATTTCGCTGCTTCAAAAGGGCTCTTACGACCTGCTGCTCTGTGACATAAAACTTGGAGACATCAACGGCATAGAGGTGCTCAAACGCGCCAAAGAAAAAAATCCGGAAGTTGTTGTGATTATGATATCCGCGTATTCTTCGGCGGAAAATGCTGTAGAAGCCATGAATGAAGGTGCCTATGATTATGTCCCCAAACCTTTTGACAATGAAGAACTGAAACACACCATTAAAAGCGCACTGGACATTAGAACCAGCGATCAGGATAACAAAGCACTCAATCTTGATCGGGATGATACCATCCATTTTGGAACGATTGTTGGCAACAGCCCCAGAATGCTCCATATTTATGACATGATCCGCCAGGTAGCGAGAACCAAGACCAATATCCTCATCACCGGTGAAAGTGGTACCGGAAAGGAGCTCATCGCCAGGGCTATCCATGATCAGAGTGACCGCAAAGAGGATCCTTTTGTGGTGATCAATTGCGGCAGCATCCCTGAGACACTCATGGAGAGCGAGTTCTTCGGGCACAAAAAAGGGTCGTTCACCGGCGCAAGCAACGACAAGAAAGGCCTTTTTGAGGTCGCCGACCAAGGCACTGTCTTTCTGGATGAAATCGGTGAATTGAGTACCAGTTTTCAGGTAAAGCTTCTCAGGGCGGTACAGGAAAAAGTGTTTAAACGCGTGGGGGACACCCAGGACATTTCCGTCGATATCCGATTTATCTCGGCAACCAACAAGGACCTGAAAAAGGAGATCATGGGCGGGCGATTCCGGGAAGATCTGTTCTACCGACTGAACGTCATTGAAATAAAGATCCCCCCCTTGCGCGAACGCATGGGTGACCTGAAGCCCCTGGCGCAGTTTTTCCTGGACAAGTACTCCAGGGAAATGGGCAAAGAAATTACAAAAATATCTTCCTACGCCATCGAGCTCCTGAAAAAGTATGACTTCCCCGGAAATATTCGCGAACTTGAAAATCTCCTGGAACGCAGTGTTGCCTTGACCAGTACCAATATCCTGTTGCCGGACAGTCTAGAACTGTCGCTATATAAGAAGCGATGGATCGAGGGCGTCAAAGATCGCCGCTTCGATCTGGATGAAGTGGCACACGGGGTCTCCATCGACACCATACTGGCAGAAATCGAACGGGCCTACCTGGAGAAAGCTCTCGACATCAGCCAGGGCAACAAGCACACCGCCGCAAAACTGCTCGGCATCACCTTCAGATCGATCCGCTACCGCTTGGACAAACTGAATATCGAGAGGTGACAATTATTGTCATTTTGTGCCAAAACATGTCATTTAAATCAATTCTCCTGTCACATTCTTCTTGTCGCAAAAAAACAATTTAATTTATTTATATAATCAACACAAATGGTTGCATTGTTATTGATTTATTTATTTTTTTATGGTATGGCTTTTGCTGTCTATCAGCTTGTAAAATACAAAAACAAAAAATTCAAGGAGGTGAATTGGAGCGCGCGACGCATCCGCAAGAAAATTTGAGAGAATACGACCCGATTTTCGTTTAACATAAACTGCACCACTAAAAGGAGGACCATAATGTTTCAGAAAATGAGAGGCAACAAACAAGGTTTCACCCTGATCGAATTGATGATCGTTATCGCCATTATCGGTATTCTGGCAGCCATCGCCATACCAAACTTTATCGCCTACAGGAACAAGGCATTCTGTAGTGCCGCGGAATCGGATGCCAAAAGTATTGCGGCAGACATTGCAGACTACTTTGCCATTCCGACCCATACGGACATCGCAACTGCCGATGTTGGCTATGCTGCATCAGGAACCAATACGTTTACAATTACCACCGCCGATCCGAGTGTTAGTATTACCATTACGGTTACCGATGGCAGCGGTCGATGTCCCGACTGAATATCAGGACGCAAGTTCAGGGTGGAACGGCAATCAATGTATTTCACCGAGGTTCTGCACCATAAGTGATATACCTATAACTGATTGTCTAACGATATAAAAAAGGGGACGGGGCAACTCATCCCCTTTTTTTTAATTTCAAGCCATGCCGCATTGCATAAAATTCATTTGCATTTAAACGAGGCTAAATCGTTGAAGAGAAATCTGATACCAACAAAATAAAGACCGGAACGGCCTTTGTTTTGTTGGTGTTGTTGATACTGCCAATTTATTCCAATACCTTTCATGCTGCGTGGCAATTTGATGACAAACCGAACATCGTCGACAACACACGGCTTCATATAACCGATTTGTCACCTGCCTCACTCTGGAATACTTTTTTTGCCAAAGGCAGGTAAAAATGAATTTTTTCGCCCACTTCCCAGTCTTTCACTGGCCCTCAACTGGTATGCGGGTCAAGACAACACCTTTCGGATATCACCTGGTGAACATTGCCATACACATACTGACCGCATTTATTTTATTCCTCACGACATTCAGTCTGCTTCTGACCCCCAATCTGAAAGATCGATTACAATGAAGAGATATTTATTTCATTTCCTTGTTAAGTGCCATCTTGTGGGCAGTCAACCCGATCCAGATCCAGGCCGTCACCTATATTGTTCAGCGCATGGCCGCCATGGCAGCCATGTTTTATATTCTTGGAATTTATTTTTATATCAAGAGGTCGCCAGGCCAAGCATGGACAAAGACATCAAGTACTGTTTTACATGGCGTGTGTTTTGCAGCTTTGTGTGTGCAGTAATGTCAAAGGAAAACGCCGCTGATGCTGCCAGTAAGCCTGTTCCTGATCGAAATAATATTTTATCCGGATTCGGCGGCATTAAAGCAGTATGAGAAAGCACTTCCCGGTTCTGACGGTCACCGGGATCTGCGCTCATTTTACTTGGAATTAGCCATTTTTAAAACCGGTGCTTTGGATTTTCTTTTCAGCGGGTTTGCCACAAGACCCTTTACCCTCGTGGAACGATCTGTTGACCGAACCGAGAATCCTTCTGTTTTATATCAGCCAGATTTTTTATCCGCTGCCTGCCAGACTTTCCATAACCCACGATATCGTCGTTTCAACTTCACTGTTGTCGCCCGTGGACGACACTGCCGTGCGATTCTAACCGTTCTGCTGCTGATAGGCATCGGCCGTGTCGCAGGTAAAAAAGAGACCGTTACTGGCTTTTGCAATTTTATTCTTTTTTTTGAACCATGTTGTCGAATCGACAATTCTTCCGTTGGAACTTATTTTTGAACACCGCAATTACCTTCCGTCTTTATTTATCTTTTTGCCGGTTGCCGCTGGCCTGAAGTATCTGATCAATTTTTATCGAACAAAGAACCGTCCCATGTATGCACTTATGGCAAGCTTTATGACACTTGTCGTCATTGGTCTGGGCTGCTTTACCTACATTCGCAACAGGGACTGGCGCACCGAAACAACCCTGTGGCAGGATGCCATGAAAAAAGCCCCCAGGATGCCCGCCCGATATGAAATCTGGCTATCCAGCTTGCATGGGGACCAAAACTCCACACCTCTGCAATATGATGTGGCATTGGCATGTTTAATAAGGCCTTGACCCTGAACACAGGCAGCAAATTTTCTTGATTCACGATATTACAATAATATCGGCATCATATATTACCATCGGGGTGAATATCAAAAAGCCGTTGATACCTATAAACAAGGTCTTGAAATTGATCCCGATTTTTTAAAAATGCGATATGATTTAATCAGCGCCTTATCATGATGGGACAATGGGAAGAGGGTACGGAGGAAGCGGATCGGCTCATTGCCAACAAAAAAAACTATCTCGATCCGGATTATTTTAAACTCAAAGGTTTTATACTGCTGTGGCAAAATAAACCTGAAAAAGCCCTTGTTTATTTTCGAAAAGCATTGGAAATGGAACCCAACAACCCGGCCGTTTTGTTGAATACCGGTGTGGCTCTCAGCTTGATGGGTAGAATGGCAATGCCGAGTTGTTTTTGAAAAAAGCCGCCAAAAGCATCCCCGGGAGATATCACGGCCTGTTTATGCACTGATAGAAAACAGTGTCAGGGCCGGGAACTGCAAAAAGCCGAAAAATATTCAGAGCAAATGTTTGCAGAATTTCGTATACAAACCATCATGGATGGTTTTGAATTTTCCGATAACTATCGCACAGCACCCATGTCGGCAGAACTTATCATTCCGGTTGTAAAAGAAACATGACACGTCTGTTGGAAGACTTCGAAATCCGACGCCTGCAACACATTGAATGAACGTCCCGAAAAAGTGAAAACACAACAAAAATTAAACCACTGCCGTTTCCCGTCTATTTCTGGTCCGTTGTCGCGATTGCATTCGTGGGTCTTGCAGACGCCGTCTATCTTGCCGTTTCCCATTACCGGGTATACACCGATATGGGGTACAAGAGCTTTTGTGCTGTATCCAAATCCATCAATTGCGACACGGTGTCACAGAGCGCATTTTCCATTTTCCTGGATGTACCGGTTCCCGTGTGGGGCGTTGTCGGCTATCTATTATTTCTTCTGCTTCTCTTCACAACCCGAAGAGCCCTCATCAGGCAAAAACCGGCTTTGGCCCACCCTGTTCATCCTGGCGCTCTGTTATTCCATCTACAGTATTGTTCTGGCAGTTATTTCCATGGTGTATATCCGCAGTTACTGTATCATGTGTATTGCCAGTTACGCCGTGAATCTGACGCTGTTGTTCTACACCTGGTTGATTCACAAGCGTTTTGAAAACCTGAGCATGCTGGAAAGCATTAAAAAGGAAATTCACTGGTTGCTTGATCGAAAAAAAGCGCTCTGCATCTATCTCGGCCTGATCGGCGGGGTAGCTCTCCTGCTGATACTTTTCACACCGCATTACTGGGAATTGTCATCTCCCCCCTTGAGCCAGGAACTCATGAGCGGCATGACCGAAGAGGGCCATCCCTGGATCGGGGCCCTGCATCCGCAATTGGTCATTACTGAATTTTCAGACTACCAGTGCTTTCAGTGTAGAAAAATGCACTTTTACATACGCGAGCTCATGGCCAGCCATCCGGGCAGGCTCAGACTCATTCACCGGAATTTTCCCATGGATCATGTCTATAATCCCATGGTAAAAGAGCCCTACCATATAGGCTCAGGGAAAATGGCACTCCTTTCCCTTTACGCTGCTGAAAAGGAAAAGTTCTGGAAAATCAACGACATGCTTTACCATATCGACAAACAGGAAGGCCACTTCAACATCAGAGAGATGGCCACAGCTGCAGGGTTTGATGTCATTGAATTTGCAGGCGTCGGTGAGTGACCGGTCATTACGACAAAAACTGAGGGCCGATATCAGGGATGGCATTCAACTGGGTATCACCGCCACACCAGGTTATCTGATCAACGGTAAGCTCTTTGTCGGACATATCCCGCCTGATATCATCCGTGTTCTGTGGGATTGATGCACCATCTCTGTATTCCCAGCGTCAGGCGCGCTCTCCAGAAGACATCTGCATGGATTGCGCTGAACAGCGCGGAGGAAAACACTTGACCCAAAAGACTGCCTGCCGTCCGGAATCCAGAACACGCTCTCACCTCTGGCTTCTTTTGATTTTGATTGTGCTCGTTTACTCAAACACGTTTAACGCTGCATGGCATCTGGACGACTTCACCAATATTCTGGACAACACCAATGTGCACGTTTCGAAACTGTCCATGGATAGCCTGGTCCAGGAGCGTACGCGCACCCTTCACGGATCCGGCCAACCCTAAACCCGGTCTTTTCGATCTCTACCGCCCGGTGGCAATGTTGACCTTTGCCTTCAACTGGTACCTGGGGGGAACGAGATGTTTTCGGGTATCACCTTGTCAATATCAGTATACACTGCCTAACGAGCTGTCTGCTTTATTTCACGATCCTCAACCTTCTGCAAACACCGAATCTTCGAGACCGGTTTCAGGGTAACGAGCCCTTTATTGCCCTTTTAGCGACGGCACTATGGGCGCTGCATCCGGTCCAGACCCAGGCCGTCACCTATATTGTACAGCGTATGGCCAGCCTGGCAACCTTGTTTTACCTGGCCGGGATTTATCTGTATTTAAAGGGTCGCTGTGTTCGCGCACCGGGCAGAAGATACCTGCTATTCGGTTTGTGTTTGCTCTGTTATCTTCTGGCCATGGGTACCAAAAAAAACACGGTTACCTTACCCGCTGCCTGGTTGTTGATCGAAATTGTTTTTTATATGGCACCGGGTTTTTTTAAGCGCACCAAAATAAAATTGATGGGTGCTGCTGTCGTTATCGGCCTGGTGCTGTTTTATGGCTTGCTTTTATTTTATTGGCAGGAAAACCCGCTGTCCACCATTGCCGCCGGGTATCAACAGCGCCCATTCACGTTGACCGAGCGACTGCTGACCGAGTTCAGGGTGATGGTTTTTTATCTGAGTCAGCTTTTTTACCCGGTTCCCCAGCAGTTTTCTATCGTGCACGATTTCGCGTTGTCAAAATCACTGGTGGATCCCTGGACAACCACGGGCGCTTTGGTGATTGTCTGCACACTGATACCGGTGCGTTTTATAGTTTGCGCCGCAACGCTTTGTGGTCCTTTTCAATCCTGTTTTTCTTTTTGGGACACAGTGTAGAATCTACAATATTTCCACTCGAACTGGTTTTTGAACATCGAAATTACCTGCCATCCCTTTTCCTGTTTCTGCCCGTTGCGGCCGGCATGAAACACTTGATCGATACTTATCGTCATAAAAACAGGATGCTATATTTTATACTGGTCTGCAGCGTACCCATACTGGTGGCAGGTTTGGGCCTTGGGTCCTATATCCGCAACAGCGTCTGGGTCACTGAAAAGCGTTTGTGGCGAGACGCCATGCAAAAAGCGCCATCGATTGCCAGACCCTACCAGATCGTTGCCCTGGCCCTTGAAAGAGAAAATCGATTGGATGAAGCCCTGATACTGTATCAAAAAGCGCTGACCCTTAAAGATCCTGTACCGAAGCTGTCCCGCTTCATCTCGTTGGGAAATATGGGAAATATCTACAAAAAGCGTAAAGATTACGAGACAGCCGTGTTTTTGTCGAAGCAACAACAATCGAAACAGGCCGTATATCCAAAGGGTTCGCTATAATCTGGTGCTCTGTCTGCTGAACAGTAACAGAAGAAGAAGCCCTGGAACAACTCGAGTGCGCTTCTCAGACGGTACAAAAACAATACTCGCATTCTGACCGGCAAAGGATATACTCTCACCGGCAAGGAAAAACAGATTCGGCCCTGCAACTATTGAAAGCTGCCTTAAAACAAAACCCTTATGACAAAGACACCCTGATAAGCCTGTCCCATGGCATTGAGCAGCAAGGGGTTCTACGAACGTGCGGAGTGGTTTTTAAAAACCGCCAGAAACAGACACCCCAAGAATATCGTGGTTTATCTCGCCTTGCTTCAAAATGCACTCGCCATGCAGGACACGAACCGGGTGGAGCACTACCTGTCCGCTGTTGCCCAGCCTGTTTACCATTGACGCCATTAAACGGTACCTGGCTGAACGCGCCAGGGGATATCATTATATCGATGATACACTGGTACTGATTGACGATCGCGTTATAGTGCCGGCGCTGGTCGATTTCCTAAACCTGAAAGCCGAAACCTTGGAATACAGATAGGAAAACATAACTGAATGATTTCCAAAATAAAACTACAAAAGGGTCTTACGGCGTCAATCTACTTGTTATTATTGATATTGATTGTCTCTATTTGTATCCTTGCATGGGTGCCCCCGGTGAGCAGGGATGCCCTGGTACATCATTTGGCCGTGCCAAAGATGTGGATAAAGCACGGTGGGATTTATGAGATTCCAGAGCTGGTGTTTTCATATTATCCGATGAACCTAGATCTTTTGTACACGATTCCGTTGTATTTCGGAAACGACATTCTGCCAAATTACTTACATTTTGCCTTTGCTTTGGCGACGTCGTGGTTGATATTCAGTTATCTGAAAAAGCGACTGGAAAAGACCTATGCATTGCTGGGCGTTTTGCTTTTCTTGTCTACCCCCGTAATTGTCAAGCTCTCAATATCAGCATATGTAGATCTGGGACTGGTTTTTTTTTCCATGGCTGCCCTCGTGTCGATCCTGAAATGGTGTAAGGAATCCATTGGTACACGTTATCTGGTCATGGCGGGTCTTTTTTGCGGCCTGGCCCTGGGAACCAAATATAATGGTTTGATGGTTTTTTTTTTGATGACCCTCCTGATCGTATCGATTTCTTTCCGAAAGATTCCAGATGACAGGACAGCTCCGAATCGTTCTTTACTTTACATAATGATTTTTATCGTGGTCGCCGGTCTTATTTATGCACCTTGGGGAATCAAAAATTATTTATGGACCGGCGAAATCCTCTGTATCCACTTTTTGACAGTTGGTTTCATTCCGGGAAATCCCACCAAACCGCAACATTGCCGCCCCTTCTCCCTGCGCAAACTCATATATGATGAGACGTGGTGGGAAATTGTGCTGGTTCCACTGCGGATATTTTTTGAAGGCCGGGATGATGCACCCCAGTATTTTGACGGCCGCTTGAATCCAGCCCTCATTTTACTACCAGTTTTTGCATTTAACGTTTCAATCAAAGACAGAAACACGGTCGCTATAAATGCCGAGAAAGCCGTCTTGCTTGTTTTTTCGATTCTGCTGGTTCTGATTGTCTTCTTTACCACAGATTTCCGGATCCGCTATATTGCCCCGGCGATACCCTGTCTGGTGGTCTTGTCAATGTTCGGGTTGAATAATATTTTTTCATTCATCGGCAATAGATTTGCCGGTGATCTGCGGCGAATCTTCATGGGAATTACCCTTGCGGTAGTGGCGCTGCTTTTCAGTCTGAATGCAGCATATGTCACTGAGCAGTTCCAGATTCTGACACCGATTCAGTACCAGAACGGTACGATCAAGAGAGATCAGTATATCGAAAAATACAGGCCCGAGTATGCTGCCATACAATATGCAAATGACATGTTACCACCCACTACCAAAATATTGGCTCTTTTTATCGGCAGCCGTGGATACTACAGCGACAGGGAGATGCATTTCGACCTCGACCTGTTTCATTCGGTCGTCCAGCAATCCGATTCGATAGAAGACATGCGTACAAAATTTGTGGAGTTCGGTTTTTCACATATACTGATAAGATTTGACATGTTGGATAATTGGTGTAATAACAGGTTGGATCAAATTAAAAAACAAATGGTTATCAATTTTTTTACCGCTTCAGAATTCTCTTTTGTTTGCAAAAAATGACCATGCACTGTATCAGTTATAGAATCTATGATACCCAAAACGTGCGACAAAAGCATAATTCTTTTTTTATCTGCCAAGGGGGGCAGGCACCCTAACCAATAACCCGTCATTTTGCTGAACTTGGAAGGTACATGTATAATAATAAATCAATCTGCGTTGTCGTCCCTGCATTTAATGAAGAAACCCAAATCGGCAAGGTTATCGATACCATGCCGGCATACATTGATCGTATTGTTGTGGTGGACGATTCAAGCCGGGATAAAACTGTCGAAACGGTAAAGCGCTACCAGAAAAAAAGCGAGAAGATTGTTCCTGATCGAGCACGAAGCCAATCAAGGTGTGGGTGGTGCAATTATCAGCGGATATAAATGGGCCAGCAAATATCAGTTTGATGTAACCGTAGTCATGGCGGGAGACGGGCAAATGGATCCGGGTGACCTGGACGATATTGTCCATCCGGTCTGCAGGCTGATTCAGCCGATTATTCAAAGGGAAACCGGCTGTTCTTACGGGGATGCCTGGGATATGATGCCACATTACCGGTATCTGGGGTAACTCTTCTCTCTTCTTTACTTACTAAAATTGCATCCGGATATTGGCACGTGGCAGACTTTCAAAGCGGATATACAGCAATATCTCTCATGGCCTTGAAACGTTTGGAACTCGATAAGCTTATACAAAAAATATGGTTTCCCAAACGATCTGCTGATCAAGTTGAATCAGTACGATTTCAGAGTTCGAGATGTGCATATTCGGCCGGTTTACAATATCGGTGAAAAATCCGGTATTCGACTTATCCGGGTAATTCCCAGTATCTCCTGGTTGTTGGTCAAAGGTTTTTTACAGCGCCTGTTTTTCAAATATGTCATTAAGGATTTCCATCCACTGGTATTCTTCTATGCTTTTTCCTTTATTCTGTTCGACCGCAAGTGGCCCATTGATTCTGCGATTGCTATATCTCTGGCATACAACAGGAAACATGCCTGACATCAATGCCATGGCTGGTGCTGTTTACACTTATCAGCGGATTTCAAGCACTCTTTTTCGGAATGTGGTTTGACATGGAATCAAACAAGGATTTGAAATGATCAAGTGCAGTGCCCGCAATGATTTTTCAGTCAGAGTGACAAGAGGATTCCTGTCTTGAAAACGTGTGTTCTAACGACTTCTTTTCCAAGATTTGCCACAGGCGACGGTGCCCATGGAAATTTTGTATACAATCTTGTCAAAGCCTTGTCAGATAAATGTGAGATAAAGGTTGTTGCACCTCATGCTCCTGGATCGAAAACGCGTGAGTTCTTTAGTGGCGTCTCGGTTATTCGTTTTAGATATTTTGCCCCCCGGCACGCCTGGAGTGTCTGGCCTATGGTGAAAAGGGCATCATTGAGAATTTGAAAACCAATTTTTTTTTGATTCTGCAGATACCTTTTTTTATTTTCTTTTTCCTGCTGAAAACTTGGCAGGTATCTAAAGATTGTGACGTGATCCACGCCAACTGGATTATTTCGGGGGGCAATTGCCCTGGTGGTGAAACACCTGAGGAATAAACCTGTCGTGTTGACCGTTCACAATACCCAGTTACGTCATTTCCCCAGATGGCTGGCAAAATATGTGGTAAGAAACGTGGATACCGTCATTTCACCCCATCCGGGAGCTGACCTGATATCGTTAGGTCTTTTTGGGAAGAAGAACGTGATCGAAATCCCGAATATGATCGACTTCGATACACGCGCGATGCCTGTGGACATCTCTCGATTAAAATGTGAATTCGGAATAAAAGACCAAATGGTCATTACCTATGTAGCACGGCTGGTGACATGGGAAAGATCCCCGTACCTTTGTCATGAGCATTCCATATGTCATCCGTGAGTTGAAACATGTCAAGTTCCTGGTTGTCGGGGGAGGGGCGTTGGAAAATGAGTTGCGAGAGATGGTTAAAAATATGGGCATCCAGGAATATGTTGTGATCGCCGGGAGAAGAAACGATGTAAGTTCGATATTGGCAATGTCGGATGTCTTTGCCGCCCTGCGGTACCGTCGAGAACATATGGAGTGTGGACCATCATCGAGGCCATGAATGCTGGTATCCCCTGCATCATCACCCGTGCAGGATCGACTGAGAAAATATCTCGACGCATTTGGAAAATGCTTATCTAATTCCAACGGAGGACAAGCGAGAGCTT
>CAWGLD010000005.1:37500-498830 GCA_963823335.1 uncultured delta proteobacterium | reverse complement strand
GGTACGAAGTTGATGGATGACCTAAAGCCCATCTTTTCTTCGATGTCCATGAGCTTGGGGACATCGTCGTGACCCTTCTGGGTGTCCACGTCGTGGGAGAGCACCAGGGCAAATTTTTTGCCATCCGGCCAGCCTTTCCAGTTCTTGGGCGGTGTGGCCGATTTCGGGTCGATGGGCCAGATGTGCCGGTACTTTTGTTCCTTGTAGACGGCGATGCGACGGCGGACGAAGAGTTGCAAGCGTCTGGGAATGATTGGTTTCAAAGTGTAATACATTTTGTTTCTAAACATTATTCTCTCAATCTGTGATTATTTGTATTATTGAGTCACTCAGTTTATTTTTATTTCTGCCACGGACACATTCTGTATAATACCCCCTTGAGGGGTACACGGACTGACACAGACAATCATCGATCGACTTGATCGATGATTAACTCTCATGCCCTTCGGCATTCTATCCTTTTAAATTTCTATAACAATATTCTGACGTAATTGATATTTCTGAACTCATAGGATCAATCAATGATTTGGCTATTTCGCGATAGCGATGATTGGTTTTCTTCGATCAAGTCGATCGAAGAAAAAAATAAAATGTCTGTGAATGTCTGTGTGGGTCTGTGGCTAAAATAAAAATAACATTAATCAAATTACCTGCTGTCTATGATCTTGCATATAGAAATATTTCCATCACTTTCTGAGCGACCTCTTCTTCGCTCCATTGCGGGTGTTGCTGCCGTATAACCGACATTTTAAGCGTCCTTGCCGAAGCATACAAATTTTTTGCGATTTTCAGATTTTCACCAGGGGTTAAAGTTTTAAATATTTTTATTTGTTCTGGATGCAAACTCAAAAATGGATGCTCCACAATTTTTAATTTTGAGTTTTTAATTATTTCAGGTATCAGTTGCTATCCGATAAATAATGAATTGGAATTCCCTCGAAATATATCATCATGTAGCACACTGGCTTTTTCTTTTATCTCTCTAATACTTAACTCTTTTAGTCCTTTGATATCGCTGAGTAGCTCTAAATTAAATTCATTGATCATCCGGATCAATATCTCCAATGGATCAACCCATAGATCTGGTAATCTTGGCCGATTCTTACAACCTGTTGAACAAGACGCATAAACTTTTTGCCAATGCTCTTTGACTTTCTACGGTTGAAACGAAAACACATACTCATCAAGATAATTTTGAAGATATTTCGGTTCAAAGCGTCCTTGAAAAGTTCCTCTGATGAGTCTTTTTATCAAGGGACGTCACCAAGTGGACGCCATATAGATTTTCATAGTTCTTGGTATTGCTTTGGTTCGTTTTTTCATGGACATATGGCCCGTTATCAATGAAACTGTAGCTTGCCAATGAATCCGTGGCAATGGTGCTGCCGGGTTCAATATTATCCAAGGATGAATGTTTCTAACGAATATGCTGAGCAATCCAAGGTGACATGCAGGCGAATGCGACCCATTCGCTCTTTCCAGTTTCATCTTTCAACGGCGACAGCGACGATTGTTTTGCCCTCAGCACCGCGGCCTCTTTTGCCGGATCTTTGGCCGCCGATGAAAAATTCATCCACTTCGACGCGTCCGGATAGTTTTTCACGATCCTGGCGTATGGTGCAGCGTCTGAGCTTTTGCAGCCAGCACCAGGCTGTGCCGTAACTGCCAAAGCCTAAAAGCTCTTTGAGATTGACCGCATTGATCCCTGATTTTCGGGTGGTGAACCACCACATGGCTTTGAACCAATAGGTGATCGGCTTTTTGGAACTGTCCATAATCGTACCGGCGATCAATGAATGCTGGTGCTCACACTGGGTACAAATATAAAGATTGCGTGCACTGACCCAGTACTTGGAATGGCCGCATTTTTTACAGATGAAACCATTGGGCCATTTTTGTTTAAACAAATAATCGTAACAAGCCTTTGGGTCTGAAAACCGTTGATCGAACTCAATTTCGCTTTTGGGGAAATCTTCGGTGATCGTAAAATCTGTCATGACAGCCTCCTTTTTGAGTTTGAGGCTGTTATAACATGGCCGTGTGACAGATCCGGTCACACGTACTGGTTACTTGAGCTTTATAGAGAACCGCTTAACTCTTTTATCCATTTGATATCGCTGAGTAGATCTAAATTAAATTCATTGATCATCCGGCATATCTCCAATGGATCAACCCATAGGTCTTTCTCTTTTGCCTCACTGACAATTCTTTCCCAATCAAACGCATACTTTTGTGAAATATAGATAATGTCTACCAAATCTTTAATTTCCAATCTACTTAATGCACATATCTTGTTAGATAATATATTCCTCCAATTATCGACCCTGTGAAAGATAGAGCATGTTTCGATCTTTCCATAATGGAAGGGCACGTCGTTTACAAAGTCGATTTTGATAGATACGTTTCCCCCCGCTTCAATAAAATATCGTAAAAATGAATCAGATGTCGTTGTAATGTCCACAGGCCATTTCTTTTTGCATTGGTTTTTAAACGCGGGAAGGTTGTTAACAAAAAGGTCAAGATCATCAGAATATCGATGCTGGAGATAGCATCTGCTGAGAGCTGTACCTCCTGTCAGATAAAAATCTAAATCTAATTCTTCCAAAACTTTTAAGATTTTATCCTGAAGCGGGTATATTTTATCGCGATAAATATTTCCGTGCATATATATATTTTCTTTTAATGTCCTTGGGATAGATTCCTTCGATGATCAAATCGCTAAGTATTTCATTTATTTTTTCTAATGGGATTAGTTTTATCAATGTGTACCAATCACAGGATGTAAGCAGCCGACGGTATAAATTTATATGAAGAGTGTTTGTTGTTATCTCTTCAATCGGCCTGTCAAGCATCTTGCTAATTTCATTGGAATTAATATGCAAATCCCAGAAGATTCTTGATAGTAGCTTGTCCTTTTCTTTATGTGATAATTTCTTCATTTAATAATTTCATGGGAACTATTTTGATAAATATGCAATTCTTTCAGTATAATTTTTATTTGTTGATGATTGTTTTTCTTCGATCACGTCGATCGAAGAAATAATTATAATGTCTGTGTGGGTCTGTGGCTATAAATAATTCAGTTGAGCTTAAAGTGCTGTTTTCTTTTGCCACGGACACACACGGACTGACACAGACATTTCCTCTGCCGACATGGCAGAGAAAATACTACCATGCCTATGGGCAATTTAATCCATTATTCACTCTATTGGGAAAGTCTGGCATAATTGATATTTCTTTACTCATAGGGTCAATCATTTCTTTTGTTACTTCGCGATAGCGATGATTGGGTTTCTTCGATCAGGCTTTTGGCCATTCGCCACGTCTCACGTCTTGCATCTCACAAATATTGCTACCCCATGTGCTTGTAAAGCACCCTGCCGACTAACTTGAGCAGTGGCATGGGCATGTTTCTGAATATGGGATAGGACGTCTTGATTCTGGGGTACTTGGTAACAAACTGTTTTTTGGACAGATCGTAATTGTAATAGTGAAGGGTGTCTTCCTTTGTTCCCCAGCCTCTTTTGAACTGCAGCAGTCCTTTGTGGTCCAGGTCTGTGCGTCCGAAATCGAATGTTCTGCAGCCGTTATTTGAAAAATGCTTGATGGCTTCCCACATCACCAGATTGTTGGGTCGCAACGTTTGACATGTCTTGTCAGATGCGCCATATTTGTATATAGCCTGCTCATCGAAAAAAGCAAATACGGCACCGGCAATCGGTTTTCCATCATATTGCGCCAGAAAAATCCAACCTTTTTTTTTTGAGATGACGTGATCGTGCAGGTGCTCAAAGAAAGAACTCGGCTGGGGCGGCAAACCATGATCCTTTCGCGTCAGACAATTGAGGCGGTAAAAAGCCTTGACAGCTTCAAGGGAATTGTTTTTCTTTACCGTAATTCCCTCTTTTTGGGCCTTTTTGATGTTCCGTCTGGTGCTGCTTCGAAAAGTTGCCAGCAACATATTTTCATCGGAATTGAGCTTCAGCTCATGCGTCAAAAAGGTTTCATCAGGTTTTTCATTCTTTAAAAAAAAAGCCCCCCGCGAAGACCCAGGTTTTTCCAGCCATGTTTCGATCCAAATCCGACCGCAAATTCGAACAATGCGTCGAAGGCTTGTCTGTCTTTTGCAATGACCGGGCAGTGATCGGTAAACGGCAGGGACACGCCCCGTTTGCCGGTCAGCAGGCTGTTTACCTCCATGACTGCCAGCAGGCCTGTCAGCTTGCCGTTGTCGATCTGCGTGAAGTACAGGGGCTTGTAGCCGTAGCTTTCTGCGAGAACCCGGCACCATCCGGAAGTATGAAAAAAGGTGGCTCCTGGATTGGTGGCCAGTAGTGCGTCCCAATCAGGGTGCTTGATTGGATTTATAATCTGTATATCGGGCATTTTCTTATTCGACAGGATTTACAGGATTTATTTTTCCTCACCACAGAGAAACAGAGAGCACAGAGAAGACCTTTTTTTATCGATCGGGAGATACCGATCGATAAAAACCACTATCAAAATCGCTGCGCAATTTACATCCTTCGACGACATTTCATATTCTGCATGGGTATGAAATTTATGCCTCAAGAACTAAGATTATTGCAAAATGATAGTTTATTGCCTGAAAGTCAGATTGGTTAATCCTTGCCGGTATCTCCCGGCAAGGATTAAATATTACATCTCTGCATTCTTCCTGCCCGGTGGAATCCTCCAAAGGAGGGCCACTTTAGTGGTATTCCACTGAGTGAATGTCTCTGTGGTGAGTTAAATACAACTTCACTAATTTTGACCTTCTTTTTTAATGAGTTTCACGATGGCATCTTTAATTTTAAAAAATCATTCTGCTCATAATATTCTTCAAGTGCAGACAGTTTCCGCAATATAAGGGTCCGGTCAACCATTTAAGAACCTCTGTTCCAAAATTCGTTTCTCTAAAAAGGAAAAATCAAAACCCATTCTCATTTTCAGCGATTCAAACGTATGCCGTACAGGGGGGTCCTTGTCTATCAATACAGCTTTACTTGCCAGTATTTTGGTCAACAGCGAGATGGGCGCCTTGTTTAGAATTACAAGATCAATATCGTCTGTCTCCAATATTTTTGTCAAGTCGCTGAGAACTTGCAGCTTTTTTTCAAATACCTGGTTATCATATTTCATGTATACGGCTATGTCGATGTCACTCAGATGCGTCTGATTCCCTTTGGCGTAACTACCAAATAGATAGGCAAATGTTATATCGTCCCTGTTTTCCAGGTATTTACTTGTAACGCAAATGATGTCTTCAGTTTTGAGAACTCTCATGATAGACCTTTATCAACTCTTATTATTATTTGCCACGGACACACACGGACTGACACAGACAATCATCGATCGACTTGATCGATGATTACCATCCATGCCCTGCGGGCAATTTTTCATTTATCATTTCAATAAAATATTCCGGCATATTTGATAGTTTTTTAATTCATAGCCGTACTGAACGGCCTGGGTAATTTCGCGATAGCGAGGATTGGTTTTCTTCGATCAGGTCGATCGAAGAAATAAATAAAATGTCTGTGAATGTCCGTGTGGGTCTGTGGCTAATAAATAATCTACAATACAAACCTTTTTATAACAGCTTTGGGGTGTGTGAAATTCACCAGAAGACCGACTTTATACCCTGTCGCCTTCAAATAATTCAAGATTTGTGCTTCATGAACTTTTTGTAATGCCTCTATAGCTTTGATTTCTATGAGAACCGAATCCTCAATAATCATATCTGCTATATATTCTCCGACAGACACCTTCTTGTATTCAACGGTGACTGGAACTTGGCATATTGCATTGATGCCTCGATTATTCAGTTCATGGAATAGCGCATTTTCGTATACTTTTTCGAGGAAGCCTGACCCGAGTACTTTGTTCACTTCATATATAGCACCGTTTATCTTGTATGTAAGTTCTTCTAATTGAATTGTTTTCGACATTTAGTTACACAGTTTATTATTCTTTTGCCACGGACACATTCAGTTTAATACCCCTTTGAGGGGTACACGGACCGACACAGACATTTCCTCTGCCGACATGGCAGAGAAAATACTACCATGCCCTATGGGCAATTTTCTTTTTATCATTTCAAAATAATACCCTGGCATATTTGAGATATTTTGTATTCATAAGATCAATCAATGATTTTGTTATTTCGCGATAGCGAAGATTGGTTTTCTTCGATCAGGTCGATCGAAGAAATAAATAAAATGTCTGTGAATGTCCGTGTGTGTCCGTGGCTAAATTGATTTTCCTATCAGCTACGACCTTTCAGCTATGTGTATCCATTCGGGTGCGTTTTGTGCCAGCGCCATGCGTGTTCGATGATCGTGTCGAGCTCGGCATACTGCGGTTTCCAGCCCAATTCGCTCACGGCCTTATTGCTGGACCCGACCAGAACCGCTGGGTCCCCTTGACGCCGCTGTGTTATCTCAAAGGGTATCGGCTTGCCGGTTATTTCGCGGGCTTTGTCGATGACCTCCATGACGGAATAGCCACTGCCGTTTCCTAAATTGAAATTTCCGCCGGGATCACCATTTAGAAGTTTCTCCAAGGCAAGCAGATGTGCCGAGGCAAGATCGTTGATGTGGATATAGTCCCGGATGCAGGTGCCGTCGTCTGTCTGGTAATCGTTGCCGAATACTTTGACATCTTCTTTTTGACCCAGCGCAACCTGCAGCACCAATGGGATGAGATGGGTTTCAGGGTCGTGATCTTCGCCCAGTTGGCCGTCCGGATCTGCGCCGGCGGCATTGAAATAGCGGAGCGCCACCGATGACATCCCATAGGCCTTTCCGAAATCCGCCAGGATCTCTTCCACCATGCGCTTGGTTCTTCCGTAGGGGCTGATGGGGTTCAGAGGGTGCTCTTCGCTGATGGGTATCTGCATGGGTTCGCCGTAGACGGCGCAGGACGATGAAAAGATGAACTTCTTTACCTCTGCTTCGACCATGGCATTGAGCAGGGACAGGGTCGCGGCGACGTTGTTCTGGTAATAAATGGCCGGGTTCTGGACGGACTCACCCACATAGGTGAAGGCGGCAAAATGCATCACCGCTGCAATGTCATAGGTTCTGAACAGGTGTTTTAAGACATCGGCATCGTCTAAGGATCCTTTGACAAAGGGTCCCCACTGGACTGCCTGACGATGGCCATAGACCAGACTGTCCAGGACTATGGGTGTGTAGCCTGCCTGTGCCAGACACTTGCACATGTGCGATCCAATATACCCTGCCCCACCGACGACTAAAATATTCATTCTTTTATGATTACGACCAGTCATGATAAATTGAAGGACAACGTGTTTAACCGTGTCTTTTTTATTTGGCCACGGACACATTCTGTATAACACCCCCTTGAGGGGTGCACGGACCGACACAGACAATCTTCGATCGACTTGATCGATGATTACCATCAATGCCCTTCGGGCATTTTGAATACATTTATCACTCTGAAGATATATTTTGAAAAATTCGAATTATATGTATTTCACAAGCTTGTTATAAGACTCGAAAAATTTCGCGATAATGATGATTGTTTTTCTTCGATCAAGTCGATCGAAGAAATAAATAAAATGTCTGTGAGGGTTCGTGTGGGTCTGTGGCTAAAAATAATTTTGTTATTAACTGGTCCCAGTCTCCAGGTTTCCCAGTTCCCTGTTTTCCGAGCGATTTATGAAATATTGATCGATGGCGATGGCACCCAGAAGGATAACGGCGAAGACACACCAACTGAGAAAAACGTGCGGTTTGTGTTGGGACCAAAATGGGCCAAAATGGTGCGTCATGAAAAAAATGATCGTCAGCCGCCCGATACTGGCAAGGTGCGATATGGGAATAGTCAGCAGCACGATCAAAGCCCGTTTCCAGTTGTTCTCTCTGGTTATGTAGGCATACGCGATCCCGAAAACGAAATAGGAGATGAGATAGCGGATGCCGCTGCAGGAAATGGCGACCTCGAGTAAGGCATTGTGCAGATGAATCAGCCACCCTTCTTTGAAATATGGAATACCTAAAAAGGAAATGATCTTGAGGGATCCGCCGAAGGCAATGTGACGCGAGTAATTGGCCAGGGTCTCGTAAAGGGTCTCGGGAATAGGAACGGCTGCAATGAGAAAGAACAACGGAAATGCCGTATGCTTGAACATGTCTCTCCCCAGTATGAGCATGACAAGCCCGGCGATGACCAGGATGTAGGCGATGAACCGGATGTGAAAGGTGCCTATATTGAACACCGCAAAAAACAATCCCACCAGCATGAGACCCACGCCCCGGGGATCGGTTTTGAGGTCGATGGTCTTCAGGGTGTCGAATTTGAACCACAGAAAGTAGATGGACAGAAATGGGACAAAGATACCGTGGGAGCTTCCATCCCTGTGGATTACGGTGGTGAAGACTTGGGTTAGGGCTTCACGATAAAAGATGACGCCTGATAAGAGGCATAGGATGATGAATATCGTTATTCTGGAATAGTTGTTTTTCATTTATTTTTATTTTGCCGCAGACGGACGCAGACAATCTTCGGCCGACCTGGCCGAAGATTCACTCCCATGCCCTGCGGGCATATTGAAAACCATTCGCTTGATATTTGCTTTTTTCCCGTGGAAATTAACCAATAATCCAACTTTGATGTCGGTTGCTTTCAGGTAGTTCAGTAATTGTGCTTCATGCAGCTTTGTCAGCTTTTCAACGGCCTTGAGCTCAACAATGACCTTATCTTCAATCAAAATATCAACTACATACTCCCCTACGTTTTGGCCTTTGTATGTTACATCAACAGGAACCTGATTTTCTGCTCTCAGATCGAGTTTCCGTAATTCGATAAGCAGTGCATTTTCATATACTTTCTCCATAAAACCAGACCCAAGAACACGATTGACTTCAAATATGGCTCCATTGATTTTATAAGTGACGTCGTTAATGTTCATCTCATGTTTAGCTGAAGAATCACGCATGATGGTTCATTTATATTTTGCCGCAGACGAACGCAGACAATCTTCGGCCGACATGGCCGAAGATCAACTATCATGCCCTTCTGGCATAAAATCCACTTTTGACTTAAATATTATTTTAATACTCTAAAACGCATTCATATTGCGTTACAAAAACCTCAACTAAGGTAATAGCGATCTGGAAACATTGGCGTATCATGTTGTAACTATTATTTGAAAATACCTTCATTCACGAAGTGAAGGGGAATGCGCTCGCTTTTTCGGTTCAGATATTAACCGTCTTTCCAGAGAGATTGTTTAAGTGTGAAGTATATGCCCGAAGGGCATGGAAGTATTATCTCTGTCAAGTCGACAGAGATAATGTCCGTGGATGTCTGCGTGTGTCTGCGGCAAAAAATTAGATCTTACGGATAACCTTCGCCGGATTCCCAGCGACAATGGCTTTAGACGGAACATCCTTGGTGACCACGCTGCCGGCACCGATGATGGCTTTCGCTCCAATGGTGATGCCACACATGATGGTGGCATTGGAGCCGATGGAGACACCCTTTTGCACCACCGTGGGGACCACTACCCAGTCGGCTTCGGTCTGGAGCTCGCCGGCTTCGTTTACGGAACCGGGGTATTTGTCGTTGATGAACATGACACCGTGGCCGATAAATGCATCGTCTTCGATGGTGACGCCTTCGCAGATAAAGGTGTGACTCTGGATCTTGCAACGTTTGCCGATGTGGGCGTTTTTCTGGATCTCGACAAAGGGGCCAATACGGGTGTCATCGTCGATGGTGCAGCCGTATAAATTCGTAAATTCCTGAATCGTAACGTTCTCACCAAGTTTTACATCTTCAGATATTTTTTTTAAAGGGGTCATAGGTATAGGGTATAAGATATATGGTGTATGGATTTGTTGGTGGGTTGTCAGTTATGTTTTGCTCTTGCCTTGATAAGGCTACCGAGCATACCGGATATTATTTTACATTCTTCTTCAATATGGTTGTAATTCTCATCTTTAAGGTAACCGATTTCCGCTGCGATAATGGCCTGTGATCGTAATTCAGCGGCTGAACCTTTTGCGATATAAAAAAATCTGATCGCTTGTTTATTTGTATCGAGCTCATCGCCTTCAGCGATATTGCTGGAGATTGACACAGCCGCTCGCCTCATTTGATCCCTTAAACCAAAGTCTTTTGCGAATCTTCCTTCATCCGATATTTTATAAGTGTAAACTGCTAGGTCTTTAGCTCGCTTCCATACATTCAATTCCTGAAACTTACCCAATCTTAATCCTATTCACTCTTGTTTTCAATTTTTGAACAATCACCTTATGCGCTCCCCACTAAGCCTTTTACTGCGAACCCCATCATAAACCTAACACCATTATTTACCTAATAACCTTATACCCTACACCTTACACCGTCATTCAAGCTCGATTGGCGCCCCCTTGAGCTTGAGTGATTTTTTTGAGGCCACCAGGACTTTGACGACTTCCAAGCCTGTCCTGCCGCCGGTGATGGGCTCAGCGCCGTTCAGGATGCAGTCGGCAAAGTGTTCGGTTTCGAGGGCCAGCGCTTCCCTTGTGCTGAGCCGGGGTGCATACATGTCCCCTACCCTGTACTGCACCTTCAACTTGTAAAGGGCTTCCTTGGTGTCGAACAGGTTGACGCCTTTGTCGTATATCTTGATCTTTTCACTGGGTTCGTTGTCGTCGAACAGCACCATCTTCGACGTACCGCCGATCATGGTCTGCCTCACCTTGACCGGTGACACCCAGCTGGTGTTGATGTGGGCAATGACCTCATTTTCCATATAAATCGTCAACATGGCCTTGGGTACAATATTTTTGCCGTAGTAGCTGGAGCCTGTTGCGGACACGGCCATTTTTTTATAGGGCATCAGATAATCCATGACCGACAAATCGTGGGGTGCCAAGTCCCAGATGACATCCACATCCTGCTGGAACAATCCCAGGTTGAGACGGGTGGAGTCGTAATACATCAGATCGCCCAGGTCGCCTTTGTCCACGAGTTCCTTGACCTTGATGATCGATCCCGTATAGACCAGGGTGTGGTCGATGAGCAGTTTGAGGTTCTTCCTGTCTGCCAGGTCGATGAGCTGCTCGGCCTGTTCAACGCTTTCTGTCATGGGTTTTTCGAGCCAGACGTGTTTACCGGCAGACAAGGCCTTGTGGGCCAGGTCGAAATGGGTGGACACCGGCGTGGCAATGGCGATGGCATCCAGGTCCAGGCCGTTGAAAAGATCGTCGGCGTTGTCTGTGACGGTTGCCTGGTGGTAGAAGGTTGCGGCGCGTTTGACGCGGTCTTCTGAAAAGTCGCAGATGGCCTTGAGGTTGAAGTCCGGGTTGTTGTTGAAGTTGCGGGCCAGGTTGGGTCCCCAGTAGCCGTATCCGATAAGTCCGATATTGATCATAAAAGTTCTCCTTAATTGTGAGAGCGTAAGGTGTTGGGCGATATTTGCCGCAGACAACGTAGACAATCCTCGACCGACATGGTCGAAGATCATATCATGCCCTTTGAGCAAAATATACTTGCCTATTCTCTTTATGCCTTCCAAGCTGCCATTACTTTCATATGTTCAATCTAACTGTTTAGTGATAATGGTGCCAAACACCGGTTGCATACTTCGCAGCAAGATTTCTACTTCGACCTCGATCGAAGACAAGTAATTGTCTGCGCTTGCGCCTTGTCTCGCCAAATAATAAATCATCTTCCCAAAAACGATTTTATCGAATCGACCACGTAATCCATCTGTTCGTGGGTCAGCTCGGGGAACATGGGCAGCGAGAGCAGGCGATCGGCGATTCGTTCCGTTACCGGGAAATCACCTTTTTTATGTCCCATGTGCGCATAGGCCTTTTGCAGGTGTAACGGCAATGGATAATGCAGGCCTGTGGCAATCCCTTTTTCGCTCAAGAACCGCTGCAGTGCATCACGATCATCCACCTGGATGACGTAAAGGTGATACACGGAGACGTTGTCTTTCGCTTCATGGGTCACAGTGACCTCTGGTACATCCGCCAGCAAAGCGTCATAATACCTGGCATTTTCTCTGTCGTTTCTGATTCCAGGCCGCCAGTCTTTTCAGCTTGATGCGCAGCACCCCGGCCTGTATGGCATCCAGGCGGCCGTTGTAACCTTCCATGTCGTGAAAGTATTTCTGGGCCTGACCGTGATCGCGGATCATCTTGATCGTGACGGCAATGTCTTTTCCTCGGTTGTAACCAGGCACCCGCCTTCGCCGAAGGCGCCCAGATTTTTTCCCGGATAGAAACTGAAACAACCGGCAGATCCCATGGAACCGGCTTTTCGCCCCTTGTACGTGGCACCGTGAGCCTGGCAGGCATCTTCGATGACCTTCAAACCAAATTTTTCAGCGAAGCCAAGGATTGGGTCCATATCCGCCGGCTGACCATACAAATGGACTGGCATCACTGCCTTGGGCCTGGTCGTGAGATGTGAGGTGTGAGACGTGAGACGATCCTTGTGCCTTGCGCCTTGTGCCTGCCCCTCGAAGCACGCTTCGAGCATATTGTGGTCCATGTTGCAGGTATGAGGGTCGATGTCCACGAACACGGGTTTGGCGCCGACTTGAGATATGGCCTCGGTGGTGGCGATGAAGGTGTTGGGCACGGTGATGACGGCGTCTCCCGGTCCTATTCCCAGCGCCATGAGGGCAAACCGCAGGGCGTCGGTGCCGGAGTTGACGCCGGCGCAGAATCGGGTGTCGCAGAAAGCTGCGAATTCTTCCTCGAAGCCGGAAACCTGTGGCCCACCGATGAACATACCGTTCGCCATGGCATCCTGGATCATGGGCAATACTTCATTTTCTATTTGCCGGTACTGCACCTTTAAATCAAGAAATGGCACTTGCATTTGCAACTCCATTCGCAGCTCATAGCTGATAGCTGATAGGATTTAGGTGTTAGAATTTAATGATGCGCTGGCGCGCATCAACTCATAGGAGTTTGCTGCTTTTAGGAGCTGAAAATCATGGGGATAAAAAGTCTCACTATTGGATTGAATTGATTAAGCCAGAAATCATTTTATTAATTTCGGTAGCATCATCGTACAGGCTTTTATAATGCTCTTCTTGTAGCCAGGTTTTCTTCTTTAATATTTGCAGCAACGAATGCGAAACTCATCTCGGAAAATCTAAGTCCTTTACTCCTCTTTCCTCTCAGCTTATTTCCTACAGCCTATGAGCTATCAGCTATGACCTGTGTGCGCTGCGAACAAAATGAGCAGCGCACACACAGCTCCGCCTGGTCAATTACATTGACACATTCGTTTAATATGCTGTTATTATAACTTTTTATTTATTAGTGTGTGATTTTGGCGATTGCTATTACACTGCTGAGATAGCGTCAAATTCAGCCTAAACTAAAGCAACTAACATACCAACATATTTTTTTTCAAAATTAATTGTAACCCCAAAAGGTAAAAACACTACATATTGTGGCTATATATGCAAATTGTTAATTTCTATACCATATTTGGGCATAAAAATACAGACATATAATCGTTTCACAATTTATTTTTTACGCCTTCGTCGCCAGATACGTCTGCCATAGAAGGTAAACTTCATAGATATGAATAATGTTACACAATCAGTACCGAAGAGTTGGCTGATAAGCTGCCTGAAGGCTATCAATCAATTTTGATTTCTTAATTTTGAATTTTAATTTCTATGGGATATAGTTACTGGCTGAAGGTTCGTGTTTCTTTTTGCCGCAGACAATCTTCGACCGATATGGTCGAAGTTTCACTTCAATGCCCTACGGGCACTTTATCATTCATCATATATATTACAATTCTACTCATCCATTACAGCTCTTTGAAATGTTATTAATGTGGCAATTAAACATCCCAACGGTTGTCATTCCTGCGAAGGCAGGAATATAGAAAAAGGCTGGATGCCGGATCAAGCCCGGCCTGACGAGGTTGGTATTTTTTGTTGCCGGAGTATACAATAATACCATTTATAATGAGGTATGAATATTTCGCGATAGCGAAGATTGTTTTTCTTCGGACAAAGTCGTCCGAAGAAATGTATGTAATTGTCTGCGAACGTCTGCGGCTAAAAATTCTCTTCGTGCACCAGGAACCCAAATAAAACGCCCACTCTTGACAATAAAGAGCAGACGTTTTATTGAGAGGCAACCCACGTCACCCGATAACGCAGGAAGCATGGTTTTTTCAGAATGATATTTTAAAGTGGCAAAGCGCGAACTCCATAAAAACCTGCAAAGCACGTTTTTATTTTGAAATAGCGCTTATCGCCCTACACCTACCGCAACCAGCCATAACAACCCCGTTCCTATCAAGAAAATGTTGGACGGCTCAGGTACGGAGCCAAGAAACACCTCATTCGCACAGAAAGGCGTATACCCGAAAATAATGCCGTCTGTATAAGCAATCCCTGATGAGCCGCCGTTTGTGAAAACGTATGTGACGCCACTTCCTGTCAATGCATAGCCGACAACCAGGCCATTGCTACCGTACCCTGTCAATCCATTGGGGTGCGGATCACGATAGTTTGGCAGACTGGCAAGGGTGTAATTCCAGCCAGTAACAGGTACACTGTATCCTGCTGCAGATCCACTCAGCGTGGTCACATAATAATCCCAATTGTCCCACACCTGACCACCTGCTCCATCGGCAACACTACCTGATTATGAAGATCCGTCTCATTGGTATTGATGAAGAGGGAATCCCAGTAGGTATATGTGCTCGTGAAAATGGAATTGTCAAATTGGCTGCCAATGATCTGTATCTGTGTGATATAGTCGCCTTCAGCAACCGTGATGCTGGCGCTATCAATGTCAGGGTACGCCATTGTGGTCACTAGCCCGCAAGACCGGTTAACCAACTGCCTGGAAATGTCGTTATACACGTCGTCGATAGTATAAGTTGTGGCCATCGATATACCCGACAATAAAAATAAAGACAAAAAAAGTATCATCGGAACTTTTAGGCATTTATTCATGTTTTGCTCTACATTTTTAATATTTGACAACAATCTTTGCGCTTCAGCTGTTATGAGTATATCGCAATTATAGTACCATTATGCGGAAAAGTGAGAAGTCGTTGTTAGCTCGGAGCTGATAGGTCACATAGGCAAATCAGAGTCGGGGAAACATTAAGGGCACTTTGTAAATTTGATTAATTTTAACAGAAGTGAATTATTAATTGTTGTGCAAAACGGTTTGGGTTATATTTGGGAGGTAAGATCTGCGGAAAATTATCATTTATGAATTTTCAGTTAGCGGATTTTTTGCAAAAAGAACCCGCTCTTTGTAGAGCGGGTTCTTTAAGAATGACAAAGTCACGATCAATAAAACCGATTGAACGATTTTATTATTTTTTGAATAACTTTTTTCTGCCAATTACTGCCAAACCAGGTGGGACCAGTACCAGGAGAAACATGGATGCTGGTTCGGGAACGCCAAAGGTTACTTTAGATGTAATGGTAGTGTCACACATATATTAAACCTAACTGCAGCGTAGCATGGGACGATACATCAAAGTGGCAGCTCATCAGCAAGATAGATGACGAGGAAACAGGCAGCCAATGGCAAACTACTGGCTTTAAATGTCTCAAAAATATGACCATAATATGCTTCCCAAGTCCCAATCAACGATCAGCAACCTGGAGGTTCGAATAAAGGCCTAATTGCCTCAACTCTAGCGTATCCATCCTATCCAACATAACTAGGTTGGCGAACGGGTAAAGTCTATCTAGTCAAGTGTATCACTGTCCCCTTCATCTAATAACAAAAGAGAAGGTGTACGCCTCAAGGAGGGACGGCGTCCGACCAGATATGAGTCATGTTTGCGCTAAGTCAATACCATAATTCGTTCACATCCTACAAAGCAACGCTTGCTGCCGTTCTAATTATAGTTAGGAGTATTGGTAATGCGGCAGCAGTGTCCTGCAATCCCTGCAATTAATAAAAACACACTTCGTTAAAATGCCTAGCTTATTCATTTTTCCTCATTTTCACTGATGTCAGTTAGCATTGACAAACACATATCATTGCGACACCGAAGTCATATGGGGCTTATAGACACTGTGAAATTGGATGACAATTAAGCGTGCAGCGTGTGAAAAGAATATATTGTGAATAATTACAGCTATCTAAAAACAGGGTATGAATAATAAGAGATATAGATTGGGAGAAAAACTACTTAATCATTGTGATAGCAACGCCGTAGTTACATATTAAGTAGGTAGTGCGCTTGCAATGGAACTGCTGCCGCATTACTCATGTGGTGAGTAGTTAAATGAAGGTAGAGACCTCAACCCGGCCTCGACCGTCCGTGCTGATTTTGAGGTTATGACATTGGTCGAAACATCGGTGAATGCACCTACTCGTGAACTGAGCATCTAGAATCCGTGTTGAACATTTCAGGACGGACCCGATTCGATTGATGCTTCTTCCAGAAGCTTCGACCTTTAACATCGGTGATCAAGGGGGTATTCGACAGATGCCACGATTGAACCTCGTCGGTTATTCCAACCCTTCACAGCCCCAACTTGATGCGTAAGGTCGCCTGGGAGGAAGCGCCAGAGATGATGGCATTTATTCCTTTTTGCGGTGATTAAACCTAAACTCATATTCTTTCGGACCTACAAACAAAAAGTAGGATAGTTGTGACCGTATCTGTCAAACGCATCTGATATGCTTTCCTCCAAACCACAAGGAGGTAAGCGATGAACATTGACCAACTTAGAAAACAATTACCAAATGAAGCAGCATGTCGCCAATTTTTCGAATCCATCATCTGGGCTGACGGACGTGTTTGCCCACATTGTAAATGTGAAAAGTCCTATCATTTACAAGGACAATCCGTACGCCAGGGGCTATACGAATGTGCCCGATGTAAAAGCCATTTCACGGTTACGACACACACGCCGCTTCATAGTACCAAACTGCCTTTGTGGAAATGGTTGCAGGCCATTTATTACATCGTCTGCTCCAGCAAGGGTATCTCCTCGGTTGTGCTATCCAGATGGATCGGTGTCTCCCAGCCGACCGCATGGAGGATGGGGCATGCCATTCGAACCATGATGGCACCCGACCAGGTTCGTAAGTTAAGCGGTATCGTCGAAGTAGACGAAACCTATTTTGGGGGTAAACCCCGCTACCAACAAGGTTTGACTCATAAACGCGGTCGAGGTACTCAAAAACAATGAGTACTGGTAGCCGCAGAGCGAAATGGCTCGGTACGGGCCGTTCCAATTGTTAATGATAGTATCGATCAAATCCAGCCGGTGACTGAAATGTGGATTGATACCGATTCAAATTTGATGACTGACGGTCATCTGTCGTATCGAAAGATCGGTCAACAACATGCATCACATTTAACAGTATCACACGGCCAAAAAGAATATGTAAGAGACTCGGTACATATCAATACAGCCGAATCTTTTGGTGCTCTCCTTGAACGTGCAAAGCAAGGTGTCTTCCATTATCTAAGCCAGAGCCACTTGCATCGATATTTGCATGAATTTGAGTTTCGCTGGGAACATAGAGTTCCCGCACGAACTATTAAGAAAAAAGGTAAAAACAAAGTAATCATGAAACCCAAACCGACCATTGAGATATTTCATGCATTATTGTCTTTTGCTGGCGGAAGACAGATACGTCGAACTCAGAATTGTAGCTTTTTTACTTTCGCCTGTACGTAAGAACAGCTGTTTAGCCTTTTTATTGTTTATAGGTCCGTATTCTTTTAAATGTAAATAGAACAGTAGAATCACCAATTCCAGCGGAACTCGGTTAGCCTACCTTTGGCAAAGGCCCAAAACGATTCAATACCGTTAATGTGACTTTTACCATGCGCAAATTGATCGGCTCCATTGGTTAACACGATAATGCTTTTTAAAACCAGATATACAAGGCTATTATTGCCACGCTATCCATCAGACAAGAGCTCTAGGCTAACTATTTATGCTCTGTCTCTAGTCCAAGACCCTTAAATTTTATCCTATTTATCGTTTCAGATAAATCGGATTACGGGGTGTCAGGATAATGGTGAAGGAAACGCGATTTTCGGTGTATTCTTCTTCTGTCTCGTCGGAGGTCACATTTCGGTAAGCATAGTCGATTCTGGTGGTCATAAATTCGACACGGCTGAATATGAGGCCGACACCTGCCGTGCTTGTTTTATCTTTTCTTTCCGGGTTGATATCGATGTAATGATCCAATCGATAACCGCCGTTTATTTCATAACTGATGTCCCGCAGGAACTCGTGATTGAAGACAGCAGTGGCGTCATAATAAATGCGCAAACCCAAATCATCCTGGTCAAAGGAAGGCTGATCGTAACCGCTGGCACCCGTGACGCTTAAGGAAGCTGTACGAAATTGCCAGACCCTGCTGATATCTGCCATTGACCTGCAAGCGCTTATCATCTTCCAAACCCTCGGTTTCCTTTTCACGGTCTATTATCAGGTAGCCTGCACTGACATTGATGTTCGCGATATCTTCCCTTTCATAGGAAAAACCGATGTTGGGGTAGTGCAGTTCATAGTTTGCGTCTTCATTATCCACATAATCCATGAGTGTATAGCTGTAACCCACGAACGTGCTGAACGTTCGCGACAGGCGTTGGATCAGGCGAATCGAGCCAAAGTAATTTTCAAAATCATCCGCCGGCTGAACGTTTTTATCGTTGTTGTCAAAATCGGTCTGACTGAAAGAAACGTTCGTTTCCGTTCCAAAGTTTCGAAAGGGGTAGTAGGTCAGCGAGGCCGTGGGATTGTTTTCAAAGGAGTCATCCTGGGTGTCGTCGTCATTTACCAAGGCCCGGCGGTTGAACTCCAGGGTAACAACATCCGATGGCCCGAACTGGTTGGTCATGCCCACGGTGGCGGTGTTCGTGTAGTAGGGTTCCCGACCCCGCCGGTCTTCGGCATCGGTGTTGAAATCTTCCACCCCGGGGTCTTCGGTGTAGAAGAAAGCGTCATTGATGTAGAGCCGGGTGTTGCGGGTGGCCTGTTTCCAGATACCCAGGTTGACTGTGTGCCGCGGTGAGTTATATTTCGAATTATCCCGGTACCAGGCATAGGCCGGGTCGTAAGCCAGGTTGAGGCCCTGTGTTTGTCCGAAAGCGGAAAGGGTAAAGCCCGGAGACACGGTGGTGATGATGTCATCCTTCTCGTTATTGTTTTCCCTTTCAAGGTTGTCCGTGTATTCGGTTCTTAAGGTCAAGCGAGGTTGAAACGTTACCTGATATGCAGCCGAATACGATATCGGCAATAATATTATCAGGAAGAGCAAGACAAAAAAGATCGATTTACAGTTCATGTTTTTTTCACCACAAAAGCTCAAGTTCTTTATATTTAGCCACAGACACATTCTGTATACTACCCCCTTGAGGGGTACACGGACCGACACAGACAATCATCGATCGACCTGATCGATGATTAAATCTCATGCCCTTTGGGCAACTTAAAATCTTTTATCATTTCAAGAAAATTCTCCGACAAATTTGATGTTTCTACAATCATAGGTTTATTAGAATCTTGGTTTGCTTTCGCGAAGCGATGATTGTTTTTATTCGATCAAGTCCTCGAATAAATAAATATAAATTTCTGTATATCCTGCTCGTGGCTAAATATAGAAGATCATTATGCTTCATAACCTACCCTACGGCACGATTATGGTGTCGTCGGGCTGAATTTTGATGTTCTGACTGGTGTCTTTGCCTTTGATGATGTCCTTGTAATTGACACGGAATATCTTTTCCTGGCCGTCTTCGTTACGCATGAGGATGATTTCTTTTTTAGAAGCCCACTCGGTGAAACCACCGGCCAGAGCAAAGGCCTGCAGAACCGTCAAACCCTTTACAAGCGGGTATTCACCGGTGTTGACGACCTCTCCCAGGATGTAAAAACGCTTGCTGCCGGATGTCCGCACGGTAACCGTTACAATGGGGCTTTCAACGTAATCTTTGAGCTTCTCCTCGATATCCTGCTTTACCTGCATGGAAGTTCGGCCCTTGGCCAGGATGTCATTTATTAACGGGAAAGTAATCATACCATCCAGACGCACGAGAATTTCCTCCCGGGTAAAATCGACTTCTTTCCAGGTGGTGATTTCGAGGATGTCACCACTGCCGATGAGGTAGGTGTCCTTGGCTTCCTCCTGGGCGAAGACACGGGTGCGTGTTGACAAAGATGAAACTGACAGCAAGGAATATGGTTATATAGGTGAAGTATTTTTTCATTGGTTTTCCTTTTTATTAGCCACAGATTACATTCTTTTACCCCCTGAGCACACGGACTGACACAGACAATCATCGATCGACTTGATCGATGATTAATCATCATGCCCTTCGGGCATTTTTATCTATTGATCATTCCAATATAACATTCTGGCAAGTTTGATGTTTCTCGAATCATAGACTTGTTAAATTTCGCGATAGAGTGATTGGTTCTCTTCGATCAAGTCGATCGAAGAGAAAAATAAAATGTCTGTGAATGTCTGTGTGGGTCTGTGGCTAAAAGATATTAAAATACAGACTATCACCAATCTCCTACCGCAATTCAAAATTAAAAACTCAAAATTAAAAATTGATCTAAATATATCCCTTATGTCCCAGATACAGCAGCACTTCCTGGGCGGCTTCTTCGGGGGTAATGTGGGTGGTGTCGATTTTTACTTCGGGCGATTCAGGAACCTCATAGGGGTCGTCGACACCTGTGAACCCTTTGATCAAGCCTGCCCTGGCTTTGGCATACATGCCTTTGCGGTCCCGTTTTTCGCACTCTTCGAGAGGTGTTGCCACATGCACTTCGATAAAGCCCCCGTATTCTTCAATGATTTTCCTGATCTCCTGTCTTGTGGCCGTGTAGGGCGCAATGGGAGCGCAGATGGCGATGCCCCTGTTTTTGGTAATTTCACTGGCCACAAATCCGATGCGTCGCACGTTGGTATCCCGGTCTTCCTTTGAAAAACTCAGTTGACTGGAAAGGTTGCGACGCACAATATCCCCGTCCAAAAGCGTCACCGGTCGTTCGCCGATCTCCTGGAATCTTGCATAAAGCACCTTGGCGATGGTCGATTTTCCAGAGCCGGAAAGTCCGGTCATGAAAATGGTGACCCCCTGTTTTTTGGGGGGTGGATAGGCCTTTTGAAGTTCGGCCATGACTTCCGGGAACGTGGCCCAGTCCGGTATTTTTTTGCCACTGCGGATACGCTGGCGGATGTCGCTGCCGGAAAGTGAGATTGTTTGGGCGCCTTCGGGCACCTGATCCACCGTCTTGTATTCGTCTTCGAAAGGCAGGTACACCAGTTCTTCAAAGGGCACGATGCTCATACCGATTTCCTGGCTGAATGCTTCGGCAAGCTTCTGGGCTTCGTTTTTTTCGTAGAACAGTTCTCCATTACCATCGTTCCCCGGGCTGGCGTGTCCTCTTCCCACGATAAAATGGGTGCAGCCGTAATTTTTTGCGATAATGGTATCGAGGAGAGCCTCCCGGGGACCCGCCAGTCGCATGGCAAACGGTAGCAGATTCAGCATCCAACTGTTGGGTGGATAATGGTCGGCAATGGAACGGTAACACCGAACCCGGGTGAAATGATCAAAATCGCCGGTTTTGGTCATACCCACCACGGGGTGAATCAGGATGTTGGCCTTGGCATGCCGCATGGCCCGAATGGTCATTTCAAAGTGGGGACGATGAATAGGGTTTCTTGTCTGAAAGCAGACGACCCTCTGCCAGTTGAGCTTTTCAAATAGTTGCCGTATCTCCACAGGTGTCAAGCGCAGCTGATTGAAATCCGAATGGATCGGCAGGCTCAAGACGTCGATCCGCCCACCCACATAACAGGTTTTGGTCGTATTGAAAACATGCCCCACACCGTCGTGCCTGCTGTCCAGCGTGCCGTACACAAGCGTAGCTTCCTTTTCCTTTTCCACCGGCCACATGTCCTCGATGTGCAGGATCGCCAGCAGAAAGCCTTCGGGATCCCGCAGGGAAACGGACTGGCCGACTTCCAGGGTGCCGGCCTTGGTCTCCGAAATATCCAGGCAGATGGGTATAGGCCATAAGGTGTTGTCTTGTAGACGCATGCGGTCCAGAACAGACTCGTAGTCTGTCCGGCACATGAACCCTGTCAGCGGGCTGAATGCGCCTGTTGCCAGCATCTCGAGATCGCACAGCTGGCGATCGTTCAGAATAATATCCGGCAAACTCTGTGCCACTTCTTTGAGCTTGGTGGCACGTGGGTGGTCCACAAGCAGGTTGATGAGTTTACCACCGTGGGGGGTCTGGTTTTTTGAGTTTATTGGGTTCATTGGGTTTGTTTAGTTTGTTGGGTTTATTGAGTTTGTTGGGTTCATTGAGTTCTATTTATTTTGCCGCAGACATACGCAGACAATCATCGATCGACCTGATCGATGATCATTCATCATACCCTTCGGGCATATTCTTATTTTTTTCATGCCAAACAATAATTATTGGTATTATTGATAGTCGTAATATTCACAAGACAATTAAATATATGCCCTATTGGGTGCTGTAATATTTGCCGTACTTTCCGTATTTTCCGTAGCCGTAATATGTTGAGGAACTCAGATCAAACCAGTTCATCACGCATCCGATGATTTTTTCTTTTCCCAGGGTCTCCACAAGTTCAATAACCATCTCACGGGGTGTGCTGCCGGATTTCAAGACGATGATAATGCCGTCAACCTGTCTGGCAATTGCACTGGTCTCGGCCGTTAACTGCGGTGGCGGTGAATCAATAATGACATATCGATCCCCGTAGCGCTCCCTGACCTCTTTCAGCAATGCCGACATCTTTTGGGACGATAACAGTTCGGCCGGATTGTGCGGAGGTCTGCCGCCGGGCAATATGGTCAGCTTTTTCACCTGGGTCCTCACCAGGAGCGATTCCAGCGGCAGGTCATCAGATAAATACTCGGCCAGCCCAGGCTTATCATCCAGCCCCAAGGCACGATGCACGCTGGGTTTTCGGATATCGCAATCCATGAGAAATACATGCTCATTGATGTTCTGGGCGATACTGACTGCCAGATTGGTCGACACAAATGATTTCCCTTCTCCCGGAACTGCGCTCGTTACCAGGATGGACCGTGGCGGTTTTCCACTGGCCGGAAACAGGATATTGCCACGCAGAATCTTGAACATTTCAGATTCGATCGAACGGGGCTTCAGAAGCGTCACAAGGTTCTGGTCTATTTTTGCATTGAATATCATAGTGTTGGGAACATTTTCATGTTCGCTTGACTTTCCGGTTTTTTCGTAAAAGTCAACCACCGATCCCTTTGTCCCGTGAACAGTCGTTTCGCGTTGTTGCCGGCTTTTTTCCAGTGCATCGTTAATTTTGCCCAACCTCATACCTCGCTTTGTTAATTTTCACCAAACTGTCAGCTATATCCTATTAGCTATGACCTCCTCTTATATATCTACAAACTGCCGCACAAATGCCAGCGTCTTGTCAACGCCCTTTAGGGTCAAAGCTGCAAACCCCAAAAAGAGACCCAACGAGACCAGGGCTGAAACAGCGAAAAGCACATGGTTGATACGCCCCAGTCTCAGTTCCCTGGCTTGAAACAGTTGTGGAATGGTGCACAACACCGGGACACCCAGCGCTGCTTCCACACCTTCCGGTTTTCGGAACGAGGTATCCATGTACTCCAACAAAAATATCCAACCGGCACCAATCCCCAGACCTGCCGCAAGCACCATCACAAACATTTTTTTCATATCCGGCTCGCTCGGTTTCTCGGGGAACTTGGCCGGATCCAGGATACGGAATTGCTCACCTTTTTGCTTTTTTTCCATGTTGACGGCAATGTCCGACTCCAGCTTGCGACTCAGCAAGGAATCATAACTGGCCTTGATGTTTTGGTAGTCCCGGTTCAGAGAAATCAATTCCTGTTCTCTTTTCGGCGTGTCCTCTACCATGCGTTGGTAGTGCAGCATCTGGCCTTCGTTCTTTTTTATTTCGGACTCCAGACCTGCAATTTGAAGTTTTAAATCTTCCCGTTCCAGCAACTGCCGTGATCGCTCATCCATCAGCCGGTTCTGGCCACTGCTGAAGATGACCTGTGGGGCTGGTTTTTCCGGAGCGCTATCTGTTTCGGCGGCAATCTTTGCCGTCAAATCTTCGATCTGTTTTTTCAGTCGAATGATGTCCGGGTGCCGCGGCGTATAATTCAACTCGAGCTCCGTTAACTGGTTTTCAAGCTGTTCCAGCTTGATTTGATTTTCAGACCTGTCATCCTGGATAACACCGGAAAAGTTTCCGGTGTTTGAATTACGTATAATTGTGCTTTCTTCAATCTGTTTCTCCAGTAGCAAAAGATTGTTCTTGGCGAAGCGTAAGGCTTCGTTCTTGATGTTTTGCTGGAGCTGTAACCCTTCCAGAATACGCAAATTGGTTTGAAGCTGCTCAGGAAGTCCTCCCATGTACCGGGCCCGATATTCCTTGAGTGCCTCTTCCTGTTTTTCCAGTTTCAAGCGGGTGTCACCAAGCTCGTCATCCAGAAAATCACTGGTACCTGAGGCTTGTTCCTCGCGAACCCGTAGATTCTCATTGATAAAATAGGAAGCCAGTGCATTGGTAACTCGCATCACAAGGTCCGGATCCGTACCTCTGAATGAAATTGAAAATGCGTCGGCCGGACCGCGGCGATCTTCACGAATCAAATCCACCGATATCCATTTACGCATGAGCTCGACCTTGTCCTCCATGAACATATTCTGTTGATTGACCTCGGAGAACAGATTGAATTCTTTTATAATCCGCTCGATGTTCGAACGGCTCAAGATCTGCTGGGATATGGTGTTGATCCTGGAATCGATGTCGGTGGAAACGATGGAACGGACATATTCATCTGGAACCTTTTGAGGTTGCACCAAAATCATGGTGCTCGCCACGTAAACTTTTGGCAAGACAATGGCCAAAACGATTCCAACGATCAACGACGCGAAAAAAGGCAGCATTAAATACCAGCGCCGCCGTTTCACGATGTCGATAATCTGCATGGGGTTTAGCGTATCTGTTGTCTGGTTCATGAAACTAATCCATAGTATTTGATTTTATTCAGAATCGACTTGTAGCTGATATTCAATATAGACGCCGCCCTTTTTCGATTCCAGTTGGTTGACGAAAGCGCGCTCTTCATCACTTTCTTTTCGACTTCGGCCATAAATTCGGCAGATATCTGTTTCATCGGCCTATTTCCTGCAAAGTTTAAATATTCCTTGGCGCTGATGGTTTGATCGATAAAGCGCAGGCTTTCCAACCACATGCCAGGTGGCCTCGTATCTATAGGGGTCTCTTGGGGCAGAATATTCTTCAGCAAGGTCTGGTTTTCACCCCCGAGCACCATACGTTTGACCACTTCTTCCATTTCACGCATGTTTCCAGGCCAGTGATATTGTAAAAATGCTTGTTTGGCTTTCCCCGGCATTTCAAAGTAGCTTTTCCCATACCGTTTGCAATATCTGTACACCAAAAAGTCGATGATAAAGGGTATGTCTTCTTTTCTATGCCTCAACGGCGGCACGCTAATCTTTAACACGTTGAGGCGATAAAATATATCTTTTCTTAGGATCTCGCCGGAAACTATTTTATCAGTATCCACACTCGTACCGGCAAGCAGCCGCAGGTTTTCAATGTTCATATTTTCTTTGACGCTGTCGTTTATCCTCTCGCAGTTTATGAGCATCAAAATATCACGTTGTAGAAACTCGGGGATGTCACACAGCTCGTCAATATAGAGTGTGACCGGAACCCCTTTATTTTCCTTTCCGCGAAGGCTCAGATCCATGGAGGCACAGGTGTTCCGTAGATTGTCGATCAATGAGACTCGTGACGCGCAACCTTGGAGCAGGGACGCCGACATCTTGGCAAACACACCGTGTGCATATTGCTCTTCACCAAAGTGAATGATTCGAGCGAGAAATTCCTTGCCAGCACCCTTTTCACCCTGGATAAGCACATTTTCATGCGACCGAATCAAACCTGGCAGTGCCGCTCTAATCTCCGATACCCATGAACTGCTGCCGACAAGAATGGGTGAGTCTTCTCCAGTATATAGATGCTGAGGATTATTATATATTTTAGATGCAGATTTTTTGTTCCGGGCAAGGCTCAGTTCCGAATCACAAGCAAAAATTCCTCGGCCGTTGTTGAGCTCGAGATAACGCTTAACAATCGTATCTTTGGTGATCAGAATGGAAGGAAAATCGCATTGTGTAGCACTATGGGCATTGATAAATCGGATGATGTCCTCACGTGGCAAGGACCCCACCACGATGAGGTCCGGGTTGAGATGAAACACGTTATCAAAACAACTGGCCACCTGCCCAAAACAAAACGCCAGGTCCGAGCCTTGCGATACGATGGACTTCAGATAATCCCGACGTGTATGATTTTCTTCAAGAATGACGATTCTATTTTGTTTTTTCTCAAGCATAAATCAGACCGAATCTCGATAGAATTTATGGAAGCAGTTCCAAGTTCCATGGTATCAAGCAAATTCCATGCCTTTCGGATAGATCACTGAATAAAAAGGGATGTTATCGTTGAAGATGCTGGCTGAAAAGGTTTCATTGACAACGTCGCATACGAATATACCAGTCCCAGAATTGCTGCGGCACATATCGCAGGTCGAGGACGACCAATACGAGATAAACTTACTTTTTGTTGCGATTACAGTTAGTTGAAAATGTATTTCTTTCTAAGCCTGGTCTATTATAAGAATTCGGAAATCGCTTCCACATTATGTAAAACTTTACCAGTTATCAGCAGACTTTTTCAGAATAAATAGCATTTTTTGATATAAATGTCAATGTTTGCCGGACATAAGGATTAAGAGCTGAAAGGCTGTTGGTAAATAAATTCGCTATAGTTAACTGTTTTGAGTTGCAATTAGGTAATACATGTAATAATAAATTAATTATATAAATTTATATGTCGCGGCCTTGCCGCGTAGAATGAGGTATCAGCAAGTGGATAAAAAGTATCGGCTACTGGTCATCGATGACAATGAGGAAATTCTCGTTTCCCTGAAGGGTTTCCTTAACAAAAAGGGTTATGAGGTTGTATCGGCCTCAAATGGTCTGGATGCCTTGAAGCTCCTTGAAGCAGCTACGGTTGATTTTGATCTGGTGATTACCGACCTTGTTATGCCAAATATCAGCGGTGTTGCCATTACCGCAATTATAAAAAAACGAAACCCCGCGATCCCGGTCATAGCTATCACAGGCTATGGGGAACAACCCGAATCACTGGCTCGAGAAGCTCACGCTGATCTCGTGATGGAAAAGCCATTTAAACTCGATAAACTGGAAAGTCATATTTCCAAGCTATTAATAAAATCGTAAGTCTGATTTTATCTGACGCAACTCAGTCGCTTTTTTTTGCAAACAGCAAATACCATTTTTCTTGAATTGAACATCAGAAGGTAATTGTAAAATTATGTCTCGTCCAATAATCGGCGTAAGCGAAAATATCGTAAAAATTCGAGAAGTCATCAACCACATTGCCGATACCGGTTTGAATACGGTGATTTGTGGGGAAAGCGGCGTTGGCAAGGAAGTGGTGGCCCAGACCCTCTATCAAAAATCTTCGAGAAACGGAAAACCGTTTATCAAAGTAAATTGTGCTGCGCTACCGGACGGCCTACTCGAAAGCGAACTGTTCGGGTATGAAAAAGGCGCCTTTACCGGTGCTGATAGAAAGACAAGGGGCAAGTTCGAACTGGCCAACAAAGGTGTTCTCATGCTCGACGAAATCGGGGACATGTCCCTTCCCCTTCAGGCAAAACTGCTGCATGTTCTCCAGGGCGGCGCCTTTGCTCCTCTGGGCTCTGAAAAAGAGTTCACGACAGACACTTGGGTCATTGCAGCCACCAACCACGAACTGGAAAAGGAAATTTCCGAAGGTAAATTCAGGGAAGATCTCTATTATCGTCTCAACATCATCAGAATCTACATCCAACCTTTACGCGAACGACCTGAAGACATTCCTCATCTGGTGGATTACTACTTAAAAGAATATTCACTGCTCTTCAATTCCGATAAGATTATCCAGCCAAGCGATACTGTGATTGATGAATTGACAAAATACCCCTGGCCGGGAAATGTTCGGGAACTCCAAAACATTCTCAAACGCATGCTCGTACTAGGTGACGCCGAAAAAATTCTAGATGAAATGCACCGCCGGGCAGATGCAAATCCCGATACGCCGGAGGGGACGCTATCTGACAAGCATGCCGCAGGCAACAAAGGAATACTTGATTTCAACGGCAAGGATTCGCCCGACGATCCCTCTTTCTCACTTAAAACAATCAGGAAAACGGCTCTGGATCGGGTTGAAAAAGAGGTCATATCCCACGTACTGGATAAAACAGGCTGGAACCGCAGCAAAGCCACCAAGATCTTGAAAATAAGTTATAAAACACTGTTGTACAAGATCAGTGATCTGGGGATAATACCACCACACAAAAATGAAGAAGCATAGTTGATAGCGGGTTTGAATGCTGAAATATAATCGCTGCGCGATTTTATCAGACGCGAACTTCGTCGCTATATTAGGGTTGCTATGAGCAATGCGCCGATAGTGACCTCCTGTCTCCCAGATCCCTACTGCCTTTGAGCTATGAGCTTTCCGCTATCTACTATCAGCTACAACATATTGCTGTACCAACTCAAAAAGCTCATCGATATAAAACGGTTTGGCTAAAAAGGCATCCGCCCCTAGCTCCTTGGCAACTTTTTCATTCTGGTACTTATGAGACATGATTATACAGATTTTTTCGGGGAATTTCTCTTTGATATTTTTTAAAAGATCGAATCCATTCATAATAGGAATTTCTGCATCGACTATAATGACATGAGCGTTATCAGGCGTTTGGATAAAATCCCATGCGTCACCGCCATTGTCAAATGCCAGCACTTCCCTGTTGACGCAGAATTCCAGCACATCCACCGTAAATTCCCTGACCAGCTTGTCCTTATCCACCACGACGATTTTTACATTCGATATCATAAATAAACTCGCTTTGCGATTTTATCATACGCGACGTTGTCGCTTTTTTTTATTTCAAATAAGATAGAATCTCTTGCCATGAAATGGCAGGAGGTTTTTAGCATGACGGTATCTCCCGACATGCTAAATGATTTAATCTCTGTGTTCTCTGTGTCTCTGTGGTAAAAATAATCTTTCTACCTTCTTAAGCTGTATACGGACAACAGCTTCCAAGCATCCCAGCATTCCTATCTTAATTTCTTTCCAGGTAGGCCAAAACCTGCTTCAGATTCTCAGGTGACGCCACCAGAAGATGTTCTGGTATGCGTCCGCCGTCGATATATTCGTTCAGATGGAAATCGCTGCCATCCATTTTGCTGATTTTGCCACCGGCGGCCTCGATTATCACCCGCGTGGCAGCCAGATCCTGGTACGACTCATTGGCGATGACAGCGGCGTCTGCCCTGCCCTTGGCCACATAGCATATGTGGGCAGCAGTGCAGCCCAAATTCCTTATTTTGCCTGGAAATTTACAGCTGTAATGCTGATGAAATCTTGAAAAGGTCAACAGCAGACTTTCGTCATCTACATTTTCCTTGGTGTTGACATTGATATTTATTTTGCCCCAGAATGCACGCTTGTCTGCCTGGGCGTGGAATAAATCCCCTGTTGCCGGCATGTGGAATAGCCCCAAAATAGGCCAGAAATTGTCAAGAAGTGCCAGCGACATGCCCCAGATGGGTATACCGGCCTGGAAGTTGTCCACCCCGTCAATGGGGTCGAAAATCCAGAGATATCTCTTCTTGTCATGGGAATATTCATTGCCGATATTGCCACTATTGAAAACTTTATGATCGGGAAAGCGATGGTTCAGCTGCTCCTGGAATAAATTCGACAATCGCAGTTCGGCTTCTGTGACAAGGCTCTGATCAAAAACGGAGTGTGATCTGCCTTTGCCATAATATTTGAGGGCTTCCTTTCCTGCCTGTTGAACCAGATCCAATGAAAATGCGTTCATCTCTTCCAACCCAGCGCTATTAAATCTTGCCATGAAAGCTCCCACGAAAGATCGATTTTAAATTAGAAGTTTTGAATTGTTTTAGCGGCCAAGCCGCATCAGATAAAATCGGCAACAATTATATTTTTATATTGATCTTAACCAGTTTTGTCAAAATAAAAAGGGCCCTTGAAGACAAAACATCTTCAAGGGCCCTATCCAGGGATGCGCTTATCAACATTCACAGGAAAGCAGATTTTAACAGATCAGCACAGAGTTTTCGTCCAGCTCAGGTTCCGGTGAGCAACCTCTTTCACTTAAGCGCAAACATTGTTTTACACAATATATAGTGTGTGTCAAGAGCTAAAACATCAATATAGGCAAAAAATCGTGAAACGATTTTTTAAAACGCGACGTTGTCGCTCCATTTGGAAAGGCAAAAATCCCTATCCCTGTAGCAAGCTGCGGGGAATACGCTCGCTGTTTCGGTTCAAATTTAATACTTGGATGCAATTTTGGACTATCGGTCAATAATACTGTAGTGATGGAAAAATAAGATGAAGAAACTTGTATGTGGAAAGAATATATACAGGTTATTTAATTAAATGTCCTGGCTAAAGGGTTCGAAAAATCCAGGAGTTGTGCTTCCACGGGTCTATCGATGGCTTAAAAAGAAAAAAGCCACACCGTTAATGTGGCCAAATCTCATAAAATATTAGCGACGAAGTCGCGTACTAAAAATCTTAACCCATCATCGAAGATTATGGATTAAGATTTTTTAGTGTACCCGTCTGCATACCAGCCACCGCCCTTCAGGTTGAACGTGCAGGGGGATATGATTTTCTTGGCTTTTTTATGACACTTGGGGCATTCTATCTCTTTTGTGCCCATCTTTACAAATTGTTCAGTAATCGTTCCTTCACTGCATTTAAATTCATATACCGGCATATTATCGAACCTCGGATTATTATTTTTGACAAATAATATATATCGATCGGAGATTGTCAACAGATTTCTATACTTCAAGTGATAAATTATTATGCTCCATTTCTTAGAGGATAGCTATGGCATTTCAATTAAATTTATGTTTCATGCTTCGTTGTGCGCGTTTGTGCATGAAAATTTATTCCAACAAGAATAAAAGTTTCGAAGCAGCGTCTATGCATCCGGTAACGAATATATGCTTGGATTGCAAACTGCTTATAATTATGCTAATTCTAAGTTCCGCTCGCTTACCACGCGGCCCCGACAAACCTGGATCGCTTGCAAACCAGGAGGAGCACGCTCTCTGTTGCGGTCTATGTTTTGAGGAACAAAGCAAATGAAAAAATATTCGATATGGATCAATAACACTATTGCTATCTTGCTTTTGTCTTATCTTTTTGGGTGTGGTGGTGGTGGTGGTGGCAATACCGAGACATATTCAGTCAGCGGAGCTATCCTGGCGGCAAACAACTCCTTCATAGACAGCGATGTCAATGATATTTATGCTGACTATGATAGCAATGATACATTTGCTGATGCTCAAACAATACCAAACCCGGCTATTTTAGGAGGTTATGTCAATACTCCCGGAACTGGATGGGTCGGTGATGGTGGACAGGTGGGGCGTTCTTATTCCAGTGGTGATCTAAAGGATTTTTATTCGGTAACGTTAACCAGCAATCAAACCATTACCCTTTACATCGCCGATTATTCGGACACGCAACCGGATTTTGATTTATACTTGTACGATAAAAATGAAAGTATTGTGGATAGTTCCACTGGTACCGGCGCGACGGAAACAGTAACTGCGCCTGCGGCCGGAGATTTTTATATCGAAGTAAGCGCACTTCAAGGTGCGTCCAATTATATCTTGACTGTCGGTCAACCCATTGCGTCTGCAAATGTTCTCGATCCACGAATGAATGACGAATTTGCACCCGGGCACATCATCGTTGCCTTCCGCAAAGAAACAAGAACAGACAAGCAAACCAGCCTATCACCAAGACGGACATTCTTTTCGTCCATGTCGAACACGGCTATGAGACACGGCAGCACCCGCTTGTACCAATTCACACCGGAAAGTAGACAACAGGTTTTCCAGGAATTAAGAATAGCCCCTCCGGAAACCAACAGGGCTCTTTATCAGACCCGTAATGAAGACCAACAGCTCAAACTGGACACCCTGCGAGTCATCGATGCTTTGAATCGCGACCCGGGTATTCGTTATGCAGAGCCCAACTATATCCGGCGCCCATTTTTTGTGCCCAACGATACCCACTATGCCAAGCAGTGGCATTATCCCTTGATCAATCTTCCCCAGGCCTGGGACATCACCCAGGGTAACAGCGATGTCATCGTAGCAGTCATCGATACGGGTATTTTATCAGGGCATCCCGATATACAAGGACAACTGTCGCCGGACGGCTATGATTTCATCAGTTCAAATAAAATCTCACAGGATGGCGACGGCATTGACGATAATCCCGAGGACGTGGGCGATAATAATCAAGGCGGAAGCTCCTTTCACGGTACGCATGTATCCGGCACCATCGGCGCTGCCTCCGATAACGCTATGGGTGTAGCCGGTATCGCATTTCAATCCACCATCATGCCGTTGAGAGCCTTGGGCGTGGGCGGCGGTCTCAGTTCAGACATCATGGAAGCAATGCTGTACGCCGCAGGGCTGGACAATGATTCAGGCACTACTCCCAACCAACGGGCAGACATTGTCAACATGAGTTTAGGGGGAAGATCTTTCTCTCGGTCTGAACAGGATATTGTCGAGCAGGTTCGTTCGACAGGTGTTATCATCATCGCTGCGGCAGGCAACGAAGATAGCAGTGCCCTCAATTATCCTGCGGCCTACGAAGGTGTTGTCTCAGTCAGTGCTGTGGGACCTGAAAAGGAACTGGCACCCTATTCCAACTATGGTACGACCATCGATGTGGCAGCTCCCGGAGGCGACTTCTCCAAGGATATCAACAACGACGGCTATGGCGACGGTGTTTTGAGCACCAGCGGCGATGATTCATCTCCGGGGGGCACAATTCAGAATGTTTACAGCTACGCCCAGGGCACCTCCATGGCATCACCCCATGTGGCTGGCGTTGTTGCGCTGATGAAATCCATATATCCTGAATTGACCCCTGATGCGTTGGACATACTTATAAGTCAAGGTGTCATTACAGAAGATCTGGCCGGAAATGGACCCACAATAAGGGATAATAACTTTGGCTATGGGCTCATCGACGCATACAAGGCCGTCCTGGCGGCAGCAGATCCGGGGCAAATCCCATCATTTCTGATTATCAACCCGCTATCTCTGAATTTTGGGAATGAAACGGAAGAAATACTGTTAACTGTAAACAAATCAAATGACAACTTCTTGACGGTTCAGAGCGTTACCGACAATGCCGACTGGCTGACGGTAACGCCCAATATTGTCGATGGTGATGGTCTCGGCACCTACACGGTGGCTGTCAATCGCAGTGGATTACCAGACGGGCCCTATTACGCAACGATTACCTTTGATTCGAGTGAAAACGAAGTCGGCCTGTCAGTGACCATGTTCACAGGGAGCATAGCGGTTTCAGGCGATTCGGGATTTCATTATGTATTGCTTCTTGATGCCAATACCTACCTAACTCACTACTATGATGAAGCAATCGCCATTAATGGGTCCTATGCCTACAAATTCCCTTCGGTTTCGGAAGGTGATTACATTGTCTTTGCCGGTACAGACTCCGATAATGATTTTCTTATCGGTGACGCCGGAGAATCTTCCGGTGCCTATAATTCTTTGGATCAGCCAACAGCTATCCATGTTAACAAGGATCTTGGTGGCATTGATTTCAACACTTCTTTCAATGTCGATCTGCCAGCGGGGTTATCAGCCGACACTGTCAAGCACCATCCAGACGTAAAAAGGATGAGAACAAAATAAGCGTATGAGAAATACAATCTTTCGATATTTTCGATTTCTCCTGATCATTCTTTTAGGGTTGCTTTCAGGTTGCCTGCTTACGCAACAGGATAGCGCCGGTGATGGCTCAAAGCCTGCAGAACTGCTATACAGCGGTGTATACGGCACACGTACGATGCATGGCCCTTCCGCTCTTTGGATCACAAATCGTCTGGACCTGGAACAAGTATATTCCAATTTGAACAAACGCCATTTAAAAGATGCTGTAGCACCACCGGATATTGATTTTGATGTATATGGTGTATTATTTCTGGAAATGGGCCAAAAGCCGACGGGTGGATATGCAATTGACTTCAGCCCCTCTTTGTCTCGTGTGATTCATAAGCAGGCTGTTATCAATATTTTCTGGAAAGTTCCGGATGAAGGCGTTTTGTTGACCCAGACAGTGACAAGCCCTTTTATGCTGCTAAAAGTTCAGCGTGTTGGTAGAACATCGATACGTGTAATCGACCAAGTTGAACACCCTCTTTTTGAGATTTCGATAAAATAGATTAACGCTACAAACAGATGCCAGATAATTCTATGAAACAGCAAGATGATGTGCCCCTGTACAGCAGCCGGATCACCAATACATATGTCGAGTATCTTCAGAAATTCTATCCGGATATCAAGATAGACACTATCTTGGAATATTCCGGGATGACCCGCTACGAAGTTGAGGATCCTGGGCACTGGTTTACACAAACACAGGTCGACCGTTTTCATGAACACGCTGTTAAAGAGTCAGGAAATCCAGATCTCCCAAGAGAAGTCGGTCGTTTTATTACATCTTCCGAAAGCGCTGGAGCGGTGAAACAGTATGGTTTAGGTTTAATGAACCCCTTGTCAGTATATTTGATGGTCGAAACATTTTACCGTATTATGACCAGGGGAGCCAAAGCAAACGCAATCAAATTAGGTCCAAATAAGGTAGAAATCACTGTAACACCCAGTAAAAAGACCGTTGAAAAACCCTACCAATGTTTAAATAGGAAAGGAACTTTTGAATCTCTCGCAAAAGCATTCACCGGCCAATATGCCAACATCAATGAAACACACTGCTTTCACAACGGTGACAAACACTGTCGATATGTTATTGAATGGGATAAAACGCCCTCCTTAGTGCTGAAATTGTTTAGAAACTATCTGCTTCTTTGGCATCGCTTTATCAGGCCCCATTCTCTTTTTTCTTCCTCTCTTTCAATATCTGGATCATTTTAATCTTGAGTCTCATCTTCATCGCTTTACTTCTTTCAAACTATTCCGAAAAAATTGAAAAAAAGGAACTGTACAATACCATTAAAGCACAGGGCAATGCCGCCAAAGAACTGGTCAACGAAATCAACATTCGCCATAGTAATTCCTTACTGGTCCAAGAAATTGGGCAGGTGACATCGACGATTGTTGACATCGACCTATTGATCCGGGACGTGATGGAAAGCATCATGCGGCATCTCACATACGACCGCGCAATGATACTGTTGGCGAATGAAACACGTGAAACTCTCCGCTACCACACAGGTATTGGCTATGAGAATGAAATGAAAGGGACTCTCGTCTCTGCGAATTTCAACGAAAACGACATCAGTCACAACAGTGTCATCATAAATGCTTTCCGTTCGCAAGAGCCATGCCTGCAGAATCGGATGGGCCGTTTAGAAGAAAATGAATCCGTGGATATGGATTTATTTAAGCAAATTGGAACCAAATCGATTATTTGCGTTCCCATAATTTACGAAAAAATGAGTCTTGGCATTCTGGTGGTTGAAAATATCGAAATGAAAAAGCAGCTAACGCAGAGTGATATGAGCTTCCTGATCGGCGTGGCCTCTCAGATAGCGGTCGGCATCAACAATGTCCGCTCTTTTCAAAAACTACGAGCCATCCAAGAAGAGCTTCAGCGCTCACACGATGACCTCGAGCTTCGTGTGGAGAAACGAACATCCGAATTGGAGGAACTGAACCGTGAACTGAACCTGGAAATCGCGGAAAGGTTGAAAACCGAAAATCGACTCAGGACATCCATCAAGGAAAAGGATGTGCTTATCAAAGAAGTTCACCACAGGGTAAAAAACAACCTGCAGGTCATTTCGAGTCTATTAGACATGAGTAAACGTCGCGCAAAACATCCCGAAACCGAAGATATGCTTTCAGAAGCACATGCTAAAATATTCACCATGTCACTGATACATTCGCAACTCTATCAAAGCGACCGGTTTGATGAAATCAATATGGGCCGGTATATTCGGGACCTAATTGCTCAGTTGGCACAGATGCATCAGAGTGACAGGGATATACGTCTCAACATCAAGGTTGAGGATATCTATTTGTCCGTCACCCAAGCCATCCCCTGCGCACTGGTTGTCAACGAAATTATCTCCAACGCCTACAAACACGCCTTTGACGGATTAAACAGTGGCAAAATTTCAATATCACTTGAGGAGATAAAAGGCCCAAGACTTCATCTGAACATCACGGACAACGGTATCGGGATCCCTGATCATGTCGATATCGACAAAACGGAAACTTTGGGAATAAAACTGGTCCGGGATCTTGTTTTGACGCAGTTAAAAGGAGATCTACAGATCAACAGAACCAATGGCACTGAAATTGATATCGCGTTTCACATATTGAAAGAGTAAAAGTAAATACCACTTTATCGAGCCAATAATGCAGCACCTATAGCGCCAACAACCTGGGCCGATTCAGTTATCAGGATATCTTGCATCAATCTTTTTTCAAGTGCCTTTACCAGACCTTTATTCTTAGCAACACCACCGGTCATCATCACCGGGGCCACTATCTTGACTCGTTTAGCCATTGAGGCAACCCTGGCCCCGATGGCATCATGGATCCCGGCAACGATATTTTCCCGTTTTTCACCCTTGGCAATTAATGATATTACTTCTGATTCCGCAAAGACCGTGCACAGACTGCTTATTTGAGAAGGCGTTCGTGATTTTAATGACATCTCACCAAAGTGTTCCAGCTCAATTTCGAGCGCCCGTGCCATAACCTCCAAAAATCGACCGGTTCCTGCGGCACATTTATCATTCATGGCAAAGTCCGATACGCGACCTTTCTCATTCAGTAGAATAACCTTGCTATCTTGGCCGCCAATATCGATCACGGAGCGAATTTCCGGATTGATAAAAAATGCTCCCGCAGCATGACAGGTGATTTCGGTAATAGCTTTGTTCGCAAAGGATACACTGTTTCGGCCGTAACCCGTGGACACAATTCCCTGAATGTCATCCCGTCTGAGTTTCAATTCTTCCAATACCTGTTTAAAAACCGTATTGGCCGACTTTTTCGCATCATACCCTGTTGATTCTATCTTTGACAGTTTCAACTCACCATCTACCACAACTGCGGCCTTCGTGGTAATCGAACCCACATCGATTCCTATTGTTAGCACTCTCTATTCCCCCAATAGAATGGCTATGCGATTCTATTCAGCTATCATTGAAGAACCTCGCAGCAAGCTACGAGGAATGTTCTGCCTTACGGCAGTGCTTCGCAGCGACCGTAAGGAATTCTGTCTAATTTAGATTCGCTCGCTAACCCCGCAGCATGCCAAGCACTGCCGAACGGCAGAACCTACGGGGAATTCGCTCGCTTTTTCGGTTCACAAGAAAAATCAGTGGCAAAACCGCACCAAAATTTATTATGATTGAAAAATCATAATAAATTTTCCATGAACGCATCGATACGGGTCTCTACCTGGCCCTCGGAAAAATTCCGTTCATCCACCATATCCGCTTCAATCATCAATGTGGGGATGCCTCTTTCCTTTTGGATAATTTTTTGAATATCGTATTGACCCAAAGAGTAAGGTTTGCAGCTTCGGTTGGAATGCAAGACAAAACCGTCGACATCATATTTGTCGATCATCCGTAAAATACTTTTGGCCATCACGTCGACACCGATATTGAGGTATATACGCGTATGACTCTCGGCCATACTGTCCAGAAAGTTATCTTCATCAATGTATTCCATGGCAGCACACCAGGCTGATGTGTACGTATCGGCAACCAGGCAGGCATTATGGGAGGCGAACTTATCCGACAACCATCGTGTCCGAAACCAGACCGGTAGATTATCCCACAACAAGCGGTAGCGTTCATTGGGCACCGCTGAAATGCTCTGGGCGATTCTTTCTTTCATTTCATTTAGCAGGTTCCGGTAGTAATCAATGGTAACCTGCTTTCCCCGTAGTGTTACAATAAGTGCCAGGTGCATAAATGCATCAAAGGCACTCATGGGCGAAGGTTTATGCACACAGCTGTCCAGAACAGCCTGCCATAGACGTTGGGCTTCGAGTGAAAGTTTACCCACTTCCTTCAGCCGATCGTAATCAAATGATTTACCACATGTATTTGTCAAGAATTGGGCATATTCATCAAACTGATTTCGAACATATTTTCTGGCTTCATCTGAATATTCCGTGTGGCAAAAAGGAGTATCCAAAATAAATAGCGGCACATTGAATAGTCGGGCCTGGATCTCATACCATTTGAGAACCGTTCCGCAAATATTGGTGCTGCAAACCAGCATATCGGGTTTGGGCAGACCGCCAATGGGGCCCCCGTTTATAGGTGCACAAGCAATATCCGCCATGGCGTAGGAACAAAGATCCCTTGAGTAGCCCATCTCCTCGGCTTTTTCACACAGATCGACACCCATTTTTGAAGCCCCGATCATGGCACCGTGATTTTCCGGGTAAACCGGAATGACATCCATGGCGATCAGCGGTTCGACGGGTCCGCCACTGGTAATCCAGGCAACTTTTTTTCCGACTTCCGCTGCTGTCTTTGCCTCGATATAATATTGAGTCATGATATCTTTCATCTGCTTGACAGACTTGATCTTGCGTTTTTCTTTCTCCGGATCCCGTATTTTTTCCTTTTCGGTCATCACTTCCCTCTTTTGCGGACTCACGCTTGATATTCGATAGAGATAAAATGTTGGCGCTTATATAAAACGCAACGATGAATTAGAAGCTATCTCAAAAAAGTTTTTTACCCAATTTCTGTGTTGGTCCCTTGCTTCAACTCCTCGGAATACTGCAGTATGCCTGCGGGTTGAAGTTCGGGCCCGCCTTGAACTTGAGCCAAAACCCTTTTTTTGAGATGGCTTATAGTCAGATGTTATAAATTTGCCATGCAATTTTATAACATTTCGATAAATGCCTCACACCTGGTCTTGAACTGGCCCTCAGAGAGCAATTGATCTTCGATTTCAAACAACATGCTCGGTATGTTCTCATTGTCAAGCATCGCTTTCATGTAAGGATAATCAAATGCATGAGGATCGCAAAACTTGAGATATAAAAAGATAACCCCATCCACATCCTTTTCTCTGGCAAGCCGCAACACATGATCCCCTCTTGAATAGAGCGCGGCATGCTTGGCCGGGCATACAACCCGTTCAGCGTACCGATCCGCAATTGCCGTCATCATATCATCATGTATAGGAACCTGCCCGTCAACATAGCGTGACCCTGTGCAAAAATCATCCGATACAATGAAGCCACCGGAAGATTCGACAATTTTGAAAATATCAGGCATATTGCATAAACCGCCGGCAAGTAAAAGCCGTTTGCCCTCTGAAGGAACCATTGTATCCAAGGTCTTGAAATGCTCTAAAAGATCCTCAAGCATCTCCCGCACTTCTTGTCGGTCCATAATCATACACCCTTTGACAATGACATTTAATTCCGACCCTGAAAGTATCAGCGGTTGTTGACACTTGATATCATATAGTTCACGAAGAAGTTCTCGAATCCGATTTATCGTTTTTATGGATGATCCGATTTGCTCATCGGTTATTTCTGTCTTCATTTCTCTTTCAAGGTCGCGTTTGAATTTTCGCATCACATCGACCATGTATTCTCGTGCGTTTTGGGTATTGAGCTTCACAGGCAGCACCACATCGATATGGAAGTCGAACCCCAGGTTCATACGCCAGATATCGGATAAACGCATAACAGAATCGCAGGTATGCGGAAACACGGTCCCTTTCAAGAAATCAAGACCACCGGAAAGGGCGTCCTCAAGGGCACCACGTACCAGACTGCAACTGTATGCTTGAAGATGGGCATCAGCCAATGATATCTGCTTTTGGACGCCAAATATTCTGAAGGGTAACGCACCTGTAGCCAAGATAATCTCTTCAGGTGCGTAGGAACAAAAGTAACCGATAACATCCTTCTGGTTTTTTTCTTTCCAACTCCGTGCATAAGCCCCTGGGTCCTTGGCCGCTTTTTGAAACCGTTCTATAATTAACGCGATATCTTTGTGCATGGGCACTCCTTTTTCATGAAGCTGTTTCAAAATTACGGAGCTTAAGACCTGACAGCAATTTGTCTTGGCAGGGCTAAAGCCCTGTACTACATTCCAAATTGTAGCGCTGGTTGTGTCTCAGTTTTCGAACCGGTTTAAATCATAAGCCATAAAAAAGCAAGTCATTAGACACGCTCAATGAATTGAAGAACCTCGCAGCATGCGCAGCACTGCCGAACGGCAGAACCTACGGGGAATGCGCTCGCTGTTGTGGTTCATAAAACCAGCAATCCCGATTAGCGGCGAAGCCGCGACAGATCAGAGCGTTTATCATCTGAACGCTTCAGATGATAAACGCTCTGATGCTACGATACAGCTAAATAACAGCTAATATTTCTTGACCACCCCCATGAGAAGTGTTAGTTAATGCCCATCCACAAATGGCCTTTTTCCGCGATATCGGCAATAGGGATAGCGATTTAACTCCGCAAAATAGCTTGTGTGCTATTGCTCCGCGTTAAATCCGTCGTCCGCCTTGATCTCACGCAAAAATCCTCATTTCTGGACGAACATTAGTTATTTTAATAATAAATATAGATCCTTGTTGAGCGATTGTCGAGGTTTCCGTAGCTACAAGGAAGATGCTGTTCCGCTATAGTGAGGTATGCGGCACCCTCTGCTGTTATTGATAAAAGTTTGATAAATTATGACTTCGGGGAATAAATCAATGGCCAACCAGAATGCCGAAAACGATATGACAAGAGCCAAGGTCAAGTTTGAAATTTACGGCGAAGAGATGATCGAGAAAAAAGTCAAGTCCAGTGGCAACAGTGGCCGGGTATATCTTCCCCCGAACTGGGTCGGGCACCAAGTCAAGATCATTCGGATCGATTAACCTGTTTATCTGAAAAGGATCTTTTTGTGAAAAATATCACCATCAGAAAAATGATAAAAGAAGACGTTGTTGAAATCAGTGCAATCTACGGCGGTATCATTCAAAAACCCGTACATCCTGATTTCAATCGTCTCATTGAACAGCATGCCCAAAGAGATGAAGATATCTGTCTGGTGGCGGAACTCGACGGGAAGATTGTCGGCTTCATGATCAGCTATATTCTGACACTGGGATTTGGCATCGAGAAGAGTGCCTGGATTGCCACATTAGGTGTAAAACCTGAGTACATGGGGCAAGATATCGGGAAAAACCTGGCCACAAAAATATTTGAATACTATAAATCCGAAGGTATTGAAAACGTATATACCTCCGTCAGATGGGACTCGCCAGACCTGTTGTCTTTCTTCAAGACCATGGGATTCGACCGCAGCAATTTTATTAACCTGCGTAAATCCATATAAATATAAATTCGTTGCGCGAATTTATTTGTCGCGGCCTTGCCGCTTTAAAACCTTCTTCGACACTTTATTCTTGCGTCTGCGCTTTGACGTCGCTGATTACCTCTTTCTCTCCAAAACCACGAAAAACTCCCCAATTGCCAATCTGCTAATCCATAGACCGCAAATGGATTAAGACTTAGCGCATATAAAATCGCCACTGACAAAACATGTCAGGGGGGTGTGGATCAGGCGGAGCGAATTGACACTCCACCATTATTTCGGGATCGATTTCGTGTGCAAATCCTTCAAACTCACCCCGATGCATTTCCTTGCAGACAAACTCATCCAGGCCACGACGCAGCCGTGCCTCCTGAGTGGGACAGGAGGGAACGGTAATAAGAACTTCATCGGGTTTTTCTTGAATATGATACCCCACGAGAATGCACCAGGGGAAAAGCTTCAGCGCTTTCACAAATCCTGTCAGACCTTTTTCCTTGATCTGGAATCGATTCAACAGATCCTTGGATGCCATTCCAGATACACGACGCCAGACTTTCTCGTTGATTCTCTCTGCGGTGGGTTGATCAAATGCCTCCCCTACGTTGATAAACCAGAAAGCATCCATCACCCGATAATGCCACAACAGGAATTCTGTGTATTTCTGCAAGTCCTCCCGGTTCATTTCTTCAATTGGCTGAAGATCCATAGGCACTCCTTTTTACCCTAACGTTGCCAAGTTGTTCATGCAACGATAGGGTTTATTATAGCTCGGACAGCATCTGATCTCTATTCTCCATGAATGCCTTGTAAAGCTTGTAATATGCGGTCTCTTCATATTCAATCGCCCGTATGGGATTTTGGTCGAAACTTAAAATAGTGGCGCCTGGACAGGCAAGTAGAATGGGTGAATGGGTGGCAATAACAAACTGGGCATGCCCCTGACTACTGGTTCGTTTCAGAACGGATAAAAGCTCAAACTGACTTTTGGGGGAAAGGGCGGTCTCCGGTTCATCCAGGAGATAGAGCCCCTTGATCTTGTATCGCGCCTGAAACAAGGACATCAACGATTGCCCGTGTGACTGGGACATGAGGGATTTCCCCCCAAAATATGACAGCATGGCAGGGTCCATGGACGCCCATTCGTCCAGATTCCGTGCGAAATTCCGAAAGATATCGGACGCAAAAAATGATCCCGGCACACGACCGTTCTCCCAATCCAACGAAATATAGCGATACAGTTCCTTTTCGTATGGATTACTGTTATAGCGTGAGCGACTATGCCCCCGCCAGATATGAAAGCCACATCGATGCGATATGGCCTCAAGCAGGGTTGACTTTCCGGTACCATTCTCTCCAACCAAAAAAGTCAAATTGGAATCAAAGACGATCACATCCGTATGACGAAAAATATCCAGATTGAAAGGATAGACATCTTTGTTGGGATATTTTTCAGGCAAAATTGACACGCGTTTCAAATGCATATGACATCCTCATAAGTAGAGCGGCATGGCCGCGATCGATAAATACGCGTTGCGTATTTATTTATGCTTTACAATCGTTTGTTTTTCAACCATTAATAAAATCGTTGCACGATTTTATTTGTCGCGACGTTGTCGCTTTTATAACAAAAAATGCTATATTCTAAGGAGTATCCGTCCAGAAATGAGGATTTTTCGTGAGATCAAGGCGGACGACAGATTTAACCCGGAGTAATAGCGTTCTATTTTGAGGAGTTAAATCATGGCGTCCAACGCCGATATCGCGGAAAAAGACCATGTGTGGATGGGCACTAAGGAGATGTTAGATGACCACCCAGAAAACATCACCATGGACAATGTCCAGAGACGCTAATAAATTGATGGATGTTGCGCTTGGTAACGCACCAGCCGATCTGGTTGTTGTCAATGCAATGCTACTGAATGTATACACGGGCGAGTTGTTGAAAAAACAATCTGTCAGCGTCGTTGACAAACGGATTGCCTATGTGGGCGAAGACGCCCAAGACGCCATCGGATCTGAAACCATCGTCGTCGATGCCGCCGGCAAGACCCTTATTCCCGGGCTGATCGACGGTCACACCCATCTTGGATGGATGTGCACCATCGACGAATATTTACGCTATATCATCCCGGGTGGCACCACAACCATTGTCACAGAGACACTGGAACTTTATCCGGTGGGCGGTATAGCTGCGGTCCAGGAATTTCTGGCATCTCTGGAAAACCAACCCATAAAATTTCTCGCCACGGCACCTGCCATGGCCTCCATCAGCCGGAAGGCCGGCCATATGCCCATGCAGGATTTAAAACAACTTTTGTCATCCGACAAGGTTGTTGGATTAGGCGAATCGTACTGGCAGAGTGTTTTACAGCAGCCGGACATTCTGCTCCCACGTTTCGCCCAAACATTGGCATCAGGCAAAATCCTGGAAGGACATTCCGCCGGTGCCAGTGACAAAAAACTGAATGCTTATGTTGCCACGGGCATTACATCGTGTCACGAACCCATAAAAGCCGATGAAGTCATACAGCGTTTGCGACTTGGAATTCACGTCATGGCCCGGGAAGGCAGCATTCGTAGAGACCTGAAAGAGATTGCGAAGATAAGCAAAACCCAGGTGGATCTAAGAAGGTTGATCCTGGTTACAGACGGAATTCACCCGGACGATCTTTTGGAAAAAGGATACATGGAGTACGTCGTTCAAAAAGCCATCACCTACGGTTTCGACCCTGTTGCTGCTGTTCAGATGGCCACACTGAATGTAGCCGAGCATTTTGCCGTGGATCATTTGATCGGTGGCATTGCGCCGGGCAGATTTGCAGATATGCTCGTCATTCCGGACATATCCACCATCCAACCCCTGACGGTTATTAGCAACGGCCGGATCGTTTTCGACAACGACGCGCTTCTCGTTCCACCGCGTCCGCATGCCTATTCCAATGAAAGCCGTCATACTGTCCACCTTGCAAAGCAATTCGAGCCGGATGATTTTGCTCTTGAATCAGGATCACAATCGGCGATAAGGTCTGTTCGCGCTATGGAAATGATTACCGATCTCGTCACAAAAGAAATTCACCTGACCTTGCCTGCAGTTGGCGACACTATCACCAGCGACATTGATCAGGACCTACTGAAAGTGGCCGCCATAGATCGACAACATGAGCAGGGAAAAGCCTTTGTAGGTCTTGTCAAAGGTTTCGGTCTTAAATCGGGCGCTTTTGCCAGTAGCGCCGCATGGGACACCTCCGATATTATCGTTATCGGCGCCAATGACCATGATATGGCATCTGCCGTCAACCGTATACATGCCTTGCAGGGAGGATATGTTTTGTGTGAAAAGAACCACATTGTGGCCGAAGTCCCCTTGCCGATTTGGGGTTTGATATCGGATCTCCAGACCACGGAATTGGTAACACGGATATCGGCCCTGAAAAAGGCCCTGAAGGATCGCGGTGTTCCGTTTCCGGACCCGCTGTTGACAATTATAACACTCACCGGTGCGGCCATACCTTTTTTAAGAATATGCGAAGAGGGTTATGTGAACCTGAAAAATGGCTCCACATATGGTCTTTATGTGTAAGGGAAATTTGCTCGCTGTCAGGGTTCATAATTTATAGTGAAAGGAAATTGTTTGTTGATGAAAGAAGCGGAAATGAGAAATCATTCAACGCCGGACCAGCCACTACCCTCATGGCTGAAAAAATGGCTGGTTGCCACACGCCCATTCGCCTTACCGGCCTCGACCATGTCGGTTATTTTTGGCACTGTTCTGGCCATCACCATCGGCAACACACCGTTCAATCTGGTCCACTTTATCGCTGCCTTTTTCGGCATGGTGTTTCTGCACACCGGCAGCAACCTGCTCAACGATGTTTTTGACTTTAAAAAAGGTGTCGATCGAAACGTCAATCCCGTCAGTGGTGCCGTAGTCCGGGGCTGGATTACACCTGCCCAGGCATTGAGGGCAGGGTTGTTCTTCCTGTTGATCGGTAGCATGATCGGCCTGTTCATCCTAAGCCGTGTGGGCAAACCCATCCTCTGGATCGGTATAACGGGTGTTGCCGTGGGTGGATTCTATACATGGGGCCCCATACCCTTGAAATTCAATGCCCTGGGAGATCTTGCCGTTTTCCTGAATTTCGGTGTCCTCGGTTCCCTGGGTGCCTGGACGGTTCAGACCGGCACCCTTTCCTGGACACCGGCTCTCTGGGCCATACCCATGTCCATATTCGTCGTCGGCATCCTACACGCTAATAATTGGCGTGACATTCAGAGTGATCAGGCCGGAGGTATCCAGACAATGGCCAGTCTTTTGGGGGATAAGGCTTCGGAAGGCTACTATATCTTTCTGCTCCTCTCTCCCTTTGTCATCATTTTGTTGTACTTGCTTCTATCGATCATTAGTGGGCTGCAACCACAAATGCCCATGACATTCCTGGTAACTTTTTTTGCCATTCCCAAGGCTATTAAGCTTATTAGAAAAGGACAACGAAGAAAGAATCCGGTAATGCCGCTTGATTTCATTGCGCTGGATGGGGAAACAGCTCAACTGAATCTTTTTTTCGGCATTCTTTGTACCGTTGCACTGGGGCTTGATGCGATTCTGTCTGGACTGTTTAATTAAGCTTCCCTTGGATTTAGATAATTATCGCTATTAATTTAATCAGTTAGGCTATGTTGTATGAAATTGATTGTCTCGACAACCCTTTTAGCCACCATTCTTTTTGTACCTTTATTCGTCACAAGAGGCTTGGGACCCATCGATTTCTGGTGGTGGCTCTCCGCCAATCTGATCATTCTGATTGCCATCGCCGCCTTTTTTGACCCGGCTTGGCGTTCTTCCCTGAGCCAGGATTTGGCTGGAAACATCCATTTCAAGATCGGTATGGGTGTCCTTTCTGCAGTGCTTTTATACCTGGTTTTTGCTGTAGGAAATTTCCTTTCGAGAAACATCTTTTCCTTTGCGGGGAGTGGTATCCAGGATGTCTATGCGTTCAAGATGGGCGCCTCCAGGTTTCGCATCGCCGTTCTGATGTTTTTCATTATCGGGCCCGGGGAAGAACTTTTCTGGCGGGGATTTCTTCAGCGCAGACTTCAAGAAAAGACAGGCAAATATATGGGTTTTTTCTTGGCAACCGCCATTTATACGCTCGTTCATCTAGGCAGCGGCAATGCCATGCTCGTTCTGGCAGCCGCTGTGTGTGGCCTGTTCTGGGGATACCTGTATCTCCGGTACGGTTCCATCACACTGAACGTTGTCAGCCATACTCTCTGGGATGTAACCGTCTTCTTGTGGCTGCCTTTTAATACATAGGGTTCAAAGGTCCGAGGGTGATACAAGGGTTCGAGGGTGGCTGACAGCTATAAGCAAACAGCAGCATCCCAGCTTCCAAGCATTCTAGCGTCCTAGCATTCAACAAGGGGTCGAGTGAGATGCTTAACCTAAGTTGAGCGATTGTATAAGTTGCCGTAGTAACCTATGCTCACGTCATATTGTTTGCCACCAGCTCAGCGATATCCAGTGTCTTGACTTGCTCGTCTTTATCTAGTTCTTTCATGCCGTCTTCAATCATGGTCAAGCAGAACGGACAGCCGACCGCCACATTGGCTATCTGCTGACCAGCAATTTCTTGTGCCCGTTCCAGATTGATTCTCTTACCGATGGTTTCCTCCATCCACATCCTCCCCCCACCGGCGCCACAACAAAAACTTTCCCGACCATGCCGCTGGAGTTCTTTGAGCCCCTCTTTTGATATGGATTTCAATATCGATCTGGGTTGCTCATATATTGAATTGTAGCGTCCCAAATAACAAGGGTCATGGTAGGTCAAAGATCCTGCCAATGATTTGTTTAAGGTAATTCGGCCCTCTTTCACGAGTTGAGCGATGAATTCTGAATGATGGACCACGTGATAATTGCCGCCCATTTGGGGATACTCATGTTTTATGGTATTGAGACAATGGGGGCAGGCCGCAATAATTTTTTTGACCTTGTAATTGTTCAAGGTTTCTATGTTTTCCTGAGCCATCATCTGGAACAACATCTCATTGCCAACACGTCTGGCAAAGTCACCGGTGCATTTTTCTTCCACACCCAGAATTGCGAAGTCAACATTGGCTTTTTGCAGGATCTTGACCAGACTGGTGGAAACTTTTTTTGTGCGATCATCGAAGGACCCGGCACAGCCGACCCAGAGTAAATAGTCGGCATCGGTATTATCCGCCATTGTTTTGACGTTTAATCCATTTGCCCAATCGGCACGTTTATCATACCCGATTCCCCATGGGTTGCCATTGCGCTCAAGTCCCTTGAGAGCTGTATTCAACTCTTTGGGATAGGTTTCAGCCATCAAGGTCTGCCCCTGCCTCATGGCCATAATACGTGGAACATGTTCGATGGTCACCGGGCAAACCTCTTCACAGGCACGGCAGGTGGTACAGGCCCAGAGCGTCTCTTGGGATATCACGTCACCAATCAGCTGCTTTTGGCTGTTTAGCTGGACCATCTCCGATTTTATGTTATCTGTCTGATCGATGTCGGTATTTTGTTTGATCTTGGCAGACAATTTCGCTCTTTTGATAATATTGTCTGCGTTATCGAAAAGCTCCAGTTTCAGTTTGTCATTGAAGTCATGCAGGTTTAACGGTTTTTCAGTGATATATGTGGGGCAAACCTCCTTACAACGGCCGCACTCCGTGCAGGTGTAAAGATCCAGGCCCTGTTTCCAGTTGAGCTGATGGATGTGATTGATTCCCAGGGATTCGTCTTCCCAGGCCGCTTCATCCTCCAAATCCAGAAGTCTGGTTTTTTGGTGGGGATATCCCAGTTTTTTAAAAAAAACATTGGGAAGTGCGGTGATGACATGAAAGTGTTTTCCCAAAGGCAAAAAATTGAGAAAGGTCAACTGGGTGATGATATGCAGCCAGAACATGCAGACCATGATATAGCCGACGGCATTGGCATTCATACCGGATATGAAGGCCCCTGCCCCCACGGAAACAGGTGTCCAAAGAAACTCGGAGCCATACTGGGGGTTATTGAAAAAATGAAGCTGCGCCAGGTTGTTATGCTGCACAATCAAGTTATAGCGGGCGCCATCATACAGGAGGTCTGAAATCATCAAAACACCAATCATTCCCAATACAAAATATGCTTCCCATGTATTGTGCAGCCGTTCCGGCTTAAAAACAGCTCTGCGGATGATAGCGTAAATGACCATCAGCAGCACAATGCCCTCCATAATGTCCTTCAGGGCGATATAGAGATACCCCAGCAAGTAATGATCACCAAATAAAGGCAGGGTATACCCATGCACAAATCCTTCGCCATATAGTGTCAGGCTGCGTATCAACAGGATGCAGAATCCCCAGAAGATCAAGGCGTGCATTAACCCAGAAGCACGCTCCTTTCTCCTTCCCACCAGGCGCTTCTGACCCATTGCCAGAACCATTAAATTCTTGAGCCGTGCTTTGAAGTGATTGATCCTGCCGGCGGGTTCGAGCGCCATCAGCAATCGAATCTTATGGACTATTGTACGACCGAATATCGCCAGCCCGACAATGAGGAGCAAAGACATGAGCAGAGGATTCATGGCTACCTTTGTGAGTTTGGTTTTGGGTTTGGTGTTTAGTATTTTTGGTTTTGGGTTAAAAATATCACGAAAACACGAAATATAGAAAACACGAAATTAATAATGATCTTTTCGTGTTTTCGTCCTTTCGTGTTTTCGTGATTAAATATTTATTCTTTTACTCGATGAGCCATGATTTATGCTTACCTCCCATCGATCTGGCAGGGTTAAGCTCTGAGCTTTTTTATTTCCTCCCGCAGAATCGGCACCACTTCGAACAGGTCTCCGACGATACCATAGTCAGCCACATTGAATATGGGGGCTTCGGGATCTTTATTGACCGCCAGGATCACTTTTGAACCGTTCATTCCGGCAAGATGCTGTATGGCGCCGGAAATACCGATGGCCATATACAGGGAAGGTGCAACAATTTTACCGGTTTGCCCGACTTGTTTATTGTGGGCCATGAAACCCGCATCGACCATGGCACGCGAAGAGCCAAAACCGGCTTTTAAATCAGTAGCCAGCTCTTTTACAAGATCGACTCCGGTTTGATCTTTCACGCCGCGTCCCACGGAAATGACGATGTTGGCATCGGCAAGATCGATTTCACCGCTTGCATCCGACACGAGTTCCTTGATCACGGCCTTTAAATCAGGGGCTGGAGGAGAAAGTTTTATGACGTTTTCCGTTCCCGTGATTCCTTCCGCCGCCTCGAACGCACCCGCTCTGACAACCGCTACCAGTTGCTCGGTATTGATTTTGACGCGTTGCATCACCTTGTTGGCAATGGCGGGTCTGACAACTTCGATTTGATCCCCGTAAAGCACCACGTCGGTGATTTCAGTGGCACAGGCAGCATCCAGTTGAGCGGCAACCCTCGGGGCGGCGGCTTTGCCGCTTTCGGAAAAACCGAACCAGATTAACTTGGCTCCAAATTGCTTGGCTGCATCGACGACACAGGCTGCGTATGGGCCGGCTGAAAACAGCTCCAAACCTGGATCATCGACGACATACTGGGTATCGGAACCGGCGCTTACCATGTCTGGAATTAACGATTCGATATTGCTGCCAATCCCAACAACAGCTGTTTCCGCCCCCATGGTTTTGGCTTTTGACAAAAGTTCCCTGGTGCTGCCTTTTAGAACACCTTCTTTGATTTCTGCGATTACGAGTATTTTCGCCATAATAATTTATCCTTATATGATAGTTGATTTTCCCCGCTGCTTTCAGCGTAGGGAAAAATTACATATCCTTAAATTTTGTAACACTCACCTTAGGCTATAGTACTTTGGCTTCATTAACCAAAAGACCGACAACCTGGGCGGTAATTTCAGCAGCATCGCCTTCATATTTTTGCCCGGCCTTACGTGATTCCGAAGCCATAAATTCAGCGACTTCCGATTTCGGACCCACACCTCCGATTTCATCAATCGACGTCCCTAACGCAGCCAGATCCATGACATCTATTTTCTTTTTCTTTGCCATCATGATACCGCGCATCTGGGTCAGCCGGGGTTCGTTGATACTATCACTAACCGTAACCACGGCGGGCATTTCCAATTCAACATTTTCTGTTCCGGCATCCCCCAATCTGGAAACCTTTATATGCTGATCGTCCATCACTTGGATGGCAATGACATTACTTACGCATGGCAAGCCCTGATACTCTGCAAAGAGGATCCCGGTTTGTCCATTGTCGGTATCCTGGGCCTGTTTTCCCAGGATAACAAGATCATAGTTTCCCTTCTCATAGACTTTTTGCAGTACCTTGGCAAAGATGGATGCGTCCGCCTTGTCCAAGGCCGGATCATCGATCTGAATCCCGTTTTCAATGCCCATGGCAAAGCCTTTGCGAATAATTTTAGTGTTTTCTTCACCGCCACCGATACTGACCAGAGTTGTTTCGGCGTTGCTATTTTCCTTGAGTTGTACCGTGGCCTCCACCGCGTTTTCATCCCAGGCATTCATGACATACTGCAAACCGTCTTCAACGATGGCACCGTTCTCAACGTGGAGGGTCAATTCCACATCAACTACTTTTTTTACTGTTGTGAGAATTTTCAAAATATCCTCCTGCTTTTTTAGCTATTCCATAAATAGATTTTTAGGTATTGGGTTTTTAGCTGAACATCTTCACGAAAACACTTTTAAGCTGTAAGCTATGAGCTGCTTACAGCTTATGGCTTATTGTTTAGCGAACGCAAGGGCTTGGGTCAAAACAAAAGCCGCCTGAAGATACGATGTTGGACAGAGGGGAAAACACTCCTTGCAGTCATTGCATTCCTTAGAGGCAATTTCCGGAATAAAACTGATCTCTTTACTTATCCCTCTGTCAACGAATCCAACAGCGTTCTTCTTCTTGACCTCGGCACAGTATCTTACACATAGACCGCAATGAATACAAAACGAGGTTTCTTTTGGGAAACGGTTTTTTTCTGCTCCATACGCCTGAGCCAGATCCTGCAAGACCCGTGAGTTCGGGGCATGAGCCAGCAATAGCTCTAAAATGGTTTTGCGTATTCTATCGATTTTCGCGGATCTGGTTTTGACGATCAATTTGTCTTCCACCGGGTAAACACAGGAAACAACGAGCCTGGTCCAGCCGCGCGATTCTACTTCCACGATGCAAATTCGGCAACCCCCAAACGGTTCCAGCTTTTCGTGGTGACAGAGCGTGGGAATATAGATTCCCGCACTTTGGGCGGCCTCCAGGACGGTCGTTCCTTCGGTTGTTTTCACTTCTTTTCCATCTATCTGTAAAAAGATTTCACTCATTTTTCTTTGCTCTTTCGAATTATAATTCTTTCTTCTTCAGGGATAGGCAATGGAACAGGTTCGCCTGATATTTTTATCACCGCACCAAATCGTGAAGGACAAACTTCAAAGCAGGTACCACAGGTGGTGCATTTTTCCTGGTCAATGATATGGATTTTTTTCTTGCCGCCGTATATGGCCTCTGCAGGGCACTTCTTATAGCAGATCCCGCAAGCCTGGCACTTACCCGGCTCAATATAGAAAGCGATCAGTTCTTTACAGGACAGGGCCGGGCATCGTTTCTCTTTGATATGGGCCTCATACTCATCCCTGAAGTAGCGTAAGGTGCTCAGAAAAGGGTTCGGGGCACTTTTACCTAAAGCACAAAGAGAGGCTTCAACGGCTGTCTCAGACAGCGTCTCTAAAAGTTCTATGTCACTCTCTTTGCCCTTTCCTTGAGTGATATTCGTCAGAATCCGATGCATCTGACGAAGACCTTCACGGCAGGGCACGCATTTGCCGCAGGATTCATCCGTAAGAAAGTTAATGAAATACCTGGCAACATCCACCATACAGGTATCTTCATCCATGACAATCATCCCCCCGGATCCCATCATTGAGCCGGCCTTGGTAAGTTCATCGAATCCAACTTCCAAATCCAACTGGCTCTCTGGAATACACCCCCCGGAAGGTCCTCCGGTCTGAACTGCTTTGAATTTCTTGCCACCAGGGATACCCCCTCCGATCTTGTAGATGATATCTTTCAGGGTCATGCCCATGGGCACTTCCACAAGCCCTGTATTGGTTATCTTACCGACCAGAGAAAAGATCTTCGTGCCCTTGCTGCCTTCGGTGCCAATTTGGGTAAACCAGTCCGCACCATTATTGATGATGAGCGGCACATTGGCCCATGTTTCGACATTGTTCAACACGCTGGGTCTTTGCCAGAGCCCCTTGACGTTGGAGCGGACATACTTTGGTCGAGGTTCTCCGACCCTCCCTTCCAGTGCCGTCATCAGCGCAGTTGATTCGCCACACACAAAAGCGCCGGCCCCCTGGTGCACAAACACGTTGAATTCAAAACCTGAACCAAGAATATTTTTCCCCAGCAGCCCATAGGCTTCGGCCTGTTTGATGGCGAGAGTTATGTTCTTTACTGCCAGGGGGTATTCTTGTCGAACATAAATATAGCCCTCGTTAGAGCCGATGGCATAACCACCGATGATCAAGCCCTCAAGGATGGAATGAGGATTTCCTTCAAGAAGCGCTCTATCCATAAATGCCCCAGGGTCACCCTCATCGGCGTTGACAATCACATATTTAATTGGTTCAGGGGCGTTGCGGGATCCTTCCCACTTTCTCCCGGCGGGAAAACCGGCCCCGCCTCTTCCTCTCAGGTTGGACTTTTTGACCTCCTCCAATACGTCTACAGCGGTCATCTGTGAAAGGGCTTTGGCCAATGCAGAATAACCATCTATGGCCAAATAGTCATCGATGCTCCTGGAATCGACCTTGATATTATTACAGAGAACTGTGCGCTGTTGACTGTTGTAAAAAGCAATATCGGATTCATGGATGGCCCGTTCTCCTGTGACAGGGTCCTTGTAGAGCAGACGATCAACGACCTTCTTCTCTTTTATGGTCTGGGAGATAATCTCGGGAACATCTCCGGCCGTTACCTGGAGATAGCATATCTCCTGGGGATAAATAACCACAACGGGCCCTCTCTCACAAAATCCAGGGCACCCGGTCCCTTTGGTGTGCACTTCAGCCTGTAAACCCTCTTTCTCAATTTCTGCTCTAAAGGCCGTTATAACTTCATCCGCACCGGATGCAATACAACCCGCACCGGCACATATGGAAATGCAAGGTTTGTTTGGGTCTCTTTTTGATAATATCTCTTGTCTGAAGTTCTCTAAATCTTCAGGCGAGTTAAACCGCGCCATAATTCTCCCCTACGTATAATTTTTTAATACATCGGCTGTTTTGACCGGCGACATCTTACCATGAACCTTGCCATCGACTTCCAATACGGGACCTAAGGCACAGCAACCGAGACAATTAACCGTTTCCAGGCTAAATTTCAAATCCAGGTCGGTTTCTCCGGATTTGATTCCAGTTGCTTCTTCCACCGTGTCGAGGATGCGTGTCGCACCGCGAACATGGCAGGCAGTACCCACACAAATATGAACTTCGTGGCGTCCTTTTGGAACCAAACTGAAGGCCTTATAAAAGGTGGCGATATGCTGTATCCGGCTAGTAGGAACGTCAAGCTTTTCGCGGACTCTTTCCAACGCTTCTTTGGGAAGCCAGTGGTTTTCGCTTTGAATATCCAGTAATATTTGAATTAAGGAACTTGCTTCACCTTGGTGTTTATCAATAATCTGATCGATTCTATCCATATCCATAAGCGCTTTCCCAATCCTGACCTTTATGTTTAAGTCATGCTGATTTCATCGCTAAATCACGAAAGGACGAAACCACGATAAATATTGCACCTCAAAATTATTACCCTTGTTAAATTTCGTGTTTTCCGGTTTTCGTCTTATTGTTTATGTTTTAACACCGGAAACATAAAACCTATGCAATAGCATAGCAATTCCGGTTCACATCGTATCTCACCAATCCATGCATGGATGAATGACTCATATGCTTTGACACTTCAGATGGATTTAGACCTAGTTTTTCAGAGATGTCGCTCGTTGAGAGGGGTTTTTCTTCCAACAATAACATGATTTGGCTTATTGCCAGTTTATCACTGATTATCTCATTGAATAATCTGTTGACCTCGTCGCTTTCGTAAAAATCATTATATGCTTTTTCTGATTTAAAAGGCACTCTCAGCTTTTCTCTTTCGACAAGTTTAATGTAGGGAACCAATTTCCTAAGCGCTTCAAGATTGAACTTCAATCTGTTTTTGTCTATTCCTTCACCATCGCCAATAGGACCTAAAGCCCTCACCTTCTCGGTGAATTTATTTGTAACTTCCGCCAGAAGATTCCCATCAGCGCCGGACATGAATTCGATACTCAGCCTTTCCGGGTTCAGGCCAATATGCTTCACTATTTTTCTACATATATGTGTGTTGCTTAATGCATCGTAGTTTCCATGCGTAACATAATTGCATTCGTTTAGTCGGCAGCCACCGATAAACACCCCGTCTTGTCCATTTGAGAAGGCTCTGAGAATAAATTCCAAATCGACTCTGCCGGAACACATAACGCGAATAAGCCTGATTTCATTTGTATATTGCAGTCTGGAAACTCCAGCCAGGTCGGCAGCGCCGTATGCTCACCAATGACATACAAAACCGAGTATCCTTGGATTGAATTGCGCATCTGTACTCATTAATTTTCATCTCCTAGTTTAACGTCTCAAAAATGGCTTATACGTCTATACCAGTTCAGCCGCTGCATCAATCTGGCTCATTAGCTCTTCATCGGTAAAATGCTTTAACACAATCGCATTGGTGGGACATTTTGCGTTACAGACGCCATCCCCCTTACAAAGAATCGGATTGACCCAGGCCTTTAGACCTTTGGGCGTATCGACAAATTCTATGGCATCATAGGTGCAAGCGGTAATACACGCACCACACGAGACGCAATTGTGCTCATTCACTTCGCAAACAGATCCTGAAGCTACAACGGTATCTTTTGAGAGAAGCGTTAAAACCCGGCCCGCAGCGCCATAAGCCTGGCTAATCGTTTCCGGTATGTGCTTGGGATAGTGAGCCGTCCCACAAAGGAACACGCCGTCTGCAGCAAACTCGACAGGTTTTAATTTGACATGGGCTTCTTTGAAAAAGTTGTCCGGGCTCAATGTTACCTTGAATAATCCGGCCATTTCCTTTGTCGATGCGGAGGGAATGACCGCAGCAGCCAATGAAAGAACATCGGCGTCCAACTCAAGCCGTTGGCCTAATATGGGATCAGGGACGGTTACTCTTATAATTGACCGGCCACCCTCTTCAACAGCTTCCACCTGGGGAGGATCATCCGGTTCGTAACGGATGAACCTGACCTCTTTCTCTGACGCTTCCCGATAATAATCCTCCCTGAACCCATACGTTCTCATATCCCGGAAGATGATATAGATGTCCATCCTGGGATTCTGCTCTTTTAGTTTCAAGGCATTTTTTACGGCATGACTGCAACATACCCTGCTACAGTAATTTCTGTCCTCATTTCTGCAGCCAACACATTGAATCATCACCAGACTCTTGGCATTTAAAACCTTTTCTTCACCCTTGGCGATTTGTTCGCCCAGCTCGATGTGGGTGAAAACCTGATCGTTTGTACCGTATAAGTACTCGGTAGGTTGATACACATCAGCACCAATGGCGATAATGGAAGCACCGTGTTTTATCTGTTTAAGCCGGCCTTCAGTTTCCAGCGTGGTAATGAAGTTCCCCACATAACCGGCAACTTCCTTGATGGTGGCTTCATGGGATACATGTATCAAGGGGTTGTTATAAACTGCACGTATCACATCATTCAAATAGGCTTGAACATCCATTCCTTCCAGGGTGGTGTGAATTCTGCGTGCCATTCCCCCCAGGTCTTTATCCTTTTCAACCAGGTGAACTTCATGCCCCTGGCTGGCGATAGAAAGTGCACAGGTCATACCGGCTATACCGCCACCGACCACCAGGGCTCTCTTGTTTACGGGCAGGTCAAATTCCTGTAATGGCTCCAAATAACGCGCCCGTGCCACCGACATGCGGATGATATCTTTTGCCTTTTCAGTTGCGGCTTCCTTTTGCTTGGAGTGGACCCAGGAGCAATGTTCCCTGATATTCGCCATATCACAGTAGTACTGATTCAAACCTGCTTCCCGAAGGGTGTCCCGGAATAACGGTTCGAGGGTCCTGGGAGAGCAGGCACCGATAACCACACGATTGAGCCCTTTCTCCTTGGCAAGACTGGTGATCTCCTCGGCCGAATTGGTGGCACATGAAAACAACTGTTCCTGAGCATAAACAACATTAGGTAAAGTTAAGGCATATTCAACAGTGGAAGGAACATTGACCACGCTGCCGATATTCGCCCCGCAATGACACACAAAGACGCCTATCTTCGGTGCCTCCTGGGAGACATCCCTTTCAATTGGATATATCCTTTCCTTGGCCAGTTTCCCACGCCTGTAGTCAAGGGATTCACCACATTGGGCACCAGCCGCACTGGCACTGAAAACAGATTCGGGAATATCGGTTGGCCCCTGAAATGCGCCACTTACAAAAATTCCAGGCCGGGTGGTCGACATGGGATTGGCATGCGTTGATTTGGAAAATCCGTGCGAATTGAGTTCGATTCCAAATTTATCAGCCAGTGCCTCATGATCTGCCGATGGATTCAATCCAACGGACAATACCACCATATCGAATTCTTCTTCTTTGACACCCTGGTCAGGTGTCGCGTATCTTACGACAACATTTTTGCTTTCCGGGATCTCTCTTATTATCGATGCATAGCTTCTTATAAACCGGACCCCGGGAAGCTGCTCCGCTCTTTGGTAGTATCGTTCAAAATCCTTACCATGTGAACGAATATCGTTATGGAATATGGTGCACGCAGTTTCCGTTTCATGATCTTTTGTCAGAATCACCTGCTTCTGCGTATAAGTACAGCAAACACCTGAACAATAGCTGTTCTCGTTCAGGGTTACCCGTCTGGAACCGACGCATTGAATCCAGGCAATTTTCTGGGGATGTTTCTGGTCGGAAGTACGCAACACCTTACCTTCATAAGGCCCGGTGGAGGATAACAGCCGTTCATAGTCCATACTGGTGACCACATTGTCCATCTTACCGTAGTAATACTCATCTTTCACCTTGGGATCAAAAGGTTCAATGCCGGTTGACAGAATTATGGCCCCGACCTTTACCTCTAACGTCTTCGCTGTTTGGTTGAAATCAATGGCGCCGGTCTTGCAAACGCTTCTGCAGATATCACATTTTTTCTCTTTAAGGAAAAGACAGCTTTCATCGATATAGGTAATTAGGGGAATTGCCTGAGAGAAGTATACGTGGACGGCTTTATTCTTCGATATTTCCTGGTTGAAGTGATCAGGGTACTCAACCGGACAATACTCCACGCAGGTCGTACAACCCGTACATTTTTCCTCAATGATATATCTTGGTTTCTGGGTCAGGGACACTTTGAAATCGCCTGACTCTCCATCTACACCATTAACTTCGGTATATGTCAAAACCTCTATGTTTGGATGCCGGCCGACCTCGACCAGTTTGGGAGAGAGAATTCACATGGAGCAGTCATTGGTTGGAAAGGTCTTGTCGAGCTGGGCCATATGTCCACCAATGCTCGGTCCTTTCTCAATCAGATACACCTTAAAACCAGCACTGGCAAGATCAAGAGAGGCTTGAATACCGCTGACTCCTCCCCCAACAACCAGTACGTCTCCAAAATTACTGTCCCCAAGACTTCCGGATATCTGTTGCACGATTTCTCTTGGCAATACTTCGTTTTCCACTTTATAGCACCTCGTCAGGTTCGTCGTGTTACTTCCTGGATGATTTCCGTAATATCTTTGATCTCCAAAATGTCTTCATAGGCAAGGTTAAGACGGCTTTCCTCAAAATTGGTGATACAGTATGGACAGGCGGTAACCAGCACATCAGCCCCAACTTCTTTTGCCTGTTCCAATCTAAGGTCGGAAAATCTTTCTCCCCTTGGCGTGTCCATCCAAATTCTTCCCCCTCCCCCGCCGCAACAGAGACTGCCTTTGCGAAAATCAACCATTTCAATTAGTTCTAAACCCGGTATTTTATCTAAAATATCCCGGGGTTCATTATATATGTCGTTATGTCGACCCAGATAACAGGGGTCATGATAGGTAACTTTCTTCTCATAGGTCCCAGAAAGTTCAAGTCTGCCCTCATCCAAAAGCTCAGTTAGATATTGGGAAATATGGACCACCTCAAAGTTTACCATAAATTCGGGATACTCGTTTTTTAAGGTGTGGTAGCAATGAGGCGAAGAAACAATGATTTTTTTTACGCCATTGTCAATGAACGTTTTAATATTCTCCCTGGCCAGGCTTTTGAAAACATCCTCACTGCCTGTTTTACGAATACTCTCTCCACAGCACTTTTCCTTGTCACCTAAAATACCGAAAGCCACCCCTGCTTGGTTTAGAATATTTACTGTAGCAACAGCTACTTTTTTCATTCTTGGGTCATAACTTAGATAACAGCCGACAAAATACAAAACATCCATTCCCTCTTTGAACGTTTTTACCGACAGGTCCTTGGCCCAGTCCGCACGCTTTTTCCCCTCTCCCTGCAAGGGGTTGCCTTCCGAAATAAGACTTGCTCTGGCTGTACGGGCAGAACGCACCGAGTTAGGAAAAACCTCGTATTCCGTGGCAACCCTTCGTAAAGAAACGCCAAGCTCTATCTGTTTTACACCCCTTGGACATTGATCAGGACATCTTCCGCAGGTGGTACATCGCCAGATATCTTCACCTTCTATCTCTGTCAAACCGAAAGTGGCCTCCCGGATTATCTTGCGCATGCTGAACTGCCTCACCCTGTTCCATGGACAGACAACATCGCACAATCCGCATTGAAAACATAACTTGAAGGCATCTCCACCAGCCTCTTTTATCTCATCAAGTACTTCTTTGAAGGGGGCTACAGTCTCCACGTTCGCTATTTTCCCTCTAATTTTCTTGAAACCCAATCCGGATGATCCGGAAAGGAGCACTGTTTTTTATCACGAAATCACGAAAGACCGAAACCACGAAATATCTTTCGTTTCTGAATCCAATTCCATTCCATCATCCCAATATTCCAAATGGGTGAAACCCTTTTTTTTAATTTCGTGTTTTTAAAGTTTCGTGTTTTCGTGATGGATTTTTTCTTTCACAAAATGCATAATACTTACCATTAAGAGACTGTACCCGGCCGATAGAATCCTATACCTTCTTTTTCATCCGCGATACAGCATCCATTATCTTGTCCATTCCATATTTGTCGGCCAGTGATTCCAACCCGATTTCGAGCTCTTCCTGTTCGAGCTCTTCCTGGACTTCCTCTTGCCTTTCTTCATAAATCAAGGCATCTGCAAGACACCATTTTACACACATGGGCTCTTCTTCGCCTTCACACATATCACATTTCAATGGAAGACCGGAATCCGGTTCTTTGAACTCGTCCCTGGATGGGCAGGAGGCCCGACAGAAGGCGCATTCGTCATATTCCTTTCCATCGATGGTATACTTGTCTCTGCCTGCACATTCGGCTGGTGTGTATTCACCCGCATATACCGGTACATATATATCGGTATATGGTTCACGAATCACCCGAATACGCGACCTTGCTGGATTGTTGCTGCTATACTTTGGGGCCGCATGAAACGCAGAGCAGATAACTTCACACGCCTTGCAGCCATTGCATTTATCGACATCAACCCTTATGGTTTTAATCGTTTTAGTTTTGGTTTTCTTGTCGCCCGTCACGGTTTCCCCCTTACTTTATTTCATCCTGAGAAGAATCCTCGGCAGTATCCGTCAAAATTCCTCTTTTTAAAAAGTCTTCACTCACATAATCCAGACCCATTTCATGTAAGGACGCTTTGGTAGGAATCCCCTCGATATTCCAGCCTTTGTATTGGTAATAGGTATCGAGGAGCTCTTTTTCAAGTTCTGGGATTCTTTTCTTCCAGTGGTCTTCGGGCGGTCTCTCATCTTTCCTCCGCATACCTCTTCTGATATTGATGGCTCGAATTAACGTGCGGTACCGCTTGGCGGCCTGAGTCAGTTTATCTTCATCCATATCAATCCCGGCACCGGCGGAGATAAATTTCGGATAATTGTGAATATGATAGGGAGGTTTCAGATGAAATGATGACAGACCGGCGCACATACCCAGGGCATCATCGATGTAGTGCATTCTCTCCATCCAGTCGACGATGTCACACGTCATTTCAACTGTAGGATAATATGGCATCGAGTTCTCTCCGCGGGGTTCCCAGTCCAGAAAATACTGCTTGAATCTATCATCAGGGACTTGGAACCAATCCTTTACAAACTTTTCTCTGTGTTCTCTTTTGGGAAAAGGCCCTTGGGGAAACTGCCCTTCAATCTGGGTAATATTTATTTTTTCTCCTGTACAATACATCAGGAAATAGATGGGGTTCAGCATGCCTAGCTTGAGCGGCAGCTGCTCATGTTTCTTAATATTGTTGTGTGCATATTCTTCAGCACCCTTACCGATTTCTTTGGCAGCCCAGTAAGTGCCATTTGCCAATACATCACCGACACCTTCCCGGCGAACAATCTTGTCAAGCAACCAGAAAAATCTGTCTTCGGTTTTGGACGGCATCCCTTCCAGGTCATTATCTGTAAAGATACCCGCTTCATAAAGCTCCAAAGCAAAGGCCATCACTTGCGGTGCTGAGTATCCGTCCACACCATATTCCGTAGCGCGTTGTGCGATGGTTAAGCCAAACTCCAGGTTTGACATGGCCGCCATGGTATAAGTGAGTTTCGTAAAGCACTTCATCATGTAGGTCGGAAGCCCGGGCATGGAAAGTGTCGCCCCGCATTTCATCGGGCAGTTATGGCAGCTTATCAGTCGTGTCCGCGCATTATGCAATGTTTCCTTCCACTCTTCAGCGATGTCATCGTTCCAAAAATCTTTTCTGCGAACTCGGGAGTTTCCCCAGGAAAAATTTTCTGTGTGCCACTTCTCATCATGAATCGCCATCTCCTGAGGTGATCCAAGTACAGATAAAATGGGGATAACACCGGGAATGGGGTTTTTTTCTCGGAATTTGATATATTCCAGTACTTCGTTGCAAAGTGCCATGTATTCTGCAGGTTGGGCGACGCTAATATCATTTGTTCCCCGGACAACGATTGCCTTTACCCCTTTGTCTCCCATTACGGCCCCGATTCCCCCACGACTGGCACTGGACCGCCCCTGCTCGATGGAAGCAAAATAGACCCTGTTCTCACCAGCCAGACCAATGGCCGCCACCTGAGCTTTAGGTTGCTTCAATTCCTTTTTTATAAGTTCTGCTGTCTCATTAGAGCCTTTACCTTGCAAATGAGAGGCATCACGTATTTCTACTTTGTCATTATGTATCCATAAATATACCAGGTCTTTTGACTTACCGCGAAGAATCACTTTGTCATAACCGGCATATTTCAGCTCTGGTGCCCAAAATCCGCCCATCATTGAAAATGCCATCAACCTGGTCTGGGGAGAGATCGTTGATACAATGGTACGATTACATCCGGTAGCAGGTGTGCCACATAATAAGCCTGCTGCAAATATAAGTAGATTGTCCGGGGAAAAGGGTTCAACTTCCGGAGGAACCCTATCCCATAATATCTTGGCATTCGTACCCAGGCCCCCCAGATAAAGCGCCGTGTCTTTTGGGTCTGTTGGAACCCTCTCTATATTTCCCCTGGTGAGATCCACCTCTAAATTAAAGCCCGTCTCTGCGTACCTCATTTCTTTTCCCCTTCTATATTTACTTGAACCGGTAAGAGCGGGTGTACTCCCCCTAGCTTATTACGGGATTTACAAGCGCAATCAGATAGCGAAAACCCTTACCGGGTTTCAAAGCGTTGCCGTCAGGCAAAATATTCGGTGCAGCTTGCTCTTCAATCCGCAAGCGTTTAATGGCTACAAACCAGCTATATTATAATTATATTAAAGCTTTTTAAGCGGTTCCCCTGAATTTGTCAAGAAAAATATCATCCGCATAGGTTCTGAACCCATACATCAAATATGTGTCGCCAAGGAGGCTTTACTTATGGTAATGTTTTATAAACGCATGAACTTTCGGGATAGTGACATGGCGACCAGACGTAACAATAATAAATGTATGAAAATTTTGACTGTTTCAGATCGTGTTGAACCGATTCTCAATGATTCCTTCGACCCGAACCATTTTTCTGAGATCGATCTGATACTCTCCTGCGGAGACCTGCCGCCCGAATACTTGACAACGATATCCAACCGGATTCAGGCACCGCTTTATTTCATAAAAGGCAACCATGATATCCGTTACGATCTCAAACCACCCGATGGATGCGTTAACATCCATGGAAGGCTGGTTCAGTTCAAGGGTGTTAAAATTCTAGGGCTTGAAGGATCCCGATGGTACAACGGTGGTCCGAATCAATATAGCGAACGACAAATGCGTCGGATTGTTCGCAGATTAAAGATAGGTCTGTGGTGGAAAAATGGCGTTGACGTAGTTGTCTCACACGCCCCGCCAAGGCATGTGCATGACGCAGAAGATCGCTGCCACAAGGGATTTAAAAGTTTCAACTGGCTTATCAATCGTTATGCACCAAAATATTTTATCCACGGCCATATTCATGCACATTTTGACAATTTTTCAGACAGGGTAACAAACATCGATAATACAAAGGTCGTTAACAGCTATGGCTACACGATTCTTGAAATCAATATTTAGAAAGAAACGCACTCCGGAAATATCAGACCATCTTCCACCAGCAAATCCGCAGGAGACCAAAAACTTCAAGGAAGACCAGATCACTGAAGGCGCTTTTGACACGGTTATTCGTGGTAGTTGCTCTGTTCCACTAAAACAGATTACGGGCAGCGTAGGACGTTATCAGGATTTCGACAACCACTTTCGGATTAAAAAGCATATTCCATCGGAGCGACTTGAAAACATCAAGGCTTCCATGCGGAGGGGAAAACGACTGCCACCCGTCAAACTGTATCAGATCAAGGATGATTTTTATGTTCTGGACGGCAATCACCGGGTTTCAGCAGCCAAAGAATTCGGCCACGAAACAATCCGGGCAGATATTGTCGAGTTTATTCCGTCAAAAAAGACACTCGAAAACATTCTCTATCGACAACGATCTGTTTTTCAGGAGAATACAGGCTTGTCACAGACCATCGACCTGACGGAATTAGGCCAGTATGACTATCTCGAGGAGCAAATCAAAAAGCACCAGGACTATCTCTGGCGGATCACGGGCAGAAAGGTTTCCAAGAAAGACTCGGCACAAGATTGGTATGAGACGATTTACAGCCCCCTCATTGCCATCATAGATAAGGAGCAGCTCATTCAGCACTTTCAAAATCGAACCCTGTCAGATCTGTATGCCTATATATCTTTCCATCAATGGGATAAAAACCTATCGCGCAAATACGGAATCGGGATCGACAAACTAATCCCCAAAGACATGGAGGCCTTTAGAAATAAAATGGCAGATATGAAAGAACAGCAGTATCCAGAAATGCAACGGGACATCACCGCCTTTGTATTGATCATTGTCAAGGCAAAAAGCGAATATCGTATTATGGACAAATTATTTGTTCACGACGAGGTTAAAGAACTTCACTCGGTTCACGGGGATGTGGACATCATCGCTAAAATAATCCTGACAAGGGACATGCTTTCATCTGATGCGGAGATTATCGGAGACTTCGTCCACGATCATATCCGGGGCATCTCCGGTGTAAGCAGCACTCAGACATTGATTCCTGGCTACTCGAAAATTCGATAATACCCTAACTTCTTTTTATTATTATCTATTTCGGAGCAATTCATTTCTGCTGTGGCCATTTTTGTGACCGGTCTGTGAAAAATAGATACCTGAAAACACACCGCCTAAAAGCGCGATTAGTGGTATGGTTTTGGGGATTGGATACAGCCAAAGCCCTGCACCTACCCAGGCAGAGTTCCATATTACTTGAATTATCTTATGGAAGCTTTTATATAGTTTTGCCTGATTCGCTTTTTCTTTACGGGATGCATTTCTTAGAAACCACGTCCAAAATCCTATGCCGATTGCAAATAGTAATGAGCCCATCCAAAGTCTAAATGAATACATATTTATTGACCCGCCTTTTTTGTTGGTTGAATGCCTGGCTGTTTTATGGCTATTTTGTGACGATTTAGGGGGTTACTAAAGCACAAAGGACGCTCACTGACACTTGAAGCATGAAATGAGAAAGGGTTTGTAAGCCTTTGTTTTTCTTACAAACCCTTTTATTTTAACTGGAGGCGGCATCCGGATTTGAACCGGAGAATAGCGGTTTTGCAGACCGCTGCCTTACCACTTGGCTATGCCGCCAAAAAAAATGGAGCGGGAAACGGGATTTGAACCCGCGACTTCGACCTTGGCAAGGTCGCACTCTACCACTGAGTTATTCCCGCCCATTTGGTCTGCGTTTTCTAACGGGATATGGATCGTTTGTCAATAAAAAATAAATCCGCAGAGCAGGATTATTTTTTACCCTACCCTCCCTAACGCCATGAGATCGTGCCGTATATAAAACGGAATTTCGTCCCTGCATGCTACTGTTTCAATAAATGCCGGGCCTTGATAAAATAATCTGCCCCCGACCAGATCGTAAATAGAAGCGCACCCCACAGAAAAAAGGTTCCGATGGCATTCATGCTGATTGTGAAATAATCATAGTGAAAAAACAAGGGAATGATGGCTGCTATTTGAAAACCTGTTTTATACTTTCCCAACCAGGAAGCTGACACATCTCCGCCGGTTTCGGCTATGATGTTTCTAAGACCCGTAATCGCAAGCTCCCGTCCGATGATAATACAGACCATCCATGCCGGCACCCATCCGTGGTATACCAGCATGATAAAAGATGAAGACACCAGTAATTTATCCGCTACCGGGTCCATGATCTTTCCAAAACTGGAAACCATGCCGCGTTGACGTGCAAGGTAGCCATCCATATAATCTGTTATGGCTGCGGCACTGAAAAAAAGTGCGGCAATAAATGTACAAAGCCGGTTCGGAAAATACATCAAAAGAATAATAATCGGTATCGCTCCGATTCTGCATAATGTCAGGGTGTTGGGGTTACTGAACGTCTTCTTTAATTTATGACTTAATGGCATAATGACTTTAGGCCTTCAACAAGATGTAATTATCACGCTTCTTTGTGGCTATGGATAAACTTAGCTTTGCATTCCTGACTGCAAAAGAACAATTTTTCGCCCCTATACTGCAGTTCGATACTATTTCCTTTCGGGAAATATACGCCACAAACCGGGTCCTGGATCATGACATCATCTATTTCACCTACAGAAGCAGAAGAAACCTTATCGGGCGATGGCGGACCCGCCATGATCCAGTTTTTCATCACCCGGTAGCAGAGATATCCCACAACCAGAAGAACCAGCAGCTTCATTGAATCTCCATGATTCTTTGCTTCGAATCTTTCAAATCACCTAATAGCGATCGCATGTCTTTTCTCAATACGGGATGCATCATGGACGGCTCTATATCACAAATAGGTTTCAATACAAAGCGTCTTTTATGCATCCGCGGATGTGGTATTTCCAGAAGGTCCGTCTGAATCACCTGGTCATCGAAGAAAATGATATCAAGATCGATAACACGCGGTCCGAACCGCAACGTGTCGGCTTTGCGACCGATTGCCTTCTGGACATCCTGTATCTTGGCCAAAAGGCCAAATGGATCAAGCGTTGTTTTGATCTTTACCACCAGATTGACAAACCAGTCCTGATCTTTATAATCGACAGGACTCGTTCGATAAAAAGAAGATGTCCCCAAAAGAACCGATGCACCATCCGCCAGCAACCCATTGATCCCTTTGCGGCAGTTTTCGATTTTATCTCCCAGGTTCGACCCAACCGAAACAAATGCCTGATGCGTGTTCATCTGCAACTTATGTGGTAACAATCAAGTTTGTCATTTTTGAGATCAATCCGACAGCTCCTTATATGCTGGGACGTTGGAATGCTGCTATCTGCTGTAAGCCGTCAGCCACCCTCCAACCTTATATCACCCTCGGCCCCCTTGAACCCTTTTTTTCTGGGACACCAAGATGCTTAGAAGCCGGGATGCCGCTATCGGCCTTAAGCCGTCAGCCACCTTCCAACCCTTGTATCACCCTGGAACCCTCGGACCCTTACTTAACCCATGCCTCTTCCCAAAGTGTACCATGGTAGATCACCCGGGCGTCCCCCTCCAGATATATCTGGGTGAACACACCGTTCTCGAAAGTGAAATACACACGAAGCATGACATTGCTACGCGTCCTGACATTGACGGGTGATGACCACTGATGCTTCAAACACATCATCAAAGAGGCAGCCACACAGCCTGTGCCACAAGCAAGGGTCTCATCTTCCACGCCACGCTCATAGGTCCTAACGGCAATGGTATTTTGCCCGACAGGTTCAACAAAGTTTACATTCGTACCCGCGGGAGAGAACACTTCATGGTGTCGTATGAAACGCCCTGTTTTAAAGACATCGATACTTTCGATATCGTTGGTGGTTATCACCACATGTGGCACGCCGGTATTGATAAACCCGTACGGAAATGTTGCATCTTCTACAAGGAGCGTTCCGTGCTCCCTGAGATCTGTGGGATCGGTCATGCCGATTTTTACCCGGTCACCCGTAATTTCCGCCGTCACAAGGCCTACGTCGGTTTCAAAAGAAAGCTCCGGACCGGCAATTCCGGTTATAAAAGCAAAACGGCTGGCACAACGAGCACCATTCCCGCACATCTCGGCCCGGCTGCCATCTGCATTATAAAACCGCCATTTAAAATCCGCCCGGGTGCTTTTTTCAACCAGAAGCAACCCGTCTGCCCCGACAGACATTTTTCTCCGGCAGGCACCCACCACCAGTTGTCTCAGATAGTTATCGCCCACAACGCCGTCACGATTGTCGATTAAAATAAAATCGTTACCGCTGCCGCTCATCTTGTAGAAGGGTATTTTTCCCATTTCTTTCCTATTCCATTCATTTGGTCCCTAAATTGTAATATATTTTTGTTTTCTGACAAAAAATTTAAAAGCAATCACGAAAACACGAAAACTGGAAAACGCGAAATTTTATGTTTTTTATTCGTGCTTTCGACCTTTCGTGCTTTCGTGATAAAAGATCTTTTTCATTTACGGTTTATCCCGGTCGGGTTCCTGTCAGGAAATCCGGTATGGTTTCATTGCGTATAAGATCTTCATAGCTCTGACGCCTGTTCGTAACGCTGTACATGTCGCCCTTAACCATGATCTCGGGAACCTTCAGCCGTGAACAGTAGTTTGAAGACATGACAAAGCCATAAGCGCCGGCACTCATGACTGCCAGAAGATCGCCCTTTTGAACATCAGCCAATTCCCTATCAAGGGCTAAAAAGTCTCCTGATTCACAGATAGGTCCCACCACATCCGCCATGATAGGATTTCCCTCTTTTTTCAGCACGGGTTGAATGGCATGAAATGCCTGGTACAGCGAAGGCCGGATCAGATCGTTCATGCCGGCATCCGTTATGACGAATTCTCTGTTCTTTGCGGATTTTCGATACAAAACACTGGTAATGAGAGTGCCTGCGTTGCCGACAATAACGCGTCCTGGTTCGAGAATGAGACGATAATCCGTGGGTTTCAATATATTTTGGATCGCTCTGGCATACTCGTTCGGTTCAGGAGGAGATTCACTCTGGTAGGTGATACCCAGACCTCCGCCCATATCAAGGAAGGAGATTTCGATGCCCTTGCGTCTGAGTTCATTCACAAGAGACAGAATGTTGCCAAGAGCGTCCTCAAAGGGTTTGGCCTCAGATATCTGTGATCCGATATGACAATCGATTCCCAGAATTTTCACATGTTGTAATGTGGAAGCCATTTCGTAGGCCTTGATGGCCGTTTTCGTGTCGATACCAAATTTATTATTTTTCAAGCCTGTGGAAATATAAGGATGTGTCTTAGGATCCACGTCCGGATTGACTCGAATGGCGATGGGAGCAACAGTACCCAGCAGGGCGGCACGCATGTCGATGAGGGCCAGTTCTTCAAGAGATTCCACGTTGAACATGAGAATGTCTTCCCGCAAGGCAAAATCAATTTCATCGACACGTTTTCCAACGCCTGAATAGACAATTCGATCGGCCGGGAAACCGGCTTTCAATCCTTTATAGAGTTCTCCACCGGAAACAATATCAAGACCTGCACCCAGATTCGCCAAAAGCGTCAATACGGCCAGATTTGAATTGGCCTTGGCCGAGTAACAGATCAGTCTATCAATCCCATCGAAAGCACCATCAAATATGAGAAAGTGCCGCTTGATGGTGGCGTGGCTGTAAAGGTAAAAAGGTGTTCCCACATCCTCAGCAATATCCTTTATGGAAACATTCTCACAAAACAGGGTATCTTCTCGATAATTGAAATGGTGCATTATTTTATCCTTAATAAATTCGTTTCACGAATTTATCATGCGCGACGTTGTCGCTTCTTTGCGAAAGTCCTATATTTCTGTTTCATTTACTGCTCTCAATACGGATGACATTGGAGCTCTCGCCGTCATGATTTCCTGCGTCGTATAAAACGATTTTATAGTAGTACGCAAACCCTTTGTCCATCGTATCTTGAAATTGCATGGTTCCAGAGCGAGCCGGGATCTTGCTCATTAACATATATTTCCGTGTACAGTCCTGGCAGGCCACGTTCTTTAATGGCTGCTTCAAGCGGAACACTTTCGCACCGGCCACGGTAGAGTTGCCGGTTGGCTGCACTGGAGGAACGGACCAGGTCAGATTGAGCTGGTTGCCGGACACCTGATAGTGCAGCTCGCTCACAGCAGGAGGTTTTTCATAAACAGGCGGGACGGGCGATCCCTTGATACCGCAGCCTGACACCCCAAATACCATCAGGATCCATATCAAAACCATATGATGTGCGGTTAATCGGCCCAAAGATTTATTTCGCATCCGTGATCTCATTTTCCGCTTTCGCAATCTGCTCCATCACATTCTGTTTGGCTGTCCCGCCAAAAGATGTCCGTCTGCCGATCACCTGATCCATGGCGATGTATGAAAAAACATCACCGTCGATCAGTGATGAAAAGTTTTTCAGTTCTTTCAAGGAAAGCTCATTGAGTTCTTTTCCTTGTTGAAGCGCAAAACCAACGGCTTTTCCGACAGATCCATGAGCCTCTCTAAAGGTCATGCCCTTACCCACCAGATAATCCGCTAAATCGGTTGCATTGAGAAACCCAACCGATGCAGCCTGCAGCATGCGTTCTTTGTTGACCTGTATGTTCGGCAACATCCCGATATAGATTTCAATGCAGTCACACAGCGTATCGACAGATCGAAAAAGCGGCAGCTTGTCTTCCTGCATGTCTCTGTTGTAAGTGAGAGGTAGCGATTTCATCAATGTCAACACAGTCAGCAAATCACCAAAAACGCCACCGGTTTTACCCCTGACCAGTTCGGGGACGTCAGGATTTTTTTTCTGCGGCATGATACTGCTGCCCGTAGCAAAGGCGTCCGGTATCTCGATAAAGCTGAACTCAGAAGATGACCACAGGATAAATTCTTCTGACAACCTGCTGAAGTGAACCATACAGATGCTGGCATGGGCAAGATATTCCAGAATAAAATCCCTGTCCGAAACCGCATCCATGCTGTTGGGGGATACGCGGCTGAATGCCAATAACTGGGCGGTGTAGTGGCGGTCTATGGGATAGGTCGTACCCGCAAGCGCTGCAGCACCCAATGGCATGACATCGATTCGCTCCAAAGCCTCTCGAAACCGTTCACCGTCACGTTTGAACATTTCATAATACGCCATGAGGTGGTGGCTAAACAGCACCGGTTGGGCATGCTGCAGATGGGTATAGCCCGGCATGATCACGTCGATGTGGATCCTGGCCATATCGACCAGCGTGCGACAAAGTGTTGTCAGGTGCAATATCGTCTGGCGCGTCTTGTCTCGCAGAAACATGCGTACATCCAGGGCAACCTGGTCATTCCGGCTTCTAGCTGTGTGCAGTTTCTGGGCAACCTTGCCCACTTCCTGTAAAAGTCGGGTCTCGATGTGCATGTGAATATCTTCCAGAGCATCGTCGAACAGGAACTTTCCGTGGGCGATCTCCCGTTTGACAACACCGAGTCCTTGAATAAGGGTCGAGGATTCATCGTCGGTTATAATCCCCGCTTTTGCCAGGGTTTTGCAATGGGCAATACTCCCTTCAATGTCATATGGGTACAAACGGCTGTCAACGTTTATGGAAGACGTAAAACGTTCAACACTTCGACTGGTTTTTTCAGAAAATCTGCCGTCCCAGAGTTTTTCGGCCATTTTTTATGCCTTTCGATATTTCCAAGATCTTAGTTTACACAGTCACTTCGGATAACACATCATCCAGGCAGTCCACCAACGCATCGATATCAGCCTTCTGAACAACAAGCGGTGGCGCAAACCTCAGGATCGATTCTTGAATGCAATTAACCAGAAAGCCTCTTGCCATGCACGCTTTCACCAGGGCGTCGGCCTTTATCTTCAGTTCCATTCCGATGAGAAGTCCCAAGCCCCGGACATCTTCAATAAGCGGGTGCTTTTCCTGAAGCGATTGTAATTTCATTTTTAAATAGGAACCTACATGCGCACTATGCGCTGAAATATTTTCCGCTTCCATGGTCTTGACAACCGCGAGGGCGACGGCTGTAACAATCGGCGTCCCACCAAAAGTGGTGGCATGTGCACCTGGTGAGAATGCCGAGGCGATTCGCTCCCTGGCTAGTATCGCGCCGATAGGCAGACCGTTTCCCAGTGCTTTTGCCAGAGACATGACATCAGGCGCAATGCCAAAATGTTCATATGCGAACAGCTTTCCGGTACGCCCCATACCTGTTTGTATTTCATCAAACACCAGCAGTGTTCCGCTGTCATCGCAGAGTTTTCGAACCGCTTGCAGATAACCCGGTGATGGAACGCGAACGCCGCCCTCCCCCTGAACAGGTTCCAGCATGATTGCCGCCGTCGATGAATCCATTTTCTGTTTCAAAGCATCCAGGTCATCAAAGGGAACAAAGTCAAAGCCTTCCAGAACCGGGTCGAACCCCTCTTTGATCTTGTCTTGTCCTGTGGCGGAAAGTGCTGCCATGGTCCGACCATGAAATGATTGGGTCATGGAAATAATGCGGTATCTTCCCTTCTCACCACGGTCATAGAAATATTTGCGGCACAATTTTATGGCAGCCTCATTGGCCTCTGCACCGCTATTGCAGAAGAAAACACGGTCCGCAAAACTGTGCTCCGTCAACCAGTCGGCCAATGCTGTCTGGGGCAGTGTGTAATACAAATTGGAAACATGCCACAGAGATTCCGCCTGCTTTCGTAATGCCTCTGAAACAACCGGATGGGCGTGACCCAGATTGCAGACTGCAATACCTGCAATGAAATCTCTGTAGGATCGACCTTCCATATCCCAGACAACACAGCCCTTACCCTTTACCAAAACCAAGGGAAAACGATTGTATGTGTTCATCATAACGGCGTCAGCCGTATGCCGCAGATCCTGACTTGTCATCTCTTTATACATCTTATACACCCTTGTTGTAATCTATATGCAAGCATCACCCAACCCGGATAAACCGCAAAAGAAAAAGATCTATTATTACGAAATCACGAAAGGTCAAAATCACGAAAAAGACCATGAACCGCAAATCCAAAATAAACTTAATTCCTTACAGTCACAGTTAAGAGATTAAGTCTTGCACGGGTCGGAGGCTTTCATAGGCAAGGCATCTATGGGTGAAGGCGTAGTTCTTTACTCCGAACCCTTAGTAACGCAGCATATGGAAGCCTCCGGCCTGTGCAAGTCATTTTCTGGGATGCGCCTTGTCATACGCCTCCATCAACCTGTCGATGCTGACATGGGTATACTTCTGCGTCGTAGACAGGCTCTTATGACCCAGCAACTCCTGCACGACCCTCAGATCAGCACCGGCATCCAACATATGTGTTGCAAACGTGTGACGAAATGCATGTGGTGATACAGGGATGGCGATCCCGCACTCCCGGGTAGCTTTTTCAAGTATGCGTGCAATCGATCGCACTGAAAGACGGGTATTGAATTTGTTCAAAAAAAGTGGGCCGCCCGAGATCGTTTCCGCTTGAAATTGGCCGGCCCGGTCTTTACATTCAATCCCCTTTCGATAGGTCTCGATGGACACAAGGGCGGTCTTGCCGATGGGCACCATTCGTTCATGTCCGCCCTTGCCCTTTACCCGGATGACGTGTTCATGAAAATCGATATCCTGGATATTGAGTCCAGCCAATTCCGATACCCGGATACCAGTGGAGTAGAGCGTTTCGAACATGGCACGATTGCGCAAGCCCAGCAGCGTATCCGTCTTGACCGAAGCCAGGAGCCTGAACATATCATCGATGGGCAGATATGTTGGAATGGGTTGATCCTGCTTGGGTGTCTGAACCGCATCCGAAGGGTTGACATCGATATATTCGTGTTTGACAAGATAACGGTAAAACGATCGGACCGCCGACAATTTTCGAGCAATCGTCGATTTCTTGCAGTGTTGATGCAGATGCCCGAGATATCCGCGGAGAGCAATTCCCGTAACAGCGTCAGGCGCCAGGGTTTCGGATTGAGGCATTCTGCGTGATGTCGTATCTGAAAGCCCGATATGTTTGATGATATCCGCAAATTCAAACAGATCACTCCGGTAGGAGCGGCAGGTGTTCTCCGAATATCCTTTGGCCGTGGAAAGCACAGCAATAAACGATTGAATCAGCTCTTTCATTGTAGGATTCGACTTTTTAGGCCACGCGACGCGACTTCTTTTTCAGTCGTGAGATACGGCGGCGGTAAATGCCTGCCATTTTTGCATTCTTTTCCCTCAATGCTGATTCACGCTTTTCTTTAAAACTTTTTATCTGGTTTTTAAGATCACCTACGGTTGCAGATGCCTTTTTGACAGGCGTGTCCTCGATACCTTTGGCTTCTTTGACGGCTGCCAGCAGCTCCGCCTTATTCATGCCATGCACACCGGTGATCTGTGGCAATTCCAGAGCAACTTCGCGAAGTTCCTTTACGGTCATTTTATTCAGGGGTTTCTTCAAATTTTCCATCGTTTCTTCGGTCATTTTCTTTCGCGCTCCTTTCACAAGCTGTTGTCCACAAAAACCTTCTCTACTAATCGTTAATTTCTGTCGATGTCAATAGTGAAGGTTAGAAATAGAGTGACGAAATCGCGTTCTATAAATTCGTGCAGCGAATTTATTTGTCCATCAATTTGAGAAATGGCTTAAACAAATCAATGGGAATGGGAAAAATGGTGGTGGTATTGCTTTCGGTCGACATTTCATTCACGGTCTGCAGGTATCGCAACTGCAGCGCCACCGGGTGCTCGGAAATGATTTCACTCGCTTCGGCCAGTTTTGCCGCGGCTTGGAATTCGCCCTCGGCATTGATAATCTTGGCCCGCCGCTCCCTCTCGGCTTCTGCCTGGCGGGCCATGGCGCGCTGCATCTCCTGGGGCAGATCAATATGCTTCAACTCAACCGTCGCAACCTTGATCCCCCAGGGATCTGTATGGGTGTCGAGAATTTCTTGAAGTTCTGCATTGATTTTGTCTCTTTCCGCCAATAGCTCATCCAGTTCAGCCTGCCCGCAAACACTTCGAATGGTGGTCTGTGCAAGCTGTGACATGGCATAGCTAAAATCTTCTACCTCTATGATGGCTTTGGTTGAATCGATAACCCGAAAATATATAACGGCATTCACTTTGACGGAAACATTATCTCGGGTGATGACGTCCTGAGGATCGACATCCATAACGATGAGCCTCAGGCTGACCCTCACCATTTTATCGATCACCGGGATTAGTATTATCAGGCCCGGACCCTTGGCCGTGATAACACGCCCCAACCTGAAAATTACGGCCCGTTCATACTCGTTCAAAATCTTCAAGGAGGCCGACAAAAAAAAGATGACCAGTACGATGATGGCAATGGTTGTTATCGATAACATGATAATTCTCCTTTGGTTGTATGGACGGTTATTTCTTGACTTCAGTCCCTGGATCCTTGGACCCTTGTATGCTGGGAAGCAATGATGCCTGGAAGCTGGGATGCTGCTATCTGCTATAAGCCATCAGCCACCCTTGAACCCTTGTATCACCCTCAGACCCTTGAACCCTCTATTTAATGCGTTCGACATTCAGTACCAGGTCTTCAACAGCCACCACACGAACCTGTTCATCTTCTTCGATCGGTTCTTTGGCCCGTGCATACCAAAGCTCACCATGAATCAGGACCTTTCCCTGCGGGTCGATACGCTTTTTGACAATACCTATTTCTCTAACCAGGCCATCTCCCCCGGTTCGTGGGGGCGACACCTGTGCCTTGAAAGCCAGACTTGCCAAGGTGACAAAAAAGGCAGAGACAATAAGCAGGGTCGGAATCAATACATGCCATGACAGCTGTGACTGGGGTCCCTCCCCTTCAAACATCATGAGGGAGCCCAAAAGCAGGCACACCACACCGGCAATGCTCAAGAGCCCATAGCTGACGACTTTTATTTCCAATATAAAGAATATAATGGAAAGAAAAATCAACAAGATACCGGCTGTGTTCACCGGAAGTGTCTGGAAGGAAAAAAAGGCCAGGATGAGGGCAATGCCCCCCACCACGCCGGGGAAAATCGCACCTGGATGCGAGAGTTCAAAATAGAGCCCGGCCAGTCCGATCATCATCAGAATATAGGCGATGTTTGGGTCACTGATGGTTTTTAGTATTTTTGTGCGAATACTCTCCTTGAGCCGGTTTCGCATGGCACCCGACAGTTGCAAATCTCCCTTACCCTCTACACTGTAACCGTCGAGCTGTCGAACAAGATCGTCCATGTCTTTTGCGACGATATCGATGATATTGTTTTCAAGAGCCTCGTTTTCGGTTACCGACACACTCTCGCGAACAGCCTTTTCCGCCCATTCCACATTGCGGCCCCTTTTTTCCGCGATACTTTTCACATACGCCACCATATCGTTTGTGACCTTTTCCGACATGATGCCCCCGATCTCCTTGCCGCCGCTTGCCACCGGGTGCGCCGCCCCAATATTGGTACCAGGTGCCATGGCCGCAATGTCGGCCGCCATGGTTATCATGACCCCCGCTGAAGCCGCTCTGGCACCGCTTGGCGATACAAAGACAACTACAGGTGTTTTTGCAGCATATGTGGCCATTACAATTTCGCGCATGGCATCTGCCAGACCGCCGGGTGTATCGAGTTCGATGACGACACAGGCTGCGTTCTGGTCGTCCGCGCGGGCAATACCGCGTGTTACAAAATCAGCGACGCCAGGCCCAATGGCGTCCGAAACCGGTATGATAATAATTTCGCCGCTACCGGCGGATGAAATGCCGGCGGACAACAATACCAGTATCAGGGAAAGGCGAATACAGTGCGATATTTTCATGAGACACTCCTTCCCAACCCGGATAAACCGGAAAAGAAAAAGATCATTTTAGAGACTTAAGCGCTGCATGATCTGCTGCATGTCATTCCAGACATCACGCTTGCTTCCCGGATTCCGCAATAGATAGGCAGGATGATAGGTCGGCATAAGAGGGATCCCTTGATACGCTTGAAACCGCCCCCTGAGTCTGGATATCGGTTCTTCGGTCTGGAGAAGGGTCTGCGCTGCAAACTTTCCAAGGGCACAGACACATTCGGGTTGAATGGACTTTATCTGGCGTTCCAGAAACGGCACACATGTGGATATCTCATCCGGCTTGGGATTTCGGTTGTTTGGCGGACGACATTTTACAATATTGCAGATATAGACATCTTCCCGGGAAAGATGCATCGCTTCCAGGATCCGGTTTAAAAGCTTGCCTGCCGCCCCCACAAAGGGTTTGCCCTGTTTGTCCTCTTCATACCCGGGTCCTTCTCCCACAAATACGAGTCTGGCCTGCTCACACCCGTCACCAAACACAATCTGTGTCCGCTTGCTCGAAAGCCCGCAGCGCCGACAGTCTTTCAACTCACCTTCAATATCGCTCAGTGACTCCGGACGGGCCAAACCATGACCACCCCAGTTGCGTACCATATCATGATGGGAGGCATCGCATTCAAATCCCCGACATCCCGCATCGGCCATAAACTGAAGTGTGTTGCCGATGTCGTCGAGTACGGAAGCCAGGGCCTTGTTTTTCATCTCTCTTTTTAAACGTGTGGTTTTTGCAATCATTTGGCTCTCCGGGTATAAGCTGTAAGCCTTAAGCAGCTTATCGCTTACAGCTTAAAGCTTATTCCGTCTTTCAACAATTCGATCGAGCAGGCTGTGTGCAAGACTTTCCTTGTCCATCATGGGCAGGGTTTCATGTGTGCCGTCACGGTAATACAGCGATGCCCTGTTGGTGTCCGATCCAAAAGCGGAGTCCTGGCCCTTGACAATATTGCCCACAATCATGTCGAGATTTTTTTTGCTCAGCTTTTTGGTTGCATTCTGATCAAGCGCTTCGGTCTCGGCCGCAAACCCCACCAGGAAACGGTCGCCTTTTTGCTGGCCGATCTCTGCTAAGATATCCTGGTTTCTGACAAGATTCAGCACCATCTCATTCTTTCCCTTTTTCATCTTTTCGGCGCTGATATCCCTGGGTCGGTAGTCACTCACCGCAGCGGACTTTATAATGATATCCACATGCTCGAAATGTTCAAAAACAGCGGCAGCCATTTGAGCTGCTGTTTGGATACGAATCACCTTCACATCATAGGGATCTTGAAGATTGGAAGGACCGGATATCAGCGTCACCTGCGCACCTCTCTGTTCAGCTGCCCTGGCAATTGCAAATCCCATTTTCCCGGAGGAAGGATTGCTCAGGAAACGAACCGGATCCATGGGTTCCTGTGTGGGGCCCGCCGTCACCAGAATCCGCTTGCCGGACAGGTCTTGAGGGCTCATGACTTTGGCCAAACGCCCCACAATCTCTTCAGGATCAGGCAGTCTTCCGGGCCCGGTAACACCACAGGCAAGTTCACCGGAATCGGGTCTGAGGACAGTATGACCGTCTTTTTCAAGCATGGACAGGTTGCGTTGAACCGCCGGGCTCTGATACATGTCCGTGTTCATGGATGGACAGATCAAAATAGGTGCCGTTGCCACCATCAGAAATGTCGTCAAAGCATCATCGGCAATACCGCCGGCCATTTTACCGATAATATTGGCAGTGGCAGGGGCAATAATCACGGCACCGGCATCTTTTGCCCATGCTATATGCCCGATGTTCGCATTGTGTCCCTCTTCGAAAAGATTCGTACAAACCGCCTTTCCAGAAAGTGCTTCAAATGTCAACGGGCCAACGAATCGACATGCATTTCTGGTCATGAGTACGCGGACATCTGCTCCATGTTTCGTCAACAAGCGAAGCAACTCGACACTTTTGTAAGCCGCAATACCGCCGCTTATACCCAATACGATATTTTTTTTCTGCAGTGTGATTGTCATCTCGTATCCCCAAATAAATTTGTTGCACAAATTTATTCATCGCGACGTTGTCGCTATTTTCGGCATTACAGCCACTTTAGAACGAGTTTTTCACAGTCGAACAGGGATTATCCAGCGGCCGGACCATACGTATTAAATTAGTTTAGGGCCTCGAGTAAATATCACTTCAATAAGCCAGACGACTGGGCTTCATTTTTCGGTGTGACCCATATTTCAACCTGTGTCTTGTAGCCGTATCGCCTGTCCATCAAGGTCATTATACACCAGCGGTTTCCTTTCTCAAATTGAAGTATCGATCGTGGTCCTTTGAACATACTGATGAGCGTCCAGTTGTCTTTTGTCATGTTCGTCTTGAAAAATTCAATTAATTCATCAATTTTAAGCATCCCACCCACTGAAAGAACCCCGGCCGAAATGGTGGAGGTTTCAAATACGGATGTCATCTTGCGGTTTACCTGCATGGTTTTGGGAATGAGAATATCATCAAAATCATGATAAACACCTGCACCCACCGTGCCTGCTTGTGAAAGGCCACCCTCGACAGATGCGTTTTCGATCGGTTTCAGGACACCGCAACCCGACACCAGAATGATTGCCGCGACAACAACAAAAAACAGACCCAACCACCCCTTGAACTGCCGAGCGCCTCCAGCACAGCCTGTTCGAAAATGCTGCCGGCTACCCATATCAAAAATCGAATTTACAACCGTTTTCATAAAGATATGCCTAATTGCTTTCAATTCAAGTCTGTTTATATTACCCTATTGGCTGAAAACTGTCAAAATAAACAAAGGACAATAAAAAATGGATACACAATCGGCGATATTGGCATTCTCACAAAGTGAAAAAATCAAAGCGGGTCTTATATGGACGTCTCAGGCCATCGAAATAGTTGTTGGGTTAACGGAGCAGAACAAACCGGGGGCCGAGCAGATTATTGCGGCACTGGTGGGCATGGTTACCAATGAAATCCACCTGGGGATGAAACTTGCACCGAATGAACACTGGGAAACGGCCCTCAGGCACATCAACAACGCCGTCGTTATGCTGAATTCAAAAGTAATCCATGACGCCCCATATCATCTCTCGAAAGCCTTGAGTCACGTGACAAGCATCGGACAATCAGCCATGACCCGCTTAAGGGGGGAGGGCCTGGTCTGAGTCATCAGGCATCCAAAACAGGATGCCAGGCTTTCAATCCGAGTATCAGCGAAAATAAAGCCAGCAGCGTGATACCGGCAGATACCATGCCTGTAAGCCATATACCGCCGAAAAGCCATATATGCCCCCCGATTAGAGCACCGATAACCCTGCCTGCGCCTGCTGCTGCAAAAAAGGCTGCCATCATGGTGGCACGGTGAGCCGGAAGAATTTCAGTACACAGAGACATACTGGTCACAATCATAAATTCAAAGCTTAGAAAAACCATAAAAATCCCCACCAGAGAAAACGACAGACCCACCTCATACAAGGGAATCAAAGCATAATTGACAATGGTCAACACCAGACCGGAAAAAATGGACCGGCGCAGGCCGATCCGGTCGGAAATCAAAATCGTAAGCCCTTCCCCACACAATTCTGCCAAACCAATAACGCCGGTTCCAATACCGAGCACAACGACACTGACATGAAAGGATTGTTCCAGCCAGGCCCCATAAACAACAAACAGGTTATCATTGGCAACGCTGATAAAGAACGCATAACCCAATGCCCCTAAAGCCGACCTGTCCACGATCAAGTACGGCCATGCGCTCCATAAGGTCTCTTTTTTTAAAACAGGGCTTTTGGCCCGTTTGTCATTGGGGAATAAGGAGACCAGGGCAAATAGACCCACCAGACCAAGACCGCCCAGCACATAAAAAGGAGCACGCCAGTCAAGTCGATTCATGAGGATGGCCATACAGGGAATGCCGATCAGTGTGCTGCCGGCCCAGCTCGTTTCCAATAATCCGATAACCATCCCCCGCTTATGATAGGGAACCTGCCGGCTCACATATGCTTGGATGGCGGGATCAAATACACTCTTGCCCAAACCCGCCAGAAACAAGGCGATCATGACTGAATAATAGAATGGGAAAAAACCTGCAGCCAACATACCCAGTGATAGCATGCCCATACCAATGAGCATCATCCGACGGTAACCAAAACGATCGGAAAGCGGGCCAAAGCCGATTCCCAGAATGGCTGTAGCTTGATTGACCGCGATGAGAGAGGTAATGGCTGTAAGGGGAACCCCTAAACCCCGGCTCAAAACCGGGGCAAACGGATAAGCAAACCGTCTTGCCGTGTTTAAGAGCAGTCGACAAAAAATGGCGGTTATGATGCGCCCCGCCATGTTCTGTGTTTGTAAGGATGGGGGTGCTTCTGATGAAAAGTTCAATATGATATTTACCTAAGGCTTTTTATTCCCGGGTTTCCTTCAATAACGTGGATTGCCTGTCCACCCATCTATCCACCTCCGCGGCGTCATCATGATGAATGGTTGCCAATTCATTCAAAGCCTCCCGGATTTTCTTGGCACCTTTTTCAAATACCATCCATACCGATTCATACTCCTTTTTCAGATCACGCTTGGAAAATTGTCCAGCCGTTTTTTTGATATAGCTGGACACCAGCCCATGTATTGAATCCCAGCTGTCCCTGCGCGTCTGGTTCTCAAGGGGTGTCAAGCCATCCAACTGCTTCAGCTGCCGCTTTCTAAATCGATGATAAAACAATTTTTTGATATAAAAAACCCATGCCAAAAATATCACCACAAAAACGAGACCGCTCGAGGCAAGCACCATACCCTGATCGACAGACGCAAAACTCGGCATGGCCATCAAACCGATTTGGGCCAAGGCAGCGCAGAATACAGAGAATAAAATGCCCATCAGGAGATTTCGAATCTTATATTTCTGAAACCGTTTCTGGTAGGCCAGAAGTGCCTCCAGCAAATGAGACACGCGTTCTGCATGAGTTTCAACAAAGGTTGCCAGATTGTCAAGCCTGTGACGTGGTGCCATCAAAATGGCATTTTTCAACTCTGTACGCTGATTTTCAAGATATTTTAAAAAACCCAGATCCCTTTCGAAACTATGTGGTGATTGTTTCATTGCCGCAGGTGAGTACGTCAGATGGATCGAAGGAATATCCTTGCGACCGGTAATTTGGGATAAATTCCAGCACAAAGTTCCATATACCTGTAATAAATCCACAAGGGAAACGCATTCATCAATTCTATTCAGTACAAATAGTACGCGATCTTCAAATGTTCGGGTCGGCAGCGTATCTCTCAAGCTGGTATGGGCCTCACGGACCGTGCCGGCTTTATGGGAATCGAAAAGCACCAGAACAAGATCCGCTATCTGTGCCAAATCGCCGATGACATTCTGATAATCATAACCACGGTCTCTTTCTGTAATACTGTCGAGCATGCCGGGTGTATCGATCACGGAAAGATTTTTTAGAAAAGGGGCATTGACTTTTTTTAGACGAAAATGTGAAAAAAAGCGCTGCCCGTGTTTTTTCATGGACCCGAACGGGTATTCGGGGTCGTTCAGCAGAAATTTACCATCCCGTTCTTCGGTTACACGGATAGGTCCATCAGGCGACGTGGAAGGGTCATAAGTAATGACCGTAAAGGAATCATCCGTAGGTGCCTGTCCGGTAGCCTGAATTTCACCTCCCAGAAAATCGTTGATCAGGGTTGATTTTCCGGATGAATAGTTGCCGATAACCAGCACAAGGGGTTTCCATTTGATATTTGTCTCCAAAGGCGCTTCACTATAACCGTATTTCATAGCAACGGGAGTTAAATGATTCTCGACCATGGCCAGCAAATCGGTTCTTAGACGATTGATAAAGCTTTCACGATTCATGCGTTGCTCCAACGCTTCCCAGGGAAGTAAGCATCTCTTGCCTTCGTTAAGTCATCGTCATCAATGGTTATTCTTTTTAGCACAATACCGTGACAAGGGCATGGGACTTTCCCAAAAGAAAACCAATCTAATAGTATTTAAAAATACCAGAGCCCTAACCCCTTGTCAATGAAAGGCTTTTCGATCAATCATCGGGTGCAATGGACAGCGTTCAAGGTCTTGACCTGCGGGATGGTTGGTGATAAGTATATTGTTTCAAAATCTTTCTTTTCAGATGATATTTCCTACGCTTTAAAAGGAGGAAGTCGAATGGGTGGCAACTCAATTCAGTGCCCGAAATGCGGAAATGAGAATGACGCGTCAGCAATAGAATGTGACAAATGCGGCGTGACCCTTTCCCTGGTCTTGAAAAAATCATTAAAAAGCGGCGTGACCCCACCTATCGCCGTTCAGAAGGCAGTATCCCCGAATCTTTCCGCTTGTCCAAAATGCGGTCATGATGTGCCGCCGTCAGCGGCTGAATGTATTAAATGCGGCATTATTTTTTCGAAATATTATGAATTCCAGGAAAGACTCCAAAAAGAGGAACAGGAAAGAAAAGAAGCCGAAGCATTAAAAATAGAACAGGAAAAAAGAGAAGCCGAGGAATTAAAAAAAGCGCTGACCCTTCAAAAAGAAGCAGAAAAAGAAGAACGGAAAAAAGACGAGGCCTTCAAGCAGCAGCAGGATAAAAAGGAAAGAGAGGAAAAAGAAAAGGCCGAAGCCATCAGAAAGGAACAGGAAAGAAAAGAGAAAGAGGAAAAAGAAAAAGCTGAAGCGCTAAAGAAGCAACAGGATGAGAAAGAGAAAGAAGAAAATCAAAAAGCTGAAGCTCTCAAGAAGCAACAGGATGAAAAAGAGAAAGAGGAAAATCAAAAGGCCGCGGCTGTTGAAAAAGAAAAACAAACCATCGATTTGTTAGAGAAGGAAATCGCTTCTTTGAAAATGGATGCCGCATCACTGAAAATGGATACGGAGACATTGAAGAAGGCAGAACAGGAGGCGCTTAAAAAAAACGAGGCCACCCAGAAACAAATCGAAAGCTTGAACCAGGAAACAGACTTCCTGAGGCTGGAGACCGAATCCCTCAAAAAGCAAAAGGAGGCCCTCGAGGAGGCTGAAACAAAAAGGATAGAAGAACAGGAAGCACAAAGGAAAATTGAAGAAGCAATAGCCGAGGCATTGAGAATAGAAAGAGAAGACAAGCAAAAAAGGACGGATACCATTTTGAAAACTCTGTTGCCCAAACCCAACTTTGAAGCGCTGTTGAAGAAATACGAAGGTGAAGAGATCGGCATCAACTATGACGACCCGGCCGAAATAAAAAATGCTCAACTGGCCAAGGTGAATGCGGATCATTTCAGCGTACTGGTAATGGAGAATGAGCTTTTGTACAGCTATCCTTTCGGCAATATCCTGTCAATTGTCGAAGCTGTCGACGGCGTTCCCGTGGACAGCGCTGGAGAAACCGCCAATTATCCCATCGTTGTCAGGGTGCTTCATCTCATGGTGAAAAAGAAATGGAGCTTTATATGATAAAATCGTTTAACGATTTTATCGCATGAAAATATTACTGATCTATCCCTATTTTCTCGACAAGAGAATCCATGAATACGATATCAGTGTACCCCCCATCGGCATCTACTATGTGGGGGCGCTGCTGAAAGAAAATGATTACGATGTCCAGATCTACAATCTGCACGATGCACATCATACGCCCGATCGTATTCCTGAGATTATCATCAAAGAACGCCCGGACATCATAGGCTTCTCCATCCTCCACGCCAATCGATGGGGCGGCATCGACATTGCCAAAATCGCCAAAAGCCTGAACCCTGACATCAAAATCGTTTTCGGTGGTATCGGTGCCACCTTTTTGTGGGATCACCTGCTGACTCATTTCCAAGACATCGATTATATCGTCCTTGGAGAGGGTGAAATTCCCTTTCTGCAGCTCGTCAACGCGCTGGATACGGGCGCACATGATAAAATCCCGCATATTCGTGGTATCGCCTTTCGCCATCATGGACGGCCACAAAAAACAGACCCGGCAGAACCCGTTGAAAACCTGGACCAATTCCCCAACCCTGCCCGGTATTTTCAATTCCAGCATGTGGCCTTTACCAGGGGCTGTCCTGGTAACTGTGTTTTCTGCGGTTCTCCTCTTTTCTGGGGCCCGCGGGTTCGTACCCACTCTCCCGGTTATTTCGTGGATCAACTGGAATTGCTCACCCAAAAAGGCATTCATTTTTTCTACTTCTCAGACGATACGTTCACCTACAAAAAAGAGTGGGTTCAAGCCATCTGCCAGGAAATTATTCATAGACGGCTCGATATTACATGGGTTGCCATTGCACGCGTCAACCACATCCATGCTGATCTACTTGCATGGATGCGAAAAGCCGGTTGCATCCAGATCAGTTTCGGTATCGAAAGCGGCTCTGAAAAGATCCGTAAAAAACTTAACAAACCCCTAAATATTTCTCAAATCAAAAAAGCATTCGACCTCGTCAAGCACTACGGTATCATGCCGCGTGCCTATTTCATTTATGGTTCCCCGGGTGAATCAGAGGAGAGTATTCAAGCCACTATCAGTTTGATTCGGACCATAAAGCCTCTCAGCGTTATCACCTATATTCTCGATATTTTTCCAGGCACGCAATTATATCAGGAGCTCCTTGACCAAGGCTGCATCACGGAAGAAGTCTGGCAGAACCGCATAGAAGATCTGCTTTATTTTGAGATTGACCCCCGTATAGAACCAAAAGATATCCTTAGCTACGGAAAAGCCATCAGACATGCCTTTTATCAAAACCTGCCGTCTTTTGTCGAGGATATCGATCTCATCAAAGATCCGGCGTTCAACCGACTGCATGCCGATTTTTATTCCAGGCTCGCAATGACCTTCAGCCATGGGGATTATTCGAAAATAGATGCCATCCCCGACAGGACATCGATTTCCAAAACACTTTTTCATAAATCCCTTGCCTGCTATCCAAATCACCGAAGCTACCTGGGTCTCGGCCTGCTCTATCAGCAGGAAGGTTCCTTTGAAAAATCGATCCAGATACTGGATCAGGGGCTCAGCCAATACAGAAGCAGCATGGATTTGAATGTATGCCAGGGTATCAATTATATGAATCGTAAAGAGTATGATAGAGCGCTTACCTATTTTCTTGACTTCAAGAATCAAGAGCATATAGGTCCCTACATCAGCAAGTGTTACCAGGCCCTGGGGAAACCCTTTAAATAATAGGATAGGATGCCAAATCGCTTATGCACCTCACCCCGTTCCAGCCACCGTTCTACCTCAAACCCGCTGTCGTTCAGACATTGCTTGCCAGCCTGAACATACGTACCTGGGGTAAAAAAGCTTTGCTGCGCCAGGAAAGACCGGTTGTCCTGGAAACTCGCAAGAACACCAAACTGTTAGGTGTCTATACACCCCGATCAAAAGAAACAAACCGGGGTCTGGTCATATTGCTTCACGGATGGGAGGGAAGTTCGCATTCAACTTATATGGTGACCTGTGGCGATTACCTATACAGAAACGGCTTCTCTGTCTTTCGTCTCAATTTAAGAGATCACGGCAACAGTCATCAGCTGAACAAAGGCTTGTTTTATGCAACCCTGCTGGACGAGGTCTGGGATGCTGTACATCAGGCGTCCAATTTTAACCGGGGAGGGCCTGTGTATCTGGTGGGTTTTTCTTTAGGGGGAAATTTTGCCATTCGTATCGCTGCCCGATACGCCGGTCACGACACCTGCAAGCTGAACCGCGTGGTGAGTATCAGCCCGGTACTGGACCCGGACAAGGCCACCGACAGGATCGACAGCAATCCTTTGATACTGAGCTATTTTTTAAAGAAATGGCGCAGATCGCTGACCTTGAAGCAGACCCTTTATCCGGAGCTCTATGATTTTTCCGATATACTGAAGCTGAAAACCCTGCGGGAAATGACGGCCCGGCTCCTTGAAAAGCATACAGACTACGCCAGTACTCATGAATACTTCCAGGCTTACAGCATTCAGCCTGAACTCACCCGAAAGATTACCCTGCCGCTCAGTATCCTGACAGCGGCAGACGATCCCATTATTCCCATCCAGGAATTCCAGCGGTTAAAGCCGAGCGCAGGCACCGATGTCATCATGCTCGAGCGTGGAGGGCACAATGGCTTTATCGAAGGTCTTTTTCAACCAGCCTGGTATGACCGGTTTCTGTTGCAGCAGTTTGAAGCGGATATTGCACACACCTAACGTTGTGTCCCCCTTTTTATTGCTCCGTCTGCTTATTTCTTTCCACGCCTCACAGTTTCCTTGATCCGTTGAATATGCCCGCGCCCCAACCCTTTCACTTCACATCCAAGCTCAAAGAATTGGCGAATCTTGTCGTCATCAAATATGCCGAAACAATCTATGATCGCCACGGGTCGGCCGGTCATTTCCAGAATATGCCTGGGCGAAAGTTCGCAGTACTGCCGGTGTCTCACCGCCAGAATAACGGCATCAACATCCTTTAAAGCGTGCGGGAGTTCACTTTGCATGGTAAGCCCTGTCAAACCCTCCTGGTTCCGGAAGAATCGTGCCCAGGAATGACCGGGTGCCGGGTAGGTGTCCTGCTTCTCGAGTTCCCACCAGTGTTTCACATAGGGATCGTGAACGATCATTTCTCCTCCCATTTCAGTCAACTTACGAGCGACCAGTTCCGAGCCGCTGTAGCGCGTGTCACCGACATCTTCTCTGTAGGAGGCTCCCAGGAGCGCAATCTTTGAAGCTGCCACGATCTTTCCCATATTGCGAAGGGCATCGCGCACCAGTTCCGCAACATGCAGCGCTCGGGTATCGTTGATGTCTATGGCCATGGGCGTAATTTTGAAAATGTCATCATCAAAACCCATGAGACGATTGTACGCCCACACCCCCAATCCTCCGTCCTTGGGCAGACAGTAGCCACCAATGCCTGGCCCGGGAAATATGATATTTGAATGGGTGGGTCGCACCTTGATGGCCTGAATGACTTTTGTGAGATCCACATGATTCCTTTCGGCAAATCTACTCCATTCATCCAGGAATGCAAGGATAGTGGCACGATATGAATTTTCAACAATCTTACAGGTTTCGCTTTCGATGGGGCTGTCCAGGACCGTCAAGGGGTACTGTTCCACGTTGATCACGCGCGATAAAAACGTTGTTACACGTTCACGGGCCCGATCATTGATGCCACTGCAGACACGCCAGAAATCACGGATGGATGCCACGTAGTTGCGTCCCGGCATGACCCGTTCGAAAGAATGGGCCAGGAGGGGTTCCCTATCTTTTAATCCGCGACCGGAAAAAGCCTTTTTAATGATGGGGTAAGCAACATATTCGGTGGTCCCAGGCGGTACCGTGGTCTCTATCAGGACCAGACACTCGGGATCAACGCGTTGGCCAATAGTCTCAAGACTCTCTTCCAGGGCCTGTATGTCAGCGTAGCCCTTCTTGACATCTCCGAGGGTTTCCTTGTGATAATCACATTGGACATCCACAACAACGATATCCGCAAGGCTCAGTACGTCATATGAAAAGGATGCCACCAGATTTTTTCGCTCTTTGACACAGCGTTCGATCATGAGGGCCACCTCCGGGTCCTCGGCTTCCACTGGCGCAATACCACGGTTAAGATAGGAAATTTTCCAGAACGATCGAACCGAAGGACGCTGCATACCGATAACGAAATAATAGGGCTCCCCTGTGTCCTGATTGACGGAATCCGCAACCACACCCGCCATGACAGCACCGACAAACCCGACACCCATGACCACAACAATCTCGCGCTGTATTTTCCGATGCTCTTCCACCAGTAGCTTCAGGCGCTCGAACTCCGCCGGGTATTCATCCTCCTGCGGAAGTTGAAAAACCTCCCCGTTCGGGCAAACCGAAACATCCCTGTCTGTTAGGCCTTGGTGCCGCACTACATTCTTTCTCTTCATGCATCCTCTCCTCTTTGTTTTGTTTGCCTGAGCCCATCCAGCGCTTCTTCATATAGATTGCCTCTGTTTAAGAGGTCTTGCTGTTCTTCCTTTCAAAACCTGTCAGGGTTTGTTTTCATCTCCTGACGGCTTTGGTTTCAATATTACTTCACCTTTCTTGATCATTCCCAGCTCTTTCCTGGCGATACTTTCGATATAGTCAGGGTCGTTCTTGAGTCTTTCGATGGTGCGATACATTGTCAGATTCTCACGCTTCAACCTGGCGTTTTCCTGAAGCAGACGATCCTTTTCACTTCTAAGTTTAAAAAGATCGGCAAGCCCGCTATCACTGAACATGATAAACAACAAAAGAGAGAACAGAATCAGGATCACAACGGAGAGAAATATTTTCTGTTTGTCACTCATTTCGATCCTTGTTCCTGGGAGGTGGTGCGCCGGTCAATCATTTTTACCAGATCAGAAACCTCGCTGCATTTAACCAGGATAGCACATCCCGCATAGAAACCGATTCCGACCAGAATCGTTCCGGAGACACTGCACAGGAGTTTTAGGAAACTTGCCTGGCCCTGTGGAATCAGTATGCCTGCTGCTGCAAAAACAGCCAGTCCCATAACAGCGGAGCATAAAAGCGTTTTCCATACAGATAGCAGGATCTCATGCCAGTCGATCAAACCGACCCTTTTTCTTAGTGCCTTTACGAGCAGATATAGATTGACCATTGAAGCCAGAGACGTTGCCAGTGCCAGACCGCCATGCTGGAGTGGCCACATGAGTGCAACACCCAGGATCATGTTGACGAAAATGGATATGACAGCCATTTTTACGGGTGTCCGGGTATCCTGCAATGCGTAAAAAAGCGTTACAACGATCCGGACAGCCGAAAAAGCCCAAAGTCCGAGGCCGTAGTAGAGAAGTGCCGATGCTGTAAGTGCTGTGGTCTGACTGTCAAAAGCACCACGTTTGAACAGCAGCCCGATAATCGGCTCTCTCAGCAGTATCAGCCCTACCATGGAAGGAATGGTTATAAAAAATACCAGCCGCATGGCATATCCAAATGTTTCACCCAAAGCCTTGTTGTCCTGGACAGCCGCATAGGTTGAAAAGCTGGGAAGTACGGCTGTGGCAATAGCGATGGCGAAAATTCCCAGTGGGAACTGAACCAGGCGATCGGCATAATAAAGATAGGAAACACTTCCATCGGGCAACAGGGATGCCAGCAGTGTGCCGACCAATATATTGATCTGATAAACAGCTGCTCCAAATACAGCCGGCAGCATCAACTTACCGAGTCGCCTCAGCCCGGGATGAAACAACCCAGCCGCCCCCCACAATACCACGCCTTTGCGCAAGAGAATGGGTATCTGAAGCAGCAACTGCAACAATCCACCGATCAACACGCCAACAGCCAAACCGTAGACCGGGTATTGGAGATGAGGTGAAAGAAATAGAACCGTTGCAATCATGGCGAAGTTCAGCACAACAGGTGCCAGGGCAGGTACGGCGAAATGCCCCAGGACATTTAGAATGCCCATGCAGAGTGCAACCAGACCAATAAAAAATATATAGGGAAACATGAACCGGGTTAAGGTAATGGTCAAGGCCAGTTTTTCGGGCGATGCCATAAAACCAGGGGCTATGATACGTACGATCACGGGTGTCAGGAGAATACCGATGACTGCGGCGGCGGCCAGAAGGATTGAAATGATGCGTGCGGCGGATCTGGCAAATACAAACGCAGCCGATTCTCCTTCCTTTGCCAGATATTCCGAAAAAATCGGAACAAAGGCAATGGTCAAGGACCCTTCCGCAAGAAGCCTTCGCAGCAGGTTGGGAATCCTGAAAGCAACAAAAAAGGCATCCGATGCCATACCGGCCCCGAAATATCCCGCGATGACAATATCCCTTAACAACCCGAAAATACGGCTTAACAGGGTCGCGCCACCCACCACCCCGGCCGCTTTTGTAACCTGTGAGTTCACCTGCCTCCTTAATTATTTAAGCTGAAGTGGGTCCCCGGTGTTTTAGATCTCTGGCCAGGCCCACATAAGCGTTTTTAAATTAGATACAAAAAATATATTGACTTGGATCTGATATATTTATATGTGAATAAGGTTACATAACAAACAACGAACCGAAAGGAGCATGAAACATTGGCAAATCATAAATCCGCACTCAAACGTGCAAAACAGTCTGAAACGAAACGGTTGCGCAATAAAGCGGTAAAAACCAGGGTAAAGCATACTGTGAAGGCTGTTTACCAAGCAACGGAGGGAGAAGCCCCCGAAACTGCTTCAACACACCTGAGGTCTGCCATATCTGTCATCGATAAAGCTGCCAAAAAAGGTGTTATTCATAAAAAAACAGCCGCACGTAAAATATCAAGGCTGTCAAAAATGGTTAACCAGGCTGTCTGATCGGACCTGGTTTCCATTTTATGCTCATCATATTTTGCGCCACCCGCAGAATACTTTCCGGGTGGCGCTTTTATTTAAGGACCCCAAGCCTCGTCAGGTTTGTGGGACAGCCGTGTCAAAAATCATCCGTTATACGGTAATACGCTATTTCCGCGATTCTTTCGGCAAGATCTCTTATTTTGTTCCGCTTGTTCCGTTCCGTGGCTTCTTTGTCCCCTGAGACCACCGTATACGTGTCGCTGCTGCTGATGCCCCGGGCAAACCAGATCCTCTCGTTTATCGCTGTTTTCAATGACAGGTCGATGGTCATAGAAACGCTTCTCTCGAGAGCCGTCAAGACACCTCTTCTGGCGACGGTTTCGGTCTGAATTCCAACCACCGCACCCGAAAGTACCGCCGCTGCCATATCTCTATCAACCAGAACTCCCGGATACTTCCGAATAAACTCATTTTTCAGTTCATTGGTGACTACGATATCCACACCCGGTTCGGTTGTTTTGTTCTCAAGCAGTTCAACAAACAGGCTTTCAACACCCTGGGGCAACTTCTCGCTGCCTGCAAACCTGTAGCCGCAGGATATGAACAGTACAAGGCAGGTAACGATGATGGCCATCCGGATAGCGAAACCAACAGACTGAAATAGCTTCATAAATACCGTGTTTATTAATACCATCTTCATCCATAATTTGTTTTTTCCCCACGGCATATCAGCGGAAAAAAATCAAATTTATACAACAATATTGACAAGTTTTTTCTTGACCACGATTACTTTCTTGATGCCCTTGTTTTCCACGAATTTCAATGCGCGTTCATCCGACAGGGCTTTCTGCTTGATGTCTTCATCCGACACATCGCTTGCAATGGTAAAACGGCTTCTGACCTTTCCGTTTACCTGAACCACAATTGTCAGATCATCCTTCACCAGCGCATCTGCATGGTATTCCGGCCAGGGTGCCAGCAAGATACTCTCAGCATGCCCCATCTCAGCCCAGATCTCTTCGGAGAAATGTGGCACAATGGGCGCCAGCAAGATCACCGCTGATTCAATGGCAAACCGTGCCACACCCGGCCACTCTGATGTGGAGGACACCTTGTCGGCGCTATAAAGGGCATTCACCAGTTCCATCACAGCACTGATGGCTGTGTTAAAATGGAAACGATCTTCTATATCTCTGGTAACACGCTGAATCGTCTCGTGGGTCTTCCTGTAGAGATCTTTGACATCGCCGGAAAGGTGATCCAGACTCCCTGTGTAGGGTGCCACTCCTTTGATGGTGGTCATGTGCTTGGCGACAAATCGCCACACCCGGTTCAGAAATCTGAAACCACCTTCCACACCCTGCTCACTCCACTCCAGGTCGCGTTCCGGGGGGGCGGCAAAGAGACAGAAAAGCCGCGTCGTATCCGCACCATATTTGTTCAGCAGGATGTTCGGATCGATGACATTTTTTTTCGATTTGGACATTTTCTCGACCCGCCCGATAGTGACGGGACTTTCACAGCGGGTGCAGACGCCCTCCTCATTGTCCCCATGGGAAACCTCTTCAGGCAACAAAAACCCATGTTCCGGGCACACGGCCGTCTCTTTACAGACCATACCTTGTGTCAACAGACAGGTAAAGGGTTCCTTATATGAAACAAGTCCCAGGTCATTCAAGACACGTGTATAGAACCGTGAATACAGCAAGTGCAAAATGGCGTGCTCCACTCCCCCGATATATTGATCCACCGGCATCCAGTAATCAACGGCTTCCTTGTCAAACATGCCTTCGTGGTAGTGGGGGCTGCAGTATCGTTCGAAATACCATGAAGATTCGACAAACGTATCCATGGTATCGGTTTCACGACGCGCATCAGGATCACCGCATTGAGGGCATTTGGTACGGGCAAAAGCATCCAGTTCCGGGAGAGGAGACTGTCCACCTGCCAGAAGATTGGCATCTTCAGGCAGAACTATCGGAAGATCCGTCTCTGTTACCGGCACAATGCCGCAGGTCTTACAGTGTATCATCGGAATCGGTGTGCCCCAGTAGCGCTGTCTGGAAATTCCCCAGTCCCGAAGCCTGTAACTGACGGTTCTTTTCCCGATATGGTTAGTCTCGAGATAGTCGGCAATACTTTCTTGGGCCTGGGTGTTGGCTATCCCGTTGAAATCCCCGGAATTGACCATGATGCCCGGACCGGTATATGCCTCTGTCATCGTTGCACCTTCGAGATGCAGTTTTTCGGGCGCCACCACGACGGTGATGTCGAGTCCGTATTTTTTTGCAAAATCAAAATCTCTCTGATCGTGCGCCGGGACGCACATGACGGCCCCGGTTCCATACTCCATCAGCGCAAAGTTGGCCGTAAAAATCGGTAATTTCCTGCCACTCAGGGGGTTAATACAATGCACACCGATAAAGACCCCCTCCTTTTCAAAATTTTCGACGGTTTTGGCTGACCGGTCCTGCATCGACATTCGTTCCACAAACGTCTGGACACGCGCCTCTTCAGGTGTCCCCCGGGAAAGTGCCAGAACAAGCGGATGCTCTGGTGCCAGGCACATGAAGGTTGCCCCAAAAACCGTATCCTGGCGTGTTGTGAAGACGGAAATGGTCTCCGATCGGCCTCCGGCGGGTTTCTCGATGACAAACTCGATTTCCGCACCGATGCTCTTGCCGATCCAGTTTTTCTGCATGGTTGTGACCTTGTCGGGCCAACCCAATAGTTTGTCGCTATGAACAAGCAGGTCTTCGGCATAATCGGTGATCTTGAAAAACCATTGCGAAAGATTTTTCTGGCGAACCGGTTTTCCGCATCGCCAGCACATACCGGCCTCCACCTGTTCGTTGGCCAGGACCGTTTGACAGGGTTCACACCAATTGACAAAGGATTCTTTCCGGTAGGCCAGTCCTTTCTGGTACATTTTCAAAAACAGCCACTGTTCCCACCGATAGTAGTCGGGTTTACAGGTCGCCAGTTCCCTGTCCCAGTCATAAGAAAAACCAATCCGTTTGAGCTGGCTGCGCATGTTGTCGATGTTCTGGTAGGTCCATGTGGCTGGATGGCTGTTATGGGCAATGGCGGCGTTTTCAGCAGGCATCCCAAAAGCATCCCAACCCATGGGATGCAGCACATTGTAACCACGCATTCTTTTGTAGCGGGCAACCACATCCCCTATGGTATAGTTTCTGACATGGCCCATATGGATATTACCGGATGGGTAGGGAAACATTTCCAGCAGGTAATATTTTTCTTTTTGCGGGTCTGCACAAGCCTTAAAAAGCCCACTGCGCTCCCACATGTCCTGCCATTTGGATTCTATGGACTTTGGGTCGTATTTTTTTTTCATCAGATGAAGAAACCTCCGAAAAACAATGTCAGTAAAGATCACGGCCAGGCCCACATAGCCTGTTTCTTTATCAGGGTGTCGTCTCTCATGTCACAATATCTCTCAAATATCAAGATGCATCTCCCTAAAGATGCTTGCCGTCAGTGGCAACAAAATCATGTGTCAATACGAAGTGGTGCCACCAGTCAGCCGGGCAAGCTGGATAAAAATCGTTTGACTTGATCATGCCAATCTCATAATACACACCTTGGAAACCGGATTTAGCAACGAAAAGGACAACCGTTCATGACCAGCAAAATTCTCATCAATGCCGTCGATTCCGAGGAGATCAGAATCGCAAAAGTTATCGATAACAAACTCGAAGAATTCCGCATCGAGAGTGCTGCCAGAGAAATAACACATGGCAATATCTACAAAGCGATTATCACCCGAATCGAACCAAGTCTTCAGGCAGCGTTTGTGGACTACGGCGCCGAACGAAACGGTTTTCTCCAGAAGCAGGAAATTCACAGCGACTATTTCCAGGAAACACCCTCCGGCGAAGCCTCTTCTATCAAACATATTATCAAGCGAGGCCAGGAAATTCTGGTACAGGTGACCAAAGATCCCAGAATGAAAAAGGGCGCCATGCTCTCCACCTTTATATCGCTACCCGGCAGACATATTGTCCTCATGCCGGGCTCTAAAACTAAGGGTATTTCCAGAAAAATAGAGGATGAGACGGAAAGACAACGCTTAAAAGAAATAATCGCCAATCTCAAGGTCCCGGAGGGTTTCGGTATTATCATCCGCACAGCAGGCGAAAATTGCACCAAAACCCTGGCTTCCAAAGACCTGCGATATCTCCTGCGACTCTGGAAAAACATCATGAACAAAGGCATGAAAGCAACCGCCCCTGCCCTGCTTTACAAAGAACGAAATCTTGCCGTCAGATCCATCCGTGATCACTTTACGCCGGAGGTAACCGAAATACTCATCGATGATGAAGAAGTGTTCCATGAAGTAAAGAGCTTTATTCAGATCATTTCCCGGCTGCATCTCAATATCGTCAAACTTCACAAAGGCGCATCCCCAATCTTTTCAAAGTTTCAGCTGGAGGACCAGATAGCGTCTATTTACGAAAACAGGGTTAACCTCAAATCCGGCGGATCGATCGTCATTGACCAGACAGAGGCCCTCGTTGCCATTGATGTCAATTCTGGAAAGGCAACCCATCAGAAATCCGTTGAGAAGACAGCCTTGACCACCAATGTCGAGGCTGCTGAAGAAATTGCCAGACAACTCAAACTCCGGGACTTGGGGGGTCTGATTGTCATTGATTTTATCGACATGAAAAATACCAAGAATCGGGCTGAAGTGGAGCGGACATTGCGACTTCATATCAAAGCTGGCAAAGCCAAGGCCAATCTTGGCCGAATTTCAAAATTCGGACTTCTTGAAATGTCAAGGCAACGCATTCAGCCTTCCATTGAGTTTGGCAGTTATGTGACCTGCGATCACTGTCAAGGAAAAGGACTCGTGGCATCCAAAGAAACCCTCGGGGTGCGGTTTTTAAGAAAATTGCAGATCGAGACCCTCAAACCGGACATCAAAAACGTCACCTGCATGCTGCCGGCCGATGTGGCCGATTATGTCCTCAACAACAAACGCAAAGAAATTCTCGATCTGGAAGCGCGCCGGCAACTTTCAATACGTATTGTGGGAGATGGCCAGATGCACCCCGGCGAGTGCAAATTCGAGGCCTAAATAAAATCTTGGAACGCTTTTATTTGGGATAGACCCCTAAAAGAAGAATACAAGGAACCAATAATATGATCGATCGCTACACACGCAAAGAAATGGGAGACGTCTGGACAGATCAAACCAAATATCAAACATGGCTCAAGGTGGAGATCCATGCTTGTGAAGCACTGGCAACTATCGGCAGAATCCCTAAAAAATCCCTTGCGGTCATCAAGCGTAAGGCAAGCTTTTCCGTGGAAAGGATCGAGGAAATCGAATCCGAGACCAAACATGACGTCATCGCCTTCCTCACCAGCGTTGCCGAAAATGTGGGGCCGGATTCGCGCTACATTCACATGGGGCTGACCTCTTCGGATGTTCTCGACACCAGTCTGGCCTATCTGCTGCGAAAAGCCGGCCTTATGATATTGGACGATGTCGACAAACTCATGGCGGTCATAAAAAAGAAAGCCTTCCAGTACAAAGAGACCGTCATGATCGGGCGTTCCCACGGGATTCATGCCGAACCGATTACCTTTGGTTTAAAATTGGCTGTCTGGCACGATGAAATGAGACGCAATAAAGAACGGCTCGTGCATGCCATCGACAGCATCAGCTGTGGGAAAATATCCGGAGCCGTTGGCACGTTTGCCAACACACCGCCCCTGGTCGAAGCTTATGTTTGCAAAAAAATGGGCTTGAAACCGGCACCGGCATCCACACAGATCGTCCAGCGGGACCGGCATGCCGAGTTTTTTAGCGTGCTGGCCATTATCGCCTCTACTATTGATAAAATGGCGCTGGAAATCAGACACCTGCAGCGAACGGAAGTTCTGGAGGCGGAAGAATACTTTTCCAAGGGCCAAAAAGGGTCATCGGCCATGCCACACAAAAGAAATCCCATCGGGTCGGAAAATCTGTGCGGTCTGGCGCGAATCGTACGGAGCAATGCCATCACGGCGTTTGAAAACATCCCCTTGTGGCACGAACGTGACATCAGTCACTCATCGGTTGAGCGTGTTATCGGTCCCGACAGCACCATTCTGATAGATTACATGTTGCACCGCATGACCAACATGCTGAAGAATCTTCTGGTTTACCCGAAAAACATGTGCGCCAACCTTGATAAACTCAAGGGGCTCATTTTTTCACAACAGGTTCTTGTCGCTCTTGCAGAGGCGGGCGTGACCCGTGAGGAAGCCTACAGGATCGTCCAAGATCAGGCCATGCGTGTGTGGCAGGGAAAAGGATCTTTCCAGGATCTGATTCTGGAAGAACCCACCATACGAAAACATCTGGGCGAAGAAAAAATTAAAGAAATATTTGACGTGGGGTATCATTTAAAGTATATCAGCGCCATTTTCAGTCGGGTATTCAACTGAGGGGTACCTCCTGATTTTTAAATGTAAGTCAAACTGGAAAGATCGTTAATCATGAACTACAGGGTCTTGACATATATGCTGCTGACGGGACTCTTGATGGTTTCCGGCTGCACCGGGGTAAAATATCAGGAGAGCGCAGAACAACTGCCTGTATCTGAAACAAAAATGATTTATCGGGATGCAATTGAAACCTGGACACAGGAAGGCCGCATCTACGATGGACTATTGACAAAACTGATTTCAAAGATAACCTTTAAATCCGCTGTGTTTCGGCAAGCCTATGCAGAAGAATATGCAAGGCTCTATAAATTAGAAGGTCCGGAATACGATAAACTGGTGCTGGATGAGCAGAAGGAGGCAGCAGACTATAACGATTTTGTGATCGCTGCCTATGTTCCTGAAAAAAAATGGGATGATTTCTCAAAAAATACTTCCATGTGGAAAATCTATATCACGCGAGACCAGGTAGAACAGATTCGACCGCTGGAGATCCGTAAACTGAAGAAAAAAGATCCGATAATTGATTATTTTTATCCTTACATGACAGCCTGGAAATCGATTTACCATGTCAGATTTCCGGCGTTTGACCCGAAAACGGACAATCAGCCCATGGGTGACGCATATGATACGGTTACGCTGGTCATGACAAGTGTTATTGGGTCAGTTGAATTCAAATGGGAAACCAATCAACAACAATAAAGGGAGGTTAACTTGTTCTTTTTAACAGAAAACATAGCCTATGCAATGGGACCGGGCGGATCAGGTGGCGAGGGCGGTGGTGGTGGCTTTACAACATTCATCCCGCTCATACTGATGTTTGTCATCTTTTATTTTCTTTTAATACGCCCGCAGCAGAAGAAAGCCAAAGAACAGCGCCAGATGATATCCAACCTAAAAAAAGGAGATCGTATCATCACCAGTGGTGGTTTACATGGACGTATCACAGGTCTATCAGATACAACCCTGACGGTAGAAATTGCCGACAAGGTTCGTGTCAAGGTGTCCCGGGGGAATGTGGGTGCATTAAACCAGCCTTCAGGACAGCCCCAGCCCCAGCCTCAGGTAAAAGACAAAGGCAAAACGGATCCAGACAAATCAAAATAGCGTTCCGGTTGCACAATACTGCACCAGCTCAGTTTTAAAATCAGACCGGACTTTCCGCTGATACCGGATACATGTGCTTGTGTATTAAGGATGGCGCAGAAAAAGATTCCCTGCTATTGCCGGCCGGGAATCTTGTATTTTAACTTGAAAGGAAACAGATTTGAAAAAACTCTCATGGAGACCCATAGCTGTTCTCATCGTTATTGTGGCGGCATTCGTATATGTCTTGCCATCGGTGTGGCCGGGAGTGTGGCCTCATAAAAAGATAAACCTTGGACTCGACCTCCAAGGGGGCATGCATCTGGTGCTGGAAGTCGATACCAACAAGGCTGTGGAGGATGCTGTTGAGCGCATCGCCCAGGAGCTTCGTTCCAGTCTTCGCAAAGACCGCGTGAGAGTTCTGGCGCTGGATCGTGTTCTTGGAACACAGATCTCCGCCCGTGTCATTGGTAAAGCGTCCATCGATCAATTTTACAAAACCCTGGATGCCGACTTCAAGGAGATGCGCATCCGTTCAGAATCAGAAACCGATGAGACCCTCACGGTGGTTTTGGATCTGCCCGACCAGGAAGCAGATCAGATCAAAAAGCTTGCCACGGATCAGGCCCTGGAAACCATTCGCAACAGAATTGACCAGTTCGGTGTAAGTGAACCGGACATTCGCAATCAGGGTAAAAACCGGATTCTCATCCAGCTGCCGGGTATCAAAGATACCAAACGGGCCAAACAGCTGATCGGGAGAACCGCACTCCTTGAGTTCAAGCTCCTTGATGAAACCAATGACATCGGAGCCGCCCTGCAAGGCAGTGTACCACCTGAAAGCGAGATCCTCTACGAGGACAACCAGGACCCGGCCACCAACCGTATCACCAAAACACCTTACCTTGTGAAAAAACGAACCCTCTTGACCGGCGCTCAGCTGGTAGATGCACGGGTTCAAATCGACTCACAGTATAACGACCCCTATGTGTCCATCGAGTTCGACAAGAAAGGTGGCAGAATTTTTGAAAGCATTACCGAACAGAACGTCAAAAAACGGCTGGCCATCGTTCTTGATGACAAGGTATACTCGGCTCCAGTCATCCAGGAAAAAATTTCGGGTGGGTCCGCCCGCATTACCGGGCAATTCACCGCGGAAGAGGCCCATGACCTTGCCATTGCTCTGCGTGCCGGCGCGCTTCCGGCGCCTGTAAATATCCTTGAAGAAAGAACCGTGGGTCCTTCTCTGGGCGCCGACTCCATACGCAAGGGTTTGTTGTCCATGTGTGTGGGTGGCATACTGGTCATGCTGTTCATGATTATTTATTATAAAGGATCGGGCATTATCGCCGATCTGGCGCTGACGCTCAATATCGTCATCATCGCCGGCGGTCTGGCTGCTTTCCAGGCAACCCTCACCCTGCCAGGTATTGCCGGTATCATCCTTACCATCGGCATGGCCGTTGATGCCAACGTGCTGATATTTGAGCGTATCCGTGAGGAGATGAATATAGGCAAGACACCCCGGGCTGCCGTTGACGCTGGTTACGGTAAGGCCACTCTCACCATTCTGGATGCCAATGTGACCACGCTGATCGCAGCACTTGTGCTCTTTCAATTCGGCACAGGACCAGTAAAGGGGTTTGCCGTCACACTGAGCCTGGGGGTGCTGGCAAGTCTGTTCACAGCACTTGTTTTGTCGCGGCTTGTTTTTGACTACCTGCTGATCAACCGAAAAATAAAGAGCATCAGTATTTAATTTTCCTGTTCAGATTCATCTAATCCCTATCGTTGCAACTATAGGGGAAAGTGACGTTAACGATAATATAAGGATGCAACCATGCAGTTCATAAAACCAGATATCAATATCAACTTTATCGCAAAAAGGTATATTGCCTTTGTCGTATCGGCGGCCATGATTCTAATGGCAATCATCTCGCTGATCATACATCACGGCCCCAAATACGGCATCGACTTTGCCGGCGGGACACTCATCCAGATAAAGTTTGACGCACCAACACCGATAGCGGACATTAAAACCGGACTGAGCAATCTTGCTATCGGCATATCCGCTGTCCAGGAGTTCGGGGATGCAACGGACCATGAGTTTCTTGTCAAAACCGACGGCTCTGCATCCATTTCAGAAGATGTGTCTCTTAAAATAGAAGAAGCCCTTAATTCAGCAACCGGCGGCAGTGTTGAAATACGCCGTGTGGAGATGGTGGGCCCCCAGGTCGGAAAAGACTTGAGAGAAAAAGCCCTCTTGGCCATGTTTTTTGCACTACTCTTTATTACCATCTATATTTCCGGCAGATTCGAACTCAAGTGGATGCTCAGCGGCGTCATGGCAGGTGCGCTGATGTTTGCCGTTTATATTCTGCAGCTCTTTTCAGTCAGCATACCGATCCTCATGGCTGCAGCGTTGCTGGTCACACTGGTTCTATTCTGGTTTCTGGAACTGAAGTATGCCATGGGAGCCGTTGTAGCACTGATCCACGATGTCATGATTACCATTGGCCTATTTTCCATTTTTGGCAAAGAATTTACCCTGCCGATTATCGCAGCATTGCTGACAATTATTGGATACTCCCTCAACGACACCATTATCGTATTTGACAGGATACGGGAAAACCTCCGAAAACATCATAAAAGACCACTCGATTTTATATTGAATAAAAGTATCAATGAGACACTCGGCAGGACCATTCTAACCTCTCTGACAACCCTCATTGTTCTGGTCACTTTATTCATTTTCGGCGGTGGTATCATTCATGATTTTGCTTTTGCCATGATTGTTGGCGTACTGGTCGGGACATATTCCTCCATTTTTGTGGCCAGCCCGATTCTGCTAGCCTGGCAAAAACGTCAACGAGCGTAGTATCCCCATGTGACAACATCGAACCGATGGGTATTGTCACGCCAAGAGGAACGCCCGGCATATGGAAAATCTATTCCCATGGTTTCGATTGAAAACTACGCCGGGTGTCGGCAATCTGCTTTGCAAGCGGCTGATTGACGTCTTTCACACCCCTGATAACGCCATCCATGCACCGCGCAAGGAGTTGTTGCAGGTGGAAGGATTGTCGGACCGGCTTATCACCGCTATCAAACGACATAATTTGCCTGAATCCGTTAAAAAAGAACTTGAAAAAGTACAACAAAAGGGTATCAAGATCCTGACCCTCACCGATACTGACTACCCTGCACTGCTGCTTGAAATACCGGATCCCCCACCCTGCCTGTATGTATATGGGCAGATTTCAGCAACGAAAAAAAACATATCCATCGTGGGATCTCGAAATGCCACCCATTACGGACGCGACACAACCCAGCGTCTGAGTCGCGACCTGGCCTCCCTCGGGATGACCATTGTAAGCGGTATGGCCCGCGGTATCGATACCGCCGCCCATGAAGGTGCCTTGATGGCTCACGGCAAGACCATTGCCGTCCTGGGAAGCGGGCTCGAAAGAATTTACCCGAGAGAAAATAAAAAACTCTTTCACCGTATTGCTGAAACCGGCGCGGTAATATCGGAATTTCCGCTCAACGCTGAGCCGGAAGCCCACCACTTCCCCATGCGCAACAGGGTCATCAGTGGTCTGTCACTGGGAACCGTGATTGTGGAAGCGACGTTACGCAGCGGGTCACTGATTACTGCCCGGTTGGCCGCAGAACAAAACAGGGAAGTCTTTGCTGTGCCCGGAAGTGTCAATTCCTTCAAAAGCACCGGAAGCCACACGCTTATAAAGCAGGGGGCCAAGCTGGTGGAGCAAGCCGGAGATATCATGGAAGAGATATCTGCCTGGATTGACCCGTCCGGCGCAGAAGACAGCGATGGGGCGGATATGATTACAGCAGCCAAGCCATCTCTTTCACCCTTGGAAACATCCGTGCTGGGTGCATTGGAACATTATCCGCTTCACATTGACGATCTGATCCGAAAGCTGGGCATGGAGTCTTCGGATCTGTCCGGCACCCTGTTGCGCCTCGAATTGAAAGGTGTCGTACAACAGGATCCCGGCAAGTTGTTTTATATTAAAGCCCAAACCGGAAAAGAGAAAGATCTTTTATCACGAAATCACGAAAGTACGAAACCACGAAAAAGACCATGAACAATTTCGTGTTTTTCAGATTTCGTGTTTTCGTGATTGCTTTTATTTTTTTTGCCACAAAATGCAAATTTTTTCAGTTAAGGAACTAACAATAAAATAAAAGAGGGACTCCATGAGTTCAAAACCACTGGTTGTCGTAGAATCACCGACAAAGGTCAAGACTATCAAAAAATACCTGGGTAAAGATTACAATGTTGCCGCAACCGTCGGACACATAAAGGATCTGCCCGTGAAAGAACTGGGAATAGATATCGACGATGGATTCAAACCTCAATATCGGCTCATACCCGGCAAACAAAAAGTGACCAGCGCTCTCAAGAAGGCAGCTGGCGACACCAATGAAATCTACCTGGCACCCGACCCGGACAGAGAAGGCGAAGCTATCGCCTTCCACGCATCAGAAGTGCTGAAAAAAAAGGGTAGAATATTTCACCGGGTTCTGTTTCACGAACTGACCCGCAATGCAATTCTTGAAGCAATTCAGAAACCAGAAGCGCTCAATAACAACAAATACGAAGCACAAAAGGCACGACGGATTCTGGACCGTCTGGTGGGATATCAGATTTCCCCTCTTTTGTGGCGAAAGGTCAAGGGCGGATTGAGTGCCGGCCGGGTCCAATCGGTAGCTGTCCGGATAATCTGTGAAAGAGAACGGCAGATTCAGGCTTTTGAACCGCAAGAGTACTGGTCGATTACCGCTCTCCTGAAAGGTGATACCCCCCCGCCCTTCGAAGCCAAACTCACCAAACTGGACAAACAGAAAATTAAGATAAGAAATGAAGCGGAAGCATCCACTATAGTGGAAACGCTTAAAAAGACACCTTTCCTGGTGGAATCCGTTTCCAACAAGACCAAAAAACGAAATCCCTTGCCGCCTTTCATCACGAGCAAGCTACAACAGGAATCGATCCGAAAGCTCAGGTTTTCTGCAAAAAAAACCATGGTGCTGGCACAACAGCTTTACGAGGGCATCGAGCTTGAAGGTGGCGAACCTGTGGGACTTATCACCTACATGCGCACGGATTCCACAAGAATAGCCAACGAGGCCGCCGAAGAAGCGCTGACCTTTGTTCGGGAAACCTATGGCGCGGAATACAGTATGGGAAAACCCCGGTTCTTTAAAAACCGGAAAAAAGCCCAGGATGCGCACGAAGCCATCAGACCGACATCTGTATCGCATACCCCAGAAAAACTGAAAGCGTTTCTTTCCAGGGATCAGTATGCGCTCTATCAGCTGATATGGAATCGCTTTGTTGCCTCCCAGATGAAACCGGCCCTCATTGACACCCTATCCATCGGTATCCGGTCAGGTGCTTATCTTTTCACAACAGCCGGCTCAAACATTATATTTCCCGGCTTTATGGCGATTTACATGTCGGTGGACGATGAAATTCAAACCGAAAGTGAAAAGAAAAAGGACAAATTACCGACACTGTCAGAGGGTATGGTACTGGATCTCGAGAGATTGAGTCCCAAACAACACTTCACCACGCCGCCGCCAAGATTTTCCGAGGCTTCTCTGGTAAAAGAACTCGAAGAAAACGGCATCGGCAGACCCAGTACGTATGCTGCGATACTTTCAACGATTCGTGTGAAGAAATATGTCGATCTGGTGAAGGGCTACTTTAAACCGAGCGAGCTCGGAATGATTGTCAACGACCTCCTGGTGGGAAGTTTTGACGATCTTTTTAACGTTACCTTTACGGCCAGGATGGAAACCTTTCTAGATCAGATCGAGGCATCGGAGCTGGTTCTCGAGGATGTTCTCAAACGCTTTTACTCCCATTTCAAGCAGGAAATTGAAACCGCAAAAGAGGGAATGCCGAATTTAAAAGGTGTAGGGTTTTCTACGGATCTCACCTGTCCTCTGTGTCAAAATGAACTACGAGTCAAGGTAGGTCGGAATGGACATTTCCTGGCCTGCAACGGTTATCCCGAGTGTTCCTATTCCAGTGACTATACCCGGGATGAGAAGGGCAATATCCACCCGGTTGAGTTAGAGGAAGATGAAATGTCCGACAGGATATGCGAAAAATGCGGTAAGCCCATGGTTATCAAGCCCGGGCGATTCGGCAGGTTTTTTGCCTGTACCGGATATCCGGAATGCAGAAATACCTTCTCGGTTAACTCCGTCACCCCTGGTAAGGAGACCGGTGTCGACTGCCCGGAAAAAGACTGTGATGGGAGGCTTGTGGAAAAGCAATCCAAACGTGGCAAAATATTTTACGGCTGCAGCAAATATCCGGATTGTAATTTCGCGACCTGGGACAAACCCGTCAATAAAAAATGCCCGGTATGCAACACAGTATTTCTGGTGCAAAAATCGACCAAAAAACAAGGATCCTTCCTGGCCTGCCTCACGGAAGGGTGTGGATACACGGAGCAACTTTAAGACCAGACTGTAGACTGTAGGCTGTTAGACCATTAGCAGCTAATAGCCTACAGTCTATAGCCTGGCTATTTAAGGGTTTAAAATATGCTTGACATCCAGACAATTTGTTGCCATTGTATTGTCTTATAACTTAAAGGATTTTGTAAATTGATGAACATCTTTGCCATTAACACCCTCATTATCAGCATTCTCGTCCTCGTCGTCGGTCTAATCGGCCTCGGCGGGGTAACAGGGTTGTTAATGGCTTAAATTAACTCATCAAGAAAAATTAATCCGTTACCAGCCCTGAGCCGGTAACGGATTTTTTTTTGCAGAAAGGATGTATTATGGAGCTCACCGGCGCTCAAATTTTGATCAAGGTTTTTGAAGAGGAAAAGGTCGATACTATCTTTGGATTTCCAGGCGGTATGGTTATCGACATATACGATAAACTGGAAGACACCCGCATCAAACATGTTCTTGTCCGTCATGAACAGGGCGCTGTTCATGCGGCAGACGGCTATGCCAGGGCGAGCGGCAACGTCGGTGTTTGCCTGGTCACGTCAGGACCAGGTGCGACCAATACCGTTACAGGCATTGCGTCCGCCCACATGGACTCCATACCACTGGTGGTCATCACCGGCCAGGTTCCCACCCACCTCATCGGTAACGACGCCTTCCAGGAAGTTGACATTGTCGGTATCACACGCTCCTGTACCAAACACAATTTTTTGGTAAAGGATGTGAAAGACCTCGCCAGGGTTGTAAAAGAGGCTTTCTATCTGGCCAGGTCCGGCAGACCGGGTCCGGTGCTCATCGATATCCCTAAGAACGTGAGCAACACAAAAGCCCAGTATGAGCCGGGTCAACAGGTCAAGATCAAATCCTACAACCCCACCTATAAGCCAAACATGAAACAGCTAAAAAAGGTGGTCAATCTCATTGCCTCCGCTGAAAGACCGGTTATTTTCGCAGGCGGTGGAATTATTCTTTCCGGGGCTTCCAAAGAACTGACAAAACTTGCCAGAACCATGCGAATTCCCGTGACGGGGTCACTCATGGGGCTGGGCGGTTTTCCAGGCTCCGATCCCTTGTGGCTGGGTATGATCGGCATGCATGGCACGTATCGTGCCAACATGTCCACGAGTTTCTGTGATCTCCTCATCGGGATCGGGGTAAGGTTCGATGACCGCGTCACCGGCAAAACCGATGCTTTCGCCGCTCAGGCCAAGATCGTTCATGTGGATATCGACCCTACTTCGATACGTAAAAATGTCCCGGTTACCATCCCCATTGTCGGGGATTGCCGCAGCACCCTGGAAAGCCTGAACACGCTCGTCAAACCCCTGGACAAAGCCGGCCTGGAGGACAAACGCAAACCCTGGATGGATCAGATACAGATCTGGAAAGAGCAGAACACGCTTGCGTATAAACAGACCGATATCATCAAGCCCCAGTATGTTGTGGAAAAATTGTATGAATTGACCCGGGGTGAGGCCATCATCACCACCGAGGTTGGCCAGAACCAGATGTGGGCGGCACAGTATTATCATTTTGACAAACCCAACCATTTCATCACCTCCGGAGGACTGGGGTGTATGGGTTTTGGCCTTCCTGCAGCCATAGGCGCCCAAATTGCCAGACCGGACAAAACCGTGGTGGATGTCGCCGGGGATGGAAGCATCCAGATGAATATACAGGAAATGGCCACCGCCTTGCAGTACGAGCTGCCTGTCAAAATCGTTATTTTAAACAACGGTTATCTCGGCATGGTAAGACAATGGCAGGAACTGTTTTACGACAAACGGTATGCCAGCACCTGCATGAGCTGTGGCCCGGATTTTGTCAAGCTTGCAGAGGCATACGGTGCCCTCGGTCTACGGGCCACAAAACCCGAGGAGGTCATACCGGTTCTGGAAAAAGGGCTGTCGTCCCCCCGTACCGTCATCATGGATTTCGTGGTGGCAAAAGAGGAGTGTGTCTATCCCATGGTTCCGGCCGGAGCTCCGATCACCGAAATGTTACTGGCATAATAAAATTGTTGCCCAATTTTATCTGACGCGACGTTGTCGCTTACATACCAAGGGATAAAGGATCTAACACATGAATGAAGAAAAGCATATCCTGACCATGCTGGTGGACAATGAACCCGGTGTCTTATCGAGAGTCGTCGGGCTTTTCAGCGCCAGGGGATACAATATCGAAAGCCTGGTGGTGGCACCCACCATCGATCCACTGGTATCCAGAATCACACTGGTGACCAATGCAAACCTGCCTGAGATCGAACAGATCGAAAAGCAGCTCAGAAAACTGATCAATGTTATCAAGCTCAGGGATCTTTCCGGAAAAAATGCCGTCAAACGTGAGATGGCACTGATTTGTGTGAAGGCCAAACCTGAAAATCGTGCCGAAATTCTGCGAATCGTCAGCATTTTCCGGTGTAAAGTGGTGGACACCGGCCTGGAGCACTACATTATCGAAGTCTCCGGAAACGAAGATAAAATCAATGCCTTCATCAGCCTTTTAAAGCCAATGGGGATCAAGAAAATTGCCAGGACAGGAGCGCTGGCGCTGTTCAGGGAGCCGAATTAATAGAGCAGGGTTCAAGGGTCCGAGGGTGATACGAGGGTTGCTGGCAGCCAAAGCGAAAAGCAGTATAGCATTCAAGCCTGCTTATCATTATGAACTCAATATACTCGATAAACCCAATAAACTTAACGAACACTAATAACTATTTATAAAGGAGTCATTCATGGCAACAATCAATTTTGGCGGTGTTGAAGAAAATGTCATCACTTCGGAAGAATTTACCCTGGAAAAGGCAAGAAATATTCTTAAAAATGAAACCATCGCAGTCCTGGGATATGGTGTGCAAGGACCAGGGCAGGCAATGAATATGAGAGATAATGGGCTGAAGGTAATCATCGGGCAGCGCCAGGGAACATCCTCCTGGGACCGTGCCGTATCCGATGGTTTTGTCCCTGGTGAAACCCTTTTTCCCATTGAGGAGGCAGCCCAACGCGCCACATTGGTACAGTTTCTGCTCTCCGATGCCGGGCAGGTATCCACCTGGCCCATGGTTAAAAAAGGCCTGAATGAAGGGGATGCTCTTTATTTTTCTCATGGGTTTTCCATCGCTTTCAAAGACCAGACAAGCATCATTCCTCCCAAAAACGTGGATGTTATCCTGGTAGCTCCCAAGGGTTCCGGAAGGAGTGTACGTGCCAATTTTCTGGAAGGAAGCGGCATCAACTCGAGTTATGCCGTCCACCAGGACTTTACAGGGAAAGCCACAGACCGGGCCCTTGCAACCGGCATCGCCATCGGATCCGGCTACCTGTTCCCCACCACTTTTCAGAATGAAGTTTACAGCGATCTCACCGGTGAGCGTGGTGTGCTCATGGGGTGTCTTGCAGGCGTCATGGAAGCACAATACCACATCCTGCGGAAAAATGGACACAGCCCCAGCGAGGCTTTCAATGAAACCGTTGAGGAACTGACCCAAAGCCTTATCCGCCTTGTAGCTGAAAATGGTATGGACTGGATGTTTGCCAACTGCAGCACCACAGCCCAGAGAGGCGCCCTCGATTGGGCCCCCAAATTCCGTGATGCAGTGGCACCTGTTTTTACAGAATTGTACCAAAGCGTTGTTTCCGGGAAAGAAGTTGCAAGGACTCTCGACAAAAACAGTCAGCCCGACTACCGGGAAAAACTCCAGGAAGAACTCGATGTAATCAAGAATTCCGAAATGTGGCAAGCCGGTGCGGCTGTTCGCTCGCTAAGACCTGAAAACCGTGAATTTTCCAAATAGGGAAGAATCCAATGGAACCGATTTCTTTATATGACACAACCCTGAGGGATGGAACACAGGGAGAAAACATCAGTTTTTCGGCCGACGAAAAAGTCAAGATAGCTGAGCGTCTGGACAAAATGGGCATTCACTATATCGAAGGCGGATGGCCGGGTTCCAACCCAAAGGATATCCAGTTTTTTGACATGGCCAGAAGAGTCAAATTCAAACAGGCCCGATTGGCAGCCTTCGGTGCTACGCGCAAACCCGGTATCTCACCCGAAGACGATGCAAACCTGAAGGCATTGCTTGAAACCCATTCCCCGGTGATGACCATCTTTGGGAAATCCTGGGATTTCCATGTGGAAAAGGTCATGGAGAATACGCTTTCTGAAAATTTGGCCATGATATCCGAGTCAATCGAGTATCTCAAAAGCAATCACAAAGAAGTCATCTACGATGCCGAACATTTTTTTGACGGCTTCAAAGAAAACAAGGAATATACCTATCTGACAATCTCAGCAGCCATAAAGGCCGGCGCTGACGTTATCGTTCTTTGTGATACGAACGGCGGGACCCTGCCCTTCGAGGTCGAAAGCATTATTCAGGAAATATTCGAGCAAATCGAGACAGACAGTGTACTTTTTGCTGATGCCTTGAAACCGAAATTCGGTATCCACGCCCATAACGATTGCGGGCTCGGAGTGGCCAATTCAATTACGGCCGTCCGCTCAGGCCTGACCATGGTGCAGGGTACCATCAACGGTTATGGTGAACGTTGTGGGAATGCCGACCTCACGTCCATCATACCAATTCTCAGCGAGAAAATGGGTATCCGCTGCATCCCCAGGGAAAACCTTTCCCAGTTGCGCTCCCTGTCCGGCTACGTGTCTGAAACAGCCAACCTCGTTCCCTTGAATTCCAGACCCTTTGTGGGAAAAAGCGCTTTTGCGCACAAGGGCGGGATTCATGTAAACGCCATCATGAAAATGCCCAGGGCCTATGAACACATGCGCCCGGAGCTGGTGGGAAATACCCAGCGGGTACTTGTCTCCGATCTTTCGGGCAAGAGCAACATCGAATACAAGGCGGCCGAGTTTGGTGTCAAACTGGGCGGCAACGGTTTTGACAGCAAGCGCATTGTTTCCCGGATAAAGGAACTTGAGCAGGATGGTTATCAGTTCGATGTGGCCGACGGGTCTTTTAAGATTTTAGCCGAAAAATTGACCGAACAGTTTACCCCCCTGTTTGACCTGGAATCGTTCCGGGTGACCATTGAAAAAGACAAGGATCAGCCCTGCAGCGCTCGTGCCACGATCAAGATTTCCGTCGATGGAAACCAGGAAATTACGGCAGCAGAGGGTTATGGACCGGTCAGTGCTCTCGACAATGCCCTGCGAAAAGCTCTCGACAAATTCTATCCGGATCTAGATATGATGCAGCTGGTAGATTTTAAGGTTCGCGTCATTGACGGTCGGGTCGGTACCGCCGCAAAGGTACGTGTTCTCATCGAATCCAGGGATCAGGATCACCTGTGGAGCACCATTGGTGTATCCGAAGATATCATTGAAGCCAGCTGGCAGGCACTTGCGGACAGTTTTCAATATAAGCTGGCCTATGAAGAAAAGATCAGGAAAGCACCATGAGACCCGCATTCCCTGAAAAAGGAATCTCCACCGCAGGAAAGGCCCGATGCCCGCACCTGCGGTCTACCCTCCACGAATTTTTTTATGCTTCTTTTCGTGATTTCGTACTTTTGTGTTTTCGTGTTAAACAACTCTTCCGGCTTGTCCGGGACAGGAGATGACCCATGACCGACATCATTAAAATATTTGACACAACCCTGCGCGACGGAGAGCAATCCCCCGGAGCAAGCATGAATACTGGCGAAAAACTGCGTCTGGCGGTCCAGCTGGAAAATCTCGGTGTCGACATATTGGAGGCCGGATTTCCGGCGGCATCGGAAGGTGATTTCGAAGCTGTTTCAGCCATTGCCGGGCGGCTCAAAAAAGTGGAAGTCGCAGCTCTGGCGCGCACTTCCAAGGATGACATCGATCGTGCCTGGCAAGCCATCAAGCACTCAGCCAAGCCCAGACTCCATATTTTCATCGCCACATCCGATATCCACCTGGAATATAAACTGCGCATGACCCGGGATCAGGTCGTTCAGTCCGCCGTAGAGGCCATCACCTACGCCAGAACACTCACAGACAACATCGAGTTTTCGGCCGAGGACGGCTCCCGCAGCGACCGTGACTATCTCTGCAAGGTCTTCGAAGCTTGCATCGGAGCAGGCGCCAGCACTGTGAACCTGCCGGACACGGTCGGGTATGCAGTTCCGGATGAGTTTGCAGACCTGGTCACGTATACCATGGGCCACACGCCCAATATCCACAACGCCACTTTCAGTGTGCACTGCCACGACGACCTGGGCCTGGCAACCGCCAACACACTGGCCGCTATCAATGCGGGAGCTCGTCAGGCTGAAGTCACCATCAACGGAATCGGTGAAAGAGCCGGCAACACGTCCCTCGAGGAAGTTGTCATGGCCATCAGAACGCGGCCCAATTTCTATGCATTGTCCACCGGTATCAAAACCGAACTGATCTATCCCACCAGCCGCCTGGTAAGCATGATCAGCGGTATGAACGTGCAACCAAACAAGGCCATCGTGGGCGCCAATGCCTTTGCCCATGAAGCAGGCATCCATCAGGATGGGGTTCTCAAGAACCGTATGACATATGAGATCATGAAACCGGAAACCATCGGACTCAGCAAAAATCGCCTGGTTCTTGGCAAGCACTCAGGCAGGCACGCCCTTTACACCCACCTGAAAGAACTGGGATACGAGCTTTCGGAATCAGAACTGGAAACCGTGTTTCAGCTGTTCAAGGAGTTGGCCGACAAAAAGAAACACGTAGTGGATGAGGATCTTGAAGCGCTGGTCACAGAAGAAATCCTGCGCACTGAACAGGTTTTCAAACTGGAGTACCTGCATGTCAACAGCGGCACCACCATCATACCCATGGCCAGTGTCAAACTGTCCATCAACGGCCGATCCATTACAGGCGCAGGCTATGGCAACGGACCCATCGACTCCGCATTCAATACCATCGCCAAGCTCACAGGCACCGCATCTGAACTGCGCAGATTTTCGGTCAGCGCCTTGACGGGTGGCACGGATGCACTGGGAGAGGTTACCGTGCGGTTGAGGGAGAACGGTTTAGTAGCGCTTGGCAGGGGGTCGGATGCCGACATCATCATCGCCAGCGCCAAAGCCTATATCAATGGATTGAACAGATTAGAGTATTTGAAAGAGAATCCGGTTAAGACATCGCAGTCGCTATAGCCTTTTAGGCTATTAGGCTATTAGACTGAAGACTGTAGGCGCCTAAATGCCTAACGGTCTTCAGCCTAACGAGCTGATCTAGAGTCCCAGCAACCCCTTCCGGACCCGTTCCTGAGCATTTTCCCCTACATTCGTACGGTAATACATCTTCATGAATTCAGAGCCGGGAATCGTACCCTTCATTACACCCTGGTAGGTGTACATGAAACCTTTGTCCGGCACATAGGTCGATTCGGCTGTCAAACCAGGTGCCATGTCCTTGTCCATCCAGGACACATAGCGATCGATATCGGCTTGGTGATCAGCAACCAGTTCCGGAGGATTGCACGCTCCCATGGCTTCCAGTACCCCTTCCTGTAGTTTTTCAGCAGTTGCTTTGTTGGTGAGATAGTGCGTCACCAGGTGTTTCACCTGCTCGGAGTTGATCACTTCATCCGCATCCTGGGTTGGTTTTTCCAGATAGAGACCTTGGACAAACACCTTGACCACCACGAGTGCCTTACGGTAGGCAACCCCGTTCAGTATCAGTGTTTTACCCTCGATCACCTTTTCTCCCGGAAAGGTCACTCCCAGGATTTCCATGTCCCCTGCAAAACCCACGGACCACGTCCCCACCATAAATACCAGCATTGTCAGCAGAACCAAAATTCTTTTCATCATGATGTGCTCCTTTTAACATTTTTGCGTTGCAAACCAAATTATCTTCATCCTAACCCGGATAAAGTAAAAAAAATAAAGATCGTTTATCACGATATCACGCAAATAAATTCGCGCAGCGAATTTATTTGCTTACCCACACCTGAGTTCTTCCGATCAGGGATATGCCGATAAACCCTCGCACTTTCAGGGTATTGTCTTCATTCAATGTCATTTTACAGGAATAGGTCTTGCCGTTGTCGGGATCATAAATCGTCCCGTCTGCCCACTTGTTCTTGCCCTGGTAGACAAACCCGTTCACCAGGTTTAACCCAATGATGGGGTTGCCCTGTTTGGACTCGTCAGGATTGTTGGTGTCCAGTTTTTCAGAACCATCCTCGTTTTTGGGTTCCTTGAGCCAGACAATTTTGCCGTTGTAAACCTCGTCGGCTTTGTAAATCTCCACCAGCGCCTTGCTCTCTTCAGTGTACCACTCCCCGACAATGGCATCGGCCTCTTCTGCCATAGCCCTTCCCCCGATTACCAGCAGCAAACAGATCAACCAGAACAAGAATCGTTTCATCTTTGCATCCTTTCCTTAACATTTTATATGTTTTTATTGAGAGCACCGACAATGTCCATGATACTGTCAAGTTTCTTCTGCACGGCAAAACACGCCAACCCATCCACGATCTCCATGGTCGCACGGGGATTGACAAAACTAGCCGTCCCCACCTGGACTGCCGTGGCCCCTACAATCAGAAATTCCAGGGCATCTTGGGCCGTCATGATGCCCCCTACGCCGATCACCGGGATCTTGACTTTTTGGGCAACCTGCCAGACCATGCGCAAGGCGATGGGCTTGATGGCCGGACCGGAAAGACCGCCGGTAATGTTAGCCAGTTTCGGCCGGCAGGTATCAATATCCACGGCCATTCCCGTAAGGGTGTTGATCAAGGACAGCGAATCCGCACCGGCATCCGCCACACGACCGGCAATTTCAACAATATCTGTAACATTGGGTGACAGTTTCACCATTACATGCTTGCTGGTTTGTTTCCTTACGGCCTGGACAACCCGATGCGCGGAAGCAGGGTCGGCACCAAAGGCGATACCCCCGAGCTTGACATTGGGGCAGGAAATATTGACCTCCACACCGGCAATCCCCTCTGTTTCTTCCACACGTAGGGCCAGGGCCGCGTATTCGTCCATGTCCCTACCATAAATATTGGTAATGACCGGTGTCTGGAAATTTTTCAGGAAGGCTAGTTTTTTGGATATGAATGCGTCGATACCGACGTTTTCAAGACCGATTGCATTCAGCATACCACCCGGGGTTTCCACGATCCTCGGTGGTGGGTTTCCTTTAGACGGTTTCAATGACAGGCCCTTGACAATGATACCCCCCAGGTGGTTCAGATCGACGAATTCAGTATACTCACTACCGTAACCGAATGTTCCCGATGCCGTCATCACCGGGTTCTTGAGCAGGAGTCCCCCGCCGATATCTACTTGAAGCTTCTGATCCATTGTCCTGTCAAACCCGATTCCCAATAAGATCGTATACCCATTTTTTTTAACTATACTGCTTTTTGATTTAATTGTCCATCAATTGCGAACCGGTATGGATTCTCGATTGTAATTATGCTATATGTGCAGCAATTTCTTGCAGACAAACGGATGAAGCCACCATGAAAGTCAAGCGATCAAGCGTTACTGACAGAAGGACAGAATCCCAGGTTTTTTTCATCTTTTTCAAGCTGCCCGCCCTTCTGATCACGCCCATATTGGGGTTTATCATAGAATTTGTCTATGAACTTCCTTTCATGCTGATTTGCCTTCTGGACAGTCGATTAAGAAAATAGAAACCCGAAGCCAAAGAGCCCGGCTCTGTTTACAATCCTGCAAGGGTTTATTATTTTAGATATTAGGCTGAAACAAATTCTAAATCCGAATAATGAATAGCAAGATGACGATCATACCCTTTGCACAGTTGGAAGGTGTCCACCTGACGGCAGGTACTGTTTATGAAGGTGGCGACACCGGCAATCTTTCCGATGATCCACTTGCCCGACTACTGAAAGGCGGGAATTCGGGCGGTTTTCGTTATTGTGGGTCTGCGGAAAGCCTGAACTACCTCATCATAACCATCACCACCGACAACCGGCTATGGGCAGATACAATCGATCCTGAATCCGGAACGGTTGTCTGTTATGGTGACAACAGGTCCCCTGAACATGGCATCCATGACACACCCAGGCATGGAAATTTGATCCTCAGAAAAATATTCAAAAGTCTGCACGGCAGTATAGACCCCAGATGCCACGTTCCCCCGATCTTTCTTTTCAGCAGGTATCCCAACAAGGCCAGTCCCCGGTCAATTCGATTCCTCGGGCTAGGTGCGCCTGGATCACCGGGCCTGAAACCGACAAGCGACCTGGTCCGTAAGCAGAAACGCGTGGAATCCAGGCGTTTTTGGAACTACCGTGCGACATTCACGCTTCTGGACATCCCGGTAATCAAAAGGGCCTGGATCGATGATCTGGAAACGGGCAGAAAGGATTCGGAGCACCGTCCCATTGTCTGGAAGATGTGGCTCAAAAGTGGACTTTATCGCCCCCTCCAACCAAAGCATCGCCAGCATGTCAGATCATCGGGCATGCAACTGCCAAAGGATGAACTTCGCAAAACCATGCTCGTCAAGCTTTACCGCTATTTTTCCTCGGCATCCTATAAGTTCCTGCACTTCGCCGCTGATATTTATGCCCTGACCGATTCAAAGATTTCCCTGGAACGCGTCAGACGTCATTCATCTGACGAACCCTATGCCATCACCGGCAATTTTCGACTGGGTATTGATACCGATCCGAATTACCTGGGATTTCTCGTAGAAGCCAAATGCTATAATCCCGGTATCGGGACCCGCAAACGCAAATCCATCGGCACAAAGGAAATATCTAAGATGCTCTCCCGGTTGGAAGACCAGCAGTTTGGCGTACTGGTGACGACGTCTGTCATAACACAGCATGCATATGAAGCAATCAGAAAGCAGAATCATCCGCTAGTATGTATCGCCGGTATCGACATCGTCGATATTCTGATTTCAAATAACATCACCAGCGTCAGACAACTGACCGATTGGCTTTCCGATAAGTACCCGACCAGTTGAGGGCCAACGGGAAAAAGCTAAAGATCATTTATCACGAAAACACGAAGGTACGAAAAAGATCTTTAAATATTTCGTGTTTTCATGCTTTCGTGTTTTCGTGATTATTTTTTTACCCCTCACAAAGAGCATATGAATATGGATCAAAAGATTAAAAACGCCATCGAATCCGCAGTCAGGAACGAGTCCCTGGCCCGCACATTCAAGATCGAACTGGTGGAATTGGACACCGGAACCTCTGCAGTCGAAATGGTATACCAGCCTGACATGATGAGCAATATTTATGACCGAGCCCACGGAGGCGCCATTTTTGCGTTGATTGACGAGGCATTTGAAACAGCCTGCCAGACACATGGAACCATTGCCGTTGCGCTGAATGTCAACGTTACCTATATTGCCAGCCCGGAAGACAATTCAAGACTTCGGGCCGAAGCCCGTGAAATAAGCCGTACTAAAAAAACAGCCTCGTATGACATCAACGTATACGGGCCCGACAGAAAGCTCATCGCCACCTGTCAGGCCCTTGCATTCCGAACCGGTAAACCGATCCCTTTCCTTTAAAATATCGTGACACGATATTATTATTTTGTAAAGGCGACGACCACAAACCCCTCCCGAGCCCTACGAATCAGGAATTGCACCTCGTCACCATCGTCTATTTTCTTTATCTGATTGGTATACTCACGAATAGAAGAAACCCGCACGTGGTTGACTTCCTTTATAAGATCACCACGTTGAACACCGGCACCTTCCGCTTTAGCGCCGGGTTTGATGCCGATGACCAGAACACCCTTCTCATCCGCTTCAAAGCCGAATCGACTGGCACCCTCGTCAGATAAATCCATGAGCTGAATCCCGATATCGTCATTGCTTTCTTGGCCCGGTGCCTTGGCGGTCATTTTGTCATCATCCCGCTTGGCCAGTTCCACCTGGACGGTTTTTTGCTTTCCATTCCGCAGAAGCTTGATGGTGGTTTTCTTGCCGATTTCGGTATTGGCAATGATCCCGGAAAGTTCCCGGGCGGAGGTCACGGTCTGGCCACCGATTTCAACGATAATATCATTCGGTTCAATCCCGGCTTTTTCAGCCGGATCACCTTCGAACACCTGGGTAATCAGGACGCCCCCATTGCTCTCGACACCGTAATACTGCTTTAATTCCGTCGAAAGGTCCTGGATACCGACACCGAGCCAGCCCCGGGTCACTTCACCGGATGTTTTTAACTGTGCGACAATATCCTTGGCCATGTTGACGGGTATGGCAAATCCAATCCCCTGGCCACTGGCAACGATAGCCGTGTTGATCCCCACGACTTCTCCCTGCATGTTGATCAAGGGCCCCCCGCTGTTGCCGGGGTTGATGGATGCGTCTGTCTGAATAAAATCTTCGTAGGGGCCGAACCCGATGATCCTGCCTTTGGCACTGACAATACCCGCAGTTACAGTCTGTTCCAGTCCAAAAGGACTGCCGATGGCAACCACCCAGTTGCCCACGTTTGTCTTGTCAGAATCCCCCATCTTGATGGGGGAGAGCTCGGTATTGGCCGATATCTTGATCAACGCCAGGTCGGTTTTGGGGTCCCGGCCCACTATCTCTGCATCAAATTCCTTTTCATTGGCCAGTTTGACCTTTATCTGATCGGCATTTTCCACCACATGGTTGTTGGTCACGATATACCCTTCTTTGTCGATGATAAACCCTGATCCAAGGCTCCGTTGTTTGAAATCCCGCTGGGGCTGATTATCCTGAAATGGCCCCCAGAACTCGTCAAAGGGATTTTTCTGGCCGTTAGGGGGCGCGCCAAAAAAATGTTTAAAAACCCTGCCCCCATCTTTGACCGTGGTGACGGTTCGAATATTGACCACACTCGGCCTGGCATCTTTGGCAAGCTGGCTGAAATTGTTGGGCACCATAACGACGCCTGTTTCCGGGGTTGTGGCAGATACAACCGGTATGAAACCTGCCAATATGCCTACCAGCACGGCCATCACTATATAGTTGCATTTTTTGATTTTCTTGATCATGGTAGTGTCTCCTTGTGTTCGCGATTGACGGTCACAATGACCTTTAAGGACAAAATACTACAGCAACCTAACCGGAACATGATCGGAAAATTACCATTTGGTAATCTTTGCGGACGCATCAGATTGAAGAACCCCGCGGCAAGCGGCAGGGTTTGCGAGGCTTGTTGCGCTTCAATATAAAAGGCGAGTAAAGTCGTTTCATGGTTTTATTTGTGTGGCAATAGCACCTGGAAGGTGCTCCCCTGCCCTGTTTGACTCTGCACGGTGATTCGCCCCTGGTGCGCCTGGACGATGGCCTTGGCCAGGCTGAGCCCCAGACCGGCCCCTGTTGTTGACCGACTCGGGTCGCAGCGGTAAAATCGCTCGAAGATGTGCGGCAGTTCCATTTTTGAAATTCCCACACCCGAATCGGCAACCGTCAAAACAATCTGATGACGATCCTTGACATGAACAGAAACATCCACGCGCCCTCCGGCTTGCGTATACTTAATGGCGTTGTCCACCAGATTCGCCACCATGCGCTGCAGCAGAGACATGTCCCCCTTCAGGCGTGCTGTTTCTAACTCTTCACACACCAGATCGACAGCCTTGTCTGCCGCCATGGGTTGAAACAGGTCACAGGCATGTTTTACAATTTGTGTTATATCCACTTGGACGTTTTCCAATTCGCCGACACCCGCTTCTGTCTGGGATATCATCAACATGGTGTTGATCATGTCCAGCAGTCGATCGCACTCTTCGATATTGCTGGCGGCCATTTGTTCGAATTCCCGCATGCTTTTCCCGGTGGTAAGAGCAATCTCAGCAGCTCCCCTTATGCGTGTGAGGGGACTCTTTAAATCGTGGGCCACGTTGTCACTGATTTCCCGGATGCCCTCCACCAGGTGTTGTATCCGGTCCAGCATGGCATTGAACGTCGTTGCCAACTGGTCAATTTCATCACCACGGGTATTGACAGGTACACGTTCTTGGAGAGATCCGGCAGTAATGCTTCGTGCGGTGCGTGTCACAGCCTGAACACCGGATACGGCCCTGCGCGCCAGAAACCACCCGAAACCGGCCGACAGCAGTACCAGCATAGCCAGTGTGGCAATGACAATTTGCCTGAATGCCTCCACAAAGCTTGCCACATTTTCCAGGGATTGACCCAGTTGGAGAATCACACCGGCACCGATGTTACTGTAAAGAATACGGACCTGCTCGGTCCGGTTCGGGATGGTGAGAGTTTCATAAATTTGTGAGTTGCCGTGTAAGGCCTGCTCTATATTGGCCCTGGTCACCCCAATATCTTGCCAGTAGGACATGTTCGAGGAAGAAAAAGATATTCCCGTCGGATAAAACATTCGGTAAAAAATCTTTTTTTCGCCTGACGCTTGGGATTCCAGGTCAGCGAATCGTTTGACAGCCTCTACGCCGTCCGTTGCCATGATCATGGAGAAAATGCCTGCCTGGCGGTACAGGTCCCTGTCTGTCTGGTCCCTGAACATGGATGTCATGAGAAGATAAAAAAAGATAAAGGCAATACTGGCTGACAGCGAGAAAATACCGGCGTACCAGAGCGTCAGTCGAAATGCCAGTGTATGGCGGACCTTAAGGCCTTTCTTTGAGTACATATCCCACACCACGGACGGTATGTATCAGTTTTTTTTCAGATGCCTTGTCGATTTTATCTCGCAGCTTGCAGATCCTTGCCTCGACCACGTTGGTCTGGGGATCAAAGTTATAGTTCCAGACATGCTCCATGATCATGGTCTTAGAAACCACCCGTTCAGCGTTGCGCATCAAATATTCCAGTAAAGAATATTCCAGTGGTTGCAGATCGATCTTCTCACCATCACGTATGATCTCACGGCTGAGGAGATGCATGGACAGTCCTTTGTATTCGAGACTGGTGGGCTCTCTGGTTCCACTGGCACGACGGATCAGTGCCTGAATACGGGCCAGAAGTTCGGAAAATGCAAAGGGCTTGGTAAGGTAATCATCACCACCTGACTGCAGTCCTTTAACACGGTCGTCAATCTTGCTTTTGGCGCTTAGAATAATGACGGGTGTTTCAATACTGCGTTTCCGCATTTCCTGGATAATACTCAGACCGTCCCTTTCAGGGAGCATGATGTCCACGATGGCGGCATCATAGGGCTCTGTCAGCGCCAAATGAAGTCCGTCTTCACCGCTAAATGCCTGATCCACGGCAAATCCATCCGCCGTCAGCCCTTTTTCAATGAAAGAGGCAATTTTGCGGTCGTCTTCTATTAGCAGAATACGCATTCTTTAAGACCATGGGTTTGAGGGTTCGAGGATCCAAGGGTTCAAGGGTGGGAGAACCCGAAGATCCAGTAAACAGAGGCACTTAAAAAAACAAAAATGCTTCCAGAATGCATAGCACAAAACAGGTTAAAATTCCAAGGTTCTGTATCCAGTAAACTTACTTGACAAGATAAGAATTCCTTGCAAGAAATCAATCTATCAGCAAACACTTGAACCCTCTAATCCTTGGACTCTATTTTTGAAGGAATTATGGATAAATCATATAAATAGACATGGACTTAAAATTTACCAAATGATGACAAGGAGTCAGCAATGACCATTCAGCAGCAAATCAAAAAGGATCTTATGGGTGCCATGAAAGCCAAGGATGAAGATAAGAAAAGTACCCTGCGGGTCATCATGGGGGAATTCGCCAGGGCCGATACAAAAGAGCTTTCCGATGAGGAGGTAATCAAGGTCCTGAAGAAACTGATCAAATCAGAAAAAGAAACCCTGGCACAAAAGGGTTCTGACAAAGACACAGTCTTTATCCAAATCATTGAAACCTATCTGCCACAGATGGCTTCAGAGGACGAAATTGTCGCCTGGGTCACGGACAACATAGATTTTTCACAATTCAAGAGCAAGATGCAAGCCATGGGCCCGATCATGAAATATTTCGGCGCCCGGGCAGACGGGAATGTGGTAAGAAGTTTACTGCAGGGACTCTAAAAAATATGTAAGTAGATAACCGGGTCCAAAGGGCCCGGCACTGATTCAACCCTACAAGGGTTAATTTTATACACATTTAACTTATGATAAATTCTAAATACGAATATCGAAATACGAAACAAATCCAAATATAGTTCGACGTCAACCTTCCTCTTTCAAAAGCCCTTCTGCTATATTGATATCATACACCTTTCCCGGGTCTATAGTCTTGCCCCCATACATCTTCGCAGCCTGTAGAATAGCTTCGTGCGCCACCCAGCCATGTTCCTCCCACAGCTCGGGCACGTCCTGGTTCCAGAGCCGAAACTGGATTTCGCTGCCGAACTTACGAACATACATCCGCACACGCTTATTCTGCAGCTGCGGATGGTAATACAAACCGTTATCATCTTTCATGTTGCTTTCCTTTAATCGACGTGTTCCCGTATCCACTGCAAAAACGGCTCATAGCCGTCCGTAACCGGCAGGCATACGATGCAAGGACACTCGTAGCTATGCATCGCTTTAACTTTACGCTTCAGCGCCGGTAATTTTTTTTCCGTGGTCTTGGCGATCAGAACAACCTCCTGATCTTCCTGTATCTTTCCTTCCCAGCGATATAAAGAGCTCATCTGATCGATAATGTTCACACAGGCTGCCAAGTGCGATTCCACCAGGGCCATACCGATCTTGCGGGCCTCTGCCTTGTCACTGGTGGTCATGTAAACAAGATGAATTGTCGTCATTGAATTCCCTTTTTCCTGTTAAGTATGCGTCCCTCACCCGATCCATTGACGGTAATGAATTCAAGGCGTAAGGAACGGAACAGTAAGCTGTAAGCCATAAGCCATAAGCTATAAGTGGGTTGACCGGCAGCAGCTTGTTGCTTAGTGCTTACCGCTTATGGCTATCTATAGTAATTTAATTGACAGATCAATGCCGAATCATTACCATCAGTACGTATTTTACTGTTATGCGTCCTAATTCCTAAAAGAAAATAGCGTCCAATGCCCCGTACTGTGTTGAAAACTATTGTGTGCCCGAACTGCCGCAAACTCGTCAGTGTGGATGAAGCCAGCTGTCCCTATTGTGGTACATTAAAACCCGGATCCTGGATACACAACAATCTTGTTACGCGTCTCTTCAAAGACCCGGCTCGATTCATCAAGGGTATCATATACGTCAATGTGGGGATGTTTGCCCTTACGGTCCTGATCAGCTTTCAGAATCTCAGTCTTTCCATGGGAAACCCCCTGCATTTTCTATCTCCCAGCCTATTGAGTCTCAGACTGTTCGGAGCGACCGGTACCTTTGCCATTGACAACTTGCACCGCTGGTGGACCCTTTTATCGGCCACTTATCTTCACGGCGGCATCCTGCATATTTTGTTCAATATGATGGCACTCCGCCAGATCTCGGCGCTCATAATCCGTGAATATGGTATACACCGGATGTTCAGCATCTATACCCTTGGCGGAACGATCGGATTCTGGGTTTCCTATCTGAGGGGTACCCATGACACTATCGGCTCATCCGCAGCAATCTGTGGTCTCATCGGCGCCGCTCTTTATTTCGGCAAGAGCCGCGGCGGTGTCTACGGGCAAGCCATCTATCGTCAAATCGGCGGTTGGGTGCTGGTTATCTTTCTGTTCGGGTTCCTGATCCCGGGTATCGATAACTGGGGGCACGGTGGCGGCCTCGCCGGAGGTGTCCTGCTCGGATTTTTGTTTGGTTACCATGAAAGAAAAATTGAAACCCGGCTGCACAGAATTCTGGCACATTTGTGTGCCCTGGCAACAGTGATGGTTCTTTTTTGGGCCATTGGATCAGGTTTCTATTACCTGACACTTGTTTGACGGCGAATACTCGGGTTTATTAGAAATTCTAAATCCGAACACCGAAATACGAAACAAATCCATGGACTGCCCGCCATATATCTCCTGCACGGCTAGCATCACCCCAAGGGGCATCGATCTTGTGGAGAATTTACACGAATTTGGCAAAAAATTCCCTGAGGTGCCATAATCCCCTGTGATCGTTGAGTTTACTTTTCTATTGACACTCCCGGCATACTATTTTATACACCTTGCAATCGCCTTTGGGCAAACAAAGCGTGATGTGCCCACCAATGTGCATCCCGCTGCGGGATAACATATGAAGCATTTTGAACGCAGAAAACACGAACGATTCAAGGCCGCCCAAGGGGCTTATGCGGTGCTGGGTCCAAAGACCTCCAAGCTTGGTCAGATCAAGGACATCAGCATGGGCGGACTCGCGTTTAAATACCTCGCAGCGGAAGCCCGGTCTAATGGTGCCTGCGACCTGGATATCATTGTCCGCCAAAACGGCCTGTGCGTCAAAAATATCCCCATCCAAACCGTCTTCGATTTCGAACTTGCCAGGGAAAATGCCTTCAGCACGATACGGTTAAGACAACAGGGAGTTCAGTTCGTTGAACTGACATCAGACCAGACATCACAACTGGAATTCATCCTGAAGCACCATACCTCATGCATCGAAGAACCTTCTTAAAAGCATTCGGTTTTTTTCTCGTGATGCAGGGTCTGCCTGCCACCAGGATTGTCAGGGCCGTTGATTCTCCTGACACCTCCATGAAAGAGCTCACAGGAGCCGCCCTTACAAACCGTCAACAGACCAGCTCTGTCCGCGATATCCTGCTTTCAAAAGATGACTGGCCTGTATTGCAGACCACTTTGGATCGATTTGCCCGTATTCAGGCCAGAGTAGGATTCGGTAATTTCTGTATCCTGGGTCTTGACGAAAGTCTACGGGTTGCCAGGGACTATACGAAAGTCGGTGCGTTTACGAACCAGGAAATTGAATTTATCACTAGATTGTTTCTAACCGATGCCAGAATCTATGGCTTTCTAGGTGATAAAACATTTCACAATATTTCGAGCACCATTGCTGCATCGAAGATTCAAAAGATCCCTGGAACCGGCAACTATCTTTTTAAAGGCACTTCCCAGAAGATCTATCACCAGATATCAAACGATATCGGCGAGGGGGTTGTTCTCACAGCCGGTATCCGGGGCATGGCAAAACAATTTTACCTGTTTCTGGGAAAAGTCAAGAAAACCGAGGGCAATTTATCGTTGGCCTCCCGGGCCATAGCCCCCCCAGGTTATTCTTATCATGGGATCGGTGATTTTGATGTGGGACAGGTCGGTTTCGGTGCGGCCAATTTTACCATCCGTTTCAGCCATACCAATGTATACAAAAAGATGACCCAACTGGGTTACATTGTCTTTCGTTACCCACAAGACAACCGTCTGGGTGTCCAGTTTGAACCCTGGCATATCCAGGTTATTTAAACCGGTGCCCAATGGGTCCGGTACCGGGTTGCCCCGACAAGGGGCTTTATCACCAAGTGTCTGATCCACAAGAATTCAGAATACAGAATTTCGTAAAACGCTAAATTGTTTTAATGCTGGAAACCGAATGACCATCGAACATCGAACGTCCAACATCGAATTTTGAATCAAAACAGCGAGCGCATTCCCCGTAGGTTCTGCCGCACAGCAGAACATTCCTCGTAACTTGCTGCGCGGTCTTCAAAAAATGAAGAAACAGAAATAATTCAGTATTGGTTTTTTTGTTTCCATTCAACATTGGACGTTCGATGTTCGATGTTGGACGTTCATCTTTATAAAATCATTATAGCAAAGAGCCTGAATTCTGACGCCTGTATTCTTTCTTAAGATGATTCCGGCAGAACTTAATATCTCTGACTTGGCCCATAGGACCAGGTTTTTAATGACGGAAAAAAAGGCAGCTTGTATATGGCCAGAGGCGACCAATTAGGAAGACAATGGAAAATCATCAGGAGCCTGATCGCTTCCAAGCGGGGGAAATCGGTTCAGGACCTGGCCGTTGAGCTATCCTGCCATTCCAGAACCGTTTACAGAGACCTGGAGGCACTTCAGGTCGCGGGATTTCCCGTCTATACGGAGCGAAAAGACCAAAAAAATTACTGGTCCCTGATGGAGTCCGCCAAACATTACATACCGATTCCCTTTAATATTACCGAGCTCATGGCGCTCTATTTCAGCAGTGATATGCTGAAAATGCTGAAAAACACGCTCTTCTACGATTCTCTCGAGACTCTTTTTCAGAAAATCAAGGCTACCCTGCCACCTGAGTATATGACGTATCTGCGGCATGTTGAATCAAGTCTGAAAGTCGGCCTGAAGCCAACCAAGGACTACGGCCGATTCAGGACAATCATCGATCAGATCAACGACGCGATTCTCAATCGGCAGCATGTGCGTTTAACCTATTTTGTCATGAGTCGCCGTAAAACCTCCCGAAGGATCGTCGCTCCCTACAAGCTCTGGTTTTTCGATGGCACCTTTTACATGCTCGGCTTTTGTCATCTCAGGAAAGACATACGACTGTTTGCCGTTGACAGGATACGGAAGATGGTATTAAGAGACACTACTTTTGAAGCGCCACAGGATTTTGATATGGAAAACCTCCTGCGCGCAAGTTTCGGGGCCTTTTTTGGCGAACCGGTACAGGTGGTTATCCATTTCTCACCAAGAATTGCCGGCTATATCCTTGAAAAGAGCTGGCATGCAACTCAAGTCGTGGAAAAACAGAAGGATGGGTCTCTTATTTTCAAGGCGGAAATCGCCGGAATCGAAGAAATCAAATTCTGGATCCTGGGTTGGGGAAAAGATGCCGTGGTGCTGGAACCTGACGCTCTTCGTACAGAGATCCGCATGGAAGCCCAAGGTATTTTGAGAGAATACGAAACAGTATGATACAACTCGATTCAAAACTGCCTGACGTCGGTGTCACCATTTTTACGGTCATGTCTCAACTGGCCAATGACCACCAGGCCATCAACCTGTCCCAGGGCTTCCCGGACTTTGATGCCGCCCCCGACCTGATTCGGCGCGTAAGCGACTATATGAGAAAAGGCAGCAATCAGTATGCCCCCATGCAGGGAGTACCTGCTCTGCGTCAGAAAATTGCCCGGAAGGTGCGCGATCTCTATTGTTGTGACTACGACCCCGACACGGAAATCACCGTCACTTCCGGAGCCACGGAAGCACTGTACGCCGCCATAACTTCGGTGGTCCGTGCAGGCGATGAAGTCATCATTTTCGAACCGGCCTATGATGCCTATGCCCCGGTGGTTAGACTGAACAATGGCATCCCCGTTTTCCTGCAGTTGAAGCCGCCTGACTACCGAATCGACTGGGACGAGGTTGCGGATAGCCTCTCTGAAAAAACACGCCTTATTATCCTGAACTCGCCTCACAATCCCACGGGCACCATTCTCCAAAAATCGGACATGGCAGCCCTGGAAACGACCCTTGACAACACAGAAACCCTCATTCTGAGCGATGAAGTATACGAACATATTGTTTTTGACCATCAGATTCATGAAAGCATTCTCCGTTATCCCAGTCTGGCAGCCAGGAGCTATGTCGTAAGTTCCTTTGGCAAGACCTATCACACCACAGGTTGGAAAATCGGCTATTGTCTGGCACCGGAAACACTCTCCAGGGAGTTTCAACGGGTTCATCAGTTTCTTACTTTTTCCTCCAATACACCCATACAACTCGCATATGCCGACATCCTTGAGCAGAAAGATCTGTATCAGGATCTGGCTTTCTTTTATCAGGAAAAAAGAGATGCTTTTTTATCCTATATGGCTGGTTCGCGCTTCAAACCCGTCCCATGCAGCGGAACCTATTTTCAAATGATGCAATACCATGCTATCTCGGAGTTACCGGATATTGAGTTCACCCGTTGGATGACCATCGAGCACGGGGTTGCTTCCATACCGGTTTCTGTATTTTATCACACCATGACAGATCATAACGTAGTGCGTTTCTGCTTTGCCAAAAGAGAAGAGACACTAGAAAGGGCTGCTGAAAAGTTATGCAGAATTTAATTGTTACCTTCATCCAGACAGAGTTGGCGTGGGAAGACACTCAAGCCAATCTGGAAATGCTGGATAAAAAAATCGAAGCCATTGAAAACCCCACCGACCTCATCCTCCTGCCTGAAATGTTTTCGACCGGGTTCAGTATGCACCCGGCTGGTCTTGCCGAAACCATGCAGGGAAGTGCCGTGGCCTGGATGATGGAAAAAGCAAAGAAAAAATCCGCCGACATCACTGGTAGTCTCATGATTGAAGAAGACGGGCGCTATTTCAATCGTTTGATCTGGGCAAAACCGGATGGCCGGATGGTTACTTACGACAAGAAACATCTCTTTCGGATGACCGGAGAGGAAAAGGTGTATAGTGCCGGAACGCATCAATTGACAGTGGAACTGAAAGGATGGCGTATCCGGCCATTTATCTGCTATGATCTTCGTTTCCCGGTCTGGATGAGAAATTCCGGCAAGCCCTATGATCTGGCCATCGTTGTCGCAAATTGGCCGGCATCCCGAGAGATCCAATGGCAGACCCTTTTACGGGCCAGGGCCATAGAGAACCAATCTTATGTCATCGGCGTCAATCGGATCGGCGTGGACGGCAATCAGATCGAATACAACGGCTATTCGTGTGTCGTCGATTATCAGGGCAATGTTCATTTTCAAGAGGTCAAACGCGCTCACACCCAGACAGCCAGTCTTTCTCTAACGACCCTGCAGAATTACCGTGAAACGTTTCCGGTCTGGATGGACAGGGACACGGAGCTCGATCAGCTTTTCCATGAATCAGATGCAAGCGTTTGACATTCGTCTGCAGGAGGATCTGGAACGTCGCGTCGTTCATGGGATCGCCTGTGAATGGCAAAATGCCCTCTGGGTACTGTCTCACCATGACCGCCAGCAGATGAAACAGCCCCTGTTCAGTCTGCGAACAATAAAAAGCCGCCTGGGTTACTGGTCTGGATCAAAAAATGAAATTTCCATCAGCCGGGCATTTGCTCTGAACTACCCCTGGGACGATGTTCGGGATGTCCTGTATCATGAAATGGCGCACCAGTATGCCGAACAGGTTCTCAAGACTTCAGAGACGTCTCCCCATGGGCCTGATTTTTTAAAGGCTTGCCATCGTCTGAGGGCCAATCCAAAAGCATCCGGCCGCTACAAACCACTGCATGACCAGATACACCTTCGCTCCATCAGTAATCAGGATCGGATCCTGCTACGCGTGAAAAAACTCATGTCCCTGGCGAAAAGTACCAATCGCCACGAAGCGGAATCCGCCATGACCAAAGCCCACGAACTGATGAGGAAATACAACATCGATCTGCTGAACAAATCGTCTCATCGATACTTTGTCAGCATGTTTATCGGTTCTCCGGCATTGCGACATCATCGAGAGGAGTATCATCTGGCAAACCTGTTGCAGAAATACTATTTTGTCCAGGGTCTCTGGGTATCATCTTATGTCCTTGAAAAAGGAAAAATGGGACGTGTTTTTGAGATCAGCGGGGTTCCGGAAAATGTCAAGATCGCTTCCTATGTCTACGATTTCGTCAAAAACACCATCGAAAGACACTGGCGTCACTACAACCGTCATGGGACGCTGAACCGGTATCGCAAGACAGATTTTGCCGTCGGATTGGTTGAAGGTTTCTGCAAAAAGCTGGCAGATCAGAAACTCATACCATCTGACATGGAAACAACAACTGCTTTGACAACCCTGGAAGACCCCAAGCTCGGGGTTTACATGTCACATAAATATCCTCGTACCAGAACGTTTCAGCGATCTGCTTCGAGCCAGGATGACCAGGTGCTCAAACACGGGTTTGACATCGGTAAGGCTCTGGTTATATCCAAAGGTATTGAGGTTACAAAAACCAGCAAGAAACTTTTAGCTGAATAAATAGGCTGTTAGTCGTAGACCGCAGTGGGCATATGGTTTGTTAAATGGTAATGTCAGGGAAAGTACTTGCATTCCACCTATACGATAGGCAATTCCTAACAGTCTACAGCCTAGACACCTACAGCCTATGTAGATGAGGAGATCATATGAAAAGACCTCTGATTATCGGCGTCATGGGGGGGGGTGCCGCCAGTGCCACGGAACGTGAAAACGCCTACACCCTGGGGGGCCTTATCGCCGGGCAGGGCTGGATTCTTTTAAACGGAGCAAGAAACACCGGGGTTATGGAATCCTCGGCAAAAGGTGCCAGCGACCAGGGAGGCCTGACCATCGGCATACTTCCGGGAAGTAGCGCAAAAACGGCTTCAAAATACATCCACATACCGATCGTCACCGGAATGGGAAATGCCAGAAACTGCATCAATGTCCTCTCCAGCGACATTGTGGTCGCGTGTCCAGGGGGCATGGGGACCTTGTCTGAAATTGCCCTGGCATTGAAATGCAGCAAACCGGTTATACTGTTGAATTACGGGGAAGAGAAACGATTTGAACCGTTTCAACATCAAGGCCGTCTGTTCTATGCCGGTTCTCCACAGGAGGTCATTGAACACATTCAGAATTTTCTTTCTGAATGTGCAGGCTGATAGGCTGTAGACTAAACAACCTAATTCGTATCATGAAACAGGATTGGGTATGTCTATCTGCTTAGGATCCATTTCTTGCATGGCGTATTCAAAATAGGCGCCGCTTTCGATGAGAAGATCGAACAGATCTGGATCAATTTTATGGTTATCTTTCATAAATCCTATGATCTTGGTCACCTCGGAAAGCTTCATGGGTTTACGATAAGGCCTGTCCCGGGCAGTCAGCGCTTCGAAAATGTCGACAATGGCCAGAATCCGGGTCTGCAGCGGAAGCTCTTTTCCCGTAAGTCCCAGAGGATAACCCGAACCATCCAACTTCTCATGATGCCCACCGGCGAACTCCGGAACCTTCTCCAGCTTCAACGGAAAAGACAGCTGCTTTAATATCTTGAGCGTCATGTTGGCATGATTCTCAACAACCATACGCTCCTCGTCCGTGAGGTTGCCGTAGCGTATGCTCAAATTCTTGATTTCATCTTCGGTCAGGTATGCTCGTTTTTCATTTTGAAACGTGTATTCCTTCTTTCCGATGTTCCGAAGACGCGTGAGTCGTTCTTCGGTCATGGGCTGATTAGCGCTGTTACACGTTTTAATGAATTCAAGCTCTTGAAGCAATATCTGCAAATCTTCAGCTAACGATTGGTCGGCCAGACCCACGTTTGAAAGATCGACCTGCTTCCTTTTCAACAATTCCAGCTTTACCTCCAGGTGCTTGTTAACCATCTCAGACGCAATCAGGGCAAACCGGGTTTCGACTAAATTGACGCGATCGAAAATTGTTTCAAGTTTGCTTGCCTTATTGACGATATTTTCAGGGGTCGTCACCTTACCGACATCATGCATCCATGCTGCCAGACGCAACTCTTCCAGCTCTTCCTTGGTGAAGTGGATATTCTTGAAAGCGCCTGTCTCGTCTTGATTGATTTTCTCGGCCAGCATCATACTCAGTTGAACCACCCGATTTATATGGCCTCCGGTATAGGGAGATTTTTCATCGATAGCGGTGGCAATGCTCCGGATAAAGGCATAGAAGAGATTGTTGAGGTTCTCGATCAACTGGGCATTGGTCAGGGCTACCGCTGCCTGGGACGCAAGGGCGGCTACCAGATCAACGTACCCTTCGGAAAAAAAGATGGATTGACCACTTTTCAGGTGTTTGGCATTCAACAGCTGCAAGACCCCAATGATCTCGTTTTCGTGATTCTTGAGGGGCATGACAAGCATCGATTTTGTGTGATAACCGGATATGGCGTCATATTCCCTGGGTCCCGGGAATCGTTTTCCTTCTGGCCCGTAAACATCTTTTATATTGATGGTCTCACCGGTCAAGGCAACCGAAGACGACACATTGGCATGATTGGGTTCACCATTGATAAACAGCGGCACATTGGGCAACTCGGCATTCACACCGCCCGTGCCGCCTATTTCGATCTGTATGGAATCATTTTGGACAATTTCGAATGTCAGTTCCTGGGTTTCCTTGTCCAGTAGATAAAGAGTTCCGGCATCAGCATTGGTAAGGGTCCGGGCCTCGATGACAATCCGTTCCAGAAGTTTCTTGGTGTCCTTTTCCGCGGACAGGGAAAGCCCGATCTGGGTAAGGGTTCGATACCAGTGTTCGTTTCTGATGAGCGCCTCATCGGCAAGTTTCCGCTCGGTTATATCTTCGATAATCCCATCATAATACTGAATTTCACCACGCTCATCCTTGACGGCCACGGCGGATACCGCCCCGACAAAAGGTGTACCGTCCTTTCGTTTTAGGCACAGTTCGATGTTCTTGGTAAAACCTTTTTTGGCCAGCCCCTCACTGAATTTCAACCGTTGAGACGGATCTTCATACAGATCGGAAACATTCACCGCGGTAAATTCTTCCCGTGAATCATAACCAAACATTTGCACGATGGCCGGATTCACTTCGATAAACTGTCCCTCTGCACCCACGGTATTGCGATACACGCCCACATTCAAATTATCAGTCAGGGATTTATATTTGCTTTCACTGTCTCGAAAGGCAGCTTCAACAAGATTTCGATTTTCTATTTCCAAGTCCAATTGGTCGTGCTTCCGCAGAAGCTCGGCAGTCTGATCCCGGATTTCGGCTTCCATGTCATTGTATGCCTGGACAAGTTCTTCCTTGGCTCTTTTTTTTTCATCGTTGGAGCGCTTTTTCCCAATGGCACCCTTAATGGCGCTGGACAATGCTTCCAGATCAAAGGGTTTGTCCAGGAAATCGTATACACCTTTCCGCAAAGAAGTAACGGCCGATTGTGTCGAGGCATTGCCGGTCATAACGATGACATTGGTTTCAAGTTCTTGATCGTTGATGAAGTCCATGACTTCATAACCATCCATTCCAGGCATCATCAGATCGAGCAGGGCAACATCGAATTTCCTTTTGGACAGTTGTTTCACGGCGTCTTCCCCACCACTGACAGCCGAGGCATGAAAACCCTGTTTGCTGAGAAACTCCTCCAGGAGCCCCCGGAAACTGGCATCATCATCCACAATCAATATTTCAGGTAACGACAATATCATCTCTCCTGCTTGGTTTGCGACAAAATTGCATCTGCCAAAACCAGATCGTCATTTGTCGTAATTTTAAGATTGTCCGCTGTGCTCCGCAAGATGTACACTGGCGAACCCATCCGTTCCATCAAAGCCGCGTCATCCGTGGCTTCGACGCCTGCTTTGGCTGCAGCTTCATGTGCCTCACGAATGAGTTGATAGTGAAAGGCCTGGGGCGTCTGAGCGGTCCACAGACGCTCTCTTTTGATTGTTCCTTGTATCAGGCTGTCGCAGCCCACCATTTTGAGGGTGTCCTGCAGAGGCACACCCAAAATACAGGCGCCCGTGGTCATGGCTTTGTTGATACAGCGCGATATCATCTGCGGCCGTATCAGCGGGCGCACTCCGTCGTGAATTACCACAATACCATCCCTGTCGTCAATGGATAGAATGCCGTTGAATACCGAATCCTGCCGCCGTTTACCCCCGGCAAGAACCTTGACCGGTGTATCGATACACAAATCGGAAAGAAGTTGCTCCCGGCAGTACCGGATATCCTTTTCCGGCACCACCAGTAAAATCTTATCAACTTCGGGACATTTGCTGAAGGCCATGACCGTATGACACAGCACTGGTCTTCCCTGCAGTAAGAGGTACTGTTTGGGTGTCGCCTGATTCATCCGGACGCCCCGCCCGGCACTGACAATGATGGCATGTGTCTGCATTATCTCAGGTATTTCAATTCTCCCGGTAGCGGTGCATCCTTTCCCATGGTGTCCTCTCCATAATTGGCACCCGCAAGAATCTGGATGTCTTTCAATGCCCGAACGTCACCTTCGAACTGTACTTCAGTGATTTTTTCTTTTTGAATTTTGCCTCCAGCCCACTGGATATCAAGAACACTACTGGCATCAAAACGATCTTTGCCAACACATAATTCCACTTCACCGCCGTAGTACTGTACGATTTTGGCAACCAGGAGGCTGGGTCTCATATGAAAACCGAGCGCCATTGGAACACCTACCCTGACAATCGACCGTTCGATATTTTCATTCAAAATTTCTTTGGCCAGGCCTATCGCGGTGGTCAGGAAGTGGCAGACAAAGAAAAGGCCATAATTGATGGTTCTGTCCAGTAATTTTTCCGGATTGACCAGCTCGGACAGCCTGCCCTGAACCTTCTTATAGATATTTTTATATCCGGCATCGTGGAGATGTCTCTCGTATAAATGCAGCAAACGGCCGATCATCTGTAGCAGATGAAACACAACTGAAAAAAAGCTTCTCAGCTGTTTGAGTTTTCGATTTCCAAATAGATAGCCACCATGAATCACGTACGTATCAAAAGACGATTGAAGATTATGAACCAGCATTTCGAAACGTCGGATTTCAACTTCGTTTACTTTTTCGGGGACAAGCGCCCGCATCTCATCCAGATCGTATGGCTCATAAAACACAAATTCGTCAAATGAATGAGCGATTCTTATTAACTCACCTGATATTTTAACGATGTTCTTCTTTTGAACATCCTTGGATTCATCATCGATGTCGTAGTTCAATATTTCCTGAGTCGTTATAGCCGGAAAATCTTCCGCTTTAAATGAGGTGACCGGAAACGGAATTTGGAGCAGACGCGCCTCCTCAATAATAACCGGTGCCAGTCTGATCAGTGAACTGGTCAGAAAACGGGACGTGCTTGCACCTTCATGCTTAAATTCCTCAGTTCCTTGCAAATCATAGAAAATCATTCGGTTCTGAATGTGCAACTGTGAATAAGCACCCAGACTCAAGTGGCGAATGGCTGCAGTGAGTTCTCTGTAAAAATACCAGGCCTCGTTGTTTTTTGCGCCATGGAAATCGAGAAAGTCCTCCAACACTTGAGATACACCGATAAGCCGGGAATAGAGATTCTTGGTAAAATGAGCCGTGTCCACATCACATGTCGCAATATACAGACAGCATTTGATATAATCGTGAGAAAATATGCGCGCCTTTTCGAGAAAAGAAAGGTTGTTTTCAAGTGATTCCATGGGCGATAATACTCTCGTGTTAAGTTTTAGGTTTTAAGTTTTAGGCGGCCCAAGCTTAGCGCTAACAGAATGAAATGGTAAGCTGTTACCTGCAAATGGCTAATAACTTGTAGACAAAACTTAAAACCTAAAACTGCATAAATATTGGCCAAAGCAGCTCATAAGCCGAATTTTGTGCCCGAATCAGGTTTCCCTCATTCGGGTAACGATCATTCATCTAGGGTGACAGTTGCCTGCCACCTCTTGCGACCTACCCGGAAGCTCGAACGGGCCGTTCTCAGTCGCTTCCCTATTTGGTCTTGCACCGGGTGGGGTTTACCAAGCTTCCCCGGTCACCCGGGGAACTGGTGCGCTCTTACCGCACCATTTCACCCTTACCTGATGCTCTTTCAAGCACCGGGCGGTATACTTTCTGTTGCACTTTCCTTCGCGTCACCGCGACTCCATGTTATGGAGCACCCTGCCCTTTGGTGTTCGGACTTTCCTCCCGGTCAACCAGGTTGACCCAGCGATCGTTTGATCTGCTTTGGCCAATAACTTTCTGTGGTGTTAGGTATTAAGTTTTAGGTGTTACGTTTTCCTTACAAAAAAATAGCTTCTCAACTCTTAACCACCTAAAACTTAAAAGCAAAAACTTAAAACGATTATAGTTTACTGCTATAAATTATCCGCTGACATTGCGGACAGTACATGAGCGATTCAAATCGCTGAAGTTCGTTGTACATCTGGGGCGGTACGTTCATATGGCATCCGGCGCATACAGCATCTTCGACCTTGGCTATGGCGAGGTTTCCGATCCGGCTCCGGACCGATCTGAATGCTTTCAAAATATCCGGATTTACGCTACCCAGGACTGTCTGATAATCTGCCTGAAGCCCGGCAAGTCTTGAGCGATCTTGTTCGGCAGTCATTGCTATGCCTGCCTTTTCTTCAGCCACTCTAATTTTTGCAGTTTCAAACGCTTGTTTTTTATCACGAATCTGCGTTTCAGCATTATCGCTCTGCTCAAGGATTTCCAACATCTGGTCCTCTAACGTGGAATTGGCAGTTTTTAGATCTTCGATCTCTTTCAGTAGGGCCTGATACTCCTTGTTGGTTTTGACCGATGCCAGTTTTTCTTTGCTTTTGGCAATTTTAGGAAGATTCATATTGGCATCCGACTCCAGTGACCGATATCGCCTCTGATATTCTTCGTGAACAGACGCTTTTTCCTTCATCGCTGACACAAACGTTTCTATCTCCAAATCGAGACCGGCCATTTCTCCGTCCACTTTTCCAAGTCTTTTTTCGATTTCCTGGATATCTGAATCAATGGCCTGAAGCCTTACCAGTATTGCTATTTGCTCCCGCATAGCCATGTTCTCTCCTATTCCATTATTTGTATTGGCAAATCGTCAAGTACGGTATTGCCTGTCATATGTCACGAAATGTTTCGGTCATAAAATCACAAAAGGATCTTTTTCGCGTCTGTAAGAGGCCACTGTCAAAACCAACTTTTTGTCATGAAAGTGACGCTTCAGTCGTTCAGCAAACGTTTCGACTATCAAATGTTCTGAGGCAAAATGGCCGATATCGATAAGCGCTTTTTGGGCAAATTCAAAATTCCGCGCATCATGGTATTTTAGATCGCCGCTAATGAACACATCTGCCCCGGAATCGAAGAAAGCGCTGAGCATACCGGAACCACTCCCTGAGCAAACAGCCGCCGTCTTGATGACCAGGTCCAGATTCCCGGCCACCCTGAGATGACCCAGGGCCAATGCCTGCTTGAGTTTTTTGGCCAACAAAGCAAGGGGCGTTGGCAGCGCCAGATTTCCAATTCTTCCAAATCCGGGTTTTCCCGAAACCCTATCAATGGACAAGGGTGTGGTATTGCACAAACCGATCCTGGAGGCCAGAACGTCATTAACACCACCCTCGATTCTGTCAAGATTGGTGTGGACTGCATAAATGGCCACCTGATGATCCAGGGCCTGTTGAATCACAAAACCCTCCAGCGTGCTGACATCTATGGTGGAGAGGGGCTTAAATATCAGGGGATGGTGGGTAATGACAAGATCGACATCTTTCCGGCAAGCCGCCGATATCACCTCAGGCAAAGGATCGAGCGCCACCCAGATCTTTTCAACTTGCCAGTCGCGATCTCCCAGCTGCATGCCGCTGTTGTCCCATTCTTCGGCAAGTTCGCTGGGAATTATCTCTTCGACAGCATCGATGACCTCACCCAGTTTACAGCCCATTACATCTCCTATACGACATCTGTTTCCAGGATAGTTCAGCGAACATCGTTTGTGTCCAGATGTGCGTCACAAATGCGAAGTTATGCAATAAAAAAAGGCGTGGTTCGGTTGAACTGCCACGCCCTTAGATCAACTTTTCCATTGCATAGAAAAGTCAAGCATCCAATCACCCGACCCTGATAGGTCTTTTTAAATGCACTGTCCTCAAAGCCTTTTTTCTTGGTGGGCCCACCTGGGATCGAACCAGGGACCTACCGGTTATGAGCCGGTGGCTCTGCCAGCTGAGCTATGGGCCCTAGGCACCATTAAAATAAATTATTCCATGGAGGCGTCAAGGGATAAAGTAAACCCGTTAGTACCCGTCATGATGGTTTTTGTCAAGAATTAGGTTTCAATGAAACTCTTTAATTTTCGACTTCTTGTGGGGTGTCTCAACTTGCGTAGTGCCTTGGCTTCGATCTGCCGTATCCTTTCACGCGTAACGGTAAAATCCTGACCGACCTCCTCGAGGGTATGATCCGCTTTTTCACCAATACCGAAACGCATTCGTAGCACTTTTTCCTCCCTGGGCGTCAGCGTCGCGAGCACCTTGCGGGTCTGTTCTGCCAGATTCAAATTGACGGCCGCATCCGAGGGCAGAACGAATTTTTTGTCCTCGATAAAATCGCCCAGGTGGCTATCTTCTTCTTCTCCGATGGGTGTTTCAAGGGAAATGGGTTCTCTCGCGATCTTGAGCACTTTGCGCACCTTGTCCAGCGGAATTTCCATTTTTTCGGCGATCTCTTCAGGTTTGGGTTCTCTGCCAAGTTCCTGCACGAGGTATCGTGAGGTCCGTATGAGCTTGTTGATGGTTTCGATCATATGGACCGGGATACGAATCGTCCGGGCCTGATCGGCAATGGCCCGCGTGATCGCCTGTCGAATCCACCAGGTGGCGTAGGTCGAAAATTTGTATCCCCTTCGATATTCAAATTTATCAACCGCCTTCATAAGTCCGATGTTACCTTCCTGTATCAGATCGAGAAACTGTAACCCTCTGTTGGTATATTTCTTGGCAATACTGACCACCAGGCGCAAATTGGCTTTTATCAGTTCACTTTTGGCCAGCTTTGCCCAAAAACGTCCTTCGTTGACATTGGCGATGATTCGCTTCAGGGATCTGCTGTTAGCCTTTGTCAATTTTTCCTTTTCCTCGATTTCATCACGTACTTTGGCCAGGCTTTTATAAAGGGTTCCCAGTTCATCCCGTGTGAGGGAGCAATGTTTGTTGGCCCACCTAGTAAATGTGGTCTTGTTTTTCAGACTGGTTCGAAAATCTTTGATGGGCATGCCAAAGGCCTCGGCACATAATGTTGTCAGTCGCTGCATCTCATCGAACCAGTCGTTCAGCCTTTTGATGTCTTCCTCCATCTGATCGATAACCGAACCTTCCAGACGCCATCCTTTCAGGGATTCGAAAAGCTTGGTGTTTCTGCGGGAAATGCACCGTCGGATTTTACGCTGTTCATCGGCCGGCAGGTTGTCCGACATGAGTTGTTCCCTGAAAATTTTGTTTTCATCGTCGATCGCTTTTATCTCCGTTACGGTGACGCCAAAATTCGCAATTTGAACCACTTCGTCGATAAATGTGTCGCCTTCGTCGATATCACGCAGAACATGCTTGGGACGCAACTCCCCTTCCTTGATGTGTTCGCCCAATTTCAGGATATAGTCGACGCCCATGGTGGTTTCAAGAAGCGACTTCAATACATCCTGTTCACCGGCCTCAATTTTTTTGGCGATCTCAACCTCCCCTTCGCGGCTCAACAGGGTAACCAGTCCCATCTCGCGCAGGTACATCTTAACAGGGTCTGTCACCGTGCCAAAATCGGGCAACCCTTTCTGAACTGTCTTGGTGGCCTTCTTTTCCGTCGCCTTAAGCTTTACAATCTGTTTGGATATTTTTTCCTTGTCGGTAATGGTGATACCCATTTCACCAAACAGGATCAACGTATTGTCAATCTGTTCGGCCGACACTTTCCCGTCGGGTATCAATTCATTGATCTCTTCATATGTCAGAAAACCCTGCTTTTTTCCTTTGGTGATAAGTGTCTTCAGCTTCTTCTGGTTCTTAATTGCCAGATTTTTTTCCGGCTTGGATTTGGATGTTTTCGCTTGTGTTTTTTTCATCTTAGGCGGTGCCTTTTTCGTTAGAGCCTTTTGATCTTTCTTTGCCATGATTTTCGTATGGGATGCTGTTTTTTCGGGTTTAGGTTGAGCCGTTTTATTCGATGTTTTCCGGGTTGCTTTGGAAGCCGCGATCTTTTTCACGGCACGTTTTCTTTTTTTCAACGACAGAACGGATTTCTTCTTGGATTTTGCCGCTGTGGCTTTTTTAACTGCCGTTTTTTTTGTCTTGACGGCATCTGCTTTTGGTTTTTTGGCCTGTTTTATTTTAGATGTGGCTTTTGGGGTTGTCTTTTTAAGGGTCTTTTCTTTGGGATCTGTTTTTTTCACCATTGAATCCAGCCTCCTGCCATCTATTTTTTGCCTAAATAAGTGCGCTGTTTGTATCAGGGTGTTGTTATTGGGATAGCTCCTGCTTCTGTCGCTCATTTGAAACGGCGATCTTTTGTTTCTCCTGAAGTAATTTAAATAAAAGGTCCTGATTGTTATCTTTTTCCGCGGCCTTGATTTGCTCTGTCAGGGAAAGGCCGTACCGCAGAGGGCTGTTTTGGATAAACTTGGTAATAACTTTTCGACAGCCTTTCCGATTCCACATTTCTTCCTTTATAGATAACGAAGTTAATATATTCCTTTTTTGATCATCGTCAACAATGGAGATTAAATTAGATACATCAAAATCCTTTTCATTTTTCATGGATAGTATCAATTCCCCGAGCGTTTTTAACGTTTCGGTTACAAAATGATCTAAAACTTTGTCTTGAATGATATCAGGTAAAATATCCGGGTATTGAAGCATCATAGCAAGGATTTGCTGTTCCAGTCGGGTGCCTGTCATCCGTTTTTTGTCTGTTTCCGCTATAGACCGTTCCGACTGGATTTCTTGCTGTATGTGACCTGTCGGCCGCTTACGATAGGTCGTACCCGCTTTTTGGATTTCCACTGCAGCCTTGTCGACCTTTTCTTTGAGGCTGTATTCTTTCACCCCCAGATGTTCCGACACCTCTTTGATGTAGGTTTCCTGCGCGGTGGAATCTTCAATGGACGCCAGGGGCATTTTCAGTTCCTCGATAATTCGCATTTTCCCTTCCACCGAAAGCCCGAATTTTTTCTGAGCTGATTCCATGATGAAGGTAATAACACTGCGTGATTTGGCAGCCAGCTCCTCAAAGGCCTCTAAATCATACTTTCGCATGAATGAATCAGGATCATGCCCCTTGGGCAGCAGCATCACCCGGGCTTGCATGCCTTTTTCGATAAATATCCCCACGCTTCTCAAGGAAGCCTGGATACCGGCCTCATCTCCATCGAAGACAAGAATCACTTTTTCTGCAAATCCTTTGATCATGTGGATGTGCTCGGTTGTCAGGGCTGTTCCCAGGGTTGCACCCGCGTTTTCCACACCATATTGATGCAGGGCCAGTAGATCGAAGTAACCCTCCACAATATAGATGGTCCGGGTCTCCCGGCACTTGTTGCGCGCAAGATGCAGACCGTAAAGCGATTTGCTTTTACTATACACAGGTGTTTCAGGGGAATTCAGATATTTGGGCAGCGATGCATCCAAAACCCGTCCACCGAATCCGATCACCTGCTTGTTAAGATTATATATTGGAAAAACAATCCGTTCCCTAAAACGATCATAAAATCCTGAACCGGACTTTCGGGAAATCACCAGCCCTGATTTCTCGATCAGGTCTATGGGAACACGTTTTTTCTGCAGGTATTCTCGAAGACCATCCCAGGTATTACGCGCATAACCGAGTTGAAACCTGTCAATAATCGATGGTGTTATTGCCCTATTCCGGAGATATGCCATTGCCTGTTCGCCATAGGAATCATGCAGCAGATTCCAGTGATAGTAGTCCCTGGCCATTCGATTGATCGCCAACAGCTTTTCTCTTTCACTGATCTGTTCACGCATGGCCTGGGACATTTTTCGTTCCGGCAGATCGATGCCGTAACGTCTCGCAAGAAGTCTTACCGCTTCGGGAAAGGATACACCGTCATGCCGTATGAGAAAGTTAAAGACATTGCCACCGGTATTGCATCCAAAACAATGGAAAATCTGCTTGGCCGGACTGACAGTAAAGGAAGCGTCTTTTTCGGAATGAAACGGGCAGAGGCCGCTGTAATTCTTACCAGTCTTTTTCAGCAGGACATAATCTGATACAACTTCAACAATATCTGCGGCGTTCTTGATTTCTTCAATTTTTTCTTCTGGAATAAAATTGGACAAAAAGAGCGCCCCCCATGACACAAAAGCCCTTGCAACTGGCTATATTGGCAGGATTTTAAGCGGTGATTTGATTTCATCTCATGCTGTTCTAAGCAGAGAAATGGTTTGAAGAACCTCGCAGCAAGCTACGAGGAATCTTCGACCGTAAGGAATTCTGTCTAATCTAGATTCGCTCGCTAACCCCGCAGCATGCGAAGCACTGCCGAACGGCAGAACCTACGGGGAATGCGCTCGCTTTTTCGGTTCAAATTTTAAACATTAATTGATAGTTAATTTTCGATTCTATGTCAAGTGGAAGATTTGGATGGCTGAGCAACTATTCGTGCACTACGTTTACTGCAGAGGCCCCCGTAGCAATGGATATGGCTTCCGCCAGATTCAGGCTCCCCGCGTAAAGCGCCTTCCCTGTAATTACACCCATGACACCCAAAGATTCCAAGGGTAGAAGATTGCGAATATCCTGGAGTGTCGCTACGCCGCCGGAGGCAACAACGGGTATGGATATGGTTTCAGCCAGTTTTCGGGTTTCTTCGATGTTGGGACCGGTCTGCATCCCATCTCTATGAATATCCGTAAAATTGATCGCCGCCACACCCTGGTCCTCAAGTTGCACCGCCAGATCCACTGCCTTTGTCCCTGTGGTCTCTGTCCAACCCTCGATTGCCACCAGGCCATTTCTCGCATCGATACCCACAACAATGTGGCCGGGAAACAGCCTGCAGGCATCCTTGACGAACTGGGGATTGCGAATGGCTTCGGTACCGATAATGATACGGTGCACACCCAACTGAAGATAGGTTTCGATGGTGTCGAGATTCCGAATGCCCCCCCCCACCTGAACACGTGCATTGACGGTAGCTATAATATCCCGGATGATTTCTGCGTTTTTAGGCCGTTTCTGGATTGCGCCATCGAGATCGATAACGTGGATAATGTCCACACCAAAGGCATCCCATTTCCTGGCCATGGCGACCGGATCTTTTGAAAAGACGGTCTCGGCATCCATCTTTCCCTGGGAAAGACGCACACATTTGCCGTTTTTGATGTCTACAGCGGGTATAACGATCATGGTTCCGGAAATGTTGATATCAGAGTTTCAAGACCCTCGGCAGCCATTTCCCGGGCTGTAACCCAACGGGCCTTTCGTTTAATAAATGTACCGATCTTGAGAATATTCTCGGACAGTGACTGCTGTGTTTCTTCAAAAATGCCACGCCAAACAATTCGTCCGTCCGTCACCCTCACCATAAATAGACTAAATGATACCGACGCCGGGGATTCAACGGAATAACTCGTTCCCACACGTTCTTTGAAGTGGAAAAGATATCCCATCAGGATTGCATCTACATCAATTGCAGCACCGGTTGTCGCAACAAACTCCGCCATGCTGGCAACACAATTCTGATCAGCCTCCAGATGGGTCGGCATCACGTCTGTTTGATCGGGAAAAATAAACCGGTATGACCTATCACTCATGAGAAGGTTTATCAAGTGTTCGGTCATGAATTCTGCAGTTCCTTCCGGAACTTCCCCGATAAGATGACGCCGATTGAAAATACCACAATCAATATGGGCTTTGTCGCCATAAAGCGTATACAGGTTTTGAAACGGAATGACCTGAATCGTTTCGATACCCTCTAGGGTTTTTTCCGGCGGAAAATCTTTCTGTGGCGCCACACAGGATATCAGAAATAGGAAGCCCCATATGCAGAATATAGCCCGCCCCGCTTTTAAAATTGTTTCATTCATTGGATGCAGAAAGCAGGTTTGAGATAAGGGCATTTGTTTCCATGACGAACCAAAGGTCTACAGGGAGCCTTTTGTGGAATGAACGCCGACAATACGGTCATCAAGTGATGTGGCAATATCAAGAGATCTGCCGACAGCTTTGAACACGGCTTCAAGGATATGATGTTCATTTTCTCCATATCCCACATCAATGTGCAGGTTCATGCCGCCCCGTGTGGCAAATGCTCTGAAGAATTCTTTGCCCAATATGGAAAAAGATTCTCCGGTTTTGGGAATATCCGATGGCAGGCGATAGACCAGAAAAGGACGTTTTGATAAATCGACAGCAACGGATGCAATGGCCTCATCCATGGGTGTTACCGCATGTCCGTACCGCCGAATCCCTTCCCGATTGCCGAGTGCCTGTTCAAAAAGATCTCCCAGCACCAGGCCGACATCTTCTATGGTATGATGAAAATCAACCTCGATATCCCCCTTGGCGCGAATGCTCAGATCAAAAAATCCGTGCGCTGCCAGGAGGGTCAACATATGATCGAAAAAGGGGATGCCGATGGCGATATCACCGCTACCCGTGCCGTCGATATTCAGCTTGGCATCAATAACGGTTTCGCTTGTCTTTCTCGAAAGCTCACTTTGACGATCCATTCTCTATTTTTCCTATTATTTTTTTTATAACCCACTGATATATTAGATTCTATAACACCCATTCATGGTTGACAACTATACCATAATCGTATAGAAATCAAGACAAAGTTCGTTAACGTGTGGTAATGTATCAATAAAGAGGGGGCATCCCATGAATGCCATCGAATATTCAGGTCCTGAAAGACGTACCTTTGTCCGGATCATCTACAAACCCTCTCAGAGAGCCATCCTGAAAATAGCTTCCCATGAATTCGAAGTGCTCGATGTCAACGAATCCGGCATCCGCTTCGCCAATCCATCCGATAAAACGCTGGCAACCTTTGTTCGAGGCATTCTGATTTTGCTCAATGGTGACCGTCTTGAAATCGATGGCAAGGTGGAATGGGTGCGAAACCCGGAAGTCGGTATGAGCCTAAACTTTGTGATTCCTCCGGAAGCCATCGAGAAAGAGCAGCGCTATATTATCCTTAACTGCGACTAATTTCGCTGCGCGAATTTAGCTGTCGCGACTGCGTCGCATTTAGATACACATTGTTTTTAGAACCCATCTAAAAAATAGGATTTTGTTGCCCCGCAAAAAGAGCGGGATCTTCGTCAAGTCAACTACCACCCGTGAAACGGGTGGCGCAGTTTCACCATCCTGTTCTGTCTATATATAAGCGGCAACGCCGCGTCATATAATAAAATCGTGCAACGATTTTATTGTGGCATTTAGTTCATAGTTTCTGTAGAAATTTTTGCCCTGTTCCGCCTTGAGTGGTTTCCCACATAACAGGCATACACAACATATGGGCCAGTTTGGATATTTTTTCGGTGTGGCCTGATAATTGCTTGGTACATGCAACAGGAAGTGCTTCTGTTTAGGCTTTTGGTCAGGTTACCTTGGTATGTTATTGGCAAATACAACAATGATCACCCGGTATTTGTAAAATGGTCAAATCAGAAAGGTAGAATATATGCTACGATTGGGGTCAAATCTTTTTCAGATGAGAAATGTACGTGATGATGATATTTTAATTTCCAGGCTGAGACTTCTGATCGTAATGGCCAAAGCCTACCTTCAGGAGGTCTCTCTGGGAAACTACAGCCTGCGCTCCATTGTCCGCAACGCTGGGCATGTCAGCTATTTCATGTCGGACTGGCATGTATATCTGAATCATCTTGAAATTAAACAGGCATCTCCAATCAATTTTGATGTCGACCACATCTTCTATCAGCGGATCAAACTGTTGTCGATCATGGTAAAATCCATCGCCCAGGGAAACCCGCTGGGAATTCACCGCAAAGCAGCTCTCAAGAGCAATATCGATTACATTTCTGAAATCCTACCCTACCTTCAGCCGTTTCACCGAACCGCCCTTTCAGTGGTCAAATAGGCGCACTGTCGGCAGCAGGAATTCTAATTCAACGACTGTCCCAGATTCTTCCCGATAAAAATCACACCGGGCCCCTGGTCCTTGAATTCCGACAATCTGCGCTGCAGCACTTCCCGGCCAAATGGGTGAATGGTATTCAATTCCGTGGTATTGATGAATATCTGATAGTATCTGTTCTTGTTGTCTGTTAAGGCATTGAGAAGCTCGGATGCTGAACTGCCATCAAAGTCGCCGGTGAGTTTGACATGGAGTGTTTCGGTGGTCTTGTGCGTAAACATATGAAAATTATTCGCCATGGTACTTCTCCTTTCAATGACAGCTATTCCAGATTATTAACAGATGAAAAGAGGTGCTATCCCCATATACGAATGTTGATATGCAAGAAGTGTGCACAATAAGACTGTTAGCCATTTTATCTGATGCGGCCGGATCGCTTTTCTGGCAAAAGGCTTGTCTGTAGGCCCTTTGGAAGAACAGCCCCTCCGTTTTTTACGAACCACTATTCATCACTGCACGGGATAATTGGGATCGCTGAAAACGTGTAGAAGATAGAAACGCTAAATTTGGGCAATTAATTTCACAATCTGGTGAGCAAATAAAAATGAGATTGCCATCGATACCCCCAGGACATGCTCGGGGGTATCGATGGCAATGTAAGCAGATGCTTGGTGGAGATGAGGGGGCTCGAACCCCTGGCCTCAGCGTTGCGAACGCTGCGCTCTCCCAGCTGAGCTACATCCCCACATACAGAGCAGAATTTGCATTGGTGTAAGTTATTTATGCAGCAGAGTCAAGTGAAATAGGATTACACGCTATCCTTAATCGATCAAACAAGTTGCGTGGACTGCATATCATGATTAATATACCCTAATCTGACTGTTTTGTCCTTTAAAGCCACATCGTCGCGCTTGATGACATTGTGGTAAAATTTTATTTGGAGAGCCTCATGAGCTATAGGATCACCCTGGAAGACGCCTTTAAAAAAGATACCTTGGACCAGGACAAAACGCTGTCTCCAGTGGAGACCGTCGAGAGGTTCAGGAAAAAATTGAAAAGCGTCGACCTAGATATTCTCGATAAAACCGAAAGGATCGACAACGGCCGTCTGGATATTCCGGTTTTCTTCAGCCAGTGTGGAAAAGATGCCCGGGAGGTTATCGGCACAAAAAAGCAGATGGGAAAAGGGGGCACCCCCCAACAGGCTGAGGCCAGTGCTGTTATGGAGCTGGCAGAACGTTTCAGTTTTTTCAGCTTTTGCAAGGACCCGGAAAACTTTGTGACCGGAACCCCAGCGGATATACAAGAAAACGCCCTGCCCTTTGAAGAAATTGCCAAATCAGTTCATGATGAGTCAAAAGAACTGGATATCAGTCGTAAAATCTATGAAACCCTTTCCATGAAATGGACCTGGGGTTTCAACCTCACCCGGAATGAACCGGTTCTCATTCCCTTTGACTGGTTTTTCACCATCAACGAGTTCAATGGGCCCTCCGCCGGCAATTGTATCGAAGAAGCCATCTCTCAGGGGATCTGCGAAGTGGTTGAGAGGCATGTCTCATCCCTGATAAGCCAGAAAAAGATATCCGTTCCTGCCATCATACCCGAATCCGCAACAGATCCCCTGGTAAAGGAAATGCTGGGGAAATTTAAAGCCAACAACATACATGTTTTTCTGTCCGATTTTTCCCTCGATATGGGAATTCCGTCCATAGGGGTACTGGCCTATGATCCCAGCACTTTTCCGGAAAAGAGCGAAATCGTCTGGACTGCCGGCACCACCCCTGATCCCCAAAAAGCATTGAGCCGTGCCCTCACTGAAACAGCCCAGCTGGCCGGGGACTTCAACTCCGGCGCTAACTATGTGGCCAGCGGTCTTCCGAAATTCAGAACCCTGGATGCCGCCAGGTTTATACTCGACCCGCAAAAACGTGTCACGATGGATATGTTACCGGACATTTCCAGTCCCAACATCAAAACAGAGGTTGAGAACAGCATTGCCGCCTTAAGGCAGAGGGGTTTTGACGTACTGGTGATCAACACGACCCATACCCTGCTTGACATACCGGCATTCTATACCATCATACCGGGAGCCCATTTTCGTGAAAGGGCCACCGGAACCAGCGTGGGCATGTTTTCCGCTAAACGCATAACGGAAAGCAATTCGCCCGACAAAGCCTATGCCAGGCTATTGGAGATGGATGGGCTGCTTCCCGATAAATATTATGTACGTTTTTACATGGGTACCTGTCTGCTGTCCATGGGACAACCGGAAAAAGCCCTGCCCCTCCTCGAAAGCGCCCGCCGGCTGAATCCCCCGGTCCAGGACATCTCGAGTATTTATTCATACCTGGGGGTTGCACACAAGGAAATGGGGTCATGGGAAAAGGCCCTTGAAGTCCTCAAACAGGGCGAAACATATGATAAGGAACGCACCGACATCTACAATCTGATGGGATTTTGTCATTTCAAACTGAAACAACATGAACAGGCCATAGAAAACTTTGCCAGGGTTCTGGACCTGAATCCCGGCTCTGCCATAGACTATGCCAATATCGGCTCCAATTACCGGGAAATGGGCGAAAAGGACAAGGCCATTTACTTTTATGAAGTGGCACTGTCGATAGACTCTTCCATAGAATTTGCCAGGGAAAACCTGGAAAGGATGAAGCATGCCAAGTAAATTTACGGGCAACCATCTTGAAAATGAACGTTTTTTAACCACCTCGGTCCTGGCCGCAATTGAAGCCGGCGACGCCATTCAGAAGATCTACCATACCGGCTTTCAGGTGGAATACAAAGATGATCATTCCCCGCTGACCCTGGCGGACAAAACCGCCCACGACATCATTGTTGGCCATCTCCTGCAATCCGGCATACCGATCCTCAGCGAGGAAGGCAAGGCAATCCCGTTCCAGGAACGAAAAGCCTGGAAAGCCCTGTGGGTTGTGGATCCGTTGGACGGCACCAAGGAATTTGTCAAAAGAAACGGAGAGTTTACGGTCAACATCGCCCTGGTAAAAGAAGGTACCCCTGTCATGGGGGTCGTTTATGCACCTGACAGGGATCTGCTTTATTTTGCCATGCAGGACCGGGGTGCCTATAAAATATCTGATCCGGAAACTATCCACGAATATCAGAATGGAATAAAAACCGACCGCATCACCCTGAAAGATATTTTGAAAAATGCCCGGCAGCTCCCGCTGGTCGACCAGAAGGAAAGACCCTACACCATCGTGGGAAGCCGTTCGCATGCAACACCCGATCTGGAGAAGTTCGTAGCAGATAAAAGGGAGCTCTTCAGAGAGGTTGATTTTATCCCGGCCGGCAGTTCATTGAAAATTTGCCTTGTGGCGGAAGGTCGAGCAGATATTTATCCCAGATTAGCGCCTACCATGGAATGGGACACGGCAGCAGGACATGCTGTCGCTTCCTGTGCCGGTGCCCGGATTTATGAATACGAATCAGGAAATACACTCACCTACAACAAAGAGAATCTGCTCAATCCCTGGTTTATAATAGAAAGAGCCAAGGGTTCGAGGGGGATACAAGGGTTCGAGAGTAGCTAACAGTTATAATTGGTGCATGATCGTTTTCCCCAAAGGCTGAATTAAATGAGTACATTAAAACTAATACTTCCCATCACCGGCATGACATGCGCCAACTGTGCCATGAATATCGAGCGCAACGTGGCCAAGCTGAATGGTGTGGATGGTGTTAGCGTCAATTTTGCATCGGAGCATGCCTCGGTTCAGTTCGACCCCAAACAGGTCGATCTCCAAGAGATTCTATCCAAGATACATAGTATAGGATTTTCAGTCCCCAGGGCTGACATCGATTTCCCGGTCACGGGCATGACATGCGCCAACTGTTCGGCCAATATCGAACGCGCTCTAAACAAAAAGGTCCAGGGTGTTACCAAGGCTTCCGTCAATCTGGCCACCGATCGAGCGTTTGTGGAATACATACCGGGAATCACCACGCCGGATGACATCTATGCTGCGGTAACCAACGCCGGCTATGGTGTCATTCCTCCCGAAGATACCGGGGAAGAAGACGCAGAGCAAGCTGCCCGAAATGCGGAAATCCAAAACCAGACCCGTAAATTTCTCATCGGTGTGATCTTCACCCTGCCTCTTTTTCTCCTCAGCATGGCCAGGGATTTCCATCTGACAGGACCCTGGAGTCATGCAACCTGGGTCAACTGGCTTTTCCTGGCCCTGGCCACGCCGGTGCAGTTTTATACCGGCTGGGACTACTACGTGGGGGGCTTCAAGAGCCTTAAAAACAAGAGCGCCAACATGGATGTTCTGGTAGCCATGGGGTCTTCGGTGGCCTATGTGTATTCACTGGCTCTGCTTCTGTTTTCCTCTCTGGGGAATCATGTCTACTTCGAAACATCGGCCGTCATCATCACCCTCATTAAACTGGGCAAACTGCTTGAGTCCCGGACCAAAGGGAAAACCGGCGGCGCTATCCGCAAACTCATGGGGCTCAGACCCAAGACCGCCACCATCATTGAAGACGGCACTGAAAAAGAGGTCCCTCTGACGCTCGTAAAAAAAGATGATATCGTCGTGGTTCGCCCGGGGGAACGAATACCGGTGGACGGTACCATCCATTCAGGAGCTTCAGCCGTAGATGAATCCATGTTGAGCGGAGAACCCTTGCCGGTGGATAAAAAGATCGGAGACACCGTCATTGGCGGCACCATCAATGGTCAGGGCATGCTGCAATTTTCAGCAACCCGCGTGGGCAAGGAAACCGCTTTGGCTCAGATCATCAAACTGGTGCAGGAGGCCCAAGGAAGCAAAGCACCTATTCAGGCATTGGCTGACAAGGTGGCCGCCATCTTTGTCCCGACCATTATCATCATCGCTTTTCTGGTCTTTTTTCTCTGGTGGTGGGCAGGCGGCGAATTCGTGCCGGCCATGATCCGCATGGTGGCCGTGCTGGTGATTGCCTGCCCCTGTGCTCTCGGTCTGGCTACGCCGACAGCCATCATGGCGGGAACCGGTAAAGGTGCTGAAAACAATATCCTGTTCAAGGACAGTGCAGCCCTGGAGACTGCATCCAGCCTTGACACCATTCTTCTGGACAAGACCGGCACCATTACCATGGGCAAGCCGTCCGTGGTTGATGTGCTGCCTTTCGAACCCATGTGCAAGACAGCAGATGCGTTGCTCAGGCTCGCGGCATCGGTAGAAAAAGGCTCTGAGCACCCCCTGGGAAAAGCGATCGTAAAGGAAGCTGGAAATCGATCCATTGAACTTTCGTCACCTGAAAACTTCAAGGCATCCGGTGGTCTGGGTGTTGAAGCCGACATCGACGGGAAAATGGTCAAGGTCGGTAAACCCAAATGGTTTCTCAATCAAAATACTGCGGTGTCAATGGATCTGGCAGCATCGTCCGACACGATCCAGACCCTGCAGTCCGAGGGGAAAACCGTCATGGTTGTGGTCGCCGACCAGAAGATTTACGGCCTCATTAGCGTTGCCGACACCATCAAATCCGAATCCAGGACAGCCATTAAAACGTTGCAGGATATGCACATCGACGTGGGCATGCTTACCGGTGACAACCAACAGACGGCAGAGGTGATTGCATCCCAATGCGGGATCCATAATGTCTATGCGGAAGTACGACCCGATGAAAAAGCATCCACCGTAGAAATGATTCAGGCCAAGGGTCACAAAGTCGGCATGGTGGGAGACGGTATCAATGATGCCCCTGCCCTGGCCACTGCAAATGTGGGTATGGCCATCGGCAGCGGTACGGACGTTGCCATAGAAACCGCCGGTATTATCCTCTCCGGCAACAGTCTCATTGGTGTGTCCCGGGCCATACATCTCAGCAGGTCCACCATGCGAACTATCCGCCAGAACCTGTTCTGGGCCTTTTTCTATAACCTCGCTTTGATACCCATTGCCGCCGGTATCCTCTATCCGTTTCAGGCCGCGCCTGGTTTTCTGCGAGAATTGCACCCCATCATGGCCGCGCTGGCCATGTCCGTCAGTAGTGTCACGGTTGTCACGAACAGCCTGAGACTGTATAGAACAAAAATCAAATAGGAGAATAAAAATGACAGACATTTCAAAAATCACACTTTACAGTGGCGGCCACAAGGGAGCTGAGGCGGAATTCGGAAAACTTGCCGAGGCCTGGAACATGAAAGAGGTAACGATATCGTTTGAAGGCCACAATACCGAGCGTAACCGTGGTGTTCGGGTATTGAACCCTGAAGAGCTTGAAAAGGGCGATGTCAGCATGGAAATCGTATCCAAGCGTATGAATCGAACTTACTCCCGCACGAATAAAATCCGAAAAGTCATCCAGTCTCTTTTTCACATGGTCAATAGCGGCTACCATGTCATTGCCGTCGGCTGGATACAGGCTGACAACACTGTCAAGGGGGGCACCGGCTGGGGGGTTGAATTAGCCAAACTATTTAACCGGCCGTTGAGCGTCTATGATCAAGAGCGAAAGGGCTGGTTTTCCTGGGAGAGAAGCCAATGGGTTGAAAACACACCGGTTATTACTTCAAACACGTTTGCCGGCACTGGAACCCGCTTTCTTTCAGAGGACGGCCAAAAGGCCCTTTACGATCTTTTTGTGCGTTCATTTGGTCCGGCAGAGCAAGCCTAGATATAGGCTGAAGGGGTCTAGTCCTGGCTTCTCCCTGAATGGAATAATTTTGATCTATCGTCTATAAGTGTCTAAAAACGAATGAACATCGAACATCGAATGATGAATTTGAAAAATGAAGAAACAGACGTTGGTATTAAACAGCAATAGCGAACACATTTCCCGTAGCGACTCAACTTATTGACCTTGAGCTCAGACCGAAAGGAGTTCGCCGACAAGTCTTGTTGCAGGGGTAGTCTTTCCTATTTGTTTTCATTCGATGTTCGATGTTCAGCGTTGGATGTTGGACGTTCATCGTTAATTTTGGATCATTTGACACTTCTTATAAATTCATCGGCAAACACCTTGTAATCAAGGGCACCAAAGGAAGTGGTCCGGTAGAACACCACGGGCTTTCCTACTTCGGCGGAATCGGCAATGGTGGTGTTTGAACGGATGACGGTGCGATACATGTATTCTTTTGTGCGAGGGTCGCTCCGAAGTCTGGTCAATGTGTTGTGGCTTACGCGTGTCCGCTGGTCAAACATAGTGGCGAGAATTCCCGAGACCTTCAGATCAGTATTAATTTCACGTTGGACCGCACCGATGGTGTCGAAAAGCTCCGCCAGGGCATCAAAAGCATACGGGTGGGTCTGACAAGGTACGATCACGGACCCGGCGCAAGCAAACACGTTTACCGTCAACAGCGACAGGCTTGGGGGCGTGTCCACGATCATGATATCATAGGCTTTCCGTATGGGTTCGATGGCCTGCTTCAGTCTGTTTTCACGGCCTACTACGTCAACCAGTTCGACTTCTGCCCCCGCCAGATCGACATGGGAAGGAATCAGGTCCAGCCCTTCCCATTTTGTCTTAACAACAGCATCTTCGGCAGCGACAGATTCAGGTTGACACAGCATGTCATAGGCTGTTTTGCGTATTGCATCCATACCAATTCCCAAACCGCGGGTTGCGTTGGCCTGGGGATCCATGTCTACCACCAGGACCGCTTTTCCCTTCAACGACAAGGCTGCCGCAAGATTAATGGCCGTCACTGTTTTCCCGACACCTCCTTTTTCGTTAGCCACAGCGATGATTGCAGCTTTTTTATCCTTCATCTTTTCCTCCTCTGACCTGTGTTCGGTCCTTTATGAAATTATCACAACTCTGATGGGTAATTGCGGTTCAAAACCGATTCGACATCTTCCCTGAACCGTTCAAGGCGTGTCAGATAACCCCTGGCGGTTGCACCTATCTGGTGCAAGCTTGCTTTGATCCGTTCCTTATCTATGCGTTCCTCTTTGACCATCTCGATCATTTTTGAAGTATCTGTAAAATAGACCTTGAAACGTTCTTGAAGATCATCATTGAGTTGATGAACAATGGCATCCGTCAAACGAAACAGGTACTGGAACTTGACATTCTCCTGATAATCCCTGAACTGCGCGCTGATGGATCGCATCGTCTCCAGCTTCATACGTCTGAATCCATCTTCCAGGGCCTTGTTTCTTCTGCGATTCTGTCGAATGTCTGTTTTTTTCAGCAGTTTTCGGAAAAGCTTTACGGCTGAATAGAGTCCAAGACGCATAACCGCCTCTGTTTTTATTCTGGCAGAGTAACGCATGGTTGTTTCCACCGGGGGCAGATTCAGATTGTCTCTCAATTTGAGGATCTTCAGATCCACCAAAATCATCCTGTTTCCAAGGCTGTCGGACTGAGGTGCACCCGTATCTGCCATGGATGCCTTGTAATCAGACACGGTCTCCTTCATCATGGTGGCATAGGGTGTTGCAACCGATTCAAGGTGAGACTTGATCCTCTCCTCTTCCTCCCGGATAAATTTGACGATTCGGGGGTGAATCGTTTCAACCAGATGCCTGTCAACCGCCGCCTTGAAATCCTGAAAAACCAGGTAAAGCGTCTCGGTAAACCGAGCTGATTCAAGGGCTGTTTCATAGGTTTCAAGATTGAGCTGAAAATTCCTGATAAAGACAATCACGTCTTTTACCACCGCACCGTTCCTGGCATCAAAAAACCTGTCAATGGTCTTCTTTAGATTCGACTTAATATCCCGCGATGTACCCTCAAGTGTACTTTTGACAAGCGATGCAATCTGAGTCATCTGCTGCTGGTGGTCAGTCATTTTGCTGATGAGTGTTGCAACCTCTTTTGCATCCCCGCCCAAAATCTCCTGGTGGACGGTAGACCAGTGTGTTAGTGCCTCGGAGACAAGCCGCAGGCGCTCGATATTGTTTTTCACCAGCAGAGAATAGCGTTCTGCTCCCAATTTGGTAGAAAAATCAGCTTTAAACCGCTTTGTCTCACTATCTGAGAACTCGACAAAGCGTTCCTCCGCTTCCCATTGAGAAAACCGCATTTCATCTTTACGCGACATGGATTTGAAGGATGATTTGAATAGATTATAAAGTGACGAAAAGACATAAATTTCAGGATCGGGCGAAATAACCGACAAATCTTCCCTTGTACGATCAACCAATGCGATAAGTCCTTCCAGTGTTTCATGCTCGCTGAAATCGCTGTTGAGGACAAAAAGGATATTTTCAAGAATGCCCATGTTTCTGATAATTGATAAGAAGCGCATATCGGCCTGGCGCAATCCGGTGCGGCTGCTGATAACGTAAACAAGGAGGTGGGTCTTCAACAGGTAATCCTGAATCATGGATAGATGGCGTGGATTGGGTGAATCGCTCCCCTGGCAGTCTGCGATTTCAATATCATCTCCCATGTCCCCACCCATGATTTCCAGGAGCACATCCTTTAGGTATACAGCCAGGTGGTCGCTCCCCACAAACGTTTTCTGTTCGCCAAACAGGTCGTCCTCGTACACCTTGGAAATACCGTCCAATGTAATGATGTCTTTCACCAAATCATACCCTTTTAAATAAGAGTCGATAAGGATACTATTGGTGTTGCGGATACCATTGGTAATCAGGAGATTCGATTGGATATTATTCAGAGATGTGGCCAATACCCGCCGGTCATCTTCTCTGCGAATGTCGAATTGGGTTTCTTCCGACTCCCAGGCATGGTCTGGGAAAAGAGTCAAAGCCTGAGACAGTTCTTCGTTCACCTCGTCCCATGTTTTGAAATAAAGTTTTGCTTTCAAGTAAGGACCCCGCCGAATTCTCGTGACGATGGAGGTTACCACACCGGCACCCCGGTTTAGGTAGTCGGCTTTAAACAACGAGTTGACGAATGTGCTTTTACCTGATTTTATGGCGCCTACCACAGCAACCCGAATGATTTCCTCATCCATCTGCTTCTTGATTGCCCGGCATATGGCTTCCCATTCTCCAAATGAGGCCACGCCAAGGTTTGGCAACTCCTTAGCGGAAACAAGATAGCTAGCGATATCGGTGCAAAGCTGTTTAAGATCGTCTTTTATCGTCTGAAATGAAGTCATAGTAGTGTCCTGTTCCTGCATGGCCTGGATTCTGTATGTCATATTTACATGGAGTGAATCCGATTGTCAAAGGGAATGGCTTGTAAATTCTGTGGGTTTGTGGTATGGAAGAAAATTAGATAAATGATCATCTAAAGGGGAAATACGATTCATGTCAGAAAAACATCCGGAATGCCCACTCTACAATCCTTTAAACTGCAAGGAGTATTACAATCCGAAACTCTGTGCATTTGTAAGGAAAGATAAAGTGTGTCTGAAAAAGAAGAAACCAAAGACGAAACCGAAGAAAAAAGTCGAATCCACAGCCTAAGCCCAACAAACCTCTCACCACGAATCGGTCCATCAGGTCGAAGGTCTCCGGCAGGAGGCTTTTTTTATTGAAGAAGCTCGCAGCAAGCCATAAGGAATGCACGCACCGTTGCGGTTCACGCATGACCCGCCGTAGTGGATAAGAGCATCGGGTCGATTCCCAGCAATCTCACCGCGGCATGCCATCGCTCATCGACTTTGGATTCAAATATAATTTTATCATCAACAGGGCACGTAAGCCACACATTCTGCAATATTTCGCTGGCCAGTTGCCCCTGCCCCCAACCAGCACAACCCAGTGCGATCAGGAAGGCTTGCGGCCCTTCACCCTTTGCAATGGCCTCAATAAGATCCATGGTGTTACTCATAGCCAACGTCGGTGTAATCATCATACACCCCTCCCACGAGAACGGTTCACCATGGAGAATAAATATTTCATTCTCGTGAACCGGCCCACCGATATGAAGCGGTATCATAGCTGCCGAAGCGGTATAGTCTATCTTCAACTCTCTAAAGATAGAACCGGCCGTGAGTGAAGGTATCACACGGTTGACAACAATTCCCAAAGCTCCATCCTCGGTATCCTCAGACATACATGTTACCGTGTGAGAAAAATTGAAATCCAGCATGGATGGCATGGCGATCAGAAACTGTCCCTTCAATGTGTCCATTTTCAGTTTGTCCATGTTAAAATTGAAAGCAATAAGCTCTATCCCAACTTTTGTTTTCCAACCTTTTACCTAACCAATTGATTGCTTTTAGTCAACAAATCCTTGTATGTAGTAGATACCACCAATTGGGCAGTTCATATTCAGAAATTTGTTTGATTTGGCAATGCATGTTCTATATAGTAAGAAAATCGTTTATGCTCCCGCGAATGCGGGACACGAAGTAAAGCTTTAACACTATCCAGAAAGAGACTTGATGCCGGTTCAAGGAGACGGGAAATGATTGCTAACACACTTATAATATTGGCGGTTCTGTCACTGATCCCGATACCTGTCTGCGCTGAATACTATAAGTACAAAGATGCCAACGGGATGATCAGATTTACAGACAATCTTCTCAATGTCCCCAAAGATCAACGGCAAAGCGTTCAGGCCTACAAAGAGGCTGTTACACCCGAACCAAAACTTGAAACTTCTGATGAGCTAAAAGAGGAAACTACATCAAGCGTCGAGAACAGACGGATCGAGCAACTCAACAATGAATGGAAATCCCTGGAACAATTATTTAAAGATTTGGACGCGGAACGAACATCTCTTCTGGAATCATCGCCAAACCCCCAGGAAACAGAGGCTTTTGAAGCTCACAAGAAACGTGTGGAGGCATTTAATGAAAAGATAAAGTCCTACGAAGAACAACGAAACATGTTTCAATCCAAGGTAGATGCCTTCAATGCTGAAATCGAGAGTCAATAAAATAAGGAAAACCGATGAAAATTATCGAAGCCGCCATCAACAGAGGAGCTGAGAACCTGTCGGAGTTTCAATCAAAACAGGTACTTTCAGCCTATGGGATCCCTGTCACCAATGAAAAAACTGCAACCACCATCGAAGAGGCTGTTGCAGTCGCAAATTCCATTGGCTACCCGGTCGTGCTGAAGGCGTCTGGAGAAAAAATACAGCACAAGACCGAACACGACCTGATACGACTCGACCTCAAGGATGAATCCCAGGTAAGACTGGCCTATAAAGGGCTTTTAGCGGAAAGCACAGTCCCGATAAATGAAGTCCTGATACAACAGATGCTCAGGGGCAATCGCGAACTTTTGGCGGGTCTCAAACGCGACAGCCAGTTCGGCCCGTGTGTGGTGTTCGGACTCGGCGGCATCCTGGCAGAAATACTGGAAGATGTGTCGATCCGGGTAGCACCCATCACCACCCTCGATGCCATGGACATGATGGATAATATACGGGGGAAAAAAATTCTGAACACCTTTAGGGGAAAGCCACCGGTAAACCGCAAAGCCTTGGCGAATATTCTGATTTCTCTGGGTAGAATCGGGTTGGAAAATGATGCTATCAGCGAAATTGATATCAACCCCATCAAACTGATCCAGGGACAACCTGTAGCTGTTGATGCACTGGTTGTGCTTGGGAAATAAACATAGGCACGTTTCCGAAGAACGTGACCGCGTTTTTCTTACCCAAAGACCTGTCTGTCGTAAGATGTGGTAGTCCAGGATACACAAATGAAAAAAAGCAGTCAGAATAGTGAAGATGTTGACACCGGCGATTTTGAGCGTCGAATCGTGTTGGATGGTACCGCAAATTTTCGGGACATCGGCGGATATCCAACCAACGGACACAAGCGGGTCAAATGGCGCAAAATTTTTCGTTCGGGCAATCTTGCATCGTTGACGGAAAACGACCATAAGATTTTACAGGAGATCGGCATCCAGTCTGTTTGTGATTTTCGGTCAGCAGAGGAAATAACGCGTCAGCCAAACCACCTGCCTGAACAAGCATCTCTACAGGTCCTGCATCTTCCCATCGTGAACAAAACAATGGAGCCCACAGAAGCCGTCACCAGGATTATGAAAGGCGACATTGCTTGGTTTACACCGGACTTCATGCTAAAATCCTATATTGAAAAAATCGAAGCATTCCATGATATCTGGCATTTATTCTTCAAATACGTATGCCAGCGATCTTATCGACCGCTCCTGTTTCACTGCACAGCCGGGAAAGATCGCACCGGCGTAGGTGCAGCCTTGATTCTTTTATGCCTGGGCGTATCTGAAAAGTGGGTGATTCATGACCACGCCCTGTCAAATATCTACAATGCGAAGCAGACACAGAATATTCAAGACAACCTGCGGAAGATCGGGGTAGACCCTGATAAGCTGATCGACTATTTGACTGCCCCCAAAAGTGCTATCGTAGCCGTGATAGAACATATCAACAAGAAATATGGCTCCGCAAGAGACTACCTCATCCAAAAGGCAAATGTGAACGCCGCCTGGATTGAAAACCTTGAAGAGGAGATGCTAGAATAGAATCCCTGGGTTCAAGGGTCCGAAGGTGATACAAGGGTTCGAGAGTAGCTGACCGTTATTGACGGTCACCAGCTAAAGGCTCAGAGCTAAAAGCCATGACAACCGACATCAGAGAAAAGCCGACCCTGTCGCATGATGACATCATAGCACTGAATTTCATCAAACACCCTTCCCGGTATTTTTTTCGCAACCACTTCAGGGAAGGCCTGCGATCCCGTTTGATCCAGGTCCTGGAAATGTCAGACGTCATCATCGAAACCAGAGGCATTATTCAGCAGGGTGTTTGCATGTTCCCGATTGCGCAACCGGTTGCCATGCTCAGAATTTTCAAGAAGAGATTCTCTTCACTCCGTGATATCCAAAAAGAAATAGATAATTACAATATTCTCCAACAGTGGCTGTCGAGATCCCATTATGCTGTATCCTCGGAATTTTTAGTGGATTATACCCGAGGGCGCGAGAAAAGCATTCTGCTGTGCGGTCTTCAGGAGTTTGTTCATGGAGAAGCTGTCGACCCCTGGCATGAGAATGCATTACTGAAAATAGAAGGTATTGTAAAGGGCACGCATGAAGCGGCACTGAAGACCGCTCTTGAAAACCTGGCATCCTTTGTCAACTGTATCAAAAGCATCATCATGAAGACAGGTGCCATTCCAGACCTTGCCGGTGTGGGCAACCTGATCATGACGTCTTTGGGTGGTGTCAAGCTCGTCGATATCAATAATATATCGAGACTCACCATGAATCATCATATTCATGTAGATGATAAAGGGTATCCGGTTTCTGACAAATCAATCCAAGCCCTTTTCCAGATAGAGACACAGATTCTCGGCCGGCCCATAGACACAGGCGATATCCTGTATCGCTTTTATCTCGACCCCCAGCGAATGAAAGAAGTCAGAGAGCTCGAAACGTCCTTCCATCAGATAGCGGCTCACTCCGGGAATTATCCGTCCGTCAAATAATATCCTTCCATGCTGACTTGACAAAATATAACGATCATAATATTTAGATAGCCTAAATATTATCAAAGCTAAATATTGTGGGAGCAACTCTCTATGAAACACGATGAGGCACGCCAGCTGGCCGGATACATCATGACAACCGGAAAGCTTATCCGAGATCGAATCGTCATGATGCACATTCCCCATTTCGGATCCAGGAAAAGCAAACAGGTGCTCAAAAACCTGTCCCTTTCACAGATTCAGACCATCATGATCGTCTACGGTCACGTACAGATCTCCATGACTGCACTTTCAAAACAAATGGGTGTGTCTCCACCCTCTTCATCGGCCATGGTCAGTCGGCTTGTGGAAAAGGGCATTCTGGTGAGAAAACACAGTCAGGAGGATCGGCGAAAAGTGATGGTTCAAATCGCACCGTCATTTAAATCCAACATCCAGGCGATTGAAGAAACCATCCTTCTTCGTTTTGTGGATCTGGTGGAGAAACTGGGTCAAGAGACAACAGCCACGTGGTGCGATGTTCTGGAAAAAGTCAAGGTAATACTGGAAAAAGAGTCATAGCCAGATAGTTGCATACGATGAATCGCAATGCAGTAAACGCACACGGGGTTTGACCCCAATTGAACTGCCACAGCGCCTGCTAACCCCGCGGGTTCTACCAACGGCAGAACATTCCTCGTAGTTTTCTGCGAGGTTCTTCAAATATTGGAGTGAATAAAATGGAATCTCACCCGTCGAAAAAGACACCGGTTCGGGCAAAACAAATCCTCATTCGGATTATTATCTGCCTGATCGTCCTGCTGTTCGGAGTGCTGGTCATGAACAAGCTTTCAGCCTTGAAAAAACCACCGGCGGAAGCCAAACGCACCGAGCAGGTCTTGCAGGTCGAAGGCACCATTGTCAAAACGGAAGACGTCAGAGTCATCTTGACCGGGTATGGCGAAATAAAGACACGCAACGCCGTCTCCATCTCCCCGGAAATTTCCGGTCGTGTAATGGATGTCCATCCACGTCTTGAAACCGGCGAAATCATCCCCCGGGGCGAAACCCTGTTTAAAATCGATTCCAGAATATACGCCGCCACGCTGCAGGAGGCAAACGCTTCCCTGCAGCAGTTTAAAAATGCTGTTTTGAGACTTGAAAAACAATTCACCATCGATGGGGAACGTCAAAAAACAGTCGAGCGTACCCAAGATCTTGCCGAACTGGAATTCAAACGCGTAAAACAACTGTACGATACCAGCAATGTTGGCACCCGCTCAGGTGTGGACAGAGCGGAACAGTCCTACAACGCAGCCATGGACCAGGCCGACCAGATGTCCCGGGCGCTGGCCCTTTACCCGTTTCAAATCCAGGAAGCTCACAGTGCTATAGAAGCTGCAAAAGCCAGATATGCCATTGCAGAAGTCAATCTGTTCCGGTGCCAAGTGGCAGCGCCGTTTAGGGGACGGATAAAAAACGTCTCTGTCGAAATCGGCCAGTATGTAACACCCGGGCAACCCCTTGTAACCCTGGCGGACGACACCCTTCGCGAGATTGAGATTTCCCTGGATGCCGGGGACGCACGGCAATGGCTCTTGTTTGACCAAAATGATTCAGTAAATCAGACCACCTGGTTTTCTAAACCGACTCCCGTGTCCTGTAAGCTTCGCTGGACAGAGAATCCTGAAACCCATCTCTGGTCAGGCATTATGGACAGGGTCATCCATTTCGATCCACAAACCCGAACACTGACAGTCGCCGTAAAACTGGACACCCGCGACTCACAACAGGAAGAACAGAGCCTATTTCCCCTGGTGGAAGGTATGTTTTGTATCGTCGATATTCCAGGGAAAACATTACAGAATGTCGTTCGTTTACCCCGCTGGTCTGTAAGCTTCGAGAATACGGTTTATCTGGCAACTGAAGAGAGTCGTCTGGAAACAGTACCTGTGACGATCGTATACACCAAGGGAGAGGATGTGTTCGTTTCCCAGGGGTTGACACCCGGGCAGACAGTTGTCACCACCAGGCTGAGCGATCCACTGGAGAATTCGCTACTGGCAGTGACCATAAAGTAGAAATTATCTCGAACTTGAACCAAAACCCTTTTTTTGAGATAATTTCCAGTTTCCCCTGTCCAGAGAATTTAGTGATTGAAGTTCCAAAAGTTCGATGGAAAAGTACAAGAACAATAAGCTATAAGCTGCCTACCGCTTAAGGCTAACCACTTACAGCTATTGTAAGGAAAACCGACATGAAACATGTCCTGGCGGCATTTGTAAAAAATATTGTTTTCGCGAACATTGTCCTTCTGCTCATTTTTATTGCAGGTGGTTTTGCCCTCAAATCCATGGTGCGGGAAAATTTCCCTGAATTTTCTCTCGAGATGGTCACCATAACCGTGCCCTTCCCAGGTGCCGACCCCGAAGAAATTGAAGAGGGCATCTCCCGAAAACTGGAGGAGGCCATCGAAGGCATTGAGGGTATCAAGCTTTACACGACGTATTCCAGCGAAAACTCCGGTACAGCCCTCATCGAAATCCGCGAGGACTATGATGTGGACAAGGTCCTTGACCGCATCAGGTCCGACATCGATGCCATTTCAACCTTTCCCGCGGATGCCGAGAAACCGATTATCACGGAACTGATAGTAAAAGATCCGGTGGTACTGCTGTATCTCTCTGGCGCCATGTCAGAACGCCGCATCAAGGAGTACGCCGAAAAAATAAAGGATGAGCTGCAGGAATTGGACAGTGTGTCCCAGATCGATATTTTCGGATCCAGACAATATGAAATTTCAGTGGAAGTTTCCGAAGAACGCCTTCGTGAATACGGTCTCACATTTTCAGCTGTTTCAAACGCCATTCGTCAAAGCAATCTCAACCTGGCCGGCGGTACCATCCGGACCACCGGTGAAGAGATCCGTATCCGAACCATGGGCAGAAAATATACCGGCCTGGAGTTGGCCCAGATCGTGGTTTTGGCCGATCCGTCCGGAAACATCATCACCCTCGATCGCATCGCCACGATCAAGGATGGATTTACAGAAGACCCCATCCAGGCCATTATCAATGGAGAACCATCAGTACTCATTGTCATCAACAAGACCAAAGAAGAAGATGCCCTTGCTATTTCAGCTTCTGTGGAAACGTTCATCAATCTGAAGCAGCAGCAACTCCCTGATAACATTCATCTGGATACACTTTACGACAACACTGAAATATTAAGGGCCAGAATCAATCTCCTGGTAAAAAATGGTCTGATCGGTTTGATGGTGGTCTTTCTGCTGTTATGGATTTTTTTAAATGCACGTCTGTCCTTCTGGACCGGACTGGGAATTCCTGTATCCATATCAGGCGCTCTGGCTGTTTTGTGGGCTGTTGGCGGGACCATCAACCTTATCTCTCTTTTCGGTCTCATTATGGTGCTCGGTATCGTTGTCGATGATGCCATCGTCGTGGGTGAAGCCATTTATGTTCACCGCAAACAAGGGAAACCACCTATAAAAGCAGCCGTGGATGGCGTGATAGAAGTAGGTCTTCCGGTGATTGCCGCCGTTATCACCAGTATCGCAGCTTTCATCCCGCTGGCTTTTGTAGGCGGGATCATGGGAAAATTTATTGCCATTCTGCCTGTGGTTGTTATTGCCTGCCTGGCTGTCTCCCTGGTGGAATGCCTGTTTCTTTTACCCGCACACCTGGGCGATCTGCCCGATTTGAATACCAATGGACGCCAGATGAATCCCCTAACACGGCGACTTGAAACCTTTCACCGGATCACGCGTTCAGGCATGGAATGGTTTGTCGAAAAGATTTACATGCCGTTTTTGAGCAAGGCATTGTACTGGCGCTATGTATCTCTCTGTGTGACCATCAGCATCCTCTTTATCACCATCGGTCTCGTGAACAGCGGTTTCATTAAATTTCTGATGATGCCCGAAATCGATGGATTCATTATCACTGCAACGGTGGAGTTTTCAGAAGGAGCGCCCTCTGCGACCACTCGACAAGCCGTCAAACAAATCGATGCTGCCCTATTGCGTCTGGCCGAAAAAACCAAAACGATCACGGGCGACCCCATGATCCGTTCAAGGCTGGCCCTTGCAGGGCAAACCCTCGGTGAAATACCCAGGTCTGGGTCGAACCTCGGAGCCGTTCAGGTCATTCTGCTTGAATCCGAAAAACGAGGCGTGCACACAAAAGACTTGATGGTGGCGTGGGAAAATGAAATCGGTGTCATACCGGGTGTCAAATCACTGACCTTCGAGGGTATGGCCATGGGCCCGCCCGGCGCGCCCATCGAAATCTGGGTTCAGGGGTATGATATGGACGTCATTTTGGCGGCTTCCCAGGATATTATGAAGAGACTGCGACAGTTCGATGGCGTTTATCAGATTCGATCCGACTTTTCGAAGGGCAAAAACGAGATGCGCCTAAAACTCAAGCCTGAGGCACGAACCCTGGGTTTGACGGTCGATGATCTGGCCCGACAGCTGTATGCCGGCTACTACGGTGATGAGGCCCTTCGTCTTCAAAGGGGAAGGGATAACATTCGGGTCAAGGTTCGCTATACGGCAGATGAAAGAATCCGCTTAGCTGATGTTGAAAATATCCGTATCCGTACACGAACCGGTTTTGAAATCCCACTTTTTTCAGTGGCCGACATCTCTTTTTCACCGGGTTTTTCAACCATCAGACGTACCAACGGCATGCGCCGCATCGCTGTGAGTGCTGGCGTTGATACCAACAAGGCCAATACCAATGAAATCCTTTCGGAGCTTTCAAGCGGATTTTTCACCGAACTTCAAGATCGTTATCCCGCAGTACGTATCGCCATACAGGGGGAGCAGAAAAAAATGCGGGAATCTTTCGGCAGCCTTTATGTGGGTTTCCCGCTGGCCCTGATAGGAATCTACATTATCATTGCAACCATGTTCAAGTCTTACATCCAACCCTTTGTAATCATGTTTACCGTGCCCTTCGGCATCATCGGTGCGGTTGCAGGCCATCTGGTATTTGGTTATGACCTTTCCATGATGAGCATCTTTGGAATGGTGGCCCTTACCGGTGTTGTGGTAAACGATGCCATCGTACTCATCGAACGCATCAACGAAAATTTTGCGGAAGGTATGCCGTATTTTGAAGCCGTCCTAAAGGGGGGCGTACGGCGGTTTCGGGCAATTACCCTCACTTCGCTGAGCACCATCGGTGGTTTGACACCTTTAATCCTGGAAACCGACCTTCAGGCCAGGTTTCTCATCCCCATGGCACTATCCCTGGCGTCCGGTGTCTTGTTTGCCACGATCCTGACACTTGTCCTGGTTCCAAGTTTGCTGACGATTCTGAGTGATTTCAGGTTGCTCATTTATAGATTCAGACATGGTATCTGGCCTGATCGTCTAGCAGTGGAACCGGCCAGAAACCGGCATGTAGATCCTCTGAAAGAATCATAAACATAGGAGAACTTATGAATCACAACAGCAAAACAGGCAAAATGATTTGCTGCTTGATACTGGCCTTGGTTCTGTTTCAGGGTCTTGGTCACCATGTCGGTGCAAGCAGTTATACATTGGAGGATCAGAGCCTTCCCCTTGACTGGGAAAAAATCGAGTTTCTTGATCTGAAAACAGCCCAGCGGTTTGCCGTGGCCGACAATCCTTCCGTTCAGGCGACCGAGATACGCATCAATCAGGCCATGGAACGGATTGCCCAGGCTCGCTCCACCTACTGGCCCCGGCTCGATGCAAACGCCTCTGTTTCCAGGATCTGGATGCCCGAAAATGATTACCAGGAGAACCTCGATTCCGCCAGGATATTTGATCCCGGCGCCACCATCGATGATCCCCAGGACCGTTACCGCGCCGGTCTCACGGCCACCTGGCTGCTGTTCGATGGATTTGAACGGCTGTACAAACTGCGCCAGACCCAAAATGTAAAAGAGCAAATGATTTCTGCATGGGACGATGCCAGACGGTTGTTGTTGTCCTCGGTGGCGGCATCTTTTTTAACAGCTGAGCTGGCACGGGAAAATATCAATATTGCCATAGCCGATGAATCTTTTTTCAAAAGTCTTCTGGAAGAGGCCATCAACCGACGCAAAATCGGTACCGGCTCCCTGAGCGATGAACTCAGTTTTGAGGTTCAAGTCAACGCCGCCATTTCCGACCGAATTCAAGCAGAGGGCGTTTTCAGGGCCACCCTGCATAGCCTGGCAGCATTACTGGGTCTTGCAGACGCCTCGTTGCCGGTACATGTAAAACTGGCACCCCTTGAAAAAGCGTCCCCACAAGAAATGCAGATACCAGATACCGAGCAGCTGATCGTCTACGCACTAGAACATCGGCCGGAAATACATCAGAGCCGCCTGGCGATTCAAAATGCGTCCCTCGAGAAAAAGATGGCCAACTCAAAATACGCACCCACCATAAATCTCACGGCATCCGTCAGCGGAGACAGGCAGGATGATACCAGATTCGAGAGCGATGATTTCGGAAACACCATCGGTCTCAACATGACATTTAATCTGTTTTCCGGAGGACTGTACCGCGCCCAGTATAGGGAAGCTGTGCAAAAAGAAATGGAAACCAGAAAGCGAATGGAATCTTTGAAGACAAACATCACCGCGGAAATCCGTGCCACAGCTCAAAACGTTATTACCTTCCAGACCCAACTGAGGCTCCAGCAGTCCAATGCCCGACTCGTCCAGGAAAACCGTGATCTTGTCGAAAAGGAATACAAGGCCGGCCAGGTTTCCCTGGTGCGCCTCAACGAGTCACAACGGGAGCTAACTTCAACACAGACCCGGTCAGCCTTGGCACTTGTGGCCCTTCGTCAGTCGTGGTACACTCTCAGGTCTGAGACAGGACAGATAATAGCGGATGAAGCCTTCAACGCGAAAGCATCACAAAAACAGAATTTTTGGTTCAAGTAGAACACAGTAGATATCGAGGAGCCCTCCATGCCAGGCCAACCCGAAAAACTGGATGAACTGCTGCATTTCCTTGGAGACATCTATGAAAACAGACTTCCCTTCAACCAGGTTCTCGGTTTGCACATCATCGATCTGAAGCCTGATCTGGTTAAAGTTGCCTTTGATCTGACCGATTCCCTCATCGGCAATTATGTCCAGGGTTCCCTGCACGGTGGTGTGATATCGTCCGTTCTGGATGTAGCTGGCGGTTTGATGGCTACGGCAGGAATGATTCAAAAAAAAAAGAATCACCCAAAAGAACAAATTGCAGAGAACATCGCCCGGGTCGGCACCCTCGATCTGCGCGTCGATTATCTGAGACCCGGAAAGGGCAGTTCTTTTTCATCCTGCGCCTCAATTATGCGTATCGGCAATAAAGTTGCCGTAACCCGGATGGAGCTTCATAATGACCAGCATCGGCTAATCGCTGTGGGAACAGGGACCTATCTGATCGCCTGAACATTGATGGCCTGTTTTGTTACCTTTCTTCCCATTCTGCGGGGTTCAATCGAAACATGCAGATCGACTTTCACCATACCGCAACCTATGTCACGGCAAGAGCTGCCGGTTTCGGACATCGTGAGGCCGACACGGTCGCCTACGCGGCTCAGTACGTTGACGATGCCATAAACAACGGCACCCTTAGATTTCATAATGGAGCCATGTATACCCATATCAGCTCGGCTCACAAAATGCTCGATTACCGAAATTTTGAAAAACTGGCCAATCATCATGTGTGGATTCCCTTTCACTTCCTGCCCGGCAACGGAGGTAAAAAGGCAGGTGAAAACCCTGCAGGAAAATTTATCGACAAAATCATCTGCCGACCCGGCAGCCACATTGCCCATGACATGGTTCGCACATGTATCGAGACCAGAAATAAACCCTACGGCCTTCACCGGTTGGGAATCACACTGCATGTACTGGCAGATTCGTGGGCCCACCAGGGGTTCGCCGGTTTCAATAGCCATGTTAACGATGTACGGGCCCTGGACGAAGCAGGCGCATCGAGCACTGCATTCACCACCCGAATTGAGCAGTTCTTCGGCACATCCTTTAACAAGGCAGCCAGCTCTTTTGTGGGTGATGTGATGCCGCTGGGGCACGGTGCGGCCTTGAGCTACCCGGACCTTCCATTTTTGAAGTGGACATACCATGACCATAGGGGGAAAATGGTCGTTCGCAACAATCCTGCCGCATTTGTATCGGCAGCAAACGCCATGTGCAAAGCCATGCAACGCTTTAGATCAGGTGACGCTGACATGGACGCCCCGGGCTTGACACACGACACCCGAAGCAAATTGCTGACCCAGTTTCAAAACAACCGCGAAGAAGACAAGGCCCTACGTCACCTGGCATGGGTTAAACAGATTCAAAAGGGAACCTTTGGATTTCCACCCGTCAAGCTGTTCTACAGAGCAAGAGGTGTCGGCTCCTGGAAATATATAGCCCTCGGAACTCGAAAACTCTGGGATAAAAAACCTGATTTGTTCGAATACGACCCCTCTTTCCTGGACAGTGACTGGAAGCTCTTTCACGATGCCCTGCTGGCACATCGCTTCAGCATTATTCACGATATCCTACCCAGATATGGTATCTGTGCTGCGTAACCCGAACATTTCAATTTTCATATTAAGAGGACCGAACTGATGCAAAAAGAACCAACTTATCATGACCTGCTGGAAAGAATGCAAATCATCATCGAACACAGCAACGAGCTGTTCTATATCCATGATACCAATCAAATCCTCTCCTATGTGAGCCCTACATCCACTAAGATTCTGGGATACACCCCGGAAGAAATGATGATCAACTGGACAAATTTCGCCACCGACAACCCCCTCAATCAAAAAGGGCTCAAAATAACCGACCTGGCCATCCAAACCGGTGAACGGCAGCCGCCCTATCTTGTGGAGATCAGGAAAAAAGACGGATCTCATGCCCTGCTCGAAGTCGATGAATCACCTGTCAAGGACCCATCCGGCCGGGTTGTCGCCATTGTTGGTGCCCTAAGAGATGTAACGGAAAAAATACACGCGGAAGAAGCATTGCGAGCCGAAAGAGACAAGGCCCGATTGTATCTGGATATTTCCAGTGTAATTTTTGTCGCACTCGATAAAACCGGCGCCGTAAAGCTCTTGAACAAAAAAGGTTGCCAGGTGCTGGGTCTCACCAAGGAAGAGATCATGGGTAAGAACTGGTTTGAGCACCGTATTCCCGAGCGGTTTAAAAAAGAAACCCGGGTCGTTTTCAAGCAGATGATGGCAGGAAATATCGCCCCTTTCGAATATGTTGAAAATGCTATCCTGTCAGCCGATGGAAAAGAACGTATCATTGCATGGCACAACACACAGATTGTGGACAAAGATGGCGCTATTACCGGCACCCTGAGTTCCGGAGAAGACATCACCGAACGAAAGATAGCCGAAAAGGCCCTGCAGGAAAGCGAGGAACGTTTCAGGGACATGGCGGAAATGCTCCCGGAAATCATTTATGAGATAGATGCCCAGGGCAACTTGACCTTCGTGAACCAGTCCGCCTTTACCCAGTTTCAATACACGGAGGAGGAATTTATCCATGGCCTTAATGCACTCGAAATGATCGTGCCCGAGGATCGAGAAAGAGGCATGAACAATATCATGAAAATTCTCAGTGGCAAGCATGTTGGGTTAAAAGAATACCGCGCACTCAGAAAAGACGGCAGTTCGTTTCCGGCCCTGTTTCATTCAGCGGCCATCATCCGCGATGGCCAGCCCGCTGGGTTAAGAGGTATTATCATCGACATTACCGAACGAAAAAAAATGGAAGAGGCACTGCATGAGAGTGAAGCCAATTACCGCCAGCTTTTTCACCATGCGCCGGCCGGTATTTACGAATTTGACATGAAAAATAGACACTTTCTAAGCGTCAATGATGTCATGTGCGAATACACCGGTTACTCGGAAGCAGAGTTCATGAAACTGGATGTCATAGACCTGCTGAGTGAAGATAGTCTTATGATACTGGGAAAGCTCCTTGAAAAAGCTGCTGCGGGCGACAGCAATCCTGATCCGGTGGAATATCGTATCAAGGGCAAAAATCAGCGTGAGTTCTGGGTGTTGATCCATTCACGATTTTCCTATGACTCACATGGAAATCCCTGGAAGGTAACCGGTGTTGCTCATGATGTCACCCAAAGACGGCATGCGGAAGAGGAAAACAAGAGGCTTGAAAATAAATTGATACAGGCACAGAAAATGGAGGCCCTGGGAACACTTTCCGGCGGTATCGCACATGACTTCAACAACCTCATGACCGGTATTCTGGGCAATACCTCTCTCATGTTGTTTGACCTGGATGAAAATCATATGCACTATGATCGCCTGAAACAGATTGAACAGCTCGTCAAACGCGGTGCCAGCCTTACCCGTCAGTTGCTCGGTCTCTCGAGGCAAGGTAAGTTTCAAGCCTTGCCCATCAACCTTAACAGACTGATTCGCGAATCTGTTGATATCTACGGGAGAACCAAGAAAGACATACAAATCCATACGAAATTTCAGGAAAACATCTGGACAGTTGTTGTCGACCGGGGTCAGATCGAACAGGTACTGCTCAATCTATTTATCAATGCCTGGCAAGCCATGCCGCAGGGTGGAAACCTATCTGTTGAGACAAAGAACTGTTTCTTAGACCAGACCGCGACCAAGGTTCACAATCTCCCTCACGGTCAGTATGTTGAAATCGCTGTTACCGACACGGGTATCGGTATGGACAAAGCTACCCAACAGAAGGTGTTTGATCCGTTTTTCACGACCAAAGAGATGGAAAGAGGTACTGGATTGGGTCTGGCCTCTGTTTATGGAATTATTCAAAACCACGAAGGCATTATCAATGTTCGCAGCGAGCCCGGCAAGGGAGCCACTTTTACATTTTATCTGCCGGTATCTGAAAAAGAGAGCGTGGAACAACAAGAATCGGCGCCGGATATCCTTCACGGTCAAGGAAGAATTCTGCTGGTTGATGATGAAGAAATGATTGTCGAAACCGCAAAAAAAATGCTTGAAAAACTGGGATACCGGGTAGCGACAGCCTCCTCCGGCAGAGAAGCCATTTCTGCGTATGCCAGCCGGCCTGGTAGATTCGACATGGTCATTCTTGATATGGTCATGCCCGTCATGGGAGGGCCACGGACATTTGAACAATTAAAACAAGTCGATGCTCATGTAAAGGTCCTATTGTCGAGCGGTTACAGCATTAATGAACAGGTCAAAAACCTCCTGTTCCTGGGCTGCAAGGGATTTATCCAGAAACCCTTCAGCATTCATGAGCTGTCACAGAAAGTTGGCAGTATATTGACACCGTCCGGCTAAGCGGCCACGGTTCATGCGGGCAGACGTTTCCAATGCAACCCCCCTGCCCCGGGAAACCCCCGCCCCTGGAACTCAGCCAAATCAGGATTTCCACTTCGTGCCAACCAGCCACGCCGCAATCTTTGACCGAATAAATTCTTCAATTGACACTGGGGACTGTTTTCCCTATGTTTATTCATTCTGCTATACGAATACTCCACTGAGACGGTAATATGAAAACGAAGTTTCTCATTCTTATCTGCTTTGCCATACTGGCAGCCGCCGGTTCTTTTGCCTATCAGCATATCTACAAAAACCAGGTTATCCTGTTAAAAGACAACCGGGCCGTGATCACCAAAGAAGCCTGGATTGTCGGTGACAGTATTTTCTACAAAACCGCGGATGACACGCATTACATCAACATGGATCTCGTTGCGGACGTCAAGCAACGGGGCATCTTCAACAAGGGCTACGGTATTGTCGTCATCATCAAACACCATCTGCTTCCATGGAAACGCAAGTCCCTGGAAATCGTATCTCAGACCCAGTTAAAAAAAAGGACCCCCGTAATCGCCGCTGTCATTATTGGCATCCTGCTTTGCTTTGCCTTATATCCCCTGTTAAAAAAGGCGACGAATGCTATAAAAAAGAAAAAGAACCGGGTTGAGGATTCTGAAAATCCAGTAGCAAATGAAAAGGTTTATGAGGGACAGGAGCAGATTGCACATTTCTTTTTATCGGTTTTCAAGGCTCAAAAAGGTGTAGAGCCTTCAGCTGAGGCCATATTCCGGCTTGTGGATGCCCGCAGACCGGACAGTAATTTTATATATGAATTGCGTGTCAACTGCGATGGCGACTGGGCTACGAGGCGCATGACCATCGGCCCCATTGGTGAAGACACTGGTAGTAAAAGTACTTGTTATTATGTTATTTATGATGACCATATGGTGATCAAGATACCACCCAAGCCGCTGACCGATTTCAGCAGATATATTCAAAGTATCAACCGTGACAACCGGATTGCAAATAAATTGTCCCCCAGAGAGTGCCTTGTACCCCGGCTCTCCGTTATATTAAAAAAAATCCACCCGCTTCAGGAGGGTGCCAGACTGCCGCTTGAACTCATGGAGGGAAAATATATCCAATTACTGGAGGGCAATACCGAGCTTCAGAACTACCTCAAGATCGGCGATGGTTTTGCCTATTTCATGGATCTATCCAAATATTTTTTTTTGGGACATATTCTCAAACGCATACACAACATTGAAGATAAGGTTATCGGCGAGATATCGAAACAACCCGGTCTTCTCTGGATCCCTGCGGACTTTGAGGCTCGTTATGGATCACAGCATGCGGACATTTGTGACAGCCTCAATCTTGTCTACACATCTTTTCACACTCGTTGTTATGATCTACTCCAGCTGCATCACATCGACGGTACTGTTTCCGAATTCAACATCAAGGAGTGGTTCCTGGTCTACCTGGCCGGCGGGAAACTTTCCGCCACGGAATTCCCTACAAAGCCGCATCTTGCGTCTGAGATGAACACCAGCGTCCTGAAACTTTTTAACGATAAACGACAGCCTGTCCAAAACTACCAACGAATGGTGCATGCCTTTGTCATTGCAAAAAATCTGAAACGACATAATTCACAGATTTCAAGCATGATCACTAATCTACTCGATCTGCTCTACTGGCTGGGCGACAAAAAACTGGCCATGCGGGATCTGAAACCAGACAATCTACTCATCGCGGGGAACCCATCGAAATTTCCACAGTTTCTGGAATCTGCGAACATGTATTCCATCGGCCTTATCGATGTCGAAACCACTGTATCCTATGATATTTCTAAAAAAAAGATGGTGCGGCAGCCACCTCTGGGTGGCACACCATCTTATGCAACACCTACCCACCAGTTGAAAAACACCACCATTCTGAGCGTTTACAAGGATCTCCCCCTGATCCTTCACCTTCAGGACTGGTATGCCACCGTTGGCATGATCTACCAGACCGTTACTGGAGTGCGCCTGTTTGAAAAGACGGCCAAAAACTTGTTGCGTCTTAAAAAAAACATCCGGGAACAATCCCACGAGAATGGGAAACCCAAGCCAGTGCTGAAAGACGTCAGTCATTCTTTCTGGAAGGTGGCCCTGGACGAATTCAACGTGAAAACAAAGGAAAACGAAAAAAGATTGCGATTCATCCGTTTCATCGTCAGCCAGGAATCCAAGGCAATGCTGGTGGACACTTTCGCAGATACCCATCGGTGTATTTCAAAATCAATCCAAAGTCTGATTCTGTCACAAACAACATTCAAAGGTGACAAGATCCGCAAAAGCCTCTACAGCGCCCCCCCTTTAAAGATTCATCATTTCAAAATCAGATTTAAGGAAGATAAGTGGAAGCAACTACCCCCTGAGGAAAGAGATGTTGCGCTGAAGATACTGGATGATCTGGTATTCATGAAAAGACAATCCGAACAACTTATCCTGACAACCACACTTTTAAAGAAATCGGTTTCCATTGTCTCCAGCCTCGACCTGCTCAAGGCCATGTTTAGTGTCGTATTTGTACATATGCATCAAAACTGCTGGGGCGTCGTTTCCTCAGACAAATAAATGAACCCTTTCTCCCAATAAATTGGGAGAATAACCTGACACGTTAACCCTGAACATTTCAGGTTTGTGATATTTCAGACTTAGAGCAGTTTGAATTTGATGGGTAACTGGATGACAAGTGAGCCATTTGGCGGCTTGGCAAAGGGCGATACCTTTTTTACAGCATCCATGGCAGTTCGATCAAGAATCCGATTGCCAGAGCTCTTCACGATACCTACGGAAACCATCTCCCCGTTACTCCCGATGGTGAATTCAATCGCGACCACTCCTTGCACCTTGCGGCTGCGAGCTATCCGTTCATAGAGTTTGAGGGCTTCTGCCCGTACTTTTCCGCTGATCAGCGTGTAGTACAGGGTCATGTCGTCATCATCACTGCCGGTTGCAGGCCCCGCAGGTAAAGATTCAAGCTCATTCTGCCATTCGGCCACAGGAGTGTCTTCCACAGCAGGGATCCCGGGCAGCTGTTTTTCATACATTCTATTGGAATCGACAGGGGCTGGAATGACATGCTGAAGTGGTTTCATGGGAGTATATTGCTCATTGAACGCCCCTGCCACAATCTGTTCATGCGGATCTGTGAGCGGTTTGAAACGCGGCCCGGGTCTGGGGATCTGCCGCTTAGAAGGACTGGATATCTGTTTCAATGTCAGCTCAATTCTGGAAATTTCCCTGGGCCGATAGAGATGGTTCATCTGCGTGAACAGCAACAGATGAACCCCTACAGAAAAGAGGATCAATCCCCGAAAAAGCCAGTTGGGTTTTATGTTTGTTGCGTTCATTGGGTTTGTTGGGTTCATTGAGTTCATTGCGAATGACAATAAACGTCCAATATGAAAGATTGGTCATTAGGCAGTTATACCTTTTAACCTTATGGCGCATCCCTCTCGGTAGCCAACACGAGACGCTCGGCCCCAGCGGCCTTGACCATATCCATGACCCTCACTGCCTTGTCCAAGATCACCGATTTGTCAGCTTTAATGACCACCGGGCGACCGTTCTTTTCTCCAAGTCTTCCTTTTATTATCGAAAAAAGCTCATTCAATGAAACAGCCCTGTTGTCCAAGAATACCTTGCCGGTGCTGTCGACATGGATGGTGATTTCTTTCTCCGTCTGTGGAGACGTGGCATTGGCCTGGGGTAATTTAACCTGAATCCCTTCATCCACCATGAAATTGGTTGTCAGCAGAAAATAGATCAGGAGCAAGAAAACGATATCGATAAGAGACGTCAGCGGTGCCTGCAGTTGATAGTAACCACGTTCTCTTTTTGGAAACAGCATGACTGGTACCTCTTGTTTGTATATTTTTATCTTCTCCCAATAAGTTGGGAGAAAGGGTTCAACCCTTTGGTCCTTCCAAACTCATTACCGCCTTTAAAAACGTAATGGCACCGCGTTGCAGTCTCGCTTCAGATTGGTTGACCTTTGAAACCAGATAGCTGTGGGCAATGATCGTCGGTAAAGCCACGGCCAGTCCCAGTGCGGTTGTGAGCATCGCTTCCCAAATACCGCCCGCAAGAACTGCGGCGTTGACCTTTCCACCCATTTCTTGGATGACCATAAAGGCCTTGATCATCCCCACCACGGTACCGAATAGACCCAGCAACGGGGCAATATTCCCGATGGTTGCCAGTGCCTGCAGATACCTGGACATGCCCCTTACCTCTTCTTCGGTGGCATGCACGATAATGGCCTCCAGGGTTTCCTGACTCTGGTTCTTTACCTCCAGTGCCTGGGCCAACACCTTACCCATGGGAGAATCGCTGGCATCCACCAGTGCCCGGGCCTGCTCGTCTTCTCCATTCTTTACCAAAGCGGCAACTTTTTCGGCCAGACCGCGCCCTTGTTTCCTCAGTCGAATAAAGCGGATCAATCTTTCCAGAAAAATTGCCAGTGCAAATACCGAACAGAGAAGTATCGGAATGACCAGCACACCTCCTTTATATAGAAACGCCAGCATGTGTCTTCCTCCAGTACAAAAATAAAAAGATCTATTGTCACGAAATCACGAAAGGACGAAAACACGAAACAGGTTTTGTTTTAAATCCTATGAGAGGTCAGTATGCCATCATTCCAATATACAACAGGAACAAAATCCCTTGTGCAATTTCGTATTTTCTATACTTCGTGTTTTCGTGATTATATTTTTTCCACTTTGCTATTAGCCGCCAACCATGAGCCGACGGTGTGCCTAAAACCTGAAACGTAACACCTAAAACCGCTCCTCAATATCCACTACACCATCAAAATCGAGATCCTTTTTCCGCTGGGTCATGGATTCCGATGTATCATAGTCTTCCCACACGTCTGGCCGTCCATCATTATTGGTATCCTCGGAAACCCCTGACAGCCGTCCACTTTCATAATAATACCAGGTATCCACGCGTTTGTCTGCATCGCTGTCTTTTTCGGCCCGTTGTAATTTACCCTGGTCATCAAAATACCAGGTCATATCCCATCGGCCGTCAGCATTACTGTCTTCCAGACTGTGCGTGAGCAGACCCTTCTCATCGAAATTTTCACGCAATTCAACCCGGTCTCCGCTCTTTTCCAGGAATTCCCTTCTACGCAGGTTATCATGCATGAAATAGGACCGCACATTCACATTTCCTTTCCCATCAGAATCTAGCTCCGTCACCCGTGTCCAAGGCGGTCTGTCATACCGATGGGTCGTCTCAAACCGGCCATCATGATCCAGATCCCTCATGCTATGTTGTTGCCTACCGGCATGATACCAAATTTTCGTATCGATCTCCCCGTCAGCATTGGTGTCTTTTTCCGAAAGTACAAGCAGGTTGTCTTTATAGCTCTGGAACGTATCCATGTTACCGTCCATGGAAATGTCTTTTTCAATACGCTCTGTTTCGCCACCGGCATTGAAGACTATTCTGAGTTCCTTCTTGCCGTCCTGATTTGCATCCACCGTCTGAACATTTGGCTTTCCGTTGCGATAGGCCGTCACCGTTTCCCGGATACCGTCCCTGTCCGAATCTTCCTCGATTCGAATGATGTCACCTTTTTCAAGATACGTCACTTTCTCAAATCGTTGGTCCTGATCCTGATCCCATTGCTGCAGATGGGGCAGACCGTTCCGGTAAATTTCCAACATGTCCAAATCACCATTTTGATCGGTATCCAGATAACGCTCGGTCAGTGTTCCGTCAGCATTAAAAATTAGCCGCTCTTCTATAACGCCGTCTCCATTTGTATCGCTCCGGCGCTCCGCAAGCACTCCGTTCCGATATAATTCAAAAACATTGCCGGCACCATCGCCATCTGGATCGCGGGTGATACGTGTGATCTGTCCTTTTTCAATATAGTAAACCGTATCCATCCGTTGATCCGCGTCGGTATCCTCACGAATCTCGAATGGGTTTCCGGATGCATCCAAATCCATCTCCTGGTAGACATTACCTTGATCATTCAGGCGTTCCTGTCGAACCTTTCTGCCATCTTTGAAATAGGTTCTCATCTCGATGCCGGGACCGGCATCCAAATCTTTTTCCAGGCGCACGATCTCACCATGGACATAGTACTGGAATGTATCCATCACCCCATCGTGGTTGTCATCGATTGTAAGCGACATCAGCTTGCCCTGAGGATCAAATTCAGCTACTTGGTCGATAATGCCATCGTTGTTGGTGTCTCTTTTCTTGATCAATCCGCCTTCTGAAGCAGCAAGGGCCGAACAGATCGACAACAAGCCTGCAATGAACCCTATTACAACGATTCTCTGGCAGGATGAACGGGGTGGCATTTTAGCAAACCATTGCAACCCTCGGTATATGTGTATGAAAAGAATATTTTTCATGAATGAAGCCTTAGTAAAAGCTGTAAGCCATAAGCCAATTATAGCTCAACTTTAAGCTTTAATCGGTTTTCGACATCAATAGAGCGAAATGGGTGATCCAATGACGATTTGCGCTGCTTATAGCTTAGTGCTTACAGCTTTGTAAAACGCTCACTTCAGGTCCGACTTATATGCTCCGGGAAAGGCTGTCAATATATTTCAATTCACAGAAAATCGTGTTATAAACGGCGCATGTCTTTGATTGTAAATGAAATATTTTACAGCATACAGGGAGAATCGACCCATGCGGGTCTCCCGTGCGTATTTGTGCGCCTCAGCGGTTGTAACATGCGTTGCGCCTATTGCGATACTGTTTATGCGTATGATCAAGGACGCCCCATGCAGATTTCAGAGATCCTTGACCGTATTGGGTCTTTCCATTGCCACATGGTTGAAGTTACGGGCGGTGAACCTCTTTTGCAGGCTGAAACGCCGAAGCTCATCACCGACCTGCTCAGGAATAAATATCAGGTTCTCATGGAAACCAATGGCAGCTTCGATATCCGCATGGCTGATCCCCGGTGTGTCAGGATCATGGATGTCAAGTGCCCCGGCAGTGGCGAGCATGAAAAATGCGAATTCCGTAATTTCAGGCATCTCGGCAAGAGAGATCAGGTAAAATTCGTTCTCGGCGACAGGCAGGATTACGAGTACGCCAAGAATATGCTGAACAGAATACCATCGATCGTCCCGAGCGGAAATCTCCTTTTTTCGCCCATCAGAGAAAAACTAAGCCCAGCAGAACTTGCCGGATGGATTCTCGAAGACCACCTTCAAACCAGACTCCAGCTCCAGCTGCACAGGACTATCTGGCCGGATATCGAGAGAGGGGTCTAAAACAAAGGGGCCGGGGTTCGAGGGGGTATACAAGGGTTGGAGGGTAGCTGAAAGCTATCAGCGGTTGACAGCATCCAGACATCCCGGCGTCCTAGCCTCCCAGCATATAAAATGGATAATATCACGACTTGGACAGAATAAATTATGGTTAAAGAACATAACAAAAAGGCAATCATTCTGCTTAGCGGCGGGCTCGATTCCACAACGGTTATGGCCATGGCCAAACATGACGGGTATGACCTGTATGCAATGAGTTTCGATTATGGTCAGCGGCATCTCTACGAGTTGGAAGCCGCAAAAAGTATTGCCCGTGCCTACAGAGTCAAGACGCACCTCTTGGTTAAAACCGATCTGACAGGTATCGGTGGCTCCGCCCTGACCGATGCCATTTCAGTACCCAAGGACAGGGACATGGATAGCGGTGGGGATGAGATACCAGTCACCTATGTACCGGCCAGAAACACCATATTTCTTTCCTATGCCCTGGCCTGGTCCGAAGTGCTGAACGCTCCGGATATCTTCATGGGGGTCAATGCCATCGACTACAGCGGATACCCGGATTGCCGACCGGAATATATCCATGCCTTTGAACAGATGGCAAACCTGGCCACCAAAGCCACTGTCCAGGGGGCATTCAAAATACGGATCCACACACCCCTGATACAGATGACCAAGGCAGAAATTATCAGAAATGGTATTGAACTGGGTGTCGACTACGGCCTGACCCACTCATGTTACGACCCAGATACTCTTGGAAACGCATGTGGTCGATGTGACAGCTGTCTTCTGAGGAAGAAAGGCTTTGCAGAAGCAGGGGTGGATGATCCGACGCAATACACTCAATCAGGGTCCAAGGGTCCAGGCTTCCCCTGAAAGGTTCAAGGGTGATACAGGGGTGATAAGAGGGTCGGAGGGGACAGAAGATCGGGGTTGGAGGTTTGGAGGGTAAGCCAAGCGGTAAGTAGGGAGTAGACATTAAGCAGAGAGCTGGATCCTGAACCTTTTATACGGTATGCAGCATCACAGCCCCAGCTTCCAAGCCTCATAGTCTGCGCTATGACCTAGTACCTGTGAGTTATGAGCTAAACGATTGGAGGACAACCATGATCATGATACTTCTCGCACTGGCCGTCGTACTGCTGGTGAGCCTGCTCTTCTTTGAAAAAAATGAGAACCGCAAAGGACTGTTGCCAACCAAAACAGTGCTGTCACTGCTTTTCATCGTAACCGCCATTTCCCAGATCCATCTCATGCAGCCATATACCCTTTTTATCATCATCGGGTTGTTGTTCTGCCTGGGAGGGGACATTTTTCTGGCTTTGCCCCAGGACAGAATGTTTTTATTCGGACTGATATCATTTCTGCTGGGGCATGTCTGCTATGTGATTGGATTTGTCTGGATTGCAGAGCCGGGCAAAATGACACTCATCGGCGTTATCGTTACCCTATTGCTCGGTGTTATTATTTATATCTGGCTGAAGCCGCACCTGGGCACCATGAAAATACCGGTCATGGCCTATATTCTTGTCATCAGCTGCATGTTCATCGGCGCCTGGTCAGTCCTGGGTATGCCGCAGCAGCCGATTATGGCCCGGCTGTTCATCTTCGTGGGAGCTTCCAGTTTTTATATATCCGATATCTTCGTCGCCCGGGATCGATTTCTAAAAAACGATTTTATCAATCGCCTTTTGGGGCTTCCGCTCTACTACCTGGCCCAGTTCATGATCGCCTTTTCCATTGGTATGGTGCTTGGATAAATTATGATAACAGCACTACATATTTCCATTTTTGATGGAGCGGCCTTTCTGGGGAGTGAGGGCGCTTCTCCCGGCGATATAAAAGAGCTGCGGCAAGCGGTCAAGGCTGTCAACTTTCACTGTCAAGATTCTGATGGTGTCACCTTCCTTCAATCGTTTCAATGTTACCTTTCAGGCCGAAACTTCATCGCGCCGCTGTCGTAACCTGAACGGAAAACGACCATTCCTGCGTGCGCACCACCTATTGCCTTCGCGAGCGCTCACCGAACCCTTTGGCCCAGGGATTGGCGCTCACGCCGTGGGCGACAATGCTGAGAAGGATGGTACAAACCACGGTCATGGCGATCGGGCCGCTGTTTGGCACGTTGGCGTTTATCACAATGACCCCGAACACAATGCTTGCAAGCCCCCGGGGGCGAAACCAACCCATAAAAAGCTTTCTCTGGCGACCAGCATCAGGGCGAGGTGCCAGCCCCCCCCTTCACCAGCCTTTCCCGTCGCAAGGGTTAAAAACACGAACAGAATCGGTACGCGGATACCATCGTTCAAGCCGCTTTCCACATTCAGGCGGTGCCAGCAGGGTTACCAGCAGGGCCAGTTCTAAAAAGGACAGCTGTCGAAAGAAGAGCGCAGCCACCCCGAAACCGAGCAATATGGTTAAGGACAGGCCGACCAACAGCAGACGGGTTGGCACTGCCACCGTCCTTCTCAGAACAGCCAGGTCGGCGCCGGCAGCATCCGTGAACAGAACCAGAGCCAGCGTCAACTCTGCCAAGAGCCTTAGGGTTTCCCGATCGGTAATGATGTTTATGAGGATGGTATTATTCTCGTATCAAAGGTTTGAGTAAATCTGTGATCAGTTAAATATAAACCACCAATTATTATAGATAAATTAAACCTTCCTATCTATATTTTTTCAAAGTCTACAATTGGAAGGCTTCTTCAGAATTGACCAAGTCTTCAATTTTGTAAGGTGATCAAATTTCCAAGGCTTCTTATGTAAATCTTAACTGGGATTACCATTTATGCAATATACTTATAAATCAGACCGTAATTGAGTTACCAGAGGAAATGAATCGAAGTATATTGAGGTTCAAACAAGGTTTTTCGCCAATACCGTCGAGAAAAGACGATCCATGGCTTTTTAAATATAATATCCGGAATAATATGATACCAGTTATATCCCTGACATGGAATCCAATGTATGCCTTGTTATTGAGCCTCTATCGCATCCATAAGCCAATGACCTGTCAGAAATTTCATGATAGAAAGGAGATCTCCCGAAACAATGTTTACAAAAACGATGGAACCTCTTGGATGTTTATCACGGAAACTATTCGGATGTCATTTCCATTTGCCGTTGATAAAGCTGGTTGTAGAGACCGCCGCGCTGCATCAATTCCGTGTGGTTGCCGGTCTCGGCGATCCGTCCGCGATCGAGCACAATGATTTTATCCGCATTGCGAATCGTACTTAGGCGGTGAGCGATAATCAGTGCGGTGCGACCCTTGAGTACTCTTTCCAAGGCCTGCTGAATCAGGTACTCGGCTTCCGCATCCACGGATGAGGTGGCTTCATCCAGAATCAAAATTCGCGGATCGGCCAGAATCGCCCGGGCCAACGCGAGGCGCTGTTTTTGCCCACCGCTTAACTTGACTCCCCGTTCGCCTACTTCGGTGTCATATCCGTCCGGTAGTTGCATGATAAAATCATGTGCATTGGCGGCCCGGGCAGCTGCAATCAACTCATGTTTGGTGGCTTCCGGTTTGCCGTAGTGCAAGTTCTCGGCTACAGTATTATTGAAAAGAAATGAGTCTTGCAACACCACCGCCACCTGGCTTCGCAACGACGTTAATTTAATTCTGCGCAGATTGTAACCGTCAACAGAGATATGACCTTTGACGGGGTCATAAAAGCGGCAGATCAGGTTGGCGATACTGGTTTTGCCGGCTCCGCTGGGACCGACCAGGGCTACTACCTCGCCCGGTGCCATTGTAAAGCTGACGGAATGCAGTACCGGATCGCCGCTACCATATTTGAACTGGACTTGGTCAAAAACCATCTCGCCCTGGATAACGGGTAATCCAATCGCATCCGGAGCGTCTTTAACTTCCATCGCTTCATCCAGTAACTCGAAGATGCGTTCACCGGCTGCGATGGCTTCCTGAAATATATTGTCCACTTCCGTCAGACGATTGATGGGATCGTAAATTGAAGCGATATACGCGATAAAGGCCACAAGGGTACCCAGAGACATTTGGTCTTTTACCACCATGATGGATCCGACGCCCAGCACGATGACGGTTCCCATTGCCCCGAAAAACCCGATAGCAGGAAAAAAAATGGACCAATAGCGGATACCTTTCACCCGCGCCTGATAGTAGCGCTCACTTTCTTTTGAAAAGCGCTTATACTCAATGTCTTCACGAGCAAAGGCTTGAATGACCCGAATACCGGAAAGATTGTCCTGCAGTTTTGCATTGATGTTTCCCAGGCGCGCACGCACCTGTCGATAAACCGGACGTATTTTGGTGTTATAGTGGCGAAATGCCAGGGCCAAAATCGGCACCGGGATCATAACCAGGGCGGCCAAACGCCAATCCAGCACAAAGAGAATGGTTGCGCCGCCGATCAGGCGCATACAGTCAACGGCGGTCAATGCTGATCCGTGGGTGACGAAGCTCTCCAAGGCGCTGAGATCATTGGTGACACGGGACATCAGCTCTCCGGTTGATGTGCGTTCAAAAAATGATAGGGACATTTTCTGAAGATATGCATACAAGCGGACCCGCAAATCGAAAATGAATTTTTCTCCCAGTGAATGCCGGACATAGTTATCACCAATTTTAACCAGTTGATTGAGCGCGTATGCGCCTATTAAAGTTGTGATGATTATCCCCAGGTAAGATAGATTGCGCGCCGTGATGATTTCACAATTTCTTGATAATCTGTTTAAATGCCAGATCCCCGTCACTCGCGCCGTACTGCAGCACATCGTCACCTTCCTGCGTGATTACATCTGAAAATAGCTCTGCCAACAGCTGTTTAGGGAATGAGGCTGGACTTGGAAGGCCACCGGCAAAAGACATCATGCCTGGAACACCTTTGGTTACCTTCAATATCTCCCGGATATAGGAATGCTGCATGGATGCGGTCGTTTTCGAATAGCGTTTTTCCATCGACCTGTTCATTTTAGTTTCGCCCTCGTTAATTTTCCTATGAAGATAGGTTCATACAACTAATGCATAATTCCTACTGATGAAGGTTGGTCGCACATACCACCCCGATACCTGCCCTGGTAAGTGCATCAGCCGTAAGGTTCAAGGCATAGTGTTTTTCAAGATAATTTTGCATTAGCGTATCCATTAACCCATTTTCAACAACTTCGGCTTTTGGCAAAAAGTAATCCAGAATATCGGAGGGATGTTCCAAGGTAGCTTCCCTCTCCGGTTCTCCACCCTCGTGCTTGGCGGCGATATTGGGGACCTCTTTGGCAATTTCCACGAGTTCTTCTCTTCGATTATAGGGCTGGCGCACTATTGATCTATATGTTTCCGTAATATGATGCTCGAAGCGAACAACCTTCTCAAGACCCAATGCTTTCCTGATTTTTGCGGCTTCCCTGATGGTAGCGTTGTTTACAGAATTGGACAAATTGAAGCCAATTAACGAGGTGCTTCCGTCCGGTCGCGAGAACATCTGCGCGGTCATCAGCGTCCAGAATATGGAATACGGATTGTCGATACCCATAAACACGGATATCTTGAATTCATTATCAACTCCCATGCGGTGGAGAAGATAGGCTGCCAGAATGGATCCGGCATTAATGTTGAGCACTTGTTTAATACCGTAGGTGGTATAGTACTTAAGGTATTCATCGATCCATTTGAGCGGGTATTCGTTGGGCTGACCAATACCACCGAAATATCCGGTGATGGTTTCAGGACCTCCTAAGTGTACATTGGATCCATCTATTCCTTTGGTATCTAGTGTTTCGACATAAGATGCCCCGACAATCTGCATACCTGCGGCTACGGCAAGTGTGTCTCCCTGATCGTTAGTTTGTTCTGCCATATTGCGCACCCTGATATAGCGCCCCGGCATCAATTCTTTCTTTTGAATGGCTTGTTTGGCTTGAGATATCAGCCAAGGAAAGTACTGCAACGCACTGATCTCGAGCGTGACCGCATTTTCTTGGTTGATTTCGCTCTCCGTTACCTTTTGACCCATAACCCGATTTCGATATTCCGCCATGGAGATAAATGCTTTGGCATTCCGTTGCTCCATCAGCCATTCCAAATCCAGCACATAAGGCGAATTCTGGGTTTTGAGCTGATCCATAATGTGGTCCAGATTTCGTGCTTCGCTAGCCTTGCGATTGATCTCTTGTGGTCCACCGTAACGTTCCATAATTTCAAGAAGTTGGTTGACCATCGCATTGTTCGGGTCTAACAAGAATTCATTGATCACATCCACGCGTTCAGCTGCTATTTTAAGACTTTCTCTGAGTTCTGGCATGGTAAATATCTCCTTAATTAAAGCAAGTAAATCGGTCACCAATTATTTAGCTGTTTTCATCAATTCTACGAACTTATCTTCTTCGCCCTGTATCATCCGATAGCAATGCTCCTCTTGGGGGAATTGGCCGGTACGGATTTCCTCACAATATTCTTTCATGGCATTGGTTATGATTTCAGCCACATTGCAATATTTTTTTACAAATTTAGGTGTAAATGCCTGGAATTGACCGATCAAATCTGAAACAATCAACAGTTGTCCATCGCCTTCGGGTCCGGCGCCGATCGAAAGAACCGGAATATCCAGTTGTCCCGCAATGAATCCACAAACTTCCGGCGGCACCGCTTCGACAAGCAGCATGAGGGCCCCGGCTTCTTTTACGGCCAAAGCATCCTCACAAACCAGCTTCGCGGCCTCAGCGGTACGCGGCAGCTCCAGATAAAGTATGTCGCTGTCAACGAAAAAGGAAACCACCCGCTGCAGGTCCCGCATGAAGGCGCTGTCCAGACTGCCTGGCGGGCAGGCCATGCGTGTGGACAGCAGCGGACCAAAGGAAAGCTTGCCAAGAGAATTTTTGAACTCCCCGCCGCCGCGGTTGCAGTCGAACCGAATCTGAGCCCTGCCATCGGCAGTCAACAGGATCGTGTAACGCTCCGGATTCGGCACCGTGATCTTTTCGACTGGGGTGATGGTCGATTCCCACTGCCAGGTCTTGTCCAAAATATCCTTAGGGTCAGTGCTGCGCGTATGCTCGCCACCGGATAGTGCCCCGACGGTGCAGCCGGCCAGTACCATTCCAGCCAAAAGAATCAATAGAAGTCGATGAATATCTTTCCTTTCTTCAGTGGTCATATATCGGAAAATGAATAAAGGATTTTTTGTTAAAAAAACTATTATCATTGCAAACGCAAAGAGTAATGGAGATTGGTCAACCAAAATCGGAAGAGATATGTTCAATTTTTCTATCCTTTTGCTCCCAGCGCTGATTTATCCATTCAATTGCACGGTCAGAATTAAAGTCGGCTTCCGGCAAGCCTAAATTCTCTTTAAGCTCGTCTGATGAGATTGTATCAAGATGAATCTTCACACGCTGAATTTTGCCGCAGATAAAGCGCCAGAAATTCGGCTTGGGTGCATCATATACAATTGTAAAATCCAGCACAGCCGCCAACTCTTGGCCCATCATTTTATAGATGGCAATAAGCCCACCGGCCTTAGGTCTCAGGAGATATTGGTATGGGGATTGTTGCCTTTTGGCCTTAAGTGACGTAAATCGGGTCCCCTCCGCAAAATTTATGATGGTTGCCGAAGACCGCAAAAATTGGGTAAGTGACTTATTTAGCGCTTGAGAATCATTCACACGATTAAATTTCCCGAATCTTTTTTTTGTCTGTTTCCCACGATTTAAAAACGGAAAATCATATGCCCAGCAGATCAAACCAACCACAGGAAGGTACATCAATTCCTTTTTGACCAGAAATTTCATGATGGGTGTTTTGCGATTGAGAAGATGTTGCAGGATAAAAATATCGCTCCAGCTCTGATGGTTACATAGTGCTAAATAGAAATTGCCGGGATAAGTTTGATTGATTCCCGTTAGGTCCAATTGAATTTTCAGACCTTGAAATAAGATCCAGTCGTTCATCTGGACTGCGGCCCTGTAAATCCATGCCATCATCCCATAAATACCGGTTCGCACCGAAGAGATTGGCACAAACCATTTGAATACCACCAGCACCAACAGGGGCGTGATCCAAAAAGCCAGATTGCATGTGATATATCCCAAAACAAGCGCTGCACGAATATGAACCCGACAAATTCCAATAAATGCCAGGGCAGAATTATCTGGTTTCATATCTGAATGCATGAAAAATGATCCACCATTGATTTGGCAGGCAAAGATAAATGTTGAGCCCTCCCCTGGGCACGATGCTGTAAATTGTTACCTATATATCTAGGGACTGAGGGCAGATCAAGATCTGTATCGTATATGTGATTGAAAAGATTGGAAAGCGATTTATGGGCAATTATCACCGTTATCTCTGCTGTATGGGCATCTGTGAATCCAGCACCCTTAAACGCCTCAATATCACCGTCACTAACATGACCCTTACTTTCGAGAACTTTCATTGTAAAATTGATCAGCGCAGCTTGATGTAATACCATAGTTCATTTTTCCATTTTTAAGAACTATGATTGCTATTTACCGCAGCATTTTGATTAAACGCAAAACAATTAGATAATTTTCGATCAGTAATGTCGAACAATTTTTGTTTGACAATATATTGGCAGTTCTGTAAGGCATTAAAATAAGTTGTTAACTTAGATGGAGGCGGTTAGAAACAATGTGGTCTGCAATATCCTGTCCATGGCTATGGCTGGTGGATAGGCTGACAGCAAGCAATCCGATACACAGACCGGCCACGAAAAGACATTAACCGCGCTCATACCCGCGTTGGCAGGTGCCAATATGATTTATGGGCCAGGGATGCTTGAAAGCGGCATCACCTTTGATTATGGTCAGTTGGTTTTAGACTCTGAGAAATAGCGATTTAAATCTGAAAAGGAACGTCAATGCCAAAACAAGTAGAACTTCCCAAACAAGCCAATGTAGTTATTATCGGCGGTGGTATTATCGGCTGCTCCATTGCCTATCATCTGGGCCTTTTGGGGTGCGCGGATGTGGTGCTAATAGAAAGGGATGAACTGACTTCCGGAACCACCTGGCATGCCGCCGGTTTGATGGTGACTTTTGGGTCAATGTCTGAAACATCAACCCAAATGAGAATTTATGGCCGCGAACTCTACAGCCGATTGGAGGCTGAAACTGGATTATCGACCGGATTCACGCCAATTGGATTTATCGAAGCGGCTAGTAACCGAGACAGATTGGAAGAATACCGCCGCGTAGCGGCTTTTAATCGTTACTGTGGTGTGGATGTGCATGAGATTTCTCCCAAAGAAATCAAGGATCTCTTCCCGCTGGCCCGTGTCAATGACTTGTTAGCCGGTTTTTATGTAAAAGAAGACGGGCGCGTAAACCCAGCTGATGCAACCATCGCCCTGGCCAAAGGTGCCCGCAACCAAGGCGTGCAGATCATTGAAAAAGTTTCCGCCACAGGTATCATCACGCAAAACGGTGCGGTTAGCGGTGTTAAAACACTTTACGGAGATATCAAGGCCGATGTTGTTGTCAATTGTGCCGGCATGTGGGCACGGCAGATTGGTGCAGATGCTGGCGTCAACATTCCCAACCAGGCAGCCGAACACTATTACTTGATAACTGAAGAGATCGAAGATATCCCGCCCAATATGCCAATTCTAGAGGATCCCTCTCATTACGGCTATTATCGTGAAGAAGTGGGTGGGTTGATGATTGGCCTGTTTGAACCGGTCTGTGCGCCATGGAATATCGAGCACATACCAGATGATTTCTCCATGGGAGAGATTGAACCTGATTGGGAGCGCATGGGACCGTTTGTTGAAAAAGCCATGTCGCGTGTTCCTATTTCAACGGAACTGGGAATCAAGAAGTTTTTCTGCGGGCCTGAAAGTTTTACTGCCGATCTGCAAGCAATTGTCGGTGAAGCACCGGAGTTGAAGAATTACTTTGTGACCGCCGGATTGAATTCCGTCGGTATTATTATGGGACCCGGGTTGGGCAGAATGATGGCGCACTGGATTGTGGACGGGAAACCGGATGTCGATATTACCGGATTTAACATCGATCGACTGCACACCTATCAGAACAACCCGGAATACAGAAGACACCGGACCGTCGAATCCCTCGGCAAGGTATATACATGCCACTATCCATACAAATCCATGAATACAGCCAGAGGGGCCAAAAGGTCGGCGATCTATGACCGCCTGAAAAAGCAGGGTGCATATTTCAAAGACGTCAGCGGCTGGGAAGGCGCGGACTGGTTCGCTATTAATGGAAAACAGGCCAAAATTGCAAAACATTCCTGGAATCGGGAGTCGTGGTTCGAATTCTGGAAGGAGGAGCACAATGCAGCGCGGGAAAACGTTGTCCTCATGGATATGTCTTTTATGTCCAAATTTATGGTTCAGGGCCGGCACGCTGGCAAGGTGCTGAATTATATTTCAGCCAATGATGTTGACGGAAAATCGAACCAGATCACCTACACCCCTTGGTTAAACAAAGACGGTAAGCTTGAAGCGGACCTTACCGTCAGCAAACTGGCGGCGGAAAACTACATGGTGGTTGTCACAGACACCATGCACCGGCATGCCGAAACATGGCTGAAGCGGCACATCCCCAGCGACGCCCATTGTTTTGTAACAGATATGACCTCCGCTTATGCTCAAATCAATATCCAGGGACCCAGATCTCGAGAACTTATGCAGGCAGTAACCGATACAAACATGTCTAACGAAACTTTTCCCTACCGTCACGTCAAGGAAATCGCCATTGGGTACGGTCGTGCCATTTGTGTCAGGCTGACTTATGTGGGCGAATTGGGATACGAGATTTACATTCCCACCGAACAAGCCTCGCATATCTACGACATCATTGTTGAGGCCGGAAAAGCCTTTGGCCTCTCCCATGCAGGTCTCAAAGCTCTGGGCAGCTTGAGAATGGAAAAAGGATATCGCGACTATGGCCATGATATGGATAACACGGACGATCCATATGAAACCGGTTTGGAATTTACGCTTAAATTGGATAAGGCTTCCGGCTTTATCGGTAAAGAGGCCTGTCTCCGAAAGAAAACTCAGGGTGGACTGAAACGGCGACTCGCCCAGGTGTTGGTCAATGATCCTGAACCACTGTTATACCATGCCGAGGTTATTACTCGAAATGGTAAGCAAGCAGGATATGTCAGATCTGCTTCCTATGGCTATACGCTTGGCGGTGCAGTCGGTTTGTTTATGATCGAGGCTGATGAGGTCATTAATGATGCTTATATCGCGGATGGCTTATGGGAAATCGACATTGCTGGAAACATCTACCCAGCAAGCGTTTCTTTAAAACCGTTCTATGATCCCGGAATGAAGAGAATCAAAATTTGATGCGAAACGAGAACGATCCAAAGCATTCCTTGCATGCACGAAAACTGAAGAACCGGCTCGTATTGTCTCAAACCGTAATCATTTTAGTTTGTTGCTTTGGATGCCGGAGGTATCGATGACAGATAACTTGGAAGATTTGGCGTACGAAAAGATCAAGGTTGCTATTAGCAGAGGCTACATCAAAAAAGGGGAAAAACTCAAAGAAGTCCCAATGGCCAAGAATTTAAAGATGAGCCGTGCCACAGTTAAAGGGGCTTTCAAACGACTTGTCCACGAAGGTCTTGCGGAATATAGGCAGAACAAGGGGGTCTCCGTTGTCAACCCGTCTCTGGAGGATATTAAGGAGTCATTTCAGGTTCGGGCCCAACTTGAAAAGATGTCAACCACTTTGGCTGCTGGGAAATTTGATCCTGAAGACATTGATGCACTTCAAACGTTGATTTGTGAGGAGGAAAGCGTTTTTACTGACAGGAAACTAGATAAATATTATCAAATCAACAGTGCTTTTCATTTAAAGATCGCACAAAAATCAGGCAACCGAGTGCTTGTTCATTACGTGACCGAGCTATTGCAGAAAACAACTATTTATCTTATCTTATTTGATCCGTTTTACCAACTTCTAATGACAAACAACCCTTCACCACAGGAACACCGCAAAATTGTGCGATACCTGGAGATAAACGAAGCCGAAAAAGCTGGAAATGAAATAAAAAATCATTTGGAGAGCAGCTTGAGAGGCATTGATTTAGAAAGGCTTCTCCCAGACGGCTATTTGACTGCTTGAACCGCGATAACAAGTGCATTCCGCGAGGCTTTGCACGGGGTCCAGCGAGCGAATAAAAATCAATAGAAATCCTTGTAAAAGCGCTATTTTTTGGATGCCCCTGCAGGTGAAAAATAAGAATGACTTCCATTCAGCCATGTTGTTTACCCTTTGGGAAATCCTTAGGGGTTTAGATAGCAATGCTTGGCATCGTATGAGGCAATGTAATCCATGTATGATCTGAAGCCGAAGATAAGGGTTCTGACGAAAGAGCAAGTGAATAAAGTGCACCGGGATGCGCTATCAATTCTAGAGAAAACAGGTGTGATCGTTGACGATCCAGGCGCCCGATCCGTGCTGAAAAAAGCCATCGGAGCCACCCACAAGGATCACTGCATAAGGCTGCCCAAAGAACTCGTTCAATGGGCGATTGCCTCCACACCATCCAGTATACAGGTGTACGACCGTCTGGGTAAACCCTGCTTCGAACTTAAAGGGGATGGGAGTTTGGATGCTGTTTTCGGCATCGGTGTTACCAATCTTTACTACCAGGATCCCTTTAAGGAGGAAATCCTGCCTTTTTGCCGAAAACATATGGCTGCTTCCACTGGGCTTGGACACAGCCTTGAGGGCTTCGATTTGATTTCGACCCCCGGCGTTATCCAGGATCTTCCTCCTGAATCCGCTGATTTTTATGGTGTTTTGGAAATGGTGGCTCATACTACCAAGCCGATCGTGTTGCTCATCTCCAATCCGGGTTGTTTTCATGCAGCCTTGGATCTTTGTGAACACCTCCACGGTGATTTGAGCACCCATCCTTTTGTGATCCCCTATGTGAACCCGATCACTCCGCTGGTATTGAATTCTGAAACCACTATAAAAATGGAAGCAACCATAAAAAGAGGGCTGCCACTTATATTTTCAAACTACGGCATGTCCGGTGCGACCTGTCCGATCACACCAGCCGGAACATTGGCACTGCTTACGGCGGAATTGCTGGCAGGACTGGTGTACAGTCAGCTCGTAAAGCAAGGAACACCCATCATCCTGGGAAGTCTTCCGGCAGCCTTTGACATGAAGCAAGCCGGCAGTTTTTATTCTCCAAAGTCATTGTTGCTGAATCTGGCATGCGCTGAAATGATGACCACCTACAACATCCCCCATTGCGGTACATCCGGCTGTGGAAACGGGTGGGGTGCGGATTTGCTTACCGCAACGACCATGTGCATCAACCATCTCACCAGCGCATTGAGTTCTGTTGGCCTGGTTCCATTCGTGGGAAGCAGTTTTGATTCACTGGTCTTCTCTCCCGAAATCGTAGTGTTGGCCGATGACTTAATTCAACAGACACGTATCTTCTCGTCCGGATTTTCCCTGGAAGATGCAGAAGTGGGATTGACCGAAATAACCTCCATCGGCGCTGGCGGAGATTTTTTCTTGTCAAACCTTACCGGAAAATACTTCAAAGAATCACAGTTTACGAGCAAAATATGGCCGCAGTTGTCTCTTGATAAATGGAGGCATTTGGGAAAACCAGGAGCCGATAAACTCTTAAAAGACAGGACTTGTGAGCTATTGAACAACCCGATCAGTCCTGAGGATAGTTCTGATATAATCTCCAACGGGGAACACTTTTTGGCATCTAAACTACCTACTTTTGGTTAATCGCCGGCTATGATGAAAGTACAATCTCGATCGAAAGTGCTCTAAGATTCATTTATTCCAGTCATCTTGAACTGCGGTACACGTCCCAAATACAACATACGCCACGCCATTTCCCGAAGCCGATAGGACAACCTTACCTGTTTTTTTAGAAATGGCTATACTCCAGGCCAGTCCGTCATCAACATTTTCCACGCCTTCCTCGACACCTTGGAGCACAAGTTTGTTTTCGATATGTCCAATATGTCTAATTTTACTGATTTTTCTTACTAAGCTGTCCTTGGTTGGCCTTACTGTTTTCTCATCAAAATCAATGACAAATAAGTAAATTAGAACATGCTCGGGGTCTCTGACCACGCACGGCTCGACCACGTCTTGCGTTAACGACGTGGCCGATGTTACCTTCCGTTCTTGTGGACGACGTCGACGCCCCAGAGATTTGCCACATCTTTCGCGGCTCAATAGCCCGGCCTGCAAGTCTCCGTCAACGTTTCGCATATCTCCGGATGATGTTAAGAATGCATCCCAAAGCGACTCGGCAAACCTTGACTTCCCATTAAACGGCGCTCGAGGGAAAAGTCGGAGGAGGAGACGCCGGATATCGATATGGAAAAAGGCGCATCTCTCCTGGCTGGGGATATGGAACTCTATGCGTCGTTAATCGAGGATTATCAATATTTATACGCCGGGGCCTCGGGATCGATCCGAGTGCACGTAAAAGGCGGTGAATGGGAAGTCGCCGGAAAAAATATTCATGACATCAAGGGCGCCTCCGGCAATTTATCGCTCACTCGACTTCATCGAGTCGCTGTGACCCTGGAGCAGGCATTGAAACAGCAAGACAAGAATCCTTTATCCGCAATTACGGAGATGACTTCCCTATATCCAAAAATTATTAACTCTAATACAAAAAGCACGACACAAAGTACCCCGATTTCAGCTCTTTCATACGCGGAGGGCTCTGACTGCACATACTCATGGCTTTTGGACAGCGAGTGTGGAAATGGCACCCCGACGGCGGACTGATGGGGCTGGGCACGTCGCCGGTCAACACCACCCGGTCAGGGATGTTTTTCGGGTCCGGCACAGGCGCCGCGGCCAGAAGGGCCTGGGTGTACGGATGCATGGGCGATTCATAGAGTTCGTCGGAATCGGCCAGCTCCACAATGCGCCCCAGGTACATTACAGCCACCCGGTCGCTGATGTGTTCGACCACGGACAGGTCATGGGAGATAAAGAGATACGTTAGGCCGAATTCTTCCTGAAGATCCTGAAACAGATTGATCACCTGAGCCTGGATGGAGACGTCAAGGGCGCTGACCGCCTCGTCGCAAACAATTAGCTTCGGGTTCAGGGCCAGGGCCCTGGCCACGCTCAACCGCTGCCTTTGACCGCCTGAAAATTGATGTGGAAACCGGCGCAGGTGTTCGGACCTTAGTCCAACCACATCCAGTAGGTCGACAACCTTTTCCCGTCGTTCTCTTCGGCTGGTCATACCGTGAACGAAAAGCGGTTCACCGACAATATGTTCGACGTTCTTTCGAGGGTTGAGCGAGGAGAACGGATCCTGGAAAACAATCTGCATATGCCTTCTTAGTCCGCGCATTCGTTGCTTGCCGAACTTTAAAATATTTTCGCCCTGAAAAAACACATCTCCTGAAGTCGGGTCTTCAAGGCGCAAAACAACTCGGCCCAAGGTAGACTTACCGCACCCGGATTCCCCAACCAGACCCAGGGTTTCACCGGGGGCGATGCCCAAGGATACGCCGTCCACAGCCTTCACCTGCGCGACTTCCCGCAACAGAACCCCGCCCCGAATCGGATAATATTTCACCACATCCTTGACTTCGACAAGGAACTTGAAATTCGTATTCATGGCTGTTTCAGACATATTTATAACACCGCACCTGCCGCCCTTCGCCCAAATCGATTAAATCCGGTCTGGCCTTTTGACATAGGTCGAAGACGTCCGGACATCGTTCGGAAAACAGACAGCCTTTCGGTAAATTGAATAAAGACGGCACCGTGCCTTTGATGGTGGATAGCCTTTTCAGTTTTTCGCTACGTCCCACACGCGGTATCGAGCGTAAGAGCCCAATCGTGTATGGATGCTTGGGATCCTCGAACAACGGCCCGACATCCGCGTATTCCATAACCTGCCCGGCGTACATGACGGCCACGTGTTGCGCGGTTTCTGCAATCACGCCCAGGTCGTGGGTGATAAACAAAATGGACGCCCCAATTTCACTTTTAAGCTTGTTCATCAGGCCGAGAATCTGGGCTTGTATTGTGACGTCCAAGGCCGTGGTGGGCTCATCAGCGATCATCAATCGCGGCGAACAGGCCAGGGCGATGGCGATCATCACCCGTTGGCGCATACCGCCGCTCATTTGGTAGGGATAATCATTGATGCGGGTTTCCGGCGCCGGGATGCCCACAAGGGAAAACATTTCGATCACGCGATCACGTGTATCCCGTTTGGAAAGTTTTTCGTGGAGCCGAATCACTTCCGACACCTGATCGCCCACCGTAAAGACCGGGTTCAGGGAGGTCATAGGTTCCTGAAAGATCATGGATATACGGGCGCCGCGAATTTTTTTCATTCGGGATTCCGGGAGCTTGAGCAGGTCTTCGCCCTCGAACAGGATTTCTCCGCCGGCGTTGCGTCCGGGCGGTGACGGGATCAGTCCCATGATGGAGGCGGCGGTGACGCTTTTTCCGCATCCGGATTCGCCGACCAGTCCGAGGGTGTGGCCCGGTTTGAGGGAAAAACTGACGTCGTCCACGGCTTTGACCACGCCGCCCCGAGCATCGAAATAGGTTTTCAGGCCTTTTATTTTCAATAAATATTCGCTGGCCATTAGTCTCTCAACCTCGGATCCAGGGCGTCCCGGAGTCCGTCGCCCAGCAAGTTGAAACCCAGCACGCCAAATAAAATCGCGATGCCGGGAAAGGTCATCACCCACCAAGCCCTGAGTATCAAGCCTCGCCCCATGGCGATCATGGCGCCCCATTCCGGAATCGGCGGTTGGGCGCCCAGCCCGAGAAAACTCAGGCCCGCAGCGTCCAATATGGCGGCGCCGAAACCCAAGGACGCCTGCACGATGATGGGCGCCAGACAGTTGGGAAAGATGGCGTTGAAAATTATGCGAAAATTGCGAGTGCCAAGGGCCTTTGCCGCCAGGACGTAGTCCTTGTCGTATTCCTCTATCACCGAGGCGCGCACGATTCGAGCGAAACGGGGAATACTCATGATGCCGATGGCGATCATGGCGTTCATCAGGCCCGGCCCCAGATAGGCCACGATAACAATGGCCAGCAGAATACTCGGAAAAGCCAGCATGATATCCATCAGGCGCATAATCACGTTATCCAGCCGGCCCTTGAAATACCCGGCGATCGCGCCTAAAAATGAACCGAAAAAAAGGCCGATTCCGACGCTGACCACACCGACTATCAGAGAAACCCGCGCCCCCCAAATCAAGCGCGAAAAAATGTCGCGGCCGAGGTCGTCGGTGCCAAGGACATTCTTCCAGGCGCCTTGTTCGTCCCAGATAGGTGGTTTTAACTGTTCGTAAAGAGCGTTTTCAATCGGGTCATGGGGGCTGATCCAGGGCGCGAAAATCGCCGCCAAAACAAAAATGGTGATAATGATCAAACCGATCAAGCCGGTCCGGTTCTTGATCAGTTTCTCCATTTGATCGAATATCGGATGTCTGTCTTCGTGATTCTTCATACCGTCACTTTACGTTGATTCTCGGGTTAATGACGGCGTATAAAAGGTCCACCAGCAGATTGACCAGGACGAACGTGGCGGCGATGACCAGGGTGCCGCCCTGAATGACCATATAGTCGCGCTTGGCCACACCGTCGAAAATCCACTTGCCCACGCCGGGCCAGGCGAAAACTGTTTCCGTCAGGATGGCGCCGCCCATCATAGCGCCCACTTGAAGACCGATGACGGTGATGACGGGAATCAAGCCGTTTCTAAGAGCGTGTTTGAAATAAATCATCATGGTTCCAAGCCCTTTGGCCCTGGCCGTCTTGATGTAATCCTGCCGAAGGACTTCCAGCATGCTCGACCGGGTCATACGGGCTATAATGGCCAAGGGAATGGTAGACAAAGCGACTGCCGGCAAGACCAAATGTTTGATCGAATCAGAGAGCGCCGACCAGTTCCGAGTCAGGATGCTGTCCAGAACATAAAAATTTGTAATGACTTCCAAAGTTTCACTCACGCCAAGCCGGCCAGACATGGGCAACCAGCCCAGCCAAAGGGAAAAAATAAGCATCAGCATAAGGGCCAGCCAAAATACCGGCATACTGACCCCGATCAGTGACACCAGCATACTAATGTAGTCGAAAACGGAATACTGCCTGGCCGCAGATATCAAGCCGAGTAGAACGCCCAATATCGAACTGATAAACATGGCGGCGATGGCTAGTTCCATCGTGGCCGGAAAACGCTCCTTGATTTCGTGCCAGACCTTCTGGCGACTCCAGATGGTCACCCCCAAATCACCCTTCATCAAGCGTTTTAAAAATAAGCCGTACTGTATGTAAATCGGCTCGTTGAGGCCCAGGTGTTCGCGCATGGCGTGCAGAGATTCGTCAGTGGCCCGCTCGCCGAGCAGCAACTCGGCCGGGTCGCCGGGCGTAAGGCGCAACATGAGAAAAATTATGATGGATACGCCTAGCAAAGTGGGAATGACTGAAAAACAGCGTCTAATAATGTATCCGAGCATTAATACCGACTCCCGCTAAACAATATTAGGGGGAGCTCTTTCAAAGTGCTCCCCCGATATTAATTTAGCATTCCTTCTACGGTTGTTAGTTCAACCAAACGTTCTTCAAAAAGACGGAGCCGGTCGGGTGCAATTTGAAGCCCATCATGTTATTGCTCATGGGCCAGATGACCCGTGAATGGGCAATGGCGATGGCCGGCATTTCTTCATATATGATCTGCAACGCCTTTTCATATATTTCGACTCGTTTGGCCTGGTCGAGCGTCTCCCGGCCTAATACCATCAAACGGTGGTATTCCTCATTCTTCCATTGAGTACGAATGGCCGGCGAGACAAGTCCGTCAAATAAAAGTCCCAGAAAGTTGTCAGGGTCTCCGTTGTCACCGGTGTTCCCGAGCTGAAAAAGATCCATGTCATCGGGTTGTTCCTTTTGTCTCTTGAGGTAAGTGCCCCAGTCGTAACTGACGACCTTGGCCTTGATTCCGATCTTGGCCAGATCGCCGCACATGGCGATCCCGAGTTTAAGCCCGTCCGGGTTGTAGGGCCTGGGGACCGGCATGGACCATAAGGAAATTTCAGGTAGACCCTTGCCGTCCGGATACCCCGCTTTTGCTAAATATTCCTTGGCCAGTTCGGGATCATAGGTGATGTCCGGGACATCCTTGTTCCATCCCCAAATATTGGGCGGCAGGGGATTCTTGGCCACTTGCCCCATGCCCTGATAGATATTATCCACAATGGCCTTCCGGTTGATGGCGTGCGCCACTGCTTTGCGCATGTTGACATCCTGCCAAAGCTTTTTAGTGAAATTGAAACTGACGTATCCAACATTCATTCCGGCCTGAGACGCCATTTTCAAGTTTTTATCCTGTTTGGCCATGGGGATGTCGGCCGCGTTGGGGAACTGGCAAATATTGACACCGCCTGTTTTAAGTTCCAGGAACCGAACTGCATTTTCAGGAATGGACCGAAATACCACTTTGTCCAGGTACGGTCCGCCGTTGGCCTTGTCCCAATAGTTTTCGTTCTTGACCAAGGTAAGTTTATCGTCTCTAATCCATTTACTGAACTTGAACGGGCCGGTTCCCACAGGATTTCGCACAAATTCCTCGGGGTTTTTTAAAAAAGCCGTCGGGCTGATGATGCTGGCAAAGTCCATGCCCAGGTTAGAGAGAAACGGGGCGGTGATAACCTTCAGCCGAAAAACCACCGTGTATTCCCCTTCAGCTTCCACCGCGTCGATGATGCTGTCCATGGACATGTTGGACCAGTACTCCGGGGGGCGTTCCTGGGTTGGAATTTTATAACCCTCCCCAAACCATTTTACATTGGGCTTTTTCATCATTCTACCCAAGGAAAAGACCACGGCGTTGGCATCCAACTGGGAGCCGTCGTGAAATTTGACGCCCCGGCGGATGTTCATGGTGTAGGTAAGGCCGTCATCGCTGATGGACCATGATTCGGCCAGACTGGGTTTCAATACGGTCGATTCATCTTCGTAGGCAATTAGACCTTCGTAAATATTATCGCAAATCATGTAGGAGTTGCCGTCGGTTTCATAGGCCGGGTCCAGACCGACGGTGTCTCCACCCCGGCCGAAAACCAATGTTCCGCCTTCCTTAGGTTGATCGGCATAACCTGGAAAAGCGAACGCCGTCATCAATAGAATTGTCAATAAAATCGATAGTTTTTTCACAGCATCCAACCTCCTTGTTAAATGTTTTTGTCAATATACCCTCAATGGGTATTGCTTCATAAATACTAGAAGCTATCTCAAAAAAATATTTTGGCCCAATTTCTGTGTTGGTCCCTTGCTTCAACTCCTCGGAATACTACAGTATGCCTGCGGGTTGAAGTTCGGGCCCGCCTTGAACTTGACGAAGATCCCGCTCTTTTTGCGGGGAACCAAAACCCTTTTTTTGAGATGGCTTCTATCCACCATCAAACTGAAATCTGCTTGTCCGTCCTATGACCGGTTTCGGCCGAACAAGCAGAAATGGTTATGTTACTCTATTATCAGCGGCTCCCAAGAAACCTGGTTGAAAGAACGTCCCCCTTCGGGGGTGACATGTACGACGTCCTCCACCCTGATCCACAATTCTTCCGGGATAAGGATGCTGGGTTCCACGGTAAAGGTCATATTTTCCTGGATCGGTTCAATGTAACCTTTATCCAAAAATGGATACTCATGGACGTCTACGCCTATGCCATGCCCCAGGCGATGAAAGAATTCCTTCTTCAAACCTGCATCTTCAATGATCTTACGAGCGATTTGATTTATTTCCTGGGCGGTGTGCTTGCCGGGAACCAGCGCCTTCATACCCGCACGTTGAGAGTCCATGACCAGTTTGTGGACTTCCAGCATTCGCTTGGTGGGCTGCCCGATATAAACGGTGCGACCAAAGTCGGAGACGTACCCATTCAGGACCACGCCGAAATCAAAGGACAACGTTTTACCCGGTTCGAGTTTTGTTCCGCCGATCCGCCCGATGCCTTCGATGTTCTGGGGCGTGCCCTGGCCACGCACCATGATGCCGGTAATGAAGGACGAGCCTTCGGTCCCATGGATAAGCATCTGCAGATCCACTTCGCTGGCTACTTCGATTTCGCTCATACCAACCTTGAGTTTGTCGAAGACGGCGTAAAAAACCTTATCGGTGATTTCCGCCGCCTCCCGCATCAGGGCCAGTTCTTCATCGGTTTTAATCATGCGCCGTTTCAAGGTGTAGTCTTCGGTGCAAGTGAAGCTCATTTCCGGAAACAACGCTTTCAGGTTGACCAGCGTTTTTGACAACGCTGTTTTTGGCATGGCCAATCGACTCTTGGCCAACCCCAGGCGTTCGACGATTTTGCGTGCGGATTCATGGGAGTCATGTCCATCCGGCATGATCATGATATCAGTGACATAGTCCTTGTCCGCCACCTGGCTTTTCACAAATTCCAGAGGCAGAGAAGGGCTGACATAGACGGCTTCTTTCTGGTTTCCCCATAGACCATAGAGCCAATCACCAGGATAGTGGCTATGGGTGGCGTTAGGCCGCTGCCGGCGGATGCCGGTCAGCCATTCGGCGTCTCCGGAAGGGGATAACATGAAACCGCCAATGCCCTGCTCTTCCATAAATCCCCTGATTCCTTCCAGGCGAGATTGATAATCAATCATAATAACTCCTTTCAAAATGTATTTAGAATATTTTTCTAAGTCTCGGATCCAAAAAGTATCGAAATCCGTCTCCAATAAAGTGGGCAGCCATGGATAATCGAAATTGAAACAACAATGCCGGGGTTGTCATTTCTGGACAAAAGGATACTGCGTAAGCATTGTCGGTTTAAATACAGTCCTTTATAGGGCATATAGTATGCTAGCCATTTTAGGATTATATTTAACTATAGATTTTATAATAAATATTAATTTAAATTTGGCCTGTCAATACAATTTTTGATCCATTAGTTTGTTTTGTTGCTCCGAGTTCCTATTATTCTGAATTATGCAGATTGAGCCGCATTCTTATTTCAAGCCTCTCGACCTTGCACGGTGGTTGTTTTATGAAATGCGTTTCTTAGATTGAAATGGTGGCTGGAAAAAATGGAAGAAACAAATCAATTCGCAGTTGCTTAAAACTACATACCGAAGTCATAATCATGGAAAAATGATACGGTAAGGTTTGAAATAAATATTGTTTACCAGCTGACCGGCACCCGCACGGTGTTGCCGGCCTTGTTCTGGAACAGCAGGTAACCGTTTTCTCTCCCGTAACAAAAAATTTCCCATGTGATCCGCACATCCTGCCTGCAGTAGTCGATGATTTCACGGATCTTTCCCTGTTTCCACCAGCGTAAGGCTTGCAGCCCGTCGGCTGACTTTTGTGACCCCAGGGTTACCTTGGCCAGATGATCCAGAGACAATCGATACCCCAACTGCTTGTGAATTTCTGCCAGCAAATCGAGGGTGAAGAGGCTCTTGAAGTCAAAATTCGAGTAGCCACTGAGGACTTTGTAGTCAAAACGACTGATATTGAATCCCACCACACAATCATACTGCTGGAGGCGCTCGATGAATCGAGGCATATCCTTTTCGAGGTACTCGTGATACACCTGCTCTCCGGCATCGTAAAGCACTGCACAGCTGACCTTCATGAGGTCAGCCCGATGCCACCCTCCCACCTCCTGGGCCGATCGTTGCGTCTCGAGATCGAATACACCCAATCGATCCATGCTGGTTCCTCTGGCAGGGGATCGGTCCACCACCAAAGGCCCTGACAACTCTGGTCCTTTTGCATCATCGCCGCTGGGGTTTCCACAGGGCCCCGATACCTGGGACTCTTTTTCCTGCATGGATGGCAGCATCCCCACATCGCTCCGGAGGGTTGATGAATTCCCTGGACTGTGAGTTTCCCGGGATTGCGCTGAATGTCTGCTTTGGTCCGCAGCAAAATCGCCGGATATATCCACAATATCCCCCGGCATCTGCAGAAGCTTTTTCAAAATAAATATTGCCGATGCCTTGTCGATGGGACGGTTTCCTGACCCGCATTTCGGGGAATGCACACAGGACGGGCATCCCGTCCTGCAAGGACACGTCTGAATGGCTTTCAGGGTGACATCCAACAGATCTTCAGCTCTGTAAAATGCCTGACTGCACAGGCCGGCACCACCCGGAATACCGTCATAGATAAAAACGGCAGCCGATCCCACCTGTGGATGATACGGTATGGAAATTCCCCCGAGATCATTTCTGTCCGTCATGACGATCAGCGGAAACATCCCGATGGCGGCATGTTCCATGGCATGTATGCCCCCCATAAAATGCAGGTACCGGGATTCCGCTTCCGTCTGCACAGGGGCGGGAATCTCGAACCAGATTCCATCGGTTTCAAATGTGTACTCTGGAAGATCCAACGACACCCGGTTCATGAATTTCCGGCCTCGTATACGCCAGCGCTCGAAGCCACTTACCTGTTCCGTGACCTTGAGCTTGCCCGTAAACACCCGGGTGCCCGCAACTTGCTTTTCATGATAGATTTCCAGAAGATCCGTCTGCTTGTGCGCCCGAACCCGTGTATAGTAGTCAACCTCAGCTTGTGTAACCCTGACGGTGTTTGTTTCAATGTCCAGGGTGTCCACTAAATAAGTATCCCCCTTGTGCAGATAAACTGCACCGGGATGGGTCTCCTTAAAAACCCGCAGACCGTCGATAGCACCCTTGTTTTCACCATCGGAGCTGCCCACGATGGCATATTGATTACCGTTACCCCGCAGATGCACCCGGCGATGTGGCGTCTTGCGGCTCGAAAACCATTGATTCCCCTCCCCGCTCCGGAGCAGTTCTCCGTCTGTTTCAAGTGTCGATACCGCCGCCGCAATCTGTTTCGGCTGCATATAGGCTTCGCCCTTTGACAACGGCAGCTCATTGGCCGCACAGACGACATGCCGGGCAAGAATGTTCGGGTTAAAGGGATTAACCACGGCGGCTTCAGGACTTCTCCGAAGAAAATCCTCCGGATTCCGCATGAAATACTGGTCCAGGGCGTCCTCACCGGCAATGAGTATCATGGCCGATTCTTGTCCGCTTCTTCCCACCCTCCCCTCTCTCTGCCATGTGGACACGATGGTTCCTGGATATCCCACCAGCAGGCAAAGATCCAGGTCGCCGATGTCGATACCAAGCTCCAGGGCACTGGTGGAAATAACTGCCAGTAGTTCTCCCCTGCTCAGTTTAGACTCGATCTCTCGTCGTTCTTGCGGTAGAAATCCGGCCCGATATGCACTGATCCGGTCCGCATATTCTCCGGCCTGGGTTCCAGCCCAGATGGCGATCAACTCGGTCATCTTGCGCGACTGTGTGTAGACAATCGTTCTCAAATTTCGTCGCAGGGCCGCCTTCAGCAGCAATATAGCCGTCTGGGCCGGGCTGTCGACAGGATCCACAAACAGAAGGTGCCGCTTCCCTTTGGGTGATCCGCTCTTTGTAACCGTTCGCACCTCAAGGCCTGTGAGCTGCTGCGCCAGCTGGTCCGGATTGGCCACCGTCGCCGAATTGAAAATAAAAACCGGCGATGAACCATAATGACTGCACACCCTTATCAGGCGCCTGAACACCTGGGACATATGCGATCCCAACAGACCGCGATAGGTGTGAACCTCATCCACCACGATCGTTTCGAGCCCCGAGAAAAAAGATGCCCAACGGGGGTGATGCGGTAGAAACGACAAGTGAAGCATCTCCGGGTTGGTCATGATGACATTGGGCGGCTTCTCTCGGATGCGCTTTCTGTGCCATGCAGACGTATCCCCATCATAGATAACCGCGGTCGGTATCCGGCCTTCCAGAGCGGCCGTGAATTTATTCAGATTGAGAAGCTGATCCTGGGCAAGCGCCTTCAAAGGAAACATGTAGAGGGCCTTGCTATCCGGTCGTACCAGAAACCTATCCATGACCACGAGATTGTATATCAGGGTTTTTCCACTGGCAGTTGGTGTGGCCACCACCACATGCTCGCCGGCTCTCACGAGATCGATGGCCCGGGCCTGATGAGCAAAGAGTCTTTGGATATCTGCATCGTGGAGCATCTGTCCTATTTTTTCAGGCCACGCCTCTACAGGCTCTCCCCAGGTCCCTGTTTCCTCTGGAATGACTTTATGGAAAACAACCTGGCCTCCCAAGCGTTTGGAGGCCTTCAAGGATCGGACATATTCTTGGATTTTTTTTTTCATTTCCATATGAGGCGCTTTCTTCATTAAGGGTGCCATACCTTCAAAATTTCGATTAAAACTTGATCTTTCGAAAATGTGGGTTATAATAATATGTTAACTATTACATGATCCCATAGCCATTTCAAGAGGATGCCACAAAACTTGCAAGACCCATTTTTACCTCAGCCAGCACGAAGAACATGCCATCTATTGTTCTTTTCGTCCACTCATTCCTGTGAGGACAAGCTAAGGAAACAGTCATCATGACAGATCAGTTGTTAATCCTATTGCTGTTGGTCCTCGTGTCCGGTTTTTTTTCGTCGGCCGAAACAGCGCTCTTTTCCATCAGCAAAACCAAGGCCATTCACATATCCAAAGATGGTAAGAAAACCTCCCATCTGATCAAGAAATTGAAGGCAGACCCCCATACGCTTCTGACAACCATTTTAATCGGAAACAACCTGGTCAATGTCGGTGCGGCAGCCCTGGCCACCACCCTTGCCATTAAAACTTTTCCGAGTTTCGGCGTGGGTGTCGCCACCGGTGGCATGACCTTCCTGCTTCTGGTTTTCGGCGAAGTTTTTCCCAAATCCATTGCAACCAGGAATAATCTTCTCATCGCCAGAATGGCCATCTATCCGGTATACTGGCTGTCGCTGCTCTTTTTCCCTGTAATCAAGTTTCTCAATTTCATCCCCTGGCTCACCGGTCGCATAAAAAAACCGAGCACCGTCACCGAAGAAGAGCTGATAACCTTCGTGGAAGTGGTGGAAGAAGAAGGGGAGATCAAAGAGGAGGAAAAAGAGCTGATTCACAACATCTTCGAGTTTGACGATACCAATGCCTATGAAATCATGACTCCCAGAGCCGATATGTTTGTGGTGGATGCAGACCAGCCGCTGGACATGAAATCGATCCTCAATTCCGGATTTTCGAGAATTCCGTTGATAGAAGGCTCCATCGACCATGTAATCGGCATTCTGAATATCAAAGATCTCTTCATGCACATGGCCACGGGTGAACCACAGATGGATGTTCGAAAAATCATGCGGACACCCTATTTCATCCCGGAAAACAAAAAACTGGACACCCTGCTGCATCAGTTTAAAAAAGCAAAAAATCATATGGCCATCGTCGTAGATGAGCACGGGGGTGTGTCCGGCCTGATTTCACTGGAAGATGCGCTGGAGGAACTCGTCGGAGAAATCGAAGACGAAACCGATAAGGATGAAAAACATATTATCCCTCTGAAAAAAGGTGAATGGATGATCCTCGGAAAGTCAGACATCGAAGATGTCAACGAAGCCACCGGAATGAATATCCCGGACACCACAGCCTACGACACCTTCTCCGGTTATGTACTGGACACCATCGGTAAAATACCCAAGGAAAAAGAAGAATTCACCATTGCCAACTTCACCATTGTCATAGAAAGAAGAGAAGGCAACCGGATCAGTAAGTATCTCGTTAAAAACCACACCTAGTGGAACTCTCTGTCGACACACAGACTGGACTTTCCTATCGTCATACCCTAAAATAGCCTGATTACACAGACAGACCCGGGTTACGGATACTGATTGAGGGGAGACCCCATGCTCAGTGAAAAAGAGAAACTTGACAAGCTGACCTACCTGGGAATTGAACTGAATCAGGTCCGTGATCTTGACATTCTGATGGAGCGTGTCTTGGAATGCGCCAGAAGTTTTGTAAACGCGGATGCCGGCTCTATCTATATCAGAAACACGGATGAGAATACACTTCAATTCACCTATACCCAGAACGATACCCTGCAGGAACGCCTCCCCAAAGGCGGGAAACTCATTTACGCCACGTTTACCCTGCCCATAAACAAAGAAAGCATCTCCGGGTATGTGGCTACCACAGGTCAGCTTCTCAACATCCCGAATGTTTATGAGATTGAACCAACAGCGCCCTACCATTTTGGGAAACAATTTGATGAGGAGTCAGGTTACCAAACCAGGTCCGTTATCACTGTTCCGTTGAAAACACGCAGGGGGGATATTCTCGGCATTCTGCAGATTATCAACGCTCAGGATGAAAACAAAAATATTATTCCATTTTCGGATAGCGATGAAAAATGCATGCTCCATTTTGCCAGTACAGCTGCCGTGGCGCTAGAACGCGCCCAGATGACACGATCTATTTTGCTTCGCATGATCCGCATGTCTGAAATGCGGGACCCGAAGGAAACCGGACCACATGTCAACCGTGTGGGTGGTTATTCCATCGAAATTTACGAACAGTGGGCGCGAAAACACAATCTGCCCAAAGAAGAATTTGACCGGAACCGGGATAGCCTCCGTATGGCCGCCATGTTGCACGATGTAGGGAAAGTTGCCATTCCCGACGTCATCCTCAATAAACCGAGTCGTTTTAATGAGGATGAATTCGAAACCATGAAACAGCATACCTTTCTAGGAGCCCGGTTATTTCTCAACACCCAGTCAGATTTTGATGAGGCTGCCTTCGATGTTGCCCTGAGCCACCATGAACGCTGGGATGGCCATGGATACCCGGGCCATATTGATGTGATGACAGGCGAGTCTCTGGCTGAACGTATGACCCCCGAGGGGAAACCCATGGGGAAAAAAGGGAATGAAATCCCTATCTTCGGCAGAATTGTCGCCCTGGCGGATGTGTATGATGCCCTTTCCTCTAAAAGAGTCTACAAAGAAGCCTGGGATGAAAGTGACGTTCTCACAACCATTGAAAAAGAATCGGGTGCTCAGTTCGATCCTGAACTGATCGAAATATTCTTCTCCAGACTCAGCATCCTGAAATCTATTCAAAACCGATATGCGGACATTTCATAGTACAGGCAAATAGGCTATTAGACTGTAGGCTTTAGACACCTAATAGTCTAACAGTCTTCAGCCTAATGGGCTTATTGCTTCACCCTCTCCACATATTGCCCTGTCCTGGTATCGATCTTGACGGCCTCCCCTTCCTCGACAAAAGGCGGCACCTGAAGCACATAGCCCGTTTCCACTGTCGCCGGTTTTGAATCACCCGAAGCCGTGTCCCCTTTTGCCCAGGGATCGGCTTGCGTAATGGTCAACTCGACAAAATTCGGCAATGTAAGATCAATGGGCCGCCTCTCATAGAACAGCATGTTGACGGTCGTGTTCTCTTTTAAAAAATTCTTTAAATCCCCGATCTGTTCCACATTCATGAATTCTTGCTCGTATGTAGATGTATTCATGAAGCAGTAGCTTTCGCCGTCGAAATAGAGATACTCCATCTCATGTTCTTCCAAACCGGCTTCGTTGAATTTATCTCCCGATCGAAATGTCCTGTCGAATTGAACACCGGTTAACAGGTTTTTTAATTTGCATTTATACAGCGACTGTCCTTTGCCGGGTTTTACAAACTCGAACTGGACAATCACAAAGGGTTCTCCGTCAATTTCTAACTTCAGACCCTTTCTCAAATCACCGCTTTCTATCATGGGTCACCTCTCTATATTTGGATAAGCAATAAGCCATAAGCGTTAAGCTGTAGGCTGTTAAGCAGCTCACCGCTTATGGCTTATACCTGAATCTTCTAAAAATAGTTGACTTTTGTAGCCGTCTCTAACATATTCACCATGATTTCGCAAACCTATAAAAGGGAATACCCATGATACTGATCATCGATTTCGGGTCACAGTTCAATCAGTTGATCGCACGCCGGGTCAGGGAGTGCCATGTGTACTGCCAGATTGAATCGCCCAGAATTTCCATCAATGATATCAGGGCCATGAAACCTGAAGGCATCATTTTATCCGGGGGGCCTTCAAGTATCTATGAAGAAAACAGCCCCCGTATCGATACAAATATTTTCAATCTGAAGATCCCCGTACTGGGCATCTGTTACGGCATGCAGTTCATGGTGGATGCTCTTGGAGGGGTTGTGAACAGTTCCCGGAAACGGGAATATGGTTTTGCCGAACTGACCATTAAAAAGCAGACAGGGCTCTTTAAAGACATGGACAGCAAGACCCAGACATGGATGAGCCACGGGGACTCGATTCAGAAGCTCCCCACAGGGTTCGTTGCGACGGCCGCCACCAGCAACACACCCATTGCCGCAGCTCAACATTATCGCAAGCGTTTGTATGGTTTCCAATTCCATCCTGAGGTAGAGCACACACCCAAAGGCAAGTTGATGCTCCAGCATTTTCTTTTTGATATATGTGGCTGCCGACGGTCATGGACCATGAAATCTTTTGCAAAATCATCAATCACAGAAATCAGGCAACAGATCGGAAACCAGAAAGTCATCCTTGGTTTGAGCGGCGGAGTCGATTCCTCGGTCACGGCCCTTTTGATTCACAAAGCGGTGGGCAAAAATTTGACCTGTATCTTTGTAGACAACGGGCTGCTGCGAAAAAACGAGACATCTCAACTCAAGCAGCGCCTTAAGCAACATTTAAATATCAACATCAAATTTGTGAGCGCCAAATCAAAATTTCTGAAAGCCCTGGCCCGGGTCTCAGATCCGGAGAAAAAGAGAAAAATTATCGGCAGGGTCTTCATGGAAGTATTCGAAGATCAGGCCCGAAAAATAAAAGGAGCTGAATTCCTGGCTCAGGGAACCCTCTATCCCGATGTTATCGAATCGGTATCCGCCTTTGGCGGTCCCACTTCGGTCATAAAATCCCATCACAACGTGGGTGGTCTTCCCAAGAAAATGAAGCTCAAACTCGTGGAACCACTGAAGTTTCTCTTCAAGGATGAAGTCCGGGCTCTCGGTAAGGCAATCGGCCTCCCCGAAGATCTCACCTGGCGCCAGCCGTTCCCAGGTCCGGGCCTCGCCATCCGGATCATCGGTGAAATAACACAACAGAGGCTCGCCATTCTCAGGGAAGTAGATGCTGTCCTGCTTGAAGAGATTCGGGCGGGTGGTTATTATAAAAAAGTATGGCAATCCTTTGCCGTACTATTACCCCTGAAAAGTGTCGGTATCATGGGGGACAGCCGCACATATGAGCATATTGTGGCAATCCGCGCAGTTACCAGCAAAGATGCCATGACTGCAGACTGGGCCAGATTACCCCACGCATTTTTAGGAAAAATATCGAATCGGATTATCAACGAAGTTCGTGGCGTCAACCGGGTTGTGTACGATATCAGCTCGAAACCGCCGAGCACAATAGAATGGGAATAAGCAATGATCGAAAAAAATGACAATTCCAGATTTCAATTCAGCGCGGACGAGGATGAGCCCGAGACCATTCACCAGGATGAGCTTCGAGAACTCAAAATTGAAAAACTCGGCCATCGGGTAACCCTGTTGACCATTCTCATCCCTTGCATGATCGGGGTCATCCTGGTTATCACCTATCTCGATATCAAGGACAGGGTTACGCGATCTTATGACACCGGGGCCATTGGTGTACAAAAGCTTTCCAAGGATCTCGCATCAAAATTTTCCTCCCTTTCCCTCGAACAGGCAAAGATAAATGACATCCAGGCTAAAAAACTTCCGGAACTTGAAAAATCTGCTGCTTTTTTGAAATCCAGGATCACCAAACTTCAGGAGTCAATGACCCAGATAAGCGATTCGTCAATTAACCGGGATGAATTGAGCCGTGTTACCAAAACCTTGACGAGCAAAATTGCCGAAATTCCACAGAGTTTGAAGCCCGAAATTGAAGCGCTTGCATTGGTGAATGACCAGATCGTTGATGAATCACGGCAGATGTCTAACAATTTAAGGATGTTGTCTGAAAAAATGGCGGAGATCGATATCCGTACCAATACCATCAGAAAAGAACTTGAGATGTTCAGTGAGAAAGCCATCGATAAGGACGACCTCGAACTGGCACTCAAACTTAAGGAAATCGGGTATCGACAATCACTTTTAGATAAAACAGCCCTCTTGGAAAAAGAAATTCAGACCATTAGGAAAGAGATGAAAAATCTTCAGAAAAGCAATAGCGGCTCATCCGGCGTTGCACCCGCCACGCAACCGCCACCGCCGGTTTCACAAGCTCCGGTGTCTGAAAGTGAAAAAAACAAACCTGCCACCAGTGAATCTGGCGATATTGTGGAACAGACCATTGAATAATAAAATCGTTGCACGATTTTATTTGACGCGACGTTGTCGCTTATTAATATTTAAGTAACTAACGACATCGGCACAGCCAAACTTCTCTGACCTGGCCCAGAAGACCAGGTTTTCGATACGTAATAAATTATGGATCAGGAAAGACTCAATCAGCTGTTACATGCCGTAGCTAATGGGAAGACTTCCATTGAAGAGGCATCGGATTTAATCAAGAAACTCCCCTACGAAGATATCGATTTTGCACATATCGATCACCACCGATCCCTTCGCAAAGGTTTTCCGGAAGTCATTTTCGGTCTCGGAAAAACAGCCCCACAGATCATCGGCATCATGGAAAGGATGATCCCGCAGGAGTCCGTGATCCTGGTCACCCGGGTCGATGCGGAAAAAGCGGCCAAAATCATGCCCATTTTTACGGACGCCATATATGACCTGGAGGCCAGAATGATTCTCCTGGGGAAACAAAAGCCCTCATCCAGCGCCAAAGGTGAGATATTGGTCATATCGGCAGGCACATCCGATATCCCCGTTGCCAGGGAAGCCCACCTGACAGCCCAGGCTATGGGAAACAAGGTCAAATCAATTTATGATGTAGGTGTGGCCGGCATCCATCGACTTTTCGCCCACCAGGACCTCATCGAAAAAGCCGCGGTTATCATCGTCGTTGCCGGCATGGAGGGAGCACTTCCCAGCGTGGTGGCCGGGATGGTGTGTCGGCCGGTAATTGCCGTACCCACCAGTATCGGCTACGGCGCGAGTCTCGGAGGCCTGACAGCGCTTTTTGCCATGTTGAACAGTTGCAGTTCAAACGTAGCTGTCGTCAACATCGACAATGGCTTCGGGGCGGGGTATATGGCCGCCATCATCAACCGGAAATAATATTGCTCAGTGTTTTTCAGGAAGTAATCTCTTTGGAAATGACGTTACATAGAGGTTTTGAAATGGCACTTACAAGAAATTTTAAAGAAACTGTTAAAAACCGGATTGAACGCGATCCGATATTTCGGGAAGAACTACTTATGCAAGGAATTGAATGCCTTCTGGTCGGTGATATGGATACCGGAAAAGCTATCTTGCGCGATTATATTAACGCCACTATCGGTTTTGATGCCCTTGGTACAGTAGCAGCTAAATCCCCTAAAAGCCTGATGCGCCTGTTGAAGACTGGTGCAGTCCGAAACTCTGTTACAGTATCTTCAATCGTGGGTTATCACCAATCTTGATCAAATCTTCACTTTCCTGAATCAGTCAATAATCAAAAGCTTCTATGATAATCTTACTTGGGGTCTCTTAAATTTGTGTGTGGACGATACCATGAAAACACAACAATCTGAATAATTGGGCCCGTGCAGATATCATGCATGATATCTGCATCCGTTAGCCCGTTTTGTTCAGGGCTCTTTTGACACGTTGTGGTGTCATGGGAAGCTGAAGTACTTTGGCCCCCGTTGCATCGTACACCGCCGTGGCCAGTACGCCGCCCATGCAGACAATGGCTGGCTCACCACCTCCTTTGGGCCCCAGGGTCGGATTCGGCACGATCACGGTTTCGATTAAGGGAAGCCATGAAAATTGCGGAATGGCATAGGTGTCGAAATTGACATCGAGAAGTCGGCCATTGCTGAAGTGAATTTCTTCTCTCAAGGCATAGCCCAGTCCCATGGTAATACAGCCTTCCATCTGTATGGTAGCCCCCTGCGGATTAACTACCTGGCCCATATCCTGTGCGCAAACGACCCGCTTCACATTGATCATTCCGCTGCTGCGGTCCACTTCGACCTCTGCCATGGAAGCTACGTATGTCTCTGCATCGATGCCGCAGGATATCCCGTAGCCACGGCCGCTGGGTGTTTTTGATGGTGTCCAGCCGAATTGTTTTGCGGCCGCTTCGAGAACCCCGCGCATTCGTTTGTCTTTCAGATGGCTCAGGCGAAACTCCAAGGGATCTTTTCCTGCCATGGATGCCATGATATTCATCTGTAGATCCCTAGCATAGATGTTCGTATTTGCAGCGGGGGCACGCCAAGGACCGACTGCAAAGGGATGAATGCCCGATTCAATTCGCCATTCTCCGTAAACTGCTTCACGATGATGGGGAATTTCGTAAAAGTTTTGGCAGCCTCTTTGGCCGGCAAAATACACAAGGTAGTCCCAAAACGACATGCGACCTGTGTCGTCAATGCCGGATCGAATTTTAACCACTGCGGCCGGCCGAAAAGTATCGAAAAAAAACTCCTCTTCCCGTGTCCAGATAACCATGACGGGTTTACCAGAAAGTTTGGCAAGCCGCGCCGCTTCTGCGGCCTGGGAAGATGCCGACTTACCTCCGAATCCTCCTCCCACGAAAGGTGTAATGACGCGAACGTTTTCCACTGGCAAGCCCAGCGTTTTTGCAACGAGTCTTTGAACACCGAAGGGCGTCTGCGTCGAGGCCCACACCGATGCTTTGTTTCCATCTACAGAGGCCAAGGCTGCATGGGGTTCCATGGGCGCATGTGCTACATAGCTATTCAGGTAAGTCTCCTCGACAATCGAAACGGCCTTTTTTTCGCCTACTTTGAGATTGCCTGCTTCGGACGCGACCACCGGTTCCGGAGCATTTTCGAGAAGGTGGTTGAAAATGGTTTCGTCGTTGATACCCGTATCTGGTAGGTCAAAATCGGCCTTAATACTGACAAGAGCTTTTTCGGCACCGTCCGGATGCGGGTGTAGAACGGCTATCAAATCACCATCGTGAACGACCTGGACATCCTTCATCCTTTCCGCGGCGGAGGTATCCACGTTCAGCAGTTTTGCACCATGAGCGGGTGGCCTCAAAATCCTGGCATAGACCATCCCCGGAAGACGAATATCCGCTGTGTACTGTGCCCGGCCGGTAACTTTGTCTAATGCATCCCTTCGCAAATAGGACTTGCCACTGATGATATATTCGGATGCAGGCTTAAGAGGGGGCAGCTCTTTCAAATGCCGTTCAATGATTTTCCCGGTAGTCAGCTCTCCGTAGGTCACTCGGGACATAGGATGTTTTCTGTCGGATATGATACCATTCTCCGTGACCAAGCGCGTTACAGGACATAAAAGTCTTTCGGCGGCCAATTCCTTCAGGGCCCCTTTGGCCTCTGCGGCGGCTTCTTTCACGAAGATACCATAATAGCGGGTCGACAGGGATCCCCACGTTCCCGCGTCCCACGGGCATCTGTCCGTATCCCCCATGACCATGTCCACCGACTCATATGCGACGTCAAGCTCTTCGGCCAGCATCTGGGCAAAGGAGGTAATGGGGCCTTGGCCCATTTCAATTTTCCCCACAAAACAGGTTACCCGGTTATCTATGCCGATTCGCAGAAAAGCGTTGAAATCGGTGGGTACATTACTACCGGCATAGCCCTCTCTCGGAGCCCGGGCCTGGGCTGTTATATCTCCTATGGTACAATAGACGATGAGGCCACCGCCCATCAGGCCCATGCGTTTTATAAACTCCCTTCTACTTAGCGATGCGAAAGGGGCAGTTTGGCCGATTTCATTTCCCACGAAGGTCTCTTTTGTCATCATGGTCTGCCTCCTTTCAGCTCTTCGGATGCGGTTTGAATGGCTTGAACAATCCGAATATGGGTGCCACAGCGGCAAAGATTGGCGTCCATTCCCGAAATGATTTGATCGCGGGTCGGTTTTGGATTCGAAACCAGGAGACTATAGGCCTTGAGAATCATGCCGGGCGTGCAAAACCCGCATTGAAGGGCATCGTGCTTGATAAAGGCCCGTTGGATGGGGTGCATCTGCCCGTTCTTGGCGAGACCTTCAATTGTTTTTATGTTCCCACCCGCGACGGACCCTACGGACATTTGACACGAGGGAACCGCCTCGTCGTCTAAAAGGACCGTGCAAGCACCGCACAAACCCTCTCCGCAACCATATTTTGCACCGGTAAGGCCCAGATCAGTTCGCAAAACCCATAGGAGTGTCCGCTCCGTGTCGACTTCGACACGAACGGGTTTGTCGTTGAGGGTAAATTGGATGGTTTTGATCATTTGGAGCCTCCCATAGTTGAAAGGGTTTTCGTTGGTGATGTTGGAGCGTGTTTGAATCTTTGAGAGGAGTATGTGCGCCAGGGTACAAATCGAAAGCAATCCGATTGTGAGATAGATATCGAAGGCATCTTCCACCCTATATTTTTCAATTATTACCCGTCTTGACGGCCGGATGTCAAACCTTTTATCTGGAAATAAGGTGTCAAAACCTCAAATTGAGATTAAGACCTGCCGCACTGCCGTATACCAAAGTATTAATTCGCCAAAATCTGGTAGAATGAGCAAATCTTAAATAGGCCTACATTTTTTCAAGCAGAAAACTCCTTTATGAAACTTGTAATGTAGTATAAATCTAACCAGAATATTTGCTGTATTCTGGCCTGGCTTCACTTCGCATCTAAAAGGTCTAAGAGTCCAAGTTCGTGAAGTTTTTTTGCCCCAGGATATCCTGTTTCTGGATCCCACCCTCTTAATCGATAAAACTCATCCCGCATTTCCTCGAAGACTTCACGGTCCAGAACTTGGCCTTTACGGTTTAAAACAACAGTACCCTCGCCAGGGATAAGCACCTCATCGTTCATAAAAACTGATTGGACCGGATCGGTGAAATTGAAGTCTGCAATAGTATCATCTTTCCTTGGGTTCCAACCTTCCCGTAATAGGATAGCACGCTGTTGATTAAAAATGATTTCACCGATTTTCAACAAAGCGTCTTCATCGATTTCTTTTCCAGTAACTGCATTGAATGTGCGGACTTCCAAGGTTGAATCGCCCACATTATCGTCTGTGTGGTGTGAAAACATCAATGGCCAGCAGGAATCACATAGCCCCAGGCTGTCCTTAACATAAGTGCGATCAATTATGCGTGTGGCAGCCATGGCTTTTCCTTCATGCGTATTCAGGTCCCAGGCCTTTTCATGGCCCCAGAATTTAGCTGCTGCTGCCCGGTAAACATCTGCGGAAACCGGTGTTGATCCTGGATATTGCAAGTTCATAACCCACATGCCAATCGTTCTGCTGACCTCATGCAGCATGGCAATGGGCTGTCGGGGTTCAAAGGCATACAGCAAACCATTCATCAGGTACTCTCTTGCAGAATACGTGGCACCGTCGCCGACACCTGCAACCTCATTGGCAAACAGGTTTTTGGCTTCCTCCCCCAAGGTTTCTCCCGCTCTTAAAAGACCTTCGGCCAAAAGATTACCAAATCCTTTTCGATAGGCGATCATGTCGCACAGGTCTTCAAAAAACTGCCATGTGCCCAGTTTGTCAATTTCAAGACCGGTTTGGGCATCGTTTAAATAGCCAGCCTTGTAACCCGCACTTATCCACTGAATGATATTTGCCATCTCCATCGTGCATATGGACAAATCGTTGCACAGTCCGGTTGCATTTAAAGCTGTTTCAGCCGGTTCCCCCTGGCGTCCCATTACCCAAGGGAAATACACAAACATGGCCTGACACTTTCTGACAACCTCTCTGTTCGATTGGGTTTTATAGGTGGATCGCATGACACAGTCCAAGCCACACTGAAAACATGAAGCTTTTCCTTTACGGGAAATCTGATCAGGCGGATATGGATTAAAGGAAGTATCACGCTTGTTTAACTTTATGGTGAACTGATTGAGTTCCTTTAGCGCCACAGGGTCGCTTACCCGGGGAGATTGAGTGCCTATCACTGCAATTGCCTTTAAATTTTTTGCACCTAGAATCGCGCCAAACCCCCCGGTTGCACTGCCCTCATTATCCGTCATCAGGTTCGCATTGCGGCATAGATTCATCCCGGCTGGGCCTGTTGTAATGAAATGTGTTTTTTTCCCGTGGGTCTGGCGCAAATACTCCTCGACCTGTTTAACCCCTTCAAGATGAATCCCGGATGCATCCTCTATTGTTGCGTTCCCGTCAGAAATGAACAGGTAAACAGGTCTCTCCGCCTTGCCGGATACCATCAGTCCGTCAAAACCAGCTCTTTTTAATGAAGCGCCCCAGTATCCGCCCATATTGCCGTAGCAAAACCCCTCTGGCATCAGCATTGGCGATTTTCCGATGATGGAAAACCTCGATGCGCCTTGAGCACCGGTAGCCGTGATTGGTCCTGTCATGAAAATCAAATGATTTTCCGGGTCAAACGCCTTGGCTGCGGCAGGTACATTTTCCCAATAGAGACGAGTAGCGATTCCCCGTCCACCTAAAAAACGGTCTGCATACGGCTGGGTGTCAATCTTTGTGATGACGCCTGAAGAAAGATCAACCTTTAAAATTTTTCCACACCAACCGTAGCTTAAAGAATGTAAAGTCTCTTTTTTATTTTCAGCCAAATTTACCCCCTCTTTTTATTCAGTACAACGACCCCAAAAGTTATACGTTTACCCTATTTTATGTATTTTTACTTATTACTGTCAATCAGCTTTCAAAAACAACCTGTCACCGACCAGCAGGAAACAGAATACTCGGGCCGTTTATTGACTGAATTAAAGTTGCCGCAGACCCTTTTTCAAAGGATCATCGATAAAATGGATAGCTTCGAATGGATATCCTTCTGCAAAGTTGCTATCGAGAGACTTTCTTCTATTTATATATTTTTGAAGATCACTCATATCTTTTTCCTCCTGGAATAGTCTATTTTTCTCTCTTCGACAAGTTCAATGGCTCTTTGAGTGTTTTTTGGGTCTTTTTTTGAAACCCATGTGCCACAACCACAATATTGGCGCCATCAAAAAAGCCAATAAGCCGAAAAATGTTCGAGCCAGCAGAAGCTCTAATTTCCCAGAGATCTTGTGTGCTCACCATTTATGTGAATGCAAATCATAGCAATCTGGGCATCTGCGAAATAGAAGATTTCATCTAATTCGGGAATTATCAGAATTTCAACGTTTTTTTATTAAGCCTAATATACTGTTTTCACATCTGATAATGTACAAATAAACCGTCGGAACGTTTTTCTGACAACCCCTATAGCATCATCACCCGTCAAGATATTGCCACTTGCCCTTGATGGTCGGTTCCTTTAATGCTGTCTTCAGCAGTTTCAGAAACCTGTCTCGTGGGATCTCCCTTGCCCCCAGACTGACCAGATGTGTCGTGGTGACCTGGCAATCAATCAGGTGAAACGCATGCGACCGCAAGAAATCCACTAACCAGGCAAGCGCGATTTTGGATGCGTTGCTGGCCCTGGCAAACATGGACTCGCCGAAAAAGCATTTACCCAGGGAAACGCCATACAGACCACCCGCCAGCACACCACCCTGCCAGGCTTCCACCGAGTGGGCAAAGCCGGATTCATGCAACCGGCAATACGCATCGATCATGTCCCCCACGATCCAGGTAGGTTCTTTCTGTTTCACCCGGATCTCGGCACATTCGGTAATCACCTTTTGAAACGCCTGATCAACCGTGATTTCGAAAAAAGATCGTCTGATAATTTTTTTAAGGTTTTTGGAGATCTTGAATTCATGGGGAAAGAGAACCAGGCGCGGGTCCGGCGACCACCACAGAATGGGCTCGCCTTCTGAAAACCATGGAAAGATGCCCTGACCATATGCCGCCAGCAAGCGCTCCGGGCTCAGATCCCCGCCCACAGCGAGCAACCCTTCCTGGGATGCCAAACGGGGAGGAGGAAACGTGAGGGCTTCTGACAAAAGATAAACAGGCATGAGTTTAAGAGATTAGCTTGGTTAGGCTGTAGACTATTAGGCCATTAGGCGCTCAACAGCCTACAGTCTAATAGCCTAACAGTCTACAGCTTATACAGCCGGGGCTTCAGCAATGGCCTTTTGCTTCGCTGTCGTATTTAAAGAAAGTTTGTCACCGTCCCTTTCAACGAGCACATGACCACCCTTTTCCAGTTTTCCGAAAAGAATTTCATCGGACAGCATATTCTTGATTTCGGTCTGTATCAATCTTGTCAGGGGTCTGGCACCATACTGGGGGTCATGACCCTTTTGGGCCATCCATTCCCTTGCCTCCGCTGAAAGCTCTATCCTTACATTTCGGGGAACCAACTGGTCATTCAATTCTTTGATAAACTTATCCACAATCAACCCCATGATATCCTTCGATAATGAATTGAATGTGATGATGGCATCGAGACGATTCCTGAATTCCGGGTTGAATATTTTTTCAATGGCCTTTTTCCCCTTGAAGACCGTATCAGATTTGGGATCCCCAAAACCAATGGACTGGGAGCTCATTTCACGGGCGCCGGCGTTGGTGGTCATGATCAGGATGACATTGCGAAAGTCTGCCTTTTTGCCGTTGTTGTCTGTCAAGGTAGCATGGTCCATCACCTGCAACAATATATTGAAGAGATCCAGGTGGGCCTTTTCAATTTCATCCAGCAGAAGGACACAGTAGGGATGTTTGCGGATACCGTCCGTCAACAGTCCCCCCTGTTCGAATCCGATATAACCCGGCGGCGCACCGATCAACCGTGCAATGGCGTGTTTCTCCATATATTCGCTCATGTCGAATCGCATGAATTCGATACCCAGATTCTTAGCTATCTGGATGGCCACCTCTGTCTTGCCCACACCCGTTGGTCCGGTAAACAGAAATGAACCGATGGGATGACCGGGAAACCCCAGCCCGGCCCTGGAGCGCTTGATGGAGGTTACCAGTGAAGTAATGGCTTCGTCCTGGCCGTAAACATATTCTTTGAGTCGGTTTTCAAGTGTCGACAGCCTGGTCCTGTCATTTATGGAAACACTCCTGGTGGGAATCCGGGCCATTTTTGCAACGATTTTTTCGATATCGGTCGGATTGATTCTCTTCCGGCGGGTGGATCCTGAAAGCCGGACGAACGCGCCTGCCTCGTCGATGACATCGATGGCCTTATCAGGGAGATATCGGTCATTCAGATGCTTGGCAGACAGTTCTGCTGCAGCCTTCAATGCCGTGTCGCTGTAACGTATATTGTGGTGCGCCTCATACCGCGAACGCAGGCCTTTCAGTATTTTCACTGTTTCATCCACAGGTGGTTCCGCAATTTCGATTTTTTCGAAACGGCGGGAAAAGGCTCGATCTTTATCAAAATGATTTTTGTATTCCTCATAGGTCGTTGAGCCGATACAGCGCAAGTCACCGGAACCGAGTACTGGTTTCAAAATGTTGGAAGCGTCCATGGAGCCGGAACTCGTGGCACCTGCTCCCACAATGGTGTGGATTTCATCGATAAAGAGGATCGAATTCGGGGTACTGATCAGCTTTGAAATGACCCCTTTAAGACGCTGCTCAAAATCACCCCGAAACTTTGTTCCGGCCAGGAGCGCCCCCAGGTCGAGAGCGTAAATCCGAATACCTTTCAGGATATCCGGGACAGCCCCTGCCACAATCCGTTGTACCAGACCTTCAGCCATCGCAGTCTTTCCAACACCGGGATCACCGACAAAAACAGGGTTGTTCTTGCGCCGTCTGCAGAGGACCTGCATGGTTCGTTCCAATTCAAGCTGCCTGCCGATCAACGGATCCAGTTTTCCTTGGGCGGCTCTTTCCATAAGATCGATGGTAAAAAGTGCCAGGGGATCTGATTTCTTTTTCTCTTTCTGATCCGGTCTGGATATTCTGCTGTCCCCGGGTTTTAAAGCTTCGTTGTGGATATTGTGCGATATATAATTCAGAATATCGAAGCGCGTTACACCCTCCGATTTTAAAAAGTTATCGGCATGGGAATTCTTCTCCTGGAAAATGGATGCCAGGATATCCCCCACGGCCACTTCCTGTTTTTCAGCCGAACGTGCATGGTTGACAGCCCGCTGGATGACCCGCTGAAAACCGATGGTCTGCTGCAGGACGTATTCAGATCCTTCAGGGATGCGTTCTACCTTCTCTGAAAAGAATTTTTCAAGCAATGCTTTGAGGTTCTCTACGTTCCCACCACAGTTTTCAACGATATCGACACCGCTCTCGTCATGCAGGATAGCGTAAAGTACATGCTCCACGCACACATATTCATGCCGTCTTTTTTTGGCTTCTTTGACAGCGAATCCCAATGTTTCGCTGAGTTCTTTACTGATCATTTTTTACGCTTTCTCCATGGAGCATTTTAAAGGAAAGTCATTTGTTCTGGCAAGCACCTCTACAATCTCCACTTTGGTTTCCGCAATCTCATATGGATAGACACCGCAAATGCCGATACCATTTCTGTGGACATTCAGCATGATTTGCGTCGCATCCTCCATGGACCGATTGAAAACAACCTTCAAGACCTCGATGACAAACTCCATGGTGGTATAATCGTCATTATGGAGTAGCACCCGGTACAGCGGCGGCTCTTGAACGCGTTTACGGGTCCTGGTCTGCGCATCGGCCGTGATATCGGTTTTTGACATGTTCATTTTTGCCTGTTCCTGCGCACATCCATCTATATTTATTAACATTATTGAAGCGGCACTCACAAGGCCGGCACAACAGTATCTATACTATAAGCATCAAGACACTGCTTTGTAAAGAGGCATCCAGATCAGACATCCAGTTCTACAAGTTGGGCATCCAGTTGGCCATCGAAGAAGGTCAGTTTTCCAATCGACACGGAATGCCGGTTTCTTTGAGGCCCTGCGCTGCCTGGATTTATAAATAGAATGTTGTCCTGCTTTTCGATAAGCGGGCAATGGGTATGCCCGGTAATAACGACCTGATAGTTTTGCAGTTTCATTTTAGCATCGACCCGCTCAATATCATGAATTAGAAACAGCTTGATTTTATCGATGACAAGGGATGTTGAAACGGGAAGTCGATCCGCCCAACTCCCGTAATCCATGTTACCCCTGACCACAACCAGCGGTGCAACGGATTCCAGGAGATCAATCACTTCCGGGTCTCCGACATCACCTGCATGGAGAATGAGATCCACACCTTCAAAGGATTTCATCACTTCCGGGCGTAACAGTCCGTGTGTATCGGAGATGACACCAATGGTCCAGGATGTTGATTCAATGTAGTCTGATATTTGAAGTTCTGTAGGCATGACTATGCAATTGATACCCTTTACGCTTTATAACTCAACTTTCGGGTTTCGCCATCGACAGAGTGAAATGGGTGATTGAAGAACCTCGCAGCAAGCTACGAGGAATCTTCGACCGTAAGGAATTCTGTCTAATTTAGATTCGCTCGCTAACCCCGCAGCAAGCTACGGGGAATGCGCTCGCTGTTTCGGTTCACTGCCCGCAGCATTTTTTATATTTTTTCCCGCTGCCACAGGGGCATGGTGCATTGCGGCCAACTTTCTTGTCAGATCGTGTCGCCGGCTTTTTCTTGGCAGCTGCCATATCGCCACCGGAAAACATCAGCGGTGGTTCCTCGGGCTTTTGTAGTTCCTTCAGATTCTCAGGTTCTGCCAGCTGAATTCGGTATAGAATCGAAAGCGTCTCTTCCTGAACCCTTGAGATCATATCCTGAAACATCTCAAACCCCTCTTTTTTATACACAAGCAATGGGTTCTGCTGGGCATATCCCCTGAGTCCTATCCCTTCTTTCAGGTGATCCATGCTGAGCAGATGGTCCTTCCACAACTGGTCCACCGTCTGCAGCAGAATATAGCGTTCCAGATTTCTAAATTCATCAGGACCGATAAGGGTTTCTTTTTCATGGTAGGCTGAGACGGCAACGTCGTGAATCAACTGAGTAAGCCCCTCGCCCGTCAGGCCATCGAGTGTATCGTCATCAGGTTTACCGATCCTCAAGTTGAACTGCTTAAAAACCGCTTCATCAATCCCCTTGAAATCCCATTCTTCGGGCAAAATCTTTTCGTCTGCAAACAATTCAGCTATCCCTGAAGCCTTGTCAAATATGATATCCTGAATGGTTTCCTTCAGATTCTTCCCATCCAGCGCCTCACGGCGCTGTTTGTAAATGACTTCACGCTGTTGGTTCATGACATCGTCGTACTCGAGCAGGTGTTTACGAATATCAAAATTATGACCTTCAACCTTGGCCTGTGCATTCTCGATGGCGCGACTGATCAGACTATGCTCAATAGGCTCACCCTCCTCCATGCCAAGTTTTTCCATGATTCCGGTAATCCTTTCACCACCGAAAATCCGCAGAAGATCGTCTTCCAGGGAAAGATAAAAACGTGAGGACCCCGGATCCCCCTGACGACCGGACCGCCCCCTGAGCTGATTGTCGATTCGACGGCTCTCATGACGCTCGGTTCCTAAAATATGGAGCCCCCCCAGATCGACAACACCGTCACCCAACACGATATCTGTACCGCGACCCGCCATGTTGGTGGAGATTGTTACAGCCCCTTTTTGACCGGCCATTGAAATGATCTCTGCCTCTTTCTCGTGGTTCTTGGCATTCAGAACTTCATGCTGGATACCTCTCTTTTTCAGTTTTTTGCTCAGTTCTTCGGAAACATCGATGGAGATGGTTCCCACTAAAACCGGTTGGCCTTTTTGATTGAGTTCTACGATTTCATCCATGACCGCTTCGAATTTTTCCCTGCGTGTTTTATAGATAACATCCGAAAAATCTTTGCGGATCATGGGCTGGTTGGTTGGAGCGACCAAGACATCAAGTTGATAGATCTTTTTGAATTCAGCCGCTTCCGTGTCCGCGGTGCCGGTCATACCGGCAAGTTTATTGTACATTCTGAAATAATTCTGGAATGTGACCGTAGCCAGGGTCTGATTCTCATTTTCGATTTTAACGTTCTCTTTGGCTTCGAGCGCCTGGTGCAAACCTTCACTATAGCGCCTTCCCGGCATCAAACGCCCGGTGAATTCATCCACAATGATGACTTCACCGTTTTTAACGATATAGTCTACATCTCTTTTGAACAGGGCGTGGGCTTTGACAGCCTGGTTGATATGATGCAAAAGCTCGATCTGTTTGGGATCGTACAGATTGTCGACATTCAGGATACGCTCTGCATTGGCGACACCTTCTTCTGTAAGAACAGCGGATCGTGCCTTTTCGTCAATGGTAAAATCATGTTCACGCTTTAGTTTGGGAATAATGCTGTTAACCTGGTAGTAGAGATGGGTTGATTTTTCAGCAGGGCCGGAAATAATCAATGGGGTTCGCGCCTCATCGATCAGGATGCTGTCCACTTCATCGACGATGACATAATTCAACTCGGATTGCACCAGAGTCTTGTGGTCAAACTTCATGTTGTCCCGCAGATAATCAAAACCGAACTCGTTGTTTGTTCCATAGGTAATGTCTGAGCCATAGGCTGTTTTACGCTCGTTGTCATTTATTCCATGAACGATAGTACCGACAGACAAGCCGAGAAAATTATAGAGCTTTCCCATCCACTCAGTATCACGTTTTGCCAGATAGTCATTGACCGTGATAATATGGACGCCTTTTCCCGCCAAAGCATTCAAATAAGCCGGCAGTGTGGCCACAAGTGTTTTGCCCTCACCGGTCTTCATTTCAGCGATACATCCATTGTGGAGTACTATCCCGCCGATGAGCTGAACGTCGAAATGACGCATCCCCAATGTGCGTACAGACGCTTCACGAACTGTAGCAAACGCTTCGGGCAGAATGTCGTCCAGGGACTCACCATTCGTCAATCGTTCTTTGAAGCGCAAGGTCTGCTGCGTCAGCTGCCCATCGTTCATGGCCTGAACAGTCGGCTCGTGTAGGTTGATTTGACCAACCATGGGTTGAAGCTTTTTTAGTTCCCGTTCATTTTTACTGCCGAATATTTTTGTCAAAAAATTCATAACCATGTGGAAGTGTTCCCTCCGAAAATAAATTCGCTTCACGAATTAATACATAAAGATCACCAAGGCAATGGTAAAACCCATATTACGCAATTTGATTTTAAAAAGATTGCAGCCTGGATTGGATGGCAGCGCGGCAGCGATGCCATAACTAGTTTAGGATATACTTGATTGGATTGACGGGTACACTGTTGAGATGAACCTCATAGTGAAGGTGCGGACCGGTACTTCGTCCTGTGTCACCCATTTCTGCAATGATATCTCCTCTTTTGACCGGCTCACCCCGCTTTTTTAATATCTCTTTGAGATGACCGTAACGGGTTATCATACCGTGGCCGTGATCGATATCCATCGACTTACCTAAAAGCCCTTTTCTGCCTGTAAATTTTACTATCCCATCGGCAGGTGCAATTATCTGAGTGCCTTCTCTGTTGGCGATATCAAGCCCCTTGTGAAGTTCTTTACGACCCGTAAAAGGAGACTTTCGGTACCCGAATCGAGATGTCATCCATCCCTTGACAGGTCTGAGAGCTGGGGTACATGCCAGAAGATTTTTCTGGCCTTCAAGGGCCTCCAGAAGGGATGAAAAACCGGTCTTCTGATTGGAAGTCGCCAGATTCAAGTTATCGACCTGTTCGTGCATCTCCCGGAGCAGACCCGTCTGTCTTTTTGTCAAATCAAGATCGGTTTCAAGGTCTTCCGGTATTGAGCCACCAACCCCGAAAAGATTTTCCTGATCGTTCTCTTGATCAAGATTGGCAATCACGCGGATCTTCTTTTCAAAATTATTGAGTGTCACCAGTTTTGATTTCAGCTTGTTTATTTCGGAAGTAAAGGTCTGGATTTGGGCTTGCTGACCGGCAATGGTATCCTTTTGATCATCGATCTGTCTTTCATATGCTTGATTGACCAGACCGACTGTTCTGAGCTGATAATAATCGTAGGCTAAATAACCCAGAATCGATAGAGCGATAAAAATAGCGGCAAAGGAAACATAAATAAGACTACCCGGCACCGAAATCTGACTGGCCCGTGAACCGGTATTGCTCAAAACAAAAAAGGTCATTTTCTTCATGACTATGCGCTCTGCAATCGTCCAATTGAAAACAGGATCTTAAAACATATTAGATCCTCTTTTCAATGGTCTATTATAAGGATATCGAATTTGCTAAAGTTTATTTTTACCACGATTGAAACAGCCTGTCAAGCCTGGGCTGGTGTCCCTGGCCTCCAGCATGACATGGCCATGTTTTTTCTACAATCAGACAGCGAAGAACGTTTTCCATGAAGCACCGCCGGCAAGAACGGTGCTTCACGGAAAAAATCCAGATTAGGCGGCTATACCGAGCTTAAATTTGAGTGCTTTCAGGGTATTCAGCATGAGCATGGTAATGGTCATGGGACCGACGCCCCCAGGAACCGGTGTAATAAAACCTGCAATTTCCTTGGCTTCGTCAAAGTCGACATCGCCTTTTAGTATTGCGACCATTTTCCCGGGATTCTTCTGGCTAGGTTTTTCGCCGACGCGGTTCACACCGACATCGATGACACAGGCACCGGGTTTGATCCACTCCGGTTTGACCAATCCAGGAACACCGGCAGCAACGATAAGAATATCTGCGCGTAGACAATGTGCGGCAAGATCCTTGGTCCGCGTATGCACCACCGTGACAGTGGCGTTGGCACCCGGTCCTTTTTGAACCATCATATTGGCGATGGGTTTTCCAACGATATTGGATCGGCCGACAACCACCACCTCGGCACCACTTGTCTCAACACCGGCCCTAATAATCATCTCTTGAATACCATAGGGTGTGCAGGGAGGAAACTTGACCTCGTCGCCGCCAATCATTAACCTACCGACATTGACAGGATGGAATCCGTCCACATCCTTGTCCGGGTCGATGGCATTGAGCACTTTCTTTTCATTGATATGTTTGGGAAGCGGTAGTTGAACAAGAATACCGTTGATGGATTCATCATTGTTATACTTGTCGATCAGGGCCAACAGGGCCTCTTCTGAGATATCAACCGGCTGGCTGTCCTGAATTTCCTTGAATCCGACTCTGTGGGCTGTTTTTATCTTTAGCGTGACATAGGATATGGACGCGGGACTCTCGCCAACAAGAATAGTGACAAGACCTGGAACGACACCATGTTTGGCTTTAATTTCAGCTACTTCTGCTGTAATTTCTTCCAAGATTTCTTCGCGAATCTCGGTCCCTTTGATCAGCGTTGCTGTCATAATGGCTCTCCTTTCCTGAATAAATAATTGATAGTAAAACGGTTTTATTGCATGAACCGGATCATGTCAAGTGCTTGGGTCAGACCGGGTATGGCATCTGCATCAATCCAGCGCTTTCATCAAAACCACACATGATGTTCATGTTTTGAACAGCTTGCCCTGCAGAACCTTTTACCAGATTGTCGATGGCGGATATCAGGATGACCCGACCCTGTTTTTGATCCAGCTTGAAACCGATATCACAGTAATTGGTTCCTTTGACATGAAGGGTTTCCGGCAGGCTTCCTTCCGGGCAGATACGCACAAAGGGGCGCTTGCCATAGAATGCATTCAGACAAGCCCGAATATCATCCCCTGTCACCTGATTTTGCAAGCCTGCGTACATGGTCGTCAGCATACCCCGGGTCATTGGCACCAGGTGGGGTACAAAAAGAACGCTCACAGATTCTGCGGCTTCGCGGCTCAAGATGGCGTCGATTTCAGGATTGTGACGATGTTCGGCTACCTTGTAAGCCTTGAAGGAATCGTTTACCTGGCAGAAGTGAGTACCCAGAGACAAGGAACGCCCGGCACCACTAACCCCTGATTTAGCGTCGATGATAATCGACGTCAAGTCGATCAACCCACTCCGCAAAAGTGGAATAATCGGTAAAAGCGCGCTGGTAGGATAACAACCTGGATTTCCGATCAACACGGCATCCTGAATAGCCTCCGGATATATTTCACTCAGACCGTAAACAGCATCACCCAGCAGCTCTATTGCAGTATGGCGTTGATATACGGATTCATATAGACTGGGGTCGTTGAATCGAAAATCGGCTGAGAGATCGATGACGCGTTTCCCTTTTGCAATCAGTTCGGGAGCAATGGTCATGGGTATCTGATGCGGGAGTGCCATAAATATCACTTCACAGGCATTGTCCAGTCTCTCCATGGAAAGCGTTTCACATACCAGCGGCATGCGGTCCTTCATTGCCGGGTATACCTGGTCGAACCGGATCCCGGTGTACTGACGTGATGTCAGCACTGTCACGGTCACATGGGGATGACCGGAAAGGATTCTCACAAGTTCCGCACCCGCATAACCGGTCGCCCCTATGATACCGACGGTGATTCTTTTATTTCCCTGGTTTGTCATGTGTTTATTAACCTGTGTATAAGCAATACGCTGCTAACGGCTTATCGCTTATCGCTATTAAATTATTTTCTTAACATACTCGTTTTCTTTTTTGCAACCGATAATGAACCGCAACAGCGAGCGCATTCCCCGTAGCTTGCTGCGAGGTTCTTCAATTGATGAACAGTGTGCTACGGGTTTCTAACCTTTCTTGATATCCGCAACCAGGTCCTTGATAATCGACATCACATTGCGTCCCCTCTCCCTCGCGATGCGATGGGCGTCATTGACAAGACGCTCGGCCTGTTGCCTCAATTCGGAAGGCGGCGGCATCACAATGGAGTTTTTCTCATAGTGCCAGGCCAGGAGCCGCATGGCCAATTTTTGTTCCTGTTGTTTAACAAACTTTAGCATACTATTTGCCCTTCGGGTGTCATTAGTCCTTCGGACGATATTTACCCTTACGGGTGCAATTTATCCTGCGGATGACATTTGCCTTTCAGGCGTCATTAGCGCTACGCGCGTCATTTATTGCCCCGCAAACCCTCATGTTTTTATTTAACTATGCGATCTTAACCCACTACATATATTCAATACTGCATCGGCCAGAATCGCTCTGGGTGGCTGCCCCGAAGATTTGAGATACCGGTCCGCTCGACCGAGCGTCTTCAGCGCGTCAAGAAGTTCTGCAACATGGAATGTCACAGCATTTTGCATCAGTTTGTAAACAGGATAGGCATTGTTCGGGTTCGGAGCAATCAAAAGGTCGCTCCCGGTCACTCGCTTTTTTGACTCACCGGCCGTCTCCGCGTCACCCGCAAGAGACCGGTCCCAATCCGCGAGCTGTTCCTTCAAAGCCGTGTCATGCTTTTGAATCAGGGGCATGACATGGCCCCGGAAAGTATTGTAGGACATACCGGCCTGCCAGGTACCACCGGCAACTGTTGTCGCAAAGTCTCTGATGACCAGCAAACGCCTGATCTGATTGACCGCTGCCGCCACAAGCTGCAGTTCGTGATATCCGTTCGAAAGCAGTGAATCCATATAAAACAACACGTTCCCAACATCTTTTTCCGACAAGGCATTCGTGAATGCATAAATAGGGTCCTGCTTGGTCCGCTCCAGGGCAATCGAAATGTCCTCCAGAGCGATATTTTTCCGGTCACCTACATAATCGATAAGCTTGTTGAGATTGTTCTGAAATGTTCGGATGTCGAACCCGGTCATGTCACAGAGCGCTTCAAATGCTGAAGGTTCCAGAATTTTATCGTGTTGTGAAAGAAGGCTCTGCATGCTTTCTCTGAGAACGGACTCCTGTGCGACCCTGTCCGCCTGACGGTCACCCTGTGGCACGGAACAGTCAACCACCAGACCGGCATTTTCCACAACCTTGTAGAGCCGTCGACGTTTATCAACGGATTCTGCCGTCATGATTAAATAATGATTGTCTGGAAATTTTTCCGACAGGGCCGTCATCAGTATTTCAGCGGCATCACCGGGTGTCGACCGTCCTTGACGGGCGTCGTCAGACGGGGGTGTTCCTTTTTGGGTTGCAGAGAAAAGAGAACTGTTCAGCAGGGCCACAACCTTGCCGCTGTTAAGCAGCGCATAGGTGTTCAAATACTGCACAGCAGCAAAGACGTTCTCAGGTATGCCTTCCCAGGTTTCGTAACTGTATTGCCTGGCTGACCCAGGCATGAGAAGGTTCAACACGCTTTGAAGCGCGGCCTTGGTCAACACTTCCTCTCCGTGCAACAGGCAAACCGGATAAAAAACCGATCCTTTGTCCTGGCTTAAGCGCTTTAAATACTGCTGAATCTCGTTGTGTTTGATGGACGTCAATTGAGTTCTTTGAAGAGCAGATGATAAATAAATAAGCCGATACCTATGGTGATGGCACTGTCGGCGACATTAAATGCAGGCCAGTGAATACCTTTGACATAAACATCGAGAAAGTCGATCACCTTTCCAAGACGAATTCTGTCTATAATATTACCGACAGCCCCACCCAGGATCAAAGACAGCCCGAATTCCAGCAAGCCCTGGCCGGACGGTGTCTTGGCATAGAGAAAGATGATCAGACCCATAGCCACCACCGATGCGACCACAAAAAAAAGATGTCGCAGCTCCGATGGACTGCCGGACAAGAAGCCAAATGCCCCTCCGGGATTATATATGTGTGTCAGGTTAAAAAATCCAGGAATGACCGAAATCGTCTGGTATACAGGAACCATGGATACAATCAGGGCCTTCACAAGCTGATCCACGATGCAGACAGTTCCGGCGATCATCACCAGTTTGGCATACCGGTTTCCTAAAATTGCCGACACGGGGCCCCCACTTCTAAGCTCATATTCCAAATATTCCTTTTATTGAAGCACTCAAGCTATATCTAACTTCTCCATGGTGCCCACGCAACGATCACAGATGGTGGGAAAGCTCTCATGTGACCCGACAGAGGGACTGTGCGTCCAACACCGCTCACATTTTGTCCCTTGCGAAGGCGCCACTTCTATGCTGAGGCCCTCGATATCGTCGCTCTGAAAAGTGTGCCCGTCCAGGGGACCCTTGGTCAGATCCGCCTGGGACACAATGAGGATAAATCTTAGATCCTCTGAATATGGCTTCAATTTTTTATACGTTTCTGGATCAACGGACAAGGTCACAGCGGCATCGAGGGGGTGACCGATCAGTTTCTGCGTTCTGGCCTCTTCGAGCGCTTTGGTAACCTCGCCACGGATCTCGAGCAACAGTTTCCAGTTTTTGGCCAATGCATCGTTTTTCCATACGGTCTTGGCCTCAGGGAGACTCTGCAGATGGATACTCTCTCCTTGTTCATTCCGGCCGGGCATATATTTCCAGATCTCCTCAGCCGTGAAAGGTAGAATCGGGCTCATCAGTCGTCCCATGGCATCCAGGATGGCACACATGACGGTCTGGGCGCTTCGTCTTGCCACGGACGTCGGTGGTGACGTATAAAGACGGTCCTTCAGGATATCCAGATAGAAAGCAGACAGATCCAGTGTACAAAAATTGTAGAGTGCATGATAAATCACATGAAATTCATAGGTGTTGTAGGCCTTGCGCGTCTTTTCGATGATTCTGTAAAGCCGATGCAGTGCATATTGATCGACTTCCGGCATTTCGTCATAAGTGACACTGTCCTTTTCAGGATCAAAGTCGTACAGGTTTCCAAGCATGAAACGACTTGTGTTGCGAATACGGCGATAGGCATCGCTGAGCTGTCTCAAGATATTTTCAGAAATGCGGATATCGTCCCTGTAATCGGATGCCGCCACCCAGAGACGCAAAATCTCTGCGCCGTATTTATCGATCACTTTTTTGGGTGCAATGACGTTTCCGATGGATTTTGACATCTTGCGGCCATCGGCATCCACCACGAACCCATGGGTCAAAACAGATTTATAGGGCGCACTTCCCCGGGTGCCCACCGCAGTCAGAAGTGAGCTGTGAAACCAGCCCCGGTGCTGATCGCTCCCTTCCAGATAGAGTTCCGCGGGCCATCGCAAGTAGTCCCGATCTTCGAGCACGGCAGCGTGGCTCACACCGGAGTCAAACCACACATCCAGAATATCGGTTTCCTTGACAAATGTTTGACTCCCACAGTTTTCACAGCTTGCGTCTTTGGGAAGTATTTCACTGGTATCCCTTTCAAACCATGCATCAGCGCCGTGCGCTTCAAACAATCGAAATACGTTGTCGATCATCTCCTGGTTCAAGAGCAGTGTTTCACAGTCTTTGCAATAAAAAGCCGCAATGGGAACCCCCCACGCCCGCTGCCGTGAGATACACCAGTCCGGGCGGTTTTCGATCATTCCGAATATCCGGTCTTTTCCCCAATGCGGTATCCACTCAACCTTATCAATGGCTTTCAGGCTCTTTTCCCTCAGACCGGTCTTATCCATCGAGATAAACCACTGGGGAGTTGCCCGGAATATCACGGGTTTTTTGCACCGCCAGCAATGGGGATAGGAATGCTTGATGCTTTCACTGGCCAGCAAGGCCCCGGCTTCATTCAAGGTGTCATTGATGGCTTTATTGGTGTCAAAAACAAAGCCACCCTTGAAAAGATCCACCTCATCGGTGAAACGACCGTCATCGTCCACCGGAGAATAGGCGTCGATACCGTATGCCAGCCCAACTTCGTAGTCTTCCCGGCCATGACCCGGAGCCGTGTGAACACAGCCGGTTCCAGCTTCCAGGGTTACATGGTCGCCAAGTATCAGCATGGATTCCCTGTCGTAAAGGGGATGACGGCATTTTTTCCGTTCCAGTGTCGACGCCTCGATTTCGGCCAGAATTGTATAGTCGGAAATACCGAAAGTCTGCATGCAGTTTTCCACCAGTTCCCTGGCGAGGATATAAACATCGTTGTTGCCCACATCCACAGCCGCATAGATAAAATTGGGATGCAGGGTAATGGCCAGATTTGCCGGTATCGTCCAGGGTGTCGTTGTCCAGATAATTACCGATACCGTCTTGCCCTTGAGTGCCGGTATTTCGTCATCCAGCCCGTCAATCATGGGAAATTTGACATAAATGGATGGGGAGGTTTCATCATGGTATTCGATTTCGGCTTCTGCCAGGGCGGTTTGACAGCTACAGCACCAGTGAATCGGTTTCTTGCTTCTGAAAAGAGTGCCGTTGAGCCCGAACTTCAGGCATTCGGTGGCGATAATCGCTTCGTAGCGGTATTTCATGGTCAGGTACGGGTTCTCCCATTCACCCATGACCCCCAGCCGTTTGAATTCTTCCCGCTGTATATCTATCCACTTTTCAGCATAGGCCCGACACTTGCGACGGAAATCCGCCTGGGAAATCTCTTTTTTCCTGTCACCCATTTCCTTGTCGACATTATGCTCGATGGGCAGGCCGTGGCAGTCCCATCCAGGAACGTAGGTGGCATTGAACCCGGACATCTGGCGCGAACGAACAATAATATCTTTCAGAATCTTGTTTAAGGCCGTACCGATATGAATATTGCCGTTGGCATAAGGAGGGCCGTCATGCAGGATAAAGGGTTCCCGCTCCCTGGATTCCTCACGAATTCTGTCATAAAGTTTTAAGGTTTCCCATTCAGCAATCTGTTCCGGCTCACGAACCGCCAGATTGGCCTTCATGGGAAATTTCGTCTTGGGCAAATTCAAGGTTTGTTTGTAATCCATCCATACCCCCATAAAATCACTGCGTGATTTTATTTGACGCGGCTTCGCCGCTTATTTTAATAATTCCCGCTTCTCTCATCTGCTTTTGTCCGATGGTAACAAGACACTTAACTCAACTTTCGGGTTTCGTCATAGATAGAGCGAAATGGGTGATCCAATGGCGATTTGCGCTGTTTGAGGCGCTTAGGGCTCCTTACATCAGCGCAGGACAATGAAAATCCAATATGAAAACCCGATCATTTAACAGTCATACCTGTTAAACTTTATGGCAAGTGCTGATGTTAGGAGCCCTTGCGGCGAGTTCGCAAAGCGCCAGGGGATTATTCATTTCGCGTTCACTGAACCCCGAAAGTTGAGATTTAACTTTTAATCGAGCTATCAGCTAACAGCTACATGCTAATAGCCGCCTGGATCCAAGCCTAACCCATTACCATGGATCCGACTGCCAAGTATGTATACCCTTTTTTCACAAGTATTTCAAAGTCCGGGATCATGCGTCTGCCATCCAAGATAAGATACGGCGGGGCCGCCGTATCTTCGATGGTTCGGGAAAGCCCTCGAAATTCTTCGCAATCCGAAGAAATAAACAGGGCATCCGATCCTTTGATGGCCGACCTGGCCGAGTCAAAATACTGTATTTTTTCAAACAACACATTTCTGGAAGGATTGAATTCCAGCCTGGCAGCATCATTGGCCAGGGGATCGTAAGCTCTTATGGACGAAACACCTTTGCCCAGCAAACGTTCTATGGCCTTGATGGATGATGCATCACGCATGTCGTTGGTGTTTTTCTTGAAAGCCAGACCCAGTACAGCTATGGTTTTGTTATTGAACTGGAAACCACTTTCGGTGATGGCACGATCCACCAGATAGACTTTCTGGTTTTCATTGACCTCGAAGGAAGCCTCCAACATCTTTGTGTCGACGTTCGCCCGTCGCAATTGGTATATCAGGGAGGCGATATCCTTGCCAAAGCAGCTCCCACCGGCACCGTTACTGACAAACGAGCCCCAGGTACTGATGCGTTTGTCTGCCGTGACGCCAAGCCGCAGGTCGTCGATCTTCACATTCGGTATTTTCTCACCCAGTTTTGCACCGATGCCGTTCCAGAACGATATATAGGTCAGAAGCATGGTATTGGCCACATACTTGATGGCTTCGGCGGTTTCCGGGGAGGTCTCGATATATTTTGTCTGCACATGGTGAACGAATTTGGAATAAACCCGCTGCAGAAGGATAAAATCTTCATCATCATTACATCCCACGATGATTCTATCCGGTTTTCTGGCCTCCGGCACCGCTGTCCCCTCGGCAAGAAACTCAGGATTGGAGGCCACACCGACATTTTCGACCTTGTTGCGCTCCAGGACCGATTTCAGGTGGTTTGCCGTACCGATGGGTACGGTGCTTTTGTTGACGACCACGACCCGTCTCAGATCTTTCCGGTCCTGCAGGTGTTTTGCGATAACTTCAAGGGCGGCATCGTAATAGGTCAGGTTGGTGGAGCCATCCAGGTTGGGAGGCGTAGGCAGACACAGAAAAATCACATCCGTTCCCTCGACAATATCCTTCAGGCTCGTAGAAAAGAAAAGATGCTTCCCATAGACCTTCCGGATGATGTCGGCCAATCCAGGCTCATTGACATATTGAAGGATTCGGTCCGTCTCCCCACTGGAGAATGCCTCTATTTTCTCTTCATCATTATCATAAGCGATCACTTCATGACCGAACTCCGAGCAGACCGCTGCATGGACGAGCCCTACATACCCTGTACCTGCCACGATAATTTTCATGATAACCTCTTTTTCAAGCTGTAAGCATTAAGCCATAAGCCGCAAATAGCTTACGGCTTATGGATGCTCTTCAATAAAACGATTTTTATATCCCAATTCCTTTGAATAGACAAGAAAAGATTGGTATTTGCCCAAGGGTTGCCATATATGGTATACGTCATCGCTATAAGTCTCAAACATTAAACAAAACGGGCCTGTAAACCAAACAGAGGTAAGACCCTAAGGCTGATGGGTGATCTCTGAGTGACTGTGAAACTGTCTGAGTTTTTCACAGTCGAACAGGGATTATCCAGCAGCCGCGATATTCACCTTCTTTTTGTTCATAGCTCCGAGACAAAAAGGAACCTGCACATTGAAAACACGGTTTTCAGCATCCATATCTGTCGGTTCCGGCCTACTCCTGGCACAGACAATTGGCACGGTACAGGTATTCATCAGCAACCTGGCGCTTTATGAGAAAATGTTTTGGCTTGCCCAGGCCGGCTTTCTCACGGTCCCCAACCAAAAGATATTACCGACACTCAAAATGATATCCCCTGCCTTTAACGGTGGGCTCTTTTTCACCCTCACTGTAGGGGTGGGCATTTCTCTGGCATCCCTGGCGTGTGTCTGGATCTGGAAATACCTGTGCCGCATGAACAAGGGTTTTCTATTTGTCTTCCTGGGGCTGTGGGCATCGTCGATAACAGCCCTTAACTGGCATGGCTTCGTGCTCATGCCGACCCTGCATGCCATCCTTATTCCTGCTGTTGTGGTCATACTTTTCCTGCTTTTAAGCCCCAACGATCCGGGACGGCATTCCCGGCTGACGCTATCGCTGCATTTTCTGGTCGTTTCGCTGTTGGCCTTTCTCTGGTCGACCCAGATGAATGCCTCTCTCTATATCAATATCAGAGACAACCTTTTATTGTCGAATGCTCCGGGCGTACACCTCAACGACTTCTATTATCAGTATACCCTGTATCCAGCAGAAGTCTTTCGCAACCTGAATCAAAAACTGATCAAGACCTATCACCTCTCGGGGTCAGAAGGTTCCCGGGAATATAAGCAATTAAAAAGAAAGCTCGGCAACTACGACTATTTATTGATCGATGGAAGGGGAAAGGCGGACCTTGAAGTCACGGTCGAAAAAGAACGTATACGATTGTCTGGAAGTCGACAGGCAGTCATAGAGACGGATCTGCAGGATTTTTTTGAAAATACGCGACAAATCCTGCAGGATCTGTCCAAGAGCAATGATGCCTATATCCATTTTCGCGCAGCAACATCAATATCATTGCTGGTGGGATTCCCCCTGATACTCTATTGGCTGTTCAACGGACTGTTGTGCCGGGGATTCTCATGCTTCCTTGGCAGGCAGTCATCTGCCATTGCCGGCATCGTCGTCTGCTGCCTGTTGGGCATCCTGTTGCTCATGTTGATGCCCATGCGGGATAAAAAAGACCTCACAATTGAGAGCCTGCCCGGAATGCTTGCGTCGGACAACTGGAAAGATACGGTCCAGGCACTCAAGCAGATTGAAGCAAACAGGTTGGATCTGCATCAATTCGATCTTACCAAAGACCTGTCACAGCACCCATCGATACCGGTTCGTTACTGGCTGGCCAGAAACCTGGGAACAGGCAGGCACCCCGATGACGAAACACACCTGATCACCCTCATGCGAGATCCCCACCCCAATGTGGTGTGTCAGGCGCTTTACAGCATGGGAAAAAGGAAATTCCGGAAAACCACGGCAAGACTTCTGGAAACTATTAAGACGTCTGATCACTGGTATGTCCAGTTATACGCCTATAATGCACTGAGGAAACTGGGTTGGAAACAGATCGCATCAAACTGAAAACTGTAGGGCTTGGCATGGCGGCCATTCTGATAATTGAATCGCTGGCAACGCTCATGAACAACCTTAGCGCTGCAGCCATTCTCATTGTCGGTGGCGCCAGGAGTCTCGAAATCATACTCCTTCTGACGATCGTCTACATGACCGAGTCAGGCGGCATCAAAACACTCGGTATTCTCCCGAAACGTATCACCTATGGTCTGTTAAGAGGGTTTCTCTGGTCGGCGGGGTTCGGATTGATGGTCGGTCTGGTGGCTGTCATTCTGATGATAACTGGTCTGCATCCCGCAGATCTGATTGCCGCCAATATCTCCTCAACACAACCAGGCCTGTTTTTATTATTTGTGGTGGGCGGTATCATCAGTCCGGTGGCCGAAGAGATTTTTTTCCGGGGCATGCTCTATGGGTACTTCCGGCGCTGGGGAATGTGGGCGGCGCTTCTTTTCAGCACGACTGCCTTCGTCTTGGCCCATGCAATCTTCCATCGGATTCCATTGCCACAGATCGTCGGCGGCATCCTGTTTGCCCTGGCCTATGAAAAAGAAAAAAACCTCATGGTGCCCATAACCATCCATATCCTGGGAAATCTGGCTATTTTTACGACAGCACTGCTGAAATAAAGCACCCCGTATCCTCACCAAACCCGGAATCGCCATTTTCCGGCGGGGCGCTGGGTGGGATATATTCGCCGTCCGGATAAGGTGCGCCGTTTGAAACCCCCACGGCATCGAGATCGAATCCCGCGCTACCGGCCGTGGGATATGGATCATAGATGACCTCCCCGAGACTGTCCAGAAAGGTACCGTCACCAACGACATCGACAATTCTGATGAAGGATATACTGGAAAGGTCGACATCTCCGGAAAGCACTCCGGGCTTATCCGAAATCTCCTCGAGATCAAAAGGGGTCCCGTAACCCTGTCGATATTTACCGGCCAGACCATCCACATCCGTAGGATCGATGTTACCGAACCCCGGTACGGGATGGGGGGTCAGAGAAATGGCATCAAAACGAACAAAATCAATTCCGTTGGATGAAACCTCTACATAAGCCAGTTCCAGATATCGATCGCTGAAAGAATTCTCAAAGACAGCAAAATCCCAGCCCTCACCGTTTTCGATGGGCGGATCAAATCTCAGCGTGATCCTGCCGCCGCTTCCCAAGGCGACGATGTCAAAGGAATTACCTTCTGCCGGCCCCAATGCATTTCCCGGAACCTGCCAGGTCTTATCCACATTTTGCCCCACAAGATAGTCGCTGTATCCGATGGCCCAGGATATCAGCGCAGAATCATTCATGGATATGGCATGGGATCCGAACTCGTCCGCACTGGGTGGATAAGGCCCCGCCCAGGTCAGCGACACAGCAACCAACTGCATCGTAAAAAAAAGAAAGCCAATCATGTTTTTCTTAATCATACTTGTTACATTTACCTTAACCATAACTTTAAGTTACTCGATATAACTTATAGTATTATATGATTTTTTAAACAGTAGAAACCCGGGCCCAAAGGATCAGGTTTTATATGATAGAATAAAACTAGACAATTCCTTTTCCTGCTCTCTTAGCCCTGCACCCTCCAAACCTCCAACCCTGCCCTTTTACCCCTCCAACCCTCAGATCCATACCCTGCCCTTAAAACTTCATCTCCGCCCCGGCATAATAATTCCGGCCGGGCATGGGGTAATAGCTTTCGCTGAATGAAGACGTTTCGTATCGTTCATCCAGAAGGTTGTTGACACCGACAAAAACCGTGAGACTTTTTTTCCCATAGGTCGCTTTGGTGTCAAAGACCTGGTAGGCATCCAGTTTCTCATAACGGTCGTTGTCCACATCGTTGCCATCATATCTCGAGCCGACATACGTACCGGTTGCAGAGAGGGTCAAACCATGTACAGCCTCCCACTCGACGCCCAAAGATCCCTTGTGGCGGGGAACCAGCGGCACCGTCGCATCGTCCCCTTTAAATCTTGCTTCGGTATAAGAATAGTTGCCCCAAATGAACAAAAATGGTTTGGGGTACCATTTTAGATCTGTTTCAATGCCGTTTCGAACTGTCTTGTGGTCATAATTGCGGTTGATTTCGCTGAAATATATTTCATCCTCGATGGTGATAGTGAAGAGGGTCATGGCAGCTTCCATGTTATCGCCGAATTGCATACGTCCTCCCGCTTCCACCTGGGTTCCCTCCTGAGGTTTCAGACCCGGTTCGGCCTCGGCAAGCTCATCAACATTGGGAACCCTGAAATGGGCGGCATAGTTCGTGTACATGGTCAACCCGGATAACAAACGGTAAGTCAAGCCCACATCATAGGCTGTGTTCCGCCAATCGGGGTGATCGGTATCACCATTTACCCAGCGCTGAACCCCCCCAAACGAAACCTGTTCATCTGTGCGGAATTTTACGTCCACCTGGTTCACCCTGTAGCCCCACTGAAATTCTGCCTTTTCGGATAAAGCCCAGTGGTTATTGGTAAAAATACCCAACGAGGTCATCTGGCTGTTCTGTCGTGGCCCCCCGGGATTCTCTTCGCGTACATAATCGGTGAAAAAGTGATCCATACCGAGCTGAAATGTATGTGCCCGTTCAAAAAGAGAATAGCCTTTTTCATAGATCAGTGTCATGGTATTTGATTTTTCTTCGATTTCGTCTGTCTGGTCGGATTTCGATAACAGGGGGCTGTATCCCACGATATATTGATTGTTCCGCCAGCGAAAACCCCCATCCAGCTTCAGGGATCCCCAGTGATCTGTATCGATATCAAACCCACCGGAGATTCGTTTATCAATGGTTTCCCCGTCGTCTTTGGGAAAATCGGTCTTGATGCGGTCTTTGCCGGAGTCGACATCCTGTTTTCCCACGGGACCCGGCAGTCCATAGTCATCTTTGTGGTAGGCCCCGGACAGGTTCAAGGTGATCATATCCGTGAGAAAATAGTCAAAGACACCCCCCAGATCCTTTTTGGTCAGATCACCGTTATCCCGGTAACCTTCGGAATCATAGTACCCGGCACTAAGATGATATCCCAGATCTTGAACACTGCCACTCATACCGGCCCGTGTATCTCTGGTGTCGTAACTGCCATAGGCGGCATAGAGCCTCGTTTCCTTATGAGGGGTACCTTTACGGGTCACGATGTTGATCACACCACCCACCGCTCCGCTGCCGTAGATAACTGACCCGGCTCCCCGGACAATTTCGATGCGCTCGATCATCTCCAGTGGAATGCTGGAAAAATCGACCCCGGACATGTCCGATGAGTTCATACGGATGCCGTCCACCATGACAATGACATCGCTGGCCGCGGTGGCCCCCATACCACGCATGTCGATAACCGCCTGTTTGTCACTGCCGAAAAGACTGCGCATATTGATACCGGCCTCACGGTTCAACAGGTCCACAATGTTCTTGCTGGGAGCCTGTTCGATGTCCTCGCGGGTAACCACGGTTATGTTTCTGGGAACGGTATTGAGGGGTTCTTGCATAGCACTGGCGGTCACCACAATTTCGTCCAGCTCGAAACGCGGCGGGTTTTGCCCTGTTTCAGAAACCGTACGCTCCTCCGGCGTCTCTTGGGCCTGTAACGAGGGGATGTTGCCCATATGCAATAAAAGGAGAAGAAGACCCAAGAAGATCACGCCGGGAAAGCTATTTATTTTTCGATGTCGTATCATGGTTGTTCTTGCAGCTAAAAGCGGTAAGCTTTAAGCTATAAGGTGTAAGCTGTGAGCAGCTTAGCGCTTATGACTTATGGCTTTACTACATACCCAAAGAGCGTATAAAGCAGGTGGAATTATTGCCGCCATTGCCGCCATTGCCGCCATCATCATCATCGATGACGATGCTGTCGATGGCAAAATATGTGGGTGTGTTGATGCCAAAATCACCCACGTCCGATGAAGAAACAGAAAATTCGACCGTCTTGACCATGCCTAGACTGCCAAGGTCTACGGCAGTCCAATCATCAATAATATAATCCTGTAAATTGTCAGCAAAACGAAAATCCGCCAGGTAGAATTCGATAACACCTGTAACGTTTTCATCCACATCTTTTCCGGTAATGGTCAATAAAAACCAGTCCGGATCATCTCCGTCGTCTCCGCCAAATTTTTTGGCAGGCGCATTTCCATCCTGCATAGCCAAGAATGCGTAGGTGGTGTTGGTGATATAGGCCTTGGCAAGATTGACTTCATCTGCAAAAGTGATGGTAGGTATGATACCGTAGAATCCCAAATAGGCGACACCATAGATGCTGGAGTTATCGGCGCCTGTTCCGGTAATGGCACTGTATTGATTTGTAAAGTCCGGTGTGGTCGTATCGGTGGTGTTGGAGTAGGCAACGCCTTCCCAATAGGGGCCAAATTCGTCATCGTAAAATATATTGAAGACAACGCCATTGCTCTCGAATTCACCAGCTCCGTCAGAACCATTGTAAAAAGAGTCCGGACCGAGATTTAAATCGTCGAATGTTACGATTTCAGCATCTGCCGATGGAATCGACAGGAAAAGCAGACCCACAATAACCCACATCATTTTTTTCATGTTCATTTCCCCGTTTCTAATTTTTGTTTCGTTTCAAGAATGATGTTCCCACAGAACATCGACATCAGAACGGGTCCGGCATAAAAAAACCCGGACCGATTGCATCGATCCGGGATTGCCCTTTTTTATCCACTGATCTGTCAATGGGTCCCTGGCCACGGGGACGCCATCCAAGATTCAGGCAGGTCTTCTGACTCCCCCACCCTTTCAGCGGCCTTCCCATCCTTATTATAGCAGAACAGTGGCTCGCAGAGGCTGAAAGGGTTCCCTGTGATCAGGGAGGGGTTACAGCGGCGGGTCCGTCTCCGAATTTAACGGAGTTCCCTGTTAAGCATTCAAAAATATCATTGTTATTTTTGAATCGATTCGCACCTGAACCTTATAAAGCTGATAATGAATATTGGAAGGTTCGTCAAGCTATTTTATTTTTTCGAACCTATAAACCAAAAAAAGCACCGCAGGTGCGTCAGATAATATCGCCCCGCGATATTATTATTTGGGCACAAATTTCCCTGGAACAAGGGTCACCCTGGGAACATCCCCCAGGGGGTTTTTATCCACCAGAAGCGTACAACCATAGGATTTCTCAAGATTCTGGTATGTCAGAACCTCCCGGGGCGGGCCGATTTCGGCGATACGACCTTTGTCAAGCAACAGCAAACGGTTACCATACATGGCAGCCAGATTCACATCATGCGACACCATGACAATTGTGATCTGTTTTTCCGCTTTTAATTTTTCCATCAGGTCCATGATGCGTATCTGATGAGAGAGATCGAGAGATGCCGTTGGCTCGTCCAGAAGAAGCACACTCGGCTCCTGACAAATGGCCCTGGCGATAAAGGCCCGCTGACATTCACCACCGCTCAACTGATTCATGTTTCGATCAGCCAGATGCGTCATGCCCGTAAAAGTGATGGCCTGCTGGGTCTTTTCCATATCTTCTTTGTTTTCCAGACCCAGCATCCCCTGGTAGGGAGATCGCCCCATCAATACAACTTCTTTTACGGTAAAGGGGAAGTCAATGGGAACCGACTGGGGCACAAATGCGATCTGTCTTGCCAGGATCTTTCGGCTGTAGGAATGAATCGGGCGCTCAAGAATATTCAACAAGCCGCTGTCCGGCGGGACGATGCCTGCAATCAGTTTCATCAGGGTTGTTTTTCCGGATCCATTGGGTCCTATGATAATGAAAAAATCACCCGGGGTCACCGAAAATGTAATATCCCGCAATACCGGTGTCCTGGCATAGGAATACTGGATCTTTTCCAGGGCGATGGCGTGTTTCATCGTCCGCTCCGTTTGAGAAGATAGATAAACAACGGTGCGCCGATCAATGCGGTTATCACCCCTGCCGGCATTTCCCCGTGCTGGGGAAGGGCTCTTGCCAGTAGATCACAGACAACCATGTAGGCCCCCCCTCCCAGAATACAGGCAGGTAACAGAATCCGATGATCAGACCCCAGCATCAGGCGAAAAAGGTGGGGAATGACAAGCCCTACAAATCCGATGAGCCCGCACTGGCTGACACAGGCGCTCACCATCAACGACGTCGTTACCAGCAGAATGACCGTGGCACGCTTGATATTCACCCCCATGCTCAGGGCCATCTCCTTTCCCATCAGCATGAGATTCATGGTGTTTGAAAACCAGAAAATAATCGCGAAGCAGGGGATCAAAGCCAAGGCCAGAATTCCGGTATGCTGCAGGTTCCCCAGTGACAGATCCCCCATTAACCAGAAGATGATATTGTGAAGACGTGTGTCATGGGTCATGGAGACCAGAAACATGATCACGGCCGAACAAAAGGCATTCACCATCACACCGGACAGAAGCAGGGCGTTTTTTTGCAGAATCGACTGCCCCGCGGAAATACCAATAATCAGCAGCAGCGTAGCAAGACTGCCGGCAAATGATGTCAGGGTGATTCCCGGAAACTGGGAAAGTCCCAGCAATATCCCTATAATGGCACCGATGGCCGACCCCCCGGATATTCCTAGAATATAGGGCTCTGCCAGGGGGTTTCTCAAAATCGCCTGAAATACCAGGCCACCAAGAGAAAGCGCCGCCCCCACCAGTGCAGCCAGCAATACCCTTGGCAAACGGAGCTTCCATATAATGGTGAAGAGCATAGGATCTGCTTGATCCTGATCCGTGACGATGTGCCATAGAGATGTGACCCCGCTCCCGGAAGACCCGATGGAAATACCCACCAGCATCACAGCCACCAGAACGATCAGCAACAGCCCGGAAACCGTTGATAAACGTTTTATAATATAAGAATGGTCTCTATTCATGGACCTTCCTTGAACATTTCAGGATGGACCAACCGCACCAGGATTTCCAGAGCATCCACAAGTCTGGGTGAGGGCCGATTGAAAAGGTTCGAGTCCTGAAAATAAATTCGATCATTTTTTACCGCCGGCAGATTCTTCCATTGGTACCAATCTGCTCTAATTTTCTCAAAAACGTCTGCGCGGGCCATGGAAGACGTAATGATGATATCCGGCATCATCCCCAATACCTGCTCCTTGCTGAATCTTGGATACGAAACATCTCCCTCCGCAAGATTCCTGGCACCGGCCCGAATGATCAATTCATGGATAAATGTGTTGGTTCCCACGGATACGATGGGTGATACACCAATTTGAAAAAACAGACCCGGCCGGTGGTCGGTTTTGGCCACCAGGTCTTCCACTGCCTGGATCCGACGCTGCATGCCTTGCACGAGTTGTTCTGCCTGTTTATCGGCCTGTAAAAGTTTGCCGATTCTGGACATGGTATCCATGACACTCTCAAGATCCCGCGGGTCGGCAGCATATACCGGTATACCTAAAGATTCCAGGCGCGATGCAGCCGCTATGGGGTTGCCATCCTTGATGGCCAGGCATAAATCCGGCGCCAGGGATACGATGCGCTCCAGATCGAGATGGACATAAGAACCGACTTTGGGAAGTGAGGCGGCCTCTGCCGGGTAATCGCTGTAGGTCGTGACGCCCACCAGGCGATGCGCCTGCCCCAGTGCATAGACGATCTCCGTGATGTTCGGCGCCAGGGACACCACCCGCACGGGATCTTTGGGTATGGCCATGCGTCGCCCCAGCAGGTCCGTAACATTGACCTTTTGAGCACAGGCCGGGGAGGAAAATATCGATCCCAGGATTATCAGAGAAAAGATCAATAGGGAGCGTAAATTCATCTGTTCCACCTATACTTATTTACTGCTTATAGCCTAGGGCCATGCGTTGTCTGTAGCATTCCAGCCTTATAGCCCCGCCTGGCATATCATCTTGCGCAAAAAGTAACGATTCCCGACCGGCTTGGATCAGGTATTAGTATAAATAATGGCAATATGCAAACGCGAATAATTCCGTTTCACGCTAATTGGATGATACCCCGCGCTGAAAGCAGTGGGCGATCATCCAATTATAGACTTGAATATTTGCCGTATGCCCCTTAAAGTAATCCAATGGAATACCAGGCACCATCAAAACCGGAACTTCTGGCTCCCGCTGGAAATTTTGAAAAACTCGAGATCGCCGTCCACTTCGGCGCGGATGCCGTGTATTTGTCCGGCAAAGATTTCAGCCTGCGAAATTTTTCCGGCAATTTCACACTGGACGAAATGCAACAGGCCATCGCCTTTGCCCATGAAAAAGGGGTAAAGGTGTATGTGGCCTGCAACATTTTCCCGCGCAACCACGAACAGGTGGCCATCGCCGATTTCCTGACCTCCCTGGGGAGCATGGATCCGGACGCCATCATTATTTCAGACCCCGGCATCCTTGCCATGTCCAGGGAACGAATGCCACAGACACCTATACACCTCAGTACCCAGACCAACACGACCAACTACAATGCCGCCCGGTTCTGGGAATCTCAGGGCGTCAAAAGAGTCAACGTGGCGAGAGAGCTGAGCCTGCCGGAAATAGAAGCAATTGCTGAGCACACCACTCTTGAGATTGAGGCCTTTGTACACGGCGCCATGTGCATCTCCTATTCCGGAAGATGCCTTTTGAGCAACTTCATGGAAAACAGGGACGGCAACCGTGGCATGTGCTGTCAACCCTGCCGCTTCAGTTATACGGTTTGTGAAGAAAAGCGACCGGGGCAGTACTACCCTATCGCCGAGGATAAGAGAGGGTCCTATATCTTCAATTCTCGTGACCTTTGCATGATTGAGCATATACCGGACATGATCGATTCGGGGATAATTTCCCTGAAAATTGAAGGCCGCATGAAAGGAATCAACTACCTGGCATCGACCGTGAAGGTTTACCGGGAAGCAGTCGACAGCTACATGGACGATCCACAGGCCTACACAGTGAAAAAATGGTGGGTCGAAGAGCTGGCTAAACTCAGTAACAGAGGATACGGCACCGGGTTCTATTTGGGCAATGCGGACCATATCACTCCCAACTATTCGGAAACCGGCAGCAGCGGATTTCGCTTCGTCGCAAAAGTGAAAGAGGAAATCGATGCTCGACATGCCCGGGTAGACGTCAGGAACAAAATTTATAGCCATGATAAAATTGAAATAATCACGAAAAAGGGCCCCAATACAATTGACAAGATCATTGAGATAAAGGATCTAAATAATCAACCGGTCCCATTTGCCCAGCCTGGCAGCTCGGTCATCATTGAACTCGAAAACAAATGTATCCCAAACGATCTGATAAGAAAGATACAGCCATGAAGGGATTTGTACAGATATACACGGGAAACGGTAAAGGGAAAACCACAGCAGCGATAGGTTTAGCCATACGCGCCGCCGGGGCTGACCTGAAAGTATTCATCGCCCAGTTTCTGAAAAAGGGTGATTACAGCGAGATAAAAACGCTTGCCAAATTTTCCGATCTCATTAGTGTCGAACAGTATGGTCTTGGTCATTTTATCAAGGACAAACCACCCCAGGATGAGGTCGATGCTGCGCAGGCCGGTCTAGAGCGTATAGAACGTGTCCTTCTCTCCCGCAAATACGACCTAATCATCATCGAGGAGGGCAACGTGGCAACCGCCTGCGGGCTTTTCGACGTCCAGCGTCTTCTCGATCTTATTGCCGCCAAACCCAATGAAATTGAGCTGGTGATCACGGGAAGGGGGGCGGCACCTGTCGTCATGGAGGCAGCCGATCTTGTTACCGAGATGATAGAGATAAAGCACTATTACCAGAAAGGTGTTCCGGCAAGGAAGGGTATCGAAAAATAGATATCCAGGTCAGATGTCCTGGACCGGACAATCTACCCCAGTGTTGCAAAAGAATGGCGCTATCGCAACGGTATTGTATATAATAACAGCTTATTATCTATACTTTGCCATGTTGTTTATGCAACTATGGGGTCTACTGAAAAGCACTTACTACCGCATGGCATTTACAGGATGTGCTCAACAATATGGGTGCGTCATACCGCCGGATATCTTCCAGGGTGCCGATTAAGTCAGCCGGCCGATACCCCCCGACACCGGCACATATCTGCCGACTTTTGACAACCACTGTTTTGTAGGGCTCGAGCTGAATCGATGACAGCAAATCGTATAGCCGATAAGCCCTTTTCTCATTTGTAATTGTACAAATGCCATAGGGTTCGATACAGTCGTCCGGACATAAAAAATCGGCCATGCTGCTGTACAATTCCCCGTGTGTTCCCTGCAAGGTGTTGGGGAGCAGGTCTGCTAACCGTTCGGGCAGATTCATGTTCTGAACAGCACGGATCGAGGACAGCCTGCGTTTTATCCACTCACAGGCTACATGAACCGGAATGGCCGGAATAATCCAATCCGGTCCTCCGGTTTCTAACAGCTTCTTATCGAGAAATTCGATCCCGTCTCTGCGAACATACACCACGCCATGGGCTGAAAGCATCGACCCGGGATGCTCTATTATATCAATAACGGTTAAATCCACCTCCGGGTGCATCTGTTTGACCCGCTCAACCGCTTTAAGACCAAATTTTCCCGCACCCAGCACCCAAACATTTTTGATCATTTGTTGGTGTTTTCCTTCTCAACATCCCCGGACATGAGCGTTTCTACCACCCGGAATATTTTCTGTCTGTCTCGACTGTCTTGGGGGATGGAGAGCCCGTGTCCCAGAGTCTTCCCATTAACAAGCATCTGAATCTTGGTCACCGGCAGGTAGGTGGCGCCCCATTGCTCAAGACCGATGGATACAATATAACTTGTACCCGGCGGAAAAGGAAGTCCGGCAGGCAGCCGGATCTCCTTATGGGGAAAAAAGGTCTGTTCCACTTTTTTTTCCTGTGGTGGCGCACATGCTATCCCCGATCCTCTTATGGCTTCCTGAACACAATTATTGCACGAAATGCATGACGCCTTTTCCGTGTTTCCAGATTTCCAGCGGGAAACCAGATCCGGCTCACAAATCAGGGGCCTGCACATGCCGATATAATCAGCCGTGCCGGATGAAACCAGACTTTCAGCCTTTGCAAAAGATCGAATACCACCCACCAGTATTAGAGGGACATGAATGGATTTTTTATAGATACCGGCTGCGTCTTCGAAGTAAACGTTGTTCTCTTCATCGCCGCCGCTAGCCTCCATAAGATTGGCGACGTTCAACAAGCCTCCACTGAGTTCTATACCATCGACCCCCTCTTCCTGAAGCCTATCGGCAACTTTTAGGGATTCCTGCAGGGTCATGCCGTTTTCGACCCCGTCGCTGGCATTTAATTTTACGAGCACCGGAAATTCGGAACCGACTGTTTTCCTTATGGCATTCAGAACTTCCAGTAGCATTCTGGCACGGTTTTCAAGTGATCCCCCGTATCCGTCCCGACGCGGGTTGTATCTCGGGCAGAGAAACTGGCTCAGCAAAAACCCGTGGGCCGCTAAAATCTGAACCCCGTCAAACCCGGCACGTCTGGCCCTGTCCGCTGCCAAAGCGAAGGCGTCACTGACAGCCCCTATATCCATGGTCGACATATTGGCCACCCTGGATTGGGACAGATAGGAGCCCCCGTATCCAAGCTGGGCGAAAATTCTTGCGCTTTTCTCATGCACCAAACGTGTCATCTGCTCCAATCCCGGTATAAGCAGATCCCGGTCGATGCCAAGTTGTCCGGCAGAATGGATTCCATTCGGGTGCACATAGGCATGACCGGTGATAATCAGACCCACGCCCCCGTCGGCAAGATCGCCCATCAGCTTTAGGAGTTTCGGTGTCACGATACCGTCTTCGCCTGCCATGCCGGCCCATGTGGCAGACCGAATAAAACGGTTGTTCAGCGTCAGATTGTTGAGGCGCGTTTTTTCAAACAGAATGGACATTCCAGGTTATCCCTTACAACAACGGTGTGACAACAAAAGAGGTGCCACGGCATGCAGCCATATAAAAATGAATTGACAGTCAAAATGCCGACTGTTAATAAATACAGGCAATATCCTGTATTAAATCAAACATTTCAGAAATGGGAAAATCATGTCTAAGGGCTATGTACATGTTCTCACAGGTGATGGCAAGGGGAAAACAACAGCAGCCATAGGTCTGACCATAAGGGCTGCAGGCTCAGGCTTCAAGATATTTTTCGCACAGTTTGTAAAAAAAGGGGAGTATAGTGAAATCAAAGCGTTCAGAAGACTCAGCGACCAAATAACGGTAGAGCAATACGGTCTCGGAACGTTTACCGACAGGAACCCCAAACCCGAAGATATTCTCGCGGCCCAGATCGGGTTAAAACGGGTTAGGACCATCATGGCTGAAAACAAATATAACATGATGGTCTTGGATGAAATCACCGTGGCCGTCAGACTCGGATTAATTGCCGCAAACGATCTCCTGGGATTAATTATCAACAAACCCCATTCTCTGGAATTGATCATCACCGGGCGCTATGCGTCACCTCGCGTAATCGAAAATGCAGATACGGTGACCCAGATGAAAGCCCGTAAGCACTATTATCAGAGCGGTGTAAAGGCACGCGTCGGCATCGAAAAATAAAATTTCAAGTATCAATTCCCCTTTTTTCCAATGCCTCAAGAATCGCCTCTTCCAGTTCGAACATGGGCGGAATGGCATCGAAAACCAGTTCACCATCGATAAACAGTGAGGGGACAGGTGCCACACGGGCATATTTGTGGACGTTTTCCTTTCCGAAAAGTGCGTAAGACAACTCGAAAAAGCGTTTCTTTCCACTTCCCTTCATGAATTCCACCCGACGATACTCCACCTGATCTGCATATTGCGGGAGAATTTCGAGTACGGTTTCATCCATATAGAAACAGGGCAGGCAATAACTTGCCTTGTACATCACTTCCAGTAGAATTTTATTTCCGTTTCCCATATTGTAAGTTGACCTTTCATGTATTGATCAGAATTTTTCGCCCATATTTCGGGAAGAAGTGTTGCAAAACGATTCGACCACTGTACATGAGTCATTCTGTTGACATGGGCCGGTTTTTCAAATATGTTTCGGCGGTAAAATCGGACCATGAGATGTGACACGCATGCATCGCAACACCTAAGTTTTTATACTGCCATATCATATGCGCCAAATCCAAGCAAATAAAACGCGACCTGGGAACCGAAACCTGTTCGCACGCTTTAAAAGCATTCTTCTGGACAACACCATCTCTCATACTCTCAACCGGAGAACGGACCTTTTCGAACAAAGGATGGGGCGCCGGCCAAGAATTCTTCTTTGTGGCATTGTATCAAATAGCGCGAACCGTATTGACAATCTCGTTCCCACCGCCTTTTCCCAGTGGGGGTTTGACGTGGATATCCATCCCGGAGGGCTTCCCCATGGACAAACAGCCCGAGCTGCCGTTGAGAACGATGTCCATGCTGTCCTGTTTCCGTTCGATTACAAACTATCGGAATCATCCGTCACCCGACTGGTGGAAGCTGTTTCTGTTGCATCGGGTGGCAAAATTTTAAATGTCGCCTGGAAGCAGGCCTTTGAGGAAGTCGAAAACAAACATCAGGAATTCGGCTTCGACGAAGTCCTGGATATTGGTCATGATATAGTATCGGGGTTATCTCGATTACTCTACCATTTAGAGGAAAGAAAACAAACCCGTCCTGAGCTGAGACAATGTATCGATGGCGTCGTTGCCGGGGACAGGGCGGTTATCGCCAAGGTCATAACCCTCATTGAAGACACTCGGGCCGGACATCGCCAGGTAGCCGACCAACTTATCGAACAACTGCTGCTTTTATCGGGTAAAGCTTTACGCATCGGCATATCAGGCGTTCCAGGTGCAGGTAAAAGTACATTTATAGAAAGTTTCGGGACAATGCTCGCCGATATGGGGCATCGTGTGGCGGTTCTAGCGGTAGATCCCAGCAGTTCGAAAACCGGAGGTAGTGTTCTAGGAGACAAAACCCGAATGAAACGGCTCTCGGGCCATCCGAACGCATTTATCCGCCCCTCTGCCTCCGGCGGCACTTTAGGCGGCATCGCAAAAAAAACCAAAGAAAGTATGGTCATCTGCGAGGCTGCAGGATATGAAATCTTGCTGGTGGAAACCGTGGGTATCGGTCAGTCGGAATCACATGTGGCATCAATGGTCGATTTTTTTCTGATGTTGATGATCACCGGTGCAGGAGACGAACTTCAAGGGATCAAGAAAGGCATATTGGAACTGGCGGATGCCATCGTCATCAACAAGGCCGATGGGGACAACATTGAAAAAGCCAGGGAAGCAAAAAAAATTTATGAATCCGCACTGAGCATCGTCAAACAGGAGTCCCCGGCATGGAAAGTACCGGTTCTCACCTGCAGTTCAAAAAACATGGACGGCATCATCGACATATGGCAGGCCATTTCGGACTACCGATCCAGAATGGAAGCATCGGGTGAGTTTTCACAGAAAAGACGCCGGCAATCCGTAAATTGGATGTGGTCGCTTGTGGAAGAAGGTTTAAAAGAGCGGTTTTACAAACGATCTAAAACCAAGGTTCTGAAACTGACCGGCGCCGTAAAAGAGGGTCGAATGTCTCCAACCGACGCTGCACTCGAACTCCTCGATTTGGATTCATGATCACCATGTATCGCCATTTCTGAACATGTCATACAACGGTCATCACACCTGTTATGGCGAAAAGCGGACCCGGAAGCTAAAAAGCGCGCCCTCCCTGTGGCGTTAGGTATCCCTGTCCTCGTCTGATTCCGTCATATAATGCATGTCGAATCTGCTCCACAACTGGGCATCCTGGCATCCAAGCAGCACAGCCGCATCCATATCCATCCCGGCAAGTTGATATTGGCCCAGCAGATAATAACTCGCACCTCTCGAAAAATAGGCTTCCGCAAATTGAGTGTCGCAATCGATCGCTTTTGAAAAACTGGCGACAGCCGCCCTGAGGTTGCCGGCACGCTTCAGCTCGCATCCCTTTTTATACAATTCACGGGCATTGGCGTCGGATTTCTTATTCCTTGTTTTCATAACGATTCAGCGTAAAAGGTCCTTAATACGTTCCGGTTTGAACACCTTACCCTGGAAAACCACCACGCCTTCAATTGCCAGTGCCGGGCTGAGCAGCAGGCCGTATGCAGTTCGAATTTCTTGGGACAGGGTCCATTTTTTTGAGACTTCGGCTTCGAACCCCATTTCCTCCAGTGCCTGTTTTACGTTGGCGAACAGCTCGTTGCATTTCCTGCAAGGGGGGTCTAAACCGATAACTTCAATCCGGATCACACAAATATCTCCTTTTGGCATCAAACAACCAGTTTTTCCAGGAACCCCGCAAGATCCTCAGTGCTCGGCGTCTGTTCAAAAACCAGTTTTCCATTGATAAAGATAGAGGGAACAGGCGCCGGGCGCCCGATGCTTTTTGATAATTCTCCGTACCTCAAGGCACCTTTCATTTCTTTGGTCACGACTTTTTCCCATTGCAAACGCTCACCAAAATCCGGCGCCACAGATTCGACCACCCTGGTCATGTATTCGCAGGGGATTCAATGCGCACCTTCGTGCAGTACTTCGAGATGGATTTTTTCTATCTCTTTCATGGGGTTTTCCTTTATCATTCGACAAAAATCGTGGTTAGACGCTTTCTTCACGAACCAGGTAAGGCGGGTTAGGATATGCCGGGCTGAAGCATTGCAGGTCGATGATTTCCCATCGAAAGCCTTGTGAAACGGATGTCTCTTCAATGGCGCTGCGCACGATGGTTTCCAGTACCTCGGGAACGATCTGAACCCTGGCGTTGACAATGAGACTGCCCCCGGGGATATCTCCCAGCTGTTTATCGCTGAGCATCGGTTCGGCGGCCAGGTGGGTAAGATTGACCCACATGGATTTTCCGGCACTGGTCATGACAATTTTTATATGGCCGATACCGGCATTTATCTCCCGGAAGGCATCTCTTAACTTTACTGCCAGATCCCGCAAACATACTGCGGAATCGAACGACCGGTCGGCGGTAATTTTTACGGCAGCATTGAGCCATCCCAGCACTGCCTCGGCTCTGGCATAACGATCGTAGTCGATTTCATGCAAAACCGTGTCCGCACCGGGGCTTCCGGAAAGCAAGACATCGAGCCATTCGGACATACCGTTTCCGTATTTTGCCGACACAGGCATCACTTCCTTTTTAGGATAGTTTTTCTTGAGAACGTCCACAAGCCGCTCTCTTTCCGGATCGGATAACTGGTCGATCTTGTTCAGCACAATCAGGTCCGCTTCCTCCAGCTGCTTGCGAAAAAGATAGGACACTTCCTCTGGAAAAGTCGTCTGGGTGTCCTCCATCAGAAATTCCCCAACCCGAACAGGGTCTACCATGGTTGAAAATGGTGCGAATCTGAAAGCATCCCTGTAATGAATCTTTATGGGGTTGGCAACCGCCGCGACAAAATCGGTACAACTCCCCACAGGTTCACCCATCAGGACATCCGGTTTGTGTACGAGAATTTTCTCCATCTGATCGATAAGCTCATCGAATTTGCAGCAGAAACAACCCTCAACAACCTCCTCTACCGGCACACCCAACTCGCCGAGTAACTGCTTGACAATGATCGTATCCGCCAGGTTTTCGCTTTGGTCGTTGGTTATAATTCCGACCCGTTTACCCTGACCGATGAGTTCTCTTGCCAATACTGCAAGGGCTGTGGTTTTGCCCGTTCCTAGAAATCCACCGGTAAATATCAGTTTGACCGGTGAGTTTGGCGTCAATGGTTTCGGTGCTTTCACTCGGCTGCCTCCTCTTATGACTATTTTATTGTCGGCTGATCGATAAAAACCCAGCAACATGCTTGGCAGCCCTTGCGCCGTCGGCACACGCCGTCAACACCTGCCACATATCTGTATTACGGACATCTCCGGCGGCAAAAAGTCCTGGAAATGAGGTCATTAATTTTTCATCGGTCTTCAAATAGCCCTCCGCTGTGGTATCGGCGGCAAGATCCAGCATTCCTGTATTCGGTTGCCAGCCAATGGCCAGAAAGACACCATCCACCGGCAATAGTTTTTCAGTACCTTCCATTGTCCTGACCCTCATGCCCTCGATCATGTCGAGACCCTCGTAGCCCAAGACTTCGACTCCGCAAAGCACATCGAGATTCTGTTTGGATGCGATCTGTTTCCGGTGCACAGCATCCATCAGCAGCTGCTCGCTCCGACAAACCAAGAGCACTTTGTCCGCCACCCGTGATAGGGCTATGGCATGCTGCCCGGCAGCGTTATCGCTTCCGATGACCGATAGATGCGCATGCTTGTTCCTGTAAAGAGGGCCATCGCATATCGAGCAGAAATGAATGCCTTTCAGATTTGCGTTTGGAATGTCCAATCTTTGGGGGGTTCTTCCGGTAGCGACAATGGCACACGTTGCGACGATCGATTTCCCGGCCGCATCGGTTCCGATAAACCGCCCGTTTGCAAAAGAAAGGCCGTCCAACCGGGTCATGGTAAAGAAAGCGCCTTCTTGCTGTGCCTGCTGAAACGTTTGAAGACCGAACTGGGTTCCAGGAATCCCGTTCATAAACCCGGGAAAATTGTTCAGTTGTTCGATCATATACGTGCTGCCCCCGGCAATATCGCCAAAAACAAGCACATCCAGCCCCATCCTCTGCGCATACAATGCAGCGGTCATGCCTGCAGGTCCCGCACCAACAATCATCAAATCATACATATCCATCGTCACCTTTTCAACTCAATCGTCTGCAAATGATGTTTGAATCGCAACGCTATCCCTCGGAATAGGGCTGAAAAATCCCCCTGCTTTTCCAGTTTTCACCGCTTATCACAGATTCAATTCCTGCCATCGTTTCCTGAGGACCGATGAAGACAATGATGTTTTTATGAACGACGCGCTCCATCGGCTTCCTCGATGGTTCTATACTCCAGGTTCCCATGACATAGTTGAAAATAAATAAGCTGCCCTCTGCGACAACAAAACCTTTCGCACGCACGATATCGGCAGGCAATGCCCTGGCCATGTTTTTAATCTGCTCAAGGTTGTTGCCTTCCCATTGATAGGCCACGGAAACAAGGGCATCCGGTGGGGTGATTTCCAGGTCAGGATTGTCGAGCATATCATCGAGAAATCTCTCCAACTCCTGTTCGGATAGCACATGGGTATGCTCAACCAAAGCTTTTGTTCTCTGCGTATCCGGGTTGTGCCCCCCATTGAAGTCAAAAAATCGATTCAGTGGTAAATCAGCATAGGTGGTCTCATAAAACAAGGGGTCCGGATGAAATTGCCGGACCACCTTTTTGATCGCTTCGATACCTTCAGGCGTTGCGATATCCGTTTTATTAATAATAAAGACACTGGACGAGGCAATCTGTTTTTCGAGGGAAGCATAGACTTCGAAAGCATCCATAAAATGGACGGCATCGATGACGCAGAACTGCTCCTGAAAATGAAACCGATCGTTGAATATAGGAAGTTTGAGATCTCTTTTCAGGTCAGTGGGGTTTGCCACCCCGGTGGATTCGATCAAAAGGACATCGGGTTTGACTTTCGTGTTGAGTTCATACAGGCCTTTGATAAAATCGGTTTTGACACAGACACAGAAAATCGACCCTTTGCTGATTTCCATCATATCGATGTCGTCACCCTCCACCAAGGTGCCGTCCACACCTACCTCGCCGAATTCGTTTACCAGGAGGGTCAGTTTTTTGTCCTTGGGGAAGCCGTCGATAATCCGATTCAACAATGTGGTTTTGCCGCTTCCGAGAAAACCCGTAATTAAATATACCCGCGTCGTGTCAAACATGGATCACATTTTCTCCTCAATTTTCTTTTTGATTTCTTCGGGGGATAACACTTTTCCGGTTGAAATAAGCTCACCGTCGATAACTAGCCCGGGCGTCATGAATACCCCCATTTTTGCAAAATATTTTATGTCTTTCACCTTTACAACCTCAATCGTGTTTGAGGCACTGAAAGCCGATGCAGCCTCGGTCGTGTTGGTGTAAAGTTTTTCACATCGTTTGCATCCCGGTCCCAAAACTTCAACTTTCATTATCTTCCTCCAGTATCAGGTTTGCATGGGGGGTTCTCATTGGCTTGATCTTCCAAAATAGTTATAAAGAAACATGTGGATTCGCCTTCATCGGGCAGCGGGTTCGGCAGTGAATTAAATTACTACAATAGGGTGTTACTCGGCCAGGGGGGCGGCCTTCATCGTCTCGTCCAGCTTCAGGAGGTTGTGGCAAAATTTACACACACCCAACAAATGATCAGGAAGGGAAACCGTATTCCAACGCTCTGCATATGACAGTGTGTCCTCGGGACCCATAGCCTGCTTCAGTCTCCCGGGAGGATCCAAACGGCAGATGCGATCCATTTTCCCGCAATAAGGACATTTGACACCAAAGAACGCATAATCGTCTCTCGGCAGTCCATGCCTAATTACAAGCTGCTTTAACGCCAGTACCCCCTCAAGATGATTTATGGACATAGTGGGGACCCTATAATCGGGAACTATCCGTTTTCGAAAAAGTTGTCATTCCCAAGAAGGCGATTGAGGGCCCCGAGGGGCCCCCAATCGCATCATTGCAAATAGTTGATGTTCGTTCTTTTAAACGCTTATTCTCAGTTCGCGCGCGTTTTTTGACCGGAGCCCGCCTTGGCCAGGTTTTCCTGTATTTTGTCAAACTCGAAACCGTGCTCGCGAAGGGCTTTAATCTTTTCCCGTAATTCATCGTTGGGTGCTCTTTGAGCCATAGCGTCGATGAGTTCCTCGTATTGCGGGATGATACTCTCAAACACCAGATCGTTCTCAATGCAAATCGTTGGGAGCACCTTGCCTTTGAGCTCGAGAAATTTACCGACACCTTCTTTGTTTTTAATCGAGTGTTCCTTGTATTCGATCACCGCCTGTATATCACCTGGGAGCGCGGCAATCGACTCCATCATGTACCCGCAGGCAGCGCATTGAACACTGTCCAGGGTCAGAACATCTATGTGTATTTTATCTGCCATAATCCGAAGTCTCCTTTCATAAATGGTTTACCAAGATTCCGGATACTTGGCATAGAATTGTTCATACCAATCCCTGACTTCGAGCGCTTGGTCCATATGTTCCACCGGAACATCGTATGGCATATCTCAGCCGGGTGCAAACGTGTAGCCGTGTTGCCCTCCGGCGGCAAGGCTCACGATGGCATCTTCTCTGGAGGAGATCAAACCCAGGCTCAAAGCAAGGGTCAGCTTCAAGTTGCCACCAAACCCGACACCGTGTTTGCGCGCAAGGTCGCGTACAAAATTCAAGTTCAGCTGTTCATCGATGGCAAACCCATGCGTACCGATCTGGCAAACATCTTCCATGACCCTGGTACAGTCGCCACAAATAAAAAAGGATGAGGTCAATCCGGCGTCGTGAATAACCTTAATCGCCTCTTGACAATTAGGCGTAACGAACTCCTTGAAGGTTTCGGACTTAATCTGTGAGGCAACCGGGTCCACACAGGCAATGATCTCACAACCCATTTCCGCATAGAATTGTGCAGATAATGCACCCACCGCACCTGCAAATTTCACGACTTCGTGGGCAAATTCCCTGTTTTTGTATACATCGGTAAAGATACGCACACCAGCCAGATGGGACGCCAGTGTCAACGGGCCACAAAAAAGACCCATAAGAGCGCAGTCAAGCTCTTGCAGTTGAGGTTTGGCGATTCTTGCAGCCTCAAAAATAACGGGCCACCTGCCGGAATCCTTGGTGGGGAGCTTAAGTCCTGCGTCCTGAGGGGTTTTGTCTGAACAGGGATGATTCTGGACAGAAGGAACATTGTCCGGCCACCATTTCAAGTCACAACCAATGGAGTTGGCTTCCACCGAGAGATCGAATAGAAGGGGGATACCGTCTGCTTTGTACCGTTTTGCTGCCTCCACAACACCCTTTGCAAGAAGTTCCGGATCTTTTAGCATTGTATCGGCTTCTTCTTCGATCAAGAATGCACAATGCACACCAGCATACGGTACCCACGGTGCTTTGGGCGTCATCTTTCCCCGATAAGCATCTATGAGCATTTGTTTGGCCATTGCTTCTCTCCTTTCCTGATAATAGGTAATTGTTTTAGGTGGGTTGAAATTGAGCTTCCTGCGTATCACCCCCTTTCAGAATTGTGCGGGTTACAGCAACTGGACCGGCATTTTCCGTCATCTAATATTTTTGCGATTCGTTGTTCAGACCGGTCTGCCGCTTTTTTACCATCAATGTGCAGAAATCTGGCTCTTTTAGGATGAAGATTTCTGCCATTATAGTCAAGTTAAAAAACTAAAATGTAGCGATTGTTAAAAGATCGTCTGCCTTTGTCTATTCAAGAAGAATGATCGAGAAATAGTTGAAATTGTCGTCCAGTTTTGTTGCCACGGTCGAGTTCGTCTCAAGATTGTGCAAGGTGCTGATCACATCGATCGAAAAAGACTCCACTGCGGGCCTTTTTTCCTGTGGAAACCGGCAAACTTCCGGATATGCACAGCTCTTGCACAGAGCGCAGCATTCACCCACAAGACTGAACGCTTTATAGTAACCTTCAAGAAAAAGCATCCTTTCCAGTGATATGGTGCCTTTCCAACATTTTACCTGACTGGCGCGTTTACGCGAGTTGTCCAGGTAAAAATCTGAGCAGTTCCTGCTGCCGACGAGAAACAACGCCAACGAGTATTCGTTTAGAATCGCGCGTGCCCTTTCAGGATCCGGTGTCGTTGGGGGACATGTCCAGTTGGTATTGTAGCAACTGCAGCCGTACTGGCACTTTAAAAGTACCCATTCGGCAACGACAATTTTTTCCGGGCTGAATGGGAATATTGCGTTCAGCCCGTATTTTTTTCCGCTGCTCAAAAGCCGGTTCATCAACGCGTAAGATATGCCTGCATTGGATCGAAACGGTACCACCGTTTTAGTCTTCATGGATCGGCTCCCCGTCACACGGTTGAAATCGGAAATAAACATCTTTTGGAATCGCCATTCCCATCGCTACCTCTGCGGCTTTGAGCATCGCCGCAGGTATGACACATGACGGGTGGCATCCTGATTTCTCGGCATTTACATACACCGGGTTGCGTGTCAGGGGCACAAACAGGTCTTTCCAATCCATTTCTTGCAAAGTTGCCGCAAGCATCTTGATCTGCCCACACTCTGAATCTGAAATCTGGAAACGTATTTTCTTATTTTCCAGTTTGCATGCGCTGATAACAGCGGTAAATCCGCAGATACCGGGCATCACATGAATACAGACCGCATGTGATGTTACGGATACATTTCGTGCAGATTCGCTCTCATGTTGTTTTTTCTGCATGTGTGTTTCGATCTCAATACTATTTATTGGTTTAGAATGTCATCCGGAACGATACCCTTGAGGTGTGGGAATTTATCCGTCATATGCGGCAGTTGCATGGCTTCCATAAATTCCTGCTGAAATGTCTCTTCGACGGTAAGTTCGATATATTCAACATTTTGAGAACACCAGTTGGCTTCCGCACGCTTCTTCCTGTTCAACAGGGCGGTTCTACAGCCGTCACCCGCGGCATTGCCGACACCTTCGATCTTGTCGATATCACAATCAGGGAACAAACCCATGACCAGAGCCTTGGTTCGATCCACATGTGTGCCGAATGCACCCGCTATTTTAACCCGGTCGACCTTCTCAAGTCCCATCCGTTTGACCATCAGTTTACAGCCGGCATACAAGGCCCCCTTGGCCAGTTGAATCTGCCGGATATCCTTTTGTGTCACGACGATATCTTTGTCGATACTCGACTCTTCAGCCCAGGCCAGAACAAACTCGGGTTGTTTGGTATCCGGGTTGATTCTGAAACGGGGGTGATCCTTCAGGGCCTTCTTGTTAAACACACCGCTTTTTAAGATCACACCCGATGTGTACAACTCGGCCAGAAGGTCAAGAATACCCGAACCGCAGATGCCCTTGGCTTTCATATCCTTGGGTTTGGAAAACTTTCGCCAGGCATCACGCCCGATGACCTTGTAGTCTGTCTCCTTGGTTACCGGGTCGATCAATATCCGTTCGATGGCTCCCGGTGCCGCCCGCATACCAAATGCGATCTGAGCACCTTCGAGGGCCGGGCCCGTTGCACATGACGATGAAATCAACTTGTGCCGGTTACCCAGCACCAACTCACCATTGGTACCGATATCGATGATCAGTTGATTCTCTTCATGCTTATAGGGTTCTTCGGCAAGCAGTACCCCCACATTGTCCGCACCTACAAATCCGGCTTCAATGGGAAGCACGAACAGGTAGGACGAAGGATTGATGCCGATACCCAGGTCTCTGGCTTTGATGTCCATACTATGGTGAATGACCGGCGGAAATGGTGCAAGTCCGACAAACTCCGGATCCAACCCGAGAAATATATGGTGCATGGCCGTGTTAAATCCGATGGTGATATCCTCGATGTCCTCATGTGTTAGCCTCAGGTAGGTCTTTCCTTCTTCAGGGGCTTCCACATATTCTACCGGTCCCTCCTCCCCTTTTCTTTTCTTCTTCTTTTTCTTGGGCGGGAAGGTGTTATCAATCGCCTTGTCGATCATCTCGTTTACGCCTTCGATGATGTCGTCGCTCATCCGCTTAAGACCATCCGGTGTGGTCATATGGTACGTGATGCGTGCCATCACGTCTTCACCGTATTTACACTGAGGGTTCATCATGGAAACCGTGTCAATAACTTCCATGGTCGTCAGGTCGCAAAAATAAGCGGCAACGGTCGTCGTCCCAACGTCGATAGCCAAGCCGTATGACTTCTCTTCCTTGCCGGGCCGAACACGGATGACCTCTTTGTCGTTCCACACACTCACGGTCACGGCCCAGTCCCCATCTCGCAGAGCAACCGGCAGCTGTCTGAGTGCAAAAACATCGATGCCCAGATCGCCTAGACCGTGTTCCCGTTGAAGTCCCCGGCAAACCCGCTCAAAATCACCCAGGGGTTCCTCAAAGGTTGGCGGCGCCACCTGCACATGGTAAACCTTCACGGCCGGGTCGTGCTCGATGTGAATATCTCGGGCAGCCTTGCTCACCACCTGTTTCCCTGCACGTGACTCCTCGGGAACGAAAATGAGGACATCATCGTTGATCTTCGCCATACACCCCAAGCGAAATCCCTTCTGTTTTCGCTCCGCATTGATGAATTTTTCCTCTTCCTCCTGCCATGAACTCACATTCTCTATACTCGATGTAATACCGTATTTTTCGAAAGTCCCCTCTTCAATACGTACAACACATTTCCCGCAGACTTTCTTCTCCCCGCAAAGGGCTTCGATATCCACCCCGAGCAACCGAGATGCCTCAATTATATTGGTCCCTTTAGCAATCTCCCCTCTTCGGCCAGAAGGCTGAAAGATTACCATTGCTTTATCGTCGCTCATTCGCCAGATTCCTCCTCAAATTGAATTAGCATTGCCTACCGTACGCGGATGACTTATGTTCAGCGCACAACAAACCCCGAACCACTTCTCACGGGATACTCATGGTTCGGGGTATCGTCCATCAGGGCTGTTTTTATTTGTGCATTTCCCGCAGGCGGCCGATCATTTTAATCCCTTCCGATACGGCATTTCCAGCTGATTCGGCATAGCCGTCCGCTCCAAAGAGATTGGCCACATCCTTGGTTACCGGCGCCCCGCCCAGCATGATGGCCACGTCAGGATTCTTGTCTTTGATCATTTTTATGACCTTCTTCATACCCATCATGGTCGTGGTCATCATGGCCGACATGGCCACAACTTCCGAATCGGTCCGCAGCTGCTCTGAAACAAAATTTTCCAGCGGCACATCGCGACCCAGGTCGTGAACTTCCCATCCGGCCACGTCAAACATCATCTTGACCAGATTTTTGCCGATATCGTGTACATCTCCCTGAATGCTTCCGATAACGACCTGGGCTTTGGGTCCACTTTCCGACTTTGGGACATGGGGCCTCAGGACAGCCAGACCCGCATATAACGCATCTGCACACATCAACACCTCGGGAACGAAGTATTCGTTACGATCATACAAGTCACCGACAACTTCCATCCCGGCCGCCAATCCATCCATAATCCCTTCCAGGGCCACGTGCCCATCATCCAGAAACTGTTGGGCATATCCGCCGATATCGTCTTCCTGCCATTCGATAACCGCTGTTTTCATTTTTTCGAGTAACTCTTCTTTTGTTGCCATAGGTATTCTCTCCTTATTTTTCAGATTTCATTTATTTCAACCGTTCCTGCAAGGGTGTCACATTACGAGCGTCTAAAGTCTTCCAACGGCGGGGCTGGGTTTTTTCCCGTACGTGTGGGTCGTATCCGAAACAGCTTTCATATTTTCTTCAATGATTGCTGGCCACAAATCACATCCCGGCATAACGGCGTCGACACCGCTGTCGATGATCTCTTTCACGTGCGCGACAGTCTTATCTACAGGTGTTTTCTCATCACAGGTCATGGTGTAGGTGTCCAGATTTCCCATCAGGAGCACATCGTTACCCAGTTTTTTCCTAGCTTCGGCAAGATTGCATTTTATATCAACGGTCAGACCATCAGCACCACACTCGTTCATCATTTCTATCAACGGATCGGTCTGTCCACATATGTGCAGTAATTTAGGTGAGCCCCACGCTTCCAGAATACGTGTCAACCTGGGTTTGATGATATCGCGAAAGGTCCGCGGGCTTAGTAGATCGGCGGCAACACCTGGCTCACGAAGTGTCATATAGTCACACCCGGAGGCCTGCATCCACTGACCGATCTTGATGATCATGTCAGTCAATTTATCCAGCAGTTCCTCGACCTTGGCTTTCTGCTTGAACACGCCCTTGAGAATCAAATCCAATTCCAGAATCTGGCCTGCCTGTGTAAACGGCCCCAGTTGCCAGCATCCGATGGGAAGCTCGGGAGCTTCCTTCTTGATAACCTCGATGGCTTTGGGGATCAGTGGCAGACGTCCCAGTTCGACGATATTGTCGGGAATCTTCACCTCATCTATGGTGCTCCATATTTTTTGCGGGATGGTTGGATAGAGGATGTCTTCACTGTCCTTATAAAGACTGATCGTATTGCCCATCGCTTCCGATTCCATGGTCATATCATAGGGTATGACTGCACAGTCAAATCCCATTAATCTCGAAGACCACAGCGCTGAACGGGCCATCCGCTCTGCATCGGTATGAATGCTTGCGAAATTGACACCCGCTTTGTCGATACCCGGCATCACGACCATACCCATCCCGCTGAAAAACGGCATGGTGTCAATGGGTTCTTTTCGCAATAATCGCATGACGCGTTCTTTTGGTGTAAGCTCTGCCATGATTCAACTCCCTTCAAAAATGTTTGGGTAGATAATAGTTTATGTCTATCCGGCTAAAACGTTTAATTGCTCCACAAAATCTGGGAACAGTTTGTACAATGGATGACTCGGTTCTTTTGGCAGTTTTTTAGTTTCGGCAAAAACAGCGGTAGCCAGAAACGCCTCCGCTTCTGCAACCGCAGGAAATATTCGGCCGGCTCCCGCCATTGGTCCGGAAAAAATTATGTCATGATAAAAAAAAGCAGCTAGAGATTCAAGAGCCGCATCCGTGGCTGACCAACCTTTGAAACCCAGGTTTTCCTTGAATCTAGTCAGATCCATATAGGAGCCGTTGCTGGGTGCGCTGCCGGTGGGAAAACCCCACTTTTCTTTGATCATTCTATTGGCAATACTACAAAAGGCAGTGGCCGGACCGTTCATTACCGATGTGTCCACGAAAATGCTTTCAAATTCCGCCCCCGCCTTATCAATCGCATCCAGCAGTCTCTGGGTACCTGTAATTCTTCCGCTGGGCATCTGGTCTTCCTGGTCAAAGGCGACCAAGAGCACGTGTTTAACTCCCAGTTGATAAATTTCGCGGATTTCAGTCTCCAGATCCTTTTCCCACACGGTGAGACTGTTGTAGAACATGCGATCCATCAACCCTTTCTCGGCACAATATGCCGCTCCGGCCAGTTTCGGTTTCATTACCCAGGCGTCGATGCAAAACGGCATGTTGCTGACCGATGAAACAAAATCGATATAGGTTTTAAACTCTTCTCCTGTATTCGCGACGATGTCCGCCATTCCCGGAACCCCGGTTTCCACGGTCAGACGTTCTTGTTCTTTTAAAAGTTCCTCAGCCCTCTTCTCGTTAAAGCCTTCCTTCCGTTTTCCGTCAAAAATCCTATCTCCTTTTTGAAAAATAGAACTCACACACACACAAGGGTATTCACCCGGCTGGCCACCGAATTTCACTCCACCGACTTCACAAACCTTTTGCTCCTTACTGAGCTGAAACATTACGACCTCCTCTCCCGATATTTCTGTTCGTGGTTATCGTTCCTTTGTATTTTATAAAAAATGGGTTTGATTGACAGGGCGCAAGATGTTCTTTAGCGGAGAATACGATGGGAAGCTATCGTCTAAAGGATGATTTTTTTATTAATACAGGCTGATTTTATATCTTGACACCCTTAATGTGCGTGTTGGAGAGCTAAAATTGGTGGGAAGGCTCTTTTTACGCGCCGTTGCACCCTCTAACTTACAACTCTGGATCCACCAGCCCAAGCTTAATGGCAAAGTGAACCAGTTTCACAGACGAATCGATTTCGAGCTTTTCCATAATCTTGTTTCGGTGGGATTTAACGGTGCTGATACTGATAAAAAGCATTTCGGCAATCTTGCGGGTTGTAAGACCTTCGGCAATTAACTGAAATATTTCCCGTTCCCGGTTGGTGAGTTGTTTATACCTGTCTGTCCTGAGTGAATTTTTTTTTGGAGTTAGATAGCTCTCTATCAGTTTTTTGGAAATATAGGGACTTAAAAAAGTTTCGTCTTTCAATGCAGCACGGATCGCTTTGATAATGTCCCTGCCGCTCGAATCTTTCAGAAGATATCCCGACACACCTGTTTCAATTAGTTCGTCGATGTAATGTTCATGGGAGTACATGGAAAGTATAATAATTTTGATTTCCGGCAGACGCTTTCGAATTCTCTTGGCCGCTTCTATTCCGGTCATACGCGGCATTGCGATATCCAGTATGGCGATGTCGGGTTTGAGTTCCAGTGCTTTTTCCACGGCATCCTGGCCGTTTATTGCCTCACCGATGACTTTCAGATCCGCCTGTTCCTCAAGCAGCCTGGCAAGCCCCTGCCGCACAATGGTATGGTCGTCGGCAATCAGGATTCGTATGCTTTTATTCATAACTTTGATCCTCGGGCAGCGGGATTTCAATCCGGATTCGAGTCCCCTGGCCTGGTTTGCTGCGAAGCTGGAAGGTTCCACCCAGAAGAGATGTTCTCTCTCTCATTCCCAGCAGTCCCAGACTCCGTCGATCCCTGCCGGCAATCTGAGAATCAAAACCAATACCATCATCTTCCGCTAAAAATATAATCCGCGGATAGCCCTTGATTATTGAAATACGAAAATTTTCGGCACCGGAATGTTTCAGGGTGTTAGTAAGTGCTTCCTGACTGAATCGATATAATACTGTCTCGATATCGACATTCAGCCGATGGTCGAATCCCACCATGTTGAAGTCGATATCCAGGTCGGAGTGATTTTCAATTTCCCTAAAATAGAGTTTGAGCGCGGGCTGCAAGCCCAGATCGATCAGCAGCGTCGGGTGCAGACGATATGAGAGTCGTCTGATTTCAGACGCGGTCCGTTGAATCATTATACGGATTTCGGATATTTCATTCCCGAGGGCTTTATTTTCATCGGCATAGGAAGCCTCCAGATGATCGAGCCCAAGTTTAACGGCCGTGAGGGATTGACCGGCCTCGTCATGCAGTTCCCGTGCAATACGCCGGCGCTCTTCCTCCTGGCTCTGAAACAGTTTTTCCGTGAGTCGTCTCAGGTCCTGCCGGTGCAGCCGGATCATTTTCATCAATTGAGCGTTCTCGATGGATCCACCGAGGAAGTTACCGATTGACCCGAGAAGATGCAGTTCGTTGGGATTGAATTCTCGATCAAGTGCAAGATCAAATCCGAAAAACCCCACCCCCTTGCCTTTGAAAGTGATAAGGAAGCACGACAACCAGGGTACTATCTGACCGCTGTTTGATTCATATCGCACCTTAAATGAAGGGAAGGTCGGCTCCGATTTTAGGGGCAGCGCCTTCTTTAGAAGATACTTTTCCAACATCTTGTCCCCGAAAACAATGTTTCCGTTGTCCCGGGGTCTGGGAAAACCAGACCTGATCTGGAGTCTTGCCTTTTCTTTCTCATGATCGATTAGAAAAAGAGCACCCTTCTCCAGTCGCAGAGCTCTGAGAACATCTTTCAGCGTCACTTTCAGAATGTGGTTCATGTCCATGGTGTTATTCAGGGCAACGGCAACGCTGTTCAGAATGGACAATTCGCGGTTTCGCTCCTTGATAACCTCTTCGGTTTGCTTTCGATGGGTAATGTCTTTGATGATACCTTCATACTCGATGTCATTTGTCGTTGGATTTTCATACCTCCGGCTCGAGATCAATACATGCAGCGGCTTACCGCTTCTCGTCACAAAATCGGTCTCGAAATCTTTAACATAACCTTTGCGGTTGATCTCCTTGATAAATTTTTCGCGACCTTTTGGGTGCAGGTACAGGTGTGAAGCGTTTTTGTCCTCCAGCAAGTCGTTCTTATCTTCATAACCCATCAACTCGACACCAGCTGGGTTTATATCAAGAATATCTCCCAGCAAATTGGTCGTATAAATCATGTCGTGACTTCCCTCGAAAATTCTACGGTATTTACGTTCACGCCGAACAACTTCTCCCCGCAGCTGCTTAATTTCAGATATGTCCTTGAAAATTTCCAATCCGCCCGAAATACGTCCTGAGCTTTCATAAAAAGCGGATGTCGAACAGATGATGGGAACTTCTTTCCCGTCAATATTGGTTATGTTGTACTCCCGATTGTGAATATTCCGGTGCTCTGCGACCGCACGCTTCAGCGCGCAATCAGATTCACAGATGGGATTTTTAAATACATCTTTGCAGTACATTCCGACTGCATCATGAGCTGAAAAGCCGGTGATTTTTTCAGCACTGGGGTTGAAATAGGTGATGCGCCACTCTCTGTCGGTGGTAAACAACCCGTCCGGGATGCGGTTTAATATTTCGATAAAGCTCTCTTCCTTCTGATAAATCCTTTCAAGAGCGCGGATGTTGTAATTGTTAAGTTGTCTGGCAATGAAGTGATTCCAACCGCGAAAGTTTGGATCCCCACCTCTGGCACGAAAATATGAACAGCTCAGACAGGAGGAAAATTTATTAATAAAGTCACCATCCTTGATGGTCGTACAGTGGGTTTTTGGAATAAGCCAGCACTCTTTCTGATGTTGGCGGTGAGCCGGGCAGAGAACTTTGTCGCACGAAAACATCTCCCAGCACGATAGCTTCTCTGCGGGCTCGATCTGTCTCAAGGTGATATTAATGAGATGATCTGCGAACAATGAATTCACAGTATGAATCTCCCTTTGCGCGGCAGAACCGCTCCTCTGCCATAAATGTAAAACAGCCGTCAGGATATGCGTCCCCATAAAGAAGGTCCATAAAAGCTCCCGCTACACCACGAAGCATATAGCATTTGCTGGAGACGGCTGTACCATAATCATTGAGATAGCCGCCGGCTTCATAAGACTCAGTCGCACGAATGATGAGCTTCTCATTGGGTATGAGTTCCCTGACTTCAAGATCCCCCCACCCGAATGCGACCGCTACGGAAATAAATCCTTCGACCTGGTCTTTCTCGGATTCAATCATGGGTTTAATGATTTCATCCCATTCCCACGAATTTCGTATACCCTGAAATGTAGCGTAACCACACTCCTGGGCCGCCCTGGTCAATAATGATCGGGCCTCGACAGCGTTTGTATCACCCATCCTACGCTCGAAGTCAAAACTGAGCTTATTATAGTATCCCACCGATAAAATGGAGAGGTAAACACCGAAAAGAGGGATAATCCCTTTTGCCTCTCGTATTCGGCTGCCTTCCATGACCGCATGGATGATCTTATTTCCGTCTATTGCCATGGGCTGTTCCCTGTAAGGATCTTAATCTAAATTTTATGAAACCATGAAAACACAATCCGGGTCCCCCACCATTTTACAGTGCACCTCGTCCATGTGATAGTACCCCTTGGGCTTGTCAAAAATAGCCGCCAGCACCCCCGCAACCCAACCACAGGTAAAATGGCAACCAGGCGACTTTCGCCTTCCATGCTTGGCCAACCACCCGGTAACATGGTGACTGGAAGGGCTTATGATGCGACCGCCGCCGGTATCGATTTCCTGCAGGTGAATGACCCCAAGGCCGTAATTCTGGTACATTGCGGCAGCCATTTCAAGCTTTGATTTTACGGTTTTGAGATAACTGAACTGATCTACCAGGTTCCGGAAGTTACAATAACCGGATTCTTCCGCAGACCGGATTATCAGTTGTATACCTTCATCCCCAAGCGTGTCTTCGAGTGTTTTCTGCAGATTAATATTGTAATGATGGCAATGCATGGCAAAGGGTTGACCGGCGAAAAACACCCGGTGCCCCTCCCGCACAAACTCATCCTGCCAGTTCAATTTTAACATTCGCCCGACCTCCAATCATATCTTACATACCGCTGCGGTAAATCAAACAGTGATACCATAACAAAATTGACACCATTTTAAAAGCAGTGTAACTATCGGGAAGGTGAAATCAATATGAAAAATACTTCTCAATTATCACAAAAAATCAGCACAGATGTCATTTTAGTATCGGGATTTCTGGGTTCAGGGAAAACAACGCTATTGAAACGTATTCTGACATGGGACGACGACCTGTCAGGTACGGTTGTCCTGGTGAATGAATTCGGAAATGTGGGTATTGACGGTTCGCTTTTGAAAGACAGCGGGTCGGATGTTGTCGAACTGACCAGCGGATGTATCTGCTGCACGCTCGTCGCGGATCTCAGGCAGGCTCTCCAAAGCATCATGGAACGTTTCAGCCCGTCACGGATTCTGATAGAGCCTTCCGGCGTGGCCGACCCGATATCCATCAGAGCCATACTCCAGGAAAAAGACCTGTTTGGAAAACTCGCGCTAACAAAAACCATTACCGTGCTGGATGCTGATTTGTGGGAAGGCCGCGAAATATTCGGGGCTCTGTTTTATCATCAGCTTGAAATAGCCGACTTGATTTTACTGAACAAAATCGACCTGCTCCAAAAGCAGCGTATATCATCGTACCTGAAAGAAATCCACGAGCTCTTCCCCACAACCCGTGTGATACCGACCATCCAGTGTAATATCGATCCTGCAGCCCTTCTTGAAAAACACACCTCTAATGTGGTTGACTTGAAACCGATCAGCTTCTTCAAGCATTATTCGCCGGATTCGGCTATCTCGAAAAAGGATTCGGACAGTCGAGAAATAAAACCTGATGAGGGAGGATGTGGAAACGTGAAAGGCATTGATGCTTCCGGGTTCGTGACATTTTCCTTTCAGTCCGTCGAAGCGCTGGACGAGGATTGTTTCAACGCTTTTATCCATGGGCTGCCCTGGGAACTTTTTCGTATAAAAGGACCGGTTCAGTTTCAGGACCGCGCCGCTTTTGTCAACTTCGTTGGAGGCAAAGCTGAATGGTCCCATTGGAAGGAACCAGCAGGAACGCTACTGGCATTTATCGGATGGAATATCCAGGCTGAAGAAATACTGCAACAGCTAAGAACCTGCCTTAAATCAAATCTAAAAGACCGTGCCCAGACCTGATCTCCGTAAATCGTCCCTTATTTTTTCAATAGTTCAGATACAAGTTCTTCTGCGGCACTGCAGGGATCGATTTCACCCTTGACGATACCGTCAATTATCGTTTGCCACTCATTTTTGAGTTCCAAGGTCGATAAGGCACGCTCAACCAGAATAGTTTTTAAGTGGGTCGTGAGTTCGGCAAGCGCCTTTTGTTTTCGGAATTGATCCAGTCCTTGGGTCTTTAATAAAACAAGATGCTTTTGCGCCTGCCGCAGCAGCTCATCGACACCTTGACCACGAATAGCAATGGTCTGCACAACCGGAGGATTCCAGGCACCTTTCCGGAGTTGTCGCATGTTGAGCATCATCTTGATTTTATTCGGTGTTGTATCCGAGCCCATCTGGTCGGCCTTGTTGAGAACAAAGATATCGCCAATCTCCAATATGCCGGATTTTATAGCCTGAATACCGTCACCCATTTCCGACGTGACAACCACGATTGTGGTGTGGGCCAGGCGCATGACATCCACTTCATCCTGGCCGACACCAACGGTTTCGACAAGGATTACATCCTTGCCCATGGCATCCAGGACCGAAACGATACCAAAGGCAGATCGCGCGAGGCCACCTAATTGACCCCGGGTGGCAATACTCTTGATGAACACGCTTTTATCCTCGGCATGTCTTTGCATGCGCACACGATCGCCCAGGATGGCCCCGCCGGACAAAGGGCTTGTGGGATCGATGGCCAAAATACCGACGCTTTTTCCCTCCTTCCGCAGAAGGTGGATCATGCTGTCTATCAACGTGGATTTGCCTGTGCCAGGTGCACCGGTCAGACCGATGATGTGGGCGCCTCCGGTATGTGCTAACAAGCGCTTGAGCTCATGGTGCGTTTCCGGAATGTCGTCTTCAATATCCCGCATCAACCGCGCAGCAGCTTTTATATCCCCCTTGAGGATTTTTTCCGTTAGCATAGCGTGCCCCTTTAAACAGGCTTAGCCCGACTATTTTGTAAAACTTGACGAGGAATGCTTTGGTTGCCTTTAGCTGAAATACCTAGCACCAGGGCCAATCAGGTTCGTGGTGTTTCCGGGCTAGCAACACTTGTAGAGTCTTAAAAGTCTTTCTTCCATAACAAAATAGAACTTCATGAATGAAGATCCGTCCCAGCGGGTGCGTACCCCGTGAAGTGTGTTGGCCAACTCCATGGTGCTGCGTAGGTGGGTAATCATAATCAGTTGTTTCTCGGAAGCAACGTCCTTTAAAAAAGCCTGCATGGACTTGTGGTTGGTGTAGTCAAGGGAGGGTTCCACTTCATCGAGCAGATAAAAGGGGCTTTCAAGCCCGCGAAACAGGGCCAGCTTAATTGCCAGGCTGGTTACGGCTTTTTCACCACCTGAAAGCTGGTGCACACGACGCACGCGGTTGCCGGACAGCATCACTTCAACATCCATTCCAAACTTCCCGTCAAACTCCGGTGTGAGAAGGGCCACATGGGCCGAGGGCATGAGATAGGACATATACCGTTTGAAAATGGGATCGACTTTCTGCTGTAAATGGACAATCACCTCATTGTCCTCTTTCTTGTCTAACAGTTCACCAATCGACTGAACCCGTTCCAGGGGATCTAGCCGAAGCAGGTCGTTGATGTGTTCCTGACGAATAATTGTTTTCAGTGCATGAGCCAGATGGTATCGATCAATATTCTGTTTGTACAGGCCCCAATCACACGATTTTTCCTGTATATAATACCGATTACGGCCCTCTTTGTTCATTTCGCGCGCCAACCTGATTCCAACAGCGTCCTTTTCCTGACTCTCTTTCAGGTTCAGTTCTACACGTATACTTGATGCCGGCGGATAATCTTTACTCCCTGCAAAAAACAGCTCATCCTGCTCATAACAGCGAATACGATTCAGATCATTGTCCCCCATCGCCCACACGATCGCGTCCAGAATGTTTGACTTCCCCACACCGTTATTGCCGATAATCACACCAATTCCCGGCTGGAAGCTCATGTTGGTTTCTTCGGAAAATGATTTAAACCCCTCTATATTCACATCTTCAAGATGCATCTAAAACTCCTTGACTCTTTTGGCGGTAAAGATCCTGAATTTTGGCAATGATTTCTTCCTGCATGGGAATAATGGACTCCCAGACCAGTTTCCCGTCCAGGGCGACACTCGGCAAGGATTTGGCTTTCAGTTCTTTAAAGCGCTGTACACCCTCACGTGTACGCATATCCCACTCATAAACGTCGATAATCGCCTTGATATCTTCCGGTAAAACCTTTACCGATTCTGCCATATAGACACAGGCGATTCATTGATTGAAATCGGTTAGCAGCACATCAACAAGAACAAGTTCTACCATATTAGACTCCGCCTGCGTTACTGGTGACTATTTTAGAAAATTTCAACTCCCCGGATTTGATTTCCAGGCTCGCCCATGCCATGCCGTCCATACCGACAGCGGGCCCCAGACCGATAAAATCTTTGCCAGCCACGTGCCAATGTCCCCATCTTCCGGTTTGGCTGAATACGATGATATCCGCTCGAAACTGCGGGGTCATGGCCTCCAGTGCCGGGAATACGCTTTCGTCCCGCATGAAATCCGTTAAGCCGCAAACCATATTGATTTCCAGTGCGTACGGTTCAAAATCAGAATATCCCGACATGCTTTGGAGATAATCGCCGAAAAACAACACGCCATTTCTGTCCCCTATGCGAAAGCTGATCACCTGAGGTAGGCGGACGAGAAAATCCCTAGTTTTATTGTCTATGAACGGAAACTTCGCCGCTTCCATTTCACATGCATACGTCCAGTCCCTGTCTCCCGTAATGGCCCGAAGACCCTTTTCGTCGATCTCCTTGATCAGCTTTCGATCTGCCTTTTCCGGACCGGTCAGGTTACCGGCGCAAAAAATCGCTTCAACGCCACATGCCGCCATTGATCCGATCAACTGTTGCAGTACCCGGTGATCACCGTTTAGGTCACCGATGAGACCGATCATTTTTTCTGAGGACAAGTCTTGCTCCACACGAAAGGAAGAAGTCGGCCGGAGATCTCCGCGCTGCATCCTTCTTATTGCCTCTGACAACTGGTCCGGGCATGATGTTCCTTTGCTGCACTCGATCCCGTTTAGGATCGGCAACACCTCGGCAATAGGCCTCCTCTCCAGCAGACGCGCTACAAGTTGGGCATTCCCTGGGCAACCTCCACCAACAAAACGAACACTTTCAAGAATGGCGTCCTTTACCTGGAAATGAATTTCCGGGGGACAGACACCCTGGGTTTGATAAATATATCGCCGGATTTTACTCATCCTGAAAACACCTTCAGCCACAATGAAAATAAGATGCGTATTGTTACAATGGTCTTTTCAAGATATCAATACTCTTTTCGTGGCATTTTCAGTTTCGAGGTTTCTTCCTTCTTACTATAAAATAATGCTTGTAAAACGATTTTCTACAACACATAATCTTCTGATAACAACACAGGACATTAATGATCAACTAGCACCATGAAAGATTTTAGTGTCATGGGTTTAGGAGGATTTGATGGCTGTCATTGAAAAATTTTTGGGAAAACGTGTAAGCGTCCCGGGCGATCGAGGCTATTTTGGGAAGCAGGGATTATGGGCCAAATCGAATCAAGAATTCATCGTCTTCGGGCTCACGGAACCCTCCCTGGTTCTGGCCGGGGGCATCAACGATCTGGACTGGCTTGTATCGGATGGGCAACACGTCCCCAGGGGCCAAACAGTCATTTTTTGCATCACCGGAAAAATCCAATATATTGATGCCCCTCTTTCCGGACACATCCATTTCAACCACAGTTCAAAACTGAATGTGCCCCTCATATCACGGGATCCATATGGTGAGGGCTGGGTGTTCCAAATCAAACCGGATGAGCCGGATGAGCATGGACTCAAATCTTTTTTAACCGCAGAGGGCTATATTGAAAGCCTGAAAAGAACCGAGGGATTCAAAAACCCTGATGGTCTAAAGGGAGGTATTTCGGAAATCTGCAAAGCTGTTTACTCAGGGATCCGTCAACAGAAACTTTGAACCTTGCTAGGGATGTTAGCTCCCGGAAACAGGATAAAGGGCCAAAACGATGGAACCGAATATATCTCATTAGAGGAGGTGTGGAATGGCAAATTTTGTATACACGCTCAGCAAGAATGATGTCAATCTGGCCACAAGATGTTTTCAATTCGCAAAATTTACCCATGAAAAGGGGCACAATGTAAATATCTTCCTGATCGAGGATGGCGTCAAGTGGGCCGATAACACCCGCGACTTCAAAGAAAAGAGCGTTACCGGTGACTGCCCCGATGATTACTTACCCTATTTGGTCGAAAATGAAGTTCCCATAGGTGTCTGACCGCCGTGCGCAAACGCTCGTCAGGTGGACGAGGCCAAGTTTTTTTCCAATATGCTGCTGGACGGCGCACCTCACCTAATCGATTTGATTGCTGAGGGAAAGGTTTTTAATTTTTAAATGGGACCTCACGGGCAAGCCCGTGGGGTTCTGCGAGGGCGGATAAAATTATAGAATCGATTTTATAGGCTGTGACGTTGTCGCTTATTCGCGAGGGCAATAAGCAAATTGAAGAAACGCGTGCTCAGCACCCGGTTTGTAGAACAATCAGCGCAAAAGCGCTCGCTGTTGCGGATCAATCTAAGTTTTCGCTCTTTTTTCGCGATCAGTATGCTGGTTATCGCCTTTTTTCAATACGAAATTCTTTCCCCTGACCAACGTTCTCTCGAGAATCTCCAGCGTTCCCTTACGAACCTCGGTCCGCAGTCCATATGTTTGATTGAAATCTTCTATGTTGGCAGCCATCTCCTCTTCGGAAAGAACCGGCGTGATCAGCAAAAGACTTCTCTCATATCCCGCCATGATACGCTTGGACATCGCCTCATCAAACTTAACCGCATTCGCTTTCTGTAAAAGGTCCTTCCAATGACGGGAAAAACCGGCATTCATAAAAAAAGTGCCGGCAATTTTGCACTGCTCTTCATAATAAGCCTTGCGTCCGCCAATGATAAGCCCGACACAGTCGTCCACAGTATGATCCTCATCCATGGGCATGAATAGGGGGATATCGATATCCCTGATGATCTCTTGGTGATTGTCGAGCGCATTCCCACACAGACCATACCCGAGCACTATTGCATCCACGTGCGTGCTCATCTCCGACACTGCATCGATCACAGTTGTTCGGAGGGCTCTGATTACCGTGTGCAGGCCTAACTCCATGATCTGAACAACAACCTCAAGCTGATCTGGTTCGAGCGATAGATACTTCCCCGTGTCTCCGGTGAGCCTGAGTGCTTTCTCCCCTTTCTGTTTCAGCGCTCGAAAAAATCCATCGCCAAAACCGTTATCAAGTACGGTAATACCGAATACCTCGATGTCATTGACAAGCAGATGGGCTAACTCAAGCTCAAGGATTTGGCAGGCAATTATCCCCAGTCTGGCCATTTAAAAGGTCTCAACCTCCTCCACAGCCACTTTTACCACATTTTTCACTTCCATGTTCTTCTTGGCATATTCAGCGGCTAATTGTTGGAAGAGTTCGCCTGAGGTGAGGATACTGCCCTTCCCCCAAATCCGGCAGCTCTTTCGCGTCGCAGCGTCCAAGCAGATAATGGCCACCTGGGGATTCTCCCTGATGTTGGCGACAGTTCGGGGAGACGCTATGTCTGCAAATATAACGTTTTCATCATCCAGAACACGAAACGACCCTTTAGCGGAGACATTTGGTTTTCCTGTCCTGCTTGCCGTAGCAACCAACGATGGGCGAATTTCGCCAATAGCCTTTTTAGCTTCGTCAGTGAGTTTTGTCATAATACCCTCCTTGTGTATATTTCCTAATATTCCCTTTTTAGCCTGGCAGATCAAAGTATAAACGACTATCCGGGTTGTCGGGTAACACCAAATAGGTTCAGTTTCAGATATACAATCTTTGATAAAGCAATTCGGTCATATCCACAATACGGGGTCCAAAACGGCAGGTCAACTCGCAGGGAAAGCGATAAACCCGACCTGTTTCAACAGCACGCATCGAACGCCAGGTCGGATTCCCCATCATTTTATCCAAGTAATCCAGGTTGTACCCGCAGTAAAAAATAAAACTCGGGTCAAGTTCGACAAGCTGTTCCAGGAGTATACGCGGGTAGGCCTCAACCAGTGCCGAGGTGACATTGATCCCACCCGCCCGCCTGATAATGTCGTATTGGAAAGACAAAGGGCCGGCCACGTAAACCTCTCCTGCGTCAAATTCAAGAATCCGGCAGGTTGTTAATCTGTCACAGCGACGTATTTTGGCAACAGAGTTGTCCAAAGCCTTAAGCCTTGTGTTCAATCTATCCACTATTATTTCTGCCTCGCCAGCCCCCAGAAAACTTCCAAGTTCGGCGATTACTCCAATCGCCTGGTCTACGGTTGTCGGGTTGATCAGCTTCAATCCGATACCGGCTTGTTTCAGCGGTACAGCCAATTCGCTATGGGCGGTCTCCAAACCAATGACCAGGTCCGGCTTTAGGCTGTAAAGCGTCTCCAAGTTTGGTTCGAACCAGCAGCCGATGTTCGGCAGATCCGAAACTTTGGGAGGGTAATCGCAGGTATCCGTTACGCCAACCACTCGGTCGTCTAAGCCCAAAGCGAAAAGGGTTTCAGTTATGGAAGCGGCCAGGGAAATCAGCCGGCTTGAATTTTTGCCATTATCCTGCTTTTTCATATCATATGTACGCTGCCGGCTTGAACGATACCGCATCGGTTGCGAATCTCTCGTTTCCTTCTTTCCAAGACAGTTCTATAATTTTAAAAATGGTTTCCGGCCGTATTGAACCGCGATAACGCACACATTTCCCACGGTTCTTCGCAGGAAACGAGATTGCTGTTACGGTGCAAAACGACTAGAAGCTATCTCAAAAAAGTTTTTTAGCCCAATTTCTGTGTTGGTCCCTTGCTTCAACTCCTCGGAATACTTGAGTATGCACCCCAAGGGCATTTCCTGCGGGCACCTGCGGGTTGAAGTTCGGGCCCGCCTTGAACTTGAGCCAAAACCCTTTTTTTGAGATGGCTTCTAAAATGTCAAGGAGATCTTGAATTTTGGAAAAATCTGATGGGTCAGTTGGATAAATATCCATACAAGTGCACGAGGATTGAATGTTTCACCCAAACTGAGTCATTGTGTCCCAGGAAAGTGTTGAAACTGTTTTTAAAAACCTATCGTGATTGCTCCGTAGGGTCCGGCCGTGGTGAAGTTGGCGTCCAGGTCATCCACATCCACATTAAGGGCAAAGCTGCGGTATCCGGCATGGATGCCCACAAATGGAAACGGGGTGTAGGAGACGTCCCCAAAAAATTCCACCACGCTGTTGCCGCTGTAACCCATACCGGTCACCTGGAATCGTGCCTCAATGAGGTCTGCCAGAATGCCGACGTGTAAATTGGCGCCAACCATGGGGATCGGGCCTGCAACATCAACCTCTTCGCTCTCACCGCCCTTCTCTTCCACCTTGGCGGAGGTGATATCGAGATACTTCACCTTCCCCACGAGTCCCAGAGAAGCGCCGGCCAAAAAATTGTCAAGATCGATGGCATCCCACTGGTAGGCAAAGTCCATGACCGTGTATTTGAGTTCGCTGTTCACATCGGCACCAACCGGGTAGGTGCTGCCACCAAACTCGATTTGATCCTTCAGCTTTTCACTGCCACTGTAGTCGGCTTTGTAATAGGTAAACAGCAGATGATGGTCGCCAAAACCGGCGAAGATGTCAACCAAAGGGTATGATTCCGTATCCATCCCTAGATCATCTTCCAGATCGAGATTTGTCCCGGAATCGTAGTTGATCTCCCCATCCAGACCCGGCATCCAGTAGTATCCTCGGATACCCAGATCAACGGCGACTGAGGGCATTGCTGCAAACACAAAGCACAAGGTCACACCCAATAGCATCCAATTTTTAAACATATCGACCCCCTTAATTGCGCTGCCGTCAGGTTTAGAAAATGTGAGTGTTTTCATTATGGATATGTAAATTCTAACAAAGAGACCACTGGATGTCAAAATAAATTTATTTCATAAATTTATCAAACGCGACGTTGTCGCTATTTTTATTAACTCAACTTTCGGTTTTCACCATAGATAGAGCGAAATGGGTGATTCGATGGCGATTTGCGCTGTTTGAGCCAATTAGGGCTCCTTGTAACAGCGAGCGTATTCCCCGTAGGTTCTGCCGCACGGCAGAACATTCCTCGTAGCTTGCTGCGAGTTTCTTCAATCCAGAAGGTTTCGCTATTAAGAAAGACCGAGCAGCTTCCCGCCCTGATACACCAGAAAAGACATGACCCAGGCTACCGATGTCGTGTAGCCGATACTGAAGAGCATCCACCGCAGGGAGCGGGTCTCTCGTCGAATTGCGGCAACTGTGGCAAGACACGGGAGATAGAGCAGCACAAAGATCATCATCGAAAAAGCCGACAGAGGTGTAACGTTGGATGCCAAAAGCGCTTTTTTGAGCGCATCGTGTTCCGAGGCATCGTCAGCGGCATACAGGACCCCAAGGGTACTGACCACGATTTCTTTGGCAACAAAACCCGTCAGAAGCGCCACGCCCCCTTTCCAGTCAATACCGAGGGGATGAAAAAATGGCGCGATGGTGGTACCGATACGGCCCATAAAAGAATTTTCTGCCCTTTCAGCAGCCCGAGCCATTTTCAACTGCTGGATCTCCTGGTCTTTTTTTGCCTGAACCTTTGCCAGCAACTCCATTTCCGGAGCCGGTTGAAATGCCTGATATGTCTGTTCGATTCTTGAGATCTCTGCATCATAATCCATGGTGTAGGACACCTGCCGCGGGAATGCCGTCAGGCACCAGACCACCACCGATCCCACCAGGATAATCCCTCCCATTTTTTTTAAAAATATCCTGCTGCGATCCCACATATGAATCACGAGGCTCTTGAGCATCGGCACCCGGTATGGTGGAAGTTCCATGACAAAAGGTGCGTCAGCACCTTTGAGTAACACGGAACGAAACAGTCTGCCGGTGACAATGGAGAGAACAATCCCCAGAAGGTATATGAGAAAGATAACAGTCCCCGCACGCGGCCCGAAAAACGCACCCGCCAGGACGATGTAGACGGGCAGTTTTGCGGAGCAAGACATAAAGGGTGTAATCAGAATGGTCAGGATGCGGTCTTTTTCACTTTCCAGGGTTCTGGCAGCCATGATCGCCGGAACGTTGCAGCCAAATCCCATCAACATGGGAATAAAGGATTTTCCGTGCAGACCGATCAGATGCATGATCTTGTCCATCAGAAAAGCAGCCCGGGACATGTATCCTGTATCTTCAAAAATAGCGATGCAGAAGAAAAGTATCAGGATATTGGGTAAGAATACAATGACACTGCCGACACCGGCTATCACCCCTTCCAGGAGTAGCTCCTTTATCAGAGAATCAGGCACAACGCTACCCACAAACATGGAAAAACCATTGATAACGGTCTTTATCCACTCCATGGGATATTCACCAAAAGTGAAGGTCGATTGGAACATGATCCAGATAAACAGAATGAAGATGGGGAACCCCACAAACCTGTTTGTCAGAACCAGGTCAATGTTCCGGGAAATGTCAACTCGCTGCTGTACCGCTGTGGTATGTACCTCCTTGATAATGCCGGCAATAAAACCGTAACGTTCGTCCGTGGTCAGTATTTCCGGTTCTTCATCAAAGAGGCCCATGAGGGTATCCCGCTGTGTTTGAACCGCTTCAAATACCCTTTCGCCCTTGCTGCCTGCTAACTGCTGAATCCTTTCTTTGACGATGGTATCGTTTTCGATTAATTTAATTGACACCCATCTGGTGTTGTAGGGAAGTGTCGATCCAAGCTCCGCCGTCAGGACCGATCCTAGCTCCTGGATGGCTTTTTCAATGTCTGCCCGATACCGGACCCTTCTTTTCTGGGTGGTGGAACTATCTGTCTCGGCCAGGCCGATAGCGGTCTTTAGCAGTTCATCGATACCATCGTTTTTATTGCCCACCGTAAAAAGAACCGGCACATCCAGAAGTTCCGACAATTTCGCAGCATCGATTTTGATGCCTCGCGATTTTGCAACATCCGCCATGTTGAGGCAAAATACCACCTTGCAATCCAATTCTCGAATCTGGGTTGCAAGATAAAGGCTCCTTTCCAGATTCGAAGCATCGATAATGACCACAACGACATCCGGTGATTCTTCTAGAATGAAGTCCCTGGCGATAATCTCTTCAATGGAAAACGGTGTGAGGCTGTAGGTACCGGGAAGATCGATGATTCTGAGTTCATACCCATGCCTATGGATGGTGCCTTCCTTTTTCTCCACCGTCACGCCCGGCCAGTTTCCGACTTTCTGACGGGTTCCCGTAAGATGATTGAAAATGGAGGTTTTTCCGGCGTTGGGGTTTCCGGAAAGGGCAATGGTGAGTGATTTTTGGGGCATGGCTGGCATCTTCGTTTACGTCTCAGAATTTCTATAACCCACGCGTAAAATAAAATAACAGGTTAGCAGTTCTGTGTTTTTATTGACCGATTGGGGAATCTTGCAGCATGCGAAGCACTGCCGCAGGCAGAACCACGGGCAATGAACTCGCTGTCGAGTTTTAATTTTGGGCAGCCCTTTCTAGACCACTTTTTCCACCGTAATCTGGGAAGCTTCATTGACCCTCAGGGATAAATGATATCCTTTCACGATCAACTCCAGAGGGTCTTTCAAGGGGGCGTATTTTTCCACATATACCTCGGTGTTCTTGATAAGACCCATTTCAAGAATTCTTCGGCGAAGAGCGCCTTCTCCCCCGATCCGGAGGATCGTTCCGGTTTCCCCTTCTTTCATCTCACTGAGCATCATTGACAGTTCTCTTTCAACGACATCGCAACGATGTCTGTATTGTGCTTTCGGTTAAACAATATATAAGCCATTTCCCAGAGACGACGTAACAAAACTAATGCCCCGGTGGATCGATGTCAACAATCAGGGCTCACAACCTGCCAAATAAAACTGGGAATACAACAGCCTGTGGGCATCGATGGTACGAATCCACTGGACGGGTTGAAACCCTGATGCATATAACGAATGAAGCTATAAGCTGTAAGCTGCTAAACGCTTATTGCTTACAGCTTATGGCTTAATTGATACTGTTTTGAGAGCTTCCTTGATCTTTTCATCGATGAGCCGGGTAATCTCACCGATTTCATCTATCAGAACAGCAACTTGCGTAAGATCATTTGCCTTGGCCCGTTCCGCCCATTCCCGGTAAGTATGGGCATGATCATGGTTATGTTTCAGCCAATGCTCGAGCAGCTTGATCAATTTCTCCTCAAATGTTAAATCACTTGTCACATCGTGATGATGGTCATGGTGGTGTGTCATGGCATTTCCTTTTCTTCGGATTGACAATTATTTCATGCAGTGCTTCGCAGCGACCGTAAGGATTTCTATCTAATTTTGTTTCGCTCGCTAACCCTGCGGCATGCGAAGCACCGCCGCAAGCAGAATCCACGGGGTCCGCGCCCGCTGTCGCGGTCCAAATTTAATATCACGGGAACCATAAGTCAAGCGACCTTCAATGAAAGCCAATAGAAAATATATCACCCTGTTGCTGTTGATGGTTTTCGGCACCAGCTGCGGCGTGCTGGCCGGTGCCTTTTTTGGGTTGACCCACGACCTCCCCCAAATTCTGGCATTAAAATCCTATGTTCCCTCTGCCGTTACGCGTATACATTCCGCTGATGGCGTAATCCTGTCCGAACTATTCATGGAAAAAAGAAGACCGGTGTCCCTGGAAGATATTCCCTATTTCTTGAAAGCCGGTCTCGTTGCGACGGAAGATAGAAACTTCTACCAGCACAGCGGGATCGACCTCAAAGGCATCCTGCGGGCGCTTGTCAGGGACATTAAAGCACGTAAATTTGTCGAAGGTGCCAGCACCATTACGCAGCAACTCGCCAAAACCCTTTTTCTGGCCTCCAGCAAAACACTCCCCAGAAAAATCAAGGAAGCGATACTGGCATTCCAGATTGAACGCAGATACACAAAAGCCGAAATATTGGAGCTTTATCTCAATCAAATATACCTCGGCAGCGGCGCCTATGGGGTTGAGTCGGCAGCTGACATTTTTTTTGGAAAATCGGTAAAACAGCTTGACCTGCCGGAATGTGCTCTGATCGCGGCCATGCCGAAAGCCCCCTCCCGTTTCTCCCCCCTGGTGAATCGGGAACTGGCAGAACAACGAAGAAATATTGTTTTGAAGCAGATGCTCGCCACCGGTATTATCCAGGAAAAAGACTATCAGTCTGCATTGAATACACCCGTAGCAACGGCCGGCAACAGGAATACAGCCTCCACGTCGCCCTATTTTGTCGAACATGCCAAAAAAGAACTCGAAAAAAAACTGGGTCCCTCCCAGCTCTATAAAGGCGGATTAAACGTTTATACGACACTCTCAAATGAAATGCAGTCAGCAGCTGAAGACGCCGTCCAAAAAGGCCTGGCTGACCTGGAATCCCGTATGAAACGCCAAAACGTGCCTGTAATATCACTTCAGGCCGCTTTGATCGCCCTTCAGGTGGATTCTGGTGCGATTCTGGCCATGGTCGGGGGCAAAGACTACTATGAGAATTCATACAACCGGGCCACCATGGCAAAACGACAGCCGGGATCCGCCTTCAAACCGATCGTCTATGCCCTCGCTGTAGAAAACGGATTTTCCCAAAACCAGATGGTGCTCGATGCGCCGGTCGCTTTTAGAAACAGCCCCTCTCAGGAAGTCTGGCAGCCCCAAAATTTTTCCAATACCTATTCCGGAGAGATAACCTTTCGCAAAGCCCTGGCCACATCAAAAAACATTCCGGCTGTACGACTTATTCAGATGCTGGGCCCATCAGCGGTAGTTCAGTTTGCACACACCATGGGGATTTCCTCGTTGTTGCCGCCGGAATTGTCCCTGGCCCTGGGCACATCGGAAATATCCCTTCTGGATCTCACCAGCACATACGCCGTATTTCCGAACAAAGGCAGGGCTGTAAAACCGTTCAGTATCATGGCGGTTGATGATTCAAGGGGCCGGACAATTTGGCATCCCACTCCTGAGAAACGTGTCGTCATGTCTGAAAGCGGTGCAGCCATTGTTACAGACATGCTGGTGGCGGCTGTCCAGGAAGGAACCGGTCGGAAAGCAAAAATTCTTCAGAGACCAGTAGCCGGGAAAACAGGTACCACAGATGATTTCAGGGATGCACTTTTTATCGGTTTTTCACCGGAAATTACGGTAGGCATATGGGTCGGCCAGGATGGATCCGAGTCTCTGGGAAAAGGGGAAACCGGAGCAAGAGCAGCCCTTCCCATTTGGGTGGCATTCATGTCGGAGGTGCTTAAAGACCGGCCCTATCGCCACTTCAGCATTCCAGACGACGTTTCCCAGGTTCACATGGATCCCCACACGGGTGTCATTACTATCGATGACATCCCCGGTTCGGTTACGATACTTGTGAGGAAACCATAAAAAGGGTCCAAGAGGTCCTGGATCCAAGGAGATAAACCTTACGCGGTAAGGGATCACGTACCATTCGAGCATGGAAAGATCTCGCAATCCAGTCAGTGCCTGCTGTGATGCAGTTGTCGGCATATTTGAGATTCTTCTATGTTTGGGGGGGTAATTTTTACTAGTAAGCATAAGCTGGCTATCCGCTTGTAGCTTAACCCTTAGAGCTTATTGCTTATAGCTATTCAAGAATAAGCAGACCGACCTGGCAATGTCCCTTGAAACGCATATCCGCATCCTTGGTGACATGGCGGATTTCTGTCTTGAGGGCTTCCGTTGTACCCATGGATTCGGACAGGTAATACTTCATGTCGATGACATCACCTGCTTTGAGATGTTTCAACACTTCTGAATTCTCATCCACCAGGATACAAAGCCCCTCGGCTGAGACATCGCGTATTTTGAACTGATAAATGTAGGCCAGGTCTTTAACGGAAAATTGAACACTGTAATACTTGTCAGGCGCCATCCTCTGCTCAGAACGCCGGTCCTGATCGCTATTTTGATGATCCTGTTCATTCATGGGAGAGCTCTGTTTTCCGGTAAGATTGAAGATATGATCGCTATTATCAGAAAAATGACAGGAAAGCAACGGGTTAAAATCCTCACCATTTCGTGTATGGATGAATCACAAGGCTGGCATTATAATATTTAGGTTCACCCGTCACTTCATCGCCGATCCACTCCGGTTTTTCAAAATCCTGGTCCTCGCTTTCCAATTCTACCTCTACCACAATCAATCCTGTATTTTCACCGAAAAACTCATCGACTTCCCAGACCAGCCCGCCCAATTCAATTTTATACCGATCTTTTTCGATGATGGGTTTCTCGCAGAGATCATCCAACATGGCCGTTGCATCGCTTTCAGGAATGCCATATTCATATTCGACCCGGGTAGCTCTTTCGTTAGGCCCTTTAATGGTCAAATAGCCGCTGTTCTCGATGGTGCGTACCCGTACGGTACGCTCCTTGGTACTGTTCAAATACCCTTGCCTGTATCTCGTCCCCCTGGCCAGAGATCGCCATGCATCGTTCTTCAGCAGAAATTTTCTTTCGATTTCAGTCCCCATCGTCTACCTCTCCCTATCACTGCATTGTTGTGTCGCTTGGTAATAAATTAAAGTTATAGAATACAAAATGCTTGTTATTCATGACCAATTTGGAATATAGTTCTCGTTGTTCTCTCACAAAAAAGCGACATCGTCGCGTTTTATATAGGGGTTGCCAGAAAACCGTTCCGATTGAGGACCTTTTATCTGCTACAACCCCTTATGCCGCCATCCTATTTTCGGAACATTATTATGACAAGCGGTATAAATTCGTAAAACAAATTTATTTTGAGGAAAAGGATGGAATCAGTCAGAAGCAACCTGCGTTATGAGTGGATCAGATTACACCCTTGGAAATGTCGAAAAAAAAGTTCTCGCGCTTGAGAAATCGGTATCCATCATCAGCAGAAGGGTCAAACGTTTGAAATAACCGCGTCACCATACGCCGAAAACGCCCGACAACCTCTCATGAGCCCACCATCTTCAGACAAAACCACCCCCACACCGATTTCCGGTGTTGTTTTCGGTGCAGCCGCTTTTCTCATCTGGGGTATCAGCCCACTTTACTGGAAAACATTGACGGCAGTACCGGCACTCGAAATCGTTGCCCACAGGGTGGTCTGGTCCTTTCTGCTCCTCATGCCCTTGATTTTGTTCAGGAGACGCTGGAAAGAATTCCTGCTGGCTTTGACAAGCTGGCGCTCAATTTGTACCCTGGCGGTAACCTCCCTGTTTGTCTCCTGCAACTGGCTCGTCTACATCTGGGCGATCAACAATGAGTTTCTGCTGCAGGCCAGTCTCGGCTACTATATCAACCCCCTCGTGAATGTCCTGCTGGGCACCCTGTTTTTGAAAGAGCGCCTAAGGACTTTCCAGGTACTTGCGGTGCTGCTTGCCGGAGGGGGAGTATTCTTTCTCACCATCTTTTATGGCCAGTTTCCCTGGATCGCATGCATCCTTGCACTTACGTTCGGTTTATATGGATTGATCCGCAAAATTATCGCGGTGGGTTCTCTGGTGGGCCTGGCCATCGAAACTTTTTTGTTGACCGCACCCGCCTTGGGATACTTGATCTATCTGGGCATGAACGGCTCCGCCGTTTTTTTAAAGCTATCGCTTCAGATCGATCTGCTTCTTATGGGAACGTCAATTGTCACCGCCCTGCCCCTGCTTTTATTTGCCATGAGTGCCCGTAGAGTCAGACTGACAACACTGGGCTTCCTGCAATACATCGCGCCCAGTTGTATGTTTGTGATGGCTGTCTTTGTTTATCTGGAGCCATTTAAGATAGAACAGCTTATCAGCTTTTTCCTGATCTGGGCAGCCCTTGCTGTCTATTCTGCCGACTCCGTTGTACACTATCGCAACTCCGGTACGCCCGGTTAGCATGCTAACCAGGCAGGTTTCTCGCCAGGAGTTGAAGATATAAACCAGATGTTATAGCGGGTTGCGCTGTTGATAAGCATCAATTGTTTTGTGAAGCGCTTTGACCGCCAACTGGATACAGTGATGCTTTTTGGCTGGAATGTCCTGCAGAACGCGGAAGATATCACCATCAGAAGCGCCGGTCGTTTCAAATTTTTTAGCAGACATCTTCAATTCCTTATTAGAAGCCATCTCAAAAACAGGATTCTGGTTCCCCGCAAAAAGAGCGGGATCTTCGTCAAAGCCAAGACGGATCCAAGTTTCAACCCGCAGGCATACTCAAGTATGTTGAGGACTTGAAACGAGGACCCAACACAGGATTTGGGCCTAAAGACATTTTTGAGATGCTTCTAGTGAACGCAATTGCCGATCCCCTGATGCCCGCGGCAGGTCTGGTCGATGGTAAACACGGGCAACCTGCCCTCTTTTATGAGTGAAAGATTATCAGATACCGTTCCTTCCACTGCCCGGTAGGCCTGGATGCCGGCATCCGCCAGTTTTTTTAACGCACCACCGCCGATACCGCCCACCACCACCGCATCGACAGGTGCCCCGCCAAGCGCGGCCAACGGCTGGCAGTTCCCATGTTCATGTCCCAGATCTTGATTGTCCAGAATTTCCAATTCACCATTCTCCGAAGTCACAACAACAAAAAACGGTGCAGACCCAAAATGGTTGTGCACTGTACTCTCTAAGCCTTTATTTTCCTGCGTTGGAAAAGCGATTTTCATGTTTTAATTCTCCTGTTGCGGTTCATTTTTCAGAAGCAGTAAATAGGCACGATAACCGGGTCTGTCAAGCGATAAGCGACGATAAGCTTTAAGCAGTAAGCAGCTTATCGCTTATGGCTTACAGCTTAGGGCTCCTAAGCAAATGTCATTTTTGTGCCTGCCATATTCAACAAAAACGCATCAGGCATCTCCCTTTCAATGTGCATGACAGCATCCCGACCGGTACAATGCGCTGGTATGATGTAATGAGGATTGATCTCTTTTAACCCTGCCGTGGTAGGCGATATGACACCGGCAAAATCCGCCCCTGACAAATGAAAGCCGCCCATGACCGCCCATACATCCCTTACGCCCGTAATATGCTGTGCATATTTGATTGTATTCACGATACCTGCATGGGCACAGCCGGAAATGACCACCAGGCCCTTATCCTTGATATTGAGATGATATTCTCACGCTTATAAAAACACCGACAGTTTTTCCCCGACAATTTTTTCAATCGCATGCTCAATCTGCATGGCGGTTCTAATCCGCTTTTCAGCAGCCACTTTTCCCTTTGTTTGATCGGTGAGCTGGTTCAATTTCGATTTCAATCGTTTGTCGAGAGGCAATATTTTTTCACCATACGTCAGTTTGTCGGCCAGATAAACAACCTCTTTTTCCGTAATGTTGCCTTCTTCAGCAAAAGATAAATCCATGTGGGACACGATGATATCGGCAACCTGTGGATATCCCATGCTTTTCAGAAGTCGAGCACCGAATTTTGCATGTTGTTTTTCACCTTTCCCTATGTCATGCAGATACCCGCAGGCGTCCACCAGGCTGACATCTATCTTGTGCCCGGCATTCAACAGCTTTTCCCCGACAACCCGTGCAACCCGTGCGACAACCTTGCTGTGCTTTACAACACGATGATCTGCGGAAAAACGGGTTGTCATCATGGCTGTGATTTCTGCCTTGGTTGGAACCTGTCTTTTTTCATACCGAGTGACAATCTCCCGATATTGGCTGGGCGTATCCATGTCCATCAGGATTCCCTCGTCGAACACCGGCACATCGCGGGAATTATGGTCATACTGTTCTAAGAACCCCTTCAGACCACCCTTGCCTGCCCAAGTCATGAGTTCCCGCGCATAGTGGCGCGAAATCAGGGGTGGGTGCCCCCTTTCACCAAGAAATGTGGGGTACATGATTTGGTGTGTGTCTTTAGCAGAACCCCCCATGAGCCATTGGAGTGTCTGTGCTTTAACCAGGGGAATATCAACCGGTAATACAAAAAAAGCCTCGGCATCCTGTTTCAGACCACCTAACCCCACTTTTACGGAGGTGAACATTTCCGACGGGTAATCATCGTTGATGCACCAGGACACCCCCAGATTCTTCAGCACGGCGATCACATCGCGGGCCTTGTATCCTAAGACGACCCGTACATCACGAACACCGGCATGTAAAAACATCGCCACAATTCGCTCGATCACGGTTTTATTGCCCAGTGGCAGGAGGGGCTTGAATTTACCCATGCGTGAGGATACTCCTGCAGCGAGAATAATGGCAGCGGCATTGACGGCAATCATGCAGGGAAGATACCATGGCCGTGTGGCGTGTCAACAGGGGAATTATCCAACAACACGATAACGGACACCTTTGGTGTTGCTTGGCAAATACCCAGGTCCAAAGGGCCAGGTTTTCGATACAGAATAAAAAAAGGGATAATCATTTTTGTTGGGTTGATATTCTCATGTCAATGTGCTTTTAAACAGAGCTCCAGTATGTCTGGAAATGTCAGCTTTTTGCTCGATGGATAAGCGAGACTGTCGTATCAGATAATATCCTTACGCGACGTTATCAGGGAAAACCATGAAAAGTATCCACGTAAAAAACGCAGCCGGGATGGTGCTATGTCATGATGTCACGGAAATCGTCCCGGGGAAATTCAAAGGACCTTCCTTTCGCAAAGGTCATGTCATCCAAAATTCCGATATCGAGAAATTGCTCGACCTCGGCAAGCGATTCATTTATGTCTTTGAATTGACAAAAGACCAGGTGCACGAAAATGAAGCCGCCAAACGGATCGCCAAGGCTGCCGCAGGTCTTGGGCTTTTATTGTCCGACCCCTCCGAAGGAAAAGTAACCCTTACAGCTGCCGAAAAAGGTCTGTTTAAGGTCGATGCACCGGCGCTGTCCCTGATCAACCAGATCGAAGATATCATGTTTGCGACACTTCACAGCAACCAGCCGGTTAGCGACAACCAGCCGGTGGGAGGGACACGCATCATACCACTGGTAACCGACGAAGCGCGTATCCGGCGCGTGGAGGCTATCTGCCGAAATCATTTCCCCATACTGCAGGTAAAGCCCTTTGTGCCATACCGGGTAGGCCTGATCGTAACAGGTAGTGAAGTCTTTGAAGGCCGTATCGAAGATGGATTTGGACCGGTGGTTGAAAAAAAGTTCGTTAGCCTCGGCAGTCGTGTAATGGGCAATGTTAAAGTGTCAGATGATGTTGGAATGACGGTGAAAGCCATCCACGATTTCATCCAAAAAGGAGCCGATATGATCGCCCTCACCGGCGGTATGTCGGTGGATCCGGATGACCAGACACCCGCCAGTATTCGCGCTGCCGGCGGAGAAGTCATTGTCTATGGTGCCCCGGTTCTGCCGGGGGCAATGTTCATGCTGGCCTATGTTCAGAATATCCCGGTCATAGGACTCCCCGGATGTGTCATGTATCACCAGACGTCGATTTTCGATCTGGTGGTGCCAAGACTCCTGGCTGGTGAATCCGTAACCAGAGACGATATCGTTGCCATGGGGCACGGTGGTTTCTGTTCCAATTGCGACACCTGCCGTTTCCCTATCTGCCCCTTCGGCAAATAATCGACTCAACGGTCCTGAGACGCGATGAATGCCTGGGCCTTTTCGAAATCTCTCTGAGTGTCAATGTCGTGAAAAAAGGATAGCCGTTTCACTGGAACGCTAAGGATATGGCCCGGATGATCTTCTATGATTCCCCTGGCGCCGATATCCCCTTTTATGCTGTTTATTTTATCATAAAACAGGGTGCTGAAAATTACCGGATTGCCTCTTTTCTTCTGATAAAAGGGGACACAGATATTTTTTCCTGAAACCCAGAAACGTTCCAACAGATGATTTATTGTCGGCGAATCAATGAAAGGCTGATCACCTAAAATAAACATGGCAGATGGATAGGCATCTCCAATGGCCCGTATACCGGCCTGAAGTGACGTGCTTTGACCGCTTTTATAGTTATTATTTACAATGACATTTCGGAGGGAACATCTAATTTCCTTTGATATTTTTTTCAATATTTGCCGGTGTTTATAACCAAGAATTAAATAAATACTTTCAAGTTGTGAATCCAGACAGGCTTTCAAGGTCCATTCGATAACAGGCTTTCCTCCAAGCTCCAGCAATTGCTTGGGTCTCCCGAATCTTGAAGACATGCCGGCCGCCAAAACAATTCCTGCTGTCGGTTTTTTCTTCACCATGGGAACTCTTTTTGACGGTCTGATCTGTTTTCTGTTATAAAAATAGCTGACCTCTTAAATGGATAAATTAATGACCTCTTTATACCAAGGGCTTGGGCTGAAAAACAAGGGTGTGATCAGCCTTGTTGGGGCGGGCGGCAAAACGAGCTTGATGTTCAGGTTAGCCCGCGAGCTTTCATCAACAGGGGCCTCCGTGTTGACAACCACCACCACAAAGATTTTATATCCAACGACAGACCAGTCAGCCCACCTGCTTGTTTCTCCTTCCCCAGACAAAATATTAAACAGGGCCAGGCAGATGCTAAAGCACACCCCCCATATTACCGCCGCCGCTCATTATATGCCAGAAACTGGAAAACTCACCGGATTGTTACCTGAAACGATTGAACTGTTCCTGAGATCAAACCTTTTTCGCTGGATAATTGTCGAGGCGGATGGAGCGGCCAGGCTGCCCCTGAAGGCGCCTGCAGCACACGAGCCCGTCGTTCCGGAATGTAGCGACTGGGTCATCGGTATCATCGGTCTCAGCGCCCTGGGACGACCTCTTGATAAACACACCGTATTCAGACCCGAGCTTGTTTCGAAAATTACCGGTTTGCCAGAAGGCAAGAACATTGTGGCTAAAACCATATGCGACCTGTTACGCCACCGGCAAGGAGTTTTTCAAGGAACACCCACAGGGGCCAGGAAAATTGCGTTTCTCAACCAGGCAGACAGCCCCCAAAACAAACATGCCGGGCAATCCATCATTCAATCTCTTGCCGAGACAAACCCCCCGGATATTTCACGTGTGATACTTGGCAGTATCGCACATGAACCACCGGTACTCGAATGGCATGCTTTTCATCAGCCCTTATCGTAAAAATCATGCTGATTTCATAAGTTTTGGCCTGGTGGGAATACTCTCAAGACAGCTTCCAGTACGGAACCGCTGATCGCGCGCGCTTTATCGGAAATCGTATGGCAGTAATCCTTTTGCCTCCTTGGATCGATATCACCTATTTTCAATCCTTTCCTAACCTCACTGTCCGGTCTGATAAGACCGCGCAGAATTCCATTGATTTGAGCCGAAACCGCCATGTTGTCAACCCTGCCGAGAATATCGTCTTTCTCCACACAGTCACCAATTTTTTTGTTCGATATGAATCGGCCCGCTGCCGGTGCCCTTAAAACCCTCTGCTCGGTATAACCATCGATGCTTCCCGGGATACCGGTATTGGGCTCTGCAGAACCCGAGAGCAGAATTCTTCCCAAATCATGCCCCCTGTTGGTTTCAACAACCACATGCACATCACGCCCGGCAATGAACCCCGGTCCCAAACCGATAACGAGCTGCGCGTCACCCATCGTCGTCCCAAGATTCTGCTTGGCCAGTACAGCGTCCACCACAACATTGACAGGTAGTTGTGTCAGCAGTTGCCCTGTGGGGTCCACGGTAACGGCGATAGTTTCGTTTTGCCAGCACCTTTCGATCTCACTGACATCATGGCAGAGAACGGCCCTGACGTTCTCCACTTCGCTGGTTCCATCGTAAACAGCTTCACAGAAGGAGACATTGCGTCTCACCGCCAGCGGCCTGGAACATTCCATCATAAATATTTTTCGAATGTTCGCCATATATAGCCGCCAGGCGATTGCGCTGGCGATCTCTCCGGCGCCCTTGATGCTGATGATCATTTCGTTGACTCCAATATAGAGAGGATAACAAAACAGCATGCACAATAAGCATAAATAATCAGTTGCTTAAGCACGGGAAAATCTCTATATATCCAAAGGATATTAACCTTAAAAATACCCTGTCGAACTTTTCTCATGCATCACAAAACTATCAAAACCGGCAGGAGAAAACAAGCCCAGAATCGACTTCTATTTGTGCAGATATCGAGGTGATCATGATCCATAAAAAACGATGGCGGCGGCTGTTTATTCTATGTCTGGGTTTTCTCGCCGTCTCTTGTGCGGCTGTTGTGAACCCTGACCGTACCCACGAAACCGGGCAGAACGCAGAACAGAAAGTCGTTGATCCGCTTGACCTTAGCGCGGGTGCCGATGATGTGTATCGTCGGTGGTTCCCAAACGGTGCCCTGGCCGAAGAAACCGTATTCGCCCACGGGAAAAGAAACGGCCGGCACCTGTTGTGGTACGAAAACGGAAACCGGAAATTGATCAGCAGTTTTATCGATGATCGTCTGGACGGCGCATGTCTGGCCTGGTATGAAAATGGCAAATCGCGTCTCAAAATCCACTTTGACCAAGGCAAACGAGCGGGTGAGTGGATCCGCACGGGAGAAAAAGTGGGGGTTGTCGCCCGGATTTCTTTCAAGAATAATCGCCTGCACGGACCTTTGACCGTCTTGGTCAATCGGGGCTACGGAAACGGAAGCGGCCGCTCCCTTGAAATGCAGGTTTTGTTTCACATGGGGAAGCTTGTCGGATCTTTTCGCTTTAAAGAGGCCGATTCTTCAGGGAATATCATCCACTTGACGGGCACGACCCTGGCGGACGGCAAACTTCAGCTGGATGAAATAAAAAATATGGTGCTTCATCCCAATGGCGAATTGACAAGCCGTATGGGTGGTGTCGAAACCATTTATGCCAATCTCGATCACTTTTTTTCATCCAAAATAACAAACCGTATCATGCCTATGTTTACGCTCGAATTCTGCGCTATTCAAATTGAAATGACACTTTGATCCAGTCAACCGGTGCCGAAACAGAGCTGCTGTAAAAATGTGACAGGGGGTAATTGGGAATGACCGTAAACAGCAAGAAAGCACTCAAAACAAAGATCTGCGACATTATCGATGGGCAGACAAAAGATATCACAGCGATAGGCGACGCAATACGCAAAAAACCCGAACTCGGCTATAAGGAATTTCAAACCGCCGACCTCTCAGTCCGCATCATGGAAAAAGCAGGTCTTTCTGTTGAGTCCGGACTGGCCATAACCGGCGTCAAGGGTCGACTCGCGGGGAAACGCCACGGCCCTGCCATAGCCCTCATTGGTGAAATGGACGCCCTGCCTGCACCGGACCATCCCTGGGCTGATCCGGAGACCGGGGTGTCGCACAACTGTGGTCACGACGCACAGGTTGCCGGGCTCTTAGGGGCCGTTCTCGGTCTGACGGCAGCGGGGGTAGCGCCATATATTGCCGGAACAATCATTTTCTTTTGTGTACCGGCCGAAGAATACGTTGATATCGAGTTCCGGGAGGGTTTGCAGAAGGAAGGGCTGATCTCCTATTTGGGCGGAAAGCAGGAACTCATCAAGCTGGGCTTTTTTGATAACGTGAATCTTTCGCTGATGATACACATTCACAGCAGTGCCGACTTTCCCACCGTGGCCGTAGCCGAGTCATCCAACGGTTTTGTGGTAAAGAAAGTCCGTTTTCTAGGAAGATCGGCCCATGCCGGCCTAGCGCCTCACCAAGGCATCAATGCCTTAAACGCTGCCCACCTTGCGATAGCGGCCATTCATGCTCAGAGAGAGACGTTTCAAGATTCGGATTCCGTACGGGTTCACCCCATCATCACCCGGGGTGGTGATTCCGTCAACACGGTGCCTTCGGAAGTCTGGCTGGAGATGTTTGTACGGGCACGGACGGAGGAAGCCATACGGGATGCATCCGAAAAGGTGGACCGATCCCTCCGCGCAGGCGCCATGGCCCTGGGTGCCGGTGTCGAAATCAAAACGATTCCTGGCTATCTGCCCATGACGAACAACCCGGAAATGACGGATGTGTTCGGTACCAACAGTCGCGCGTTGTTGGGCGACGATGCATTCGGCCTAGTTCCGCATCGCAGCGGGTCCACGGACATGGGCGATCTTTCACAAATTATGCCGGCACTCCATCCGTATCTGGCCGGCGCCGTCGGATCCCCACATGGTAAAAGCTGGCAGCTCGTTGACCGATCGGCTGTCTACACAAAAGTGGCCAAACTGATGGCGATGACCGCAGTTGACTTGTTGTGGGGTGATGCCGAAGCAGCACGAAGTATTCTAAGGAACCACCAAACGGCTTTCACCCGGGAGGCATACATGGCAATGCTTGATAGCTGGTCCAAAGTGGAGATGTACGGCGAGCCCAGGTAAAGGGTCCGAAACCGAACAAACACCGGCACCATGGGTTTACTCCGGGGGACAAATAAATCGTCCCCCGGAATTTGCAGTTGAAGGTTTATTTCGGGAATTGCTCGTCCAGGTACTTATGAAGATCTGCGGCTACCGGCATGTCCACCACAGCGATGGCCTTGGATTTCAGTTTTGCTTCCAGGCCCTCGATCTCTTTACGTAATTCGCTCGAAACAGCCTTGTTCGGTTCCAAGAGACGGATGGCCCCGTTATCCATGGCAACCCAATGCTGCTTGCCAAATGAACCGTCCTTCCAGCTCTGGATGATCTCGTCGTAGACCACCGACATGTCCCACAGCACCGAACTCAACAGAACGTCGGCCCTGTCAATGGAACGCTTGTCGCCGATGACATCGATAAACCAGACCTTGCCGCCGTCTTTGGCTTTCTTGCTAGAGCAGGCCTGGAGCATGCCAAAGGAAGCACCGTCACCCATTCCGAAAATAACATCCGCACCCACGGCGATCTGATCCTCTGTGTTCCGTTTGGCACCGGCCGCATCTGCGTAAGCCGCCTCTCCGATGATGCTGTACAGAAGTTTGGCACCGGGGTTGGACGCCTTGAGTCCCTGTGCAAACCCTGCCGACATCCGGTTCCATGTGGGTGGCTCCCCGGAAGTAACGATACCGACAATGTTCGAACGCGTCATCTTGCCGGCCAGATAACCAGCCATATAGCAGCCGCCCTGGGGTTGGGTGTCGATGTCGCTAATCAGTCCCGGGGTAACGTCTTTGTGATTTTCAGTGGTGACAACCCGTACGCCGGTTTCTCGTGCGATTTCAGGAGCAACTGTTTGATACCCGGAAGCGTGACAGATAATCAAATCACTCCCTTTTTTGACCATGTCACGAAGGGTTGGTTTGATATCACCATAACCTAGGGCCTCGCCCAGCTCCATTTTAAAACCGTATTTTGCGGCAATCATTTCAAGCCCCACCTTACCTTGTTCGTTCCACCCTTTATCCGTGCCCGCTTCTGGAATGGTCAGCCCCACCAGTTTCGGCAGATCGGCTGCCAGGACAAGACTGGTTGAAAGGCAGATCATAATCGCCAGGGTTGTCGCTGTCGCTAGAATTCTTCTCATGTTGTCGCTCCTTATTTTGTGGATTGAGAAATTGTTGAAGCATTTTCAGTTAAGATTGTTTCATTCAAGTTTCGTGTTGGCTTGCCATCACCCCCTTTCAATGCTTGATTAACGATATGATTACGATGCAGTCTATTTTTGACCCCGCTCATACGGGATACACAGTGCTGCCGGCAGGTTTGTCGATCGCGCGAAGATCAGCAGGGTAGCGATGACGACAAGATAGGGCGTCATGAGGATAAAATCGGGGCTGATATTTACCCCGGCCACCTGCAGCGCACTGGTCAGGGACATGGAAAATCCAAACAAAAGCGTTCCAAGAAACACTTTAAACGGATCCCATTTCCCAAGCATGACCACGACGATGGCGATGTATCCCCGACCCATGATCATGTTGGGTACAAAAAAAGCCAGGTCCCCGAGAGACATGAATGCACCGGCCAGTCCTCCCATAGCGCCTCCGAACAGGATCGTTATATAGCGGGTTTTAAGAACGTTTACACCGGACGAATCCGCTGCCCAAGGTGTTTCCCCCACGGCTTGGATTCTCAGACCCAGACTGGTTTTGTACATGATAAAATAGAGCACAGGTACGCTCAAAAAGGTCAGGTACAGCAACCAGTGCTGGTTGAATAAAGGTTGACCAATCAAGGGTATTTTGGACAGAAATGGTATTTCATTTGTCTGACCCGCAGTGAACATAATAGGGAATTGATTCCCGAAAATAACACGGTGCAGAAAACTGCAACTGGAATGTGCAAAAATGGTTATACCGAGTCCGACCACGATCTGGTTCACCCTGAGGGTGATGGCCATAAATCCAAAAAGAAGACCCAGAACCAACCCGACAGCGGCGGCCGCAGCAAAACCGAGCAATAGACTGTCCAGTTTGAATCCAACCAAAAAGGATGCGAAGGCGCCCGCCACCATCATCCCTTCGAGACCCAGGTTCATCAGACCTGAGCGCTCCACAAAGGTCTCGCCCAGGGCCCCCAGAAGAATGGGTGTAGTTCCCCTGAGGGTAGATGCCATAACCGCACCGATCAAAGCCATATCCATTAGGGAACTCATTAGATTGCCCTCCTTTTTTCTATATATTCAGAGGCTGCGAAAAACAGGAGGGTCAATCCTTCCAGAATGTGAACAAAAAAGATCGGCACCCCCTGATCCCGGGCTACGAACTCTCCCCCTACAATTAAAAATGAGAAGAAAAATGCCAGAGGAACAACCGCCCACCCATTAAATCTTGCCAGAAATACAAGAGGAATGGCCGTCATTCCATATGCCGGATTCCAGTCTCCTTGGAATAGCCCCTTGATGGCAATGACATCACTAACCCCGGCCAGACCGGCAAAGCCACCGCTGATTAAAAGCCCCCAGATGGTAATTCGGGCGACACTCATGCCGGAGTGAAATGCCGCACATTTGTTGGATAAAAGCACCCGAAACTCATACCCGAGGGTCGTTCTACGGATTACGTAGTGCATGATAAAAAGGCAGATAATCCCTACAATCAGACCGATATGGATTGATGTAAACGGAATCATGGAAAGACGGTACTCCATTGGGATCAGCGCTGTCTGGGCCGGAACGGTCGTGGGATCATTGATGGGCCCCTTGACCAGCCATGTGACCAGGCTGATGGCCACCCAGTTCATCATCATCGTGGTGATAATCTCGTTCATGTCGTAGCGTGCTTTGAGAACGGCAGGAAGAAGGATCCAGAACATACCCCCCAGCGCCCCCAGCAAAGCTACGGAAAGCAAGTAGATAGGATACGGCAGCAGGCTGGCCAACGTGGGTGCGCTCCACCCGGCCAGAACCGCTCCGATCAAGAACTGGCCTTCCACACCGATATTCCATAACCCGGCTGAAAAACAGGCTAAAAGACCGGCCGAGATGATCAGGAGCGGTGCCATTTTGATAATGGATTCCACAAGACCCAGGGAACTGAACATCCCCTGAAAGAAAAGCTGCCCAAAGTACAGCAATGGATTCTTACCGATAAAGATCAGGATGACGGCCCCGGTGATCAGGGCAAATACGATGGAAAGCACAGAATAAAATGCGGGAGCGATGTCGTTGAACTCAATTTTTTTCACGTTGTTCCTCTATTCTTCAATACCAAGCATAAGCTTGCCGATTTTTTCCGGTGTGGCGTCGCACGTCTCCAAAATAGCCATGATCTTACCATTGAACAGGACCCCTATCCGGTCTGAGCAGTTGATCAGTTCATCCATATCTGAAGTGATGAGCAGAACGGCGGTACCCTGCTTGCTTTCTTCCAGAAGCAGCTCTTGAATGTAGCTAACGGTCCTGGCATCCAGTCCGTAGGTGGGTTTGCTGCAGACAATCAATCCCGGCTTGGTGGAGAGCCCGCGGGCCAGGATGAATTTCTGGATATTGCCGCCGCTGAGTGTTCCGGCCCTGACATCCGGACCGGTTGCCTTGACGTCAAAATCCATGATCAACGTGTTGGCAAACCCGTCAACAACCCTGTTATTGATAATGTTAAACCGGGAGTAGGGTTGCCGGCGGTACCCCCTTAAAATAGCATTTTCAGACAGGCTCAAGTCGAGGACACATCCCTCATTCATACGGTCGTCCGTAATATAGGATATACCCATCTCGTGTCGCCTGGAGATGCTCTGGCGTGAAATATCCTCTCCTTTGAATCGTATTCGCCCGGATACGAGCTCACGTTGACCGCCAATTGCCTCACATAGCGACTTCTGCCCGTTACCGTCGACACCTGCGATCCCAAATATCTCTCCCCCATGAATTTCAAAAGAGACCTTCTTCAGACCGATTACATCTCGGCTGTTCATCACCTCAACATCCTCGAGTTGTAAGACAACCTGGTCCGAAATTGTTTTCTCCACCAGGGAACATTCGGGTATGGGTTTACCCCCGAACATAATATTCAGAATTTTTTTGGTAGCTTCTTTTTCGCCCATGGCACGAAGCTCATCACCATCCAGCTCCGCAATCTTGCGGCCCAGACTTAAAATGCTGATGCGATCTGATATGGCCAGTGCTTCGTTCAGCTTGTGGGTAATCAGGACCACTCCCTTGCCGGCCTTTTTCAGTGCAATAATGGTCTGAAAAAGCTCCTCCGCTTCGATGGGCGTCAGAACCGAGGTGGGTTCGTCCAGAATCAAGGCCTCGGAACCGCGAAAAAGTGTCTTTATGATTTCGGTTCTCTGACGTTCTCCCACGGAGAGGTTCTGGATCAATTCATGTGGATCGATGGCCTGCCCATACTCTTCTGAAATCCGTACCAGCTTTATTTCAGCAGCCTTCATGTTTAATACAAACCCGCCTTCGAACCCCAATACGAGATTTTCAAGAACACTCATGTTCGGAATCAGCGCAAAGTGCTGGTGCACCATGCCGATACCAAGCTTCAGTGAATCGTAGGGAGAACGAATATGGGTTTCCTGCCCGCCTACCTCGATACGCCCCTGGTCGGGTTGATACAGCCCGTAAAGGATGTTCATCAAAGTTGTTTTTCCGGCGCCGTTTTCTCCCAGAAGTGTGTGGACCTCTCCGGGAAAGAGATCAAAGTCGATATGATCATTCGCCAGGACACCGGGAAAAGATTTGGTTATACCGGTGGTTCTAATGAGTGGTTGAGCGTTCATGTCTGTCTACCTCAGGTGCTATACCATAGCGGATCGATCGGTTCACATCTTTATCCGAAATTCGTTCACCGAGAAAATCTGGTGTCAATGGCGGATAATTTATTGAACGAAAATCATTTTAAATTGTATGTTGATCCGATTAAAACAACCGATCGATCCATTGAACCACCCGACCAGCCGTTCCCGTACCGTACAAAATCGCCAGACCCCTTTCAATAATTTACCCGGGGTAAGCCTAAAGGGCTATTGAAGAACCTCGCAGCAAGCTCCGAGTAATCTTCGACCGTAAGGAATTCTGTCTAATCTAGATTCGCTCGCTAACCCCGCAGCAAGCTACGGGGAATGCGCTCGCTTTTTCGGTTCAGGACATCTTCTTTTCCCTCAACGCATTGAGTATGAATTCACGGGTGACGGGCAGTTCCGTCACCCGTATTCCTGACGCATCGTAGATAGCGTTGGCAAGCGCAGCAGCAGTGGGCACCAGCCCGGCTTCACCGATTCCTTTTGCTCCATATGGCCCATGGGGATCACCGGTCTCGATGAGCTGTACATCTATTTCAGGTTGTTCGCCAAAGGTAGGGAGTTTGTAATCCAGAAACCCATCGTTGACCACTCGGCCATTGTCGAGGGTCATCGCTTCCATAAGCGTAAAACCGATACCCTGCATGACCGCCCCTTCAATCTGCCCTTCGGCGAGCATTTCATTCATCGTTGTTCCGGTTTCATGGGCAGCCACGAACTTGAGCACCTTGACCTCTCCGGTGCCCGCATCGATTTCAACCTCGCAGGTCTGGGTTGCAAAGGCGAAGCTTCTGACATTTTTAACAAACTCCGTTTTGATATCCCAATCCTCAGGAATATCATCCGCCCATTGACCCCTGACCGAAATGGGTGCTTTCAGTTTATTGATGGCGTAAGCGGCGAGTTCTCCCATGCTCACGGATCTCTCCGGCAACCCCGGACACCGGACTAGGGCCATGCCGTTTTCGAGATCGACAAACTCCGGTTTTGCATCGAGCATTTTGGCAGCCGTCTCGATAATGACAGTCCGGGCTTCGCGAGCCGTTGCCAAGGCGGCATTGCCAACCACGAAGGTTGCTCTGCTGCCCCAGGAACCGAGATCAAAGGGTGTCAGATCGGTATCGTTGGAGAGCACCTTGACGGATTTCATGTCCAACCCAAGCTCTTCCGCCACGATCATGGCCACCACCGTGTGAACTCCCTGGCCCATTTCGAGACCGGGGGTGACAATGGAAACCGTACCATCATCGGAAATCTTCAAAAAAGAATCCGTGGCATTGTAACCATAGTAACGGCCGCCGGCCGCCGTGTGGACCATATTGGCAACACCAACACCCCTGAGCTTCTCTTTGCGGTTGAATTTCTCTTTCCAGGCGATTTTTTCAGCCGCCACGTCGATGCACTCCTTGAGCCCACAGGTGGGAACTATTGCGCCGCACTGTAATTTTTGACCGGGATAATTTGCATTGATGCGTCTGATTTCAATGGGATCCATACCCATTTTTTCAGCCAGTTCGTCGAGCTGGACCTCGCAGGCAAAGGTCAGTTGCGGGTTGCCAAAACCCCTAAACGCGGTACCCATCTGTTTGTTGGTATAGACCAGCAGACCCTCGTAATGAATATTGGGTATATTGTACAAGGTTGCGAACATCATCGATGAAAAATTGAGAGTGGCCGGGCCCTTATCGTGATAGGCACCGTTGTCTGCAACAACCCGGACGGTCCTTGCCTGTAGGGTGCCGTCTTTTTTGGCGCCGGTTTTGACATACATGGTGTATCCATAGCGGGTTTTGGCTGTAGAAAACTCTTCGGCCCTTGTGTTCTGGATCTTGACCGGGCAACCTGTTTTTTTCGACAGTACCGCAGCGATGGGCAACTTCATGTCCATCACTAGCTTGGAACCAAATCCGCCACCCATATGAGAATTAATAATCCGTACGTCACGCAACGGTATGTCTAGTATATGGGCTACTTCCTGTCTTTGGGTGTGCGGTGCTTGAGCATTGGTCATAATGGTCAACCGCCCGTCCGGCGTCCACGAAGCCACACAATTGGATACTTCAAGACAACAATGTGCAACCCGGTCGGTTTTGTAACGCCCCTCAGCCACAAAATCACACGAATCAAAGGCCTTGTCCGGATCACCGAAATGTCGCTCGACCTTGAATCCCACGTTGCTTTCGCCGTCATGTATCCGTGGTGCATCCTCTTTCATGGCTTCTTCTGCATCAAAAACCGTCGCTAAAGGTTCATACTCGACCTCGATCAGTTCGATGGCCCTTTCGGCAGTATCTGCATCGATGGCGGCAACCGCGGCCACTTCGTCGCCCACGTAACGCACCTTGTCGGAGGCGAAAATTGTTTTGTCCGCCAGCCATTGAAAAAAACTGAACTTTCCCATGGGAACGTCGTCGGCCGTGATCACGGCGCAGACACCCGGAACCGCTTTGGCCTTGGACACATCCAGGGACTTGATTCTAGCATGGGGAACAGGACTTCGCAGAATCTTGCCGTAAATCATCCCCGGGAGTTTCAGATCCACGGTGTACTGGGCTGTGCCTGTGGCCTTGGGAACCGAGTCGATCCTCGGGATTCTCTTTCCGATGATGTTGCCCTTCATTTGTCACCTCCATCCCTGACGGCTTCAATGGCCTCGACGATCTTGACGTATCCTGTACAACGGCAGATGTTACCCCGCATTTCTGAACGGATTTCATCATTTAGGGGATGGGGGTTCTTTTCCAAAAGACCTTTGGTTGACATGATCATGCCGGAAGTACAGAAACCGCACTGTATGGCTCCGTGTTCGATAAACGATGTCTGGATGGGATGCAGCTTGCCATCTTTTGCCAAATCCTCGATGGTTTGCACCTCACAACCTTCTGCCTCATGTGCCAGAACCAGGCAGGAATTAACCGTTCGGCCATCCATGATTACCGTACAGGCGCCGCACTCTCCCATCTCACAGCCCACCTTGGTCCCGGTCAGACCGAGGTCGTCGCGAATGACCTCAAGAAGTGTGCGGTGAGTGCTCACGAAGAGGTTGTAAGGCTGACCGTTGATCGTTGTGTTGAGTTCCCGTTTCACCGCGCACCTCCCTTTTCGATCCAGGCCCTGGCCGCTTCAAGCGCCTGCCTGGTGTGAGTTTCAACCAATGTGTCCCGATAGCCTTCGGTTGTCCGGATATCGGTTATGGAACAGGCATCGGTGCAGGATTCTCCAACGGCTTTCTCGATGATTGCCTGGTCGAGTCTGTTTCCAATGACGATGCGTTCCATTTCTCTGGATCGAACCGGTGTCGGCGCCACGGCCGCCAAAGCTACTTTCAGATCCTTGACCACCAAATCGGCAGGATCGTAAATGGCCACAAGGGCCACACCGACAAGGGCGATATCGAGGGCAGACCTGGCGGCCTTGATGTAGATAGCGAAGACATTTTTTGGCGGTGTCGGGACAAGAATCTGCTTGACGATTTCCCCCACCCGCAGAACGGTCTGTCCTGGGCCGGTAAAAAACTCCTCTAACAGCACTTCTCGTTCAGTTTTTCCATCCCCGATAACTACGGAAGCCCCGTAGGCGATTAGGATCGGCGGTGAATCCGCTGATGGTGCCGCATTGCATATGTTGCCTCCGATGGTGGCCCTGTTTCGGACCTGTGTGGATCCTATGGTAGCGACTGCCGCGCCAAGTGCCGGGTATTGTTCTTTCACGATACCATCGTTTTCGACATCGGTAAGTCGCGTCATGGCACCGAGCGATAGACCCTTGTCAGGATCAAATGAGATGTCCGACAACCCGGGAATGTCCCTGAGACTGATCATCCCTTCTGGAGCAATCACCCCATGTCTTGTTTTGACAAGAAGATCCGTCCCTCCCGCCAAAACTTTCTTGCTGCCACCGGCCCCATTCAGTAACCGACAGGCATCTTCAAAACCCGAGGGCCGCTCATAATCAAAGGCTTTCATAAAACTCTCCCTGATAATGCGGTTGTGTCCGGCCCGAAAACGACGGCCAGTCGTCTTCGGACAATACGGACGGTTATTCCTTGTGCGTGGGAGGATAGTCCGGCCAAGAAAACCCGAAAACCATTTCGACGTCTTCGTTCCCTTCGTTGACCACGCTGTGCGCTACTCCGGGTGGGATGTAGATGCCGTCACCTGCTTCGTATGTTACCTCTGAACCGTCCTTTAGACGCAGGCTGCCCTTACCCTTGAGCACGTATGCCAGCTCCTCTTCTTCGTGTACCAACAAGTCCGTCACCACCCCGGGAGCAAATTTAGATACACCCATACACATTTTCCCGGCCCCGACAGTTTCAGCGGTCAACACTTTTTTTGACCAGCTGTCATTGGGTAGCGGAATGGCCTCGATTTCAGATATTTTGACAATTTTGATACCCATTGCTTTCCTCTCTTTCTTAGATGATGAGTTGGCCGTCTTTCATAATCGGCTTGCCATCCACTTCGATGGTCACATCCCGAACACTGCCATCAAGATGAACACTGCACCAGCTCTGTCCCCCGGGGTAGCAGTGGGCATTGTCCCCCAGGGCAAAGTGGACCGTTCCCAGCATGCCTTTTTCAGAAGGGCTACCGAATTTTTCCTTATGACTGGTACCGATGGCAAATTCGGCAATGGTGTTGGCATTCTCCTCAGCATCGGCTACGACCTTTTTTAATTTTTGCGCTGCCTCGCCACCGGAAATATCCACCGCACGACCGTTTTCGATGGTCCAGGTCATATGTTCCGGCAAGGTGCCACTGATCCCGACACCCAGCATGATACCGTCCACCACGATCTTGCCGTGGGTTTTGTTCTCAACGGCGGCATATGCGACCTCCCCCCACAACGGGATTGGGCCCATCATGATACCGGGTTCTTTTACCGGAACGACCTTCAGTGGCGGCCGATTCTCAATACAGACATTGACATCGGTGCCCGCTGGATTGGTTACGTGAACCCACTTGGCGCCTTGCATGGCCGTGATTATCTTCTCCGCCCGTTCGGTGATCAGGTCGATGTCGCTGATCTCAAGGTCCCAGCTGCCCAGCCCCTCCTCGACGGAGGCTATCTTGGCACCGCGTTCGACGCTGCCTTTGACCGGGTCTACGTGGGCAAAACGGTTTGCCCATTCCAGGTTGGTGGTGATGATGATCTCGTCGGCGTTCAGCATAGCCTGGGCCAGATGCGCCGGTGGTTCCATGGGCACCGTCATGGAAGCCAATGCGGCGCTGACATGATGGGTCACATTGGCAATCACGGGATAGGCTCCCAGTGAGTATGCCACGCCGGCAATACTTTGTGCTTCCGGCATGTGCTCATCGTCGGCGATAATCAGGACCTTGTCGTCGGCCTTGACCGTCATGCAATGCTCCACGATCAACCTGGCGCCCTTGATCAGTGTGATGCTTGATTTCATATGTGCCTCCTTCATCTGGAAATAAAGATGCAATTAAAAAGCTATTTCACGTATCCCAGCTCTTTCAGCAGAAGGAGCAGTTTTTTAATCCTTCCACCCATCAACGCTTTGACATCCTGGTTTGAATAATCGTAGAAACCTTTGCCGCTCTTGAGACCCAGATCGCCCTGCTCGACCATCTTGGCAACGATGGGCGCGGCGCCTTCGGACTTGTCCAACTCTTTATTCAGGTACTGGGACACGCGGTAGTAAATGTCCAGACCCGCCATGTCGATTGTTTCAAGTGGTCCCATAACGGGAAACTTGAATCCGATTCCGGCCTTGATCATGGTGTCGATGTCTTCCGCGCTGGCAACCCCCTCGTTCAATAGCGCAATTGCTTCTCGCATGAGCGCGTACTGTAAGCGATTGCCCAAAAAGCCCGGAACGTCTTTTTTGACCAGAACCGGTACCTTACCTATTTTACGGATCAGATTATCAACTGTTTGCAGAACATCCTCACCCGTTGACTCACCCTTGACGATTTCGATGACCGGGATGATTATGGGTGGGTTCCACCAGTGCATACCAACCACTTTTTCCGGACGCCGGGTGGCCTGGGCCATCCTGGTAATGCTGAGCCCCGAGGTGTTGCTGGCCAGGATGGTGTCCGGCCCGCAGATTTCGTCCAGTTCACGCAAAAGCCGTGTCTTGAGATCCATCACTTCGGGAATGACCTCGAGTACCAGGTCGGCATTCAAGACAGCATCCGCCAGACTGGCGGCGTTTTGAATCCGGTTCTGGATCTCTACCGCTTCGGTGTCAGAGAGCATACCGGCCTGTTTCACCAGGCCCAGGTTCGCGCCCAGGGTTTCCCGAGCTTTTATTAACTGTTCGGGATCGATGTCGAATATCTGCACATCGATCTCGTGCTGAGCCAGCACCTGGGCGATACCCGGGCCCATGGTTCCGGTGCCGATAACCGCCACCTTTTTTATATCGAAAGTTTTCATAGAATTCTCCTTGATCAATCTAATTCGTATTTTTCCCACTGGTCAGCCGCCTGGTCCAAATACTTCTGGGGCGGCAAGGCAATTTCCGGATATTCCCAGTTCTGGGTGGCATCGATCAGCACCTTGGAAGAGCGCCGATCCCATAGCGGCACCTCGGGGGGATCCGAGGATGGATCCAGGAGTATGGGGGCCGTGTTTGGCATAAACGTGATGTCTTTTTGAGGTTCCACCCTAAAAGCCAGAATCCATTCCCGTATAAACGGGTCGCGAATGTCCACGTCATCGTCGGTGACCACGATCCATTTGGCAAATGTGGGGTGGTGGGTCCAGGCAGCGGACAAGACTTGCTGTACGTGTCCGGGAAAGGAGGTTTTCATGCTGATCCAGCAGATGGAGTAGCTCCCGCCTGCCTCAGGCAGATGAACGTCCTTTATACCGGGTATTTTCAGATAGCCGTTCAGATGTTGATAGACATTGGCCTCTTCGGGCAGCTGCCGCATCAGGCTGCTCTCGCTTGGCGGCATCTGGCTGAACAGTGCGTGATAGACCGGCTTTTTGCGATGGGTGATGCACTTGACATAAAACTTGGGCATCATATACGGACCACCCATGTATCCGGTGTATTCCCCAAAGGGTCCTTCCACCACACTCTCACCAGGCAAAACCACGCCTTCGAGAACGATTTCGGCGGTGGCTGGTACGTATATGTCGCATGTTTCGCATTTGACCACCTCCACGGGTTTGCCACGCAGTCCTCCGGCAACGGATATTTCGTCAACCCCCAACGGCACCTTGCTTACCGATGACATGATGATGGTCGGATCCGCTCCGATGACAACCGCCATGGGCATGGGTTCGTTCCGTTTTTCCCATGAGGCGTAATGAACGGCGCCATGTTGGCTTGGAAGATCCCATAACACACCTGTTTCATTTTTGGCCTTTATTTCCATCCGGTAAGTTCCGATGTTTCCAACCCCGGTTTCAGCGTGGCGTGTGAACAGACAAGGGGCTGTCAGAAATGGAGCTGGATCCTTTTCCGGTGTCCATGTGGGAATGGGAAAGCGGTACAAGTCCACTTCATCACCGGTCAAAATCACATCCTTGCACGGGCCACTATCGACCACTACCGGGTCGATGGGGTTTGCCAGAGCACCGGACAAGGTCTCTTTGATACTGCTGAACCCAGGGTCTGTTTCAATGGCGAGACCATATATTTTCCGGGATGCCCCGATGGCTCCGAGAACCACGGGAATGTCGTACCCTTTCACGTTTCGAAAGCCCAATGCACATCTTTCACTTTCCTTGGTTTTCCTGAAGTAATTACGAGCCACACTCGTAATTTCCCAATCTTTATCTACTTCTTTCTCGACCCACTTGACACAGTCATTTTTTTCAAGCGTCTCTAAATAATGCTGAAAGCTATCATACGGCATGTTAAAGAACCTCCATTTTCCCAACCTCTGTAGCACATCGGTTGTGATAAAATATTACGTATCGATTTTTGTTTGGTGACTGAGATCAATCTTAGACAGCTTCCATGGTAATGGCCTTGCGCTTGCAGAGCCAGTAGCAGACACCGCACATGTAGCACTTGTCCTTTTTTTGGACATGGGCCTTTTTACTTTCCTCGTCAAAGGACATTACTTCACAGTGACCCAGGTCTACACACACCTTGCAGCCGTTACATTTCTCTTCATCGATGACCGGGTAGGCGTCAAAGTATTCGACTTTTTGCGGGGTGACGATGTGTTTGAGGGCAATATTCTGAAAATCAGCCAGGGTTTCGTGCCCCATCTCGTCCATCCACTTCCGCACACCTTTTTCAAGCTTGGGTAAAGCCTTGTAGCCATCGGTGTAAAACAGGGTACAGTATGTCAGGACGGTGGCACCGTACATGACCATCTGGACAGATTGCTGCCAGTTTGATATACCGCCGCCACCGGCGATGGGCAGATCAGGACACTTCATACGCATCTGGGCTATGTGCCGGAAGGCCAGTGGGCGAATCCAAGGTCCGCAAATACCGGCAAAGGACTGATTATGGGTGCTGGGGTAAAGGGGCTTTCCGTCGTTGTAAATATCACATCCCGGCAGAGACATGGGGCAATTGATCCCGGACACCGCGGCTGCACCACCCTGCTGACACCCCTCGGCCACGATGTCACAAGGCCCTTCCGGGGTCATTTTTGCCATGACCGGAATGGTGAGATTGCTCGAGATTGCCCGGCAGACTTCTCGCGCCAGTACGGGGTTCTTGCCCAGGTGGGCTCCCAGTTCATCGGTGACATCGACGTTCATCTTTTTTGCCATCAGACCGACGTTGGGGCAGGACATGTTCAGTTCCACCATATCCGCGCCGGCCTCTTCGAGCATCTGAGCCAGCTTGACCCAGCCTTCGAGATTTTCCCCGGGGCCCATCATGTTGGCAATCACCTTCAGTTCGGTCTGTTCCTTGGTTTTACGGATCAGTACCTGCGCCTCTTCCACACCCAGGCGATGCCCGGAGGGGGAGTAAAATCCGCCTCCCTTTTCAAACACGTGGTAGGGACGCGCATAAAAGGGCACCTGGAGAAACGCAAGTTTGGTACAAACGGCGCTGGCGCCGAAGTCTTCTGCCCATCGGATTTTGTCGAACTCATCGGTCAACTCGGAAGAGGCTGCGATAAATGGATTCTTCAGCTCCAATCCTGCAAAATTCACATTGAGATTTGCCATGAATATTTTCCTTTCTTGTTTTTATTCGGTATTAAATGTCGATGCCTATTTTTTTTAGATGCTCTGGGGTCGGAACACCGTTTTTATCCCATCCTCTGAGCTCATAATACTCCGGCAACATCCTGGATACGTCCACTACATGTCCTTCCGGGTCGGAACCGGGCTCCTCGGCAAACCGTTCGGGCAGTCTATCCTGGTCCGAACCGACACCTTCACGCAGGTTGAACAGACGCTCCAGCGTGTTGACCCGGTCACCGATGGTATAGACATCGTCAGCGCTTATGTTCATACCGGTGGCGAGATTGACGGCCTTGGCATACAGATCCACGCTGATACCCAGATCCACCGTAAACATGCACATGATAATAGAGTCGATAATAACGGTCGAATCCTGCATCCGTTTGACCAGCTCGGCCTTGCCTTCATAGGCAAACCGGTCGTAATCGCCCAGAACACCCAGAAACTCGGCCGCGATGGTAAAAGCCTTATTATGGTCGGCCCCACGGGCGGTTGTGGCCAGATTGAGAGCCATACCGAAAAAGCCACGCGGATCGTACCCGGGCATCTCCAGCCCCTTGACGTGCATGGCGTATTTTTCCGATCCGCGTCCCAGTTCCTGGGAAGCCGCCCGGACCCCCTTGGCCAGCAAGGCACCAATGCCTTCTTTTCGGGCGATTTTTTCAATCAAAGGCTTGAGGACCATTGCATTGCCAAACTTGATTTTCTAGTCCGTCCGCTTCTTCGAGGGACAGCAAACCCTTTTCAGAACACTCCATGGCCCAGGCGATGGAGAGACCCGCAGAAATTGTGTCGATACCATATTTATCACAGAGGTCGTGCGCTTCGAAGACCCGCGGCAGATCGGAGATACCGCAATTCGTTGCCAGGGCTCCCACACTCTGATGCTCGATTCGTTCGGTGGTGAAGTCAGCACCGTCCAGCTTGAATTTGGTTATCGAGCCGCATGCCACAGGACAACCGGAGCAGGATTCGAACCTCTGAAACCAGGGCCGCATGTTGTTGGCATTTATTTTTTCAACATCTGGAAAAGAGGTTTTTTGAAAATTAAAACTGGGCTGGCCCGCTGCTTCGTTTATGGGATCGAGCATGCCGGTGGTACCGACATCGCGAAAGAGTCCCCGTACTTCATTCTCGCGGATGGTCTTGTGTAGAAAAAAAACATCCTGGATACCTTGCCTGCCTGCAACACCCATATCGACGCTTCCGGACCCCCGAACCGCGACGGCTTTCAGGTTCATCCAGCCCATGACGGCACCCTGTCCGGCCCGGCCCACCACGTGCTGCTCATTGCTTATGGTTGCGTAGCCAACCTGGTTCTCACCGCCAAACCCGATGGAGGCTATTTCAAAACCCTTTCCCAGATCATTTTTCAGGGTGTCTTCAGTTTGTTCGGTGGTCTTGCCCCACAGGGTTCCGGCATCACGAAGTTCGATCTTGTCGTCATCCACAAACAGGTAAACCGGACTGGGACTCCTGCCCTGAAATAGAATGCCGTCATGACCAGCGTATTTCAAATTATTGGCCCAGTGTCCACCGGCATATCCTACGGAAAAGCCTCCGGTTAAAGGCGACTTGGTACCCACACCGTAACGCCCACTGGTGGGGATGAGCGTACCAGCGGCTGGCCCAGTGATAAAGAGAAGACGGTTGTCATCTGAATATGGGTCGGCTTTGGCTTTGATTTCATCGTAGAGAATTCTGGCTGCAAGACCGCGGCCACCGATATATTTTTGGAGGATCGCTTCGTCGAGACCCCGCTTGCCAATGGTTCCCGAGGTCAGATCTACAACCAAGAGCTGTCCTTTATATCCCTTGAATTTCATTTTTGTGCTCCTTTCAATCTTGACTTAAAGGGTAATCACTTCTTCAGGGCACCACTCGATACATAGCGGTTCACCGCCGCAAAGATCACAGATATGAATACGTTCGGACCGGCTGTCGAAAGCCACCCCCTTTTGCGGACACGCGTCGACACACAGCTCACACCGGGTACATTTTTCATCATCCCAAACGATCACCCCGTTACCAAGGTTGAGCGCATCTTCCGGACATGCCGTTATGCATTTCTGTTCTTCCAAACCCTCACACAGATTACAAACCATGGCATAGGGTGTCCCCCACCTGCCTTCCTCCCGACCGATGCGAATAGCCGCAACACCGGGATAAACCGCATTGGTAAGTCTGAAAGAGCAGACCTCCTCACAGAGTCGACAGTTAACGCATTTCTCGTTTGCAAAATTCAGCATTTTTTGCCTCCCTTGCATCCTGTTTAAATTAAATCGCTTCCAGAGCCGCCCCAACACCGCTGCCGAGTTTAACCGGGTAGCCCATATCGTGGAGTGATTTTTCCACCATTGCCAACTGCATGGCGACATAGGCAGGGTTGGCCGTCGGCCCCATATGGCCCAGTCGGAAAAGTTTTCCTTTAAGTTCGCGGAATCCACCGGAAATGGTTATCCGATATTTATCATAAAGATGCCGCCGCAATTTGACTTCGTCGACACCGTCCGGCGCTCTGACCGCCGTGGCGCAGGGCCCGCAGATGTCTTCCGTGTCTGCCCAGAGTGAAAGTCCCATCCCCTTAACCCCGGCACGCGCCATTCTGGCCGCCGTTTTGTGTCGAGCGATCATATTTTCCAGACCTTCCTCAAACACCTGATCCAGGGTTTCGTCAAGGGCCACGACTTCATTGGTAAACATGGTATACGGAAAACTGCGCTTTTCTTTCTCACACAGCCATTGCTCTTTAAAATCGAGCATGCTCATGTAGGAGTACCTCACTGGCTTGGATTTAGTGCGCATCTTTTCCCAGGCATCTTCACTCACAGCCACTGGTGCAAGTCCCGGGGACGACGCCAGGCACTTCTGCGGGCCGATACAACAGATGTCGATCCCCCAGTCGTCTACATTCACTTCTGTCCCACCAATGGAAGAAACTGCATCGACGATAGTTATTGCGCCGTATTTCTTAGCGATGGGGCAGAGGTCCTCGATGGGGTTGACAGTTCCCGAAGGTGTCTCACTGTGTACAACCGCCATGATCTTGATGTCCGGGTTCTCAGCAAAAGCCTTCTCCACCTCGGCCGGATCGATAGCCTTGTTGTAATCGGTCCTCACTTCAACTATCTGGCCGCCGAAGGCCTCTATGTACCAGGCATATAGATGACCGTATATCCCGGACACTAAATTGAGACATTTGTCACCGGGTTCGATCGTACAGAACGCCGCAGCTTCCAAGCCCAGGAGTGCCTCACCCTGCATGATAATGACATCTCCTGATGTCTTGAAAAACCGTTGCAGTTTTTCGGTGCAGGCATCAAATATCTCAGCAAACTCAGGATCGTGATGGTAAAGAATTTGCTGGGATAGCGCCCGGAGTGTCCGGGCACTTCCCTGGACAGGTCCGGAGCTCATATTAAAAAGGGCATGTTCTCTCATGGGTTTTCCTCCTTTTCGGCTTTGTTTCACATACCAATGAATTTGTTCAGATTTTTTAATTGTCCTGCAGTGTTTTCCGGTTGTGACTATCTTTTTTTTACCCGCCCATTTTTTGTTCTTGCCGGCTGGGAATAGGGACCGTTGAACACAACAGAGAAAACCCGCGTGGTTCCGGCATCTTCGTTCTTCCAGTAGTGAGGGTTTCCTGATTTAAAATGGATACAGTCTCCAGCTTCGAGCACATACTCTTCATCACTGATTGTGTAACCGATTTTGCCTTTCATACAGAACTTGATTTCCTCTCCCTCGTGGATGAGGGGATCCTTCCCACTGCTGCCCCCTTTTTCTATGGTCAGGATCGATGCTTCCAGCCGAGCGTCTTCTATCGATGAGCCCAAGTCCTCAACCTTGAGACCGGAGGCGGGGATTGTCGTCGACCTTCGCTCATCATGGCGCACCAACACTACTTTCCGGGGTTCGGACGCGTTCTCAAAAAAAGAGGTGACCTTTTGATTGAGACCACGGGCAATCTTCATTAGAATCGCTATGGATGGGACCATCTCGTTCGATTCGATTTTCTGGATCGTCGAGGGAGACGTGTCAGTTAACCTCGCTGCTTCCCGAATAGAAAGACCCAGTTCGATCCGGCGGTTTTTTATCCGCTGGGCGATTTTACTAACATACTCTTCAACCATCATAATGCTTCTCTCCAGACCCATGTGTGGTGAAACAGGTCATCTTACTCATGAACACTGACACGCTCGACATCCCTGAAAAAGCTTGCGTCTTTTGATGGCATAAGAAACGTCACTGCCCCGAAGACCGCCAAACTGAGCAGCAGGGTCCAGAAACCTGAGTAGAGCCCCATTGGGTTTTTATGAAAAATCAGATACACGGCCAGGACAGAGCCCGACACAATACTGGAGATCGCGGCAGCGGTTCCGGCTTTTTTCCAGAACATACCCAAGATGGCAGCCGGTGCAAGGGTTACCAATCCGGGATAGGCCATGTCTATGAGCGAATTGAATAGCAACTGCGGTGGATAAAAGGCCAGAACTGCCATGATGGCTATCAGCAATACACTGACAATCCGCCCGACAGTGGCCTCTTTTGCCGGGTTCATTTCGGGATTGAACGGCTTGCGGTAAAGATCGATGGTCAGGATGGAACTGAGGGCCAGCACCGCCGAGTCCACGGTTGACATGGTCGCCGCGATAGCTCCGGTAAGCAGCGTAGCTGCCAGCCAGGAAGGCATGTTGCTGAACATGAGCTTCATGACAATTTTGGCCGGGACAAGTTTTTCTCCTTCGGCGAACAGTTTGCCAATAATTGGCGCAGCAGCCACAGCCAGGAAAAACGAAATAATGAACAGGATGATCGTGCTCCCGATAAAATAGGTCACGATATTCTGCAGGCCTTTTTCGTTCTTGACGGCGTATATCCGTACCCAGAGTTGCGGCATCAGTGCAAACCCGAGACCGATGACAAAGAGTTGAGACATATAAAGCTTGGTCGTGTAGATGGGTATCGGGCCCGGAGCCTTGAAAAGTGCCGGACGGATCTGTTGCGCCTGGACGAAAGCAGCCGTCCAGTCAATACTCGTGCTTAAAAATAAAAAGGTACCCACGACACAGGTCATGAGAATAATCACCTGGAAGGTGTCGGTGTACTCTATGGCACGGAATCCACCCAAAACGATATAAAAGGCCAGAACGACCGAAATAAGGATAACCGAGGCACCATAGCTCATCAGCCCGCCGGTAATGGTTTCCATGATGTAAGAAATGCCGACGATTTGGGTGGCCATGAAGAATATCATAAAACCGACGGTGTTCAAGCCCACGATGATCCGGACAGTCCGTCCGTTTCCGTAGCGATGGGTCATCAGGTCCGCTGGTGTTACGTATTGGTGTTGGTGGGCCAGCCGCCAGAAGAGATATCCCACCGTGGGGACAAACACAGCCAGGAGAAACATTTCACTGATAAGAAAGATATTGAAACCAATACCGAGGGCAAAATAAATACCTACGGCACCCATGAAGACAAGAGCGCTGAATACCGTGGATATGTAGGACATGGGTCCCACAAAAGAACCGCTGGTTCGATCTCCGATAAAATAATCTCCGGATTTCATTTTGGCTTTAGAACGGAAAACAGTATAACCGACCACAAGACAGACCACCATGTAAGCAACGATTATTAAGATAGGGATGACTTTCAGAATCAATTTGGCCTCCTTTCCAGCGTCTGGAAAATTATATTTCCAGATCAGATACGGTTTTGAAGAACCTCGCAGCATGCGAAGCACTGCCGAACGGCAGAACCTATGGGGAATGCGCTCGCTGTTGCGGTTTACACTGACACCAGGACTATTTCTGGCTGAACCGCTGTTTGGCAAATAGATATCCAAAGATCAGGGAAGCGACCATCAACCCGAAAGTGGTTACCACCGAACTTGGCAGCCATCCAAACCAAATCGAGGGGGCGTCCGGATATATCAGAATTGCCAGCAGATACATGACGATCCAGACAATTAACCACGTAATCCACCATTGTCGATTTTTCTTGACGAACGTAGTCACATCTACCTCCTTTCATCGCAGGTTGGTTTATGCCGTCGAAAAAAGCACACAAGCAATCGCTCACACTTTTAGGATGCCCACAGAATTATTTTGTTTTGAGAATGTCTTTCACCCAGCCGATATCCAGTGCTTCTAGTCTTTCTTCCAGAGGAGCACCTGAAGTGAGGTCCCAGCCACACAGCGTGTAGAACTCGTCTTTCATGGCCTCAAAATCCTCCATTTTCCCTCCCTGACTGGGTCCGCGGGTGACACTTTCTGACAACAACCGTTCAGGGAGCACGTCATCACCACGTGTCAGCCCTTCCCGGCAGTTAAAAGCCCTTTCGATCTGGCTGATTCTGTCTCCAATGGTGTGCAGATCACTTGGCTGGTAATTGAACCCGGTGGCGCTGTTTAGCATACCGATTACGGTTTCATCGCTGAGCCCGATGGCCACGAAAGCACAGATGAGACCTGAGTCGCAAAGAGAAGCACGTCTGTTTCGGGTTCCGGCCACAAGTGGGGCCTTACCCTTTTCTGAAAATCGGTCTATCTGGGGGTTCATCATTTCAGCAATGGCTGTATAGCCGCCGGCATGGTGGCACCCGCCCCTCGGGCCGCAGGCATAAACGAGCCCCATCCCTTTCATACCCCTCGGATCGTAGCCCCCCAGCTCCATGCCCTTGGCATGCATGGCAAATTTGTGTGAATCACGTCCAAAACGGCCTGCCATAGCACGGGTTCCTTCTGCCACCACCACGCCAAAGCCTCTTTTGTAAGCCACATCTTCAACAAGCTTGAGCATGGCCTTGGCATTTCCAAATGCCAGATCGCCCGCATCGGCATCACCGGCATCGATGATGCCTTTTTCCAGGCATTCCATTGCAAAGGCAATACTTACGCCGGTACTGATTGTATCGAGACCTAACAGATCGCAAAGTTCATCCGCCCTAATGATGGGCGCCAGGTCGTAAACACCGCAACAGGACCCAAAGGCATAAACGGTTTCGTAATCAGGACCCTCGCTTTGCGCACCGCGATAGTCCCCTTCTTTTACCGCGAACATCTTCGAGCACTTGACCGGGCATCCGGCCGAACAGGCCAGATCCTTGACATGGAAATGCTCCCGCATCTGTTCGGCGGTAATCGACTCGGCTTCGTCAAGAGCAGCCTCTGCCCAGTTATTTCCGGGCAGCGCACCGTGGTTCATCAGGCCCCGGAGCATATTCGAACTGCCGTAGGTCTTCAGAATTTTCGCCGTCATAGGATTCTGTTTAAGCTCCTGATAGCCGTTTTTTATGGCCGTTTTCATGGTTTCGGAATCGGCCAAAGTAACACTGGTCCGGCCCAACACGGCCACGGCTTTCAGATTTTTAGATCCCATGACAGCACCTGCACCACCACGCCCCAGTGCCCGTCGCTCATTGATAAGACAAGCATAGGGCACAAGATTCTCCCCGGCGGGACCGATACAGGTAACCCTGGCATCCGGGTCGGTTTCCGACAAGATGCTTTCCTGGGTCTTTTCGGTATCCTTACCCCACAGGTGTGACGCGTCTTTGAATTCAACCCGGCCATCATCTTTCACAAAGAGATAAACCGGCCTGGAGGCTTTTCCCTTGATGATGATCACGTCGTTACCCGTTTTTTTCAGCATGTCACCAAAACGGCCGCCTGACACGGAAAAGGAATAGAGACCCGTTTGGGGGGATTTCGTGTGCAAAACATACCGGTTGCTCCCAGGAACAGGTGAGTCTACCAGAGGACCCGTAGAAAAAATGAGGAGGTTCTCTTCGCCAAGGGGGTCGATTCCGGCCGGAAGTTCTCTGAGCATGATTGCAGCACCCAGCCCTCTTCCGCCCAAATAAAGGCGCAAATCATTTAAGGGCAATTGTTCTGTTTGAACAACCTGGTGGGTGAGGTCAATTCTGAGCAGCCGGCCATGACTTCCAAATATTTTTTCAGTATTCATATAACCTCCACATGGCGCGTTAGGGTACAAGGTCGGGTTAGAAAATATCGTATGCTTATCGTTGACGCTTTGTATTCGGATAGGAAACATTCATACAGAGATTTTTGCAAAAATGTCAAGCAAAAAAATATCATTTTCCTGGCTTCCGGAAAGGGCAAGAATGAGGAATTATTTTGCTTGACATTTTAGTGTTTATTCCGTTACTGTGTTTCCGATATACACACACACTGTCGTCAATAAACATACACCTCTTGCTGAAAACTTTTTTTTGGATCAGTTATGTGAGGAAGGAAAAGCATGTGGCGATAAATGAGACCCCATACGATTGTGTGCTGCACAACATCTCGCACTATTTCGGACCCAACCAGGTGCTTCATGATGTTTCTCTTGCCATTCAAAAGGGTGAATTTTTTGGTATTTTAGGCCCCAGCGGTTCCGGTAAAACCACTACCATGCGTATTATCGGGGGATTTATCATTCCTGATATAGGGGAGGTCTATCTCCAGAATGAGCTGATGGGGCGTCGGCCCGCTTATCGTCGCAACACCACGATGGTTTTCCAGCATCTGGCACTGTTTCCTCACATGTCAGTCTTCTCCAATTTGGCCTATGGTTTAAAAATCCGAAAAGTAGCTGCCAAAGAGATCAGAGCCAGGGTAGCTGATGCCCTGGAGGTCGTTCATTTAGAGGGCTTTGGGGAGCGGTATCCGAAACAACTCAGTGGTGGCCAACAGCAACGGGTCGCCCTTGCCCGGGCCCTGATTCTTGAGCCCAGCGTGGTTTTATTTGACGAACCTCTGGGTTCCCTTGACCTTAAACTACGCCGGGAAATGCAGATCGAAATCAAAAACATCCAGCGCCGCTTGGGCACCACGTTTGTCTACGTGACCCACGATCAACAAGAAGCCCTCAATATGTGCGATCGGATCGCCATCATGAACCAGGGCAAAATCGAACAGATCGGCACCGCCGAGGAGATCTATGAACGCCCGCGAACCCGGTTTATCGCCGATTTCATCGGTGACACGAATTTTTTGGACGGCAAGGTTTATAGATACGAAGAAAGCGCTTCCAAAATCGAAGCCGACGGTTTGGTGTTCCATGCCAAGAAAGCGGACCGCTTTGACGTGGGTGAGATGGTCACACTCTGTATCCGCCCGGAAAGGATCGTGCTCGGTGAAAGTGCCGACAGGTGCGACACCCAACACCCGGCCCATATCATTAACTTGATCTATTCCGGACCCATGCGACGCTGCATCGTCGAGTTGCCCAACAAGGTCCAGTTTAAAGCGGATTTGGATGCAAAATCTACCGCTGATTTCCGGATTGGAGACAAGACACGGATTGGTTGGTTTGCCAAAGACGCAGCGCTGCTGGCCGTAAAGATAACGGGTTCAGAAAACACGTAAGCCGGCTTTCGCTTATTGCAGGCGAAGGTTTCCATCTGTGAAAAAACAGTGACGGTGGGTAATACCCTTACATCCGAATTGAAAGGGGGTGGACAGAGAAAATTTGACTGACTGAAAAAATCAAAATCCGGCAAGGACCTATGCAGCATTACAAAGAGAAGGAGACTATCATGAAACACCCAAAATGTTCAATCGCAGTCAGGTTGGCGGTATTTTTGTTCCTCTTAGGTCTACTATTCCCATTGCAGGGAGTGTTGGCCGCTGAAGATACAGAGCTCAACATCTGGACCTGGGGTATCTACTGCCCTGATTTTGCGACCCAATCCTTCGAAGAAGAGTATGGCATCAAGGTAAATTGCACATTCTATCACGGCAACGAGGAACTGTGGTCCAAGATTCAGGCCGGGCACAAGGGCCTCGATATCATTCAGCCCAGTAACCATATGATCCAACGATTTGCCAAGGCCGGCCTCTTGTCGCCCATTGAAAAGAGCAAGATTCCCAACTATGAAGGCTTGTCGGAAGGTTTCAAAAAGGCGGATTACAATACGGTCGATGGCAAGCAATACAGTGTGCCTTACACTTTTGGGATCATGGGAATTGCCTATCGTTCCGACCTGGTCAAGGAAGCGCCTACTTCCTGGGGTGCCCTCTGGGATGAGCGTTATAAGGGCCGTATCGCTTTTTCCCGGAACCCCGTGGATGCCTGTTTTGCCGTTGGCAAATATCTCGGTATGGATATCACCCAGCTCGATGTCGACACCGACGCCAAACTGATCCCCATCAAGAAGAAGCTGGCCGAGCAAAATCCCCTGTTGCTGAAGCGCATCGAAAGCCTTGAAGAAATGAAAAATCTCCTGGCTTCGGGTGAAATATGGCTCACGTCGGCAGATGACGGCATGGTCCACAAGATGCAGCTCGACGGGCAACCGGTGAAATTCGTGCTTCCTAAAGAAGGGGCCGCGGCCTGGATCGACCAATTCTGCATCATGTCCGATGCCCCCCACAAGGATGCGGCCAACAAATGGATCAATCACATGCTATCTCCGAAAGTTGCCTCCCAGATGATCAAGAAGATGGGCTATATGGTAGTCAATGCAGAAGCCGCCAGTGCCTTGCCAAAGGAAATGGCCGATATTATGACCTACTCCGATGAGGAAACAAAACGGTTGGTACCGTACCCCACCCTGAAACCGGAAACATCCGAAAAAATGGTGAGGGCCTACCAGGACGTGCGTGGTAAATAAAGAGCTACAATACTGGAAAGCAAGATGTGTGTTTCAGATAATCAGAAACCGCATCTTGCTTCCGGGAATCAGGGAGTCGACAAATGCAGGAATCCGCAGTCCAAACAAACACATACCGGGCATTGCCGTGGCGGGATCGACTCGATGAACTGACCGTTCCCATTCTCACCATATGTCCGGCTGCCATCCTGTTGATCCTCTTCTTTCTGATTCCGATGTTTGTGGCCCTGCGGTACAGTCTGTTGTCCAGCATGCCCTTCTTCGATCCCCATCCCCACTATACGTTTGACAACTATCTGCGTGTCCTCGTCGAGCCGATTTATCGCAATGCCTTTATGCGAACCGCCGGCTATGCCGCCACGGCAACGATCATCTCTCTGCTGATTTCCTATCCGGTGGCCTATTATCTGTCGCGTATAACCAGGCGTGGCAGCTTGCTATTGCTGGCCCTCCTGATCCCATTTTGGACCAGTGTGATTCTGCGCGTCTTTGCCTGGAAGATTATTCTGGGTTCAAGCGGGATTCTCAATTGGGCGCTGATGTCCTTAGGCCTTTTCGACACTCCTATCCGGTTTTTATATTCGGGAACCGGCATTGTCTTCGGTCTGGTCTACACCTATACCCCTTATATGGTCCTTCCGCTTTATGCCAGTTTGGGCAAGGTGCCCAATAAATTATTGGAGGCCTCCGAGGATCTTGGCGCCAATAAATTGCAAACATTGATCAGGATAACGATTCCGCTGACCAGCTCCGGAACCGTGTCCGGAGTTGTTCTGGTACTGCTGGCCAGCTTCGGGGACGTGTTATCATCGCAGTTGTTAGGCGGCGCCAATACGCTGATGATATCCTCGGTGATCTTTGAAACATTCATGGGCGGCGCAAACTGGACCACCGGCAGTGCGCTTTCGGTGGTTGTCTTTCTGGCCCTGTTGATGCTGGCGGCCGTAATTGTCCGCCTGGGAAAGGAGGCCGAATATGCCTGACTCCCGTTGGCCTGATTGGCTGGTAAAGGACTGGGGCGACAAGGCTTTCCAGATTTATTTCATTCTGTTCCTTTGTTATATTTTTTTACCGTTGGCAGTACTGGTGCTCTATGCTTTCAACGCGTCGGAATATCTGACCTGGCCCCTGAAGGGCTTGACCTTCCATTGGTTCCAGAAAGCCTTTGATGATTCCAGACTAATACTAGCCCTTAAAAATTCGGTCTTCATCGGGCTGGTAGCAACCTTTTTCTCGACTCTCATCGGAGGCGGGCTGGCCTATGGCCTGGTCAGATTCAAGTTCAAAGGCAAATCATTGATCGAGACTCTCAACATCCTGGCAATTATCACCTACGGGGTTGTTTCGGCTATCTCGGTCCTGCTCTGGTTTCGCTTTCTGGGTATCCCGGGTGGAATCTGGCCCACTATTTTAGGTCACACGACCTTTATTATGCCCTTTGCTGTCATGGTTATTCGTGACAGGTTGCTCAACTTCGATCTCGAAATGGAAGAAGCTGCCATGGATCTTGGCGCAACCCGGCTGCGAACCTTTCTGGACATCACGTTGCCGTTGATAATTCCCTCCGTCCTGGCCGCTGCGCTCTTTTGTTTTACGATCTCCATGGGGGAATTTTTGCTGTCTTTCTTCCTGATCGGACACGAATTGACACTGCCCGTGTACCTTTACAGCCTCATGCGCTTTACCTTCACGCCGGCAGTAAATGCTGCAGCGGTTTTGATCATTTTATTCCCGACCATTACGGTGATTGTCATCGCTGTTTTCTTCCGCCGTGAAGTAGAGGGCCTGTATTGACAGGCCAGATGGTAGGGTATAGTTAATTTTATCACCTTTTTTTTGCCATATGAGAAAAATAAAATCCTGGACACATCTGCTTTGCAGCATGATGGCGCTTATCGTCGTGGCGGCCTGCTCGCAATCTCAGCCCCCTGAGCATTCCGCGGTCGAGAGCCACCCGGATCTTGCCGCCCATTCAGCGGAATTCACCCAAGACGTGATCGAAGTTACCGACGGTGTTTATGTGGCTGTTGGGTTCGGGCTCGCCAACGCTGTCCTGCTGGTTGGCGATGACGGTGTCGTTATCGTGGACACCATGGAAAGCGCTGAAGCTGCCCTTCCGGTCAAAGAGGCTTTTGACAAAATTTCCACCAAGCCGGTCAAGGGCATCATCTACACGCACTTTCATTCGGATCATACAGGTGGCGCCGCTGTCATGGCCGGTAATGACGACCCGGAAGTGTATTCCCATGAAAGCACCGGACATTATTTGAATCGCATTGCGAATATCACCCGGGATACAACCTATCGCCGGGCCATGCGCCAATTCGGAACCCTGCTGCCTGAAGGCGGGCTTGTAAATTGCGGTATCGGGCCGGAACTCCGGTTTAACGAGGACAGTACCCTTGCGATATTAACGCCCACCCGTACTTTTGGTTCGACCCCCCTTGAACTTGAGATCGCCGGCATCGAGATGGTTCTGGTTCATGCCCCGGGAGAAACGCCTGACCAGATTTTTATCTGGCTGCCGCAAAAAAAGGTACTCCTGCCGGCCGACAATTTCTACAAATCCTTTCCAAATCTTTATGCCATCCGCGGGACCGCCTACCGGGATGTGACCCAGTGGGTGAAAAGCCTGGATACAATGCGTGAACTGAAAGCCGCGTATCTGGTTCCGCATCATACCAGACCGCTCACAGGCGCAGACACGGTACACGAAACCCTCACCAATTATCGGGATGCCATCCAGTTTGTCCACGACCAGACCATACGCCTGATAAACCAGGGCCTGGCTCCCCTGGAAATTGCGCAACAGGTGACCTTGCCTCCCCACTTGGTGCGACAACCCTATCTGAAGGAGTATTATGGAACGGTGTCGTGGTCGGTACGGGCTATTTTTGACGGTTACCTCGGATGGTTCGGCGGAAACGCTACCGATCTTTTTCCCCTGTCCCCGGATGAGAAGGCCAGACGATTCATTTCCCTGGCGGGAAGTGAGCAAAATCTGCTGGCACATACCCGGCAGGCTGTGGCCGAAAAGGATTACCAGTGGGCCCTGGAACTTTCCGATCAGTTACTGCGGATCAGTCCGGAATCCGAAGAGGTTCGCCAGCTCAAGGCTGTGGCGTTGAGATCCCTGGGCAACCGGCAGATCGCATCGACTGCCAGGAATTACTATTTGACCCAGGCTCTTGAAATAGAAAACAAACTTTACATCGGTACGATGAAACTCAAAGACAGGAAAATACTTTCCAGGATCACTTTAGAAGGTCTATTCGAGGGTATGGCGGTGAGCCTCAATCCTGATAAAAGCGCCGACGTGGACATGATCGCCGGCTTTCGATTTCCCGATACCGGAGAAGCCTTTACCGTGCACGTGCGCCACGGTGTTGCAGAAATTCAGCCTAAATTTCCAGACAACCCGGACATTTCTCTCACGGTCGATTCGATTGTGTGGAAAGAGGTGGTTACCGGGTTTCGGAACCCGGCCGTTGCACTGGTTAAAGACGTGGACAAGGAGGGTGGCACAATTAAAATCATTAATTTCCTGAGTCTTTTTAAGTAAAGGCCATCTCAAAAAAAGGACGTGGTGCAAAAAACAATTTAAAAAGGCCACAAGAGTGGCAGAACGAGCATCAGCACGACAAAAACGGTGATTGTCAAGGGTACGCCAACCTTTAAATAATCGCTGAACCTGTATCCGCCCGGCCCCATGACCATAATATTGGCCGGGTGGGAAATCGGGGTCATAAAGCTTGAGGATGCTGCCATGGCAATGGCCATCATGAGTGCATAGGGTGAAATTCCCATGGTTGCAGCCGTATTCAGTACAATCGGTCCCAGCAAAACCACCAAAGCGGCCGTGGGAATAACGCAGGTTGCAAGAAATGTAAGCGCCATCAACCCGCCCATCACGGCCACAGGCCCGAAAGGTCCCACCAGGGTCACGACCCCGTCGGCCAGAAAAGCGGCTGCCCCGGTGGCATCAAGGGCCGACCCCAGCGGCAGCATGCCCGCGATGAGAATAATACCTTTCCATTCTATGGACTGGTGGGCTTCCTCCGTGGTCAGACAACCGGTAATCACCATAAATGCCGCACCGAATAATGCCGAAATATAAATGGGAACCCAGCCCATCAAGACCGGGAAAAGCACTCCCAGCATGATACCCAATGACAATTTGGCTTTTTTAAAATCCGGAATTTCCTGAGCGGATTCCGTCAGTACCATAAAGTCCGGTTCACTCCCAAGAAGATTGAATTTTGCCCGCTTTCCATATAACAGCAACGCGTCACCAATCTGGATCGCCATTTCGCCTAAGTTTTCAGATCGATAAGCCTTGCCTCCCCGCCATATGGACAAGACATTCAGGCCGTATTTTTCACGAAACCGAAGCTCGCCCAGGGTTTTTCCTGCCAGAGTTGAGTGAGGATGCAAGATCGCTTCGACCATACCGACATCTTCCGTTTCCAGCCAGTCAAGATTCGACGCTTCATATGGGAGAACCTCAAGCTCGGAAAGCTGTTTGAGAATATCCAATTCATCCGGACTGCCCTCCAGCAGAACAACGTCGCCGGACAACAGCTGATGCTCAGAGTCGGGTAAATTAAAGATAGTCTCGCCACGTTTGATGGATAGTACACGAATACCGAGAGCAGCCCCGAGCCTACTCTCAGCAAGGGTCTGTTCATGCAGAACCGAATCTTTGGAAATACCCACCACCATGAGGTTTTTATCCGAACGAACCATGTCCAAGATGCTATCCGGCTCACTGTATCGGAATTCCTCAAACATGGGCTGATGGCTCAATGACTCAATGTTCGCCTGGCTTCCCTGAACAAAGAGGAGATCTCCCGCCTGCAACACAACATTCTGAAGCCGGGTGCGAAAAATTTCATCCTTTCGTTTGATGGCCATCACCACAACCTGAAATCGATTACGAAACTGTGCCTTCTTGAGTGTGGTTGCCGTCAGTTCCGTTTCCGGCTTCAATCGTATTTCCGCCATCCTGGTTTTTTTGGAGAAAAGCCACTGAGACAAATCTCCCGTCACCTGAAAACTCAATGTATTCCAGTTTCGAACCAGCATCTCCAGGATTTGCATCTGTTTCTTTCCACCTTCAACGGTCAATATGTCGGATATTGAAAGAGTTTCGGATGGTGAGGGCGACAACAGGGTCTTATCATTCCGGGTGATGCTGATAATCGTGAAACCCAGCAGTGTTCCCATCCGGGTTTCGGCAATGGATTTTCCGGCCAGCTGAGAGCCAAGGGGGATCTTCAGTTGATAAATTCGATCTTTGAGCTTGTATTGTGCTTCATAATCGAGGGCTCTCTCCCTGCGATCCATTTCCGAGATATTTCGACGGGGCAGAAGATGACGGCCTATCAGGACCATAAACAGGACGCCTGAACCCATGACCACAATACCCACCGGTGTAAAATCGAACAATGCAAACCCTTCAAGGTTGTTTTCGCTCAACACACCGCTCACCAAGAGATTGGGCGGTGTACCAATTTTAGTGGTCAGCCCCCCCAATAGCGAACCATATGCCAGAGGCATCATCAAGCGGGATGGCGCATTGTTGGTTTGACGGGAGATATCCATAATGACCGGAAGCATCAGCGCCGCCACGGCCACGTTATTCATAAAAGCGGACATGACGCCGGCGCTAACCATAATCACGCCGATAATAGATGCTTCACTCTTGCCGGACAGTTTCAACACTATCTTGCCGACCCAGTTGGCAACACCTGTCTTGGTAAGCCCACTGCTCAGAATGAATACAGCGCCTACCGTAATCACGGCAGGATTGCTGAACCCGGCCAAAGCACTTATCGGATCGACCAGGCCGGTTATCGCCACGCTTCCCAGGACAAGCAGTGCCACCACCTCCATGGGCAGCCATTCCGAAACCAGAAAAACAACCGCTGTCGCTAAAATGCATAGGACCAGGATCATACTAGCTGTCATAGATGTTTATCCTTATTGACCTCTTGAAAAAGGATTTAAGAATCTCTCAACAAGATCACGAAAAACTTACGTAGCCGAATTGTTTATCGATGGCTGCCAATGGAGGTGGCGGTATGCCGGTTGATTTACAGGTCTACAACCACCGGTGAGTGTAAAAGAAAAGGAGCTAATTTGTCTAATTAGTCAAGGACGTCCCCTATTGTTCATAAAAGGCTAACCGCCCAGGTAAGCTTTCTTCACCTCTTCGTTATCCAGCAGTTCTTCTGAAGGGCCATGAAGCACCATGTTGCCATTTTCCAGGACATAGCCACGCTTGGCAAATTTTAATGCCAGACGGGCATTCTGCTCCACCAGCAGGATGGCCGTTCCCTCTGACTGGTTGATTTCTTTCAAAGAGTGAAATACGCGTTTCATCAACAGCGGCGACAGCCCCATGGAGGGTTCGTCCAGAAGCATCAGGCGGCGCCCTGCAACAGAAAGCACGGCCCACGGCCAGCATTTGCTGTTCACCGCCGGACATGGTACCCGCTTTTTGGGTCTTGCGTTCCTCGAGCCGCGAGAAAATAGCAAAGACTCGCTCGATGTCACGCTGGATACCGTCCTTGTCCTTGCGTGCAAAAGCTGCCAGTTGCAGATTTTCAAGAACGGTCAAATTACCGAACAGCCGTCGGCCTTCCGGCACGTGGGTAATACCCAGCTTGCTGACAACTTTTTCGGGAGGGTATTTCAACAGATCTTCACCGGAAAACGTCATTTCCGTGTCGGCCCCTGATGGAACCAGTCGTGAGATGGCGCGCAGGGTGGAGCTTTTCCCGGCGCCATTGGCGCCGATGATCGTCACGATCTCGCCGTCGTTTATATGGAAATCAATGCCGTGCAGGGCTTTGATTTTGCCATATGCAACCTGGAGGTTTTTTACATCTAACAGCATTAGAAGTCTATCTCCTTATCGCCGATATAGGCCTCGATGACCTTGGGGTTATTCTGCACTTCCTCCGGCGTTCCTTCAACAATCACCTCACCGAATACCAGCGTCTGGACGTTCTGGCACAACTCCCGCACCACCCGTAGATCGATGTTCGATCAGAAAAATTGCCAGATTGAATCGCTCATGCGCCTTGCGCACCACCAGAATCATGTCCATCAGTTCTTCGGGGGTCATACCGACGGTCGGCTCATCGAGCAGCAGCACCTTGGGCTCCGTGGCCAGGGCGCGGGCCATTTCAACCCGCCGCTGGGCACCATAAGGCAAATTGGTCACCAGCTGGTCTGCAAACTGGTCTACACCGAACAGTTCCAGGTAATCCATGGCCTTGGCAGTGGACTCCTTTTCTTCGTGACGTCGTCTGGGGCTGTCCAGGAAAGCACCGAAAAGCCCATAGGTGAGCTTTGAATAACGCGCCATTTTCACATGCTCCAACACAGACATGTGCCGCCACAGACGCATCTCCTGAAACGTGCGCCCGATGCCCAGTGCTGCGATCTGGTTTGGCCGTTGCCCCACAAGATTGGTACCGTTCAGTCGAACTTCACCTTCTGCCGGTTGATAAATACCGGTGAGCAGGTTGAATATGGTTGTTTTGCCTGCACCATTGGGGCCGATCAGACCTTTAATCTGACCGGGGTCCAATTGCAGATTATAGTTGGACACGGCTTGAAGACCGCCAAAATTATGACTCATTTGAATGACTTCGAGAAGCGGCATCTTACGTCTCCTCCTTGGGGCCGAACACTGTGCGTACATTGAGTTCCTTGAATGCAACCAGACCGGTAGGTCTGTAGATCATCACCAGAATGAGCAGCAGGGGTATAAAAATCCATTTCAATATTTCCAGCGGCCGCAGCACTTCTCCCAGAAGACTGATGGAGACGGCCCCCACGATGGAGCCATATACGGAGTTGAGTCCGCCGAAGTATACCATTGCCAGAACTTCAGCCAATTTTTGAATGCCGAACATGGCCGGGTTGATAAACCGCAGCACGTGAGCCAACAGGCCCCCTGCCAGACCTGCCCAGAAAGCACCGAAAAGAAACGCGACCATTTTGGTTTTGCGGGTATCCACGGTCATGGCATCGGCAGCCATCTCATCATCCCGTACGGCGTTCAAGGCCTTGCCGAGAGTTGAAGTGACAAAATTATTGATGGCCCATATACCGATGATCACCACGATGAAAATGACCGGCAGGGTCGCCCAGTCCGGTTGTCCCATAATACCCCTGGCACCACCCAGGGATCTGCATATTTTCAAAGAAGCTCTTGACGATAAATAGAAATGCCAGACTGATAATCGCCAGATAGTCACCCCGGGTCCTGAATGACGGAATGGCCACGATCAAAGCACACACAGACGCACACAATCCACCGAAAATCAGTGCGAACGGGAAGGTCAGATACGCCATGGGAATTCCCAGCAAGGCGTCTCCCAGAACCTTGTCGTTGACAAACAGACCCACCGTGAAGAGCGAGGACATATAAGCTCCAATGCCCATAAAACCGGGATGAGAGCATGAAAATTCCCCCATATAACCATTGATAATGTTCAGACTGAGGGTCAGCAGCACCGCGATGAGGGTCAGCTTCAGAGAAATCAATCGATAATCACTCATTTCAGCCCAGAAGTGAAATATGGCATAAAGAAATCCAAGATGAACCAGGGCGGTGATGATTAGAGGCAATTGCTGCAAAGAGCGGGCAATGGCATTGGCCGGTCGGGCCGTCAGTCGGACAACGATAGCAAATGGCAGCGTATAGACGAAAATAAAGTAGAGCAGGGCCATGGGGATATGCAGCAGTGTATTGAACGCAAAGGGCGTGTCCTTGAGAACCAGGTTGATCATCCCGGCGATCACCTTGAACATGGTCACGAGACCGAAAAGGATGGGCATTTTAGGCAGTAGCAAGACAGATGCCAGCACCTCACCGATTATCCTTTCCCAAAGTGTGCAGGCCAGAAATCCCAACAAGATTGCCAGCAGGGGGGCGCCCTCAAAAAAACGGCGGATACTTCCCCTTACGCCCGTTTGTTGTTTCGATTGTGTTGTAGCGGCCATGAATAAAATCCTTAATTTACTATTTCCGACAAAACGGAATCAATGAAGATGGTTCTTCTCCCGATTGAAGGGACCAGGGTCCGCGGGTTCGAGGATTCGAGGGTCCAAGGGCAATACTTTGTCAAACAGTTAACTGCTTATTGCCTCTAAGCATCCACCTTGACCCCTCGAACCCTTGACTCCTTGAACCCTTCATTTGGATCAAATCTCTTAGAAATCGAGAATTTTTACTCACACATTGCATAAAAATTACAATAAGTGTCATTTTACAATCGCAGTTTTGCGCTGTACGCTTCGCCGAACAATCCATGGGGTTTGAATATGAGAATCAACAGCACGATGGAATAGGCAATTAGATCGCGCAGATTAGAGCCGATATTAAAATCAAACAATCGGTTGACGATCTGGATCGCAGGCACCGTCATGATTTCGATAAATCCGAGCATAAAACCGGCAATACAGGCTCCCATAATCGAACCGCGCCCCCCCAGGATTGCCGCTACAAATGCTTTCCAGCCAAAACTGACGCCCATGTATGGATCGAGAACCGGGTATGCCAACCCGAACAGAATCCCCGCTGCTGCGGCCAGTGCAGACCCGATGGCAAATGTCATGGCGGCTACTCGATTTATGGACACGCCCATCAGGGGAATGACAAGATAATCATATGCCATGGCGCGCATGGCCATGCCGTACTTGGTACGGGTCACGAACTGGTGCAGAGCCAGCATCAATCCCAAGGAAACCAGTACGATCATTATTTTTTTATTGGTTACAAAGACACCACCGATATTGTAGGTGGTCGATTGAATGAGCTGTGGAAATTTCAGCCGCGATCCTCCCAGAAAAAGGATGTTGGATGTTTCCAGAATGATCCCGATCATCAGACCGGTGATGGCGGCAGAAGCACGCGGGGCATCCCGCAGGGGGCGGTACCCTACCCTTTCCACGATGATGCCCACAAAACCGGTCAGGAACATGGATATCAGAATCGTCAACACCAGAATAAACCACCCCGGCAAAACAGCGGCGGCCCCGGTTCCCGCCAATGCAAGCAGGCCGGTTGCAACACCTAAACCGATATAGGCGCCCACCATAAAAATGTCCCCATGGGCAAAGTTGAACAGCATGAGAATACTGTAAACCATGGAGTAGCCTAAAGCGATGAGGGCGTAAAAACTCCCCCACTGCAAAGCATTGATGAGGTTCTGCATGATAAAATTAAAGGTCATGCGGTGCTCTCCCAGATAAAAAACCGCACACAAGCATTGGTTTTCCTGCGAAATCCGAGCTGCTTTTATCCGACTGCACAACACGAATCCAAGCCCAGTTGAAACACTCGGGTATAATGTGGATACAGCCTTTATGAAAACCACGGGTGCGGGCTGATAATAGGTTCACCCACCGTGCCTGTGCACGGTGGGTGAATGAATTATGAATCCCCAGTCCATTGAAAATATAATCGTAAAACGATTTTATTTTGGACACACGGATTTATGAAAGGCAAATTGACCGTCGTCGTTAATCTGAACGATCACGGCACATTTTTTCGGGTCACCATCAGGGGTGAATGTCATTGCACCGGTAATTCCCGGAAAATTGTTAACAACGGCCAGGGCATCTTTAACTTTCATGCGATCGGCCTTGATGTCCCCGGACAGACCGCCGGTATCCTTGATGGCCTGAACCATCACCCCGATGGTGTCCCAGGTCAGGGCGGCAACATCGTCAGGGGTTTTCCCATAGGCAGCAGTGTAGGCATCGATAAACGCCTTGGTGGCCCCTTTGGCGCCCGCTGCAGCATAATGCGTAGAAAAGAACAAGCCCTTGCAGTCATCGCCGCAAAGACCCATCAAGTCGCCACCACCCCAGGCATCTGCACCCAGGATATCCTTTTTCCAGCCCATCTCTTTGGCGGAGCGGATGATCAGGGGGACTTCAGAGTAATATTGGGGAACGAACAGCACATCGGCCTTGGACATGACGATATTGGTCATCTGGGCTGAAAAATCTTTGTCACCGGTGGTGAAGGATTCAAAGGCAACCACGGAGCCGGACCCATGCAGTTTTTCAAAGGCTTCTTTAAAGTTTTCAGCCAGCCCTTTGGGATAGTCGGCCGCGATATCATAGATAACGGCCGCTTTCTTGGCCCCAAGCTCCTCGGTGGCGAAATTGGCAAGCACCGGCCCCTGGAAGGGATCGAGAAAACAGCCCCGGAAAACATAAGGCCGATCCAGGGTCGTGTTCGGGTTGGTGGACCAGGGGCTGATCATGGGGGTGGCCATGTTGTTGGCAACCTCACCGGCCGGAACCGCCTGGCTGGAAGACTGCGGGCCGACAATACCGAGAACACCTTCTTCCGTGATCAGCTTGGTGTTGATTTTAACAGCTGATTCAGGTTTGTACTCGTTGTCCTCATAGACGAATTTCAGGGTATACGCTTTCCCGCCAACATCGATGGTTGGGTTGTTTTTCAGGAACATTTCCGCTGCGTTTTTAGATGAGCCACCCACATCCGGGTTGTCACCTGTAAGGGGGATATTGAATCCCAGTTTGATCTCGTTTGCAGCCCATACAGCAGGTGAAAGCAATAAAACAACCATTGCCAATGATAAGATGAAAAAGACGCCTCTTTTCATGTCGATCTCCTTTTTTTAAGATTAGGGTTCTGGGCAGAGAAATACGGCGGCCATAGATTTCCAGAATAGAAAATATGATTTAAAATAACTATTATGTCAACAGGTAATATAGGCGGATTATTGCAACTGACATTGGGAAAAAGAATTCCAAGAATCGAAATTCTGAGGGTTTTATGCGCCGAACTGCTAAAAGAATATGATTGTTAAAATGCCGACCTAGGCTTCGATATACGTTTTAAATAAATTCAGTCCTTCCTTTATCTGGGGAGTGTCTATCCCGGAATATGCGAGCCTGATATACATATTTTTCTCTTCTTCCATGGGACGGCCAAAATGGAGGCGGGTGCAAAAAGAGACCCCTGTTTTATGGAGTGCATCCTTGCGGAATGTGTCGTAATCCAAAATCTTTTTTTTCTTCATTGCTCCTGTCACATTTGGAAACAGGTAGAAGGTGGCATTCGGTCTGTAACACCTGATCCCCTCTATTGAATTCAGAATTTCGACAGCCACGTCTCTCCTTTCTTTCAGAATTTCAAGAATCTTTCTGGGTTCGGTCTGGTCTCCTGTCAATCCTTCTATTGCGCCATACTGGATAAAATGGTTTGAACACGACTCGTCATTTACATTCAATTTTGCAATCACGTCGATGATCTCACTCGGGCCTACAACAGCTCCCAGACGCCAGCCTGTCATGGCGAATTTTTTTGAAAAGGTATAGAGTATGACACACCGATCTACCATTTCCGGCATGCTGGTAAAAGATGCACTTTCCCCCTGGTACCGGATATCGAAATACGCTTCATCACAAAGGACATGCAGATCGTGTTTCAGTACCAGTTCCGCCAGCTTTTCATACTCAAAATGCTGGCACTCGGCACCGGTCGGATTCTGAAGATCGTTCAAAATCAACAGCCTTGTCCTGGGTGTGATTTGACGCTCGATGGACGCCATATCCAGTTCGAAATTTTCTTCTCCCTCTATAAATCCGTATGGCAGGGCCACGCCTCCATGGAACTCAATCTGAGATTCGTAGATGGGATACCCGGGATTGGGATAAAGGACCTCGTCTCCCGGATTCATCAAGGTCTGAATGAATTTGCCAATGGTCGGTTTGCCCCCGGGTTGGATCGCGACATTCTCGATCTTATACAAGGTATTGCGGGACCTGTTGATATCTTCTGCCAGAAGCTCTCTCAATTGGGGGATACCCACATTGGGGCAGTATCCGGTCTTTCCGTCTTTCATGGCTTTGATGGCCGCTTCCATTACATTGGCCGGGGTTTTGATATTGATGTCACCCAGATGAAACGGGTATACCTTATTGCCCTCGTTGGCAAATGCCGCGGCTTCGGCTGAAACTGCAAAGGCTGTCTCCGTCCCCAATCGATCGATACGTTTTGCTATTCGCATATATTCCCTCCGCTAACCGATTGTTTATCGATTCTTTGAAAGACCGTTTACAAATTTAAAAAATATCATTTTCTTTCTTTGACATATTGAACGATCCGCTTAAATTGGCTCTTGCCATCGAGACCTGCTTCCTTTAGTACCATCTCTGCCTGACCGCTTCCCAGATAATGGTTTTTCTGAAATGGATGTAGTGTCATCTGTCTTCCGAAATCTGAACGGATCCAGCGATACATGGTCGCTAAGGTAAAACCACTGATCCCCATAGCTTCCATGGCGTGTTCTTCGGGAAATATTTTTTCCTGTTCAGCTTTTGGCAAAAGATCGAAAAGCTCGGCACTGGCGATATAATATACATTCAGTTCAATACCTTCCTTGTCCAGGAGAGGCATAGCCTCCCCTATGAAAGCATAGGCCACCTCACTTCCCTGGAGTACGATGGTACCATCGCTTTTTCCTTTCAGTTTTCGCAAAAGGTAAAGCCCTTTGGCCGCACTGCTTACCGGCGGCAGACCCAGGGCATCACGGTCCAAAATGGTTTCAGTCGGTCTGGTCACAAAAGGGGCGATGATTGCCGGCCGTTTGCTGAGAGCCGTGGCTACCAGGGGCCACATTTCATGCGGATCCCATGGGGTCAGTGTAATCATGGTGCCTAAGGGGAAGTTCTCCTGGAGAAGCTGCAATGCCTGCGGATCTGCGTGTGTGGGTCCGTCTTCACCCGTTTTGACACCTGCGTGGGCACAGATCAAAAAAGATGTCTTAAATGGTTCTTCTGCTATGGCCTGCCTGGCCTGGCCGCCGATGGCATGAAGTCTTGAGGCGATATGACCCAATGGTGCATAAAATGCGGCATAGGATGATCCAGCACCAATATGCCGGCCATAAGAGGAAAGACCGGTAAGAATTCCGGACATGGCATCCTCACAGATCCCCCCTATTGAAAGCGCCCTGGAATCCGGATTGTTTTTGGAATGATAATATCCTCCCGGAAAATCTGCGGCTGCTTTAGCTACACTGGTGGATCCCATAAGATCGGCAGAAGCAGCCAGAATCGAGCCATTGCTCACCTTGTTTAAATATTGCAGGACCCGTCCCAGTTCTCCTCTGAGTGTGGTTGCGGTTCCGGGGAGCAATTTCAGGTCATCCGGTAAAATATCGCTTTGTTCCTTGGCTGTCTTATAAACCATATCCACGACAGGAGCGTTCTCTCTCGGTTTTCGATTCCTTTTTCCCAATCTTGTTTTTGCCTGAACCAGTTTTTGTTCCAACAGACTGATCAGGTCCGCATCGTTCTCCAGCACGTTTCGAATAGATAGTAAAGCATCCCAAAAACAGGATTCCAGGATGACTTTATCCTTCCCTTTATTGCATCGCTGGTCTTCAGGATCACATTTATTTAATTCAAGACCATTCTCAGCCATAAGAGGATTGAGTGCATCATAGAAAGGATCGCTGCAAAGTTTGTGCCCGGCCCCATGGGACTGTCTTCCTTCCATTCCATACTGCCAACCTTTGATTGTACGATAGACAATCAGTGTGGGTTGGTCATTTCCCATTTTCAAGGCCTGATTCTGAGCGGCCATGATCTGGACAATATCCTTACCGTCAGGAACAAAAATGACATTCCAGTCATGCAAATACCCGAATTCGAGCGGGTTCCACTGAACATAGTCCCCCGGGTCATCACCATTTCTGCATACCCGGTCCGAGTCGATGGATGATTGATTCCAGTCAAGGTGGACAACCGCATTTTTAAGGGACGCCGTTCCTGCCGCTGCAAAAGCTTCCGCGGCACGTCCAGGAGTAAGACCGCCTTCGCCTTCGATGATATGGACTTTCGGCGAGTCAGATCCATAATAATCCAGAGCCCCGAATGCCAGTCCGAGAGATGTAGCGATACCAACTCCGGACGCGCCCGTGGATAATTTTAAGAACGGTGTTGCCGGGGTCGGATGACCATCCAGTGGCTTTGAATTAAATTCTGTAAATAAAGGTGTATCTGTAATCGGATTCCGTCTGAACCCTAAGAGATCTTCCAATCTGAGTTGGTATTTTTTATTACCCGGCAGCAACCCTGCCGAACCGATCCGCATGATTTCATTCCTCAGGGCCCACATGGCATAGAGTCCCAGCGCTTTATGACCTGCCGCATAGGATATTTGGTCCGATTCTTCCCGATCGGGATTCGAGACATCATAATCCATGGAATTGAAAACAATACCGGCGACAAACCGTCCGGAAGATATGGAACCGCCGGGATGGCCTGACATGGGAGCATAATTGAATAGGAGGGCACACAATGTCCGATAAATTAAATCAAATTTTTCAAATTGCTTCAATTCATCATCTTGAACAATATTTTTTACAGCGCCCATATCCTGACTGATATCGACAAATAATCCGCGCCTTGGGCCAATGGATAGCGTCATACCCCCCCCTTTTGATCAATAGAAATTGATGAAAAACCGACGTATAGCATCGCAAACACTATCTACCTGCTCTTTGGTTGTATAAATATCGAAGGGAAGGGACAGCACTTCCTCCTGGGCTTTTTCACTTTCGGGGAAATCTCCCGGGCGGTGGCCGAGAAAGCTGAACGCTTTCTGCAGGTGTATGGAAAGCGGATAGTAGACACCGGCTTTGATGCCTTTGGAAGCAAGGTGGTCGAGAAGTTCGGAACGTCTCTTTGTTCTGATCGTATAGAGAGAGAAACCTTCGGTCACCTCCGTCGACCTGGGTGGTAAAATAATGTCCCCTATCCCTTTTAATCCTTTGTCATAAGCAACTTGCATCTGGATAGGCTATCGAGAATATGATCGACGTACTTCAATCTTACTCTGAGAATCGCGGCTTGTATGGTGTCCAGCCTGCTCGAAAATCCGATGAATTCATGATAGTACTTTTTCCTGCTTCCATGGTTTCTTATCATTTTGATTTTTTCTGAGAATGCATCGCTGTCCGTTGTAATAAGACCGGCGTCACCGTAGGAGCCAAGGGGTTTGGTAGGGTAGAAAGAATACCCGGCAAATTCCCCGAAGCTGCCCACCTTCTTTCCCTTGTAGGTTGCGCCGAAAGCCTGACACACATCCTCAATAACATAGATACCGTGGTTCCTTGGCAAGTGCCATAAGTGGATCCATATCGACGGGAACACCATACATGTGGGCAGGAATAATCGCCTTGGTTTTCTCCGATATTTTTTCTGCTACCCGGTCGATATCGATGTTGCAAGTGCGGGGGTCGATATCAGCAAAGACCGGTTTCCCGCCTTCCATGACCACTGCCGCAGCATCGGATGCAAAGCAAAATGGGGTGGTGATGACCTCATCACCCTCCTGCAAATCAATCGCGATCAGTGCTATCCTGAAGGCATCCGTACCCGAATTGAGCCCGATCGCATGCTTGACCCCCAGATAAGCAGCCACCTCGGTCTCAAAGGACTGTACGTCCTCGCCAAGGACGAAGTCCTCTCGTTTGATCGCCCTGTTCAGGGCTTCCCGCATTTCCTGGACTTAATTCTCTCCAATCCATTTTTTACATTTCTTTCCCACGGACATGTTTGACCGGGTTTTCATGGTGTGTTTGTTACCTTGAACATAACGCTGTCTTCGTAGCCAACATATACGCGTCGATAGCCCGTCAGTTCCGCATTCAGTTTCTCATCACCCGTATCCACGAGGAGGGCTTTTCCGAAAAGGGAAAGCATTTTGGGTTTGGATGCCACGATAATAATATTATCTAACCCGACCCGTCGAATAACATCGGGACTGAGCTGCTGGTTTCCACGCCCGAATATGTAACCCTGCCCCCCGATAACCGTGACGATCATCTTCACATTTCCGTTTGTAGTTGACAGGAAGTCCAAGATCCCTTTTTCATTTACGTCTTTAGCTACAATCTTCTTCCCGTACACAAGATCAACACCGAGGAGTGTACCTTCTTCTCCAAGTTTATCCAGTATCTTTTTTGTGGTACTGCCCGTTCCAACAACGTATAGGGTGTTTGGATCCATAATGTCTGCAACGTATCTCGAAAGTTGTTCAAGGGCTGCCTCTTCGCTGTACCCACGCCCACTCTTCATATTCTGTACCATTCTTCTCTCGTTAGGAACGTACAGATATCCATAGAGTTTGGCAGTCACGACGTTCCGCCTGAACGCCTCCTCATCGATGTCCATCACTTCGGACACCTTCAGGTCCTTGACCTTTCCCTCCAAATACTGGACCACGAGATCGCCGGCAGTTTTCGGGTTGATGGCGTAAACAGCAGAATGGATCTTGCATCCACCGGGTATACCTAAAACTGCAACCTTCTCTTCCCCGAGAGCGTCGAAAATATTGCGGGCCGTACCATCACCACCTGCAAAGAGAATCAGGTCAACCCCGGCTTTCCTCAAGTCCCTGGCCGCCTGAATGGTATCCTCTGCAGTCGTTTCCTCGAGATTTATGTCACCGATCACCTTCGGCTGAAATCCAGCACTCAAGCGCCTCATTCTCACCCATACTGGCAGGATAGGTAATTATCTGAACATCACCGCTGAAATTGTTTTTAACCTGCTGCAGGGCGGTTATGGCCTTCCCTGGGCACTCGGGTACCGCACCGAGTTTTCTTGCGAGCTCAAGGGTTTCTTTTCCATCACTACCCTTCAGCCCGACGCGACCGCCCATTCCTGCTATTGGATTGACAATTAGACCGATACGTTTCATCCGTTTATGAACCTCTATTATTTTATGGATAGTGCTAATAACAGCATGTTAATTGACTATTGCACCGCAGCAAGCTAAGGGGAATGCGATAGCTATTGCCTGTTCGGAAGATGAAGAATGGATCCCGCCCGGCTTTACGCTTGAAACCAGTGCCGAGGCAGGATCCATTCGAACGAATGGTTACTTTTTACCCTTTTTCTTAAGATAGGCTCTCCAGGTGAGTGCCCACTTACCCGGGTCATCCAGCTCCTCAGGGTTTTTCACCCTGTGGATACAGCTGTTGTGCGGAGCGCTCTTTGCAATCTTGGGATCCTTATATGCCTCCTTTGCGATATGCTTGAGCGTATCAACATAGGAATCGATATTGGCCTTGCTGAAGGTTTCGCAGGGCTCCAGGGTCATGGGTTCGGGAATCACCCATGGATGGTGGGAGGACCAGAACCAGGGAATCCCAAAGTCGATGAGTCTGCAATTAACGTCTTCTGTTCCAACGCCGGTGTCCTTCTGGAGCTTCTCCCAGGTATAACGAATCTGCTCCATTCGCATGATGCCGTTTCCGGCATAAGCTTCGCCGAGCCCCTTGATCGTCATCATTTTCTGGCGCATGTAATTGTTGTTTATCACAGACACGTCCGCGCACTCCCGCAGGCCCTCGGCACCCATATTCATGGTCCAGGTATATGCCTTGAGAATAACACCGGTGGTTCCGTAGAAATCTCTGATTTTTCCGATCGACTCAGCCCGGTCATAATCCAGCCAGTATTTCTTGCCGTCAAACTCGACGGTGGGCACCGGCAGGAATTTGGCCAGGTAATCCCTCACACAGATGGCTCCGTTGGCAGGGCCGCAACACCCATGCGGAGTTCCGAATGTTTTATGAATATTGAAGTGGCACATATCGAAATCCGCCTCTCGCGCCCTTGTTACGCCCAAAAAAGCATTGGCATTCGCCTGGTCGTAGAAACACAGGGCACCGGCTTCATGAGATATCTTTACGAATTCATCGATCCTGGGATTAAAAATTCCGATGTCCTCGGGATTGGTCATGAAAATGCCGGCGAAGTGGTCACCCGCATCCTTTACGGCAGCCTTGAAGGCTTCGAGGTCGGGAATTCCGTATTTGTCGGGATAAATCGTTATGATCTTGTACCCTGCCGTTGCCGGAGTCGCGGCATCGCAGGGGTGAGAAAATATGGTCGTAATAATGGTGTCACGCTTGGAGTCGTTCCTGCTTGCATGATAAGCCCGCATAATGGATGCAGCCGTGTACACGGCATGGTTACCACCACCAGGCTGAAAGGACACACGATCCATACCGGAGATTTCCTTGATCATCTGCTCGAACTTGTACAGACACTCCAGGGCGCCTTGCATCGTGCTTTCGTCCTGGAGAGGGTGCACTTCGGCAAAATCCGGCAATGCTACCATTTCTTCATTGACCCTGGGATTATACTTCATCGTGCAGGTTCCCTCAGAGATGTCATTTGACAGATTCGACCCCATGGTTTCCTGGGATAGATGCAGCCAGTGTTCAAGAACACTCTTCTGATCAACTTCAGGCAACGCCGGGGCTTTCTTGCGCTTGATTGACTTGGGGAGCCCACCTGCCACATCACCGACACTGGCGGATATTTCATCTTCCACTTCCGGGGTCAGAATACCTCGCACGCCAGGTGTGGAGAGCTCGTATATAATCGGCTCATCCCAACGAGCCTGGTGAAAGTTTTTTCTCACTTTACTGATAGCCATTGTATCTTCCTCCTATGCTATTATCGTTAGACCGCGCAGACGTTGGCGAGCACAGTAACAAAATTGTCGATGTCTTCCTTGGTGTGCATTTCCGTGATGCAATAAAGAGCGCTCTGTCCAAAAACCGGAAATTCACGACTGATGTCCATCCCGCCAAAGATATTTGCTGCGAGGAGAGCCTTATTAATTTCTTTGACCGTCTTTCCGGTTCCATTGAAATCAACAATGAACTCTTTAAATGTATAGGCATCGGGAGAGGCTATCTTGACCTTGGGAACCGATGCAATTTTTTGTTTGGCATAGGCAACCTTCTGCATGATTCCCTCGCCGAGTTCCTGAAAGCCCTGTGGTCCCATGAGTGCCATGTAGACCCCGGCCACAATACCAAACAAAGCCGTGGTCGTGCCCACGAAATCCTTTCCCTTTTCACGGGAGGCATAGGATGTCCTTTCATAGAAAACTTCACCGAAACCCCACTCACCCTCCTGCTTTGTATGTGTGAGACCAAAGAGCAGTGAGGGGTACTCGGCGATCATTTCCTTTTTATCCTTGGTTGCGACCCAACCGCCCTGATTCCCACCGAATCCGAGGTGCAGCCCCAGAGGCTGGAAATCGCCCACCGCGTAGTCTGCTCCATAGTTTCCCGGGCCTTCCAGCACGCCGAGAGATGAGGGGTCGACCCCTGCGATAACGAAAGCACCTGCTTTGTGTGCGATTTTGACAATGTCGTTGACTCCGGTTTCAATGAAACCGAGGTAGGAGGGATTTTCGAAATAGACGGCTGTGGTCTTTTTTGAAATCTTTTTCTTGAGATCGCTGAGATCCATACCGCACTTTTCGTAATCGTACTTCACCTTGACGATTTCGATTTCGGGTTTCCAGTAATTCTGAATGACCATGAATCGCCCGGGACTTATATCTCCACCCACAAGAATTTGCTGTCGACCCTGGGTTCTGCAGGCCATTCTACCTGCCATCGCAATAGCCGAAGCCCAATCGTAGGTCGGCGTATTGCAGGCATCAAACCCTGTGAGATCCCCGAGCATGCTTGCCGTCTCGAAAAGGGCCTGGAACTTACCATGATCGGAGTAGGCGTCGCCCACGTAGGCGGTGAGAAATTCATCTCGTCCGGCAATGGTGTCACAAACAGATGGTACGTGGTGCTGCCAGCACCCGCCGCCGAGAAAGCTTACGTTCTCCTTACAATTTCTATTTTTTGCCAGCATCCTTTCAACATGCTGTCGTAGCCGGGCTTCCGAAAGAATAGGTTCGGGAAGGTTCATCTTGCCACGAAAACGAAGGTGCTCGGGGATAGCCTTGAAAATATCCTCTGCACTCTTCATCCCCAATTCCTTAAGCATCTCTTTTTTGACGCTTTCCTCCGAATTGGGTATATATGGGTGCACTTTGCCATTAACCATTGTATTCCTCCTTCCGTTTTATTTGTTATACATCGGGCGCTAACCGCCCATTGTTCTTTCCTCAAACTACCTTAATAAAAATGAGAATAAACAATCCCTATTCTTCATCATAATCTTATCATTCGATAAACCTCTTTTTCACTTTTGCCAATGCAGCTTGATGATTTCCCAAAACCTGGCAAACCCTCACCTCTCCCACCTGACTCAGCAAATGATAGGCATCCATGGTAGAGAAACCAAAATGATTTTTTAGCCTTTGAATCAGATCGAAATAAGCAAATTTTATATTCTCTGATACGAGGTTCCCGAAATGACATCCAATGGAACCGATAAAATCATCTCCGTTGATTTGCGGACAACTTTCAAATTGGGCCTCTTTCATCGTCAGAACATTTACTTTCACGGTAACATCCGCTGCAATTTCAACAGCCACACACGAGATCTCTCCATCTCCTTGAGCAGCGTGGACATCACCCATCGATAAGAGACCGCCTTTTGTATTTATTGGCAGTATCAATTTATTGCCTGAAGTTATTTCCTTGCAGTCAACATTGCCCAGATGTTCGGCACCAAACTTAAAACTCGCAATCTTCTCCTTTCCAGGAGATGTGCATATTGTACCGATCATGGGTGATACAGGTATCTTGATGTCACCACGACTTGTAGGTAAATAGACAATATTGTCTTCAATCCTGCAAATTCTTGTGTCGGGCAGTAAATCGTCACTCAGCTGATAAGAGGAGGCGAACATACCGAGTCTTGGAATGTAGGAAGTAACGCCGCTATCAGGAAGCTTTATATCCAAGATTTCAATCTCCAAAAAGTTCCCTGGCATCGCCCCTTGAACAGCGACAGGACCAGCAACTGGATTCAGACATGGCACTTCAATGGCTTCCAGGCATTCTCCGTAAGAAGAAAAACAGTCTTTTGTGCTTTTTACCGTATCAACGAAACAGTCAGCAGTCTCAAATATTACCGTAGCTCCGTTTGGCACCTCCATGACCGGTTCAACATCGGACCCGACAAAGAAAGAAATATTTTTTCTATTAACTCGATACATCACATCTCCATTCATAAACTGCCAACAATAGCTTCTTTGGGTCTAATTAGATTTACTGGATATCATTGGGCCGTCCATCCACCATCTACGACAAACTCCGCCCCGGTCGTCCATTTTGATTCATCGGATGCCAAATAAACATCAATGAAGGCAATATCATCCGGTTCCCCGATGCAGCCCAGAGGATGCTGCTTGCCGACTTTGGCGAAATATTCTTCAGGCTCTAAACCGTATCCCCTTGCCTCTTCTTCAGTCAATGCCGTGTGAATATATCCGGGATGAACAGAGTTTACACGAATTTTATACCCTTTCTCACCACAGCATAATGCAGCGGATTTCGTCAATATTGTAACGGCACCTTTGGATGCGCAATATGCGAACAATCCCGATTCCGCAATTTGACCATCAATGGACGACCGGTTGATAATCGAGCAAAGCTCGCCATTGTCTTTCATGGTTTCAATCGCATATTTTGTGCCAAGAAATACACCCGTGGCGTTAACGTTCATGATATCGTTCCAATCCTTAAGGCTTGTATTCTCGATATCCTTTGCCCTTGAGATGCCTGCATTGTTGACAATGACGTTTAATTTGCCGTATTTTTGAGTGGTCATATCCATTAAAGACTTCCATTGTTCTTCCTTCGTCACATCCAGCAAAAAGAAAAATGCATCACCTCCTGATCCCCCAATTTCATTGGCAACCTGTTGTCCTTTCTTTTCGTTGATATCGGCCACAACCACCTTAGCCCCCTCTTTTGAAAATAATTTGGCTGTAGCTTCACCAATTCCCTCAGCACTGCCGGTAATAATTGCGACTTTATTATCCAACCTGCCCATTGGAACCTCCTAATTAGATGGTTATATCCCCCACGGGAAGTAGTGCCCTCCACACAACACCAGGCAACACCTATTCCATAAAAATTCTTGAGTGGTATTTTCAACAAATACGTTCATCACAAAGAGTACCCTGCAGCAAGCTGCAGGGATTGAAAAGGTGTCCTATTTTACGATGATGCAGGAGCATTCCGACGCGTGGCTTACCTTCCTTGAAACACTGCCCAATAGCTTGCCCTTGATCCCATGATATCCGCGGCTACCTATTACAATGATGTCCATTTGTTTTTCTTTGGCCCATTTAACAATCATATCCGCGGGATCGCCTCGCAGCACGATCGTATGCACATTTTTGCATCCAGTAATTTGGCACTCGCTCTCACTTTGTTTAATGATCATTTGACCGACTTTTTCTAAATAGAAACTTGCCGGTGACGCATCGATATCTTCAGCAGACAAGTAGTCGAGTATTTCCACCGGGATTTTCATACTGGATATCACATGCACAACATACAACTCGGAATCATATCGCGAAGCCATATCAACAGCAAAAGCCAGCGCTTTCCTCGAATCAGCGGACCCATCTGTTGCTAACAAGATTTTTTTCAGCATGTTTTTAACTCCAACAGCAGTTATCGAACCCGTGTTTGGATGGACTCAGGAAAAGGGATAAGGGTAATCTGCAAGCAGAAAACCTTTATCCCATTTTGTTATCTCGACGCCTTTGCTTTGCGATAAAAACGCATCATGTTGTGGTAATCCGGATTTTCGGCATAATCCTCACAGTAATTAAGATCATCTTCTAGAGAATCCCATTGAATAGAAAGCAGGTCGTTTTTGGAGAACCGCTTATAGACATTCGGATCGCTCATGTTTGCGACAGGATTATGCGTGCTATCCGCCATAGCCACCAAATAGGCAACTTCCGGCTCCTGCAAATATGCGAGAAAATCATCGGCCAAGGGGCTGGGTTTGGGGTTGTTGATGACATTGGTCAACTCCATCCAAACAATTCCCCCGACACCGTTCTTCATGGCGCCCTTTCTGGGTGTTACTGCTTCAACTTCCAAACGTCCCTCGCGCCGAGGCGGTGATGCCGTATAATTTCCACCGCAGACGTAAAAGTCGATTTCACCGTTTATCAGGGCGTTGTTAGCTTCAACCTCGCTCTCGGTCACAAATTTTGCATTTTTAAACCACTTGAACGCAACATCCTCAACCTTCTTCATTTCATCATTGCTGTGCTTTTTAAACGGATAAACACCGGCTCCCTGGCACATTTGATAGAGGACCCAGTTATCCCAATTCAACAATGCCCATCGACCTTTGTTTTTGGGATCCGAAAACAGGTTCCAGCCTTCATCCTCGGCGGTTTTTTTCGAAATGCCCTTGTTGTTGATTACAAAATTGAAAGGCCCGTAGCGTTGGGGCATGCCAAGCAGGTTGCCATCATCGGCCATGGCCCATTTGTATGGCCATTGGATACCGTGATGGATAATCTTTAAAAAAGGGTTCGAATGTGTTCTTGTCCAACGGTTTGATCAGGCCATCCTTATACATGCCTCTGGACCAGCAGTTGTTCAAAACCAGGATGTGAAATTGCCGGGTTGCACCGGCTTTGAGCTTCATGATCGCATCCGGATCGTCCGTCAAAAGCTCCACGTTAATCTTACAATCATAACGTTTGCGGAAAGGATTGAGAACGCCGTCTGCATCATAACCATTCCAGACAAACAAGTTTAACTCCTGGCCGAGTTCGTCCTTGTCGGCTACAAAGATTTCCTGTCCTCCCTCAATATCTGTTGCCGCCAATGCCCGGCCGGTCAGGTACGGTCCCAACATCATACCCCCCATGCCCGCTGCACCCATGTACCCCATACGCTTCAAAAACTCTCGCCGATTAGTCTCTTTTTCATTTGACATCATCACACCTCCACTCCTTTTTAACGAACGGTTAATTTTTTATTCCGTTGTCAAATCCGGTTTACCAAGTCACCTCCTTTCTTTGAATACCATTTAGATAAATCTTATTCTCCATATATGGATTTTCCTCCAACTGTATAGGGTCCGGTCAGTAAGATAGCCTCATCTGCCGCCCACCCGAGTTTGATCTTGTCTCCCTCTCTGGGAGGGGTTTCAAAATATTCGTCCTGTGTTTGTTTTATAATTATTTCATCCCCCGACTCAATCCGAACCCTAACCTTCACCACATAGCCAACATACTCAACAAATTCAACAATGCCGATGAGTTGATTATCCGCTTTCTGCCCTTCCCTTAAGACGTGAATCAAGTCTGCACGTATACTGAAACCAACGTCCTCTCCTTTGTTTGGAAGCGCCCGGCGGGTGTTAATTTTAAAGCTGCCAATCGCCGTTTTGAGGGTTACAATTGTATTTTCAACGGATTCAATCTCACCTCTTAAAACAAAATTGTCACCCACGAAGGTGGCCACAAAAAAAGTGGCCGGTCTAATGTAAATATCCTGCGGCGTTCCGATCTGCTCAATGATACCCTCATTCATAACGACAAGACGATCTCCCATGGTGAGACATTCATCCTGGTTATGGGTCACATGAATAGAAGTGATGCCAAGCCGCCTCTGCAGATTCTTTAATTCTCCCCTGAGTTTAATTCTCAACAATTCATCCAGATGCCCCAGCGGCTCATCAAGCAGCAACACGGCCGGTTCCGTTATAAGTGCTCGTGCTAAAGCAACACGCTGCTGTTGTCCCCCGCTCAGATCTCCTGGTTTTCGCTCCCCCATGCCTTCCAACCCGACAATGTCAAGCATGTCTTCAACACGTTTATGCAATTCGCCTGTAGGAACGCCTCTCATTTTCAAGCCAAACCCGACGTTGTCATTCACTGTCTTGTGCGGAAACAACGCAAAGCTTTGAAACATCATGGATGTATCCCTCTGCCCGGGGGGCAGGTCATTAACCCGTTTTCCCCTTAAAAGAACATCACCGGAGGTTATGTCATTATGCCCCGCGATGCATCTTAAGGTTGTGCTCTTCCCGCATCCGCTGGGACCAAGAAACGCGATATATTCTCCTTTTTCAACCTTAAGGTTAAAATTTTTTACGGCTTCGAAGTCCCCAAAATTCTTGCAGAGATTTTCACATTCAACATCATATTCCGGCATTACGCTTCTCCTCTCAAAAATTGTCCCCGACTTTGCGACTAATACTCAATGTTAAAGCCAAATATTATGTTAATAAAATGTATCCAAATGAAATTTTAACATTTCCTTCAGGCACCCACACTGACCGTCTCTGGCAGCGTGCTGCCGCCATCAATCACCACCGATGTACCGCTGATGTAACTGGATTCGTCCGATGCCAAGAAGGCAGCCAGTTCCCCGACTTCAGAGATTTGACCAAGCCGGCCAATGGGCACACCTCGACGGATACCCTCGAGAACTGATTCGGGATCATCGGGCTGGGAGTCAGTGGCGATCTGGTCGGCCATGGGAGTGTGAATATAGCCGGGACAAATAGCATTGACTCTTATTTGTTTTTCCGCGTATTCCCGTGCTAAAGCCTTCGTAAAACCCCACAGAGCGGCTTTTGTGGTGGCATATGCCACCTCGCCGGGATCTGCCACCATTGGGCCGGTTACGGATGATAAAACAACAATCCGCCCATCACCCATTTGGAGCATGCTGGGCAACACCGCTTTACATGAGTTCCACACGCCCTTTATGTTGACATCGAAATGAAAATCACGCACTTCATCGCTCATATCCATAAAGCTTCCCAGGCGGATAATACCGGCATTGGCACACAGAATATCAATTCGCCCGAACTTGGCGACCGCCTCCTTTGCGGCTTTATCGCATTGGGCGTAATTCGTGACGTCCACCATGAAGCTGTCTGCTTTACCCCCGGCGTCTTCAATGGATTTTGCCGTATCAACAACCTTGTCAGCTATATCCCACAGCAAAACCTGTGCCCCATGTTTTGCAAATACCCTCGCAATCCCCTCACCGTTTCCCATGGCTGCGCCTGTGACCACGGCCACTTTTTGGTCTAACTTCCCCATACCTGCCTCACTTATTTCAGATTTTAATCATTCGCTTTATTCAAAAACCAAAAGGGAATAAACAAAGCTGCTGCTGAAAAAATATAAACTGTCGCCGAGAGAGCCGGTGCCGTAGGAGAAAAGCCTCCGGTCATTTTTCCGTATATGTATACCGGAAGCATCTGGTCGGTACCCTGTAAGAACAGGGACAATTCAAAATCGCTCCAGGAAAGCAGAAATGCAAAAAGCGCTCCCGACACAATCCCCAGCATCAATACCGGCAGCGTCACTTCCTTAAACACCTGCCACGTCGAAGCACCCAGGTCATAGGCGGCCTCTTCCATGGTTACGTCATACCCATAAATCTGGATGGCAATAACCATTGTCACGATCGGTAGCATCCATACCATATGAGAAATGCCGGCCACGATCCAGGAAGTATTAATCTTGAAGTAATTGCACATCAGTAACTGGGCAAGGGCCAAAACCAATTGCGGGAAAAAAATCGGCAACAGCAGAAATTTCTGGTAAATACCGCGCCCACGCCATTTGAATCTTGCAAAAGCAAGTGCTCCCAGAAAACCGAGCAAGGTCGTAGGTATCATGGTCACAAGTGCCGTCATCAACACTGTTTCCAAGTGCATGCCTGATACCGCCGGAATGAAACATTTCAATGAACCATCGTGCAGTAAGTTCTTCGAAGGGAAAGTGAAAGTATTTATCAGCCGAAAATGAACTCACCAGCAATGACATGGCCGGTGCCTGCAAAAACACTATAAGCGACAAGATGTAGACGGCCAGCAAAGGTTTTCTATAACTTAGTTTTTTTTTCATAATAATAGTCTCCCTCAAAATACCGCTAAATTGCTCGAGCTACCTCTAACCTAGCTTTGCTCTGGAGCCAAGTAATTTGTCCAGATCCACATAGCGTAATACCACAGCTATTAAGACAAGTGTAATGGCCAAGAGAATAACCGCGAGAGCTGATCCCAAAGGCCAGTTCTGCTGAAATGAAAAGGCGTGGTGAATATCATCGGCAAATGGTACAACCGTGCTGCCGCCCAACACTTGGGCCTCAACCATAGCGCCCAACGATAACACGAAGACCAGCAGAGATCCGATAAAAATACCGGCTGAAGCCATGGGAAGCTCCACCTCCTTTAAAACCTGCCAGCGACTGGCCCCGAGATCTATGGCAGCCTCAACTGCTTCGTCATCAACCATAAATATCCCCAATTCCATGGGGAACAACATAAAAGGAAAATAAATATAGACCATCCCCATCAGGATTATGGGAAAATTATACAGAAACTCAGCATTCTCCATACCTGGAATCCAGCTGGTCAAAAAACTGAGATATCCCCCTTTAATCAGGATCAGGGTCCAGCCGAACAGCCGGATATTACTTGTGACAAAAATCGGCATTACGAGCAAAAGGGTGATCCAGATGGATGCTTTGGGGAAAACCTTTCGCCATACCATAAGCACATGGGTAACATAGCAGAAAAAGGATGACAGTGGTCAAAAAAGCCAACAGGACTGACCATCCAAGCGAAGAATAGTATCCTTCGCCAAAAAAATCTATAAAATTTAGGAGGCTAAAGTCTGTCGAGATTTCAAATGAATAAGGTTGCTGAAACGAATAGAGAACAACCAGCAATAGCGGAAGAATAAAACAAACAACCAGCAAGATGATGCTCGGTAACGCCAATAGAAACCCTGGACTTTTTTCTTTCATTACGTTTCACTCCCCTTTAAACAACACATTGAATATGATTAATGCAATGAATGTCATTAACACAATGAGCACAAATAAAGCAATGAGTGTGCCAAATTAGATGCAGTGTCTACATGACTATGAAATATGTGATATTTCATTTAGACGTGACTACTCTATGTGCAACTATTTGCCCACAATAATACTATTTATTTTCTTACTATCTGATTTTTATTGACATAATATGTTTGGGCAATATAAGTGTATTTTATGCCGGTTATTGCGCATACTTTCCGTTCAATTTAGGTAAAGCAGGACCATGTCGACAGATAGTATAAACATATTGAGGATATTTCAACAAAAAATCAGTTTTGTTTGGGGCAGGCTGAACCTGATTCAGAAGGTAACATATGCGGTCGCTCCTGTTTTTTTATGTTTTTTTCTCGTAATCGGTCTCGTAGCTGAAAGAATTCTTGAAATCCAAATCCTTGAAAACATGGAAGAGTCCATCAGCATTCTCACCATCGATGAAGCCAAAGATATCGATGAGCATTTCAAGTGGTTGGAAGCCTTGGGTCAAAAATCGGAAAAGATCATTCAAAATTGGCTTCAGAGTCCCTTGAAATCAAACATGAATTTTAATTATAAATTTCAATATATTGACGGTGCGCTTCGCACCAATCTTGCGGCCTATTCCGATCAAGATATCTCCGGTGTTTTTTTATCCAATCGCAGTGAATTGGATGACGAGATCCGGCAAATAATATCTGCAACCGAGGAAAAATTCGAAAATTATGCCAAGGGAGTCAAGCCGTTTGTATTCAACATGTATTTGATCACCAGGCACCAGCTTATCCGCATTTATGAGAAAGACTGGGCGCTACAGATCGAAGCGAACCACGATTTCAATCAGGACATATTTTACTATATCGCGGATCCCCAACACAGTCCTCAAGGCAAGGCCAAATGGACCAAACCCTATTACGATTCCATATGGAAGCATTGGATGACCAGCCTGATTACACCCATCTATATAGACCGGGAATTTCTCGGTATTGTAGGACACGATGTTATTCTCGACGATATTTACTCGGAAATTTTAGATAAAAAATACTTCAACTCGGGTTATGGATTTATTTTCGATGCCCAAAAAAACATTATCGTCCACCCCAAGTATCTAATTAATTTGTTAAAAAGCGCAAAAATGGGCACCTTGCTCAGCAGTTCCGAGTTGGAGGACAAGGAGCTTACACGTGTCATCGCCGAAATCGCCCAGAATAGAAACGACAGCAGCAGATTCGATATTCGCCGGTTTTATCAAAACGAAAATATTCATTACTTATTTTCGTACAAATTGAATATTCTTGATTGGTATTTCGCAATTGTCGTACCCAGGCAGGAAATAATCGAATTTCTCCCACGCTTTCGCATAAACTTCATTTTCGGTGCCATTGGTGCCAGCCTTCTCTTATTTACCATTGTGATCTTTGTCATTTGGATCTCCGCGGTCTCACCGATAAAAAAATTGACGAGGGTCGCCAACGAGATCCGGAAAGGCAATCTGGACAAAACGATTCATATCAAGGGCAATGACGAGGTCGGACAGCTTTCCAAATCGTTCAATGAAATGACCAACAAACTCAGGGAACAACTTGATGAACTCAAAGAAGCCGAAGAGAAATATCGTGGTATTTTCGAAAATGCCGTGGAGGGTATTTATCAAACAACCCCCGATGGCAGAATTTTCAATGCCAACCCCTCCATGGCTTCGATCCTGGGATATGACGACCCCACCGATCTGGTAACAAGCGTCTCCGATATCGGAAAGCAGACTTATGTCGATTATACGCGTCGGGAAGAACTCTTAAAGCGGTTTGAGGAGAATGACGTAGTTGAAAGCTTTGAAGTTCAATTGTATAAAAAAGACAAGAACATCATTTGGACCTCTCTCAACTCGAGAGCCATCCGAAACAATGATGGTCGACTGATATGTATAGAAGGAATTCTGACCGATATCACCGATCGCAGACAGACTCAAGAGATATTAAAGAAAGCGCATGACGATCTCGAAACAAAGGTTATAGAAAGAACCGCGGAGTTATCTGTCGCCAAGGATCAAGCTGAGGCTGCGAGCCGGGCGAAAAGCGAATTTTTGGCCAGCATGAGCCATGAGTTACGCACGCCGCTAAATGCGGTAATAGGATATGCCCAGATCCTTAAAGAGAAGAAAAACCTGACCAAGAGGCAAAAGGAACGACTTCATATCATCCACAGCAGCGGCGAACATCTTTTGACACTGATAAACGATATCCTGGATATTGCCAGGATTGAGTCCGGCAAGGTTGAACTTCAGGTTACCCCCATCCATTTACCGAGCTTCATTGAAAACATCGTCGCGGTCACGCACTCTCGTGCTGAAACCAAAGGCCTAAAAGTCAATCTTGAAAAATCGAACACCACTCCGCCCTTCCTGCTTGCTGATGAGACCCGTCTTCGCCAGATTTTGCTCAATTTACTGGACAATGCCATCAAGTACACCGAAACCGGTCATGTGGTCTTGCGCATTATCAATAAGGACGTTCCTAAACCAATAAATCCCAATCCGCTGGAATCACATGTCCGGCTTCGTTTCGAAATAGAGGATACAGGTATCGGGATCTCTCACGATCAGTATGAACGCATTTTTAAACCTTTCGAGCAGGTTAGAAATAAGGATTATCAAATCGGTGGAACAGGCCTGGGTTTGGCAATCAGTAACCAACTGGTAAAGGTAATGGGTGGCAACCTGTCCGTTGAAAGCCGTGTTGGCACAGGTAGCCGCTTCTGGTTTGAACTCGTATTACAGGTGGCCGCGTTGGCGGAAGAAGAGGTCCGGTCCTCAGGTCGTATTATGAAAGGATACAAGGGACCCCAACGGAAGGTGTTGGTCGTTGATGACATTTCGTCCAACCGGGATATATTGGTTGACCTGCTGGAGCCGGTGGGATTTAAGGTTGTTCAAGCGAAAAATGGTTTACAGGCAGTACAATTCGCAAAGGAAATGTGCTTTGATCTCATACTAATGGACCGTTGGATGCCGGTAATGGATGGCCTTGAAGCGGTGAAACAAATACGCAACATGGCCGAATGCAAATCGACGACCATCATCGCTGTTTCAGCCAGCGTTTCGGAAAAAGATCAGGCGTTGAGCAAAGAGATGGGCTATGATGGTTTTCTACCGAAACCCATTAACTGGACTAAACTTGCCGCCATGATAGAAAAATATTTGAGGCTGGAATGGATTTATGATGAAGCGGCCACAAACGCGTTCGTTGAAGGACAAACAAAATCTATAACCAATCCTGCACCGCCATCCGAGATAGATTTTTTGTATGACCTGGCCTTGCGCGGAGATATGCGCGGAATCCTAAATAAAGCAAAACAAATCGATAAAATGGCACCTGAATATGGCCCCTTTGCCCGTACGCTGTGCACTTTAGCCGAACACTTTGAGGAAGGTAAAATCCTGAGATTTATCAAGACATATAAGAAGATCAATAAATGAAAGCATCCCTGCAATATCACGATCAGGAATCCAATTCAATTCTGATAATCGATGATGATCCTATCAATATAGGCCTCATTTCGGCTACTCTGGAAGACAATGGATTTCAAGCACTCGTTGCCCGCGACGGTGAAAGTGGACTCCAAAAAGCCTCTTATACCCGGCCGGGCCTTATTTTACTGGATGTGCTCATGCCTGGCCAAAATGGGTTTGAGATATGCAGCCGTTTGAAAGCAGAAGAAGCAACAAAAGATATACCTGTAATATTTATGACTGCCCTGACGGCAATAAAAGATAAAGTTAAAGGATTTGAAGCCGGGGGAGTTGACTTCATCACCAAGCCTTTTCAGCGAGATGAAGTATTGGCACGGGTTCGAACTCATCTATCCTTTCGCTTGATGCAAAGGAAGTTGAAAGAAAATAATGACCTACTCATAAAAGAAATTGCTGTACGTAGCCAAGCCGAGGATAATGTTCGCAGGCTCAATGAAGACTTGGAGCACAGGGTTGAAAAACGAACCGCTGACCTAAATGCGATAAACATTCTTTTGAACAAAGAAATAGAAGAACGCAAAGGCGCTGAAAAGATGTATGGTGAAAGCGAGGAACGATATCGACTCCTGGCTAACCATGTTGCGGACGGAATCATGCTATCCCGGGATAACAAATTGCTTTTTGTCAATGACGCCTTTTTGATTATGTTCCGATATTCAGACAAACGCCAGGTGATTGGCAAAAATGTTTTGGACTTGATATCCGATGAATTTAAAGCGCGTTATCAAAAGATTAAAGAACACTTCGAAGCCCTCGGTGATACGTATCAGAAAAACAGTCCCAGAATGGAAATTTTTCAAGGAATATGCATTTCAAAGGATGGGCGAAAATTTTGGGTTGAAGGGCATAACTCCTGGATTCAATGGGATGGAAAACCTGCAATTCTATGTACCATGAGAGATATCAATGAAAGAAAGCTCAATGAAATAGCTACCCAGGAACATGCTGAAAATCTTCATCTGGAAAATATCAAACTCCGCTCCAGCATTAAAGATCGCTTTAGATTCGCTGATATTATCGGCAAAAGCCCGGCCATGCAAAAAGTGTATGAATTGATTATCCGTGCAGCAAGTTCTGATGCAAACGTTGTTATCTATGGTGAATCGGGCACGGGAAAAGAACTGGTGGCCAAAGCTATACATAACATGAGCGCTCGTTCAGAAAAAGCTTTTGTGACCGTCAATTGCCAGGCGATTCCAGAGTCTTTGTTGGAAAGTTCTTTTTTTGGCCATAAAAAAGGTGCTTTCACCGGAGCCCATATGGACAAACCCGGCTTTCTTGAGAAAGCAAATGAGGGTGATTTATTTCTTGATGAAGTAGGCGGCATCGATCTGGGAATGCAGGGTAAGCTGTTGAGGGCCATTGAGGGAGGCGGCTACTCACCTGTTGGAAGCAATGAGATATGCCATTCAAATTTTCGGATCATTGCCGCCACCAATAGAGACATAACCGAAGCCGTGCAGAAGGGAAGTATGCGAGAAGATTTCTATTATCGAATCCATATAGTCCCTATAACGTTACCGCCGTTAAGGGATCGAAAGGAAGACATTCAACTACTTGTCGATCATTTCCTTTCAATCTTCAGCAAGGGAAAGCAACCGCACGTTCTGCCGGCTAAATACATGGAGGCAATTTATAACTTCCACTGGCCTGGAAATGTCAGAGAACTACAAAATACATTGCAACGATATATCGCCATAGGCAATCTCGATTTTTTGGAAAGTTATCGTCTCTTCAACACCCCCGCAGATAACCGCCCTAAAACATCAATCGCGATGGATCCTTCAGACCTTAATCTTAAACATAAAGTGGCGTCTTATGAAAAGAATCTTCTTCTCGATGCACTCAACAAATCCAATTGGAACCGTAATAAGACCTTAAGATTACTGAATATTCCACGTCGAACACTGTATCATAAAATGAAAAAGTTCGGATTAATTTGAGCCCGGCAATCAGATACAGAATGTCTTGATTTTTTACGGATGGGACGGCCTTTAGTCAGCGTCAAGAATCTTTTGCACTTTTGATTGTCTATTCCCATCCGTGCGTATGCAAACGGTTCTTCATTCTAACTTTCAACAGATTCATTACTTTTTGTTATAATATCATAATTAGTAATGAAATATTTTATGTTCATTATTGACTATTTTGCCAGGGTGTTTATTTTTTTGCCCATATACATCATTCTGACTGCATGACGGTCGACAGCTGAAACCTGCACTTTTTCTCTTGCCGGGCGGTCATGCATCAAAGGAGGAACTGAAAATGAGCAAAATAATTGGTATCGATCTGGGAACCACCAACTCGTGTGTTTCCATAATGGAGGGCGGTGAGGCTAAAGTTGTCAATAATCAAGAGGGCGGCCGAACCACACCCTCTGTCGTTGCGGTCACCGACAAAGGAGAGCGACTGGTGGGACAGATCGCCAAGCGCCAGGCCATCACCAATCCCGAAAACACCATCTTCGGCGTCAAACGCCTCATCGGCCGGAAATTCGACTCCCCGGAAATCCAGGCGGATATACGAAATCTGCCCTTTAACATTGAAAAAGCCCCCAATGGGGATGTTCAACTCAATATACGAGGAAAACAATACAGCCCGGCGGAAATATCATCGTTTATTCTGGCAGACATCAAAAAGTCGGTCGAAGCGTTTCTGGGTGAAAAAATCATTGATGCCGTCATTACCGTACCGGCCTACTTTAATGACAGCCAACGGCAGGCTACCAAGGATGCCGGCAAGATCGCCGGTTTGAATGTCCTGCGTATTGTCAACGAGCCTACGGCGGCTTCCCTGGCCTATGGCATGGATAAAAAAACCGAAGAAAAAATTGCCGTATTCGACCTGGGCGGCGGTACCTTCGATGTGTCCATACTTGAAATCGGCGATGGCGTGTTTGAAGTCAAGGCCACCAATGGGGACACCCATCTGGGGGGCGAGGATTTCGATCTCAGGATCATCGATTATATCGCCGATGAGTTCAGAAAGGATCAGGGCATCGACATACGTAAAGACAAGATGGCGCTCCAACGTCTGAAAGAGGCCGCAGAAAAAGCCAAAATGGAACTGTCGAACTCCCTTGAGACAGATGTCAATCTTCCTTTTATCACGGCCGATGCCACGGGGCCCAAGCATTTGAACGTCAAGATCACCCGTGCCAAACTCGAATCGCTTGTGGCAGATCTGCTGACCAAACTGGAGGGGCCCTGCCGGGCCGCTCTGAAGGATGCAGGCCTATCGACCGGCGACGTAGACGAAGTCATCCTGGTGGGGGGTATGACCCGCATGCCTGCAGTCCAGGAACGGGTCAAAACGATTTTCGGGAAAGAGCCCAATAAGGGTGTCAATCCGGATGAAGTCGTTGCACTGGGAGCTTCTATTCAAGGCGCGGTACTCAAAGGGGACATCAAGGATGTCCTGCTCCTGGATGTTACCCCCCTGTCACTCGGTATCGAAACACTGGGAGGCGTGATGACCAGGCTCATCGAAAAAAATACCACCATTCCGGCAAAAAAAAGTCAGGTTTTTTCCACGGCCGAAGACAACCAGCCGGCAGTCAGCGTTCATGTGCTGCAGGGTGAACGGGAAATGGCCTCTGGCAACAAGACCCTGGGCCGTTTTGAATTAACGGGGATATCACCTGCGCCCAGAGGGGCACCACAGATTGAGGTCTCGTTTGATATCGACGCCAATGGCATCGTGGAAGTTTCCGCCAAAGACCAGGCCACTGGAAAAGCCCAATCCATACGCATCACGGCATCTTCCGGACTTACCAAGGAAGAAATCGATCGTCTGGTGAATGACGCGGCATTGCATGCAGAAGAGGACAAAAGCAAGAAAGTCCTTGTGGAAGCGCGAAACCAGGCCGACGCCCTGATTTACCAGACTCAGAAATCCATGGCGGAAATGGGGGGCCAACTGGATCCGTCCACGAAATCCGGGATTGAAGCAACTATCAGCAGCCTGAAGCAAGCCATGAACGGTGGGGATATACATGAAATCAAGCGCCTCACCGACGCCCTGACCCAGGCTGCCCAGCAGATGGCAACCACAGCCTATCAACAGTCAGCCGGTACCGGTTCACAACATGAGAATGCATCTCCCGGCGACATTCCTGAGGATGATGTGGTGGACGCTGAATACAAAGAGGTAGCCTAATAAAATCGCTGCGCGATTTTATCTGACGCCAGCAAAATAACTGCGGGCTCTAAAAAACAGTTTTAACCATCAAAAAAAATCCGGATCCTTTAAAAGAGGATCCGGATTTTTTTATATATACTTTTCAGTGTATTAGAACGACAAGGTTGACAATCATTGAAGATCCTCGCAGCGACCGTAAGGAATTCTGTCTAATTTAGATTCGCTCGCTAACCCCGCAGCATGCGAAGCACTGCCGGACAGCAGAACCTACGGGGAATGCGCTCGCTATTTCGGTTCAATTTAATAAATACGCGGCTTCGCCGCGTATTTATTAATCGTGTAACGATTTTAGCGCTTAATGGTGACAGCCTGCATCAACACCGGCTTCACGGGTTTGTCCATCGATCCGGTTTGAACCGATCCGATTTTGTTCACGACCTCCATTCCTTTGACAACCCTGCCAAAGACCGAATGCCTGTCATCCAGGTGGGGTGTGGGGCCCAGTGTGACAAAAAACTGACTCCCGTTGGTTCCGGGCCCTGCGTTGGCCATGGAGAGGATGCCTTCGCTGTCGTGTCGTAATGACGAATCGAACTCGTCCTTAAAGCGGTAACCGGGCCCACCGGTACCGGAGCCGAGGGGACACCCGCCCTGAATCATGAAACCTTCAATAACCCGATGAAATGTGAGTCCATCGTAAAAATTTCCCTGACGGTCGGCTTCCTGGCGACCCTCTGCCAGGTTGATAAAGTTCCATACGGTTTCGGGACATTCCCGGGCATATAACTCTGCTTCAAATTCCCCGAGATTGGTTTGAAAGACAGCTGTAACCCTGTCGAGATCTTCTTTGTAATCACTTTTCTGGTATGACATGTTCTCCTCCATATTCGGCCCTGAGTGCGTTTTTGACATCCCTCGCTCCCTTTGCACCTGATGCGTCAGGAAACCTTTGGATGTCATGTTGTTGTCATTAAGAACGTTATCCTGTATATCATGTGGGATGGCGATACAACAATAAATGACGCGCATAGCGCTAATGTCGCACGAAGTGCAAATGACATCCAAAGGATAAATAACGTCCGATAGGACAGATCATGCCCACAAGAGCCATCCAGGCATTAAAAAAAGCGCAGATTTCCTTTGAGGTGATTACCTACACCCACAAAGAAAAAGGGGCTGAATTTGCAGCTCAGGCCATTGGCTTCCCTCTTGAAAGAATCGTTAAAACCCTTATCACAGATCTGGGTGGGCAACGCTATGTCGCAGCCTTGCTGCCGGGCAACACGCAGCTGGACTTAAAAAAACTGGCCCGTTTTTTTGACATCAAACACGCATCCATGGCGAGCCCCACCCTTGCCGAGCGCTTGACCGGCTATTTGGTGGGTGGTATCAGCCCTTTTGGGTTGAAACACCCGATGGAATTCGTTATAGACAGCCCCATTATGAATTATCAGACAGTGGTGGTCAATGGGGGCCGCAGAGGTGTGATGCTCAAAATGTCACCCGGTGATATTCTGGCCGCGCTGAAGTGTACCGTAGCAGAGATAGGGAAATAAACAAACTGAGGGGCAAAGCAGGGGTTGAGGGGTGTAGGTTTGGAGGGTAAGCCCTGACCTGTGAGTTGAACTTTAAGCGATAAGCCGCTTAAAATCTAAGACTAAAGCAACTCAAAAAACCCAACGAACCGATGTTTTTTTGAACCGAAAAAGCGAGCGCTAACCCCGTAACTTGCTGCGGGGTTCTTCAATCGTTTAGGTCTTGAAACATCGCACTTATTGATTATATTAAGGAAAAACATCATCCAGGAGAGCCACAATGATCCAACCGATGAAACCAGGTAAAATGAAAACCATCCAGAGCGGCAAAGGCCCGGTCCGTTTGACCCAGACCGTTTCCGGTGCAGGCTGAGCCTCTAAACTGGCTCCAGGGGACCTGGACAAAGCACTCTGTGGTCTTAAACTACCGCAGGACCCCAATGTACTGGTAGGCCTCGATGGGGCTGACGATGCCGGTGTTTACCGGATATCGGATGATCTGGCTATCATTCAGACGGTGGACTTCTTTACACCCATTGTGGACGATCCCTTCTGGTTCGGCCAGATAGCCGCTGCAAATGCATTGAGCGATGTCTATGCCATGGGCGGCGAACCCAAAACCGCCATGAACCTGGTGGCTTTTCCTTCCGATCAAATGGATATCAGCATCCTGCGTGCCATTCTGGAAGGCGGGCTGGAAAAAATCAAGGAAGCCGGTGTTGTTCTGCTCGGCGGCCACAGCGTTCAAGACAAAGAGTTGAAATACGGTCTCTCGGTGACCGGTTTTGTTCATCCGGACCATATTGTGCAAAACACGGGTCTACAGCCGGGGGATCAGCTGATCCTCACCAAACCCATCGGCACAGGTATCATCAACACGGCCATCAAAGGAGGCATCGCTTCCCAGGAAATCATCGGATCCATCAGCCGTCTCATGGCGACATTGAACCGTGACGCCGCCAAAGTGATGAAGACATACCCGGTGAGCGCCTGCACCGACATCACCGGATTCGGTCTTATAGGGCACCTCGCGGAGATGCTGTCCAGCCCATCCATCGGTATCCGTCTTGAATCAAAAGCCATCCCCATTATTCCCGAAGCCATTCAGTATGCCAGGAGCGGCTTCATCCCCGGCGGCGCATTCAAAAACAAAGCCTTTCGATCGTCCCTGTTAATTCTTGCCCCGCACATGGATAGCGTGCTAGTCGACATTCTTTTCGACCCGCAGACCTCGGGTGGTCTGCTCATGGGTGTCGGCAATGACAAGGCCGAAGATCTTCTGCATAGCTTAAAGAGCGCCGGTATAGAAGACGCCGCCATTATCGGCGAAGTGCTTTCCGAACCTGCCGGAAAGATCATGCTTACCTAAACTGCCTTTTTTGTCCCGTCCCTCTGGTGACCGTTATTTTTTTGTTGACAAGCTCATGCGGTTATCTTAATTAATTGGGTACCATCATCGAATGAAGATCAAATGGGGAAAGAGGACCGTATGTTGAATCAAACCGCCATCTATGCGCTGCGTGCCATGGGGTTTTTAGCCGCCCACAACACCGGCAAACCTGTCCAGTCCGCCCTTATTTCACAGGAAATGGATATTCCCCACAATTTTCTTTCTAAAATTCTCAATCGCCTGTCTCAGGCAGGTATCATCGAAGCAGTCCGCGGCAGGGGTGGCGGAGTAAAACTATCCCATCCTGCGTCTGAAATCCTTCTTTTTGACATTGTCAATCTCTTCATGAAGGTCGATGATTTTAAAAAATGCTTACTGGGCATGCACACCTGCGATGGAAAGTGCGGACTCCATTTGCGCTGGCGAATCGTTTCCGAACAATTTGAGAAAATTCTGCACGATACAACCATTGATCAGATATTGTAAGTTGCCTCATTGAAAAATAGCCAACAGGGAAATTATTTTCTCTATATGGAAATTGTAGATATCTTGATGAACTTATCTTTATTAAAGGAGGTGCAAAATGTCTCTCAACACACTCAAGTGGGCAGCCATTCTCTGTTTCATCGTCGCCATGGGAGTTTTGCTGGGTGGCGGTATTGTCATGAAAAAAGACCTGCCGCCCTACCCGGGCAAAGTAGTCGACAATAACGGCAAGCTGCTGATGCTAAAAACGGATATCCTTGCCGGACAGGATGTCTACCAGCGCTATGGTTTGATGGATCATGGCGCTGTCTGGGGGCACGGGTCCCAACGGGGGCCGGAATTTTCCGCCACCAGCCTGCACATTCTGGCTGAGGCTATCGGCGACACCCTGGCTTTAAATGACTACGGAAAAATGTACCAGGACCTCGACGACCTCCAAAAAGGTCTTATCGATGTCAAAACAACCCATGAGATCAAACCCAACCGCTATGATCCGGCCACGGACACGCTTACCTTGACCGCTGCTCAGACCAAGGGACTGGAAAGGGTTGTGCAGCACTGGGGCAGCACCTTCGAGAAAGGGGAGCAACGCTACGGCTTTTTACCAAACACCATTCCCGAAGAAGAACAGCGCCTGCAGGTTGGGCGGTTTTTCTTCTGGTCTGCCTGGGTCGCCTCGACGCTTCGTCCCGGAACCGATTTTTCCTACACCAACAACTGGCCTGCGGACAAACGCGTTGGGAATGTCGCCAGTACCGAGACCTACTTCTATTCCATCGCCGGTATCCTGGCACTGCTGGTGGTCCTGGGCCTTTTTGTCTTCTGGATTCATCGCTATGGATTATGGTATGGAGCGCCCAAGGGGGTGGCACTTTCTGAAAAACTAGTGGACATGCCCCTGACCCCCAGTCAATTCAAGGCGGCCAAGTTTTTTGTGGTGGTGATTCTGCTGTTTCTGCTGCAGACGACCTTCGGTGGATTGCTGGCCCACTACACCATCCATCCGGGCACCTTTTTTCTGCCCTTTGTGGCCAAGCTCATACCCTACAGTCTGGCCAAAACATGGCATCTGCAGTTGATGGTTTTCTGGATCGCCACCACCTGGCTGGCCTCTGCCATTTACCTGGCACCCATCATCGGCGGCAAAGAACCCGTCAAGCAAGGCCTTCTGGTTCAGCTGCTTTTCGGGGCGGTCCTCCTCGTTGCCGTGGGCAGTCTCGCCGGTGAAGCGCTTGGAATCAAGGGATTCCTGGGTGATCTTTGGTTCTGGTTTGGTCATCAGGGCTGGGAATTTCTCGAACTGGGACGTGTCTGGCAGATTCTGCTCTTTGTGGGACTGATTTTCTGGCTGCTGGTGGTATATCGGGCAGTCGGCGGACACTTGAGCAAGCACAAAGATGAATTCAGCGCTTTGATATGGTTCTATGTCTTCAGTGCCGTTCTCGTAGTGGCCTTTTACGGTTTCGGCCTGTTTTACGGCAAGGGTTCTCATCTTACCATGGCAGACTACTGGCGCTGGTTTGTGGTTCACCTCTGGGTGGAGAGCATTTTTGAGTTTTTCGGTATCGCCGTCATCGCACTTCTCATGGTTGCCATGGGACTGGCGACAGCCAAGTCGGCTCTCAGGGTGGCCTATTTTACAGCGGCCATCACCTTTATCAGCGGCATTATCGGGACAGCGCACCATTATTACTGGTATGGCGGGGCTGCGTATTGGATCGGATGGGGGGCTATCTTCTCCAGCATGGAACCGGTGCCGCTCATAACACTGGTGGTGCGTGGATTGAAGGAGTTCAACGAAATTCAGAAAGCAGGCCGAACGTTCAGTTACAAATGGCCCATGTATTTTCTGGTGGCCGCCTCCTTCTGGAATTTTTTAGGCGCAGGTATCTTTGGGTTCCTGATCAATCTGCCCATCATCAATTTCTATGAACACGGCACCTATCTGACCATGCACCATGGTCACACCGCCATGTTCGGCACGTATGGCATGCTGTCCGTTGCCTTGCTGCTCTTTTCCTGGCGCGGTCTGGTGGACAAAGCTTACTGGAAGGATGGCATCCTCAAACTTTCTTTCTGGGGTCTCAACGGGGGTCTGTTCCTGATGGCTTTTTTCACCTTGTTACCGGTGGGGGCCATGCAGACTTGGACGGCATTTAAGGAAGGATTGTGGGTCGCCAGGAGTGCCGACTTCTTTGAACGGGATGCCGTGGTTATTCTGGGGACATTTCGCGCGTTACCAGATACCATTATCATTGTACTGGGCGTTCTGCCCCTGGCATACTTTCTGATCACCACTTATCCGCATTTGAAAGCCACTGAAATCAAAGACGGTGAGTCGGTCTGGGAAAAACTTGGAATTGAACTGTAAATAAAATCGTGGTGACGATTTTATGAAACGCGACGTTGTCGCTTATAGGGGTTGTCAGAAAAACGTTCCGATTGAGGACCTTTTTTCTGCTACAACCCCTTATGCCGCCATCCTATTTTCGGAACATTATTATGACAAGCGGTATAAAAAGACAAAAGGGAAGCCAACTTCAGGTTGGTTTCCCTTTCTTTTTTCTGATTGGCTTACGAATACTTACGAATCAAGCAACCGCTTCTCACCGGTCAGTTTCTGTATTTCGCTGATCTCCTGGGTCACTTCCAGAACCCCTAGATAGTTCCCCTGATCATCCCTTACCGGAAAATAACGGATGTACACCATTTGCCCGCCCAAGGCGATCCAGAACTCCGCTTTGTCCAGTTCGCCGCTCTTGAACCCGCTGACGATCTGCTCAACCTTGTCGATGCTCTTGCCCGGATGACACTTGGTGACTTTTCGGCCGATTACCGAACGACTGCGGACAAATATCTTTTCCTTGTCCAGGCGGTTGAAATAGGCCACTGAATCTTCCGCATCAACAAAGGTGACTTCAAAAGGGAGGGTCTCCATGATAGCGTCGATCTGTTCATACGTCAGGTTGGTCAAAAGGCTGGTTCTAGCAGCTTTCCCGCCCTCGAGTTCATGAAGCATTGCCGATATTTTTTGCGCGAAGTCATTTCCGTAGACACTGGCGCTGAAATCGTCAAAAGCCTTGACAAGATAGGTGTTGTCAGCCTCGGAAAAAGCCTTTCTGCCCATGGCATACAGGACATCGTTTTCCTTCCAGATATGATTGGCGCGGACTTCCAGATATTCCATGCCTTTGTTTTTGAAATCGTCTTTTGCCCCCGGGGTCATGCCGCTGAGACTGTCAATGTCCCCGGCCATCTGGTCCAGAAGCGATCTTTCGTACGCGTGCTCTCCTACCATGACCCGTATGGGGCCATCTTCGGGGATACCGCTTTTGATCAGCAGGGGAAACAGCCAGTTCTCTTCTTTTTTGTTGTGAATCCGGTCTCCAAACTCCAGCAGGAAATCAATGGTACGTTTCAATGAAAACAGGTCGGGAGATTTATGCGGCAGTTTCCCGAGCTCATTTTTCAATACATCCATCGCTCGTTCAATCATTTCGTGATCGTTTACAAGTATGTCGTCCCATCGTTTTTTGTCCATACCATCTCCTGTCCATGAAGGAATTGATTGTTCTATAAACCGCGTGCCAGAAGGCAGTTCCGGACTTAAACACTCGGAGACCTGCCGTCTCCTGACCCTTTACCGCTTTACGGTTATGGAATGATATTTACATTATTTTGTCCTGCGTGTCCAAGAGATTTCATCAAACAATTTGCTGCTCCAGTATTTCGCCCTGAACGCCCACAACCGTATAAGATAGCGGTATCTTTCGTTCCGCTTTCTGCAAAGCCTGCTTGGCCAGGTTGAGCAATCCCGTGCAGCAGGGCACCTGCATTATCATCACGTTCAAGGACGTTATTTTGGCATCATCGACCCAGGACGTTATTTTCTCTCTATAGATTTCCTGACCCGTGTCAAGCTTGGGGCAGGCAATGGCGAGTGACCGCCCTTTGAGGTACTCGCGATGATAATCCCCCAGGGCGTATGCTACGCAGTCGGCCGTCAAAACCACATCCGCGTCCTGGTAGTAGGGTGACTCCGGTGATATCAAATGTAATTGAATCGGCCATTGCCGCAACTGGGACTGAAATGCCCCCACGGTTGATTCGGGCGTACTTTCCTTTTCTTTGTTGAATGCCATCATCCGGCTGCCCGGACAAGCGTGAAATTGGTTCATTTTAATTCTCCTGAAAAAATTGTGATCTGTTTACGTACAAAGACACCGCGAAAAAACCAGTACTTATAACACCGCTGCAATCCTTTTCATCAACGTTTGTTCCTGTTCTTTGGATATGGGGTGCAGAGACAGGATGTCCTTCAACAGACACGTACCGACATCACAGGCACCACACCCGATACCATATTCATTCAGGATCTCCTTGACTTGCGGATGGCCGTCGATGATTTCTTTGATCCCCCTGTTCAGATAGTGATCTAAGGTTTCCATACTCTGTTTCCCCTTATACCGCCGCCAGTTCTCTTCTGTCGGCCATATCCACCAGAGTTCGTTCCCTGGCCTTGTCGATCCCAAGCGCCTGGCGCTTTTTATCGATGTGGGCGATCATCATGCGGGCCATCTCATAGGGATCCTGGGTAAAACCCCATTTACCGAGACCCTGTGTCTCCATGGCGTCAAACAGGAGATGGTGAAATTTGGTTTCCTCCACAATGGGGAAGGTGACACCAAAGACAGTGTAGACACCCGAAGCAACAAAATACTGTCCGATGGCGATGGCCTTTTCGCTGTACCATTCCGGTGCAGCACCTGCCACCGGCAATTCGGAAATGGCGTCGCCGAGACCGCCTTCACGAACCATTGCCGCACAGGCGATCAGGATACGGCTGTTATCAACACAGGCCCCGAGTCCCAGTACCGGCGGCATACCGACTGCTTCACAGACCTCCCTCAACCCCGACCCGGCAAAGTGTGCCGCCTCGGGCGTGCACAAGCCTGCTTTTGCCAGGGCAATCTGGGAACAGCCGGTCTGAACCACCAGCACGTCATTTTTGATCAACTCCTTGACCAGCTCCACATGTACCCAGTCTTGTTTTATCCTTGGGTTGACACAACCAACGACACCCGCAACGCCTCTGATCCGGCCGTTGATGATGTTGTCATTCAAGGGCCTGTAGCTGCCCCTGAAGGAGCCGCCCAGCATGTAGTTGATGTATTCATGTGAAAATCCGTGGATGCCGACCGACGTGTTTTTAGGGATTACTACCTTGGCACTGCGGTTTTTAAAACGAACAATCGCTTTTTCCACGATGGCGTCGGTGCAGCTCCTGGCATCATGTTCATTAAATTCGATGTGTTCTGCTCCTTCGATCCGACAGCTTTGATTCGTCGTAAATATTTGTGTGCCATAACACTTTCCGACACTTACGAGGGACTGCTGGATACACTGTACATCAACACCAAAGGCATCCACAGCTCCGGTAACCAGCACAGCCTCGGTGGACATAAAATTCCCGGCATGGGGAATACCGTGACGGGAAAGCATTTCCAGTCCCGAACAGCACATTCCCACCAGGTTGATGCCATTGGCCCCGTATTCTTTGGCGATTTTGATCAGAGAAGGGTCGTTCACCGATGCCACCATGGATTCCACCAGATAGGGTTCGTGGCCGTGGATAATGATGTTGACCGCATCCTCCTTGAGGCATCCCATATCGACCTCAGCGGCGACCGGTGAAGGTGTTCCGAAAAGGATATCCGATAGTTCCGTGGCAACCATGGACCCTCCCCAGCCATCCACCAGCGCCGTACGACTTATCTGCTTGGTCAGATTCTCGTAGTGCTGATCCATACCGGCATGGGTTCGCTGGAGGAGCTCCATAACTTCCAGCATGGCACCACGTGGCACGATATCCAGCTTCCGCCAGGCTTCAAGAGTTTTTTCCGGTACCAGGTTGACCAACGCCATTTCTCCATCGGTCTGAATAAATATTTTTTCGAGTTCATCACAAAGATCGAGTGCAATTTCCTTCACAGACCGATCTGCTGTCTCAATATTCAGAACCTGTGCAAACGTCTCCAGTTTAAGGGTGTTTTTGATCTTGAAATCTGTGATATCACCCGTTGCCACCCCTCTGAAAAGATTTAACATGTTCCGCCCGTGACTCACATGGGCGGCCGTTCCACAGGCAACCATCCGCGCCAGATTACGGGATTGTATGGTGTCGATGGTGGCACCACAGATGCCCACCTTGGCATAGGGGTCATTGGCATTTATTCTGCAGGGCCCCATGGCACAGTGCTTACAGCAGGCCGATTTGGCGCCAATGGGACATGGTTTCATGTTGGCGGCCCGGTCAAAAGCGGTTTCAACACCGTCATTTCGAGCCTTGATAATCATCTGCGCGGTGGAATCACAGATGGTGATATCCGCTACATCTTTGACTGTCGTAGGGTTTGACTTCTTAGGGTTGTTGTCTTTCATATCCTTACCTCCCTGACTGGTTTGTGTTTATTAGGTGCATGAGTTACTATTACGACATTGTAGTACACAAAGCAATTGACTTAAATCAATTTTTCGGATAAATGCAATTGACAAAACGATTCACCCGGGATAAAAAACGCATTCAGCTCTTCAATACGACTTAAAATCAAACCATCTGAAATTTCCCAAAAACAAAGGAGGACATCATGGAGAGAGAAAAAAAATTTCCAGGTATCGCTATTGCGGTTTTATTGATTTTTGCAACCTGTGTTCCCATGGCTTACGCGGCCGAACCAATTGTCGTCGGTGTCCCCACCTCTTTGGGCTTTTTGGAAGGCAAGGAGTCCATCAAGGCCGTGGAAATGGCCGTGGAAGAGATTAATGCGGCCGGTGGCGTCTCCGTTGGCGCGACCAAGAGAAACCTCAAAGTCGAATCCATCGACCTCAGAGATGCCGCACCCGGCGTACCCGTGCCGGAGGCCTTACTCGGTCTGGAGAAAATTATTCTGGAAAAGAAACCCGCGGCTCTCGTGGTGGGCCCGTTCCGTTCGGAGGCCCTCTTCGCCGGAATGGAAATTATCGCCAAATACAAGGTTCCCCTTCTGGGAACCATCGCCATGGCCCCCAATTCTGAAAAAATGATCAAGGAAAACCCGGAAAAGTACAAATATGTCTTCAGAACCTGCCTCAACGCCGTACATCTCGTCAAATACCTGGCAGGCACCATGACCGCCATCAACAAGGAGTTCGGGTTCGACAAAGTCTATGTCATGCACCAGGATGTTGCCTGGGCGCGTGGCACAGCCGGAGCTACTCAGAAAATGTTCTTCGACAAGGCCGGATGGACCATTGTGGGACAGGAAAGCTTTCCCACCGGGACATCTGATTTCTCGTCGAGTCTGATGAAAGCCAGGGCGATGGGTGCCCAGGTGATTATGCCCATATTCGACATGCCCCAAAGCGGAACCCTGGTCAAACAATGGAATAGCATGAAGGTACCGGCGATTCTGGCCGGGTTTATTTCACCGTTGGCTGGATCCGATGCATGGAACACCTTCGACGGCAAAATAGCCGGTTCCATGAATACCATTTTTGAAATGGGCAGCGCCATCGCTTCGGATAAAATTCCGGCCTCCGTAGCCTTTTATGCAAATTACGAAAAAAAATACGGGAAAAAAATTCAGGCCGGCCATGGACCGGCGCCTGCTTATGAGTCCGTATATGTTCTCAAGGAAGCCATTGAACGTGCAGGCAGTACCGATCCCGATGCTATCGTGGCGGAACTGGAAAAAACAGATCGAATGGGCGTCATGGGCCGTATCCGATACGATGAAGGTCATCAGGCGGTATTTGGATTCGATCCCGCAGAAACATGTCTTTCAACCGTATTCCAGTGGACAGCGGATGGAAACCGGGTCATCGTTTTTCCAGAAAGTATCGCCGAAGGAAAAATCCAGCTCCCAGAGGGGTTGAAATCATTGAAGTAGATACCAGAGCCTCAACCCGCATAAACCGAAAGAAAAAAGGATCTCTTATCACGAAAACACGAAAAGACGAAACCACGAAAAAGATCATAAATTTTTCGTGGTTTCAGATTTCGTGGTTTCGTGATTGCTTTTAGATTTTTGAAGTTTTTAAAATATTTCACGGAAATATTTCAAATATGTTTACAGGAACCCTGGTTTACGCAATCGTCAACAGTTTCACTCTGATACTGCTGGCCATTGGATTCAATCTGACGTTTGGTATCAGTGGTGTTGCCAATTTTGCCTATGGCGCCCTCTATGTCCTGTCTGCCTACCTGAGCTGGATGTTGATGAATCTGATTGGGCTCCCCTTTTTCCCATCGGCTATATTGTCCATACTCGCCACCACCCTTTTCGGAGCGCTGATGTATCGGCTGGTCCTTCTGAGGGTGCGCGGCCAGGCATTGTCGGAAGTCATCGCCACCTTCGGCATCGGTTTAGCGATCCTCGAGATTTTCCGCTACCTCGGATTTGTTGGTTTCGAATATACCCTGCCGGTGTTTTTCGATCACAGCTTTATGATTGCCGGAACATATATCGACATGCAACGGATCTTCATTGTCGTCCTGGGTTTCCTGCTCGTTGTCTCGCTGTGGCTCTTCACCCACCACACCTCAATCGGCCTCGCCTTTCGTGGGATTGCCCAGGATGAGCGAACCGCTTTGACCTTTGGCATCGATTCGGACTGGATTGCAACATTGAGTGTTTCCCTGGGGGCCGGTCTTGCCGCAATCGCCGCCACGATCATCATTCCCCTGGGTAGTATCTCACCCAGCGAAGGGTACGATGTCCTCATCAAAGCGCTGGCCGTCTGTATTATCGGTGGCTTGGGAAGTACGGGCGGTGTTATTGCCGCTGGCTTTCTCATCGGTTTCGCAGAGCGATTCACCGATACCTATTTCGGATCACACTGGACCATGATCGTCAGTCTGATCGCTATTCTGATTGTTCTAGTGATAAAACCATCCGGTCTGTTCGGGCAACAAAAGGAATTGGAAGAAAGGATATGACACCTTGAAAAAACGTAAGGAACGGATCGACCGGGGTATCAAAGCCAGATCGGGAGATATTTTCGCTCTCAGCTCCTGGCGTGAAATGCTCTATGTGGCAGGACCACGGCTGCTGCCGGTCATTCTCTTTCTACTGCTGCCGCTTTTTCTGAGCCCCTATTGGCAGCGTGTCATGATCTCGCTGGCAGTTTTCGCCATGCTGGCGATCAGCTGGGACCTGTTGGCGCAAAGCGGTATGATTTCTTTAGGGCAAGCCCTTTTCTTCGGCATGGGAGCCTATATATCAGGCGTCATCAACCACACGTGGGGAATTCACCCCTTGATCGCCATACCCCTGGCCACGGTATTCGGGGGTCTCATCTGTACACTTATTCTTCTGCCGGTTCTTCGTTTGAGGGGCATCTACTTCTCCATGTTTACGCTGATCCTGCCCCTGATGCTGGTACGGACCATCGAAGCGACCAAAGTTTTCGGCGGCACAGAGGGTTTGAGCGGTATGAGCCCGCTGCCGTCCGGATGGCTGGAGCTCTATCTGATCATCATCGCCACATTATCGGTCCTGTTCGGTTTTCGCCGGCTGATGGCTTCGGACTATGGACTTGTCCTCAAAGGTATCCGTGACAACGACAGATCCGTCACCAATGCCGGCATCAATATTTACTGGTTCAAAGCCCAGGCGCTTTTTCTGTCCAGTGCGGTGGGCGCCTTTGCCGGGGCATATATGACCCATGTATACATGTTTGTGGGTATGCCGGTTTTTGCCCTGGACTATTCCATCATGCCCATTGCTTCCGCCGTTGTCGGAGGTGTCGGCTCGTTTGCCGGGGCCATGCTGGGAGCAACCATTCTGGTACCGTTGTCGGAGTTGCTGCGCGGTATCGGAGGCTTGCGAATCGTGCTGTATGGACTCTGTCTGGTAGTTTTTATCGTTGCCATACCCGAAGGTCTCTTTCATTATCTTCAACGAAAATATCAGCAGGTAGAAAGGTGGGTCGATGTCGACAGGTAACATCATCGAAATTCAAAAACTCACCAAAGTGTTTGGCGGCGTCACAGCTGTTTTCGAACTGGACTGTATCATAAAACGCGGTGAACTTCTGGGCATTATCGGCCCCAATGGGTCGGGTAAAACCACCCTTGTGAACCTGATGACAGGTTTTGTCAAACCGACTTCGGGAAAAATCCTCTGCAACGGTCAAAATATTACCCGCATGGCGGCCCACAAGATTATTCAGCTGGGTATCGCCCGAACGTTTCAAATGGTTCGGCCGTTTTACCAGTTGCCTGCATTCAAAAACATGATCATACCGCTCTACTCGCCCCGTGTAAAACAAATGATAGGTGGCCGGTATGGAGACCGCGATGCCGTTGCCCTGGACCTGCTGGAGGAGGTGGGTTTTGAAAGAGATTCATATGTGGCCTACAAACCGGCCGGCGCCCTGCCCCAGGGCTATTTAAAACGCCTGGAACTGGCAAAGGCCATTGCCCTGCAGCCTGATCTGATCATCCTCGATGAACTGTTTTCGGGTCTCAGCCTTGCCGAAGTCGCCAGCATTGTTCCCATTATCGAAAAACTGCGGCAACAAGGCAAAACCATCGTCATGATTGAACACCGCCTGAAGGAACTTTTTCGTATTGCCGACAGAATAATGGTGCTTAACTTCGGGCGCAAAATTGCCCAGGGAACCGCACAAGAAGTCATGGCCAGCGAAGAGGTCAAAAATGCCTATCTGGGCTCAGAAAGGTAGATATGCTCGACGTAAAAAATCTGATCGTCTTTTTCGAAAACGCCATTGCCTTGAATGACTTCAGTTTCCAGGTAAACGATGGCGAGTTCGTAGGTGTCGTAGGGCCCAACAGTGCCGGCAAAACAACCCTAATGAACACCCTTTCCGGTCTCATTATCGACATGCAGATCAAAGAAAAGAGAAAAGGCGGCGAACGGATCACTGTATATGGGAATATTGTCTACCGGGGGCGGGATATTACCCAAACCAAGCCCAGTGAACGTGTCAAGAGAGGTATTGTGCTCTCACGTGAGCGTCATCCCATCTTCCCGGAAAGCAGTGTTCTTGAAAACCTTAAAATCGCCGGTTTTCTTCGCCGCAAGCAGGAAGTCAGGGATGGTATTGATTTTGCGTTTCAGTTGTTCCCGGCCCTGGTGGCCCTCAAAAAAAAGAAGGCCGGGTTTTTAAGTGGCGGGGAACAGCAGATGCTGGCCATCGGGATGGCGCTTATCGTAAAACCTGAACTGCTGCTCCTCGATGAGCCGCTTCTGGGCTTGAGCCCCATGATGCAGAACACTCTGATCGATGCCATCGTCTGCCTGAACAGGCAGAGTGGCATAACCGTCGTCCTGTGCGAACAATTTGCCCGCCCGGTTTTCCCCGTCATCGATCGCGGCTATATCCTGGAAAACGGTATGCTGACCCTCATGGGAACCGGTGAAGAGCTCATGCAAAACCCTGAAATCAAAGCTGCTTACTTTGGGATATGATTCATGGAATCAACAACAACGCACCACATCATCGATCAATTTCGCCAAACAGTTGAAACATACGGGAACAATACCGCCGTCATCTATCTCGGTACGCGCTATTCTTATCGCAGGCTTGATCAGATGTCCCGGAGCTTTGCAGCGGCCCTTACGGAAATAGGCATCAGACAAGGGCAACGGGTAATGATCTATCTTCCCAATAGTATCCAATGGGTCGTGGCCTGGTTGGGAATTCAGCATGTCAATGCCGTCTGTGTTCCCATAACACCCATTTACACCCCCAGTGACGTCCGGTATATCGCCACGGACAGCGAAGCAGATGCCATTGTCTGTGCGGATACCAATTTCGGATATGTCAAACAGGTACTCCCGGAAACCAACATCAGTCGCGTGATCATCGCCAGGATGGCCGACCTTCTACCGATATGGAAGCGGTTTTTCGGTTATTTGTTCGATATCGTTCCCAGAGGGAAAATAGCGCTCGATAAAAATACCTATTCCCTTAAAAACCTTTTGGCACAATATGCACCCGATCAGTTCAAGAGGACGACACCTGAAGAGCTTAAGGGAGGCGTTACAGCCCAGATTCTCTACACCGGTGGGACCACCAAATTTCCAAAAGGCGTTCCCATGAGTCAGCATCTTTTCCTGAAATCAGCCCTTGAGCAGATTCAAATTTCCAGCCCCCTTTTTCCTCCCCAGGAAAATGTTATCATGGGCAATGCACCCCTTTTTCACATTCTCGGCCAGACCTGTGGCCTGGCGACACTCCTTGTCGGCGGGACACTCATGCTGCAGCCGCGTGTCAATCTGGACGCAACCCTCGACGCTATCGGCCGATTCAAGGCCAAAACAATGATCGGGGTCCCGGCACTCTACCGCATGATGTTGGAACACGAACGGCTGGATCAATATCACCTGGAATCGGTTAAATACTGGTTCAGTGCCGGTGATGTCTTGCCGGTGGAAGTGGGTAATCGCTGGCACCAGCATTTTGGACAACATATTTTTCAAGGCTATGGTGCCACGGAAACCTGCGGTGGCGTAGCCATGTGTCCTGTAAATATCAAGAATCCACCCAAAAGTGTTGGACGTGTTTTAGCAAGCAAACAGATTAAAATCGTGGACCCTGCCTTTCTGGAACCTGTAAAAACAGGAACACCGGGGGAATTACTCGTCTCATCAGACCCCATGGTCGCCCAGTATTTGAATAAACCGGAAGAAACCCACCAGTCCTTTGTGAAACTGGATGGGACCACCTGGTATCGCACTGCTGATATTATGATGATGGACGAAGAAGAGAACCTATATTTTGTCGATCGAACCGTCGACACCATCAAGCACAAGGGATACCGAATTTCCGCCAGCGAAATCGAATCGGTCCTGCAAGAGCATACGGCAGTCATCAGTGCGTGTGTGGTTGGAGTTCCCGACGAACGGGTGGGCGAAAGAATCAAGGCTTACGTGGTACTCAAGGAGGACATCAAGGGTATCACCGGCTACGACCTGATTACCTGGTGCCGAAAAACCCTGGTGAGTTATAAGGTTCCCCAATACATCGAGTTCAGAGACATGCTTCCAAAATCCAAGGTCGGAAAACTCCTGCGACGCGAGATCAGAGACGAAGAAAGTCGACGGGCAGAAAGTTGAGAGGTTCGATGTTGGACGTTCGTCTTTAGGAATGGAGGAATTTTTCAGATCTCGGACCTATCGTCTCCATTCATATTAGAGACACCTCTTTTCAGGTTCTCCCTGACAGAAACAATGCTGTCTCCCGCACGCTCCAGCAGGGTTCTTAGGTACTCGATATTTTTTTGAATTGACTCCGAATACAGGTCCTTTTCTACTCCCCAGCGCTGTTTGAAATGGGCATGCATGTTGATGGAGACACCGCTGAAATCATGGGCGAGTCTCTGTGTAGCGACATACTTATAAAACCCTTCCGTCTTTTTTAGCAGATCGAGTTCGGTTGCAAAATCAGGAATCCCAGCCTCCTGGAACTCTTGAAACAGCAGCAGGAGTTTCTCGATATAGTACCTGTCCGCGATCTGGGCCATCAAGTCTGCCGTACCCACAATTTTCCCGAGTGTTTCAATCTCCGGTGATTTAAAGGGGATTTCTTTGGGTGGGAGATTTAGAATGGTACACATTATCAGGTGGGAGCAATCATCGATCTGTTGGTCTGGAAAGCCTTTTTGCGACAAGTATTTTCGCATGAACAGAATGGACCGTTTTTCATGACCCACTGTGTATTTTGCCCCGGAACCCACCTTGTCATCTTTGGTTTGAATCAATCCCACATCGTGAAACAGTGCCGAGTAGACACCCAACAGCAAGTTGTCCGCATGGAACGCCATCCCGGCGAGTGTACAGCCATGAATGAGACGGGCTGCGGCTAAGGCCACGGAATTGGTGTGCTCAAGGTCATGGTATTTGGTGTTGCTGGCCCGGTAACCCGGATATTTCCCTTTGAAAAGGGTGACAACATCCCCATAAATCATTTCAAGCCTTGATGGATCAAACCCTTCAACCGTCAGCGCAAGAATTTGTTTTATTTCATTTAAAACAGTCTCGGGGTCGCTGACATCAATAAGGTCGTAGAGCATGGTTTTTTTTGTCATCACAAATAGGCACCTTTTTCACTTTTCAGGTGAATGCTGCGGGATCCTGTGTTATTGTGTCGCCTGCTTTTACAGACAGCTGACGCGATCGATGGTTTTTACAGGGACTATAAATATGCCATTTAGATGCCATGACACGGCCAAAATCTCAAGTTTTTTATTAAATCTACCAAAAACACCCTCTTTTCAGCCGGGTCAGTCCGCCCCGTATCAGGTAATTGAACATATAACCGACATTGCACAAGGGAGAAACCATGCTCAACCACATCGTTCTGATAAAATTCAAGAAAGACGCACCCGAAAAAGATATCCAGGATCTTGAAAATCATCTCGAGGAACTGCCTAACAAGATAGTAGAAATCCACAGTTATGAATTCGGACGGGATATCATCCATTCCGACCGATCTTATGACTTTGCACTCATATCCCTGTTTGCCAATCTCGAATCCCTGCAACGCTACCAGGTCCACCCGGACCATCAAACCATTCTGAAAAAAATACACGCTATCTCTGAGAGTGTATTTAGCGTCGATTTTATGGGAACGGATGCCAGCGACTTAAAGGAAAAGACACCCGAACAAGACATTGGCACCTGGTAGGAAAGGGTTCAAGGGTGATACAAGGGTGGTAAAAGGGTTGGAGGGTGGTTGACGGCAGTGAGCTAAAAACCCCTAACAGTCTACAGTCAGAACTGCTAAAAGGCTGACCAGGGTTCGAGGTTTCAAGGGATCAAGCAGATGGGCACTGTAGTGTCGGCAAGCGCGACAATCGCTCAACTTTGGTGTAACTCGGCTTTCTGAATTCAGTGAACACGAAATCAATAATCCGCCGGCGCTGTGTGATCTCGCCTCAAGGGCTTCTAACATCAGCGGCGGAAAATCACTAACAACAAAAGAGGATCCTATGACAGAAAACATCTATCGGCAGCTTCAGGAAAGACTCGACCAGTACTCCATGGGTTTTCCCGCGGCAGAATCGGGTATCGAAATTAAAATCTTGCGCTATCTTTTTTCCGAAGACAACGCGCGTATGTTTTTGGCATTGACACACAACCTGGCAACAGCATCTTCCATCGCTACAGACCTGAACCGACCCGCAGCGGAAGTTGCTTCTCAACTTGAAGATATGACAGATAAAGGGTTGGTTTTCCGGGTAAACAAAGGGAACAACCCCAGGTATGCCGCCATTCCCTTTGTTCACGGTCTGTTTGAGTTCCAGGTTAAGAATATCGAGCCTGAGCTGGCCAAAATGGTTGAGGAATATTTCGAAGAAGCCTTTGACAAAGCCATGCTGGAGAATGCCCAATATTTTCTGCGCACCATTCCCGTCAACCAATCGATTGAGGTGACCCATCAGGTGGCAACCTACGATGATGCCATTGAAATTCTTAAAACCAAACCCAGTATCGTTGTAACGGACTGCATCTGTCGCAAAAGGAAAAAGGTCTTAAATGAAGGTTGTGGAAAAACCTTGGAAGCCTGCTTTATGTTCGGCTCCATGGGCCAGTACTATCTTGACAAGGATATGGGCCGGGAGGTTTCTCTCGAGGAAGCCACCACCATCCTGGAAAACTGCCGGGATGCCGGTCTGGTCACCCAGCCTGCCACCTCTCAAAACCCTTCCGGCATGTGTAACTGCTGCGGCGATTGTTGTGGAGTGCTCAAGGCCTTGAACAAACATCCCAAACCGGCTGAGATGGTTTTTTCTAATCACCTGGCAAGAGTTGATAGCGATGAATGCACGGGGTGTGAACAGTGCCTGGAGCGCTGCCAGATGACGGCCATCTTCATGAACGACGATGAACTGGCCCAGGTGATACCGGATCGGTGCATTGGTTGTGGTCTGTGTGTGACAACCTGCCCGGTTGAAGCCATAAAGCTGATAGCAAAACCCGAGGGCACACTACGATTACCGCCCGTAAATACGGCAGAGCAGATGTTCCTTATGGCCCAGAAGAGGGGGCTTTTGTAGAAGTGACGGCAGCGGTTATAGCTATAGTGGTCATTAACCCACTGGATCATTGATGAAATTAAAAAGGGTTGGAGGGATTGAGGGTTGGAGGGTTGGAGGGTCGGAGGGTTGGAGGGGGAGTATACCGTATAGTAGTTTCAGATCTAACCTGCAATTTTCACGAACTGCTCGGATTCGGCACAAGACATTTCAGCCTGAAACCCTATGCCTAAGTGCTTGCACCTGGATGCCGCCCCCTTCAAACCTCCACCCCTTACACCCTTCTGTCCCCTCCAACCCTCCACCCCTTACACCCTTCATTCCACCACCAGCACCTTGGCCCCGCGGATCTTTCGTTCTTTCAGCTCCAGTAAGGCCTGGTTGGCATCTGCCAAGGCATATCCCTGGACCTCGGGTCTGATGCGCATGTCAGCAGCCAGCGCCAGAAAGGCTTCAACATCCTGGCGCGTCACATTGGCAACACTCTTGATCTCCTTTTCGAGCCACAGGTGAGAGGGGTAATCCATCTTGAGAAGGTACTCCTGATCAAAACCCTCCTTGCGGATGGCGTTGATCACCAAACGGCCCCCGGCTGCAAGATTGCCTAACGCTTCCACCACAGGTTTCCAGGCCGGAGTCGTATCGATGATGGCATCCAGCTTCACAGGCGCTGTATCATGGGTGTTTCCTGCCCAGACAGCCCCCAGTTCCCTGGCAAAGACCTGTTCGTTTTCACTTCGTGCAAAAACATAGATGGCGGTATCCGGATAAAGATGAGATGCCAGCTGCATTACAAGATGGGCTGATGCACCGAATCCGGTCAAACCAAGGCACTGACCGTTGACAAGATGCGTCAGCTGCAACGATCGGTATCCAATGGCACCTGCACACAAAAGAGGAGCAGCCTCCTTGTCTGAGAAAAAATCCGGAAGCCTGTAAACAAATCTCTCCGAAACGGTCATGTATTCAGCATATCCACCATGAGCGTCCCTTCCGGTTGCCTGAAAGTTTTGACACAGATTCTCGTTCCCTTCCCTGCAAAAGCGACAGACACCACAGGCCCAAAAGATCCAGGCTACCCCGACCCGGTCACCCGGCTTGTATCGATGGGCATCAGGACCCAGCTCGTAAACCTGCCCCACAACCTGGTGACCGGGTATCACAGGTAGCGTCGGTGGTGGTGTCCGCCCCTCTATTTCATCCAGTTCGGTATGACAGACACCACACGCAGAAACCTTCACCAGCAGGTCATCGCCATGAGGAACAGGAGGTTTCATTTCAACCAATGTCAGGGGGGCTCTATTTTCTAGCATGCTGACGATATTTTCCAGGATCATGGCTTTCATGGGTATCTATTCTACCTCCAGGCACACTGCTCAGTATGTGACGTTTCCCAAAAGGCATCAAGACGAGAGTGACGCGAAGAATCTCGATGTGTCATTGAACGGAAATGTATTTTGCAATATTGATATTTGTATGGTTGGCTCTATCTACTTTTTTTTGTGCCGACACTGAGAAAAGCCTTGATTTTTTTTCTTCTATTCCAATATGATATCTGACAGCAATCTGAATTACAATTCGAACCTACTCTTTCAGGCAACCTGAAGCAGATCTTTATCTCAGTCATCTCGAACTCACCTGAATTTCAGATTGAAGAACCTCGCAGCATGCGAAACACTGCCGCAAGGCAAAACCTACGGGGAGTGCGCTCGCTTTTTCGGTTCAGCTTGCAATACGAATCCAGTTTTTAGCCATGATTAAAAATAAATCATCGAAACTTACTGATAGTGGCAGTGTGCAAAGAAAAGAGGAACGTTACGCCGTTAAAACGGAAGCCTCAGTTCTATTTAGAAAATCATTCGCATTTGGTCTTTTTAAACATCGCACCGTTTATTCGGGAACCATTGTCGATATAAGCCTCACCGGTATTAGAGCTGAATATTCAACAGCTACGGCTTGGTTCGGAAACTTTGACAAGATGTCTATTGTCACCGCTGATAACACTATTTCGATCAATGATATTCCATGCAAAATTATTTCCGATCGCAAAGTTAAATATCTGCAAGATGGTACTTTTGTTCGAAGATGTGGAATCAAATTCGGGAAGTTATCTGATTACCATAAATTACAATTATCTTATTTCATAAAAAAATATACCGTTGTTTCAGATAATCAGAAATCTTGGCACATTGAATTTGCCTGATGATGGCGGATCTTCCCCTCGAACCCTGGTCCGCCTTTTAGCGGTTCAGACTGTAGACCGTTAGGTGCCTTTCGCACTACGCCGTCAGCCACCCTCTGACCCTCTTACCACCCCTGGTATCACCCTCGAACCTGGTTTTCTCGACCCCTTGGCCCCTGGGTGTGTCCCAACCACACGCTTCAACGCCTCAGGAATAAACGGCAGGCAACTGAAAATTTTCTTTTCCAACTCTTTTGATTTACCCCACAACCCCATGATCCTCTCACGGCTTTCCATACCGTCCCCATACCTCTCAAGGATATACGCCAAACGATCCGTCAGGAGAACGATCTGGTCATGCAGCACACGCTTGTCTGCATAATTGACGATCTCCGCTTCAACGGGGCTGCCGGAAGCGACATAGGTATCCAACTTGACATGCTGCGCGATGATATGCCCTACCTCATTGAATCCCCTTTCCTGCAGAAATCTACCTCCGGTCTCGGCATGATTTTCGCGTGTTTCAAAACTTCTCGTTTTGGTAATGTCATGCAGCAGCGCAGAAGCCCGTATCAGTTCTATATTCAGGTCGCTTCCTTCATGGCACAGCTTTTCTGCCAGACAAACTGCCACACGGCACACCTGCTCGGAGTGGTCCACAATATGATCCATCATGCCCATCTCCTGGATAAGGTCGTAGCATTCTTTTTGTGTCGGTATGTTCACAATGTCGACTGCCTTTTTGTGTCGCTCAAATTCGGGTACAGACGATCAGCTGCTATATGTCTATCGGTCTGCTGTTTAATCACCCAACCCGGATAAACCGGAAAAGAAAAAGCTCTTTTATCACGAAATACACTAATTTTACAGTCAAGGACCAAATTCATACCGCAGTGCCCCGTGTACCGTAAAATCAGGAGCCGTGCGTGTCAGGTCTTCGCTGAAAGCGAATTCAAATATCACATCATGGGGCATCGACACGGCAAACCCCAGCGCAAGTTCCAGGCTGTCCTGATCCATCTGCTCGATTCCGGTATGGTGGAACGGGGATGTGACAAAATTGAGCTGGCCCATCAAGGACAAGTTATCGCTTAGGTTGTATTCAACGCCCGCCAAGAGAGTCATCATATCCCTTACATGGATATCGGCGCCTTGTGTTTCCGGATCCGAAAGCAATACGATCCCCGGGTTCAGATACAGCGTGAAAGAAGAAACCCGATACTGGTTCAGGAAAACCAGAGCCTGGTCAAATCGGCCACTCCCAAAACCATGATTCTCGTCACCCGTGGGTATCTTGAGGGCCATCAACAGACTGCTGCTAAGTCCCCGATAGCGTCCGGCGTTAACCAGCTGAATCTTGAGAGATACCACACTTTCTCCCAGGTGCAGGCCGCCCGACCGGGCATCAAACCAGGTGTCGTCATTGACCGCGATATGGTAGCCGAATTCATCGGTCGGGCCATTCTCCCTGCCGTAATTGGGAAACCCAAAAAAATCATGGTAGGTTTCCAGGGGGCTGTCCAGGAATCCGCCATTCTGGTTGATCCACGGCAGAGCCAGAGATATATTCACACGATTGGTGATGCCGTACGTAAGGGAAAGTTCAACCACCGTCATTTCCATATCCATCAACGCGGACCATTCTTCGCTCGTTTCATCGATATAGATACTCGTGTAATCGACAGACAGGGACGTCACAAAGCGTTTTTTGTCAATCAGCCCAGGTGAATCGGGTGCGGGTGTCAGAAACATGAGATACAGCGGATAACGTTGCTGTGCACGCAGGGGCCCTAATTCTGCACAATGAACCACCTCGAGCCATTGGATCGGCATCCACAGCCAGAAAAAGATACAGACAACCTGTAAGACTTTTTTTGACATCATTTCTCAAAGAAGCTATAACCCAAATAAAATTGTGAAACAATTATATTTGATGCGATTTTGGCACTTTTTTAAGAACCCCGCAGCATGCGAAGCACTGCCGAATGGCAGAACCTACGGGAATGCGATCGCTGTTGCGGTTCACGTATCAGATCAAAGCACTCGGTGCAGATAAAGATTGAACAGAGAGCGATACGGATTTCATAACACCAATTTAAAAAAACTGATACCCGGTTTCAAGAAATCATACCAAAGCATGTAGGGAGGGAACATGGACAAGGAAAAAAAAGCCATTCTGGGCTGGGCCCTTTACGACTGGGGAAACTCGGCATTTGCAACGACGGTCATGGCCGGTTTTTTTCCTATATTTTTCAAGCAGTACTGGAGTCACGGTGTGGATGTCAACATGAGCACAGCCCAGCTGGGTATTGGGAATGCGCTGGCCAGCCTGCTGGTAGCCCTCATGGCGCCGGTTCTGGGCGCCATTGCCGACAAAGGGGGCGCAAAAAAGAAGCTTTTGATCTTTTTTGCCTACCTGGGTGTCCTCATGACGGCTGCCCTCTTTGTGGTGCAGAAAGGAGAATGGGCCTGGGCCATTTTTGTTTATGCCATGGGTTCCATCGGTTTTGCCGGGGCCAATATCTTCTATGATTCCTTGCTGCCCGGCATCACCCACAAGAAAAATATTGATTTTGTGTCGGCCTTTGGGTTCTCCATGGGATATCTCGGTGGGGGTATCCTGTTTCTGGTGAATGTACTGATGACCCTCATGCCTGACAAATTCGGTCTCCCGGATGCCGGCATGGCCGTCAGGGTTTCCTTTGTTCTTGTAGCCGTCTGGTGGGGCTTTTTTACGATTTTTACCATCCTGTGGGTGCCTGAAGACCGCTCATCGGTTCAGCCGAAAAAGACCCTGGATGTCATCGCTGACGGTTTCCGCCAGTTCTTCAGTACGCTAAAAAAAATCCGCCATTTAAAAACAGTTCTGACCTTTCTGGCAGCCTACTGGTTTTATATCGATGGTGTGGACACAATTATCAAAATGGCCGTCGATTATGGGATGTCCATCGGTTTTGAACCGAATGATCTGATTAAAGCGCTTCTCATTACCCAGTTTGTCGGATTTCCCGCTGCGCTTCTGTTTGGCAGACTCGGTCAGAAGTGGGGTGTCCGGAAGTCCATATATCTGGCCATCGGTATTTACATCTGCATTACCATCTGGGGGACCATGATGAGCGATAAATACGAGTTTTACATCCTGGCCATTGTCATCGGCCTGGTTCAGGGCGGAATCCAGGCCCTCAGTCGCTCCTACTATTCCAGACTCATCCCCAAAAATATGGCCGCAGAATTCTATGGGTTTTACAACATGCTCGGCAAATTTGCCGCTATCCTCGGCCCCATGCTCATGGGCATCATCGGCCTTCTCGTCAGGCAACGTCTGATGCCACCCACCCCCACGCCAGAACAAATTGATACAGTCGGACAGATCGCCTCGCGTTGGGGCATTGGTTCCATTCTGCTGCTCTTTATTACCGGAGCTGTTCTCTTCTACTTTGTGGATGAAGAAAAAGGCAGAGCTGAAATCGCGGTCCTCTCCGGGGAATAAGTCATGGTCAATGTCCTGCTGTACATCTCAGCCACACTGATCTGGGGATCCACCTGGTTAGTGATTAAACTGCAACTGACCCAGGTACCGCCAATTCTATCCGTGGGATACCGTTTCTGCCTGGCAGCTCTGATTCTGCTCATGTTCTGTCTGATCAGGCACAAGAAGCTGGTATTCTCCCGCAAAAACCATCTCTTCATGGCCATCCAGGGGTTTACCGTGTTCGGTCTGGGCTACTGTATGAGTTATCTATCCACCGTATACCTCACCAGTGGACTGGTCGCAGTGGTGTTTTCAACCATCATGATATGGAATATTTTAAACCTCAAACTGTTTATGTCCCAACCAATCGATTTGCAGGCCTTTTCAGGCAGCATGATCGGTTTAAGCGGGATTTGCGTACTGTTCTGGCATGACCTGGTTATCTTCAGCGCCACCAGTGGACTGATCGGGCTGGTCCTGGCCCTTATCGGGGCATATCTGGCGTCCATCGGAAATGTTGTGGGCTCCAGAAATGCGAGGGCCGGCATTCCCGTGACCCAGGCCAACACCTATGGTATGGCCTATGGGGGGCTGCTGACCCTTTGCATCCACTTTGGTTTCGGCGGCGAACTGATCATGGACTGGTCCCCCGGTTACCTGGGACCCATGCTCTACCTGACCCTATTCGGTTCCATCCTGGCCTTTGGTTGCTATATGCTGCTCATAGGCCGCATCGGCGCCGACTACGCTGCTTATGTCATGCTGCTGGTGCCAGTACTTGCCCTGCTTTTGTCAACAGTTTTCGAAGGGTATCGTTGGGGGATGAACGGTGTTTCCGGAATCGTTCTGGTACTGATGGGCAACCTGGTTATCCTGACCAGACCCCGGACGGTCTTGCGGCTGTATCGGCGTTTGTTTCCGGTGGCCATCTGATCAGGAAGCACGCATCTTGACCAAATAAAATGACACTACCGAGAGTTGTAATTGCAAACCACAATATAGGTTCTGCTAAATCCAAATAGACATGCCTACAAAATTACCATAAGAAGGTTTGAGTCACGCATGAGTACAGCCATATTAAGCATATTAATTGGAATAGGAGGTATGTTTGGATGGGGGATATACGACTTTCTAGGGGGTGTTTATGCCAAACAGATAGGACCTTTTAAGTCTATTTTTTGGTCACAACTGGCTGGTTTAATATCTATCCTTCTACTTATATTCGTTTTTACAATAAGCTTCAACATCCCAATTCTGGCAATCATTTTGATCCCAATCGCGGCAATTATTTATTCTGCTGGATACTTGTTTTTTTTCAAAGGTTTTGAGATGGGCAATGTGTCGATTGTTGCCGCAACCATGAATCTATGGGCTGTATTTACAATGCTGTTTGCTTTTATCTTTATGGGCCAGCGGCTTTCCACAATACAGTCGCTAGGCGTCTTGATGATTGTTTCCGGCGTCACTTTGGCAGCTCTAAACTGGCGCGATATTAGAAAGCAAAGATTTCAACTTTCATCGGGTGTCAAAGAGACAGTTTTCGGGGCTTTTTTCTTTGGGGTCTTTTGGAACGTTAGCGAAATTATATCTGAAGAAATCGGGTGGCTGTTAACGACCCTGCTTGTGAAGTTTGGGATTATTTTGTTTTTGCTGCTCTTCTCCTTTCTCATAAAAAGAGAACTTGACATAACGAAAGCTAGCCCTAAAACAAAATGTATGGTTGCAATAATGGGTATTATTGAAGCTGGTGCAGTAGCCATCGTCAATTACGGATTAACGATCGGAGATGCAATATTGATTACGCCTATAGCTTCTGCTTTATCGATAGTGACCATAACACTGGCTATTATTTTTTTGAAAGACAAAATCACGAAACTTCAGGGACTTGGAATCATTACAGCTATCGCTGGTATAATTGTCACTGCATTTTAAAATCTCGCAGCAAGTTACGGGAAATGCGCTCGATGTTACGGTTCATAGAATCCGTATCAAACTGAAATATAAGTATGATTGCACTCACAGGCATCCATAAATCCTATAAAACCGGCGCCAGTCAGCTGCATGTGCTCAAAGGCATCAACCTTACCATTGGCAGGGGCGAAATGGTTGCGGTCATGGGATCATCCGGGTCTGGAAAATCGACCCTTTTAAATATCATAGGACTCTTGGATTCTTACGATGCCGGGCACTATCGTTTCAATGGCAAGCTCTTGGAAAACATGAATGAAACCCGTGCCGCCCGGTTCCGCAACCAGAACATTGGTTTTGTGTTCCAGTCTTTCCATCTGATACCATTCAAAACAGCTCTCGAGAACGTGGCACTGCCCCTTTACTACCGCAACGTAAACCGAAAAAGGCGCAATCAAATTGCAATGGATTTTTTGGATAAATTCGGTATTGCAGACTGGGCCAATCATCTGCCGGCCGAACTTTCCGGAGGGCAGAAGCAACGCACAGCCATCGCCCGCGCCATGATCGCCAACCCCTTGATTCTGCTGGCGGATGAACCCACAGGCGCATTGGACAGCCATACATCTCAGGAAGTGATGGAGGTCTTTAAACAAGTCAATACCCAGGGTACAACCATTGTGGTCATCACCCATGAAAAGGACATCGCTGCTGCGACGGATCGCATCGTAAACATCAGGGACGGCGTCATCGATTAATTTATAAATAGTTGACAGTTTTATAAGGAAGCACCACATGTTCTCCCCGGGTTCATTTCAAGACAAACTGCAAGAAATTTTCCACAACCTTGCAAAAAACAAGCTGCGGACGATTCTGACCGGTTTTGCCGTTTCATGGGGAATTTTCATGCTCATTATTCTTCTGGGATCGGGGTACGGCCTTGAAAACGGTGTTCGCAAGGCATTTTCCGAAGATGCCGTCAACAGCGTGTGGATCAGAGGCGGCCAGACGTCTATGCCATACCAGGGGTTAAAGCAAGGTCGGCGCATACGATTTAAAAACGATGATTATGAAGACCTGAAACAGTCCATCAAAGGACGGGAATACATAGCCGCGCGAAATTTCCTGGGACGTGACACGACGGTTCGTTACAGATCCCTGGCAGGAAAATTCCCGGTTGTGGGAATACATCCTGAGTATTCCGCTCTGGAAATGCTCAAAGCCGGTACTGGCCGTCTGCTGAATGCATCAGATCAGGTACTTCAACGCAAGGTAGCAATTATTGGGCCCAAAACCAAGCAAGAGATCTTCCCCTCCGGTTCTGCCGTGGGGCAGTATGTGCAAATTAAAAACATCGCTTTTCAAATCGTGGGCGTTTTCACGGATGAAGGCGATGAATGGGGTCTGGACCGTGTCTATATCCCTATCAGCACCATGCAGCAACTGTTCACCCGGAGTGATAGGGTTCACAGTCTTGCCATGACCATTGACACCAAGATAGTGCGGTCTCCCCAGGCGGTTGAACATGACATCAGACAACGATTGGCTCAGCGCCACCGCTTCAATGTGGAGGACCGTCGGACCGTGTTCATGCACAATACGCTGGTGTCCTTTCAAAAATACATGCGCCTTTTTGCCAACATACGTATATTTATATGGATCATCGGCATCGGATCCATCGTGGCCGGTATTGTCGGTGTCAGCAATATCATGTTGATCACAGTCAAGGAACGGACCCGGGAAATCGGTATTCGCAAAGCCATCGGTGCATCGCCAGGATCCATCATCGATCTGATTTTAACAGAAGCGATTTTGATCACTTTTTTCTTTGGCTATCTCGGTCTGGTAGCCGGTATTGCTGCCCTGGAGATCATGGCTCACACAATTCAGGGCGTAGCCTACTTTAAAAATCCCGAAGTGAATCTGACAACCGCCTTTGGCGCTGTATTTTTACTGGTGCTGTCCGGTACCCTGGCGGGTCTTTTCCCGGCCCGGCGGGCTGCGGGAATACGGCCCGTGGAGGCGCTGCATGATGAATAAGATTGAAATTGGAAAAAAGTACGAAAAAAATGAACACCCAACATCCAACGTCCAACATCGAATTTTGAATGAAAATAAATGATCCGCTTTGAATTGGACATCTGGCAGGAAATTCTGCACACGATTCGACAAAACCGTCTCCGGTCGCTGTTGACGGCATTTGGTGTTTTCTGGGGTCTCTTTATGCTGGTCATCATGATCGGTACCGGTCACGGCCTTCAAAAAGGCGCCTATTCCGAATTCAGCGGTTATGCCACCAACAGTGTCTTCATCTGGCCGCAACTTACAACCAGACCCTACAAGGGTTTTCCCATCGGCAGACGCTTCAAGTTTACAAATGAAGACACCGAGATCATCCGGCAGATGGTCCCGGGTATTTCCTCCATTGCGCCCCGGGGTCGCAAACGTGGGCAAGATGGCGACAACAATGTTACCCACAATGATCGGACCGCAAGCCTGACCATCTATGGGGATCATCCGGAAGTACAGGACATCCGTTTGCTTCAGATGATTTCCGGTCGCTTTCTGAATCCCCTGGATTTGGCCGAACGTCGAAAAGTGGCCGTCATAGGAGAAGAAACGGTCAAACTGCTTTTTGAAAAGGATGCGTCCCCCATCGGAGCGACCATCAGCATCAACAACATCACTTTTCAAGTCGTCGGCGTTTATCGATTGCCAAGCAAGGATGACGAGGACTATGAAGAGGAAGCCAAGGCTGTTTTCCTGCCCTTGTCGACCTTTCAGCAGGTATTCAACTGGGGCAAGACGGTCGGGTGGTTTTCCATTACATCCCAGCCCCAGGTCAGAGTCTCTGATGTGCGGGACGAGGTCATCCGGGTCCTGGCCGCCAGACATGCCGTCGCACCGGAGGACGAGCGCGCGTTTGGATCCTGGAATATGGAGATCGAATTCCAGAAAATTGCCGATCTTTTTGTGGGTATCAGGTTTATTGTCTGGTTTGTTGGTATCTTTACGCTGATTGCAGGGATTATCGGTGTTTCCAATATTATGTTGATCGCCGTCAAAGAGCGAACCCGGGAAATCGGGATCAAGCGCACCGTAGGCGCCACACCCTTCTCGGTAATCAGCCAGGTGTTGGTGGAAGCACTGCTGCTCACCTCCATTCCGGGGTATTTGTCCCTTGTTTGCGGTGTCGCGGTGTTGGAGGGTGTTGGCTACCTGATCCATCTTCTGAAAGTAGATGCCCAGATGTTTCAAGATCCCAGCATCGATTTTACGGCCGCCCTGCTGGCTCTTGCCGTCCTGACCATCGCCGGGACACTGGCAGGCCTGATACCGGCATACCAGGCTGTACAAGGTAGACCCATAGAGGCATTACGATACGAACAGTAGATACCCGGATCCAAAGGGCCCGGCACTGATTCAACCCTATCTGACCTGGCCCAAAGAACCAGGTTTTAAATGATAGAATAAAAGCGATGTTGTCCTTCGGAAACAAAAGACTTGCCCGCCTATAGTCCGGCGGGATAAAATGCTTTTTTTAAAGAAAGATGGTCTTATGAAAAAATTATTCCGTATACTCCTGTTCATACTGTTTTTGCTCTTGTTTACTGGAACATTGGTTTTTCTATATGTCAAGTCCAGACCCAAAACCGCTCCTGTAAAAACAGTTTCGCCTGTGATGATGGATATCGTTAAGAAAACCGTGGTCACGGGAAGCATCGTTGCCCGCCGGGAGGTCGAGATAAAGGCCCAGCTTTCAGGAATTGTCGATGAAATCATGGTGGAAGCCGGTGATTCCGTAAAAAAAGACCAGGTACTGGCAAGGCTTTTCCTTATACCCAACCTGCTCCGCGTCAATGAAGCCGAGACCCGGGTAAAAAAAGCATATATTGCATTGGAAGACACGAACAAGACCTTCGAGCGCGTCAAGCGCCGGTACGAAGCGTCCATAAAAGGAGGTAGCCTGTTAACGCAGAAACAATCACCGAACCTGATCAAGCTGCACCTGGCCGAGAAGGATCTCAACCAGGCGAAACTGAGTCTGCAGGATGCCCAGAACACCTATGATCGGGAAAAAGAACTCATGGACAAAAAGATTATCCCGGAATCCTCGTTTCAGAATACACGCCTGCAGCTCTCCAAAGCTCGTGAAGAGTATGACAAAGCAGAGACGTTTTATACGATGGTTCGTACAGAAACCTTTGATGCAACGGAAGAAGAATACCAGAAAGCCGAAATAGAGCGTAAACAGGCTATGGAAGAATTAGCGGCTGCGCAAAACAATCTACAGTTGATCCAGGAAGGTGTTACACCAAGCACAAAAGATAAAAGCAATACCTTGATCCGCGCCACCATCGATGGAGCGGTCCTTGAAGTTCCGATCAAGGAAGGCAGTCTTGTGGTGGAAACCAGCACCCAGTCATCGGGCACGACAATTGCTGTTGTTGCGGACATGACGGACATGATATTTGAGGGGAATGTCGATGAAGCCGAAGTCGGCAAACTTCGCCTGGACATGCCTCTTGTTCTCACTATCGGTGCCATTGAAAACAGGTCTTTTGGGGCCAGGATCGAGCATATCGCACCCAAGGGAAAGGAAATCAGCGGCACCATTCAATTTGGATTGCGCGCCAAAGTTGTTCTGGAAGCCACCTACTTTATCCGATCCGGATACTCCGCCACCGCTGATATCGTGCTGGAAAAACGCGAAAATGTCATGGCAATTGACGAGGGCAATATACTTTTTAAGGAAAATGACGTCTTGGTGGAAGTGCAGACAGGTCCCCGGCAATTTGAAAGGCGAAAAATAGAAACCGGTTTGTCAGATGGCATTCACATCGAAGTTGTATCCGGTCTTGCCCCCGGAGAATATATAAAAGTGCAAGGTGGCGGCAAGTAAAAGGCAGGAAAACAGTATGAGACACAGGGTGATTGAGTGCCTGGAGTCTCTATGAGAAGGCCGTCGAATTACGTCAGAGCGGTAAAACAAAAGAGGCCATGCAGCCTCGACAAATCTAGATCTTCGACTATCCATGGGGAATGCACTCGCTGTTGCGATTCCAGCAACACCTATTTCACGGGATTGACAAAGCTGCACGGAAGCATGGTATTACATTTTCCGCACACATGGGTGCTAAGGGGCAGGTCTGCAAAATAATCGAGGCTATGGCGGTTTTCGTTCAATCGGTCCCAGCATGTCCGACGATCAAACCCATTCTCTGTCAGAGCATTCACCGGGCATCTCTGGATGCATTTGCCACATTTTTTTCCAGACTTGAGCAGGCAGGCTTCAGGTGTCTTCATAAGCGGATTGTCACCCAGGTCCGCTTCGCTGACCAGACTGCCAAATCGTCCACACACACCCGCAGGTGTTATCAGCATGTAGTGGGTTCCAAACCGCCCCAGACCCGTCAGGTGGGCAAGATGCTTGTGGGACCAGCGCGCCATGAGACGTTCCTCGTCGAAGTTGTGCGTGGCCGGTGTCAATCCGGATGCATGGCCTTTACTTTTTAAAAAATTGGCGATAGCCTCCCCTACCCGGCTGATAAGGTCGTTGGTTTCAACGTAGGCAACCCCCCAGTTCCTGCTGGGTCTGGCACCTGAACGATTCTCTTTGATGAGTTTTTTGACAAACGGAAGGAAGAACACGATGACCGATCTGGCTGATTTCAGCAAATCCTGTGGATGGAGATGTTCGTCCATGGCAATTTCCGGCAAGACATCAAATCGCTGGTCAATGGGCGCCGAAACCAGCAGGGGCTTTCGCCACCACCCCTCATGCTTCAACCTGGCCGGTTCTTCTGCTACATAGGCCTCCACTAATTGTCTCAATTCTGATATCGATGGACGATTCACTTTTGTCCTCCTCTCCAACAATTGTCATAACCCAACTTCCGCAGCTGCAAGCTCTGTAAGCGCTGGAATCCTGAATACTTGTTATTTTGTTTATTGGGTTGCTCTCGGCAAGGGGTATACAGTTCTCGAATTTTGACCCGGTTTCACCAACCTAATACGTCAAAAATACTCAATGAACCGCTATTCCCCTCGAACCCTTGTATCACCCTCTGACCCTCGAACCCTTTTTATTCATCCCTGCTGTCAGGGAGAAGAAAACAGATAACCAGGCAAAGCAGTGAAATAAACAGTGTAACCCAGAAAACGAATTGAACGCTGGATGCAATGGATACCTGAAGCGCCCCCCTGGTTGTCTCCGGCAATAACGCCTGAAATTCCGGGCGTAGTAAATACTCAAAACTTCTCTGGGACTGATTTGACAATGTCTCCGGCAGAATCCCCATAACATCCTTATTCACCAGATTATCCATGGCGGCAGTCAGTCTGGACATCAGCAAGCCGCCACAGATACCGATACCCACCGTACCACCAAATGTTCGCATAAACTGATGAGAAGCGGTCGCAACCCCAAGATCAGATGGATCCATGGCATTTTGAACAATCACAAGGGTTGCCAGTGCTACGAACCCCATGCCGAGCCCCACCAGCTGGAATACGAGAAAACTGAAAAGCATGGAAGTTTCCGTATCAAATGTCAAAGAAAGGCCACAGCCCGCAACCAGGCACATGGCACCCATGATTGCCGCAGCTTTTGCGCCGAGTCGATTCGATATCTGACCGAAAATGATCGAGCCGATGGACCATCCAAGACTCAGGGAAAGCATAGCGATACCCACCTGCATGGGGCTCTTGCCCTGGGCACCTTGCATAAATATAGGTGCAAATGCAAAAAAAGCAAAAATGGCAAAGCTGCTCATAAATACAGAAGCATTTCCGATGGCAAATCCTCTTATTTTGAAAAACGCCAGGGAAATGATCGGATCTTCAGCACGCTTTTCACAATAAACGAACCCTATGGCCGCTGAAATACTCACCAGCAGGAGGACTATGACCTGGGGAGAGCCCCATGCAAAATCTTGGCCCCCCGCCAGAAACAGACTCAACAATCCCACAATGGATACGGAAAGGGTCAAAACGCCAAGCAGGTCCAGGGACACTTTGCTGCGTTTTTCCCTTATCTCCACCAGGAAAAAAGCAATACCCGCTAATGAAAACAGGCCTAAAGGCACATTGATAAAAAATATCCATCGCCAGGATGCATAGGAGACAATGAAACCGCCCAGCGTTGGCCCTAGAACACTGGCGATCCCCCAAACCGAACTGGCAAAGGACATGGTCTTGGTCCGTTGGCCTGGTGGCGAGATATCTGCCAGTACAATATATACCATGGCAAAGATTCCGCCGGAACCGATACCTTGAAACACCCTGCAGACGATCAAGAAGGCCATGTTGGGCGAAAACCCGGCCGTGGCGGACGACAACAGAAAAACAGCGATAGAAATCAAGAAAATGTGTTTGTTTTTAAATAGATCGCCCAGCTTGCCGAAAACCGGTAATGAAACAGCCCTTGCCAGAAGATAGGCTGAATAAACCCAGCTGTACAGGTGCAGCCCCCCTAGTTCTGAAACAATCGTCGGCATGGCTGCCGTCATGATCAATGCATCCATGGCCCCCAGAAACAGGGCCAGCAATGCGGAAAAGATAATCATCGTCCTGTGTTTTGAATCGATGATTTCTGCTGGTAACTCCATATATCGATAACATCCTTACACGCGTAAAAACCTATCAACACTTTTGTGGGCGCGATCTTGTCGCTGCTTAGGCTAATAAGAGTCAAAACCTAAATCAAATCAACCCAAACATCAACTGTGAATTGCAGATTACTCCGCAGCAGGCCAGGAAGATAGCGTTCACTGTTGCAGTTCAATTCGGGATATGATCCGAGCATTTTGAGCCGATGCTGACCACCTTTTGCTTGCATCCCGTTGAGATCGTACTTAGTATGAAATCATTCCACAATCTTATAAACCGCGAAAGTGTGAGGTGTTTTATATGGCAGATAAACCGATAGCCGCAGGAAAAAGCAGTTTTTCACTCATCGATTCCAGTAAACTTTTCTCTGAGCTCGGGTTGATGAAAAATATTACCATGCTGGATCTCGCCTGCGGTGTGGGCGCGTACGCCATGGCAGCTTCTACTCATGTGGGTCCGTCAGGAAAAATAGTTGCCGTTGACTTGTGGGAAGACGGTATCCATTCCTTGAAAACTGAGATTCAAACCAGAAATATCGACAACATTTTCCCCCATATTGCCGATGCCAGTCAGCACATACCCATGGCAGATCATTCTGTGGATCTATGTCTCATGGCCACGGTGCTGCACGACCTCGTTCAAGACAACACGGATCAGGGGGCCCTGAAAGAGATAGAAAGAACATTGAAGCCGGATGGCCGGTTAGCCGTGATCGAGTTCAAAAAAAAAGAAGGCCCGCCTGGACCTCCCATGAAAATAAGAATTTCGCCAAACACCCTGGAAGCATTTATGCGGCCATTTAAATTGCTCCCGGCCAAAACAATCGATATGGGTGAACATCTCTATTTGTCAGTCTATTATCGGTCATGACTTCCGAGTATTCGCCGCGGCTGGCAACGGGGAATACATTGATAGAAAAAGGAGAGCAGATATGAAAGAAAATAAAAGGGCAATGATTTTCGGCTCATTTGTGGGTGATGCGCTGGCATTGGGACCCCACTGGGTCTACAACACGAATGTCATCGATAAAAAATTCGGTCGGGTACAACACTATTTTGATCCTTTGGTCAGCTACCATGCCGGTAAAAAGAAAGGAGACTTCACCCACTGCGGTGATCAAATGCTGTTGCTGCTCGAGTCTCTGGTGGACGCTTCAGGATTTGATCAGACACAGTTTGCCCAGGCATGGCAATCCTTCTTCGAGAGCTACGAAGGATATCGGGACAAGGCAACTCTCACGACGCTCCAGAATATGACGGAAAGAAACAGCCTTCTGGACAACGGGTCATCTTCGGACGAACTTGCCGGCGCAGCCAGAATAGCTCCCATTGTGTACAGGTATACCGACAATCTGGAATCGGCCATTCAGGCTGCCAGGCACCAGACAGCCTTGACCCACAACAATTCCGCTGTCCTGAACAGTGCCGAGTTTTTTATAAGGCTGTCCTTTCGTACCCTGGCAGGCGAAAAGCCGTCAGCCGCTATTTCCCATCTGCTTGAAAATCGATTTCAAAATACGGATATCACAGACTCCCTGTACCTGGGTTTGACAAGTCAGGACAAGGATACCCGGGCCGTCATCGCAGAATTCGGGCAGATGTGCAGTGTAGAGGCCGGTCTTCCAGGTACCATCCATTTGATAACCAAATACGAAAATGACTTCAGGGAAGCACTGGTTGAAAACGTCATGGCCGGTGGGGATTCAGCAGCCAGGGGTATGCTCGCGGGCATGGTTCTGGGCGCCCACAACGGGATGGATGCCCTGCCCAAAGATTGGCTGGAGTCCCTCAATGCCCGGGATCGAATTGACACGCTTTTATCCCGAATATCTCAATAGATTGGGAAAACATATTGACAATGTATTAAATTCATCACAAATTTATTAGATATGCTTAGAGGTCCCCTAAAATCGCCATTGATTACGATGAGCCATTAAAGAATTAACGTTCACCACCTATAAGCGGATGATCAAAGGAGGAATCGATGAACCAAGCACTTTATGGATATTACGGCAAGCAGCTACGCGTTTCTCTTGATACTGGTGAGATAAAAACAGAAGACATCGACATTGAGATATTAAAAAAGTATATCGGTGGCGTAGGGTACGGCGCCCGTGTGCTTTACGATGAGCTTGAAAAAGGTATTGATCCGCTTTCTCCGAGCAATAAAATCGTTTTTGCCACCAGCCCTCTGACGGCCAATAAGATACCCGGCGGGGGCAGCATTATGGTCTGCTTCAAATCGCCCTTGACACACGTCTGGGGGGAATCCAGATCCGGTGGCAATTTCGGCCCCGACCTCAGAAAAGCCGGTTATGATGCGCTCATTATCGAGGGCGCTTCACCTGAGCCGGTCTTTCTTTCTATAAACGACCAGGACGTGTCCCTTCATCCTGCCGGTCATCTCAAGAACAAAACCGTCACAGAAAAGACCAGCCTGATCAGGGAATCCCTGACCGACACGAAAATTTCCGTGCTGTGTATCGGACCTGGCGGAGAAAAGCTGGTCAAGTTTGCTACCCTCATGGTGGGGCACCGTGCCGCTGGAAGGTGCGGGGGCGGCGCCGTAATGGGATCCAAAAACCTTTTAGGCATCGCCGTCAAGGGCTCATGTCAGGCTCCGGTGGCAGACCCGGACAAATTGAAAACGGCCATCAAAAGCGCCATGGATGTTATTCGATCCAGCGAAACCGCCGATGGATTCCGTGAGCATGGAACAGCTGGTGACATAGGCGGCAATGATGCTGGCGGTGATTGGCCCTCGAAAAACTGGCAATCCAATTCCTGGGGTAAAGGCGAAAAAATATATGATACCTTTTCTAAAAATCACCTGGTCAAGAATAACGGATGCTACCTGGGCTGCCCCATTGCCTGCGGCAGGATCGCCGATGTAAAATCGGGCAAATTTGAAACCCCGGCCCATGAAGGCAGCGAGTACGAGTCTCTTTCAGCATTTACGGCCTTCGTGCTGAACGAAAATGTCGCGTCGGCCGTTCACAGTACCTACCTGTGTAATGAATACGGTGTTGATACCATAACTGCGGGTGCCATGATAGCATTTGCAATGGAATGCTATGAAAACGGTATGCTAACGAAAGAGGATGTTTCCGGTCTGGATCTCAGCTGGGGAAACCCGGATGTCCTGCCCGTATTGGTCAAAATGATGGCTCTCAGGGAGGGCATCGGTAACACGCTGGCGGAAGGCGTTAAAAAAGCATCCGAGCTGATCGGGAAAGGTTCCAAAGCCTTTGCTGTTCACATAAAAGGTCTTGAAGGACCGGCCCACGACGCCAGGTCTGGCAAGGCCCTGGCAATTACCTATGGTACTGGCAACAGAGGTATGTGCCATATTCAGCCGTTGGAGGGGATGGCTTGGGATTCCGGCAAAATGGATTTTGGTTTAATGAAATATGGTCTTCCCGACCCTGAAAAGGTAGACCGGTGGGATGAAAAAGGCAAAGGGAAGGCCGTTAAAATGCTGCAGGATGGACTCGTGGTACCCGACATATTGAATACCTGTAAATTTTTCATGTACGCCGGTATTTCTCTGGAGCATCTGGCAGATATCTACTCGGCAGCCACAGGATGGCAAACCAGCGGTCAGGATCTGATGGCAGTGGGTGAGCGGGTACTGAACCTTCAGCGCATGTTTAACATACGCGAAGGCCTGCAGCGAAAGGATGACCGCCTGCCTGAAAGAGCTGCCCAGCAACCCGCTTTTGGATTCTACGAAAATGAAACCCGGTGTGCTATCAGTGACTTTGACAGCATGCTGGACGAGTACTATGAAGCCAGGGAATGGGATAGCGAAACAGGTAAGCCTTCAAAAGAGAAACTTGAACAGCTCGGTCTGGAAAATATCTGATCGCCCATGAAAATCAAGGTGTACCTATATACAATTCTCAAGAAATACGGTGAAGGCAAGATTGATTCAGACAATACCGTTAGCTTGCCTGGACCCTTGTCGCTCAAGGAATTGTCAGCCTATTTTAATTTTCCCAAAAAACCGGGAAAAACCTTCCTGGTAAACAATACGCCCCAGACCGAAGCGTATATCGTGAAAGATGGAGATAGGATTAAAATCTGGGGTTTTATTTGTGGAGGATAGAAATAGCGACACCCGGTGTTTACAAAACTCCCCGCTTTTGGGCGGGGAGTTTTTTTGGGTCGGACTAATTTTTAACCTTTGGCAAACGAATAACCATAACCGGAATGGGAGATTGTTTGACCACTTTCTTTGCAGTACTCCCGGCAAGAAGCTCCGTGATACCGCCTTGGCCGTGGGTGCCCATGACGATGAGATCACAATTCAGTGTTCTGGCTGTTTTAACAATAGTTTCAGCCGGTGGGCCATCTTCGACTAAAATTTCATCGGTGAGAAGGTTTTGATTAGTATCATTGGCAGCTATTGCCTTGTCGGAAAATGCCTGAAGTGCATCCTTTATGACACCAAACTCCCGTCTCTTTCCAATCATATTTTGCCGGGCGTCTGAATGATACTGTTCCTTGATTTCTTTCAATGTCTTGGCACTGATCATGCTTGATATGAATTCTTCGCCGGAACTTTCAGAAACCACATGAAGCATGATTATGCCGGCATGGTACGCCGCGGCAAGACTTAGGGCATAGGAAAAAGCGTGAATTGCCGTTTCCGACAGGTCGGTTGCATAAAGAATCTTTTTGATCTGAATATTAGGAAAATTCATTTTGCATCCTTTTTTTTGATGATAAACTTTGCGTTGCTGTTTCATGCGTGATGTCAGGAAAGTCAATTTCCCGGTTGAATCAAATGCAAGCTTTCTTTAAAGTTAAAACGTAAATAACTTAAGACCAGCGTCACTGCCTGATTTTAATTTCCGAAATATACACCTGGCAGCCACAGGGATATCTGGGGAAACAACATACAAACAATCAGGCCCAGTATCATGACCAGTACAAAGGGTACAATGGAACGGTAGATATCCGCAAGCGACACTTCCTTGGGCGCCATGGCTTTCATCAGGAACAAGTTATAACCAAACGGCGGCGTCATGTAAGCAATCTGGCAGGTTATCGTATAGAGAACACCGTACCAGATGGGGTTGTAACCCAGTTCGATAACCAGGGGCACATATAGCGGTGCAACAATGATGAGCATGGCCGTGTCATCCAGAAACATACCCATTACGATGTAGGAGAGCTGCATCATAACAAGGATACCAAAGGGACTGAGACCCCATTGATCCAGAAACAGTCTTTTAATTGCGTGCACGGCGCCAAGACCGTCAAAGACGGCACCAAAACAGAGCGCCGCCAAAATGACCCACATGAACATGCAACTGACGCTCAAGGTAAGCCGAAGCGTATCTTCCAGGACTTGACGGTTTAAGCGTTTTTTGAGCCAAGCCACAAGGGTCGTTACCGCGGCACCCGCTGCAGAGCACTCCACCAGGCTGGTGATCCCCAGCAGAAACAGGCCTGTCATGGAAAAGATAATGACCAGGGGAATAATCCCGGCTTTGAGGAGCCGTAATTTTTCTCCCCATGAGATCAGTGCCAGCTCTTCTTTGGCCAAGGTCGGCCCCAGATGCGGCTGAAGTCGGCAGCGAATAGCGATGTAAGCGATAAACAAACCTGCCAGCAGGAGACCGGGGAAAACACCTGCCAGCCACAGCTGACCCACCGGCTGTCTGGCGATCATACCATAAAGAACCAGAACGACACTGGGAGGGACCATGATACCCAGGGAACTGCCCGCCTGGATAACGCCGGTAACCATGACTTTGTCATATTTCCGCTTTAGCATCTCCGGCATGGCGATACTGGCACCAATGGCCATGCCCGCCACACTCAGGCCGTTCATAGCGGAGACAGCAACCATCAACCCCATCGTCCCGATGGCAAGCCCGCCGTGAATCGGCCCCATCCAAACATGAAACATGCGATAAAGATCACTGGCAATGCCTGATTCGGAAAACATATACCCCATATAGATGAACATGGGCAGGGTCAGGAGCGGATACCAGTTCAGCAGTGCAAAACTTGCGTTGAAAGGCATCTCTGCCGCTCCGTCGCCCCACAGCATGAGTGCAAAAAGAGTGGCAACGCCTCCGATGGCGGCAAAAACACGCTGTCCCGTGAGAAGCATGAGCATCATCGAAAAAAAGATTAAAAGAGCAATTAGTTCATGGCTCATGTTGTTTCTTCTCCTTCTGTTCCATTGATGGCTTTTTCCAGGTCCTTAAAGAATGTCGCTATGGTCTGGAGCAGCATCAGTGCGATCCCAATAACCATAATCAATTTGATGGGCCACAGGAGCGGTGCCCATGAAGTATAATTCACCTGCTGGTATTCGATGGCATATTGCAGGCTGGATAATCCTCCCCAGAGGAGAAATACGAGGTAGAACATGAGAAACGGCATGGTTATCAGATCCATCACCGCCTGCTTCTTCACCGACCACCTGCCATAGAGAAGATCCATTCTGACATGTCCTTTCAGAATCATGGAGTACCCCCCGCCGAGCAGGTAATAAGCCGCCATGGTGAACTGTGCGATTTCCACAACCCATATATGGGGTTTGTCAAATATGGTTCTGGAAATGGATTCGTACAGCAGAACACCGGTCATGGCAAATACCAGATACATTGAAAAATAGCCGACCTTCTTGTTGACCGCATCGACCCACCGCACAAAGGCTTTAATTGATTTAGGCATATCAGCCCCTTTCTCTTGGTACCATTGTCCAAAATTAAATTGAGCGCATTTTTTACCCGATCTGAACCGAGTCTATTCTGCAAAAGCAATTCACGAAACATCCCCGATCTACTGGATGCAGGTCATTTATTCTCGTGGACCCTTTAACAAAATATTCCGGTTTATCTCTTGTAAAAAACCGCTCAATAAATTTAATTCAGGGTCTTATGGGGACTTTCCCCGGCGTCCTCTAAGTTGAAGCCGGGGAAAGTCACTCCTGTTTATAATAAATACGTGGTGTTCATGTCATTAGTACCGGTAAGGAGGACCGGCTGCCTTCATGATTGCGTTGTATTCTTTGAGTATCTTTACACACTTAGCATTCGTCTCATTTTTGGCGGCAATTTCATCCCAATACTTCAGGGCCGCATCTTCCACGACTTTCCATTCATTGTCGGGGATGGTGGTAAGTTCCAGTTTGTTTTTCTGGGTACGATAGTAAGCCTCACCCCACCAGTACCAGTGGTCTCTGTAGTAGTTACCACTATCCATTGCCAGCTTGAGCATCTGCTGCAGATGTGCCGGGATGGCATTCCACTTTTCGGTATTGGCGAAATAGGAACCTACCCAGGCACCGGAGATATTGTTGGTAAGATAGTATTTGGTCACGTCGGCCCAGCCAACTGTGTAGTCCTCGGTAATTCCGGACCAGGCAACGCCGTCCAGTTCGCCGGTTTGAATGGCCATCTCAACATCTTCGTAAGGAAGGGCCATGGGAACAACGCCGAACTGCTGCATAAACCTTCCGCCGGTGGGGAACATATACATTCTCAAGCCTTTAAAATCTTCAATATGGCGGATGGGTTTGGTGGTAGCAAAGTTACACGGGTCCTGACCACATGAACCCAGCCAGGTGACATTTTTGATTTTTGCATAAGCTTCTTCCCAAATTTCGTTAAACCCGTACCAGTTCCACAGCGTGGGGACATCCAGGCTGTAGCGCGAGGCCAGGGGGAAATAAGCCGCAAATACAGACACATCAACCGGTGAAGCAATGGAGTCGTCATCACTTTGAACGAAATCAATGGTGCCCTTTTGCAGAGCTCTGAAGAGTTCGCCATGGGGTACGAGCTGATCGGCATTGTACAATTCGATGATCATTTCCCCATTGGCAGCCGTATTGAACGCATCTACGAAGGGTTTTGCGACATGGGCAGCCAGTGCCGGGCCAGCATACGTCTGCATTCTCCACTTGATGGTAGATTTCTTGGCCGCATGTACAAAGGGTGCGTTTACAGCTGTCGCTGCAACCGCAGCGGCTCCGACGCCTACTTTCTTGATAAAATCACGCCTTTTGATTTTACCTGCTTCTTTTTTCTCTTTCATTTCAATAGGCTCCTTTCATCTGTTGGGGTTAATTTACGTTTATAAAACAATCGAATAGGTGAGAGTTGGACGTTTATCAGATAATTGCTAACAGAGCAACCCCCACGTACAAGAAAATCCTGTTTCCCACAATTGATTCCTTTTTTTAATGGCTCCCGTCCAAATAGAGTGTTCCACATCACGAATACATATCATCCGAATACGATTACCTCACAACGCAGCCGCGCCCGCCATTGCACATTCGTGATCCTCTTCCACGGCACCCCCACTTGCGCCGACGGCGCCAATGAGATTCCCTTCTCTCCAGATTGGAATACCACCCGGAAAAATAACCATACGTCCCCCTAGGTTATTCTGAAGACCATAAAGCGGTCCGCTTGGTTGACATTGTTCACCTAATTCCATCGTGCTTAATCGGTTTACAAGCGCCGTATATGCTTTATCTATCGCAAATTGGATGGCACATAATTCCGAGTTGTCAGAGCGAACAAATGTTGTTAAAAAGCCCGCTTCATTAACCACTGCAATACACATGGCAACATTCATCTCCTGTGCTTTTGCCCTTGCGGCAGCCATAACTTTTTCAGCCTCTTCCAGTAGCATGATGATGATCCTCCCACCTTAAATGATTTTTAGAGATGGGCGCCAATGCCACAAGAAACTTTGTCTTTAGCTATCAACCTCACCTCCAGGAAAAATGCACAAATACTTTGGTGATAATAAACGATATAGTCGGCAATGTCTATCAGTTTCCCATGGCTATCGATAGATCAGACCGACCTCGGTGACTGTAAATTTCAAAAAAGAGATTGACTCATTTTATACCCCCATTTATATAAACTTCTTTAAAATGTTTGTATGGTCATCGTGACACCTAATCTGGTGGGATGACTTCCTGGCGCTCATCATAATACCCAAACGTATACTGATCTAAACCTGAAAAAGGGGAACCAGCATGCCTGCAGCCATAAGCCTTTTAGAGACAGAATTCACCCAAGACATCTGCTATGAATTGTTGCCCGAGTGGCAAGGTCTCGACGTAAAAATTTCCACCCTGAGTGGTGGTATTACCAACAAACTCTATCGAATCCAGTCTGAAAAAGGCGATTGTACCGTCCGGGTATATGGGGACAAGACCGACCTTTTTATCGACCGTGAATATGAGGCCCACACCATCCGGGAAATGGCAGAAATCGGCGTGGGGTCACGGCTCGTAAAATTCATGCCCGAAAAAGGTGTAACCATCGTTGAATTCATTGATGATGCCATTGTATTGACCAACGATCATTTTTTAGATAAAAAACTGCATCCAAAAATCGTCGATCCGATCCGGAAAATTCACACCAGCGGGGTCAAACTCAAACGAATATTCAACCCCCTGCTGGAGGTCATGAAAATGTCCGTTGTCCTGCGACAACTCAATGTCGAATATCCGGAATTCGATGTCCCAGGCACCATCCAGAGACTTATCAAGCTGTCGAGCATCATCAATATTCCAGAATCTGAATACACCCCCTGCCACAACGATCTGCTGGCAGACAATTTCATCCTCATCAAGGATGAGGCCGCCCACAAATACGATGCTGCCATGTATCTCATCGACTGGGAGTATGGTGGCATGGCCCCGAAATACTACGACATTGCCGATATGTTTCAGGAAGTTCTCGTGCCCCGTGACGTAGAAAAGGATATCATAAAAGCCTACTGCAGCGGGAAAAAAATAGATCGGACCCTCTTCTTCGTCGATCTCTTCAAACCCTTTCCGGACATCTACTGGTTTTTATGGAGCCTTATCCAACTCAATGTTTCAAAGATCGAGTTCGATTACTACAACTACGGAAAAATCAAGTATGAGAACGCCATCAACAACCTGACGTTCATCCTGGATAAATACGGTGTTGCAGTTTAACCCGGACATTTCATATTTGAAAACAGTATTTTTAGCTAAGGGGTGCTTCTCGTAGATCGCTGGATCTGAACATCCCTCATTGTTTTTAAAACGTCAATGCTGCTTTTTAATCCTTTAACATATCTGGCCATATTTATTGCCCCTCCAGCTATTTGCGCCAGCGCCTGAACAAAATTTACATCATCTAACGTGAACTCCCAAGGTTCAGAGGTATAAACCCGCATTGCCCCCATCAGTTTTCCCCCGACAACTATAGGTACGGATAGTATGGAGGATATTCCTTCTTCATGCGCTTCTTTAGGATACTGGATTCTGGGATCATCCATAACATCATAAATCGCCACTGGACCATCCTCCAAAGATTGGGCAACAGAGCGAAGTGCACTCACAGGACCTTTATTTATGTATTCATCGCTCAACCCGAATGAGGTTGCCAACTCCAGTTCATTTGTTTTCCGATTGAATAGAAATAAAGAACAGCCTTTGACACCCAAAGCAGTCTTAATACTATCTACTGTCATTAAGGCAACTTCTTCTGGGTCCTTGGAGTGCGAGATTGATTTTGCAACCCTAAGCATGGTCTCATAATTCTTTATTTGTTTTTCCATGATGTTACCTCCTTTGTTTATTTGTTATAGTCCTAAATAGAACCGGACAAGACCAGAGCATCCGTAGCGATGATACACTAAAAATAATTTGATTGGCACAATGATGGCGGTTGGCCATCATCTACAGATAGGTGTTACCTGGAGTATGACGAGTGTATATGGTTTGCTCACTGGTGCGAAAATTCGATGGGAAACAAGATTCGGTCAGCGTATCGAGAACTGCTTTACGCTTCATACAAGGTGGAAATAGAGAGTCAGAAAGATTAAAATCAATCATATCCTTATCGTTCGGGTTTGTCAATCATCAGCCATTAGATCGGCCATCGGAAAACAGTATCACAAAATGGGTATTCCAGCTGCTGTTAAGATGTTGATATTTCTAAACTTATTAGGATGTAGTCCTCGAAACCGTCCATGTTGCCTTGGACGTTTAGACACAATGTCGGTATAGCCTTTGGCTCCAGGTGTATAAAATGTATCCATGTCCGGAGCATTAACATCCGCGCCGGTTTTCCAACGCTCCACCAGGTCGGGAGTCACAAGAAAAGGCCGTCCTACGGCAATGAGATCGCATTTGCCTGCGGCCAGGTCCTTTTCGGAACGTTCGGCATAGGTGCCATGACCAACCAAGCATTCACTGAGACACTAACCTTCACCAGATGTGCCTGCTGGAACACTGAAACATGCCCACTTTTAAAGAATCCTCAGATGTAGCTGACCATAATCAATACGCCAAAGCATTGACTACTGAATGATCAGACTGTAAAGAAACTTAATGGGATGTGTGATGTTCGTAGTTTTCTATAACAAAAGGATGAACACCATGGATAACAATACAATTTTCAAAGAGATTCTCAACACCGATACCAATACCTGTTTCGGATGCAGCCCGACCAATAGTCTTGGCCTGCAAATGAAATTTTTTTCCAACGAAGAGACTGTTTACTCTTGGCCATCAATACCTGAACACATGGGTGGATGGAAAAAGATCGCGCATGGTGGAATTGTTTCCACGATCCTTGACGAGATAATGAGTTGGGCTGCATTACATCTCCTTAAGAAAGTTTCCCTAACAACCTCAATGACGGTCGATTTTATCAAAGCGGTTCGTGTTGGTGAAAAGCTGAGGGCTGAAGGAAGGGTGATAGATTTTAATGGAAAACGAACGGCTTTAGTTGAGGGTTTCCTTTTCAACCAAAAGGATGAACTGTGTGCAAAATCAAAGGGTGATTTCACCGTCCTATCACCAAAGCTGGCAAAAAGAATAGGCATTGTAACTGACGATCATATCAAGAATTTTTTTGAACCCCTCATAGCCCAGTCAGTAGAACCATGATTGAAAAGATAATATCAGGTGGACAAACTGGTGCTGCTCAAGGAGCACTGGATGCCGCAATCAAACTGGGCATACCTCATGGTGGTTGGTTACCCAAGGGTCGTCTAACTGAAAATGGCCCCCTGTCAGATAAATACAACCTCATCGAAATGCACACAGACTCCTATCCTGAAAGAACCAAAAAGAACATCCGGGAGTCGGATGGTACGCTCATTCTGTCACATGGGATGATTACTGGTGATTCTGAGCACACCGAAAAGATGGCCCTGAAGTATGGTAAGTCAATGCTCCATATTAATCTCTCCATCATTACACCGTTTGATGCCGCTGTCCAGATCAACAACTGGATTGTGGATTACGACATAAAGACTTTAAATGTAGCTGGCCCAAGGGCAAGTAAAGACTCCAAAATCTATCAATCGACACTGGATATTATCGAATCTGTTTTATTCGTATGTCTTTCTGAAAATAACTTTATTCATAAAGCCAGAAAATGGAACGATGTTGAACATCCATCAGATATGCCAAAAACGGTTGATGAGGCCGCTGTAGATATCATCAACGAAATGGATCTCAGGGATCGTTCGATTCTGGGAAATTTATCAAAAGAGGACCTTGTTCCATTTCATCTGACTCTCGCCAGGTATATCAAACAGCAATTGGAGGTCTGGTCGGTTAATGAAGCCCTCAAGGAATCGTGTTTGCAGTTTTGTGAAGAAGAAGGTTTGGATGACTCCAATCCTGCGATGGCGATTGTTGTGAAGATATGGAAGAAACTAAAAGATACGCATAAGCTGAGGATTGTGGATTAGAATATATCATCCAATGAAAATGACTAGAAGCCATCTCAAAAAAAGGGTTTTGGTTGAAGTTCAAGGCGGACCCGAACTTCAACCCGCAGGCATACTGAAGTATTCCGAGGAGTTGAAGCAAGGGACCAACACAGAAATTGAGCCAAAAAACTTTTTTGAGATAGCTTCTAGCATGCGGTAGCTATATATCTGAACAGCCCCTGGACTTGACCAGCAAGTTACCAAGCCTTATACTTTGCATCAGACAAATATCCGGTTTGGATTGAGGTTTTATATTAGAAGTTAGATCAGATAGTTAATAAAAAAGTGGTGCCGAAGGGGAGACACGGAATTTTGAGGCTACCCTACCCTTCCAATGTGTTGTAAACACAGCATAATTTAAATCAACTCCATCTGGTTAGGTGCCGAATGTGTGTTAGTGCTTAGGACTGTTGTATCCCAAATTTCAGACAAAATATCAACCCCAGATGATAGCGCTACCCCTAATAATCCCGTACATCCTCAAGTATCAAAGACGCCACGTGCAGCTATCACAAGTTTTCAGAAACCCTTTTCACCGTTGATGAGTTGGATCAACGGTTCTCAGATCCCATATTTCGTGGGCATGAAGTCAAAAGAAAATTCAAATAATGAAGTATCTTGGGACCTTTTTCAGATATAGGCGATAAATATCCCCGTGTTGCTCTGTGAGATGTTGTTCTTCTTTCAACACCATCCTATGGATGAAAACAAATCCCAATAACGATAGAATAAGGAGTATGATATTCTGTAGGAGAACTGTGTAAGCAGCAAGCATAATCAGATAGGAGAGAAAGTAGGGATTCCTTGAGAAATGATATATACCTCCTTCTATCAGATCAGTTTGTTGATCCTCCAATATGCCCACACGCCATGAATCCTTCAATCCTATCAATGATGCTGCTCCTATCAAAATATTCACAGCAAGGAGTACTATTGCTGTGGCCGTTGCAACACTTTTCGATATTAGACCTACGGTTCCAAATGAGACGTTGAACGAACTAAATAGAAAAGAAACAGTGATGAAAAAACCTAAGAACACAATCGATAAGCTGGCTTCTCGATTTCTCCCTCTAACCTGCATCCCCAATCTTTGACGAAGCAAGATGTTTTTTGCAAAGAACATGCCTTGAAAGACAATTTGGTGGCTCAAAATAATGAGCACAGAACTCTTCATTTCCATCACCTTCTATTTACTCCCCTATCGAACTCATAACCAACAATGTCGATAGGTTTTGAAATAAAACCAAAATCATTAGTATTTTGGAATCTGAAATCTACCAATGTGTTGGAGCTACTTGGATTCGTACGACTGGGGTAATCTGCTGTCCTTTGTTAGGTGTTTCATTGATTAGACATGACCGCTCTAAGTTGGAATATTAATCTTTCACTTTCTGGGGTATTTATTTAAATCCATCTTTTTACTTTTGACGAATAATCTAAGTATTCTTCTCCAAATTTTTGTGACAGATAGCTTTCTTCAGGTTTCACAGCTTTGAATAAGAAAAGAATATAGAGAATCGGTAGTGTAAAGAGTAGCCAGAGAGACACAAGTAAAACTGAAAACCCAAATAATAGAAGCAGTAGTGATAGGTACAATGGATTTCGAGAAAAACGATATGGACCCTCTTGCACTATCTTATTGGTAGATTTTGCAGTGTCAAATGGAGTCCTATTCTTGATCAGCGCAACAAATCCACTCAATGCAAAATAGATGGATATAAGTATAAATGTTCCGCCGACGACAACCCGAGGGATTAATGAAATACTGGCGAGATGAATGGGGAAAAGGTATTCCAACAAAAGACCAATTCCCAAACATGCAAAGAAATATAGCGGCGGCGGTATACGAATAGCCGCACTATCATTTGATTCTTTTTCCATAATTGGCCTTAATAAGCATTTAACGACAAGCTTCGCGGCGAGGGGACCGAGTCCGCCACCAGCGACAGGTTGGGATCACAGATACATGGAGACAAGTCCAGTTATCAGCCTCATCAAAATTATTGCCGATACCATCTGGTTATGCCCACGGTACCACATAGGGTCTTATGAGTGCAAGATATGGCCAGTTGTGATTATTTTCGCACACCGGTGAAATCTTAGGGGGTTGATATCTACCGTTTTGTTGGAGTCATTCAACTATTTGAAACCGCTCCTTGTTGTTTTTATCCGTTTCTTCCCCCAGGCTATGGTTAACAGACCGGTCGCCATCGTCAGGGACAAAATCAGATAAATACTTTTTTTCCCTTATCAATAACATCATGCCCATCTTAGAACCGGTAAACAAAGTTCAGGTTAAAAGCGTGAATGAAGTAAGTGTCGTACTCCCCTTTGAGGTCCCTCTGAAGCGGCCCGCCGGTTTTGTTCACCTCGCCTTTGCCCGAAGCTATCAACGTGTAGGCGGCACCTATTGAAAAATTACCGGTCCAGTCGTACTGCACACCGCCGGAATAGCTGTAGGTTTCGTCAAAAGGCAGCGTGGGAGAACGATCTTTGCTGCTGGATATAGGTGAGCTGTCATAGCCGAAGCCGGCCATCAGCAGCCAGGAATCTTCCACGCGGTAATAGACCCCCAGACCCACATGATAGGTGTCCTGGTAGTCCAGGTCTGCCGTGGTCGTGTCGCTGTCTGCCACTGCGATTTCGGGCACGCCAAATTTACTCCAGTCCTGCCAGTTGACCGAGCCCACCATGGCGAGCTTGTCGGTGAAGGCGTGATAGACCCCCAAAGCCACTTGACTGGGAATGGTGGAGTCGATTTTCAACCGGGAATCCATCAGCCCGTTTGCCTCCAGAGCAGCCCCCAGTAACGTGCCATTCAGGTTTTTGAAGCGCAGGTCGTCCTTGAAGTCCAGGTCGACTTCCGAGATATAGGTGATGCCCAGGCGGGTCCGGGAACTAAATTCGAACAGTGCCCCGAGGTTGAACCCGTAGCCCACGTCCGTGGCATCGTACTTGAGTCGCCCGTCGCCCGGTTCCAGGAGTGTGTTGACAGCCACCCTTGCGCTCATCTCACCTCTGACGATGTTGGCGCCGCCGCCAACCGACAGCCACGGAGCGATCCGATAGGCGATGGTGGGGTTGATTGCCACCGTCTCATAGCTGGCGCTTTGAACGTAATACCTGCCGGCCCAGTCATTACCGTAATCGAGGCCCAGACCAAAATAAGACCCCACCCCCAGTCCCAGTTTTAAATCCGAACTCAGACTGTGCACGTAATACAGCGTCGGTACGGGGGTGAAATTGCCGGCGTTGCCGCCGTCACCGCCCCCGAAAGTGGAATTTTGGACATCGAACTGGACATCGGGATAGATGCCCATGATACCGCCTGCCACCTGGGATTGGTCCAGGCGCGTCATGGCGGCCGGGTTGCCGCTGGCGGTGGAAGCATCCAGCCCCGCCGCCTGGCGGCCTGCCCCCCCCACCCCCATGTCGGGGATTGCCTGACCGTCTAACCACATCCCGCCGGCGTGGGCCGACGTGACAACCAGAATTGTGAACACCATTGAAATGAACACACTGAGGCCATATTTCTTCATGGCATTCTCCTTTGACTTGAGTTGTGAGAGCGGCACTTTTTCGCATCCGATGACCAAATCCGAAAAAAAGCGCCGCAGGTTTTCAGTTACGTTTTGTCCAGACTACCCGAGCCGTGCGCCATCTACCTCGAGCCCACCTCCTTGAGGAAGCTTGCTCCAGCTTCTTCTTTCCCATTCCTCCTTGAGCACTTCCATCGCCGCCTTCTCCAGAAACTCCGGGGCCGCCCATTCGTTCACATTGAAGTCGTTCTTGATGTAGCCGTGGCTGAACATGAAATCTTTGCCGATATTGATGCATTCCAAATTCTGAGCACTCAGGCTTGGGACCATATCGACGTGCTTGATGCCTTGGTATGTGTCCTCGGCATCCAGGTAGAAAGTCTGCCGGTTGAGAATCGCTGCAGCAGCGCGTTTGTGCTCGTTGGCCCAACGGCCGACCTTGATCATGGCCTTCATGTAGGCGATCACCAGCTCGGGGTGCTCCTTGGCCATCACCTCGGTACAGGTGATGACGGCGGGGGTGTTGGCAACCTGCAAGGTCCAGTCCGGTAGCTTGGCCAGGTCCACAATCATCTTGATCTTACCTGTTGCCTCCTGGAGGTGCTGGAAGACCTTGCTCTGGGTGTAGATGGCATCGACGGTGCCATCCAGGAGCGCCGTTTCCAGCGGGCGGAAAGCCAGATCGTGCTTGTGGTCGCGACGCATCCACAGCTCAGAGGGGTTGTTCATCGGCGGGGTCAGCATCTCGGGTTTGTCATACCAGTCATCCGGGTAGGGGAACTCTACGAGCTCTATATCGTCCATGGTCATGTCGTTCAGCATCAGGATATTTTCGATGGCCATGTGTTCCTGAATCCGCCACCAGTCGTTCTTGATCGTGTTCAGGCTCTTGGAGATGCCGATCTTCTTCCCTTTCAGATCCTTCACGCGGAAGATTCTGTCGCGGGCGCGCACGATCAAACCACCACCTTCGTAGACCCAGGTGGCCCCGAGCAGTTTGGTTCGACGGTAGTCGGCGTGAACATGGATCGGGGGATACAAACCGCCGAATCGGATGAGATTGTCGAGATTGTGGATGTAGTGCGGGTACCAGTTGTTCTCCGGTGCATGGCGGAAGTAGGCGTACTCGACGCCGATCTTCTTGTACTCTTCACGGCACCATCCCAGTTCCTGGTCGACGTTGTTGGCAGATACCATGGGGCAGTTGGTGAACCACACTTCTTTCCAGTTCAATGGTACAGTCGTACTTACTCGTTTCTGTGGAGTCATGGTTACTTTCTCTCTTGTGAGTTTTTCGAAAAGATAGACGGTTGGGTCACCGCTCTTTGCCGCTTTCTGATTCATAACCGGGTCATCTGTTTATTGCCCTGCTCATCGTCAGTCCGGTGGTAATTAACTCTTACTTAGAGCCATTTCCGACCGCCTGCATAAGCCTGATTTATTGCATGGCACCATCACCATCACCAACGCAATAACCTGTTGGCTAATCCAATCACTAAGACTCTACATTCGACACACCTTGCACGCTCCGCTATGCTGTGATAGCTTGAATCAGCCGTTAGGATCTTGTCTTCAAAATAATCCGGGGGCTTGCCGATGCTTTGAAGATTCTCTTTGGCTCCATCCAATACCGGTGGTAGATTTTCGTTGTCCGGGCCCCTCCCAAGAGCCTCACCATGAACGATCACCTGGTGTTTGGAGTCGACGATCGCCTGGCTGTTATAACCCTGGACCGTACCGTGCGATGTATACATCTTGGTAGAGTCGTTGTCGGTTACCCTCCATCCACGATAAATAACGTGCATTCGGCATTTTTTAAACGCATAGATTTTACCGGAGCATATTCATCTGAGTCTGCAAATGCCTGCGCGCTTTTAACATCAGGAAATTCGATAATTACGATCCTGGTGGGCGTCCAAAGCTCAGTTTGCCTAACATCCATCGCTCCACCTCTAACTCGATAAACACCTCCGTATTTTTCAGCGATGGGCTTCGCAAGTTTTTTATACTCTTCATATATCTCTGGATTGTTTATCTTGGTGTCAACAACAATATATGCACTCATATGGAAACCTCCTTTATTCTTTAACACGTGAAAAGTTATTGTGTGGTTCTGGATATATTACGAGCGTAATAATTAAACCAGTTCTAATCTGTAGATTAGGCAATAAACCTGAATCTCAGAATGGTGATTGATGGAGAGTATCTTACCAACTGGAATTATAGACAATATTGCCGATACCATTTGGTCATCCCCACGGTACCACACTAGGGTCTATGAATGCAAGATTCGGTCGGTTGTGATTATTTTCGCACACCGGTAATTTTTAGGGGTCTGATATCTACGGTTTTGTTGGTTTCATCTATTAGCTAAATAAAAGTGCATTTGTGCTAATTATCAAAGCCTGGTGGAGGTTTGAATCCACCAATTAGCTCAGATAAAGCTTTAGCAAAAGCTATGGTTGTCCTATCCTCGAATCTGGCACCAATAATCTGAATACCTACTGGAAGACCTGATTCGCTCAGCCCAACGGGTGCAACAGTTGCCGGCAATCCTGATACAACTGCCATATAAGCCCAAGTCATGTTGTTTAGCATGGGTTTCTGCTGGCCATTGATCTCCAAACTGCGGGTCGTTAACGTCCCCTTATGGTCATGCGGAAAGGCAACAGTTGGCGATATAGGAGCGAGCAGTACATCATAACGTTCAAATAGTTCAGCCCACATTGCTTGTTGCTTTTTCTGTCTTTCGACAAGCACCTCATCCAGCGGTAATGAGCCGATCATCATCTGACTGTATATTTCATACCAAAGTGATCCGTCTATTAACAAATCGATGTTAGGCCGCGCTTCCTCGTCTATGTCAAGACCGGCACCACGCAGTTTTTCTACGGTCATCTTGAGTGCTGCCAAGACTTCATCATCGATTTCGGCTGCTGGATAGGGATCCGTGAGCCACACAGCAACACGATAATCTTTGAATTGCTGCCTTCGCGGTGGCAACAGCTCTGGTCTGTTAGCGCTCTTGTCCATCCTATTTGGAGTCGTCAATACTTCTATAGCTAATTCTAAGTCATCGGCACTACGAGCAAGAGGTCCGACTACGAAAAGCGGAATCGCAGGCATTACGTGTGGGGGAACCTGGCCGGGCATTGGTGGTATATGTCCATATCTCGGAACAATTCCAAAAGTAGGTTTATGTCCGAAAACCCCTGTGTAGTGGGCTGGATTACGGACTGACCCCCCTATGTCGCTCCCCAGTTCGAGAGGAGTAAATCCGGCAGCGAGAGCCGCGGCCGAGCCGCCTGATGAACCGCCTGGAGTTCTGGACAAATCCCAGGGATTATTAGTCGTACCATAGATTTCGTTGTAAGTTTGAATATCCGATGCATGGAATGGAACGTTCGTTTTGCCAAATATTATTGCACCTGCATCGATTAGACGTTGTACCGCTATTGCATTACGATCTGGGATGTAACCTTTGAGCATTGGGTCACCCGATGTTGTGGGCATGCCAACCACTTCAAATACATCCTTAACCGTCATTGGGAGGCCATGGAGTGGCCCCCAGTCTTTGCCCTCCACGAGAGCTTTGTCTGCTTCCGCTGCTCGCGCCCGGGCTGCAGTTATATCCAGGGCAACGACTGCATTGATATCATTATTATAACGCTCTATGCGGTCGAGGTAGAGGTTGAGAAGATCAAGGGAAGTGATTTCGCCGCGCCGAATGGAGCTTGTCAACTCAGTAGCGGATTTGAAATGGACAAGGTCGATGTCATGGGGAGATTTGACAGAACACTTTCCACAGGAAAAGAGGGCACTGATGAGAAACATGATTGCACTTAGCTGAAGAACCCTCTTGAAAAGCGTCATGATCTGTCCTCCTGAGTCTGTAATAAAGCAATTGATAAAAAAAGATGATACATCTTTGAAAGGTAAGAACAGGTCGAGAATGAGGATAGATCAGGTTCAGTTTGAAGATTCAGCCCAAGTGTGATTTGAGTGCAATGTAAGATACGTACATGATTTGAGCGGATTGGTCAAGGTTCGACGATTTCAACAATACCGAGTCGAGTGCCCGGGGGAATTTCACCCCCAGGCCCTCTCAGAACGGTACGTGACAGTCTCCCGTCATACCGCTCCTGCCAGCCATTCTCTTGAAACCTCACGGTCTCAAGCCTACGCAGAAATAAATCCGGTTCCTCCCAGTTTCCTGGTTGACCTTCACTTGCTGCGAGCTGGCTCATCCCCTTCACTCCATCCCCATTACAGAGACTTCAACACTAATACGGGATGATCCGCCCCTGTGCCTCGCATCGGTACTCTCATTCTTGTGGGATCTCCACTTGAATTTCTCCCTTAACATCGAGACGACAGGTTCCCAAGTTCCATGCAAAAGCCTAACTCAGATTCATGCCACCTTAACGCCGGAGGCCACTTAGGCAATACGCAGGCTCCCCCTAAGCTCATCCTGAACCCCATATATCAGCTCAGTTTTGACCTCGTCCATGATCTTTCGACGCTTCATCGAATGGTTCGCTTGCGCTCATCTCTCTGAGTCGTACCTGCCACGATCCTATGCCGTGACTTTTCCTAAACGCTCACCACCCTGGCTCTTAACCAACGCAGCTTTAGGCGGTTTGAAGCCTGCTCCTGCAAGCCGGCTCCGAGGGGCCAAACAACCCTCATCTTTTACACAGTTGCACACACTATATTTAAAAGTGCGCTCTTGGCACACTACATGGAGAACATCGTGCGTTTTTGAATTATGGTATTATTAACGATACCATCTGGTCATCATCAAGGTATCACGGCAGGGCTTATGAATGCAAGATTTGGCCTGTTGTGATAATTTTCGCACACCGGTAAAATATTAGGAGCCTGATATCTACATTTTCGTTGGAGGCATCACCGTTTCTCACGGCTGATAAGCATGGGATAATTAATCATGTATACTTACTGATATCTACTCCTACTTGGTTTGCACGTTTTTCAAACCATTCCATCTCATCTTTTGGTGGCGTAATTATTTCCTCGGGATCTTTTCGTATCAGCTTTATGGATTCTGTCGGACAAGTTGATATACAAAGCCCGCACCCAATACATTTTTCACGGATGATATGGTTCGCATCATCTCCCTCTTCAATTGCCACTACCTGGCAGCGTTCATCAATGCAGGTATTGCAGACGATACATGAATCAGAGTTGATTTCAGCATAATAGTTTGAATTAATTACGTCGGAAGCATTTATCCCCAAATCATTGATAGAGGTCAAAACATGGCAGCAACAGCCACAACAATTACAGATAAAAAAATGACCACTTTCCATATTCCATGTTAGATGGACTAAAGCGGCCTTTTCTGCTTTGTCCAAGACGGCATATGCCTCATCTTTTGACATTGAACGGTAATGCGGTACTTCATCGAAAACGCCTGGGATAGGAGCATATGCAGTACAAATTTCTAATGGCTTATCGCAGCCTTTGTCCAATAGGTGTTTTTCTTTTTTACATATGCAGTCAAAAACAGCAAATGACTGGCTATTTTCAATTATATTGGAAACCTGCTCGTAATGAAGAGTTTGCTGTTTGGCAGAAATTTCTTTCTCAACTGGGACGACTTGCATGAGTTGCGGCTTATTTTTGAAAAACTGTTCACCAAAAACTTTCATGTACTCCTCACACATTTCTGCCATTTCACGGTCCAGGTGGGGCAGTTGAAATTCATAAATTCCGAATGCCCAAGGCACCATTTTGAAAACCATTATTCCTCCAATATCAGCTCCAAAAAGTTGCCCTCTCCGCCACATTTCAATCAAGTGATCTTCCAAGCCATCTATCGGTCTTCCTGTTCTCTCTGAAATCTGCTCCGCAGTCTCAAAACTAAGTTTCAAGTCGCAGAAAAGCTCTGTATCTTCGGGTCTAAATATCTTTTTCAATAATTTGATTTCAACGCCTGATTCTGTTGTAGGAAAGCCGTTTGGGAGGGTGTCAAGCACTTTGGCTAACTTTAGATACATTTCTTCGCTCATGATTTTTGACCTCCTTATTTGAATGAATAATAGAGAATACCATATGACAAATTAATGTCCGAATAGTTGTGGTTCAATGAAAATACCATCAACCATCTTTTAGATCAAATATTGTTAGTGTCACAGCATATTCAAGCCAACAAAGATCTTGGATGAGTAGGAGATAGCAACACCGGTCATTGAAGACTTATGCCAGTAATCTTCCATTTCTCTTGATAATTAGAATGCATACATATTGTGGTTTACCCAAAGCGATTATTCGCTATTTAATCGGTGCAATAAACTTTAGCCGTATGCGGTGTGTATATGCCACAGGTTACAAATCCTAATAACCCGTCCAAGAAAGTTATAGACACAATGTCGTTCAGCAGATCGTCTGTAAGTTTGGAGTATTTTTTTGCGGTCATGGCATTAGCTTCCTTTCCGTGCAAGTATCTGAACAGCCTTTGAACTTGACCAGCAAGCAACCGAGCCTTATACTTTGCATCAGACAGATATCCGGTTTGGAGTGATCGTTTTATTTCAGTTTTGCCAGCGAAGTGCAACCGCAAATCATCTGGGATCCGGATTCTGAAATAATAGGAATACGGGGATTGAAAAAGGTACGAAGGGGAAGACCGTGTGGTCATAAGCCAGCTCCTCTCTATCTCCGGTACAAGTTTCATTATGTACCAGTGTAGTGGCTTTGCCCCATTATTCGGAAAAACGCCATTTTTGGCGTATTTTTAGGCTTAGGATATTAATATAAAACAGGAAGTTAAGAAAAAAAGTGGTGCCGAAGGGGAGATTTGAACTCCCACAAGGAAACCCTTACTAGACCCTGAACCTAGCGCGTCTACCAGTTCCGCCACTTCGGCACGATGGGATTGGCGTTGATCAGTCCCTTTCATGTTCTTTCAGCACTTCGAACAAAAAGAGATTGATGTAATTCGTAGGATGCTATAGGTATATCTTTTTATTTTTGATGTCAAGGCATTAATTGCTGCTGGGTAAATGAATGAAACTTATTGAAAAACTTGAAGATATTGAAACCCCTTTCCCTAACGCCGTTATAACCATCGGCAATTTTGACGGCGTTCATATCGGGCATCAGGCACTTTTTCATGAGGTCATGGAGAATGCCGACATGAGAAATGGCACGGCCATTGCCATGACGTTCGAGCCTCACCCGATTCGTGTCCTGAAAAATAATGGACACCCTCCACTCATCACCCCTTATGCTCAAAAAATCGAACTGATCGAGAAGTCGGGAATTGATGTGCTTATCTGTGTTCCTTTTACCCGCGAGTTTGCAGCCATTACGGCCAAAGAATTTGTTCTGGATATATTGCTGGGCCGGATTGGTATCCAGGCCATTGTCGTGGGAAAAGACTATACCTTCGGAAAAAACCGTGAAGGAAATCTCAATCTGTTAAAATCGTATGCCGAAGCTTTCGACTTTGAAGTCGATGTGGTTGATTGGATTCCGGTCTCAAACAATATTCCATCACGCATCAGCAGTACCCGCATCCGGGAATTGCTGATGCGTGATGGGGAGGTCGGCGAGGCACATAAACTGTTGGGTCGCCACTACCAGGTCAGCGGCATCGTAACCCCTGGACGAAACAGAGGTGGTAAACTCCTGGGATTTCCTACGGCAAACATCAAACTCAAAGAAGAACTTTATCCAAAGAACGGCATCTACGCCGTCACCGTCGACTGTCTGGATGAAACCTACCAGGGCGTAGCCAATATCGGGTACAGCCCCACTTTTGATGAAAATGAACTGACCGTCGAAGTACACATATTGGACTTTAACAAGGATCTTTACGGACAATCCATCATCGTCAAGTTCATCGAGCGCATCCGGGATGAGATCAAGTTTTCGGGAATAGATGCCCTTTCCCAACAGATTGCCAATGATGTTGTAACGGCAAGACACATCTTGACAAACCGCCACCTGTCTCCATTGCAATTCTGCATAAAATGACTATTGTACAATAAAACCAGGAGCCAAGAATTCGGCGGTTACGTTGTAAGCCTTTTATTGCTTGTGACGTACAGTTTAGGGCTACCGTCTGATCAACAAAGACCCTAACGCCAAACCCTTGACCCCTCAGGTCCTTTGGTATAATAATTTACAAGTTCGGATAAACCGTTACCTGTTTATCACTGACCCAGACGTTCAACAGGATATCTCATGGCCATACTCGACATAGTAACCTACCCTGACATATTTCTGAAACAACCCACAAAACCGGTTGAGAATATTGATGGTGCCCTTCAGGAACTTATCGACAACATGGGGGAAACCATGTATCAAGCACCCGGGGTAGGATTGGCTGCGATCCAGGTGGGCATCGACCGGAGCTTGCTCATATATGACATTTCACCTCAGGACGAAGACCGTTCCATAAAGGTCCTGGTTAACCCACGGATTATCGAAAGCGAAGGGGACGTGTTGTCTGAAAATGAAGGCTGTCTGAGTGTTCCGGAATATCGCTCGGATGTTAAACGCTTTGCCTCGATCCTGGTGGAAGCCTACGACAGGAATGAAAAACTGCTTCGCTTTGAGGCTCACGATTTCTTGTCCATTGTTCTGCAGCACGAAATAGATCATCTGAAGGGCAAACTTTTCATCGACCGGATCAGTGCGCTCAAGAGACAGCTTTACGCCAGACGTATACAGAAACAGATAAAACGGGGAGAGTAGTATCGAAACCACAACACCACTCAAGGTCGTATTCATGGGAACACCTGAATTTGCGGTCCCTTCCCTGCAGGCTCTCCATGAAAGCCGCCATGATATTGTTCTGGTGGTAACGCAACCGGACAGGCCCAGTGGGCGTGGGCGCAAAATCATGCCCTCTCCGATCAAGGAGTCGGCTATTCGTTATGGATATGGTTTTTCGCAGCCCGAGAGCGTTAAACCAGATACGTTTCTTGACGTCATTGCAGACCTTAAACCGGATTTGCTCGTCGTTGTCGCCTTCGGACAGATTCTGCCCAAACGTCTGCTTGAACTCCCTCCTTTCAAGGCCATCAATGTTCACGCATCACTGCTTCCCAGGTACCGGGGTCCGGCTCCAATTCAATGGGCAATTATCAACGGAGAAAAAGAAACCGGCGTTACAACCATGATGATGGATGAAGGCCTCGACACCGGAGACATCCTTCTGCAACAAACTGTGCAGATCTCTCCCGAAGACACTTCTGTAACACTTCATGACAAACTGGCCCGGGAAGGGGCTTGTCTGCTGTTGGAAACACTGGAAAAGCTCGCCACCGGAAAGCTCGTTTCCACAGCCCAGGATCCAGCTGCAGCATCCTATGTCCCAATGCTGAAAAAAAAAGACGGCCGTATCAACTGGGGACTGCCGGCAAGCGATATTGCAAATTTCATCCGGGGTATCAACCCCTGGCCCGGTGCCTTTACGTTCTGCGGTGACACACGGCTGAAAATATACAGATCAAAATGCCTGGACAAGGAAACCCATGAGGCACCCGGCACCGTGCTCATGTCTTTTCCGGATGAAATGCTTGTGGCCACGGGTAAAGGCGCACTTCTCATCGAAGAGCTTCAAGGCGCCTCGGGAAAATGCCTGGCCACAAAAGAGTATCTGTGTGGATGCAGCATGGAAACAGGCACGGTTCTTACATGAAGAAAACAAGAGACAAAGCACGCGAAACCGCCCTCGATGTCCTGAACACGCTTGATAATTCCCAGATGACTCTCGATACGATTATCGATTCCGTTTTCAGCACCGGTCAACAGTCAAAACTGGACAAGGCCTTTATTTATAGTCTGGTGTATGGCGTTCTCAGATGGCGCGGTCGCCTGGATTGGATCGTTAAACATTTTTCACACACCAAACCGGACAAAATAGATCCCAAGATTTTCAATATCCTGCGTATGGCGCTCTTTCAAATGATGTATCTCACGCGTGTACCCATATCCGCAGCTGTGAACACATCCGTGGAATTGGCCAAAACCGTTGCAGATACCCGGACCGTCAACTATGTCAATGCCCTGCTGAGAAAAGCGAGTGTCCAATACCAGGATGTAGACTTTCCTGATTTCAGGAAATATCCAGTGGCCTCCCTGGCAGCCTCACATGCATTTCCGGAATGGTTGGTCCAGCGCTGGGTGAATCGATTCGGGCCCCTTGAAACACGCAAATTATGTGACGCATTCAACACCATTCCACCTATAACCGTCAGGACAAACCGCCTCAAAACCGACCGTGAGAGCTTGATTCGGCTACTGAGTGACGAAGCCGTGGATGTACAGGCAACACCCCATTCCCCGGACGGCGTTTCATTCTATCATCCAAAACTGCCTGTCGCAAACCTGACCGCATTCCATAAGGGCTGGTTTCAGGTGCAGGACGAAGCAGCGCAGCTTGTCTCCTGTTTTTTGAATCCCCAGCCCGGTGAAACCGTTCTGGACGCCTGCGCCGGTCTGGGAGGAAAAACCGGACATATGGCCCAGTTAATGTCAAACCAGGGGCGTATCATTGCCATGGATCATCAAAAGCAGAAACTTTCACAACTTCGATCCGAAATGATGCACCTGGGCATATCGATTGTCACCACCAACTCCCATGACTTGAACACTCCTTTTGCAAAAGATCCCTCGAGAACCTTTGACCGGATTCTACTGGATGCCCCCTGCTCGGGTTTGGGAGTTCTGAGAAGAAACCCCGATGCAAAATGGGCTTTTTCAAAAATGAATCTCGCGCACTATCAGCAGCGACAATGCACATTTCTGCAGACACTGGCACCCATGGTAAAAATTGGCGGGATCCTGCAATATGTTGTGTGCAGCCTGGAGCCGGAAGAAAATGAACAGGTGGTGGCCAAGTTTATGGACACTCATCAGAAATTTATGATCTACAAAACACACGACTCTCTATTAAAAACGGTTCAACCCTTTGTCGACAACAATGGTTTTTTCAGAACGTATCCCCATACCAGCCATATGGATGGCTTTTTTTCCGTTCGGTTTAAACGGATGCAATGATACGACGCTTTGCAAAAATATCCGCACTACTGATCGTGTTTCTCATGATCACCGGCACGACGGCATATCTGACCCTGACGTTTATCATCAAAAGCGAAGATACCGTGGTGGTGCCGGACCTGCTGGGAAGAGATGTGGTTTATTCACTGGAAATACTCACGGATCTCGGGCTCAATACCAAGATAAAAGGTTCCGAGTACAATGATGACTACCCAAAAAATCATGTTATATTCCAGGAACCCCTACCCGGCTCGGAAATCAAGAAAGGAAGGGACTTAAGGATTCTACTATCCAAGGGACCGAAAGTCATTACCATGCCGAATGTCACCGGACTTCCGCTAAGGCAAGCCCAGCTTTTATTGGAAGAAAGCGGATTATGCCTGGGGCATGACACCTATGTGCATGATAATGAGACAACCGGCAAGGATGTTGTCATCGCGCAGGAGCCCTCTTACAGCATTCTGGTTAACCGCGGCCATTGCGTGAACCTGCTGATAAGCATGGGACAACGACCCAGGGCCTATCAAATGCTGGATTTGAGAGGATTGTCCGTTGATGAGGCTGTCGTAGATATTGAACGAAGTCATTTACAGGTTGGCCGCTTCCGGCATGAATTTCATCAGGACAAGCCCGACAGCATCATCGTAGGACAGTATCCAAATTCAGGATACCGTGTTATAGAGAAATCCCCCATCGACCTGGTGGTCAACAGAAAACCCGGGTCGGATTCCGGACATAGTGTAGACCAAGCCCGGCGATCTGGTTTTTTCAGACACAAAATAGATTCCGGATTTCTGAACAAACATGTCCTGGTCCGGTTGGACAGCATGGGGGTGTCGAGTGAACTCTACAACGACTTCATGAACCCAGGTGAAGAACTTTGGCTGCTGGTTCCCACCAACACCATCGCGACATTGTTTCTGTATGTAGACGGTGAACTTGTAAAAACCCAGGTATTCAATGAACCATAGACCATAGGCTGTAGGCTGATATGAGGAGTAAAGAAATGAAATTGATTGCACCATCGATTCTTTCAGCAGATTTTACCAGACTGGGGGACGAAATCAGGGCTGTTGAGGCCGCAGGCGCCGACTGGATACACATCGACGTCATGGACGGCCACTTCGTGCCGAACATCACCATCGGTCCATTGGTTGTCAAAGCCGCCAAGCGGGTGACCGATCTGCCTCTCGATGTTCATTTGATGATAGAAAAACCAGAACGATACATACAGGCCTTTGCCGATGCAGGATCCGATCTTATTTCAGTTCAGGTGGAAGCCTGCGGCCATTTGAACCGGACCATACAGATGATCAAGGAAACAGGTGCCAGGGCAGGTGTTGTATTGAATCCATCCACCCCTCTGTCAACACTGGATTGGGAGCTGGAGAACGTCTACCATGTCATGCTGATGAGTGTAAACCCCGGTTTCGGAGGGCAAAAATTCATTCCGAGCTGTCTCGACAAAATTAGAGCTCTCAGAAGAACGATTGATGAAAAAAAGCTTGAGACACGCATCGAAATTGATGGGGGTGTAAATGAAAACACCATTGGCGAAATTTCTGCAGCCGGTGCCGACATCTTTGTCGCCGGATCGGCTATTTTCAAAAGCCCCGACTACGCAAAAACCATCGCAACCTTTAAGCATATCCTGACAGGCTGAGCTATTTGCACCCGCCGACAGATTATGATATGTTTCCAGCGCATCTAATCATGGGCGAAATTTCTCTATCCTTGGGATACCACGTATGTTTGGCTTGCATCAGAACACGACAGGAGCTGCATCTTTCACACACAACAGGGTGATGCTATGAGCGCATTTTCAAACTTGAATCCGCCCGGCAGCATTTCAAAGAGATTGAGCCAATACTCCTATAGCCCATCCAAGGATGAGTCCCTGGAAAATCACCTCGCCATACATCTCAAAAAAATTACCAGAATCGGTGCAGCTCTGTCGGTAGAAAAGGATATTCACAAGCTTCTCGAAATGATTGTCGATGAAGCCAAAAGCCTGACAAACGCCGATGCAGGGACGCTCTATATCCTGGACAAGGAAAAACAGACCCTCCAGTTCCAGATCCTTCAGAACGATACCATGGGAATCCGGCTCGGCGGAACGAGTGGCGCTGAAATCAATCTCCCCAACGTGCCGCTGTTTGATTCCCAGGGTAAGCCAAACCATGCAAATGTTTCCTCGTATGCGGCCCTGACAGGAGAGATTATCAACATCCCCGATGTCTATGATGCTGAAGGTTTTGATTTTTCCGGAACCCGGGGTTATGACAAATCAACCGGCTACATATCTAAATCAATGCTGGTACTTGCCATGCAGAACCACGAGAACGAGACCATCGGGGTGCTTCAGTTGCTGAATGCGCAGGACCTGGAAACCGCAGAAGTCATCTCTTTTTCTCCCGAATACATCGATCTGGTGGTCTCCCTCGCCTCCCAGGGAGCCGTTGCGCTGACCAACACACAGCTGATCCAGAACCTGACCGATCTTTTTTATGCCTTCATCAAAAGCATTGCAACTGCCATGGATGAAAAATCGCCTTTCACCGGCGGGCATATTACACGGGTGGTTGATCTCACCATGATGATTGCCAAAGAGATCAATGATACAGGCCAGACGCCTTTTCAGGACACCTGCTTCAGCGACGATGAAATGGAAGAATTGCGTCTGGCAGCCTGGATGCACGATGTCGGCAAAATTACCACGCCTGAGGTCATTGTAGACAAAGCCACCAAACTGCAGTCCTTTGTCGATCGGATTGAATTTATCGAAACCCGGTTCGATCTCATCGCGACAGCCATAGAAAACGCTTGTCTCAAGCATAAGCTCGAATTGTCCGCCCAAGGGCAACTTGACCCGCAGGTGAAGTCCCGTCTCGATAAGGATATGTCTGAACAAATCGCCACGGTTAAAAGGGAGTTCGATTTTCTACGGACCATTAACGAGGCTGTCGAGTTTATGGATGACGACAATCTCGAAAAACTCCATAAAATCGCCCAAAAGACATACCACATGAATGGCAGGCAGCGTCCCTATCTTAGCGAAGATGAGATCAAAAACCTGAGTATCCGAAAAGGAACCCTCACCAAAGAAGAACGCGGGATCATTGAAAACCATGTGGAAGTTACCTACAAGATGCTCAATGAACTCCCCTTTCCAAAAAAACACGCAATGGTAGCTGAATATGCTGCCGGACATCACGAGAAACTGGATGGATCCGGATACTTCAGGCACCTCAGCAAAGACGAACTCCCCCTGCAGTCACGCATTATGGCAGTAGCAGATATTTTTGAAGCATTGACGGCCAAGGACCGGCCCTATAAAAAACCCATGAAGCTTTCACAGGCATTGAAAATTCTATCTTTTTTAAAAAAAGACGGGCACATCGATCCGGATATACACGACCTGGTTGTCAACAGCAGATTGCTTTTGGAGTATGCCAAAGCATTCATGAATCCAGACCAGATAGACAATGAACAGACAGAATGATAATCTTCTTAGTTCCTTAATTGTAAAAATGGTGTACTTTGTGATAAAGGATCTTTTACTTTTCCGGTTTATCCGGGTTGGGAGTATATGACTATGGGTACAGACAATCTCATCTTTTTAGAAAATTTAGAATGGTTTGACAATACCGGTCAGGAGCTGGTGCACCGGCTTCCGGAAACAGGCTCCGGTGAAATCAAATACGGGGCCCAGCTGACCGTCCGGGAAAGCCAGGCAGGGGTTTTTTTCTATAAAGGCAAGGCAATCGAAGCTTTTGGACCGGGCCGGCATACGCTCAAAACCGGCAACATACCGATTCTCACAAAAATAGCCAGTATTCCCTGGGCCATGAACAGCCCGTTGCGAGCAGAAGTATATTTCATCAACCTGAAGATCTTCACCAACCTCAAGTGGGGAACCCGTGATCCTGTCGCGTTCAAAGACAGTGAACTGGGCTTGATCCGTCTGCGGGCATTCGGCATCTTCAACCTGCAGGTCGTGCAACCCGTGCTGTTTATCAACAGCATGGTTGGTACCCAGGGAATCTACACCACGGCAGAGGTCGATGAATACCTGAACCGCGTCATCGTTTCCAGATTCAATGATTATATGGGGGAAACCATCGACTCCATTCTGAACCTTCCCGCAAAATATGACGAGCTCGCCAACGGGCTGATACGGCGTCTTCAGGAAGATTTCAGCCATTTCGGACTGGCCTTGACCCATCTGTATCTGAATTCGATTACACCGCCGCCTGAGGTGCAAGAGGCCATTGACGACCGGAGTCGGATGGGTGTCTTCAACGATATGAACAAGCTCATGCAAATGAAAGCCGCCATGGCTATGGAAAAAGCCGCGGAGGCTGACTCTTCCGGCGCAGGCATGGGTATGGGAACCGGGCTGGGACTCATGATGCCTGCCATGTTTGCCCAATATTTTACCGGGGGGGGCGGTGCCCAAAAACAAAGCCTGGCAGAAATTTTTTCCTGTCCGGAATGTCACAACGAGATTCCCACCGATGCTAAATTTTGCCCTTATTGCGGCCATCAACAACTTGTCATTCGGCAGTGCGCCGCCTGCGGGAAGAACTTGACAGCCAGTGCCAAATTCTGCTCACGCTGCGGTCACCCTGCCGAAGAAAAACCGGTGCCAAAACACTGCACCAAGTGCAATCAGGAAAACCTGCCGGATTCGAAATTCTGTGGGAGTTGTGGGGAAAAATTAGGAACAACCTGACGGTTGTTGGCCTGTAGCTCTTTGCTTTTGGCTCTTAGCACTGCTTAAAACCTAAAACAGATTTTCAGGGAGTTCCCCATCCGTTTTCAGATCGAGCACCAATGCCCCCAGTGTGGCGCCCCGGCAATCCTGGAAGAAACCGACAGGCTGTTCCAATGCCAGTACTGCAGGGTAAAATCATATCTACAGACCACGCAATTTCGCTACGTGCTGCCGAGCAATGCGCCTGAAGATAAAGAGCTTTTATATGTTCCCTACTGGCGTTTTAAGGGTATGCGCTTCTCCTGTCTTGCCGGCAAGATGGAGCACCAGCTGGTGGATGTCAGTCACAAGGCCATCGATGACGAGCAGTTCCCCTCTTCCGTAGGTCTTCGCAGCCAGACGCAAAAACTCCGATTTGCCTCATCCGAAATAAAGGGCCGGTTTCTCACAACCACTCTGTCGTTTTCCAAGATGATCGATATCGTCGACAAACGTTTCAATGCTTCGCTTTCCAGACCCATTGTCCACCAGGCGAACATCGGGGATAGTCTCAGCATCATATATTCACCCTTCTATTTTGATGGACGTCTGGTGGATGCAATCCTGAACCAGCCAATTACGAAAAAACTTGCGGACGATTTTGACACTTCCGTGTATGCCGGTAACCATCTCGACTGGAACCTTCGTTTTCTGCCCACCCTGTGCCCGCATTGTGGATGGGATCTTGAGGGAAAACGGGATTCACTGGTGCTGGGATGTGGCAATTGCAGATCGGTGTATAAACCCGGCCAAAATGGCTTTTCCAAGCTCACCGCTGTCCATCTTGCAGGAGCAGGAGAACATCTGCGCTATTTGCCCTTCTGGCGTATCAAGGCAGATATCTCCAATATAGCACTGAACTCCTATGCCGATCTGGTCCGGGAGGCCAATCTTCCCAAGACTGTCCAGCCCGGGATGCCGGATCCCGCATTTCACTTCTGGGCTCTGGCTTTTAAAGTTCGACCACAGTTTTTTATCAAACTTTCCCAAACCATGACCATTGCTCAACCTGCCGGAAAATTTTTACGGGGAACACCCAGCAGCAACCTGCACCCGGTCAACCTGCCCCTGAAAGAAGCTCTCGAAAGTCTGAAATTGACCTTGTCCGGTATTATCAAGCCCCGGCGAAAGGTAATGAGCATCCTGCCGGATATCCAGATAACACCCAGAAGCTTTGTCCTTGTATATCTACCTTTTGTTGAAAAACAGCATGATCTGGTTCAGCCCGGGATGGGTCTGGCCGTCAACAAAAATATGCTGGCGCATGCAAAAAACCTGTAAGTCAAAAGAATTTCAAATGCTGGTGTTGTCGTACTCATACAATGTTAGTCGTTCCTGCTCCACTGGTTCGGGAAATGTCTTGTTGCTTTATTTCTTCTCTTCTTCCATATTCACTGCCCTTTATATACAGATACGCTATCCTGCCAAGGCTGTCCGGCAGATCCTGAGGCGGGCCGGCCACGGCAACAAACGTAGCCACCGTTCCCTTGGCGATCAGACCGCAATTCTTTAAATTGAGCAGACGTGCGTTGTTCTGTGTTGCACATTGAATGGCCTCCGGACCTGAAAATCCCGCCATCATGAGCAACCGTATTTCCTCCTTTACAGACACGCCATGGTAAACCCCGATACTTCCTGAATCGGTTCCCACTGCAATCGGTACCCCCAGTCCTTTTGCCTGGTGGATCTGTTCCAACTGGTGCTCCAGATTTCTTGAAGCTACCTCAACCATCTTGTCGATCCGCACCAGGGATGGATCTATCGAAGGGCTCTGGATTCTGTTTTTTTTGATCCGCCGCTCAAATGTGTCACGATAGGCTTGCATGGTCACGGCTGTGGGCACCCAGAATATCTGCTTGTCCGCCATCCGTTTGAGATTTTCTTGCCCCATGAAAAACCCATGCTCTATTGAATGACACCCTGCTTCCAGGGCAACTTCAACCGGTTTTTTCCCATTGGCATGCACCATGGTTTTACAACCGAAGCCCTCACCGATTGTTATGGCGTCCTGCAATTCCAGGACATCAAACTGAGGCGATGTCTCTCTACCGAAATGTACCAGACTATTCAATCCGGAATTGACGATCTTAATATGGTCGATACCCTGGATCTGTTTACAAATGCTCTGGCCCAGTTTTTCAGAAATTCCGGGAGAGTTGCCGATCATTTTACCGTACCGACCGATCTGGTGCCAGGCGGCACCCGCCACTTTGAGGTGCAGCGGAAATGCGTTTCCGGCCAGACGGTCTATCTTATACTTCAGGGTATATGCATGTCGGTCTCCACCATCCCTGCATGCCACAATCCCGCAAGCAATTAAATTGCCAAGTCGCTCTTCCATACCACCGATCAGGTCATCAAAGGTCAAGTTCAACTGTTTATCTCTGATATCCAGATCCTCAGTACCTGACATGAAAAGATGGATATGGGCATCGATCAGGCCCGGCAACAAAGTGCAATGTGAAAAATCGGTTACTTCCAGTTGACAAGTCTTTTCAGGAATTGCCTCCTCGATGTGCGTAATCGTGCCCTTATCGATGGTCAGCAAAACATTCTCTCTGGCAGGCCCTCCGCTGCCATCCACCAGCCATCCCGCCAATATCGATTCGGACGTCATTTTTCACCATGGCTATTGAGAAAGGAGCGGATAGCCTCCGAATAACCGGGCGTAAGACTCGCATCACTGTGGCCGGCGCAAGGCGCAATATACATATCCACCTTGCCAGCCGGGAAGCGATGCTTCAGGGTATGGGCAAATGCCACCGGGAATCGTTGATCTTTCTCGCCATGAATGATCATCACGGGCATGCAAAGAGCAGGTGCCAGATTGGCAGGGCTGTATTGATCCATGGCACCCGGATACAATAGCTCCCACCAGAAAATGATCATGGGACCGATTGCTTTTCCGAAAAACCGGTTAACCCAGGTATAGAGACTTAACAAGCCTTCCTTGGTATAGGCATAACTCGCTTCTATAAAGAGTCGTCTAATTTTCTCGGGGTTCCTGTGGGCGGCAATGATAGCACCTGCCGCACCAGCCGAGTGGCCGTATAAAATGACAGGTTGGTTGATCCACTTCAGAACCTCCTCGACATCTTCGGCAAACTTGACCGCATTGACAATACACGACTTGGTGGAGCCACCATGATCGCGTGCGCTGTGCATGACCGTGGTAAAACCGAGATCGGCAAACAGTCGGGCCCTGTAAACCATGCGGTCCCGGTTGCGACCCCAGCCGTGTACAAAAACAACGATTCCCTGAGATTCCCCATCCGGCTCGACACGCCAGACCTCCAGGGACCCGCCATCCGTGGCAGGTATCCTTGTATCGATCACCTTTCCCCAATCCGGTTCATCCACAATGGGATTTCTTGGAATTCGCTGCACAACAAAAGACAGCAGAAATGTGGATAGGAGGTAGAATGCAATGGTGCCGATAATAATTATAATAATAGTCACGGATGACTCCCAATTACCCTATAAAACATTGAAGGGTCCGAAAATTCGAGGGTTCAAGGATTCGAGTGAAAGCTCTCAGCGAGGAGCGCCACTTGAACCCTCGAATCCTCGACCCCTTGAACCCTATTGGTTTAACAATTCTTTTCTGAGCATATTCAAAGCCGCCATACCGAAAATGCTTTTGTTCATGGAACGCTGTCCAAAGGGGAAATAGAAGCGCTTGGCCATTACTTTTTCCGGTGTCGCCAGACCGATGCAGACCGTCCCCACGGGCTTGTCATCGGATCCTCCGGTGGGCCCGGCGATCCCTGTGGTGGATATGGCATACGTCGCACCTGATACGAGACGCGCGCCTTGTGCCATGGCTTTGGCGGTCTCCTCGTGCACAGCCCCGTATTGTTTCAACAAATCAGGCCTGACGCCCAAGACCTTGGTCTTGGCGTGGTTGGAATAGCTTACAGCCGAAAAAAGAAAATAGTCGGAACTGCCGGGTACGTCGGTCAGCCAGTTGGCGATTCGGCCCCCGGTGCAGCTTTCGGCAACTGCAACGGTCGCGCTCTTTTTTCTCAGAAGATCCCCCACCACGGCCTGCATGGATGCGCCCTCCAGTGACAGCACATGTTGTCCCAGTCGGTATAAAATCCATTCTGAGGCCGATGCCAACTTGGTTTCCATGGCAGCCAGATCCAGCCCATTTAAATAAAGTTTGATATGAATTTCCGGAAATTTGGCCCGTAATCCCAGCTTGATACCAGGAAATTCATTTTCAAGCTCGGCCACTTTTTCCCCGGTTGCGGATTCGGTCAAGCCAAAGGTTGAAATGTTCCTGACAAGACAGTGTTCCTTTGTGGCCCCCGGCATCTTCTCAATTCTGGGAAGTGCCTCATGGGAAAGCATGTGTTTCATTTCAGGCGGCACACCCGGAAGGAAGAAAAATATGCACCTTTCGATCTTCAGGCTGAATCCAGGTGCTGTTCCGACAGGGTTGTACATGGCTTCGGCACTGCGCGGCAGGAGGGCCTGTTTCCTGTTTGAATCGGCCATCTCCCGTTTGCGATGCCTGAAAAAAGTTTCGATGTCAGCAAGCGCTTTGGAGTCCAGCACAAGGGGTTCTCCCGCTGCAGATGCAGCTGCCTCCGATGAAAGATCATCTGCCGTGGGTCCCAGGCCACCGGTAGCCACACAGATGTCCACCCGGGTGGAGATTTCTTTTAGAATCGAAACCAGTGCTTCAAAATCGTCTCCCACACAACTGTGACGGGTGACCGGTATCCCGATTTCCTCGAGTTTTTCTGCGATATAAGCGGAATTCGAATCGATGAGTGCTCCGGATCGTATTTCGTCACCGGTTGCAAGGATTTCTGCGATCATTTGCTATCCCCTGTTGTGAAGGAATCCCTTCTATAACCTTTCCGGGTCCTCCACCAGGGGTGGAGGATTTAGATTAGAATTAGAATTTGGGCAAAATCTTTATTACGACTAAGGTAACATCATCTTCAAGACTAAAGTTTTCCTTAAATTTTGTTAATGATTCAATAATTGTGTTTAAAATCGACTTGGCATTGAGATTGGCTTTTTCTCTGATGATGGTGAAGATAGGTTCTTTCCCAAACATTTCGCCTTTTGGGTTACGCGCCTCCCAAATACCATCGGTTCCAAGAACGATAATCTGCCCGGTTGCAAGATTCTGTTTTATATTTTCTCCATACTGACAGTTTTCATCTATACCCAGTGCCATTCCGACACCTTTTAATTCCGATATTGCATCCGTATTCGAGTCATAAAATATGGCCGGATCGTGCCCGGCACGAACCCACTTTAAACTTTTGTTTGTTCTATCGATGATCATATAAAACATACTCATGAAACTGCCAGAGTTTACGACATCTCTTGCAAGCTGCCGGTTTACATCTGAAATAACCTGAGATATAGTACCGGGCAAGGCAGACCGCTGACGAAGAAATGCCCGGGCAGTGGCCATCAGAAGGGCTGAGGAAATACCGTGCCCGGAAACATCACCTAAGACAATTCCGATTTTTTCTGTTCTCTGGTCGTCAAATTCAAAAAAATCGTAATAATCTCCACCCGTCTCATCACAGTAAATACTTTTACCTGCAATATCCAGCCCCTCAAAAACAGGATTGTCTTTCGGCAGAAGATTTTGCTGAACTTCCATGGCTATTTCCAGTGATTGGCGCATCTGATCTCGATGTTTTAGACCTTCTACCATTTGATTGAACGATTGTATCAAGTTTCCGATCTCATCTTGACCCAGGGAAACAAGGCGTGTATCCAAATCCCCTGCGGCAACCCTTGCCGAAGCTTCTGCGACGGATAGCACAGGGGTAATAATTCGACGACTCAGGGAATAAAGTGTTCCCAAAATCAGAAGAACGGCAGCTAGAAAGAATCCGAAAAACACCCTTCTCCCATAGCGCCAATATTCCCCATGGATTAGTTCAAGAGTGCGCCTGACATCGAGAATGATTTTGACAGCCGCTATTATATGTCCCAGGTGGTTACGAACCGGAGAAGTGATCTCAATGACCTGTATTTCCGGTTTTCCAGGCTCCCGTTCAAAGGTCTTGACCTGCTGGTTAATCAGTAGACGATTAGAGCTTATCACTTTTTGAAAATCGCTGTCCAAATGGGACTGTCCTATCTTCTCCGGTCTGGTGTGGTCCAGGATTTGACCTTGGGGATCAAGCACGATTATTCTGATAATTGTAAAGTTCAACTCACTTTCCAGTAGGGTTGCGCGTTCTTCCACCAATTCTGTCAGGCGGTCAGACTCACTGCTCATCACAAGCCGGCGTAAAGATGTCTCCATGGCGGAAAGAAATATCGTGGCCTTGTTTTTCACCTCTTTCATGGCTACCATTCTCATACTTTGCTGGAAAAGGTAGCTGCTCATCACCAGGGCGACTAACGTAAACCCGATCACGATAAGAACGGCCTGTGTGAATATGCTGTTATAAAACCGGTGCTTTTTTCCCATTGTGGTTATGGACTCCCATGAAGATCTTATGCGCCATAAAAAAGGCTGTTTCATAAGACCTCGTTCTTGCGCTCTATGTTGCGCCTGTACCGAGATGCGCTTCTATCCATTTCTGGACATCATTCAAGACTTGCTCGTGCTCCGGCTCATTGAACACTTCATGGTAAAGACCCTCATAGATCTTGATCGATTTATCCTCTGAGCTTACAGATTCATAAAGCAATTGAGCGCCTCTCGGATCAATCAATATATCTTCGCTTCCCTGCAGAATTGTCAGCGGCAGCTTTATCCGGGCTGCATTGTCTGTAACTTCCTGCATTGTCCTTAGCATTTCAGCACCCAGCCGGGCCGTGATTTTTCCCGTATATACCATAGGATCATTGACGTATGCATCCACCACGGCCGGGTCCCTGCTGACGCCTTTTGAATCCAGTTGCAGAATCCCGATCTTGGGCAATATCTTGGACAGTATCTTGCCTATGAAAATGACGGTCTGCGATATATTATCAGGAACCTTAATACCCGGGCCGGAAAGAACGGCGCCTGCAAATTCGTGCTGATGTTCCAGCAGGTAGGCGCCCCCGATCAAACCACCCATACTGTGCCCGATTAAAAACAGTGGTTTTCCCGGCTGCCAATCGCGAATCATATCAACGTAGGTGCTCAGGGTGTCGGTGTAATCCTGGAATCCCTCCACATACGCTCTCTCTCCATCTGACTTCCCATGTCCAATGTGATCGATCCCATACACGGCATAGCCCAATGGAACAAAGTGATTGACAACATTCATATATCGCCCACTGTGTTCTGCCAGTCCATGTACTATCAAAAGAATAGCTTTGGGTTTATCTTCCGATAACCATTGTTGATAGTAAATATTGGAATTCCGAATACCTTTCATATACCCTTCTTCGTGTTTCACCATTTCCTCCTGATGCATTTTTATATGAACCTATCTCAAAAATGTCTTTTGCCTCAATCTCTGTGTTGCTCTCTCGTTTCAACTCCTCAAAATACAAAAGTATTCCTGCGGGTTGAAACTTGAGATCGCCTTGATCTTGAAACAAAATCCTATTTTTGAGATGGGTTCATGATTTTGATCTTTTAGAATGAAATAGACTTGCCATTGACGGAACTGTGACTATTTTGTTTAAGTTAGGTGAATATAACAATAAAAGGAATTATTTGAAGTGACTATCCGGTAACACATCAAGGCGTTGCCTTCATACAAAATACGCTTGCATACCCAATGTACATAGGGTATGAGACGGATGACGTTGTCGGGTAAAAACATAAAAATGGAGATACAACAATGGAATTTTCCTGTCCAGAAGAAGCTTGCAATTACGACGGTGTAGGACCCTATGTGTTAAGTATTCCACAAGAAGCATGTGTCGATGAGCATAATATAGCCACGCCTTTCTGCCCCCATTGTGGACAAGCGCTGATAAAGACCGATACCTGCCCAGAACATTTTGAATATTAAACACGCCCTGCAATATATCCACGCAAACCGGCTGAACAGAACAGATAGCAATCTGTGTTGTCAACGATTTCATGTTCAGCCGGTTTGATCTTTCCTGCGATCTGACTTACATGTCAATCCCCGGCTTGGTTTTATTCGGTCATCAAAACGCCATCCAAAGAACAGAGACTCAAATTGAGGACGTCGCCAGCCCGCGCATCTCACATAAAAATTCGGGCTACAGGTCCTCCGTCTCCAGTTCTTCATCCTGAAATACCTCACACGTTTTACACCAGCAGCGGATATTTCCTTTGCGAAAAACATTTTCACAGACATCCCGTTGATACATAATTTTTGAATCTTTGGGGCACCGAACCATATCCTCGGTCATTCTCCTGTCTCCTTTGCTTAATTTATTTATGCATGATGTTTATTTATATGAACATACCAACAAAAATTAAATATCCTATTTGTTTAAATTTCACGGCAACTCCAGATAACCTTACCGATAATCCTCACCGCGTCGGCATCTTCCCTATTGAGCATAATTGGGAGATAGTCCATGTGATTGCTCAACAATACCAGCTTATTGGGTCGCTTCTCAATCCGTTTCACCATAATGGTATCTTCAATACCGACGGCATACATCGCCCCGGCCAGGATCGCCTTCTGACTTTGGTCGACCAAAACAGTATCACCGCTTCTGATCTCCGGCTCCATGCTGTTCCCAAAAATATCGAACAACACCATGGCCCCAGCTGAACCCCTTTTTCGCAACCAGTCCTTTTGAAAGGCATAAAAGCACTGGATATCCCCATCCGTTTCAAAAGACCCGTCACCCGCACAAAGCCTGGCATGGACTTTGGGTATTCTTTCAAATTCCGAAACTGCCCCGCTATTGTTTTTTTTTAAGAAGGTGCGCCCGTCACCTTTTTCCAGCCATTCCGGGTTCAAGCCGTATTTCCTGTACAGCTTAAGCAGCCAGCGATCCGGCACCTGCCCCTTTTTCCTTGCCTGGGTGACCGCTGAGCGATTGATCTGAAGAGCCTGGGCCAATTCGTTTTGGGAATCGATTCCCGTGGCCTCAAACACTCTTTGAATAATTGCCTCAAAATCAGCTGAATTCACATTAGAACCTATCTATTTGTTGTTCAATTGTTTAGTTTTATTAACACAGCCATCGTATTATTGCAACATTTTGTTTAAACGAACAGCGTTGTCATAAGTATGTTCCGTTTGGCTTCCGACTTGCGCTTCGGCGGGTGACGGCAAACAGAATAAGAACCAAACAAAAGTAAGTCTCCAAGACTGATAGGTGATCCCTGATTTACTGTGAATAGAATTGGGGGAACATCGCGCATTAGCTGCAGATGAAAAAGATCCTGTGATTGAAACGGCATAGGATGCGAACATCATCAGGGGTTCAAGCCTTTAGAACCGCCTCACGCCATCGACGAAGAGCCTCTAAACGTTCTTGCTCATCAATACCGGGTTGAAAATCCCGGTCCATTTTCCAGGCCCTGGCGATGTCATCAAAATTCCGCCACACACCCGCCCCCAGACCGGCCAGAAACGCAGCTCCCAGCGCCGTGGTCTCGACCATTTCTGGGCGGACGATACGGCAGCCTAGAAAATCGGCCTGCATCTGCATCAACAGGTTATTGGCGCTCGCACCGCCATCCACTTTGAGCTGCACCAGCGGCTGTTTGGTGTCCGCAATCATGGCTTGCAAAATCTCTACGTTCTGCAAGGCAATTCCTTCCAAGGTCGCCCTAGCCACATGCCCGCGATGGGTCCCGAGGGTCAATCCGCAAATCAGTCCTCTGGCCTCCGAACGCCAGTGCGGCGCTCCCAGTCCAACAAATGCCGGAACCACTGTAACCCCCCCGGAATCCGCCACCTGACTCGCCAAAGCTTCTATCTGAGAGGCCTCATCAAAAAACTGCAAGCCATCCCGAAGCCATTTTACGGCTGATCCAGCGATAAATGCCGATCCTTCGAGCGCATAGGCGACCGTATCTTTGACTTTCCAGGCTACCGTTGTCAAAAGTCTGTTTTTGCTGGGCACCGGGGTTGACCCGGTATTCATCAACAGAAACCCGCCGGTTCCATAAGTACACTTTGCTTCACCTTTTTCAAAGCAGGCCTGGCCAAACAAGGCGGCCTGCTGATCACCTGCTATGCCGCAGATTGGAATGCCATCCGGTAAGCCCGGTACACGCCGGGTGTGTCCATATATCTCGGAACAGCTCCGGATTTCGGGCAGCATGCTTTTCGGCACACGGAGAATCGAGCAAAGTTCATCGTCCCACGACAAGGTTTCAAGATTCATGAGCAAGGTTCTGGAGGCGTTGGTGACGTCTGTGACATGGGCTTTTCCTTGCGTTAGTTTCCAGACCAGGAAAGTGTCTACTGTTCCGGCAATAGCCCTTTCAGCCTCAACTTCCTTTCGCAGGCCGGTGATGTTATCGAGCTGCCATTTGAGTTTGGTGCCACTGAAGTAGGGATCCAGCAAAAGACCGGTTCTCTTCTGAAACAGTGTTTCGTGCCCTTTGGCTTTCAACTCCTCGACGATCCCGGAAGTTCTGCGGCATTGCCACACAATGGCATTGTGATAAGGCTGGCCGGTCCCGCGGTTCCAGATTAGGTTGGTTTCACGCTGATTGGTAATACCGATGCCGACAATCTCCGATGCTGTCACGCCGCCTGTCTGAATTGCTTGTTCGATGGCTCCTAGAACGGACGCCCATATGTCTGCAGGATCATGTTCGACCCATCCGGGTTTTGGGTAGATCTGTCTGAGTTCTCGATACCCTTTCCCACGAATAGTGAGTTCTTCATCCATGAGCAGCACCATCGTTCCCGTGGTGCCCTGGTCGATGGATAAAATGAGTTCGGACATCTCCTCTCCTCTTTCAACCTAAGCTGAGCGTTTCCATGAAATGTGGATTCCAGGGATACATTTCGTAGTAACGATTATGTGTAAACAAGGTTCCAGGGTATGGGCGGGCTTTTCCAGGCGCCGGGTTTAGGCAGGATATGCTGCCCGCTGACCGAAAGCCAGTTGAGATCCGGCTTTAGATCCCGCAGTTTGCCGTCATCGGGCGGTCGGGCATGGTTGGTGTAACCATAGGTGGTCTGAAACAGGCAGATGTTGGTATTGTTGTACTTTACGGCGACATAGTTTTTCTTGAAAGTCTTGGGCTTGATCCGGTTGGACACTGCAATCGCATTGAGTTCCATCTCGTTGAGTTTGATGAGCACGATCCTCGAAGTTCCCCGCTCTGAAATCCGTATCAATGCCCGCGACTCACTGCTGCCCACATAAACCGTTGTGATGCAGCTGATCCTCTTGAAGTATTGGGCAGCGACAATGGCCGCTGTGCGTCGGCCACCGACCATTACAGGAACACCGTAATACTCAAAATATTTCTTTTGAATATCCTCGGCATACTTGTCCCCTCTTTCGTACAAGTCCTGGGATATATAACGAAGACTCTTGGCCAGGTCCTCGGCGGCATCAGCGATAGGCCAGTCTACGCGGACATGGAAGTGGGACAGGGAATATCGATGTCTCTTTTTGCTGGCCGGATCTCGTTGAATGAGCAATGCATAATCAACCGGAAGAAGATCCTTCAGAAAGTTGAAAAAATGAACCGATTCCAGGTTTTTCTGGTTTCTGTCGTACTTTTCGGAAAGTGTCAGTGCCTGCGAATTGAGAAGATTTGCCAGGGTTGTTTTGTTGACATCAAAAAACCGGATATATTTTTTATGAATGGCGGACACCGCTTCCTCTACGAAGAGCAGCAGGAAGGTGTTGTGACTTCCGTACTCGAGGTCGGGTATTCGGGCACGTGGTTTTAATTCGCGCTTAGCTACAAAGGGATATGTTTCATTTTTCGACAAGAAGTTGTTGAATGAGTCGACTAATGCATACTGAAGAACAAATTGATCGAGCTCATCTCTCAAGAGCTCGTAATAGGAACGTCTCAGTTGATTTGCACGGCTCAACTCTTCCCGGACACCCCAAAATGCCATGCCGTTCTCCTGTCTTTAGGAATATGGAATAATAGGTAGATCATACCATCAAATCGATAAATGGTCAACTATTAGGAACAGGTATTGCAGATGAGAAAAGAAATGTTTGGACCCACAAAATCGTTCTACGATGTCAGGTTTGCTTTTCGATCCAGGTATAGAAAGATTCGCGGTATCGGTAAACAATCAGGAAAATTATGGAACAGATCACTGTCGCCAGTGCCAGAATCAAATAGTTCTGTTCGAACAGCATGGCGCCCTGCAGACTCAGGATAAATGTGCCCGGCATCCTGCCGATGGTCGTCATTAAAAAAAATATTTTGAACGGAAGGGAGCTTAATCCCAGAAACAGACACAGGTAGTCTTTTGGAAACCCTGGAAAGACGAACAGCATAAAAACGATCAAGACACCTTCCCGCCTGGCAACCGTATCGAATCGTGCCAGGTATTTGGGTGGTATGACTTTTCTCACATACCGTTGCCCGAAAAACCGACCGATACCGAAGTTGATGATGGAGCCGATGCTTAACGCAATACTCGATAAAAGAAAGCCTTTTGTTACACCAAATAGATAGCCACCGATAAACCCGGTAGCCTCACCGGGTACGGGTGCCAGAAGAACCTGAAGAACTTGTACCAGCATAAAGACCAGCGGAGCCGTAGAGCCGAATCCTTCAATATAGGCACTGGTTTTTTCCCTGTCCGAAAGAAAAGAAAAAAAGCGCACAATCAAAGACCAGAGTTCTCCACCATAAAAAAAGAGCAGCAGACCCAGGATGAGAAAAAAGACCAATAGACCCAGACCCCATCTGCCTGCCAAGCGACGAAAACCCAGCTCCTTCATGAAATTTCCCGGGACATGGCCTTTTCCAGGGCTGCTACCGCCACCAGTTGTTCCCCTTCCATGAGTGTCAGAAAGGCACCGCCCCCGGTGGAGATATAGGATATCTGGTCGGCTACACCGGCTTTTTGCACCGCACTTCCGGTTTCGCCACCACCGATGATGGATGTAGCCTTTGACCCTGCGACCACCCGGGCAAGTTCAAATGTTCCCTGACTGAAGGGTGCCATTTCAAACACCCCCATGGGTCCGTTCCAGATAATGGTTCCGGCATCCTGAAGTACTTCTGAAAAGAGACAGGATGTGGCCGGTCCTATATCCGCTGCCAACCATTGCGGTGGAATTTCCTGTATGGGGACATTTTTCACATGTGCGTCCGGGTCCAACCGATCCGCCACGACAACATCCACCGGCATATAGAATTTGATACCGCGTTCCCGGGCCTTTTCGACAACGTTTCTGGCAGTATCCACCAAATCTTCTTCGATCAACGACTGGCCCACATCAGAGCCGCTGCTTTTGATAAAGGTATTTGCCATAGCGCCGCCCACAATAATCTTATCCACATGCTGCAACATATTTTTCAGTGCAGACAACTTGCTTGATATCTTGGCACCACCCACAACTGCCACCAGTGGACGGACAGGATTCTTCATGGCTTTATCAAAAAAATCGAGCTCCCTTTCCAGGAGCAATCCTGCTGCCGAAACCGGTGCATGCTCCGTGATGGACGCTACCGAAGCATTGGCACGATGGGACACGGCAAAGGCATCGTTGATATAAACATCACAGAAAGCGGCCAGGGCTTTTCCAAAATCACTGTCATTCTGTTCTTCCTCTTTATAGAAACGAAGGTTCTCCAGCATCAATACCTGTCCGCCTTTCATACCGTCGACGATTGCGGCCACATCTTTACCAACACAGTCAGGGGCCATCATCACATCCAGTCCTAGAATCTCACCCAAACGACTGGCCACCGGTTGCAGACTGAATTCCGCTTTGATTTGCCCTTTGGGCCGCCCCAGATGTGAGGCAAGAATCAGGCAGGCATCCTGAGACAACGCATATTTCAGTGTCGGCAGCACCGCTTCTATTCTGGCGTCATCTGTAATCTGCTGTTTGCTGTCCAGGGGCACATTGAAATCGACCCTGATAAAGACTTTTTTATTTGATATAGCGATGTCCTTGATGGTTTTCATGGTCCATCCCTCCGCTGTTTTTCTTTTTGTAATTTCTCTCTCTTGACCTGTTGCTTGAGCCGGCGACTCAATTCCTTCTTTCTCGACCAGCGCTCAACAAACCCCATTGAACCGGATGTGTATGCCCTGTCGACGGCTGCCTCGCGCACGTTGATACCGGATGTTCCTTTCATGGCAGTTCTCAGACACTCTGTTTTCTGCAGACACGCCATGCAGGTTTCAGGAGATGCCCTGAGTCCGTCACCACTTTCCGGAAAGACAATTTCCAGATCAGCGAAGCAAGCTGGGCGACTCGGTTTCTCTTCGTTCATATTCTCTGTTCAATCTCTTCATATAGCCTTGATCGGCAAAACTGAAGTATTGGTTATGTCCAATGATTACATGTTCATGAACTGCAATGCCCATCATCTGACAGGCAAAGACAAGTTTCCGTGTGATGGCGATATCTTCCTCAGAAGGCTCGGGATCTCCGGATGGGTGATTGTGCGCGAAGATCAGCGCCGCAGCATGGTGGTCGAGTGCTGCACGGACAACCTCTCTCGGGTATACGGAACTGGCAGTCAAAGTCCCTTGAAAAAGTGTTTCTGTGGCCAGAATCCTGTTCTTGGCATCCAGGTAAACAGCCCTGAAGCATTCCCTGCTCTTATCTCTCATGCTGGCGGTGAGATACGCATACAACTCCTTTGAGTTGTTGATGGGATCTTTCCGCAGTATCCTGGCATTCAAATACCGATCTGCTGCATCTTTGATCAATTTGATACCGAACAGATTCTTCTCACCGATACCGGCGACCTCACATAATTCCCGGGAAGATGCCTCAAAAACCCCCTGGAGTGTCTTAAATCGTTTCAGGGCTGATTTTGCCGCCTCTTTGCAATCTTTGCGGGGCGTCCCAAGTGTCAAGAGAAGCTCGATCACTTCATAATCATGAAATCCTGCCAGACCGGTATCAAGAAACTTTTCTCTCAAGCGCTGCCTGTGGCCGGCACCCTTATGTTCCTGCCTCCGATCCATCGCTTTTCCACCCAATCAATTTAAAATCTGAACTGCTCACCTTGGGTTTGGCCTGAACTGAGCGTTTTTTTTCTCGATCTGCACCGATCTCTTCGGGAAAAATCGCTCAGTTGAGGTTTAATTCTCATCCAACTCGTGTTTGAGATCCCGGGTCATGAGACGAAACAGCGCATCCTCCGGAGAGACATCATCATACAACACATGATAAATCTCATGAGAAATAGGCATTTCTACACCCAGACTGCGGGAAAAATTATACACGGATTCAGATGTTTTGATTCCCTCTGCCACCATATTCATGCCCGACAGAATATCGGCAAGTTTTTCACCCTGGCCGATTCTCTTGCCGACCGTATGATTTCGGCTCAGGTCACCCGTACATGTCAGAATCAGATCACCGATACCGGCAAGACCGGTGAATGTTCTGGGATTGGCTCCCATTTTCAGACCCAGTCTCCTGATTTCGGTCTGACCCCTTGTAATCAACGCCGCACGGGTATTCAAACCGAGACCCAGACCATCGATAATGCCTGCTGCTATGGCAATCACATTCTTTACCGACCCTCCCAGTTCCACGCCGATGGGGTCATCGTTGGTGTATACCCGAAAAAATGGCGTCGCAAAAACATGCTGGATGGTTTCAGCTATTTTCAAGTCACCCGAGGCCACCGTCAAGACAGTAGGCATGGCCCTGGCCACTTCAGAAGCAAAACTCGGTCCCGACAGTACGGCAAAGTTTCCTTTGCGGATTTTCGGGAGCATGTCACCTAACACCCGGGTCATGGTCAGATAGGTCTTATTCTCTATGCCCTTTGAAGCCGACACGATAATCGTATCGGCAGAGATGTGAGGCTCCATTTTGGCTGCAACCTGCCGAACAAGATGGGACGGCACCACCGTCAGAACCATGTCTTTACCCGTAACGACATCGGCAATATCATTCCAGGGGGTCAGTTGACTGGACAAGGTGATACCAGGAAGAAATGACCGGTTTTCCCTGTTTTTCAGAATTTCATCCCTGACAGATGCCTCATAAACCCACAAGTCAACGGCATACCCCTTTGTGGCGAGAAGATTCGCCAGGGCGGTCCCCCAACTGCCGGCGCCCACAACACCAATTTTATATCTCGTTATGTCTTCAGACATATTTATTCTTTTTCTGCCAGGCGTGCGGCACCAACCACACGCTCGCCTTCTTCTATATCGATCAGTGTCACACCTTGGGTATTGCGGCTGATCACGGAAATACCCCTGATGGGCATCCGGATAATCTTGCCTATATCCGTCATGAGCATCAGGTCATCATCCTCTTCTACCAGTAGTATGGAGACGACTTTTCCGTTTCTTTTGCTAGTTTTGATGGTGATGACCCCCAGGCCACCCCGTTTCTGGATTGGGTAGGCATCAATGGATGTTCGCTTCCCATATCCATTCTGGGTTGCTGTAAACAACGTCTGCCCATGCCCCATGACCTCCATACCGATGATGGCATCTCCGGAGGATAAACGCATCCCGCGGACCCCCTGGGCCGCCCTGCCGGTCGGGCGAACATCGGATTCATGAAAACGGATCGATTTCCCTTCTACCGAGCCCAAAAACACGTTCCGGGTGCCATCCGTTATCCGTGCGGAAATAAGTTCGTCACCCTCTACCAGACTCAGCGCAATAATACCGCCTACACGTGGTCGACTGTAAGCCATGAGATCCGTCTTTTTCACCAGTCCGTTTTTTGTCGCCTTGATAATATAGGATCCCGGATCAAATGAAGGCACATCGAGAACCGTCGCCAACTCCTCATCTTTCTCGAGGTTCAGAAGATTCACGATAGCCTTGCCTTTGCTCAAGCGCCCGGCCTGGGGTATTTCGTACACCTTGCGCCAGTAAACCCGGCCTTTGTTGGTAAAAAAGAGAAATGTGTGATGCGTCGAAGCGACAAAGAGGCGTTCGACAAAATCTTCCTCTTTCGTTCCCATGGCGGTTTTTCCTTTCCCGCCACGCCGCTGGCTTTGGTACAGCGTAATGGGGTTACGCTTGATATAGCCACTGTTGGAAATGGTAACCACCATGTCTTCTTCAACGATCATGTCCTCGATGGTCAGTTCACGCGTGGCCTCTATGATCTCGGTTCGACGGGGATCCCCGTATTCATTCCTGACTTCTGCCAGCTCGCCCTTGATGATGCTCAGGACCAGTCTTTCACTCCCCAGAATTTCCTTGAAATAAGCAATATCCTTCAACAGACCGACATACTCATCATTGATCTTGTCTCTTTCGAGACCTGTCAATCTCTGCAGGCGCATATCCAGAATTGCCTGGGCCTGCAGCACGGACAGGTCAAATTCTTCCATCAGTCGGGCTTTTGCCTCCGGAGGTGTCTTGGAACCACGGATAAGCGCCACGATTCTATCCAGGTGATCCAAAGCGATTTTCAAGCCTTCCAGGATATGAGCCCTGGCTTCGGCCTTGTTCAGATCGTAGCGTGTCCGCCGGACGATCACCTCTTTACGATGTAGAATGAAATGATCCAGAAGCGCTTTTAAGTTCAGTACTTCAGGTTGCTTGTTAACAACAGCAAGAAAAATGATTCCGAATGTATTTTCGAGCTGGGTGTGCTTATACAGCTTGTTGACGATAACCCCTGCCACCTGGTCTTTTTTCAAACCCAAAGCGATGCGCATACCGTCCCGGTCAGACTCGTCTCTGATGAATTTGATGCCTTCCAGATGTTTTGACTTCATCAGCTCCGCTACTTTTTCTATTACGCGAGCCTTGTTGACCTGGAAAGGAATTTCGGTGATGACGATTGTCTCCGTGCCTGTTCGCTTATCTTTTTCAATATTGGCCCGCGCCCTGACACGAATGATCCCCCGGCCGGTGTGATAGGCGTCCGTGATTCCCTTTGTGCCATGAATGATACCCGCTGTAGGAAAATCCGGCCCCGGCATTTTTTTCATAAGCCCCTTGATGGAGATATCAGGGTCATCGATAAGGGCTGTGAGGGCATCAATGAGCTCACACAGGTTGTGGGGTGGTATATTGGTTGCCATGCCCACTGCTATGCCCGAGGACCCATTTGCCAATAGTGTCGGAATAATGGTCGGCAGAACAGACGGCTCTGTCATGGACTCGTCGTAATTTGGAATCAGATCCACCGTGTCTTTTTCCAGGTCCATGAGCATTTGATGCGAAAGCTGCATCATTCGAACCTCTGTGTATCGCATGGCTGCGGGCGGATCTCCGTCCACGGAACCAAAGTTACCCTGCCCGTCCACCAGCGGGTAGCGCATGGAAAAATTCTGTGCCATCCGAACAATGGTATCATACACGGCGGTATCACCATGAGGGTGGTACTTACCGATAACGTCACCGACAATTCTGGCGGATTTTTTATACGCCTTGTTCCAGTCGTTTTTCAGTTCTCGCATGGCATAAAGTACCCGGCGGTGTACCGGTTTGAGGCCATCTCTGACATCGGGCAGCGCCCGACCGATGATGACACTCATGGCATAGTCAAGATATGACTTTTTCATCTCTTTTTCGATGCTGATCTCAGGTGTGTATTCACTCGTCGTCATTTTTCACCTTGCATTTCTGTTGTATTGGATTCATGAAATTCCGAAGCGCATGTTTCTTTCAACGGCAGCCCCAGTGGATTCACCATTGTCTGATAGTTGGAACGATAGATTTCTGTCAGGGTCAAGAATGCGGTAATCACCAGGGGACCGTAAATAATACCCAGGATACCGAAAAGCTTCAGCCCGCCGATGATGGATAAAAACACCAGCAGTGTGTGCATTTTTACCCGCTGTCCCACGAGTTTGGGTTTGAATAAATATTCTACCCCCCCGGAAAGAACAACGTAAAATATGATAAAGAAGATGCTCGCCGCGACCCGCCCCTTGAGAAACAGATAAATGGCCGCAGGTATAAAAACGATGCCGATGCCGATAATCGGCAGAAATGCAAGCAGCCCCATGATGACGCCCCACAGGAACGGTGAAGGTAATCCAAAAAGGCTGAATACCCCCCCACCTGCCAGTCCCTGGATCAGACCACCGACCCCATTCCCGATGAGAAGAGCCCCCGCCATCTCCTTGAATTTTTTCAGAAGGATCTGATCCTGATTGTTGGGGAGCGGAGACAGGTCGACAATAAAACGAACAAGCCGCTCACCATCGACAAGCAGATAATAGATAACAAGCAGCATCAGGAAAAAATTGATAAAAAATGCCAGCATGTTGGATGCAATCGCTCTGGCCTGGTTGTAAAGAAAGAACCCTACGAATTTAGCGATGTCGGAAATGTAGGTATTGAGTTCCTCAACGGTAATCTGAAAATTAAAATTCGCCAGCAAGTTGTTGGTAAGCTCAAGGACTTTACTCCCTGCCATGAGGGCGCTGATCTGCGGGGTGATAATGGCACTTTTGGCCGCCAGATAAAGATCGTAGGCCTCCTTGGACAGGACACTCACAAAAAAAGCAATGGGGATAAAAAGAATGCAGAAAATAACACAACAGGTCAAAAAGGATCCAATGGCAGGCCGAATATAGCCGCCGCGGATAATAAGACGATACAGGGGGCTGAAAATACCGGTAACGACTGCCGCAATGATGATAATGGACAGAAACGGCCACAGAAGCCAGCCGAGCAGAAATATCGAAATCAGAAAACAGGCTATAAAAAACAGTAAAATCGTATAGTTGGTGTTTTTTTCGGTCATACGATCCCCACTGTATTACATGGAATTATAAAACGGATGGTCATTGAGTGAAACAACCAATGTGTGATCCACGTTGAAAGAGAATGCGTGATACCCGGAGTGAGCGACATCCACAAGTGATAGCGCTCCACAGCGGAAAAGTCGTTGTGACTGGCGATATGGTGCGATAAATGGCAGGTGTTCTATCTGCTTACATAGCTACCAGCTGCAAAAACAAGCAAAACTTCATATATAAATACAGGTATATAGTTCCCAAAAACAGCATATAAAATCCCGCCGCCGACAATCGCCGGCACACCACAAAAAACCAGAATGCCCAATTTTCTGCTAACGTTCATACAGATCTCCCAACTACGTGATTAGCCCAATTTTTTAATAAAATGGGTGTCGTTTTCTGGCGTGTAACAATTCTATTTTTTAACAATAATTGTCCATGAAGTAAAGAGAAAAATCAACGTTCAATGATCATGGCCATGCCCATTCCACCGCCGATGCACATGCTTATCAGGCCGGTCTGGTAATCTTTCCGTTTCATTAAATTCATGCCACTGACCATTTGACGTGCTCCGGTACAGCCAATGGGATGACCAAGTGAAATACCGCTTCCTAATTCATTTGGACGACTGGTTTCAAGACCCAGTTCACGCATACAACCGATGGCCTGAGCTGCAAAGGCCTCGTTCAATTCGATCATGTCAATATCGTCCAGACTCATCCCCGTCGACTTGAGCACTTTCCGTATAGCGGGCACCGGTCCCAGCCCCATATACGCAGGGTCTACACCACCGGACGCAAATGCTTTGATCTTGACAATCGGCTCGAGACCCAGCTCACGGGCCCTTTCAGCGTTCATGAGGAGTACAGCCGCCGCGCCATCGTTGATACCCGAAGCATTTCCGGCAGTCACCGTACCGTCCGTTTTGAAGGCCGGTCGTAAGCGGGACATCTTTTGCATGTCTGTTTCCATGGGTCTTTCGTCTGTATCGAACAGGGTCTCTTCTTTGCGTGACTTGATGGTGACCGGAACAATTTCTGCTGCAAAATCGCCGTCCGTGATAGCCTTTCTCGCACGCTGGTGGCTCAATACGGCAAGCTCGTCTTGCTCTTCCCGGCTGATATGGTACAATTCAGCAATGTTTTCGGCGGTAAGACCCATGTGATAGCCATAAAATATTTCATAAAGACCGTCAAAAACCATCAGGTCGTAAATATCTCCCACGCCGGTCAACTCCATGCGATGCCCCCATCTTGCTTTAGGCAGAGCCATGGGCACGGTGCTCATACTCTCCTGTCCTCCCGCAAGAACGACATCAGCCTGGCCGGACATAATGGCCGCGGCACCTATGGCAATGGCTTTTAATCCGGATCCGCAGACCTTGTTGATGGTCAAGGCAGGGGTTTCCTTGGAGATACCAGCCCGAATCATGGCCTGGCGGGCCGGATTCTGGCCTTGAGCGGCCTGGAGAACATTGCCCATGATGACCTCGTCGACGGTTACAGGAATGGCTGTATCGTCCCACTGGCCATGTTGTGTTTCCAGTTCGATCCTGCCCCTGCCCTTCAACTTGTCCGGGGCAAAAGCCTCCATGGATTCACTGGCTACCGGCCGGAGATTGGCCCGCCTGAAAACATCTTTCATGACAATAGACCCCAGTTCCACGACGGAAATCGTTTTCAAACCACTTCCAAAGGTTCCTATGGCAGTTCTTGCACCACCCACAACGACGACTTCTTTCATACCGTTTCTCCTTTATTCACATTGACAGTCCTAGTTAACTGTTGATATTTTAGAAAACTGTAAGTTTATTTTCAAAGCGGTAACGTCACGCATTTTAAAATCGTTTACGATTTCATAATGCTATGGCTACGTATCATATCCTCATCCAAAAGGTCAATAATTCGCCGTGTGTCTTATCATCTTTGCTTACCGGTCTCACCCGGATTACCAACTCATCCTGGCTGCCAATAGAGACGAGTTTTATGATCGGCCCACGTTAGCGGCGGTCTTCTGGGAAGATGCCCCGGAACTCCTTGCCGGACGGGATCTCAAGGCGGGTGGTACCTGGATGGGAATCACGAAAAAGGGACGTTTTGCGGCCATTACGAATTACAGAGATTCCGGCATGACAATAGAGGATGCACCTTCACGGGGAGCTCTGGTAAAAAATTTTTTGATCGGCAAATCAAATCCCTATGATTATCTGGAAAGCTTGCAGAACAAGGGTCAGGACTATAATGGCTTCAACCTCATCCTCGGGGATGTTAACTCTCTCTTCTACTATTCCAACCGTGATGGAAACATCCACAACATCGAACCCGGTGTGCATGGTCTCAGCAACCATCTCCTGAACACGCCCTGGCCCAAAGTAGCCCAGGGAACCTCCAGACTGCATACATTGATCAGTCAAAAGGAAGGGTTTTCCCCCGAAGACATCTTCATGATTCTGGGAAATCGATCCATTCCATCGGATGAAGACCTTCCCGACACTGGGGTTGGCCTGGAATGGGAAAGAGTTTTATCACCCATGTTTATAACGAGTGATATTTACGGGACCCGATGTGCGTCCATGATACTTTGGAAATATACCGGTGAGATCACGTTCCTGGAGCGGACGTTTGACAGGAATGCCGGGGGCAATCCCAAAATGACGACCCGGCGTCATGAATTGATGCTCCCCGCCGTAAGCAGCTGGGAATCTTCACCGTAAGGAATTCTGTCGATTATACAAAATAGGGGACGTCCTTGACTATCTTGACATATTGAATCGAAACGAACAGAGATTGGCAAATTGATGTATCTGCAATCAGGCGAGGAGATATCAGGGCTCCGAGTAAGTCTACTTAGTCAAGGACGTCCCCTATTTTGGGATCAGAGGACCCGCGCATTTTCTTTTTCTTGTGCCGCCACCAGTCAAGCCGTTTCCTGATGGTCTGTTCATGCCCCCTGTCCACGGGATGATAAAATTGACTTCCCCGGATCTTTTCCGGCAGATATTCCTGAGAGTCGATGGCATCCTGATAATTGTGGGCATACTGGTAATCCTTGCCATAACCGATGGACTTCATCAGTTTTGTGGGGGCATTGCGAATGTGCAAAGGTGTTTGCAGAGAGCCGGTCTGTTTGATGGTCTCCTGCACCTTGTTATAAGCCGTGTAGATGGCATTGCTTTTAGGGGCCGTTGCCAGGTATACAGCTACCTGGGCCAGGGCCAGCTCCCCTTCGGGGGACCCAAGAAAACGATAGGCCTCCATGCCGTTCAGCGCCATGTTAAGGGCTTCGGGATCTGCATTCCCGATGTCTTCCACAGCAAAACGGACCATTCTGCGTGCCACATAAAGCGGGTCTTCTCCGGAAGCCAGCATGCGGCCGAGCCAGTATATGGCTGCATCGGGGTCGCTGCCGCGCATGCTCTTGTGCAGGGCCGAGATAAGATTGTAATGGGATTCGCCTGATTTGTCATAAACGAGCGCCTTTTCCTGCAGCGCTGTTTTAATCTCTGCCAATGTGATCTTTTTTTCTTCTGTATCCGCTCTTTTCAGGCTGGTCACCAGTTCGAGATTGTTCAACGCCATGCGGGCATCTCCATCGGATATTTGAACCAGATAGCGAATGGCCTCCTGACTCAACTGCCAGGAGGCTTTTCCCAGCCCCCTGTCTTCGTCCCTGAGCGCAAATTCGAGAATCAGGGCGATGTCCTCATCCGACAGGACCTTCATGGTGATCACACGACAGCGTGATAAAAGTGGTGCAATCACTTCAAAGGAGGGGTTTTCTGTGGTCGCCCCGATCAATGTAATCAACCCGTCTTCAACATGGTGCAGAAAGGCATCCTGCTGGGCTTTGTTGAAGCGATGAATTTCATCCACGAACAGAATGGTTTCCTGCCGGTACAAAGATTGCTGGTCCTTGGCGATCTTGATGACGGACCGGATTTCCTTGACACCCGACAACACCGCTGAAAAATGAACAAAATGTGCTCGAGTTTCCTTGGCGACAATGCGGGCCAACGTTGTTTTCCCGCAACCCGGAGGCCCCCAGAGGATCATAGAAAAGAGGTGGTCGGTTTCGATGGCGGTCTGGATCAGCTTACCCTTACCCAGGAGGTGTTTCTGCCCCACAAAAGCCTCCAGGCTAGTGGGTCGAACCCGTTCCGCAAGGGGTTGACTCTTGGTCCTGGATTGCTGTGAATTATATTCGAAAAGGTCCATATCGCCCTTTAGGCATTTAGACTGTAGGCTGCAAATTGCTAATAGCCGATAGCTCTCAGCTACCCGCCACCCCTCCAAACCTCCTACCCTCAAACCCTCATATCCCCCACGGACCCTCGATCCCTGCTCTTCTAACCCTCGAACCCTTTTTTATACCGGAATACCGGGAAGCTTTAGACCGCTTATGGCTTACAGCACATTGCTATTTGCTTCACTTCGTCTTGGTCAACCGCCCTGTTCGCTGGCGGAAGATGAGACGCATGGGCGTCTGGTTGAGACCGGTGCCTAAACGGATCTGGTTCAATAAATAGCGTTTGTACGAAAAATGAACCGCTTGGGGATAGTTGACAAAACACACGAATGTGGGCGGTTTTGTGGTGATCTGGGTGGCATAGTAAAATTTTAACCGCTTCCCCTTGACCAAGGAAGGCTCGTTCTTCTGGGTTGCTTTTTCCACGATCCTGTTTAGCTGCCCTGTATTGATCCGGGTAGCGAACTGGCTGTGGACCTCGTCAACCATGTCGAAAATCTTGCGAACCCGGGTACCTGTGAGGGCGGATATGGTCAAAACCGGGGCAAAATTAAGGAATTTTGCCGCCTCTTTTACCTGCTGCTGAAATTTTTTGGCTGTATTGCTGTCTTTCTCCACCAGATCCCACTTGTTCAGCAGAAAAATACATCCGCAGCCCCTATCATATGCATAACCGGCGATGTTGATATCCTGTTCCGTGATACCGTCGGCCGCATCCAAGACCATCAAGGCAACATCACATCTGTCAAGGCTCCTCAAGGCCTTGATGACTGAAAATTTTTCCAGTTTGTGATGAACCTTACCCTTGCGCCGGATCCCGGCAGTATCGACAAAGCGATATTGGCGCCCATCCTTTCGACAATCCGAATCCACTGCGTCGCGGGTTGTGCCCGGTATGTCGCTCACCAGGTGCCGATCCTCGCCGATAATAGCGTTGATCAGCGATGATTTTCCGACATTTGGTCGACCCACTACGGCTATTTTTATGAAGTCCTCTTCTTGATCCCCTGTGTTCAAGGTCATAATCCGAGTCAAGCGCTCCACCAGACTATCCAGAAAGTCATGCATGCCGTATCCGTGTTCAGACGACACAGGATAGGGATCCTCTATACCCAGGCTGTAAAAATCATAGATGCCTTTTTCCTGTTCAAACCCATCGATTTTATTGACTGCCACCATGACCGGTTTGGTGGTTGCACGCAGCATTTGGATGATATCCTGGTCAAAGGGCGAAATCCCCCCCTTGCCGTCCAGCATGAAAATGACAAGATCGGCATCGTTCATGGCCAGCTGAATCTGCAACCGGATCTGGGGCGCAAACGTGTCGGCTGCCTCTGTGAATCCTCCGGTGTCGATCAAGGTAAACGCAACGTCGTTCCAGGTTGCATCACCATAAATACGATCTCTGGTAACACCGGGAAAGTTCTCCACAAGGGCATCTCTCGATTTTGTGATGCGGTTGAAAAAGGTCGACTTCCCCACGTTGGGTCGACCAATGATGGCTACAATAGGTTTCATAAAAGTTCTTTCTTCCAAACAATATCAAAAAGAAAAATATCCCCTGCTTCTTCTATTGTGACGTTGGGAAACAGGGTCCAAGGATCCGAGGGTAGCTAACAGCTGTAAGCGGACAGCAGCATCCCATCTTCCGAGCATTCTAGCTTCCCCGCATAAAGGGTTCGAAAATCCCCCGCCGTAAGCAGCGGGGAATGCACTCGCTGTTGAGGTTCAAGGGTGGCAGAAAGCAATCGGCTATTAGCAGCCTAACAGGCTACAGCCTGAACACCTAATAGGTCTTATACATCATCGTCCATAATGATTAAAGGCAATTTTCACGTGACAGGCATCACATGTTTGGTTTATACAATAAAAATGAAACAAGAGCCCCTGTACTCCTGGCACATAGATGGTTTCACATCCACTTGAACCCTCGAATCCCGGACCCCATGGGCCTCTCTGAAATTGAGATTTGATTTATATCTATAAATCACGTACAACGCCTCAAATATAAATATTCGAGCTATAAAAAGGAGCCCCATGTCCCTGACACTAATGGAAGGAAACGAGGCCGTTGCCTGGGGAGCGTACCACGCAGGCTGCCGTTTTTTTGCAGGATACCCCATTACACCGGCCACAACCATATTGAACACCATGCTGAAACTACTGCCTCCCAGAGGCGGTATCTGTATTCAGGGAGAAGACGAGATCGCCTCCATTGGATTCTGCCTGGGCGCCTCCATGGCCGGCATGAAGGTGATGACAGCCACATCAGGCCCCGGCATCAGTTTGTACAGCGAAAACATTTCTTTTGCCATCGGATCCGAAATTCCCATCGTTATCGTCGATGTCCAGCGGCTTGGCCCCTCTACAGGATCGGCGACAAAAGGCGCTGACGGTGATATCCAATTTCTACGCTGGGGCAACAGCGGTGGAATACCTGTCATCGTTCTGGCACCCACGGATGTGGCAGACTGCTATGCTCTGACCGCTCACGCCTTCAATCTGGCAGAAACATTTCGCTGCCCTGTATTCGTTGCATCCAACAAGGAAATCGGTATGACCCGGGAGAGTCTCGACCTGGATACAGTGACCTTGCCGCCCATCATCCAGCGGGCCAGCGCCCCTGACGATAGCCCCTATCTCCCTTTTGCCGCCCTATACCCTTCCAGTACGCCTGATTTTTTGCCCGTCGGCGGAAAAACCATCGCCCGTCAAACATCCTCAACACATGGTCCGGATGGTTACATCACGGTGGATCCGGAGATCATCGCAAAAAGCCAGGAACGCCTCTGCAACAAACTGGAAGCCTCTGTGGAGGATTTCACGTTTTACGATGAACACGTGGAACAGGGTGCCGAGATCCTGGTGATCACCTATGGCATCAGTGCACGCGCAGTCATGGCCGCCGCAAAGAAACTCTCCATCTCCGGAACACCGGTCTCCATACTGACCCTTAAAACCCTGTGGCCCATCCCCGAGGCGCTGATCAAGAAAAAAGCCTCGGCATATAGACAAATTCTTGTCGTGGAAATGAACCTTGGTCAGTATGTCCATGAAATAAGGCGAATATTATCGGCTCATTCTGTCAGATTTCTGGGCCGGATGGATGGCAACCTCATAAAACCATCTCAAGTGGAGGAATTCATCACACATGCCTAGTTTTATCAATAGTTCCAGACCGCCGGCCTATTGTCCCGGCTGCTCTCACGAGGTCGTGACACGCGCCCTGGACAAGACTTTTTTGCAGATGGGCATCCACGAAAACCAGGTCGTTATTGTTAGTGACATCGGTTGTTCAGGCCTTTTCGACACCTTTTTCAAGACCCATGCTTTTCACGGCCTCCATGGCCGGGCATTGACCTATGCCACGGGCATCAAACTGGCGAAACCCGATCTTCATGTGGTGGTCACCATGGGGGACGGCGGTCTGGGTATCGGCGGTGCCCACCTGCTCAGCACCTGCCGACGCAACATCGACATCACCTTGCTGATCCTCAACAATTTCAATTATGGAATGACCGGAGGTCAGTTCTCGGTCACCACACCGCAGGATGCACTGGTGGGATCCGGCTTTCTCAACCAGATAGAGAAGCCCATGGATGCCTGCCGGGTAGTGCGCGCAGCCGGGGCAGGCTATGTTACCCGAGTTTCTGCCTACCAGAGTGACCTTTCAACAGAAATGGAACAGGCCATTCGATTCAAGGGCTTTTCCACCATGGACATCTGGGGCATCTGCCCGGGTCGTTACACCCGCCAAAACAAAACCACCTTCAAGACCATCCAGGCATCCATCGACAGCCTGCCGACCTATCATGGACCTGTTTCGGAAAACATTCGGGAGGAGTACGGTGAGCACTATAGACAAAAGGCTTCTTTGCAGAAACCATTGCCGGCACCCATGGAGGTGTCAAAGAAGTTTCCAGCTCTCTTTAACGACCGCAAAGAAATTTTGATTCTGGGAAGTGCCGGTCAGCGGATCGTTACCGCCGGTGAGATATTGTGCTATGCCGGACTCACGGCCGGACTCCATGCAACCCAGAAAAATGATTACCCGATTACGGTTCTAAGGGGACACTCGGCCTGTGAGGTGATTTTATCCCCCGACAAAATAGACTACGCCGGCATCACAGTACCAGATGTTATTCTGGCCCTGGGACAGGAAGGCATCGACCGCAAAAAAGCGGTATTCAGTACCTGCAGTGATGACACCTTTGTCTTGGCGGATTCAAAGGCAGAAATCCCGAAGTGTCGCGGCACCATACTACCCATTGACTTCAAGGGAAATAAGATCAAGCGCCAGGATATGGCCATGGTGGCATTGAGCCTCCTGGCACAACAGAAACGGTTGATCAGCCTGGACATGCTCGTGGCCGCTCTCGGTATCCGATTCAAGGGCGCTACGTTGGAGGGGGTGCTTGCGCTCGTTAAGCGACTCGCAGTATTAGAAAATAATCGTAAAGGATAGAGCAAGTCATTTGTTTCACGTCATTAAGGGTGGTGTTAAGTTTTAGGTGTTAAGTTTTAAATAAACTCCGAGCAATACGCTGTGAGCAACAATAAATGACAGCCGAAGGCTTAATGATGCGCGTAGCGCTAATAACATCCGAAGGATAAATGACGGCCGCAGGCCTAATATCGTGCGCAGCGCAAATGACGCACGAAGTGCAAATGACAGCCGAAGGCTATATGACCCTCGGAAAGGAGGCAAAATGTTTTACGACAGCATGATGACTGATGCAGAAAAAGCCATCCAGGCGGAAGTCAGGGCATTTGTACGCGATGACGTGTCTCCTGATTTGATCCGTGCCATGGATAAGGATGAGATTGAATACCCGCGTGAATACGTCGAAAAACTGGCCGCAAGGAATCTTCTCGGTCTGCGCTTCGATCCCAGATGGGGCGGACGCGGTCTGTCATGGACCGCTGAGGTCATTGCCGAAGAGGAAATCGGTGTCCTGGGAACCGCATTGGGATGTGCCTTCGTGATGCCCTCCATCGTCGGTGAAGCACTGCACATATTTGGAACCGAAACCCAGAAAGAAAAATTTCTGAAACCGATCCTACAGGGCAAGCTCATCTGTGCCGAAGCCCTGACAGAACCCAGAGGTGGTTCAGACTTTTTTGGGGCCACCACAACAGCCGCCCTGAAAAACGATCACTTCATCGTCAATGGCCAGAAACGTTTTGTGGTGGGAGCTACCGAAGCCGATGTTTTTCTGGTTTACTGTCGGACCAACTTTGACGAGAATGCCCACAAGTATGAACGGATCAGTGCCTTGCTGATCGAACGGGGTCCGGGGGTGGAAACCGAATACCAGTACGGTCTCATGGGTACCCGGGGCGGCGGCACCGGACGTCTTGTCTTTAGAAATGTCCGCGTGCCTAAAGAGAATCTGATCAGCGATATGAACTCCGGTTCACTGGTCTTTCACCAGATGATGATTCCAGAACGCCTGACCTCTGCTGCGGCAAGCCTGGGGGTCCGGGCAGGGCTTGATCTTGCACTGCGCTACAGCGACAAGCGCTTTGCTTTTGGAAAAGCCATCCGCAAGTTCCAGGGCGTCAATTTTATGGTGGCGGATGCCATTACACAACTGGACGCCGCCCGGGCTATCGTTTATATGGCGGCCCGCGCCGTGGACACCGGGGCGCCCAACGCGAGGAGACTCGTCAGTGAGGCCAAAAAATTTGCCACCGATGCGGCCTGGGAAATTGCCAACAAGGCCATGCAGATCATGGGTGGAATCGGTTACACAGAGGTATACCCCATCGAAAAAATCGTGCGAGATATCCGTCTGACGCAGATATGGACCGGCACCAACGAAATCATGAACCTGCTGATTCAGCATGAATACTACCGTGAAATTCTCGCATCATCCCCAGCGATACGAAATGTCGAAATGGACGCCAGGGGAGCGGATGCCAACCCTGAAAAATGTTACACAGACGAAGACATGTGGCGGGTGCATGGGGATTAAAGAGAAGGGTCCGAGGGTCTGAGGGTGATACAAGGGTTGGAGGGTGGCTGACAGCTATCAGCGAATAACACCTAACAGCCTACAGCCTAAACCCCTAAAATGCTATCAGGTCTTCAGAAGCAGTAAAAAGTAATCGGTTATCACAATAAGTATAGAAGGATCCATAATGGAAAACACCGTTGAAAAACGCATCATGTGGGGTGATCTCGATGCACTCGGCATTGTATTCTACCCGCGTTACTATGAATGGTTCGATGCCTGTGCACATCAATTCTTCGAAGTCATCGGCATCCGGCACGATCGTCTGTGGAAGGATCATGGCATTGTTTTTGGCCTGGCGGAAACCCAGTGCCGGTACCTGCGTGCGGGGCGTTATCATCAGCGGCTCAAGATCCTCACGCGGCTCCAAGACCTGAACAAGAGAGGGCTGACACTTGAGCACCTCATCACCCGTGCAGAAGATGGCCGGCACATGGTGGTGGGCACCGAAAAACGGATATGTATGGATGCCAGAAATCCCCTGGAACTGAAAGTGGCTACCATCCCCGAGATGGTTTACCAGGCCCTCCAACAAGCACTAATCGATCTGAACCACAACGGCTAGCACTAACCCTGCAGCTTGCTGCGGGGTCTTATTAGTATGTACGAATTAAGTGAAAGCTGTCCCCAGAGGACATTAGAGGATCTGGCTCAAAAATAGCTTGGTCCTTTCGTGCTGCGGGTTATCAAAGAATTCTCCGGGTGTATTGCCTTCCACAATTTTTCCGTAATCCATAAAAAGCACCCGGTGGGCCACGCTTTTTGCAAAACCCATTTCATGGGTCACCACGATCATGGTCATGCCTTCCTGGGCGAGATCGATCATGACATCCAAAACCTCTTTGATCATTTCAGGGTCCAGGGCTGATGTGGGCTCATCGAAAAGCATCACTTTCGGTGCCATGCACAGGCTCCGGGCGATGGCCACCCGTTGCTGTTGCCCACCGGAAAGCTGACCTGGAAATTTTTTTGCCTGTTCGGCAATTTGAACCTTTTCCAGATAATACATGGCAGTCTCTTCGGCCTCTTTTTTGGGAACTTTTCGCACCCACATGGGACCGAGGGTAAGATTTTCGACGATGGTCAGGTGGGGAAACAGATTGAAGTGCTGGAACACCATACCGACTTCCGTGCGTACCTTTTCAATGTTTTTTAAATTATTGCTCAGCTCGATGCCATCCACGATAATCTGTCCACGCTGATGTTCTTCAAGGCGGTTGATGCAACGAATGAGGGTCGATTTTCCCGAACCTGAAGGCCCGCAAATAACGATCCGTTCTTTCTTCTGGACGGTTAGATCAATATTCTGAAGAACATGGAACTCGCCGAACCATTTGTGCAGCTTTTTGATTTCGATGATGGCATCACCGGTGGGTGCGGAATTCAAATTCACATTGGTATCATTCATGGTTATCTCTTTTATTTTTCAATATAAAATCGTTACTCAACCATGCGTTACAGCCCTGTATCCAGTTCCTTTTCCAGGCGCCGGCTGTAACTGGACATGAAGTAACAGCAACCAAAGTAGATCAGTGCCACAAAAATATAGAGCTCTGAAGAAAACGCCATCCAGGAGGGATCCGACAGTACCGACTGGGTGGTTTTGAGAAGGTCATACAGGGCGATAATGACGACCAGGGAGGTATCCTTTAGCGCCGATATGAGTTGGCTCACTGTCGGGGGTATCACGATTTTCAGCGCCTGGGGCAGGATCACCAGACGCATGGTCTGGTAATAGTTGAGCCCCAGGGAATCGGCTGCTTCATACTGGCCTTTTTCCATCCCTTGCAGTCCGCCGCGAACAACTTCCGCAACATAAGCGGCGGTGAACATAATGATGGCCACCTGGGCTCTCAAAATGACATTTACCGTAACACCCTCGGGCAGGAACAGCGGAAAGACAATGGACGACATGAACAAAAGGGTGATCAGCGGTACGCCCCGGATCATTTCAATATAAACAATACAAAGGGTCTTGATGGCCGGCATCTGGGATTGACGTCCCAGGGCCAGAATGACCCCCAAGGGGTAGGCCGCAGCCAGACCAAAAACCGACAGCAGCAGTGTCAAAGGAAGCCCGCCCCACTGGGTGCTTTCAACACTCGCCAGCCCCAGGATGCCTCCTTTCATAAGGAGGCCCATGATGAACAGACCGGCCAGCCAGGCATACAACAGCGATTTTTTCCAATGCCGTCTGTTCCGGCTGTAAAAGAGCAGGCCCACTAAAAGAAGCATGGCCAGGAGGGGACGCCACTGCATTTCGTAAGGGAAGAAACCAAAAATAATAAAGCGGATATTGGCCGGGATCACCGACCAGCAGGCACCTTCCGCCCCTCGACACACTTCACCGGTGGAAAACCAGTGGCTGTCGATAATCGCCCATCGAATAACGGGCGGGAGCACTTTCCCCAAGAAGTAAATAGACGCCAGAGTCAAAATCGAATTAAAGATACTGTTGAATAGGTTGGCCCGTACCCATCCAATAACCCCCACGCTCGTCACCGGCGGTTTTACTTCATCTGTTGATTCTATGGTGGCGGTTTCATTCATGAGATGACGATCTTTTTATTCCCTTCAAAACGATTTTAGCTATTTAAACTGTAGACTGTCAGCTACCCTCCACCCCTTCAAACCTCTAACCCTCCGACCCTGGGTATCACCTCTCCACCAGCGCCATCTTGGTATTGTACCAGTTCATGAATGCCGATGTGAGCAGACTCAAGGTCAGATACACGATCATCATCAGCGCCACACCTTCGATGGCCTGACCGGTCTGGTTGATGGTGGTGCCGGCCACGGAAACAAAATCCGGATATCCAATAGCCACGGCCAGGGAGCTGTTTTTGGTCAGGTTCAGCATCTGGCTTGTCAACGGCGGAATGATGACCCGCAGGGCCTGGGGTAGAATCACCAGATTCAGTACAAAGGCCGGCTTGAGACCCAGGGACATGGCCGCCTCGCTCTGTCCTTTGCTCACCGATTGAATCCCGGCCCGTACCACCTCAGCCACATACGCCGCCGTATATAGAATCAGTCCCAGCAAAAGCGCAGTGAACTCGGGGCTGATATTTCTTCCCCCGACAAAATTGAATCCTTTGAGCGCAGGAACATTCATGGCCGTGGGTGCGCCACCCAGGGCCCAGGTCAGCAGAGGAAGCCCGAACAGAACAGTCAGCGCCACACGAAAAACAGGGAATATTTGGCCTGTCCGCTCCTGCCTGATTCTGGCCCAGCGGTGCAAAAAATAGATACCGACACAGGCTACAACCAAGGCAAGAACCATGTATTTATGGACCGGGTGTGATTCCGGAACACCGAAAACCAGCCCTCGGTTGCTCAAAAAAACACCCAGGATCGGATTCAAGGCCTGTTTCGGTGAGGGCAGGATATTGTAAAAAAACGCGTACCAGAAAAAAAGCTGAAGCAGAACGGGGATGTCCTGGAAAAGCTCGATATATCCTCCGGCCAGTTTTGAAACGAGCCAGTTGGAAGACAATCGGGCCACACCGACCAGGGTGCCTAAAATGATGGTGATGACGATCCCCACAAAGGATACGATCAGGGTGTTAAAAAAACCGACCACAAGGGCACGACCATAGGTATCGGCCGCGGAATAGGCAATGGGCGATTCCCCGATTTCAAAAGCCGCCTCTTTCTGTAGAAAACCAATACCGGTTGCAATGGACTGTTTTTCAAGATTGGTGAGGGTATTGGATATCAGATAGAAAGCCAGCAGTCCCACCATCAGAAGGGTTCCGATCTGAAAGAAAATCGAGCGCTTCTTGGGATCGTTATAAAACGGGATCGCTTTGGACGCTGTGTCCTCTTGCGTGTTTTTTGGGTTTGTTTGCATATTGACTGGCAATAAAATCGTGACACGATTTTATAAAACGAAAGATGGTTGCTCCAGATAAAAACCCACTTCGATATGACCTGCGAACAGGCTATCGCTGTCACTCCCGCGCAGGCGGGAGTCCAGGAAACCGGCTCCTGGCTTTCTGCCTGCACTCCCCCTGCCTTGTGAAGGCAGGGGGAGTGACGGATGGATCTGTTCTATTTTACTTGAACGGCGGTGAGTACATCAGACCACCGTTTGTCCAGAGCGCATTCAAGCCACGTTCGATTCCCAGGGGCGTGTTGACACCCACGTTTCTCTCAAATATTTCCCCGTAATTGCCAACCTGCTTGACGATATTGTAGGCAAATTTTTCATCCAGACCCAGGGCTTTGCCGTTGCCTTCGGTCACCCCGAGAAACCGCATGATTTTCGGGTCTTTGCTCTCCAGCATCTTGTCGACATTCTCTGAGGTGATGCCGAGTTCTTCGGCCTCGATCATCGCCAGAACACTGTAATTGACGATATCTTTCCACTGGTTGTCGCCGTGGCGGACCGCAGGTGCCAAGGGTTCTTTTGAAATGATGGTCGGCAGAATGATATAATCTTTTGGATTCGAGGCCACAGCACGTGTGCCTGCCAGCTGAGACGCATCCGACGTCAGAACGTCACATCGCCCTGCAAAAAAAGTCTTGGCCAGCTCAGCGGTATTTTCAATGACCACCGGGCTCATTTTCATCCCGTTGGCCCTGAAATAGTCTGCCACGTTCAACTCGGTGGTCGTTCCCGGAAGCACACATACGGTAGCGCCGTCCAGTTCCTTGGCGTCTTTTACACCCAGCTTCTTGGGGACCAGAAATCCCTGCCCGTCATAATAATTGACCTGACAGAAATCGAGGCCCAGGGCGGTATCACGTCCAAGTGTCTGGGTACAGTTTCTGGTCAGAACATCGATCTCACCGGACTGAAGTGCCGTAAAACGCGTTTTGGCCGTTAGTGGCGTATACTTGACCTTGTCGGCATCACCGAAGACGGCCGCGGCAACAGCCCTGGCCGTATCCACATCGAGCCCTTTCCACACCCCTTTCTCATCGGCTTTACCAAATCCAAAAAGGTCGCCGTTGACACCTGCTTGAATGAAACCTTTGGCCCTGACATCCTCGAGTGTTCCAGCCATGGCAACACCGGTCATGGCAATAATGGCTAACATAATTAGACAAATCCTTAGTCCTTTCATCCGACAGTCCTCCTTCTTCCAAAAAAGTTAGTTTACACGAAACAGCGATGACACCTGTACCTCATCAATAGTGCCATCATCCTTGATCCCTTGCGATTTTGCAGTCTGAAAAAACATTTTTTAGACCACGCAACGGTTACAAGCGTCATTAAAAAATAAGCGATATAAAATATATCGCATAAAGGCGTTTGATATTGCAAGCAAAAACAATTATCATGCGAGATGGTGGAAATATTGCCACGTCCGCTGACGTCTTTTCCTTGACAACCTCGATGGTTCTTTTTAGATTGTCGACCTAGGTAAGATTTAGATGAATTGAATGGTGGCCATACTTTAACCATCTGAAATCGTAAGCATAACTTGCCAATGAGGAGACAAAACACATGCAACAGCACAAATCAACTCTGGGAATCCTGTTCCTTGCCGCTATCATCGTCGTCATGGTCGCGGCTTGTGCCAAACCGTATCACTTCTACGTCAAATACGATTTGCCAGACCCTGCCGTGGCGTTGAAAGACCAGAAGGTTTTTCTGCAGGTCCTGGACGGGCGGGAGTCGGAGGATTTTCTCTCCCAAAAAGCCAGAAACGAATTCAACAAGTGGGACGGCAGGTTTGCCCTGTATCACACCACTAAAAAACCAAAGGGTGATATCGAGACCTATCCAATTAACGGTCTGATTGAAGCCGCCATGAAAAAGCGCCTGGAAAGCATGGGAATCGCGGTTGTGGAAGAAAAAATGGAGGATGTACCCCTCTTCGAGGTAACTCTGAACAAATTCTTTCTAGACTTGAATGACCGCACATGGGTATCGGATTTCAGCTACGAGGTCAAGCTGACCCGGGACAATCTGAAAACAGGCCGGGAGGTAGTGTCCGGACAGGCGCAACGCACCAAGGTCATGGGGCGGGGTGCTGGTGAAGTCCTGGTGGGGGATATTTTTAGCGAGAGCATCAACAATCTCAAAATCGGAAGACTATTTAAAAACGCCGGTATTGAATGACCCGGGCAAGAAAGGAACGCTCCGATGAACAACCACGTCGTTATCACACTGGCCTGCGGAACTGACAACCCGAATCGCGCCACGCGAGCAGTTTTTCTGGCCATGGTAGCACATCAGGAAATCAAACAGGCCGTGCCTGTTTGACTGGTTTTAACGTTTCCAGAATATGTAACCACTGCCCATCAAGGCCGCACCGATGGACAGATCGAGAGCCGCAACAAAGAGCAGAAACACATAGTGATGATGGGCCCATCGTGACAGGCTTACCCCCAAAACGATCATGATCATCAAAAAGAAAAAGAAGCGCTTTCTGAAAAACTGCCAGATTTTCGGTCGCGCCAGGGATTCGATTCGCAGCAGATTTTTCTCACACACCCCGCTGAATAAATACCTGGCTTTCAAACCACCCAATACAACGCCAATCACCACAAATCCCCAAGGCCAGGCACTATCCGGCTGCAACGCAAAGGCTTCAGCAAGCAAGCTCCCACCTTTGAATATCAGAAATGTCGCCCCAGAAAACCAGACAATGGCAGCCAGTATTTTCAGCGTAGGTGTTGAAATATCAAACAATCCGTGCTTCATCGGATATGCCATGAACACATCTTGCGGGATTTTCTTTTCAACAAATCACCTTATCCGAAAGGAATGTGATGCCTTCCTCGGTACCATCCACAAAACAGCTGCAATTGCGGATATGTTCTTCCGAGCGGAAGAGGTTCATGGTACCTCAAGGCATCTAAAAATTAATCACGAAAACACTAAACCTTTTAGGCCCTTTTTCGTGTTTTCGTGATGAAAAGATCTTTTCCTTTCTCACAAGTTACACGCTATAAATCAATCTCGTAAACCTTCATCTTACTGAGCAGCGAAGGATGACTGATTTCCAGCAGTTTCGAAGCCCTGGTGCGATTCCCATGGGTCTCCTTCAGTGCACGCACAATCATCTTTTTTTCAAGCATTTTCCGAGCATACTTCAGCGAGTAGAGCCGGTCCATTTCTTCATCGTAGACCGGCTCGGGTCTGTCTGTCAGAGCCGGCGGTAAAAGTTCCGGCAGAATCTGATCCTCGTCTGAAAGAACCACGGCTCTCTCGATGACGTTTTCCAGTTCCCTGATATTGCCGGGCCAATGGTAAGCGAGGAGATAGGCAATGGCTGCCGGGGAGGCAGACCGGATGTTCTTTTTCAGCTGTTTGTTGAATCGGCCGATAAAGTGATCCATGAGCAGCGGCAAATCCTCGAGCCGATCTCTCAGCGGCGGAAGATGGATACTCAACACATTGAGTCTGTAAAACAAGTCCTCGCGAAAATGGCCCCTGGACACTTCCTCTTCCAGGTTTTTCTTGGTAGCGGCAATGATACGAACATCCACCTGTATGGATTTGGTACTTCCAACAGGCCTAATTTCGCTCTCTTGTAACACCCTGAGAAGCTTCACCTGGAGGGATAGAGGCAGCTCTCCGATTTCATCCAGAAAAATACTCCCCTTGTCTGCCTCCTGAAAAAGTCCTTTCTTGTCTCTGTCCGCACCGGTGAAGGCGCCCTTTTTGTATCCAAAGAATTCACTCTCCAAAAGGTTCTCCGGAATACTGCCGCAATTTACGGAAACCAGGTTCTGCTCAGATCGGTTCCCGGCCAGATGGATTCCCTTTGCGATAAGCTCTTTGCCGGTGCCGCTCTCTCCGGATATCAAGACAGTGGTATTGTATTGTGCCACCTTTTCCACCAGTTTGAAAACTTCCTTCATGGTACTGCTTTTGCCGATCATATTCCTGAAACGATAATTCTCTTCAATATGCGAAATTCTCTCACGCAATAACCGATTTTCCCTTTTCAAGCGCTCACGTTCTTCTGCTTTCTTCAACGTCATCTGGACTTCATCGGCCTTGAAGGGTTTGGAGATGTAGTCGTAAGCCCCGTTCTTCATGGCGGCAATGGCAGTTTCGACACTGCCGTATGCAGACATCATGATGATGGTCGTCTCATGCTCTCTTTTTCCAGCTTCCGATAGAAAGGTCATACCGTCCATATTGGGCATCTTGATATCACAGAGAATAAAATCAAACTCAGATTCATCCATCAACAGCAGACCCTGCTCACCATCGGCAGCAGACTGGACCGCATAACCAAAATTTTTCAGCATGACGGTGAGCATGTGCCGCATGTTTTCTTCATCATCGATGATCAATAACCTCTTTTTACTATTTGACGGGTTTTCCGCGGACATGGATGCTTCCTCGTATTCGAAAGATTTTGAGTGTCATTTGCGCTACGCGCGTTATTTATGGTCATTTACTGCGTGTCATTTATTGTTGCCAACGGTTACAATGAATTATTCTGCCAATGGAAGCGTGATGGTCATCGTCGTCCCCTTACCTTCCGAACTGCGTGCCTGTATGTTTCCATCCATTGAATCCACGATCATGAAACAGACATAGAGTCCCAAACCAGTCCCTTTACCCGGTGCTTTGGTTGTAAAAAACGGATCAAATATTTTGTCCAGAACCTCATGGGGTATCCCGGGGCCGTTATCGATGAACCGGACGTCTATGCTCCTGGTAAAAGGTTTGTTCCGGGCCAGATCTGTTTCGCTGACTTCACTTATTATTTCAAGCTTACCCTGTTTTCCCTCACGACCAGTGGCAATGGCATCTGCCGCATTGATGGCGAGGTTCAAAAACACCTGCCGCAACTGATTTGGATCTGCCAATACCCGATCGTATTCGGCTTCAAGGGAAAGGGTCAGTTCAATATTCGACATGAGTGGCTGCACATTCAAAACGTTGGCAATGTCGTTGATTACCTCGTGAATGGATACGACACCTGGATCCACTGCCGACGGTCTCGATAGATCCAGCAACTGCCGGATCACGGTGTCCATCCGGTTGATCTCTGTCTCCGTCCTCAGAATGTAATCCAGTTTTTCCTGCGCTTGAATATCGCCCTGCTTGAGCAGCTCCAGGTATCCCATAATAATACCGATGGGATTGCCGATCTCATGGGCTATCCCTGAAGAGAGCCTGCCAACGGAAGCCAGTTTTTCAGCCCGAATAATCTCTTCCTGGGCTTTGTTGAGCTCGGTATTGGTTTTTTCCAGCCTGTAAACCGCATCCTGCAACTTTTTTTTATCTTCTGTAATGCGCTGGGTCATGCTGTTCAAAGATTTTGATAGAACCTGCAATTCATTATCCTGTTTCCGAACAGGGAAAAATGACCCATCGGTTTCCTGATAATTCTCTGCTCTTTTGGCCAGCCTTTCGATGGGTTCCAGAAAAATCTTGAAGAGCCGATGAAATCCTATAAATGTAAGGATAACGATATTGATGAAAAGGTAGATAAGCACATATTTTTGCGCGTTGCGAAGATCTTTATACAACCCTTCCAGGTTTCTTACGAGGCTAATACCACCGATAACGTGTCCCCCCACCATCAGCGGAGTGGAATAAAACAAACTTTCCCGTTGCCACCAGTAAACACCCCATACAGTTCCCGAAAATTCGATCCTGGTTTGACCTGACTCAATGGCCTTGTCATAATACATTTCGAGCCGAGAATCCTGTCCGCATTTGTCACCGAACACCAATACCGTTGACGCACTCAGCGACTGTATACGGGCACACGCAATGCCGCTATCGCTGAAGACAGGTAACATCCTGTTTTTAAATTGGGGGGAAAGGGAAAAATTCGATAGGTTCTCTTTGAAAGATAGATAATTTTCTACCATGCTAACCAGCAGTGCACATTTTTCTATTTCAGTCTGGATAGCATGTTGCTGAAATGTCCTTACCGCGACAAAATCGATCAGAATCATACCGATAAGGAGTAAAACGGCTATGCTGATGATAACGTTACTTTTTAAAGCCCGAGCAAACATGATCTTCCCGTATGTCCGATAGAGAATCGTTTTTTTGGGAAATTATCATACCTGCAGATTTTTTGCAATTTAGTCTTTTAGATGAAAGCTGTGAGCTATAAGCGGCTTAATACGCAAAGCTTGTAGGCTTATAGCTTAAAAAAAAAGCCCGGCGCTTCCTGGGAAACGTCGGGCTTTTTAAAAGATTTTCGGCAGCGTCCTACTCTCCCACACAGTTGCCCATGCAGTACCATCGGCGCAGAAGAGCTTAACTTCCGTGTTCGGGATGGGAACGGGTGTTTCCTCTTCGCTATCGCCACCGAAAAACTGTATATTCGATCGCATTAAGATATGAGTACATAAAAACGTTCAGAATGAATATATTAAAGATATGACTAAGCCGCACGACTTATTAGTACCCGTAAGCTGAACATATTACTATGCTTGCACATCGGGCCTATCAACCTTGTAGTCTTCAAGGAGTCTTCAGTTCTACTGGTTTCCCAGTAAAAGGGATATCTAATCTCGAGGTTGGTTTCCCGCTTAGATGCTTTCAGCGGTTATCCTTTCCGAACTTAGCTACCCAGCAATGCCGCTGGCGCGACAACTGGAACACCATTGGTTCGTCCATTCCGGTCCTCTCGTACTAGGAACAGATCCTCTCAAATATCCTACGCCCACGAAAGATAGGGACCAAACTGTCTCACGACGTTTTAAACCCAGCTCACGTACCACTTTAATTGGCGAACAGCCAAACCCTTGGGACCTGCTTCAGCCCCAGGATGTGATGAGCCGACATCGAGGTGCCAAACCGCCCCGTCGATGTGAACTCTTGGGGGCGATAAGCCTGTTATCCCCGGCGTACCTTTTATCCGTTGAGCGACGGCCCTTCCATACGGGACCGCCGGATCACTAAGACCTACTTTCGTACCTGCTCGAGATGTCTCTCTCGCAGTCAAGCTCCCTTATGCCTTTACACTCCACGGCTGGTTTCCAATCAGCCTGAGGGAACCATCGCGCGCCTCCGTTACTCTTTGGGAGGCGACCGCCCCAGTCAAACTACCCACCAGACACTGTCCTTCGCCCGGATAACGGGTCGAGGTTAGAACCCTAAAATAGCAAGGGTGGTATTTCAAGATTGGCTCCACCGAAACTAGCGCTCCGGCTTCAAAGCCTCCCACCTATCCTACACATACTATTCCAAAATTCAATGTCAAGCTGTAGTAAAGGTGCCGGGGTCTTTCCGTCTTTTCGCGGGTAGACGGCATCTTCACCGCCAATACAATTTCACTGAGTCCCTGGTTGAGACAGTGCGGAAGTCGTTACGCCATTCGTGCAGGTCGGAACTTACCCGACAAGGAATTTCGCTACCTTAGGACCGTTATAGTTACGGCCGCCGTTTACTGGGGCTTCGGTTCAAAGCTTCTTTGTCCGAAGACAAATAACAGATCCCCTTAACCTTCCAGCACCGGGCAGGCGTCAGACCCTATACATCGTCTTGCGACTTAGCAGAGTCCTATGTTTTTAGTAAACAGTCGCTACCGCCGTTTCTCTGCGACCCCCTTCAGCTTCTCAAGTAAATTGATTCACTTAATGAGGGTACACCTTCTCCCTAAGTTACGGTGTGATTTTGCCGAGTTCCTTAACCAGGGTTCTCTCAAGCGCCTTGGGATTCTCTCCCTACCTACCTGTGTCGGTTTGCGGTACGATCACCTGGTTATCTCGCTAGAGGCTTTTCTTGGCAGTATGGGATCAATCAGTTTATGAGACAAGTCTCTCCTCATCACCTCTCAGCTTTAAATAAAAGGGCGGATTTGCCTACCCTTTCAGCCTAATGGCTTGAACCATCTAATCCAACAGATGGATGACCTACCCTTCTGCGTCCCCCCATCACTCAAACGATAACCTGGTGGTACAGGAATATTAGCCTGTTTTCCATTACCTACGCCTTTCGGCCTCGGCTTAGGGATCGACTAACCCTGAGCAGATTAGCTTTACTCAGGAAACCTTAGGTTTTCGGCGAGCGGGTTTTTCACCCGCTTTATCGTTACTCATGTCAGCATGGTCTCTTCTGAACAGTCCAGCCGTTCTCTCGATCGACCTTCAATCCATACAGAATGCTCCCCTACCGGACGCTACCGACGAATCGGAAGCGAACCCGCAGCTTCGGTAATGTGCTTGAGCCCCGTTACATCTTCGGCGCAGACTCACTCGACCAGTGAGCTGTTACGCTTTCTTTAAAGGATGGCTGCTTCTAAGCCAACCTCCTGGTTGTCTGTGCATTTCCACATCCTTTCCCACTTAGCACACATTTAGGGACCTTAGCTGGCGATCTGGGCTGTTTCCCTCTCGACCACGGAACTTAGCTCCCGCAGTCTGACTCCTGCAATAAAAGTTAACGGTATTCGGAGTTTGGTTAGGTTTGGTAGTCTGGTGAGACCCCTAGCCCATCCAGTGCTCTACCCCCGTTACTCAATTTGCAAGGCTATACCTAAATATATTTCGGGGAGAACCAGCTATTTCCAAGTTTGTTTGGCCTTTCACCCCTATCCACAGCTCATCCGAGCATTTTTCAACATACAACGGTTCGGGCCTTCACGCCATTTTACTGGCGCTTCACCCTGGCCATGGATAGATCACTTGGTTTCGGGTCTACTCCACGCAACTCATTCGCCCTATTCAGACTCGCTTTCGCTACGGCTACACCTAACGGCTTAACCTTGCTACGTAAAGTAACTCGCTGACTCATTATGCAAAAGGCACGCGGTCAGGCTGATAAATGCCTCGGCATTAATCATAGCCCTCCCACTGCTTGTAAGCAAACGGTTTCAGGTACTATTTCACTCTCCTCACCGGAGTACTTTTCACCTTTCCCTCACGGTACTGGTTCACTATCGGTCGTCAAGTAGTATTTAGCCTTAGGAG
>CAWGLD010000005.1:0-35000 GCA_963823335.1 uncultured delta proteobacterium | reverse complement strand
TTACCCACGCGTTACTCACCCGTGCGCCACTTTACTATCTTCTGCAAGCAGAAGAGTTCTCGTACGACTTGCATGTGTTAAGCACGCCGCCAGCGTTCATTCTGAGCCAGGATCAAACTCTCCAATTAAATTGTGCAAGTTGCTCGTTAAAGCAACGAATTAACAAAAGACCCAACTCTTCAATGTGTCACTATTTAGTTTTCAAAGATCAAGTTCTACCACCTCAGCGGTGGTTTTTCCAGTGCGTTAAAGCCGTACTGTATAGTCTTAATTTATCTTCCTTGTCAACACTTTTTTTTACTTTTTTTGGATAATGTTGATGCTCCGGTTTTCCGGCCAAGGAAGCAATAAATATAATGTTTTGTTGCTTCCTTGTCAAGGATTATTTTTTATATTTTAAAGAACTTTTGCGATTTTTTTGAAGACCGCTTTGAACAAAAGAAAATGCTTTCTACATGCCGTCCTTGCGGTTGTCAAGCACTATTTTGTGAAACCGCTTTTTGCCGGTTCGTAAGAGGATCTCGTCTTGGTTGAGGTCCCCATCAGTAATTATTTGATCAAACGATGCTACCCTGGAACCATTCACGTAGGCCCCTCCCTGCTCGATCAGGCGTCTTGCAGCCCCCCCTGAACTTACCAGGCCTGCAAACTGAAACAATTTGAAAGCCGGAAGTCCCTCTTTCAAAACCCGCAGCTCTATCGTTGAGTTAGGGATCGACGCCTCACTCATCCCCTGGCCATCTCTGGGAATCCGACTCGAGGGTAAAATCTGTGAAGGTAAATGCCGATCCCCGAACATGGTCAAAGATGCCTGAAAGGCCTTTTCGGCTTCATCGGCCCCATGAACCAGAAGCGTTGTTTCATATGCCAGAATCGATTTCGCTGCATTTATATCCGCTTCTTTCAACCCGTCAACCATCCTGATCTCTTCCATGGGCAAAAACGTGTACAGAGCCAGGAATCTGGCCACATCCTTATCGTCAACATTGACCCAGTATTGATAATATTCATATGGGCTGGTTCTTTCAGGATCAAGCCATACAGCACCACCTGCTGTTTTACCCATTTTTTCTCCACTGCTCGTCGTAATCAAAGGAAAGGTAATTCCGTAGCCAGATCCCCGCTTGACCTTCCTGATAAGATCAATACCCGCTATGATATTTCCCCATTGATCGCTTCCACCCATCTGAAGTTTACAATCATGGCTCGAATACAGTTCCAGGAAATCATAAGCCTGCAGCACCATATAATTGAATTCAATGAAACTGAGGCCCTCTTCCGATTCAAGACGCATGCGACAGCTCTCTGTCTTGATCATGCGGTTGACGCTGAAATGTCTCCCGATATCTCTTAGAAGGGGAATGTATTTCAAATTCACCAACCAGTCTGCATTGTTCAGCATCATTGCCTTGCCAGGAGTGAAATCAAGAAATCTCGACAACTGCTTTTTCAAGGCATCCACATTCTCCCCAACCTTTTCAAGTGTCAGGATTTTACGCATTTCGGTCTTTCCGCTTGGGTCTCCCACAAGCCCGGTACCGCCTCCTACCAGCGCAATGGGGCGATGTCCGCACCGTTGCATGTGAGCAAGCGACATAATCGGCACCAGACTGCCGATGTGAAGACTCGACGCCGTAGGGTCGAACCCGATATAACCGGTCACGGGCCCGCTTTCGAAAAGCTCCCTGAGCTCTTCCTCATGCGTCTTCTGCTCGATAAATCCACGCTCTTCTAAAACGTCCAGTACGTTCATTCGATACATCCTTATGTATAAGTCGTTTTAGATGTTAAGTTTAGGTTTTAAGCTGGCCGGCCGTTACCAGCTATGAGCTGAATAATGTACCACTCTTTGAAACCCGATACCGATTCCCACCTAACATCTAAAACATAAAACCTAAAACCGCTCCTTATTTGTTCGCATACTCTATGGCCCTTGTCTCACGTATGACCATCACCTTTATCTGCCCCGGAAATGTCAGTGACTCTTCAATTTTTTTGACAATATCCCTGCTCAGCAAGGTCGTTTCCTCGTCCGATATTTTTTCACTTTCCACGATGACCCGAAGCTCTCTTCCGGCTTGGATGGCATAGGTGTTTGAAACCCCTTTGAATGAATTGGCGATACCTTCCAGATCCTCGAGTCGCTTGATGTAGTTCTCCAGCAGTTCCTTTCTCGCCCCTGGTCTTGCACCTGAAAGACCATCAGCGGCCTGCACCAGCAAATCATATACTGAAATGGGTGGCACATCCTCGTGGTGGGCCGCAATTGCATGGACTATCTGTGAAGATTCTCCATGCTTTTTTGCCAAATTCGAGCCAATCACGGCATGCGGCCCCTCCACTTCATGGTCGATGGCCTTGCCAATATCATGCAGTAAACCCATGCGTCTTGCCAGTTTCACCTTGAGGCCCAGTTCGGCTGCCATGATTCCGGCTAGAAACCCGACTTCAATCGAGTGCTGAAGTACATTCTGTGCATAACTCGAACGAAATTTGAGTTGACCGATGTATTGAATCAACTCGCTATGCATACCATGAACGTCCAGGTCAAAGGCGGCCTGTTCGCCAGCCTCCTTAATGGCAACACTGACCTCTTTTTCGACCTTTTTGACCACGTCCTCGATCCTTGCTGGGTGAATACGACCATCTGTGATCAACTTCATGAGTGACAGTCGAGCAACCTCCCGCCGCACCGGATTGAATCCGGAAAGAATCACGGCCTCGGGGGTGTCGTCGATGATCAGGTCAATGCCTGTAGCGGCCTCAAGCGCCCGAATGTTTCTCCCTTCACGACCAATAATACGCCCCTTCATCTCATCACTGGGCAGGCTGACAACCGAGACGGTACGTTCGGCAACATAATCACCGGCATACCGCTGGATTGCTGTGGCGATGATTTTTTTTGCCTTTTTATCGGCTTGCTCATTGGTCTCGTTCTCGATTCTTTTTATGAGTTTGGCACCTTCATGGCGCGCCTCATTTTCCATTGCCCGAATCAGCAGTTCTTTTGCCTGCTCTGCCGTCAGACTTGATATTTTTTCAAGTTGACGTTTCTGTTCTTCAATGAGTTCATGATACTTCTTCTGACGCTTTTCAACGTCATCGATTTTTTGTTTAGCGAGACTCTCTTGCCGGGAAATATCCTGTTCTTTCTTCTCAAACTGCTCGAATTTTTTTTCTATAGTTTCCTCTTTGTTCGCTAAACGCTGCTCTCTCTTTTTTAATTCAGAGTGACTTTCTTTGGTTTCAGCGTCGAATTCGCTCTTCATTTTGAAGAGCCGATCCTTGGCTTCCAATTGGGCCTCTTTCAATAGGGTCGCAGATCGCCTCTTGGCATCCTTTATCAGCAGAACTGCCTCTTCTTTTGCTGCCTGGATTCTACGTGTAGCTATTTTCCCCTTGATCAAAAACGCGAGCAGGAACCCCACGCTAAAACCGCATGCAACAAACAGTACAATGGTTGTATTCATTAGTTATCTCCAGGAATTAATATCATAATAAACTCGAATTACGAATTTATGGAACGCGACGTTGTCGCTCCCATGGCATCAGCGGTGGAATGAATAACTGTCTTGGAGAAGATTGGTTTTTTTGCAGGGAATCTCTATGATCGGGGCATGAAGATGGATCAAAAGAGATGCGTTGCTTAGATGTAATGGCAGTTTGATGGGCAAATCGTTACAAGGTGAACCCCCACCTCGGTGCCGTGTTGGTAGGTCTTTGATCCTTGAATCAAAAGTGGGCGCTCTGTTGTTTCTTTAGGCTCTTCTGTCTATATAGAAAAACACACCAAAACAAGTGAAAGCTCCCGTTTAATAAGTGTTGGTTCAAAGAACATCTTCCAATCACGAACACGGCAGGGGAAACACCCTGATATTTTGACCAAACATGTCGTCAACGCCATTTACATCCGCGGCTGGAATACAGAAGGTACTTAAAAATACATTTACGCTCAGTGAAGCCTGGTAAGGTATGTGACGATATATGATATCTTTTTGAATTTAATCAATGCTTGTTAACACCCTGTTAGGTTTGATTCGTAGTCAACTCATTTAGAAGGTTCGACGCCCGGTCGGAAACAGTTTCTAACAAATCTGTATGACACTGTTTACATTGCATATATTCATTTGCAATATTGAGGGCCGTTAGTATCAAAATGGCCTGCTTACTGATGCTTGATAATTTGTCAGACATCTGGTTCTCAACCTTTGTGACTTCCTGGACAAGAAAATCAGCTACTTCTTTCGCTTTTTCGACATCTTTTTCAGCTTTGAAGGTAAATGGGTGTCCGAAAAGTTCTATCGTTACAAGCTGGTCCAATGTTGTTGTGATTACCTTTCCTTGATCATAGTTGCTTCAACTGCTATTTTTCAACTTCTGTTATTCCGTCCAACCTTTCCAATAGATTGTCAATCCTGGATCGAATCAAGGTCCTTATTTCACTGTCCTGGCTTTCCAGCGCTTCTTTCTCTCTAAGCTTTGTTTCCAGGTTTTCAACCGTTGCCGTGAGTTCTGAATTGGCCGTACCCAGTGAACCGCAGCGTGATATCAATGATTCTACCCGATTTTCTATTTCATTAAATTGCTTTAAAATGGTATCGTTATCCAATAGGTCACCTCAAATATACTGAAAGTTATTATAAATTTGACCATTATGAAAGTCAAGTGTTTTAACTATGCGAGGTTCTTCCATCGTCATCTAAACCCCGGACAATCTTGATTCCATAAGTATTTCAACCGCCTTCAAGTCAACAGGTGTGTTAACCCCTGATATTTCCTCAGGATTTGCGCCCAGGAGAACCCCGATATGTTTGCCCATGGAATAACCGACCCCTATGATATCGGTCAAATACAATTCTGCCTGAGCATTGTCCGGGGAAATTTTTTGCAACGATTCTGAAAGGAATGCTTTCGTGACGCAATATATACCTGAATTTATTATTGATATATTCTTTTCATCCGCAGTGGCATCCGCCTCTTCCACTATCCGGGTCAATTCACGCTCTGCATTTATCACGACCCTTCCATAGCCGGTAGGATCTTCAAGTTCCACAGCCAGCAAAGACAAGTCCCTGTTTTCCTTTACGTGATCGACCAACAGATCTCGAATGGTCTCTGCTTTCAACAAAGGGATGTCGCCGCATAAAATAACGACATTCTGCACTGTTTCCGGAATTTCCGGAATGGCACACAGCACCGCGTGACCGGTGCCTCTCTGTTCTTTCTGGATTGCAAATGATACGGGACTGACCTTCAGACATGCATCCTTTACAAGATCTGCCTGGTGCCCCACCACGACAATGACGTTTTTCCCGGCGATATGGCAGGCAGATGCAAGCACATGGGAGATCATGGGCTCTCCCATGATCTTATGTAGTACCTTGGCCTTCTCCGATTTCATCCGGGTACCCAGACCGGCAGCCAAAATGACAATACTGACATTTTCTATCTGCTTATCGATCATGGCTTAATTGGTCTCCATATGGGTATATATAAAGGTATTATAGAATTCTTTCTAAGAAAAAAGGGTAAACCTGACGAGGTTCACCCTTTTCGTTTTTGCTATTACATTACCGAGTTGAATATCTCTCACAGCATGCGAAGCGCTGCCGCAGCCAAAGCCCGCGGGGAATGTACTCGCTGTTGCGGTTAAAAAGTACGTCAGAATAGCGTTTCTTGATATTTTTAGAGGGTCCCTGACAGTTTGATCCGCTGAATAGCTCTTTCAAGAGCAACTTTAGCCCTGACAAAATCGATGTCTTGTTTGGATCTCTCCTCAGCCAACCTTTTCTCTGCACGTTGCAAGGCATCCTTGGCCCGTTGCAGATCGATGTCCTTCCGCCGTTCAGCTGACTCGGCCAGAACGGTCACCTTGTCCGGAAGCGCCTCTGCAAATCCACCACTGACAAAAACATACCGTTCTTTGCCGCTTGCATCTGTATAGCGAATGGTTCCGATCTTTAAGGTTGTCAGAAATGTTGTATGCCCTGCCAGAACACCAAATTCGCCCAGTGTGCCCGGGGACACGACCATCTGGACATCCTCATCGACAACGGATTTTTCAGGTGTAACAACTTCCAATTTAATATTGTCGGCCATGTTGTATCCTCGTCACTAATCTGCTTCAGCCATTTCCTTGGCACGTTCTATAACCTCTTCTATACCGCCAGCCATGTAGAATGCCTGTTCCGGTATATCGTCATGCTTGCCATCAACGATCTCCTTGAAGGCACGAACCGTATCCTCGATTTTCACGTATTTGCCTGGTTTGCCGGTAAATGCTTCGGCAACATGGAATGGCTGAGAAAGGAAACGCTGGATTCTTCTGGCCCTGGCAACGGTCATCTTGTCTTCGTCCGACAATTCATCGATACCCAGAATAGCGATGATATCCTGAAGTTCCTTGTATTTTTGAAGTATCTGTTGAACCTGCCGGGCAACAGCATAGTGCTCGTCTCCGATGTAGGCGGCATCCAGAATTCTGGATGTTGAATCGAGAGGATCCACAGCCGGATAGATACCGAGTTCGACGATCTGTCTGGAAAGAACGACGGTACCGTCAAGATGCGCAAAGGTCGTTGCAGGTGCCGGGTCGGTCAAGTCATCCGCAGGAACGTAGACGCACTGAACGGCTGTAATGGATCCCTTGTCGGTGGATGTAATACGCTCCTGGAGTTCGCCAAGGTCGACAGCCAGTGTTGGCTGATAGCCGACCGCGGAAGGCATACGTCCTAGAAGGGCCGAAACCTCAGAGCCTGCCTGAGTAAAGCGGAAAATGTTGTCGATAAAGATGAGAACGTCCTGGCCTTCTTCATCCCTGAAATACTCGGCCGCAGTCAACGCAGACAAGGCCACGCGTGCACGCGCTCCGGGCGGTTCCGTCATCTGGCCGTAAATGAGTGCAGCCTTGGGCAGAACTCCCGAGTCTTTCATCTCGTGGTAAAGATCGTTGCCTTCTCGGGTTCTCTCCCCAACACCGGCAAAAACCGAGATACCGCCGTGCTGCATGGCGATATTATGAACCATTTCCATCATGATGACGGTTTTACCAACGCCGGCGCCGCCAAACATGCCCATTTTACCTCCACGTGGAAATGGAACCAGAAGGTCGATAACCTTGACGCCCGTTTCAAGAACCCGAACCGTTGTATCCTGTTCTGTAAACTTGGGTGCCTCGCGATGGATTGGCAACATCTTTTCCTGACTGATCGGACCCAGACCATCAACCGGACGGCCCACCACATTCAGCACCCGGCCAAGACCTGCCTCACCCACCGGCATCATGATCGGCTTGCCAGTGTCTTTTACCACCTGCCCGCGTGCCAGGCCGTCGGTAACGTCCATAGCAATCGTTCTGACAACATTGTCACCCAGATGCTGTGCAACCTCTACAACCAGGTTGTCCGGCTCGTCATTGATCGTAGGATTGGTAATCAGAAGCGCCGTATAAATTATCGGCAGGTTTCCCTGACTGAATGCCACATCCACGACAGGCCCCATTACCTGCGTAATTTTACCTAAATTTTCTCCCATCGAAAAACCTCCAACTTTTTTTATCTGTTTTGGGTAGCCGATATTCGTCTGGCAAATACAGGACCCATATTATTCGCCGCTATCCTTTCAGCGCTTCTGCTCCGCCGACGATGTCCATCAATTCAGCCGTAATGGCTGACTGACGGGCTTTGTTGTATGCCAATGTGAGATTCTCGATCATGTCGTTGCACGCTTTGGTTGCATTGTCCATGGCCGTCCGTCTTGCAGCATGTTCACTGGTGGATGTTTCAAGCAATGCACTGAACAACTGAACGAAAACATTTCTGGGAAGAAGTTCTCCCAGCAACTCATTTGGAGAGGGTTCACAAATATGTTCCGCGAGATACGGGGCGTTTTCGTCGGTTTCAGTTGCTTGTGTTTCTAAGGGCGGTATCGGAAGAATCTGTCGGACAATCGGCACCTGCCTGCCCATGCTTATAAATTCAGCATACACAACATACACCTCGTCATAGGTGTTGTCCAAGTATCCGTCCACCAGCTTGCGCCCCTCGGTTGAGGCAACATTGAAACCGAATTTTGTACCGACAATACCGAGATGTTCACTAACTCTGTCGAAACTTTTTTTCCGACACCAGTCGCGACCCTTCTTGCCGAAATTGGTAAATGAAAATACGACACCATCGCCCTGTTTATCACGCATGAAAGACTCGGCCTTGGCGATCAGGTTGACATTGAACCCACCACACAAACCCCTGTCAGATGTACACAAGACAATATGAATATGCCTGACTTCTTCACGCGGTATCAGCAACGGGCTGGCTTCGCCACCTGCTTTCTCGGCAAGGCTCCCTAACACTTCGGCAAATTTTCCGGCGTAAGGGCGGAAACGCTGCATGTTGTCCTGGGCCCCTCTCAAACGCGAGGTGGCGACCATATTCATGGCCTTGGTGATCTGCTTTGTTTTCTTAACTGCGTTGATCTTTAATTCGACATCTTTTAAACTTGGCATTTAACTTGGCCCTTATCCTGGTTTAGCCTGTACCCGAACCTCTGTTCCTGCCAGTTAGCCTAGGAAGATGAGACCCACAAAAAGGCGATGATACAGGCCTATGGTCATCTTCTATGATTTGATCGTGTCTTTGAACTCCTCATTATAGGCCTTCAGCGCTTCTGCCAGTTTTTTATCCAGTTCTTCCGTGATGGTCTTCTTATCGGCGATCTCGGTATAGATATCCGCATGTCGCTCTTCGATGAACTGATAAAGACCGGCTTCGTATTTTTCTACCACATCCAGCGGGAACTGATCCAAATAGCCCCTGGTCCCTGCATACAGGATGGTCACCTGTTTTTCGAGGGAAAGTGGTTGATATTGCGGCTGCTTCAGAATTTGTACCAGTCTTTCACCGCGGGTCAACTGACGTTGGGTCGACTTGTCCAGATCACTTCCGAAGGCTGCAAAAGCTTCGAGTTCACGGAATTGAGCCATGTCGAGACGCAGTGTCCCTGCCACCTGCTTCATGGCTTTGACCTGCGCAGAACCACCCACACGGGAGACGGAAAGACCGACATTAATGGCGGGACGGATACCGGCGAAAAAGAGAGCCGGCTCAAGATATATCTGTCCGTCCGTGATTGAAATCACGTTGGTGGGGATGTAGGCCGACACGTCACCGGCCTGTGTCTCAATAATCGGCAGTGCTGTGAGAGAACCAGCCCCCAATTCATCATTCAGTTTGCAAGCCCTTTCCAGTAGGCGCGAGTGGTTGTAGAAAATATCACCTGGGTAGGCTTCTCGTCCCGGTGGCCGTCTGAGGAGCAGAGAAATCTGCCGGTAAGCGACCGCCTGTTTGGAAAGATCATCATAAATAATCAATGCATGCTGCCCTTTGTCACGGAAGTATTCTCCCATGGCGCATCCGGCGTAAGGCGCCAGATACTGAAGGGTAGCGGGATCACTGGCGCAGGCGGACACGATGGTCGTATATTCCATGGCACCATGTTTTTCCAGAACCGCATGAACCTGAGCAACCGTCGATTTTTTCTGACCACAAGCCACATAGATGCAATAAATGTCAGTGTCCTTCTGTGCAAGAACGGCATCTATGGCACAGGCTGTCTTACCGATCTGCCTGTCACCGATAATCAGCTCACGCTGTCCTCTTCCCACCGGTGTCATGGCATCAACCGCTTTCAAACCGGTATACATGGGTTCATGGACGGACTTTCTGGCGATAACACCCGGAGCCACCATCTCGACACGCCTGAACTCCTTCGCATCGATGGGGCCTTTGCCGTCTATGGGTTCACCAACACCCGATACCACACGTCCAAGGACAGCTTCGCCTACCGGCACCTGGGCAATACGGCCGGTGCGTTTGACCATGTCCCCTTCCTTGATATGGATGCCTTCACCCATAATGGCAATACCCACATTGTCCTCTTCCAGGTTCAGTACCAAACCCAGAGTTCCTCCTGGAAATTCAACGAGTTCCAGCGCCATAGCCTTTTCGAGTCCGTAAACTCTGGCAATTCCGTCGCCAACGGACAGGACTACGCCAGTTTCGCTCAACTCTACCTTTTTGTCGTAATCCGTGATCTGTTCTTTGATAATCTGACTTATTTCTTCAGCTCGTAGTTCCATTATACACTTTCACCCCTTTTTAAAGATTCTCTCATGTTGAGTAATTGTGTTTTTATGCTTCCATCCAATACAAGATCCCCGATTCTTGTAACGATACCACCGATGAGACTGGAATCCTGCGCACACTCTAAAACAATATCTTTGCCCGTCTTTTTAGACAAGGATGAGCGAATTTTTTCGATGGTTTCGGATGAAAGCTCGGTTGCCGAAACCAGGCTAGCCCTTGCAACACCTTTTAACTCATCAGCCATTTTCTGATAAAAATCGTTTATGTTGACAAGAAAGCTCACACGACCCTTGTCAAACAGCAACAATAAAAATGCATTCATCACCTTGGAAAAACTCGATTTTTCAAGAACGGCTTTCAGAACGTTCTTTCGGGCGACTGCATCGTACAGAGGGTTGGTAATGGCCCGGCTGAGCGTGCTCTCCCGTTCTATCAGATCTGAAAAAGCTCTCAATTCTTCACGGTAGATCTCAGTCTGTCCATCTTCTTTGCCTATCAGCAGCAATGCCTTGGCATACCGCCTTGCAATAGCCAGATTCTTCACTATGCCACCACCTTCTCTAAATAGTCGTCGACCAGTCTGTCCTGATCTTCGGATGAAATTTTAGCTTTGATTATTTCCTCGGCCTTGGCAAGAGCCACTTGAAGTATTTCTCCCTGCAACTGTTTTTTAGCTTGCTTGAATTCGCTTTCGATGTGTCGTTTGGCCTGTTCTTCAAGTTTCACGGCAGTGCTTTCCGCCTCCTTGATAATTCTTACCTTGGCCTCCTCCCCCTGCTTGATATATTCCTCTATGAGCCTCTCGGCCTCCCCTTCCAAGCGGGAAAGTTTCTCGTTGTACGCTGCAAGTTGGGCTTCAGCTTCCTTTTTTTTGGTTTCAAGTGTCTCCAGTTCATCTTTTATTCCCTTGATGCGGGCATTTAACGCCTGGGACAAGGGCTTTTTCAAGACAAAAAAGAGCGCAATTGCAAGGACAGAGAAGTTCATGACACGAAACCAGTCATTCTTGTTCCAGCCTTTAGACGCTGCCTGGTCGTTAGCCCCTTCTGCGGAAGCAAAAACAGCGCCAGCATTGAAAACAAGCAGCACTGTAAATATCAGCACAAAACGTGAAACGGTCCTTATGATATCCCGTTTCCGCTTAAAACCCGATTGTATCATTAAGCAGCCCTCCCGAGGATTTTTTCACTGATGGTGCCTGCAAAATCTTCAACTTCTTTCATCAGCGTCTCTCTGGCACCATCCGCTTCCCTGGCGATCTGTTCTCTTACCTTTGTCAGCTCTGCCTGAGCCTTTTCATTGATCTTGCCGATGAGTTCCTTTTCTTCATCCGAGGCTGCCTGCAGGAGCGCCTCCTTTTGCTTCAGCCCCCTGGCCCTGGCTTCCTTGATACCGGATGCGAAGGCCTGCTCCTGAGCAACAGCCTTTGATTCGGCAGTTTCAATATCGGTTTCAAGGCCGGAAAACTTTTCTTTTCTTTGCGTGAGAATGTTACGAATAGGTTTGTATATGATGAGATTTAGAATCCATATCAGGAATAAAAAATTGATGATCTGGATGAATACCGAAGCATCGGGGATAACGGTAATTCCTCCACCACCGCCTTTTTCACCACCCGACGAAGCAAAAACCACACTTGTTTGGACGGCCATGAAACTCATTACAATTAATATCAAAATGGATAAAAATTGTTTTTTTCGAGTCGCGTTTCGGAAGATATCCGATAATATCATAAAGAACCTCCGTTCATGGTCTTCGATCTGCAAACACTGTTTTTTATGAAATACACTATTGCCCCGTCATCGTACTCCCGCGGTGCTATAACATCCAAAACATAAAAAAGTCAAAGGTTTTTTGTTTTTTTTTAGTGGTATATTGCAGAACCCGTTTAAAAGCATTATTTCCTTATATTTCAGGAGGTTTTAGTGTCCTGTATGCTCCCGGTTTCCATGCTGCAGTTTCCATTGAACATCACACCGGGATCAATACGGATAGTTGGTGCAAGAAGTTCCCCCAAAATGCGTGCCGGTGGGTATGCTTCGATCCGACCCCTGGCCTGAACCTTACCGTTGACAAAGCCCTTGATAATGACGGTTTCGACAGCGATATCAGCTTCGACAGTTGCCTTTTCTCCTATGATAACGGTTCCTTCATCACTGACAATTTTCCCTTTTACCTTTCCATCCAGACGGATGGTCCCCTTGAAATTAATCGTACCGTCGAAAAACGCATCAGGACCCAAAAACGTGGTCACCGCATCGATCTTTTTTTCTTTTTTCATTATTTCCTCCCAAAACAAGCAAATCGGGTAGTTTTTTTTATCACGAAAACAGCATTATAAAGATAAGGATATTACAATAATAAAAATGCGACAACGTCGCACACAAATATAAAATTACTCCGCAATTTTTTATTTTTCGAACTGAAATCGCCGCATGCTGATATTCAGCAAAATTCCAGCGCAGATCATCATGGTTACGATGGATGAACCACCATAGCTGATAAACGGCAGGGTAACGCCCACAACAGGCATCAGCCCCATCACCATTCCGATATTGATAAAGACCTGCCACATGATCAAAGTGGTGATGCCAACCGCTAAAATGGTCCCGAAATTATCACGGCAATTTGTGGCAATGTTCAACCCCCATACGATTAGAAACAGGAACATCAGCAGCAGAACCGATGCACCCATAAACCCCCATTCTTCAGCAAGTACGGAAAAGATGAAATCCGTGTGTTGTTCCGGCAAAAACGACAATGCGTTTTGGGTCCCTTGTAAAAAACCCCGGCCTGAAATATATCCGGATCCAATACCAATTTTCGACTGGATGATGTGGTATCCTGCGCCAAGCGGATCTCTGTCCGGGTTCAGGAATGTCAGGATGCGTTGTTTCTGGTATCCTTTCAAAAAATACCATACCATGGGCCCTGAAAGAACACCGAAAGACATTATATAAATGAGGGTTCGTCTTTCGATCTTGACGAACAGCGTCATCGTACCAGCGATAAGAAGTATGACCATGCCCGTTCCCAGGTCAGGTTGCTTCACGATCAGAATAAAAGGGATCGCTGTCAGAATTATCGGATTGATGAGTCCGCGGAACGAAAATCCTCTTTCGCTGGCATATTTGGAATAGTAGCGTGCCAGAACGATAATGACGGCAAGCTTGGCTATTTCTGATGGCTGAACCGATATTGGCCCCAGCAGAAGCCATCGTTGAGATCCGCCGGTGATTTTGCCAAAGATCAAAACGCTGATCAGGAGAAAAATGCACCCGCCATAAATGATATCAGCCCATTTTTCCAGTGATTTATAACTGAACAAAAAGAAGACGATCATCGCCACCAGGCCGGCACTATACCAGATGAGCTGTTTGGTAAAAAGAATCTTCTGGCCTGCATCTGCACCGGCAGTCACGGCACTGTAAAGGGCAACCAGCCCAAAAGCACCCAGAACAATGATCAGCAGCATCAGTCCCCAATCGAAATACTGTACCAGACGTCTATCAAATCCCATAGGCTATTCCCTCGCCACAGCAACACCATCCGGCACTGCTTGTCGGGTCTGTGCCGTGGTGATCCAATTGTTACGCTCCTGTTTTTCAAGGTAGGTTTTGATGAGTTCCTTGGCAATGGGTGCCGCGGTAGTTGAACCATGTTCGCCGTGTTCAACGATAATGGCAACGGCTATGCGAGGCGCCTCAGACGGTGCATAGGCAACAAACCAGGCATGGGGCAGGTTCTGTTTGAAAAGCTCGTCTTCATTTTCCGTCTCGCCGATTTTGGGCTTCTTGCTGGTAACCAGTTGTGCGGTACCGGTCTTGCCGCTGATGGGATACTGATTCAATTTGATGCCATGCGCAGTCCCCTTCCTGGTATTGACAGCTTCCCACAAACCTCTCTTGACGATATCCATGGTTTTCGGACTGATGGCAAGACTTCCCGCAACCACAGGTTCGATGTTTTTTACTTCGCTACCGTCCGCTGTTTCAACGCGTCTTACTATCTGGGGTTGATAAAGGGTTCCGCTATTGGCGATAGCCGATGTCAAAACCAGCATTTGCAGCGGCGTTGTCAGATTGAACCCTTGACCTATGGAGACGTTCAGGGTCTCGCCTTTCTGCCAGGATTCTCCAATACGCTTCTTTTTCCATTCCGAGGTCGGAACCAGCCCCCTGCCCTCATTGTCCAGATGGATGCCTGTTCGTTCACCCAGCCCACACATTCTGGCGTAGGTTGCCAGCGCGTCGACACCGACCTCTTCACCAACCTTATAAAAAAAGACATCGCAGGATTCTGCAATTGCCTGCACAACATTCATCTCTCCGTGCCCGCCTCTTTTCCAGCAGCGAAAAACGCGATCACCCAAGGCATAATAACCAGGACAGTAATGGGTGGATTCCGGGTCGATAACGCCCTCTTCCAGACCGGCAATTGCGGTTACAATCTTATAGGTAGACGCCGGGGGATATTCTGCCTGGATGACTCGGTTCGTCATGGGGTATCCTGGGTTTGTGATCAAGGCGTTCCATTCTTTGCGAGTCATGCCGCTCACGAATGTATTCTGATCAAAAGTGGGACTGCTGGCCATAACCAAAATATAACCGGTCGCAGGGTCCATGGCGACCACCGCTCCAACCTGGTCCTGCAACAGGTCCTCCGCCATTTTCTGGAGTGCGTAATCCACCGATAAATACAAATTCCGACCTGGCCTGGCGCTGACGGTTCTCAGTGCCTTGACCACCTGCCCTCTGACATCGACTTCCACCTGCCGACCACCACGTTTTCCCCGCAACAGGTCTTCATAGGTTTTTTCAGCCCCGAACCGACCGATAAAATCTCCTCCCTTGCTACCTTCAAAGGCACCACCCTGCAACTCCCTGGCATTAATCTCTCCCAGATAGCCGATGAGGTGAGCAGCATGCTGTCCATTGATATAATGACGAACCGGACGGATATCCATCGTCACGCCGGGCAGATCAAACTTGTGAACCTCGATTGAAGCCATGGCATCCCGCCCGATATCCTGTTTCAGTAATACGGGTTTATAGGATGAGAAGCCATTGTACTCTCTGATCTTCTCCATCAGATCTTCTTCAGGGATGTTTGTATAGCGAGCCAATTTCTTTACGGTCTGCTCAAGGGGTTTGGCATTTCTGGGAGTAATACGTAAATCAAAGGAAGGACGATTGTCCACCAGCAATTCACCATTTACATCGAAAATCAGTCCCCGCGGCGCAACGATGCTTTCCAATCGAATGCTGTTGTTTTCTGAAAGCTTGAGGAATTCTTCACCTTTCATGATCTGGAGATAAAACAAACGCATGAAGAGGATCGAAAACGCCACTACCACGCACAAAATGGCGCCCATGACCCGCTTATTATACCATTCGCTGGTTACCGTGTTTAAATATTGTTTCATCTATATTCCGGCTCGAATGTCTTTAGCCATTTTTCCATGGTCATATGCATACGGCGGAAAAGAAGAATCAGAACCGGCCCTGTAATGACGGACCATAGCAGTTGTGTCAGGGCGTTCCCGTAAAAAAAAACCGGGATTTTTGCCTCCTGCACGAAAAGGGTCATGGTGCCGAGAAAAATGATGTTCTGAAAAAGGATGCTGCCAACCACCACCAGTGGCAATATCATATTGTTGCCCACACGCATAACCCTGCTCATCCCTAAGATACCTATGTATAACCAGAAGTAACTGGTCAAATACAGACCGAAAGGTCCGCTGGACAATGCATCCATGGCCAGACCGACAAAAAAGATAAACGGAAAGCCTTCCCGAACTGTCCGATAAAATCCCAGGTAGATGACAAACAGCAGAAAAAAATCATACATTCCATCAAACCAGGTAAAATGCATGGAGAGGGTTGTCTGAAATACCACCACCAGAAAACAGACAATTGTGTAAAGAAGATATGTCATGGTTCAGAAAATTTCACAGGTTCCGGTGAATCGATAATAACCAGCACTTCCTCCAGTTTTTCGAAATCGACATAGGGTGTTACAGACACCTCCTGGAAAATGCCGGCATTGGGTTTGACAACCTCATGGACATACCCCATCCGGAGTCCCTTGGGGAAGACACCATCCAGACCGGAAGAAATAATGGTGTCACCTTCGGTTATGTCGTGGCGGCGAAGTACATAGTCGAGACGCAGTTTGCCGGAAAACTCTCCTTTGATGATTCCCCTTGCACGCGTGGATTGCGTCAGAGCATCCACCGCGCTGTTTTGATCTGTTATCAGTAAAACTTTTGCGTAACCTGTCGAAGCATCGGTTACCAGACCGACAATGCCGTCCGGGGTCACCACGGGCATACCCCTCTGAACACCTTCATCCGTGCCCTTGTTGATAATGACTGTTCTAAGCCATGGAGACGGATCTTTCCCCACAACCGCCGCCGCCGTAACTTGTCTTTTCAAATCGGGTTTGAATTCGAGCAACTCTTGAAGTCTGAAATGGGCCAGCTCAAGCTCTTTAAGACTGTTGTTTTTTTCGTTGGCGGCTTTCAATGCCTTGACCAGGCTGTTATTCTGCTGGGAAACACCCACAAGATCGAAATAGTTTCGCCAGATGTTCTGTAAAAAATGGATGCTGTTGGATGCCAATTCCTGGAAAGGGGATATAAAATAAAGGGCGGCTTGACCGGTACGTGTTGAGGGTGTTCTGTCCTGGCTGTTTACCGATAGAATAATGATATTGACAGCAATCAAAATGATTGCGCCAATAATCATGATCATCTTTTTCGAGAACATGAAATTATGTGATAATTACCTGTTTTAATATTTCGAGATTGTCAAGGGCCATGCCTGAGCCCAGCGCTACAGTTGATAGCGGGTCCTCCGTAATCCTGATAGGGAGACCGCTTTCCTCTCTCAGCAACTTGTCCAAATTTTTCAGCAACGCGCCACCACCTGTCAAGACGATACCGCTGTCCACAATATCTGCCGCCAGTTCCGGCGGTGTTTGTTCCAGCGCAATTTTAACCGTCTCGACGATGGCATCTATCTGCTCCGAGATCGACACACGAATCTCTTCAGAATCGATAGCCAGGATTTTGGGAATACCAGACACGAGATCCCTTCCCTTGACTTCGATGGTCGAGATATCATCAGGATCAGGGTAGGCGTTGCCGATGGTGGTCTTGATGATCTCAGCCGTCCGTTCGCCGATAAGCAGGTTGTATTTCCGTTTGATATATTGGATAATGGCGGCATCCATCTTGTCCCCCGCCACCCTCAGGGAACGACTGTAAACAATGCCTGCCAAGGAAATCACGGCTACTTCGGTTGTCCCGCCGCCGATATCGACCACCATGTTACATGTCGGTTCCGAGATGGGAAGCCCCGCACCGATGGCAGCAGCCATGGGCTCTTCAATCAGGAAGACCTCGCGTGCGCCTGCGGATTCAGCCGATTCCCTCACCGCCCGCTTTTCAACCTGCGTAATTCCGGAAGGAACTGCTATGATGATTCTAGGCCGCACAAATGTACGCCGGTTATGAACCTTGTGAATAAAATGACGCAGCATCGCTTCTGTGATATCAAAATCCGCGATGACGCCATCCCGGAGAGGACGAATGGCAACGATATTGCCGGGGGTCCGGCCAACCATATTCTTGGCTTCAAGCCCGACGGCCAGGACGCGGTTTTTAGCACGTGCATCCGTTCGTATAGCGACAACCGATGGTTCACTCAGCACGATCCCTTTACCCTTGACGTAAACCAGTGTGTTAGCCGTTCCAAGATCTATGGCAAGATCGCTTGAAAAAACACCCAGAAGTTTATCGAAAAAGAAATTCATAACACCCCGATCCTATAGGTTAAATCATTTAACAATATTATAAACCGCGACGATGTCGCCAGTTAGTGCAAAACGATAGCCGGTTTTGAGCCTGATTTGTACGCTCGTTTTCACCTAAGTAAATTGAATTCCTACCTTAAAACAGCCCTTGCGCCACAATCGCAGTCACTTTTTGTAACAGATGAGCGCTATCAAAGTTCTTAAATTATTACAAGAATAAAATCGCTGTGCGATTTTATTTGCTGCGGCTTCGCCGCTATAAATGGGTCATTAACTTCGTGTTATTTGTTGTCATTCGCTTCGCTGTCATTCATTGTTGCTATGAGCAGCGATAAATGACGCACAACGTGCAAATGTCGTCCGGAGGACAAATGACGCGCGAAGCGCGAATGTCGCCCGCAGGGCAAATATCAGCGCAGCGTTTCCATAACCGCATCATGCAGAACCGGTCGGAAACTGCGGATTTTTTCATTGTCGCGCCCCGGATGAATCCGGTTGGTCAAAAGGATGATGATAATTGAACGATCAAGATCCATCCAGAAAGAGGTTCCCGTAAACCCCAGATGTCCCACACTGTTTTGGGAAAAACGACAGCCGCTGGCCGACCCGTTTGCTGCCGGTCGATCAAACCCCAGTGCCCGTTCTGTTCCTTTTCCATAATCCAGAAATTCTTTAATCAAATCCGGTTGGAATATGTGATCAGACAAAGCGCCTGAATACAAGCCTAACATTTCCACGAGCAGACAATGCACATCGAAAGCCGTACCGAACAAACCGGCATGACCATCCACACCACCAACGACAAAAGCATTCTCATCGTGGACCACACCCCGAATCTTGGTGTGACGCCAGGGGCAAGTCTCGGTTGCGGCAAACCGGTCTTCTGGTGGCAGGGGGGATTTCGTGTCCACAAAAAACAGATCCTTCAACTGCAGCGGCAGGTAGATTTCCTTTCGCACCAGATCATCGAGACGACTGCTGCTGAGCGTCTCGACGATCCCCCGCAAGAGCATGAACCCCAGGTCGCTGTATAGCACCTTTTCTCCGCTAGGATATGCCAGGGGTTCGTTCAGAATCATTTCCAGGATCAACGTTCTTCTTCTGGATGGGTCTTCGTCAGCCAGTTTTTTGAAATAGGGACGGTAATCAGGCAAGCCCGAACTGTGATACAGCAGTTGTCTGATGGTAATGTCTGCCTTGTCTGTCTCTCTGCAGGATATCATGACGTCGCCGATAGTGTGGTCCAGCGTCAGTTGACCACGTTCCATCAGCATCAGGACGGCCGGGGTCGTAGCAAGAGGTTTGGTGAGAGACGCCAGATCGAAAATAGTTCGGGTCGAAACCGGAGTGCCGGCGACCAGATCGGCCTGCCCGAATGCCTGGTGAATCAGGACATCGCCATCCTTCGAGGCCAGCAAAACACCGCCCGGGAAAGTCCCGTCGGATACAGCATCCTGCATTAAATGCTGTGCGGAACGCAACGAGGATATATATGGGAACCCAATCTGATTCATTATCCAATTCGCATAATCTGAGAAAGAAAAAGACCTTTAATCACGAAAACACGAAAGTACGAAGACACGAAAAAGGCACTAAACCAATGCAGCCTCCTCATACACCATGGCACCTTGCTCTGTATCGAGAGTAGCCTGGATACCCATGGGGATGGTCATGTTCTCTTCACCGTGACCGATCCCAAATCCTCCCAGGATAGGAATCTGCATATCTTCGAAAATGTTGGCGACGATCTCGTATATCGCATCATAGCTCCCGCAATCATGGAAATTTCCCAGAACAAGACCTGAAACCCCTTGAAAGCAGCCAGCCATTCGCATCTGAAACAGCATCCGATCGATTTTGTACGGGGTTTCTCCGATATCTTCCATGACAAATAGGCAGCCCCTGTATGTCGGTGAATACGGGGTCCCCAACAAATGGCACAGGGTTGCCAGATTACCGCCGGTCACGATACCGGAAGCCTTACCAGAACTGACCACCCTGGTGCTTTCAGGCTGGATGGCAAGGGGCTGGCCCGAAGTCACGGCATGGTAAAAAGATGATTTTGTCTGAGGGCTTGCCTTGCCGAGTGTGGTGATATTCGGCCCATGAAATGCCACCAGACCGCTCCTGGTGCTGATGGTTGAAATCAAGGCCGATATGTCGCTGAATCCTAGAAATATCTTTGGATGATGTCCAGGCAGATCAAAGTCCAAAAGGTCGAGAATACGCATTGAGCCATAACCGCCCCTGGCACAGATGATGGCTTTAACTTCCGGAGCCTTGAACAGGTCGTTGAGTACCAAAGCGCGATGTTTGTCCGTTCCGGCCAGGTATCTTTCGGGTTGTTGCAGGTTCTCCGGTACCAGCACTTCGAATCCCATGTCTTTGATGACCCCGACCCCCCGTTCAAAATTATCCATTTCAAAAGGACCGGCCGGTGCCGCAATACCGATGACATCACCTGCAGACAAGCGGGCAGGTTTAATTATTTTTGTTTCCATATTGAAGCATATTAGCATGTTTTTCTTTTAAGATCAAGTATTTAGTTGTCATATTTCTTGTTTGATATTTTGCCTCGGGATTTCTTGACATGCTGGAAAAGCGGTGTTAAGTTGTCGCCCACAGTCGGGGCGTAGCGCAGTCTGGTAGCGCACTTGAATGGGGTTCAAGGGGTCGGAGGTTCAAATCCTCTCGCCCCGACCAATATATATTAATAAATATTAATATGTTATGAAAAAGCCGGTTTCATCAGAAATCGGCTTTTTTGCGTTTTGTGACCAAATCGTGCCCAACAGGATTTGGAGGGGTGGATTTTGGCTATGTTTTTGTGGTCTAATTGATGGGTTTTGGCAGGAATTGATATCTGACTTTCACAAGTTTTTAGGAAGATTCCTATTTGATGTTGCAACTGTACTCTCTTCGTACTGCCTTATCAGCTAGCGAACCCAAACGCATCACATACATAAAAGACAGACTTTAAATGAACTTAGGCAACCTAAGATGTTTAAGGAGGGAAAAAGTGATTCCCTCCCAAATATCTGTTTTATCCACCAACCTCACCAGGAGAAAGATCACGCCAGGCGCGGTCGACACTGCTCCCAATGGTACCGAATAGATCATCGATTTCATTTTTCATCGGTGACCAGTCTGATGGGCATTCTGTTTCAAGCTGCTGAACCCTCATCTGGGCACTGGTAACCTCCTGCTCAAGCTGGCCAACAAGCGGCAAAATTTTTTCTTTCTGTTCTGTGCCATAACTGTCCGCAACCTTTTTCATCGCTTCGAGCTTTTCTTTCCATGCACTAACCTCAGCATGCATCGCTTTACAATAATCCTGTACTTTCATGATCGCTCCTTCTTTGTTGAAGGTTTAAAATTACCGTGAATAAATCTATATCTTCTACACTCACGGCATCACTCGGCCGATTCTTCATCATACAGCTAAAACTCAATGAATTTAGTTGCGCGGCTGTCGAAAAAGCAAGGTGATGGTCAAATTGCGCTCAACTCGGTTTTCTTGAGCCACCATGGATTCAGATTGAAGCATATCGACAATTTCTATGTCCGGATTTTCCTTGAACCATTTATTTATCTGCAACTCCCCTGGTGGATTAATATTGGTAGTACAATAGCTGAATATTTTAGCCCTGATCTCGCTCATATAAAAATCTCCGAATCATCATTTTGGAACGTTATTTCCGAGTACATTCGCAATGCCGTTCACCACACAGGTCGCACACGTAAATGGTATTATTCTTGGGTTTAGGCCATCTGTATTTTAAAAGAAACATAGCAATAACTGTTAAGGATACAAAAGTAATTAAAATTAATGATTCCATATCTTCACCTATTAGAATATTCATTAAAGATCATGCATATAATGCTCCTGTTATTTCTAACCCTTTCACAATAAATATAATCTTGATTCAGTATATAGCAACATGGGCAAATCTATGGTTTAATAATAGCAATAAACTATCATCTAAAGTTAAGGCATGTTGAAATATATCATTCAAAAAATGTTGTTATGTTTTACCAGCAATTACAGCCTGTAACATTTCCAGTGAAACCTGATTGCCTCCAATACCCCAATTTTCAAATTCGACCTCCTCGATAACACACCATGTATATGGAACAAGGTTGTCTTTGGGGCTTGGACTTGCTTCGATCTCTGCAACGGTTTCAGAAACCCTTTTAATCATTTCGCCTTTCTTTTCATTTGACAGAGTACCTTTCAGAACCTTAATGTTGATAAAGGGCATGAGACACCTCCATTGATGTAGCGTGTTGATAACAAGACAGTTTCTTAAATCGGATAGAACAATTCAGCTAAGGCATATCCATGCCGATAGCCGACATTGCTTCTTCAATTTTCAAATACACTTCAACGGTATATACAAAACCAGCAATACTCTGAAACATTACCATCATATTAACCGCACGAGTATAAGCTGCATCAAGTTTCCCTTTCTGAACATCAGAAATGGAAATCCCTTTAATTCCCTGGTGCGTTGATTTTACTGCAACTGGAACAGTTTCGGTTCCCAAGCTCTCATCGGGAGGATACTTTGTAAGCGCCTCCAAATATCTTGCAGCTACTTCAGGTGCCTTTTCACTCGGGTACAATGATGTCGTTATCAAGTATGGCATTTTTAAACCTCCTTTTTCCAAGATTTGCTGTTATAGGGGAACGGTCTGAAACTATTGAATGCCTCAGGCCTGTTTGGATCCAACCGATGAGCATAATAAACACCAATGTTGCTGACCTTTGAATTAGCCAGTTAAAGCGGTTAGCATCTCGTTCACACGGTCTTCAGTAGCGATTGGATATACTTTAAAAGTGCAAAACGGCACATATTGCTGTATCGTTTTCATCACATCAATCTCAGATCCTTCATAAACGGCATAACCGTTGGATTCAGCAAGGAATGCACCCCAATCCTTTACAACGCCTTTTTCAAGATCTTGCCTTACCATGGCCATCAACATGCTCCAGGCTGCTCCTCTTTCTTTTGGGTCAATAGGTATTGTTGATTGAACTACTTCCCAAAGAGCCATATATTTTCCCATGATTTAACCTCCAGCTTTATTCCTTTAATTTATGATGAAATCTAATCCTCCTGATGACGAACACAATTGGCCTCCAGAAGGAACCAACTCCCCTGGAGGCATTACATCGGCAGTTTCAAACTTCCTGTCGTTATGAATAGTTTCATGTTCATTCGGTTGTATTGGACACGCGTATTAGAACTTGATGTGACTGAGCTATTTGAAAATTGCTTCTATGTGGCGAAGAGTAGGAAAGAGAGATCAGCTTGAGTTAGAGTTGGATGATAGAGACCAGAGATACATCAGAATCAGGTGTGGTTTAAGTGTGTATTATAGATGTATACTGGATCGGATAAGTCCGGTCAAGAGATTAGATGTTTCAATGTTATTGCATTGGGATATTCTGTCGAAAAACCAACAATCAGCCGATTGCTGAGTCGGGTGGCCCAGGGGAATCTCACCCCCAGGCTCCCACAGAACCGTGCGTGAATCTCTCGATTCACACGGCTCCTACCAGCCATACGCTTGAAGCCTCACGGTTTCAAGCCGACTCAGAAAGAAGTCCGGTTCCTCCCAGTTACCTGGTTGACCATCTCTTACTGTGAGCTGGTTCATCCCCTTCGCTCCAATCCCATTACAGGACCTTCAACACTAATACAGGATGATCCGCCCCTGTGCTTCGCATCGGTACTCTAACGCTTGTGGGTCCTCCACTTGCGTATCTCCCTTAACATCGAAGCGACAGGTTACCAAGTTCCAAGCAAAAGCCTAACTCAGATTCATGCCACCTTTACGCCGGAGGTCACTTAGGCAATACACAGGCTCCCCCTAAGCTCATCCTGAACCCCATATAAAAGCTCAGTTTTGACCTCGTCCATTGTCTTTCGACGCTTCATCGAATGGTTCGCTTGCGCTCATCTCTCTGAGTCCCACCTGCCACGATCCTATGCCGTGACTTTTCCTAAACGCTCGGCGCCCTCTCATTCAGTCACGATCAAGATCGATTGTTACCTATCACAATCCTGTTGTATGCTTATCTTTAAAATGTTCATTACGAAGTTTGAGTGCATGTAAAAAAGATGGGACATTACAATGTCTTTCAGGCAACAGAAAGGTAATGGCTATTTCCTCGAATGCAACAAGTGCCTGAAGAATTGCTGCAAAATGAAATGGCCAAGAAATATCGAAAACAAACAACAAAAAAACAGCAGCACTCATAATCACGGCCGATGCTTTGGCTGGCCATGTATGATAACTCGGTAGTCGCTTGAACTTTGCAAATCCGAATAGTAAAGGCAGGGAATAAGCTCCTATCACCACCAAAATATAATGGATCTCGCGCTTGACAATACCAGGCCAAAGCCACCAAGCACAAAATGGTACCGTCATATACAGGGCGAGATCGCCCCAACTGTCGAGTTTGGTTCCAAAATCCGATGTCCAACGGTATCTTCGCGCTAAGAACCCGTCAATAGCGTCTGTCAAAAGAGAAAACACTAAAAGACCCAAGAACAAATTATGACTTCCTTTCCAGGCTAAATATAGAAGAAAAGGTGTTGCGATTAGACGAAACGCGCTCAATAGATTCGGAATGTTCCAAAGCCTTCCTGAAACCTGGTCGTTTTTCATCAGAGAACTCCTTACCAAAGTTGATAGCTCCAAATACTGAATCTATAACAGGCGATATGCACTATGTGGCAATGTTTGGAATTCAATCATTCTTATATTATCGTTAAAAAGTCCCGAGCTCAAGAATAGTAAAGATATTGTGAAACGTAAAAGAGAACGAATCAGGGGAGTTGAGGTGTGTTTTAAATGCAGGTCAGTTGAAAACCTGATTCTAATTTAAGACACATTATCAGGAAATTTTGAAAACCACAAGATACTGCTATTTCGTCGGCATTATAAAAAATGTGATATGATCTGAAATGTTCCCAAGAAACCAAATATCAGGGGGAATACCGATAGATGGAGACAAGTCCAACTATCCGTAAACATATAATATTGTCAGATACCATCTGGTCATGTCCAGGGTATTACAGAGGCGCCTATGAATGCAAGATCCGGTCTGTTGTGATTCTTTTCGCACACCGGTAAAATTTTAGGGGTCTAATATCTTTGTTTTCGTTGGACATATCGAGTAGGGGGAGGCCTCACGACCTCCCTCTCTCACACCACCGGGCATACGGTTCACGTACCACGGCGGTTCTTCATCTTAATACCGATCCAAACCTTTGCAACGTCGAAAGCGATGAGATAAGCCCAAACTGATCAAAGTAACGTTTTGGAAAGGCTTGGTTCATGTGCGATGATCCAGCATTGAACCACGACCCCCGCTGATTGAACGCAGACCGGGCTGCCCGCTCTTCTGACAGTCCGTGTTTCATCAGCATCTGAAAGCGCTTCCAGGGCCGTTTCCACTGCCGCCAGAGGATGCACCGCAGTCGGCGACGCAACCACTGATCCAATTCCTCCGCGAACCCTAAAAACTCCGTTAATCGGAAATAGTTGCTCCATCCCCGAAGTACCGGATTAAGATCCTTCCGGATAAACCAGGCCAGATTGCGACCACGCCCTTTCCTAAACAATGCTTTCAGATTACCTTTGAAACGTTCAATCGATTGTTTGGCTACACGGATAACCGTTTCCGACAGCTTTCCCCATTTGCTTATCATCATGCTTGTTGCAAGAACTATTTTGAATTTGAATCTCTAATGTTTTTTCCCAACGTAGTAATCTTGGTCTTCTTCATTTACCAGGTTCGCTGATGGCGCATAAGCATCTGCAATATCTGGCGGTACTACATTTAAGGGATCATTATAATGAATAATTGAACAATACCTGCTTGTATCGAAACGCCACGGTGAATCCTCCGGCAGAGCCAAATCTTGCAGATCCAAATCTTGCAGAAAACCCAACTGCCCCAACTCCAGTAATGAACCATCATGTATTTTCGCAGGACGCTTCAGGATCGCGTCATATGCGAAGAAACATACTGTTGCCCAACCCCCGCCAAGACAGAAGCTGTAAGGCGTATATCTGAGTATATTTTTATCTCTGTCTTTGAGCATTTTTATTATGTTAACTTTCGATTTAAAAACATGTGTTCCATTTGCGTTTTCAACGAAAAATTCAGCCTGGTTTACCCATATAGAATTTTTGACACGGAAAGCAAATACATGCGTATCGTTCCAACCTGGGATGGGTATGACCGCATTCCAATCATATTGAGCTCTGCTGTCGAAAACCACCGCTCTGGGAATTCCTCCTTCAGCCACCATAAAAAATTCTTCGGTTGATGCTCGAACGTTGTCCATGTTACCTTTAAATTCACTGACGCTAAAAGTTGATGGTTCCGGTAGCTGAGGTTCTTGGGTTTCCAACTCATACCCAGCGTCCTCCCATACCGATCTCCACAATGTCGATCCTTGAAAGGTGTTGGAACCGTTCGCTTCGCCATTTAATATAAAAAGCTGATTCCGGCTAAACCCCCAATATCGAAAAACCCAGTATGCACGGGTCGTATTCCACACTTCGCTCCCGGTAAAAACAATCACAGTATCCTTGTCTATTCCAAGTGGCTGAATGATCCAATCCATTAGAGGACCGGTAGGGACAAGTCCCTGAACGTTTATGGGACCATCTGTGCGAGGTGACCCCAAGTTCCCACCATACAACATGGATCCGGGAACATAATAGGCACCAGGAATATGCCCAAGGTCATAAACAGCACGCTGATCACAGGTCGGAGGATTGGACCAGTCCCAGCCTGTATCAAGGATAACTACCTTTTTTTTGTTATTGGTGAGGTACCCATTATCAATCCATGCTTTTAGTTCATGAGGTGAGAGCAATTGCTTAACTTTGGCATGCAATTGTTGCGGCATTATCAACATTGCCATAGCGCAAAAAATTATAGTAATCGCTGATTTTTTCATTTTTTAACCTCCTTTCTATTTTAACTTTGCATGGCTTATTCATAGATCATAACAATATCAGCACCATTCAGGTCAGCATCTAACAGGATTCGCTTTGGTCCACCCTCTTCGTTCGACCAGGGTTCCCATTCTTCAAGCCCTAAACCATTCGGGTCCCCTGTGTAAGCAAAATTTTTGACATACGCCATCATGTCGTGAGTTAGCGCCTCCCAACTGATTCTGTTGTCGGTTCTGAAAATAAGTCCCTCAAGGTTATAGTAGAAATAATTGCCCATAAAAAAAGGAATATCCAAGGCATGGCCTGCACCAAACCTCAAGGCAGGTTTTGTTTGCCAGGTAGAATCTACTGGCCAGGCATTATATCCGAAGGGTAATGGGTATACTGTATCTCCATCCAGATAGTTTATGTAACTGTATGCCCCATAATCGAATCGATAAACATATATATCAGGTTTTGAGGGATCTGCTGCTATAGTGGCAATATTATCAACACAAATGGGCTTCCACCATGAGTTTGTCGTGTTCTCCGCATATCCTTGATAAAAAGAATCATAACTCAAATAAAATCCATTGTTGGGATAAAAGTAATAGTTATTGTAATAGGAATAGTAACCTAATTCGAACGTAGGATAACTTCCAGCCATAAAAAGTTTGTGTTCTTCCTTATTGGATCCAAGAATCATTGGAACCTGATTGTATTCTTCCGGGTCACCCAATGCTCTTGTGCCATCTTTATGAATGACGGTGCCGTCCTTAAAACAATAGGGAAAGGTAATCATGCCACCAGCGCCTGGCTCGTAGGTCCCAAATATGTCTTTCGCAGATTTTTCGGCTAAATAATTTCTGATTTCCTTGTCGGTCATCCCATCAAGCATATTTTGCGCTTCCCCTTCTTCGGCGCCATCATTGATCAAAAGATTCCTTATTACTTGATTGGCGTGAAGTTCACCTGCATCAACCTCTGATATTGTAATTGTATCTCCAATTTCAGTAAATGGTCCGCTTTGTGAGATGGCCTTGTGGAATAGCTTGTGTTTCCCAGCCAAGGGTGAAACGATAAGGGATAAAACATTTGTACCACCTGCTGATTCACCGGCAATTGTAATGTTTTTCCGATCGCCGCCAAAGGCTTCAATGTTTCCCTTTACCCATTTGAGTGCCTTTATTATATCAAGCGTGCCAAAATTACCTGAATTACTTAAGGATTTGCCCTTACCTTTTCTTAATGCCGGGTGGGTAAACCACCCCAGGGGACCGAGCCTGTAGTTGATGCTCACCACAACCAAATTGCTTTGATTGGCCAAATACGCACCATCATAGGTTTTTACGGAAGAAGCTCCTGTTGAATTTCCGCCGCCATGTATCCAGAAGTAGACGGGCAGATCAGTCTCTTCAGAATCAGGTCTCCACACATTAAGATAGAGGCAATCTTCACTTCCCGCAAAAGAGAAAACGTTAGGCTGTCCAAGAACCTGAACATACTGTGGGCATGCATCACAAAATTCTGTAGCCTGCCTCACACCTGACCATGTATCAGGACCGACGGGCGCCTTCCAGCGAAGTTTACCCAGTGGTGGTTTGGCAAAAGGAATACCTTTCCAGGCTATGGTGTCGTTTGCATCCTCAAAACCCATAACTTTTCCATACTTTGTTTTGACAACTGTCGGGAATCCATCTGCCGCAGAAGATGTGGTCAATCCAAAAAATATTAAGACAACTATCGTTACCATTGTTATTGATATCTTTTTCATTTTTTGGGCCTCCTTTTTAGGGTCTGCAGCTAGGGTGTCTCGACTTCACCTGCCACTTCCACATAGCTTTGTTTGGGCGCTATCGTAAAACTGGTCCAGGTTCCGCCACCTTTCGCCCCATCATATTTGCCTGTACCACTTTTTACCGTCCAGACTCCTTCCCACTGGCCTTCTGCGATGGGTTTTCCTTTATACGTTCTGATTATTTTATCGCCATCTTTGTCTGTATATACGCCATAACCTTGATTGAAGATCTCTCCAGGTTTGTTGGGGTTAACATCCATAAAGCCCACACCCCTGTCAGCCGCCCTCTCCCCGGTGATTTCATTAAAATAGATTGCCTTCTGCTCATATATTATCAAAACATGCCCCTCTTCGTCTCCAACCTCAAGTTGATGCATCACTGTCATATAGTTTGCACCATGTGCCTTCATATCTTGCTTCTCTCCCGCAGCTGCAAAGTCAAGTGCGGCAAATCCAAATACGAACACAATCACAATTGTGACGATAAATAATTTTGATCTATTCATTGCTCTGCCTCCTTTATTAAAGTGTTAAGAGCGATCACCAAGGTATGGTGTGGGGAACTCAACATCCCATTTTTCAATTTCGACCCCTATATAAAAAAAATTCAATTCCGAGCTGACATCTTTTTTTGACCAGACAATTTTCCCGGAACAGGCCATGTACTCACCATATGGTTCCATATGTTCTGTTCTCTTATCGTTTTATCCAAAATGTCAGGAAAATCATCCTGGTCGGTCCATGCGATATAAATTTCAGCTGCATGTTCAGGCAAATAGCTCGAGCTCAAACGCACCCCGTCTTTACTGCAATCGATCGTTTCTGCCCCAAGAATCACGTTTCTTGAAGTATCACAGGTAAATATCACCTGGGAATTATGTCGAATGCGCTTGCTTTTCCTGTTCTCAAGGAAAGGATGCGGTTTCATTTTTTTTATTTTTTAGGTGTGTGAAATGGAGAGGCTTATCTATCTTGGATTGCCTAGAATATTCTTTGGTAGGATTATAGAATATAAAAAGTTACAAATAGGTTACAGCTTAAATATTTATGCGGAATTAGGTATGTTTTTATGTATGGGTTATTTTATCGTATAAAAGATGGGTTTCTTCTGAGACAGCGATTCCCAGGCAAGCTGAAAAAGTATCACAACACCTGTTGTAGGTTAAAACGGCTTGATTTTTCTGATTGGATTTCACCTGGCAGACCATCAGATGGCGATAGACTTCTTCAAGAAGATCCTCTTTTTCAAGGCATTTCAGGTAGCATCCAATGGCGCTGTCAAACTTTTTAGATTTTTCATAAAAAGTCCCGAGGTTGATGGCACATCGTAAAAATTTGCCTCTGAGCTGCTCTTGCTTAGAAAACACCCAGCTTTCTTCAGGTTGGGACGATAAAAAAGTTCCTTTATAAAATTCTATGGCTTTTTCTGTTAAGGCAAGGGCATCATCGGGATTCTTCACGCAAGTACCATCAGACCAGGCAACGTCAGCCTGTCCGGCAAGACGTTCAAATGCCCATACGTCAGTCCAGCATTTTCTTTGATTTAAAGTGAGACACCCGTCTTTATGCACGAAAGCCCCTTTTACATGAACCATCTTTCTTAATCGATGCAGGGTCGTAGCATAATTCTGATGCGCAACATCACCATCTGCATCAGGCCACAGTATATCTGCAATCCGTTCCTCAGCGACCTGTCTCCCACCCAAGGCGATGAGCGTCTTGATCATATTGAAGGGCATGATATTCCCCTTGCCGGAACCGGCAACAGGCTTGCCATCGATCACGATTTCAAATCTTCCCAGGCTAAATATTTTAACCGGCCAGGGCCAGTTGTCTATATGAAGAGGTGGGCTGGCGGGCGTTAACTTCTGTTTTTTGATAAGTTCATTTATATAAGCAGTTTCAATGTTGGCCTCAGTGGCAATTGTACAAAGATTCGCTAATGCCTTAACGTTTATAACTTGTGCACAGAAATAATGTGACTTTCTGCCAATTTTCAGTGCTTTTCTCAACGATGCCAGAGACTGCTTTTTGTCGCCCCGACTCAATTCAAAATGGGCTTTAATCAGCAGTCCATTAAATTCATGAACGCTGCTTTTCCATTTACGTGCAATTTTCAATGCCTCGGCAAGACAATCTTTTGCCTCCTGCTTGTTCAACGCGTGCCAGACTTGAGCTTTTGTCAATAGCGCATAGCAGATAGCGTAGGGACAACCGAGTTGTTCTGACATTTTTAATGATGTGACTGCGTACAAAAGAGCTTGATCAATATCGTTCAACATGAGTGAGTAGCGCGTCAGCAAGTAATAGTAAAAAGACCCATCCAGATTGTTCTTCCTTTCTGGGAGACGCCTGAGCTTACGAGCATAACTTTCGGCAGATTTGACATCGTTAACATTCAGACTGACCCACAACCCCTGCCCCAGAGTCAAAATATCCATGATATGAATACCGGTGGCAGAAGAAAACGTCATTCCTTTCCTTACGGCTTGAATGCATTTATCATGCTCCCCTGTCATCTGGAAAAATCCAGCTTGTCCTGCAAATGAAATAATTTTACAAAGAGGGGGGGCATTTTGATGGCTTGAGATATTTTTCAACCTTTCGGTAAGATAAAATGCTTCTTCAACCCGTCCGATAACTACATTAGCGAACATGAACATATAGTAAGCCTGTGCTTTTGCGTTCAGGTCAGATGATTTATCAGCATATGCCATAATCTGTTTGGCCCAGAATTCCAGGATTTCCGGATTCGGCCTGCGGTATAATAGAGCGGCAAAGATGATGGATGCGGTTCGGAGCTTGACCTCTTCTGAAGGACATGCATTATATTGTTTTTTTAATGCGTCGACTTCATCAATATATCGATCAAGAAGGCTATAGTCGATTCCTTCAAAAATTATCGACTCAACGAGACCTGACCAGGAGAGCAGCGCCCCGGCAGTATCATTTTGATTTTGAAAAGATTCCAAGGCCTTTTCAAAACGATGCTTGCTATCGACAGGATCCGTTGCGATTTGGCATACCCCTGTCCAATAAGAGAGCCAACCCGACTTTTTTAATATTTTTTCAGGGAGACATGACAACCATTGTAACAAGGTTTGGCTTCTACCCTGAAACAGCATCTTCTGCGCATTTTCTAAAACAATCCGGCTGATTGATTCCATGTCCCCCGATGATTTATAAAGATCAACGGCGGCATTATGATCATCGATTTGCTTCATTAAGCTGCCTGCTTGCTTTAGTAGCTCAGGGAAGCTTCCTTTATCATACACTTGCCGGGAATAATAATTGAGAAAATTTCGAAACAATGGGTGATATTGATATATCAGTCTGTTTTGAAACCTCTTTTCCGTAAACAACTGGTTTCGATTCAGCAAGGCCAATATTTGACCCGCATGCTTATTCCCAGATAGAGATTTAGCGATTGACACGGTCATGTATGGTACCAATGCGGTTTTCAGTAAAAAATCCTGTATGTCTTTATCAATGTTTTTAAAAACTTCCTCGGAAAAATAGTTGAATACTTCTTGTGAAGGCAATTTACCGATATTGCCTAAATCCAGCTCCTCCAAATCTGCTTGAATGAGCATCAAAATAAGTCCTGCAGCCCAACCATTTGTTGCCTTGTGAAGTCGCGACAAGGTCTCTTTTGAGATCTCGTTTTTTGCTTGAAGGCCTGCTATTGCCATCGTTTCTTCAATATCCAAACGAATATCATTCCAGCCTATGTTCTTAATCGTTTGATTAGCCTGCAGCCTGGACAGAGATTCGGAAGGTCTGTTCCTACTCAGAATGATTATGTTGGATTTCTTTGGGACTGTCCGGAAGGCCTGACAGACTATTTTAATAAATGGAGACTCAGGATGAACGTTCTGGAAGTTGTCAAATATGATCGTGCCGGGTAAAATGATTTTATTCCAAAGATCTTCAAAATATCTTTTTGAAAAATCATAAATACCCGGGGTTCTTTCCGGTGTAAGTAAAGGCAGTTGACCTTGGTCCTCTTTCATTAAACGTTCTGCTGCCATACCAAAATAGTAAAAAAATGTGGCAGGATCGGCATCTTCAGGATCAACCTGATACCAGATACAGGGAAGGTTTCTTGAATCTAAATAACTGGAAACAAGCGTAGTTTTTCCGCACCCGGCAGGTCCGGAAACCCAAAGAACCGGGGCTTCTCTCTTCTTATCAAATATTCTAAATAGGCGTTCTCTAAAAAAGGCACGGGTGAGTACCGGTCGGTTTATCTTTGCGATAGAGATGGATCTGCTCCTGATAGGTGGCATTTAAATCCCCCATCAATGAAAGTTGTCAATATAAAAAAGATGGGTGGGACAGATACAACAATCTTCATATTGATTCGTCGATAATACAAAGAAAGTGATATCTTTTACATGTGTAGAAGCAGCTCGAGTTTGAATTCAAGGGGAGTAACAGTAATGAAATGAGTTTCAGCACAGATGTGATTTAAGTCTGATTTAAATGTATACACTATTAAGTACAATGGATCAAGTTTTTTAGTCCTTTGCCAGTATTTTAATTTATTAAAACTGCTGTTGGTCATACTACACAAAGGTTTCCATAATTTTTACAGATACTTCGCACCCATTTTATATGCTTTTATTCCGCTTGCAGGTACAGACAAGTGTCACCTTCTATTCTGTGCCCATTTGTGCCTATAATAGTTTATTTTGTTTCTATTGTTTGTATAGTTTATACAACAGGAAGGGAATAAATCAAATTACTTAAGTGTTTTCATATAGTTATAGAAACCATTGGGTTTTATATGGGGTTCAAGGGGTCGGAGGTTCAAATCCTCTCTCCTGTAAACCCTCCTTTTGCGATACCACCGCAAAATAGAGGAATGTTACAGGTGGGTCAATTTTGGATGCCGATTAGGGCTAAAGGTGGGTCATTATTGCATGCCGATTTGCAATTTGGGCATCCCCACGGTACCACGATAGGGCCTATGAATGCAAGATTTGGTCGGTTGTGATTCTTTTATCAAACCGGTAAATTTTAGGGGGTTGATATCTTTGTTTTTGTTGGGGTATTCCCACTACCATAAAGCTGATTTCATCAGTGTGAGGTAAACGATATAAATCTCAAAATATCAAAATAGTCTTCGCATTGAAAACGAATGGTACTAACATCAAGCATTTCAGCGCCAGGATAAAAAGAGTTCTTATACGCTTTTCGGTTGTCGATAAAAAGAATTTCCATCTCAAATTTTGATGGAAGCTTGAGTTTACATTTACTGAAATTCCCCGAAAGGGCTTTCTTTGATGTACTCTTTATCTTGTTAACTGCTTTGGTTGGGTGAATGCTAATTGTCGATGAACCTTCGCCTTCGTTGACCACAACTGTTGTGATATTCGGAATAATTCTTTTAGCCTCTTCGCACATACCCCTATCACCCGTAACCATTACCACAGGGACTCCAACATAGGCAGCAGTATATGCATTGATCAAAAACTCCGAGGCGTAACATCCATTAATTTTGATATACATGTAGTCTTCTCTTAATGTATGTGCCAGAGTATTCGCATCAGAACCAGCCCTCGAATGATAACCAGTAAACACTGCAGCAGCAAACGAATCGTCGATTCCTTGCAGCATGGAAAATGGATGGCCACTCCATTCTCTGATTATCTTTATATTTTCAGGCAATTCAGAAACAATCAAGTTTCGGCCTGACCCATGCGCATCTTTAATTATTATTTCTTTCGCACCTGCTTGATTTGCCCCCTCACATGCTGCTTTCACCTCGGCAGTCATCTGTGATTGAAATTCTTTATAATCAGATTTTGAACGATCAGCTTCGTCCCAATGCGCAATCCCTGTGGTCCCTTCAATGTCAGCACTAATATAAATTTTCATTATTCCCGTCCTGGTTGAGCTATCAATTAATAGAAAGTGTATTGAGTTTGAATCATACGAATTTAATTATGGGAATCCAGTTGTATTCCAGTAACAGATAGATGGAGATAATCATCATCTTGACCAAATTACAGATACCATAAACAGTAGGTGTCAGGTCAAGTAAATCTTGTGATACAATATTGTCAGGAAAGCTTCATCTTTCGACACAAAATTTGTCAATGAAATTATATTATTAGACTTGTGTGACCCTGGTAGGTTCTTTAGGCAGGTTTGTAACAGAAGACATGACTTATATCCCTACACCAATGTTTCGACATTACAGTAAGAGATTAAACCAAACACTATTTGTCTAATTTATAACGTAATATTATATTGTTATGTTCATTTTAATA
>CAWGLD010000004.1:0-558816 GCA_963823335.1 uncultured delta proteobacterium | reverse complement strand
GCGCTCGCTGTTTCGGTTCAGACTCAGGCTTTCTCGAAATATCTTCATAGCGCTCCATTTCCACTAATTGCATTTCGATCTCACATGTTGGAAATAGCGTACGCAGGCAAGACACCAAATTGCCGCTTCTTTCCAGAGAATTCGTTTGAATCACTATTTTTTTCATTTTAGAGCTCCTTTTAAACCAAACGGCAGCCGCCAGAATAAAACTTCAGCTCTACGACCATGACATTCTGGATGATGAACAATACTGCCAATCCAGCAAGGACGGTGCCAAGTATCAGTTTACTGTTCATTTCTATTCATCCGTTTTTTCCGTTATTTGCTATTTGATGAACAACTCCATATGGGTCGCTTTTGCTCATTCCGCTGTTCACCCTTATTTAATTTCCGCTTGTCCGAAGAAAATTTGTCTTTATTGTTGATGGATTCGAACTCCTTAGCGATCAGTTCTCTGACATATGTCTCAACATTATCTTTCAAAAGGTCTGCCATATTTTCCTCCCAGGGTATCAATATTGATGTAATCCTTTGTGGATCTTCTCCCAATTAGTTGGGAGAAAGGGTTCCAGGAGTCAAGGAGTCAAGGATCCAAGTGTTTGCTTTCCAGGGATTTGATTAACGCTTTCAGCATTCTCCATCTCTATGGTCGTTTTTCTCCCGTATCCCTCGGCGATATTCGATGGTATGGAAACAGCAGATCTTCTGATTTGGGAGGTCAAACCATATATTTCATCCTTTGGAAAACCTTTCGTGATTTTATAAATATGCAAACAAAGGGCGTACGATTTCTGCCAAACGTTTAACTCTTTATAATTTTTAAGCATATCACTTGAATCCTGGAATCCTGGACTCCTTGAATCCTTCTTTTAGATCAACTCTTTTGGAGATGATCCACTATTTTAAACTGATGATATACCCCTTCCACCAATTCTAAGGTTCCGATCAGCTTCGTTTGTTCCTGGCAGCCTGGATTGCCTCCATTCCTTCCGACAGGGAAACCGTATGAATCTGAAAATCCAGCGGTTGCCCCAAAAGACTTTTTGTCCCAAGCAGGGCCCTGAATCGTTCCGATCTAATATGACAATCCAAATCCTCGCGGGATTGCCATTCCTCGAGGATGTTGAAAACATTCTTATTTTCGATATCGCAGGACACAGCATAGCTTAAGCAACCCGATTCCTCGCAGGTCGGCTCGATCATGGAGAGAAGGGTCTGGGTGACTTCCAGCTGCTTTTCCTGAAGCACGTTCATGGTAATTCGAACGAAAATCATAAAATTCTCCCTTTGCACAAACCAGCGCATATCACGCATGATTGCAGATGAAAGACAGTTGCGGCGCCAGTTTTCTTCTGCCGGGTTGACAGCTGGCGTATTTCAATTTATCGGTCTTTTTTCTTCTCTTTTCAGCATGGTGTTGTTTTTACCAAGCGCCATCAAGAATACTATCAATTTTCGTGCCATGCTGGACCCGATGGCCGTATTTCTTTTAAATCACTGAATATATGAATAATTGGCAGAATGGCCGTCCTGGCCTAGATGAGAGACAACACAAAAATATTGGGTCAAATATGACCAGTGGTCAAATATGGCCTATTTCTGGATCCTTCGACGTTGAATAGATAGTTGATGGCATTACGGCTTCGTTCCCATTGGGATCCTGGGAACAATTCTTTGAACCGAAACAGCGAGCGCATTCCCCGTAGGTTCTGCCGTTCGGCAGTGCTTCGCATGCTGCGGGGTTAGCGAGCGAATCTAAATTAGACAGAATTCCTTACGGTCGAAGATTCCTCGTAGCTTGCTGCGAGGTTCTTCAATTGGTTGTACAACTTCAGGTAGGATTGCTTATGGTTTGTGGATACCCAGCTTTTGCATGCGGGCGCGCAATGTGCTGCGATCAAGGCCAAGGATCTCGGCTGCACTGTTTTTGCCGCTCACTTTCCAATGGGTTTGCTCGAGTATCTGGATAATATACGCCCGTTCGACATCCTGAAGGGATCGCTTCACCTTGGTTAAAGCTTTGTTGGGCCTTTTCAGTTCATCCACCAGGCGAAGTTTAGGTCCCGAGGAATTGATCACAGCCCGTTCAAGCACATTTTCCAGTTCGCGGATATTGCCGGGCCAATGATATTGCTGCAGCAAATCCATAATGCTCACCGGGATCATCTCGATGGATTTGCCCAGCCTTTTTGAAATCTTCTTTACATAAAAATTGACCAGCAGCGGAATGTCATCCGGTCGATCCCGAAGCGGCGGCACCGTGATGGGAAAAATATTCAGCCGGTACCACAGATCGTCGCGGAAAAGGCCTTTGCGAACTTCTTCTTCCAGATCACGATTGGTGGCGGCAATAATTCGAGCATCGACTTTGATGGTGCGGGAGCTGCCCAAGCGCTCAAACTCACCGTTCTGAATCACCTGGAGCAACTTGGGCTGCAATTCCAGAGGGAGTTCGCCAATCTCATCCAAAAACAGGGTTGCGCCATTTGCAATTTCAAACCTCCCCATCCTTTTGGTGTCGGCACCTGTGAAAGCACCCTTCTCATGGCCGAAGAGCTCGCTTTCAATAAGGTTTGAAGGCAGTGCAGCACAATTCATCTTCACCAGGGCACGATCCTTACGCTGGCTCAGTCCGTGAATCGCCCTTGCCACCAGTTCTTTGCCGGTTCCGGTTTCACCGAGAACCAGGACGGATGTATCGGAGGCGGCAATTTGTTCGACTTTGTAGAGCACGTAATTGAGTTCGTCGCTTTGACCGATAATGTTCTCGTGGTTGTACTCCAGTTTGATTTCTTCCTGCAGATAAGCTCTCTCCACCTCGAGGAGGTCTTTTAAGCTCTTGATTTCATAAAGGGCGGTTTCCGCCAGATGTTTGCTTTCTACAGCTTCTTCCTTTGCTATTCTGAGCTCTGCCGTTCGCTTCTCGACAATTTCCTCAAGATGGCGTTTATAATGTTCACGCTCGGTCACATCCTCAATGGCCAAAAGGATCAGTTGGGTTTGATTCGACTTTTTGTAAATCCTTCTGGCATTCAAGTGCATTATTTTGTGACCGATGGTCTCAAACTCATTTTCCATTTCAAAATCATTGAATACGGTGTTTTCAGGCAGGATATGTTCAAGCAATTCTCTAAGCCCTGGGATGTTCCACTGCCCGTTGCCAAGATCGTATATTAAAGCTCCCTCTGTCTCGTCCGGTTTGACGTTGAAGGTCTGGTAAAAGGAAGAATTGGCTTTGACAACCTTCAAGTCAGCATCAAGTACCATCAACGGTTGACGAACCGAACCCAGGAAGTTGTCAAAAACGTCAATAAAAGTCTTAAACTCTCCTTTTTCAATTTCAGGACTTTTGATTTTTTGTTTCATTATTGAAGATTCCCAAAATATTAGCTTACTATATACCAAATTGAATAACAATGCTATCGAAAACCCTCCAGAGCGGGCCCTAACGCTGCCTGAGGGTGTGCTTTTTCTGAACTTTGTGTGGGAAATGATGGGTCAGATATAGTTTGCTCATATGACAAAGAAATGGGGGGCAATATGGTTTCTTTTGACGGCTTTTTTTTTAGTCCGCCCGGTCCAATGGCTAATGTATTTTCTTCAATTGTCAAAGAACAATTTATTGCACCGCACTCTGAAATGCTCATTTTTCAGGGCGGACCAATTAAACAAAGAAAGGAGGGTATGATGAAAAAAGCAATTTTTATCGGAATACTAGCGATGCTTCTAATTGGGTGTGGTCATGCTGCAAAAGACTCGGAATGGTCGGAGCATAAGACTCAATATAAAAATTGGGACCATACAAAATTCAGTTTGTGGGGATATCGCAATCCAACCCCCGGAGATTTAAAGAAATCCCAGGAACAGGGATGGTGGGGGTCTGAGGTGTCCATTGAGCCAACGGAAGATTAACGGAAAATAGATTCACAGTTTCACAAAATATCGATCGATTAGATATGCGTCACTATCTGCCTGTATCGCTCCATGATTTGACTCATTACTGGTTCGAGTTCATCGGGCTGAATGACCAGTAGATCTCCTGTTTTGGCTTTTGAAAAAATGAAATCTACCGCTTTGCGCGGTTCTGGAACTATTTCAATATTTTTTTCTTGGAATCCGCCTTTAATAAGCCCCTCATAAACTAATGTTGGGGTTTCCCCTATAGGCCTGTTTCGGGGGTCAAAATCTGTCAGTATTATATAATCGTATACCGAAGCCAGAGCTTCACCATACTCAATGATTTGTTCAGTTGTTCGATTTCCCGTTCCGTGACATAAAGCAATTTTTCTTCCTTGAGTAAGGCGTGGTAATAATCTGGCCATGGCGCGTGCAGATTCAGGGTTATGGCCATAATCCAAGAGAACTTTGAATTTTTGGAAATCGAATAAATTCATTCGACCGGGATTTTGGTTCGGCGAAGGATAAAATGTCATAATCCCATTTCGAATTTGTTCAATAGGCAGGTTTAAGCCATGCAGGGCTCCGATGGCTGCAAGAGCATTTGATATATTAAAGTCAATAATTCCTCCAAAGGTAATGGGAATTTCTTCAAGTGTGCAGACAATGATGTCCAATTCCCTGTTTCTAATGATGGCATTTCGTTTGTCTACAGTGACAACGGTTCCCCCGTCCTTTATATGTGCTTTAATTTTTTGATTCGTTGCGTCCAAAGAAAATAGGATGATATTTCCGCAAGCACGATCCAATATGCTCATGGTCATGCTGTCATCCGCGTTTAAAACTGAAGTGCCCGTTTTTTTGACGACTTCTACTACCGTGGATTTGACCAGGCATAGATCTTCTTGTGATTCTATCCAGTCTGTACCCAAGTGGTCCTCTCCAATATTTAACAGCACACCCACATCAATTTCATCAACGCCAAGACCTCGTCTAACAATCCCCCCACGAGCTACTTCCAATACAATGTGATCCACCGTTGGTTCCCTGAGAACAATTCCAGCGCCTTCCGGCCCACTGTAATCTCCGGTTATGATAGGTTTCCCATCAATTATAATACCTGTAGTACAGGCCAGACCGACAATTTTCCCTGAATACTTCAATGTATGGGCAAGTAATTTACTGGTCGTTGTTTTGCCATTTGTGCCGGTTACAGCCAAAACGGGAACTTTTGTGTAACCCTCCGGGAAAAGCATATCCACTAACGGTTTTGCGACATTACGGGGTTGACCGTTTGTCGGCTCCAAGTGCATTCTGAACCCTGGCGCGGCATTCACTTCAACCACTTTTATGCCGGATGGATCGAGGGGCAGCGATATGTCTTTTGCCAAGGCATCTACACCCACGCAGTCCAATCCAATAATCCGGGCGGTGCGTTCAGCCATCAAGCGGATATCGGGGCTTACCTCATCAGTTACATCCGTTGCGGTACCCCCCTGGCTAAGATTGGCTGTGGCCTTAAGATAGACCATCTCCTTTTCCACTGGAATGGAACCCAGAGAAAGACCTTTCAGGGATAAAAGTCTTTCAGTCATTTCATCGATTTCAATTTGTGTTAGAGCTTTCTCATGCCCAAACCCACGAAGAGGATCTAAATTGATTTTTTGAATGAGCTCTTTGATGGAGGATTTTCCATCACCAATTATATGAGCCGGTTCTCGTCTGGCCGCTGCAATGAATTTTCCATTTATTATTAAAAAACGAAAATCATCCCCTTCAACATACTCTTCAACAATCACAGCGGGGTGGTAGGCTTGAGCCGCTTGAAAAGCCTTCTTTAATTGATCCAAATTGGTAATATTGATCGTCGACCCGTTGCCATGGTTTCCCACATCCGGTTTGACAACAACAGGCGTACCTATTTCATTAAAAACAGTTATGGCCTCTTCTTGGGTTGAAACCACCCGGCCGCTTGGAACCGGGATACCTGATCTCTTTAAATACGCCTTGACTCTTGTTTTTTCATCAGCAGTTTCTACGGCAATGGCCGAAGTATGACAGGTTATAGAGGCCTGAATCTGTTTTTGATTGGCGCCATACCCCAACTGGATATGACTGTCATCGTTTAACCGAATAAAGGGGATGCCTCTATATCTGGCTTCTTTAACAATACTCCAGGTGGTAGGTCCCAACATATGATCTTCGCGCAGAATCTTGAGCTCAGAGATAGCCTGGCTGACATCAAAATCCTTTTCTTGTGCGACTGCTTCGAAAAGCGAAATGGCTTCTTTTGCGGCTTTTAATCCCGCAGATTCTACGAGATACCGGAAAACCACAATATAAATTCCCTTTTTTGATGTATTCAGAGTTTTCCCGTATCCAACCTCCATTCCCGCTAAGCATTGAAGCTCAATGGCGATATGCTCAATAATATGACCGGCCCAGGTTCCGGTTTGAAGCCGTTGGATAAAGCCACCCGGTTTTCCAATGGAGCAGCCGTGGTCTTGAAAAGTTGGAATAAGTGTCAATAACCGATCCGAAAATCCTTTGATTTTATCTGACGGTCGGCTCTCATACTCGTTAATATCCAAAACCATGGATATGGCCGTATGTCGAGTATGCCGATTGGGACCACGCAATGCCCGCAACTCTTTTATTTCAATCATCCATATCCCTCTATTTTTTTATGATGAAGGTGTTAAAAACTGCCGTTTCTTGAAATTGTACCCATATCCATTCACTAACGAATGAATTCGAACATTTTCTACGGCAATTGGAGCGCCCGGTTGAATATTAATTATATTGGAATGCCCGATATCGCTACCATCAACGATGATGACCTGCCCTGTACCCACAACCTCGGCAAGCCCATCTCCCTTGAGAACAACCCCGGAATCTTCACCGATACCTACCCCGATGCAGGTTGGATTCGTTGTAATAATCTGTATCAAACGCCCAATGCGGCCTCTTGCCATAAAATGAGTGTCAAAGATGATATTTTTCACGAAACCAAATCCGGATGTCGTGAGGACACTGCCTTTGAATAACCCCTCTTCACTCTTTCCTTCATAAATCATGGTATCGGAAAACACGGCAGCCCCGGCGCTGGTACCGGCGATAAGGGCCCCAGCTTCAAGCTTGGCTTGAATTGCCTGAAGGACCTTTGATCCCCCCAGAATTGTTGTCAGTCGCAATTGATCACCACCGGTAAGAAAAATCAAATCAATCTTTTCAAGATTTTTGGCCAGTTTTTTGTCGTTTGCTTGAGTCCTTTCTTTAATGTTGAATATTTCTATTCCGGATGCCCCAAGAGTGGTAAATACTTTATGGTAATCTTTGCCCCGTAGTTCAGGCTCTTCGCTTGCTGTCGTGATTACAGCGACCTTGTAATCGGTCTTTCCAATTTCTTGAACAACTCGTTTAAGTACAACTAATTCATTCGCCTTGTCCTCATTCCCACCAATTGCAACGAGACGTCCTAAAAAGAAAGGATTCAATTCCATAATCATTTAATCTCCGTAAAATGTAATATATGATCAAATGTTATAAACCTACTCAATAGTTTTGTTGCCCTTCCTCCCGAAGTCACCACACCAATCAGTCAGCTTCGTCTTGTTCCAGGTGTATGCTGCGAGACCGCCTTCTGGCCCCGTCGGTGCATACCTTCTGCACTCTCCTTCTTCTTTCTTGCCAGAGTCTAATTTTTCCCAATATCTACAATCCTGACATTTTTCCTCTTTCATATTTCTGTTCCTTTACTTTTGCTTATAGAATGACCGTTTACCTGCTCCCTGATTCGCTCTATTTTCTGCTCTGAAAGATTATTCCGTGCCATCATTAGCTGAGTTTTATTGGTGCGGTATGATAGATAAGATTTATTCGGTACCATGAATTTTCGATTTACAAGTTGGAACACAAGATAGAGGGGTTTGTTCTTTGATCAGATCCTAAGCTTTTTGTTAAAGGACAAGCGTTGTATACTCACACGCCAAGAGCATTCTCACGAGTTTCTTCTTCAGTTTTGCAGTCAATGCATTGAGTTGTAACTGGCCTGGCCTCAAGACGTTTAAAAGAAATTTCTTCCTCGCATTTATCACAAATTCCGAATGTGCCGTTTTCAATTCGTAAAAGAGTTTTACTTATCTTTACAGCAAGCAGCCTCTCTCGATCCCTAATGAGAAGCATAAAATCCCTTTCTGTTTCAATTGTAGCTCGATCTGCAGGATCTGATAAATTTTCTCTCGGAGTGGTCATGCCAGAAACAGTATCACCTGCATTGATTAATAGTTCTTTTAACTGATTAGTCAGAGTTATCTTAAAATGTTCAATTTCTTTCTGTTCCATAATCAATTCTTTCTTTAAAATTGAAGAACCTCGCAGCATGCGAAGCACTGCCGCACGGCAGAACATACGGGGTTAGCGCTCGCTGTTGCGGTTCAAGCAAAACAGAAAGGCATTCCTCAATAAAAGAAGGAATGCCTTTTTTACTCAGGGCACATATCTAATTTACACTGACATTTGCAGCGGCAGGACCTTTTTGACCCTGCTCGATTTCAAAGGAAACGCGATCGCCTTCATTGAGGGATTTAAATCCGTCTGCATTGATTGCTGAATGGTGAACAAAGACATCCGGTCCATCTTCCTGCTCAATGAATCCAAATCCTTTTTGGTCGTTAAACCACTTAACAGTTCCATTAACCATAATAATATCCTCCTTTCAAAGTATTTTCAAAATCTTAAACTGGAGGATGCAACATATGAAAAACGAATTGTTCCTGCAGAAAAAAATCGCCCCGCCATTTGCAGATGGGGCCTTGTTGAGTTATTTCAATAATAGTACATTATGGTGAGAAAGCAAGCTAATTAATTGTTATTTTTAAATAAATTCAAACTGAACAGTTACATGTGTAAAAACGACCTATTACGCGGACAAACAATGACACCGGCATGTTCTTGGAATTGTAATAGTATTGTCATTTCAGCATATTTCCTTGTAATGGCCTCATGATTCTCTATACTTGATTCATAATCCCGCGCTGAGAAATATCTCTCTCCCTTATCAGTACCATGCCGAAAATGAACGCCAATTCCTTAGCGCTTCTCTAAAAAATAGCTATAAATAAATTCTAATAAGGAGATTTTAATGACATCACATGCACCTGTGCATCCGCGCGGGACCCGAGCCAGTATTTTACTCTCAAGTGTTTTTGGGCCGTATGCACAAAATGATGATTATGGCAGCCGGGAAATCAATCCCATGGAACTCTATCAGAACCAGGTTACCCGCGTGCAAGGCATTTTTTCGCTGCGCATGTTTCACCGCAGTTTTGGCCTGATGATGATTCAATCCAATCTTGATGCACCCTGTACATTGCTCGATTTTCCTTCCCTCGATCGGTTTGTCGAGGAAATTCATGATAATCGATATGATATTGTAGGCATAAGCGCGATCATTCCCAATATCGGAAAAGTAAAAAAAATGTGTGAACTGGTTCGGGAACACCTACCGGGAGCAACCATCATCGTCGGCGGTCATGTAACCAACAAAGAAAAACTATCGGAAATAATCGACGCAGACCACATCGTTAAGGGGGAAGGGATCAGATGGTTTCAAAGATTTCTCGGACAGAACGAAAACAAACCGGTGCGGCATCCCCTTACCTATTCGGCCCATGGGACGCGTATTTTGGGAATACCCCTTCACCGCGAGCATAAAAACGGCAATACAGCCGCCATATTAATCCCTTCAGTCGGATGCCCGATGGGCTGCAATTTTTGCTCTACCTCCTCTCTGTTCGGTGGCAAAGGAAACTTTATCAACTTTTATGAAACCGGGGATGAACTTTTTTCGATCATGAGCGATATTGAGGCTAAATTGGGTGTCACCTCATTTTTTATCCTGGACGAAAATTTTCTGTTGCATCGGAGAAGAGCCCTTAGATTGCTGGAATTAATGACATCAAATCAAAAGAGTTGGTCTTTGTCTGTTTTCAGTTCGGCTCGGGTTTTGCGGTCGTATACCATTGAACAGATCGTGGGACTGGGAGTCTCATGGATATGGATGGGCCTGGAGGGTAAAAAAAGCCAGTATCCCAAGCTACGGGGCGTTGATACATATGCACTGGTTAAAGACCTACAATCTCACGGAATACGCGTCCTTGGATCTTCCATCATCGGAATGGAAAACCACACCTCCGAAAACCTTGACCAAGTGATCGAGGATGCCATCAATCATGATTCTGACTTCCACCAGTTCATGCTTTACACCCCGATTCCGGGAACACCCCTTTTTGATCAGCACCGCAAAGACGGTACACTTCTTCCGGAAACGACCTTTCCGGTGGCGGATGCCCATGGGCAATACCGCTTCAATTTTCGTCATCCCCATATCCGCCAGGGCCGTGAAGAAAAATTTCTTTTAAAAGCCTTTAACAGGGATTTCGAGGTAAACGGTCCAAGCCTTGCTCGTTTAACAAGGACGCTCCTGACAGGGTGGCAACGGTATAAACGTCATCCGGACCTGCGTATCCGGAATCGCTTTGCCCGAGAAGTCGATTCCCTTCGAAGCACTTATGCGGGTGCCGTGTGGGCAATGAATAAGTATTACCGAAATGATCGGCGACTTTCCGACAAACTGGCATCCCTTCTTCGCGATATATATCTTGAGTTCGGGTTGTTACCACGGATAATAGCCCCCCTGATCGGACGCTATTTTCACCTTACCATGAAAAGGGAAGAAAAGCGGTTAGGAAATGGGTGGACATATGAACCCAAAACATTTTGTGAAAAAAATCCGGCTGCGCTTGCCCTTGAAAATGCAGCATCCAAAAGCGCCACGCACTCTGTTTCAAAAGGTTACCTGCCTGCGCCTGCTTTTGCCTGCGCCAGATTGCAACAAAATACATAAAAGATGGGGTTCGTATCTTTCGAGTGCCTCCTGTGGGAATTGAGAGCGATTACAGAATCACATCTCGCTACCTCAGACGAGATGGGCGTAAATTATTCGCAATGTCAGCGCTAAGCGCTAGTGATGGAACCATTTATGCGATGGGTGAATCGGTTGCAATCATTGTCGACCTTCCAGACGAAATAGTCGGTACAGACAGTTGATCTCCAACCTATTCAAGATCGAGCACTACGCATTTTTTTTAGGATATCGTTTTTATACCCCAAGTGCGTAATTCATTCTGAATAGCGTCAGACAGACCCCCAAAACGACGTATCAGAAAACATCAAAAATCACGGCGGCCAGATACACTAATATCGACTCCAATATTATTGATCAGATCGTTCCGCCACCAGCAGATTGATTGCCAGGGATCTGGCATTCGCACTCTAATTTTTTGCGGATTCTTTCCTCGATTATCTCCCTGGCAATTAGAGGGTCGTAATCATATTTTGTGGGGTTTCAAGATGTAAAATCGGAAGGCAAAATGACAATAGCGGACTGCATAATATTCTTGACCTTATACCCGGCAATGATGATCTTTAGTTTTATCAGGGTGGTAATGTTTCCCTGTATCACCGGCGGGGCAAAATAAAATAGGGCACTGCCAAGATATCCCATAAAAACTATTTAAACTCGGATTTTACAAAGGGAGATTGATATGAATACGTTAAATCGATTACGGGTAGCTTGTTCCACAAGACTACTTTTGTTTTTTTTATTGGTTGCCGTTTTTTTTATGACGAGCTGTGCCGGGACTGGAAACTACGGAAAGTTTGTTTATAATGATAATGTTAAAAAGGCATTTGAAACTTACCAGTTGCCGCCGAATCACACTTACTATTACAGTGGACCGGATGCTTTTCCGCGAGCTATAATCGGGGTTCGAAATGAGTATCGCCTTGAATCAAAATTCTGGAAACCGGTTGATCTTACGAAGACCCAACTGAAAAGATGGTTTGAAAAGGCAGGCCGCTCGAGGGATGGCTATTATCTGAATAAAAACGGTGCAGCACTACTCACCCCTGACGGTAGCCAAATAGGTGTCTGGTATGCGGTGAGAAACTGGAAGGACCGGGCAACGGTGAAAATGATTGATGACAAAACAGTAAATGTTAGCCCCCCGTTGGAGGACGCTACCGAACAGAAAAGGAAGGAGAACCGCTCGAAGCGTTAGAAACCCGACAATCTCCAACAAAACGTTAGATATCAGGCACCTGAAAAATTGTCGATGTGCGAAAATAATCACAAATTAAAAGGGTGAATCCGAGCCATGGATTTACCCCTTTTTTATTGTCACAAAGCAGCGTTTATATATCCTACAGTTTGACACCTGATTTAACGGTGCGATAGATTGCATATCTTCAGATCATATCTGCACTGATTGCGGGAAAACTGATACTTTACTGACCTGATCGGGCCAGGTTCGCTTTAATGCGACTCCATCAATGTAAATATAGTGAAGCCATATTATGTTGAGAATTTCCGACTAAACGCCGAATTTTATCGGATAGTTGCGCCATAATCGAGGCACAAAAAAAATTAATCTGTGCCGCTCTTGTCCGATACGGAACAAAACCATATCTTGTTTCCCTCGCTGTCGAGAAAAGCTCCAATCGGAGTGCCATCGTAGAAAGTGACGGGGTCTGAGACAGTGACCCCCAGCTCTTTCAAGGCCTGTTCGGTGGCAAAGGCATCGCGGGTTTCCACGGTGATGCGAGGGTTCAATGCTTCCGTAGGTTTTGCATGACATTCCTCTTGTGTTTTCAGCATCACAATCGCGTCACCAATCAGATATGCGGATTCCATATTACGGATGGTGTCCGGCGGAAGCGCCAGGGTTTCTCCATAAAAACGGTTGGCCCTATTCAAATCAGTTACAGCCAATGCTAATCCCTTTACCCGAATAAATCCTAAATTACTCATAGTTGTACCTCTGGAACCTAAGATTGCCGGGCCAAGATCTGCATCTTGCCATCAGATGTAAAAACTTGAGCCGGTATTGATGAAAACAAAGTAATCAAGAAAATATCTAAACTTCCACTATTGACGAGTTGATGGACAACAGGGGTATATGAAGCGTATGGTCCGGACCAAATACGATGATTTTCTCTTCAATTGAAAGCTGCCCGGGCCCCTTTATGCTGTCAATTACCGTCTCACAGTCATGATAATGAACCGAAGTTTGCCCACCTGGTTCGACTGCTTGCATCCATACTTCAGCACACTAAAGATCGTCCATGCAACTATCTTAAAAACATTGCCATATTGTGGTAAATGTCAAGTCGACGAATAATATGAATTGAACTTTTGCCATGTGCAAAAATAATCACAACAGACCAAATCTTGCATTCATAGGCCCCTGCGTGATACCGTGGACATATCCGCTGTGAATTGATGGACTTTCATATTTATTCAACAAGTAACCTAATTCCTCATTGATATGTTACCAAACAGCTGAATTGCACTAAAGTACAATGCACCAAGTACATTTTCTCCGACTTGAATATATAGAATAAAAGTGGATGTATATCCGCTGTGAATTATGACTTTCAGTCTGATAAACCTTATGTCTATTAACAAGGCAGGGTCTGTCCTTTTGACTATTATACGAGGAATACAAACAATAGAAAAGGTGAGCTAAATGCCGACAAAATATTGCCCTCATTGCGGTGAACGGAAAAGTTTTCAAGTGGAATTTAATATCGTTTGCAGAATTGGTGATGAAGAAGAAAAATGCTATTTGCGTATTTGTCAGGACTGTGGAGGGCGATTTATAACCTTACAAGAAGACGAACGAACAAAGACTGTAAAGGGGGATTGAATAAATTATACTCATGTACATGCGCTAAAACAGTTGAAGCAATGACCTCTCCAGCTAATCCCTATTGCCAAGAATCTGGCATCTTTTCGTCATCTTCTTTTGATGTTTGTTCCCACATTGACGGCGAATGCCAATATTTTGAAAAGCCAGATCTGAATATGTAAAAAACCGGAGCATCGACAAAAGTAATTACTCCGGTCTTTTATTATTTCAACCTCGCGATTTTGATGATGATTATTCCTCCAATTGGTCAATAAATTGATCTACGGAGAGAGTCTGCCCCAGCGAAGGGAAAATTTTTTCTTCGGAGTGATTTTGTTCTTCTGTCGAGGTGGCAGCAGTCGCATCTTTCATTATTGTAACTCCATAACCCTTGTCATAAGCTGTGCGGGCAGTGCTCTCAACACAAAAATTGGTCAGAAAACCACCAATAACCACATTCTTGATATTGTCTCCCTTTAATAGTTCGTCCAAATTTGTATTATTAAAGCCACACAAGGTGCACTTACCACCGACAATTTTGTCCCCTTCCTTCGGTTTTAATTCATCGATAATCTCAGCTCCCCAGGTTCCTTCGCGAAAGGCATTTCCATCAGCCACAGCTTTAACAATTCCTTGCATTTGATGATCTTCGAAATATTTTTCATTAAATATAAATGGTGAATGGATAATCGTAGCTCCTTTTTTACGAGCTCCTTCTGCCAGTTTCACGGCGTTTGGAATTGTATTCTGCCGTGCAAGCTCCCCCTTTAAGCCGTCATGTAGTTTACCGCCTTCTTTGCAAAAATCATTTTGAAATTCTATCAAAACTACCGCTGTTTCTTTTGCCTTCATTTTGCTGCCTCCTTTCAATTGGTTGTAATTAATAAAAGAGGTTATTATGAAATGACACTGCAAATAAAGATGAATCCTCTCAAATGAAGTAAAGGGGAATGAAATCTTTGTCAAGGACAACTATGAACTCACTGATTTATAGGACTTGGAAACCAATAATTTATAAAAATGCTGCAGTTTCGTCTTCTAAAAAAGGGGACTTTATAGGATAAGCCCCTACGTGGTAACGTGGGCATTACCATATCGTATCGGTAATATTGCTGTTGATCTTGATAACTGGACTTGTCTCCATTTATCACAGGTTCACGGAAAAATGTCTTTGAGAAAGTGTTTTCCATAAAGTGGCAAGATATTATACAATATGTTGATTTATATAAATTTATTGACATCAACACCGCTTTTTAGTATTCTTTAGAAGTTTTTTTCACATCCTAATATCAAACCTTCGTAAAAGGATCATTTCATGGTTAAGAAGGTTATCCTAGCCAGCTCAGATTGATTTGATTTCACCGCTACTCCTTCTTATTATAAATCAATAGTGCTTCTGTTCTTAAGGCAAGGATCCCATTTTAGGAATTTATATTTATTAAAAAGGACGTCATCGCCCTGCTAAACAGATTATAGTCTCAAGAAATGCAAAGATAATGAAAACAGAACAATTAAAAACTGCTTACAGCAATATATCTCCTATCGTATGCTTATTACACTTGTTTATTCTGCTTATAATTTCATTATTCATTGGAGTAGCTGATGGTTTCGCAAAAGAGATATCCGGGTATGTCCGCACATCATCAGGCAGTGGGATTGAGGGAGTCAATGTTACATTCGATAATGTCAGATCCACAACCACGAACGAATCTGGTTATTACAGCATAGGTATCCCAAATAGCTGGAGTGGTAAAAGTATACCTACCAAAGATGGTTTCAGCTTTAACCCAGCATCACTGAGTTACGTTAACGTGACTTCTAATCTATCAAACCAAGACTATATTGGGACCCAGGTTCATCAGGCCAATACCATTTCCGGTTATGTTCGTACATCTTCAGGCGGAGGGATTAACGAAGTTACGCTTACGTTCAGTAACGGAGGAGGTACAGACACTACAAATAGCTCTGGGTATTACAGTCATGAGATAGCTTATGGCTGGAGCGGTACGGTAACCCCAACAAAGGAGGGTTACATTTTTTCCCCGGCATCTCGGAGCTACAGTAACGTAAACGCCGATCAATCAAACCAGAACTACACCGGGACACAAGCTCAGCCGGATAGAACCATTTCCGGTTATGTCCGCACTTCGTCAGGCAACGGATTCAGTGGCGTCACGGTAACGTTTGGTAATGGCGGAGGTACAGATACTACAAACAGTTCAGGGTACTACAGCCGTAATGTAACTTATGGCTGGAGTGGTACGGTTACCCCAACAAAGGAGGGTTACATTTTTTCCCCGGCATCTCGGAGCTACAGTAACGTAACTAACAATCAATCAAATCAGAACTATACAATAAATACAGTGAATAAGTTGTTGAGCATAACCATAAATATCGTTGGTTCAGGTAATGTCGAGATTGATCCTGAAAAAGATTATTACTCTAAGGGTTCATTAATTACGATGACAGCAACGGCCAATTCAGGGTGGCTGTTTAGTGAATGGAGCGGTGGGCTTGATTCTTCTGATAATCCTGAGAAAATATCTATCAATTCTGACGTGACCATTACAGCTGTATTCTTAGCAGATTATGATAATGATGGTGTTAGCAATAAAGAGGAAAATGCTGGTCCAATCGATGGTGATGGAAATAATGATGGTATACTTGACAGTCTTCAAAGCAATGTGAGTTCTTTAGCGATTGACAATGCGACTGATTACGTGGTGCTCGAAACGCCTCCCGGCACGTCAATTAAAAATTGTAAAGCGGTTATTGAACCACCAGACACCAATTATCCGTCCGGCGTAGATTTCTCATATGGATTTTTTTCATTTACCGTGGCAGGGATTCGCATCGGGGGCGCTACATCCGTAACTTTTTATTTTCCCTCTGAGATTACATTTAACACGTATTCTAAGTATGGCCTGACCCCGGATGATCCATTTGATCACTGGTATGAATTCATTTTTAACGGCCAGACCGGAGCTAAAATTAATAAAAATAACATCACGCTGTATTTTGTTGATGGAAAAAGGGGAGATGACGATTTAGCTGAAAATGGAATTATTGTTGATATAGGCGGTCCAGGTGTCAAGGCTAATATATCCCCTGAATATGATTCTACGTCGGATGCCGGTGGTGGTGATGGCTATGGTTGTTTTGTAGGAGGCCTGCTTTAGCAAAAATCTATTGAAAACCAGAAAATAACACCCCACCAAATTGCAGACAGCTCCAACAAAAACAAAGATATCAAGCGCCCAAAATATTACCGGTGTGCGAAAAGTATCACAACAGGCCAAATCTTGCATCCATAGACTCTTCCGTGGTACCCTGGGCATGACCATATGGTATCGGCAATATTTACATCAAACCTGATAACTGGACTTCTCTCCATTTATCTGTATCCGGTATCGGTAGGAGAAAAATGGAAAAAAATAGTTCTGAAAACGCAGACGGACAGCAAGAAACCGGTAAGGCCATCCATTCCTTTATGGACATGGTGGCGTGGGAAGCCGAACAATATGCCGCAGACCACACCTCACCCTTGTCTCCGCTTCTTGAAGAGATTGAGAACTACACTCTCAACAAAACCGAGTCTCCCAACTGGCTTACCGGCCGGATTGAAGGACGTTTTCTGCAGTTGATTATCGTTCTATCGGGATTCAGGAATGTGATCGATATCGGCACATTCACCGGTTACTCGGCCCTGGCTATGGCCGAATCAATTCCGCCAGACGGCAAGGTGCTGACAATCGAACATGATTCCGCCAATGCCGACATCGCTCAAGGTTTTTTTGACAGGAGTCCGCAGGGCCACAAGATCAATCTGCAGCGGGGAGAAGCCATTGATATTCTAAAATCCCTGCCGTCCGAAGCAACCGATCTTGTCTTCATTGATGCTGATAAAACCAGCTACCTGGCTTACTATCACGAATCAATGAGGATTCTGCGGAAAGGCGGCCTCATTGTTGTTGACAATGCCCTGTGGTACGGTCGGATCTTTGAGCCCAAAGATGAGTCCAGTAAAGCCATAGCCCTCTTTAACGAAGAGGTAAACGCTGACAACAGGGTGGAGAAACTCTTCCTCACCTTCTGTGACGGTATCTACCTGATCAGAAAAAAAACAATCTGATATAATTCAAGCAAGAAACATGCTACGGTCAAGCCGTAGATGTTTAAACGTTATCAAGATACCTCCTACAAAAACAAGGTTATCAGACCCCTAAAATATCACCGGTGTGCGAAAATAATCGCAATGGGCCAAATCTTGCATTGATAGGCCCTGCCGTAATACCTTGGTGATGACCAGATGGTATCGGTAATAATTTGGTTGAGCTTGATAACTGGATATCTCTCCATTACAATTGCATTCAATCTCCAAATATGTTAATAACTTTCACCTATTTATCTTTCCCCCCGCGTTATCAAATCAATCTCAAATTGAAAGGAAAAATGCTGATGGTGACCAACAGTCCAAGCAGAATAGCTCACATCCTACTATACCTATCCCTTCTATTGTTTTTATTGGCTCCAAATTCATGGTGCGCCCAAGAAGATTATAACGGCCTATATAAAGGCACATATTCGGGCGATGATAATGGTGTTTGGTATCTTGCACTCGATATAAATTTAGGGGCAAAATTTTGGTTTTATTCGACAGATATCAGCCAGGGTGATATCGGCCCATCAAGTTCGATTAACTATGAAGGTGAAGCAGGCACGGTCGGAAATTATTCTGTCGGACCCTCGTATCTTTGGGGCTACCAATTCGCCATTGAAGTCGATTCATCTAATGGGTCGGTTACGGGAACATGGTCCGATACAGATTCAGCTGATTCAGGAAATTTAATTGGCAGTAAAATCACTTCAGACGACTTTATTGACCAATATGTAGGAACTTATAAGGGCACCTATATTGGAGATAACTCTGGTAAAATAGTCATCTCAATTAAATCTAATGGAGAAATCTTGGGCGACATCACCGGATCGGTGACAATTGATGGTGCTGATTATGCCTTTAAACAGGGTTGGCTGCATCCTGACGGCTATTTTCATGACGATGGAGATGGTCCGAATGACGAGGAATTTGCGTTTTGGGGTAAAATAAATGGTGTGAGCATGTCAGGCTGGTGGTATTCTGTAACCGGTGACACTGGTACTTTTAACGCCACTATTAGTAACGATGATGGTGGTGGCGGTGGCGGTGGCGGTGGCGGTGGCTGCTTTATTGAAGCGCTGAACTAATAATCTAAGTTGTACAGGTTGGATATATTAAAGTGGCAGAGCTACCTTAGTTTTGCCACTTTTTATATCACAGATCGCTTTGAAGGTCGTAAACTCGTACTATCTCCAACTCATCGGTATTTTACGATAATTGCAGATACCATAACACATCACCACTACACGCAATCGTCACTCACGTTGTATTTCTATGTTATCATGCGGGAGGATCATTTCGACGATTTTCCCTTTTTTGCAAATTTGTAAGAAAAATGATATCTGTAATGGCGATCGTGGCAATTATTAGAGCGGGATGTGATGTAATCACAGGTTTTTACGGGTCTGTTAAACCGTGACTACTCTCCATTTATCACCACTCGACCTTACATAGGGCCATTGGAAAAAAGGATTAATTTTAAAATTGAAAAATGTGTAATAGAGATTCTGGTACATGGATTTGCAAAACGTAATTGTAGAAATTGTTGCAAAAAAGAAAGGGTGCATGTTGTGCGATTTGGCGCTTGCAATACTGGAAGAAATTGCCCCCGAATTTGAGAAGGGCGTTCTCCAGTGGACGGTGGTCGATGTCAGTTCTAAAGAGGGTGTGATGAGGCACGCTGAACTCGGTACAATCTGTAAGCGAATGCCTTCAGTTCCATCGATTATTATCAATGAACGCATAGCCTTTGACAACATACCGGACATGGATTCACTTTCGAATGCAGTCAGAGAAATTATGCATTCAAAATAGTAAGAAAACAGGTTCTTGCTAAAGAGCTTGTAGAATTTCTCAATGTGGCAATCACCGAATCTGGTTGCCCCGGGGAACAATGGGCAATGAAAGCACTGGAATCGTTTGACAATCTTGAACGCAGTGAAACTATTGATCTGGAAATTTGTTGTGACGAATAAACAAAGGTGGGAAATGTATGTCTAAAGATCTGAAGATCGAACTGTCTATCCAAGGTATGACCTGAATGGGGTGAGAGCCCAAAGTGGTAAAGGCCCTGGAAGGGCTTGAGGGGGTAAAGGAGGCTACCGCCAGTAATGCCGAGAAAAAAGCTGTTGTTTCCTATGATCCGGAATTGCTTTCATTCGAAGATATGAAGCATGCCCTGATAAAGGCAGGATACGTTGCATCATTAAACGGCCAGCTGGTGCGGGATACCGCTAAATCAAATACGTTAAAAACCAGTGAATTTAACTTGGATGATTTGGTCTGCTACTGTTTTAAGCATACCAGGAGGGACATTGAACAGGATTATCAGAAAAATGGCCGATCTACGATAATGGCTGAAATTGCAGCCGAGAAAAAAGCCGATGGATGCGATTGTGCCAATAAGAATCCCAAAGGCCGCTGATGTTTGGCTGATGTCCGCCAGGTGGTGGATAAATTGACCGGGAAAAAATCTTTCAAAATGGCTTAGCGACTTCAGACTCTTAGTTAGGAGATTCGAAAATGAAAACCGGCGAAACAAAGGACAATATCAAGCTGTTGGGCTCGCTGGACCATCTAAAAGACCATTTCAACAGAGGAAAGGGAAAAATACGATTCCTTGCCCTTCTATCCCCCACTTGCCCATTGTGACGTGACCAAGGTGCCCGGGCGGTGCATAAGAATGTGTTTGAGAGTTTTCCTAAGACCGATATCAACGGGTCCATTGTTTGGATTAATATGCTGCCTGAAGATTCATTAGAAGCTGCATTACCGACCATCAAGTTGTTAAATGATGATCGTATTCAACATTTCTATGATCCTAAACAAATATCGGGAAAGGAGATTGCGACAAGTGTTGGTTGGGATGGTCATGTCGCTTGGGATATCTATCTCTTTTATCCACCAACCATTGAATGGGAAGATGTCCCTCCGAAACCCATTACTTGGATGCATCAAGTAAGCGATGATTGGGCAAAAAATGATCACTACCGTACTGGTGATCATCTGAAGCACGAACTGACAAATTCAATGTGGTCACTATTGAACAAGTAATATTGGACTGGTTTCTTTGATTGCCGGTACCTCCAACAAAATGGTAGATATCAGACCCCTAAAATTTTACCGGTGTGCGAAAATTATCACAACAGGCCAAATCTTGCATCTATAGACCCCTCCGTGGTACCGTGGGCATAGCCAGATGGTATCTTGCATTTTTTTCAATTATCGGATAGTTGGACTTGTCTCCATTCATCAACACCGTCCTGATACTTGGTTTTCAGACGACATATTAAAAATTACGAAAGCACCTTCATGTTTAAACAGTGTAAAGTTTGCGGGCATAAATGGTCAACCCGCCGAGATTTTATTGCCGACCAGGATATAATGATTGTCGGTTATCAAGTGAATTTTAAAAATCTGGAAGCTGGCCTATTATACTTCAATCACAGTTGTAAGAATACTATCACCTTATCCGCCGATCTTTTTGTCGATCTTTATGACGGACCAATTTTTTCGGAGCCAAAAACTGGGACAGATGAGTGCCCAGAATACTGTTTGAACAAGAAGGAATTAAGACAGTGTCGGGCCGAATGTGAATGCGCCTATGTAAGGGAAATTATTCAACTGTTTAAAGGGGCAGAGAATGTTAAGATTGCTTGAAGCCCATCTTCCTTTACTGTTGCCCTATCCCAACTAATAAGACTGTGATACTGATGATATATGAACTCGGTCTCAACCGGTGATTGTCTCCGAGACTGTCGAAAAAGATCCTCCTATCTAACCTTAAAAGATGTATAATTATCTCTATAAACCGTTGACATATCCTACCGTTATGCTAGTCATTGTTTAGGTAAATGAGCAAATGACAATGGCCAAACATACAGGAATTAGGCATGGCAAAGTATAAGCACTACGACTACTCTCAAAGTTTATTGATACCTGTTTCCCTCCAAAAACAATTGATGCCAGGGACGTTAGAGTTCGCCATCCACACCCTTGTGGAACGGCGGATGGATATGTCCGTATTTGATACGAGGTATCAAAACGACGATACCGGCCGCAGTGCCTATAATCCTAAGATACTACTGAAAGTTGTCTTGCTTGCTTATTCACGTGGGTTGATATCATCACGCCAAATCGAACGAGCATGTTGTGAGAATGTGACTTTTATGGCGATGTCATGCAACCAACGTCCTGATCACAGCACCATTGCTTCATTCGTTTCTTCTATGGAAGATCAAATTCAACCTCTGTTCAGCGATATTCTTTTAGTATGCGAGCAAGAGAATCTTTTAGGCGGAACCTTCTTTGCCATTGATGGCTGCAAGCTATCGTCCAATGCATCCCAAGAATGTAGTGGGAAAATAGATGATTTGAAGAAAAAGAAAGAAAAGCTTGAACATAAGATTAAGTCGTTCGTTCGAGATCATCTTGAAAAAGACCAATCAGACGATAGGGCCAAGACTCAGATGGCTGCAAATCGTGACAAACAAATTGAGAGACTTAAGCGGCAGGCTGAAAAGATTGAGCAATGGTTTTCAGAAAACGACAAAATAATTGGTGCCTATGGAAAAGAACTTCACAGCAATGTAACTGACAACGATTCTGTTAAAATGCATACCTCACACGGAACTGTTCAGGGATATAACTGTCAGGCGTTAGTCGATTCCAAGCACCAGGTAATTGTTAATGGCGAGGCAATAGGGAAAGGGCTTGATCATGAAAATCTGCCTCCTGTGATTGATGGTGCCAAAGAATAACTTCAAAGCATCGGCAAGCCAGAGGACTATTTCGAAGATAAGATATTAACAGCCGATGCAAGTTATCACAGCGTAACGAATATTAATAAATGCAGTGATGAAAAATTAGATGCCTATATTCCAGACAACAAATTCCGTAATCGAGATGAGAGGTTCTCAAGTCGGATAAACAATCAGTCAAACTCTAAAAAGTTTACATTTGCAGATTTTAAGCATGACCGCAAGCAGGACCACTATGTTTGCCCAAATGGTAAGCGGCTTAAGAGAAATGGGAAACCTGGTTTACATAGGGGCAAACTTTTAAAAAGATATATTTCTCGGGAGATAGATTGTAGGTCCTGTCGACTCAGGGCTAAGTGTCTTAGGTATGAAGATGCTAAACAACGACATTTTACATTCTATGTGGATGCGTCTGGCAAGAATATATCCCATGAAATGATCAAGAAGATTGAATCTGAAAAAGGTCGTAAAATCTATCCGCGAAGAATTGCCATCGTTGAACCTGTATTTGGAAACATCCACATCCAAAAACGAATGGACAGGCTTAACTTAAGGGGAAAGATAAAGGTAAATATTCAGTGGTTGCTGTACTGCATGGTACACAATATAGAGAAAGTGGCTAATTACGGGCATGCATAGGCTGTACAGACCAAATAAGTAGGCTGAATCTGTAAAATATGATAGCATCTTGAAGTAAAAAAGATGGATCTATTGAAATCGAGAATGTCGAGCGATGAACCGGTTCGCCGAAATGCCTTTTTCGACAGTCTCTCCATATATCACCGGTGGGGCAAAACAAAATAGGACACTGTCAAGATATCCCATAAAAACTATTTAAGCACGGATTTTACAGAGGGAGATAGATATGAATATGTTAAATCGATTACGGGCAAATTGTACGACAAGATTATTTTTATTATCGGTTGCTGTTGTTTTTGTGGCAAGCTGTGCTGGAAATGCAAACTATGGAAAGCTCGTTCATAGTGATAAGGTAAAAACGGCATTTGAAACTTACCAGATACCGCCGAATCACACTTACTATTACAATGGACCGGATGCTTTACCGAGAACCGTGATCGGGATTCGAAATGAGTATCATCTCGAATCAAAATTTTGGAAACCCGTTGATCTTACACAAACTTTACTGAAAAGATGGTTTGATATTCTAAACCCTTCGAGAAATGGTTTTCCCCTGACTCAAAATGGCTCAGAGATAGTCACCCCTGACGGTAGGCAAATCGGTATCTGGTATGCGCTGAAAAACTGGAAGGAGCGGGCAACGGTGAAAATGATTGATGACAAAACAGTTAATATCGATTAGGGTTTAATTCCCCGCGGCTTGCCGCGAAAAAAATCTAAAATGAGAGATTGATACCCCGGAGCTTGCCCCGGGGAGGCTCATTGTTAGCCCCCCGTTGGGGGACCAAAACAGGCAGAAAAGGATGGTGATCCCCTAAAATTTGACAATGTGATAAGCTCTAAATCAGCAATAAAATGAAATGAAAGGAGCTGATTTTTCAAGGCCTTTGAAACCTGCACTAACTGGTACCTTTCCTGTAGATAGATTTTGGGGAGGCGAGCGAGCCCGAAGGGTATAGCTCGCGGAGCCTCCGCAAAGCTATCTACAAGGGACTTCAAGTCATAAATTCTCCCCGAACAATCCATTCTCCAACTCATCAACAGGTTAGGCAAACCTGTGATAACATCCTTTGACATATAGATAGCCATATTTTTGAAAAGTTGTGTTTTTAGATATCAGAAACGGCACCAAAAATCTGAAAACCGGATTTCCAGAGACGGATTTCGGGTTTTTATGTTGGTCTTTATCAATACACTACAGTTCAAATGAGCATGGAGGCATGGCTTACTGGGAGTGAAAAGTAAGGGGAAAAGTTAGCGAAACTGATTGCTAACTCTATCATTTAAAGTTCCTAAATCAAAAGCTCTCATAGCACCGGCATAGCACCGAGGGATATAAAACAAAATAGCACTTAACGATATTCCGTTAAGTGCTTAAAATAATTTTAAAAATTGGTGGGCCGTGAAGGAATCGAACCTTCAACCTACTGATTAAGAGTCAGGTGCTCTGCCTGGTTGAGCTAACGGCCCAATGAAATCGCTGCGCGCTTTCATATGGCGCGACTAGGTCGCTTTTATGTTTGCCAATAAGAATCGCTAAACGCAGATTAAAACCATAAAACAAACAAACCACATATCAACCCTGAATCGGGTTGTCAAAAAGAAATTTGAGAAAAAAGAAATTTGATTCTCAAATTTCTTTTCTGGCGCGGCTTTGCCGTTTTATTTTTGTAGTTTTCGTGTTTTCGTGATTGTTTTTATTTCACCGCCGCCGCGTCTGTTTGCGCGATTTCTTCCATTCGATGTCCTTTTCCCGGCGTTGCTTGCGGGTCAATTTTTTGGGTTCGACGGTTTCGATCTGCTCGGTCAGGTCCGGGAAAAAACTGCCGGGGAATCTGTCCCTTTCTTTAGGCTTGGGAGGCTCTTTGAGTTTTGTCAGCCGCGGTTCTTTGGGCAGGGGTGGTGTCGTGAAACATTCCACGGGGATGCTTCTGGCCAGGAATAGATTCTCACCGGCCTGTAAAAAGAGGGTTCCCCGCTTTATGGCGTTGTCGGCGATGACGGTTATCAGCGCCGGTGACGCATGGATGCGCATGCCAATCCTTTTGGCCATGTTTTTGTCAGAGGAGAGGATCACATGCTTGCGTCCCATGGGCAGGATCCCCTTTTCGGCAAGCGTGTGCAACGCGTTGGGGCGCAGACAGGTAAACAGCAGTTTGGGCAGGTTTTCCGGTGACACCCGTTTGGGGATCTGCTGGGTATCTTTGGCGCGAATACGGTTTTCACTGATTTCAAAGGGCGGGTCCGTCAGGGAGACCATCATCTCGTTGATATTCGCCTGGCGAAAGGACCGCCACTCATCTTCTTCATGGACGGCCTTGAGCAAATCCTTGATTTTGACATAGCCCTCCTTGTCCGGTACCAGGCCGAATTCGTCCGGTCTCAATCCCAGCATGTATTTGAGGAACCTGGCCTGTTTTTTCAGATCATGCATTGGCGGGAAACGTCTCCTTGTAAAGTTTCATACCCTTTATTTTATGGTGATAGCTGTCAGATTTCAATATAAATAAAAATTTTCGGAACTATGAACGAAATCAGGATGCTTGACCTGATTTCATGTCTCTGATAAATAAAACTGTTGCAAGATTAAAAGCCGTATAAATAACTATGGATGGTTTGCTTGCGCTAAAAGCGGCAGAGCCGCATATGATCTATTCGGTAATGAATGGATTTATGAAGAGGAGTTGCAATTCATGACCTATCAAAAATCACGTTCTTTATTTGAGCAGGCCGTCAAAGTCATTCCCGGGGGCGTGAACAGCCCGGTGCGGGCCTGCAAGTCTGTGGGATGCGAGCCCCTGTTCATCGACAGGGCGGACGGTTGCATGATTTACGATGCAGACGGAAACGGCTATATCGATTATGTGGGATCCTGGGGACCCATGATCCTGGGACATCGCCACCCTGCCGTACTGAATGCCATTGCTTCAAGCATGAAGCGGGGTACCAGTTTTGGCGCACCCACGGATCTTGAAATCGAACTGGCGCAGATGGTGGTGGCGGCAGTCCCGTCCATGGAAATGGTGCGCTTTGTCAATTCCGGCACCGAGGCCACCATGAGTGCCATCCGTCTGGCAAGAGGGGTCACCGGGCGGGACCTGATTGTCAAGTTCGACGGCTGTTATCATGGGCATGCCGACACACTTCTGGTGGAAGCAGGCTCGGGTGTGGCCACGCTGGGCATACCCGGCAGCCCGGGCGTTCCAGAGTGCTTTGCCGAAAAGACCCTGTCTCTTCCTTACAACGACATCCCTCAGATCAGCCGTGTGATGCAGGAAAAGGGGTCTGATGTGGCCTGTGTGATTGTCGAGCCCGTGGCAGGCAACATGGGATTGGTACCACCCGCACAAGGGTTTCTGGAGGCCTTGCGAGAGCTGACGCATGCGGCCGGCAGCCTCCTGATTTTTGACGAGGTGATTACCGGTTTTCGTGTGGCCTACGGCGGGGCCCAGGAACGCTACAACATCATGCCTGACATTACCACGCTGGGAAAGATCATCGGCGGGGGAATGCCCGTGGGCGCCTACGGCGGCAGCCGGGAGATCATGTCCAGAATCGCTCCGGAAGGACCGGTCTATCAGGCGGGAACCCTGTCCGGAAACCCCTTGGCCATGTCGGCAGGAATAGCCATGTTGAAGGAACTGAAACAACCGGGATTTTATGAATCGCTGGAGCAAGGTGCTGAAAGTCTGCTGCAGGGAATGCGCGCCGCTATAGAAAAGACCGGTGTTCCCGCCCAGGTCTGCAGGGTCGCTTCCATTCTGGGGCTGTTTTTTACCCGACAATCCGTTCAAAATATAGAGGATGCAAAAACCTCCAACCTGGAAATGTTTTCCGCATATTACGCTGGAATGCGCGAGCAGGGGATATATCTGGCCCCATCGCAATTTGAATCCATGTTTATATCGGCAGCCCATAAGAAAGAACATATTGAAAAGACTATCGATGCTGCGGAGAAGGTATTTAAAAACCTCGTATAAGGGATGGCCTTAAACAGCTTACAGCCTATAGCTTACAGCTTACTATGGACCAGGACACCATACTGGAAATACTGGATGACGGCGGACCGGAACTCGAAGTTCTCAAAGAGAATCTGGACCAACTGACCGCATTTCTGGAACTTGTCGACACGCTGGACAAGCTACCGCAAATGGATCGCCGGGTGTCCGAGGATGGTATAAGCCTTTACCATGCCATTTCCAAAGAAAAAGAGATGGCGGCTCTCGAGGCGGCTCTGGGTGTTTTTTTTGGTGAACCTGCCAAACAGGCAGGGGCACCGCTCCCAAGTGATCTAAATGACAACTTCACCATCAGCTATCTGGGGGGTGTCAAGCAGGACCAGACGCTGTTCCTCAAAAAAATCGGCCAGAGCGAGCTCTATGGCGCTCTTTTCCCGTGGCAGAGAAAAGTCAATGTCATTACCGTGCATCTGGGTTTGTGCAACCCTGTCATGTCGGACGATGATTCTGAAAAATTGGAAAAACTGGTAACGGAAACCATTACCCAGCGGGTATCGGAAGAGGTGGAAAGCGGTCTTGCCGGCCAGGTGCAGGGAATCAGCCTGCCATCGTTTTTGCAGATGTCGGAAATGGAGGGATCCACGTGTTCGTTGCGGATCAGTTCCGGGGGTAACACCGGTATGCTGCATCTTCTCAACGGGAACCTCATCGACGCAGAAACCGATGAATTGAAACACAAAGACGCGGCCTATGCCATTCTTGGCTGGGACAATCCCGCAATCGAAATTCTCAAGACAGTGGGTCGAACCAAGAATGAAATTAAGTTGCCCCTGAGGCACCTGCTCATGGACAGCATGCGGCAGAAGGATCAGCTGGAATTTGAAAAAGATGCACCACCGAAAAAAACAATAGGGAAAACAGCACAAGAGAAAGAAACGGAAAGTCCGGACCGGAGAGAAGCCGACCCCCCTGTGGTGCCCCCGGAAAGTACACCCCAAAGGAGTGATAAAAAGGCAGCGCCGGCGCCATCGGCACCTAAGCCGAAAAAACCGGAACCGGATGTAGAACGGGACAAGGTAAACGTCGCCCCGGAAAAAGAAAGCCCTGACAGGCATTTGCCCGGACCCGTAGAAGAGAGCCCCCCTGAACCACAGAAAAAAGCACCCGAAGCGGATGATGCTATCGATAGCACCTTGATTCAGAAGGAGGCATCTCGGCCCCTAAAACGTCGGGTCGTTGACAAATCGGCCGTCGGTTTAATACCGAAAAATAAGGTTGCCATGCTGGCCGTACTGGCGGTCCTGGTTCTGTGTGTTGCCGGGTATTTTATTTTCCAGGGGATAAAGGGATCGGCCGGTATCAGTGATTTTGAGCAACTCATGACAAAGGTGGCACGGCTCAAAGATGCAGATGCGCAGGAAAAACTGCTGATGGATTTCATCAATACGCATGAGCTTGGAGAGAATACCAGCAGGGCCGAAATGAAGCTTCAGGAAATCTGGCTGCAGAACGAGGATGTCAATTATCAAAAGACCATCGATGCGGTCAATAAACTACCCATTGACGAGGCCTTCGAGAAAAACGCCAAGACACTCTACACTCGGTTTCTGGAAAAGTATCCCAATACGCCACATGCAGAAGATATTCAACGAGCCGTATCCGAGATATCCGGTTTGTCGGAAGATATCGTTTTCAGCAACTTGAGAAATATAGGGGAAAAGAACTATATTCAGAAGATTGATTCCTACAGAAACTACCTGTCTCTCTATCCCCAGGGCAGACACCGTGATGCCGTGAAACAGATGTTTTCGGAGACCCTGGGCGAGTCTTATATGAACTTCAAAAAAGAGATCACGATCTGTGAGCGGGATGCCGAGTGGGACACGTGCCTGGCCATATGTGACGACTACCTGACAGATTTTTCAGGCTATCTCGATACCCGTGAGATAAAGAGTATACAGCACCGTATGCAGATGCAAAAGGATTATTCTATTTTGCAGACGCAGGCCCAGGGGGTGGAGGATGATGCCGTCAGGCGTTTGTACATGGCATACATGACAACCTATCCCGATTCTCCCAATAATGAAGCAATCAAAAAAAATCTCCAGCAGATGGATCTGGATGTCGCAACAGGGCGCCAATGGGCGTCGCTCAAGAAAAGCATGCAAGGTTCCGGTCTGAGTCTGCAGGCAAAAATCGACAGGATCGAGAAATATATTTCCCAGAACAGCACCAGTCGTTATGGTCCGGAAGCCCTAGAAATCCTGGAATCCCTGCAAAAGGAAGCCGACATACGTTCTTCTGAGCGTGAACAGTCCATCAAAAGTCTGAGTTCAGAAGAGACGGCCAAAAAAGAAGTCCAGGAACAATATGCCGCCCTGGTAAAACGACAGACTGAGCTGGACCGGGTCAGGCGTGAAAAACAGAAAGCCGTTGCGGCCCTGGCTGAGACGGAAGGGCGCTTTGTTCTAGCTGGAGACAACTCTGTGATGGATCAAAGAACCGGGCTCATGTGGAGTCTGCTCGATTCTCAGCGTGAGCTCGGTGCCTGTATGGATCACAGATCAGCGAGGCGGTATGTCAAGGAACTGAGGTACGACAGTCACGACGATTGGCGGCTGCCCACCTCTGCGGAACTGGCAGGTATTTACAAGAACAAACCCTATTTTCCTGACAGCGGTGCCGAGTGGTACTGGACGTCGGAAATTTTCGCCAAAGGGTATTCATACATCGTCAATACCGTGTCAGCCAAGCAGGAAACGGTGTTCAGGAAAGTCACCCATGATGTGGAGGCGTGTGGCTCTGTGCGGGCTGTGCGCCCCTAGAAGCCATCGAAAAAATGTCCTTTGGCCCAATCCCTGCGTTGGGTTCGTGTTTCAACTCCTCAAAATACAAAAGTATTCCTCCGGATTGAAACACTCGCCCGCCTTGACCTTGGACCAAAATCCTATTTTTTCGATAGCTTATAGTGTGCATAATACTCCAATTGAAGAACCTCGCAGCAGGCTGCGAGGTTCTTCAATTGGAGTAAAATCTCTAATAGAGCGACAACGTCGCATTTCATAAACTCTTGGAATGACTTTATTTATGAACTTGGAAAACAACAAAATCCCAGAAGATGTTCAAAGCATTCACCTGATAGCGGTTTGCGGCACGGGTATGGGGGCACTGGCCTGCCTGCTCAAAGAGCTGGGCTATACTGTGACGGGTTCGGATCAACATGTCTACCCGCCCATGAGCACCTTTCTTCAGCAGAAGGGGATCACCCTGTCCCAGGGCTTCCGACCTGAAAATCTTGTATATGGACCTGACCTGGTGGTGGTGGGAAATGCGGTGTCGAAGGACAACCCCGAGGTGGTGGAGATGGGTCGGATGGGACTGAATTTCTGTTCCATGCCCCAGGCTGTCAACGCTTTTGCCGGAAAAGGGAAACAGACCATCATCGTTACCGGAACCCATGGCAAAACAACCACGTCTTCCCTGATCGCCTGGCTGCTTCACAGCGCCGGCATGGGGGCTTCTTTTGTGATAGGCGGTATCCTGGCAAATTTCGACAGCAACTATTTCCTGGGTGCCGGTGATTTTCTGGTGGTGGAAGGGGATGAGTACGACACGGCCTTTTTCGACAAAGGGCCCAAGTTCCTGCATTATGATCCGACCATCGCGGTTCTCACCGGTGTGGAGTTCGATCACGCCGACATCTTCAAAGATCTGAATCATATCAAGAAAGCTTTTTCGAGTTTTGTTTCCGGTCTGAAAAAAGATGCAACCCTGGTTGCCTTTCAGCACGACCGCAATGTGGACGACGTGATCCAGGCAGCCCCCTGCAAGGTATACCGCTATGGCAACGAAGGAGGTGACTGGGTCATCAAACCGGTTCGTATCGACCCTCCCTGGACGATTTTCGATGTATACAAATCCGGACAGTTCTATGGACGTTTTCAATCCCCCATGCCGGGTGACCACAACCTGTCCAATACCCTGGCCGCGATTGCCGTGGCAGATCGACTCAACATACCCGGGCAGCTCATTCAAAAAGCCCTCCAGAGCTTCAAGGGCGTGAAACGGCGCCAGGAAGTCCGGGGAACAAAGAACGGGATTGTCGTCATCGACGATTTTGCCCACCATCCCACGGCCGTAAAAAAAACCATTCAGGCCATCAAGGGCTATTATCGGGAGAGTCGTCTCGTGGCCGTGTTCGAACCCCGGACCAACACCAGTATGCGCAACATTTTTCAGGATGTGTATCCAGAAGCCTTTGACGGTGCGGATAAGGTGTGCATCCGCAGACCCGCACTGCTGGAAAAGATTCCTATCGGAGAACGTTTTTCATCGCAACAGCTCGTGTCAGATCTCAACAAGCGCGGTCTGGATGCGGACTACTTCGAAAACACGGAGGAGATTATCGACTTTCTAACAAAAATGACCCGCCCCGGTGACGTGATTCTGGTGATGTCCAACGGTGGGTTCGACAATATTCATGCAAGACTGTTGGAAAGGCTTGAAAACATTTCCAGTCACGAAAATTAGGCATCATGAAATGGTGGGAGATTGGAATGATGGGGTGCGGGGAAGTGGCATGATGGAGGGTTGCTGACAATTTCGGAAAAGGAATTTTGAAACATAACATGAAAATAGAACATGTCGCCATTTGGGCCAGGGATATAGAAAAATTAAAAAATTTCTATGTGCGATACTTTGGAGCCAGTTCAAATAAAAAATACACCCATGAGGGGAAAATATTTTCTTCTTATTTCTTAAGTTTTGATTCTGGTGCACGTTTGGAAATCATGCAAATGCCGTCTATTCCGGAAAGCGCTAATGATCCCAATCAGCAGTTTACCGGATATATCCATATTGCCATCTCTGTCGGTTCGGTGGAGAAAGTAGACGCGCTATCTTCCGAGCTGGTCCGGGATAGTTATCAGGTTCTCGATGGCCCCAGGAAAACAGGTGATGGCTATTACGAAAGTGTTGTACTGGATCCGGAAAACAACCGAATTGAAATTACCGTTTAATGAACCGAAAAAGCGAGCGCATCCCTCGTAGGTTCTGCCGTTCGGCAATGCTTCGCATGCTGCGAGGGTCTTCAATTCCATTTCTTTATAGAGGGTATCTTGAGCCCATCTTTTCCACGGGTAGAGACTCGCTGACAGCGTTGATCATGCGACGTGCTCTCCTGTGCCGATCCAGGCGGCGCCGTATACACCGGCTGAATCCCCGAGAGTGTTCTTCAGAATGGGTGTTTGGACATGCTTATGAAAGGCATAGCGAATTACCCTTTCAGCGCCCTGGCTATAGAGCTCTTCGATGTTTGACAGACCGCCGCCAAGAATGATGATATCCGGATCCAGGATGGATATCAGTCCACCAATGCAGCGGCCGAAGTCGTCGAGAAACTGATCGAAAATGTCCAAACAGCTCAAATCATTGTTTCTGTAACCCTGGACGATATCTGTCATCTTGCGACGTTGATTGAACTTTTTATAAAACATGTTTTCCACGCCGGTGCCACTCAACTTTGTCTCGATGCATCCCCGGTTTCCGCACCAGCACCTTGCCCCTTTGGGATCGATGGAAAAATGTCCTATTTCGCCGGCGATATTTTGACTGCCGGTATGAATTTTACCATGTACGCAGATACCGCCACCGCAGCCCGTGCCCATAATAATTCCCAGAACGATTCCATATCCTTTGGCTGAACCGGCAATGCTTTCCGCCAGGGTAAAGCAATTTGCATCGTTTTCCATTGAGATTTTTCCGTTGAGGCGCTTTTCCAGATCAGCCTTGAAGGGACGGTCTTTTAAAGAGGTGGTATTGGCATTCTGAACGAGATGGGTCTCCGGGTTGATGGTGCCGGGGATTCCGACCCCGATGGTATATTTGCCAGCGCAGGGGATCAGTTTGGCCGTGTCCAGAATCAGCTCCTGGACGGTGTCCAGAATCGCAAGGTAGTTTTTGGCTTTATCGTCATTTCTGGGGGTTGGGACTCTTGTGCGGTGCAACACGTCACCAGCAGGGTCAAAGAGTATGGTCTCTGTTTTCGTTCCACCCAGATCGATACCGATTTGATATGGTTTCATAACTGACATGGAAAAAAGCATCTAAGGTTAAAGAGCGCTATAATATCCCCCGGCAGATCCCTGTCTGCCGGATCAGGAGATCTGCTCTCCCGTATCCGGGTCAAAAAATATCGCAGCGGACAGGTCGAGCATCAGTTTCATAGTTTCACCGGGGTGCCTGGCTGCATTGGGGTGCACCCGGCAGGCAACTTTCTTATCGTTGATTCGGATAAAAACCAGTGTGTCCGGGCCTGTTGGTTCAATGACGTCCACCCTGCTTTCGATGGTATGTATTTGATCGTTTTCTGCCTGATGGGGAAACCCATCTGATATCTGCTCGGGTCGAAAACCAAGGATAACCTCTCGGTTTATCCAATTGTTCAAAAGGAAACGGGTCTTAGCGACGGGAATTGTAAACGTTTTCTCTCCAGTTTCCATGAGCAGACAGATATTCTGGCCGCTTTTTACGACACGGCATAGGACAACGTTCATGGAGTGTGAGCCAATGAATCCCGCCACAAAAAGATTTACCGGGTTTTCATAAACGTTTCGCGGGGTATCTAACTGCTGCACGACACCATCTTTCATAACGGCGATACGATCAGCAAGGGTCATGGCTTCTATCTGATCATGTGTTACGTATACAATCGTCGTTGCGATGCGCTGGTGAAGCAGTTTGATCTCCGTACGCATCTCCACGCGCAGCTTGGCATCCAGGTTGCTCAGGGGCTCGTCAAACAAGAATACGGACGGACTGCGGGCCAGGGCTCTTCCCATGGCCACCCTCTGCCGTTGTCCCCCGGATAACTGGGAAGGCTTTCGATCGAGAAGATCTTCGATCTGCAGCATAGTGGCCACTTTTTGTACTGTTTTCTTGATCTCAGACTTGGGTACTTTGCGCGTCTCCAGACCGAAGGAAATGTTCTTCCTGACTTTCATGTTCGGATAGAGGGCATAGGACTGAAAAACCATGGCGATATCCCGATCTTTGGGACTCACCTGGTTTACCAGATGGTTGTCGATGTAGATCTCCCCGGAAGTGATTTTTTCAAGGCCCGCAATGAGGTTCAGCAGGGTGGACTTGCCGCAACCCGAGGGGCCCACCAGCACTAAAAATTCCCCGGGCTTCACATCGATCGAGATATCCTTTAAAACTTCCGTGGAACCGAATGATTTTCTGATGTTTCGTATGGACAGAGATACCATAAGTTATTAATTCCAGTTTTGCAAAGCGGTTGTTCCAATGGATGGTCTGATTAGACTACCCTTTGACGGAGCCCGCCGTCAGACCGCGTACGAAATACTTTCCTGCGATAATGTACACCAGTAGTGTCGGCGTGGCGGCAATAATGGCTGCAGCCATATCGACGTTATACGCCTTTATACCCGTTGAAGTATTGACCAGATTGTTCAATGCCACCGTGATGGGTTGATTGCCGCCTGCGGAGAAGACAACGCCGAACAGAAAGTCGTTCCAGATCTGGGTCGTTTGCCAGATGACGCAGACCACGAATATGGGTGTGGAGACCGGCAGTAAAATTTTCCAGAATATCCTGAAAAAGCCTGCGCCGTCGATGCGAGCTGCCTTGACAAGTTCATCCGGGATCGTGACGTAATAGTTCCTGAAAAACAGGGTTGTAAATGCCAGTCCGTATACTATGTGGACAAGTATCAGGCCGGCAAGACTCTGAGACAGCCCTAGTTTCCCTAAAGTTTGCGCCATGGGGAGCAATATGGCCTGAAAGGGTATAAAGCAACCCAGCAACAGGGCAGAGAACAGGACTTCGCTGCCCCGGAACTTCCATTTGGAGAATACATATCCATTTGCTGCACCCATGAGGGTGGAAATCATAACCGCCGGGATGACTATTTTAACGGAATTCCAGAAATAGACCTTGATGCCGTTGCATTCCACAGCAATACAGGCCGAACCCCAGGCCGCTTTCCAGGCATCCAATGTGAATTCTATAGGCCATGAAATCAGGTTTCCGGTTCGGATATCCTCCATGGTCTTTAAGGATGTCAGGACCATGACAATAAATGGCAGCAGGAAGTAAAGAGCCATCAGAATCAGCAGGCCATAGATGAACACCCTGCCGGCAAATCCCCCTGCTGTTATGGGTGCCCTATAAAAGGTTGGGTCATCCATTACGTTTCACCCTCAATTCCGAATAGAGATACGGGATAATAACCGCCATTACGGCGCCGAACATCACCATAGCGCTTGCAGCTCCAAAAGCGAGCCTGCTGCGGGTGAAGGCAAACGCATACATGAATGTTGCCGGAAGGTCCGATGAATATCCCGGACCGCCCCTCGTGAGCACCATGACAAGATCAAAACTTTTGATGGCGATGTGAGACAGGATAATGACGGCACTGAAAAATACAGGCCGAAGACTTGGGATAATAATCCGCCAGTAAATTCTTGCAAGGCTGGCGCCATCCACCTGGGCTGCCTTGATAATCGTATCATCGATACCACGCAACCCAGCTAAAAAAAGTGCCATGACAAAACCGGACGACTGCCATACACCGGCGATGACCACAGTGTATATGGACATATCGGAATTAACCAGCCAGTCGAAAGAAAAATTCTCAAAACCAAGTTGCCGGATAAGTCGTTCAAAACCCAGAGAGGGGTTCAGGATCCACTTCCAGGCCGTACCGGTGACGATAAAGGAAAGCGCCATGGGGTAAAGGTAGATTGTGCGAATAGCGCCTTCAATACGAATCCGCTGGTCCAGCAGAATCGCGAGAAAAAGTCCCAGAAGGACACAAATGACAACAAACAGGGATCCGAAGACAAGAAGGTTTTTACTGGCCACCCACCAGCGGTCATTGGTGAAAAGTTTAAGATACTGGTACAGACCGACAAATTCGTATTTCGGCAGCAGACGTGAACTTGTAAAAGAGAGCACTGCTGTCCAGAGGATGAAACCGTATACAAAGACCAGTCCGGCGATAAAGGTTGGCGCAAGGACAATTTTGGGCAGAAGATATTCGATGCGGTCAAAAATGCTCCTTTTGGGAACTGTGTTTGTATGCGCTATCGACGTCATCGAATGGTTACCGTTCGCATTTTAGGTTGCAACAGCTTCCGCAGCCAAAGATGTGGAAGCTGTTGCTCTATTATTTCTAAAGTTTCTTTAGCCCGAACCGATCAGGTTTTTGAAATTGCCGGGTTAAATGGCACTCTGGACCTCTGTGGCAAGATTTTTGGCAGCCTCTTGGGAGGTCATACTTGAGTTGCAGAAGCTGGTTACAACATCGAACATGGCACCGCGAATGGCCGGGTAGACCGCCATTTCATGCGCCATACTCGGCAGGAGTGTGCCCCCAGCCGCGGTGGCCTCAAAGGTATCAAAGGAACAGATGGCCGGAAAATCGAATGGGTTGCGGGACATGCCCAGGCGACAGGGAATGGAGCCTTTGTTTACGTTGAATACTTCCTGGAATTTGGGCCCCATGATGAGTCGGGCCATGGCTTTCTGCGCTTCTTTGGCACCCGCGTCCTTGACCTTGAACATAATGAAGCTGTCCACATTGAAAAGATACCCGTTGCTGGTTTCGGGAACTGGCATGGCAATATAGTCCGTGCCGTAGTTTTTTCCCGCGGCTTTGAATTCACCTTTGGCCCAGTCTCCCATGAACTGCATGCCGGCCTTGCCCTGGATTACCATGGATGTGGCCAGGTTCCAGTCCCGACCAGGAGCGTCCTTATCGATATACCCCAGAACCATCCGCAGGGTATCGAAGCATTTTACCATTGTGGCGCTTCCCAGCGCATTGGGATCGGCCTCAATGAGTGCTTTCCTGTAAAAAGCAGCCCCCCCGACGCCCAGCACGATGGATTCCCAAACGGTGGCTTCCTGCCAGTTCTGTCCACCCCAGCCCACAGGAATAAATCCGGCTGCTTTTATCTTTTTGGCTGCTGTTTCAAATCCAGCCCAGGTGGTGGGTATCGTTGCCCCGGATTTTTTAAACACCTCGGGATTGACCCACATCCAGTTTATCTTGTGAACGTTTACGGGAACAGCAACATAGTGGCCCTTGTATTTCATGATATCGGCAACAACTTTGGGCAGGAGTTTGTCCCAGTTTTCCGCCATGGCCACATCATCCAAATTGGTCAATACGCCTTCATCGCCCCATTGCTGAATCTGGGGACCTTTCACCTGCGCTGCGGTGGGCGGGTTCCCGGAAACCGCCCTTGATTTTAAAACGGTCATCGCATTAGCGCCCGCTCCGCCGGCTACGGCCATGTCCTGCCAGGTGTGGCCCTCCTTTTCAAGAAGATCCTTCAAGACAGAAACAGATTTTGCTTCTCCACCGGAGGTCCACCAGTGAAGGACTTCAACCTCCCCGGAAAAAGCACAGGGCACAAGAAACACCACCAATATTAAGACAGCGATTGTTTTAAATAACGTTGAATTCATTGTCTCCTCCTTTCGATCCTTGTAGGTTGGTTTGAACAAATGAAAGGGCTTGGTATGTCGGGTAGGAATTTAAGTGATTATAAACGGATAGCTCAAGAAGTCAAGGGTTGAAAACTTGGGTCGGCGTGTGATCCTATTTAAACGTGTGGGCATTTCCCGACGTATCGGTTATAATGATTTCCTTGAGTTCGTTGTCCAGCAGGTTGTCACATCGTTACACGTTTTTAATTGTGTTGGCTTGAAAAGTGGTTTCGATTATGAGACTAAGTAAATTTCAATATTCTTAAAGAGCTGAAGCACACAATTCAGGATGCATCATGAGAAACAATATATCACCATCAGATGCGAGCGGACGTAACGTCACGCTGATCGGGGCACTGGTCAACATTGCTTTGATAGGGCTCAAGCTGGTGGCAGGCATTTTCGGGAAAAGCAACGCTTTGATTGTCGACGCGGTGCATTCGTTTTCCGATCTCTTCACCGATGTGGTAGTGCTGATCGGAATCTGGCGGGGACGCAGACCCCCCGATGACAGGCACCCTTTCGGTCATGGTCGTATCGAAGCCTTATTTACGGCTATCGTGGGTATATCGCTGCTTATCACAGCTATGTACCTTGGTTTTCAGGCAGCCAAAGATATCTATCTGCACCAGGAGTCCCACCCCAATGCGTTGGCTATCATCGGGGCGGGTGCCTCCATCATACTGAAGGAAGTGCTCTATCGATACACCGTGCGGGCAGGGCGCCGTATGAAGAGCCAGCTCGTGGTGGCCAATGCCTGGCACCATCGCTCAGACGCCCTTTCGTCGGTTGCTGTATTGGCAGGAGTTACTCTGGCCCAGATCAAACCTTCCTGGCACATATTCGATGCCTTTGCTGCCTTGCTGGTTTCTTTCTTTATCCTAAAAGTTGGCCTCGACATCATGGGCAACACATTTCGGGAACTGAGCGATACAGCGCCGAATCCTGCCACCATGGACAGTATTCGGCAGTGCGCCCTGAGCACGGGAGGGGTAATGGAGATTCACGACCTGCGTGTTCGTACCTCCGGCGGCCTGCACCAGATAGAAATTCATATTGTCGTTGATGCGTCACTGACGGTGAAAGAAGGGCATGGTATTGCCAAGGAAGTGGAAGTATGCCTGATAAATGACATCGATGACGTTGGCCGGGCCATTGTGCACGTGGATCCGAGCAGGTAGCTTTACGCTGTAAGCGATAAGCTGCAAAATTTTGCTTGCAGATCGATGCGCAGCTTTCGGGGTTCACAGGGCGGCGGAACAAACAACCCGTCGGTATCGTGTTAACTTGCAGCGACTGGCCCTAATATCAGCGAAGGAATCTTCAATGAAAAAAATGAATGTCAAGACCCGGTTTCATATCGGGGCGGCATGCATCCTGATCGTTTTTTGTGCGGCAACTTCCATAGTTGCCTATCTATATCTGAAAAACAATGTCACCGAGACTATCTACAAGGAGACAGAGATATTCATCGCAACGGCAGATGCTACACGGACCTATGTCAAGGATATGCTCAGACCGACGATTGTCGGACTGCTGCCGCCGGAAGCCTTTATTCCCCAGGCCATGTCCACCTCGTTTGTGGGACGGGAGGTCATGGGCCGTCTGAAAAACCGCTTTCCCGATTTTGAGTACAAGCGTGCCGCTTTCAATCCCATGAACCCCATCAACCAGGCTGACGAATTTGAACTGGAAATGCTGGCCTGGTTCAACGCCAACAAGGCCAGATCTGAGTGGCATGGTCTGATCCAGAAAGGAGAAAGATCCTATTTTACAAGGCTGCGGCCGATATATGCAGAAACGGAATGTCTCTACTGTCATGGTGATCCGAATGACGCTCCAAAAGAGATGAAGCGGATTTACGGTGTTCAAGGCGGTTATCGCTACGATGTGGGCAGCGCTGTCGCGGCCGACACCATTTATATTCCCGTGGACGTGTCTTTTCAGCGGATCAAGGAGATTTCCTGGGCAGTTTTCTTGCTGGTGGTTACATCGATGTTTTCTCTCTTCTTTCTGTTCTATCTACTCTTCAACCGCACCATCGTACTGGAACTGAAAGGACTTTTAACCAAGTTTACTAGTATCTCCGGAAATGGTGGGGACCGCGACCCAGAGGATTTCGAAGCTGCAGGAGATGAGACCGAACAGCTGAAAAACGCATTTGAAGCCGTGGCCACGGATCTCAGGTTGGCGCATGAGAATCTGAAATCATCCGAGACCAAGTACCGCCAGTTATTCGAAACGTCCCAGGAGGTAATCCTCATATTTGATCGGGATGAGCGTCTGATGGATATCAATCAGGCGGGGATTCTTCTTTTCGGATTCATCGACCTGGATGAAGCCCGGTCCATCGAATGGGTATACCAGCTTTTCTGGGACCCCCGGGATGCCCGGCCGTTTATCCAGGAGGTGAAGGATGAGGGTTTTGTTCGAAACCTGGAAATATCGATGGTGGACAGGCACGGCCGGAAAATGATGGTCATGATCTCAGCTACGGCCAGGTATGACAAGACAGGACATTTCGACGGACTCAATGCAGTACTGCATGACATCACTGAGCAACGGCATCTCGAGAAGGCCATGGCCCAGACAGAAAAACTTGTTTCCATCGGTCAGTTGGCTTCGGGTGTGGCACATGAAATCAACAATCCTCTGGAGATTATCCGCTTATATGCCAGCCTGGTTACCAAAGACCCTTCCATCAGTGAACAGGTGCAGAACGATATTGCTGTTATCCAGAAACACACCCAAAACTGCAGACAGATTGTGGAAGCCCTCTTGAATTTCGCCCGGGTGTCGAAGCCGGAGAAATTGGAAACCGATATTCATCGCTGTATCGATGATGTCCTGGCTGTTCTTGAGATTCAGCTTCAGGAAAAAGATGTTACCATAACCCGGCGGTACGGAAGGGACATTCCCGGTGTGACGGTGGATACCCAGCAGATGCGACAGGTTTTTATGAACATTCTGATGAACGCCAAGCAGGCCATTAAAGAAGAGGGGGACATCACGATTCGAACGCTGGTGGATTCCATCGAAAGGGAGTTGTGGATTGAAATTTCGGATAACGGAACCGGTATCAGCGAAGAAGATCGAGCCAGGATTTTCGACCCTTTCTACACCACCAAATCCGAAAAGGGCGGTACAGGCCTTGGGTTGTCTGTCAGTTACGGTATTATCAAGCAGCATGGCGGCGATATTGAGGTACATACTAACGCAGGAAGGGGCAGCATGTTCAGGATCTGTCTTCCCCTGAACCCGGAAATATCCAAAGATGCCCGGGTGAAAGAGAAAGGGCTCCGATCATGATCGAAACCGGGCAGTATGCAACAGCCAAAGAGACCATCCTGATCGTGGATGATGAGGCAGATCTTCTGGCAGGTTTGAAGCGCACCATCGAAATTACCCTGGGATGCCGTGTTCTTACGGCACAGAGTGCCCGGGCCGCACTGCATGTCCTGACAAAGGATATCGTAGATCTGGTTATGGCAGATATCCGGATGCCGGAAATGGACGGCATGAAGTTACTGGAGAGCGCTTTAAGAGACGATCCGAATCTGACCGTGGTGATCATGACTGCCTACGGGAGTATTGAAAAGGCTGTGGAAGCCATAAAATTCGGGGCATACGATTTTATTCAGAAGCCCTTTGATGAAAAGCGCCTGCTGCATCTATTGCGGAACAGCCTGGAGCGTAACCGCCTGGTGCGCGAAAATGAACGCCTGGCTCGCAAGATCAAATCGATTGAGCCTTTTGAAAACATAGTTGGCAGAAGCCAACCCATGCAGGAAATTTTCAGAACCATTGAGATGCTTGCCAGGACCGATGTCACCGTGTTGATACTGGGAGAGACAGGGACAGGAAAAGAGCTGGCAGCCAAGGCTATCCATGCCAAAAGTAGCCGGAGCCGGAAGCCGTTTGTGACGGTCAACTGTCCGGCCCTGCCGGAAAATATTCTCGAGAGCGAGTTGTTCGGATATAAAAAAGGCGCTTTTACCAATGCCGGTCAGGAAAGGGAAGGCTTGCTTGTGAGCGCTGATGGCGGCACGGTATTTCTGGACGAGATCGGGGACCTGCCCACATCGCTCCAGACCAAGCTGCTCAGGTTCATGCAGGACCAAACCATCAAGCCTCTGGGTGGTACGGAAAGCGTCCAGGTCAATGTGCGTATTATCGCTGCCACGAACCAGGATTTAATCCGGAAAATGGGCGACCACACCTTTCGGGAAGACCTGTATTATCGTTTGAATGTAGCCTCGCTGGTTATGCCCCGGCTCGACCATATCAGGGAGGATATCCCCCTTCTCATGGATCACTTTCTGACCAAGGTCTCCATTGAGCAGGAAGCAACTAAGAAGGAACTGGCGCCCGAAGTCGTGCGCTATTTAATTGAAAAAGACTGGCCGGGTAATATCCGTCAACTGGAAAACACCATCCGGGGATGGTGTGCGGTCACCGCAGGGGATACCATCACCGGCAGGCGCATACCGGGCGCAGTGTCTTTCCAGACGAGTGCCGTGCCACAGGAAACGGATGTTTCCAAACCATACAAAAAGCTGAAGGCGGCTGCCATCCACACCTTTACCGTGGAGTATCTCCGGCAGCTGCTGGCCCATACCCAGGGCAATATTACCTTGTCAGCCAAAATCAGTGGTATCAAAAGGCAGTCTCTCCAGAAAATCATCAAAAGATACGACATTTCTGTGGAATCCTACCGTAATACCCCGGCACCGTGATCATCGGCACCACCTGCAGGAAGCTATCACCCAAAACAAGCTGAAATATCAGGAATTGAACAGGAATACCGGCAACTGTCGGTGGCAGTGCCGCTTTTCGACGGCATTTACCATGCAACTCACCCGGATCGGTCTGAAGATAGCAGAGACACTATCCAGGCCATGATTTGCGGCTTTCGAACGTTGGAACCCCCCCATGGTCTTCATGTCCGTAGTCAGGGTGCCGTCTTTTGGCGGCATCCTGGTGTTGATTTAGGGCATATTGTTTTTAACCTGTTGTTATTAATTGAAATAAATTAAGATCATATTTGGCATGTCGGTTGCATTATATAATTAGTTCCTGGTTTTCAATTGTCTAAATGGATAAGCGTAATCAAGAAATAGTTTTTATGGCCCAAAGCGCCGGAGGTCAATCAGGACCGATCGGGGCACTAAATGACACAGGAGGAAAGAAATATGGCTAAAGCAGATGCAAACATTGTTGTAGACCACGGCCAAAGCCGCTGGTCAGATCTCTGGACCAAGGAGGATTACCTGGCTATCTGGCTCGGCTTCCTCGTCATTGTGGTCTGTCTCATTGCCTATTTAGGATTTGCGCCAAAGGCGGAATTCGACCAGAAGATCAATGAGGCAAAGCAGATCCAGGCGACCGAGGCTGAGAGGGCACCTTTCAAGACCACCGCCTGGTACCAAGCCGATCAGGCCAAAAAACTCAAGGCTTCAAGTGCCACTGGTTTTGGCAAATTTCTGTCCCACTGGACAAAGTCCCCCGGCAGTTGGAAAACAAACCCGGTAGATGCCTTCATCCGGACAGATGCCCAAGCCAAAGCAATGAACGAAAAGGCTATGCCCGCCTATGATGAAGCCAAGGCCAAGGCATCAGCCGCGCTGGCCGCCGCCACCCAGGCAGAGGAGGCAGCAGCAGCCGGCGCATTCAAGAACCAGGCCCTGAACGAAGAGGTCATAGCAAAAATATCCGACTGGCGTGCAGCCGAGAAAAAATCCGCATCCGCCAAGGCAAAAGCAGGCAATAAGCCCTACAACTACATCCCAACCCTGATCGGGCTGTGCATCTTTATGATCGTTTTTTTTGGTAGCGGCATAGCACTGATGGGTGAGAGTGTTGCCGGCTTCGGAAAGGGTTTCTTCATCGTTTTTTTTGTTTCTGTATTGGCTTACCTGCTTGGCGGCCAGGCGATTTCTAAACAGTACGGCTTCGGTGCCGAAGCCTGGGGTGTTCTTCTCGGTATGATTATAGCCAACTCCATTGGCACGCCGAAGTGGGTACTTCCAGCCTGCAAGGTGGAATTCTTCATTAAAACAGGTCTTGTGCTGCTTGGTGCGGAGGTGCTTTTCAGTAAAATTATGTCCATCGGTATTCCGGGAATTTTCGTGGCCTGGGTGGTTACCCCGACCGTTCTGATCTTGACCTATATTTTCGGGCAGACCGTCATTAAAATGCCCTCAAAGACGCTCAATATCGTTATCTCCGCTGACATGTCGGTCTGCGGAACCTCAGCTGCGATCGCTACTGCCGCAGCCTGTAGGGCAAAGAAAGAAGAGCTGACCTTGTCCATCGGCCTGTCCCTGGTCTTTACGGCGATCATGATGATTGCCATGCCGGCCTTTATTAAATCCGTCGGTATGCCGGAGATTCTGGGGGGTGCCTGGATGGGTGGAACAATCGACGCCACTGGAGCTGTTGCGGCAGCAGGAGCCTTTCTAGGTGAAAAAGCCCTGTATGTAGCGGCAACCATCAAAATGATCCAGAACGTCATGATCGGTGTCACCGCCTTCTGTGTGGCACTCTACTGGTGCATGAAGGTGGAACAGAACGGCACAGACAAAAGAACGGTCGGCGCTGGCGAAATTTGGCATCGTTTCCCAAAATTCGTCCTCGGCTTTCTTGCCGCATCCATTGTGTTCTCAATGCTGGATAGTAATCTTGGTAAGGAGATGAGTGGCGCTCTTATAGACCAGGGTGCAGTCCGTGGCGGTACCCGCCTGTTGCGCGGCTGGTTCTTTGCCCTGTCGTTCGCTGCAATCGGTCTTTCCACCAATTTCCGGGAACTTGCCAAGTATTTCAAAGGTGGAAAGCCATTGATTCTTTATGTCTGTGGTCAGAGCTTCAACCTGGTTCTCACACTCGTCATGGCGTATATCATGTTTTATCTGGTGTTCCCGGAAATTACCGCCAAAATCTAATATCAATCTACAAAGGAGCGAACCGGGGGGGCTCCCCCCGGTTCACCCGAAAAACATGGAAACTATAATCGACAAAAGCCTGCTCCATCGATTCCGTACTTTTATCGTTCTCCTCGGTGGTGTATTGTTGTTTGTCTATGTCTTCCTGCCTTTTTTGACCGATTCGTTCGCCATCCTGAGCAGCATGTCCGCTTATCTCGATGAGAATGGAATTGATCCTACCCGTTACTATTATACGGATGTCGAACAGGTAAAAGAGGCCGAACAGTATCTGGATTCAGTCCTCAATACCAAGTAAGCAACGGGTGATCTCCTTTGTCTTGTAGGATGGCCTGTCCGTCGCCAATCGACTTATAGCAGACAAAACAGCCAGTACCAGAGGTCGTGAAGTTGAGCAATCTCTCCATGGAAGATAAGAAAAGACAGATTTTCGACAATGAAGAATTTATGGCCAGGCAACTTGCCAGGCGGGTAATCGAAAAGCCTGTTCCTGCTGTGTGGATGATACTTATCCCGATATTTTTTGTTTTTTATGCCTGGAAGATCAAACAATACTCCAATGGACTGAAAAGTTTCGAAGAGAACTATCTCATCTCCAGACGCCGTGCCCTGAACACAGCATTTGAAGCTGAACTGAGTGGCAACCTTCCTGAGATTGATCGCCTGGTGGAGAAGGCCGACACTATTCCTGCTGAGGCCCGGCGCTTATACCGTGATTGGATGTCGCTCCTGGTTGACCACTACCGCTCTATGCTCGCTGTATCTGGAAATAGCTATAAGGAAATGATACGGGCCCATTACAGGACCAAATTAAATTATCTGCTGTTCTGCAACAAGCTCAATCTAACTGAAAATGCCTTCAACCTGTCATTATTACCGGACATAGAGGGAGTCCCGCAGGATCTTCGCTATATAATCGACAGGATGGAGTTGGGTGTCGCGGATCTTCGTCGCAAGGAAATTGAGAAAATATTTTCTTGATCAACGGACGCGATACAATCTTCAGAAAAGACAATTTGCTAACTCAGACAGTTTTCCAATTGAACACCCTTCCTCTGATTTTTTCGTGTATTTCCACATCTGCCAAAAGAACATTCCGGCTATTTCGAAAAGATGTTCCCATATTTTCTAAAACCCGATATATAGGGGTTGTCAGAAAAACGTTCCGATTGAGGACCTTTTTTCTGCTACAACCCCTTATGCCGCCATCTTATTTTCGGAACATTATTATGACAAGCGGCATAAAACGGAAACCATGAATCAATCTTCTTCCGGCACCTTGTTCCTTCTCTCATTGTCAGTCGGCGTTGCCATGATCGGACTCGGCATCATCTGGCCACTCATACCGGTATACGCTGTGGATCTCGGCGCCGGGGGGGTTCTGGTTGGGTTGATTATTGCCGGCTTCAATGTTTCCAAAACTCTTTTCAATCCACTTGCAGGACAGCTTTCCGACCGGTGGGGGCGAAAGAAGTTCATGGTGGCCGGGCTTTTTGTCTATGCCGGTGTCTCGGTGTTGTACGTGTTGCCTGAACATGCCGAAACACTTATATTGGTGCGTTTTCTACATGGCCTGGCATCCGTTCTTGTGGTACCCATCGCCATGGCTCTTGCAGCTGATATCGCACCGGTACAAAAACTCGGTCTGTATATGGGCACCCTGAATATGGCGGTTATGCTCGGTCTTGGTATCGGGCCTGTGCTTGGGGGCACTATTCGTGATCATTTCGGGATGGATGCTGCTTTTTATGCCATGGGTGTCCTGGCACTTTTAACCTGTCTGCTGGTTATCATTTTTATACCTTCCGATCGACAACGGCAGGGGGCAGGAGAAAGTCGAAACCGTTATTCAATCAGAAAAATGTTGAGCCATCGCGTGGTTCTGGGAATTTTTCTGATGCGGTTTTTAACCGCCTCCGGGCAGGGTGCGGTGTATACTTTTCTGCCGATCCTTGCGCTTCAGCTTGAGCTGACAAGCTCCCAGGTCGGTATCATTTTAGGAGCCAATATTTTTCTGATTGCATTTCTCCAGCGCACCTGTGGCGCCCTGGCCGACCGGGTCAACCCGAAGTATCTTATCATTCTGGGCACGCTTGCCTCGGGGATGACGGTATTGGGGATGCCGTTTGTTGAGGGCTTTTTAATGATTCTTTTGCTGAATATTCTTATGGGCATGGCCAATGGTGTCTCATTGCCTGGTGGGCTTGTCATTACCGCAAAACTCGGGCGCACCATGGGTATGGCATCTCTGATGAGTTTAACCGATGCCGCCTGGAGTCTGGGTATGATTGTGTCCCCCATCCTTTCGGGGATCATCCTTGATATGTTTGGTCTTTCGCATGTGTTCGTCATCGGCAGTTTGTTGATATCTGCCGGCGGTATTGTCGTGGCATTATTTCTCAAAGATTATCAACCCTAAAAGGTATAGCCGATGGAGAAATGAAATTTACCGGAACTCTCGTACGGTTCAGGGTTGATTTTGTATCCATAGACCAACCCGACGGCTCCAACCGGTGTAACATACCGGAGGCCGACTCCCGTTGAAGAACGGATCTTGTCAGACCTTTCGTCACCGGAGGTCTTGCCGAGATTCCCGATGTCGTAAAAAAAGGAAAGTTCGAAATTCGAACCAAGATCGATTCTCGTCTCTGCATTTCCCAGGAACATCAATTTCCCCCCCACAGGGTCATTGTCATAATCTGTTAAAAGCTGGTTTTCATCGAACCCCCGGACAGTGGTTGTACCGCCCAGAAAAAACAACTGGTCATCCGGTATCCTCCCCTTGGAACCATAGGGATTTATTTTACCGACACTGCCACGACCGGCAAACGTCAATCGATTAATGGGTGTTACATATGCCCTCAGGTCGAAACGCGTTTTGTAAAAGTCATCCAGAGAGTTCTCAATCCCCTTATACACACCGGTCTCCAACAGCCAATAGACACCATTTTTTGGATTCAAAAAATTATCCCGGCTGTCAAACCTGATGGAAGGTGTCACCGACAGGATACTTCTGAGGTCAAATACATCGTCTTCATCCACATCACGACCCCTGGGGTACTGTTCCCGTCTCTCGTAGTTGAAACCAAGCCCCAGCTTGATGTTTTTTTTCCATTTTCGTGAAAACTGCAGATCGGTCCCAATTTTGTCTGTACCGAAATTCTGGTTAAAGGGTTCGCTGCGCTCAAAGTATACACCCAGATCAGACGATATCCGCGTACCTAAAAACCTGGGTTCAAAAAGTCGCGATTCTCCTTTATAACCTGTTTTACTGAGTTCACCGCCGATTTTAAAGTCCTTGTTGGACCCCAAAAAATTATGATCCCCAATGGTGCTGGTTGTGTTTAAGCCCTTTTCCGAGTCATACCCGCCAGTCACCTCGAAGTATAAGGGTTTTTCTTCTTCCACTTCCGTGAAAAGATGGATGGTTTCGGCTTCCTCCTTCAAGCCCACGGGATGAAATGCAACCGAGCGGAAGATGTTCATGGAGCGGATGTTTTTCTGACCCTCGGCCATTTTTTTCAATGAAAACGGATCTCCGGGTTTCATGACCATTTCCCGGTCGAGGACTTTCTCCTTGGTATGAAAATTCCCCGTATGGAAGGTGTTGCCGCTCTTGACATATGCGTTCTGCCGTACCTTGAATACAACTTCGGCTTTTGTCCGGTCTTCATTGAAAGTTGCATCGCCTGAAACCTTTACATAGGGATATCCCTTTTCGGAAATCACCATGGCGATTCGTTTTTCATCGTTGTTCAGCTTGCTGTGGTTAAACGGCTGACCTGGCTGAATCTGCATATTATTTATGACCATCGCTTCCGGAACGGCCGTCAATCCTTCCAGTGCCACACGGGATACACGGGTCTGCTGCCCCTCATGAATTTTCAGCGCGACCACCCCACCTTCCTGCTCAGGGGAGAAATCGACCGTTTTTTCCACGTCGACATCCAGATACCCGTTTCCGTGATACAGGTTTTCTATGGCCAGAATATCTTCGTCAAGCCTTTCGGCAACATATTCGCCGTCATGCATCCAGCCGGGAGGACGGGTCAGCATCTGCTTTTTCAGCGTCTTCTCGCTGAAGAAGGCGTTGCCGTCGATAACGATTTTCCGGACAATGGAGCGCATGCCCTCGTCGATAATAAAACGGAGTTTCTGGACAGAGATGGTTTCCTCCACTGCCGTGTCGGTTTCTACTTTGACGGTCATATCGGCATAACCCGCCTTGTGGTATTTTTCATTTATGTTGCGGATGCTTTTTCTCAACCCAGTACCACGCCGGTTTCCTGATTTGAAAAGAGCGAGTTCTTTTTTAAGGGCTCTGTTTCCAAAGGCCGTGTTACCGACAAATGAAACATCGTAACGAGGCCCTTCATCGACGGCTATCTGGATTTCGACTTCCCCTGTCTGTGGGTTTTTTTCTAGTTGATGTTTGATCATAATATCCGGAAACCGCTGAGCCCAGTAAAAGGCTGTTAATTTCTTCAGGTCCTCTAAAAATAATTTTTCAGAAAAATTTTCGGTGGTACTTCTCACGGATTTCATTTTCCATCTCAATTCGGATGTCTGGAAAGCTGTGTTGCCTGTCATTTCGAACCGGCGCAGTCGATACGGCTTTCCTTTTTGAATCAAAACAACAAGAAAATAATGACTGTTGTGAAGGTCCCGGGTGCTTTCGATCGTGATCTTCGGGGCGATATATCCGTAGCTGCGGTATAATTCGGCAATCAACTCAGGTTGTTTGTGAACTTCTTCCGCATTAAAGGCATCTCCGGGATAGATCGTCATGACATTTTGTATTTGTTTTTCAAACAGGGGATATTTGCCTCGGATACGGATATCTTTGATCAGCCTGAAAGGAGTCACGGTGATTAGGAGTAAAAGGCCGGCTTCGGTCATTTCAGTGTCCAGGTGGATGGATCGAAATCTTCGACAGGCTTTTAGGGCGTCCGCCAGACGCGTCACTTCGAAACTTGAAAACTGGTCTCCTTTCTTGATATACGTTGAGGCAACAGACTGTACCATATCGATCCATTGCTGTTCACTCCCGTAGGAATCTTTGACATCAACCCGGATATCCCAGATCAGAGAATTCTCGTAGTGTGATTCCGGAAGTGTCGCCGCAGAAGCCTGTCCACAGAATGACACCAGGAGCAGCAGCAAAATGCCGCTAAAACAAACGGAACTCGATCCTGAAAATAATTTCACCACCGTAACTTCCTTCAATACTCTGAAATCCGCTCAGTATAATGTATTCGATAAGTTTGTATTCTGTGGAGGCGCGTTGTTGATATTCGCCACTTCCCGACCCGATGGTATATTTTACGGCCATCCGATCGGTAAGGTCTTTTCCCACCGTCACGTTAATGATATTTGGATCACTTTCCGTTCTACCCTCCTCGGTATTAACTTCCAGGTAGTCCAGTCCGGTGGTTTTTTTGATGTCCCCTCCGAACGATGTCGCTACCAGTTGCGCCAGAAGTGCTTCGGTAGAGTCCGCATCCGCGTCACCGCCGCTTCTCATTTCATAGGTGGTTTTCCCGAAAACGAGCAGCGAAAGTATGTCGGCATCCTCCTCCGATGGTGTGGACGACAGTTCCACCACGAGTTTGTTTGGCGGTCCGTACACCATCAGGGAAATATGCCATTGCCGTATATTTATACTGCCCACGATATCGACCTCCGGCGCAATTTTGTAGGGATTCAAAAAATTGACGATGCCTCTTTCGACGACAAAAGATTTGTTTTGAAAGGTAATGGTTCCCTCGTGAACTTTTGCTGCGCCGGTGATGACAGGGTCGTTCAACGTTCCGGAGAGGGTCAGATCGGGATGAATTTCCAGATAGGCAATATCGTTGTCCACGATAAATGGCTCGCGATATTTCAGCCTGATATTGTAGGAGATGTTGTCGAAAAGAAAGGACTTCCTTTTATTCGCGGGCACTTCTATGGTCCGGGTTTGTTCTTTCATGCTCTCGAGCAGGCTCGTTTGTACTTTCTTATAATATACGCCCTCACCTAGGACGAGATCACCTTCTAAAAGGATGTTTTCCATTGTTCCCGAAGCTGACAGATCCGTATTGATCAAAACATCCATCGTTCCTGGAACGGTGATGGGCATATTATTGATTGTCAAGTCGAGTCGAATGCGACCGGGGCGAAAATTTTCCAGCGCCACCTCTCCGTTGAACTGGAACCTCCCTGAATCGATCTTTCCGCTTATGTCTTCGAGCAACAGGTGGGAAGGCGTCAATTTGAGATTTCCATTTATCTCTTTAAAGGTGGGATCTATTTGCGGCAGCGTGTACCCCACATCGTGAAAAACAATTTCTGCTGACAAATCGGGTTCCGAGACAGTTCCTTTAATTTCGGCATGGATGCTTATATGGCCTTTCATATCCGTGAGATCCTGTAACAACAACACGGCGGCTTCCGTCGGGACATTACCGTCAACTGCCATATCAAAATAGCCATCTAACGTTCCGGATCCTTTTACCTTCAGTTCGCCTGATTCCAGGAAGTTCAGATGGAATTCAGGAAGTGTCAGCTGTTGATCTTTCAGATTTCCCTGAATGCGGTTTGCCTTGACAAAAGATACACCCAGATAGGTCAAAGACAGGCTTGAAATGTCCAGAGAGGCTTCGCTTTTTTCGAGAGACGCCATGTTTCCCTGGGCTACCAGCTCTCCACTCAGCTTCCCACCAATATCCTTTTTACCGATTATGAGAAATAAGGGTGAGGTGTTCGTATCTGCAAAGAAAAGATTGATGGAATAATTCTTGTTCAGCAGATGGTAAACAAGGTTGAGTTCAAAGGTTTGACGTCCCTTGATGGATACCTGGTTGTCAACCAGCGTGACTTGAAAATCGAAGTCATCCGTTTTCTGATTATTGACCAGAACCTCTTTGGCATGGATATCGCCGTAAATGGATGGACTTTTGACGTTGCCTTCCCCCCGAACATGGAAATCCATTTTACCCTCGACCATTCCCGTCTCTTTTATCTTGCCGATGCTGTTGAGCAGCAAGTCCGTTGAATGAAGATCCAAGGCAAAATCCCCGTCGAAACCGATCCAGCCGGATCCAGTCACGACACTTTCCGCTTCGAAAACCACCTTCAAAGGCTGCACATGCAGACGATTGTCCTTCAGTTCAATATCCAGCGTCACCTTTTCCACAGACTGTCCCGAAAAGTCAAGTTGATCCCCTTTGACAGATCCTCTTCCCTGCAGGCGGGATACAGGCCCATCAAGATGCGCGTCAAGATACAGATTTCCCTCGATGTCGGGAATGTACGCTGCAATGGATGGTGTCTCCGCTTTCAAATCCAGATTCAAAACAGGGTCTGACAGCCGATGCCATGAATTGGGCTCGAAAACCTGTATGTCGCCATTCAGAGAGCATGCAGCGGTCTGGTTTTTGATCCGCAATTGATCCAGAAGGACTTTCCCGTTAAAAAACCGTAGATTCGTGTCCACATCCCCCAAAAATATTTTTTCATAGGCGACATCTTTTCCGCTCAAAACTGTCGAAGCCTGAAGCGAACGAACGTTTCCATGAACCTGCATCTCTCCTTCGAAAGAGCCGTTGACGGGCACGTCATCTAAAAAATCACGTGCCTGCGCATTGGCGATTTTCAATTCGGCTTTGAGGGGCATGGTTTCGTGAAGCTGAAATTTATCCTTGAGCAGTTGGATTGTTCCGTTTCCCTGGGCCTGCGTCCCCTGATTGTCAAGTTTCAAGGAAAGAATCTTAATAAGACCGTTTTGATCCATGTTCGCTGCCAGATCGACATCCCCCAGGCGCAGACCGTTGAACTGCATTTTCTTTGCATTTATTTCAAGCCCGACGACCGGCTGCTCCCAGGAACCGGACACATCTGCTTTCATGGCACAAACCCCTGAATTTCCGGTCATACCGAGCAGGGACAGTGGATTTTCGATGTTTTCTGTGTCGGCGGTCAATTGCGCCTGGATGTGAGCGGATGGCAGATCAAGCATGCCACTGGCATTCAAACGGGTGCCTGCGGCAACGATGGTTACCTGTTTTGAATCGATGACGCCGTCTTCCATTTTTCCCGATGCATGCATTTTCAGATCAATGGGGTGTTGCATCCCTTCCAGAAAGAATTTTTCCAGTACAGCATCCATGCTGGCGGCTATCGACAGCGTGTTGAAGTCGATTCCTGCTCCTTGAAACGCTGTCGTGGAATTCAAAAAACCTTTGACGCCAAGGGTGTCTTTATCCAGGAAGGCGACATCGATATGTTTCAGACCTGCATCCAGGGCATAACGGACTTTATGGGGCTGTATCCGTGAAGAAACCAGACCCTCCGGAAATACTTCCTGCAGGTCTATATTGCCGGCAAGACTGATTTCACCGTTGCCTGCCAGGATCTGAAGTTGCTGCACAAGAAGCTGTCTGTCCTTCAATCGCAGGTCTGTATGCAATCCATCCACAGGATACCCTGCCAGAGAACCGCCACTGTACTGCAGACGCAGATCCGCTTCTGGATTACGCCAGTCGCCCCGAACGGTCAACACGCCGTTTGTTTTCCCCGAAAACACAGCCGGCAAGGGCAGCAGGTTTTTCAATTCGGAAAGTGAAACATCAAAGGTCAGATCGAGATTCAAATCCGGATTGTGAAGTACCTGGCCCACCTCACCAGTCAATGCGATCTCTGCAAAATCGGTTTTGGCTTTGAATGCCACGGACGCGGACTGATCTTTCGTCAGCAGAACAGATAATGTGACAGGGCTGATTTTCATGTGGCGTGTATCATATGCGAGGGCAGTGTCCTCAACCCTGATGTCGATCTGGCCTGCTTTTTTAAAAAGATCCGCTGTGGCCTGAACAGTTATCCGATTCAGGTCCATTTGAAGATTGTCTGGTATGGAGGTGATGTTACAATCGCCGTCTGTAATCCAGATTTTCTCTGCGATCACATTAAACGGGGTGCTCGACTCCTCCTGGGTCTGTACCTTTTTTACCGGTGGAGAGGCGTTGAAGGCCTCGACGATATCCACAACCCCGTCTTTATCGATTTTAACCCGGATCTCCGGTTTTTTTAAGGTGAGTGTTTCAATGACAAGGGTTCGGGTCAGAAGGGGCAAAAATGCGATATCCGCCATCAGATACTCCAGGGCTGCAAGGCGGTTTCCCGGGGGGTTTTCGAGCGTAAGGTTCTGAAGGGCGATTTTGCCTTTCAGAAGTGAAATATCATGGCCGCCCACGGTCAGATTTCCGGCAATGGAAGGGTTGATTTTATTCAAAAGGATATTTCGGAATTGATCGGTGTTGACAAAGATAGAGAGACTGACTGCCAATACCAGCAGGCATGAGGCGAGCACACCGATGGAAATTAGGGTTATTTTTGACCTTGTTTTCATAAAAATAGTCGAACACCATAAAAAGATGTTTTTTCAGTGATATTGTTCGCCACGTTACAGAAATGCACGGTTCACTGTCAATTGATATTTGGTTAAGCGGGTCGTTGCCCGTTTTTGGTTCAAACAATGACGGATTGTCATCCTGCGGTGATCGTGCTACTTAATATAGGTTTCAATTCGAGTATTTTTTACCCGATCTTATTTTCGGCGAGACCGGCATCCTACACATACCGCTACTTTTAATCAGTCATTTCTACAATGGCAGAAACCACTGTTCAAGATCTATATCTGAACCGCAACAGCGAGCGCATTCCCCTTTATCTGACACAAGGATGTTTAAAGTTGCTTTTATGGTGCCTCCAGAGGGGAGGTCCCCTAATGGAGGCGCGTGGTAATTACGTTCATGATTTACAGCTACTATTTTGAATGGAAGGAGGTTTCCTATGCAGGGTCAGTGATGGTCTTGTTTACTATTTTTCTGAGGTGGGGAGGTGAGATATGCCAGGGGATCACAAAATTCGATATGCTTGGCTCAAAGCCATGTACATCTACACCATTGTTGGTGCAGGGGGATTCGGTCTGGGGATAATCGTGATGCCTGCCTACATGCGTATGATTTTCAACCGGCCTGCCCAAGATCCAATCGTTTACAGAGTAATGGGCAGTGTGTATTTATCATCTGGACTCCTATCGATACTGGGACTGAAAGCGCCTTTGAAATTTGTACCAGTCTTGCTCCTTCAGCTTTGTTACAAGGCTGTCTGGTTTATAGGGGTTGTTGCACCTATCCTGTTTACGGGGAGATTTCAGCCTTATGCGATTCTCCATGTGGTTGTCTTCCTATCGTACATTATTGGGGATCTTATTGCGATTCTGTTCTCATATGTGTTTGGTAAAGAAACGGGGGCTGTTCCGGAACGGGTTGCAGTTTGAAACACATGCCCAAGATTATATTTTCAACACTGATGATGAAATAAGAAAAGCATGGGGTGAATAGACAGAGGTATTTTTATAAAAAGGCCACCTACCAACAAACCTCTATATTTTTCCACTTGCGTTATTCAACGCCTGCACTATACTACCCCAAACTTATTTTACAGGAGGTAATTTATGAAGGATTTTGATGTAGCGTTGAAAGCAGTAGCGGAAGGCCTGAGAACTATAGCACAGGGTGTGGAGAAGTTGGCAGAGAAGCTGGAAAAGGTAGCACCTAAGGAACCGGCTAAAGCTAAACCTGTTAGGAAGACTAAGGCCAAACCTGTGCCAAAGACTAAGGCAAAACCAAAGAAAACGGCACCCAAGAAAGCACCAGCGAAGAAGGCACCGATCAAAGAAGCTGTGAAAACTGACACTGCCTCCGATACTGTGCTGAATTCTATCACAGGGTCAAAAAGTGGCGTCACTTCCGCAGATCTTTTAGAAAAGACTGGATTTGATAAAAAGAAACTGGCAAATATTGTTTTTAAGTTGAGGAAGCAGGGCAAGATCAAGAGTGTAGGTAGGGGTGTCTATACGAAGGCATAGGAGTCAATAACAAACTTTATCCGGAACGGATAAACAGGGAGAGTTCAGCTATGAAGGTTGTCGCATTCAATGGAAGTGCACGTAAGGATGGGAACACAGCAACGATGGTTCGCTGGGTCTTTGCTGAATTGGAGAAAGAGGGAATCGATACCGAATTATACCAGATGAAAGGAAAAAGAATCAACGGCTGCATTGCATGCTACAAGTGTTTTGAGAATAAAAATCAGCGCTGTGCTGTAGAAAAAGATATCGCCAATGAATGCATTGAAAAAATGCTCACGGCTGATGGTATAATTTTGGCGTCTCCGGTATATTTTGCCGATCTCACATCTCAGATCAAGGCATTGATCGACCGGTCTGGTATGACATCTATTGCCAATGGTGGCATGCTCAAGCGAAAAGTGGGAGCCGCAGTGGTTGCCGCCCGCAGGGGTGGGGCTATACACACATTTGATTCCTTGAACCACTTTTTCTTTATCAGTCAGATGATTGTGCCTGGATCTAATTACTGGAACATGGGTTTCGGCCGGAATATCGGTGATGTGGAAAAGGATGAAGAGGCCAAGGGAACCATGGCAACGCTCGGTCAGAACATGGCTTGGTTGCTTGGAAAATTGGCCACTGATTAGAAACCATCTCAAAAAAAAGCTTTTGGTTCCCCGCAAAAAGAGCGGGATCTTCGTCAAGTTCAAGGTGGACCCGAACTTCAACCCGCAGGTGCCCGCAGGAAATGCCCTTGGGGTGCATACTGAAGTATTCCGAGGAGTTGAAGCAAGGGACCAACACAGAAATTGGGCCAAAAGCTTTTTTTTGAGATAGCTTCTAATATGTTTCCGGTGGCAAATAAAACAGGACGATACAGGTATAACGGCGGTGGTAAGTTAAGGCCGAAAAATGCCCCCCTCTGTGGGAGCCTGGGGGTGAGATTCCCCTGGGCCACCCGACTCGGTACTGCAGAAATAGCCGAATCTTGACACATTCAACCTATTCATGTATGCAGCTCTTATAGCATTCAAACCACATTTGGTCTGAAGCTGAATCTCCATATCTGAGCCGTATCTGAACTGATCCTTGACCTGTTCTTCCCTTTCAGACCTATCATCTTCTTTAAATCATGCAAACCATTTGAGAGGGGGGAAACCGATGAAGAACAAGCCGGCCAATCCGCTTATTGTCATCATTCGAATAAATGTTGTGATGTCCGATCAATTGATCTCCTGTTTAAATTCTTTTTCTGCAAAACGAAAAAAGATCCGGAGACGGCATGTCTCCAAGCGTTTTGGTTCGGAACCGAGTATTTAGCACGCGGTTTGTAGAACAACCAATAATTTTACTTCAGAAAGGAGAAAAACAATGAATGCCCGATTATCATATCAAAGCACAGTAATTATTTTATTTGCCGCACTGATTGCCGTAGTCTGGTTTGCGGCCCCTGTAATGGCAAAAGTGGACAAACCCAACATTCTCGTGATTTGGGGTGATGACATCGGCTGGAATAACCCCAGTTGCTACAATCGCGGTATGATGGGTTACAAAACGCCAAACATTGACCGTATTGCTGATGAAGGTGCCTTGTTCACAGACTGGTATGGCCAGCAGTCCTGCACTGCGGGGCGATCTGCATTTATTACCGGCCAGAGCCCGTTTCGCACCGGTTTGCTCAAAGTCGGCCTGCCTGGAGCAAAAGAAGGCCTTTCAGAAAAAGACCCGACTTTGGCTGAGCTGCTCAAAAACCATGGTTATATGACCGCTCAATACGGCAAAAATCATCTGGGCGATCGTGATGAGCACCTGCCGACCGCACATGGTTTCGATGAGTTCCTAGGCAACCTGTATCACCTGAACGCCGAAGAAGAGCCAGAGCATGCTGATTATCCAAAGAATCCGGAGTTTAAGAAAAAGTTTGGCCCCCGGGGCGTGATCAAGTCCACTTCAGACGGTAAAATCGAGGATACCGGCCCGCTGACCAAAAAACGAATGGAAACCATTGATGAAGAGATCACCGTCGGCGCCCTCGATTTTTTGGATCGGGCCAAAAAGGCAAACAAACCGTTCTTCTTGTGGTGGAACTCCAGCCGGATGCACGTGATTACGCATCTCAAGAAAGAATCACAAGGCGTCACCGGCCTGGGTGTTTATCCGGACGGCATGGTCGAACATGACGGTCATGTGGGCCAGCTGCTTGATAAGCTTGATGAACTCGGTTTTGCCGATAATACCATCATCATGTATTCCAGTGACAACGGTGCGGAGTGTTTCTCTTGGCCGGACGGCGGCTCCACCCCGTTCCGTAACGAGAAAAACTCTAACTGGGACGGAGGTTACCGTGTTCCCACTCTGATCAAGTGGCCAGGTGTGATCAAGCCCAGAACCATTTATAATGATATCTTCTCCCACGAAGACATTGTGCCGACATTTCTGGCTGCGGCGGGTGAGCCGGATATCAAAGAAAAACTCCTGAAAGGTCATCAGGCCAATGGGAAGAATTTCAAAGTCCATCTTGACGGCTACAACATGCTTCCCTTTTTCAAGGGCGAGGTTAAAGAGTCACCGCGCAAGGAATTTTTCTACTGGACCGATGACGGTGGCTTGGCCAATCTTCGCTACGACCGATGGAAACTGGTATTCATGGAACAGCGGGCACATGGATTTGATGTGTGGCAGGAACCGCTGGTAACACTGCGCGTGCCTAAGCTTTTCTGCCTGAGAACCGATCCTTTCGAACGCGCCGATCACGAGGCGGAGGCGTATAATATGTGGCGCTTCGAGCGCGTCTATCTGCTTCTGCCAGGCGCGTCCTATGTAGCGAATCACCTCGCGACGTATAAGGAGTTCCCCCCGCGACAAAAACCGGCCAGCTTTAATCTCGAACAGGTGCTAAAGACGATGCAAAATAACCTGGGGCAGTAATACATTGAACCTGACTATCGCTGGCGTCCGGGCCCCATCTCCCCCGGACGCCAGACTATCTAATCGACCATCGCCATAAGCGTCGCTAATTTTCTTTAGGTGTTTAAGCTTTCCGTCGAAAGCAGCTGGAAATACTCTGCCGTATCATGTCAATAGTATCTGTACATTTAGAGAGGCTCCAAATACTTGTATACCTTGTATGTTTCCTCATTGACATAATTTAACTGAAAAGTGGATCGCCTCCCTGCGACCCTGCAAAGGCGGGGGAGGAAAGAACAACTGATTTTATGTTATCCCCTCGCCCTCCTCTATACTGGGCGGTGTTGGGAATATGTTCAGCAGTTTGCACTGGGTTAGGCGCCGATGGACAAAAAAGCCCATTTTACGGTGCAGCGCGATGGAAGCCTTCCAGTTGCTGTACATGCCGGATACCAGACGACTGCCGCCCTTGTCGCGCAGGGCTTCCATCAAGGACCCCAACAGAAAGGAAGCGATGCCTCTGCGGCCGTATGTCGGGTGCACGAAAATATAGACTAGGTACCACCAACCCGGAGGTAGTTTGAGGGTGTACCAGGGGGCAAGCTTGAAATCCCGGAACGTTACCCAGGTAAAGGCGCACATGGTTCCGTCGTCCTCCAACAGAAGGCAGCGATCTCCTTTTCGAAGGGATTTTTCCATGAATTCAGTTTCTTTTACAAACCCTTCCATGGCATTGATGGTAAACAGATCCTCATTGCGGGCCCACCGCATATGCAGGCCGGCGGGCGCCTTGCCTATGTGAATTGGCTCGTTAAGATCCCTGGCAAGTTCGAGCCACTCCTCACAGGATTGCATGTTTTGCGCGAGGCGCCGGATAGATTCCCTGAATGGTGCCATGTCGGGTTCCTTCTTTGTCAACTTTTAAGATAATCCAGAACGCGTGCCACGGTTTCACCCAACCGCTCTGAAAGGGAAAGCCTCAGGTTCGCGTCGTCGTCTGGGGACGTCTGAAGACTTTTCCAGTGCCCGCCAAGGACTCGCCTTACCCGCCAGAGCACGTATTTGAGTTTTATCTGATCTGCTGTAGCCATGATCGCGGCAGTATCTGTTCGCTGCAGTCCGGCCAACTCTCTAAGAACCGCCCGGACGGAATCTCGGAGCCCCTCCAGGCCATATCCTCCTTCAAGAGTCATAACCACCTTGCCTCCACAGCAGCGGTCGGCAATATCCAGGATCGAGCGGGTCATTCCAGCAAACCCCTCAGGCGTTACCCGCATGCCCCCGAGTGGGTCGTTGAAATGGGGATCGAAACCGGCGCTGACCAGAATCAGTTCGGGGTCGAACTCAAGGGCAACAGGTTTTAAAATTTTTTCAAAGAGGGTAATGTATTCCCCGTCTCCGCATCCGGGACGCAAGGGAATATTGACGGAAAACCCTTTGCCGTCGCCCTTTCCAATCTCGCGAAATTTTCCGCCTCCGGGAAAGGTGAATACCTGATGGGTTGAAAAAAAAAGTACCGACGGGTCCTCTTCAAAGCAGTGCTGGGTACCGTTTCCAAAATGAAGATCCCAGTCCGCCACCATGATGCGGTTGAGGCCAAGGCGTGTCTGGGCATAGCGCACGCCCACTGCCACATTGTTGTAAAGGCAAAATCCTTTGGCTTTTGATTTTTCGGCATGGTGTCCGGGGGGCCGGACCATAGCAAAGGCGTTGTCCAGTTCTCCTTTATGGACTTGCTCGATGGCCCGGCAAAGGCCGCCGGCAGCCAACAGCGATGCTTCATAGGAATGGGGCGAAGCCTGGGTGTCAGCATCCAGATAGGTGCATGCTATGCCTTGTGTGGCCTCCAAGCTCCGAACATATTTTTGAGAATGGACCTGGAGAAGCTCTTCTTTTTCTGCATTTCTCGGGGTGATGTCCTTAAAATATCCCCGCATACCGGGTTCCTCCAACATAGTATAGAGCACCGCCAAACGCCCGGGGCATTCGGGATGACCAGGGCCTACACAATGGTCCGTATAGCGAGGGTGATGAACGATGCCGGTTCGTTTGGCCGGATTAGTCATCCATATATTCTCCCGGTCAGGTCGACTTGATTTCTTTGAAGATAGCTTATCCTCGACATCAAGTTCCTTCATTAAAGAAAACAGATATCAGTTCCCCACAGCCCTATCCTTCAATAGATACCAATGTGACCCGTTGAAAATGGAAAGCTGCATCTGCAGGTTATTTTGCTGTTGGCAGGTACCTGTGTTCCAGCTCTTACCTTTGGTGAAAAGCATGGTTTCTGTTTTATCGAGACTCTGATTTTGAATGTATCTTCTTATTACTTTCTCGGATGTAGCTTCTCCAACAGTGCCGATATATTTGCCGTCGCTCCAAAATTCACCACCCCATAACTTTTGTTTTTTGAGGGTGGGGACCTGTGATATCAGTTTTTTTCCATAAACCAGACTATCAAGGTTATTATCCTAAGCGATACTTTTGCACCATATGCAACAATCAACAATACCCGATGAAATCATAATGGATTTCGCCGGTCTTGAGACCGGTTTTTTAAGAAAGGGAAACCGGTTAGCTGGTTTCGGCTTTGCGCACCTTTTTGGCATGGCCAATGGCGGCCCGGGCGGCCAGGGCCCCTTCTCCCACGGCCACGCTGATCTGTAGAAACCGGCCCACACAGTCGCCGGCGGCGAATACGCCGGGCAGGTTGGTCTGCTGTCGGTCGTCCACTTCTATGAAATCGCCGTTTCGCACCAGGCCAAGGCTGTAGGCGAAATCCGATGCACTGGCCTGACCCATGGCGATATAAAGACCGTCTATGGACACTTTCTTCTGGTCGGAAAAAACGGCAGCAATTAATTCGCCCTCTCCTTCCAGGGAGACGATCTTGTTCTCGTAGATGGCAATGCCCGCCTCGTCGAGCATGTCGGTATAGGCTGGGGTCATTTCCAACGCTTTTCCCTGGGTGTAGATGGTCACATGGGGGGTATACTGGAGCAGTTCCAGAGCTTGGTTGGCGGCAAATATCCCCTCGCCGAGCACCGCCACCGTCTTGTCTCGGTGAAAAAACCCGTCACAGCTCACGCAATAGGAAACCCCTTTTCCCTCGTAGTCGGCGATATTTGCGATGCCGGGCCGCACCCGGGACACCCCGGTGGCCAGGATCAGGGCCGCCGTTGCGATCTCTTCGGCCTCGGTGCGCACCACATAACCCTCTTCTTCGGCATGAATCCCCAACACACGTTCGCAGCGCATGCCCACGCCGAACCGTTCGGCCTGGCTGACACCGCGTGCGATGAGTTCCTTTCCGGTGATCGGTTCGGGAAACCCGAAATAGTTATCGATGATGTAGTCACCGGCCACCTTGGGATCGCAACCCAGTACCAGGGTTCGCATGCCGGCCCGGCCCGCATAGATGGCGGCGGACAGGCCCGCCGGCCCCTGGCCGATGATGAGGATATCGACTCGATCCATGGCTTCTCCTTTTGGGGGGATATGTCATCGGGGAGCGGAACCGCTTCAATTCCCGTATCCGAAAATTAAAAGTTTCACTTACAATTTAACCAGGATATTCATCTTGGCAAGCGTAAGCATTGGAAAAACTACACTTTAGGTTATTGGCGGTACTGGTTTAGTGTGGGACACCGAGACACCGACTATTATTGTGAAAGCAGGGCCAATTAGACCCTGCTTTTCTACTTTTGCGAGTTGCGCACTGCCTCCAACTCATCAACAGGTTAGGCAAACCTGTGATAACATCCTTTGACATGTTGATGGCCATATTTTTGAAAAGTTGTGTTTTTAGACATCAGAAACGTCATCAAAACCTGAAAACCCGATTTCCGGAGACGGATTTCGGGTTTTTATGTTGTTCTTTATCAATACACTACAGTGCAAATGAGCATGGAGGCATGGCTTAAAACTCATATGTCAGGATGATCACTTGCTATTTACACTCTCCCGTAGCTTACCTGAGCACTTGAATGTAACAACGCGTCTTGCCGGCAACATCTGATCATCCCCAGTAACGGGGTTCCTACCTTTCCGTTCCGCTTTTTCTTTCACACAGAGCTTACCAAAGCCGCTGATCAGGACATCATCACCAGAGGCAAGTGTGTTCTTGATGATATTGATGGTTGTCTCAACAAGGTCGGTGCTCTGCTTTTGTGTCAGGTCATTGTTGGATCGAATATGTTCGATAAGATCAGCTTTTGTTAGTGTCATTCATGCTCCTTTTGAATGTAGCGAACGGGGTAGGGTGGAACAAGATGTCAAATATGGCCGATAAGGTCAAGTGGTGACGAGTGTGGATTGTTACCTTCATTCTTGTTGTGCTTGGGGGGACTAATAGGGGGACCTAAGAAATACCAAAATAAAACAGGGGCTCAGAATTTCTTCTAAGTCCCTGTTTTAATTGGGTGGCGACCCCAGGGGGATTTGAACCCCCGTTGCCGGCGTGAAAGACCCTCCGCGCCTCCCCTGTAAATATCTAATATATTGATATATTTTAATTAACGAAATGCATGAGAGTCATGAAAGTACATTAAAAGCATGGCAATCAGTGTCCGGGAAGTGTCCGCTATTCTAAACTGTAAAAATGCTTGTTTTTTTACTGAAGTTAGTTTAAAAAATGCTTATGAAATTATTAATATAACCTTTACTATTTAAAAATATATTATATTTTGGTTGACAAGGTTGTGATCCGTTGATAACTTAAGGGCATACAAATGAAATACGAAGCAGAAGATGCCGAGCTGCTAACCTTACTTGACTTAAATGGCTGTTCGTTTTGGTGCGACAACGGTTACTGGGTTAAACTTGAAGCTTGTAAAGTGGACAAAGATAAATTCCGTCCCCACGGCATCAACTACTCTTTAACGTTGCATGATCGAAACAACACACGGGTTTTAGGTTTCGATAACGCACATGCGATACCAAAAAGAGGGCGTCGACCGAAAAAATACACTGGCCGTATCATCACTTGGGACCACGTTCACAAACAAGAAAAAGTTGAGCGCTATTTATTTTCATCAGCCAGCCAACTTCTGGACGATTTTTGGAAGGCTGTGAACGAGATAGTATATGGATAGGAAGTTCTGAAGGGGAGGCAAAAATGAGAACGAAGATTGTCAAGGTTGGTATAATGCCATTTAAAGTATTTCAAAAATATACAAAGGCAATAGCCTGTGGGAAATATAAACCTCAAAAAAATGCCCCCATGATTTGGTTTGAGTCTGTAGAGACTTGTATGCAGGTTTTGAGCACAAGAAATATCGAACTATTAAAACTTATAGAAAAAGAAAAACCAGCATCGATAGATGAGTTATCCAGAATATCCGGAAGAAATAAGAGCAATTTGTCTCGAACACTGAAAACTTTTCAAAGACATCAAATCGTAGATCTCATTGAGGAGGATCGGCGTAAAAAACCGGTAGCATTGGCGACACAGTTTGATATTCAAGTTGGAAGAAATATGCCTGCTTTCATGTTCGACGAAGACTTTACATCGCAACAAAGCGAGGCAGCCTGCTGATATCCGTCATTTTAAAAAAGGAAAAGGCCCGGAGTGATTCCAAGCCGTTTATTTGAGGTGTTGAAAAACAAGTTTCCATTATAATCCCCGAATCTCAAACGAAATTGGGCAATTATACCTTGAATAGCAAAAATATTAATCTGCAAGATTCTTCTGTTGAGCCCTCAACTTTTTAATCACTTGATAGCCTAAATATCTTGTGTTCTTTGTACCAGACTTGGTCAGTAGTGTCCGGCTAGGGTGTAGCTCGCGGAGTCTCCACAACTCTATCGATAGGGGTTTTCAAGCCTTAAATTCCCCCGTAATTATCCAATTCCAAAATAATAAAGGTGAAACTCCCCTGTTTAATGAGCCATCAGGTTTTGGCCTGTGGCATAATTGATGCGTAGTCTGCAATGAAGCAGCTACAAAACAAAAGGAGTTTCACCTATGAAAAAACGAAACATTTATCAGAATCAAAGTCAAGATTTACTTACAAGCTATCTCAAAATAAATCTAGACATAAGGGACTGAATATGTAATAGAATTAGGATGGAACTCACAAACGAACAATGGGACCGGATAGAGCCTGTGATTTCATCCTTAACCCCTATAAAAGACCCGAGAGGCCGCCATCCAAGGGATCCACGGGAAGTATTGAATGGAATAATGTGGATTCTTCGAACCGGCGCACCTTGGAAAGATCTGCCCCCACGGTATCCGCCATACCAGACATGCCATAGGCGGTTCCAGCAATGGGTGCGACAAGGAATTTTCCAACGGGTTGTCCAAGAGCTGGCAGAAGACCTATATGAACGCGGTAAAATTGACATTCGTGAGGCGTTCATAGACGGCAGCTTCGCGCCGGCAAAAAAAGGGGTCTTGCTGTCGGCAAGACGAAACGCGGCAAAGGCACCAAGATCATGGCCATCGCAGACGCTTCTGGTCTTCCTATCGCCGCTCACATTGAAAGCGCTTCGCCCCATGAGGTGAAACTGGTCGAGGCCACTATTGACAGTGGTTTTACCAAATATGCCCCTGATAAAATTATCGGGGATAAAGCTTACGATAGTGACAAACTTGATCAGACGCTTAGCGAAGAACGTGGCATTGAAATGATCTCGCCACATCGCAAAGGAAGAAAGAAACGGCGCACCCAAGATGGTCGCAAACTTAGACGTTATACTCGTCGCTTAATTGGATTTCTTGCCCCAGATGTGGTGGACAAGCATTCGGTGTAAGGGGGTGTTGGCTCATAGGATTAATGATTATGCTTTTTCCCATCGGCCTCCTCCTCTTGCTTGTAAAGCCAACATACATTTGTCATAACTGTGGATGTAGATTTCAAACTTAATGTATTTATCTGAATTCTTAACCTTAATACCCAAATTTGGTTATCTGAAACAAGAAACATTGAAAATGCTATCAATAAATTAAGTGAGTATTTTCAAATATTTGGGGGTTATATCGCATTTGGTCAGACGGAAAAAGATGTGATAGATGATGGTCAATCAAGAATCCCAGTCCCTAAATTCAAAAACAGCAAAGTATCGAACTCTTTAAAGCAAATCAGGATTAATGGTTGATGCCACAAGATTATGAACAGAAACAGGTTTCGGGTTTGTATTTATATATTTCGCCGGGAAACACAACAAATGGCCTGATATAGGGATTTGTTGTTGGGTATTGGATAAACACAAAAAATAACAGGGGCTCAGAATTTCTTCTAAGTCCCTGTTTTAATTGGGTGGCGACCCCAGGGGGATTTGAACCCCCGTTGCCGGCGTGAAAGGCCGGTGTCCTGGACCAGGCTAGACGATGGGGTCGTGATGGTTTGCTATTGTGTTGGTGGGCCGTGCGCGGCTCGAACGCGCGACTCTCTGCTTAAAAGGCAGATACTCTACCGACTGAGTTAACGGCCCGTGTAAAACAACACCATTTAACGGTAATTTCCACAGGTGTCAATAAAAAATTGTCAGCTTGTTCGATTATTTTCGCCAGAACGCCGGTGCAAAAAGAATGATAACGGTATAAATTTCAAGTCGACCCAGGAGCATGCACCAGATGAGGAGCCACTTGCCCAGGGCCGGGATGGCGGCATAATTTTCCACAGGGCCCACCATGCCGAAGCCCGGGCCGATATTGCCGATGCAGGAGGCGACAGCTGTCAGTGATGTCATGAAATCGACGCCGAGGCCGGATAGGATCACGGTGCAGAGGGCAAAGAGACCGATATAGAGGGCCAGAAACCCCATAACACTGCGGACAATCTCTTCCGGAATAGGTTTGCCATTGATTTTGATGTGCGTTATGGACCTGGGGTGTACCAGCAGAAAGAGCTCTCTGGCGCAGTACTTGAACAGCAGCATGATTCTGAGGCATTTGACGCCGCCGCCGGTGGACCCGGCCGAGGCTCCGATGAACATGCACAGAAACAGTATTATCTGGGACATGGCCGGCCATGTCTCATAATCCGCCGTGGCAAATCCTGTGGTTGTCAGAATCGACACCACCTGAAAGGCTCCATAACGGATGGCATCCCCCAGAGTGTGGTAGACTTCTCCATAGATGTTCCAGCTGACCAGCAGCACCAGCAGCAGTGAAAGAAAGAGGAAGAAACGTCCCTCAGCATCGCGCCAGATTGCCAGAGGTTTTCCTTTCAGCATCTGATAATGCAGAGAAAAATTGATTCCGGCCATCAGCATGAACAGGATAAAAACAGTGTCGAAATAAGCACTGTTGTAGTGGGCAATGGATGCGTTTTTGGTGGAGAACCCGCCGGTGGGCATGGTGGTAAAGGTGTGGCAGACCGCTTCATAGAGATTCATGCCGCCGGCCATCAGCAAAAGAATCTGAAGAAAGGTAAACAGGATATACACTTTCCACAGGGTAACGGCGGTTTCCTGGATGCGGGGTTTGAGTTTGTCTGGGACCGGAGTGGGGACCTCTGCCTTGTAAAGCTGCATGCCGCCGACCTTTAGAAAGGGGAGTACGGCCAGGGACAACACGATGATCCCCATTCCACCGAGCCACTGGATAAAGCTTCGCCAGAACAGAAAGCCCTCGGCATGCCGCTCGATGTTGGTGAATATGGATGCCCCGGTGGTTGTAAACCCGGAGATCGACTCGAAGAAGGCATCCGTAAAAGAAACCCCTTCACCGGCCAAGAAAAACGGCAGGGCGCCGAAAAGGCCCATGGCTGTCCAGCCGAAAAAGACGATGGCCATACCTTCTCGCTGGCGAATGTCGGCGATTTGGACACCCCGGAAGCCGAGGGTTAGGGATACGCCGAACAGAATCGTGATGGCCAGTGAAATCAGCATGGGGAACCCACTGCCATCCCTGAAATAGAGACTTACCGCTAGCGGCGCCGCCATGGTCAGACCGAAAAAGAGGGTCAGCAGTCCCACCACATAGAGTATGAGGCGCCAGCGCATTAGAAAAATTCCAGTTTGACGGTGAGGATTTTTTCAATCTTTGGAACGGCCTGTCTCTTGGCGAAAAGAATGACCTTGTCCCCTGGCTCAACCACGGTGTCGCCCGTAGGAATAATGATGTCTTCCTTGCGGACGACACTGACGAGCAGGGCACCTTTGGGGAATGCAACCTTCTTGATGGGCTTGCCGACGATACCCGATGTCTCCAAAGCCACGGCTTCGAGCACTTCCGCCTGCTCACCCTTCAGTGTCATGGCGGACAGGATTTTTCCTTTGCGGATGTGCTGCAGAATGCTGCTGATGGCAGAGCGGCGCGTGCTGACCACCTGATCGAGACCGATGGTGGACAGCAGGGGAAAATAACTGAAACGGCTGATCTTGGTAATCGAATTTCGCACCCCCATTCGTTTGCCGAGAAGGGAAACAAGAATGTTGGTCTCTTCATTGTCTGTTACGGCCACCAGGGCATCCATGTCCTGGATATTTTCTTCTTTGAGGAGTTCCTGATCCGAACCATCACCGCACAGAACCACGGTCTTGTTCAGGGTTTTGGCGAGGGCATCACATCGCTCGTTGCCTCGTTCGATAATTTTGGTGTAGATCGATTTTTTTTCGAGCAGGGCTGCCAGGCGGTAACCAATTCTACCGCCGCCGACAATGAGAACCCGGTTGAGAGGCGCATCGTGTTTGTCGAACATCTGGAGTGTATCGGAGAGAATATCTTGTTTACAGATAAAATAGACCAGATCGTCGGGCATCAAGCGATCCTTCCCGTCGGGAACAATGAGTTCTTCATTGCGAACGATGGCGGCGATAAGGGGTCGGGAATCTCCAAAGATACCGGGAAGATCGGAAAGTGCCGCTCCGGCCATGCGTGAGCTTGCATTCATAGTAACACCGACGAATTTGATACGGCCATTTTCAAAATCGTACACATCCACGGCACCTGGAACACTGAGGAGCCTGTGGATGGTGTTGACGACCTCTATCTCCGGGTTGATAATGGTATCGATATGCGGGGGATTATCCCGGAATATCTGATGATAAGAGTCGTATGCGGCATCGCGAAGTCGGGCCAGTTTCTTGGTGTTTGGTGAAATGATATGGGCCGCAAGGCAGGCCACAAGGTTTGTTTCATCACTGTCCGTGACGGCCAGCAATATTTCCGCGCCGCGAATACCAGCTTCATCCAGAACGGCGGGACTGCTTCCGGACCCATGGATGGTCTGGACATCGATGTGGTCGGTGACGCGGCGAATCGAGTCCATATCGTTGTCGATAAGCACCACATCTTTATTTTCCAGGGCAAGACGACCGGCAATGTGAAATCCAACTTCACCAGCCCCGACGATGATGATTTTCAATGGGCTCCACTCCCCTTGTTATAAATCCAAAAAGCCTACAACTATCCAAAATGATATTGTGTTTATGATAAGAACCATCATTGCAGCAACGACTTTATTATAGGGAGGAGAAGGTGTCAATGGTCAGAATACTAGGGACGATGGTGAAATATTGATATTTAAATAATTCGAGAAAAAGTTAGAAATCCCAGGACTAAATATCAATATTTCACCATCGTCCCCTTAAAAAATGACTCAAAATATCAAATCACAAACAAAGACGAAAAAGCAAACCACAAGTTCGATGCAGTGGTCATCCATCAGATAAATAGAAGAAACAAGCAAAACAGTCCCCCGGATGCCAGCACCAGCCAGTCGCGTTTCCGAGCTGCCGTGGTTTCGACAGGCTGGTTCTCATGGTAGCATCTTGCGACCATCGCCATGGCAAGTTTGTCGGCATCCTGAAACACACCGCGCATGAGCGGCATGGCAAAGGCTTCGAGTCGATAGAGGGGATTTTTTCGAAGTTCCACGCAGCGGGCTTTCTGGGCTTCGGAAATATCGCGAGTTTTTTGAAAGATGACAGGTATGAAGCGTACGATCAGCCCCATCATGGTGGCCATACGTTTTTCGGGTATCAGGGGAACAGGGGCCAGGAGCCGCTGTACAGAGGCTTTTATGGCCGAGATACGGGTCGTGGAAATAAAGAGGAAACCCAGCAAAACGACCATCAACAAGCGCCAGCACACCATGGCGCCTTCTATAAAGCCCTGTTTTGACAGGCTGATCCATGGTGTCTTGAAAAGGGGATCGCCTTGGGTTGAAATGAGCCTGAGAACAAACACAAGCAGTAGCAAAACGAAAAAATAGCGCAACTCTGCTATCACGGATGTGATGGGTATCCGGGTATGCAGAAACAGAAATACCAGCAACAATGCCAAAGCGCAGAGACCCAGGGGCGATGCATCGAGGAGAGACAGACTGAACATCACCATCAGCACGATTTTGAATCGGGCATCAAGAACATGCAGGACCGAGTCTCCGTGGCGGTAATGGAAGGGGGTCAGGGTTGCCATGGGTCTTTTTCCGGGGCGGAAACATCCATGAAAGGCAGCTTGAGACCGTAACCAGCGGCATCTGTCAGAACGGCTCTGGGTGTGCCGTCTTTCACCAAGCGGCCATTACGCATGATGATCAGTCTATCGGCCATGCGATACACCCTGTCAAGTTCATGGGTGGCCACGATAAGTGTGTGCCCATTTTGCTGCAGTCGGAGCATCTGATCCAGAACCTGACAGGTGCCGGGAAAATCCAGATTTGAAAAAGGCTCGTCAAAAGCGATTATCTGTGGGTCCATGGCGAGTACGCCTGCGATGGCAAGCCGCCTTTTTTCACCGCCGGAAAGGAGATAGGGTGGTTTTTCTGCCAGGTGTGCCATCCCCACCGTCTCCAGGGCTGTCTGTACTTTTTCTTGAATGACCGATTTTTTCAGGGAAAGATTTTGGGGGCCGAAAGCGGTATCCTCCCAGACGGTTTCCCCCACGATCTGGCTGTCGGCATCCTGGAAGACCATTCCCACCAGTCGACGCGCCCGCTGAAGATCTTCCGAAACAGGACGACCCTTCAAAAGGATGGTTCCCTCCGAGGGGGAAAGAATGCCGTTCAGATGTTTCAGGAGTGTGGATTTGCCCGACCCATTGGGTCCAGCAAGTATTACGAATTCCCCCGAACAGATGGTGAGGGTGATATCATCAAGACCTATACCCTGATCTGAAAAACGATGGGACAGGTGCTCGATGGTTATGATCTCCTTTCGGGTAGGTGCTGGCTCTTTATCTTTTATAGGGTCTGTGTTCATCATACTGTATGCGTTCATACCAAGCTTATAATAGCGACGAAGTCGCGTCATATAGCATCATGTAACGATTTTATTTTTGTATTATCGGCCGCAGGGATCTGGCAATGAAAAGAGCCGCAGCTATTTTTACGGCATCCCCGAGGAGAAAAGGAACCATTCCCACGAACAGCGACTGGACGACTGTCATGCCGGTGACGATACTCAGCCAGGTAACCCCACAGGCATAGATGACGGCAGTCCCGGCAATCAGGGCCCCTATCCCAAACAGGATTTTTCCCCCGGTCTTTTCCGTGACGAGGCCGATGATGGCAACGGCAGGCAGGAATCCCAGGAGATAACCACCGGTCGGGCCAACCAGATGCCCGATACCGCCTTTTCCACCGGCAAAGACCGGAAGACCTACAGCACCGGCCAGCAGGTATGCCGCGATCCCCATCATCCCCCATCGGCTGCCGAGGAGCAGGCCGGTCAGATAGACAAACAGATTTTGGAGAACAATGGGCACCGGCCCGACAGGTATGGCTATATAGGCGCCAACTGCTGTCAAAGCGGCTAGAAGAGAGGCATAGGCGGTCATTCGAAGCTGATCCATGATTTAAATCCAAGGTATGAAAAATTAAATCTCAAGCATGAATATCGAAATCCTAAACAATATCCAACGACCCAAATTCGAATGATCAAAACAAACAGGATAACGTATAAATCCATGGGCTGTTTTGGTCATTTGAACATTCGATATTTGGATTTGTTTCGTATTTCGGTATTCGAATTTAGAGCTTGTCACAGCTCCTGAGGGTTGCTGTGAAAGCAGTCTCCATAATACATCTTTTTTAAAACACCACCTGCCGTGCGCACGACCAGGGCGCCGTTTGGGTCCACATCCACTGCCTTTCCTTCTGTAACACCCTGACGCGAGACAATTCTGACCGGCTGTCCCAGGGTGGCGGAACAGGTCTTCCATTCCGCAATGACACTAGTCAGATCCGGCTGGTGAATCCTGTTTTCCAGGCGATTCAGGAATTCAGATAGAAACGCGATTCTGGAACAGGTTTTTCCGGAGGTATTCTTGATGGAGGTTGCGCATGGCAGGTCAGGAGGCAGGTCGTTGTTCATGTTGATACCGATACCGATATTGACGAACGAGACCTGGTCACCGGCGGCTTCCATTTCAGACAGCATTCCAGACACTTTTCTGCCGTGTATCAGGACATCGTTGGGCCATTTGACACGGGCATCGACACCACAGAATTCCTGGAGTGTTCTGGCCAGAACAACTGCAGTACCGAAATTGACCAGAGGGCTCATCACCGGTGGTATGTGCGGTCTTATCACCAGGGTAAAATAGAGCCCGCCTTGTGGTGACACCCAGTTGCGGTCCATCCTACCACGGCCGCTGGTCTGGGTTTCGGCAATCACGACGGTAAAATCCGGGCAGCCCTTCCTGGCAAGTTCCCTGGCGATGTCCATGGTCGAGCCTGCTGTATCGAAAAAATGCATTCGGGATTCCCTTTCTGGAAATTCCCAGGGAAAGGGCGTATCAGGAGACCGGATGAGACGATATCCCCTGGGCCCCGAATGGATGTCGTATCCACAGGCCTGTAGTTTCTGAATATGTTTCCAGACAGCTACCCGGGAGACACCCAGATGCTTGCTGAGCGCTTCGCCAGAAATAAAATCAGTCTTTTCGTTCAGTATTTTGAGCAGTTGGGACTTCACTTAATAGAGTACTCCAAAAAGAGCTACGGGACGATGGTGAAATATTGACATTAAAAAGACTGAAAAAGAAGAGACAACTCCAAATGTCGATATTTCACCATCGTCCCCTAATTGTAAGTTTTGTTTGGTTATCCATATAGCGGAGAGAGGTTAACGAAAAGAAGCGCGCGTGTCAAATACAAATAACGTCGTGAAACGATTTTGAGGACTTGAAACGGGAGCCCAACACAGGATTTTGGCCAAAAGACGTTTCTTAGATGGTTTCTAACAACATCACGGCTGCTGATAGTTGGCCACATAGAAATCGTCGATAATGCCCTTGGCTTTCAAGCTGTCGCCGTAGGCACGTGCAGAGGCCTTGTCGGCAAAGTGGGAAAGCCTGACCTGATACCATTTGCTCTTGGTACCCTGGGCTTTTGTCCAGTAGGCATCCAGACCGGATTGTTTCAATTGTGCGACGTAGTTTTCTGCATGCTCGATCTTGAGATAGGCGGCAACCTGGAGGGTATACGGGTCTGTGATCACCACGGCTGGTGACGTTTCAATTTTTTCGGGTTCCGATGGTCTGCTCTGCATCAGATAGCTTGTTGTATTGATACCCAGTATCACGAGACCGGCTCCGGCAAGACCTACGGCTGTCCACCTGAGGATTGGTTTCAATTTTGGGTATTCCCGGATATGTCGATATGCTGCCGTGAGCATTGCAATGGATAATGTCACCCCAGACGTGATGCCGGTGGTCAATGTCCGGGCCGCTCCTAGCGTGGCAGTGGCCAGCGTTTTCAGCATGCCGGTTTTTGGGGATATATCCGCTTTTCCCGCCGGGGGTGCAACGGGCCTGAATCCTGCAACCATTTTCTTCAGCACTGTTTCGTCGATTTTCGAAAGGAATGCCCTGGCTTCATTTATTAAAGCTGAATCGGTGATGTCCTCTTGTGTCCCGTACAAACAGGCGGCAATGCCATGGATGAGATGACGTCTTTTTCTATCCAGTTTATATGCTGTTATATAGGCTTGCAGGGCCCATGCATCCATACGCCTTTTTTCGAAGAACAGTTCAGCCATTTGGATGATCATGGATTCATCCGGATTCTGGTTGTTTTCGATGAAACGGCGGTAACTCTGCAATGCCTGAAAGTCGGTTCGTCTGTCCGTAAGATAGCGCCGGGCAATCAATGTGTGAACTGTGGGGTTGTCGCTCTGGGATTTTCCGAGGAAGGACAACAGGCTTTCCATCTCTTTGGGGTTTCGATCCTTGTTTTCGAGGCGTTGCAGCCATGCTTCGGCTACCGCATGGTCTTCCGGTCGCATTTTCAGGTAGGCCAGTATGGTATCTTCGGCTTCAGGGCTGATATCCGTCTGTGTCAGGTAGAAACGGGCCATGTGCCCGGTCAGTTCGAGCGCACGCCTTTCTTTGTTGTACGGTGATATAAGGAAGCTGTCAAATACGGCTACAGCTTTTCGGAGGAGTTTTTCAGTCTGGGGTGTTTTCCCGGCTCTTTCCCAGACAGAGGCTTCGTTGATAAAGCGTCGAACCAGATTCAGCCCAAGTCGGTTGAAAAGCCAGCCGATGGCATAGAACACCGCCACAAAAACAGGGGCTGCCAGAGCAAATGCCCATTCGAGCCCGAATGGCATTCCAAATGCCTGCAAACCGGCCAGTGCTGTGAGGCTTCCAATCAGAATAGTCAGCCATAATCGGATCGCCATATGTTTCAGTGCATGGATCACAATATTTCCTATTCCAGATAAGCTCTAACAATCCGGTAAGCGTCTAATTGCAAGAATATCCAATGTCGAATGATGAAGTAAAAAGCGACAACGTCGCTTCAAATAAAATCGTACATCGATTTTATTGCCACAATCTTTTTAACTCCTGGCCATTTTTTAACACCACCTGTACAGGCGCATCCGTAAAGAAGGAGGCTTTTTTGCCTGTGGCGGCATCGACACTTTCAAAGTGGATATTGGGCGGCATGGCGAACTCTCTGGATGGTTCCCCGGCCGTGGCTTTCATCATGAAATCCACCCAGATGGGCGAGGCTCCCCGGCTGCCGGTGATGCCTACACGATTGGCATCCCGCAAACCCATTTCCCTGTCGTAACCGATCCAGACAGAGGTGCAGAGGGTGGGTGTGAACCCTGTAAACCATGCATCTTTGTATTGATTGGTGGTGCCGGTTTTACCCGCCGCCGTCAACTTGAAACCCATCTGCCTTACCATGCTGGCCGTTCCCTCATCGACCACCCCCCGCATCATATCCACCACCTGATACACGCATGCCGGGTCGAGATGTTTCTGGCCCCTGACAATGTGCTCCTCCAGAATTCTGCCTGCAGCGTCTTCCACACGCTTGATAAAAAAGGGTTCGTGGCGGACACCATTGGTGGCGAAGGTGGCAAACGAAGATGCCATTTCCAGGGGGCTGACACCGGAGGTGCCGAGGGCAATGGAATATACAGGATCCAGAGAACTGGTAATGCCGAAATTTTTGGCCGCTGCAATCACGGCCTCCGGTCCTGTGAGCTCGACCAACTGAGCTGCAACGGTATTGACGGAGTGGATGAAGGCCTGTTTCAAGAGCATGGGGCCTTCGAATTTCATAGAAAAATTTTGTGGTTGCCAGTCTCCGGCGCCCGGTATGGAAATACGAACGGGCTGATCTTCAAAAACTGATGCCGGGTGCAGGTTCAGCTTGTCAAATGCCGCATAATACAGGAACGGTTTGAATCCTGATCCAGGCAGACGGTGATTTTGTATGGCCCGATTGTACTCGGATGCAGCATAGTTTCTACCACCAACCAGGGCTTTTACGGCACCGGTATTGGTTTCCACGGCAACCAGTGCGCCCTGGGGGCGCTCCCTTTCATCGTCATTGCCCTGAGTACGTTTGTTTTTCAGCCCCATGATGTTGTCCAGGGATTCCATGCCGTCCCTGATAGATTCCACGGCCCAACGCTGCATTTGCGGGTCGAGGGTTGTGGTGATTTTTAAGCCCCCATGGTAGACGATTTCGGGTCCATAGGTATCTTCGAGCTGTTGAATAACGGCGTCTATAAAGTAACTTCCCGTACGGGCGCCGGAACTGAAGGGCTGAAGTGGCAAAGGTTTCTGGTAAGCGGCGTCGGCTTCTGCCCCTGAAATGGCGCCCACGGCGACCATTCTCCCCAGAACGATTTGCTGTCTCGCTTTGGCACGCTCAAAATAGAGATAGGGATTGTAACGTGTGGGTGATTTGGGAAGACCTGCCAGGAGGGCGGCTTCAGCGAGATTCAAATCCGATGCACTTTTCCCGAAAAAAGTCTGGGAGGCGTTTTCGATTCCATGGGCTCCTACCCCGAAGGGGATTTGATTCATGTAAGCCTGAAGGATGTCGTTTTTGCTGTAACGGGATTCGATCTGCAAAGCAACCAGCAACTCATGAAACTTTCGCTTGTAGGAGCGCTTGAAGCTGAAGAACATATTTTTAGCCAGTTGCTGGGTGATGGTCGAGGCCCCCTGTATTTTCCCGGGTTCGAACAGGGTTATCCACAAGGCCTTCAATGTTCGAAGCTTATCGACGCCATGATGTTCCCAGAAGCGGTGATCTTCGGTTGCAACGACTGCCCGCACAAAATAGGGGGAGACACGGTCCAAAGGGATGGATTCTTTCCCACCCAGAATGAGAATCCGTTCACCGCTTCCGGCAATGATTTCCGTGGCAGGTGTTTCAATTATCCGGCTCAGGGGTTCGGGAACCCTGGGCAGATCCTGGAGAACGAAAAAAAACAGAATTACGGTAAAGCTCGCTCCAAGCCCAACAAGGGTCAGTGCGAGGTAATAGAAACCCGTTAGATATTTGAATGTGTTGATAACAGTTTCTTTTGACAAGGGTTACCTTATTAATGGGCCATCAACGGCTTATCGCCTAAAACCAACCCGGAAAAGATAAAGATTTTTCATCACGAAATCACGAAAGTACGAAACCACGAAAAAGACCATGATAAAATTTTCGTGTTTTCGTGATTGCTTTTAATTTTTTTCCCACAAAACATACAAATTTTAGGATCATCTCCCAATCAGTTGGGAGAAAGGGTTCAAGGAGTCCAGGATTCAAGGATTCAAGTGTTTGTTTTCCAGTAAGGAATGCAGCCGCCAGACCGCCCATTCATGTCCCCTCAGCAGTATCACCATTTGCTGAGCACCCGACTCGATTTCAAACCCGATCTGGATATATCCGGATACGGTCTCGTCTGAAACACCAACCCTGACAATATTTCCGGGTATGCGGAGGAGATGCTCTGGACGACGAATAACCCCGTCTCTAACCTCCAGGGTCAGGTCTTTCAGGACGTGGAAAAAGAGATCGGCAGGATATATGCGACCTTCAAAAATGGAAAAATCTTCGAGTTTTTTGCCAAATGCCATATCACTGTCGGCCATCATATAGAGGAGATCCGGTGAAATCGGCAGACGTTTCAGAACGCGATTCTCTTTGTCGAGCATATAGATGTTCAAACCGTCCCCATCTTTTTCAAAATAGGTTCGTTCCCAATCCCGGTTGTTGATCAGTTCGAGGAGTTCAAAGGACGGGATAATCTCCTGGGCTACTTCAGACGGCAACTCCAGGTAGAGTTTGCGGAATAGATCGGGCGGCACCAGGAGCCATTCCTCCGGCTGGATGGTGGCTGCTATCTGTTTAAAACTCGTGGCATTCTCCGCTTCCCGATAAGAGGTCCGGCGGTCGGTGACGATTTTTTCAATGGCCTGGTGGGCTGTTCGGGTCTGTTTTCCAATTTCCCAGATGGCACCCGATTCGGGACGGGTGGCATTTGTGGAGACGAGAAAGGATCCCAGGGTCTGTTCCAACCAGTCAAAGCGGAGTTCTGAAATGACGAGAACAAGCAGCAACATACTCATCATCAATGTTCTTGCGGAAAGGAGTCTTTGAGCCCATTCAGAAATATTTTTTGGTTCGGTCCAATGCAAAATAATCACTTTCAGTGGTAAGCCAGTACAGGCTGTAGACTGTAGGCTATTAGCCGTTAAATGTCTAACAGTCTATAGCCTGAACAGCGAATGGTTTAAAGTGTATTGCTTAGCCTAAAATTCCATGATAATCAATTTTTTATTGAAGTACATCACCACAAGTTGCAAGGTGCTTCAAAAAAAATTAAGGGGGAAAAACCATGAATCATAAAGATTTTGTCCGTCGCATTGATGCAAATCGAAACACTCTGTCGATTTTCGATATCCAACAGCTTGAAGCAAAAGGTATTGCCGATATTCAACGGCTTCCGTTTTCCATCAGGGTACTGGTAGAAAATCTTTTGCGCAAACTGGATGGTACCATCGTGACGGAGCAGGACCTCCTTGCCATTTCCCGATGGCGGAAGCACTATGATGAGCCACCGGAAATACCCTATCATCCGGCCAGGGTACTGATGCAGGATTTTACCGGGGTGCCGGCTGTGGTGGATCTGGCCGTCATGCGAGATGCCGTCAAGAGCATGGGTGGTGACCCTGGCATCATCAATCCGCTTGTTCCGGTGGAGCTCGTGGTGGACCATTCCATCCAGGTCGACAGCTTCGGGACACCCGATGCGTTGAAACAGAATGTTGCCAAGGAATACGAAAGAAATAAGGAGCGATATGAACTCTTGAAATGGGCTCAAAAAAGTTTTGATCATTTCAGCGTGGTACCGCCCAATTCCGGTATCTGCCATCAGGTCAATCTGGAATATCTGGGACGGGTTGTCATTACAGAAGAAACCGGATCTGGGATGATTGCATTCCCGGACACCCTCGTAGGAACCGATTCACATACCACCATGATCAATGGGTTGGGTGTCATGGGCTGGGGCGTTGGCGGTATCGAGGCTGAAGCGGTTATGCTGGGCCAGCCTTATTACATGTCAATACCGGAAGTCGTTGGCGTCAGATTGATCGGAGCATTGAAACAGGGCGTGACGGCCACTGATCTGGTACTGCGGATAACTGAAATGTTGCGGGCGGAAAATGTTGTCGAAAAATTTGTCGAGTTCCATGGTCCTGGAATGAAACAGCTCACATTGACAGATCGGGCGACGATTGCCAATATGTCGCCTGAATATGGTGCGACCATGGGTTTCTTTCCGGTTGATGAAAAGACCATCGACTATCTAAAAATTACCAACCGGGAGGATCGTGCAGACATTGTCGGGTGTTATACTCGGGAAACCGGTCTTTTTTATGACGGAACACAGGATCCCGAATATTCCAAAACCATCGAGTTCGATATTTCTGAGGTGGAACCATCTGTGGCCGGACCTTCGCGACCCCAGGACAGGATCGTTCTTGCGGATCTCAAAGACAAATTCAACCGGATTGTCGGCCAGGATGCTTCAGAGAGATCAGAGGGCGGTATGGAAAAGAATAAAATGGCAGATAATGGTTGCCAGAATACGCACAAAAGGGACACCTCCGGTGGTATTTTGGGGCGGAATGGGTCAGCACAAAGTGCTGCCGGCACCGTCCGCAACGGCAGTGTGGTGATTGCAGCCATCACCTCCTGTACCAATACATCCAATCCGTTTGCCATGCTGGGTGCAGGACTTCTGGCCAAAAACGCAGTCGAAAAAGGTGTTCGCGTACCTTCCTATGTCAAAACGTCATTAGCGCCGGGGTCCAGGGTTGTTGTGGACTACCTGAACGATGCCGGGTTGATGCCGTATCTGGAAGAACTCGGCTTTCATCTGGTTGCGTTTGGATGCACGACCTGTATCGGCAACAGTGGACCGCTCCATCCGGAGATTGAGAAAGAGATTGTGGACCAGCAACTCACCGTGGCGGCGGTGCTTTCCGGCAACCGAAATTTCGAGGCCAGGATCCATCAGAAAATCAGGGCCAATTTTCTGGCCTCCCCGATGCTGGTGATTCTCTATGCCATTGCAGGCAGGATAGATATCGATGTCACCAGGGAGCCCGTCGCATTCGATGGAGACCAGGCACCTGTCTACATGAAAGATATCTGGCCGGGTGATGACGAAATCCAGGAACTGGTGACAAAGCATATTCGGCAATCATTTTATGCTGATCAGTATAGCAGAATTTTTCAAGGCGATGAATTCTGGGGGCAGCTGGCGGTGACGGAAAGTACTACGTTTGAGTGGGATGAGGATTCGACCTATATTCGAAAACCGCCTTATTTCGATGGGTTTCAACTGGAGATGTCCAAACCAGCGGATATCGCGGATGCGGATGCATTGCTGGTGCTGGGGGACTCCGTCACCACGGATCATATCTCGCCGGCAGGTGCCATACCGGAAGCCTATCCTGCGGGACAGTATTTGATGGATAAGGGTGTATCACCGGACAAGTTCAATTCATATGGTTCCAGGAGAGGAAACCATGAGGTCATGATGCGGGGGACCTTCGGGAATATCCGCATCAAGAATCAACTGGTGTCGCCGAAAGAGGGGAGCTACACCCTGGTATTTCCGGAAAAGAAAGAAGTGTTCGTCTACGAGGCCGCCATGCAAGCCATCGAGGCGGACAAATCACTCGTCGTCCTGGGTGGTATAGAATATGGGACCGGTTCTTCTCGGGACTGGGCGGCAAAGGGTACCAGCCTGTTGAATGTGAAAGCCGTTGTGGCGAAATCTTTTGAGCGGATTCACAGGAGCAATCTGGTGGGTATGGGGGTGCTGCCGCTGGTGTTCAATGGGGATGATACGTGGGAAAGTCTGGGTCTGGACGGCACAGAGACATTTTCCATAAAAGGTGTCGAGAACATGGTGCCCCGCAAACAGTTGCAAGTGAAGGCCGTGGGCAGAGACGGAAAGGAAAGCGTGTTTGATGTGACGTCGAGACTCGATACAGCCGTGGATGTGGCTTATTTTGAAAATGGCGGTATATTGCCGTATGTGTTACGCAAGATGATGACATAATGAATCCGATTTACGGATTTATTATGTGTTGATACGATTTCGTAAATTCCCGGAGCATTTGAAAGTTACGACTTTTCTTTCCCTGAGGGTCAAGTCCGAACCCGTGGCCGGATTTCTTCCGCGTCTGGCTCTTTTGTTCTTGACACAGAACTTTCCAAATCCTGAGACAAGTACGTCATCCCCATTCGCAAGGGCCTGCTTGATAATTTCCAAAATAGATTCCACCGTGTCAACGGCTTTTTTTTTGGTGAAACCGAGCTCATGGACTTTTGCAGCAATATCATTTTTTGTTAATACCATGGAGCCTCCTGTTGCAAAAATAAACCTGACCCGAACAGTTCATGAAAATTGATGAGCCTTTGGATCGTATGCGACACAGCTAGTTATCATGACGGCTATCCGTCTTCGTGCTGAGATGAGTTATCCATCTTGCCAGGGTCAAGATGCTCGATTTTGTGGAGGATGTGGTCGATGTTTTTTGAGATTTCTTCCATTTCGGCCAGGATCTGCAGTTCTTCAGGTTCTTTCATCTATCAAGCTCCACCGGGTTTTCTGGGATAAAATAGGTGATCTTTTTTATAAATGCCTATATTATATACGTTTTTTTTATTTAAGTCAAGCCGTTCCTATCTTATTGGTAAAATTGAAAATAGCCGGGTTAATGCGGGGGCGTGCTCTGCGATTTTTCCAGGATTTTTCGGATCTGCAGGGACACCTCATTGAATTTAAATGGTTTTTGAATGAAACCATGGCATCCATCCTCGATCATTGTTTGTGCCTGCCAATCGATGCCGTAGCCGCTTGCCAGCAAAACATGAAGATCGGGATTGATTTGTTTCATCCTGGCATAGACCTCTTTCCCATCCATTTCTGGCATGACAATGTCCAGTATAACGAGATCGATATCGTCATGACAGGCTGAAAAGATCTTCAGGGCCGATTTTCCGTTTCTGGCAATCATAACCTTGTAGCCGAGTTCTTTCAGCAGTTGCCGTTCTACCTTGAGTATGACACTTTCATCATCCACGAGTAGTATGGTTTCTGAGCCTTTTAAAAGGACGATGTCTTCTTCGCTATCCTTCATGGCCGAGAAATATGAGGCGGGTAAATAAATGCTGAAAGTACTTCCTTTACCTTTTTTGCTCTGACAGTCGATGATGCCGTTGTGGTTCCTGATAATGCCGAAGGCCGAGGCCAGACCCATTCCAGAGCCTTTACCGACCTCTTTGGTGGTGAAGAAAGGCTCAAAGATTCTCTGACGGACCTGGTTATCCATACCGGCACCGGTATCGATGACGGATATTTTGACATATTTTTTGGACTTGAGGTCGAATGACTTGGCCATGCTTTTATCGAGGAACACGTTTTCGGTCTTAACAGTGATGTCACCTTTATCGAGGATGGCCTGACAGGCGTTGAGGTAGAGATTCAGCATCACCTGTTCAATCTGCCCCTGATCAACCTCCACGGCCCATAGGCCCGGTTGGTAAACTTCGTGAAAGATAATATTTTTATGGGTTCGCTGGAACATCCCGGTCAGTTTCTCGATCAGATCGTTCAAGCTGGTGGCTTTGATGACATATTTTCCGCCCCTCGCAAAACCCAGGAGCTGGGTTGTAAGTTTGGCCGCGCTTTCAACACATCTTTCAATGCTTTTTATCTCTTCAAAATGGCGGACTCCCTCCTCTATATCCAGAAGCATGAGGGAGATATTGCCCTGGATGCCCATTAACAGGTTGTTAAAGTCATGGGCGACACCTCCCGCGAGGGTTCCGATGGCCTCCATTTTTTTTGCCTGCTGAAGTTTTTCTTCGAGTTTTTTCTGCTCGGTGACATCGGAAAGAATGATAATGGACGTATCCGATTCCCCCTCAACCGGAAAACTTTTAATTGTAATCTTGCGATCGTATACATCGAAGGTAGCGTCCTGATTCGATGCCGGGGGATTTTCAGCAGAAATAAGGGTTTCGATATACTTTCGTGTCCTGCCTTTGAAGAGGTCAGGCGGAAAGGCGTATAACAAGTCTTCCATGCTTGTGTTCAGCATTTCGACGGCAGCTTCGTTTGCAAATACAACCCGTTCGGAAAACACCTCCAGAAACCCTTCAGTCATACTTTCCAGAATCGTTTCCAGATGACGATTTTTAGAAATGAGCTCCCTGGTCAACTGCCGGGAGTATACGGAATCCAGCCCGATAATTGGTTTTTGGGTATGCTCTTTGGTGGGAGTGTCGGAATCCTGAACCGCGGTAAGAACATTTTTTGCCATGCTGCTGAATGAGCCTTTGGCAATACAGGCATTGGCACCAAGTTTGGTGTAATCCTTTCCTGTTTCCGCGATCCCGGCAGACAGAATGACGACATGGCAGTTTGCCAATGTCTTTCTGGAGCGTATGATCTGGCACAGGCGTTCGCCGTCGATTTTGGGCATGAAAAGGTCGATGAAGATGATGTCGGGTGTAAATGTGGAAAGGAGTTCCAGGGCGGCAAAGCCATCTTCCGCTGTCTGGACGTAGTGGCCCTCTTTTCCCAGATGGGTTGACAGGAATTTTCGCAGAAGCCGGTTATCGTCAACAATCAGTATCTTCTTTTTCATAAGTCGCCTTAACCTTGTCCGGACATACCGCAGAAGAAAAGAGCTATTATCACGAAAGAACGAAACCACGAAAAAGGTCATTGAAAGGTTTGTGTCTCTCAAATTTGTTCTTTACGGACACTTCGTGCATGTTTTCGTAAGTGCTCTAATTTTCTTGCTGCAAAACAAACTTTTTTTACAATTTGGGCATTGAACCGAGTTTAAATCAAGGTAGCTTAAAACCTATAGCCTGTCAATTTTAATACGAACGGCCTTCCAGTATCGTTTTGACCAGTAGGTATCTTGCAGGTTAGAGACCATCACACCGCTGCTCTTGGAGGCATGTGCAAATAATCCGTTTTCAAGGTAAATGCCGACATGTCTGGTTGAATACCCTATTCGAAAAAAAATGAGGTCACCGGCGTCCAGGTCTCTTTGAAACACCTGGTCACCGACTTTAGATTGCCGATATGTGTTTCGCGGCAGCCTTTTGTTGAATTGGTTCAGATAGGTCATATAGACGAATCCGGAACAGTCGATGCCCTCTTTGGAGAGACCCCCCAGACGATAGGGAACCCCCTCCCATGCTTCAACCTGCTGGTATAACAAATCGAGAATCCTGCCGGAATCGGCTGGGTTTAGGTATGCTGCATCGGGCCGGGTACGAGCGGATGGTGCCTTCAGCGGCTGCAAAGGGGCACAGCCATAAAAAAGGTAACACCCGATGCTGGATATCAGGGTGATGAGGCGAATGGTTTTTAGCATATGTTCCAAGGAATAGTAATAGAGCCGAAAAGCGGACTTGGACCGCTGATCTGTCGACTATGAATTGTCTTACCTTAGTCTTTTTTTGCAATAATATCAAGCATAAGGTTTTTTCTATGGGCCAACTGCAGTGTTGCGGTTGTGTTAGGGCGCATAAATCAAAAAAAAAGCAGGGTCGTCATTGACCCTGCTTACATGTTTTGAAGGATTATGTCGCCCCTAGCGCATTATTTCTCTGTGCTGCGTCTATCCACGCTATTTCGGCGGTCTTTTGCCAATCTTCTTTCAGGAATATGCAAGGCATACGAAAATTGGCGTCGTTCCCAGTTGGAACGCCTTCCATCATTGTCGGGGAGTAGTGTCCTGTTTATCATGGTGATTATTTCAAAAAATCCTTTTCTGCCAAGTCCTGCCAATCCTACCAGACCCGTGCCTAAAAGGAGCATGCCTGAGGGTTCAGGAACGGAATTGAAGAACCTCACAGCAAGCTTCTAGAAATGTTTAGCCGCAGGCAAAACCCACAGGGAATACGCTCGCCGTTGCGGTTCAACCGTATCAATATTCGTTATTCATTATTGCACCAAATAGAAAAAAGATAGAATGCAAAAAGCGTGCAAGATGGAACTGATTTATCTGATTATAATAATTGCAGATAGTTAGGTTTTGTATGAGATAGCTTTGCAACCTTGATGTGTAATGAATTATACATATTATGGGTAAATTATTACATAAGGTAAGCTGTACATAGTATCTGTTCTGAAACAGGTTTCTATGTTCACAAAAGAGGGGGCGAGCCCAGAGATCAGTAAAAGGGGGAGGGAGGATACATCCATCCGTTACTGGAGATGCTTTTTCGGATGCCCACATTCCTGGAGCTGATTTTTTAAGAAGGTTCGTTTTTATTTCCTTGAAACCTTTCTCCCTTGGAAGAGTTACTTGACCTGACACCCTCAAATCATGGTATCTGTAATTTCAGCAGACGGTAATGTTCTCCATCTGTACGAAACCGCTCCGCGGTAGCTTATTCGCGGTTACGCAGCAGATTTGAACCGCAACAGCGAGCGCATTCTTCGTAGGTTCTGCCGTTCGGCAGTGCTACGCATGCTGCGAGGTTCTTCAATAGTCAGAATGTAGGAGGATCTTATGACAGATAAAAACACAAAAAAACAGCTTCCCGGAATATTGCGTTTCTTAATTAAGCTTTTTCAAATCATCCTTTATATACCGATTCAAATAATCTTCATTCCTTTTGCTATTATTGGACTAATAGATGGAATTTACAAGGAAATGGGAAAAAGCAAGAAACTGGGTGTCTCCTTCTCGGCAATTAAAGCGCTTCAATATAGGTGGATCATGCATTATTTTAACACCAGACCGGATCCCCTTTCTGTTGCGTTTACAAAAAAGTTTCCATGTGAATCACATTTTGGTTTGTGGTCGACTATGGGAGCTCTTATCATTTCCCAGCGGTTATTTGGTTTCCCCGCCAGGCTTGGAAAACTTGTTGAACCAGGTGAAGAGACCTTAGATTCCACAGCGGGTATTCGGGTGCTCATGTTTGACAAGATAATGGAAAAATATGTTGATGAAATGGAGCAGATTGTCCTTCCTGGAGCTGGCTTTGATCTAATAGCTTTGCACTTTACAAAAGGAAAAAAAGTAAAGGTTTTTGAACTCGACCAGGTTAAAACACTAAATGTTAAAGTTGAAACATTGAAAAAAGCAGGTATAAAGCATGATTGGATCACCTATATCCCAGTTGATTATTCAAACGAATCTTGGGTTGATAAACTATTAGAAGCTGGTTTTGACAAAACAAAAAAGACTTTGTTCCTTTGGCAAAGCGTTTCTTTGTATTTAGAAGCTGATATTGTCAAAGAAACACTTAGGAAAATGGCTGATTTATGTGTAGACGGAAGTATCATCGCTCAAGACTTTTATTCCAAAGCATTCATGTTAGGTGAAATTTCAAAAACAGCTAAAAGATATATGAGGATAATAGAAAAAATGGGAGAGCCTTCGAAATTTGGAATAGATATGTCAAATGATCCTAAAGCAGCAGTTGAATCATTCTTAAAAGAATGTGGATTAAAAATGACAGAATATACTCAATTCGGTGAAAAACTAGATATCGAACCGTTTTACTGTATTGTTGAGGCTGAAAAACTGTAAGTTCCATGTTCCGACCTTTGATGACTGGTGCCTTTCCTGTAGATAACCTACCAAAGAACCACAAGTCAATCCTATCTATGTACATATCGAATTCAATCGTATATACACACGATACCGTTGTGAAGGATACAACACAAACGAGGTAAAACCATTGTTAGCCATTTGTTACCCAGTGGCTTTAATCAAAAAAATTAAGAGGCTACCGAATTTCGATAACCTCTTAATAATAAAATAAAATTTTGGAGCCGACGCGCGGACTCGAACCGCGGACCTGCTGATTACGAATCAGCTGCTCTACCAGCTGAGCTACGTCGGCTATGGATCAAATAAACCTGAGCGCCAAGTTCAGGATTAAGATAGGTTGCAGTACTTTGTTTATGGTTCAAAATCAAGATAAAATTTATCTGACCCAATTTATGGCCTCTCTTCCCAGTCGTGGTAAGGGGATCGATTGTATCGGACTGCAAAAGACGGATAAGGCATACCTGATTTCCAAGCTTTATCAGCGCTTTCGTGAACCCGTGGTGGTGATCGTGTCGTCATTAAAAGACGGCCGTCGGGTATGTGATGAATTGCGTTTTTTTTTAGGAGCTCAGGCATCTGTGGTGCAGTATTTCCCGCCCTATAATCTGCTGCCGTATAAATTTCTTACCTCGGACAGCGAAACGGCTGCCAATCGTATCCGCGTGCTCTACAATCTGGTGAACCAGGGCATCCCACCCGTCATCGTTACCACAATCGACGGATTGATGAAAAAGACACTTCCCAGGGCTTCGCTGGTCGATTATGCAGAGCTGATCATGTCCGGCGAAGATCTCGATCGCGAAAAACTCATCGAAAAATTGGAAGCCGGCGGATACGAACGCGCCGCCATTGTCGAGGAACCGGGGGATTATTGCGTGAGGGGTGGTATACTGGATATTTTTTCTCCCCTGTACCCGCAGCCGCTGCGGATGGAATTGTTCGGCGACCTGGTGGAGTCCCTCAGATTTTATTCCCCTGTGAGCCAGCGAACCGTCAAACAGGTTCAGGAGGCAATTATTCTACCTGCCAAGGAAGCCATCCTGGACAGGCATCACCTTCCCGGTCTGATCGGTCGCATCAGGGAGGAAGCTTCACGGATGAACACACCTGTCACGACAGTCAGGAAAGTGATCGACCGCCTGAAGACCGAGGGTGTCAATTCCGGATCGGAAAATTTGATGGCGCTCATGGGTTCCGATCTCGAGACCCTGTTCGATTATACAAGTGCCAACACGCTCTATGTTGTGGCAGACCAAGAGCAGGTAACGGCAGCGGCCGAAGCATGCGAAAAGCTTGTCCGCAAACAATTTGAGACGGTTCTGGAGGAGGGGGGATTTGCAGTCTCGCCCGAGAAGGCATACCTGGGCTGGGAGGCGGTCCAGGCGGGTTTGAAACGTTCAAAAACCCTGATGTTTAAAGCTATATCCATGCTCGAAGGTCAGGGGGAATCGACGCCGGTCTCTTCCCAATACCATTTCCAGGTCCATGACAACACGGAACTTATAGAGACATTGAGACATCCCCAATCCCTGGACGCACCCCTGTCGCCTCTTGTGGATTGGATCGACAAGTACCAGGAAAGGGGCTATCTCACGGTGATTGCCTGTGCCTTTTCAGCACAGGCCGAGCGAATAAGATCGATGCTATTGCCATACCCTGTTCAGATTCTGTCCAGAGAAACATTTCCTTCCGGGCATGCGCTGAAAGAGCAACAAGCCAAAACAGTATACCTGTGCGTGGGTGAAATATCTTCCGGGTTTGTCTGGCCGGAGGCCTCTATCGCTCTGATAACGGCCAATGAAATATTCGGGACGCGCCGAAAAGGAACGGCCGCCGGAAAATCTCGTATCCAAAAGCAGTTGCTCAATTTCGAGGACCTCAAGATCGACGATCTAGTGGTGCACGACCAACACGGCATCGGCCAGTACAAGGGGCTCACCAAGTTGACGGTGGAATTCGTGACCAACGACTATCTGCTGATCATCTACAAGAACGACGACCGGCTGTATCTGCCGGTGGAGCGTATGAATTTGATCCAGAAATACATGGGTGTGGATGGTGTGGTACCGGTCGTCGACAAGATGGGGGGCAGCTCATGGGACCGCATGAAAACCAAAGCCAAGAAATCGACAGTCAGAATCGCCAAAGAACTGCTCAAGATCTATGCAGCCAGAAAAGTGCATCAAGGCTTTTCCCACCGGTCTGTCGAAAGAGAGCTTCAGGAATTCGAAAACGGATTTCCTTACGAAGAAACCGCCGACCAGTTGAAAGTTATCGAGGAGGTCCTGCACGATATGGGTGAATCCATACCCATGGATCGACTTGTCTGTGGTGACGTGGGCTATGGTAAGACAGAAGTGGCGCTTCGGGCGGCATTTGTATCTGTCTACAACGGCAAACAGGTAGCCGTACTTGTTCCGACGACGGTTTTGGCTGAACAGCATTTTGCAACATTTTCAGATCGCTTCAGGGATTATCCTGTCAATATCGCCTGTTTGAGCCGCTTCCGCTCACAACAGGAGCAGCGAAAAATTGTGAACGATGTCAAAGAAGGAAAAATCGATATTGTTATCGGCACCCACCGGATTCTCCAGAAAGATATTGCTTTCAAAGACCTCGGGCTGTTTGTCATAGACGAAGAGCACCGGTTCGGTGTGCGGCACAAAGAGGCCCTGAAAAAAATTCGAACCACCGTCGATGTGCTGGCCCTTACGGCAACACCCATACCCAGAACATTACACATGTCACTGATAGGTATCCGGGATATCGATCTTATTGCAACACCACCGGAATACCGGCATGCAGTGGTGACGTATGTATCTGAATTTACGGACGGCATCGTCAAGGATGCCGTTACCAGGGAGCTTGAGCGTGGCGGACAGATTTTCTTTGTCCACAACAGCATCAACAGTATTGAAAGAATGGCTGCCCGCTTGAAAAGCATCGTCCCTGAGGTCCGGCTGGACATCGCCCATGGCCAGATGCCGGAGCGCCAACTGGAAAAGATCATGCTGCGATTCGTCAAAAAGGAGATCGATATGCTCGTGTGCACGACGATTATCGAATCGGGCCTCGACATACCTTCCGCCAATACGATTTTCATCAACCGGGCGGACCGGTTCGGTCTGGCGCAGATGTATCAGCTGCGCGGTCGTGTGGGCCGTGCAGAGGAGCGTGCCTATGCATACCTGTTCATTCCCCCGGAGAGCTACATTACCCGCGATGCGTTAAAACGCCTCAAGGTATTGATGGACCACAGTGATCTGGGATCTGGATTTCAAATCGCCATGAGTGACCTCAAAATCCGGGGAGGTGGAACCATTCTCGGCGCATCGCAATCAGGCCATATTGCGGCTGTCGGTTATGACATGTTTCTGAAGCTCATGGAAGAGTCGGTTTCCGAGCTCAAGGGCGAACAGCCGGTGGATGATATTGAACCGGAAATCAATCTTCCCATGTCCGCTTTTATTCCAGAGCACTATATTGCCGATATCGATCAACGACTTTCAGCCTACCGGCGGCTTTCCAGAATCTCCCGTATGGATGAAATTTCAGCTATTAGAGAAGAACTCATGGATCGTTATGGCAAACTGCCGGAAGAAGTTTCGAATCTTCTAATGAAGATTGTGTTCAAAGTTCTGGCGATAAAAGCGGGTATCAAGAAACTCGATATGGCAGGAAACCAGCTGGTGCTTCACATATCCGATCGGCATCAGGCCAATCCTCATGGCATTGTCGACCTGATTCTTTCAGAAAAGGACCGGTTTCGACTGACCCCCGATCATAAATTGACGGTGGCACTGTCCGATGGCCATAAAACCGGCCTTTTAACCCAGACCAAATACATCTTGAAAGAAATAGCGCATCATGTTAACGCCTGATCACCTTATTCAGGCGTGTTGAGACGTGAAAAATCGTCTCTATTAACTAAATTGTGCGATTGGAGAGGTTGCCGTAGCTACAAGGAAGATGCCGTTCCGCTATAGTGGGCTATGCGGTATGGCATCTGGCACCGTAGATGCGGTAGGATCGTAAATCGCAACGGGGGCGTTTCGTGCAGCAACGTCAATGGCGCTATCGATGTCTTGGTATGGTAGGGGCACTTCTGTTTGTATGGACCGGATTTTTTGGCTGTTCCGACTCGAAGAGACCGAAACCACCGGAAGTCTTAATTCAGATCAATGACAGTGTTATCACGGTGGATGATTTTGGCAGGGCGGTCGAGGATACATTGGATGATTTCCCCACGGGTGCAGACATGGATTCGGGGATATTGGCTGGTATTCAGCTACGTGTCCTGAATCAACTTACGGAAAGATTGATTCTTATCGAAAGAGCCAGAGAACTTAACATACAGATCAGCGATGCGGAACTCGAAGAAATGATTGCATCGATAAAAGCGGATTATCCCAAGGATGAGTTCGATCAGGTGCTGATTGAGCAGGCGGTATCCTTTCAGCAGTGGAAAAATGATCTGAGAATTCGACTGTTGATGGTAAAAGTCGTTGATCATGAACTTGAACCCTTGATTCACATTACCCCGGAGGAGATATCCGACTACTATGAACAGCATTACGGTGTATCTGGATCCGATCCGGAGAAGCATGAGGATGTCTCCAATTTTGACACCATTATCATCCAGCAGGTGCGAAACAGCAAAAAAGAGGTCATGTACCGGGAGTGGATGATGGCATTGGAAAAAAAATACACCTTGAATGTCAACCAGATGGCGTGGGATAGAATTGTGGCGCGGCCTTAGCTGTCACGGATTAATATAACAGATGACCAGGTATTTGAATTTCAAGATGATCATGCGTCGATTCATATGGCTTTCCATATGGATTGTTGGCTTCACTGGAGGGGCGCCTGCAGGTGGTGACGAAATCGTGGAGCGTATTGTTGCCATCGTCAATGATGACATCGTTACGTATCTCGAAGTTCAGAAGGAGATGGCTCCATATGAGGCACGGATAAAAGCGGTGGGTTATGACCCTGAAAAAGAACAGCAAATGCTTTACGAGGTCAGAAGCGATGTGGTCAAAAAACTGGTGGATCAGAAGATAACCGACCAGGAAATCAAGCGCTACAGGATTACCGCAAGCGACGAAGACATCGACAATAATATCGAACAGATCAAGAAAGACAAGTCGTGGACGGATGAGGATTTTCGTAAAGCCCTTGAAAATGATGGTATGACAGTCGAGCTTTACCGGGAGAAGGTGAAAGAACAGACACTGAGGGCAAGGCTCGTCAACATGGCCGTAAAGGCTAACATAGTGATAACAAAAGAAGATGTTGCTGCATATTATGCAAGCAACATCGAGAAGTATCAGGGTGAGCTGACGTACCATCTTCGCAACATTATCATGCGGGTTTCGGAAAATGCCGGCGCAAACGGGAAACGGGCTGTTCTGGAGAGAATGGAAAATGTGCATGCAGCGCTGGAAAAAGGAGCATCTTTCGATTCTCTTGCCCGAGAATACTCGGAATCGGTACTGGCTAAAAATGGTGGTGATCTCGGGATACTGCCATACAAGGATTTTTCACCCCAGCTGAAAGAAGTGCTGGGTGGCCTTACGAAGGGAGAGTACACCCCAGTTCTGGATACCGATCAGGGGTACCAGATCTTCTTTGTTGAAAATAAACTGAAAGAAAATGAAATGTCACTGGAGGAAGTCTATTCACAGATCGAGGAGACCCTGTTTAAAGAGCTTACCGAAAAAGCGTTTATCGACTGGCTTGAGAAGTTGCGGGAATCATCCCATATAAAGATAATTCTCTAATTTAATAGATTGATTTATTAAGGAAATCATTGCATGGTTCTAAACGAAGCTATGATTTCTTTCAAGACAGTAGTTTCAGGGACAACATGGCCATGAGCGATCGAAATACCATTCTGATAGAAAGCGTCAAACGACTGCTGAGGCGCAACGCCCTTCCGCACCTGCGCAAGATCGTGGCCAAAACTCACGCCGCCGACCTGTCGATGGTCTTCAATTCACTTTCCGTGACGGAACAACTCAAGCTTTTCCACATGATCGAGGATATCGAGCAGAAAGGAATCCTGCTCAGTGAACTGGAAGAGGATACCCTTTTATCCTTTGTGGAGGCCTTGAAAATAGAAGACGTCGTGGCGGTTTTTGAGGATATGCCCACCGATGATGTCGCTGACATAATCGGCAAACTGCCTGAAGAGATGTCAGATTCTATTCTTCATAAAATGCGGGTGGAAGGGTCGGAGGAGATCGAAGGTCTGCTCCGCTACGAAGACGATACCGCCGGTGGTATCATGGTACCTGATTTCATTGCGCTGCGCGAAGATGTCACGGCAGGCGAGGCAATCAAGTCCTTGCAGAAAGAGCATCAAGATGTGGAGATGCCCTTTTATCTCTATGTCATCAATGAGTACGGTAATCTGGTAGGTGTCAGTTCCCTTAGGCAACTTGTGGTTGTGGTACCTGAAACACCCCTGAAAGACTTCATGGTGACGGATATTTTTTCCGTAAAGACAGATATGGATCAGGAGGAGGTAGCAAAAATTGTTGCCCGATACGATATCCTGGCCGTGCCCGTGGTGGACGACACCAATAAGCTGGTTGGTATCGTAACCGTCGATGATGTCATCGATATTTTCAGGCGCGAGGCAACCGAAGATATCTTGAAAATGGCAGGTGTGGGCGAGGAGTTCGTCGAGACGAAATCTGTTATCAAGAGTACGCGTATACGACTTCCCTGGCTTTTTGCCAGTTGCATTGGGGGCATCGTCGCCTTTTTCGTAATCGGTCATTTTGAAGAGAGCCTGAGAAAACTGACTTACCTGGCTGCTTTTATACCTGTGATCATGGGTATGGGCGGAAATATCGGCACCCAATCCTCCACCATTGTCGTCCGGGGTCTTGCCACGGGGCGAATAGACACAGGTGAATTGTGGCCGGTGGTTATTAAGGAACTTTCCATCGGACTGATTCTGGGGCTTGTCTATGGTCTTCTGATCGGGGTCGTTGCACAGCTGAAATACAGCACGGTCATGCTTGCCATTGCCGTGGGGTCTTCGGTCATCTGTTCCATGTCTGTGGCGGCACTTGTGGGTTCCCTAGTTCCCATGCTCTTTGCCAGAATCGAGGTCGACCCAGCCGTAGCAACAGGTCCCTTTGTAACGACCGCCATCGATATTATCAGTGTATTTTTCTATTTTGCCATTGCCACCTCGCTGTTAGGTATTTAACCCGAAATGTCGCTCTTTTCATCCCCCGCGATTCTGATCCGCCGCCTGGATTATGGCGATTTTGATCTGATCATCACTTTTTTGACCTATCGGCACGGCAAAATGACCGCCATAGCAAAGTCGGCCAAACGAAGTACCAAACGATTTTCCGGTGTTCTGGAGTTGTTCTCCCTGCTGGATATTGTCGTCAGCAAAAGTAATCGTAAGGGATTGCCGGTTCTCACAGAAGCCTCTTTTTCGAGTCCCTTGAACAACATCAGGGGGAGCATCACCAAAACCGCATTTGCCAGCTACTGGGCTGAACTCGTAAACGACACCTTGGAAGACGGCAGACCGCAGGTGGCAGTTTTCCAACTTCTGGATTATGTGCTCAAGGAGATCGATGCCGGGGAAATACCTGACGAGGTCTTGAGTATCCTGTTTCAGATGCGGCTACTCACCTTGTCCGGGTTGTGCCCGAATCTGAATTATTGTTGCACCTGCCATTCGGATATGACAGACATGAGTCACTATAAAATCAATGTCGATCTGGCAAAGGGCGGTGTTGTCTGCGAACACTGCACACCTTATTCGTCCGGTCAAAGATGCCTGTCAAAAGGAACCATCAAACAGTTGCAGTGGCTGAACACGTGTGAATTGAACAAAGCCGGGAGAATACGTTTTTCACCAACTGCCATGCGGGAGAGCCTCGCCTTTCTGGAAGCCTTTGTCCCATACCATCTGGGAAGGGAACCGAAAAGCCTGAAATTTTTACGCCGGCTTCGTTTGCAGACAGAATAGAAAAGAAGGGTCCAGGTGATCGATGAGAGCAATACGCTGTAAGCCATAAGCTTTAAGCCGCTTATAGCTTACAGCTTATCGCATATTGCTTATCACCCAATGAACCCAATAAACGCAACGAACAACATAATGATATGACCATGACGATACCTATCAGAGATCTCTTGAAAGACCGATACGTTGAGGCTTCGGCGCCCTGTCGCATCGACATGGGCGGGACCTTGGACCTGAGCACATTTTATCTGCCCCTGAGACGTTTCAGGCCGTGTACCTTTAACATTGCTCTTGATATGCGGACAACGGTAAGGGTTACGCCGGGTCGAGAAGGTGTCACGCAGATCAACTCCAGAGGGTTTGAACCCACAACGTTTTCACTGTCTCAGGCGCCTTTTGATCCTCCCCTGGGTTTGATGTTTGCCATTGCCACCTATTTCAGTGCAGACGGAGTAGAAATTTCCATTGTCTCTGCCTCACCTCCCAGGAGTGCCCTGGGAGGATCTTCATCAGCGGCGGTTGCCCTGGCAGCGGCGTTTCAGGCCGTTCTCGCCACCGCGGGGGCAGCAGCGACCCCGGTTCAGGAAACAGCTTTGCTGGCCCATGCTCTGGAGGGCAGCGTGGCAGGCGTACCCTGCGGTCTTCAGGATCATCTGGCAGCAGCCTATGGAGGTATCCATGCCTGGTATTGGGCTCAGGAGGGTGTCGGCCGGTCATTTCAAAAAGTTACCGTTGTGGAACCACGCCGTTTTCCTGAGATCGAGTCGCACATCCTGGTGGCCTATTGCGGGGTGCCGCATGTTTCCAAAGATGTCAACAACCAGTGGGTCAGACAGTTCATCGCCGGGAAGCATCGCCAAAAATGGGAGGAAATCTGCCGTATTACCCAACAATTTATTGATGCCATGATTGGCCAGAATTATAGGGAGGCGGCACGCTGCATGAACAGAGAGGTGGCACTTCGGCGGGAGATGACACCGGAAGTCTTCGACGAGATGGGAGAGCAATTGCGGGCATCGGCAGTGGAAAACGCCTGTGGGGTTCGATTTACAGGGGCCGGAGGCGGCGGATGTGTCTGGGCATTGGGAGCCGTGGAAGATATTGACAGACTCAGGGGGATATGGGAGAACATTCTTCGTCAGCGGAATGGTGCGCAGATACTCGATTCGGGTGTTGATGGCAGGGGAGTGGTTGCTAGAGTTCTTTGAGTTTATTGGGTTCATTGTGTTCGTTGGGTTGGTGAAACCGGGGATATTTATTTAGGGTTCCAGGGTTCGAGGGTGATACAAGGGTTGGAGGGTGGCTGACAGCTTAAAGCAGATAGCAGCATCCCAGCCTCCAGGCTCCCCAGCGTTATGAACTCAATAAACCCAACAAACTCAATGAACCCAATAAACACAGACATGTAAGAGGACAGAGTATGAATTTCCAAGACGTAATATTAAAGCTGGACACGTTCTGGGCGCGGAAAGGATGTGTGGTTACGCAGCCTTACGATCTGGAGGTAGGGGCCGGCACCTTTCATCACAATACGACATTGAAGGCACTGGGACCGGAACCCTGGAAGGTAGCCTATGTTCAGCCGTCCAGGCGACCCACAGACGGCAGGTACGGTGAGAACCCGAACCGGCTGCAGCATTACTACCAGTATCAGGTCCTCCTGAAGCCCTCACCGCCGGATGTACAGCGGCAATACCTGCAGAGCATGAAGGTTCTGGGTATCGATCCTCTGGAACATGATATCCGGTTCGTGGAAGACGACTGGGAATCTCCTACGCTCGGCGCGTCCGGTCTGGGATGGGAAGTGTGGCTGGATGGCATGGAAATTACGCAGTTTACGTATTTTCAACAGGCCGGGAGTGTGGAATTGTCTCCGATTCCCGTGGAGCTGACCTATGGTCTGGAGCGCATCGCCATGTATCTGCAGGGGGTCGACAATGTGTACGATCTCATGTGGAACGATACGATTACCTATGGCCAGGTGCATCACCGTCAGGAAGTGGAGCAATCCACATATAATTTTGAAAAGGCCGACGTGAATATGCTTCTGGAGTTGTTTGCCAGGTTTGAATCGGAGTCGCAGAAAACAATTGCCATGGATCTGGTCATTCCTGCTTATGAATTCTGTCTGAAGTGCTCCCACACGTTCAACCTCCTGGACGCGAGGGGTGCCATCAGCGTAACCGAAAGGACTGGATACATCGGGCGCATACGGAACCTGGCCCGGCTTTGCGCCGAAGGCTATTTGAAGCAGCGGGAAGCCATGGGGTATCCATTAATGAATTCGCAATGCGAATTTATAAGGGGAAAATATGAAGAAATTATTGCTTGAAATCGGTGCCGAGGAGATACCGGCCGGTTACATAGCACCGGCACTGAAAGCGCTTTCGACAACTCTCAAAAACAAACTGACCGCCGCCCGGATCGCGAATGGAGCGGTCAGTACGTACGGTACCCCGAGGCACCTGGCTGTCGTGATCGATAATGTTGCCACCAGACAGAAGACGGTGACCACAGAGGTGCTGGGGCCGCCGCAGAAAGTGGCCTATGACGCTGCCGGTAACCCCACCGTGGCGATTCAGAAATTTGCGGAAAAGGTTGGCGTGGATGTCGGGGCCCTCAAGTTGAAAAAGACGGAAAAGGGATCCTATGTGTGTGCCAAGGTTGTGGAGCGAGGCCTGGCGACCCGAACCATTTTGAAGCAGATGCTGCCGGAGGTTGTTCTGTCCATACCCTTTCCAAAAACCATGAAATGGGGTGAACTGAATATCACCTTTGCGCGGCCCATCCATTCTATTCTGGCTTTACTGGGATCTCAGATAGTACCGTTCCAGTTGGGTAATATCAGGAGTGGTAGGACCACATACGGCCATAGCTACATGAATCCGTCAAAAATCAAAATCAGCGAACCAGAAGAATATGTGGACAAACTGCAAGCCGCCCATGTGGTGGTGGATATGGCGGTGCGAAAAAAGGACACAGTCCGAGAAATAGAAGCCGCCGCCGCAGGTGTGGGTGGCAACATACTGCCGGATGAGGAGTTGCTCGATATCGTCACCAATCTTGTGGAGTATCCGGTGGCGACAGCCGGCAGATTTGATGAAGATTTTCTGGACATCCCCCGTGAAATCCTGATTACGGCCATGCGGGAGCACCAGAAATATTTTGCCGTGGTAGATGATGCCGGGAACCTGATGCCCTATTTTATCGCCGTTAACAACACCCGCACCAAAGATCTCAGTCTTGTGGCAAGAGGGCATGAACGGGTGCTGCGAGCACGGCTTGCGGATGCACAATTCTTTTATCAGAGTGATGTGAAGGTGCTTTTCGGGCCCTGGAATGAACGTCTGCGGGGCGTTCTTTTTCAGGCCGCTCTCGGCACCATGGCCGAAAAGATTCAGCGAGTCATGAAAATTGGTGCCTATGTGGCCGGGCTGGTCTCCACTGATTCAGCTTTTCATGAACGCGTGGTACGGGCTGCCGGTCTCTGTAAGGCAGATCTGGTGAGCCAGGTGGTGGTAGAATTTCCCAAGCTGCAGGGAATCATGGGGCGTGTTTATGCCACGTTTTCCCGAGAACCGGCAGACGTAGCCTCGGCCATAGAGGAACATTACCGTCCCACCTATTCGGGGGGACCGCTTCCGAAAACAGTAACCGGCGCCGTTCTGGCGATAGCCGATAAGATCGATTCAATATGCGGCTGTTTTTCGGTAGGTCTGGTACCCACCGGTGCTTCCGATCCCTATGCGCTCCGGCGCCAGGGTATTGGTATCATCAATATCATGCTGGACCAGGGGTTGTCGATTCCGCTGAAAGACATGATCGTGAAATCGCTGGCACTCTTTTCAGAGAAAAGCCCAAAGAATGTTGCAGAGACAGCTGAAAATGTCCTCACTTTTTTGAAAAACCGCATGTCGCGCCAGTTGGTGGAGGAAGGCTGTTCAAAGGACGTTATCGCTGCGGTGGTCAGTGCCGGGGTAGAGGCTGTGCCCGAGGTATGGAGCAGGGTGAATGCCCTTGAGCGACTGAAGGGGGCGCCGGATTTTGAACCCCTGGCGGTTTCGTTCAAGAGAGTGGTCAACATTATCCGCAAGGCAGAGGGCTTTGAGGGTGTTGTGGTGGACAAACAGTTGTTTGAGCATCCATCAGAGCATGATTTGTCTGCAGCGTTTATGGATGTCAGGCAGCGGGCACTGGCGCACCTGGAAGAGGGCCGTTTTGAAGAAGGCCTGTTGGAAATTGCGTCTCTGCGGGATTGCGTGGATGCTTTTTTTGACGGTGTGCTGGTCATGGCTGAAGACAAGAATGTCAGGCTTAACCGGCTGGCACTTCTCGGCAATATTGCCGAACTTTTCGATAAATTTGCCGATTTTTCAAAATTGTCGGTCTCATAAGGGAGGATAGCGATGCCGTTTGACCCTGAAAAGGATAAGGTACTGAAAACATGGCGGTGTGAGGAAACCGGTCTCATCATCTCCATCAATCAATATAACGAAGGGCAGCCCAAGGTGCAGATCGGTCCCCGAATTCTGATGAAAAAGGAAGGGGGCGAAAGGGCGCCCATGAAGGCCGGCCGATTGACCGTGGAAGATGTGTTATGGTTGTATGACGTGATCGATGAGGTGAAGGAGACATTAACGAGGCTGGCTGCACCGGTATAAGCTGAACGTTAAAGATGAACGCCCAACATCGAACATCGAAGCTAAATGCTATTCTATCTTTTTCTATAAGGGAACAAGGTAACACTCAACACAAGCGCCTGCCCTGCACGACCGCTGTCTACATTCGACATTGCATGTTGAGTGTTCGATGTTCGACGTTCAAATTATTTTCTGTAATTTCTGAATTCTCTGGATCGCACTCTTGGAGAAAAAACCCCTTGTAGGGGCAAACCAATGCCTTGTTCTCTGTACTTGGATTCTTTACTAACGTAATCTTGCAATGGGAGAAGATGCCTTCCTCACCTGATTCCACACCTGTGATCAGACCCGTCAAGACCCGGAACACGCCCGAACTCGGGCCTGTCTCCGTGATGGCGGCAACCACGCCGGACTTTCAATTGCTCAAAGGCCTCATGGAGTTTGAAGACCTGGGCAACCGGCATCTCTACACGGCCAGTCTCGCGGTTGGATCCGGCCGGAGTGCCGGCATGTCCCTGTGCGGGCCTTTTATCGGAGCGCCCTATGGGACCATGATCCTGGAAACACTGATCGCCTGGGGCGTTACACGAATCGTTTTCATGGGATGGTGTGGTGCCATATCAAAAAAGGTCCACATCGGTGACATGATTGTTCCTAATGGTGCCCTGGTGGACGAGGGTACTTCTCTTCACTATCAGCAAAAGACTTTGGATCTTGTGGTACCGTCAACTCTTATCCTGGGAAAAACCCGGCAGACCCTGAAATCGGAACGAATAACCTTTCATGAGGGTCTGGTTTGGACCACGGATGCGGCCTTTCGGGAAACCCGGGAGGCGGTTCGATCTTTTCAGAAAAGAGGTGTTCTGGCCGTGGAAATGGAACTGTCGGCCCTGTTGTCCGTGGGCATGTTTCACGGCGTGGATGTGGCCGGTCTTCTGGTGGTGTCTGACGAACTCTCCAGCCTGACCTGGAAACCTGGATTTAAAAGTGAGCGATTCAGGCAAGCACGAAAAGATGCGGCGATGATTGTCGGAAAACTGTGTGAGGGACTGACATGACGGACAGTATCGACGAAATTCTCCGAAAATTGTCGGTTTACAACGAAGCCTACCGAAAGGGTTCACCCCTTGTCAGCGATGCTGATTATGACCGGCTGGTGGAGGAGCTGCGCAGTCTCGATCCCGGCCATCCTTTTCTGCATGCCGTGGAGCCCGAGACATTTTCTGGCAAAAATGAAATCCGGCATCCAATACCTATGCTGTCCACGGACAAGGCCTATACCAAAGAGGCCTTGGAGCGATTCGTTACGCGGGTGTCCAAAGTGGCCAAAGACATGCTCATAGAAGATATTGTCTACCGGGTTACCCCGAAGCTGGATGGTCTTGCCGGGCGGGACGATGGCAGGGTTCTGGCTTCCAGAGGAAACGGAGAAGTCGGTTACGATATCAGCAATGCATTTTCAAAAGGCGTCTTTCCTGTGGGGGGACGGGGGCTGGGTGTCGGCGAGATCGTTATCAAGAAAGCCTATTTTGACGAACAGCTGTCCGGTTCGTTCGAGCATCCCCGCAACATGGTGGTGGGTATTGTCTCCTCGGACACCTTGAATGAATCGGCTCGAAAGGCCCTTGAGGATCAGGCGGTCCATTTTGTGCCATACAGTCAGCTTGCTTCCTGGGAAGGCGATGCGGATACCATGCTGTGCAATATCGATACGATTCTGGCGGATCTGGCCCATCAGACAGACTACCCCATGGACGGTGCGGTTGCCGAAGTGATGAACCCGGAGATCAGGGAAACCATGGGCGCCACCGCCCACCACTACCGCTGGCAGATCGCCATCAAGACAAAGGGTGACACCGCCGTCACGGTGGTGCATGCAGTTACCTGGCAGGTGGGCAGAACCGGAAATATCACACCGGTCATGGAGGTCGAACCCATCTCCCTTTCGGGTGCCACAATTCGGAGGGTCACCGCTCACCATGCGGGTATGGTGCTCAAAGAAAAAATAGGGCCGGGTTCGGAAATTGAAATCATCAGGAGCGGTGAAGTCATTCCCAAGTTGGAAAAGGTTTTGAAACCATCCCAGGACGTTGCTCTTCCGTCAGTGTGCCCGGTGTGCTTGACGAAGCTAGTGTGGCAGAATGATTTTCTGAAATGCGACAATCGTTTGTGCCGGGCTCAGATGGAACAGGGTATCAGCCACTGGTTTAAAACCCTTGGGAACGCGGATTGGTTCGGCATCAAAACCATACAGAAGCTAGTGGAAAGTGGATACGATTGTCTGGAGAAGATCTACGCTTTGACGGAAGCGGAATTCACTGACATGGGGTTCGGGCCTGTGCAGTCAAAAAATCTGGTAGAGGCCCTGCATATCAGCAGGAACAAAGCCGTGGAAGACTGGCGGTTTCTGGCGGCCCTGGGAATTTCGAACCTGGGAACCGGAGACAGCAGGAAGCTGCTTTCCCACATGACGCTCCAGGACCTCCTGGAAGCGGATCGTACACGCATCGAGGGTATCAACGGCTTCGGGGGCATAACAAGCCAGTCCATCCACAAAGGTATTCAGGATCTCAGAAAGACCATCGACCACATGCTGGCCCTCGGCTTCAACCTTGTAACCACGCCCCTTGTTCATGAGACACAGACGGTCGAAAGCGCCGTTGCCGGCAAGGGTATTGTCTTCACCGGTAAAATGCTGCACGGCACCCGTGAGGCCATGCAGGCGGATGCGCGACGACTGGGAGCCAGGGTGCAGACAGCGGTGAGCAGTTCCACCGACATACTGGTGTGTGGCGAGAAGGTGGGGGCGGCCAAGCTTGAGAAAGCGCGTACCCTGAACGTCACGATCCTGTCCGAAGAAGAATACATTGCTCTCAACGAGAGGGGCTAACCATGGAAAACAAGATCAGGGCCCATGCCATTATAACCGGAAAAGTACAGGGCGTCTTTTTCCGGGTGGAAACCAAGGAAGCAGCAGAGGGTTTCGGGGTTACCGGCTGGGTCCGGAACAAAATGGATGGTTCGGTGGAAGCGGTGTTCGAAGGCGAGGAAGTCGATGTAAAAGCCGCGCTGGCGTGGTGCCAAACAGGATCTCCGCGTGCCATGGTCAGCAAGGTGGATGTGATCTGGCAGGACTATACCGGTGAGTTCGAGACCTTCGACGTTACCTACTAATTGTATCGACTGGGATTTAATCCTTAACTATCCTTGATGTTCTAAGGGCCATACTTATTGCCAGAAATGTAACCTCATAGGTGAAGATTAGAAACTATTTAGCATACCATATTGATTTAATAGGTTAAATCATAATCAACGCCCAAGGGCAATCTCTGAATTTGATAAAGTCTTTACATCCACCCTTGATGATCCAGTTGCCAATCGAATTTGTAATCTTCTGCCTCATTTTATACACTTGTTTTTATTTTGCCATGGGGTAATATGCCGCTATGAATCAAAATTAGACCCCCGAATGTAACAGGCATACTATTCCGCAGTGGCATCTGGCAATCATTTTGGAAAAGCAAAACTTAATTCATCTACTAAATGGCCGACGCGGAATGATAATAATAGAGTTTCGCTTTTTTTTCGGACAGCTAAAATTTTTCTCTTTTTTGGCTTCTTAGTTCGTCGATCCAGGTACGGTCTGATAGGGGCTCACCACTGTGATAAAAGGCTCGTCCGATGAGATGGGCAGCCACCGGGGCCGTCAGCAGCACCAGCACTATGACGGTGGCGGCTCGCAGTGAAATGCCCAGTTGCCGGTAGAAAAGTGCTTCGGCGATGATCAGCAGTCCGGTACCGAGGGTGCCCGCTTTCGTGGCTGCGTGCATGCGTGTCAGGGCGTCGGGCAGACGAACGATCCCCACGGCCGCCACCAGGCAGAAGATACTTCCTAATACCATGAGTAGTCCTGTGACATAGTCAACCATTCCTTTGGTCTCCTTGTTTCTTCTCGGGCCGTTTCCATGAAGTCCGCGAGATGTAGCGGGCCAGTGCTACGGTTCCCAAAAACGCGATACAAGCATAGGCAATGGCCACATCGAGATAGCTGGTCTCACGGGCATGAATGGATACCGTCACCAGAAAGGCCACCACCAGCATGGATAGCAGGTCTAGAGCGATCACGCGGTCGGCAGCCGTGGGCCCCCTGGCCATCCGCCAGAGCACCAAGATCATGCTGACCAGGAGCATAGCCAATGCGGCTAGGCCGGCAAGATCGATAAAGTTATTTGCATATATCATCTTCGCATAACCTCCAGGATTCGCCTTTCCAGGCCGTTCTTTATTTCGGCGCGGGATTTTTCTACATCATCCAGAAACATTACATGGACGAATAATGTTTTACGGTCTTCGGACAGATCCACGCTCAATGTGCCCGGGGTCAGTGAAATCAGGCTGGCAACGACAAAAATTTCCAGGTCTGTTTGAGCTGCAAGCGGAATGCCGATGATCCCTGGCCGGTTTATATGTCTGGGAGTAATCACATCCCAAAGGACGCGAAGATTGGAAACAATCAGCTCCTTGAGGAAATAGCCCATCAGATTGATGGTTTTGGGCAATGTCATGAAATAGCGCTTGTTTTGGTACAAGGGTTTTGAAAGCCAAAGGGCGGTATACCCTATCGCAAAGCCGGACAGAAAAACGCCAATGCTACCGCTGCCCAGAAGGATCATAAACACACCGGCAAACAAAAGGTTGAGGATCAGCAGGCTCATGGTTGCCCTCCCAATACCGCACGGATGTAAACCTGTGGTTCCATCAACTGTCCGGCCGCTACCATGGAAAATTGAATCACCGGCTCCATGCAAAGCCCCAACAGCACCGTCACTAAAGCTAGAGACAAGACCGGGACGAGCATCCATGGGGACAGGGGACGCCTGATGGGCGAACCGTTTACCTCGGCCGGCGTCGGCTTCCAGAAAGCTTCGGACCAGATCTTGATCATGGAAAAGACGGTCAGCAGGCCAACAGCTGCCGACAGGACCGCCAGTGAGTACTGCTGGCTCTCCAGGCAGGCTTTAATGATAAGCAGCTTGGCCCAGAATCCGGACAAGGGGGGAAAGCCGGCCAGGGCAAAGGCCGGAATGATAAAACCAACTGCCAGAAGTCCGTTGGTTTTGTATAGTCCGCCAATTGTTTTAAGGTTGAAGGACCCTCCGGTGTGCCGTACCAATCCGCTGACCAGGAAAAGGTTCGCTTTGACGACGATGTGGTGGATCAAGTAGACAATAGTGCCGGCCAGGGCCAAGGGTGTAAACAGGGCGAGGCCGAGTACCATATACCCCACCTGACTGATGATATGAAAGGAGAGGATGCGGCGCATCTCCATTTGGGATGCGGCACCCACCACACCGAAGACCATGGTCAGGGCCGCGACAACCAGCAGGGTAGCATGGGTGACCCCGATGTTGGACGTAAAGACCAGGGTAAACATGCGAATCAGGGCATAGACGCCCACCTTGCTCAACATGCCGGCAAAGAAGGCCGATACCGACACCGGCAGCGTGTGATACGCGGCTGGCAACCAGAAAAAAAGGGGAAAAAGGGCTGCCTTGATGCCGAAAGCGACCATCAGTAACATACCGGTAGCGGTAAGCAGGGCTGTGTTCTCCACTCCGGCGGCTTTGGCATGCAGATCGGCCATGTTTAAGGTGCCGGTCAATCCGTAGATCAACCCGATGGCGGTAATGAAAAAAAGCGTGGCGATCAAATTGACGGTAACATATTTCACCCCTCCGGTGAGTCGGCCGGGGTTACGTCCCATGACCAGCAGCCCGAAAGAAGCTATCAGCATGACTTCGAACCAGACATAGAGGTTGAACAGGTCGCCGGTTAGAAAGGCCCCGCAGACGGCCGCGGTCAGCATCTGCATGAAGGGGTAGAAGCCGGTACGCACCTGAACGGGGTCGATGTCATAGCGGGCATATGCCATCACGGCGGTATGGATTATGGCGGTGATCAACACCATGACCGCGCTCAGGTAATCGGCAACCAGACAGATGCCAAAGGGTGCTGGCCAGCCCCCTACCCACAAAACCGCTATTTCCTGTTTCAACACAGTGGCCAGAAGCAGTATGGCCAAGGCCAGATGCAGCACAGCCCCTGCCAGGGCAACCCCATGGGAACGGCGCTGGTGGCTCCGCAAAAGGGACAAGACCAGGGCCATGGCCATGGGCAGCAATATGGGCAGTGCCGGAAGGATCCTCATGACGGCCGCCTTTGTACCGTTTGATCCTGACCGGCCGGTTCCGGCTCATCTTCCCCGGCTTCATTCAAGAAGGACGCCTCGTCCACGTCCAATGTTCCGGTATGCGCATAGGTGCGCAGCAACAGGACCAACACGAAGGTGACCATGGCAAAACCGATGACGATGGCAGTCAAAATCAGGGCTTGGGGCAGGGCGTTGGAAACCGCATGGGTCAGGCCGGTGCGATCTGGTGGAATCAACGGCGGTTGTACATGGTGCAAACGACCAGCCGTAAAGATCAGCAGGTTGACGGCATTGCCGATGAGGGTGAATCCGAAGACGAACTTGACCAAAGAGCCGGAGAGTATTAGATACAGAGCTGCGGCGAACATCAGGCCAATCAGACAGGCGAGCAGTGCTTCCATGTCAGCTCTCCTCCAGGGTCAGCAGAATGACCAGAATGGCGCCCAACACAGCCAGAAAGACGCCGATATCGAAAATCAGCGGTGTGCCCATAGATAGTTTCGGTCCCAGGTCCCACCACATGCCGGTTAGAAAGGGCCGGGACGCAAACACAGCAGGCAGTCCAGCGATTATAGCAAGGCTCAGACCTGTGAAGGCAATGGTTGCGGGAAGCACACGAATCGCACGGTGGACCTTGCCAGGCCCTTCGGCAATGGCGAACAGTGCAAAGCCGGTACCGGCTACCAATGCTGCGACAAAGCCGCCGCCGGGCTGGTGGTGCCCGCGGAGCAGCAGGTAGACCGCAAAAACCAGGATCATTCCCACCATCAAGCGGGTAGCGGTTTTCAGGATGACGGATTGCACGGATGGCGCTCCTTGGGTTTGCGGATCAGGGCGATGCCCGCCCAGGCTGCCAGTACGACAACAGTGATTTCGCCCAGCGTGTCCAGGGCCCTAAAGTCGACCAGGATGACATTGACGATGTTGCGGCCGTGGGCCGCCAGGTAGCTGTTAGACTCGTAAAAAGCGGTCAGGCTGCGATCCAGGGGGGGCTGCACGACGCCCATCAGCAGGGAGGTGACCAGCAGGCCCACGGCCGCACAGAGGCCTGCGGTCATAATTCGGCGCATCAGCGGCCTTCTTTTCTCACGATTCAGAGTGGGCAGCCGTGGCAATACCAATGAGACGAAAATCACGGTCAGCGTTTCTACCATGAGTTGCGTCAGAGCAAGGTCAGGCGCCCCGAATACTAGAAAAATCAGGGCCACTCCCGCCCCCACACCACCTAAACCGCAGATGGCGGCCAGACGCCCTTTAGCGGTGAGCACCACGGTGGTAGCGGCTAAAATCATCAATACCAGACCCACGGCGGCCATGGGGCCGTCCAGTACAGGTATGCTCAGGGCAGCTTTGGCGCTGCTGAACCAGGGCCATCCCACGGCGGCCGCCATGCAAAGCACAATGATGGCCAGGTAAGCGGTCAGTGATCCGTTTTGCAGACCGCTGGTTACCGTTTGCGCTGTTCGGATGAACAGGTCGAGGCCGAATTGATAGGTGCGCTGGGATGTGACCGGCAGCCGTTGTCTCAGTGTACCGACCCATATACGCATGTGTTGCCGCGTTAAATAGATCAGTCCGCCCAGCGTCAGGGTGATGAGACTGAGCAGTAGCGGTGTGTTGAATCCGTGAAAGAGTTTCAGGTGGATCTCTTCCCTGGTCGGGTGAAAGGCCAGCACGGCGGGCTGAACCAGATTGGCGGAAACCCACCAGGGGAAAATGCCGAACAGGATGGTCAGGCCGCCCATGATGCTGGGACCGAATCGCATGGTCCAGGGCACTTCGCGGACCGCCGCCAGGGCGGTCGGGCGTCTGCCGAAAAACACGCCGAGCAGGATGGTCCCGGCCACTCCGGTCATCAACGCGTTGGAAAGCAGGGCGATGGTGGTGGCAAAAACGGGATAGGCCGTTTCGGTCAGCGCCCCCTTGTACATGATCTCCTTGCCGATGAATCCGAAAAACAGTGGAAATCCAGCCATGGACATGGTTGCGGCGGCCACGGCCAGAGCGGTCAGGGGCATGGCACGCCAGAGTCCGCCGAGGTGATCCAAAAGGCGGGTGCCGGTTTGGTGGTCGATGCTGCCGGCAGCCAGAAAGAGGGCGGCCTTGTATAGGGCGTGGACCAGCAGAAAGGTGGTGGCTGCCGTGAGGGCCGGCGCTGTCTCGCCGCCGAGGAACATGGTCAGGATGCCCAATGCCATCATGGTGGTGTAGGCCAGGACCCGTTTCAGGTCGGATGGGGCCAAGGCCTGCACAGCGCCCCACAGGGCCGTGATGCCACCGATAAGGACCAGGGTCGTCATCCACAGTTGCGTACCCCCCAGCAGCGGGTGAAAGCGCATCAACAGATAGATGCCGGCCTTGACCATGGTGGCCGCATGTAAAAAGGCGCTGACGGGCGTGGGGGCGCTCATGGCATTGGGTAGCCAGAAATGAAAGGGGAACTGAGCCGACTTAGTGATAGCGCCCAACAATACAGCTGTAAAAATGGCAGGATACAAGGCATGCTGACGGATCTGATCGCCAGCCCCTACCCAATGGCTGATGGTGAAGGAGACACCCGCGATTTTCAAAAGCAGGATACCGATGAGCAATGCTAAGCCGCCGGCACTAGTGATTAAAATGGCCTGACGGGCATTGTCACGAGCGGTGTCCGCTTCGTGGTCGAACCCGATAAGCAGATAGGAAAAGACCGTGGTGCCCTCCCAAAAGACGAAGAGCAGCAGCAGATTGTCGGCTGTAACGATCCCCAGCATGGAGAGCATGAAGGCGTGCAGGAAGGCAAAATAGCGGCCCACATGTGGATGACCGGCCATATATGAAGAAGAGTAAAGGCTGACGAAAAAACCGGCCCCGGTGACGATCAGGCAAAAGAGCAGGCTCAGGCCGTCGAGACGAAATCGCAGGTACAGGTCCAGGCTAGGTATCCAGGGCCATTGGATTTGGTAAACGTGCCCGCGCACCACTTCTGGCCAGAGATAGCAAAGGCCGATGAAGAGCAACAGCGGCAACGCTGTACTGAGCAGCCCCAAACCGCTGCAGCCAGGGTCGTGGTGCTGGCTAATTAGTTTCGCTGTGGTCATTTTATTGAGATAGGAAAAGCGCCCGGTCGGCCGACTTTATGGTTTGCAGCAGCGTATCACCCAGCAGACGCCGCAGTATGGCCTTGTTCACACTGTTGCCCATGACGATGAGATCGGCGTCATTTTCCCGGGCAAAGGGCAGCAGACTCGTTCGAGCCTGTCCTTCCACTGCATCGGTTTTCACTTCGAAACCGTGGGCGTCACAGAATTCAGCAGCATCTTTCAACAGGAATGGTTCTTTCTCGGGCCCCTCTTTGAAATGCACGATATGAAGACTTACCCCCGGCCAGGGGTTCAAATGGAGAAAGTGGCGGAGTGCTTTGGCTGACTCCATGGAGCCGCTGTAGGCGATGAGCGCTTTTTCGATGGGCCGGTAGGTTTCCGCCACGGCCAGAATCGGCCGCACCCCCTGAGTCAATAATTTAATAATGGCTTTGTCCGGGTCGGAGGTAAAACCGTAGTCGAATATGCTGCGCAGCCCAAATATTGTCAGATCGTTGTAGCGGGCTTCGGATATCATGGCAGCAAACGGGTCTTTTTTCTCATACTCGATGCGGCGGCAAACCACCTGCTGCTTACTGCAATGTGATTTGAAGGCGGCAATGGCTTGATGTGTCCCCTCTTTCGTGATTTGGGCTTTTCTTTCGCGCATACGCTGGGCGTAGGCTGCTCCACCCGCCGGTACAGGTCCTACCTTGTCCAGTTTGTTGGTGTCCACCACGGTCACGCCGGTGAGTTGGGCCTGGTGCAGATCCCCCAACTCCGTGGCAATTTTAGTGGCCACGGTTGTGAAGGGTGTTCCACCTAATCCGACTAGAATACGTTTAATCATGCGTTGGTTCTCCCTTAGAAGAGTGGCTTTTAGTAGAGCCAATCCCGCTACATGAAAAAAATAAGTTAATGACACCAGATAGAACTTTTTATCACCATTAATAAGTATAAAAAATAACTCTGTAGCATTTCTGAATATATGTCAAGGGTATATCGGATGATAAGCAAGCAAATATTGAATCTGAAAGTTGAGTATAATGGCTCTATTGTTCGTAATCATGATTCTCTCGTCAAGATGATTATTATAATATATACGCGATAGGAAGGTGTCCATCTCTTTTACTCCCATCTTTTGTAACAATGTTACCATTACGGTTTACGTAGTTTAAAATTCAGCATCGCCGTTGAAACCAAGGGGCCTTTTATAAGCAAGTGGCGACGTTTCAAAATTTGGTTTATGAAAATTGTACCTGAAAGCCAGCTTTAACTTCCTGAATAAGCCTATGAAATTACGAATCACTGGAAACTAGGTGACTACATCATTTTCACCGTGCCCTACAAACAAGAGATTATGTAACAATAAGGTATGAAACAGTAACGACAGAATCTGGTTTACATAATCCAGTAAATCTTTACGGAGTTATTGATGCAATTTCCACTTGATATTTTCTGAGATAGCCAGCCAATAACTGGCATGTAAAGGTTCCTGATATTAAAAAAGCGCCTCCACAAATGCCTTGGGGTCGAAAACCTGCAGGTCGTCGATCTGTTCCCCCACACCGATGTATTTGAGGGGGATATTCAAGGTGCTGCAGATACTCACGGCGATACCACCCTTGGCCGTGCCGTCCAGCTTGGTCAGGACGAGACCGGTGATATCCAGGGCTTCGTTGAACAGGGTGGCCTGGGAAATGGCATTTTGCCCGGTGGTGGCATCCAGCACCAGCAGGATTTCATGGGGGGCCTGGGGTATTTTTTTGGCAATGGTCCGTTTGATCTTTTTGATCTCTTCCATCAGATTTATTTTGGTGTGAAGCCTGCCTGCCGTATCGATGTAAACAATATCCACATTGCGTGAAAGTGCGGCTTCGATACTGTCGAATACGACGGCCGAGGGGTCGGCATTGTCCTTGTGTTTGACAATATCGGCCTGGGCTCTTTCGGCCCAGATCGTGAGCTGTTCGACGGCAGCCGCGCGAAAGGTGTCGGCCGCTGATATAAGCACTTTTCTGCCCTGGCTGGTCTGCCTTGCCGCAAGTTTGCCTATGGTGGTGGTTTTGCCCACACCGTTGACTCCCACAACCATGACAACGTGGGGTTTTTCGGACGCGGTCTGTGCGGTGGGGGTCACATGACCCATAATGTCGGCGATCTCATTTTTTAGAACCTGTTTGAGACCATGGGCATCTTGGATTTCCGAGGACTTCTTGGTGATTTTATCCATAATATCCATAGCGGTGGAAACGCCGATATCGGATGTGATCAGAAGTTCTTCCAGTTCTTCCAACAGGTCATCGTCGAGTTTTCTGTTACCCGAAAAGAGGTCGTCAATGTCTGTGGTGAGGATTTCCCGCGTTTTTGACAGTCCCCGTTTGAGACGGCTGAAAAATCCTTTCTTCTCTGAGTTGTTTGAGGGCTTACCGTTCATAAAGATTAATTTATTTCGATTAGGTTGTTTAGAAGCTATCTCAAAAAAGTTTTTTGACCCAATTTCTGTGTTGGTCCCTTGCTTCAATTCCTCGGAATACTTCAGTATGCCTGCGGGTTGAAGTTCGGGCCCGCCTTGAACTTGAGCCAAAACCCTTTTTTTGAGATGGCTTCTAGACTGTTAGGCGTTTCGTGTTCATTGTCTACAGTCTATTGTCACGCTATCACCTGATCTAGCTGGGTTGCCTGTCGAAGTTGACCGAGACAATCTTGGACACCCCTTTTTCACCCATGGTGATGCCAAACAGGGTATCTGCAAATTCCATGGAACGCTTGTTGTGTGTGATCATGATGATCTGCGATTTCTGGCCGATTACCTTCAGCAGGTCATTGAAGCGAAAAACATTGGCATCGTCCAGGGGGGCGTCGATTTCGTCCATGAGGCAGAAAGACGTCGGCTTGATAAGAAAAATGGAGAAAATAAAAGCGATGGCGGACATGGCCTTTTCACCACCCGAAAGGAGGCTCATGCGCGTCAGTTTTTTACCTGGCGGGTGAATCATATATTCCACACCCGTTTCAAGGGGTTTGTCCGGATCTGTCAGGACCAGTTTGGCTGCACCGCCTTCGAACAGGCGTGGAAAGACTTCGGCCAGTTTTTCATTGACGGCGTTAAATGTGTTGATAAAACGCTCTTGGGTAATCCGGTTGATCTTCTTGATGACCTTGTGAAGATCCTGGATGGCCTTGTCAAGATCTTCCTGCTGCTCCATGAGAAAATCATAGCGGGTTTTCAACTCATCGTATTCATCGATGGCTCCCAGGTTAACATCCCCGATTCTGGCGATTTTAGATCCCAGACGTTCTTTTTCTTCTTCCATGCCTGTGACCGGCAAGGGGGGGGCTTCGGGTATCTTTTCTACCTGCAGCCTCAGTTGGTCGATGGTCTGAAAGTATTTCTCCTCTAAACGGTTAGCGATATTTTCCTGCTTGATGGTCTGTTGCGACTGTTCCAGTTCAAGCAGGCGAATATTCTGGAGCGTGGTTTCCCTGGCTTTCTGGATGTTCGAAACAATAACGTCCTTTTCCTGCAGCTCTTCGTCAATGGTCAAGTAGTCAGCCTCATTATGCTGGAGTACCTCTTTGAGTTGCTTGAACTGCACATACATATGGGACAGTTCATCGTCCAGGCGTTTGTTGTTTTCTTTCAATGCGATGCGCTTCTCTTTTTTGATGGTAATGTCCTGGGTGAGTTGCTCCAGTCTTTTTAAACCATCCTGCCAGAAATCCTTTAGACGCCGCAACGTGTTTTGGTTGTTTTCGACGCTTGCGATGAGTGAGGTATGCTTGAGACGCAGATCGACAATCTGTCGATTGGCGTTTTCAAGGACCTCCGTGACACCGCTTATTTTTTGATTGGTATCTGTGACGGTCTTCTGGGCATTGCCAACGTTTTGTTCTATTTCGGCGATGGCCTTTTGAAATTTACTGATTTCGACATCGATGTTGTTTTCTTCGCCGATCAGCTGTTCCCGCTCGAGGAGCAGCATTTCCAGATGGCGCCGGGCATGTTTCAATTCTTCAGCAGTCTGGTACAGATTTTTTTCGGCTTCTCTTTCTTCAACCAGGAGTTTCTCTTTCTTTTCGATATGCTGCTGCAAGGTTTCTTCCAGCTTTCGAACCTCTTTTCCAAGGATTTCCTGTGTATTTCTTTCGGATTCGACCTTCTTGTCGAGTTGTGCTGCCTGTCGGGTCATCCCCTTCAGTTCCTGCCTTTTGGTGAGAATGTTGGACAATTTATCCTTACTGCCGCCGAGAAAGACACCCTGGTGGGAAATGATGTTGCCGTCCTTGGTGACAATCGTCTGGATGCGGCCGTTTTGATTGAAACGGGTACGGGCTTCGACCAGATTGTCGGCCACGAAGACATGACCCAGGAGCGCGTTGGCGACATCTTCAAAGCCGGCTTTCACAGACACATGCTGCAGAAGGCTTTGGGACGATTCAGTGCTCCCCAGGGTATTCGGCGATACGGGTTTGATGCCCGGAATAGGAATAAACCCGCCCCGCCCCGCGCCTGTGGCCTGGAGATAGTCTATGGCCTGTATGCCGGTCTCCTGATCCTTGACGATGATATATTGCAGCGCATCTCCCAGAACCGATTCCACTGCTGTTTCGTATGTCGGATCCGGTTCGATGACCTCCGCCATCAGCCCTACAATATCTTTCGAAAACCCGGTGCCGACACCTGCTTTCGGCTGTTCCGGGAGTTCAGAACCGGGTGACGTATTTTCGGACGGATTCGTGCGAATGCGCATAATTGCCTGAACACCGTCGCGGTACCAGGCGTAGCTTTCAGACAATTTCTTCAGTGCCGACACCTGTGATCGGATCTGATTGCGCTCCATTTCCGTAGATTGGGTCTGTTTAACCTGCCGGCTCAGAGATTTTATTTTGGTGTTGACCTGGTTTTCAATGGCCGTCAGTTCAGTCTTCAGTTTTGCCAGGTTTTCTCGAAGAAGAGAAATGTCTTTTTCATGCACCAAAACAGATTCTTTAGCTTCCTGGACATGCTGTTGAGCTGCTTCGATATCCTGGTCTATACGGTTCCGTCGCCGGGCCAGATTTTCTTTGTTGTTGTTGGCGTTCTGGTAGGTATTTTTGTAGCGTGCTTCCTCGGCAACCATCTCCATGAGAGCTGATTTGCTCACCTCGAGCTGTTGATTCAGTTGGGTTAGCTGGTCCCGTATGTGTTGATAATCTGTCTGTTTCGCGTCGATCTGGGATGTGGCCACTTTTTTTTCGGCAGACAGCGACGCATATTCTTTTTCGACCACATCGATCTCTTCGATGATGCTGGAATTTTTTTCCTCCAGGCCGTTTCTGGCTGTTTCCAGTCCGATCACCTCATGCGCATACCGTTCGATCTCGTTGCGCAGGTGGTCGATATCCGTTTCTAGGCGGTCTATTTTACGCTGGGCCTCGAATGTCTGTGATTTCTGGGTCGAGATTTCCTGATTCTTTTGCCAGCGTTTCAATTTAATCTCTTCCACTGCCGCGTCGATTTTCTTTAGCTGGGATGCATGCTGGAGATCGTCGTCTTTTCGTGTTTGAAGCAGCCGGCTGGTACTGGCTATTTTTTCGGCATAGTCATCATAGTAATGGATGCCCAGTTGAATAGTGAGCGTTTTGAGCCGGTCCGAGTATTTTTTATACCGTTCGGCTATCCGTGCCTGACGCTTCAGACCCGCCATCTGGCGATTGACTTCCGTTATAATGTCACTTACCCGTAAGAGGTTCTGGTGTGTTGAAGCGACTTTGCTCAGGGCTTCCTTTTTGCGGTTTTTATATCGTGTGACCCCGGCGGCCTCTTCGATAAACAGGCGTCGCTCATCAGGACCGGCGTCCGTTATGACACCGATGTTGCCTTGCTGAATGACCGCATAGGTCTTGGCTCCCATGCCAGTTCCCATGAAGACGTTATGGATGTCCTTCAAGCGGCAGGGCTGGCGATTGATAAAGAAGGCACTCTCTCCGGATCGGTACAGTCGCCTGGTTACATTGATTTCGGTGAAGTCTTTGAGTTCTTCGGGGGCTGACCCGTTGTCGTTGAGCAGTGTCAGGGAAACCTCGGCCATGTTCAAGGGCGGTTTGCCACTGGTGCCGGAAAAGATAACATCTTCCATGTTCTTGCCGCGCAGCTGTTTGACACTCTGTTCACCCATCACCCAGCGCAGTGCATCGACAATATTGCTTTTGCCGCAGCCATTGGGACCGACGACAGCAGAAATACCCTGGGGAAACGAAATAGCCGCCTTTTCCGGAAAAGACTTGAATCCCAGTATTTCCAATTTTTTCAGCTTCATGAGAGGTGTTCTCCTGGTACGTTAATAACAATCGTGTAACGATGGTTATTTATGAATACGAATTTATAACAAGGAATGGGGGAGTTGTAAAGATAAAACACAAGCTGGAGTGCTAAAACGGATTTTAGACACAAGATATGGAAAACTGTTCTTCGGACGTCATTTACATTTCGTGTGACATTTGTCCTATCGGACGATATTTGCGCTTCGCGCGTAATTCATTGTTGCTTAAAGCTGAGAGCTACGATGAATGACACGAAGTAAATGACCATCAATGACGCGCGCAGCGCTAATATCGCACGAAGTGCAAGATGTGCGAAGCAGGTTAGAGTATCTGACTCAAGAACAGTTTGGTTCGATCGTGCTCGGGGTTTTCGAAAAAATGCTTGGGTGTACCCACTTCGACCACAGAACCGGCGTCCATAAATATGACGCGGTCTGCCACTTCTTTGGCAAATCCCATCTCGTGCGTAACCACAACCATGGTCATGCCTTCTCGCGCCAGTGTTTTCATGACATCCAGGACCTCGCCGATCATTTCCGGGTCCAGGGCCGACGTGGGTTCGTCGAACAGCATCACCTTCGGGTCCATGGCCAAAGCCCGGGCGATGGCCACACGCTGCTGTTGTCCGCCCGAGAGATTGTCCGGATAGGCCTTTGCCTTGTCGGTAATCCCGACCTTATCGAGCAGAAAATCGGCTTTCTTGCGGGCGTCTTTTTTGGATCTTTTGCGGACCACGAGCTGGGCCAGGGCAACGTTCTCAAAAACGGTCTTGTGGGGGAAAAGATTGAAAGACTGGAAGACCATCCCCACTTCGGCACGGACTTTATTGATGTTGGTCTTGGGGCTGAGAATGTCGGTACCGTCAATGACAATATGGCCTGTTTCCGCTTTTTCAAGGCGGTTCATGCATCGTAACAGGGTGCTCTTGCCCGATCCGGAGGGCCCGCAGACAACCACGACTTCGCCGGCCTTGATTTGACAGGATACATTGACGAGCGCTTTGACTTCATGCGGCACAAAGAAGGTCTTGTAAATATTTTGGACGTCAATCACTTTACGGCACTCCTTCTCTCAAGGTGTTGAACGAACATGGAAAGGGAAAAGGTCAAAACCAGATACAGCACCGCTACAACCAGATAGATTTCAAACGGCTGCAGACTGGCTGAGACAGCCTCTCTGCCTGCTTTGGTCAATTCACGAATGGCAATAATACCTAAAAGTGACGAGTCTTTGATGAGGCTGATAAATTGCCCCGCCAGGGGCGGCAGAATACGTCGGAGCGCCTGGGGTAAAATTATGTATCGCAGACACTGGGCATAGCTCATACCCAGGGATCTGGCCGCTTCGGTCTGGCCGCGATGAATGGATTGTATACCGGCCCTGACAATTTCCGTCACATAGGCACCGGCAAAGCAGGCCAGGGAAGCAACACCGTACCAGAAGGCAGAAATCCGTCCCATGCCATACGTGGCAAGGAGATCGTTGATAACCGTTCCGAGGACAAAATACCAGATGAGAATCTGTACCATCAACGGTGACCCGCGTATAATTTCGACATAGACGATGGTTGTCCATTTAAAGGCCGGATTGGATGAAATTCTTGCCAGGCCCCCTGCCACACCGATAAGAACACCAAAAATCGTCGCCATGATGCTCAGCTTCAGCGTCAGCCACAGACCGATCAGCAGCAGGCCAGGCTTCCATGTTTCATGTGAGCCGATATTGTCTCGGAGAGAGATGATCTCCCCCTCGACAACCGTTAAGCCTGTAGTGGGGACCGTGTATGAAACGGTTTCCGTTTCGCCTTTAACCGTCACGATGGATTGCTTGCCGTTGCTGACAATCTTGTCGACTTCACCTGCAATTTCGGAATTGGTCTCAACCTTGTCTTTGTAGGCGAAATAAATAGGCATGCGGTTCCAGCGCCAGACATATTCGATTTTCTGGGTCGCATAATAAAAAAGGCCGGCCACAATTAGTAAAAACACGACGAAGACGCCCACCCACATATTGTAGGAAGCGGGTCTCAATGTCAGTTGATTTTTCCCGGGTGTGTTCATGGCTTCTTTTCTAAAACCTATAAGCTGTCCCAATTTGCAGGGCGGCTTTAATTTGATTGGGGTAATTATAAAACAGGCCAGCCACCCATTGGAAGAAGATAGCCAGCCTGTTTACTGCTAGTCGATATTTTTGACGGTTCGGTGATTACTCGAGCTCTTTTTTCCAGTCGGAACCGATAATCCACTTGTTGTAGACTTGTTCATAGAATCCATCGCCTTTGGATTGCCGCAGGAAATTGTTCAGATAGTTGAGAAAGTCCGGATCGCCTTTGTTGATGGCCCATGCCAGCGGCTCATAGGTGAACGGCTCGTTCAGGAAAACGGTTTTTCCTTTGCCTTGACTGCCATAGAGGAAGCCACAGAAGGGCAGATCGTAGACCAGGGCATCGGCCTTGCCGTTGATAACTTCCAGACCGGCCTCTGCTTCGGATTCAAAGCCTTTGTAGGTGGCGTTGGGGATATGTTTTTTTATGGCCTGTTCACCGGTGGTCCCCATCCTGGATGTCAGGATAAACTTGGGATCATTGAGGTCTTTGTAGGACAGAACTTTTCCTTCATGTTTTTTGTTCAGCAGAATGGATTGTCCCACGACAATGTAAGGATCCGCAAAAAGAATCTTGAGATTTCTTTCCTGGGTAATGGTCATGCCGCCCATAATAATATCGAACTTATCGGTCATGAGGGCGGGGATGATACCGTCCCATGCGGTGTTGACGGGTACGAATTTTACACCCATGGATTTGGCAAGTCTTCTGCCGAAGTCCATGTCAAACCCGATAAAGTTGCCTTTTTTATCCGTCATTTCAAAGGGCACATAGCCGGATTCGAAACCGACCCTCAGCTCCCCTCTCTCAAGAATTTTTTCAATATGAGATTTTTTTGCCAGTTCAATATCGGCGCCTATGGCTGTTGTTGAGAAAAAGATCCCTGCGAACAGAAATACAGCCAATCCGAACAATAAACCCTTTTTCATTGTTAGCCTCCCTTTTGTTTGTATTTTATCCAATACCACTAAACGCACACAAGGCGTTTTCTCCAAAATAGAATGAAACAGCGTAAAAATAATAAATATATTATTCGATAGATAAAGTAAAGGATTCTTTGTTAAAACGATTGGCATGAACACCTTGACAGGAACCCTTCTCAACGGATACTATCCCATTCCGTAATACCGGTAATGGTTTCTGCGTGGCTGCCGTCAAATATCAGCCATCAGTGAGATCCTTTTTAGCGTGACGAAGTTGCATCTCATAAATACGTAATACCAAATTATCCATGAACCAGATTGAAAAATGGAGGTTATGTATGCAGGATTCACAAGGCGTTTCAGTTGACGAACTGATGGATAAACCGGAGATAAGAAAGGCTATCGGTCGTGACAGCCAGGAAATGATCGAACGGCGAGCCCACAAACCACTTGTTTGCAAGGTTTTTCAGCAGCCATACACCCGACTGATTTCCCAGGACACATACCGATTCGATGTCGACAGGGAAGCCCAGAAAAGCCTGCCAGCCATCATCGGCAATGTGGTACAGAAGGTTGTGGGCGAAAACAAGCCAGACAAAGCACTTGCGGCATCTTACAGCAAGCAGCGCAATATCGGTATTGTCTTCTCCGGTGGCCCTGCCCCGGGTGGTCATAATGTCATTGCAGGGGTTTACGATGCAGCAAAAAAAGCGAATCCGGAAAACAGTGTTTACGGTTTTCTGCTGGGGCCGGAAGGCATCGTGGAAAATGATGTCATCGAGATAGATGACGATCTTGTGAACCAATATCGAAATCTGGGCGGGTTCACCATGATCAAGACTGGTCGCACAAAGATCGACACGCCCAAAAAGATGGCGCTTTCCAAAGAGACATGCCAGGCGTTGAACCTGAGCGCCCTGGTGGTGGTCGGGGGCGACGACTCAAACACCAATGCAGCGTTTTTGGCCCAGGAGATGTTTGAGGCCAATATTCAGGTCATCGGGGTTCCGAAAACCATTGACGGTGATATTCAGGTCAAAGACGTCCAGGGGCACGTTCTGTGTGCCATGTCCTTTGGTTTTCATACGGCGGCAAGGGCCTTTGCCAACTCGGTAGCCAACCTTTGCACCGACAGCAGTTCGGATGTAAAATACTGGCACATCTGCAAGGTCATGGGACGGGTAGCCAGTCATCTAGCGCTCGAGGTCGCCCTGCAGACGCACGCCAACATAACGCTCATCGGCGAAGAACTGGCTGATTATACAGATAATCAGCGAATACAGGCAGCTGAAAAGAGTGGGGAAACAGACTACCATGCCTATGGCATGACCCTCAGACACCTTTCCCGGGTGATATGCGACGGCATTGTCCGGCGGGCCGCTTTCGGCAAGAACTACGGTGTTATCGTGATACCTGAAGGTATTCTGGAGTTTGTAAACGAGATACAGGTTTTTATCATAAAACTGAACACGATCATCGCAGACTACAACCAGACCCACGATTCAGATTTTCATAGCGCTTATCCGGCTCTGGAAGACAAACTGGAATTTTTGAGACGTCTGGCGCGTCGTTCCGAAGAAGAGGGCGGCACTGCCGTGTGGAATCGAAGGGACGACGACCTGTTCAATGACATTCCGGAATTTTTCCAGGAGGGTCTTTTGATGGAACGGGACAGTCATGGAAACTTCCAATTTTCGCAGGTGGAGACAGACAAGGTGGTCATGGGCCTGGTGAAGGACTACCTCAATATCCTGAAAGAAGAGGGGGCTTACAAAGTGGGTATCCACCAGGATTTGTACCGCAAAAGCATGGCCAAGGGCGGGTTGGATCCAGACCGTTATGGTAAGGCGATTTTCAGGAATTACCCGGCCGACAAGTTTCTGATGGTGGAGAAATCGATTATCAGTATTAAAACCCTCAAGCAGGTGCTTCTGCAAGCGGGTCTGGTCAAGGAATCCGATGATATTCCCGCACCCGTAGAAAAAATATACCAGAAATCGGTTCCGAAATTCCAGACCCAGGCCCATTTTTACGGTTATGACGGGCGGGGAAACGACCCTACCCGGTTTGATTGCAATTACACCTATAATCTGGGATTGACTGTTTTCAGCCTGATTGCCAACGGAAGTACCGGCCAGATGGCAGGTATCAAGAACCTGGAGAAGGATTTTGCAGAATGGGAACCCATCGGCATTCCCATTGCGCCGCTGATGCACTTGGAGGAACGCAAAGGCAAACTGGCTCTCGTAATCGAAAAGAGCGTCGTGGATATCCAGTCGACTGCCTTTCAGACTGCCAAAGCATCCAGGGAGAAGTGGCTTGCAGCCGGTCCAACAGAAGATGACTACCGGCGTTCGGGCCCCATCCGCTTTGCAGGTAAAAGTGAGGAGGATCGACCCATCACGCTGGTATTGAATGCCATAAAAATAACGCCGGAAAATTCCGCCAGATAGTGTGCCGGGGAACCTCGAAAGCAAACGTATTGTCTTTGGAAATTTGATTGCCGTATTGACTTGAGAACTCAGATTAGGTACAAATAGCGACAACGTGGCGTTTCACAAAAATCGTTTAACGATTTCTTATTGAGGATACATATCGGTATGGTCGATATTCAAAATAACCATGCTAACGGCGGCTTGGAGCGGCGGGAGCATCCGAGACTTGTTTTTCACTGCAAAGCCACTATCCGGGGAATTCATCAGGTGGTAAAGGTGACCGATATCAGCCTGGGAGGTTTCTTTTTCGAGCTGGTTACCAACAAAAAGCTGAAACTCGGTACCCTGGTGGATGTGAGTATGATGTTACCAACGGAAGAAAGCACGATTCGTTTCAAAGCCCAACTGATCAGCCAGGGAAAAAGGGGCATCGGATGTAAATATATAAGTCTCATGCCTGACACAAAGGAATCCATTCGCAACTGCTTCGAGACATTCAAGGATACCCTACCCATCGACTAACCCAACCATTTTACAAGCCTGATCGGCCCAGGCACCGCGTTATTCAGCCATCGCAATAGAACACTATGGCTTCAGGCTGAAATGCCTTGTGCCAGAACCGATCAGATTTGTAAAATGGTTGGGTTTCACCCTCCATTTTCCGAAGCATTACCCTACAACCTGAACCGAAAAAGCGAGCGCATTCCCCGTAGGTTCTGCCGTTCGGCAGTGCTTCGCATGCTGCGGGGTTAGCGAGCGAATCTAGATTAGACAGCCTTCCTTACGGTCGAAGATTCCTCGTAGCTTGCTGCGAGGTTCTTCAATGTTTTAAGGGGCGAGGTTGCCTCATCCGCAAGGCGCCGGGCCATGAAGCTGTAGTTCGCTACTGCGAATGGTTCGCAACGCCGCGGATGGGGTAAGATCGCCCCTTAAAACTCAGGAGAGGTAGTCTTCCCACAACCCCCACATCAAACTCTCTTCACTTTCATATCCAAAACAATAGACTTTCAGAAAATCCCGTGCCTCGTTGGATAATGGTTCAAATTTGATGCCGGCGATGATGCTGGTGCCGCCGGGCTCTTCTATTTTTTTGCTCCAGGCTATCCAGCCCGGAATGGAAATGCCCTCGCCGGAAGGCAGCTTGATTTCCACGATCGACTTGGTATTGGCCAGGGTTTCCGTGCGCAGGGAACCATATTTCAGCCCCAGGTCAATACAGGCACCACCCAACGAGATGTCCCGACTCATGCCTTCGAAAGCGATCCGGGTAGCGTCTCCCTTGCGCAGGGCCAGCATTACCGTAGCACGAACCGGGTTGTCATGCCGGGTTGAACGGCGGACGCTTGGCCATGATCGCCCATATTTCCTGCTGGGAGGGCCTTTGTACAGCTTTATCAAGAGTTGTTGCAGACGGGGATACTTTTGACAGGCTTCAACCAGGGCGGCTTTGCCGATCTTGACCACTTCTACCGGAGTGAGTGTGTTGATATCCGATAGGGATGTCGTATTTTTGTGAATAGGGAAAATATCACCGAAAATATCATTGTCGAAAAGTTGCTGCGTCAATGGTTCCGATCTGTTTTCCTTTGCGCTGACCGGCTGGGCGACTTTTTCCTCGAGTGTACCTGAAACGACAAAGAAAATATCCCCACAGGTCTGGCCGCTACGGATGATTGTCTGGCCGGCAGGGAACTGCACTCTTACCAGTCTCAGCATGAGGGCGATGAGCTCCTGGTAGTCAATGTTGGTAAAAAGATGGCAGAGAGGAGACTCCTCTTTGATACTGGTCTGTAGTGCTGAATGAAAAGCACGGCCTTCTGCATGGGTGGGTTTGAAAATACGCCAGGCCAGTATTTTTGAGACAATGGCCTGACATGTCTTACCTTCACCCAGGAAAAGCCGGGCGGCATGGGTATAATTTCGGAAAGCTTCGTTCTTTTTTTCTCGCTCTGACAGAAAATCGCCATAAGTTCTGGAAATTTCACCCTTGTCTGGAAAAAGAGACATCAGATCCTGATACTCCTTTTCGGATGTAAGACTCAATGATCCGTCAGCGAGTCTGTTCAAAATGCTTCGTTTATCTACAGTTTGAAATTCCAAAAAAGTTTTTTCCCTATATCAGGTCGGTGACGATATTGTACACCCCTGCAATGGCTTCGCAGGATCGGTCGATGGTGGTCAGGGGAGACATACCGGATATCATATTGTCTATCTGATTGTCGCGCATGATACTTCCTAAAATTGTTGGGTGAATCATCAGATACTTTTGTGAAACGAGTTGAATGATCCGTCCGGCCTCCTTGTCTCTGGGGCTTTTTGTCATGTTGGTCACCAGGGCCGGACGGATTTCAGTGATCTCCTGGCTGAGCAGATTCATATCTTCTTCGCTGTTGTTTTCCTTTACGGCATTGAGAAGATCCTTCACGGTCCGGACATTCATCTCGTTTTTAGGATCCATCGCCGTTTTAATCGTAGCAAGAAGGGCTGGTTTCTGGCTGCTTAACCTGCTCAATTTGCGATACACAGCATTTCTGACAAAGGCATAGGCATTCTGAATAGAAATTGGCTGAGGTGTCAACACAACGATCTTCCTGTGGGCCATAAGAAAAAAATCGAGAACATTGTAAGATGTGCCCGAACCTAAATCGAGTATGGCGAATTCGGTGTCCAGTTGCGAAATACTTTGCATGATTTTTATTTTCTGGGCGAACTGGAGATTGGCCAAAGACAGAATTTCACTGGCACCACTCAACAATCGCAGGTTCTTGATACCCGTTTCGATGCAGATATCCTCAAGCCGATCATATTTCTTGGTGATGAAGTCATTGATGGTTTTTGGTGGGCTCTTTATCCCCAGCATGGTGTGGAGATTCGCCCCGCCAAAATCGACATCGATCAGGACAGTCCGTTTGCCCATCTGAGAGAGCCAGAAACCAAGCAGCGTGCTGATGACACTCTTTCCCACGCCTCCCTTGCCACCACCGACAGCCCAAATTGTCGGGCCCGGTTTTTGATTGAGATTGTTCGCTTCTTTCACAGTCATCCTTTCGCTGTAGAGCGACAACGTCGCGTTCTATAAAATCGTGCAACGATTTTATTTAACATATGTTTCCCACAAGTCCCAAATCAGATTTTGCTCTCCATCGCTCCCGAAACAGTATTCATTCAGAAAGTCTCTGTCGGCATCAGACAATGTTTTAAACTGAATACCGATGAGCGACAGGTCCTTGTCTCCTTGCGTATCTTTTCTAATCCAGAGAACGGTTCCCATAATTTCGAGGGTTTCGTCGACATTGGGTAGATAGATGTGTAACATCGCGTCCGAATCTATCACCGTTTCCTGTTTAGCTCCCCAGTGCTTTTCTGTTAATTCGATGCAGGCGCCTCCCAGTGATATGTCCCTAGTATACCCCACCGAATCGAGTCCGGTTTTATTGTCCGACAGAAATATTTTCAGATTGATCTTAATGGGGATTTCATGTCTGACGGAACGTCTGACACTTGTCCAGGCTCTTCCTTTGGCGTCTCCGGAGGGGCCTTTGTAAAGATTTTCGAGAAGTTTCTCGATGCCTTTATGTTTTTTAAGGATATCCGTCAGAATCGGTTTTTTTATTTTAACGAGTTCCACAGCCGTGAGGGTCTTGATATCCGATTTGGAAACATTGAACTGTTCCAGGGGAAAGACTTCGCCAAAAATATCATTATCGGATAGAAACTTGATGGAGGTACTGGACAATGCGCCCCGTTTGTTCGCAGGTATATGTGTTCTCTCTTCGATCGTACCCGAAACGATAAAGTAGATGTCGTTACCGGGATCGCCATACTTGATGACGAACTGATCGGCCGGGAATCGGACACGAATCATTCTCAACATGATGCCGATAAATTCGGGGTAGGACATTTCGGCAAAAAATGTTTGCAGAGGTGATTCACCCGGAGCTGTTTTCCGAATGGCTGCATGGAAGGATCGCCCTTGCTCATGATTGGGCTTGACAATGCTCCATGCCCGGATCCTGGCAACGATTGCCTGAAGGGCTTTGTTGGCTTGAATGAAAAGATCGGCTGTCCTGTTGTATTCCTGATAGGCAGCATCGGTCTCTTTTTTCTGGGCGAGAAAATCCGCGTATTCCCTGTGGATGTCTGCGTTGTCATCGAACTGCTCAATCAGCTTTTCAAATTCTTCTGCTGTGGACAGCCGCAGGGATCCTTCGACAATCCTCTGAATGGTGTTTTTCTGGCTCTCATTTTGGCTATTCAATGTTGACTCCCCACGTGTTGTTTAGAACCCATCTCAAAAATGCTTTGTATTGCGATTGTATCTACAGGGCATCCCTTATTTCATCGATCCGGGCATTGAGTATTTCGCTTTTTTGATGCATGAGCCGCACGATCTCATACAACGAATCGACCCGATCATTTATTTTAAGAATGACATCTCCGAGCTGGTCGAATCGATCTTTGATGACTTTCAGCTGATCTTCCGGGTTCGGATTTTCCAGAAGCGTGCTTCGCTCTCGATTAAAATCATGTATCATCTGATCGAGATCGTCTTTTTCTTCATCCGAAAGACTGAAATCGATTTCTTTTGCGTTTTTATTGGTCATATTTCATAAGCTCTTCTTTGATTTTTGTGTCGATAGCATGCATCCTGTCATCGGTCTCCCTTGTTGTATCGGGGTCCCTGGCCAAATGGCTTTCAGCAAGGCCTCTTTTTTGAAAAATGATCAGTGCGATCAAGAGAACGATAATGCCTGTAATTGCCGCCAGAATCAGGAGCAGATATTTCTGGGAATTATCCCTTTTGGAAGAGGGTTCCTGTTTTTTGGCAATCAGGTCCCCTTTTTCAGGCGGTTGTGCTTGTTTGATCGATGGAGGTGTTGACACCGGCTTTTCCATAGCGGGTTCTGCGACAGCAATTGGTGATGGTGCCATATCCCGGGGCTCGGTCAGCGCGACGGGTGCCACCGGTACTGCTTCACAAAACACATCCAACACCATCCTGTCCGGGCCCTGGACCGTGAACGGATTTAGTTTGAACCCTTTTGGGGCGAATGAGATGTTGGCAATGGTGTCGCTTCCATCCTGTAACGTCGATACAGCGTCGATACAGTCCGGTGCGTCCGGCACGGGTGTGCCCGTCAGCTGAGATGCTGTATCCAGGAACCGTATGGAAACGATGGAAGTGGAATCGGTTTCGGAAAGCTGATATTGAACCGGCGCCGAGAATTCAAACACAACCCGGGTATAGGCGCCATGGTCACCCACACGGAGCTTTTTCAGAATCGTTGTTTCAGCAGCTACCGGATCCGGCAGACCCGAGACACCCAGAAAAACGGCGAGCAACAGGACCCGCAAGATAACGGGTACACGGGTACGGCCATGCGCCTGTTGCCCGTAAGCTTTGTCGGGGTACAGCATATCGTCCTTATCGCCTGATTTACTGATAGAGGTGCACAGATAACCTGAAAGATTTTGTGAGGATAACCAAAAAAAAGTGAGATGTCAATTTTTTGTGATGTAAATATAACGGTTCAATGCAATTAACGGTGGGATAATGATTGTTCTACAAACCGCGTGCTTGGCACGCGGTTCCGAACCTGAACTTACGGAGACATGCCGTCTCCTTTGGATTTCCCCCATTTTGGGAGAAATCCAAGCCACCCGTTTCACGGGTGGTAGTTGACTCCCTTGCTACAAGAATATCAGCTCGTGATATTTGTTCCCCGGTGTGGGGATGCCGGGATATAATTGCATAGGGGTTCTTCGGTCATGTAGTCACCGGTGGCCTCAAAGGCCCGGGCCCGGCAGCCACCACAGACTTTTTTATATTCACAGTCACCACATTTTCCGGTGAGGCAGTCATAGTCACGCAGTCGCAGAAACACATCCGACCGGTTCCAGATTTCATGGAACGGTTTCTGCGTAACATCACCACAGGCCACATTGAGAAAGCCGCACGGCTGTACCAGACCGGTGTGAGATATGAAGCAGAACCCGACCCCTCCCAGACATCCGCGGCTGACAGCATCCAGACCGTGAGTCTGAAAGGTCACCTTCTGACCATCTTTTTTTGCGCGTTGTCTGAGGATGCGGTAATAGTGGGGGGCGCAGGTGGCTTTGAGCTGTAGGGGCGCCTTGTCTCTCTGGTCGTAGAACCAGTTCAGGGTTTCTTCATACTCCTGGGCATCGATTTCCGTGTCCACGATGTATTTTCCTCTGCCGGTGGGAACCAGCAGGAAGATGTGGTGAGCAACAGCACCCAGAGTCACGGCCAGTTTCTGAATGTCGGGAATCTGATCCAGGTTCGATTTTGTGATGGTTGTGTTGATCTGGAATTCGACACCGGCTTTTTTCGCCATGGCAATTCCCTGAAGGGCACCGTCAAAAGCGCCGTCCACACCCCGAAACCGGTCATGAATTTCCCGGGTGGCGCCATCCAGGCTGATGCTGATTCGCTTGATTCCGGCGTCTGCCATCTGCCGGGCTTTGTCTTCGGTGATGAGTGTTCCGTTGGGGGCCATCACCATACGAAGACCTTTGTCGGACCCATACCGGGCGATCTCAAAAATGTCCGGTCTCAGCAAGGGTTCTCCACCGGTCAGAATAACGATCGGATCACCCACCACGTGTATCTGGTCCAGAAGATTCAAACAGGCAGTGGTGTCGAGTTCACCCTCGTAGGGGCCCATGGTTGCGGATGCACGACAGTGAACACAGGACAGATTGCAGTTCCTGGTGATCTCCCAGGCGACCAGACGCAGATTCGCGCGCTTGGACTCTTCTTTCAAAGCATGGGGATGACTTTTTATCGGCATGTTGCAACACTTGATAATCATAAATCCAATCCAATCTACTGGTCTTCCCAACGATCGCTAACCCGCTTTAAACAGGCGACCGGCTGTTTGCCGTCACCCGCCGGAGCTCAAACCAGACGCCAAACGGAATATATCTATGGCAACAGTTAAGTCTGAACGTCCAAAATGGGAAAGTAAAAATTCCAAGTTCAAGGCGTCACAAATCTCGTGTCACGAGGCGTACCCCAGGTACGTTGAGTGGCAGCGGGATGAAGTGCAACGCAGAAATTGGGCTTTTTACTTTTCCATCAATATGCCGGCTGCTTCAATGGCAAAGTACGTCAGTATCATATCGGCCCCGGCACGTTTGATGGCGGTCAATGTTTCCAGCATCACCTTTTTGCCGTCCAGCCAGCCCAATTGATCGGCCGCCTTGATCATGGCATATTCGCCGCTGACATTATAGGCCGCCACAGGAAGATCGATCTCTTCCCGGATTCTGTTGATCACATCCAAATAGGCCAGGGCCGGTTTCACCATGATGATATCCGCCCCTTCCTCCACGTCCATGGTTGCTTCCCGAATGGCTTCAACCGCGTTGGCAGGATCCATCTGATAGGTTCTGCGATCACCAAACTGTGGAGCGGAGTCAGCCGCCTCCCGGAACGGGCCATAATAGGACGAGCAGTATTTTGCTGCATAGGACATGATGGGAATCCGGCTGAAATCGTTTTCATCCAGAAGATTTCTTATTTCAGTGACCCGGCCGTCCATCATGTCTGAAGGGGCCACCATATCGGCCCCGGCACGGCAATGAGACAATGCAGTCCTGGCAATCAGATCCAGGGATGCATCATTGTCTACGGTGTCACCCTCCACAATACCGCAATGGCCATGATCTGTATACTGGCAAAGGCAGACGTCCGTAATAACGGCCAGGTCCGGCTGACTGTCCTTAACCGCCTTGACTGCCTGTTGCACAATGCCGTTTTTGGCATAAGCCCCGGTTCCCAGCGGGTCCTTTTTGTCCGGCAGACCAAACAGTATAATGGCCGGTATGTCCAGGTCATGGGTGGTCTTGGCCAGCTTGACGACGTTGTCTACCGAGAGTTGAAATTGCCCCGGCATGGATGGAATGGGGTTTTTGACGTTTTTGCCGCCGACGGCGAATATGGGCAGAATCAGGTCATCCACACAGAGTTGTGTTTCACGGATCATGCGCCGAAACGCCCTGCTTTGTCTCAATCGCCTGGGTCGATAGTCTGGGAAGAGCATAGATATACCTCGCATTGCCCTTCGGGCGTCATTATGCCCTTCGGGCGTAATTTATCCTTCGGATGTCATTCATAGTCATTTGTCCTATCGGACGATATTAGCGCTGCGCGCGTTATTTATTGTAGCTCTTGGCCGGTTGCTCTTGGCAAACAGATATCTCTCAACACAACCCTGTTCCATCAACCCAATGAACTCAAGAAACCCAACAAACTCAATGGACACTATTCCCTTCCAAACCTCCAACCCTTGTATCACCCTCAGCCCCTTGAACCCTATTTTTCCCTACTCAATCCCTATCTCCTCATCCGTCAGATAACAGGCCGGGTCCGGTGCCCATATATCACCGCTGACGGCTTCCGCCCTCACTCTGAAGTTTCCCCCGCAAATATCGAGCCATTGACAGTCGGCGCAGCGTCCCTTGACATGTTTCTTCTTTTCTTTGAGCTGCCGCATGAGTTCATTGGAGGTGTCGGTCCAGATTTCGGAAAAGGGCCGCTGCCGGACATTGCCGAAACTGAAGTGCCGCCAGAACTGATCGGCATAGACCTCGCCATCCCAGCTGATACAACCGATGCCTCTTCCGGAACTGTTGCCTTCGTTCATTTGCAGCAGTTCAAGAACGTCCCCGGCACGCCGGGGGTTTTCTTTGAGTAACCGCAGGTACAGATAGGGACCGTCGGCATGGTTGTCGACGGTGAGCACTTCTTTTGGGATGCCGCGGTCGTGGAGGTCTTTGGTACGGTCGATAATCAAATCAACGACTTTTCGGGATTCTTCATGGGAAAGGTCTTCCTCGATCAGCTTAGAGCCGCGACCGGCATAGACCAGGTGGTAAAAGCAGACTCTGGGGATTTCCTTTTCTTCCAGTAGATCGAATATTTTCCCGATTTCATCTGCGTTGGCCTTATTGATGGTAAATCGGAGCCCGACCTTGATCCCCACAGCCTGGCAATTTTCGATACCCTTCATGGCTGCGTTGAAAGCGCCCTTGACACCCCGGAACGCATCGTTGATGGATGTCATGCCATCCAGACTGATGCCGACATAGGAAAGGCCGATATCTTTCAATTTACGGGCCATCTGGGGTGTAATGAGGGTGCCATTGGTGGAGATGACTGCGCGCATTCCTTTTTGGACCGCATACTCAGCCAGCTCGGGCAGATCTTTTCTGACCAGGGGCTCCCCGCCCGAGAAGAGCAGAACCGGTACACCAAATGCGGCCAGGTCGTCGATGAGCTTCATGCCTTCCTGGGTTGTGAGCTCGTTGATTTGTGCGTCTTTTGTTGCCTGGGCATAGCAGTGAACGCATTTCAAGTTGCAGCGGCGTGTAATATTCCATACCACCACGGGTCTTTTGTCCGCCGAGAACTGAAGAAGATGCGAAGGCAATGACGATGACAGCCTTCCATAGCGTAATGCATCGGAAGGCTCCACTGTGCCACAGTAGAGTTTTGATATGCCAATCATGGGTATCCCCTTGATGAACTTGTAAAAGATCCTAAAATTCGTCACGCTTGCGAAGCCAGGCATCCAGAACTAATTTAAAAAACTGGATTTCAACCTTCATGGGAATAACGCTAAATTAAATTTTGCGACTTTTTATGAAGCCGTCAGCTTTAGTCAATCGGCAGTTTGTCTTTTATCAAGTCCTCGATGAATTTTTCCGGGGCCAGAAGGGCTTCTCTGGTGATGAAGAAACGATTTCGGCCGGTTTTATCTCTTACCAGTTTCAAACCAAACTCAAAGTCATCGGACAGCTGTTTGAAGAGTTCCTTCGGGTTGATTGTTGAGCCGAATATATTCTTTATGACATAATCGATGGCACTGTCTTCCAATACCAGGTTGACGTCATGGGATTTTAAAAACTGGAGTTCGGTGGCTTTGATATCATCGTAGTAGACTTTGATCTTTTGGATAATCCTGCTGATGTCGGTGGCATTTTTGCTGTATTGATCAGCCACGATATCGATTCGTGATGCCGGCAGGTTCATCATATATTTGCTGACGATATGATCTCTGTTGGCGATGACATAATCACGGATGCCGTCTTTTTCTTCCTGCACCAGGCGTTCGAATGTGTCTTCCCAATTACCGTCATCCGGGGCGTTCATCATGTTCTCAAAGGTGGTTTTGGGTGAATCAACCAGTTCGACGGTTATGGGAAATTTGCGCAGGTTTGTTGAGGGAAGCCGTTTTTCATAGAGCAGCAGCGCGCTCTCCACGGCACTTACAAGTCCCCGGGCGCCGGTATTTTCTTTGGCGGCTTCTCTAGCCAGTGCTTGAAGGGCCTTGTCTTCGAATTTTGCATCGATGCCATATGCTGCAAAATCGAGTTTTTTGCCTAAGGTTACCGGGTTGTTGGGGTTCTTTAAAATGTTGTAGAGATCGGTTTCGTTCAGAAATTCAAATACGGCGCGGACCGGTAGTCGTCCGACAAACTCCGATTCGAAACCGAATTGAATCAGGTCTTCCGATTTGATGTGCTTCAACAAATCGGCCTTGTCATCGGTTTTTTGAAGTGTCGCACCAAACCCGATTCCCTGGGAGGAGATACGCTTCTGAACGATTTCCCCGATGTCATTGAAGGCCCCACTCATGATAAAAAGGATTTTTTTGGTATTCACCACGTTCTTTTCACGCTTGCCGGTTTTCCGAAAATGTTCCACCTCCTGAAGCATTGAAATTGGATCGTGGGGAACCTTGAGATCCACCTCGGTTTCTTCCATGGGTTTCAAAAGGGCCCGTTGCACACCGGTTCTACTGACATCGGCACCTACAAAGTTGCGACTGGATGCAATCTTGTCGATTTCATCGATGTAGATAATGCCATGCTGGGCATGTTCGATGTCGCCATCAGCTTCTCGAACCAGATCCCGTACCAGGTCTTCTACATCACCTCCCACATAACCTGTCTCGCTGAACTTGGTGGCATCTCCTTTCACAAACGGCACACCGATTTTCTTGGCGATAAGCTTGATCATATAGGTCTTTCCGACGCCGGTGGGACCGATCATGAGAACATTGTTCTTAATGCTTCCCACCAGGTCATTGACAGTATCGGGTGCGGCCTGATAGCGCTTTATGCGGTTGAAGTGGGTACATATTTTGGTGGCAAGAATTGCCTTGGCGCTCTCCTGTTTGACAATGTACTGATCCAGGTAAGCAACCAACTCTTCCGGCTTGAGATCGAAACTGATTTTCTTTTCTCTTTTAGGCGGTTTTTCATCGGAATCAACCATGTTTTCCTGCTGGAGAACCATCGGCTGGGCAACCTTGACATTCCCGCCAAATTTTTTTGTAAGAAATTCAGCTATTTCTTTTTCAAGTTCCTGGGGTGTCGGTATTTTTTCATTTATCTCTTTCATAACGATTTACATTATAATCACGGGCTGCCGTTATTGCAAGGGCAGGATTTTAATAAGGTTTGGAGGGTTGGAGGGGCAAAGCAGGGTTGGAGGGGTGGAGGTTTGGAGGGTTCGAGGGTGAAAGAACAGGGGCGGCGGGATGGAGGGTGAGTCATAAGCTTTAATCGATAAGCAGCCTCCCGGCAAGTTGCTGTGAGCAACAATAAATTACGCACATAGGGTATACGCGCGTAGCGCTAATATCGCACGAAGTGCAAATTACGCCCGATAGGACAAATGACGAATAATGACATCCGAAGGACAAATGGCGCCCGCAGGGCAAAAACGGCCAAGCCGCACAGGATAAAATTGCTATGCGATTTTATTTGGGCTTGACTTCCGCCCGGACTTATGATGCATGTCCGTGTGTTTTTTATCTCTTTCTTCAATTTGTAACTCAGGAGCAAAATTGGGAAAATTACTCTACGTTATCTCGGCGGTCGGGCAAGATCGCCCCGGTCTGGTTCATTCGGTTACACAGATCCTGTCGGACCTGCATATCAATATTGTCGACATCGAGGCCCGCTCCGTCCGGGGGCATTTTACCATGTTTCTGGTGGTCGATTTAAGTACCTCGGACAAAGATTATGGTGGCCTGCTCCAGGCCTTGGAGCCCATCCGTTCTAACTTCAACATGGGGATTCGAGTCGAACCGTATGTTGAAGGACGCCGCAAGGTTGACAAGCGCATGATGATTTTCACTCTCATGGGAAAAGATCGTCCAGGTATTGTTGCGTCGGTTTCGGGTATGTTTTCCGAGAACAGCATCAATATCGAAACCATCAAAATGATTGCCCGGGGAGAATACATCGCTACGGAAATCACCATCGACACCTCGGATGTTTCTGACATCAAAGGTATGCGTCGGATGCTCTATGCGTTTGCAGAGAATTCAGGCCTGGATGTGTCATTGCGGGATTACAATGTATTTCAGAAACACAAACAGGTTGTTCTTTTCGATTGCGACAGTACCATTATCCAGGGAGAGATCATCGATGAGCTGGCAAAAGTGGCGGGTGTCGGGGAAACGGTCAAGGAAATGACTACCAAGGCCATGAACGGTGAAATGAGTTATACAGAGGCCGTGAAAAAGCGTGTGCGTCTTTTGAAGGGGCTGACAGTGGAACAGCTCGAGATCCTGACCAGAGGGATTCACCTGACACCCGGGGCTGAAGAGCTCATTGCCACGCTTCACCGAATGGGTTACAAGGTCGGTGTGGTCTCCGGTGGTTTCTCGTTTTTCACCGACTATCTCAAGAAGCGACTCAACCTCGATTATGTTTTTGCCAATGAACTGGCTGTCGAAGACGGCGTTGTTACCGGGGAGATCAAAGGCGACATCGTCGATGCCAAACGAAAAGGGGAGATCCTTCAGAAAATTGCAGAGGCAGAGCGGATTTCCGTCGATCAGATCGTTGCGGTGGGCGATGGTGCCAATGATCGGTTCATGCTGGAGAATGCCGGTCTGGCCATTGCGTTCAGCCCCAAAGAGATATTGAAGGAGTACAGCCATGGGATGATTACGACGGATAACCTCTCGGGATTGCGGTATTTTTTAGGGATTCCTGACGAATAAGATTAGAAGCCAATTAAAAATGCCGTTTCGCCATAGTGAGCTATGCGTGACGGCATTTGAAGTTGAAGATGAAGTGAAATTGGAGATTTTGCAGGGCTGAGATATTTTGGAAATATGCCCTAGAAGCTTTTGAGTATTAGTAATCCACCCGCTCTTTGAGCTCTTTCCCACATTTGAAATAGGGCAGTTTTTTGGGCGATATTTGAACAGTTTCTCCGGTTTTGGGATTTCTGCCGACATAGGGTTTGTACTGTTTGACATAAAAGGAACAAAACCCACGTATTTCCACACGCTCTCCCCGTGCCAAGGTTTCGACCATTTCGCTGAAAAAAGTGTCGACGATTACTTTGGCCTCAGTTTTTGTCAAACCGTTTGCTTCACTGAGAGCATCTGCCAAATCCGCTTTATTCATTGTTTTCTCCTATTCGTTTTCAGGTGACTCAGGTATCGGGCATCTCCACCCCGTCGCTACAAGGATTTTTTAAATTGTAAGTCCTTATCAAACCGCACTCAGGGCCTGTTGTCAAATAAAATCGTTAAAATCCCATGGGAATAATGGAATGATGGGATGCTGGGAAGCCTGGATGCTGGGGGTCTGTTTATCGTTTTCAGTCTACAGCCAAGATTTTCCCCTCCAAACCTTCACCCCTCCAACCCAGCTCTTCCAGTTTCGGCCCTTTGAACCCTGATTGCCTTACCCCTCCGACCCTACTCGTCCATCATCTCCGACAGAAGGTCGCGTTCCTGCACATTCGGGAGGATACCGGTGATGGTCGCTTCCAGTACAACCGTACCATCCTGGTTTTTGTAAACTGCTTCAGCGATGGCCCTGCCATTCTCGTCAATGGAAGTGATGGTGAAGTGGCAGGTGATGGTGTCTTTGAAATATACCGGTTTTTTAAAACGAAAATTCATACCGGATGCCAGCCATCCGATCTGGCCGCCGATCTCGGTAATGATACTGGCCGCCAGGAGGCCGTGACAGATTTTCCCATTGAATTTTTTAGATGCTGCAAAGCGTTCATTAAAATGAACAGGGTTGTAATCTCTTGTGATATCAGCAAAAAGATGCATGTCCGTTTCAGTGAACGTTCGTGTTACCGCAAAAGTGTCACCCGCATTCAATCCCTGGATGGTCTTTTTACGAATTGTAGTCATAGCGGCTTGACCGTTTTCAATGGAGGTAAGTTACCGTAAGAATTGGCTGTTATTGTATAACAAGCGGTAGACTGCTTGCCATTCCGCCTGTCTTCTGATAGACTATAAGCCATCTCAAAAAAAGGGTTTTGGTTCCCCGCAAAAAGAGCGGGATCTTCGTCAAGTTCAAGGCGGGCCCGAACTTCAACCCGCAGGCATCTCTATCCCCATCCGCGCAACGTATCCCCGATAAAGGACAGAATTTGCTGATGTTCCTGTTTCCCGTTTCCGGTTACATGAATGGGATCTCCAAAGGCCATTCGAACCGCTTTGGATGGATCGATTTTACCGAAGTCCTTCAACAGGTGACCGATGCCCCAGGCATCCGTCTTCAAGGCGATGGGCACAATCGGTAGACGGCTCTTTTTTGCCAGTTTGATGCCGAGGGTGTTGAATTGTGCCGGGTCGAAGTGAAGACTTCGTGTTGTTTGGGGGAAAAGGAGAACGGATATGTTCTGTTTCAGAACGTCAATTCCCTGCTCCAGAACCGCCTTGAGATCTTTTCTGGGATTCTTGCGATCGACCACGATGGGATCAAGACTGTTAATAGCATGTTTCAAGACCGGGTATTGGGTCAGGCCTTTTTTAACTACAAAAGTGATTTTACGGTATGGCATGATAAAACATGGCAGGATAAAGGTTTCCAGGGCACTCATGTGGTTGGCCACAAAGATACAGGGTGTTTTCAACTCAATAAAGGCAGACATGTTCTTCACCAAAACATCAGCACCGATACGCTCCAGAGTTCTCAGAATACTGGAACTGCTGGCGATTATTTTATCAAGCGTATAGGTATTCTCCCTGCAGCGCCTGGCTGCTGTCAGGACGACCAGAATAATTCGGGTATACAAAAAGAGTCCCGGCAAGCGTGTTGCCAGCCACAAAGACTGGTTTTTGGGTGTTCGATAATCTGACTGCCTCATAAACATTCTTTAACAGATCTATTCTGTTCACCACAACAAATTGTTTTAAGTTTTTGGATTTTGGTTTCGTTGACTGCCAATAGATGGACGCTTTTTCTTTACTCCCATATCTGCTATAGGGATGCATTCTTGTTTAAGAGGGTCAAGGAGATCGTGTTGATTGATACCTACTACAAACGAAATGTTATCGGTATATCCGGTTGTGAATTCCTCTGGGGCCTGGGGCTTCCGGTTGTTCTGGAATCGACCTTTTTGCAGCTTTTCTTGAAGAGTCTGGGGGCTTCCAGCTTTCAGGTGGGACTGATCCCTGCTTTTTCTTTCCTGGGGAACTCTGTTTTTGCACTACTTTCCAGCTATTTCACAGCGGGTCTGGCGTTCAAGCGCGGGTCTGTCATATATCTGCACCTGGTATCGGGCATGTCCCTGGTTTTTTTTGGGGCGATTCTGTTTTCCTTTGGAGAACATGCGCCGGTGCTGACGATATTTTTCGTGTCGTACGCTGTCTTTACTATTTGCCTCGGTATGACTGTTCCGGTGTGGTTGAACTATCTTGTCAATATATTTTCAGAGGAACGAACGTTTTCCGGTCTGGGGTTTATGATGATCGCCCAGAATATTGCCAGACTTGCCAGCAGTTTGTTGCTCGTTAAATTCGTAGAAAAATACTCATTTTCTCAAACAGCATCCGGAGGTATTTTCCTGACCGTGGGCCTGCTTTTTTGCCTGGGGTCGCTGTTTTTTTTTGCCACCAAGGAAATATCGCTTCCGGATCCTGAAAATGACAATTCACCAAGATCTTTTTTCAAATATCTGCAACGATCCGTGGACCGGATTTTCCAGAACCGGAATTTTCTGATCTTTCTGGCTGGGGACATGGATTTTTATGTGATTGTTACGGTTATTTCTTTTTATGCGAACTACGCAACGGTCTTCTGCGGCATCGCAGCGCCGATTGCGGCCGGTTTTTTCGTGAGTTGTATCTATGTGGGAGCCATTGTTACCAATGTCTTCCTGGGTTCACTCGATTTCTTTTTACTGCGCAACAAGTATATCTTTTCCAAGATGGCGTCCATGGCGGCATTGCTGCTGCTGATAGTGTTTGACTACCAGTGGAGTTTTTTCCTGGCAAGTTTTCTGCTGGGGATTTCCAGGGGAACACGCATGATTGTTTTTCCACCCTCGGTCAAGAAGCTTTCCGGTTTAAGAGACACCACCAGTTACTTTGCTGTGGGCCCCATTCTGACGATACCTTTTGCGCTGGCACTCCCATTGGCCTATGGCTACTTTCTGGATCGTTTTGCGTGTCTGCACGGGGATTCATACCGGATCATCTTTTTCATATCGCTGATGCTTGTCATGGGAAGCCTGTATGCGGTATTGAGGGTCAATTTCCAGCCGGATACGCCACGCCGCTGAAGTTCCACAGGGGTTGTCATAAATTTTCATGCCCAAACGCGCACAACGAAGCATGAAACATAAATTTATATTGAAATGCCATAGCTATCCTCTAAAAAATGGAGCATGAAAATTTATCAAATGAAGGAGGATAGCTATGACACAGAAAAACAGTAGCAAAATTATTTCCGTTGTACACCCTATTTGTTGCGGGTTAGATGTCCACAAGGACATGGTTTCATCGTTTTCAGCTGAAAATGATGATGCAGACTATCAATCACCTTGAGAGTGAAATTGAAGCTATTACCAGACGCCTGGATGATATTATGCTTCCCCATCAGGAGATGATCGACCAACTAGATCAGGTTCCCGGTATTGATAAAAAAACAGCCCAATCGATCATCGGTCATATTGGTGATACATTAACAGCCTTTAGATCAGAGAAAGCTTTAGCTTCATGGGGAGGGCTTTGTCCCGGCAACAATGAGAGTGCCGGGAAACGAAAAAGTGGAAGAAGTCCGGTGCGCAAACACCCTTTTAAGGAACTGATGATCGAAATTGCCTGGGCTGCTGTGAGGACAAAAGGCTCCTACTATAAAGACAAGTATCTTGGCTTTAACCTGGTGCCGTTAGAGGCGAAGTGAAACCGTATTTTAAGGTCGATACATAAGTGAAGCCCGTGAGCGCGACATAAATATGATCGGTCAGCCAGGTGAACAACAAATTGTCGGCGAAGACCACGTAAATGAAACTACGAAGACACAAGGCTGACACTACGGTTTCATTATGGTTTATTTATTCACATTAGAAACTCCGCAAAGCCAATGATGCTGATTGGATCAAAAGAACCTCGGCCTGGTACAAATGCGTTGCCAGTTGAGGCCTGTTTCTAATGAATATATTCCGAATAAGTCCCTCAGCCGAGGAGACTCCTTTTATTTAAAAAAAACATATTATGATCAATCTGTATCACTCGCGTAATGTCCTGCCGGATTGATGATGTTTCTGAGATTAGATCAGCCTGCCGTCAGGTTACACGAACGATGTCGAAGGTCAACTCTCCTTGAATTTCAACGATTTTTCTGTTAATCTTGCTCGGATTGTTATTCTATTGAACGCTATGAAAGCTGACCGCTGACAGTATATGGAGAGTTACTTTGACCATCAAATCCAAAGCGCTTGAAGTCAACATCGCAGATTACCATGTCGATGTCACCATAGACCCCAGGTACGATGCCCTTCATGAGGCCATGTCGCAATACTTCGGCATCCGGGAGGGGGTCAGGACCTTTTTGGAGGAATTGTCCCACCCATATAAAAACTGGCAGTTTATCGTCAATGAAGCCAGAAACTATTCCCTGGACTATTTCCACCTGCTGAAAGCACATCCCCAGGGTGCGGATGCAGCGCGATGCTTTGTTGAGATTCTGTCCGAGACCATAACTGCGGAATGCGCCATGTCCACCAAGAGGGACGCGGTGGACAACCTGCTGCTGTTTATCCAGAAACTATTAAAAGATTCAGGAGATGCCCTGGATCGATTTTCCCCGGTGCTCTGTCATGCTTTCCAGGTAATCCAGAATTATCCGAACGATATTTTCTTTCTGTTTGTCAAAAGCCACTATCAATTGAAACGACTGGGTGAAAATCTCCTGGAGAATACCGAACATTCGGATATGGACTGTTCGGATCTGAATCGACTGATCATTCGCTATTTCCATGCAACGTATCAGTACTGGCTGAGTGAAAAGGATCCCCAGACCTGGTTCGAAAGCAAGGTCGAGGGGGGAGAACCAGGATGTGATTGGGACTCTTTGTTCAAAGGCATATCGCATGCAACCATCCGCAAATGGGAACGACAGCTTTCACGTATTGCCGATGTGGGCGAGGTTGCTCACCGGGAACTGACAGCGCAGTTGATTCAGCTCACCGGTTACAATCAGATCGTTGAACATTATCGCAGGATTCCCGAAAAACTCCTGGAGGCCGGGGCCCGAAACAATAAGGGCAACCGGTGGAAGGTCATCTTTTTGTTCCTGATGATGAATGTTTCGGGGTTGTCCACTATTCACGAGGAAGCCTTGAGGGATATCAACCGAACCCTGAGCTGGCTGATCGGAAACGAGGCCCATTTTTATATCTGGAATTTGATAGAGAAGACCTTTTCCATTCTTCATCTTCAAGCGGAGAGATACCCTGCCACAGCGCTCAATTGTGTTTTGAATATGGGCAAGGGGGTTTACAAGACGGATGACAGCGAGTTGGTGAATCATTTTGTCGAGAATGTCATCGATCTCGGTTTCCAGGCACCCAGGCTCGGCGGGGTGGGGGATGACTGGCAGGTAAAGGTCAACCCATCTCATATCCTGAATATTCGGACCTGGCTGGAATTGATCGAGTTGAATCCAAAATACTCCATTCGGTTGATATCCAGTCTGACCATCTATCTGTCTTTGTGCGGTGTTTTTATCAAGGATACGGACCTGTTTCCCCGTGACATTACCCGGATTTTGAACAGTGACATCGAACCGGTATATAATCTCATCAAACAGCTGGCGCGTCTCTTCCCGGTCTACTTTAACGATATCGGCGCCGAGGGCAATCTCCGGGACATATCCACGCGTATCGATGAGCTGTGTCAGAGAAAGGATGTACTGGTTCATTTCCTGCGCAAGCAGAGCCATGTAGAAAGCAGCAATCTCATTATCCTTTTCATGGAGGCCACCCTGAAATTCTGGCAGACAAGGGATAAGGAGCTCTTAAAACCATTTTTACCACCGGTCATTTTTAACCAGATTCAAAGCCAAGGGCCCTATATTGACGGCTTAAACGCTGTGATCAACCACCTGGCCGGGAAAAACCTGAATTTTCCGGGGGATCTTCTTACCATCGAAGAAGACCATCTGAAGGCGTTGCTGGGGGATATGAAGGATGCTCCAGAGAGCGATGTGGAGAAGATGCTTCTGGCGGTATCCTTTTACCGGCATCTTCAGCAGAAGTACCATCTCGATTTTATTGAGGTCAATAACCATATCCGGAAATTGAAAATAGAAGCTTTTCCGGGTCTCGACAAGCTCGAAGCTGCACTGGCCGAGCCGTCTTTGAGGAAAAAGATCTCCATGATGCTCGAGTATCTCGAATTTTTGAAATACCTTATTCTGTCAGACACACCATTCGAGGTGAAAGAGGATATATACAAAAAGAGGCATTTTACGGTCGACATCCCTTCCATGTACGGATCCTACCACGAGATGAAATTTGACGCACTGGGTTTGACGTATCGACTCGAGTCTCTCGTGAATACTCTCTTTGAGGAACTCGTGGAAAGCACGGATCTGAGTCTGATAACCAAGGCAACATTCTACCAGATTTATGACCATCTCATGCTTTTCGACAAGGCCCTCAAAATCGAGGGAATCCATTCGGTGGAAGTCGAAAGACAGATTGAAATGCTTGCGCATTCCCTGGAGGCCAGGGGATTCACCTTCACACAGTACCTGGATATTTTCAAAGGGTTTGCCCAGGCGGTAAAAAATATCACCAATGATCATTTCGGGAACATGCATGGCAAAAACCTGATGGGTATCATTGAGAAATTGACCCCGAACCAGGTTATGAAAAAGTATCTTCCGGCAAGCGGCGAGCCTGAAAAAGAGAATTTCCAGCACCGCATTTCTGAGATATTTTTTCGTGACAGGATTGCCATGACCACCGGTATCCAGCAGCTGGATCTTTTTTTGAGTCGCATTCTCAGCACACTCTTTCAGCAAGCCAACAAGCTTCCCAAGAAGCAGCTACAACAACTTCTGTTATACGATCCCAAAAATGCCATGGCGCTGATCCATGGTGTCAGCCCGAGAGTTTCCGGTATCATTCATCTGGGAAGCAAGGGTCTGAATATGGTAAAACTGAACAATTACGGCATGCCGGTGCCCCCCGGCTTTATCCTTACAACGGAGGTTTTTAGGTGTCAGGAAATTATCGAGAGCTATAAACCTGCCGAAGATAATTTCAGGGAGCAGGTAGTGCAGCAGATCTCGGTCATCGAAGAACGGACCGGGAAATCCTTTGGGAGTCCGAAAAATCCGCTTCTTTTTTCGGTGAGGAGTGGATCGTCCATCTCCCAACCGGGGATGATGGATACATTTCTAAATGTAGGGATCAATGAGGAGATTACAGAAGGAATCGCCGCGGTGACGAAAAACGAATGGTTTGCATGGGACAGCTATCGGCGTTTTCTGCAATGTTACGGCATGTCATTTGGTCTGGAACGGGATGATTTTGATGCCATTATCGGTGAATTAAAACGACGCGCCGGGGTTCAGTTCAAACGCGACCTGACGGGCAGACAGATGCGTAAAGTAGCTTTATCGTACAAACGTTTTATCAATGACACGGGTGTTAGAATCATGGAGGACCCCCTGGAACAGCTCTATGAGACGATTCGAAACGTCCTGGGAAGCTGGAAATCCTCCCGCGCCAGAACCTATCGAAAAATCATGGGCATATCGGACGATTGGGGTACGGCGGTTACTGTGCAAACCATGGTTTTCGGCAATCTGTCGGAACAGGCCGGCGCGGGTGTGTTCTTTACGCACAACCCGAGGTGGTTAGGCGACAGTCTTCGGTTATGGGGTGATTTTACCATCGGCAACCAGGGAGAGGACGTGGTTTCCGGTCTGGTTACGACATTGCCGATCTCGATTTCCCAACAGGATATCGAGATGCGGGAAACCGATATTACCCTGGAAACACATTTTCCAAAGATTTACGAGACCATGAAAGGCTGGGCCATCGAACTGATCGAAAGACGTGGATGGAGTCCCCAGGAGATGGAATTTACATTTGAAGGCCCCGAAGCAAGAGATTTATACCTGCTGCAGACGCGTGATATGGGTATACGCGAGCGGAAGAAGGCCATGACCTTCAACCTGGACATGATCGAAGAAGATCGATTCCTAGGGCATGGTATAGGCGTTAGTGGCGGTGCCATAAGCGGGCGGATCGTTTTCACCCTCAAAGAAATTGACAGATGGCGTCAACTGGAGCCTGACACACCCCTGATCCTGGTCAGGAGTGATACGGTGCCGGACGATATCAAGGAGATTTATGCTTCTGACGGACTGTTGACCTCCCGGGGTGGTGTCACGTCTCATGCGGCCGTGGTCACCCATCGACTGGGGAAGACAAGTGTTGTGGGATGCAACGACATGGTGTGTGATGAAAAGGAGAAGGTCTGTTCTTTTGGTAAGGTTCGTATGACTTCGGGGGACAGGATCAGCATCGATGGACGCGAAGGGTCGGTATACCTGGGAACCTTAGCGGTAAACACATCCTAACCCGGCATAATTGATGGTTCAGGAGGCAACATGAGAAAAGACAGCGCAAACACCAATGATCTGAAACTGGGGGTGGCTGGATTCGGCAGAATCGGCAAGCTGACCGTGTGGCATCACATCGCGCGCAAATACTTTAAAGAGATCGTTGTCAATATCGGTCGTGCATCGGGAACGTCCCTTCAGGATATTGCCCATTATGCCGAAAGAGATTCAACATATGGTCGGCTTCACGCCTTCCTATATGGGCAGGCTGCAACACCTGTAATATCAGAGTTGAACGAGAATGCGGGTACCATGATGATGGACGGCACACGCGTGAAATTTTTACGTTCAAACAGACTCCCCTGCGAGATCGGATGGCGCCAGGAAAACGTCCGGCTGGTGGTGGACACCACTGGCCAGTTTCTCGACCCGACCCTGCCGGCTGAGCATCCCAACGGATCAGCAAGGGGACATCTGGAAGCCGGTGCCGACAAGGTCATTCTCTCTGCGCCTTTCAAGATCGTGGACAAGATCACCGCTATGCCGGAAGATGCTGTCACGACGGTCATGGGCATAAATGCCAACGATTATGATCCGAGAAGGCATCGGATCATATCGAATGCATCCTGTACAACCACCTGTCTGGCACACATGGTAAAGCCTCTGTTGAATGCATTTGGTCCCAAGCGTATCCTGTCTGCATCCATGGCCACCGTTCATGCAGCGACAGGGTCCCAGGCGGTGCTGGACCGACTGCCGAAACAGGGTAAAACCGACCTTCGCAAAAACAGAAGCATTATGAACAATATCATTCTGACGACAACGGGTGCTGCCAATGCCTTGAGGCTTGTGATTCCCGAAATGGCGCAGATAGGATTTATCGCGGAATCAGTCCGAATCCCCACCGCCTCCGGCTCTTTGATCATTCTGGTGGTCAACCTTCAGGAAGAGCTGTCAAACGAACCCATACGCCGGGATCTTATCAATGACATTTACCGGCAGACAGCGGAGAACGATCCGAACGGATATCTCCACTACACCGACGATCAGAATGTTTCAGGGGATATCATAGGCCTTCCCAGGGCTGCAGCCATTATAGAGGGACACGAGACCCATCGACGGACGGCCGAAGTGACCATCGATCTCGAACGGGTACCAGGTCTCGACGCAACCGTGGTGGCTTCCTTGAAAAAGACCATCATCAGAGTCCCGGTAACCCAGGCAGTCATTTATGGCTGGTACGACAACGAGATGGGCAGCTATGTCAATATGCTGGGAGATCGGACAGTGTCGATAGCGGAGGAGATGTAACGCAAACAGATTGGGAGAATAGTGATGCGTTGGCGTGGAAATCGTAAAAGCAGCAATGTGGAAGATCGACGAAGTATGCGGATCTCCGGACGCGACCGTTCAGGTCGTGGGGGCGGCATGTTAAATCTGCTTCCCATGGTATTTAGATTTTTAGGCTTTAAAGGTACCGCAATACTGATAGTGTGTGTGGGGGCTTACGGGTTGTTTAGCGGAAACCTGGGAAATATGTTGGCCGGTCTTGGGTTACAACCAGGTACCCCACCCGGTATATCTACTGAACCGCTCCGGGAAACGGCTGAAGAGAGAGAACTGGTGGATTTCGTTTCAGTCATCCTGGCCGATACCGAAGAAACCTGGCACACCTTGTTCCGACAAAGGGGAATGAGCTATCAGGAACCACGTCTTGTACTGTTTCGAGACTCAGTCAAATCAGCTTGCGGAATGGCCCAGTCAGCCATGGGGCCCTTCTACTGCCCGGGCGATCAACAGGTCTACATTGACCTGGGTTTTTTTGACCAGTTGAAAAACCGTTTCAAGGCACCGGGAGATTTTGCCCAGGCCTATGTCATTGCCCACGAAGTGGGCCACCATATCCAGACCCTGTTGGGCATATCCGGTAAAATACATGCAGCACGCAATAAACTGAGTAAAGCCGAAAGCAACAAGCTCTCTGTTCAACAGGAACTACAGGCTGACTGTCTCGCAGGCGTCTGGGCCAATCATGCCAACAGTGCCAGACAACTACTCGAAACAGGTGATGTAGAAGAAGGCCTCACGGCAGCCAGTGCCATTGGCGATGACACTTTACAGAAACAGTCCAGAGGATATGTGAGTCCGGACTCATTTACCCATGGTAGTTCGGCCCAACGGGTGAAATGGTTCAAAATTGGTTTGGCAAGCGGCGATATGAACCGTTGTGACACATTTAGCAAATTTTAAACCGCTATAGCGGAATGGCCGTTCCCAAATAATATCGTGCCGGTCTGTTCAATGAACCGGATGTATTTGTTTCAGCGGAAACACACAACGAGGACAATGCAAAACCTCGCAAAAAAAACCTTTCTTTTTCACAATACAGAATATATTGAAGAACTTCACAGCAAGCTAGGGGGAATACGCTCGTATTTTTGGTTCGTTTGCCCGGGGATGATGAAATGATCAAGACAGTCCATATAGACAAATCAAATGAGGCCACATTTACTTGCCCAAACTGCATTAAATCAAAAACAGTAAATGTTTCCAAATACATGAAACGTAACAACAGGACCAAAGTGAAATCAAAGTGTATCTGCGGGTGTTCATGGACATCCATTCTCGAAAGAAGACAACGCTACAGAATGGTAGTGGATATTCCATGTATTTGCAGTCAGGCCGGTGAATGGAGAGCTTCAGAAGGTAACGCAATGAGAGTTGTCGATTTGTCATCCACCGGGGTAAGAATCAAACCCTATCCAAACAGAACCATCAGAACTTCCGACAAGTTCTTTGAAAATCCTATCCTTCTTGCTTTTCACCTTAAAGACAAGAGTGGGACGTATATCCAGAAGACCGTGTATGCCAAGCATATTTGTGAAAACCATATAGGGGCTGAGTTTGATGATGCAGAAAAGGAAGATCCGCTTATAGGATTCTATATACTGAGTCAAAGACATCACCAAACAATCACGTGATTATCCATATTCGCTCGAACTATCTTCAAGAATGCCAGTGTCGTATCTCCTCTACAAATGATTTCAGGTTATCTGTACCCGGCATCATAAAATTGGTTGCTCAGGTGCACAAATTCCTCAACGGTCAATGTTTCCGCACGGCGGACGGGGTCGATGCCTGCCGCTACAAGTTCCCTGGCAGCCGTGGCGGCATCGATCTGAAGAATTGAACCGGACAATGCGTTTCTAAGTGTTTTGCGTCGTTTTGAAAACGATGCCTTGACGACTTTAAACAGCAATGACTCATCCTTGGCAGAGGGTTCTGCACGATCCTTGAAGGAAATGGCTATAACCAGGGAGTCTACTTTTGGTTTTGGAAAGAAACAGGCGGCCTTGACTTCTGTTATCACATCCACCGTCGAACAATAGCCGGCCATCACAGACAGACGGCCATACGCTTTTGAACCGGGTGCAGCCATGATCCGCTGGGCCAGCTCTTTTTGAAACATCAGGGCCGCCTTTTTTAGGTGATGTCTGGCTGTCATCAATTGAACAAGAATCTGAGATGAGATGTTATAGGGGATGTTCCCCATAACCACCAGAGATCGCTGCTCGGTGCGGGCAATGGATACAATATCCAAAGCGAGAATATTTTCGTTTATCAAGATGACATTTTTTGTGCCGGATGCCAGGAGTTCATCCTTGAGGGGGGGCAGCAGGGTACTGTCTTTTTCAATGGCATATACTTTCCTGGCTGTACGCGCCAGGGGAAGGGTCAGGGATCCGAGCCCGGCTCCAATCTCGAGGACAACATCGTCTGCTGTGATACCGGATCGGGCAACAATTTTATCTGCAGTGCCCCGGTCCGACAAAAAATTTTGTCCCATCTCCTTTTTGGCACGTAGATTCCAGGTTTTCATGAGTGTGGATGGTGAGGTCATGATTAAATGCAGGGTCCAAGGGTCCAAGGGTTCCAGGGTTCGAGGGGGCACATGGCCATTGTGATTATTATGATTTTTGAGTTCATTGGCTCTATTCGTTCAATTTTAAATTGCGAAGGCAGGGAAGTTGTCTATCTCTTAAGGATTATGAGGCTTATCGTTTACCCTCCAAACCTCAGCCCCTCCGACCCTGTCCTTTCACCCTTGGCCCCTCGAACCCTGTCTTTTATTTCTGGACTTTTCCCGCACCCTGGTCATAATGCGGTAGGTCAGGCTGTAAGCGATGATAGTCGGCAGAATACCCAGAATAGCCCCTCCAAGGATCATTGCGATGGTTACATCCAGACCCAAGGTCATTAACGCTGTTATGGGCTCGAATTCGACGCCAAAAGGTATGGGCTTGTTCAATATGAGCTTACCTATCTTAAAGCTGCCGATGTAAAAAAAAGGGATCGTTATGGGATTGGCGAACCAGACACCGATGGCCGCGGCAGGCTTGCTGCCCCTCAATATAAACGCCAGTGCTATGGCGATAATCGTATGGAAGGGAATCGTCGGTGTAACCCCTACGAAAACGCCGATGGCCATTCCCGTGGCGACATACCGGGGGTCCCCCTGCAGTTCTTTGATCCGGACAAAGAAGGCCTTCAGTCGGTTCTTTAGAGATATTTTTATTGCCGCCATTTCTTTTCCGGTTATAGATAATCCCAAATGCGCCTCCTCAATTAGCACGAAAGCATGCGGGCAGCAAACGAAATCGGCCCGACTTGACTTTCATACCATAAATCATTAGAGTGTACGCTATTGCTTCTATGTTCTCTTTCAGCTAGTAAAGAGAGGATGACGCAAGACATATCGTTCAGTGGTTTACTGCTTGCTGCCAATTGCATACAGCATCACCAAAGTAGAGCCCGTACACAAGGAGGTTTCAATGGTAAAAGGTAAACATAAAGCCGTTTCATTCGATACAATGGTCAAATTTTTCATCCATCAATATGACATCCCGACCAAAAAGGATGTCGAAAAACTTCACACCCGCCTTGATCGTCTCGAAAAATTGATTCGAACCACCCAGAGAAAACCCCCAAGACAAGGTCCAGGTAAAACCGGTGTCAGCGTAGCAAAAAAAGACAAGAATACGCTCACGGCCTCCGACATCGTGTATGGCGTCATCAAGCAATCCAAAAAGGGATTAAAAATATCGGAAATCAAACTCAAAACGGAATTCGAGGATAAAAAGCTGCGAAATATCCTCTTTCGGCTGTACAGCCTAGGGCGGATCAAAAGACTCAGCCGGGGCATCTACACGTCTGATTGACCCAATGTTTCATGATATTGCATGTAACTCGATATTGGCAGCTTTTTGGGGCTGCCGCCAATGATTGACCAGGGGATGCCGCCATGCCGGATATAGATCAGTATCAACATTCGAAATTCAAAGAGACCTGCCGGAAGCTGGGTTACCAGATCAGGATGATAACAGAACTGGGAATGATCAATTCCGTTCTGATTGACATGGAACATCTGCCTACGGGTGCCAGACACATTCATATCGGGAATGATGACAGGGAAAACACTTTCAGCGTGGCATTCAAGACAGTCCCGGCGGATTCAACAGGCGTGGCGCATATTCTTGAACACACCGTGCTCTGCGGTTCCAGGAAATTTCCTGTCCGCGATCCTTTTTTCTCCATGTTGAAGCGCAGCTTGAATACATTTATGAATGCATTCACCGCTTCGGACTGGACCATGTATCCATTTTGCACCCAGAATAGAAAAGATTTCTACAATCTGATGGATGTCTATCTGGATGCATCATTTTATCCCAACATCGACAGGCTCAGCTTCAGGCAGGAGGGACACCGGCTCGAAATCGAAGATATCCCTGAAAAAGAATCGAAGTTGGTTTACAAAGGTGTTGTCTACAATGAAATGAAAGGCGCCATGTCATCACCGGACCAAGTCATGGTGAGATCCATGCTCAACGCCATGTATCCTGAAACGACCTACAGTTATAACTCCGGTGGTGACCCTGCGGTGATACCAACGCTTACACACGAATGCTTGAAGCGATTTCATCAGCGACACTATCATCCCAGCAACTCTTTTTTTTATACCTATGGTGATTTGCCGCTGGTGGAGCATATCCGCATTATTCATGACAAGGTATTACAGCACCATGAGCGTATAGATCCAGACACGGAGGTTATACCACAGCCCCGATGGACAGGACCCAAACGTGCTGGATATCGGTATCCCCTGGATGCTGCTGCGGACGCAGCGAAAAAATCTCAGGTGTGTGTCACCTGGCTGACCTGTGATATTCAGGACGCTTTTCAAATACTGGTCCTCAAGTTGCTGGAGCAGATTTTGCTGGGCAATTCCGCCTCACCTTTGAGGAAAGCCCTGATGGACTCGGCATTGGGAACGGCCCTTTCGGATGGTACCGGATTTGATGCAGACAACCGCGACACGCTGTTTGCTTGCGGTCTAAAGGATGTGGCCGAGTCGGATGCTGAAAAAATCGAGGGTATTGTATTGACGGTATTACAGAACCTGGTAGACAAAGGAATCGACAGCCATCTTGTCGACGCAGCTATCCATCAAGTTGAATTTCACCGCCGAGAGATCACCAACGCCCCGTATCCATACGGCATCAAGCTGCTCCTGTCTTTTGTGGGTAACTGGCTTCACGGCGGCAGTTCCGAAAGTGTTTTGAAATTCGACAAAGACCTCGATAAGATTCGTAAAGAAGTCGCCGAAAACGGATATTTTGAAGAGCAGATAAAACGCCATTTGTTGGACAATCCCCACCGGGCGCTGATTGTGCTGTCCCCAGACGACAGCATGGAAGCAAAGGAAACAGAACGGGTTCGGTCGGAACTCGATCAGATCAAGAACACCCTGGATGAAGCGGCCTTGGAAAAGATCCGGGAAGATGCCAAAGCCCTGGCGCTTTTGCAGGAGACGACCGAGGATATCTCTGTTTTACCCACATTGGACCTTGAAGATATTCCGGCCGACATACACACCACCCCAGCGTCCAGGTGTTCTGGGACAACCACTGCCACCTGCTACAACCAGCCCACATCGGGCATTTTTTATACCACCACTGCCATGGGAATCGCAGATCTCGCTGCCACCCAACTGCCCCTGGTCCCTTTTTTCTGCTATGCATTGCCAAGACTGGGAACACGAAGACATGACTTTACAGAAATCGTTCAGCGCATCGATACCTATACCGGTGGTATCAACCTCACATCGAACGCGCGGACGCGATTTGACGATGCCGGCAGGTGCATGCCGTTTGTCACCGTCAATGGGAAATGCCTGAACCGAAACTTGGACAGGATGTTTGAACTTATCCAAGAGATTCTTTTCGAGGTTTCATTTACAGATCCTGCACGCCTGAAAAGTCTTTTGCTGGAATACCGGGCTGGACTGGAATCGACGATTCTGCACAGTGGCCATCGATATGCCATATCACTGGCTTCCAGATTTTTTTCAACCGCAGCGTATATCAGTGAAATCTGGAGTGGTGTTCATCAGCTCAAATACATGAAGGACATAACGGAAGCCCTCGCTCCTGAAGACCTGGAAATCATTGCCGGTGACATGATGGATATCCGCAAACGATTGGTTATCCGGGAGAATTTCAGGACGGCCCTGGTGGGGGAAGCAGACTCCCTGGAACAGGGTATCCCGATTCTTGATTTTCGATCTCTTACACCCCATGTTGGGGATGATACTGAAAAATTTTCCGGTTTCGAACCGCCGCCTTTGACGGTGCCGGATGAGATACCCAGGGAGGGATGGAGTACATCCACGTCTGTTTCCTTTGTTGCCAAAGCCCTTAAAACCGTTCGAATGGATCACGAAGACGCGCCCAGGTTGTCCGTCATCAGTAAAATACTCCGATCACTGTTTCTGCACAGGGAAATTCGCGAGAAAGGGGGGGCATACGGTGGCTTTGCGCTCTATAACATCGAGAATGGTCTTTTCAGCTTCGCCTCCTACAGGGATCCCCATATTCTGGAGACACTGGATGTGTATGGACGGGCATCCGCATTTATTACATCCGGCAAGTATGGGGACGAGGACATCAAGGAAGCCATCCTGCAGGTCTGTTCAGATATCGATAAACCCGATCCTCCCGGTCCTGCAGCCAAGAAAGCGTTTTACAGGAAAATTGTTTCCATGAAGGATGAAGACCGGCGCCGGTTCAAAAAGAGACTCCTGGTGTTGAAAAAAAAGGATATCCTGGAAACGGCACGGCGGTATTTCGGGGCGGAAAGCGGGCAATACGGTGTGGCAGTGATATCCAGTGACGATCGCCTGAGGCAGGTCAACCAGAGGATATCTGACAGGCAACTACGTCTTCAAAAAATTTAGTCAACTCAAAAATGTCTTTTGACACGATCAGAATCCTGTTTTTCAGGTAGCACCGAATAAGATCACCCACATGATTTACTTAGGAATCTCATCTTCTGCCTCGTCGTCATCGTCATTCTCGTCATCGTCGTCGTCATCGTCATTCTCGTCATCGTCATCGTCATTCTCGTCATCCTGTTTGACTTCGACAACTTTTGGAAAACGGAGACCTGTACCGAGTTCGAGGACATCGACATGCAGATACCTGGCGGTTGTCTCGGCATAGTGACGAGCCAGGCTGATGCCGCCCATTTTTAGATAGACCAGCACGGTTTCTTTGAACTCGTCGTCTTTCTGAAGCTCCACGGGTACCGACCGGATCAAGGTATTAAATTGTGCCTGGTATTCTTCCGGAACTGTGTATTTCATTGCCTGTCCTTGGATGTGTGACCCTTTAATTTAGACGCTGGGATTTAATCAGAAAAAAATAAGTCGTTTTCACCGAATGTAAAGCGAAATTATCCTGGTTGTCAAAAAAATGTTTGGTTTTATTGCGGCCATAAAACTCGTCGGGTCACGGAGAACAACCGGTGTTGGTTCAAAACGAATTTATGAGATAGCTTTAGAAGCCATCTCAAAAAAAGGGTTTTGGCTCAAGTTCAAGGCGGGCCCGAACTTCAACCCGCAGGCATACTCAAGTATTCCGAGGAGTTGAAGCAAGGGACCAACACAGAAATTGGGCTAAAAAACTTTTTTGAGATAGCTTCTAGTATCTTTTGCTGTAGTGACAAAGCTGCGTCAAACAGCATGGTGCAGCGATGCTATTTCCGCTTCCATACCGGCTCCCGTTTTTCCATCAAAGCAGTGATGCCTTCCTGAAAATCTTCACTTCTCAGCAGGATGCTCTGGTAACTCACCTCCATATCCAACTGGGTCATGAGGTCCACGCCTTCGCCCCGTTTGATGATTTTTTTGGTTGCGCCGACGGCCATGGGAGCCATTTTTGAAATGTCCAATATCAGCTTTTCAGCTTCTGCCACCAGGATATCTTCAGGGTAAAGATAGCTTATGAGTCCCCATTCAAGGGCTTTTGCCGCTGGATATCGTCTACCTGTCATGAGGACCTCCATGGCCCGGGAAGCGCCGATGGTCCGGTGCAGACGGGATGTTCCACCAAGGTCCGCGATGAGGCCAAACTGATGTTCCGGCAATCCCCAGACGCAATCGTCGCTCATCAGGCGCAAATCGCAGGCCAGTGCCAGTTCCAGGGCCATACCGAAAACACCCCCGTGCATGGCACAAAGAACCGGGATTTCGATAGATTCGATTCGATTCAGATATTGTTGAAATTTGTGAATATCGGCTCGGATGGGCGCTCCCCCGGCAGCGTGATCCCCCATGAAACGACCGGCAAGCATACCCAGCGAATTGAAGTCCACACCTGCCGAAAAAACTTTTCCGTTGCCCTTGATAATAATACCCCTTATCTCGGGATCGATGATCTGCTCTTCAATTTTCAGACAGATATCCCTGAGCATTTCAAAGGGCAGGGCGTTCCGTTTTTCAGGGCGGTTCAAGGTGAGGGTGTAAATAGGACCATTTTTTTCTGCCAGGAGTTCGGGCATATATTACCTCCAATTTGGGTAGTCAAGATCGGTTGTTCTGTAAGGGTTCGAGGATCCAAGGGTTCAAGTGATTGTTTTCAGATCGATAAGCCCTTGCTTCCAGATGTTTCCCTTGGCCCATCGAATCCTTGTATGCTGGGACGCTATGCTGCTTGGAAGATGTGCTGCTGCTGTCCGTATATAGCTGTTAGCTACCCTCGAACCCTTGTATCACCCTCGGGCCCTTGAACCCTATCATAAAAGTATTTCCAAATCCTCCAGAGGGTACGAAACACATGAATGGACATACCCGTATTGTCGATCCGATTTTCTAACAGGTGTGCCGGCAGGCTGGAAAACCTTACCGGACAGGATTTTGATGCGGCACATACTGCATTCACCCGATCGACAGATGGAAGGGGGCACAACCCCTGCTTTTTCGAGTGAAACCAGGAGGGGGGTGGCTGCCGGTGCGCTGATTGTTTGGCCATCTTTAACCGACACGGAAAAAAGGCGATCCTGTTCGATCTCTTCTGGCCATCCAGGGTCTTTGCAGATATGGAGGGGGGGGCCATACAACTCTTTTCTTATTTTTCGGCGCGGTACGCCCAACTGGTCGATCTGGGGCAGACAGAAATCGTACATTCCCTGGGGGCCGCACAGGAAGAAGGTTGTAGCTTCCGACGCACCGGCCTTTTTTTTGATTAGGTCGGCAGTTATGAGACCGCATTGGCCCTGGTAATCTTCGGATGCATTTTCGATGACCGGGATGTAGTCAATGCTGTCAAAGCGATCCGAAATACGGGTCAATTGTTCATGAAAGATAACGTCGTCTGCCTGTCGATTCCCGTAAAAAAGGGTTAGCGTGCGTGGCAGGTTGCGGTCTACAATTTCACGGATCATGCTCATGAAGGGCGTAATACCGCTTCCGCCCGCAATACAGATCATGTTTTGATCGTGCACCAGTGGGTTGAAGTAAAAATTCCCCTGTGGTCCCGAAACCGTCAGGCTGTCGCCAATACTGACGTGATCGAGCAGAAAAGTGGACACCAATCCATTCGGCACCTGTTTTACCGTGATATCATAGTAACCGATCTGATTGGGTTGCGATGATATGGAGTAGGGACGACTCGTACGAATGCCTCGGACTTCAATGAAGAGCGACAGATACTGTCCTGCCTGAAAAGGCGGCAAATCGTGGCCGTCAGAAACCAGCCGAAACGTTTTTGTGGTAGGTGTTTCCTGGATAATATCGGCAACCTTGAGCATCAGGTGTTCAGGATGAAGTCGTTTGATATACTGGTCGGCAAAATCCAACGCAAAGGAACGTTTGTTTGCGGTTAAGCGGCTCGCCTTGATCTCTTCGTTGATACTGTCATATCCGTCGAAGTCTTCCCAGATACCCTTTTTCATGATTACCTCCTCGCAAACCGGATATACCGGAAAGGATCTTTTATCACGAAATCACGAAAGGTCGAAAACACGAAAAAGACCATGAACCGAAAATCCAAAATAGAATGAATTTCTTACGGTCGGAGATTCCCCGCAGCCTGCTGCAAGGGTCTTAAAAATTTCGTGTTTTTCAAATTTCGTGTTTCGTGGGTTTTATATTTTTTAAAAAAGGCATACGTCAGTTTTACACTTAAAGGACTCAGCAAAGGTGTTAAACGATTTTATTTTCAATTTGCTTGGTGATGGATCTGGCAGCGGCTATACCGGAACGCAGTGTGGGTTCAAACCCGCCGTCACCAGTCCAACAGCCAGCAAAATAAAGGCCTTTTATGGGCGTAAATCGTCCTGGTTGAAAGAATAGAGAATCCTTGGTCCGCTGTTCAAAGCCATAAATGGCGCCCAGGGGATGTCCCAGATAACGCATGTGGGTCAGGGGGGTGCCCACTTCGATTTCTTCGATATGTACGCGAATGTCTGGATATATGGCCTGAACGCGCTGAAGCATCTTTTCTGCACAACGGTATTTGGTATCTATATATTGTTGCGGTGGCAGTCTCAACCAGGGTTCCCCGTATTTCAGGGTGACAATGTTCGCCTGACATGTGCCCTCGGGAGAGAATTCCGGATCAGATACATCATAGCAGCTGAGCACCATGAGTTCATCGTCGATATCCAGTCTTTGCATGCGGTCATGATTGCGGATGCTCATATCCGTGTTCACCAGCAGAAAGTTGGTAGACTCATGGATGCCGATCTCGTCTGGTTCACAGTCGAAACCCACAAACATGGTAAAAGCGGAAGTGCTCAATTGGCGGCTTTTGACTTCTCTGATGGTATTTTCCGGTATCTGTTCTTCACCGATCAACTGGCCGTACGTTACCATGGGTGAGGCATTGGAGACAATATAGTCAGATTCCACAACATCACCCCGGTCGGTGACAACTCCCTGGACGGTATCTCCCTCTGTAAGGATCCGACTGGCACCACAATTGAATCTAACGGAGCCGCCGTGGGATAGAAATTTGTTTAATATCGTGTTGGAGAGGGCCTGACTTCCACCTTTAATATGAAACGGTTTGAATTCGATATACTGAAAGAGCAGCATGGCAAGGTATGCAAAAGCCATCTGATCTGTGGACACACCCAAATAGCCCCAATAGACAGAAAGAACCGCTTTCAGGAGCGGGTCCGTAAAAAAGTCGTCAATTACGGATTGGGCGGTTTTAAAAGCATAGGTATAGAGGTTGGGGTATTTCTCACGCGAGGCTTCAGGGTCCCGGAAAATGAATGCGCCGATCATATCGCCGGCATATTTATAAACCAGGGCAAAAAAGGCCTCGATGGCTTCCTTTTCGTGAGGGAACGCATTCTTGAGCTCATCAAGGATCTGCTCTTTGTCCGGCTTTAAAGCGATATGGAAACCATCAGGATTCTGGACGCTGTATAGATCGCTAATTTCCACAAATTCCAGATCCTGCATGACACCCAGGCTGTCCAGGTCCATTCGCAAAGGACCCGGTATTTCAGTTGTCCCCAGGCCGCTGAGCTGGTGCAGGGCAATCTCGAATTCGAAGCGGCCCCGGCAAAAACTTGTGGCACATCCGCCCGGGATATTGTGCCGTTCCAGCAACAGGACGTTCAGTCCCTTCTGGGCCAGCGCGGTGGATGCAGTCAATCCACCATTGCCTGCCCCGATGACGATGGCATCGTATTTGTTCATACTTTACCCCCTTACTGAGGCATGTTAGGAATTTTTATCTAAATTAAGGTGACTTTAATCTTCGATACCCATGTCATTTGCACGATGTGCGTCATTTTTCCTATCGGACGACATTTGCGCTTCGCGCGTCATTCATTGTAGCCGGTAGCTGACAGCCACAATGAATGACACGAAGTAAATGGCAACTAATGACGCAGAGTGAAAGACAGCGCAGCGTCATTCACTCTGCTAATGACCTGGTTGTTTCCCTCCAACCCTCCACACCTCTGCTACAGCCCCATAAACTTGGCCGCTATCCCCCGCATGACCTCGTTGGTGCCGGCGAAAATTCTTGTTACACGAATGTCGCGCCAGGCCCGGGCCATGGGGCATTTTTCAAGGGCACCGAAATCCCCGCAAAGGTCGATACTGCGGTCCGCTATCCGGTTGGCCATTTCGGTGGTCCAGAATTTGGCCATGGATGTTTCGACGATGATGTCTTTGCGTTCCATGTGATCCGCAACCAGCTTTTCTGTAAATGCCCGTCCCAGTTTGATATCTGTGGCCATCTCTACCAGGGCAAACTGGGTTACCTGGGATTTTGAGAGGGGTTTGCCAAATACCTTTGTCTGCTTGCAGTAGTTGGTAATCCACTCGACCATCCGTTCCGCGGCAACGAGTGCTCCCAGTGCGCACATGAGACGTTCCTGCTGCAGTTTCTGCATGAGCATGAGAAATCCCATACCCTTTTCTCCCAGACGGTTGGTCGCGGGGATCCTGCACTTGGAGAAAAAGAGCTCCGCTGTATCCTGGCTCCACCAGCCCATCTTTTCAAGATGACGACCCCTTTCAAAGCCCGGTGTTCCATCTTCAACAAGATACAGGGATATGGCCTGGTATGGATTTTCCATCGCTGGATCTCTGGCCGCGATAATAAAAAGCTCCCCGTTGATACCGTTGGAGATAAATGTTTTGGAGCCGTTGATAATGACCTCGTCACCTTCCTCTTCGGCGGTGGTGGCGATGCTCGCAAGATCACTGCCGGCACCGGGTTCCGTCATGGCGATGGCGGTGATGATATCGCCTGAAACGCAGCCGGGGAGATACTTCTGCTTGAGGGGTTCCGACCCGAACGCACAGATGTACGGCACCACGATATCGGAGTGGAGTACAGCCGCCAGACCGGTATGAAATGTGTGGGAGAGCTCTTCCGTAACGATGACGGAATAGAGAAAATCGCCACCCATACCCTTATATTCCTGGGGAACATCCGTGCACAGAAAACCATTTTGTCCCATTTTGCGCCAGATGCTCTTGGGCTCGATACCGTCCTTTTCCCATTGGTCGACGTTTGGTGTCACTTCCTCGGCCATGAATGACCTCAGTCGCTCCCGGAATTTCTTGTGTGCGTCGGTATAGTTTAATATGTCCATATCTTTTCCTGTTTGATCGGAGAAAAAGGCCCGAGGATTATATCTATCTTACCAGCTGTCATTTGCGCTACGCGCGTCATTATGCCCTTCGGGCGTAATTTATCCTTCGGATGTCATTTATTGTTGCTTAAAGCTGATAGCTTTTTGCTACGATCAATGACACGAAGTAAATGACAATTAATGACGCGGAGCAAATGACAAGCCCTTTTTATCTTTGCATCAGGAGTTTTTACCTATAATCGATATACTACACACATTCATGGCGGGAAATCCACCCAGATTGTGGGTCAAACCGAATTTCGGGTTTTCGAGCTGTCGTTCCTCCGCCCGTCCGTGCAGCTGAAGATACATTTCGTAGAGCATACGCAGCCCGGAAGCACCGATGGGGTGGCCGAAACACTTGAGACCACCGTCCACCTGGCAGGGAACCTGGCCGTCCATGTCGTAGAATCCGTCCATGGCGTCCGTGACTGCCTTTCCCCTCTCGGAGATATGGAGGTCTTCATAGGTGACCAGTTCCGTAATCGAGAAACAGTCGTGAACTTCCATCATGCTGATGTCTTCACGGGGATTGTCGATTCCCGCTTCCTGATATGCTTTTGTGCTGCATTTGCTGGTGGTCATGAAATGATCGCCATCCCAGCTGTTGTAACCGAGTTCTTCGCCACTGCTCAGGGCCAGCTGAAGTGCTTTGACGGTGATGAAATCTTTCTTGCCCATCTTTCTGGCGATTTCCGGCGTTGTCACGATGGCGCAGGCGGCCCCATCGCTGACCCCGCAGCAGTCAAAGAGACCCAGTGGATGTGCAATAATGGGAGATGCCATTATTTGATCTTCCGTTACCGCCTTTCTCAGGTGAGCTTTTGGATTGAGTGCCCCGTTGGCATGGCTTTTGGCCGACACATGCGCCATGGCACGTTTCAGATCCTGATCTTTGACCTTGTATTTGGCGGCATAGGCACTGGCGAGTTGCGCAAATGCACCCGGTGCCGTCAAATTTGGGAACCACTGCCAGGTAAGCGTCCCGGCATTGGATCCGGTAAAGCTGGGCAGTCCCCCGTAGCCTGTATCCTTTAACTTTTCGGCACCCAGAGCCAGGCAGATGTCGTAAGCGCCCGATGCAACCGCATAGCAAGCCCCTCGAAATGCTTCGGTACCTGTTGCACAAAAGTTTTCGACCCGTGTTACGGGTATCATGGGCAATCTCAGTGTCAGGGACAGAGGCAATGCGCTTTTGCCGACATTGACTTCATCCAGACAACTTCCGAACCAGGCAGCCTCGATCTCATTTTTTTCAATGCCGGCATCGGCAAGGCATTCCTGGAATGCTTCCACCATCAGTTCTTCCGCACCCACATCCCACCTTTCCCCGAAGCGGGTGCAGCCCATACCGATGATAGCGACTTTATCTTTGATTCCTGTGGCCATGGTATTCCTCCATTAATCTAAATTCACTGTGAGAATCTAGATCGTAAATAGTTTTTCAATCAACTGAGACTTGAGAATATCCCCTTCAATCTGCAGTTTCCCTGAGGTGTAAGCCTGCATGGCCGGGAGCTTTCCTGCGATCATGTCGAGAAAATCATTGTCTGCCATCTTAAGGGTGCAATTGGGTTTGTCGTGGCTACCCACATCGATGGTGCAGGTTTTGTCATTGATAACACAGCTCCATTCCCCGCCGCCTTGACCTGAAATACTGAATTGAAACACCACATGGATACCTTCGGCGGCCTCGGCATTGAACGTATTTTTCATGTTGGCGAAACATGCTTCTACATCGAGATCACCAGTGCTGTCTTGTGCTGGTTCGTCTGCTCCCGCGTCGGCCGGCGGTGATATCAGAGCAAATATGGCCGCATTGGCATCTGCCATTTCCGTGGCCCCCTCGAGTGAGTCAATGGCATCCATGTTTTCACGGATCATCTCGGGTGTCGGCAAATTTTCCAGATCTCCCAGCTGAACTCCGGGACCGGTGTGGATGGCCGCGCGGTTGAAGTATCCCATGCCAACATTGAAAATACTGCCGGATTCCTGGCACGTTTCACTGGCAAGGAACATCACCAGCGGAGAAACAAACTCCGGTTTAGATTTTTCAAAAAGTTCCGGCGGCATGACATCCTCTGTCAGTCGCGAAGCCGCGATGGGCGCTATGGTGTTGACCTTGATATCGTATTTCTGCCCCTCCAGTTTGAGGGTGTTCATCAGCCCAACCAGACCCATCTTGGCGGCCGAATAATTGGTCTGGCCAAAATTGCCGTAAAGACCAGCGGCTGATGTCGTCATCACGATCCTGCCGTAGCCCTTTTCTTTCATGGCCACCATGGCCGGTCGGGTGACGTGGTAGGCCCCGTGCAGGTGTACGGATAGAACCGCCTGCCAGTTATCAGGCTCCATCTTCAGAAAGCTTTTATCTCTCAGGATTCCTGCATTGTTGATCAGAATATCCACCGCACCGAAGGTGTCGAGAGCGGTCCTGACAATATTTTCACCGCCCTCAGGCGTGGCCACATTGTCATAATTGGCCACAGCCTCTCCACCAGACGCCTTGATTTCGGCAACTACCTTTTCTGCAGGGGATGCAGAACCGCCCCCGGAACCGTCCCTGGCACCTCCCAGGTCGTTGACCACCACTTTGGCTCCCCGCTTGGCGAGCGCCAGTGCATATACACGTCCCAGGCCTGCGCCCGCGCCGGTCACGATGGCCACCCTGCCGTCGAACGATATCTGATCCTCTTGGACATTCGCACCGGGGAGAGGCACCGCTTTCCAGAAATAATTGCTAAAACCGCGATCCTTGTCCACACCCTTGCGTTTGAATTCCATGCTTACCGGGAGGCCGACCCTGATCTCATCCAGAGTACAGTCCGTGTAGTCCGCCATCATCCGGCCGCCCACATCGAATTGAACCATGCCGTAAATGGCAGGTGGATCCACCGACACCGCTAACAGGTCACCGGTGAATGTTTTCACTTTGGCGGGCTCGTCGGCAAATTCGTAGTCAACCTGGCTGTGGACCGCACCGCAGTCCGGATTCACGCAGATATCCGCTTTGGGAAACTGGGGCGTGCCGCAGGCTTCGCATTTGCCACCCACCAACCCGAGAATCATCTTGTTTTTACGCCATAGTACGGTGGTGGCTGTCTGGGTGGGGGCTTCCGCACGGATACCCATCTCCGTCTGAATCAGGTTTCTGAATTTCAGCCATTTCTGGTAATTGTGAAGGGTCTTTTTGTTGTTGAGGGTGCCGTCAAACCCGTTGCGGGGTGCCAGTTTGGTGATCTGCTCGGTTACCTCGAACATGAGTGCGTTGCAGCCCTGACCAAATCCTGCCATGAGGATATGGTCCCCGGGTTTGGATGATTCCAGGGCTGCGGTCATCATCAAGAAGGGGTGAGCCGTGCCGGTTTCGCCACAGACTTCGTGGAGATTGTCCACCAGTTTATCCGGTGAAGCCCCCAGATTCTGGGCAATTTTGCGATGATCGCCTTTGAAAAAGCATGGATAGACCAGTTTGTCCACCTGTTCCATGGTCATGCCGAGTTTTTGCAGGAGACCGTTCACGGCTTCCGGGATGATTTTTCCGTAACCGGCATCCCGGGTCCAGCGTTCTTCCCACATGTAGTCGAACTGGTTACGGGCTCCCCTGTAGTGATCGACAAAATCATGTGACACGGAAAAAGATCCCTTGTAAGCTGCGATGACATCGCTGTCTCCCACGGTAAAGGCGGCCGCACCATCACCGAACCACATCTCATAAAAGTAAGCGGTTCTAGTTTCACGACTGTCAGATGCCGCCACCAGGATACTTTTCCGGTCTCCGCTTTTTACAGATTCTAGGGCCGTGATCAGTGCCGTGCTGCCGGCTTTTTGAGAAGCTGCAAAATCAGATGTGATCAGATTGCTACCCAGATTCAACGCGGCCGATACGATACCGGCGTTCTGCCGATCAGCAAAGGGCAGGGTCGTGGATGCCAGATACAGCCCGTCCAAGGCGTGTTTGTCCATGCCCTTGAGGCAGTCTCTTGAAGCCGCAACCGCCATTGTAAGGGTGTCTTCATCCCAGTTACACATGGACCGTTCTCCCTGAGCGACCATCATAATAGCAGGTGCAAACCAGCCCATGCCCTGAAAAATGGACATTCTGTCCAGTCTCAGACGTGGTATGTATGCGCCATATGAAGTGATACCAATCATTTTCTTCTCCTAATCGAATCGCTGCGTGCTTCGATCGATACAGTCGCTTCGCGATTCTATTTCAGCGATTTTATCCACTGAAGGTTAATGTTTTTAAAATGATCGTTTAATGAAACCAATGCGAAATAAAAGCAGCGAAGCTGCGTCATCTAAATTCGCCAGGCGAATTTAGATTTTGAACAGTTTTTCAATAAGCTGAGATTTCATGATGTCGCCTTCGATCTGCAGCTTCCCGGATGTGTAGGCCTGCATGGCTGGGAGCTTACCGGTCATCATGTCCAAAAAATCAGTGTCGGCCATTTTGAGCGTGCACACCGCCTGGTCGTTGATCCCGGTATGGATTGTACAGGTCTTGTCTTTGATGGTGCAGGACCAGTTCCCGCCCCCTTTTCCTGATATACAGAACTGAAAGATGACATCGACACCCTCGGCTGCATCGGTGTTGAAGGTGTCTGTCATGGCAGTGAAAATACCCGCCACAGATCCGGCAGCCGCAGCAGGTCCTGCCGCTTTGGCTTTTTGAGGTGCAAAAGCTGCCAGAAGGTCGCCGATCTGTTCATTGAGCTGGGTGTATTCTTTGGCATTCTTCAGGGAGGCGATATCTTTCCAGGAAGCAACCACCTGTTCCGGTGTGGGGATCTCCTGGCCTTTTCCGATCACGGCACCGGCACCGGTGACAATGGCGGCGCGGTTGTAACATCCCATACCCGCATTGTAGATATTACCGGTGACCGGGCATTCCTCTGAGCTAAGATACAGGACCATGGGCGCCACGAACTCGGGTTTCAATTTTTCGAAAAATTCGGGGGGCAAGACATCCTCCGTCAGACGCGAGGCCGCCACGGGTGCGACGGTGTTGACCTTGACGTTGTATTTCTGACCTTCAAGTTTGAGGGTGTTCATGAGACCGATGAGCGCCATCTTGGCTGCAGTATAGTTTGACTGACCGAAATTGCCATAGAGACCAGCGGCCGAAGTGGTCATCACGATTCGGCCGTACCCTTTCTCCTTCATGACGGCAAAGGCCGGTCGGGTGACATGATAAGCCCCGTTTAAATGGACATCCAGCACGGACTGCCAGTTTTCGGGCTCCATCTTCAAAAAACTCTTGTCACGCAGGATGCCGGCGTTGTTGATGAGAATATCCACGGTTCCAAACGTATTAAGGGCACTATTGATAATATTCTGGCCGCCTGCAGGCGTGGCGACGTTATCGTAATTCGCTACGGCCTCTCCTCCCAGGGCTTTGATTTCCGACACAACCTGGTCGGCTGGTGTTGCAGAACCTTCACCGGAGCCGTCCCGGGCACCGCCCAGATCGTTGACGACGATCTTGGCACCCCGTTTGGCCAATTCGAGGGCATAGACGCGGCCAAGTCCTGCCCCGGCACCGGTAACAACCGCCACACGGCCGTCGAATCGAATTTCATTCTTGGGAATGTCTCCGTATTCAAACACACCCCGGTCAATCACGATGTCACCCGTTTCCATGTTCTGCACACGCCATATCGCCTTGCCTTTTTCGGTTTTCCAGATCAGGGTTTTCAAGGGCATGCCCGGGTATAACGGTTTGGTAAAACGGCAGGTCATGCGTCTGGCATTTTCGGGCTGGCCCGGAATAAGGGCCTGTATCAAAGCCCTGCAGGCATAGCCATGGGTACACAGGCCGTGCATGATCGGTTTTTCGAATCCCGCCATGCGGGCAAATTCCGGATCCACATGCAGTTGAAAAACATCTCCGGACAACCGGTATATCAGTGGCTGATTATCAGAAGGTGACGCATCGACGCTGAAATCGGGATCACGATCCGGGAATTCGATGGTCTCCGAGGGCGGGTTTTCGCCGCCGAATCCGCCGTCTAAGCGTGAGAAAAGGGTACTTCTGGCTGTGAAGAGTTTGATACCGGTGGAGTGACTGGCTTCGCTTTCGGCAATAACCAGGGCGCCTTTTTCTTTACCCTTGTCATAGACGTTGGCGATGGATCCTTCGATGGTCATTGTGCCGTTAGGTGGGATTGGGTTGTGAAAGATCAGTTCCTGTTCACCATGCAGAATACCTGCAAGATTCACGTTAGTGAGGGACAGGGCCTGGGGCATGGTTTCGTAGAGAGTGGTGATCGCAAAACTGGGTATAACCTTAAGATCCTTTTCATAACAGTATTCCAGGTCGGAAAATCCGGCGCCAACGCCAAGGGCATACAGCACAGCGTCTTTCCAGGTGTACTCCTTGGAAATTGGACCGATTTTTTTTCCGACAGCATCAAGGTTTAATGCCATAGGTCTCCTCCTTTTTCTCCTTTGTAAATGCCGGTACAATGATAAATTTCAGTGTTTCTTTGATTGTTTCGAGATAGTGCTGGCGGTCGATGTCGAGAATCGGCCGAAAGAAGCTCTCCCCGGAAATAAAGTTGAGAACACAGTTCCATACCGCCAGGATTCGCGCTTTTGACTGGACCGATACGTTTGCTTTGCTCTTGGCCAGGTCCATGGCTATGGCGATGTTCGATGTGAAATCACCGATCTTGATATCCGGCACAGACGCTGGTTTGGATTTATTGAAGGAATCGTTGAGAATCAGGTTGGAGACTTCCGGATGAGCGAAGAGGTAATCCGTCAGGATGTCGATGGCGATATCTAGACGTTCTGCCAGGGGTTTGTTTTTCACATTTTTTTCGACTTCTTTGAATTCCAGCTGGATCTCTTCGTTGATGTCGGTGATAAGGGCCTCGTAAAGATCCTGCTTTTCACCCCAATGGTAATAGAGGGTTGAAATGTCGATACCCACCTTCCCTGCGATCATACGGGTGGTGGTGCCATTGTAGCCGTAGTCGCCGAACAGCTTGCGGGCAACGCACAGGATTTTGGCTTTCATGGAATCTGGATTCAGACGTGCTTTTTCAAGAGGGGAGGGCATATTGTGTGTAATTCCCTAAATAATATCATGATGGAGAGGCTCCATCAATCATGTCCTATGCATTGCTTCCATCGATTGATGGATAATCGAATCTATATGTAACTCGGCATTTATTTTTTGTCAATTCTAAAAATCAACCCAATAGGGGACGTCCTTGACTAATGAGACAAATCCAGATATGGATATAAACATCATATCAAAATGAGGTGAGTGATGCCAAGACAGGCCAGATTGGATGCCCCCGGAACCCTGCACCATGTTATTATCCGTGGCATAGAGGGGCGAAAGATCGTCGGTGATGACCGAGATCGACGGAATTTTATATTTCGTATGGGATCTATCGCTCTTGAAACAGAGACGTCAATCTATGCTTGGGCTTTGATGACCAATCATGCCCACATACTATTACGTAGTGGCGCACCCGGTCTTTCCCGGTATATGCGTCGATTTTTGACCGGTTATGCTATTTCGTACAATCTTCGTCACAGTCGTCACGGACATTTGTTTCAGAACCGATATAAATCAATCGTGTGTGAAGAAGATCCCTATTTCATGGAATTGGTCAGGTATATTCATCTAAACCCATTGCGGGCAAATCTGGTGGAAAATATCCCTATGTTGAATGGTTACAGGTATTGCGGTCATTCGGTGTTAATAGGACGAGTAAAGAATGACTGGCAGGACCGGGACTATGTGCTTAAGTGGTTTGGGCAAAAGGAGGGCGAGGCGATAAGCGTCTACCGCCAGTTTATAAAAAAGGGGGTTGATCAGGGGCGCCGCCACGATTTGATTGGGGGTGGCCTTGTAAGATCACAGGGGGGCTGGGCTGAGGTAAGTGCGATTCGTCGTGGGGCTCGTGAGAAGTCAGATGAGCGGATTTTAGGAAGTGGTAAATTTGTAGAAAAGCTGATTCAAGAATCAGACCAAGCGAGAAAGGAACAGTTTGCTCCCCACGAACGTATGAAACGCGCTGTTTCATTTATACAAAAAATATGTATCAAGGAAGAAATCAGTCTTGAAGCCTTGAAAACAGGTAATCGGCGAAAAAAGGTTTCCATGGTGAGAAAGCAACTTGCGAAAAAACTGGTTGAAGAATGGGGGCTTTCTCTGACTGAAACCGGTCGTTACTTAGGTGTGACGGCTTCTGCAGTTACCAGGATATTATCACGATTGAAACATGATAAGTCTAATTAGTAAAGGACGTCCCCTATGTCTTTTGTCGAAATAAATGAGCATGATATTTTTTATGAGGTCTATGGAGAGGGTGACACGGTTGTTTTGCTTCACAATGGGTTTTCCTGCAGTAGGATGTGGGAAAAGATTACCCCCAGACTAGTGGCGGCCGGTTTCCGTGTGCTGGTGTATGACCGCAGGGGTTACGGCCAATCCGAGGGCGGAATCGATTTTGAGACCCATTATGTCAGTTCCGACTTCCGGGAGGCTGCCGTGACTTGCATGGCACAGCTAGTGGACCACCTGGGATTTGACACATTTCACATCGTGGGCCAGTGCGAAGGCGGTGTGGTGGGGGTCGACTATGCCGTGCGATACCCTGACAAGGTCCAAACCTTGACGGCTGCCAGCACCCTCTGTTTCAGTGACATAACCCTGGAAGCCTTCAACCGCCTTAAATTCCCTCCGACATACAACGATCTTTCCGCTGATATCCAGAAGAAATATGTCGACTGGCATGGACCTGATCGTGCTGAATCTTTTTACCGTCTCTGCAGCCGGTACGGGGGTAGCTACGGCCGCGGCCTTTTTGACCTGCGGCCCGAATTGCAGCGTGTTACCTGCCCGACCCTGGTGATGTACCCGGACCGGGGTCATTTTTTCGAGGCCGAGCAGGGCGTTGCTTTTTTTCGTAATCTTTCAAAGGGTGAACTGGCTATTTTCCCCAAGTGCGGACACAATATCTTCGAACATTACCCGGATCTCTACGCTCAGACCGCCGTGGCCTTTATGGGACGCAATCCGCAGAGGCGATAATTTGACTCTAACGAACCTAGGCCAATTCCTCTCTTATGAGGGCGGCGCCGGCGGCGAGAGCTTTTAGTTTATCCACGGCGACTTTCCGGGGAAGCGGTACCATGCCGCAGTTGGTGCAGGGATACAGTTTCTCCGGTGCCACATAGGCAAGTGCTTCACGGATAGTGGCGGCAACACTCTGGGGCGTTTCAATCTGGTTGGTGGTCACATCGATGGCTCCCACCAGCACGTCCTTGCCTTTTAAAAGATCTATTAGTGCCATGGGAACTTTCGAGTTGTGGCATTCCAGGGATACCTGATCGATACTTGAGGCCTGCAGCAAAGGAAATGTGTTTTCGTATTGGCGCCACTCCAATCCCAGGGTTGCTTTCCAGTCGGTGTTTTGCTTGATACCGTACCCATAGCAGATGTGAACGGCAGTTTTGCAGGACAGACCCTGGGCGGCACGTTCGAGGGTTTTTATTCCCCAATCACGAACTTCATCAAAGAAAACATTAAAGGCCGGTTCATCGAACTGGATGACGTCAATACCGGCGTCGGCTATTTCGTGTGCTTCCTGGTTCAGAATTTTCGCAAACTCCCAGGCAAGTTTTTCACGGCTGTGGTAATAGTCGTCAAAGAGTGTATCGACCATGGTCATGGGGCCGGGCAGGGTATACTTCACCTGATGCCCGGTTTCAGCGCGAAGAAACCGGGCATCTTTGACATATACCGGCGTTGTGCGCATCACCGGACCGTTAACCACGGGGACATCGGCATCATATCTGTCGCGGATCCTGATGGTTCGGGATTTTTCGAAATCGATGCCAGCCAGGTGTTGGATAAATGTGGTAACGAAATGCCGACGTGTCTGTTCTCCATCGCTGACGATGTCGATACCGGCTTTTTCCTGGTCCTGCAAAACCAGTCGAACCGCATCACGTTGGGCTTCTTCCAGATCTTGGCCCTCAAGTCTCCAGGGTGCCCATAATTTGAGTGGTTCGGCAAGCCAGGCTGGTTTGGGCATGCTTCCGGCAATGGTTGTCTGAAGTATGGTGGGTATCATGAATATTTCTCCTTAAATTATAAAAAAAGGCCCCTCTACTTCAGAGGGGCCTTTTTTTTGCACAAATAATTTCGAAGATTAGACGTCGAGCCAGGAATCCGAGTAGAGGGATTTGCCCAGGATAACATTGGTAGTCTTGGCAAAATCCTGCATTTCCTTGGAGAGACTGCCCATATCCGGGTCATTACCATCCATGATACCGTAAATCAGGTCGACGATATCCTGACGGTTTCCCTTGGCGATGTCGATGAGGAGATCATCCAGGGGATCGGCGATTACTGAGTACATGCCGTATTTCTGGAGCATGACCATGTAGGTCTGATTCAGGATCGGGCGCAGGTGAATCGGCGGTCCGTTGGAAATGTTGGAAAGACCGCAGGTGCTTTTGACACCCGGGGCCATATCCTGGAGCATGCCCTGGAAGTCCATGAGACTTATGGCCTGGGGTTGCTGGATATTCACGGGTGTGACAATACCGTCTACCCATATCTTTTCATTGGGTATACCGGCCTCGTTGGCAAAGTAGACCAGCTCGACACAGAGTGCCGCACGCTCGTTTTCATCGCGGGGAAGACCATCTGGACCCCACATGAGTGCTATAAAGTCGCAATTGTTTTCGGCGGCAATGGGCACCATCCGCTCATATCTTTCCGGTCGTACCATGATGGAGTTAATGAGCGGCGGCAGTTTGCAGACCTTGATGGCAGCCTCTATGGCATCGACATTGGATGTGTCGAGGGCCAGGGGCACATCATCCACAACTTCCTGGACCACTTCTACCACCCAGGGCATCAATTCGGGACCGTCTTTCTTGGCCGGTCCCAGGTTGATATCGATATAATCCATTCCCTTTTCTTTCTGAAAAAGGGCTTCCTCCTGGATCGGTTTGGGATCGCGCTCCTTGTATGCGCGACCGATCTTCTGGGAAATTACGTTTAAGCTTTCACCTATGAGAAACATATGACCTCCCTGCTTGTGGTTGTTCTGAAGCGAAACCTGTTGGCGGTCCGCTGTTCAAAGGGTGATTCCCGGAGAATGTTCTTCAACTATCTGGACTTCAAAAAACCCGGGATGTGTGCTGCTTCCCTGGGTCCAACCGTAATCGTCCAACCGGGAAGTTCTTCCTCGACATCACCGGCGATGGCGGCAGCGTAGCCAGGGATAATCAGTTCCGTATGCTTGACTTTATCCATGATGCCGCTTTTCTTGACGAACATGCCGACATCGTCGCCGGCAAATTTTCCGGCAGCCCAGGCCGTCATGACCGACAGACCTTCGGAGTCTTTGATGAGCAGATAGGCAGGTACCCTGCTGCCTTCGATCTCGCCTGACACAATAAAATAGGTCAGGGCAAAGTTGGTGGTCACCAGTACGGGTGAGTTTTCATCCGGGTTGTTGACCTCGTAAATTCCCTCGGTGACGGTCATTGGGCGCTGTGGATCCGTATAGATATTGAGCCGTTCCAGAAGCAGCGGAAAGAGTGTATCACCGGAGAAGTCGGAGAGGACCACAATGCCGCCGTACTTTGCGATAAACATGCCGGCGATGAGGGTTTCCATGTCCAGGTTCGAGGCCATTTCACAAGGGAAGTTGATGGTGGGAAACCCGATCATCCGGTTGCCGTTTTTGAGGGCGGCCCGCCGGATGATGATCTGGTCTTCCAGGGCTTTTTTGATCTCCCGCGAACCCGGATCGATGACGATATCTTTGAGTCCCATTTCCGTCAGCTTTTCTGTCAACGGAATAAGGGCTTCCACCGAATCGGCCTTGACCGCCAGGGGCAGGTCTGCTGCCTTGGCCATTTCTCCGTAGGCCTCCAGATTGGCTTCGGTGGCAGCATACAGCAGGGGCCGTTTGAACCCGGCCACGTCGATGGCGGCTTTCATGGCTTCCGCGCTGTCGGACATCAGTACGAGATTGAACTCCGATGTCTCTGCGATGATCTTGGCTTTGGCGGCAAATGCGGCTGCATCGCCACCGGCGTCTTTTAAGGCCACCAATTCGGGTCTGAGATTCAGTCCCACGCGTTCAAACTGAAATGCGTTCCAGGTTGTCAGCTTGGCCGCAAGATCAGCATCCGAGATGTCGGAACCGACCAGTGCAGCGAGGGTTGTCTGGTTGTAAAATGTTTTTTCATGTCGATACTGTACGGTTTCGCCGCCGGTGGTGAAGGCTCTGACGCCTTTTCCGATTTTTACGGGACGGATGGGCGGAGCGGAAGCCTCTGCCAGCTGTTCCTTTGCTTCATCCGATACATAGGGGCAGCTGTCGAGTTCTGCTTTACCGGACGCCAGGTTCATGGCAAAGGCAAGGCAGGTGGGGACGCCGCATTCCTTACAGTTGGTTTTCGGCAGGAGTTTAAAAATCTGAATACCGGTTAATGCCATTTTTGTCTCCTTATCTATATCTATATTTAGAATTCATTTTTTGAATCAACATGGATGATCGTTTCAAGGCGGGGCAAAGGGAGCGGAAAGACAAACCGCTCCCTGCCGAATTCTAAATTATCCGATGATCGGATCCATCTTGAGTGCCGGGTGGCCTTTTTCTTCGAGCCATGGCAGGATCTCTTCTTCGGTAACGCCTACGGTTTCATCCGCAATTTTGTCATACAGATCTGGAACACCCATGGCCTTGCCGACCTTTTCCAGACGTTCCTTGATCTCCTCTTTGAGGACCTTGGGCATCCAGACCACCCGCAGCAGTCCGCCGTCACCCTTGATGAATTTCCCCTGGGTGATGTTGAACTTGGAGTGACCCACAAACCCAGGTGATGACGCACCACCTCCCATGACACCGGCAAGGGTCGTGAACTTCATGCCGCAGGGTGTATCACCGGTGTAATCCCGTCCTACGGTCATGACACCGTTACAGGAGGGCAGCATGGCCGCGATACACTCACAGCACCCGCAGGTTGTCATGGGATCGATCACCATGGAATAGAAATTGTAATGTGTGACCGCGCCCCTGGAGGCCTTGTTGACGAATTCATTGACACCTTTCCACTGGCCCAGAACCGGATCGATACATTCACCCTTTTCAATGGGTTGATTCGGGCCGGTGGGGTTGATCTCGAAGGAGGCCTTGCAGTCCATCCAGTTGTAGGCACCGCAGAGACCTGTTCTTTCGGGGCTGACAGAGCAGACATGGGTGGGTGCAAATGACTGGCAGAGCGTACAGGAATAGTAGGTTTCCACATCTTCGTCTGTCATCTTCTCGACCCGCTCATCCCTGGTCTTGTATTCGGCCCGGGCTGTTTTGGTCAGGGCGTCGACCTTTTTCTTGTCGGTGATCAGGGTAACCTGCACCTTGTCGAGAATCTTGCCGAAGTCCTGGTGGAACTTGGCGTGCAGGACCACACCGATATCCTTGATGGTGAAGCCCTTTTCAATGGCAGCCTTGCCCACGCGGATCCAGGCGATATCCCGCTGTCCGATGTGCATGATACCCTGGATGTAGTTGATCAGGTGATGGATCTGACGTTCCAGGATCGGTTCGAAATCGGTCTGCATTTCACGACCGGCCACCTGGACAAAGATCCCCAGGGGCAGGGTTTCACCTTCTTTAATATCTCCGATATCCGGTCCGTCAACGATCACCTTGGCATCTTCGATTTCTTTCATGTCCGCCATTTTCACCAGCTCGGTGGCCTGAGTCTTGCCGCCGCCCATCTGGCAGTAAAGGTCGGCCCCCCGGACTCGCTCGCCTTCAAAGGCCGGTCCAAAGGAACAGGGGATGTCGATTTCGGAAACGGTTACCTTGAGACCCCGGACCTCCACCGATCTCTGGCAGATTTCGTCGTGAGGCACGTTGGCCACCACGTGTTCGTAGGTACAGATACCGGTGGGGAGAATTTCCGGAATATCGGTGTCGGCCAGGGTCGGGAAACCCCAGTTGACACAGCCGGCGGCCGCGACACCCCACTCGGTGCCGATATCGCCGAAAGCGTTGACAAAGGCAAAGACCCTGTCCTTGTTGTAGTGCAGAATTTTTTTATAATCGCCCGGCTGGACACCACCAAAGGCCATGGCTGCCCGGTTGGCAAAACCCAGAGCGAACACGGCCGATGAAATATCCGGGCCAAAGGGAACGATACGGGTGCTCCAGCCTACCTGGACACCGGCCTCGATGAGTTGCTCGATGACCGATGTGCCGTTGTGATGGGCGGCACAGAAAATGTAGAGGTTCTTCTTCTGATAGTCCTCCACGATCATCTTGGCGGTTTCGGGGTCCGGACAAGCGCCGACAACCGCGGCAAACCCGGGCGCGGTACCATCCACGAACTCCACGCCCCGTTTGCGGAGAATGATATCATCGGCAGGGCCGACCCAGAGCTTGCCCGCATCGATGTCAGGATCTTCCTGGGGCAGGTAATAGTCCGGTTCCCGCAGGATACGCAGGGCCTCCAGAATTTCATAGGAAAAAATGGCGGCCATGCCTGCATCCAGGAGAGGACCGAGGTACGGCAGATGATTTTTACCTTTGACATGCGGCGGCAGCAGGCCGCGCGCAAATTCAAGGGGCTTCTTGAGGTCTTCCAGGGTTTCGACTTTCATACCGGTCAGTGAATAAATCACCGGCAGGTAGTAACCGGTGTTGGGGAATTCGATCTTGGAATCGGCATTGAATGTTGCCAGTGCGTTTTTAAACTGGCCTTCAGCCGTTGAGACAACTTTATAACCACCCTGTATGGCGGCAAATGCGACTAACTTAGACATATTGTTCCTCCTTTATTATCCTGAATCAGACTTATGCCTCGAGTGCCTGACGGTCTGCCATATCCATAAGTACCCTGTCTCTGGCTTTATCGATGCCGAGTGCCTTACGCTTTTTGTCGATATGGGCGATCATGGCATGCGCATGATCCATGGGGTTTGTATACATATCCCACATGCCGCCGTAAACCTTTTCCAGCTCATTGAACAGGTAATCCTGGAACACAGGCGCACCATTAACCTGCAGAACACCGCCAAAAACGGTGTAGACACCGGAAGAGACAAAATATTGACCGATGGAAATGGCCTTTTCACTCATCCACTCCGGAGCGCTGCCTGCAGCAGGCAGATCACTGATGTCATTTCCCAGTCCACCGGCCTTGACGACCTCGGTGGCTGCCAGGAGAATCCGGCTATTGTCCACACAGGAACCCAGGTGCAGAACCGGTGGAATACCCACGGTCTCGCACACCTCGGCCAGGCCGGGCCCGCAATATACCGCAGCGGTTTCCGGGGTCAGCAGCCCATGCGTAGCACAGGCGATGGCATTGCAGCCGGTGGTCAGAACGAGGACATCGTTCTTGATCAGTTCCTTGATAATGGTGATGCACTCGTTGTTATGCTGGGAACGCGCATTGTTGCATCCCACAACACCGGCGAGACCTCGGATGCGTCCATTGATGATGTTGTCGTTCAGGGTGTAGTAGGTGCCGCGAAAAGTGCCGCCCAGGTGGTATTTTATGGATTCAACACCGAAACCGGCAATCTGGGTGGCTTTATGCTTGGGTATCATGACCTCGGTGGCACGATTTTTAAAGTTGTCGATGGCCAATCGGAGAATCCGCTTGGCATCTTCCAGTGCATGGTGCTCGTCAAATTCGATGTGAATGACGTTGTCCTGCTCCATCTTGGCAATGGGGTGGGTGGTGATGAGCTTGGTGTGAAAACATTTTGCCACATTGGCCAGGTTCTGGAAGATACACTGGACATCAACCACCATGGCATCGCAGGCGCCGGTGACGATGACGAGTTCCTGCTGCAGAAAGTTGCCGGCCGGTGGTACGCCGTGACGCTGCAGTATTTCATTGGCCGTGCAGCAGATGCCCCCCAGCTGAATGCCGTTGGCGCCTTTTGATTTGGCGTAGTCCAGCATTTCTTTGGTCTGAGACGCGGCCACGATCATTTCGGACAGGACCGGTTCGTGGCCGTGGACGATGACGTTGACATGATCTTCTTTCATGATGCCGATATTGGCTTCGGACTGCAGGGGGTAGGGTGTCCCGAACATGATATCCTGAAGATCCGTGGCCAGCATGGAGCCCCCCCAGCCATCGGCCAAGGATGCCCGGGTGCACTGTTTGACGAGGTTTTTGTAATCCTGGTCGACACCCATGTGGGTGCGGTGCATGATCTCGACGATTTCCCGGTCGATATTTCGAGGGATAACTCCGTTTTTCTTCCATTTTTCATAAAGGGGCGCCGGTGCTCTCTTGGCATAAAGAAGCTCGCCTTCGGGTTTGCCCCACTCGTTCATTGCGGCTTCAGCCACTTCAAGGGCGATCTCATCGATGTCCCTGTCTTGTTGTTTACCATCCACCTCAACCTTGATGGCAACGCCCAGGTGCGGGGCGATGTCAAGCAGACGGGCGGTATCTTTAATCTTATAGTCATCGGTTTCTTTGCGGGCTGCAGATCTGAAGACCTCGGCCACAGCGCGGCCATGGTCGGAGTGGGCGGCCGCGCCGGCAGCGACCATCCGGGCAAAGTTACGTGCGGCAATGGTATTCGGGGTTGCACCACACAGGCCTTTTCTTTCGTCCTCACCTTCGATGCCACCCTTGGGGAGTGGTAGACGGCAGGGGCCCATGGCACAATTTTTACAACAGATTCCCTGAATGCCGATGTTACAGGGTTTCATTTTTACCGCCCGGTCGAAAACCGTTTCGACACCCAGTTGCTGGGCACGGGCGATCATTTCCTGGCTGGCAACATCGATGCTTGCCATTTTCGGATCAGCCAATTTCGGTTCTTTGGCTACCTTAGCTTTGGTTATTTCTGCCATTAGAGGTTCCTCCTCGGAAGTATAAATTAGATTTTATGCCGGTATCGGATATTACTTAGCGGCATTTTTATTGATTAATACAGTTTCACCCGCCGGTGGACCCAGTCGAGTCTATCCAGCATTTTTTCAAGCTCGGATTTCTGCACGGATGCGGGTGTCATGGAAATTTTCTCACCGGCTGCTGATGGTGCGTGTTTGGCGGCGAGAGCTTCGCGCTCGGCGGCGCGTTTCTGACGCAGTGCATCTTCGTCGGCTTCGCGTTTGGCCTTGGCGTCTGCAGCGGCTTTTTTATTGGCGTCCGCATCTGCCTGGGCCTTGGCTTCGGCATCCGCTTTGGCTTTGGTTTCGGCATCCGCCTTGGCCTTGGCATCTGCTTCGGCCTTGGTCTTAGCGTCCGCATCTGCCTTGGCTTTGGCGTCTGCTTCGGCTTTGGCCTTGGCTTCCGCCTCTGCTTTTTTGTCTACTGCAGGCGCTTCCTTGGCTGGTGCCGGTTTTTCGGGTGCTTCTGCCTTGGGAGCCGCTTTCTTGGGCGCTTCTTTCGTTTCTGCGGGTTTGGCAGCTTCTGGTTTTTCCGCTGCTTTCTTGGCAGGTGCAGCTTTCTTGACCTCTTCCTCAATGGTCAGGTCCGGCTTGGGTGCCAGCGCCGCGTAATCGATGTCCACATCGTCCAACTGCTTGCTGACGGGCGCGATATCCCCTGCGCCACCGCCATCCACCAGCAGGTCGATATAAGATTTGACCATCCGGATGGCTTCCGGGTGCCGCATGATGAGAATGTCCGAACCGGCCATGAGGTAGGATATGGCACCCACAGCTTCCATCATGATGCCTCTCCGTTCAGGGTCGCCCAGGGTCGGTACTTCTTTGGCGCTCAATTTGGCTTCCTTACACTTCCAGACTTCGTTACCCAGGTTGTTGATGAGCGGGAACTGGAGTTTGTCGTCACCCTGCGCCATGGCCGCCATGCGGAGTCTTTCCATGACCGAGTAACTATATTCCAGACCATAGCCCAGTCCACCCGTTGTCGGATCGATGATGACACGGTCCATGGGCATTCCCAGGTTTTCAAGAAGAATGTTGATCTGCTTGGCGATATTCACATCGATGGGAGATGAAGATATGATGGTGTGACCATAACCCATGGCTGCCGCACCGATGCCCTTGTGGTTTTTATCCTCCACAGGGCCCATAACGAGATTGAAATCCTGGCAGACTTCGGCCACTTTTTTCAATACTTCTTCATCCTTTTGCGGATTGGCACAGCCCCACACGATGAGGGGGACGTCGATGGCCTCGGCAACCTTCTTGACCATTGCCGCAGCTTCTTCGGGGCCAACATCATTTCCATTCGGGTCGATGCTTTTCAACTGTAATACGATCAGCTCGGCTCCGAAATCCTTGATGCATTTTTTGGCCCAGGCTGCCGGGTCGGAAAGGACATCCTGAAAAGGTTTAACAGCTGCTTCCGGCCAGTCTTCGGGCTGCATGTCCCAGACTTCCATGGCAATTTTTGGTTTGTTAGGCATGTCGCCTTCAAACTGATAGAAGGGATAGCATGTCTCCCCACCGACGGTAACGGCGTTTTTTCCATCGCCAAGGGTGATTTCCTTTACACCGCCAGTATAAGATTCTTTATAAAATTCGAATGCCAATTTTTTACCTCCTTATCAACATACCGGTTAGGGATGATCGTTACTATTCAATGTAAAAAAGTTTTAAAACGATTCCGTTAGAAATTTTATACCCCCTTTCATAGATTTTTTTGTCTCGTTACCTGATAAAATAGGTTTGATTCTGTATTTTGAACTGCAACAGCGAACGCATTCCCCGTAGGTTCTGCCTTGCGGCAGTGCTTCACATGCTGCGGGGTTAGCGAGCGCATTTACATGTAAACGATATGAATGACAATCTTGATCGAATGATATTATCTATATGGTGAATTTTGCTTTGTCAATAGATGCGGCGAATAAAGCATTAGCGTGCTCAGAATCATTTAGAAATGGCTGAATTCCATTTAGATTGTGAACAATTTTTTGGTTTTATGCAGGTACTGATGGATGGAAAAAAGAATGGAATTGTTCCATCCAATAACGACCTGAACCGCGATCAAACACAGCACGCGCCATGGTTGTCAAACCGCTGACGCGTGTGACATTTAAAGATCTTGCGCAACCCCTGGAATCTACTTACCCTTCGAACCCTTCATTTTCTTACGCTGGGCCATACGTGCCTGGAGCTTGGGAAAACGTTCCAGATTGGTGTGGGGTAAAAAAAGTGCGGCAACATAGTTGTCCATGTAAGAGGCTGTTTCAGACAACTCGAAGTTGGTCATTTTTTTGGTAACCTCCGCCACGTTTCTGCGAATGTGATTGCTGAGGGCACTCATCTTGGCACCCATCAGGGATCCATTGCCGATAAAGGTAACTTTCCCGGGATCCACTTCGGGAAGCAGACCGATGATCATGGCTTTTTCCAGGTCCACATAACTGCCGAACCCCCCTGCCAGGATGATCTGCTCCAGGTCCTGAATGGACATGCCGACTTCTTCGAGCAGAGTCACACAACCGCTGTAGATAGCACCTTTGGCCCTGATGAGATTTTCGATATCGATTTCCGTCAAAACGATATCACGATCGATCTGTGTGTCGTCTTTCCAGGCCAAGACATATTCATAGATACCCTCTTTTTCACGTATTCGCGGCGTGTCCAGATCGCGATCGAATTTACCGAGATTGTTGATAATTCCGTACTCGAACATCGTTGCCACCATGATAATCAGACCGGAACCGCAGATGCCTTTGGGTCTGACGTTGCCGATGCAGATGTTCATGGGTTCGAGGGTATCCGGGTCGATGGAAAAATCCTCGATGGCGCCTTTGGTGGCGCGCATGCCAAATTCGATACCACCACCTTCAAATGCCGGCCCGGCAGAACAGGCTGCACAGGCGAACCATTCGTGGTTGCCGATGACGATTTCAGCATTGGTGCCGATATCCAGAAAGAGCGTCAACTTGTCTGTGAGATACATGCCGGAGCCCATGACACCGGCGACAATATCACCGCCGACATAGCTCGATACAGCTGGATAGACCAGTGCGCTGGCATGCTCGTTCAATTCGATCCCAATATCCAGCGCCTTGATGGGCGGGTAGAGGGTTGCGGCGGGCACATAAGGAGATCGCCGGATGTACCTGGGATTGATTTTTAAAAAAAGCTGGGTCATGGTGGTGTTGCCCGCCAGGGTGATGCTCGAAATATTGTCGACGGCACACCCGCTTTGCTTGACGAGTTTATGAATGATGCCGTTGATTGTTTTAACAATGACGACATGCAGTTTTTCGAGACCTTCCGGTTTTTCGGCAAATACGATACGGCTGATGACATCCTCGCCATAGCTGATCTGGCCATTGAAATCGCCGGTTTCAGCAATGATTTCACCGGAGATGAGGTCGATGAGCTGGCCGTAGACGGTTGTGGTGCCAATGTCGATGGCGATGGCGTAGTTGGTTTTGGACGCATCCCCTGGCTGCACATTGATAATGTGGGTTTTCCGGCCTTTTTGGACCGGTCTTTCGAGGGTTGCGGTCACCTTAAAATCGCACTCTCGCAGTATGTCCGGTATCTTACGGATAACAGGCAAACTGACTGCCAGGCGTTCTTCGCCCTGGTTCAATTTGAGAAAACTGACCAGTCTCGTCACATCGGGGAGGCGGTCATCTGCTGACGGTTCCGGCAGTTCGATGTATTTTTTTTCGACCGGCGGCACGAACAGACCCTGCTCTTTCAGACCGTTGAGGTCTGTCTGCTTGATTTTTGCCGTTTGCCGGGGTGTTATGCGCGCATTCAATACACTGGCATCGACAGAGGATTCCACGGGTATACGAACGGTGAGATCACTTTCGACCACACTTTGACAGGCGATCCGGTAGCCTTTCTCGATGTCCTCCCGGCTCAATCTTTCGCTGATGCCACCGGTCACGGTGCCGTTTTCAATAATAACACGACATTTTCCGCAGACACCCTCTCCGCCGCAGGAAGCGTTGATGTGAACTCCGGCTTCCAGGGCCCCTCTGAGGATGGTCTCGTCTTGGGGAATGTCGATGGTGATGTTGTGGGGCTGGAATGAGATTTTATGGGTTGTCATTTTTTTTCTTTCAAAAGCGGTTATAGGTTTTAAGTGTTACGTTTTAGGTTGAGCCACGAGCTAAGAGCTATCAGCAATGAGCAGCAATTAATGACGTCCGAAGGGCAAATATCGCACGAAGTGCAAATGACGCCTGAAAGGCAAATTACAGCCGAAGGCTAAATGATCCTTTTATTGTTCCGGATCGGTAAAATTGCAGCGCAGCAGCACCAGGTCGTCTTCGAACTTTTTGGTTGTCTTATAGGGCAAGGTCTTGAAAAGATTGATCATGCCCCTGTTTTCAGGTGATGTGTAGGCAAAAAAACCTGAAATGCCATTTATCCGGGCTGTTTCGCACAGTTTTCGAATAAGGATTTTCCCAAGGCCTTTCTTTTTAAAATTTTGACTGACGGAAAATGCCACCTCCGCCATATTGTTGGAGGGATCGAGCAGGTATTCACCCACTCCCACCACTTCACCAAAACCGAATTCTCCGATGACGGCGACAATGGTCAGGTCTTTGATGTAGTCCACCTGGGAGACATCTGAGACTTCGGCACGTACAAAAGAGGTTTTTTCGTGAAAAAACCTGGCAACGACATCATCCTTGTTGAGATTGTAGAAATGCTCTTGTATCCGTCGTTCGTCCACAGGTTTTGCCGGCCGGATGGTGACGCTTGTGTTGTCCAGAAGGATGGTTTCTTCGAGTTCCCTGGGATAGACACCGTAAATGGATTCTTTCAGGTTTCGTTCCGTACCGATCAGGCCTAAATCTTTGGCCTGATGGAACAGTTCGTCCCTGAAGTCCGGGTGCGCAATACTGATCATGGCGGTGGCTCTTTCCTGAAAACTCTTGCCGAAAAGATTCACGACACCGTATTCGGTTGCCACATACTGGACATCGGCCCTTGGGACCACAACGGCCGTGTCGGACAGCATGGGCACGATACGGCTTTTTTTGCCCTGCTCGGTGGTGGATGTCAGTAACAAAAAGGACTTGCCGTCAGGTACCTGGGCCGCTCCCCGTATGAAATCCGGCATACCGCTGACACCTGAGAAATGATTGTGTGGCAGTGCGTCCGCAGCCACCTGGCCGGTCAGATCCATGGCCATGACAACGTTGATGGAAACCATTTTGTGGTTGCGGCTGATGATACTTGGATTGCTGACATAATTTGAGGGGTGAAATTCGATGGCAGGGTTGTCATTGATGAATTCATACAGGTTTTCAGAGCCGATGGCGGCGCTGGCCACGATCTTGCCGTCATTGAAACCCTTTTTGCGATTGGTTATGACACCTTTTGAAACCAGATGCATCATATCTTCCGTCAGATATTGTGAGTGGACGCCCAGATCGTTTTTATCCGAAAGAGCTAGAAGGGTTGCCTTGCGGGTGATACCCGGGCCCAGTTGCAGCGTCGATGCATCGTCGATGAGCCTGGCAATCAGTCTGCCGATATTGTCGGCGGAATCTGATTCCGGCATTTGACCAATGGTCAACAGAGGTTCATCGTGTTCGACAATGTGATCGACATCATTCACATGTACAAAACTCTGGCCCAGCACTCTCGGCATGTTGGTATTGACCTGGGCGATGACCATGTCGGCTGACTGCGCTGCCGCCAGGGTTATATCCACCGATACCCCCAGGCTCATCCAACCAAAGTCATCGGGCGGTGACACCTGGATCAGTGCCACATGAATGGGAAGATGCCGGCTTCTGAAAAGACGGGGTATTGCCGAGAGATTGACAGGTGTGATGAAACGCTGGTTTTTTGACAGATGTTTGGCTTTGGCCGACCCTAGATAAAAGGTTCTAATCGTGAGATTCTGGCTGCCTGTTTTGTCGGCGATGAGGGTCAGGGGTGTACTTTCAAGAGCCATGAGGCGTACAATTTCAATATCGGTATACCGATTGGCGGTTTCAGCAAGGGCTTTTACCAGATGCTGAGGCTCCCCGCATGAAGAACCGATAAACACCCTTTGTCCGGGGCGAATGCGCAGCATGGCTGTTTTGGCATCACATTTTTTGTCAACATAGCCGTCCGCCCAATATGAGTTCATCATAATGTTGTTCTCCAGCGTCTAAATCTAATCATGTCTTGTTTACACTTTACATCCGTAACGTTTCCAGGGACGATTTACAAGAGGAACATGGAATTCAGACACCGATGGGAATTTCATTTTCGACCAGGCATGGCAGGTAATCGTTGGGGCAGTCCCCGGTTGCAGGTTTGAGATCACGAATTTTTCCGGTAGCCCTTTTTCCAGGGATTCCGATCCAGCTCCTGACAATTGGAAAGCGCCAGATATAATGCACCGACAGTCAGTTCGGCACAGTGTTCATGGTTCGACGGCAGTGTTTCCAGATAATCCATTACCCTTTGCGGGGTGATTCCCCATGCCGCCGTTATGCTCCTTCCTTCAGCCATATTTGCAACAGTATTGCAGCAGGCATTGGTGTTTATACATCCCTGGACAAGGTAGGACACTTTTTGTATGCGTCCCTTGCGAACCATCAAAAATATTTCCACTGTATCGCCGCAGTCTCCTGTCCGCCTGCCGTACCCGTCCGGATTTTCTATGGATTCCTGTCTGTCCGTTCTGAGGGCCATTTCGAGATAGGTTCGTGAATGATCTTGAAAAAAATCCATATGCTTTGCGGTCATTAAAATAAAAACACATCATTTATTAAACTGGGATATTGCCCCAGCAGGGTTCTTGTGCGGCGAAGCTGCACCTTAATAAATCTGAGCAGCAGATTTATTACCAGTGTCCCTCGACGTTTGCATCATCGGCAAATGACACCTGACCCTTTTTAAATGCTTCCAATGCATCTCTCACCGTTCCACTAGCATCATTGGCCACTTTTAAACCTGCCGCCGCCAGCGTTTTGAATGCGTTGGGTCCGCAGAAACCGGTCAGCAGTATCTTCGCACCGCTGTCACCCACCATCACAGCCGCCTGAATCCCCGCGCCTTTAAACGCATTAACATTTTCTGAATTGTCCAGCACCTCAACCGTTTCATCCACCGAATCAACGATCAGGATGTATGCCGCACGACCGAATCTTGGGTCGACTTGTGAATCAAGAGTCTTTCCCTGAGATGTAATTGCAATTTTCATTTTTTTTAACTCCCATGACGCTCTATTTGTGAACATCCTGTTTTTAAATAGTCGATACTTGGCGTTCCGGTTTATCGGGATTAGGCGTTCATTTGCCCCCCACCCCCGCCACAGACCTGGTCACTTTGAATCTCTTTCAGTTTGCCCGCAATCAAGTCTTCCACTACCGGTCTTATTTCGGCCCTCTCCGCGTCATGAAAAACATCGATGCCAACCTGTTTGAACCCCATCAGCGGCCGCATGCCGATACCGCCCACCACAAGCACGTTCACATTGTTACTTGCCAGCAGGTTTACCGGTACCATACACCCACCCTGAACATGCTCCGCATTTTGCAGGACGCTGACTTTTTTTATTTCCCCGTCTTCAACATCGATGAATGTAAAAACGTCACAGTGACCGAAATGCCCGGCCCTTGTACCGTCCAGTCCGCCTGAACCATTTGATGGGATCGCTATTCTTCCGTTTTTCATAATTCATATTCTCCTTATATGTTTCGATGGTTAAAAAGATTTTCCGTAGCTTTTCAAAAAATCCGGTCAATAACCCTGGATTCATGCCTTCGCGGGAATCCAGTAAGTAGTCTCAAAGCATGATTTACCTGAACTTATTGAGAAGTTGATGTTTTCCGATCGTCTCCCACAGGTGTTTGATCGTTATGCTCAGTTCACAATTTTGATCATACTCAAATATTGTTTTCCCCTGGACCATGGAATCGGTAAAGTGATGGTCGAAAGGAATCTTTCCCACGACGGGAATATTTCTCTCCTTTGCAAACTTTTCAACAGCCGCGGTCTGATCAAGATTCAAGTCATATTTATTCACGCATATCATGCACGGGACTTTGAAATGATCTGCAAGCTCCAACACCCGTTGCATGTCATGCAGGCCGGAAACAGTGGGCTCTGTCACAACGAGCATGGCCGTGGCACCGCCTGCTGAAGCGATAACCGGGCATCCCACTCCCGGAGGTCCGTCCGTGATGATCAATTCCAGGTGGTGCTTCTCAGCCAGCTTCCTTGCCTCCTGGCGGACAAGCGTGACCAGTTTTCCGGAATTTTCTTCCGCAATACCCAGCCTGGCATGCACCATGGCGCCGAAGCGGGTATTGGAAATAAACCACTCACCACATTTCTTGACCGGAAAATCGATGGCCTGCTCCGGGCAGAGATCGACACAGACCCCACAGCCTTCGCAATCAATTTTATCGACCATAAAATTTTCACTGATGGCATCAAAACGGCACAGCTCGACACACTGTCCGCACAGTGAACATTTTTCGGAATCGATGACGGCAACATTGCCTCCCATAAAATCCGTTCGTTGCTGAACGTCCGGATCCATGAGCAGGTGAAGATCCGCCGCATCCACATCTGCGTCACACAGCACACTGTTTTTAACAATCGAAGCAAACGCAGCCATCAAGCTTGTTTTACCTGTTCCACCTTTACCGCTCAAAACCACCAGTTCTTTTATCAAGGTCCTACCCCTCTATCAGACTTTTAATTTTACTGTGCAACGTCAGGAATTTATCCTTCCACTCGGGCATCGCTTCGACCATCAGATGCCCTCGCGAATAGGTCTCCGCTATCCTGCGATCAAAGGGTATCTCCATCAGGATCGGCAGGTTTTCCTGCTGAGCATACCGCCGGACATCGTCGTTGCCGATATCGGAACGGTTGATGACAAGACCGCAGGGAATGCGAAGAAGCTTTACAGCCGCCACGGCAAGTTTCAGATCGTGCAGGCCAAAAGGCGTCGGTTCCGTTACCATCAGAACAAAATCCGTATCTTTCATGGCCGCGATCACCGGACATGATGTACCGGGAGGAGCGTCGATAATCTTTGTCTTATCGGGTTTTGCCAGTGACCTGACTTTTTTGATCAGCGGCGGCGACATGGCTTCGCCAACCCGGAGACGACCGTGGGCAAAGTCGATGGAATCGAGAAAGCCCTCTTCAATCACGCCAAGCTCTCGGCCGGTTTCAGTGATCGCCCCTTCGGGACATACCACCATGCAACCGCCACAGCTGTGGCACAGCTCCGGAAACGTGAGAATTGTCTGGCCTGCAATGGCAATCACCTTGAACCGGCATATGTCGGAGCATTTCCGGCACAAGGTGCATTTATCCTTGTCGATGTCAGGAACCGCCGTAAAAACGGTTTCTGTGCGGTCGATTTGCGGTTTTAAAAAAAGATGGGCGTTGGGCTCTTCCACATCACAATCCAGTAACTGGACGCCCGACCCGATGGAAACTGCCAGGTTGGTTGCTACGGTGGTCTTTCCTGTCCCGCCTTTGCCGCTGGCAACACTGATAATCATAACCTACGTCTCCTTTGGTGCTGAATTTATTGCTAAGGACTGGATTTTTTTTAGATGTTCAAGCAGTTGGTTGGCCTCTTTTTGGCCCGGCTCGACAGGAAGCTGCATCAAAATTCCCAGCCCCTCGCTTGCTTCATGGAATTCACCGGGGGAAAGTGAGCTTACCACGGCGCAGTTGAGCATGGGCAGCCTTGCGACAATGGCTGCAATTAATTCGAGACCGGTCATATCGCCCAGGTTTTCATCCGTAACCAGAAGATCAAACACCTTTTCCGAAAGCGCGCAAAGTGCTTTGTTACCCGATTCCAGGCATGTGGTTTGTGCATCGCTTTCGTCCAGCGCAGTTTTGAAAGCAGACAGGCAACGACAATCCTTGCGGGCTATTAAAATGTGTATCATGCGCTCTTTTCCATTTCCGCCAGGCGCTGGTTTATCGTGTCAAGGGTGCGTTTCATCGATTCGGACTGCATTTTAAGCCTGTCGAGCTCAACATGGGGGGTATCTTCCGGATAAGCTTCCACAACTGTCGCCCGGTTTCGACCCCATCCCCTTCCCGGATACTCTCTCATCTCCGGACCGTAGCCGCTCCTGAAACCGCGGCCAAATCCCATGCCGCGGCCAAAACCGGCATTTCCTGGGATTCCTGTTGCATATACTGGCCTACCGGCGGTACAAAGCCCCCTGCCTCTACCTGTCATGGACCCTCGGCCTGAAGGCCCTGTTTGGTTAAATCCCGGCATCGTCTGACCTCCTCTCATGCCCGCCTCAATTCATCCTGCGGGCTGGCTAATCGTTATCGCTGTTACGACGATCTTTTACACCGCCGCCTCTGCCCTGGCCGGATCCTTGACCTCTGCCCTTGCCGGATCCCTGGCCTCTACCCTTGCCGCTGCCACGGCCTTCATTGCCTGCTTTACAGCCTCCGCGATCCATTCCCGAGCGCGGTCCCTGTCCCTTGGGTCCTTTCCCATCTCCTCTGGGCATTGTCTTCACCTCCTCTTCACTTTTATTAAAACCTGTTTGGAACATGTTGCACAAATGATTCCTGCCGTTGCAGAACTGCCAGCGTCCCTTCATCTTCCCATGTGCCCCTAAAATAATGCCCGGCTTCATTCGATTGCTGAGAAAACAGGAAACGGCATCTTCAACTTCCCCGGTTACCCAGGAATATATCTTGAGTCCTCTAAAATTAAGGTATTGCAGCGATGCGCGATCGATTCCACCGCAGATCAGTGTCTTGACTTCCAGATTCACTAAGAACTTCATTTTGGAAAGTACCGACCAATCTCTGGTCGTCAGATTTTCTCTGGCAATTACAACGGCATTCTCCGTTTCAAGTAAAAGAAACCCCTGGGCCTGATCGAAGCGGGGAGAAACTTTTGTATGAAACACCGGTATGGCAATTTTCATGTTGTCTTCTTTTCTTTTCCATATCCAACAGAGATGTCGCAATTTGTAATAGCATAGCATGTGCCAACTCGATACATTCCGCATATTATATAAAATATATATGAAATTTCAGTAGTTTATATTGAATTCAAATATTGAGGCATTATGTATATAATTGCAAAAATGCAATTTAATGTTGCAATTCATTGCAATTTTACAATATAGTTGGAAGCCAAATCACCAGACTCAAAACACGCTCATAAAAATAAGTTTTTCTGGTTTTTTATGCGACCAACGACTGTGAGTGAAGAGGAAAGCCATGGAAGGGAAAAGAGAACCTTTAAATAAAAGCAAACAGCGGCACACCCATTTTGAAGGCATTCTCGACGCCATTGCCGATGGCGTCTTTACCATCGACCTGGATTTCAAGATTACCTATTTCAACCATGCCGCAGAAACGATCACGGGCGTCTCAAAAAAGCAGGCACTGGGTCAGAAATGCTTTGATGTCTTCCGGGCCAACATATGCCAGACATCCTGTGCCCTGGGAAAAACCATGCAAACCGGCGAACAGGGAATCAACATTCCCATCAACATCTTGAACAGTCATGGGGAGCGACTATCAGCCAGTGTGAGCACATCCGTGTTGATGGGAGATCACGGGCACGTAATCGGCGGCGTAGAGATTTTCAGGGATCTTACCGCTGTGGAAGCACTGCGAAAGAAAATCAACAACCAGTACCGGTTTGAGGACATCATCAGCAAAAACCATGATATTCAGAAAATTTTCGACATCCTGCCGGACATTGCCACGAGCGGCAGCACCATTCTCATCGAAGGTCCCAGTGGGTCGGGCAAAGAGCTTTTTGCACGAGCAATTCACGGTGTGAGCGGACAGAAGGGAAAATTCGTGGCAGTCAACTGTGCTGCTTTGCCAGATACTCTTTTGGAGTCCGAATTATTCGGCTACAAGAAGGGCGCTTTCAGCGAAGCCAAACAGGACAAGCCCGGGCGCTTTGCACGTGCAGCAGGCGGGACGCTGTTTCTGGACGAGATCGGCGATATTTCCACAGCACTCCAGGTAAAACTGCTGCGGGTTCTGCAGGAAAAAGAATACGAGCCGCTGGGGGCGACTGCCACCATGAAAACAGACGCACGAATAATCACTTCGACCAACAGGACATTATCTGAACTCGTTGCCCGGGGATCCTTTCGTGAAGACCTGTTCTACCGTCTCAATGTTATCAGAATCGAACTGCCACCCCTTTCCAGCCGCCGTGAAGATATCCCCCTGCTGATTCAGAACTTCATCCGGAAATTCAATGCACTCAAAGGCAAGGAGATCCAGGGGATATCCGATAATGCGCTCAAGATCCTGATGCAATACAACTTTCCGGGAAACATTCGGGAGCTGGAGAATTTCATCGAATATGCTTTTGTATTGTGTCGCGGGGATATGATCAAAACAAGGCATCTTTCCCGGGACCTTCGAAATGGGGCTATCAAGAGTGCCACGGGTGAATCCCGTTCTGCTGCGCCCCCTCAACTCGAACAGGTCGAAAGAGATGCCATCGTTGCAGCCCTCGAGAGCCATTGGGGGCACCGTGGCAGGACCGCAGAATATTTGAAAATCGACAAGTCGACCCTGTGGCGGAAAATGAAAAAATACGGCATTGAATGATGCCTATGTAGGAATCAGCTTAAGCTATCCTTATTGGAGCCTATATTTCTGGCTGCCTAAATTATTCCCATTCGTTGATATATTTTTTAACGGTCCTTCGATCCAGATTTGTGTGGCGGGCAACATCTTCGAATGTCCCGTACCGTCTGTACAAAAGCGTGCAGTAGCCGGCAATCAGGTTTTGGGCATCCAATTCACCGGCTTCGATTCCTTCTATCAGCCGGGCTTTCAAGTCATCCGGTGAAACAGGTTTGATATCACCTTCATAAGTTTTCTTCAGAATTACCCGCCTTACACATTGCTCCAGTTCTCTGACATTGCCGGGCCAGGCATAGTCGAGCCCCAGGTTTTTATCGATAACCGTTTGAATTTCGTTTTCAAGTTCCGGTGAGGGCTTGGCCAGCATCCGTTCGATGGTGTAAGACAACAGGGCATTCAATTCATCCGGATTTTGCTGGATTCGCAGCCGCAGCGGGGGGACCGTGATGATGTCGGAGCTGAGGCGATAATAGAAATCATCCCGAAAGATCTTTTTAGCCCTGATATCCTCGAATGCCCGATTGGTGGAGGCGATGACCCGGCCTTCAAAACGGCTCTTTTCATGACTTCCCACAGGTGAAAAAACCCTGTTTTGAAGCACTTCCAAAAGTTTTATCTGAAGCCGGGTGGAGGTTTCACCAATTTCGTCCAGCAGAATCGCACCATAGGGGCTGCATCTTCCGAAAACACCCGTGTGATGTTTTACAGCGCCTGTGAATGCCCCTTTTTTATGCCCGAAAAGTTCGGATTCGATCAGTGTTTCCGGAAATTGAGACAGATTGATGGATACAAAAGATTTCGTAAAACTTTCTTGAAAACCTTTTTTCTTGAGATGAAAGGGTATGAAGCCGGAACAGCCGATGGCCATGGCAGCGGTCCCTTTGCCCGTTCCGGTTTCACCGAGAATGAGGGTGGAGAAGTCTTCCATGCGATTCAGGAGATGCTTTTCATAAAAGTCGATATTGTGGGTAAACACATTGTTCCAGAGGTCAAAACGCAGTTTTTTCATGGCAGGGCTGGGTCCCACCAGCCGTCTTGTCATGAAATAATAGGCCCGTCTCAACTGGTAGCTCAGGGCAAAATACCGGGTGGTGGATTCACCTGTGAAGCCTTTTTTTCTGAGAAAGAGAAAGGCCTCATTGGCAAAGGGGACTTTGATAAAATTTTCGCCCGCGGCGATCTGGTCGGTGATGAGCTTGTCGAACTGCTCCCGGTACCGGTAAAAAAAATCGAATAAATAGGCTGCCTGAACCAGTTGCCGATCCTTTTCCCCAAAGGCATCGATATCGGATGGTCCATCCGTTTCAATGAGCTCGATCCGTTTTCTTGTTTCATGAATCGCTTTTTCCAGCCGCTTTTTTCTGGAGGTTGTGGGCGATAACCCGGATAGTTTCAAGTCTACATCCGCCCTGGCATCATCAAAGGGGTTGGCCAGGATTGCATCGTAGACCAGCGCAAAGAAATCTCGGATATGCGGTTCTAACTTTCGTTGTTTTTCCATGCTATTCACTAACTACAGGCTATAGACTGATAGGCATTTAGCAGCTTACAACTCAGAGCTGCCTCATCAACCCGATGAACCCAAGAAACTCAACAAACCCAATGAACGCCATTACCCTCGGACCCTAAACCCTTCAACCCTCTATGACCCAAGTGTACACCCCATGTAAGCACACTATACAAAGAATGTCCATAAAGCTGCTATTCACGAATGGACAGACGGAGATGTTATCTTGAATTAGATTGTAAAATCAAAAGATTATATCAAAAAGTAACATGTTGGCATGATGTTTGAGTTAATAAACTCACGTAAGATGTCTTCTAAACACACAAACAAGAGGTGCCCCATGGAAAAATCAATTATCGAACAGCTCTTGAAAATCAAGAAAATGAATAGCAAACAGGAATATACCGGCATAGAGAGACGCAAGGAAGATGACCCCTCACACTTCGGCCATTTTTGTTTGGAAGGATTGGAGAGAAGACAAGCAGGCAGTATTTTTTCCTAAACTGCGCATTCAAGCTGTTTTATCAAGACCCCCGTCGTTGCCGGCGGGGGTCATTTATTTTGAACCCATCTCAAAATAATCTAAGTGCCCATGGCGGTGTTGCAAAACATCTCAAAATGCTCACATACTACGTGTATGCTCCGCTTTTTCGCTGTGTTGCGCCTTGCCATGAACTCCGATCTTTATTTTGAGATAGGTTCTAATACCTCCACCTCAGGTGGAGGACCCGGCAAGGTTCTACCGATCCGGTGAAAATAAAAGAGAATAATGAATATCGAACAAGGAATGTAGAATATTGACGTGTTGTATCGCTGCGCTCTATCTTCTTTTGTACCATAAGCTGAGAACCATCACTTCGAAATTCATGTAATCGATATTCGATATTGGATATTTCAGCCCCCTTCGAGGGGGCTTCTTAAGCCCACCCGTTCTGCGGTGGAGGCTCAGTATTGAAGAACCTCGCAGCAAGCTACGGGGAATGCGCTCGCTTTTTCGGTTCAAAGCTTGTTAAAGCCTCCCAGGCACTTCTCAATAAGTTTGGGTAACTCGTGCTTTGAAACTACTTACTGGATTCCCGCCTTAGCGGGAATGATAGGCATTCAGCCAAAATCGTCATTCCCGCGAAGGCGGGAATCCAGGGTTATAGACCGGATTTTTTGAGTAGTTAACCTAACAGCGTATAGCGTATAGCTAAAAGCTGTCTTTAAATTAAGACTTGCTATTTATCGTGAAATAGATACCCTTCACATTCATTTTTTTTAAGAACACGTATCTTAACAACCACTATAGCAAGGAGCGTATCATGGATATCGATCTCAAATTGGATAAAAACAATCTGTACCAGGAAGAATCGTTTACCGACCTGAAAACCGGTGCTGTGAGGAGATTGATGCCGGTCAAGGAAGATGGGTCCAGGGATGAAAGCCGTGAACCGATTTTTATGGCCCAGACTCAGCTGATGTCTCCTAACGGTCCATTGCCGGTAAGCTGTATGATCGAGGAAACAACGACTCTGTCGGAAGCCGTCAAGAAGTTCCCGGGTGTCGTCAAAAAGGAAGTTGAAAGAATCATCGAACTGGCCAAAAAAGCCCAGCAGGAAGAGTCCTCGCGGATTATCGTTCCCGGTCAGGGCTAATGGCTTTCAGCGCGCATGTTCTTAGAAGCCCAAAGCAGGATTTGGGCCAAAGACTTTTTTGAGATAGCTTCTGGATATGAGAGAGGGTGGCATGATGCCTCTATCCTTTTCACAGTTTTATGAGCAATCCGACATCATCATCGGGGAAGGCGCGGTTATCGAGCGTCTGCGGCGGGAAACGGAATGGGAGCTCGATCCCCATATTGTCAACGCGGCATTCATTTATGACCGGGAAAAACGATCGGCGCTGGAATCCATCTACCGGCAGTATATGGATGTTGGCGTTTCGTCGGGTTTGCCGCTGCTGCTTTCCACCCCGACCTGGCGTGCCAGCAAGGAGCGCATCGAAACTGCCGGCTACAAGGGCAGGGCAATCAATGAAGATAACTTTCAATTTCTGGATGGCTTGCGCAAGACCTATGGTGCCTATGCGGACAAGGTTGCCATCTGCGGTCTGATGAGTTGTCGCGGGGATGCCTATAATCCTGCTGAGAGGCTTTCTGAAGATGAGGCCCGGTTGTTTCATGCCTGGCAGGCTCAGAAACTGGCTGAAACCGGTGTGGACTTTCTTCTGGCGGCAACACTGCCTGCCGTGAGTGAGGCCATCGGACTTGCGTCGGCCATGGCAGCCACCGGCAAGCCATATATCATCAGTTTTGTGTTTCGTCCGGGAGGCACACTGCTGGATGGTACCCCTCTGAAGGATGCTGTCACCGCCATCGATGCCAAGGTTCGTCCGAAACCGCTAGCCTATATCTGCAACTGCACGCATGCATCCATTTTCAGATCAGCGATGATGCATGACACCCATGTTACACCCCTGGTCAGAAAGCGGGTTGTCGGTCTGCTCGCCAATACAGCCGCTCTTGACCCCGAAGAACTGGACAGCAGCAAAAATCTGGTAACAGAGGCTCCTGAAATCTTTGGCCGCGATGTGGCTAGTCTGCATGGAGAATTCGGAATGAAGATCCTGGGTGGTTGCTGCGGCACGGACCAGCGACACATCCATAGCCTGGCAGCACATTTTGACAGCCAGTCTTAGGGGAAATCCATCGATTGTTCGGTCGGGTTCTATTTGCGAGTAGCTATGGATGGTCATTTGCTTCGCGTCATTCATTGTAATTTACTGCGTGTCATTGTAGATAGTTTTAGGTGTTAAGTTTTAGGTTTTAGGTTCAGCCAAGAGCCAAGAGCCTCCGGCTAAGAGCTACAATGAATTACGCGCGCAGCGTAAATGTCGTCTGATAGGACAAATGACGCGCGCAGTGCAAATGACAGCCGAAGGCTAAATGTCGTCCGAAGGATAAATGACGCCTGAAAGGCTAATGACAGTTTTTATCGACCATATAGTACCGCAATAATCGTTGCTTCGCCTGACTTTGCTGCGATGAGATGCGGTGTGGTCGAAAGATAATACACACTGTCTCCGGGTTCCAGTTCAAATGCATCCGCGCCGATTTTAAGCGATACAGTTCCTTCCAGCACATAAATAAATTCCTCGCCTTCATGAATGGAGATCTCCTCGTCTGGATTTTCTTTCAGTTTGACGATCAGAGCCTCCATGTTCCTGCCTTTGACATCCGGTGCGAGGCTCATGTAGGAGTAGATTTCTTTTTGTCCCTTTTTAGACGTTGACCTGGAAACCGGTATCTCTTCACTCTTTCGTGTAATGGAATAGAGTTTGTTTCCGACACCCGAGACAATACGACCAAAGGCGCTGTCCAGGGCCCTGGACAGCTTGATGGAAGTACCCAGTTGTGGTTGAACTTTGTTGTTTTCGAGGTCTTCGAGAAATGCGATTTCAAAACCCGTCAGTCTGGACACCTCCTCGAGCGACAACCCCTTTTCCTCTCTCAAGACACGGATCCGTTCGCCAACGCTTTCTATGGGATCAACTGACGTTTTGGCAATGTCCCCGGTGAGATCTTCAAAATAGTCGACATTGATGGGTGGTTTCTGGTTTTGTTCTGACATGATGTTCTCCTATACAATTACTTGTTGGATTATAGTGACGGTAAAAATGAACAACCTTCTATAGTTCTTTTTAAATTTTGTTGGCAGATGGGTCCGAGGGTTCGAGGATCCCAGGGTTCAAGTGTTTGTTTCTCAGTGATCCGTTTACAGCCTTTTAGCTGTCAGCTACCCTCGAACCCTTGTATCACCCTTGGCCCCTTGAACCCTTCCTATAAACACTTTGCCCCGATATAGCGTGAAATGACGATGCGTTGTACCTCCGATGTGCCTTCTCCGATATCCAGCAGTTTCTGGTCTCGATAAAATCGCTCGACATCGTACTCCTTCATCAAACCGTAGCCGCCATGAAGCTGAACTGCATGATTGGCACAGCGGTACATGACTTCGGAACAGTAGAGCTTTGCCATGGCGGCCTCTTTTGAAAACGGCAGGTCGTTGTCGCGCAACCAGCATGCCTTGTACAATAAAAGACGTGCGCACTCAATCTCGACAGCCATATCCGCCAGTTTGAACGCATTGACTTGAAAAGTGGCGATGGGCCTGTTGAACTGTTCCCTTTGATTGCTGTATTTCAATGACATGTCAAAACACCCCTGGGCACCGCCAAGCCCCATGGCACCAATGGAAAGTCTTCCGCCGTCCAGGGTCTGCATCATCTGGTGAAAGCCGTGACCCCGGGTACCCAACAAGTTTTCCTTGGGAACCCGGCAGTCCTTGAAATACAGTTCGCTGGTGTTGGATGCCCGCCACATCATCTTGTCGTGCATTTCGCGGGTGGAATAACCCGGTGTCCCTGTTTCCACAAGAATACAGGAGAGTTCCGGCTTCCCATCATCACGTGTACCTGTTTTGCACAGAACGGTGGTGCCCGCGGTAATGTCTGTAGATCCGTTGGTTATGAAAATCTTACTACCGTTGATGACCCATTCGTCTCCATCCAGAACCGCATGGGTTTTGCTGTTGCTGGCATCGGAGCCTGCATTCGGCTCTGTCAGCCCAAAACCCCAGAGGGCCTGACCACTGCATAGTTTGGGCAGATATTTTTTTTTCTGTTCTTCGTTTCCAAAATAATAAATAGGGCCGATACCGAGAGAGTTGCCTGCCGCGACTGTGGCAGCATGAGAGCCGTCAATCCGGGCGATCTCTTCAGTAGCGATAATATAGGACGCATAATCCATGCCTTGTCCCCCATACTGCTCTGACACAAAGATGCCAAAAAGCCCGAGTTCTGCCATTTTTGCCATGGTTTCGTATGAAAATTCTTCTTTTTTGTCCAGCGCCTGCGCCACCGGCTTGATTTCATTTTCGGCAAAGCCGCGCACGGATTCCCTCAAGATTTCCTGTTCAGTGGAAAGACCGAATTCCATAAGTAAGCTCCTTAGTTTTCGAACTACGAATTTATGAGTCGCTGGTTCAGGTATGTGAATCGTTGTTTGGTTTTACTGTTGTTGATCCCCATATGAAGGGCTTTTCTGGTTCCCACCACAACCACGAGATGCTTTCCTCTTGTGACGGCAGTATATATCAGATTTCGTTGAAGGAGTATATAATGTTGGGTGAGAATGGGAAGAACGACTGCCGGGTATTCCGATCCCTGGGATTTATGCACCGAGATGGCATAGGCCAGGACAATTTCATTGAGTTCGGAAAAGTCGTAAATGATATTGCGCTGGTCAAAGGAAATCAAAACGGTCTGATTTTCGGAATGGACATTTTCGATACGCCCGATATCCCCATTAAAGACCAATTTGTCATAATTGTTCCTTATCTGCATGACCTTGTCATGAATGCGGAAGCTGCTGCTGCCCCGGGAGACGCGCTCTTCTCCTGGATTGAGGGCATTTTGCAGTGAACTGTTCAGATTTTCGGCTCCCACAATTCCTTTGTGCATGGGTGTCAAAACCTGTATGTCATCGATGGGCTCAAATCCAAAATGAGCGGGAATTCGATGGGCAACCAGTTCTATGATGGTCTGGCGGACGCGTTCAGGCTCTTCCTGTTCAATAAAATAAAAGTCTGTCTTAGCGTCCTCCGGCTCCCCGGGGGGGGGGGCGATGGGAAATTTGCCCTGATTGATTCTGTGTGCATTGGTGATGATCCGGCTTTTTTTGGCCTGCCTGAAGATTTCGGTGAGGGAGACCACAGGGATCTGCCGGGATTGAATCAGATCTTCCAGTACACGCCCGGGACCGACGGATGGCAGTTGATTGACATCTCCTACCAGGATGATGCTTGTCTGAATCGGAACCGCTTTCAACAGATAATACATCAGGTGGGTGTCGATCATGGATGCTTCGTCAACGATCAGTGCATTACAATCGAGCGGTGTGGTTTCATTCTTTTGAAACCCCCCTTTCTGCAGGCTGAAATCCAGTAGCCTGTGGATAGTCTTGGCCTCTTGACCGGTGGTTTCCTGCATTCGTTTTGCGGCTCGTCCCGTGGGTGCCGCCATCATTACTCGCAACTTATACCTGAGCATGATTTCCAAGATAGCGCGGATAATGGTCGTTTTGCCGGTACCGGGTCCCCCTGTGATGATGGTTACCTTATTCTGGATGGCTGATTTTATGGCAGACAGCTGGTCGGTTGCCAGGTGAATGGTAAAATGTCCCTGCACCCGGTCCATTTCTTTGGCCACATCAATGGGCGGAGCTGCCGCGGGGGTTTGGAGCATCATCATAATTCTTGTGGCGATGCCGGTTTCACAAACATGGTGCTTTTTCAGATAGACAGCCTTGTTAGCTGGTTGAGAGGTGTCGGGATTCTCATCCAGGTCTTCTATGACGATACGGGTTTCTCCAGAAAGCCTGCCCAGGGAGGTCTGGATGGTATGACTGTCAATTTCCAGAACCTCTTTACATTTGTCCACCAGCAGATTGTACGGAAAATAGACGTGGCCACGGTCTGCAAGACCATGCAGAACATAAATAATGCCGGCTTCGGCCCGTAATTCAGAATTTTTCGGAAATCCAAGCTTTTCTGCAATTCGGTCTGCAATCACAAAGCCGATACCAAAAATATCCATACAGAGGCGATAAGGGTTCTGCTGAACAATGGCAATGGATCGGTTGTGATAGGTCTTGTATATTTTTGTGGCATATCCGGTGCTGACACCATGGGACTGCAGAAACAGCATCACCTCGCGGATTTTCTTCTGGTCTTTCCAGGCCTGCTGGATCAGGGCGATCCGTTTTGGCCCGATGCCCTCGACTTTTTCCAGGCGTTGTATCTGGTGTTCGATGATGTCGAGGGTCTTTTCCCCGAATATTTTGACAATGCGATCTGCCATTTTGGGACCCAGACCTTTTATCATGCCGGAACCCAGGTATCTCCGAATACCGTAAACCGTAGCTGGAACGGTGGTCTGATAGGAATGAATCTTGAATTGATCTCCATACTTTGGGTGATGTGCCCATTCTCCTTTCAGGTCCAGAATCTCCCCAGGAGAGGGTGACGGGATGTTGCCGACGATGGTAACCAGGTCCCACTGACCTTGCACTTTTAACTTGGCAATCGTGTAGCCCGTCTGTGCGTTGGTGTAAGTGATCCGTTCAAGTTGACCGGTCAATGCGATCATGGCTTTTTAGCCTTTTAGGTGTTTAGGCTGTTAGACTATTTAGGTGCCTTTGCCCTGTGGGCGACATTTATACCGCTTGTCATAATAATATTCCGAAAATAGGATGGCGGCATAAGGGGTTGTAGCAGAAAAAAGGTCCTCAATCGGAACGTTTTTCTGACAACCCCTATAGCTTTCGCTGTCATTTGGTCTGTCGGACGACATTAGCGCTTCACGCGTCATTTATTGTAGCGATAACCCACCGAACCTCCGCCCCTCCAACCCTTGTATCACCCTCGAATCCTCGGAATCTGATCCTATCAAACCCATTCCGGCAGATGGACATTTTCCAATGATTTTTTTGGTGGAATATAGCATTTAATGTCGATGACCGGAGATCCGTCAAGGGCATCGATCTCATGGATGCGGATTCGGTTGGATGAAATGGATAAAATCCGGCACAAGGACATAGCCAAGAGATTGGGTCTGACCGGTGAATGGGTTGCAAATACGCCCGTCAATGGATTCTGCTCATTTTTTCTCGGATGAACGCGCAGGATGCTTCTCTTATCCGGGGTGTCGTTTTGATGGAACCAGTAAAAGACGTGGATGTGTGAAAATGCCTCCAGACCCAGAAGCGCGTCGGTGAATTCGTCACAGATTTCAATTTCGGTAAATTCATTTGAATTTTTAATGAATCCAATAGGATAAATCTGATATGATGTTTTCACGGGGGCCCTCCTGCCAGTCCGGATGTTTCATACGTCGTTGTGCACAGTTGCGCATGAAAATCTATGACAATAGCTATAAGCGACACCATCGCGCTCGATAAAATCGTAAAACGATTTTATTTCATGCCAAATACGGGCAACATTGTCAATATATTGTATTGGTTATTGACTATTCCCTCAATATATGGCATACAAAAAAGGTAATGGCACTCTGAAAAGATTGAGAATCTAGCACGATTGATCCATCTTACACATCCAAATGGAACCCCAAACGGAAATGAACAGCGGTATACGTGTTCATACAGAGCAGCGGTTCGATATGAGTAGAAATATAAGTGGTTTCAACCGAAGACAGTTGTTAAAGTATTTGTGTTTGATGACAGGCGGCGGTCTTCTCGGGCTACTCAACATCTCCAAAGGGTTTGCTGCCCAAAGCGTCCAGTCTCAAAATCATCCAGCCCCCAAAATTGCCTTGATTGTCGATGACATCGGCTACAGCCGGTCGTTAGCCTGGCAATTTGTCGCTTTGAATGAGATACTGACCTTTTCCATTCTGCCGCAAGTGCCTTACTCCCAGGAGCTTGCATTCGAACTCAATGATCAGGGCTATGAAGTGATGTTGCACCAGCCCATGGAGCCTTACAGCATTGGCTGTGATCCAGGTCCCGGTGCTTTGTTTGTGGGCGACAATGCCCAGCGGATAGAAAAAACCCTGCAGACCAACATGCGGAGTATCCCTTTTGCAAAGGGTGTCAATAACCACATGGGGTCCAAATTTACCGCATCCCCGAACGAGATTGGAGAGACCCTGAAGGTCATTCGTTCCAGGGGTATGTTTTTTGTCGACAGTTATACATCCAGCCATTCCCTGGCACATGCAACCGCCAGACGGTACCATATACCCACAGCCCACCGAAACGTATTTCTCGATAATGTCCACCAAGAATCAGCCATCATGTCCCAGCTTGTCAGTCTTCAAAAGCACGCCATGTTGTATGGCCGGGCAATCGGTATCGGCCACCCCTTCCCGGAGACCGCCAGAGCTATCGGTCGATTTGCAAAAAGACTCAAGCAATCGAACGTGTCACTGGTACCTGTGTCGGAGATCCTCTAACGATTTTATCGAGCCAGTTCTCTCTCGATCAATTTTTCGAGATTCTCGAGGGTTCGATCTTTTACCTGCTTGCCGTTCAGAAAGATAGTTGGTGTTCCGCTGACACCGATTTTTTGTCCTTCCCTGACGTCCCGCACAATTATGGACAGGACATCTTGGGACAGGAGATCCTTTTTGAACCGGGTCATATCGAGATCAAAACTTTCGGCAATTTCGTCCAGTTTCGTGGTCGACAACTCTGTTTGGTTGGCAAAGACCTGACTGTGGAATTCCCAGAACTTGCCTTGCTTGTGTGCTGCCAGAACGGCAAGAGCGGCCTGCCTGGCATTGGGATGGTTTCGAAGGGGGTATTGTTTGATAACCAGCTTGACATCCTGGGGATATTTTGCAAGCAGCTGGCTGAAAACCGCTTCCATTTTGGCACAGTAACCGCACTCGTAGTCATCAAAGACAGCTAAGGTGACAGGCGCATTTTCCGGTCCCATAAAGGGAGATCCTTCCACGGAAATGTTGTGAACCTGATCGATATGGATGACCTTGAGCGCGCTCGTGCTGGAACTCGTCAATATCAACGTTTCGGATCCGGTGGCGTATGTCAGGCGGTCATAACCTTGATCGATGGGAATCTGGTTTAGCTGACGGTTTGCATGTTTGTTGTAAACGACAACTTTTCCAGGCAGGAGAACGAAGACCAGTTCTCCATCCGCCGTGCTTTCTACATCCAGAGGCGGTGATTCCAGTTTGATTTGGCCAGCCAGGGTCCAGTCAATATTACTGGGCTGCGCAGAAGCAAGACCCGGAAAGAGACTCACCATCACAGACAGAAAAATACCGCTAATTCCGACACATATTTTCATATATATCAAACCTTTCCTAAAATAGATTTATGAGATAGCTTCCAATTAAAAATTCCGTTTCACGTATGATACACGGAATCGATCTTACAGAATCAAGGTTCTGCTGGTCAAATGATTTTTCAAACAAGTCTTTTTCCAAGGAACGAAACCGTCATGTTCTATTAGAGCGTTCACGATGCTATTACTGGTTTGTGCTTGATATATCTGAAAAATTTATATAATCTAACCGGAACATTTTACGGTTATCAATATTAAAATAACTCATATTATCAATTAGTTATACCGATTGGCGCCTCAATTGTATTTTTCGTTACTTTTGTGGCAATACATGCAATCACGAAAACATGAACGAAGTATCCGTAAATGATACATCTGGAAGACACGAATGTTTTGACGGTCTTTTCGTGTTTTCGTCCTTTCGTGATAAAAGAGTTTTATCTTTTCCGGTTATTCCGGGTTGGGTTTACGTTAAAGCATGGGTTATGTATTCAATTTTAATGATGCACGCGCCTATGAAGAATGGGTGCTGAAGACGCGTAGCAGAACCGAAGCCGATCTCGAGAACTGCCTCATGATCGATATGTTGAAACCGATTCGAGGCGAATCCCTGCTCGATATCGGATGCGGCTGTGGTGCCAGCATCAAACCCTTTTATGAAAAAGGTCTGCAGGTCACGGGCATCGATCCTTCCCCCTATATGCTCGATATCGCCATGAAACAGTTCGGTCATCGGGTCGAATTTTATCGGGGATATGCCGAAGATCTTCCCTTTGATGACAATTCATTCAACCATGCCAGCCTGGTAACCACACTGGAGTTCGTGGAAGATCCCTTGAAAGCCATATCAGAAGCTTGCCGGGTGGCAAAAGACCGTATTTTTTTAGGTGTCATGAACCGCTATGCACTCAAAGGAATCGAGCGACGCCTGAGAGGTATTTTTCACCATACCATCTATAATCGGGCGCAATTTTACAGTGTCTGGGAACTAAAATACATGATTCGCGAGATCCTGGGCGAAACGGTCCCAATTTCCTGGCGTACCGTGAGCCAGTTTCCTGTGTCATCCGGGAAGGTCATCGGCAGTATAGAGAAGTCGGAGATCATTCAACGCTTTCCTTTTGGCACTTTTGCTGGCCTGGTGGCCTCCCTGGTTCCCCGATTCAGAACTCGGCCCATGACATTGCGTCACAAGCCAAGGCAGTCGACTGGCGTGGTAACTAACTGATCTTAAAACCTAAAACCCTGAAAAAATCATGAAAGCCTATCTTTTCGACAGTCTGGCGGACAAGCAAGTACGGTGCAACCTGTGCCATCACCGCTGCCTGATCAAGAACAATAAACGTGGTATCTGCCACGTCAGGCAGAATAGCGACGGCACGCTCGTATCGCTGGTATATGGGAAGGTGGTGGCGCGACATGTAGATCCCATCGAGAAAAAACCGCTATTTCATTTTTATCCGGGCAGTCTTTCCTATTCCATTGCAACGGTGGGGTGCAATTTTAAATGTAAATTCTGTCAGAATGCCGATATTGCCCAGATGCCGACAGACCACCAGGGCGCAATTGTCGGAAATTTCATAACGCCGGACGAAATCGTCGCCGCCGCCAAAGAACACAATTGTCGCTCCATTGCCTATACCTATACAGAACCGACCATATATTTTGAATTCGCTCATGATACGGCCAGGCTTGCACATGAACAGGGTTTGTTGAATCTGTTTGTGACGAACGGATATATGACAGCGGAAGCGCTGGATATGATTGCCCCGTATCTGGATGCTGCCAATGTCGACTTAAAGGCTTTCAATGACAACTTTTACAAAACATACTGTGGCGCCAGACTGGCCGGTGTGAAAGAGACGCTTGTTTCCATGAAATCCCGGGATATTTTTCTTGAAATTACCACACTCATCATTCCGGGTTTGAATGACAACCCAGAAGAGCTCGCTGATCTGGCCGGGTTTATCGCAAGGTCTTTAGGAACCGATACGCCCTGGCACATCAGCAGGTTTCATCCCACCTACAAGCTGACCGACCGTCCTTCCACATCGGTTCAGACTTTGATGACTGCTCACGAAATCGGTCTTCGTGCCGGTCTGAAATATGTCTACACCGGCAATGTCCCCGGAGAGGAGAGTGAGAAGACTTTCTGTTATGCCTGTGGGAAAGTTCTCATCGACCGATGGGGGTTCAATGTCAGTAATTACGCCATCATCGGTGGCAAGTGCAAATATTGCGGGGCGCTGATTGACGGGGTAGGGCTTTAACAATTTTGCTGAATATTTCGGGAAATATTCAGCAAAATTAGGGTTGAGGAGGGTGGCTGAAAGCCATCAACCGAAAGCAGCCTAACAGTCTTTAGCCTAAACCCCTAAAAGGCTGTCGTGGGTTCGAGCGGCGCAGCCGCGTCAGATAAATTCGCTGCGCGAATTTATTCGTATACCTCAAACCCATTCAGAAGATCCATTATATCGGACTGGTACTCCTCAAAAAGGTTCTGACCGGTATAGCTCATCAGTTGAACGGCGCCGGCTTTTCCGGAATAGTAGTAATTGATGTAGGAAACCGGTATCCCCTGGATGGTCGCATCCATTTTCAGGCAGAGTAATTTTTTGTTGTTGACGAGTCTTTTTTCCTCAAAGGATACCCGGGTATCCGGAGCGACCTTTTTAGCGTTGGCAATGGCGGCAATCCTCAAAGTTTCCAGGGGAATCTGAATTCTTTCCGGAATGATCACGATATACCGGTCACCTTCGACGTGGGTGAGTTCAAATTCTGCGGAAGCGTTGTCGATGTTTTGGTCGAGGATCCATTTGCTGCGGTCATACCACAGGCCATATTTGACGCGCTTTCCCCTGAGGAGAGCGGTGGCGGATTTTGGCTTGAAAAGCTGTGGAAGCTCACTGTCCAACCGAGAGGGTGTCCCAGTCTGCTCTACATACTGCCAGGTACCGTTGGGATTGAGAGTGACATCTCTTCCATCCGCTGTTGTCGCCTTGATTTCCTGGGAAAAGGTCGGTGAAATGTTGAGTAGCAGCAGCCAAAACAACATGATGCTCAGTAGCTTCAGATAATACTTCATGGCCCATAATCCTTGCTCGGCAAAGAGTTTGACGGCGCCCGGGTGCAGTTATGACGAACCCTGAATGTTTCGAAGCCGCAGTACCGAACAGTTGGCGTTGTCTGCAACCCGCTGTGAGCAGGATCTGCTGAACACTTCGTTGATTTCATGACGGCGGTTATGGTAGACGACAATCAGGTCCGCACCCCATTCGTCAGCAGCTTTGATGATTTCTTCCCAGTTTTTCCCGATTTTAACCGTGAAGGGCAACGATTTTCCGCAATTTTCCGCAATGAATGCCGCTACAGACGCTTTGAACCGGGTTGAAACATCCTTCCGTACTTCTTCCGAAATATAGGATGCCACGATGGGCATACCGAAGCCCGGCATAACGCTGAGTAATTTAATTTCGGCGCCAAAGCTTCCGGCAATTTTGGCAGTTTCCTGGTAAACAGCTCTGGCGGCTTCCGGGTAATCGATGTCCACCGGCATAAGAATCTTTTTAAACATAATCCACTCCAATAATAAAATCGCAGGACGATTTTACGTGACGCGACGTTGTCGCTTATTTAGGTAAAAGAGCTGTCAGTATATTTCATAAAAATCAGGTTGCCAGCAAAGGCTTGAGCTTCTTGCGACGGCCATTCTGAAAAAACCAGATCACACCCAGGAGAAGCACCGCCGGAATGAACATGAGTTGTTTAGGAGGCCGTTTGTTGGGTCTCTGGACGTTCAGTATTTCCTGGTCGAAATCCAGCCCCGCTTTTTCCGCGGCACTGGAAAAGACTACATTGTCCACCAGTACTTTGCCATCTTCTTTTCGGAGTTCTATGCCGATGGCGGCAAGTCTGTCAAAACCCGACGTTTCGCCCCCAACCTGCAGCATGATGACTTTGGTAAATATATCCCCGCTCATTTTCTCCCCCTGGATCGTTAGAATCATATGGGTGCCGGGCTCTATTCCCTCCACTATCTGCTCAATTTTCACGGCAGGCTCTTCCGTCAGTGGGGGGAACACCATGTCCCACCAGAAACCTGGTCTGAAGAGGGTAAACGCAACCAGCAGCAATGCAGCGGTTTCCCAGATGCGGCTTTTGGTGAGAAAGTAGCCCTGGGTTCCTGCGGCAAAACATAACATGGCGATGACGCTGGCTACTATGACCAGAAGAAGATGAAACCAGGTGCCCACCCCGATCAAGAGCAGCTCTGTGTTGAAGATGAAGATAAAGGGCAGGATGGCGGTTCGGATGTCGTAGATAAAGCCCTGAATACCGGTCCGTATGGGATCCCCTCCTGATATGCCGGCGGCGGCAAAGGCCGCCAACCCCACCGGTGGTGTGTCATCGGCCAGAATACCGAAGTAAAAAACGAAAAGATGAACGGCGATTAGGGGTACGATCAGACCGTTCTGGGCACCCAGGCTGACAATGACGGGCGCCATGAGGGTCGACACCACGATATAATTGGCTGTCGTGGGCAGCCCCATGCCCAGGATCAGGCTGATGACCGCCGTAAAACCGAGAATCAGTACCAGGTTGCCACCCGATATGAATTCGACGAATTCAGTCATCACTAATCCGATGCCGGTGAGTGTCACGGTCCCGACGACGATACCTGCCGCGGATGTTGCGACACCGATACCGATCATGTTGCGCGCGCCGTTGACCAGGCCTCTCACCAGGTCACCGAATCCACGTTTGAACGTGTGATCATTCCCCCTGGCTTTACGGAAAAAACCCTTCAGCGGATGCTGGGTGATAACGATACAGATCAGGAGCATGGTGGCCCAATAGGCCGAAAGTGCCGGTGAAAGTCTTTCCACCACCAGGCACCACATCAGCACCACGATCGGCAGCAGAAAATAATACCCTGCTTGTGCTGTGATGCCCAGATCCGGGAGTTCGTTGATTTCATGCGTGGCTTCGAGTTCCGGTACTTTGCAGGCGTAAGCCAGCAGCAGAAGGTAGGCGGCAGCAAGAAGAACCACGACGATATACTTGGCAGCCCCGCCTGCAAAGGTCTTGATCCAGCCCATGCCGTAGTAAGTAATACCACCCATGATGATGATAAAGAGAATCGTCAAGACAAATGAAAACAGCCGCTGGACCCATGTTTTGGTGACCTTTTTTTCCAAGCCTTCGAGCCCCATTTTCAGGGCTTCCAAGTGGACAATATAGACCAGGGCGATATAGGAGATGATGGCCGGGAGAAAGGCGTGCTTGATGACCTCAACATAGGAGATCCCCACATATTCGACCATCAGAAATGCGGCGGCTCCCATTACCGGCGGCATCAACTGACCGTTGGTGGAGCAGGCCACTTCCACGGCCCCGGCTTTTTCCGGACTGAACCCAACCTTTTTCATCAAGGGGATCGTGAATGTGCCGGTGGTGACGACATTGGCGATGGATGAACCCGACACCAGGCCGGTCAGTCCTGATGATACCACGGCAGCCTTGGCGGGCCCGCCTTTGAGATGACCAAGAGCGGCAAAGGCTGTGCGGATGAAGTAATTTCCCGCGCCGGCTGTTTCGAGAAGCGCCCCAAAAAGCACGAACATGAAAACCATGCCGTTGGAAACACCCAGAGCTACCCCGAATACGCCCTCCGTGGAAAGCCAATAGTGAGACATTCCTTTTGAGAGGCTGGCCCCTTTGTGGGCGATAACATCCGGCATGTAGGCACCGAAAAAGGTGTAGATGATAAATAGGGTGGCGACAACCATCAACGGCGGCCCCAATGCGCGGCGCGTGGCTTCCAGAAGCATGATCAGACCGACAACCGCCACTATCAAATCTGTCTGGGTGGGGTTGCCGGGTCGTGATGAGAGCTCGACATAAAATATAAAGAGGTATGACGCGCAGAATGCACCGATGAGGGCCATGAGCCAATCTTGAACTGGAATATAGCTCCTGGGTGACGATTTGAACGTGGGATAAGCCGTATAGGACAGAAATATGGCGAAAGCCAGATGTATGGCCCGGGCTTCGGTATCGTTTAGAACGAAAATGTTGAATATGAAGGGCAGGGGAGAAGCATACCAGAGTTGAAAGAGGGTCCAGATGAGGGGTACGTAAAAGAGCACATTCTTGGGAATTGCACCGGTAGGGTTCCTGGCGCCGGTCTCTGTTTCTGCAACCATTTCCCGTACTTTTTCGTCAGGTTCTGTGGGTTTTGTTGGATCGGTCATTGTCACAATTCCTTTTCGCTAAGAATAAAGGACATGTCGCTTAAGATCCGGTAAAGGGATAGCGGCAGGGAAAACGCAGGTGGTGACTGAACCGCAACAGCAAGCGCATTCCCCGTAGTTTCTGCCGTTCGGCAGTTCTTCGCATGCTGCGAGGTTCTTAAATGGGTTATTACGGCGCGTGTGCCGTAATATCGGCACACGCGCCGGTTTAAGCGGTGACTACATCAACCCGGCTTCTTTGTAGTATTTCACTGCACCGTCATGCAAGGGTGCAGAAAGCCCGTCCTTGATCATCTCTTCTTTTTTCAGATTTTCAAAGGCCGGATGGAGTTTCTTGAAATCTTCGAAGTTTTCGAATACGGCCTTGACTACAGTGTAAATGACTTCATTCGGAACTTTGGCGGAAGAAACAAAGGTGGCGCCCACACCGAATGTCTGGGTGTCGTCGGGCGTCCCGCGATACATGCCGCCGGGAATAATGGCTTTGCGGTAATAATCGTTATCCTTGACCAGTTTATCCACTTCGGGGCCGGCAACTTCCACCATGACGGAATCACAGGTGGTGGTCGCTTCCTGGATAGAGCCGTTGGGATGTCCCACGGTATAAACCATGGCATCGATCTTGTTGTCACACAGGGCACCGGCTTGTTCGGCGGGTTTCAGCTCGGATGCCAGTTTGAAATCAGCCATGGTCCAGCCCAGGGCATCCATGACGACTTCCATGGTGCCGCGCTGACCGGAACCGGGATTGCCGACATTGACCCGTTTTCCCTTGAGGTCCTGAAATCTCTTTACACCGGCCCCGGCACGGGCTACTACCGTAAATGGCTCGGGATGCACGGAGAAGACGGCGCGCAGGTCCTTGTTGGGGCCCTGCTCCGCAAACTTGTCGGTACCGTAGTAGGCATGATACTGCCAGTCGGACTGGGCAACGCCCATGTCCAGCTCTCCGGCGGCAATGGCGTTCAGGTTGTAGACGGAGCCCCCGGTGGCTTCAACGGAGCAGCGGATGTTGTGTTCCTTGCGGCCCTTGTTGACCAGGCGGCAGATGGCACCTCCCGTGGGGTAATAAACACCGGTTACACCGCCGGTGCCGATAGTGACGAATGTCTGATCAGCCGCCTGGGCGGGCGGAGCTTCTATCAACAGAACAAATGCGAAGAGAAGTGCAATACTTAGAATAATGGTTTTTTTCATCTCGACCTCCTTGAGTTTATATGGTTTGAATGGGACTCGGCGTAAAAAATCTGCCATGGTTTGATCGAAGAGCAAGAATTATCAACCTCCTTTCATTAACGATTGAAATGTAATGAAGGAATGGCAATACATAAGCGTGCCATAGCAAAAAATTACCAAACCTGGTTGACGAATGCAAGACTTTATCCGGATTTCATTAAATCCGGCTTGTCAAACAGGCACAGATATTGGAATATGGCAGATTGCGAATCTTACGAAATAGAATATAAGCAGATCGAGTAGTTAAATCCATGATACGTCGTACTGAAGACCCAATGGTCAGTGTGATAGTCCCTACCCATAACAGAGGCTGGTGTCTGAATGATGCTGTTGATTCGGTCTTTTCACAGACCTATGAGAGATATGAACTGATTGTTGTTGACGACGGGTCTGAGGACGATACGGGAAAGCACTTATCCCGATACCAAGACATTACCGTCATTACCCAACAGAACCGCGGTGTCAGTGCCGCCCGGAACAGAGGCATTGCATCGTCCAAGGGAGAGTTGATAGCATTTCTTGATTCAGACGACCTTTGGCTGCCTGAAAAGCTTTCCGCGCAGGTCACATTTTTTCAGGCGAATCCCGAGGCGCTGGTTTGCCAGACCCAGGAAACATGGATCAGGAATGGACGGCGGATCCATCCCAAAAACCGCCATCGGAAACAATCGGGCTATTTTTTTGAACGGTCCCTCGGGCTGTGCCTGGTGAGTCCTTCGGCGGTTATGATCAGGAAACGTCTTTTTGAGACGGTGGGGGTATTTGATGAGAATCTGCCGGCCTGTGAGGATTACGATCTTTGGCTCAGGGTTGGTGTCAGCATACCGATTTTTCTGATTGACCAACCGTTGGTCATCAAAAGGGGAGGACATGCCGATCAGCTGTCATCCAATATCGGTTTGGACAAGTATCGCATTCAATCCATAATAAAGCTTTTGGAAAGCGGCTCCCTTTCCCATGATCAAAAAGCAGCGGCACTGACTGTGCTGCAAAACAAGTGTGAGATATATGCCTCGGGATGTAAAAAACGTGGGAAAATGGAAGAAATGGAATATTACCTGGGCCTGGCAGGGAAAGGGTTGTAATCTGCAATTAAATAACCTTTTAAACCCAATGCCGTTAACGTAAGCTTTTTTTCAAAACGAACCGCAGAATGTCGAACAAGTAATATCGAATTTCGAAGTGTTTTATCTTACTTCTGCTGTTCGAAATTGGAAGCATGTGAAAAAAAGACTCGGATATAGAAAACAAATCTGGTTAAAGGGGGTATGAATGGGAAATTTCAAAGAATATGAGCAATATGACGGTCTGGGGCTGGGTGACCTGGTTCGGAAAAAAGAGGTAACACCCGCTGAGTTGTGTGAAGCGGCCATCGAGAGGATTGAAGCCCTCAATCCTGAAATCAACGCTGTCATTACACCCATGTTTGACAGGGCAAGGGCGGTGGTCAAGGAAATGACACCCGAAGGTCCTTTTGCCGGCGTTCCCTTTTTACTGAAGGACCTGATGGCGGCATATGCGGGCGTACCATTAACCTACGGATGCAGGGGGCTTCGCAACTACATACCGGACTATGACAGCGAACTGGTAAAACGGTTCAAGGCGGCGGGTGTCAATGTGCTGGGAAAAACCAACACCCCTGAATTCGGCCTGGTGGCCTATACAGAACCGGAATTGCATGGACCGACCCGCAACCCATGGAATACCGATCACACGCCGGGGGGCTCCAGCGGGGGATCGGCAGCAGCTGTTGCCAGCGGTATGGTGCCCCTGGCATCCGGCGGCGACGGCGGGGGGTCCATGCGCATTCCCTCTTCCTGCTGTGGACTTTTCGGTCTGAAACCGACCCGCGGCAGGACCCCCACCGGACCGGATTACGGCGAGCTGTGGGAGGGGGCTGCTATCGAGCATGTCATCACGCGAAGTGTCAGAGACAGTGCCGCCATGCTGGATGCCACCTGTGCCCCCGACCTGGGTGCACCCTATATTATCCAGCAGCCCGAGAGACCTTATATGGATGAGATCGAGCGGGAGCCTGGGAAACTGCGAATTGCTTTTAACTCTCAGTCGCCTCTGGAAACGACTGTTCATCCGGATATTGTCAAGGCAACCCTGGAAACGGCCCTGATGCTTCAAAAGCTGGGGCATGATGTGGATGAGGATGTGCCGGAAATCGACGGCCGCTCCCTGGCCCTGAGCTATCTCTCCATGTATTTCGGGGAAGTGGCAGCCGATATTGATGAGCTCGGGGGTGTACTGGGCCGTAAGGCATGTCCGGACGATGTCGAAACCCTCACATGGACGCTTGGCATGCTGGGGAAGGCGACATCGGCATTTTCCTTTGTCAAAGCGATCCGCCAGTGGGGTCAGGCATCCAGGGTGATGGCCCGGTTTCACGAGAAATACGATATTTATTTGACCCCCACCATGGCTTATCCGCCCATTCGCGTGGGGGCACTAAAATTGAAACCACTTGAAAAGACTGCCTTGAGGATGGTGAGCAAACTTGGCCTGGGAAAGCTCTTGAAGCGAAGCGGTATCGTGGAAAAACTGGCCATGGAAAACCTGGCCAAGACACCCTTTACCCAGCTGGCCAATTTTACGGGTCAGCCGGCCATGTCTGTGCCCCTGCAATGGACATCGGATGGTCTTCCCTGCGGTATGCAGTTCATGGCACCCATGGGGGATGAAGCAACACTATTTCGTTTGGCCAGACAGTTGGAAGAGGAAAAGCCCTGGTTTGATAAGCGACCCGGCCTGCAAGATCGTTAGGGGTGTTTTAATGAAAGGAGGTATTTAATGAACAAGACCAGTAAGGAAAAGAGAAGGGCAAAGGTTGTCGAAGTTTTAAACAAAGCAAGAGCCATGGAGCTCCAGGCAATACATCAGTATATGAATCAGCATTACAACCTGGATGATATGGATTATGGTGAAATGGCTGCCAATTTAAAGCTGATCGCTCTAGATGAAATGAGACATTCCGAGATGTTTGCTGAACGTATCAAGGAGCTCGGAGGGGAACCAACGAGCGAAAGCGCTGGTCCTGTGGTTAAAGGCCAGGCCGTGGAGATCATCTTCAAACACGACACCGCTCAAGAGGACGACGCCATAGATGCTTACAATCAGTTTCTTCTGGTTTGCAGAGAAAATGGTGACAGTATCAGCATGAAGCTTTTTGAGGAGATTATTGATGACGAGCAGGCACATTTTAATTATTTTGACAATGTTAAGGAACACATCGACAAACTGGGTGACGTGTATCTATCCAAGATTGCCGGGACCCCATCGTCTACTGGGCTGCAACCTCAGGGCTTTACGGTGGTGAAGGCATGAAAGTAGACGGCAGACAGATGCGGCCTATCTGGCTGGATGAGACCTGCCAAACGGTAAAGGTCATCGATCAGCGACAACTGCCCCACAGGCTGGTCATCACAGAACTCACAACAGTGGACAAAGTGATCACCGCCATCCAGGATATGTATGTCCGGGGGGCGCCCCTCATCGGAGCCACAGGTGCATACGGTGTTTATGTGGCTGCCTTGAATACAAGGGTGTCTTCAGGTGATGAAGCCTTTTTTTTGAAAGAATGTGATCGGATCAAATCAGCCAGACCCACGGCAGTCAATCTTTCCTGGGCCATTGACAAGGTTTTGACGGAAGTGGCCCAAAAAAAGACCATGGCAGATAAAACAGCGACAGCCAAAGCGGCAGCCGCGCGCATCACTGAACAGGAAGCGGAGAACTGTCGGCAGATCGGTGAAGCGGGTCTGAGGCTGATCAAGGCCGTCAGCGAGGCAAAAAACGGTGATACGGTGCATGTCCTCACGCATTGCAATGCCGGCTGGCTGGCATGTGTCGAATACGGCACGGCAACCGCCCCCATCTACGCGGCCTTTGACAAGGGAATTGATGTGCATGTCTGGGTCGATGAGACGCGCCCCTTGAACCAGGGTGCCAGACTTACGGCATGGGAACTGGGAAAACACGGCGTCAGACACACTGTCGTGACAGACAACGCCGGTGGTCATCTCATGCAGCATGGGATGGTGGACATGGTAATTGTGGGTACCGACCGAACCACCCGGACCGGAGATGTGGCCAACAAGATCGGAACCTATCTAAAAGCCCTGGCCGCCAAAGACAATGAGATACCTTTTTACGTGGCTTTGCCATCCAGCACCTTTGACTGGCAGGCATCCAATGGCTTGAAGGATATTCCCATCGAAGAAAGAGACCCGGACGAAGTCCGGTATGTCCAGGGAGATCATGCGGGGTCCTCCAGGAAGGTCCTGATTGCCCCTTCTGACAGCCCAGCGGCCAACCCTGCATTTGACGTAACCCCGGCAAGACTCGTTTCCGGGCTTATAACGGAGAGGGGCGTCTGCAAGGCTGACGAGGCGGATATATTGAGGTTGTTCCCAGAGCATCGATAAAATCGCTCCGAGATTCTTCAATTTGTTTCGTATTTCGATATTCGGATTTTGGATTTGTCAGAATCAAAGTTTTTAGAAACGGGAATATTTCAGTGGATAGGCCTTGTCAGGAATAACGATGCGTTGCATGAAACCATTTTTAATACACTTGACCCGACGTTTATTTATCATTTTACCAGTAATAATTTGGGTAACACACTTGTTTTTTGATTTCTCGATTTCCTACTCGATAGGTGCGCAAAACGAACAGAAAAGATCATCGGACGAAGAAGTATTCATTTATCAAATAGCGCCAGACAAAAGAGGGGGCAAAGCGTATAAACTTGTCTATTTTGTCAAGGCTCCCATCGATTTTTACTGGAAGTTCAAAACGGATTTTGACAATGATTTCTTAGTAACTAACAAATATATTCGAGAGCACAATTTCATTTCCCAAAATGGCGATACGGTCATTACTGAAAACAAATATACCAATAGTCCGGACGTATATTTCAAGTGGCAGACCACTGTTTTCACGGAGACGCAACGGTTGGATTTTGTTCTCCTGAATCCAGAACAATGCAGGCAAAAATACCATTATGGGCACATAAAGCTGGAGTCTGTACCAGAAGGAACGCGGGTTACCCAGATGGCTTATTTCGACTTTTTGGGTGCTTCTCTCTGGACCGCCTATCCCTGGAAGGGGGGTATGAAGGATTTTTTGTCATACACTGCACATTGGGAACAAAAAACAATATTGAACTTAAAAAACCGATATGAAATGGAAAATTCTAAATAAAAGGGGGTGGCGTATAGACAGATCTCAGTTTTCAATCCTTCATGCCGCTGATCTATACCCTGCTGTCTTTTACGCGTTTTGGAAAACAAATCCTTACTCAATTAAAGAACCTCGCAGCAAGCTACGAGGAATGTTCTGCCGAACGGCAGAACCTACGGGGAATGCGCTCGCTTTTTCGGTTCAAGTATCGGTCAGGACAGCTAAGTTAGAGCGGCCAAGACGCGTTTTATAAAATCGCACCGCGATTTTATTATTGCTTGACTTTTATTCCCGCCTGTCCTTTATACTCCGCCATGCTGACAGATTTGGAAAAACAGGTGATTGCATCGGTTCAGGGAGATTTGCCGGTGTCGTCGCACCCCTACAATGAGATCGCCACCATGCTGGATGTTCCAGAAGCTCTGGTGCTGAAGACGCTCGAAGATCTTTGTGACAGGGGTGTCATTCGAAGATTTGGCGCCACCATCCGCCACCAGCGTTCGGGATTCAAAGCCAATGCCATGGTGGCCTGGAATGTGGATGAGCAACGTATGGAGGAGGTCGGAGAGATCTTTGCCGCTTTCACGGAAGTTTCCCACTGTTATCGCCGAAACCCTGCCCGTAACTGGCCGTATAATCTATACACCATGGTGCATGCCAATGACGAGACTGCCTGTCGATCCATTGCGCGCGTCATGTCGGAAAAAACTCATGTGACGGATTATACCCTCCTTTTCAGCCGCAAAGAGTTGAAAAAAACGTCCATGGCGTACTTTGCGGATGATGATGAATAAAACAGGCTCCGATGCCTTAAGATGAAATAGATTTGCAAAAAGACCATCCCCACCTCCTGCTTGTCAATCCATGGATTCATGATTTTGCAGCGTATGATTTCTGGGCCAGACCCATGGGCCTGCTGCAGTTGGCAGCCATTTTGCGGGCACATGGCGTCAGGATTTCCTATATAGACTGTCTGGACCGCTTCCACCCCAGATCTGAATCACCCGTATCCCCAAAAAAACCGGGCCGCGGTGCATATCTGAAAACCAGAATCCCTCGACCTGCCGGACTGGAAGATGTGCCGCGGTATTTTTCGCGCTACGGGATACCGCTGGAATGGTTTCAAGAGGATCTGTCCAACGTACCGCAACCCGATGTCGTGATGGTGACGTCCCTGATGACCTACTGGTATCCAGGCGTTCAGGAAACGATTCATCAGATCAGGGAGACGTTTCCAGACACACCTATTGTGCTGGGAGGAATCTATGCCAGCCTCTGCCGGGAGCATGCAAGAAAACAGAGTGGCGCCGATCTCGTCGTGACAGGACCGGGCGAGGGCAGGGTGCTCGATCTGGTGGCAGAGCATACGGGGGTGGCTCTGACGTGCGGCTTCGATCCCCAAGACCTCGATACCTATCCCTATCCCGCCTTTGACCTCCAACATTGGATTCCCTATGTACCGATTCTCACCTCCAGGGGATGCCCGTTTGCGTGCACCTACTGCGCTTCCCACTATTTAAATCCAGAGCCTATGCGGCGAAGCCCTGAAGCGGTGGTGGAGGAGATCCGGTACTGGCACCGGACACACGGTGTAGTGGACTTTGCATTTTACGACGATGCACTCCTGGTAAATGCCGAAAATCATATTATCCCGATTCTGGAGGGTATCGTGGCAGCCGGTCTTGATAGTCGATTTCACACACCCAATGCCCTGCATGTTCGGGAAGTCACCCCGGAGATTGCCGGTTTGATGTATGCTTCCGGATTTGAATCCATACGCCTGGGTGTTGAAACGACCGCATTCGAAGAGCGGGGCCACCTGGACAAAAAAATTACAAAAGGAGAGTTTTTTAGATGTATCCAAGCATTTAAAGAAGCAGGTTTTCATAAAAGCCAGATCGGCGCATATATCCTTGTGGGTCTTCCGGGACAATCGATTTCAGATGTCGTTGACACCATCCAGGCGGTCAAATCAGCGGGCGTACTGCCCATCATGGCATATTATACCCCCATCCCCCACACCGCTCTTTGGAAAGAAGCCGTTGCATCCTCACGCTATGATTTGGCATCGGACCCCATCTTCACCAACAATGCCATCTTGCCATGCCAAAAAGACACCTTTTCGTGGGAGACGCTGGCACGGTTAAAGAATCTGGTTGCCGATGTTTGAGATTGACGGGATGCTTTGCAGTGGCTATTATTTCCTGTAAAAAGAAGCTTTGCACTCTTTTCCGTGGTGAAAACACACGAACGCTGATTCCTTGAGGAGGTGTCACCATTCAACTGATTCAGGATGCCCGAGGTGCACTGCTGGCAAAATACCCCAACATACAGTGCCACGGGTGGTAATTAATCCCTGAGAGAAACGTATTATGATAAGCAACAGCGTTACAAAACCAAACTCCCATGTCTGTCCCCATCAAATTGCCTTTATCCTGGACAACTGGATCCGGCGTTTGATTCAACCCCCCGGTAAAATTGTCGCCCCCTATATTCAGGAGGGCAGCACGGTCATCGACATGGGATGCGGCCCAGGATACTTTACCATCGACATGGCCAAAATGGTGGGACCTGGGGGGAGGGTGATTGCCGTGGATATCCAGGTCAAGATGCTCGAACGCGTTCGGAAAAAGGCACAAAAGCACAGGCTGGAGGAAAGGATCGTTTATCATACCGCTGAGTCCGACCATATCGGGCTGAACCAGACAGCAGACTTTATTCTGGCCTATTACATGATTCATGAGATCCCGGACAAGACCAAGACGCTGGGCGAGTTGAAAAACCTGCTTAAAGACGGAGGGAAAATGCTTGTTGTAGAGCCGAAAATGCACGTCAGTCAGACCGCCTTTGAAAAAATGATTCAAATTGCCGAAAGTGTGGGGTTGAAAGCCGTGGAATTTCCAAAGAGGAGAGGCGAAAGGTGTGTTGTCTGGATGGTGTGATTGTTTTATTAACGAACAATAGATACCCCAATCCGAATGGCTTGCGTACGCTTGTCATAGTGCAACAGGCTTTCCGCCAGCGTGTTGACGTACTGGACATGCAGATACAGACCTGAAATTCCGGCTGAAATCAGATTCAGTGGATAGGTTGCATCGATCTGCAGCGATCCTCCTTCTTTGGCCCAGCCAAGGTTTGTGCCCACCACCAGGCTGTCAGCCAGACCGCATTTCAACTCGAGGTCAAAATAGCCCCGGTAATCCGGCAGATCACCATTGGTATCTTCGTTGTTGGCCACATAGACCCATGCCTTGGGGGAGATCATAAAACCGAAGGTTGTTTTTTCATTGTAAAAAACAAAGATGGGGTTTGCATAGAGAAAATTGGTGTTGCGTGAATCGTCTCTTCCCCGGCCATTTGACTCATGCTTGAAGCCGGTTTGGAGGAACAGGCCGCTTCCAGGCGACAGTCCGCTATTGATATTCGGTGAAATATGGAACAGTTCGGGTTTATAGCCGGTATCTTTAAAAGGCAAGGAAGATGATTTCAAATCCCAGTAGGATGTCTGGGTATAGGCTAAATGAAACCCTTCCATAAGCCGGAATCGCTCGGCCAGAGGTGAGTCCGTTTTCACCAGCCGGTACTTGAAACTGAACTGGAATTTACTTTTTTCCGGATCGGCCCCCACCAGGAAATACATGGGTTGATAAGCCGAGACATGATCAAGATAAGGCTGATACAGGGTGAACATTGAATCGAAATTGGGGTAGTGCGGTGACAGATCCTCTTTCATGTCGGATTCCATCGTCACGGATGGGGATGTTTCCGCTTCCATGGTCGACCCAGGGGGCGATTCCGGCGTATCTGCAAAGGAAACCACCCCCTGAAGCAGGATGAAAAATAGGATAAGAAAGCGCATATTCACTTATACTTTTAGCCGTTTAGACTGTAGGCTGTTAGGTGTTTGTGGCTGAAGGCTTTCAGCGACCCTTGTATGCTGGGAAGCTGCCATCAGCTCATAGCTGTTAGCTACCCATGAACCCTTGTATCACCCTCGACCCCTTGAACCCTATTTAATAGCCGCATGGGCCGCTGCCAGACGTGCAATCGGCACCCTGAAAGGCGAACAGGAAACATAGGTCAACCCCAGGTCATGGCAAAGCTGAATCGACTGCGGTTCCCCGCCGTGCTCACCACAGATGCCACACTCCAGATCCGGGTTGACAGAGCGCCCTTTAGCGACGGCAATGCGCATGAGTTCCCCGACGCCGTCCTTGTCGATGGTGGCAAAGGGGTTGTCCGGTAGAATGCCGTTTTCCATGTATTCAATCATGAAACTGGCTTCGGCATCGTCACGCGAGATTCCGAAAGTTGTCTGGGTCAGGTCATTGGTTCCGAAGGAAAAAAACTGTGCGTATTGCGCGATCTTATCCGCTGTCAGGGCTGCACGGGGAATCTCGATCATGGTGCCGAACTTGTAATCGATGGTAAGGTCCTTTTCTTTCATCACCTTCAGGGCCTCTGCCTCCAGAACCTTGCGTTGAACGGCGAGTTCGTTGACATGGCTCGTCAGGGGTATCATGACCTCCGGATAGACCGTGATCCCCTCCCGGGTAACGAGACAGGCAGCCTCGAAAATGGCACGAACCTGCATGGTGGTCAGCTCGGGGATGTGGATACCCAGCCGCACGCCCCTCAATCCGAGCATGGGATTCTCTTCCCGCAGACCTTCCACGCGTTTGAGGATCCGCTCTTTTTCTTTTACCTGGTCCAGGAGCACATCGATGTCACTCAACGTTCCTGCATGTTGAAGACGAATTTTGAGGTCGGAAAGCTCGCGCATCAAATCGATGTTATTGGGAAGAAATTCATGCAGGGGTGGATCGAGAAGGCGGATGATAACCGGTAAGCCGTCCATGGCACGGAAAAGACCGGCAAAATCGTCCCGCTGAAAGGGGAGCACGGCATCCAAGGCCTCCTTTCTTTCGATGGGCAGATCCGTCATGATCATTTTCTGGACATGCGGTAGGCGTTCTGATTCGAAGAACATGTGCTCGGATCTGCAGAGACCGATACCTTCCGCACCATAATCCCTTGCTCTGCGCGCATCCGCCGGATAATCCGCATTGGCCCACACACCCAGGCGGCGGTACTCATCTGCCCAGCTGAGAAGTTTTTCCAGCCAGGGGTCTTTTATGTCCGGTATTGTGGTTTCCAGCTTGCCGACAAATATGTCCCCTTCCGTGCCGTCAATGGAAACCCACTCGCCCTCCTTGATAACCGTTTGGCCCACATGCATTTCGCGTTTGGCCAAATCGATCATCAGGGCTGAAACACCCACCACAGCCGGTTTCCCGAATTGTCTTGCCACCAGGGCCGCATGGCTGGTCCGGCCGCCGCGGCTGGTAATGATGCCTTCTGCAGCCAGCATGCCGTGCACATCATCCGGCTTTGTTTCCGGGCGTACCATAATGACCTTCTTACCTTCCTGCTTGGCCCATGTTTCGGCCAGGTCCGCATCGAATGCAACCACCCCGAGAGCGGCTCCGGGAGACACGTTCAGACCGGAGGCGAAGTGTTTCCCCAACTCCTTGGCCACGTGAACCGCTTCGATACTGAACTGGGGGTGCAGAAAGAAATCGACCTGTGCCGGTGTAACGCGCAACACGGCCTCTTTTTTGCTGATGAGTCCTTCTTCCATCATTTCCACGGCGATACGCACGGCGGACTGGGCGGTTCGCTTGCCGTCACGGGTCTGCAACATCCAGAGTTTCCCGTTTTCTATGGTAAACTCGACATCCTGCATGTCACGATAGTGATTTTCCAGACGGCCGGCAATGTCTTCAAATTCCTTGTAGGCCTCAGGCATCTCTTCTTTCAGCTGGGAGATATCTTTTGTTAGGCGGATGCCGGCTACCACGTCCTCACCCTGGGCATTGGTCAGATAGTCACCCTCGATCATTTTTTCACCGCTTGAGCCGTTACGGGTCATGGCCACGCCCGTGGCGCAGTTATCTCCCATGTTTCCGAACACCATGGTGACGATACTGACCGCCGTACCCAGGTCGTGGGGGATACCCGATGCCTTTCGATAGTCCACGGCCCGTTTTCCGTTCCAGCTTTTAAAGACAGCTTCCGTGGCCAGAATGAGCTGCTCGTACGGGTCAATGGGAAATTCATGACTGGCGTGGCGTCGGAATATGGCTTTGAATTCCTGGGTGATGTCTTTCCAGTCTTCTGCCGTCAGCTGGGAGTCATTTTCTACCCTGGCCTTTCTGCGGTAGCGTGTGATGACGTGCTCGAACAGGTCGTCTGACAGGCCCATGACCACGCTGCCGAACATCTGGATCAAACGACGGTAGGCATCGTAGACAAACCGCTCGTCACCGGTAAGTTTGATGATGCCCTGGGCGGTCTCGTCGTTGAGCCCGATGTTCAGCACGGTATCCATCATGCCCGGCATGGAAAATTTGGCACCGGAACGACAGGAGACCAGCAGGGGGTTGTCTGTGGCTCCAAATTTCTTGCCGGTTTCTTTTTCAAGGACCCGCAGGGCTTGAATTTCCTGGTCCCAAATCTCATCTGAAAAAACATGCTCTGATTTCAGATAGGCATTGCATGCTTCCGTTGTCACCGTGAAGCCCGGGGGTACGGGGACCCCGATACGCACCATCTCGGCAAGGTTGGCGCCCTTTCCGCCCAACAGTCCACGGACACCTTCCCAGTCATCATTCATATGTTTTTCTGCCAGATGCACTTCGTTAAACAGATAAACCCATTTTTTTGCCATGATGAACACCTCCCCATAAGATTGTGCAGCCATTTTATAACAATTAACAGAATATACATTTTTTTTAAATCCAAAAAAATATCTATGGAAATTGATCACAGGCGTATTACTATGTATAGTTATCTTTATTTTTGGCTTTTCTCCCGATTTGTTGTAGAAATGCTGTTGGTGGAAGCCTTGTCGAAATCGGGATCGCTATCGGGATCGGGATCGAGATGGTATTAGGTCATGAAAAATTAGACGTTTACCGCCTTTCAATCGGCTATGTCGCATGGGTTTATGAAAAGTGTGCCAGGCTGAGAGGCGTCCATCGTTCAGCAAGAGACCAGTGGCTTCGAGCCAGCCAGTCGATTGCGCTTAATATTGCAGAAGGCAACGGTAAGACAGCGAAGGCTGATCGGCGGCGATATTTCGAAATAGCGCGTGGGTCGGCATTGGAGTGTGCCGCAATCCAAGATGTCTTGGTAGTCGGAAAAGGTTTGGATAAAGTAGAAAGCCGGCAGCGCAAAGGTGAATTGGACCGCATTGCTGCAATGCTTAGTCGATTGGGCGGCAGGGGTTATAGCGTAAAGGAAGGGTTCGGGGAATACGGCTATACTGAACGGCAATAGCGAGCGCATTCCCCGTAGCTTGCTGCGGGGTTAGCGAGCGAATCAAATAGATAAAATCCTTACCGCGAAGATTCCCTGCAGCTTGCTGCAGGGTACTCTTCAATTCGATCCCGATCCCGATCCCGATAGCGATTTCGATAAGATATAGCCCGAGCTGTATTTCTCTTGACCCGAATTTTGGAGCCCTTTCCTCCAACTAAATTGGAGAAGAACCTTATTTTTTAACCGGACTAGCTCAAAAAAAGTTGATTTAAAGGGAGGCATTTTATCCGCATGGCAGCTGAAAACGATATTGTGTTGGTTTATTTTGAGGAAAATCCACTGGTCTTTGCACGCATTGAAAGTATTTTGCCTGATGCAAAACCGGACTGGTACCATGTAAAAGTTTTATTGCTTCAGGTGCCACCCCAGGTGGTTACGTGGATTTTACGGGACGTCTATATTGATGGTGAAACATTTACCATGGACGGCAAACAGATGCGACTCGAACTGGTGGAACCACCGGAACCTTCGGCAGACATTTCCAGGAAAGATCCATTCCTTGAAAAGGACCCCAAATCAGAAACAAAAGGCTCCGTGATATCCCTGAAAGACTTCAAACGTTAGGCCGGATATAATAATTTACAAACCAGAAAAAGATTTAAAAATTGAAAACCGTCATATCCGCATCGCGCCGCACGGACATCCCTGCATTCTACATGGACTGGTTTATGCAGGGCATCCGTAAAGGGTTTTTCGAAGTGGAGAACCCTTATCATCATAAAACCTTTTTTGTAGCGTCTTCCCCGGCGGATGTGCATACAATTGTCTTCTGGTCAAAAGATTTTGGTCTCTTTATTTCCGGAGAGTATGGCAGACAACTGCAGGCATATGGCTATCATCTGTTTTTTAACTTCAGCATCAATTCCGAGTCTGCGCTGCTGGAGCCCGGTCTGCCACGCCTGGAGGAGCGCCTGACGCAGCTGGAATATCTTTGCGATCACTATGGGCCGCAGGCCATCAACTGGCGATTTGATCCGGTTTGTTTCTATAGAACAGAGACCCATGAGATTGAAGATAACCTGAAGGATTTTCCCATGATCGCCGACAAAGCGGCGTCCATGGGTATCAAACGATGTATTACGAGCTTTATGGACACGTATCCAAAAATCAAGAAGCGACTGACCAGGCGGACGGGTCTTGATTTCGTGGATGTTCCCGTGCAAAATAAAATTCGTGTCCTGGGAGACATGAGCCGTATACTCGGGCCCCTGGGGATCTGGCTGCAAACCTGCTGTGAAAGGGAGGTGCTGGAAGGGCTTGCTGATGATGCGCCGGTAGGCAAAAGCGCCTGTATACCCAATGACCTGATCATGAAACTGTTTGGCGGGCGTCTTTCCCTGGGAAAGGATTCCGGGCAGCGGGTAAAAGCGGGTTGCGGTTGTTTTAAATCCGTGGATATCGGTTCCTACAGCCGGCAGCCCTGTTATCATAGTTGTCTGTACTGCTATGCAAACCCCGCCTGAGCTGAGAGATTGTCGATCTTACCGCATCTGCTGTGTCAGATGCCATACCGCATAGTCCACTATAGCGGGACGGCATCTTTCTTGCAGCTACGGCAAGCTTGACAATCTCTCGATTTGATTGACTAAAAACGATGATCAAATCCTTGAAAAACAAACCCTTGAATCCTTGAACCCTTTAGCCCTTTCTCCCGACTAACCGGGAGAAGATCCATTTTTATACTCGAGATAACAACATGCTGCAAATTGGAAACGTCAAATTAGACAATGTCACGGTTCTGGCCCCCCTGGCCGGTATTACCAACCTGCCCATGCGTCTGATTGCAAAAGAAGCGGGGTGCGGTCTTGTATGCTCGGAGATGATCAGTTCCAACGGGCTTGTCCATCAATCCGCAAAAACCGAGAAACTTCTGGAGAGTGAAGCTGAGGAAAAACCTCTCTCGGTGCAGATTTTCGGGTCGGATCCGGACATTATGGCCGCGGCGGCAAAAATCGTTGAATTATCCGGGGCCGATATTGTCGACATCAACTTTGGCTGTTCGGTGAAAAAGGTATTGAAAAGCGGTTCCGGGGCAGCTCTGATGAAACAACCCGACCTGGCGGAAGCCGTTATCAGGTCAGTTCGCGCGGCAATCAAGATACCCTTGACAATCAAAATCAGGACTGGCTGGGAAAGCAACGGGGAGGATGCGCGGATCATTGCGGCAATCGCGGAGAGGGAAGGGGTGGATGCGATAGCCATTCACCCCCGACTGGCGTCACAGGGTTTTAAAGGTCGGGCTGACTGGCAGGTCATATCTGAGATCAAGCGCATGGTATCCATACCGGTCATAGGCAACGGCGATATTGTCACAGCCCGGGACGCGATCCGGATGGTGACGGAAACCGGTTGCGATGCCATAATGGTGGGGCGGGCGGCGATCGGCAATCCATGGATATTCGAACAGATTAACGCCTTGCTGAAAGGCCGGGAGTCTTTGGAAACCGATCTCCCAGCGCGATTTTGCATGATGAAACGCTACCTGGGGGCTTCCGTGGTTTATTTTGGTGAGGAACAGGCCTGCTATATGATGCGCAGCAGACTTGCCTGGTTCGTGAAAGGCTTGCCCCACGCCAGACATTTTCGTGAATCCATCAAACGTATCTCCACCGAAGAACAAGCCCTGGAGTTGATCGAGCGATATCGCGAATCGCTGGAAATATCGATCAAAACCGAAATATAAAAGTTTAAAATTTCATTTACCAATGTCAACTCTTGTAGATGGCGCACATATTGCGTCTGCATCATCGTGTTTCCCAGGGGATCGATCCGGGTGTTGCATCCGGACTTGCCGCCTGCGGAGCAGAAAGGGCATTAGCTATGGATTTTGATCTTCTCAGGAAAAAACAAGGGTTCATCTGCGACATGGACGGGGTCATTTACCACGGGGACCACTTGCTGCCGGGAGCACAGGCATTTGTGGACTGGCTCAAAAAGGAAAACAAGAAATATCTGTTTCTGACCAACAGCAGCGAGAAGTCCCCGCGTGAACTCAAAGAAAAACTCGATCGCCTTGGTATCCAGGTGGAGTCGACCCATTTTTACACCAGCGCCCTGGCCACAGCCAGCTTTTTGGCATCCCAGCGTCCCAACGGCAGTGCCTATGTAATCGGCGAGGCAGGGCTGATCAACGCACTGTACGAGATCGGTTATTCCATGAACGAAATCAACCCGGACTACGTGGTGGTGGGAGAGAGTCGTTCTTACAACTATGAAAAGATCGAACGCGCTGTACGGCTCGTTCGAAACGGCGCCAAACTTATTGGCGCCAATCCGGACCTGACCGACAAGCTGGGCAAGGACTTCGCCCCTGCTACCGGCGCACTGATTGCTCCAATCGAGCTGGCTAGCGGTAGGAAAGCTTACTTCGTGGGGAAACCCAATCCGATCATGATGCGTCACGGCAGGAAATTACTGGGCTGCGAGAGAGAGGACACGGCCATAGTCGGTGACCGGATGGACACAGACATCATCGCCGGTATCCATTCGGATATCGATACCGTGCTTGTGCTCAGCGGGGTCACCAGCGAAGAAGATCTCGAGCAGTTCGCCTATCATCCGCGATACATTCTTTCCGGGGTGGGAGATATACCCGGATAATCGGTTCCGCTGTTTGTCGTCATGACAGGAGATGTCGCGGAAGCTCGAACCGCAAAAGTGAGAGCGTAACCAGCTATATCCGGAAACCGTTCAAGATCTCTTTATTTTCATTGAGTATGCTGCTGATTCTGAGAAATGCGCCTATCCACAACCTTTCTTCGATCTTCGATTGATCTTCGTTCAGGAAGATGGAAGGCATACGAAAACTGGCGCCGATCTGAACCGGAGCGTCTTCCATTATTGTCAGGCTTCGATGTCCTTATCATCTTTTTTATTCCCTATTTGCTGTCTAGCAAACACGACAATCCCAACAAGTCCAATGCAGAGGAGGAGAATAATCGGTTTTAAATTAATTTTAATGGAATCCGCAGAAGTTGGATCGATAGAAGGGCTGTATAAAAGGTTTGTGCCACTATCATTTGGATTAAATTTAAAATATAGCCGGTCAGAAATTACGGTATTGCTGACTAAAATAACTGCTACCACTAAAAAGAATATTTTGCGCGTTGTATTCATCAACACATCTCTTTTAATTCTAATTCGATAAAATCTCTCAGACTTAATCAAGGCAGGCATGTTTATAGCACAACAAGTAAATATTAGCAATAACAAGTTATTTTTACAGGATAAGCGCACGACTGAAAAGGTCAACATGCCCCTGCTGTACGGCAGAACTTTCCCCGTGGTTGGCTGCAAGGTTCTTCAATCCCCATCAGGCTGCTTCTACGGTATCTCATTGCTACGCAACTTGATACCGTAGTGAATGCATATGTTTCCCGTATTGAAATCAATTGAATTTATGACATGTTGAAGAACGCAGACAACGTGTGTGACATCATGCAATGCTGGGTTTAGGAGATCTGTCATGACCGGACTACTGTTTATCGATGACGAAGAGGGGATCCGTCGATCCATTGTCAGAGCCCTGGACAAGGAGTTTTACGAAGTGTTCACTGCCGGTGACGGAAACAGCGGCATCGACATGCTGAAAAGACATGTGTCCCGAATCAGCACGGTCATATCGGATTTCCGAATGCCGGGCATCGATGGGCTGCAGACCCTGATGGCTGTATACAAACTGAATCCGGAAATCACCCGGATCATCCTGACGGGGTATGCGTCGGTGGAGACAGCCATCGAGGCAACCAATCAGGGCATCGACGGGTTTTTGACAAAGCCTTTCGACAACATGGAACTCAGGGCCAAGATCCACGACATATCGGTCCGAAAATATCTCCGGCAGTTTGTGCCCGAGTCGGTGTTCCAGGAGATGAACAATTCGGCCGGCATATTGAAACCGAGGTATCACGAGGTCTCGATACTCTTTTCCGATATCCGCGGTTTCACGCGGATGTCCCGGGATATCCCGCCTGAAATGCTGGCTCATTACCTGAATGATCATTTTTTTACTCCCATGGGTGAGATTGCCCACAGTTTTCACGGGACTGTGGACAAACATATCGGCGACAGCATGATGGTGGTTTACGGCATACCGGATACGGGCGAGGATGACCCGGCCATGGCGGTCAGGTCTGCCGTGGCGATGCAGGCAAAGGCGCGTGAAATCAATGAGGGCCTGAGTCAAAAGAATGGTTTTCGACTGCGTCTGGGAATCGGTATTTCCACAGGCAAGGTCTTTTCGGGTGTTCTGGGATCTGTACGAAAAAAGGAGTTCACCTCCATTGGCATGGCGGTCAACATCGCTGCCCGACTGCAGGGCCTGGCCCGGGAAGGCGAGGTCCTGATTTCGGAAGACACCCTGGCCCGCCTGTCGGACAAGATCGTTGTACGACCGCTTGAACATGTGCCGGTCAAAGGCGTGGACAAGCCCATCAGAATTTACAGGGTTCAGCCACAATGATTGTATTCACCATTTTCATTCCTCTTGGATTCTGATAATGGTTTGAGGCTGGGAAACCGGGAGGAAGGCTGGGAAGCCAGGAAGCTATGATGCTGGGAGGCTGCAGACAGCATAGAGCTTTTATCTAAAAGCTGAACCCTTGTCCCCCTCGGATCCCTGTATGTTGGGACGCTGCGGACGCTTGAAAGCTGGTAAGTTGCTCTCTGCTCGTAGCTGTCAGCTACCCTCGATCCCTTGAAATAAAGGAGGTTCCCCATGCAGGAACAGATCGTTTTTGGCGCTAAATCCATCCCCGTAACCCTTCCGGACAATGTAATAACCGCTCCTCCGGGTCTTTCGACCACTTTGACGGCAACAGATGATATCAAGGGCAGTATCCAAAAAGCGCTTCAGAACCCGCTGGGCAGACCGCCGCTGCATGAACTCGTGGCACCGAGTTCAAGGGTAACCATCGCGTTTGATGATCCCACGGTACCGTGTTTTGCACCGGTATGGGAACCCGCTATAAAACTGGTCATTGGGGAACTGGAAAAAGGGGGTGTCAAACGTTCCAACATAACGCTTGTGAGTGCCGGCGGTATTCATAGAAAATTTACGAGACGCGAACTGGCCGGAATTATCGGCGAAGACCTGGTAAAAGAGTTTGGTTACCGGCTGATCTGCCATGATGCAGAGGATCAAAGCAACCTGTCATATCTCGGTAGCACTCGAAACGGGTATGAGGTGGAGCTCAACAAGCTGGTAACCGATTCCGATCTCACCGTGTATATCAACACCGTGGTATGGCGGGGATTCAACGGGGGCTGGAAGTCAATCTGCGTGGGTCTGGCATCGTATAGGTGTATTCGGTGGCATCACACACCCGACAGCATGTCCATGTCCATGAATAAAAACAGGATGCACGAAATTCTGGATGAGATGGGAGAACTGGTGGAAGAAAGCATCGGTAAAGATCGCATATTCAAGATCGAAACGGTCCTGGCAAATCCTCTCCAGGTGCATAAGGTGTGGGCTGGGGGTATTTCTGAATGCCGTCAGGCCGCACTGGAACTGATGAGGACGGAACTCAAGCCCCGGCGGGATATTTTGAAGGAAAAGGCCGATATTGTTTTATACGGCATACCGAACTGGAGCCCATATGCAGCCTTTTCGGTCATGAACCCCATGCTCACGATGATATCCACAGGTCTTGGCTATTTCGGGGGTGTTATCGAGGCCATGGGAAAACCCGGCTGCACCGTTATCCTGGCCAGCCCGGTTCCGGATGTCTGGCATCATGAGCACCACCCCACGCACAGGGAAATCTGGGAAAAAATTCTACCGTATTACCGGGATCCCTACAAGATTGTGGATCTGTTCGAAGAAGACTTTGCCCACCGGCCGGAATATATCTACAAGTACCGATATTGCTACGGGTTTCACCCCATGCACGGTATCATGGTGACCCACCCCTTGAAGCGGCTGCGGCATGCCGGGCATGTCATCGTGGCGGGGGCCGAGAATCCTTCCCTGGTGAGTCACGTGGGTTTCGAGCCCGCCCAGACAGTTGAGGTGGCGATTGACATGGCCCGGGAACGGCACGGAAAGGATGCCACTGTAGCGTTTGTAAAGTATCCGCTGCTGGCGTGCAGGGCATAGAACGCACAGGTGCGTTCTATGCAGGGTTTTATGGTTGGAGGTTTGGAGGGGCCTTGGAATCGAGACAAGCTACTATGATCGTTTAGCAACAATGAATGACACGAAGTAAATGACAATTAATGTCGCGCAGCAAATGACAGCACATTGTCTTATTCAGCACAAAGGGAAATTTACCCCTTGCTCCATTTTGAAAAGTGCAAATTATGTATTGTAAGCCGCGCAAACCGTGGTGTCGATGCCGCCGCGGGATGTAAAATCCCCGGTCACTTTCATGGATTTGGGTTTCAGCATGGTCACCAGGTCGTCCAGAATTCGATTGACGACGTGCTCGTAAAATATTCCGACGTTTCGATACTGCAGCAGATAATATTTGAGAGATTTCAACTCGACTATTTTGCTGTCCGGGACATACTGAATGGTGATACGGCCGAAATCGGGCAGACCGGTCATGGGGCATACGGATGTGAATTCCGGTTGCCGGATAGTGATATCCACGTCTCGCTTGTCTCGATATTGGTAATCGATGGGATCGATCATGTTCTTGCTGATGATGTCCGGATGCTCGATGGTGTAATGGGTTGTATATTGATCGGACTGAGGGCTCATGGTATACCTTCCATTTCAGAAAAAGTGTTTTTGCAGGTTTCAAACGATTTCTGTCCTAATAGAGAACTGTGGATTTGTCAAACTAAACTGAAGCGTACCCTGCGGCATGCCGCAGGGTACGCTTCAGTTTAAAAATATTTTACGTCGGTTATGTAGGTTTTGATCAATTTCTAATTGGTTCGGGTAATAATATATTAGATGAACATTCTGGATTCCCGCCTCCGCGGGAATTCAGGGCTATTACCAGGGGTTATTGAGAAGCGACAATTTTGATTGCTAACAAAAGGTGATATGTATGGCCAGCATGGATGAGCAGATTTTAAAAGCGACAAAAGAGATCGTCGTCAAATTTATTGAAGCTGGAAGGGTTTCCCCTGCTGGTTTCAACGAGACGTTCAAGAGTGTACACCTGACCATTAAGGAGACGGCCTTGGGGTTACTCTCCGAAGACGACTAAAAAGTGGTCGTACAATCTCCCCTCGAATCCAATTTCTGCGTTGGACGAAAGTGTTCAATCCTCGAAATACCCGGGTATTCCTGTGGTTGAACGCTCCCGTCCGCCTTGAACTTGAATCCGACTGAAGATTTTACGACCACTTTTATACCTATTGCAAACAACTTATCAAAATATTGCTCATTGCAAAAAGTAATCTCAGGCATTTTATAAATTACGTAATTTATGCGCCATCAGATTTGCATGAGCCAGCTTGACCCGGACATTTTATATTAACCTGGCAACAAAATAGCCGACTCCGTCATGCCGGATCCCCGATCAGGTCGGGGACAAGCTTGATAAGCCTGCCCCGGCAAGTGGTTAGCCGGGGGCATCCAGTGTTCTTCTGGATAGCGCTAAAGCTTCACATTGTGCCCCGCCTTCGCGGAAATGAGACAGTAGGATATACCCCCATAAAAGTGGTTTCAAAAGTTTCAATCGGGTTCAAGATCAAGGCGGAGCGAGGCGTTTAACCGGAGGAATACATGTGGTATTTCGAGGATTAAACGCATCGTTCCAACGCCGAGATTGGATTCGAGGGGAGCTTTTGAAACCACTTTTAATGGGCGGAGGCCCAGTTGTTGCCCACCTCGATATTCACCTTCAACGGGACGTTCAGATCCCATACCGATTCCATTTTCTCTTTTATCAGGGCAGATGCGGTATCGACCTCTTCAGGCGGGACCTCGAAGACAATCTCGTCGTGAACCGAAAGAAGCATGGCGGTTTTCATGTTTTGGGATTTCAGCTCCCTATCCACATGAATCATGGCGACTTTGATCAGGTCGGCGGCTGTGCCCTGGATGGGTGTGTTAATGGCGGTTCGTTCCGCAAATCGTCGTTCGTTCACGTTCTTGCTGTTGATTTCAGGAAGCAGACGAATCCTGCCCAGGAGCGTGGTGGTCTGACCGGATTTTCTGGTGTTCTCGATACTCTGATCGATAAATGTCTTGACGCCTTTGTATCTTCCAAAATAATTTTCGATATAGGCTTTGGCCATCTTCTGGCTGATATTGAGCGCTTTGGCCAGCCCGAAGGGGCTCATACCGTATATGATACCAAAGTTTATGATCTTGGCCTGCCTGCGCAAATCTTCCGTGATAAAAGATGGAAAAACCTGGAAAACTTCCGAAGCTGTGCGGGTGTGAATGTCCTCTTCTTCCTCGAAGGCATTTCTCAGAATTTTGTCTTTGGAATAGTGCGCCAGGATACGAAGTTCGATCTGGGAATAGTCTGCCGACAGCATTTTCCAACCGGATTTCGGGATAAATGCCTTCCGAATTTCTTTGCCCTCTTCGGTTTTGATGGGAATATTTTGAAGGTTTGGATCGGAACTGCTGAGTCGACCGGTTGCGGTGACAGTCTGGTTGAAGGATGTGTGAATACGGCCTGTCTCCGGGTGGATGAGTCCCATCAGCGCGTCGGCATATGTGGATTTAAGTTTGGACAGAGTGCGGTGTCGTAATACCTGCTTTGGCAGTTCGTGGTGATTGGCAAGGGTTGTGAGAACTTCGACATCCGTCGAGTATCCGGTTTTTTTACGGGTTTTTTTCTGGACGGGAAGACCGAGCTTTTCGAACAGAATTATACCCAGCTGTTGCGTAGAGTTGATATTGAAGGATTCCCCGGCGATATCGTAGATGGACTTTTCAATGGCTTTGAGTTGGTGTTCAAAAGAGCTCGAAAGCTCATGGAGCTTATCTTTGTCTACGGTGATCCCCGTCATTTCCATATCTTTCAAAACAGACACCAGGGGAATTTCAACCTCCTGGAAAAGCTTTGAAAGCCCGAGCTCTTCCATTTTCTCATTCAGAACATGGCTAGCCATAAGTGTGACATCGGCATCTTCACAGGCATAGGGCGCGGCCTTGTCGATGGGTACCGTGTCGAAAGTGGCGGCCTTCTTTCCTTTTTTCCCGGTAAGCTCTTCGTAAGTGATGGTTTTGTGGTCGAGAAAGTCAAGCGCAATCTGATCCAGATTGTGAGCACGTTTGGAGGGGTTGATGAGATAGGATGCGAGCATGGTGTCAAAGGTGATACCGTTTAGCTGGATCCCGTGTCTTTCGAAGACAATCCAGTCATATTTAATGTTCTGGCCAATCTTATGAATCGCCGGATCTTGGAGAACAGGCTTCAGTATTTCCAGGGCTTTGGCAAGGGGGATCTGGCTAGGCACACCCAGATATTGATGGGCACAGGGAATATAGAAGGCTTCGTCCTGCTGGATTGAAAAAGAGAGACCGACCATTTGCGCCAGCATGGGATTTGTCGATGTCGTCTCTGTGTCCACGGCCACGAGGCGGGCTGTTTTGAGTCGAGAGACCAGCGTTGCCAGGGAATCGATATCCTGGATGGTATGGTATCGCTTTTTGCTGAGATCGGTCTGTTTGGGGAATTGTCGCTGCAGTTGCGTGAATTCAAGTTCCTTGAAAATATTCGCCAGTGCCGGAGTGTCCGGTTCGCCGACCGTGAGATCTGCTACACGAAATTGGATCGGGGCCTGGGTGTTCAGCCTGACCAGGTCCCTGCTCAACAACGCCTGGTCCTTGTATTGGATCAAGTTGTCATGCTGTTTTTTTTTGGTGATGGAATGCACCTGCTCGTAAAGTTGTTCCATGTTCCCGAAGGTCTGGATCAGGGACAGTGCTGTCTTGGGCCCAATGCCCGGTACCCCTGGAACATTATCGGAGGTATCGCCCGACAAGCCCATAACGTCGATCAATTGAGGCGGCGTTATGCCGGTTGCCTGAATATCCTTCAAGGTCACGAGGGTATCTTTCATGGGGTCCCAGACAATGGCACGATGGGAGATGAGCTGTTTCAAATCCTTGTCGCCGGTCACAATCACGATGAAATAACCTTCTTCCTCAGCCTTTTTGGTAGTGGTGCCGATCAGGTCATCTGCTTCGTAGCCCGGCATCCCGAAGGCCGGGATATTGAATGCCTGGGTGACCTGGTGAATATAGGGGATCTGAACAGACAGTTCTTCCGGCATGGGTGGGCGATTGGCCTTGTAGGCCTCATACATATCGTGTCTGAACGTCGGTCCTTTGCTGTCGAAGAACATGACCATTCTGTCTGATATTTTGTCATCCAGAAGTTTCATGAGCATCCGGGTAAAACCGAAAACAGCATTGGTGGGAAGACCTTTTGAATTCGTGAGACCGCGGATGGCGTGAAAGGCACGATAAATATAGCCACTGCCGTCAATGAGAAAGATGGTTTTATCTGGTTCAAAAGGGAATTTATTTTGTGACTTAGAGGACATACGTTTTCCTATGGTGGCGTATGAGTTGTTTGGGTTTATTGTGTTCGTTGTGTTTGTTGCGTTTGTTGGGTTTACAGTGCTTGGAAGCCGGGATAATAATGGCTGTTCAGGGGTTTAGACGGTAGACTTTTAGGCGCTCATCGCAGAAAACCCTCAGCTACCCTCCAACCCTTGTATCCCCCTCCAACCCCCCGACCCTGATCTTTTTCACAACCCCAACTCATCCGCAATGCCCTGCATGGCTTCCAGGCTGAGAACAACGAAATCGTTAAGGGACATACCCATTTTTTCACATTCCATAATTCTCTCACGGCTCACTGCCCGGGCAAAATGTTTCATTTTCATGCGCTTGGTAATTGACTTGGGTTTGACACTGGCAATCTTCTTGTCCGGGTAGACCAGGGCAGTGGCGACGATCAAGCCGGTGATGGTTTCCGCGCATGTCAGGGCAAACTCGAACCGGGTTGTCCGCTCAAGACCCAGGCCTTCTGCATTGTGCTTTTTGATGGTCTCCGGGATTATGGGCAACACATTTATTTCGGAAAGAATTTTCTCCGTCTCAATGCCGTGGGTGGCGGAATCCTCGCCGGTTAACTGGTAATCCAGATCGTGGAGCAATCCGGAAAGACTCCAGACGGTTTCATCTTCAGCATATTTTCTGGCCAGGGAACGCATGATGGCTTCGGTTGCTACACAATGAGAAATGAGTCTGGGATTTTGAAGGTATGTTTCAAGAAGCGCCATGGCCTGGTCTCGCGTAATACCGGTATCGGTCGTGGTTGACATGTTCGTTCTCCTGGAATACAATGCAAAGGTTCGAAGAAAAAAGCTTTAACACAACTTTCGGGGTTAGGCGAACACGAAATGAATCATCCCCTGGCACTTTGCGAACTCGCCGCAAGGGTTCCTAACATCAGCGCAAATCGCCATTGGATCACTCATTTCGCTCTATCTATGACGAAACCCGAAAGTTGAGGCTTTAAGCTGTAAGCCATAAGCGGCTTAAAGCTTATGGCTTACAGCTGTTTTTCTGTCTTCAAGAATCCCGGATCCTGGCTTTTTCTTGAACCCTGGAATCCTCGACCCCTTGAACCCTTATTTTGTATAGCATGTATGGGGAAAAAGGCAAGCGCGCTGGAATGGATTGTTTGTGCTGATAGATTTTGTACAAGGAGGAATAAGACTGAACGTTCCAGACACTGTAAAACGTCGCCCTGTTAAAAGGACCCGGACTCGTCGAAGAAAGGATGTCCCCTGTGTATGCTGCGATGCTACGACCCCGTTCCATTGGACCTGTCGGTGTGGCTTTGCCATCTGCCAGGCATGCATGAACGAGAATGTGTGGGGCATGTCTTGCAATCACATTACCTGGCAGTGTCCTGACTGTGGAGGGTGGAACGGGTTCGGTAATCAGTGATTTGAGCTTAAGGTATGAGGTCACTATGTTCGGTCAGATCACCATATCTCTCTGGGTGTTTTTGTTACTGGTGTTGATTGCCACCGTTGCGATTCTTGACCGGATTCTGATTCCCAGTACCCGCTGGTTCCTGCGTCGCCGTATCAATCGTGTCATCGATGAAATAGGCACCCGTCTAGACATTGAAATCCGTCCCTTTCAACTCACCAAGAGACAAGTTCTCATCGATCGTCTTGCCTATGATCCAAGTGTACTGGAGGCTGTCAAGGAGTTTGCCAGGGACCACGATATGCCCATGGAGATCGTACAGAACAAAGCCATGACATACGCCCGTGAGATTGTCCCGTCGTTTAATGCGTATCTCTATTTTCGAATCGGTTATTGGGTTGCCAAAAAAATCGCCCGGGTGTTGTACCGGGTCAGAGTCGGCCTGGTCAAAGAACAACACTATGCATCCATTGATCCGAACTCTACGGTGGTATTCGTCATGAATCACCGTTCCAATATGGATTATGTCCTGGTGGCCTTCCTGGCTGCCGAGCGAACCACACTGTCTTATGCCGTGGGTGAATGGGCCAAGATTTGGCCGTTGCAAATGCTGATCCGGGCCATGGGCGCTTTTTTTGTGCGCCGGAATTCAGGGAACCCCTTGTACCGTTGTGTGCTGGAACGCTATATCCACATGGCCACCCGTGAAGGGGTCTGCCAGGCTGTTTTTCTGGAGGGTGGCCTGAGCCGAGACGGGAGCCTCCAGAATCCCAAGCTCGGCCTGGTAGATTATATGCTGCGTCAATTTGACCTGTCCACCGATCGGGATATTATTTTTATCCCCGTTGGAATCAATTATGACAGAACCATTGAAGACCGGAGCCTTATACGTGCACTGAGGCCGGGGGCTGAAAAAAGAAGCTGGTGGTTTGTCTGTTGGACGACGGGCACCTTTATTCTACGCAGTCTGCTGCTGATGATTCTCAGCCGCTGGCGACGGTATGGATATGCCTGCGTCAATTTTGGGACCCCTCTGTCCATCAAAGCATACTGCCGGGACGAGGATGTCGATTTCAAGAGGCTGGACCGCTCCCGGCGGTTTCCTGAAATCGAAAAACTGTGTCGCCGACTCATGCAGACCGTTGCGGATGTCATTCCGATCCTGCCCATATCTCTGGTGTCGACTGTTTTTGTGGAAAATATGGACATCGAGATGGACCTCCTCGAAGTGGAGCAACGGAGTTTTCAACTCATAGACAGGCTGAAGGACAAGGGCGCCCCTATTTTTGAGTCGCCTCGGAGTACCCGGGTGCATGCCATCGCAGATGCAATGGATTTGATGCTGTTGCGGCGCATGATCAAATCGATTGACGATCGGTTCAAAGCCACATCCGAAGACATGAACCTGCTCTCCTATTATGCCAATGCGATTCGCCACTGGCTCTGATTACCACTCCCGCTCCAAACGGTTGAAAACTCCCAGATCTTTCAGAGAATTGATCTTGCCCGAATCTATACTGACGGATGTTTCTTGATATTTCAATTTGAAGAACCTCGCAGCAAGCTAAGAGGAATGCACTGCCGTACGGCAGAACCTATGGGGAATGCGCTCGCTGTTGCAGTTCAACATTCGATGTTCATTCGTTTTCGGACAGCGGGTTATTGTTTGTCCTTTGGAACCTGTTAAAGCCCCAGTATGTCCTCGATTTCCTTGAGGGAGCGGATGTGATATTCGGCGGACAGGGATCTGTTGTCGTATGCTGCCAGAGGGACCTGGGCGGAATTTGCAGCGGCTTCATCAACTTTGGAGTCGCCCACATAGAGCATCTCATGGGGTGAGACTTTAAAATAATCGAGAAGCCTCAGGAGCTGGTCCGGATGTGGCTTTGGCCGGGCAACATCACTGGCCGATACGATAAGATCAAAATACGGTGCAATGTCATGTTCCCTGAGAAGTGTCGGCATTGAATCCGAGCGATTGGTGGCAACGGCTGTTTTGTAGGCTGGGCGTATTTTTTTCAGGAGTGGTATCAGCGCCGGTTCCATCTTCATGGCTGCTACAAACGGCGTATAATTCAGTTGCGCTTTTACGGCCTCAGCCTTTTGGAGTGCCCCGGGATCTTTGAACAAGTACGCCAGTGTCTCCTTTACGGTATGCATGTGGGCAAAATAAAACTCGTCTTCCGTCATGTCCGGCATGTCCAGCTGGTTGCGAATGGCGTTGTAGTAAGCCCTGTTGGATTCTGCGGTGTCAAAAAGCACACCGTCGCAGTCAAAAGCGATCACTTTGTAGTTTGACATAGGTACTCCTGCCAGAAAAAAGGGTTCAAGGTGTACAGAAATTCTTACCCTCTTAAATTGGATCAACTGTATTTTATTCAGATTCCAAAATATTTCCGTATACCCGGATGGTGATACTTGGCTGGATCTGACTGTCCGTTGTCAAGGTAAGAAGATCCGTGTAGCGGCCCTTGTCCGTTTTAAGATTCTCAATGAGAAGTGTGTATGTGCTCACTTGATCGGATTTTCTCTCTGTAAGCGTGTACTTGATCAAGTTGCCGCCTCTTGCGGTCACATCGATAATCTTAAAAGGGTATTTGGCTGTGGGTGTGATCGATACCGGTACAGAAATGGGTGCCCCTGAATACCCGGTCAGACGGACATATTTTGGTTCCAGATCCACAAATTTCTCAACCTGACCGGAGATGGTCAGCGTGAAACTTGGATTTAGCGGATCGTTGGAATGAATGATGGCGGTTTTATTTACATGTTTCCCGTTGTAACCGCCGGTTCCCAGTTTCAATGTGATTTTTCCCTCTCCACCGGGAGGGATTTGCCTCGTAAAAGAGGTTGCCGTGCATCCTCAGCCGGTTTTGACGCTGGTAATGATGAGCTCGGCAGTCCCCTTGTTGTACACAATATAGTCGTGGTTGACGTCCTGACCACTTACCACTGGTTCAAACTGATATGAAGGCTCGGGTACTTGCAGAGAAGGCGCCCCGGAGTCGGTGGTGCTTTGGCCGAACACGGAAAAAGGGATCAATACAAAAAGAATCATCCAGGCACATAAATATTTCATGTTTCGATCTCCTAAAGGCTGTCATAAATAATCTTGATAGGTGTTGTTTACAGGAAGGCATAATGCTAATCGGCATCCTGCAGAATGTCAAGATAATCAGCGATCACAGCTTGTGTCGGTGGTCGCTGATTTACATCATGAAAACAGGATCTATATCGATGGTGATCTTGACATGCTGTTTGTTCAACAGGGGAGGATTCAGGAATATCAGCTCGCGGACATACTGATGAAGCAAGCCGGTCTGATTGCCTTTGAACAGAATCTGCCATCGGTATCTGGAGGCTATTTTGGCATAGGGGGCTTCTATGGGACCCATCATCACGATGGTTTCCCTGAATTTTTTGTTTTTTCTGAATAGTGTGTTACAGGCTGTTCCAAGGGCCTGTGCGTGTTGATGGACCCGGGTCTTGTCGTGACCGGAAAGGATGATCTGAATCATTCGAGAAAACGGTGGATAATTCAGGGCTTTTCGAAAGGTGATTTCCTGGTCGTAGAACTGTTGCACATCCTGTTGCTTGGCACATAGAATACTGAAATGTTCCGGGTTGTAAGTCTGGAGTATTACACTTCCGGGTATCTCCCCTCTACCGGCGCGCCCGCTCACCTGAGCGAGGAGTTGAAAGGTTTGTTCACCAGCCCTGAAATCCGGAAAACTGAGTGAAAGGTCGGCACAGATAATCCCTACAAGTGTGATATTCGGGTAATCGTGGCCTTTGGCTACCATTTGTGTGCCGATGAGGACATCGATGGTACCGTCGTTCAAGCCCTTGAGAATTCTAAGGACAGACCCTTTATGAGCGACGGTGTCCCGGTCCATTCTGGCGATATTTTTATCCGGGAAGAGTTCCTTGACGATTGCTTCGATCTTTTCGGTGCCAAATCCTAAATGGCGGATGTCGGCGATACCGCAGGAAGGACAACTTGTACCGCCTGCCGTGGAGAAACCGCAGTAGTGGCAACGATAGGCATTGGATTGCTGGTGATATGTCAGGGAGATATCGCAATTTTTGCATTGCAGGGGCTTCCCGCAGGCGCCACATATCGGTAGACTTGCAAATCCCCGGCGGTTGAGAAATAAAATGGCCTGCTCATTGCGATTCAGGGTGTTCCCCAGACCCAGAAGGAGTTCTTTCGAAAAGTAACGTCGGTACCCACGCTGGTTTCTCATGGCGCACAAATCGACAACGGTGATGTCAGGAAGCTGGCGGTTCATGACACGCTCGGTGAGGGAGACCTGAGTATATTTTCCGTTCATTGCATTGTGATAAGATTGGATGGAAGGGGTTGCCGACCCAAGAAGCGCCACTGCGTTATGCTGTTTTGCCCTGACAATGGCGATATCTCTGGCATTGTAACATAATTTTGTTTCCTGTTTGTAGGAAGCATCATGCTCTTCATCAACGACGATAAGACCGATATTTTTGACGGGTGCGAATATGGCAGAGCGTGCACCTATGGCGATAGTGATCTCACCTCTGGCAAGCTTCAACCACTGGTCGTATCGTTCTCCAGGGGACAGTCCGCTATGAAGAATTGCTATCTGATCGCCGAACCGCGAACGAAAACGTCTTTCCATTTGAGAAATAAGGGCAATTTCGGGAACCAGGATGATGACGGAACGGCCTTTGTTGAGGGTTTCCAGCGCAAGCTGGAGATAGATCTCTGTTTTGCCGCTACCGGTGACACCCACAAGAAGAAATGGGGCAAATGTTTTTCCCATGGCTTCTTGAACTTGTGAAACGATCTGTTTCTGTTCAAGGGTCAAGACTGGCGGTGTTTCTCTCTTTACAGGTTCCCCGAACGGGTCACGATAGACCTGCTTCAGGTCCAGCCTGACCTGCCCGGAGGATGCCATGGCTTTTATGATCTGGGGCGCCGTCGGTACGATTTTCTTGAGTTCTTTCAATGAGACTTCATGCTCATTTTTAAGGTAGCCGATTATTTTTTTTCGCGTTTCAGATAGTTTTGTTTCGTCACGATTATTATTGCTCAGGGATACAAATTTTTCTATTTTCGATTGTGTTTGGCCTTTCTTGAGCTTCTTTCTCTGGCAAATCCATCCCCTGTCCAGCATGGCAAGAGCTATGGCTGTTGGCAGGGGTCGGCGGATTTTCTTTTCAAGCGCCTTCAAATTCAGGGATTCGGTTTTCAAGGTGTTGAGAATTTTTTCTTCCGTAATGGTCATAATGCCCTGTTCGAGAAAGCGGCATCCCTGCTGAGTGATGGTAAAAACGTTCTGCTCAGCAGTGGTCAATCCACCCGGTAACGCATTCATAATGACCTGTCCGATGGGATACATGTAGTATTCCGAAATCCATTTGAAAAAGGGAACCATGGACTCTGGAAAAAGCGGATGGTCATCCAGTACGTCCAGAACTTTTTTCAGGCTGAGATCACAGACTTCGTGTGGTGTCCCCAGAACATATCCGGTAATCCGACGGCGGCCAAACGGAACGATGATTCTTTTTCCCGGAGCAATCATGACTGCGAGGTTATCAGGAACGGCATACGAATATGTTCCCTGGACTGGCAAAGCCACGGCGACTTCGATTGTGTTTATTTCTTTACTCATAGGCGTCATTAAAAAACATACAATAGTCGGCGATTATCCTGCTGAACGACGATGCCAATATCGAGATGCCACAATTGCAGGCCAAACAAAAATGCCGATCCAATTTTCATTTCAGGAGGTGTGGGACATGAAATGACAACCATGCGGTTCTTTGGTTGAAAAAACCGGCAAAGTCTGATAGTGTATTTATACCCGATTTCAGATGATTAAGGCAAAAACTTTTTACGAATTTATTCACCGTTGCGGATTCAAGAAGTTCAAACAGACGTGGAACAAACTTTTCATTGACAGAAAGAAAGAGTCGGCAAACTCTTTTACAAGGAGGCATACATGCGAACAATTGCAAAAAAAACCTTTGTCATGTTACTGGTGGTTGTCTTTGTAACCACCGCATTCGCCTCGAGTTCATTTGCGCAGGCGGGGATTCAGAAGGAAGAGATCAGTACCGAAAACATGGTAGCGGACGCGATTCTTGTTCGACCACTGGGTCTCGTTGCCATAGTTGTGGGTGTGGGTCTGTTCGTCATATCGTTACCATTTTCTGCATTGGGAAAAAATGTAAAGCAGGCCGGAGAAAAGCTGGTGGTGGCTCCGGCAAAGTTCACCTTTACACGACCATTGGGAGAATTCTAGCCCAGTCTTCAGGGTAACGATTTTTATTTGAACCCTCGTAGCATGCTGCGAGGTTCTTCAATAGCTGTTTCTAAGAAGGAGTTAATGTGACAATACATATTGTTAACCATCCCTTGATCAAACACAAGCTGGGATTCATGCGAAAACATGATGTAACGGTTAAAGATTTTCGTGACCTGGCCTCCGAACTTGCAAGCTTACTGACATATGAAGCGACCAAAGACCTGGAAACGGAAAAAAGAACAATTCAGGGCTGGGCCGGGAATGTCGAAGTTGAGCGCATAAAGGGCAAAAAAATTACAGTTGTCCCAATTTTACGGGCAGGCCTCGGCATGATGAACGGTGTATTGAACCTGATTCCATCGGCAAAGGTGAGTGTGGTGGGTCTATATCGGAACGAAGAAACGCTGGAACCGGTAAAATACTATATCAAAACAACAAGCCAGATGGAGGAGCGGATTGCCTTGATATTGGACCCCATGCTTGCAACCGGCGGCACCTTATGTGCCACAATCGATTTTTTGAAGGAGGCCGGTTGTGAGAAAATTAGAGGTATTTTTATTGTGGCTGCTCCCGAAGGCATTGCCAGGGTAGAGAGAGAACATCCTGATGCCGATGTTTATGTGGCAGCGGTTGACGAGAAATTGAATGAGATCGGATACATTCTTCCCGGGCTTGGAGATGCGGGCGATAAAATATTTGGCACCAAATAAAAAGTGTTCCGGCCTAGCCTCCGGAACACTTTTTATTGGAGAGGCTTCGCCGTGCTGTATGTGAATAGCTATCTACAGCAAAAAAAGCCCTGCAGATTTCTGCAGGGCTTTTTTTTATCGCTTTTCAAAGGGGACATAATCGTTTTTTCCAGGGCCCAGATAGATCTGCCGGGGGCGGCACAGCTTCCAGTTGGGGTCGTTCATACTCTCCAGCCACTGTGCAATCCAGCCTGGTAATCTTCCAATGGCAAACATCACCGGGAACATGTTGGTTGGAATACCGATGGCACGCAGGACAATCCCGCTGTAAAAATCCACATTGGGGTAGAGATTGTGTTCGATAAAGTAGCTATCTTCTAAAGCGACCTCTTCCAGTTTTTTTGCGATCTCCAGCAGAGGGTCCTGGAGGGTCAGCTTTGACAGAAGTGTATCGCAGATTCTTTTCATGATCTTTGCCCGGGGGTCGTAGGTTTTGTAGACCCTGTGACCGAAGCCCATGAGCCGGTAGGGATCATTTTTATCCTTGGCACGTTCGATGACCCGCTGCATACTGCTCCCCTTGGTTTGGATATCTGCAAGCATTTCGACCACTGCCTGATTTGCCCCGCCATGCAGTGGGCCCCAGAGGGCGGCAATACCCGCAGAGATGGCAGCATACAGATTGACACGTCCGCTGCCCACAATCCTGACGGCGGAAGTGGAGCAGTTCTGCTCATGGTCGGCATGTAGAATCCAGAAGACCCGTAAAGCCTTGACGACATCCGGATGGATTTTGTACGGCCGGACAGGGCTGTCGAACATCATGTTTAAGAAATTTTCACAGTAAGCAAGGTCCGGGCGAGGGTAAACAACACGATGGCCTCGGGATATCTTGTATGACATGGCTGCCAGCGTGCGGACCTTGGCCAGGAGACGGGGCACGGTGATATCAATTTCCTCTTCCAGAATTTCCAGTTCCGGGTAGAAGCTTTTTAAGGCATTGAGCATGGCGGAGAGAATTCCCATGGGATGCGAGCCTCTTGGATAATGCTGGTAAAAAGAACGCATATCTTCATGGACAAGAGAATGATCATTCAAAAGGACTGAAAACTGCCGGTGTTCTTTCCAGGTGGGAAGACGGCCATGTATCAACAAATATGCGGTTTCTTTGAATGTGGCATGCTCAGCCAGTTGTTCTACAGGGATACCCCGATATCTAAGAATGCCCTTTTCACCATCCATGAAGGTAATGGAACTTCTGCAACTTCCTGTGTTGCCGTATCCGACATCAAGGGTTATAAAACCGGTGTCTTGACGCAGTCTGGAGATGTCGATGGCTTTTTCTCCCTCTGTTCCGGTTACGACTGGAAGCTTGTACTGTTTCCCATTGTAATTTAATTCGGCATATTCAGGCATGGTTCTTGCTGTCCTTTCGTAAAAATTTGAACCATTTTATATACGTCACTTTGTATGTTTGGTCAAGAAGGTGATTGAAAAAGACATCATCTTAATCTATGGTAATAAGGTAATAGTGTTTAACGCACAGATCTGAACTATACACCGTTGTTTTGGGGGCTATCATGTCCTTTAAAGAGAATCTTTTAAAAAAAATCAGGATCAAGCTTCTTGGGCAAAAAATTCTCACTTCCATGGGATCTGTCGATAGTGGCAAAAGAACGGATATCAACGCCGTGCGCGAGCTTCTTGGTATGAGCCCTTACATCCATCATAAGGAACGTGACCTGGATTTATATGTCCAAAAGAGCGATGGGGAAAAATACCGTATCATTGTTCTGGGAAATGATTTGCCCATGTATTTAACGACATTAGCGGATGTCGCTATGAGGAGAAGCCCCACCGTCAAGGAGATGATCAGCATTCGCAATGCTGTCAAAATACTCAACGATACAGACGTGATTGAGAAAAAAGGGCTCGAAACACTGCAAACGATCCAGAAAGAATGTATTGATCTTCTGGATCTCAGCTATAAAAAGACGGATCTGATTGCCATTGCTGAAGAGGGGACTGCCGCACTGAAAAATGCATATCAGGATGGCGTCATTGAAAGCCTCTCCTTGTTTGGAGAGCTTCTGGCTTTCCAGCAGCAGCCAAAAGAACTGATTCTCGGACATTTTTATGTCATTGGCTTGTCTACCGAAAAATCGAAAGAAGGAACATTTTTTGGTCCGATGGTTCTCTATGGAAAGAACCATAACGAACTGAAATTTATCGATGGGAGCCTGTCGGTTTCAGACAAAGGAAAAATTGAATGGATACACCAGGTAGCCAAGGGAGCGGTGTCTGCCTCGGTGGAAGGATCCGAGGTGTTTCAATCTCTTATCCAAGCCGTTTTAAATCTGAAGAATCCTGCCTTTAGCCCGGACATTTCGTGAACCCCAACAGCGCTCGCTAACCCCGTAGCTTGCTGCGAGGTTCTTCACTCAGTGCCGGGCTCTTTGGACCCGGGTATCTACTGGTGTTTCACTTTGCTACAGATCTCACATGCTGGTAAACCGCTGGATGGGTACAGACTTCAAAATAACTTCTAGTGGTGGGCTTTATCGATGCAAATGTGTCCGGGTGTACCTGACGAATTTTGGATTCCCTGATAACGAGGCGCTGGAACCTGCCGGATGTCAATGGGAACTTACCTGTGTGCAGTTTGATATTTCTCAGTTTAAGCTCAGGGATATCTGTTTTGAACGTGGTCAGATTGATTTCTTTGGAGAGTTTTTTAAAACCACCGGGATTCAGATCGATGCCATTGACATTATATCTCACAGAGATGTCGTCCGACGTTGTCAGCATATCCTCTTCCGAAGCTGTTTGGTAGACGTAGAGGTTGAAGGCAGGTCTCATTTTCGAAACGAGCTTGCGTAAAGATCTCGAACAGCTCGATTGACGATCGGCGATGTTGATAGCGGAAGAAATCATGATACGCTGATTCCCATCGAATAGAAATGTGGGCGACGAATCAAGATAATTTATACCGATACCGAGTTCGAGGATCGGCAGTTGATTTTTTTTGCTGTTGTCGTTGTAGCGCTTGATAATAAACAACATGTTCATGGCAATGCCACAAGCCCGGGCCACGCTGTACCACCCTTCGGGTGTCTTCTCCCTTTCAAAAATTGCCAGAATGATGGCATCTCCTTCGATAAAAACTTTAACAGCTCCATAATCCTTGAGAGTGTCAGATATGGGATTGAAAAAGTTGAGACTGAAATAGGAGGCGGGATTCAATCCTCTTTTTATCATCTGGTGCGTGATGTCGGTCGATCCCCTCACGTCTGCCTTTATCACGACGTGGTTGATGATAGGTTTTTCATCTTCCCGCTTCTCACTGGAAATCAGGAATTCATACAGTGTGTTATTTGCTCTCGATAGATTGAGGATTTTATCATCCGTGGTCAGATTGATCCGGTCCATTGCCTCACTGATTACTTTGTGGTTTTCAATATCACGGTGATAGTGAGCAATGCCCTTGAGGAATCGAATCAGATATTTCTTTTTATCCTTCACTGACAGGAACTCGAGTTTTTTGATCTGTTTTTTCAGCGGTCCCAGAGAAAAAGGTTTGCGGTAAATTTTTTTCAGCTGCTTCAGTCGCTTGGTGACAATCTTTCTCGATTTTGGGTCGATCATGAAAAGAAGAATCTGCTGTGGCACCAATGGGGGACAGTAGCCCCGGTAGATCGATCGCATTTCATAAGACGCGGAAATTCTTTGAATCAGACGGGCTTTCTTAAATGCCTTGAAAAAATCATGCAGGATGAATTTTTGATTGGCAGCCAGAGCTTTCAGACGACTGATATCAACGGTGTCCGATTTCTGTTTTTTTCTTTTTTTGATCTTCTCGAGGGTTTTAAAATAGTTCAGTAGCCAATCGATATTTTCGGTGTGCTTGAGATATTTGTAAATGTCGGTTGAGTTGGTTGGTCTATCCGATCCATCTGGCAGGGTGCCATTTTCTTTGGGTTCCAATTGTGAGCTTTCATCAATGATTTCAGAAAAGAGTCGCTTCAGCAGACTGATCAGGTTGTCATAATTGTCCAGGTCCTCGAGGCGTCTGCCAAACATGATATCATATTCATCGATGAGGAAAGTGTCGTGATAGTGATTCAGTGAATGGAAAATTGGGTTTTCGAAGATATCGTCCGGCAACAGCTTTTCAACACCGAAGTTTGCTTCGCGTATGGTCTTGAGTTTTTCCTTGTTGACGTCGGCTAGGAGGGAGAATAGTTGCCGACCTACTTTTCTTAAAAAAACGTCCTTGTTCTGCAGGACATTTGAAAGGGATTCCTTTCTTTTGGCTGTATCATCTGCCTGCTGCTTGTCCGTCATTTGATCTTTGCGAATCAGATTTTTGATTTTTGTGGTGGTTTTCTCGAACTGATCCCGCATGTCGGTAATGAGCATTTTCATTACGGCCGTTTGGGCTAAAAAATCTATCTGGGGATTATTTTCCTGTTTTGATTTGTAGACGGCGTCTTCCATGAGCCGAGTGTAGTGCCGCTTGAAGTCAGCCACTTTTTCGGCCCACACCGCGGGCTTTTCAATTCTGAAAAACTCATTTAATTCGACATTTCTGGCAATGATCTGGGGAACAATTTCATCGGCGGCTTCGCAGAAAGAAGGACTCAGGTAGACGTCGTGTCGGACATTGTCTACGCCGGGAACGATCCGGTCCAGAGAGAAATTCAATGAATAGCTATAAAGTGGAAAGAGATTTAAATCGGCATGCCGAGAAGATTTTTTAATAAAGGAAAACATAACAACTGCTTATAGCATTAACGACAAAAGAAGTCCATTAAATTTAAAAAGTGATTGACACGATCGTTATTTCTCTATCATTGTTACAATTTCTGGATTGTGTTCGCATTATAAAATTGAAACATTGAACTGAAAGGTATGGGAATGCTCAATCAAATACTCCAGTGGATCGGGGATGAAACACGCCTGCTGCATTTGCTTCAAGGGTATCCCACCATCGTATTGGTAGGGGTGGTCGCCATTTGTATTCTGACGATTTCCAAAGGGGCCGATTGGATGATTATTGGCGTGGTCGAACTGGCTAGCCGAACAGGATTGCCGCGGATCGTCATCGGGGCCACCATCGTATCTCTGGGGACTACTATGCCGGAGGCGTTTGTGTCGGTGATGGCTGCCTGGATGGGAAATCCCGGTCTGGCACTGGGAAACGGTGTGGGATCCATCATCGCCGACACCGGCTTGATATTCGGTTTGACCTGCATGCTGACGGCTATTCCCGTAAACCGGTTTATTCTTAATCGTACCGGCTGGGTTCAAGTGGGATCGGCTACGCTCCTGGTGGGGATATCCATCGCTGCGTTGATATGGATGGATGGCAGGCCGATTCTTTCCAGATGGGTGGGTGTGCTTTTCCTGTTTCTGCTGGGAGGGTATTTGTATATGACCTATATCTGGGCAAAGCAGGGGGCAGAAAAGGGCATCGATATAGAGGAAAAGGAGACACCCGGCTCAGTGGGTCTGGGTATATGCTGGCTGATGATTATCGGTGGTCTCCTGATCATTGTCGCTTCAGCCAGGATTCTGGTGCCTGCCGCATCCGAAATAGCCCTGAGAATCGGTGTGCCGGATGATGTCATTGCGGCCACCATGGTGGCGTTTGGTACATCTCTGCCCGAACTCATGACCGCCATTGCCTCCGTTCGCAAGGGACATCCTGAAATAATGGTAGGAAATATTGTCGGGGCAGATGTTCTGAACTGCCTCTTTGTCATCGGCGCGGCCGCGGTAGCCAAACCGCTCGCCGTGCCGCCCAATTTCTATATTTTTCATTTCCCGGCCATGCTTCTCATCCTGTATCTGTTTCGGTTCTTTATCTTCACCAACAAGGACGGCCGCTTCAAAAGATGGCAGGGCGGGTGGTTGTTCGGTGTGTATGTGTTATACTTGATCCTTCAGTATACATTTAGCATGGGCACTACCGTATAAGCCATAAGCGATAAGCTGTAAGCATTGAGCCGCAAGCTTGCTTAGCCCTTACAGCTTGGCGCTAATAGCTTTACTAAACACCCGGGCTATTTCATCGACCTTGAATATTGGCCACGCTACAGGCTTCAGGCCATCCATGGCCACGACACCCTCTCCGTCTTCAAGGACTTCACCGATGCAGGTCACATGGATACCGGCCTCCCGGATACCTGTCAGAATATCATCTTTGGTATCGGGGGAACAGCAGATCAAAAGGCTGCCGGATCCGATGAGACCCAGGGGTGAGATACCGAAGGCATCACAGATTCTCTGGGTCTGGGGAAAGATGGGGATGCAATTCATGTCGATCCGGATGCGATGCCTGCCGGCAATACTCAACTCTGCAACCGCCGTGGCCAGCCCCCCTTCCGTGACATCGTGCATGGCCGTAACACCACCGATATCTTTTGCGATTCGGGCTTCTTCCATGATGCTGATGTGATCTAAGAACTGCTTGCAGGAATAGATGTCTGAATCACTGAACCCCATGGAAAGCAGCTTGTGTTCCATTTCACGTGCGATGATGGCTGTTCCTTCCACGGAAACCGATTTGGTCATCAACAGGAGGTCACCGGTTTTCATGGATTTCTTGTCTATCAAACGGTTCTCAGGCACAGTCCCGGCCAGAGAGCCCACCACAACGGGTCTGGTTACGGCATCGGTGATCTCGGTATGCCCTCCGCAAAGGGTGATCCCGTATTTTGATGCGACATGGTTCAGTCCGTGCATGACGTGCTGTATCTCGGAGCCGGTACTGCCGCAGGGAAACAGAAGCGTTGTCAAAAACCACCTGGGATCGGCACCGCAGGTCGTGATGTCATTGGCATTGACGAGCACGGCATAATGTCCGATGGCATCTGTGGCAAAGGTGATGGGGTCAGACTTTAAAACAAGGACTTCCTCATTTTTGATGTCCACTGCTGCAATGTCTTCCCCAACACCGGCGGTGATCAGCATGGCCGGATCTTCAAAGGAAAACCCATTCAGAATTTGTTCGAGCAGCTGGTTGGGCAATTTCCCCTGGGGCAGTGGTAACCCCATCTGAAGGACCGGTTCGAGGTCTGCCAAACTGGAAACGACAATATCGCATTTAAGACGGCTTTTATCGACACGCGGGTTGACATCCAGGAGGGCCGTTAGCGTGCCGGCCTTTCTGCCGGCATCGATGTCAAACACGAAATCTCCCACCATCAGGATATGCCGGGGGTCGACATTGAGTTTACGGGCGGCCAGCAAAACACCTTCGGGGCTCGGTTTCGGTTTCACCGGGTCGTTCCTGGTGATGACGATATCAAAATCATCCAGACCGATACCATTGAAATTCTTCAGGGATTCCCTCACGGAGTCTACGCTGTTGCGGGTGACGATACCCATGGGAAGCCCCATTGAATGGATCGTCCGTATCAGGTTTTCCGCACCGGGATTGGGTTCTGAAATGGCTGCAGCCCGGCTTTCAAAACGATCCAGTTCGGTGAAGGCTTGATTTTTTTTCTGTGGATCCGGAATGCTTTCAATAAATTCAAGGGCCGGTATATCGTGGGGACATCCAAGAGTCTCCTTGATAACAGAGAAATCCAGCGCGTCCGGTTTGGTCAGCGTACCGTCAAAATCGAACAGGACTGCTGATATGCGGTAGGGTTTTTCAATGACGGTATTGCCATGTTTCATGTTTTGTCGATCCTTATATCTTTTAGGTGCTTTTCCAAGGCATTATAATAGGGTTTAAGGGTCCGAGGGTGATACAAGGGTTTGAGGGTTGCTAACAGCTGTAGGCGGATAGCGGCATTCCAGCTTCCAAGCATCCCAACATTCCAGCATACCCAGGACCGAAGGGAAAACAAAATCGTATCAGGTTTTAGGTGTTAGGTTCTGCTGGAAGTGGCAACCCTGAACCCTCCACCCCTCCAACCCTGCTCTTTTCCCCTCCACGCCTATCTTTTCGCTCTCTCCAATATCAGTTCCGCCACAATACTCACACCGATCTCCTCCGGGGTTTCAGCCTGGATACCAATGCCAATGGGGCTGTGCACCCGGTCGATATCTTTTGGGGTGAAGCCGTCATCCAGGAGATTGCGGTATATGATATCCCTTTTTTTGCGACTGCCGATCATGCCGATATACCCTGCATCGGTTTTAAGGGCCTGTGCCAAAACCGTCTGGTCATGGCGATGTCCCCTGGTGAGAATGACAATGTAACTGTCGGTGTCCATGCTGAGTCCCTGCAGGGCGTCTTCAAATGTGTCCAGAACCATGAGCTGATCGGTATCTGGAAATCTGTCCGGGTTGGCGAATTCCTTTCTGTCATCCAGGACCATGGTTGTGAAACCGACCATCTTGCTGATAACCGCAACCTGTTTGGCCACATGGCCGGCACCGAAGATGAAGACGGTTCCGTTCAGGGTATAAGGCTCGATGAGATATTTCTGATCGCCTGCCGGCAGCACAGCCGGTATGCATGTCCCTCTGGCTTGAGCTGCAAGTTCCTGCAGATGGGTTTCAGGATAGGGACAGTTGTCGGAAATTTTTCCACTCTTTTGTATGTGACACCGTTTGCCCACACGAACACTGCCGGATGTCTGTTCCAGCGAGGCAATCATAAAGCTGTTTTGGCCCTGTTTGAGGGTGATGTGCAGTTTTTGAAAAATATCGATATTTTCCGTTGTTGCCTGGAGGTATTCTATGAGTATTGTCATCTGTCCGCCACAGATGACATCGAGATCGTCCAGATCCGGTCTTGTACGCAAATCAAAGGATCGAATCTGTGATATTTCGGTGTCAAACAGTGCAGATGCGGTCTGCATGACTTCGGCTTCCACTTTGCCACCCCCGATGGTGCCGATGATTTCGCCGCCGGGTAGAACCAGCATTCTGGAACCCGCACTTCTGGGTGTAGAGCCTTGGTGAGCCAGCACGGTTGCCATGACAACCGGCTGGTTTTGTTTTAGAATCTGACATAATTCTTCGATATGGTGATTCATCCCACTACCTCGCTGTTAAAACAGGTTGATGATGGCCAACAATACAGGGAGAACGATGACCAACAGGGCTGTTGTGAAAAACCAGCAGGAGTTGGCCATACCCCAACAAGAGGCCCAGCAGAATAATTCCAAAGGAGTAAATAAATTTAGCCATTTTTCGAGTCCACCTGGCCTAAACATGTTTGTGCGGCTGTCTGCCGATTTTGTGGGAGTGCTGATGCGTATGCAGGTGCACGCGGTCATCCCTGAAGAGCTTGCCGTCTTCCATGCTGTAAAACGCATGGGTTGTTTCAGACAGCACGTCGAATTCGTGAGAAATCAGAATATAGGACAGATCGAGCCCCTGGAGTATCTTGATCAGTCGTGATTTCATGGACGTGTCCAGCGCATTGGTGGGCTCGTCCAGAAGAAGCACTTCCGGTTGCATGGCCAGAATCGTCGCCAGGGATACCAGGCGCTTTTCTCCGCCGGAGAGCTTGAAGGTAATCCGGTTTTCGAAATCATTCAGACCCAGATAATCGAGAGTTTTCCTGGAGATGTCCAGGGCTTCCTGCTTAGATTTTCCCAGGTTCAACGGGCCGAAAGCAACGTCTTCTATGACGGTAGGGGAAAACAGCTGATCGTCTGCGTCCTGGAAGAGCAGGCCGATGCGATGACGGATGGGGGCAAAGTCTTTTTCTTTCTGTCGCACTTTCCCAAAAATCTCGATGGTGCCGCTGGACGGTTTCAAAAGCCCCATGATGACATGGAACAGGGTTGTCTTTCCGCTTCCATTGGGTGCCACCAGACCGATCCGGTCACCTCTGGCGAACTTGAAATCGATCTGGTCCAGGACGGTTTTCCCGCCGGGATACTGGTATGAAACGCCTTTGAGTTTTATGAGTTTGTTATCTGAATCCATAATTCAACCGTTGCCATTGAAATAATGATCAGGGACATGATGACAGCAAAAAGCCGATTGCGTGGATCCGGTTCAAACTGCCAGAGAGAGTGGAATCTGCCGGTAAACCCACGGCATTTCATGGCTTGGGAAACCCGGTCTGCCCGTGCCGAGGCGTGGACGAACAGCATACCCACCAGATAGGCATAGGACTGGTAGGAATGAAGGTTGGTTCCCGGCCTGAACGCTCTTATTTTCATGGCACGGAGCAAACGCCGGTATTCCTGCTCCATGACAAAAACATACCGATAGGTTATCAGCAGCAGGTACACAAGCTTGTCCGGTATGCCGAGACATCCCAGTGCATGTCCCATGACCGCGATGGACATGGTTGCCAGAAGCGCCATGAGAGACAGCAGGATAGCGCTTGATTTCAGGCTGATTTGTGCCGCGAGAAGCACTCCGGGGCCACTGAAACCAAGAGGGCCCATCCTGAAAAGGGTTGCACCCGGGTACGTCAGCGGCATGAGTATCCATATCAGCAGAAGGAACCCCAGCAGGACCGCCAGCCGCTTGAGTATCTCCCGTGCATCCAGACGGGCAACCATCACCAGTATCAGCGAAGTGACCAGACCGGACAACAGAACGACAAAGCTGCTCGACAGAGCGATCACCAAGGAATAGGTCAATGCCAGTACCACCTTGCTTCTTGGGTCAATGGAATGGATGACGGATTTTCCGACGGCAAAAACTTCCGGTCTCATCTCTGGGTGTCACTCCTTTTCCGACGATACTGCATGTACGCGGCAAGCCCCACAAGACCGACGATATATCCGATACCGCCGAGGATATCGGACAATGAGATCCGTTTTTCATTCAAGGCGGCAATCCTGTCCATGAGCGGTTTCAATTTTCGATCCAGGGTGGATTCAACCAGAGCGGTCACCTCCGCCGCCGTCAATCCGTTTTCAGGGGATGGATGGGTTTTGGACGTTCTGGGACCTGAATCATCGGACTTTCCTGGAGGCACGGCAGTCAATGGCTGATTGTCAGTGGAGTCTACGACGGTTTCCCGGAAATCTTCCCTGGAAAGTGCCCAGACCGCACGATGCCCGGTTCCTGCCGTCAGCACAATCTGCATGTCTGATATTTTGGGCGCCTGAAAACTGAAAAGCCCCTGCGTGTCGGTTTTGCCATTCAGCAGCAGGTTTCCGGCGTCGTCGAAAACTTCGATCAGTGCCTGCTCAGGCCGTTTGCCTCCCATGAATTTGCTTTGGGTGTGAACGGTATTGCCCTGTACCCAGGCAAAAATACTTACCCTGTGTGCCAGGGCAGGGGAAACATTCAAGAAAACCATGCAGATCAGAAGAAAAAGACACCCTCCAGCGACGCGACTGCACAGGCCGAGATCCTGGTGCAGGGCATGTTTCAATTTTTTTGCCGTGTCGATCATGAAATATCCCTGTTTAACATTTGCGGGTGTACTTTCTTCAAGAATGCCACGCAGAAAACCGTGACAATGCCTTCGATGACCATTACCGGCAAATTGGCCGCCACGATGATCCCTGACAGGGACCAGAAATTCTTTTCCGTGAATACCAGGGCAAGCCCCAGAAGAAGTGCGGACAGCAGTACCGAAACAAAACCGCAGGAAAAGGATCCGATCATTGCAAGCGTCGCCGATCGATGGATCAGTTTTCTGAAAGCATAATAACAAATGACTGCCGGCAACGCCATCAGTATCGTATTGATGCCCAGGGTGGTGATGCCCCCGAACTGAAAAAAAATCGATTGCAGAATCAGCGCCACCAAGATTGCAGGGAATGCCGCCCATCCGAGTAACAGGCCGAGAAGGCCATTCAGAATCAGGTGTGTGCTGGATGGACCCACATTGACATGGATCAGGGAGGCCACGAAAAAGGCCGCCGAGAGAACACCCACATGGGCAACGCGGTCATAGTCCATCTGCCTCAATCCGACGGCGGTGCCTGTGATGGCCAGTACGGCGCCCGTAAGCAGCACCGGCGCATTCAAGACACCTTCAGAAATATGCATATGTCCGCCTCTCACCTAAGACGAGCGTTTCAATTCTTAAAATTTGAACCGCAACAGCGAGCGCATTCCCCGTAGCTTGCTGCGGGGTTAGCGAGCGAATCAAAATTAGACAGAATTCCTTACGGTCGCTGCGAAGCACTGTCGCACGACAGAACATTCCTCGTAACTTGCTGCGAGGTTCTTCAAATCCGTAGGTTTTCCGATCTTACCGCATCTACGGAAATCTCGACAATCGCTCATCTTGGGTCTTAAAAAAAAACCACGAAATGACACCTTCGTGGTCGTCTATTAATGGCTTCTATTGTTTTGTTAGTATTGACATAACGCGACAAGGTCGCGATCCATAACATCGCATAGCGATGCTATGCAGACTTCAGTCTGTTGTTTGACTATACTCTTATTATGCTTGTGCCAAAGACTCAAGCTTTTTTTGTCACCAGGACTTCTGAATTGACGATGCTGGGGATCGCCTTGGGCGGTTCGTTTTCCAGAAAGGGTAAAATATCGGATTTTTGCCACAGTGGATATCCCAATAAAATACCCGCCACATTGCAGGCGGCCAGTATTGCCATTCCCTCCCTTGTCCAGCGCGTTGCCGAAGCGATATGGGGTACCACAACCACATTGTCCAGGTCTGCCAACCCTGGCTTCATGGCCGGTTCATCTTCAAAGACATCCAGACCGGCCCGAAAATCGGGATTTGCCCTGCAGTGGTCAACCAGAGCCGACTCGTCGATGACGGGTCCGCGGCTGGTGTTGATGAGAATGGCGTCCTTTTTCATTTTTCCCAGACGCTTTGCATTGAAGAGATGATGGGTTGAATCGTCCAGGATGGTATGGATGCTGATGCAATCTGCCTCCAACAAAAGGTCCTCAAGGTTTTGCGCACGTCTGCAGGTAACCTCTGGCTGCCCCTGGGTGTTCAGAAAACGGCTGTAGTCGGCAATGAACGTTTCAAGACCCTGGTTTGCATGGAGGTCGTAGTAAATAACGTTCATTTTGTGCCCTTCCACCATCATGTGCGCATAGGCCTCGCCAATCCTTCCGGCTCCGACAATGCCCACGGTCTTTCGCCAGAGCAGGTGACCGGTGAAAAGATCCGGCAGCCAGCCCTTGTAATTGCCTGCACGCATGAACCGTTCGGCTTCCCCGGTCCGGCGGGCGGCGGCAAAGGTCAGGGCCACCGCCATTTCGGCCGTTGTCTCGGTGAGAACACCGGGTGTATTGCCGACGGGTATTTTATGCCGCGTTGCGGCGGCCACATCGATGTTGTTGAAACCCACGGCATAATTGCTGTAGGCTTTTCCGCCGGCAGCCTTAAGCGCGGCGAACAAATCGTCACCCCAGTCCTCGGTCAACTGCCCAATGGCTCCGTCGCAATGTGATCCCAGGGCATTTTTGATGTGCCTGACACTCAATACATCGCTGGATGTCATGATTTCTACCCGGCAGTCGGCTGCCGTCAAGATGTCCACCCATCGCTGACCAGGCAATTCCTTGGTGACCAGTACCCGCTTATGACCCGATGCATTGACCGTTCGCATTTCCAGGGAATTCATTTACAGATCCTCCTCTTTTTTGCGGCTTCGATAAGATCCGTGAGGGTTTTATACGGTGTGTCTGGTGTGACAGAGATGACATCCGGGGATCCGCCTACGATAAAAGTGTCCCAGACATCGAATTTTTTGTCCCAACCACCCTGTACGCCGGCCGTGACATTTGATTCGGACAAACCACACAGCGTGTAACCGTCGTGCGGCTGGCTGTAAGCATAGCTCATCCCGACGGACCCGGCGACACCGCCGGTTTTATTGATGACATTGATGTTGACCCCCAGAATATTGGCCATTTCAGCTGTAATTATTCGGTTGCATGTATCTGTGCCGCCCCCGGCGCCCCAGACGACGGCATTGGTGATGTTCCGTTTGGGAAAATTTTTTCCTGCGGCGTACACACTGGTGGTGACGGCCAGAAAAGCAATAAGGCTGATGATAAAAAATTTTTTCATTTCCAATTCCTCCCTTGTTTGAATGTTCGTGTTAATGAAGCGCTTCATTGGAAGATACCAGGCACTGCTGCGCAACCATGGTTGTTTTTATCCCCCCTTCCGTTGTTCACATGTATTACCTAAGCTTCAAAATGGATTTTCTGAAGTGCATACGCATGTGCTTTTCGGCATTTTCAGCGTCGCCGTTTCGAATGGCGTCGATAATGGCGAAATGCTCATGAACAGTCTCATTCGGAGACCTAACCAATCCTTCTGAGTTGATCAGTTGATAGCTGTAGATGATAATATTGTAGGTTTCCAGAATGCTCTTCAGAAATTCTTTTGAACCGATTTCAGCAATGAAAATATGGAATTTCCGATCTTCCTGAGCATAGGCTTTGTAATCATGAATATCTTGACTCTGGCGAAACCTGGTGAAAAATGTTTGCAGTGTTTTCATTTGTTGAGGGGTGATCCGCGTGGCAGCGCGACGTGCAGCCAGGCCCTCCAAGACTTCACGGAGTTCGAAAATGTTGATCAGTTCCTGCAGTTCAAAGAGGCGCACAAAAAAACCCCGGCGGGGCTTTGATTCGACCACTTTTTCTTTTTCGAGAAATTTCAGAGCACTGATCAACGGTGTCCGGCTGATACCCAGATCATGCGCCAGCTTTTCCTGGGGAATTTTCTGCCCGGGTAACAGCTTTCTTTCCGTGATCATGTTTCTCAGTGTCAGGTAGACTTTCTGATCCAGGTTTTCGTGTTCTGCACCGATGTTCGGCATGACTGGGTTCCCTTGAAAATTGATTGAAAATGAGTGTGCCGCACATACTGAGTAAAAAGGGATTTCGAATCATATTGAATTTTGTATTTTGAATACAAAATTCAATATGATGGATCGGTGTCCATGTCAAGTCTTTTTATTCATAGCATAAACAATGGGTTCAATAAGGGGTTGCCCATTTAATAACTATCGTAATAACGAATAGTTGAACCGAAAAAGCGAGCGCATTCCCCGTAGGTTCTGCCGTTCGGCAGTGCTTCGCATGCTGCGGGGTTAGCGAGCGAATCTATATTAGACAGAATTCCTTACGGTCGCTGCGAAGCACTGTCGCACGACAGAACATTCCTCGTAGCTTGCTGCGAGGTTCTTCAATAAATGATGAATTACAGAAGGGTGTTCGCTTCTTGGTGACGAAAGCAATCGACAATGTGGTCATTGACCATGCCGATGGCCTGCATCAATGCGTAGCAGATGGTGGGCCCGACGAATTTGAATCCCCGCCGACGCATATCCTTGCTCATGGTGACAGATTCAGGGCTTGTGGCAGGTATCTGGTCCAAGCGTTTCCAGCGGTTCTGAATGGGGCGGTGATTCACAAATGCCCAGACATAGGTGTCGAAACTGCCAAATTCCGACTGGATCCCCAGAAATCGATTGGCATTGGTGACAAAGGCTCGGATCTTGAGATTGTTGCGGATAATTCCCTGGTTTTGCAACAGCACCTGGATCCTGGGCTCGTCGTAGCCAGCCACCAGGTCGGGATCGAATCCGTCGAATGCCAAACAATAGGCCGCCCGTTTATTCAGAACGGTGGACCAGCTCAGACCAGCCTGGGCCCCCTCCAGACAGAGGAATTCAAACAGCTTTTTTTCATCATGCAGGGGCACACCCCATTCCCGGTCATGGTACGCCACCATCAGGGGCTCTTTGCCTGCCCAGGGGCATCGTGGTTTCATATGGCTGTGCTTCCTTTCTTTAAACCGCTATCGGATTGACATACGACCCAACGCTTCATATTATTCCATAACGTCTCATCAGATAATAATAACCACAAGAATACCATTGATAAACAGTTTTTTTTCGAGGGAAAATGAATATGACGGTTTTTCAAAAGATTATTCACAGCAAGATCGTGATAACACTGGTGGCAGTGCTGATACTCTATACCCTGTCGGGCTTTTTTTTGGCACCGTACCTGGTAACCCGCTATGCGCCGGGCATGGTGGCGGAAAAACTGCACCGGGAACTTCGCCTGGAAAAGGTGAAAATCAATCCGTTCCTGTTCAGTTTTCAGGCCGACGATGTGGGTCTCCATGAGCAGGACGGCACATTTATCGCCGGCTTCAGGCAATGCTTCCTCGATTTCGAATTGAGCAGCCTGTTCCGCTGGGCCCTGGTGTTCAAAACCGTCCGCCTGGACAAACCCGGGGTCAATGCCCTGATCGATGAGCAGGGCATTTTGAATCTTGCCAAACTGGCGCCTGAAAGCCGGAAAGCAGAAGGGACAGACAGGTCGGTTGGGCAGGAAACAGCGCAGCCGGCACCACTCAGAATGGTTCTGAAGCACATTCAGATCACCGAGGGTGAGCTTATCTATACAGATCAACGCCAGTCTGTACCGGCCACGATTGCCGTTCGTCCCCTCAACCTCGAGTTGCATGACATATCCACGCTTCCGGATCGGGTAGGACCCTACAGTCTGACGGCAACCACCCCGGAAAAGGCGTCGTTTGAATGGACGGGTGAGATTACCTTGCACCCCTTCCGATCCAGCGGCCGTTTAAGCTTCAGCGATATCCATTTGGCCAAGGTATGGCAGTTTTTCCGGGACAGCGCGGCCATCGATAACCCGGAGGGAAAATTCGACCTTCACACCGCATATGAGATCGATTTAGGGCAGGCGGAGCCATCCATACGTCTCAACAACCTCGAATTCATCCTCGCGGAATTGGTCATGCAAATTCCAGGAGACGATTTGCCCTTGCTGGAATTGTCCCGGCTGGAGATTAAGGCCCCCCTGGTGGATGTGACGCGTCAGACCGTGGATGTCCAAAAGATTTTGTTCGAAGGTGGAAAGACCGCGGTTACCATTGATGGTGACGGTCATCTCAACTGGAGCAGGTTCGCTGCCGGTTCCAAGGCAGACGATTCAGCACCCGCACCTCCGCAGGCACCGGATCCGGGCACTGACGCATCCCAGGAAAATCCCTGGGAAATCAAGGTGTCGGGGGTGGAACTGCGGGATATCAAGTTCCAGTATCAGGATCAAAGCCGGATGCCCATGCTGCATGCGGGTGTCACCGATATGGACGGGACGTTTCAACTGGCGCTGGTGTCAGGCCGGGCAGGAACCGACCTGCAGGTCACGGAGGTCTCCTTTGGTCTAAACGACATTCAGATTGGAAATCCGGATACACCTGATCCTGAAATCAGCATAGAAAAATGGCTTCTCAAGGGGGGTAGTTATGACCTTGGACGTAATGCTCTGGCCATCGAAAGTATACATTTTCAGAACGGCGACATCGATGTCTCCCGGGAAAAGGATGGCCGGCTGAATTTGGCGGGTCTGTTTTTAGGGGAGAGAACCGACACTGAAAAGACACCAGGGTCATCCGGGAATACCGGGGAGTCATCGTTTCAATATTTAATCAGGGCTGTCGAGCTTGCAAACTTCGGTGTATTCTTCAGCGATCGCACCGTCAAGCAGGAAGGAGAGATTCTCCATCTGGACAATCTGCATGTGGCGGCTTCCAACATTGACGGTAAGTCTCAGATGCCCGTGGATCTGTCTTTTGATATCCGGGAAGGGGGGCACTTTGCGGTTCAAGGCCGCATCGATCCTGCGGAACCGTCTGTCATGGCAGACTTGGATATCTCCGCCCTTGCCCTGTCACCCTTTGAAGCCTACCTCAAGTCACAGGCCTCCTTAAACGTGGCCTCGGGAACGATTTCCACCCGGGGACAGTTTGCCTACCAGGAAAAAGAAAACCAGCCGAAGATTCAGTTTCGAGGCGGTTTCGATGTGGCAGATCTCCAGATTCTGGAGGCAGGATCCAAGAAGACATTGCTGGGGTGGAAACACTTCCTGACGTCGGATCTCACATTTCAGCTGCAGCCGGACCGTCTGGAAGTAACAGATCTGAAACTCTCCGGGCTGGACGGGCAGTTCATCATTCTTGAGGATGGTTCTCTCAATCTCGCCAATGCATTCAAGCACGAAGATGTGGAACCGGCAAAGAAAGAAGTTGAAGATGCTCCAAAAGTTGAGGGTTCCGCCTTTCCGGTCTATATCCATAAACTGCAGGTTGCGGACGGCGGTCTGCTTTTTGCCGATTACAGTCTGCGTTCCAAATTCACAGTAAAAATTCATCAGCTAGACGGCGCCATTACCGGTATGTCAACGGAACCGGGCGCCCGCGCCCGGGTCAAACTTGATGGTCGTGTGGATGCGTACGGCATATCGAAAATCGACGGAGAAATCAGTATCTTTGACCCCACTGTTTACACGGACATGTCGGTTCTTTTTCGGAATCTGGAAATGGCAAGTTTGACGCCATATTCCGGAAAATTTGTGGGTCGACGGATCGATTCCGGAAAGTTGTCCTCGGAGTCAAAGTATTTTGTCGAGAATGGCAAGATCAAGGGTGACAATCAGATCATTGTAGAACGCATCAAACTGGGGAAAAAGATCGACAGTCCGGATGCTGTTTCCTTGCCTCTGAATCTGGCCATCGCCATTCTGGAGGATGCCGACGGCATCATCGATATTGCGCTGCCCGTAAGGGGTGATCTGGCAGATCCCAAATTTCGCTATGGCCAGCTTATCTGGGGGGCGTTTACCAATCTGATCAACAAGATAGCTGCTTCGCCTTTTCGTGCCCTGGGCGCGCTGCTGGGAGTGGATACCGAGAAGCTCGACGTCATTGAGTTTGAAGACGGCTTTGCCGAATTGCTGCCGCCGGAGGTGGAAAAACTGGCTAATCTGGCCAAGGCACTCGAGAAACGCCCGAAACTGAAACTTCTGGTTCAAGGACGATACAGCGAGAAGAAGGACGGCAAGGCTCTGAAAGCGATGCAGCTGAAAAAATATATTGCGGAGCGGCAGGGAGTGACACTGATACCCGGTGAGGCCCCCGGTGCCCTGGATTTCGGTAACCCCGCCATCCAGTCTGTGCTGGAGGCAGTTTTTACGGAACGATATGGCAAAGAGAGATTGGGTGAAATCAAGACCGCCGCCGAACAAACTCCGGCCAAAACCGGGGAGCAGGCAGCGGCATCCACCCAGGAGGTCAAGATTTCCGACCCTGCCGCCCTTTGGAAAACGCTTTATCGCCAAATGGTCGTTGACGAGCCTCTGCCGGAATCCGCACTGATACAGCTGGGTCAATCCAGGTCCCTGGCAATCGTCCTGGAGATGATTGAAATAAGGGGAGTCTCAGAAGACAGGATCGACGTTAAAAAACCGAAAGCCCTGAAACCCGGCAAGTCTGCTCAGGCAAAGTTGGAACTCGAGATTCTTCAATGACGGATCGCTGAACCGCAACAGCGAGCGCATGAAACCAGGCAAGCCTGCCCAGGCAGGATTAAACCTGGAAGCACGGCAGACCCAGCAGGAGAAAAGCTCTTCACAGATATCTTTCCTTTCGTTAATAAATGACAGTGCTGTCCAATGAAATTGCGCATAATACAGACAAGGCTTTTATTAATGGATTGTCTGAAAAATGGTAATGCGCAATTATTTATGTCGCTAACAATAAACAACAAAGCAGAAAACGTTGACGGCATTTGAGAGTGAAACTCCCCATTTCAGCAGTGGGGAGTTTTTTTGGGTACAGATGCACACCTATTTACTTTGCCTCCCTCCAGCCATCTTATATTCTTGTATTTACCTAAGCTTTTCGATAAGTTAAATTTCAGATGATATGAAGTCCATTGGTGTTGTATATTTTTAGTCAATATTGTTAATTTACTCGGCAACCTGTTGATCGATAAGAAATACTTATTGCAAATTAGGTAAAATGAAAACAATATCTGGTTTTTTAATCACGGCCCTTCTCCTTTTGTCTGTACCTGTTTTATTCTCCCCGATACAGGCACAAGCCTCCACAGAAACCGTCTCTTTACCAATATCAATCGACTATCAACTACTTAAATCGATCATAATCAAGACCGCTTACACAGATCCAGGCCAAACCGCCATATTGGTAAATGAAAATGATGGTTGCATGAAAATTACGATCTCAGAACCAAGCATCAGAGAAGAAAGCGCGCATATTCTGTTTGAAACGAAAGTTCGTGTGGTTGCAGGCACCCTCATTCTGAACAATTGCGTAATGCCTGTTGAATGGGAAGGGTACCTCGCTTTGGTTCAAACACCATTAGTTGATAGCAAATGGAACCTATCTTTTCACACTGTTGAGTCTACTCTATATGACAAACATCACAGACCATCAAAAATTACTGGAGTTGTCTGGGATCTGACCAAAACATATGTTTATGAATATTTAGAGGGCATTACGATTAATCTTGCGCCGCCAGTCTTGGAGCTAAAGCCAGTCTTGGTGGAACTATTTCCCATTGATCTTCAAGCCAATGTGCAAAGAATGTTGGAAAGCATGAGACCGGGGAAAATCAACCCAACTTCTGAAGCATTACAAATCGGAATTCTTACGGAGGTTGTTGAAACCTTTAAAAAGGATAGTGACATTGAAAGAGAGCAGCTCTTCACAGAGGAATTGGCGGTATTTATCGATACCTGGGAAGCTTGGGACTCTTTTTTGGTGTTAATGATTACTTCGCTCTCAAACGAGCCTATATCTGAACCTGATCGTCAGATTCTTTTGGATACCCTCTTGGAAATCCGGCATCGATTTGTCACCGGCCTGTTGGAGGGAACGGTGGAAAGGGATTTTGTCAGGAAGCAATTCATATCGACATGGGATAATTTGTCGCCCATTTTTAGAAAACAGCTGGGTGATGACCCCTCTAAATCTCTCTTCGGCTACCTGGCTTTTTTTACAGCTGCCGACGCTTTATCGGCTTTAGATAAAATTAGTCCCACCATGGGGATAGAGATCAGTCGCAACGGTTTAATCCGTCTGGCACGATTGTTAGCGGAAGATAAATCATTGACTCTAGATTATCGTCCCGGCGTAAATTCAGAACTTAGGAGGGTTCTTGGTCTTGGTGCACCACCTGAAGCATCAACTCCGGTCACCCATATGGAGGAATTTGAGATAGAGGGAGAAGAAATCGATTTCAATGAAGATGAAGATTCCAGTTTTGAGAAGCTGATAATGTCCTTTATGGGTAAACCAGCCTGGGCAAAAGCGGATAAGCCGACGATTACGTTCAAGGACATTAAACCATGGGTCTTCTCGAAGAAAAACTACAAAACGTACGTTGAGCGTGTTATCTCTCTTGTAGAGGAAGCCTCTGATGGTGCTTTGAATGACAGCAAGATCGAGGAGAAATACCACGATCTCTATCGCCTGATCGTACTCTCCACCGCCTGGCAGGAAAGCTGTTTCAGGCAATTTAGAGTGAGGAAGCAGAAAGTGACTTACCTTCAGTCCTACAACCGTACCTCCGTGGGTTTGATGCAGGTAAACGAACGCATTTGGCGAGGCATGTACGACGTGCACCATCTGCGATGGGACATACGATACAACACTGCAGCAGGCTGTGAAATTCTCGAGCTTTATTTAAGAAAGTACACCTTGGATAGGATAAAGAAAATGAAGGCTGGAAAGGTCCTGGATGACGACACCTTCGCGAGAATTGTTTATGCGATGTATAATGGCGGACCTGGGCAGTTTGAGAACATTCTCAAGCGTAAGAACGAGGGAACGTTTTTCTCCAGCGACAAGCTGTATTTTGAGAAATATTCCTGGGTGAAAAATAGTAAGTGGGAGAATATCAGAAAGTGCCTCATTGGCGGATGAAAACCAGCGTGGCTCTCCATACTTCTTGGCGCCATTCGATTTTTACACGGTGTTTTCGATAAAAATAACTGAAGCTGCCAGCAGATCATATTCCCGTTTCTATGCTCTTCCCGAACAATGTCTCGGGCCTAGCGTATCTTCTTGATCTCTTTGTATTTACAATTCAGAAAAGATATACATATTAAATTTAATCGACGATTTTATCAGAACCTAAGAAGAGAAACTTTAGAAAGGATAGTCACAATGGCACCTGAGAAGGCTGGAAAATACGATTTTGAAGTGGGGATGTACCGACCACCGAGTGAGGGGGGAAGTTTCTCCCTGCTGTTGCGTTTTACCCGGAACTGCCCGTGGAACAACTGCACTTTTTGCGGCATGTACAAACACGAGAAATTTTCTCTCAGAACCGCTGAGGAGATCAAGGGCGATATCGATACCATCGCCGGACTGATCAACGATATGCAGTCTATTTCCCAAGAACTCGGTCACGGCGGGCAGATCGATAGAGACACGATCATTGCCATGATCGAAAAAGAACCGCAACTCAACTCCAGCCAGGGTTTTGGCATGGTTCTGAACTGGCTGTCATCCGGGGCAAAAACTGTCTTTTTACAGGATGGAAACAGCCTGATGATGGCCAGTGACAAACTGGTTGATGTACTCACCTATCTTCGCAGCACGTTTCCCTCCCTGGAGCGGTGCACCACCTATGCCCGTGCAAAGACCTTGGCGAGAAAACCCCAGGCGGAATTGACCGCTATCCGGAAAGCCGGTCTGGATCGGCTGCATGTGGGCCTGGAAACCGGGGACGACACCCTGTTGAAAAAGATAAGAAAAGGTGTCACCGGGGAGGAACACATCGAGGGTGGTAAAAAGGCCATCAAAGCCGGTTTCCAGTTGTCTGAGTACTGGATGCCCGGTCTGGGTGGCAAAGAAGACTGGGAGAATCATGCCCGGAACACGGCTCGGGTATTGAACGGTATCGATCCGCACTATATCCGTTCCCGGCCGTTTTCGCCGTGGCCCGGCACACCGATCCATGATGCCTATGAAAAGGGGACCCTTACACTGCTGTCACCCAGGGAAGTGCTGATCGAACTGAAGCTTCTGATAGAAACCCTGGATGTCACTTCCAAGGTTTGTTTCGACCATGCCGGAAATGGCTGGGTCAATCGAAACGGGCAGCTTTTGTTTACCCAGAGCTACGAAGGATACAAATTTCCCGAAGAAAAAGACCGTGTACTGGACCTGATAAAAGAGGGTGTCGAAGCCCAGGAAGGCAGATGAATCCGGGTATTATTGTATCCATTGCCGCTATCGGGATCTTCTGCCTGACCTTAGGACTCAGTTATCCGCTGTTGTCCCTGATTCTTGACAGCATGGGCGTCAGTACCGGCCTGATTGGTCTGAACGCGGCCATGACGCCCCTGGGCATTATTGTTTCGTCTCCCTTTATGCCATCGCTGGCAAGACGTTTCGGCGCTTGGTCCTTGTGTGTTTCCAGTCTGTGCATGGCAGCTGTCATATTGCTACTGCTGGCTGTTTTCAGAGATCTAGGCAGTTGGTTTCTATTGCGGTTTTTGCTTGGTATTGTCAACACCGGTATTTTTATTACCAGCGAAACCTGGATCAATCAGTTGGCACCACCCCAGATACGGGGTCGGATCATCGGTCTTTACACCACCGTCGCAGCTGCCGGATTCGCCCTGGGGCCGTTGACAATTGCCATAATCGGTTCTCAGGGCTGGTTGCCATTTCTGGTGGCTGCCGTCGGGATACTCCTGGCACTACCGCTTATTGTATCTGCCAGAGCCCATCTGCCGGATTTCAACGGCTCGGAAAAGGCTTCCATGTTTTCGATCTTTGTGATGGCGCCCCTGCTTTTAATGGCCGTCGCTTTCGCCGCTCTTTTCGACCAGGTAATGATATCGCTGCTGCCGATTTACAGTTTGCGGCACGGTCTTAGCGAAGCGACCGCATCATATTTGCTTATGGTTCTCATTATCGGAAATGTCCTGCTTCAACTCCCCATTGGCTGGCTGGCTGATCGCATTTCCCGAAAAAATCTTTTGTGCTATCTTGCCTTTGGAACCGTGGCCGGATGTGGTTTCCTGGCCTGGTGGATCGAAGGCTCCTTATGGATATGGCCCATGCTGTTTGTCTGGGGTGCGGTTGCATTTGGGACGTATACCGTTGCCATGGTCGAGCTTGGAGATCGATTCTCCGGCACACTTCTGCTGGCCGGAAATTCCGCATTTGGTCTGATGTGGGGAATCGGCGGGATCATCGGCCCTTCAATTGCCGGAACCGCCATGGACCTGTTAGGACCAGAAGGGCTTCCCGTCACAGTGGGGGTTTTATTCGGTATGCTCGGTCTGTCTGCCGTCTTGATGCCGTTGTCCGAGGAGCGCAGGGGACGACCCTAATTCCCATATTGGGAGTTGCTTGTCGGCAGATATACGCTGAAAACAGAGCCTTTTTGAGTATCGCTGGACACTGTCAGGACACCGCTATGTTTCTTGACGATACCGAATGCAGATGCCATCCGCAGGCCTCGGTCAGTGTTGCTGAACGGTTCGAGAACCTGACCCACGTCATTTTCATCCAGTATAGCGATAGGATTTGTTACACGTAACAGAACATAGTCACCCGGATCTCTTCTGTAGGGTTCCACAAACTGGGGTGACAGGGTGATGTTTCGGGATTCTATTTCAATCTCCCGGGTTTCGGGTGCCAGCTGCGCTGCGTGCCGGCAGATGTTCAACAGGGCACGGCTGATCATGGCACGGTCTGAACTCACTTTCCATAGATTGTCCTGACACTGTATCTTCAGTTCCACCGCCGGCATCATCAGTCGGAATTCCCGCAGTGCATAGGTCATGATTTCATTCAGATCGGTTTCGTAATAGTTGTAGTCGCCCTTTCCGGCAAAGATCAACAACTGGCTGGAAATATGCTTGATATCCTTGATCTGCTGTTCAGCTGTTTTCAGGTTCTGATAATCCTGAAAGGCTGAAGAATCACCGTGGTAATCGTTCCCGAGACTTTCGATGGTTGCAGCGATATTTCTTTCGATGCCGAGAATCTTCTGATTGAGGTCATGGGCGATTCCTTCTGCCAGGTTTCCGATGGCCTCGAAATGATGTATTTTTTGAAGCTGATTTTCCAGGCGGCTTTTTTCTGATATCAAGCGCTGACGTTCTTCCTCGACTTCCATTTCGGTGGTGACGATGGTTAGACAACCAAAAGACAGGGATGTGGCATCTTCAGGATAGGTCACGATCATGGCCTGATCTTTCAGCCAGATAGGTTTGTCCGATGAAAGCTTGAGTTGGTACACGGCTTCGATGAGACCTGTTTTTTCGCTTTTCTCACGGAGCACTTCCCGGAATGCGTTCAGTTCCTCGCGGCTGGTAACTTCTGTGGCGTCCAGGGGATCGGCAAAACTGGATTTGTATATCCGGCGGTCCACAATGGCCGAGCGAAGTATATCTGCGATATTGGTGGGGCCGCAATCAAGAAGGGCCAGGAATTTCCGGCTAACGAATTCATACCAGATATTCTTTTCGTTTCCCTGCCAGGCAGAAATATAGGGGATGGCCGGCGAGCCTGCCTGGTCAAAGACATGAAAAGCAGGAATTGCCTTTCTTAATTTCTCTTTGAGTTCTGGACCGAAATCACCGTTCAGGATCCTGCCGTAGTAAGTGGCTTTGTTGTTGGAATCTGGAGACATATCAAAATCCTCGCATCAATGGTGAGAAATGTTTCCAACCAGTCCATGTACAGAATTAATTTTTTCGTAAACTATTATAACCCGCTTTTATTGTCAATAAGACAATCCTTATCGGAAGCCTGGCTTGCTTATAAAAGGCACTTCTCAGAAGTTGTTTGTAAAAGATTTGTCATCCTCATTGTCAAACTTGCAACCGTCTTTCAATTACCCTAATAATTAGCGAGTATTTTTTAAACTGAACCGCAACAGAAAGCGCATTCAGCGTGGTTTTATGCGCAGTTCTTCAACTTCGCGCCAAAAAGAGGACAACGGCGCGTGTTCTAAATTATTATGCGGTTTTATTTGGGGGAACCGATGACATACCCGACGATCATTCAGGGCGGCATGGGGGCCGGTGTATCGAACTGGCAGCTGGCACAGGCCGTTTCCCGGACAGGGCAGCTGGGAGTAATCTCCGGCACCGCCCTCGATACGATTTTTTCCCGCAGACTGCAGCTCGGAGATCCCGGAGGACACATGCAGCGGGCAATGGGACACTTTCCGGATACCGGTATAGTGGACAGAGTCCTGGCCCGTTACTACAGACCTGCCGACAATTCCGGACCACGACCGTTCACGACCCCTCCCATGATATCTATCGATACGGATCAGCAGACCATGGAATTGACGGTGGTGGCTAATTTTGCTGAGGTGTTCCTTGCCAAGGAAGGGCATGACAACCCTGTGGGCACAAACCTGCTGGAGAAGGTTCAACTGCCGAATATGTTCGCTCTATACGGTGCCATGCTTGCCGGCGTGGATTATGTCATCATGGGGGCGGGCATACCACGTGAGATTCCTGGTGTCCTGGATCTCCTGGCAGATCACCAGGAGGTGTCGCTCAAGATAGCTGTGGGGGCTCTCAATGGCAATCGCTTTCACGCAACCTTCGATCCAAAAGCTTTCTTGCAGAAAAAGATGCCCCCGCTGAAACGGCCCAGATTTTTATCGATTGTCTCGTCAGTTTTGCTGGCCACCATGATGGCTAAAAAGGCTAACGGCAGAGTGGATGGATTTGTTGTGGAGCTGCCTGAAGCCGGTGGACACAATGCACCACCCAGGGGAAAACTCGTATTGAATGATCTGGGAGAACCGGTCTATGGTGAGCGGGACGCCATCGAACTCGAAAAAATAAAAGCCCTTGGTCTGCCATTCTGGCTGGCGGGATCATGGGGAACACCGGAGAAGTTGAAGGAGGCTATTGCCCTGGGGGCCAAAGGCATACAAATTGGAACGGTGCTGGCTTTTTCAGAGGAATCGGGTTTCACGGAGGACATTAAGAAGCTGGCCATTGAAAACATCCGCAAGGGAACCGCTACCGTATTTACAGATCCTTCTGCGTCACCCACTGGATTCCCTTTTAAGGTGCTCTCTCTTGCTGGATCGCTGTCTGAGGACGAGACCTATCAGGAAAGATCCAGAAAGTGTGACCTCGGGTACCTGAGGCATCTCTATGAAAAGCCCGACGGCAAGATCGGCTACCGTTGCCCCGCGGAACCAAAATCCGTTTTTGTTGCCAAAGGCGGTAATGCAGATGACATAAAAGGCAAGAAATGCCTCTGCAATGCGCTGATGTCGAACATCGGCCTGGGACAGATGCGAAAGAGCGGATATGTTGAAAAAAATCTAGTCACCTCCGGGGACGGGATCATGACCGTCGGGCGCTTTTTAAAGGATCGGGCATCCTATAAGACAGCAGATGTGATCAACTGGCTCCTGGAGGGAGCAGCATAACGTGTTTCGTATTTCGATAGTCGGATTTAGAATTTATCACACACTGAATGTGCATACTATTAATCCCTTATAGGTTTGAATCAGTGCCGGGCCCTTTGGACCCGGGTGCCCATCGTGCGGTTTGTAAAACAACCAATCCCCATATCCTGCTGGCGCAGCCCTTGCCCTGAAAAGCCATTCCCATGCTTGGCATTGACTATTTTGTTGTGCAATTATAGATTTCCTGAAAGTTCATCGCCAAAGCATTGGCAATTACTCACAGGGGGTGCGCACAATGAAAAAATCTTTCGGTTCCAAGACACTTGTCTTTCCAACGCCCGTATGGTGTGTGGGGTCCTACGACACCCATGGAAGTCCCAACGTAATGACCATTGCCTGGGGAGGCATCTGCTGCTCCAGTCCGCCCTGTGTAACTGTTTCACTTCGCAAAGCCACCTATACCTATGGAAATATAATGCAGAGGAAAGCCTATACCCTGAGCGTTCCATCTGAAACACACGCTGCAGCTGCAGACTTCTTCGGTATCGTTTCTGGCCGGACCGAAGATAAGTTTGCGCAAACAGGACTTACAGCGACAAGGTCGAAACTTGTTGATGCCCCGTTTGTAGAAGAATTTCCCATGGTATTGGAATGCCGTGTCATTCACCACTATCAAATCGGGTTGCACACACACTTTGTGGGCGAGATACTGGATGTCAAGGTGGAGGAAAAGGTCTTGGGAGATGATGGTAAACCAGACATCGAGAAAGTCCGTCCCATTCTTTTCAGTCCCGACATCCAAGTGTACCATGGTGTCGGAGCGTATGTCGGCAAGGCCTTCGATATCGGCAGGGCATTGAAGAAAAAATCATGAAACTTTCGTGGCAGGATCGTTACGTGGCTTTGTTGTTATCGAAACTCGATTCTTTCGAACCTGCCATTTGCTGAGGGGAGGCAGTATGTCAATTCGTATTGAAACACGTGACACGATCTTCACGGTGGTTATCAATCGACCTGAAGCGAAAAACGCCGTGGATGGCCCCACGGCATCGGCACTGGCGGATGCATTCAGGGCGTTCGATGAAGACGATGCGTTTACGGTGGCTGTGTTGTGCGGCGCGGGTAATACATTTTGTGCGGGCGCCGATCTTAAGGCGGTAGCCAGCCAGGACAGCCGGCGGAGGAATCGCCTTGCTCCCGATGGAGACGGGCCCATGGGGCCCAGTCGAATGATGATGCAAAAACCCGTCATTGCAGCCATTGCGGGCCATGCTGTGGCCGGCGGGCTCGAACTCGCCTTGTGGTGTGATATGCGCGTCATGGAGGAGACAGCCGTTCTGGGTGTTTTCTGCCGACGATTTGGCGTGCCGCTGATCGATGGCGGTACCATACGATTGCCGCGTCTGATCGGTATGGGTCATGCCCTGGATCTTATCCTCACCGGACGACCGGTGGAAGCTGCCGAAGCCAAAGCCATCGGCCTGGTCAACCGGGTCGTACCCCAGGGCGAAGCACGGTCTGCCGCCGAGAAACTTGCCAAAGAAATTTCCGAATTCCCACAGGCCTGCATGCGCAGTGATCGTTTGAGTGTCTACGAGCAGTGGGGGCTGACGTTTCAAGCGGCCATACAAAACGAATTCAAACACGGTATGGGTACGATCCAGCAGGGTGAAACCTTTCAGGGCGCTGCCAGGTTTTCCAGGGGTGAGGGGCGGCATGGGAAACGTTTAGGGTCTAAGGGTCCGAGGGTGATACAAGGGTTGGAAGGGAATAGAGTTCATTGAGTTTATTGAGTTTCTTGGGTTCATTGGGTTGACGAAACGGAAACATGTTGAAGGCCATATACCGACGGCATTAAGCAACACAATAAACCCAAAGAACACAATGAACAAAGCAACAAAGATTGTAGGGTTCGAGGGTAACTGACAGATTTCAGATTTCCCAGGTCCCAAGTCAGTATGTCTTAAACCATTGCGGGAAGAAATAGGGTCATCCAAGATCAAAGAATACCCTTCATTATTCTGCGGTTTCTTGTTCGATATTCGACATTCCTTATTTTCGACTTGGATAACATCATTATTTAACTACCTCTGGCAGTAGAAGCTTTTAAGGTTTGATCCTGAAAGGAAAATCAATCATGAAATACAGGCGTATTCTGAAAATCATGGTCCTATGGGTTGCCTGGATTTTCTTTACTGAAGGTATTGCCGCCCAGGAAAACGATCCAACTGTATTCATCCATGCCAATTTGATACCCATGACCAGCGAAACCGTTCTGCCCGATCAAACCGTTATGGTCCGGGGGAAACAGATCATCGCCGTTGGTCCTGGTAGTCAGACAGCCGTGCCGCAGAATGCAAGGGTGATCGATTGCGGCCACAGGTACCTGATACCGGGTCTGGCGGACATGCACATGCATCTGCGATACAACTGGATGAGCGATGCCTGGCCGGTGTCTCCCTTGAAGCTTTATCTCGCCAATGGTGTCACCACGATCCGCTGCTTCGGACCGATGGGGACGTCCGGTCAATATGGTCTTACATGGCGGAAGGAAATTGATGCGGGGCGTCTTGCCGGGCCCAGTATTTTGACCTGTGGCCCGCAGTTGCGTGGTCATTTCAAAAACAACCCCGAAAATATTGTCATCAGCCAGAGATACCGGCATTTTGACTTCATTAAGATTTATTCCTATGTTACCAGGGATGAGTACCATGCGATCTTGTCGACGGCCAAAAAACTCGGTTTTTATACGGCCGGCCACATTCCGTTTCAGGTGGGGCTGGACGGTGTCCTGGCTGAGGGCATGGATGAAATTGCCCATATCGAAGAGTTGTTGTGGGAGTTCTCCGATTTCGATCGCCGGCGCTATTTTGAAAGCGAAGGAGAGTGGATGGCCTATGTCATCCAGCAAACCTTTCATCAGTTTGAACCCTATCTCGCACTCAAGCCGCAGGAAAGAGACCTGAAGATCGATGAAATGGTTGCATCGGTAGTGAGCAAGCTCAAGGGCAGAGACATTCCTGTCTGCACCACGCTGGTGGTGGATGATGTTCTCGTGCAGAAACTGTCGGCACCGGATCTTTTTCTGCAGAAGCCGGAACTCCGATATATGCCGAATGGTTACCGGGAACGCTTTTTGGCAGGGACGGAGAAACACCAGCGGCAGTTCAAGGGGGGCGAGGTGTTTGCACCTTTCAAGTACGCGCTGGATAAAAAACTGCTGACCTGTTTGAAAAGGAGCGGCTTGCCCTTGCTGCTGTCCACGGATGCCGGAACAGGTGGCATGGGCGTCGTACCGGGTTTTTCTCTGCATGATGAGCTTGAAATCCTGGTGGAAAACGGTTTTACACCTTATGAAGCCATTGCTGCGGGAACCGTTGTTGCTTCAAGGGTTGTTGAGCGAATGACCGGGCAGGATAATTTTGGCGTCATCCTGCCCGGAAAAAGAGCGGATTTTATACTGCTGGAACAAAATCCTCTGGAAGATGTGGCCAACACCCGTAAGATCAGGGGTGTCATGGCTGCCGGAAGGTGGTATGACCGGGAAACACTGGCGGGATTTCTTGACCAGGGGTCCGGGAAGTGAAAGGAAAGACCGTGGCCGACCTAATAGCACCGATACATTACGAAGAACTGGCAGAAAAGAATCCCGAAAATGTCTGCCGGCAGGCAGGATGCCGTTACAATTATGACAGGGACTGCTACGAATTGGAAGTTTGGGGGGATGTCTATAACATTTATCCCCATGGGCATCGAATTCAACGCCAGGGCAAGGACTCGCTTGTGGTTCATGAGTATTTATCGATTTTCATTATCCATTATCTATTGACCACTGCAGAAACGGCCATTGAGGATGAGTGGATTTCCGAAAAGGATATTCCCGGGGGACCCACCTTTTTTCGGGGCCCGCATGCTATCCCAACCGATCTGATAACCCGGACCTACCAGAACGATATTGCGGCTTTTGGTCGCCGATGCAGGGCTCTGCACGGAGAACCTGTCGAAATGGGCGATGCAGCCTTTCGGTTTCAAATCACCGGGCGACTACCGGTGGTGGTGCTGTACTGGCAGGGTGATGACGACTTTCCCCCGGAGGCCCGCATGCTGTTCGATCGATCGGTTTGCAGATTTTTTGCCCTGGACGTCGTCTTTGCCCTGGCGGTGGAAATCTGTGCCCGGATTGGCAGGTCGGGTGGGGAATGAAGGGTTGGAGGGTCCGAGGGTGATACGAGAGTTCGAGGGTAGCTGACAGCTATGAGCGGACAGCAGCATCCCATCGTCACAGCATACAAGAGTTGCTGAAAGCGCTCAGCAATAGGCACCTAACAGCCTACAGTCTAAACGCCTAAAAGACTAAAAAAGAGTTTATCTCTTAAAGGAGGTGACACATGAAAGCGAATGTTAATCAACAATGGTGTCTGGTTTCCCGGCCCGTGGGGCTTATAAAGGAATCCGACTTTGAATGGCGTGAAGAAGCCTTGCCGTTTCCGGGTGATGGAGAGCTACTTATACGGATCATCTATCTGTCACTGGATCCGGCTGCTCGTGGGTGGGTTATGGATGTCAAGTCCTACATGCCGCCGGTGGCCCTCGGCGAGGTGATGAGGGGTATCGCCCTCGGGGTCGTGGAGCAGTCCAAGCATCCCAAATTCAAAACCGGGGATCTGGTTCAGGGCATGCTGGGGTGGCAGGCGTATGCCCTTTCGGACGGTACGGGGCTGGCACGTCTGCCCAAGGACGGAGTTCCTGATCTGACAGCCTACCTGGGGCTGTTAGGCATGGTGGGGCCGACGGCCTATTTCGGACTTCTGGACGTCGGCAAACCAAAAGCCGGAGACACCCTAGTGGTGTCGGCGGCAGCAGGGGCCGTGGGGTCCATCGTCGGACAGATCGGAAAAATAAAGGGCTGCCGTGTGGTAGGTATTGCCGGTTCCGACGAAAAGTGTTCCTGGATTACAGAAACCCTCGGTTTTGATGCCGCCATCAACTACAAGACAGAGGATGTCAGGGGGCAGTTAAAGACGCACTGTCCCCGTGGCATCGATGTCTTTTTCGACAATGTCGGCGGCGCCATACTGGACAGCGTTCTGGCCCTGATCAATGTCAAGGCACGCATCGTTATTTGTGGTCTGATATCCCAGTACAACGCTCAAAAACCCGCACCGGGACCCTATCATTTCAGCAGTGTTCTTACCCAGCGGGTACGGGTTCAGGGCTTTGTTATCGGCGATTACCTGGATCGAATCCAGGAGGCCGTTGCAGACCTGGGGAAATGGCTTGCCCAGGGAAAAATTCAATACCGGGTCCATTTGGTGGAGGGGCTGGAGAAGGCGCCCCAGGCCATCAACATGTTGTTCGACGGCTCCAACAAGGGCAAGCTTATCGTGCAGGTATCCGACCCGGGCTAAAGAGCCATACCAACCGCCACCTCATCCCGCTTTTCCTTGCCGTAGAGCTGTTCCACAAGGGCAAGTGAAAATTCCACGGCTGTGCCGGCGCCCTGGCTGGTAATGCAGTTTCCGTCCACCACCACACGGGATGCTGCGCGGTCTTTATTGGTGAGTTGTTCTACAAATGCTGGATGACAGGTGGCCTGGCGCCCTTCCAGTAATCCATGGTGTTCCAGAATTACGGCCGGGCTGGCGCAGATGGCGCCATAGAGCAGGCCTGTTTCCCGCTGCCGCTTCAGCAATTTGACCAGATCAGCGGAATCCCGCAGGTTTTCGGCGCCGGGGATACCGCCGGGCAGCACCACCAGGTCATATTCATGATTCAAGCAATTTTCCAACAGGGTGTCGGCCGTGATCACCATCCCCCGGGAGAAGGTAACCTGCCGATTTCCAGTAACCGATGCGACCGTTACCTTGGCATCGGCCCGGCGCAGCACATCGATAATTGCCACGGCCTCCAGATCCTCGGTGCCGTCGGCAACCGGTACCAATACATTTTTTCCCATGAGTAGCTCCTTTCGATTAGAGAACCGCGCAGGATGCGAAGCACTGCCGAACGGCAGAACCTACGAGGAATGTGCTCGCTTTTTCGGTTCATGCGACAACGATGTGATATCGTATTTGTGATCTTCATGATATTGCTCAATATATGTTTTGTTATAACATTTGTCAAAATAACGTTCCGGTTACTCCGAAAAGAAGATTCCACAGCAATAATATCACAACAAGGGAAAAGGGAACGTTGGATATTGACACGATATCGACACCCAAATTTCATTTTGACTGGCCGCAAAATTTTGGGTACACTTGCATATAACATTTTGGATTTGGAAATGAGATACACGACATTTACTTTTCATGTGGAGAATATCGATGAATTATGGCTACACCGGTAAAATACTGCACATAGATTTAACCAATCACAGTATCGAGGTAGAAGAACCGGACACGTCGTTTTATCGGAGCTACCTGGGCGGCAGGGGAATTGGTTACCACTACCTGATGAAACTGGTGCCGCCCCGGACCGACCCCATGTCACCGGAGAATATTCTCGTGATGGCAACCGGCGTCATGACGGGGTCCCCGCTTGCAGCCTCCTGTCGATTTGCTGTGGTTGGAAAATCTCCACTTACGGGAACTGCAGCAGAGTCGGAAGCCGCCGGCTTTTTCGGACCCGAGCTCAAAAAGACCGGGTTTGACGCCGTTGTGTTTCGGGGACGGTCCGAAACACCTGTGTATCTATGGATACATGACGGCAAGGCCGAAATTAAAGATGCAACCCATATTTATCGATTGGGTGCAAAAGAAGTTGAGGACGCTATCCGGGATGAATTGGGCAACAGTAAAATCAGGGTGGCCCAAACAGGTCTTGCCGGTATCAACCGAGTTCTATTTGCTAACATTACCAACAATCTCGGCCATTTTAACGGTCGCAACGGATTCGGTGCCCTGATGGGATCGAAAAACATACGGGCGGTTGCGGCCCTGGGTTCTGATAAAATCAACTTTTTCAACCGGGAATTCCTTCGTCGGAAAGCCAAGCAATATGCCACAACCTTTCGCGACAATCCCCTGGGCGAAGCACTGTATACCTATGGCACCACAGCATTTGCCAAAATACTGTCCGATGCAGGGGCTTTGCCGGTCGACAACTTCCGGCGCAGCGCGTTGGACGATCCCTCACCCGTCAGCGGCGATACCTATAACAAGCTATTACTTCAAAAGAGAAAAGGCTGTTACAGATGTCCGATTCAATGCAAAAGAGGGATCGCTCTGGATGACCCCAAATATGGTATCGATTCGCGTTATGGAGGACCTGAATACGAAACCATTTCAGCTCTGGGTACAAATCTAAACATTGTGGATCTAAAAGCGATTGCAAAGGGAAATGAAATCTGCAACCGCTACTGCATGGATACCATCAGTGCCGGGATGACAATCGCCCTGGCCTGCGAGTGTTTCCAGGAAGGTATTATTTCCAAGGAAGATACGGGAGGCCTGCAGTTGCGCTTCGGTGATGCAGATCTGATGATAGCGCTTCTGGAAATGATTGCCAAACGTGAGGGGTTTGGTGATGTTCTGGCAAACGGGTCTGCGCGTCTGGCAAAGAAATGGGGGGTAGAGGATCAGTCCTGTAACCTCTCGGTCAAAGGCCAGGAACTTTCCATGCATGACCCGCGTGTGAAGGTCGGTGTGGGGATCGGTTTTGCGGTCAGTACCTACGGAGCGGATCATATGACTGCCGCCCATGATCCTGTTTTGATCGATGAAAACTCCTTTTCGTTTAAATCAGTAAAAGCACTGGGAATTGACAAGGCCGTGTCTGCCACGGAGATTACAGATGAAAAAGTTCGGAGCTACATGCAGTTGGAAAAACTGTGGCGGATGATGGACGCATTGGGACTCTGCGTGTTTGGCTATGCCCCACGGGGTGTAATACCGCTGGGTGTCATGGTTCAATCCCTAAATGCGATAACAGGATGGAATACAAATATTGATGAACTGTTGACAGCTGCCGAGAGAGGTTCCATGCTGGCGCGTGCATTTAACAGCCGCGAGGGATTTACAATTAAAGATGATCGGCTGCCAAAGCGGCTCTTCAATCCGAAGCCCGATGGCCCAGGTTCCGGCAAGCAGATATTTGAAGAGGATGACTTTGATAAGGCCATTGCTTTGTACTACGAGATGATCAATTGTGATCCTGAAACCGGCCGACCCCGTCATGGGAAATTGATTGAGTTAGGTCTTGACTGGGTAGAGGAATTGCTGTGATTGTTTCAACATTATCAGGGGGCAACATGGAAAAACCGAATTGGAATCCAGGCACACTTTTGGGAATTTCCGGCCAGTACTGGAAAACATGTACGCTGCATGCCGCTGTAAAACTGGACATATTCACCACCATCGGCGATGAGGCAATGAACGGCAAAACGGTTGCGGAGAAAATCGGTGCCGATACCGACGCCGTTGATCGTCTGCTCAACGCCCTTGCGGCAATGGGGCTTGTCGAGAAAAAAGAGAATACCTATCTCAACGTGAATGCTGTCGGACGGTTTTTGCGAAAAGACTCAAAAGCCTATCTGGGCTTTATGATCTTGCATCACCATCATCTGGTGGAATCCTGGTCCAAGCTGGACCAGGCCGTTCTCACCGGCAAGCCGGTGCGAACCCGCTCGTCTTTCAATGATGAATCGGTACGTGAAGCCTTTCTCATGGGGATGTTCAACAATGCCATGCTTCAGGCACCCCACCTGGTTGAGAATATTGATTTGTCAGCGTATCGAAACCTGCTGGATATGGGAGGGGGCCCGGGCACCTATGCGATTCATTTTTGTCTGCAGAATCCGCAGTTGCAGGCCGTTGTCTTTGATCTGCCCACCACAAGGCCCTTTGCGGAAAAAACCATCGCTCAATTCGGATTGAGCGAGCGCATTTCATTTATGGCGGGCGATTATGTCACGGAAGCGATGCAGGGCCAGCACGATGTCGTTTGGATGTCGCATATTCTGCATGGCGAGGGACCGGCGGATTGTCAAAACATGATCCAAAAGGCTGCAAAGATGCTGACATCCGGAGGCATGTTGTTGCTGCATGACTTTATTCTGGACGATACCAGAGACGGCCCTTTGTTTCCGACACTCTTTTCCATGAACATGCTTCTGGGTACGCCTGAAGGAAGATCCTATACGGAACAGGAATTTGTGGATATGATGAAACAGGCCGGTTTAAGCGATATCCAGCGGACGCCCTATCGTGGTCCCACCGAATCGGGGATCCTGTCCGCTAAAAAATCATAAGATCGATTTTAGGTGATCCTGGCGGTTGCCGAAGAGAAAAACTGCGATCTGATCGTCCCGCAGATGCTCCTGTTACATCTTGTTACAAACTGTTACCCCACAGAAAAGCATTTCTCTAAAAATATGATTACCCTTCCTTCAACAGCGCGGCACAAGTGGTTCATCAGCGCCGCGCCGACAATAACGGTAGATGACAAAAAGGGGGTAATTATGCTAAGAAAACTAACCATCATCGCAGTCGTTGCACTTATAGGAGTTGGATCGACCTTTTTCGTGGGGTGTCAGCACCGGGGTCACCAAAGGGGTGCCGCGTTTATGATGGACTACCTGGCGGAAGCCCTGGATCTGACTGAGGCACAGCAGGCTATGGCCAATTCTTACAAGGATGAAATCTTGGCCAAGGTCAAGGGCAAGCATTCGGAAAAGAGAAAAATACACGACGAACTCAAAGCCCAGTTGGGCGGAGATACCATCGACACGGTTCGCGTCAAGGCACTCGTGGCAGAACACCGGGCCGGGATGGATGACGTGATAGACCTCATCGTGGATCGGGTAGCGGAGCTTCACGCGACCTTGTCGCCGGAACAACGCGAAAAACTGGTGAGCAAGCTGGAGAAGTTCGAAAAGCGACACCAGACTGAGTGGGATCAATAACCCGGATATGCCGTTAAATATTCGGTATGGAGCGGTGAACCGAAACAGCGAGCGCATTCCCCGTAGGTTCTGCCGTAAGGCAGAACATTCCTCGTAGCTTGCTGCGAGGTTCTTCAATGCTGTTCGGTAATGCAGGTATCTGTTTTACCGAACAGCAGAAATAGTGTAATATCATGGGACGACTCATGACGTATAAGATTCTCATAATTGACGACGATAAAAAACTGAATCGGTTACTGGTGACGTTTTTGGGAGAATTCGGTTTTAACGTCCTCACCGCAACACGCCCGAGTTTTGGTCTTAAAATATTAAAAAAAGAGGCACCCGATCTGGTTATACTGGATATCATGTTGCCGGAAATGGATGGGTTTCAGGTTTGTAAAACCATTCGTGAGACCCATACCGTGCCCATCATCATGCTGACCGCCAGGGGGGAAACCACCGACAGGATTGTCGGGCTTGAGCTAGGAGCCGATGACTACTTGTCCAAACCCTTTGAACCACGTGAGCTTGTGGCCCGCATCCATTCGGTGATACGCCGGGCAAGCGGCATGGAGGAGAGCCGTCAGTTATCGTTGGGTCCTTTGGAGATCGATTTTGCCAGGCGCAGCGCCCGTCTGAACAATGATTTGTTGGATTTGACCACCAACGAGTTCACAGCACTGGCGTTGCTGATGAGAAATGCGGGCAAAGTGCTCGACAGAGATCAGATATTGCAGGAACTGAGAGGGATGGATTCAGAAGCATTCAATCGTTCCGTGGATATCACCATGAGCCGTCTGCGGCAAAAATTGAAAGACGACCCCAGAGCGCCGAACTATATCAAAACCGTATGGGGTGCCGGGTATGTGTTTATCGGTAAGGGTGAGCAATAAGCCATAAGCGATAAGCGGTAAGCAGGTTGACCGGTAACAGCCTAAAGCTTATAGCTTATAGCTTACCGCTTAAAGCTATCGTCATAAAAATCCGGAGCACGAAACGATTATGCCCCCGCACTGGTTCAAAAAGTTTTTTAACTCTGTCTTTACCAAAATGGTGATGATCATTCTGATCGCCGGCATCGCCATCAATGTCACGCTATGGGGATTTTTCTGGGCTTACCGAGCCATGGCTGGACGGCCCTTTCACAGCAATATCCATCAATATCTCAATTATGTCATCGATGATCTGGGGACGCCTCCCAGTTATGAACGCGCCGCTGCATTGGCTCGCCAGGCCGGACTTCAAATTCACTTTCAGGGCCCGAACTCCTCCTGGTCCACATCTCCTGATACCATTGATCGCCACAGAATCCATTTTAGAGCCTGGGGTGACAAACCGAATATTCGCGGGGGGATGTCCCACGGCCGTTTCTATATTGAATACCGACATGTCAGGGGCGATTTTATCTTTGAATTGTCGGGTGAATACGAAAGAAATCCGGTCCTGAAATGGATTCACGGTCTTATCGTTTTATCCGTCACACTGATTCTGCTGGGTGCTTATGTGTTGATCCGAAGGATTCTGCGACCCATCAAATGGCTGGATGCGGGTGTGAAAGAGGTCGGTCGTGGCAATCTGAAACATCGGGTTCCTGTTACAAAATCGGATGAACTCGGCCAGTTGTCCCAGGCTTTCAACGCCATGACCCAACGTCTCGACGAAATGATTACCGCCAAGGAACAACTGCTGCGGGATGTCAGCCATGAACTGCGCTCTCCCTTGACACGCATGAAAGTAGCGCTTGAATTTGTAAAAGAGAGCCGAACCAGAGAACTGGTGCAATCCGATATCCAAGAAATGGAGGAGATGATTACCCATATTCTGGAGACTGCCCGCATGCATCATGACCACAGCCGTCTTGATCTCCGGGAAATTGATCTTGCCCGACTCATCGATGATGTCGTTGCCACCTATCGTCAGCAGCCACCCGGCGTTGCGTTCAGCAGCACAGGGGTAGCGTTTCCATGTATGGTGGACCCCGAGCAGATCAAGATCGTCCTGAAGAACGTGCTGGATAACGCCATCAAATATTCCACAGAAGACAGCCAGACGGTTCGAATTTCCATCGATGCCCGGGGTGGGTTGGTCGTCATCGAGATCGCGGATAACGGCATCGGTATCCAACCGGAAGTCTTGACCTATATCTGGGAGCCTTTCTACCGGGTCGACAAGTCACGATCCAGGGATACCGGCGGGTACGGTTTGGGGCTCAGCCTGTGTAAAACCATCATCCAAGCCCATGGCGGCAATATAGATCTTCGCAGCATACCCGGCAAAGGTACGACTGTTTCTTTGACGCTTCCCTTCGAAAAATACAAGTCCCAAATTTATTCTGTGCACTGACCTGCCCGGTAATACCCTGTACGATTATACTATAGATAAGCATGCCGTCACTCCCGCGCATGTGGGAGTCTATAAAACTCACACCGGTATCTCCGGTTACTTCGGACCAAGAGGCAAGCATCTCTTGACAAGAGGTTGCGAGGAGACTATATTCTAAAAAAGCGATATGGAGACGTAAAATGAAAGAATTTTTAAAGGTCATGAAAGCCTCATCTGACCCCACAAGAGTCAAAATTCTCAAGATGCTGGGAAAGCGGGTCATGTGCGTATGTGAAATTCAGACAGCCCTGGGTACTGCACAGTCGACGGCCAGCAAACATCTTAAAATATTAGAAGATGCAGGTCTGGTGGTTTCCAAGAAAGAGGGGCTGTGGGTAAACTATCTCCTGGCAGATGGCCGCCAAAGCCCTTATGCATCCAACCTGCTGGGCAATATGCGCCATTGGCTCAATGATGAACCTGAAATTTCCGGTCTCCTGGAAAAGATAGTCCGCATTGACAGGTGTGAAATACTGGGCCGGAACTGATTTGTCTGTAGAGCTGAAATCGGAAAAGAATGTATTGCTTTATGACGATATGTAAACATAGCTCACTTCTATTAGAATGGGAAAATGGAATGCTGGAACATTGGAATGACGGCTTAAGAAATTTGGGTGCCCGTCAAGGGGAACAGACATGAAGCACGGGACAGAACCCGGTATCGTGGACTGGAAATCTATCTGGAAGCCGTTGGCCCTGCTAACGGGCGCTTTTCTGATCTTCTTCTTTTTGCCCCTGGAGAGCTCCCGTTTTTCGAATGCTATCCATGAGGCCTTGGCTTTAACCCGCTGGTATGCCCGGGAGCACGTACTGCTGTGTCTGGTGCCGGCTTTTTTTATTGCCGGTGCCATCGCCGTGTTCGTCTCCCAGGCGTCTGTGATGAAATACCTGGGTGCCGGTGCCCCCAAGGTACTGTCATATGGGGTTGCCAGTGTCTCCGGTTCTATCTTGGCGGTATGTTCCTGCACGGTTCTGCCATTGTTTGCAGGTATATGGAAGCGGGGCGCGGGCTTGGGACCGGCCATCGCGTTTCTATACTCCGGGCCGGCGGTTAACGTTCTGGCCGTCATTTTGACCGCGCGTATTTTGGGGCCTGAAATCGGTCTCGCACGTGCAGTCGGAGCCATTGTGTTCAGTGTCGTGATCGGCCTGTTCATGCACCTGATATACCGCAAAGAGGAAAAAGCCAAAGCCGAGGCTGCCATGTATCTGCCGGAAGCGGAAGTGAAGCGTCCTCTTTGGCAGAATACGCTTTTTTTTGGCGTAATGGTGCTGCTTTTGATATTTGCTACCTGGGGCAGGCCCGAGGAGGCGGGTGGATTATGGTTTGCTGTATACGTTGTAAAATGGTGGCTCACCGGTATTTTTTCAGCGATTATGGGTGGTATGATGATCCGATGGATGGGGGTAAAAACGGTTAAAGTTGTCGTGGCCGGGATCGTTGTACTGATTCTGGCACTGGCTTTTCCCGAAAAGCCGCTCATGGCTTTTTCTGTCGGTATCATCGCCTTTGTCATGCTTCTGACCACCACACGTGGCGAAACTGAAACATGGTTTGTCTCATCCTGGGACTTTGCGAAACAGATCGCCCCGCTCCTGCTGGCTGGCGTTCTGGCAGCCGGTTTTCTGCTGGGGCGTCCGGGTTCAGAAGGGGTGATCCCCTCGCATTGGGTCAGCAACCTGGTGGGGGGCAATTCGCTCGGGTCCAACCTCTTCGCATCCCTGGTGGGAGCCTTTATGTACTTTGCCACGTTGACCGAGGTGCCGATCCTGCAGGGACTGATCGGTGCAGGCATGGGCAAAGGACCGGCCCTGGCATTGCTGCTGGCCGGACCGGCATTGAGCCTTCCCAACATGCTGGTTATCCGCAGCGTGATTGGGACTGCCAAAACAGTGGTTTTTGTGAGTCTGGTGGTGCTGATGGCTAGTCTCAGCGGTCTTATTTTCGGCCATTTTTTTGTCTGATCGACTCTGGTGCTGCGTTATTAAGCCTTCGCAGTAGTTTCACTACGGCTTCAGGCTTGAATGCCTTGCTTAAAGCCGATCAGACTGGTCAAATTTTTGGGTTATCAAGGTAAAGACTCATTTGGGCCAATAGTACTGACGGAAGAAAGTTTAATTAAGAAGGAGGGTATGGTGGATATCAAAATATTGGGGCCTGGATGTCCCAAGTGTCAACAGACGGAAAAGATTGTCCAAGAAGTCGTTAAAGAGGCCGGTGTAAGCGCAACAGTGGAAAAGATCACCGATATCATGGAAATTTCCGGCTACGGCGTTTTCGGAACACCAGCTGTGGTTGTTGACGGTGAGGTGAAGAGTGTGGGCAAGATTCCCAAAGCAGAAGAAATCAAATTATGGATCAGCGCATAATATTGGTGATGGCAAAGGAAAGCCGAACTGTATGAATCGAATCCAAAGAGTAACAATCAAGTTTATAAAGATTCCCCTGGTTTTGTCCCTGGCTATTCTGATGCCCGGGTTGAACTGTTATGCAGAGAGTCATGTAGACCTGAACCGGCTACCGGTCGAAGGCATGGTTACTATGATCGATCTGGGCGCCAAAAAATGCGTCCCTTGTAAAATGATGGCACCCATCATGGAGAAGATGGAAAAGCAGTATGAAGGCAAAGCTGCCATCGTTTTTATCGATGTCTGGGAGAATAAGGATCAGGCGATCAAATATGGTGTCAAGGTCATTCCGACACAGATATTTTATGATGAAACAGGAAAGGAAACCTACCGGCATGTAGGATTTTTTAGCGAGAAAGCGATTGTCGGTGTTTTACATTCCATGGGCATTGATTAAATTTGAATGCCTATCGTTATAGAGCGACAACGTCGCGTTCGATAAAATCGTTCTACGATTTTATTTTGGGTTTGATATCTTGGAAACTTTATTTCTTGCCGTAAACAGCTGGATGACGGCTGGTTCCTGGTATGCTGCCATAGGCAGTTTTTCATGGGGAATGATAAGTGTTCTTTTCAGCCCCTGTCATCTGGCATCCATACCGTTGATCGTGGCCTATGTGGCTGGCCAGGAAACAGCTGTCAACCCAAAGACGGCCGGGTGGTTTGCCGGGGCTTTTACACTGGGATTGTTTATCACGATTGCACTGGTAGGTCTGATATGTATCTGGCTGGGCAGAATGCTTGGAGACGTGGGTATCTGGTGGCAGGTGCTGGTGGGAGGGATGCTGATCTGGGTGGCCCTGGGTATGCTGGGCGTCGAGGCATGCTCCATGTCCGGATCCTTGCTTTACAGGCTGAATATCAAAGGGGTTTCAGGCGCCTTTGTTCTGGGTCTGGCCTATGGTGTCCTGTCCGGGTCGTGTACGTTCGGGTTCATCGCGCCGATCCTGGCGATTGTCACCATTCAGCAGGAGATCATGACAGGTGTTTTTCTGATTGTCCTGTTTGCCCTGGGGCATTGTCTCCCCATACTGGTGGCAGGCAGCTCCACTGCATGGGTGCGGAAATTGACTGAAAACAGTTCCTGGCAGGGAGCCGGTCTATGGTTTCGCAAAGGAGCCGGTGTCGTTATTGCCCTCCTGGGCTTCTATTTTATTCTTAACCCGTTTATTGCCTCTGCTTGATGCCGGCTTCTGATAAGATCACAGTAACGATTGACCCGATAAATAATTTTAACAGGAGTGGACAGACCATGAATCTTCAGCCAACTCAGAACAATACCCGTAAAATGAGCAGTCTGTTTGAACGCTATTTATCTGTGTGGGTGATCCTTTGTATTGTTGCCGGCATTCTATTGGGAAAAGTGGCTCCCGGCATGGCCCGTTATCTGGACAGCCTGGCGATCCATGTCAACGACGCACCCGTGGTGTCGATTCCCATTGCCGTATGCCTGTTCTTCATGATGTACCCCATCATGGTGAAGATCGACTTCGGTGAAGTCATCAAGGCCGGCAAGAGTGGCAAACCGGTGTTCCTGACCCTGGTTATCAACTGGGCCATTAAACCCTTTACCATGTATGGTATTGCTTCTTTTTTTCTGGGCACACTGTTTTTCGGATTCATCGGACCGGATGCGGTGGATATCGTCAGGATGCCTTTTGGCCTGGATCTGCCGGTGGGGGCGGAACACGGCGCCGGTACCGTGCTGATGGTGGATGGCGTAAAGATGCTTCAGGTGCCCTTGTGGCGAAGCTACCTGGCCGGCTGTATCCTGCTGGGGATTGCGCCCTGCACCGCCATGGTCCTGGTCTGGGGGTATCTGTCCCGGGGCAATGACGGGCTTACCCTGGTGATGGTGGCAATCAACTCCCTGGCCATGCTGGTGCTCTATGGTGTTTTAGGCGGATTTCTGCTGGGTGTGGGAAGACTGCCGGTGCCCTGGCAGGCATTGCTGCTTTCTATCGGTATCTATGTGGCGCTTCCACTGGTAGCCGGTTACCTCTCCCGCAAATGGATTATCGCCTTGAAGGGTGCAGAATGGTTCAAACAGACGTTTCTACATGTACTGACACCCATCACGATCATTGCCCTGCTGATAACCCTGGTGTTGTTGTTTTCATTCAAGGGAGAGGTGATCGTGGCCAATCCATTGACCATTTTGTGGATTGCCGTTCCATTGTTTGTCCAGACCCTGCTGATTTTTGTTCTCGGCTACTGGCTGGCCAAGAAATTGAAGCTTTCTTATGAAAACGCGGCACCGGCGGCCATGATCGGTGCCTCCAATCACTTCGAAGTGGCCATTGCAACCTCTACCATGCTCTTTGGACTGTCATCGGGTGCTGCACTGGCCACGGTGGTGGGTGTTCTGATCGAAGTCCCGGTCATGCTGATGCTGGTCCGGATCTGCCTGAGGACTCGGGATTGGTTTGATGCGGCATAACCTAGGGGCGTATTGATTTTTTTCATGTGATTTTTAAGGAGTTTGTATGTCTACAATTTCTCCAGGTGTTGAAATGGAATAGAGAGCATCAAAGGCCTTGCCGATCAGGGCGGTTTGTTGGGCAGTATTGAAAGGTTCTCCCAATGGATGCCCAAAGGGCAAACGCAGGTAAATCGATCGAGGTGGCCTGACGTTTTCGGTATATGATCTGACGATGGATATTCCTACGGTTGGAATGCCCTGCCTTTCAATTTCCCTTTGAATCAATCCAACGGATTGATTACACAGACCTCAGCCCGGTGTCAGGAGAACCGCATCAACGTGATCCTGTACAAAACGGGCAGCCACTTCCGGTGCATCGTTTTCAATTAAACTTTCCAGGTGAGAGCCTTTGATATGACCCATAAAGCTGACATGATGCCCGGCGACGCTGCCCACAATCCCATCCGCGGCCATTTCCCTGAGCCGTGTAACCGGAAATATAATGTTTAGATCGTTCTCTGCATCCCGGTGATCATAATAGTCGTGTGTGATAAGATAATCCTGTTCGATGGTCTCTGTGTCAATCATTCGATACGTGGAATCCCCTGCGGGGTCCTGCATGTCAAAGGGTTTTTGGTGAGCATGGTGGACACCGGCCGTCGTAACCAGAGCTATTTTGGATTCGGCCAATGGTTTTTTTATCGGTGTCCAGGGAACATCTTCTGATCTTTGGGGTGTATAGGATGCCGTAAGAAATTCTGCGAAGGCGGGATTTAGATGCGCCAGTCGGGCAATACATCTATTTTTCAATCGAGTTAACTTTTTCATACATTACCCCATTCTGAACAATTGTAAAAACAGTAACCACCAAAGTCATTGCAGTCAAATTGAAGTAAACCCGATGCGATTACTCCGGCAAGTTACGTACCCCAAGAAGCGACAACGTCGCGTCAGATAAATTTGTGAAACAAATTTATTTTGGTATAAATATTATACGATTTATATTTTTTGACGGGCAAATATGTTTACAATTTACCCGCATGTCTTAGGTTGTGTTATCGGATCACCTGACCTGGGCATCTCAAGAATTCGAAATGTTCGGGCTGACTGAAAGGACACATCATGGTGCAACCATCCAAAAGCGGCCTGCGCACAGGAATGCAAACGTCGCCCTGGATCATTCTGGGATTGACCGTCATCCTGCTGATTGTCGTGTTGGTGCTGGCATTTCAAAACACCAACCGGGAACGGCGCTATATGTCGGAGCTTATGAGTGCCAAGGGTGCAGCGCTTATTCGAGCCGTGGAGGCAGGTGCCCGAACGGGAATAATGGGTATGCGGTGGGGGGGGCAGCAGATACAGCGACTGCTCGAGGAAACCGCTCGCCTGCCGGATGTTCTCTACATGGCGGTCATTGATCAAAACGGCCGGGCAGTTGCTCACAGCGACCCTTTAAGGATCGATCAACCGTTTGATCAGGATCGCCAGATAACGCATCTTGGACCGGATGAACTTGAAAACTGGGAATTGGTGACACGCAGCAACCAGCAGCGAGTATTTGAAGTCCATCGGCATTTTCGCCCCTTGACCTTCGACGGAAACAAGCCCTTTGGCCGTATGCAGTCGATGATGCAGCGGCATGGTATGGGATCCGATTCAACCGGGGATTGGCTTTCAGCGGACAAACGCCAAAAACTGTTGATTGTGGTAGGCTTGGACGTTACCCCGTTTGAAGAGGCGATTCAGGGTGATATACGAACCACGGTGGTACTGTCTGTCATCATGCTCGTTCTGGGGTTTGGCGGATTTGTGTCGTTGTTTTGGATGTACAGTTATCGGGGTGCCAGGAAGTCATTGCAGGACACCAGTGCTTTTGCCGACGAGGTGGTCAGCCATCTGCCCGTCGGTTTGATTGCCACGGACCGGTCTGGACGGATAACTTTTTTCAATGCCGCGGCTGAAAAAATTACGGGTCTGAAAAAAACAGTCACCCTGAACAAGAATCCGCTGACAATTCTGCCTGATGGATTGTGCGGTCTGCAACCAAAACTTGATCAGGGGGAGACGATTTCCGAGCAGGAAATGGAATGTGTTTTTTCAGGAACCAGGAAAACGGCGGTAAGTGTCAGTGCCACCCGCATTACGAATAACTCGGGCGATTTTGTCGGGCAGGTCCTCATACTGAGGGACTTGAGCGAAATTCGTCGATTGCAGGATCAAATTCACCGCCAGGAAAAACTGGCCGCCATGGGGGGACTGGCTGCCGGCGTGGCACACGAGGTAAGAAATCCATTAAGCTCCATCAAGGCACTGGCCACATTTTTTGCTGGACAGTTTGCTGACGGCAGTCAGGCCCGGGAAGCGGCAGGTGTCATGATACAGGAAGTGGATCGCTTAAACCGGGTGATCACCGAATTATTGGATTTTGCGAGGCCCTCGGATCTGAACAGGCAGCCGAACGATATCGGATTACTGTTGTCTCGGTCCATACAACTGATTCAGCAGGATGCCGCCAACAAGAACATCGATATCGATTTGCATACGGAAAAAGATGTCTGCGACCCATGGATAGATTCGGACCGGCTGGCCCAGTGTCTTCTCAACCTTTATATCAATGCCATCCAGGCTATGGAAAACGGCGGCACCCTGACCGTGCAATGCACTGCAGCCGGAAACGGCGATGTCAACATTACCGTGAAGGACACCGGCTCGGGGATTCCTCCTGATCAGCTCAATAAAATCTTCGATCCCTACTTTACCACCAAAAAACGGGGAACCGGGCTGGGCTTGGCCATCGTCTACAAAATTATCGAGGCCCATCAGGGGCAGATAGCGGTTTATAGCGCCACCGGCCAAGGGACTTCGTTTACGATCACGATTCCCTGTCAACCCCAAGACTGCATAAACAACATGGCAAAGGATAGTTAATGAGCCGTTATTATAAACGATATCATATCAGTGAAACAATCAGGAGGTCATGATGGTATCGCCTAAAACAACCAAAATATTGATCGTGGATGACGATCCCGGTCATCTGGTTTCACTCAAAACCGTCATTCGGAGCTGGGGGTATGCGGCCGAAACCGCCGATGACGGAGATGCCGCTGTGGATGTGGTGAAATCCGGACCCATGGATCTTATTCTGATGGACGTTCGTATGGCAACCATGAGCGGCATCGAAGCACTTAAGCAGATCAAAGCCTACAACCCCACGATTCCGGTTATTATCATGACGGCCTATTCATCCGTGGACACGGCGGTGGAGGCTTTGAAGTCCGGGGCTTACGATTACCTGATCAAGCCGCTGGATTTTGAAGTCCTGAAACTCACCATCGAGCGGGCCGGTGAGCACGCCGGGCTCAGAGAAGAGAACAGGGCTTTAAAGGAGCATCTGCGAGGGGATTATAACCTTGAGAACATCATCGGCAGAAGTCAGCCGATGAAGAAATTATTGGATATGGTGTCCATGGTCGCACCCTCCGAGGCCACCGTGTTAATCACCGGCGAAAGTGGCACCGGCAAGGAATTGATTGCCCGATCCCTGCATTTCAACAGCCCGCGCCGGGAAAAGCCCCTGGTGGTGGTCAATTGTGCGGCCATTGCGGAAACACTGCTCGAGTCAGAGCTGTTCGGACACGAAAAGGGTGCCTTTACAGGCGCGGACAAACGCCGCGAAGGCCGGTTTATGCTGGCCAATCACGGAACCATCTTTCTGGATGAAATTGGAGAAATGCCCTCCACGATGCAGGCCAAGCTTTTGCGGGTTCTTCAGGAAAGAGAAATACAGCGTGTGGGCGGTGAGGAGACCATCAAGGTGGATGTCAGGGTGGTTGCCGCTACCAACCGTGACCTGGAATCCGATGTCGCCCAGGGGCATTTCCGGGAAGATCTTTTTTATCGCCTGAACGTCATGCCTTTGGATGTGCCGCCATTGAGGAAAAGGCAGGAGGATATCCCCTTGCTGGCCCAGCATTTTCTTGAAAAATTTGCCGGCAAAAACCGCAAGTCTGTTAAGGGCTTTGTTCCATTGGCCATGGATATGCTGCTCAATTATAACTGGCCCGGGAACGTCAGGGAACTGGAAAACGCCATGGAGCGAGCCGTCATTCTGCTTTCCGGGGAGTATATTACCGAGAAACAGCTGCCGCTGAATATCACCGAAAAATATCCCGATCTCGAAGCATCGGCAGCCACTGCGGCACCCATAACGGACGGTATGCGTTCGTTGGAAGATATTGAAAGAGAGGCTGTACTTGCCACCCTGAAAGCCAGCAACGGAAATAAAGCCGAAGCTGCCCGCCGTTTAGGGGTTACCCGAAAGACCCTGCACAATAAATTGAAAGGCTATGGATTGGATCCCAAATGAGTGGATCTTCTCTCTTCTTTGAACCGCAATAGCGAGCGCATTCCCCGCTGCTTGCGGCGGGGAGTTTCAATTGAGAGTGCTTCTACGTGCTTCACAGAAAAACGTATAAATGTTACACGCTATCGATCCATAAATGATTATGTGTTTATTGTTTACACGCTTATGAGAGAAACAGCCTGCCTGAATTGTTTCCGAAACACCGCATGTATTTCTAAAAAACCGTAATTAATTAGTTGGTTAGATTTATTGTCAGATGAATAAGCGCTTTTTTGGCATAGGCCTTGCTCTTAACTGTAATGAACGGTTGAAAGGCGATGCCTTTTGGGTCCGATAATTACCATCGATAAAAAAGCATAAGACTATTCAGAAAGGATAATAAAGATGAAACGAACAGCTTCAACACTTCTCAGCCTTGGCGTGTCCGTGTCCCTCATAGCCCTGGGTGTCTGGTTTCTATACGATCATGGTATGGGCGGGTGGTCGGGAAACGGTCGATATCTGATGGGACATCATGGTTATATGGGAGGCGGTATGGGAATCATAATGATTATTTTCTGGGTCTTTCTTATTGGAGCCATTGCACTGCTGGTTTCAGGGACGGTTAACGGAGTTCGTGGCGCTAAACACCATCAAGATGGTGTACGAAATCCAATTGAAACCCTCAAACAGCGTTATGCTCAAGGTGAAATAGACAAGGCTGAATTTGAGAATAAACGGCGGGATCTATCGATTTAGAGAGGTCATTTAAAACAACAACGGAGGCGCAACATGAAAATCCAAACCAATACAAATATTAAAGTCGATCCGGTGTGTCGAATGAAAGTTGCCGAAAACAGTAAGGTGCTGCCATTTACTTTTAACGAGAACACCTATTTTTTTTGCGCCGAAACATGCCGAAAAGAATTTATTGCTGACCCGAAGAAATATTTAGCAAAGAAATTACCAAAAAAAAAGGGTTTGTGGGGTCGATATATAAATCGTCTTAATAAGACGACTGGCGGCAAACCACAATGCTGTCATTAAGAGTATGGAAATGAAAATGAAAACTCAAGATGAAAAAAATAATATAGGCAATGAATCCCCCGGGATATCCTGCTGTGCCGGCACAAAAACTAATAAAGGAAGGTCATTGATTTATGGTATTGTGGCAGCGGGTATACTGGCGCCTTTTGAGTCTTTCCCCATGATGTTGCGACAGCTTCATCCCATCCTTGCCGCCCTGGCCATGGCCATGAGCAGTATATCCGTTGTCAGCAACAGTCTGAGGCTTTATCGGGCGAAGATCTGAAAAACGCGATAGAGTGTGTAAACTTGTAATAGCCGCTTTTTGTAACAAGGGATGGTGACAGGAATGAGCGCGTAAGAATTTAAAAAGGATTGCCGATTCATTCGGGTCTATCGGGGGCGCTCTGAGCGGGTTGGCCGTCGGATTTGCCGTTGTGATCATTGTGGGTCGCAGGCCAGGCATTCGTCCAAGAATCGTGCCGACTATCACCCAGGTCGTGACGCCGAGTATCGGAACATTGGATATAAAAAAAACACCGTGTTGTGGATAGTGAGGATGTGAGGAAACGAAAGAAGGTGATGAAGCCGGATTTTTATACAATCGACTATGGATATTCATCCCACATTGGGCAGCGTCAACAGAATCAAGATGCCCTGCGGGTAACCTCTGAGGATGTATCTTTACACGCCAAGGGACGTCTGTTTGCAGTTGCCGACGGAATGGGCGGCCAGCCTGGTGGGGAGCTTGCAAGCCGTCTGGCCTGCAGTGGTCTAATTCATACAACAGGCTTATGCAGACAAAAAAGACCCTGAATCTTCCGCTAGCAATTCTGATTTTGCCGCTGATTCATCCGACCGCGAAATCATCCAGGAGATGTTTGACGGGATGAGCACCGGTACTGCCCGTATCATTATTGATCGTGAGGTAAGCCAAACAGTTTCCGAGAAATTCAAAATCAACTCGCTCGAGAACAAAGGGCGCTATTATATCGCTAAAATCGTTCGGGCAGACGGAAGCCCCATTCAAAGCCTGCTGGTGGACAAACAGACAGGAAACATACAAATGGTTGGCCGTTGAAGCCATGTGTCGGCTGATCAGAAGTATGTTACGATAAAAGGAAACAAAAGTTATGAAAAGAAGACAAATAACTCAGTATATATGGTTGCCCATTTTACTCTTAACCATGGGCGCGATACCTGGTTGGGGAAGGGCAGAAACAGTGAATTATGAACTGACCATTGCCCAGGAAAAGGTAACCATCACAGGTAAAACAGCCGAAGGCATGACCATCAATGGCGGTATTCCCGGTCCGACATTACGTTTCAAGCAAGGGGATACAGCGCGCATTCTTGTTCATAACCGCATGTCTGTGGCAACATCAATTCACTGGCATGGATTGTTGGTACCGCCAGACATGGATGGAGTGCCTTACATCAGTTTTCCACCGATTCAACCCGGCGCAACCTTTACCTACGAGTTTCCCATTCGCCAGAGCGGCACCTATTGGTACCACTCACACTCAAATCTGCAGGAGCAAAACGGTGTTTATGGGTCTATCGTTATCGAGTCTGAACATGGAAACCGGCATGTGGACAGCGACCACGTGATACTGCTGTCTGATTGGACTACCGAAGATCCGCACAGCGTACTGCGCTCACTGAAGCGCGGAAGCGAATGGTATGCACTTGAAAAGGGAAGCAGTCAAAGTATTCTGGGAGCGTATCGCATCGGCAAGCTTGATGACTATGTTACACGTGAGTTACAGCGCATGCCGGCCATGGACATCGCTGATGTGGCCTATGATTACTTTTTAGCCAACGGCCGGCCGGAAACCCATATCAAAACAACCGGTGGGGAAACGGTTCGTCTGAGAATTATCAACGGATCCGCCACAACTTATTTTCATCTCGAGTATGCGGGCGGTCCCATGGAAATTGTTGCAGCCGATGGCCAGGAGGTGCAGCCGATAGCACAGCAACGCTTTTTGATCGGTGTTGCCGAAACCTACGATGTACTGGTTGAAACCCCCAAGAATGGTGCTTACGAGTTGAGGGCCACAGCCCATGACGCATCGGATTATGCATCTGTGTGGCTTGGGACTGGTGAACGTTTTCCTGCGTCCGATGTCCCTCAACCCAATTTGTATCAGATGAGCCATGCAAGCCAATCCTCCATCTGGGCGCTCACGCCCAACGGTGCCATGGGTATGCCGGATGACGAAATAGCGTCCGGAAAATTCGATCAACCCGGAATGATGGGGATGCAGGGGATGTCCATGGCGCAAGAACAAGAAGGCATGGGGCACGGTGGCCATGCCACCCCAGCAAACCAGGACATGAGTGCTGAAATGGACGCCACCGCAGAAAGCCATGAGAAGATGGATACGGCTATGAATAAAACCCATGAAATGGATAGCACGAAAAAAACCGGGCATGCATCCCAGGATATGTCGAGTGTGCAACATAAAGACCGCAAGGGGAAAAAATATGCAACAGATTTTCGTTTCCTGGCAGCAGATGTTTCATCCAGGGAGGATCTGGCAGTAGATGGTTTGGACCCGAGACGCCCCTGGGCACCCTATTCAAAACTGCGTGCATTGGAGCCGACTGCATTTGAAACAGACAAGCCTGTTCGTGAAATCCGGCTGACATTGGATGGGGATATGGAGAGGTATGTATGGTTTCTAAACAACAAAGCGCTTTCTGAGAGTGATGTCATTCGTATCCGTGCCGGTGAAGTCGTCCGATTTATTATGATCAACCGTACCATGATGCACCATCCTATGCATCTGCACGGTCATTTTTTCAGAGTCATCAACGGTCAGGGGGAGCACGCACCGCTTAAACATACAGTTGATGTTGAACCCATGTCTACAACGGTAATCGAATTTAAGGCCAATGAGCTCGGTGACTGGTTTTTTCATTGTCATCTGCTCTACCACATGAAAAGCGGCATGGCACGGGTCCTCCACTATGACGGCTATCAGCCCAATCCGGATGTCGCTGCTGCGCGGCCTAACCTATTTAAGGAATCCTGGTATGCCTGGGGTGAGGCCGAAGTCCTTAGTAACATGACCGAAGGTGCTCTCACCCTGTCGGACACACGCAACATCTTTGAGGTGCAGTGGGAAGTCGGCTGGCAAGGTGTTGATGGCACCGATTGGGAAGGACTTTTCTCCTATGATCGTTATCTGAACCGATTTAGCAGTCTGTTTGCCGGTGTTGATGTAAGCGGGGAAGGGGATGAAACAGAGGAAACCCGCGGCGTGCTGGGTGTACACTATCTACTGCCCCTGAATTTAGAATCCATGCTTTGGGTGGATAGCGATGGTGGCGCCAGGGTGAAACTTGACAAAGAGTTCAGCTTGACCCCGCGACTATCCTTGATTGGCGAAGTCCAATACGACACCCATGATTTGTGGGAAGGCAAGACCGGTTTGTCCTATATGCTGACAAAATCCGTTTCCCTGCTGGGCCAGTGGCATTCTGAATTCGGCTGGGGAGGCGGACTGCAGATACGGTTTTAGTTTATAAGGGAGACTCTGATCATGATTCCTGAGACGGGGGCTTGATCCACATTTCCCACAGTGCCCGCAGAGACACATAGACGAATACCAGGCCGAAAAGGCCGCCACCGTGTAAATGCAGCCAGAAAAAGATTGGCGAAACAAACGCTTTGAGTCACATGGCCACGATATCGATCAAGACGCCGACAAAAGGCAGTACAATCAACCAGGCTCTCACTTTAGGGCCGGCATCCAGCAACAGGCTGATAACACCCATAAATATGAAAATTATTCCCATGCCGAACATGACCCTGTGCCCCTTCAGAAAGTGTTCCATATCTAACCTCTTTACCTCCCTGTAAAATTTGACCCGGAATACGCTCCATCTTGATTAAAGAAAAAATATACATTGCCTGGGTTTTCTTTGACTGTTTCAAATACAAGAAAACGTATCCCAAGGATATGGCCGATTTTAACGTGATTCATTATATCCTCCAATCGCCTGGGTGAAAATGGTCGGATCTATTTTCTACACAGGCATTTTTTTGATTATAATATCACTAAAGATAGTCCAGTTATCAGAATAATCAATAACGGATTGATTTTTCAGAGCCTGTGCTCCGAGTAAATAAAACGCATAGGTGTGGGGCGCCTGTTGATCGTTTAGGTATGAACATTCAATAAGCTCAGTTATCTCAGCATAAAGAAATGCCAGTTCCAAAGCTGGAACTGAGGGTAAAAAATATACTATATTTTTTCTAACAAACTAAATCGGGTAAAATTTATACCATCATTTTTAAGAGCCAATGGCATTCTCTCTTCCGGTCAAATATTTCAATTTCCTAAATTATATATATTATCAGTAAGTTAATATAATTTTATTGTTTTTTTTAGCGACTGGCATGCTGCTTGCTCTGTTATCCAGGCAGATCAGTTACAAAGAACATTGAACCAAAACAAACCAAGGAGGAAACAAAAATGTTTAGATTAAGAAATGTTATCATCACCATCGCTTTAATTGCGGTACTCGGAATCGGCATCAACGCGTTTGCCCATAGTGGAATGGGCTGGGGCGGCGGCTGGGGTCACCATCGTGGGGGTATGCACTACCAGGATGGTTACGGCAATGGGAATGTCGATCAAATGAGCCCGGAAGCATACAAGCAGTTCGAGCAGAATAGGGAAGCGTTTTTCAATGAGACCCAGGATATCCGGACCAGTCTCTTTGAAAAAGAACGCGATCTGCAGAACGAACTGGCCAAAGAGGAGCCGGACGTGGCCCAGGCATCCCGCCTGCAAAAAGAGATTTCCGATCTGCAGTCCCAGTTCGATCAGAAGCGCATCGCGCATATGGTTGAAATGCGGAAGCTGAACCCGAACGCTGGCCGTGGTTACAAATCTGGCGGCCCCATGATGGGATCCGGTGGTCCGATGATGGGATATGGTTATAACGGCGGAGGCGGCAACTGCTGGTAGTAAACATCTGTATATCATTTATAGCAGGGCGATCCTTCATTGACCGCCCTGCTGATTTTCAGGCAATGTATTGGCTTTTTTTGGCAACGGAGTTGATCATGAAAAATATACATGACGACTTATGGATTGAAGGCGGAAGTGACAGAAGACAGTTTTTGAAGCTGGCCGGTTATGGGACCCTTGGCTTGATGGCAGGTGGTGCCTGGCCGCTGTTGCATCAAGCAGGGGCAGGTCAACATGCGGATGCCATATCAAAAACAGGCTTTATACCTGATCTTGATATTTCTCTTGTGGCCAAACCGGCTGAATTGGCGATGTTTCCAGGAGCGGCCACACAGATATGGCAATATCATGCCATGCTTAACAAGGGCGATAAAAATCGGGTGGTCGAACTGCCGGGAAGCTATCTTGGACCGATCATAAAAGCGAGAAAGGGAGAGAAAGTACGGATCCGATTTACCAATTCACTTCCGGAAGCATCCATTGTTCACTGGCATGGTCTGCATGTTCCCGCGGCTATGGACGGACATCCGCGTTATGTGGTTCCCAAAGGGCAATCCTACCTGTACGAGTTCGAGATCAAAAACAGAGCCGGAACCTACTGGTATCACCCTCACCCCCACGGGCGAACAGGACCACAGGTGTATGGCGGTCTGGCGGGTCTTTTTATCGTATCTGACCCGCAAGAACAATCCCTGGGGTTACCCGAGGGAGAATATGATGTTCCTCTGGTGATTCAGGATCGGGCCTTTGATAGTGGCAACCAGCTGCTATACGCATCCGGAAACAGGATGGCCCAGATGACCGGTTTTCTGGGTGATTCGATTCTGGTCAACGGGAGACCCGATTTTACCCTGCCCGTATCCACCACCGCCTATCGACTTCGTTTGTTGAATGGATCCAATTCGCGTATTTACAGATTGGCATGGCAGGATGGCCATCCCCTCGTCATTATCGGCACAGACGGCGGATTGCTGGAAAAGCCTGTTTCGCGTTCATACGTGTTCCTGGCACCTGGAGAGAGAATTGAGCTCTGGTCTGATTTCAGCGACAGCCCAGTCGGATACGAAACTGCTCTCATCAGCCTTCCTTTTGATGGCGGGGGAATGGGGCGCGGTATGATGATGGGTGGCAGAAGGGATCAAGGTCTTCCCAATGGTGCACAGGTTTCTTTGTTCAGAATTAAAGTCACCAGGTCTGTGACTGTCAGAAGGCCGTTGCCGCAGAAACTTTCTGAGATAAAATCCATTCAAGAACACGCAGCCGACAACTTTGACCGTCCGCGGCAATTTTATCTCACTATGGGACATATGCAGTGGACCATCAATGGCCGTATCTTTCAAATGGAAGGTGTGGCAGATGACGAGATCGTTCAGCTGGGATCCAAAGAGCTCTGGGAGTTCCATAATACCGGCGGCGGTATGATGAGCATGCCGCATCCCATCCACCTGCATGGCAAACAGTTCCGGGTCCTCGGGCGAAACGGCGTGAGACACAACGGTTATGTGGATGAAGGATGGAAAGACACGGTTCTGCTGATGCCGGGCGAGCATGTCCGGATTCTGGTGGAATTCGATGATTATCCGGGTCTGTTTCTTTACCATTGCCACAACCTTGAGCATGAAGACATGGGCATGATGCGCAATTACTATGTAAGGGGGGCATAAAGCATAAAGCCTCAACTTTACTATGGCTATGCTGTTGTTATCTTCGGAGTGTATATTTTGATAAACGGAATAATTTACAGTCGCTTTATAACGCTTCACTAGTGGCGTTTGAAGCATGATCACGAGCATATCCACCGCAGCATGCATACCACGCGGATTTTCGACAGGGGTTGTGAGAGGTTGTTTTTTTTAAGCAGTATTCCTGGCTATACCACCATAAAACTAAAACCTAACGGACTGATGGAAAAAGGCAGGTCAGGAATGATGCTGCCTTTTTTAATGGGTCCCATCAATTCGTGCAATTTATTATTATTTGACATTTAGTGATCATTTCATTATTATTTAAGTATCTCGAATTATAGTGCTTGCTATTCATATTACTACCATGTTTGGATTGTCGATTTCTCATCTATTCACGTCTCTGAATTCAATTTCACCTGCAAGGCATTGAAATCGACACCTGAAATCATATCTAAACTATTTTAATTCCGTTCCATATAGCGTCCAGGTTCCAGAATAAATGTATCGAACCAGGCCCACGGCCCAGCATCTCATAACAGGGGGTGTATCATGATAGAAATTCAAGTGTTGCAGCAACTGAAGCCTTTCCAAGACATGAATGAGGAACATTTGAGGAAGCTCCAGGCCAATTGTGAAGAAATCGTGTTCCAAAAAGGAGATACGCTATTTACCCAGAACGATGACGCGTTGCATCTCTGGATCGTCAGAGAGGGCAGTGTGGATCTTCGTTTTGAATTGCCGGATAGGCGTCCGACATCTTCGGATATGACTGTCGACGGCGTTATCGTCGAGGAAAAGGCACCGGAAGCCAAGATCCTGGGGTGGTCATGCTTTGTGCCACCGTATAAAATGAGACTCTCTGCTTACTGTGTCACAAACACCTGTAAGATCGTACGGGTACTCAAATCGGATCTTTTGCAGCTGTTCAGTCAGGATTCCTACATGGGGTTTCTCTTTATGTCCTATATGATCAAAGTGGTGGGGTTTCGTTTCCATCAGTTTCAAGATCATGTTGCCAGAAATATGGGTGAGGATCTGATGTTCGGTTGGTAACGGAAGGATCGACCCCTTATGTATCCTGTTCTTGAAAACTTGGTAGGTTTCCTATCGTAATGCGTTTTGCTTCATGATGATCGTAACTGTCTTGAGTGCGGTCTTGTTGTTCCCTTCAGAATTGTAACCCGGCTTATTGATATTCCGGCCCACGGGCAAAAGAAAGGAGAAAGCACATGGCGACATTTTTTATGTTTGGCAAATATTCATCCGATGCCATCAAGAATATCAGCATCAAAAGAACAGAACAGGCCATCGACACAATCCAAGAACTTGGTGGAGAAACCAATGGCGTTTATGCATTGCTGGGGAAATATGATCTTCTTTTCTGTGTCAAACTCCCGGATGTCGAGACGGCAATGAAAGCTTCTATAACATTGAGCCAGTTGACCGGCATATCATTCCATACATGCCCGGCAGTGAAAGTTGACATATTTGATCGCCTGGCCACCAAATAAAAAACTTTGGGGACGATGGTGAAATATTGACATTTATAGGGAAGTATACTATATATAGCCTATGCCTCGTAAAGCTCGCATAGATGCCCCCGGAGCGCTGCATCATATCGTCGTTCGCGGTATCGAACGTAAAGCCATTTTTAGAGAGTTCAACGATTATTCCAATATGTTAGTTCGGTTGGAAACTGTTCTGACCGACACGCATACCCCTTGTTTTGCCTGGGCGCTAATGCCCAATCATTTTCATATGCTGACCAGGACCGGTGATGTCCCACTGTCCACCGTCATGCGACGGCTGTTAACCGGTTATGCGCAGCAGTTCAATAGACGTCATCATCGGCATGGTCCCCTTTTTCAAAATAGGTTTAAATCGATTTTGTGCGAATATGATCTGTATTTTCTTGAGCTGGTTCGTTATATCCATCTCAATCCATTGCGTGGAGGAATCGTAAAGGATCTTGAAGGATTGAAATCGCATCCATACTGCGGCCATGGTGTCGTTATGGGCAAGTTGAAAAATACATGGCAAGATGTGAATTCGGTTCTATCAATGTTTGCCTCTGAAGCTTATTTTGCGCGAAGATCATACGCCGTGTTTGTGGCTAAAGGTGTTGAATCGGGCCGAAGACCTGAATTGACAGGGGGTGGCTTGGTTCGTTCGCTTGGGGGATGGGCTGCCCTAAAATCTCTTCGATCCAAAACCCAACGTTTGATGGGTGACGAACGAATTCTTGGGAGCAGTGATTTTGTTGAATCCGTTTTAGCAATAGTTGACGAGAACTATGCCTATCAAACACTTGCAAAAGCAAAGGGATTGACACTGGAGCTTGTAATTAGAAAAGTCGGTGAACATTTTGATATCCCGATGGAATTTATCAAGGGTAATGGAAAACAGCGTAAACTGAGCCGGGCAAGAGCCATTATATGCTGGCTGGCGGTTGATAAATTGGGCAAAAATGGTAGACAAGTCGCTGAGCGGATCGGTATTTCACCGTCTGCAGTAAGTAAAGCACGGACGAGGGGGCGCAGTGATAATCGAAGTGATTTGATTTGGAGGGATCTTTTAAAGATGAATGATTGTAAGGATACTGAAGGGCATCTTTAGGTAACAAAAGTCAATATATCACCATCGTCCCCAAAGCTATTAGATTGGAGTATTGAATGCTGGACGAAATGTTTATCTGCAATTGCATTGCCGACACAGTCGATGGCTTGCGGGACGGGTTGTCTCATTTTTCCGGTCCCAGCCGGGTAGCCGTCATATACGTTATCGAGCCTGATTCCCCTGTTTGTATATATGACCCGCAAAACCTTCTGAAGGGCCACGAACCCAGACTCAAAGAGCTTTTTATTGACACGCAGGATTGGCGAAATCGACCACTCAGGCCCTTTTTGAAAAACAGATCCTTCCACATACTGCCTGAAAAAAATTTGCAGCTAGCCGGCATCATTTCCTATGGTGGCCGCTCGAGTTCGGTGTTTTATCAGATGTGGTTCAGCGAACATCATCCAGACATGTGCGCGGTAGGTCCCTCTGAAAGATGGCTGGAACATGCTGCCTGGCGATTTTCCCACGACATCGCCAACGAGAAGAGTCTTTATACCGGTATTTCCGGGACGTTTTTACGGGAATATGCCACACACGCCGTTCGGGACTTTATTGTCGATGAAATGAATCTGAAGCTGGGCTGGGACACCCAACTGCGTGTCTATCCCATACTCGACGCAATCCTGGGCATCTTCAACACAAGAGAGGAAGGTGCCTGGCCCCGGGGGCAGCTCATTTTTATCGATCCATCCGCTCTTTCCCGTATGCATTTTGTTGCCCGTTTTCCTGAAATGGAGCAGCCGAATATCGAACATTTCAAACATGTCCGCAAGCTGCTTCAGGCGGTGGAACAGTCAGAAAGAAATCTCGTTTCCCAAGGATCGACTATTATCGGTATATCCAACGAAATCATCAAGGATTTCTGTATCGTTGCAGATTTTAGGGGGCGTCATGGTTTTATCCGGCTAAATGGTGAAGCGGTCTGCAGTTTTTCTGACGGCGTATACAAATCAACCACCCACCAGGCAAAGCTGGTACAGGTGGAAGAAGCCTTGTTGGAAACGTCTCTCGATTCTGAGATTGGCAATCGACTTTATAAAATCATTTGCAGCATTGTACATCATGCGGAGAGTAGAAAATTCGGCTGCACCCTGATCATCGATTTAAACAAAAAAATCAAAAAAATATCCGGTCAAAAACTGTTGCCTGCCCTGGATCTCAGGGAAGACCACCATCTTGAACTGGCCCGATCGCTGGCCAAGGTGGATGGGGCACTGCACATCGGACAGGATTTGATGCTGCATGCCTTTGCATGTCTGCTGGATGGACGATCCATTCCCGGGGAAGACCGGGCAAGGGGAGCCCGGTATAATTCCGCTCTGCGCTTCACCTATGAAAATCAAAATATTCTCGTGGTGGTTGTATCATCGGACCGCCCCATTTCTGTTATTCAGGAAGGTGTCGAAATAAGTGCCCAGTGCCAGTGGAATCCGATATCAGCCTGCAACATCGGGATGGCCACGCTTGAATCGTTCATGGACGGATAACATCGTACTCATTTTATGCCCATGGGATGTTGTGAGGGCCGGATTATCAAGGCAACAGCGGGTTCAACTGCTTATCAGGAAGATACCATAGGTGGCCCTGATGTCCGGGAATGCCCGGACAATGTTTCCCTGTCTGTCGGGTGTCTGAGTTTCAATGGCGACTTCTTTGAGAATGCGATAACCAACTTCGCGTGCAAACCGTCTGAAATCACTTAGCGTGATCACCCTTATGTTGGGGGTGTCATACCACTGGTAGGGGAGTTGCCGGGTTACTGGTGCATGGCCGGTTGTCAGAAGTTGAAGTCTCACCCGCCAGTGGCTGAAATTAGGAAAACTTACTATTCCCCTTTTACCGATACGCAGCATGGATCGAATCAAGTCATCCGGTGCATACACCTGCTGCAGGGTCTGACTCAAAATGACGTAATCAAAGCTGTTGTCGGGATAGTCCTCGACTTCCTCGTTGATATCGCCCTGCAGCACGGTCAATCCTTTTTGGATACATGTGGCGACCCTGCTTTCGTTTCTCTCTATTCCGGAACCGATCACCTTTTTGTGCCGGGCCAGGTGTTCCAGAAGGCTTCCTTCACCGCAGCCCAGGTCCAGAACCCGGGCGCCCTCCTTTATCCAGGAGGCGATCAAATGAAGGTCAAACCGCAAGGGATTATCAGGTGGTTTCATTGTAGACACGATGCAAGAATCCTCCTAAAATGTTCGATAAACGCGGATTGGGTATCAAAAAGGCATCATGCCCCCATTTGGCCTCTATTTCACAAAAACTGACATCCTGACCGGTTTTCTTTATGGCTTTAACCATCTCACGGGATTGATAGGTTGGATAGAGCCAGTCGGAGGTAAAAGAAACAACCAGGAAACGGGCATTTGTTTTTGAGAATGCTTCCACCATGGAGCCATTGCCGTGCTGCTCTGCCAGATCAAAATAGTCGGCCGCTTTGGTAATATACAAAAAGGCATTGGCATCAAAGCGTTCCACAAAGCGCTTTCCCTGATGACGAAGATAACTCTCGACCTGGAATTCAGGATCAAAATTGAATGAAAAGTCATTTTTATTCTGCAGTCGGCGGCCAAACTTCAACCGCATGGACTGGTCCGACAGGTAGGTGACGTGGCCGATCATGCGGGCCACTGCCAGCCCGGTTTCGGGTCGGGAGCCGGAATAATAGTCGCCGTCGTTCCAATTCGGATCGGTCATAATCGCCTGTCTGGCGATCTCGTTGAAGGCGATGGCAAGCGCAGAATGCTTGGTGGTGGTGGCCAGGGGGATGGCCGAGGCCACCATTTCCGGGTACCGAACACACCATTCCAGTACTTGCATGCCGCCTACAGAGCCGCCTACCACGGCCAGGAGTTTTTTTATTCCCAGGGTATCCATGAGAGATTTCTGGGCTCTGACCATATCCCCGATAGTCACCACAGGAAATTCCAGTCCATAAGGATTGGCCGTCTTGGGGTTCGTCGTGTTCGGGCCGCTGGAACCCATACAACTTCCGATAATATTGGAACAGATCACAAAGTACTTGTCGGTGTCTATGCCTTTTCCCGGCCCCACCATGCTGTCCCACCATCCGGGTTTTTCATCTTTATCCGTGTAGTAGCCTGCCACATGAGAATCGCCGGACAGGGCATGCAGTATCAGCACGGCATTGCTCTTATGGGAATTCAATTTGCCGCAGGTTTCGTAGGCAATCGTTATGGGGCCCAGCCTGGCACCGCATTCCAGCAACATCTCGTGGGGAGGCTCCGCCGTGATGTGAAATTTCTTTTCGACGATGCCGGCAGAGAGACCCTGCCTGTCATTTTCGATATATTCGCTCATGATATTTTTTCAAAAGCCTGTTCAAGATCTGCAATGATATCGTCGATATGTTCAATGCCGATGGAGAGACGAATGAGATCCGGTGTCAGACCACTGGCCTTTTGACTCTCCTGAGACAATTGCGAATGGGTCGTGCTGGAAGGGTGCACCACGAGACTCTTGGCGTCCCCAACATTGGCAAGATGCGAAAACAGCTTCAGGTTGTCCACGAAGGTATGCCCGGCATCGAATCCACCTTTGATACCGAAAACGACCATACCGCCGAACCCCTTTTTGAGATATTTTCCCGCCGTAGCATGGGTGGGATCATCTTTCAGTCCTGGATAACGAACCCAGGTCACACTGGGGTGTTTCTTTAAATACGAGGCAACCTGCATGGCATTCTCTGAATGCCGTTCCATACGCAGGGGCAGGGTTTCCAATCCCTGCAGAAACAACCATGCATTATCCGGGGAAATACAGGCGCCCAGATTGCGTAAGGGCACCAGCCGCATACGCATGATAAATGCCAGGGGGTTGAGGTCTCCGAGGTCATGGGCGAATCGAATGTCGTGATAACTGGTGTCGGGTTCATTGTAGAGGTTAAACTTGGGGTCCTGCCAGTTGAATTTTCCTGCGTCCACGACGATGCCGCCGATTCCTGTACCATGACCGCCCATCCATTTTGTCAGTGAATTGACGACAATGTCGGCCCCGTGTTCAATACTCCTGAACAAGTAGGGTGTTGTAAAGGTGGCATCGACAATCAGCGGCAGATTGTGGCGTCCGGCAATCGTCGCTACGGCTTCGATATCAATGAAATCGAGGACGGGGTTACCGATGGTTTCAATGAATATCGCCCGTGTGTGCTCGTTGATGGCCGGTTCAAAATTCTGCGGGTCGCGTGGGTCCACGAATCGGGTATGGATACCGAATTGGGGCAAAATACTGTCAAACATGGTGTAGGTGCCGCCATACAGATTGTTGGCCGAAACAATCTCATCTCCTGATGAACAGATATTGATGATGGCGTAGTATATGGCGGACGTTCCCGAAGACAAAGCCAATGCAGCGGCGCCGCCTTCAAGGGCTGAGACGGTTTTTTCCAACTGGTCTTGAGTCGGATTCATGATACGGGTGTAGATGTTGCCGAGTTCTTTGAGGGAAAACAGGTTGGCGGCGTGTTCGGTACTGTTGAACACATAAGAGGAGGTTCTATGTATGGGAATTGCCCGGGCATTGGTGGCCGGGTCGGGTCCCAGACCGGAATGCAGGCACAGGGTTTCAAATTTATATGCTTCGTTCATGTGTCGTCTCCTTTTCTGTATTGATCACGCAGTGACGTCGTCGATGTATTCAATTGCTACATTGTGACAGAAATTTACCATAGATCAATACTAAGAACTATTTGGGTTCGATCAAGGTCGGGGTATGATAAAATTCCGCTGGACGAATACCAATACTTGTCACCCTGAGATCTTTGTTCAAACGGATTGAACATGATTTTTCCAATGAATCCGCACGAACACGCTACAATTACTCATCAAACAAATACTGTCGATAATAGGAAAATTGAACCAGTTTCTGTAGCGCTGCCGTTATGTTTCATGCAGGAGATCGAAGAAAGGGAACTGAGCTCGATGATGCGGTTCAATACGCCGCTCACCGCGGCTGTTCGCGAAGAGCGGCGTGATTGAAAGCTATGGCAATGCAGATAGGCTATCAGTTGTGATCTCTCATCCCGTGGGCCTCTTTAAAATCATGCCACTCGTCATGATCTATCTGACCGTCCTCATTCCCATCCAATGTTTTAAAAATATCGGGTGTGGCCTGGGGAAAGTAGGATTTGAATTCTTCCCAGTTCACCAGTTCATCACCATCCGTGTCCATATCCCCGAAATGTGCATTAAAGGATGCCGGCTCAGGCAGTGCCGACGTGTGATAGCGTTTGTCTTTTGTACAGCCTATTGCAAGCGCCGACAATATCATGATGAACATGACCCAATGTATTTTTTTCATAGTACCGCCTTTCATTGTTTTACATGGTTACTGAGCCACAACAGTCTATAAATTCCCGTGGATAGCCGGAACAAAGAGGAAATCCGGTTAATCGGAGCTGTGCGGTTCTTCAAATTTCCATAAAACATAGTGCCGATATTTAGAACATCAAGGTAGAAATTTCGAAAATAAACAAAGATTGTCGGAAGAAAATGGTGATTGTGATCTATTGAGGTTTAAACCCCGGACACCCGGTCATGATGGCGTGCTTTCGGCTCACTGGATATTCATGACAGATTCGTGGTTTAACATCGTGGATGCGGCATATCCATACGTTTTCATGGGATTTTTTCTGTAAAAAAGGGCATGCTTCAGCATAGGTTCTGGTGCCTGGTTTCACCCAGATCCGGTAGACTGTCTCATGGCCGTCTTTATGAAAAACGCCCACCCAGTCCAGAATCTCGCTTCTGCCTGTCTGCACCCAGGCAGCAACATCGTCGTCGGTGACCTCATTGTGATAATCAAGTTTTTGACAGCACTTGCCGCATTGACGACAGGTAAATTCCTCCATGCCTGTCAATACACGAACACCGGACTTGCCTGTTGTGGGATCTTTGTCCGGGTATGCGCGTGTCTGGAACACCCGGGCGCATACGGCAGCCAGTACAATGGAGTCTGGTCTGCTTTTAGAGAGAATGTCACACATGATGTCTATCAGTTGAGGTCCTTCCAGACAGCGCATTTTCCGGTCACTTGTTGTGCGGATCCAGATGCCGTTCTTACCCCTTTCGCGCCTGGTAATGATGTTCCCTTTTGATAATACGCTGATAATTTCGCTGAAAAGGGGAACCTGCGGATCGTACTGCCGAAAATCAAGGCACACGGCCTCGACAGCCTGTTCTGCCGTTAAAAAGATACTGTCCTTTTCAACCATGAAATTTGCTTCTTTCCCCTTCACTGCAGAACGGGTCATAATCAAATTAGGAATAGAACTACTTGTCCGTTACCAAACAAGCGAAAATGCCTCCCAAACTATATGTCGGTATAGCCTTCTGCCAGGAGCGACAACGTCGCGTTTGATAAAATTGCTGTGGCAATTTTATTCCGGCATATGTCCGCTCAGACGGCAAGCTACCAGAACGCCCGATTCATCACTGAGATGTTCTACGATCTGCCGACTCAACTTGTCACCCATTGTGATCTCTTCGTCTACAACGATGTCGGCGCCGGCTTTATGAAGATTTTCCATGTGCCGGTTGTACCGGCAACGGGCAGCAATAGAGATCTGGGGCCGCAGCCGCCGAATCATGGCCACGATCTGTGCTGCAGTATGAGGGTCGGGAACCGTCACCACCACCATGCACACATCAGCCAGACCGGCGTGCACCAATACTTCTTCGTGACCTGCATCTCCAAGATATAACCGAAGACCCTGTTGACGGGCATAATCACGGCTCTCGGGATTTACATCGACAAGTACAGGTTCCAGCCGGTGCGCAATGAGTGTCTGCACAACCTGTCGCCCGGCAGGCCCAGCACCAATCACCAGCACCTGATTGAGCGGAACCGACTGTGTGGATAAAGAAAGATCTGCCGTCAATGGTTTACGGTGGGAAATCAGTGCCAGAAGCCGCTCTGTCAGAGTGCCGGCATGGCCAATCAGGTAAGGGGTGACCAGCATCAACACAATGATAACCGATACCAGCAGGTCCACAGTATCGGTTGTCAGCAAACCGCCGCTGGCGGCAGTGGCTGCCAGTACAAAGGAAAACTCACCCACCTGACTCAGGGTGATACCCGTTGCCAGTGCCTGGCGGTTGTCGAGACCGAACAGACGGGTCACACCATAAATAATTCCGGTTTTCAGCATCAGAACGAGAATGGAAACAAGAAGTACCCAGGGCAGGTGCGTCAGAAACCACATGGGCTTGGCCTGCATGCCTACAGAGGCAAAAAACAGGGTGACCATGATAATGCGCATGGAGCCGATGTCGGCCCGGATCTGAGTGGCAAAGGGGGATTCTCCCAGAAGCATGCCGGCCACAAAGGCGCCCAGAGCCGGTGAAATATGCAGCTTGTGGGCTGTCCAGGCAGCGCCCAAACCCACCGCAATACTCAGCAGAACGGTTAATTCCCGATTAGCAAAAAGTCTGGCCTCACTCAGCAATCTGGGGGCCAGATGATACAGCAGCAGATAGAAAGCGCCCGCCAGCCCGAAGACCGACAGGATCACCTTGAGGATGTGCAGACCCAGATTCATTTCCGCCGCAGCAGGTGTAAAGAAGCTGACCATCAGCACCAGGGGCACGATGGCTATATCCTGGAGCAGAAGAATGGCCAGGCATGTCCGGCCTTTGACCGAATCGATTTCCATTCGGTCCACCAGTATCCGAAGCACAATGGTGGTGGAACTCAACGCCAGAATGGCCCCCAAGGTGAGAGCACGGGGCAGACCCACCAGGGAAAACATGACCAGGGTCACCACCAGCATGGTTGCCACTACCTGTAGCGTACCCCCGCCGAATGCCATGCGCCCCATTTTCATTAATTGTTTGAAACTGAACTCCAGGCCGATGGAAAACAGCAGCAGGGCGACCCCCAGTTCGGAAGCCTGGCTGACCGTTGCGGTGTTAAAGAGCAGGGGACCGACAAGGGTGCCTGCCAGAAGATACCCCAGTATGGGACTCTGTCCCAAGCGCTGGGCCAGGGCGCCCAGGAGAAAGGCGCTGCCCAGCAGCATTACCAGTTCCATGATAAAAAACCAGATATCCATATACTGTTTGCCTCTTATAGGATAATATTAATCTAAAAATTTAACTTAATCCCGCCGTGACTTTGAACCAATATCCTATTTTTGAGATGGCTTCTAATAAAATTCGGGAGCATCGTATTTCATGGTTTCGCAGACTCATTCGATGAGTCCATCTTCTTTAAGTTTTTTGCGCAAGGTCTCGACTCTGCGACGATTGACACCCAAATCCGATCTTCCGACCCGTGCAGCGGATCGGATGGCGACAACCCCGGTTACGGGGTCTAATAGAAGTTCCAGATCATCGATGAACCTGAAAATGCGACTTTTACACTCCACGTGTAAATAGCGATGGGTGGCTTCAACGATCGTACTACGTGGCAGCTGATCGACGACCTTGACGACCGCTTCCCAGGTTGTTTTTGGGTCACCCGTCAGTTTCAAGGGTGCGATCGCGTGTTTGGCATCCTGTGCTTCCGAAGAAACACAATTCGGCCGGGTCGGGCAGTCAGCCAGTCGTTGATTTTCGCTGTCACTTTGGCTTATTTTCGATGCAGAACAACCGTTGCCACACAGCGCCAGCACCAGTGTTAGAATATAGATTGTCGTAGATTTTTTCATGGTAACTTTCCCGTAATATGTTTCAGCCCTATTATGTGCCCTCACAGCGAGTTAATAGGTATCGTTTCACGATTAATGTTCAGCTACCGGCTTGGGTTAAATGAGCCATCTGGCAACGCCAAAACTCGACATCGCTACCACGGAGCATAAAATCATACCCCACAAGATGTCTACCACCACAATTTTCATGGGCCAGCCTTTGATCAAGGCCATGTTGGTCAGATCATAGGTTGCGTAGGTAAAAAAGCCATAGAGGCTTCCCCAGACAAGAGCCCTTAGCAGGGATGCCCGCTCGATAGCCGGGGCTACTGCAAAAAACAGTATGCCGGCAATGTAGATAAAGTAAAAGGTAACTGCCGCCGCCCAGTTCACCTCCGGGCTCAATATAAATCCCAGATGTTTACGGTAAAAACCCTTGGCAACAACTCCCAGCCAGATGATGTCCAACAGGAAGAAGATCGGAACTGTCAGCAGATAAAGCTTTATATAAAATAAAAAATTCATTTTTACCTCACAATGGACGAAGAAAATTAATTGACCTTAATAATACCCGAACTGAGCAATTTTTATCTCGATCTGCACCAATCTCTTGCGAATCAAGGGTTCGCAAAAAGCCTCGACAGATCCACGGGTATGCTTACATTTTTTGCGTACCCTCCTCCCTCAAGATCTTGGCACATCTCTTCGGGAAAAATCGCTCAGTTCAGGTAATAATAGGATAATGCCGCCAGAAAAAGCAAGGGACGGTTCTCCAGCAGCGGAATTACGTGTTGTTTCAGTTCGTCTTTTTATAATAGGTATTACCTATTGTTAACCCCCTATTCATCTCATGTTGCATTTGGTTACAGAATGCTAAATATTGTAGGAAAAAGATTCGGTTCAGACCCGAAATTTGAAAGGAAATATCTGTGAAAACAACATATACATGGATAATAGTTTTACTGGCCATGTTCCTATTTCTTTCAGGAACGAGTGCTGTCGGTGTTGAGATTCAAGGCGTGTATTTCAAAGATAGCGTCGCCATCGACGGGACAACACTTCAGATCCGGGGTGCGGGTCTTTTTCGCTTCATGCGTGTTATCAAAGCTTATGTCGGTGCATTGTACATGCTGGAAGGAGCACCTTCTGAAAGTGTCCTGAACGATACGCCCAAACGATTGGAGATCGAATATTTCCACGCCATCAAGGCTGAGGATTTTGGTTCTGCATCCTATAAAATGATGGCTCAAAATGTCGGCCCTGAAGAATTCGAAAGGTTGAAACCGCGCCTAGACAGACAAAACGCACTTTACCGGGATGTTCAACCAGGCGACCGGTATGCACTCAGCTATGTGCCCGGCAAAGGGACCGAACTGGCATTGAATGGGGAGTCTCTGGGTGTCATCCAAGGTGCTGACTTTGCAGCTGCTCTCTATGCCATGTGGCTGGGGGAGAAACCCATGAACAATTCATTTAAACGGCAGCTGTTGGGGTCACCATGAATCATGACCATTCATTCAAGGTTCCTTTTTGGAAGAAGGTCGCCTATGCCGCACCTGCCTATGCTCTGGCTGTTATCGGCATTCCCGTGTATGTCTACATCCCCAAATTTTATACCGATGTTGTCGGAATCAATGTCGTCTTGCTGGGCTATATACTTTTCAGCGTGCGAATTTTTGATGCGGTGACCGATCCGGTTATCGGTTACCTGTCCGATCTTACCCGAACCCGTTTTGGTCGACGGCGGCCCTATATCGCTGTTGGGGCTTTTTTTGTAGCTTTAACAATGTTTTTGCTTTTCAATCCGCCACAAGCATCACCCCCTGCTGAGACCGTGTGGTTTGGTGTATTCATCTACGCCCTTTTCTTTTTCTGGACCATCGTTACGGTTCCCTATGAGTCTTTGGGTCCTGAAATTACCTTCGACTATCACGAACGCACCTCCCTTTTCGGGATGCGCGACGGATTTTTGATTGCCGGAACCCTGGCGGCGGCCAGTGCTCCTGCCCTGGTGCAGTGGTTGTTCGGACTCCCTGACAATGCAGCGGGTGAGCGAGCCAAGTTTTTCTGGATATCCGTCCTGTACGCTCCGTTGTTGATAGGAACGGCCTGGTGGTGTGTAATATCCATCAAAGAGCGCCACCCCCAGTCCGGTGGATCGCCGCTGGGCCTGTTTTCAGGTATCCGGCAAGTCGCTCGAAACCGTCCGTTTGTGATTCTGCTGGCTGCGTACACCATCAGCGCTATCGGCAACAACCTGCCGGCAACGTTGATTCTTTTTTACGTAGAGTACGTACTCCAGTCTGACATGGCCGACTTTTTCCTGTTACTTTACTTTATGAGCGGCATCCTGTTTCTGCCGTTTTGGATATACATCAGCCGTCGAACCGGAAAGAAGGCAGCCTGGCTGGTCTCTATGGGCATCAACTCGGGAGCTTTCATGGGTGTTTTTTTTCTGGGTCCGGGCGATACCTGGTTATATGGCATACTGGTGTTTCTTTCCGGTATCGGTTTCGGGGCGACACTGGCGCTTCCTTCTGCAATACAGGCGGACGTCATCGACTACGATGAACTCTTGACGGGCGAGCGGCGAGAGGGGCAGTACATCGGGTGGTGGTCGATTTCAAAGAAACTGGCCGCGGCCGTCGGCATCGGTGTCGGTCTTGCGGTTCTGGGGATGGCGGGATACACGCCCAATGTCGAACAGACCCAGAAGGTTCAGTTTGTATTGCGTATGCTGTACGCTTTCATTCCCGCCCTTTTCAACCTCTTGGGGCTCGTCGTTGCTCTGGCCTACCCCATCAGTGATCAGGTGCATGAGAAAATCAGGTTGGCCATCGAAAAAAAGCGTGCCGGCGAAGCATTTGAAAATCCGCTGGCCAGAACAAGCAAAGTGAGTTGACAGTGGTGTCAACTTGCGGGGATGTTGTGGATATAGCGATTGACATACGATTGACATAATAGTGTTCCAAGGAGAACGATTATGGACATCACATCAATTTTAACCAGCAATTTTATAGCCGTGCTGGGCATGATGCTTCTGGGCTGGATAATCAGCCTGGTTACCAAGAATGTCACCATTGTGGATTCCTTATGGGGACTGGGCTTTGTGCTGATAGCCTGGTTGACTTTTTTTACCGCCGAAGGATTTCAGGGGCGCATGATTCTGATAACCCTTCTGGTAACCTTATGGGGGCTGCGTCTCAGTCTGCACTTGAGTTGGCGTAATTGGGGGCACGGAGAAGATCCACGCTACGGCCGCTGGCGTGAAGAAAGCGGGGATTCCTTCTGGCTGATCAGTCTCTTCAAAGTTTTCGTTTTGCAGGCAATCTTTTTATGGGCTATTGCCCTGGCATTGCAGTGGGGTCAGATGTCACCCCAGCCACCCCAGCTGACATGGATTGATTGTTTGGGCGCAAGCGTGTGGGCGGCCGGTTTCTTCTTTGAAGCAGTGGGCGACTGGCAGCTGGCCCGCTTCAAGGCTGACGGCGCCAACAAGGGTCGTGTCATGGATCAGGGTTTGTGGGCCTATTCCAGGCACCCCAATTATTTTGGGGAGAGTCTTATCTGGTGGGGCATATTTTTAATTGCCCTGGCGACCCCGTCCAGTCTATGGACCGTCATCAGCCCCATTATCATTACCACCGTTCTATTGAAAATGACCGGTGTGACCTTGATGGAAAAGGCCATTGTTCATACGCGGCCAAAATATAAAGATTACATTGCACGAACCAATACTTTTTTCCCTTGGTTTCCCAAAAAAAAGGGGGACGTATAAACCCGACCCTGGAAATAGCAGAGCGTCGACGGCTGTCCAACTGTCTGATTCGCATGGGTATCCGCCGGTGTGTCTTCTTCATGGCTTGTGCGGGACTTTTTGGATATAGGACGGACACGAAGTGGTTGGTTTCACATTGTCGGCCGGCAAAGGAGTACTGAACCATGACAGATTTTTTAGACCCGGTTGTTCTGGCGCGAATACAGTTTGCGTTTACAATCACGTTTCATATAATTTTTCCATCCTTTACCATTGGCCTGGCAAGCTGGCTGGCCGTGGTGGAGTGGCGTTATCTGAAAACCGGTAAGGACGTTTATCAGGACATCTACCGTATGTGGGTGAAAATCTTTGCGGTCACCTTCGGTACTCACCGGATGGTTTGTCACGGAGATTGGCAGGCAACCATACATCGTGTATGAGGTCCTGCGCACGTCCGATACGGTATCTCCCGTCGTGGGACCCAACATCGCCTTGTCACTACTGGCCTTTGTTATTACCTACGTTTTCGTTTTCGGTGCTGGAAGCTATTACATTATCCGACTCATCGGCAAGGGGCCCGATTCTGCTGACAACGCATACGGGGATCACGGCATAAAGGCGCCTCCGCTGGTGACGAATCTGGGTACGCCAACCGGAGGAAATGAACATGTTTAGTTTTGCAAGCTTTCTGGATTTGCCCCTCATCTGGTACGGACTGATTGTTACGGCAATTTTCTTGTATGTCATTCTAGACGGTTTCGATCTGGGGCTCGGCATCTTGTTTCCCTTAGCCCCATCGGAGACGTGGCGTTCGAATTCCGCTTTAAAGCCGCAGGTAAATCACGCAGAATCTGGGATTATGCTTTCCACTTTGGTAGCCTGGGGGCAACCTTCATGCAGGGCGTAATTCTGGGCGGATTTGTCCAGGGGATAGTGGTGGTAGACCGCAGTTTTGCCGGCAAGCCCTTGGACTGGTTGAGTGCCTTCAGCGTGATGACCGGCCTGGCGCTGGTTTTCGGATATGCTTTGCTAGGCTCGACCTGGCTGATTATGAAAACTGACGGTAACACACAGGAATGGGCCCGTAAGTGTGCGGCCTATGTTCTCATCATTGTGGCGGGGTTTATGGGGCTGGTGAGCCTGAGTATGCCCTTTGTCAATGAAGATATCAAAAACCTGTGGTTTAGCTGGCCGAATGTGTTACTGCTGTCTCCCATGCCGCTTCTCTCCGCAGCCGGTGCTCTGTACCTCTGGCGTGATTTGCATACCCAAAGAGAACTCCGGCCGTTTTTTCTGGCTCAGGGGCTTTTCCTGATGAACTATATCGGCTTGGGCATCAGTTTGTGGCCCTGGATCGTGCCTTACGAGGTCACGTTCCGGCAGGCGGCTGCGGCACCCGAATCCCAGTCGTTGTTGCTGATCGGGACCGTTATCATGCTGCCGGTGATACTGACATATACGGGATACTGCTATTACATCTTTAGAGGGAAAACATCCCATGAAGACGCGTATTAAAACAGTCCAGGAGTGGGTGTGGTTTATCGCTCTCTGGTGTGGTGGCTTGGCCGCTGTTCTTTTGCTGGCCTACGCGGTTCGATGGATGATGAAGATAAGCTGAACCGAAACAGCGAGCGCATTCCCTGTGGCTTACCGCGGGGTTAGCGAGCGAATCAGAATTAGATAGAATTCCTTACGGTCGATGCGAAGCACTGTCGCACGGCAGAACATTCCTCGTAGCTTGCTGCGAGGGTCTTCAATTACAAACCAATAAAGAGGTGAAAAAATGAGAAATCATCTGACGCATATCATAGAAAAAATCACTGCGGACCATGCAGACAACATTGATGATGTTTCGCGACATTACCTTGAAGTCAGTATTGCTGAAAAGGCAGCTCAGTTAGGCCTGACAGAAGCCCGGGAGTGCTACAAAAATGCCAATGCCATTGTTCCACTGAAGTCACCGGTCGAGGGCATGAAAGTGCGCATCGACGGCAGAACATTTGTGAACTATGTGCAGTTTGCGTCCGGTATTGCCGTGCCCAGTTATGTTGCAAGGCAGACGGATCTGCCTCATCGGGCGTATGTGCCCCAAGACAGCATGATACTCAACTTTACTTAGCACTAAGCGTAAAGAGCTGTAAGCTGTAAGCATCCAGTAGCTTATGGGCATACCGCTTATAGCTCAGATATCCTGATCATTTTCTGATATTTAAAACAAACTAAACAATTCTTCGTCAAGTTTCATGAAATATTCGGGCTAAGGCCGTTGCAACGTTCTTGACTGTGCTGGCCATGATGCTAAGAAGAAACTTCGCATCGAATTCGTGGCTGGACCGTTCTATTCATTGCCTGCGCCTGCCGGATTGGGGATGAAACCAAGAGGGTTGGCGGTAGAAAATGGTCTTAGAAAATTGTAAAAACCAGGTAATATAATCCGTGAAAACACCTTTTCGCCATCGAAACGTTACGTTAAAAAGATTGGTTTACGATACCTACCAGTTTTTGCGTGCACAATCATTTATTTCTTGCCATTTTGGAAGACAGTATCACCCCAGCCTTACGTATGCGGAGATGGACATAACTTACAAATGCAACTTGAAATGCATAAACTGCAATCGCTCATGCGCTCAGAGCCCAATTAACATAGAAATGCCTGTTGCAGACATCGCGGCTTTCATACAACAGAGCATTGAGAGAAAAATTAAATGGAAACGCATCCGAATTCTGGGCGGAGAACCAACGCTTCACAGTGGTATTTTTGACATCATCGACCTATTGGTTGAATATCAATCGCAGTATAATCCTTCCGTGCGGCTGGTACTGGGCACGAATTTTTTTGGAAACCACGTTCATCGGGTTCTCAAAAAGATGCCGGATGCAATTATACTTAAAAGCACGCTGAAGTCTTCCCGTGTGAATCTTTTTAAACCGTTTAATGTGGCACCTGTTGATACCGTCTATAACCGATTTTCAGACTACACCTGCGGCTGCCGCATTATAGAAGAGTGTGGTATTGGCCTGACACCTTCAGGATATTACATGTGCGCCATTGCCGGTGGTATCGATAGGATCTTTCACTATGGTCTTGGCAGGAAAGAAATTCCAGATGAATCCGACACCCTATCGGATCAAATGTCGGCTTTTTGCAGACTGTGCGGTCATTTTGGGGTACAATGGCCGACACGAACAACCAAACAATCTAAAACATGGCAGTTGGCTTATCGTCAGTATCAAGGGAAGTGAATGGAAAATGGAGCCCCACGGATAAACCCATATGGCACATTTAAAAATACTGCATGTTATCGGCCAGAGACCGGAAATGACCGGTAGTGGCATCTATTTTGAGTCGATTATCAGAGAATCTAAAAAACACGGTTTATCAAACTACTGGGTTGCCGGTGTCCCTGCTGGCAGAAACTTTCCCTCAAGTGATATTCATCAAACCGAGGGTTCTTATGTATATTTTAATTCAGATCTTCTCAATTTTTCTGTTCCGGGCATGTCGGATGTGATGCCTTATAAAAGTTCATTATTCAAGGAACTGAAAGGCAACCGTTTGACTGCCTATAAAGCTGCGTTCAACGATGAACTGCAAAAGGGTTTCACCCGATTTTCCCCCGATATTATTCACACCAATCACCTTTTTTTACTCTCGGCATTAGTAAGGAAACTATTTCCGATTTTACCCGTCGTGGCAACCTGCCACGGCACGGATCTGAGACAGTATAATAATTGTCCTCATATAAGACGTTTTATAAAACGCTATTGCGCGAGACTGGACAAGATCATTGCACTGACAAACGATCAAAAAAAAGATATCAGCCATCTGTATGGCGTCCCGCCCAATAAAATAACGGTTATCGGTGGCGGATATGATGAAACGATGTTTACCCGTGCCCCAAAATCCCTGGCCGGGACCATTCAGATTCTCTATGCCGGAAAATATAATCGGAGCAAAGGTGTCATATGGCTGTTGAAATCTCTCATGAAAATTAAACATTACGACTGGCATCTCCACATGGCGGGAAGCGGCAGTGGTCCGGAATACAATCACTGCATTAAACTGGCTGAAAAACTGGGCCCTAAAGTTACCAATCATGGATATGTAAGCCATCACAGGCTGGCTGAGCTTATGCAAAAGGCGCATGTGCAGGTGCTGCCTTCATTTTTTGAAGGCCTTCCTCTCGTGCTCTTTGAGGGTCTGGCTTCGGGATGCCGAATAATCACCACCCGCCTGTCCGGTTTTGGTGAGATTTTTGGACGAGCAAAAAAAGAAACCATCGATCTGATTCAGTTGCCAATATTAGAAACCATTGATAAGCCGTATAAAAAAGACGAAACTTATTTGGAACACGAATTATCCAAAAGCATTCTCAATATGATGGCTGCTGCAAAAAGCAATCCTGATTTTAACGATCCTCAAGCCGAGAAGATTACTTCCCGTTATACATGGACACGTGTGTTTGAACGCACATTATCGGTATACAAGGATGCAATTCGTTAGAAATGGATTTCAGCAGGCGTTGAGAATAAAACACCAGACTTTAAACCAACGGAGATTCTTATGGCTAAATACGATGTTGTAGTCATTGGCACCGGCACAGCGGGGCAAACAGCTGCTTATGATTTGAACGCCAGAGGGCTGAATGTGGCCGTCATAGAAAAGAGCGACAAACCCGGTGGAACCTGTGCCCTTGCAGGATGTCAAGCAAAGAAGTGGTTTTACGAGGGTGCAGAGATCATCGCCAAATCACATCATCTAGCAGGAAAAGGCATCTTGTCCGGCCCACATTTCTCCTGGGCTGATTTCTTGAGGGAGAAGAACGAATTTACGAATACAGTACCGCGCAATACCTTAGGCGGCTTTGAAAAAGCCGGTATCGAATTTATTTCCGGCGCAGCTCATTTCTTGGATGAACAAACGCTGGGCATTGGCACCCGTAAAATATCAGCACGGTTTTTCGTAATAGCCAGCGGTGCCCGCTCCATGTCTCTCCCTATCGAGGGCATCGAACACGTGATCACCAGCGATCAGTTCTTGGAACTTTCGTCACTTCCCGATCGCTTTGTTTTTATAGGCGGTGGATTCATCTCTTTTGAATTTGCCCATTTTGTGGCCCGCTTGGGAGATAGCCATTCCCGGCAGACCACTATTCTGGAAGCCACTTCGAGGCCGTTGGGGCCATTTGATTCCGAAATGGTTTCCCTGCTCGTTAACGCTTCGCAAGCCGAAGGAATCGCCGTTCACAACGGTGTGCAAATTACGGCCATCGAAAGAAATGCAGGTGGGATTCGCGTGACGACCGAAGATGGAGCATCCTTCTCCACCGACGTTGTCGTAAACGGTGCTGGTCGTGCAGCCGACATTGATGATTTGGATCTTGACCGGGCAGGCATAGATTACTCACGCAGAGGTATTATCGTGAATGCCCGTATGCAAACAACCCAACCGCATATTTATGCCATTGGTGACTGTGCGGCAACGATTCAACTCGCGCGCGTGGCCGATTATGAAGCCATGATTGCCGTCAGCACGATTCTGGGCGAGCTCGACAACGCTCCCAGGCTTGAAATGGATTATTCAGCGGTCCCAGCCATTTTGTTTACCTATCCCCAGTATGCCATGGTAGGATATACCGAAGACGCCTTGAAGCGTGAGGCCATCCCTTATATAAAAAGTTTTGGACAAAACCTCACTTGGCCAACGTATCGCCGAGTTGGCATGTCCAACGCGGCATTTAAACTCCTTGTCGGTTCTAACGGCGAGTTTCTTGGTGCACACATCCTATCCGACAATGCATCGGGTATCGTCAATACCATCCGTCTGGCCATGTTGAACCGGATACCTGCTGAAACCCTCTACCGGCAGAGCATCATGTCTCCATACCCGTCGCGGGAGAGTGATTTGCTGTACATGTTGAAACCGCTGATAAAAAATAAGACAGGCTGAATATTTTCAAATGGAAAAAGATTTTAGGGGCTAACTCCGATAAATTGCTTGCTTCCGGGTCCTATTCTTAATTCGGGAATTAAATAGCTTAAGGCTGTCATTCCGGCGAAAGCGGGCATCCAGAAAAATACTGGATGCCCGAGTCGGTTCAATCCATTGGCTATGCGGAAATGACACAGGTTGAAGTCAAAGGAATTTGTCATAAAGGTGCTTCCAAAGAAAAACAAAACTAATATTTAACCCAAGGAGGTAACCTTATGAATGACGACAGCAAGTGCCCGGTAACAGGCAGGACAAGTAAACCCATTGCCGGCGGTGGCACGTCGAACCGGGACTGGTGGCCGAACCAGTTGAACCTCGGGATTCTTCATCAGAACTCTCCCATGAGCAATCCCATGGACGAGGCGTTCAACTACGTTGAGGAATTCAAGAAGTTAGATTTTAATGCCCTGAAGAAGGATCTCTATGCGTTGATGACTGATTCACAGGACTGGTGGCCGGCCGATTACGGTCACTACGGGGGACTCTTCATCCGGATGGCGTGGCACAGCGCAGGCACATACCGCATGGGCGTCGGCCTCCACGTTCCGCGGCTCCGACATGCGGGGCGGCGCGAATGGGGCGCGTATCCGCCTGGCGCCTCAGAAGAATTGGGAAGTCAACCAGCCGGCCCGGCTGAAGAAGGTGCTGAAGACCCTTGAGGGAATCCAAAAAGCGTTCAACGGCGAGCAGTCCGGCGGGAAGAAGGTGTCGCTTGCCGACTTGATTGTCTTAGGTGGATGCGCAGGTGTCGAACAGGCGGCCAAGAAGGCCGGTCACAAAGTGACTGTACCTTTCACGCCGGGACGCACGGATGCGTCGCAGAAACAGACCGACGCACCGTCATTCACCGTACTAGAACCGAAGGCAGACGGGTTCCGTAACTACCTCAAAACCAAATATGCCGTATCGGCGGAGGAACTGCTGGTTGATCGGGCGCAGCTGTTGACACTGACCGCTCCTGAGATCCCGGTTCTCGTTGGTGGTATGCGCGTCCTGAGCACCAACTTCGGACAGTCCCGGCACGACGTCTTCACCAATCGGCCGGAAACGCTCACCAATGACTTCTTCGTGAATCTGCTCGACATGGGCACGACGTGGAAGGCAAGCTCGGAAGAGGAGGACGTATTCGAGGGTCGTGATCGTGCAACGGACGAACTGAAGTGGACCGGCACCCGTGTCGACCTTATTTTCGGTTCGAACTCACAGTTGCGGGCCTTGGCGGAAGTTTACGCATGCGAGGACTCCCAGGAGAAGTTCCTGCAAGACTTTGTTGCGGTGTGGAACAAGGTCATGAACCTTGACCGCTTCGACCTTGTTGGGTCGTAGTATAAACGTCGAGGGCTTCTTAAGCGTATTCTGAGCTGCAAATAAAAAGGTCAGGAATCGGTAACCGCCACAAATTGGCGGATGATATGAACGAAGGAAACCAATAGCAACATACGAGGGCGGCGTTTCAATACAATCTGAAACGCCGCCTTTCAATGGACAGCTCGAATATCCAGATTTCAGTTAATTTTCGCCTAAATCGGGGAGCAGTGACTCCCGGCGGCAGAATGGTTTGGTCAACAGCATCTGGACATCACCGATGTACCGCTCGGCAAATGCCCCCTCGCAATAACACAGATAGTATTCCCACATACGGATGAAGGTTTCCGGAAATTTCATGGCGCGTACCTGGTCGATGTTGTTGAAAAAGCGTTGACGCCATTTCCTCAGGGTTCGTGAATAATGGGGTGTAATATCTTCGAGATGAAAAAGTCTCATATCGGTGACACGGGTGATGCTGGCCGTCATGGCCGCCACGGAGGTCACACAACCGCCAGGGAAGATATAGCGTTTGATGAAATCAACCGAGCGGGTGTAACGTTTGAATTCCTGATCCTGGATCGTAATGGCCTGCAGCAGCATCATGCCGTTATCACGAAGCAACTGGCTGCAGGTCTTAAAAAAGGTGTCGAAATATTGATGTCCCACGGCCTCGATCATTTCGATGGAAACCAGCTGGTCATATTTACCCGTAAGATCCCGATAGTCTTTTTTCAATATAGAGATCTGGTCTTGGAGGCCTTCTTTTTGGAAGCGGGCCCGGGAAAACCGGTATTGTTCGTCGGATATGGTGGTGGTGGTGACGTGCACACCGTAATTTCGAGCGGCATGCACTGCAAACCCGCCCCAGCCGGTACCGATTTCTAAAATCCGATCGCCGGGCTTCAACTGGAGTTTCTTGCAGATCCGATCGTGTTTGGCAACAGAGGCTTCTTCAAGGGTGCTATGTTCATTTTCGAATATGCCGCAGGAATAGGCCATGGTCTTGTCGAGAAACAACGCATAGAAATTGTTGCCAAGATCGTAATGGGCGAGGATGTTTTTCCGACTGCCCACCTTGGTATTTTTCCTGGCCAAATGATACAGCTTGTAAAGCGGAGCTGTCAGACGTGCCGGGCCTTTTTCCATCTCGGCAAAAACAGGCTGGTTAAGGGCCATGATCCGCATGAGCGTGGTCAGATCATCCGCCGACCAGAGTCCTTCCATATAGGCCTCTGCCGCTCCGATGCTGCCGTTGAAGAGAATGCGGCTGTAAAACCGCTGGTGATGAATGTGAAGACTGGCCTGCAACGATGCGGGTCCATCTTTGCCAAACGTAAGCTGGCCGAGATCTTCAATAATTCGAATTCGGCCGAATTTCAGTTTCTCGAGCACTGATAAAACTGTCTGGCGCGCGAGCCGCTCCAATTTGCCTGCCTTGAGTTCATCAAGATGCGGCGCTTCTGCCGGTATGATGAAGTCAGTCATGTGACAATCCTTTCAAAAATTCATCCCTTTTTTTTCGGATGGGTAAAAAAAGGGGTCTTTTTCAGGACCAAACGTAAGGCCTGCCAATAGATCAGGGTGACTACTTTGACGGTCATGGCTGGATAGATGAGCAGTAGGCGCGTCAATGCCCGACGATCGAGGCTGCGACGCTGCAGCATCAGGGTGGCATCGAACAGTTTACTGTCTTTCTGATAATCGATGATATGAACACTGAGGGTGTCGCCCGGCAATCGAAAACGCCAATCATAGCGGATATCCATGTCAATAAAGGGTGAGACGTGAAAGACTTTCTCGCCGGTATGCCGACGCCAGTCCTTGAATGGATGCAGGTTCTCCTCTCTGCCCATTACGTAGCAAAAGTGCTCTCCCCAGGGCGTATTGTGGATTTCCAATACAATGGTTTCCACATCAGTATCTTCCTGGTTGTAGCAATAATAGAAACTGGCCGGATTAAAACAGTGGCCGAAATAGCGCAAATGGGTCAGCATTCGTATGGGTCCCCCGGGGCGCTGGCCCAGACGTTCTTCAACCAGGTCCTGAACCGACTGTTTGATGGGTATTTTGGGATCTCCGAAATGGTCTCTGCGACGCAAATAGGCCAGATTGACCTGCTGGTTTGACCACAATGGGTGCATATCGAATACGGTCGGCAGTTCATCCAGATCCAGATACATGAAAAACAGCCGATACTGGAATTTGTTCGGCCGGGGCCGGAATCGCCGGTGGCGGACCGTGCCTTCGTATATACAGCTCTTGATCATGACAGATGTTTTCCAAAGTGTTTGCATACTGCCAGGGCGCTGTTAACGCCATCCTCATGAAATCCATAGCCCCAATAGGCCCCACAGTAATAGGTTCGGTTTTGTCCGTTCACGTCATCTTGACTGCGACGGGCGTTCAGGCTCTTGGGATCGTATACCGGGTGGTGGTACACAAGGGATTCGATTATTTTCTGGGGGTGGATTGCCTCGGACATATTAAGGGTGACACAGAACTCCTCTGGCGCATCCAGGGACTGCAGACGGTTCATATCATAGGTCAGGGCAACACGTCCCGTTTCTGCTTTGGGCACATGATAATTCCAACTGGCCCAGGCGATTTTTTTCTTAGGCATGAGAGTGACATCGGTGTGGAGTACGGCCACATTTTCTTGATAGGGGATGACGCCCAAGATATCATGTTCCAGATCGGTGGGATCCGCCAGCATCCGCAGGGCCTGATCACTGTGAGCAGCCAGGACCACCTGATCGAAGGATTCAGTTTCTCCTTGGGCCGTAATTTCCACCCGGTCTTCGAAGCGTTGAACGGAGGATACCGGCATACTGAGCCGGATATCTTTGTGGAAGGGGCGGGTGAGGGGCTCGATATATTGTCTGGAGCCGCCTTTGATCACCAGCCATTGAGGTTGATTGTGAATATTCAGGACACCATGGTTGTTAAAGAATTCAACCAGATAGCGTGCCGGAAACTCCCTGAATTGCACCGGATCCGCCGACCAAATGGCTTCCCCCATGGGGATGATAAAATTGTCTATAAAATATGGGCCATAGTTCTTTGTGTCCAGGTATTCCGCCAAGGTTATGCTATAGTCGTCGGTCTCCATCAATTCTAATGCTTCCCGTCTGAAGCGCAAGGCATCGGTGAGCATGCGATAAAAAGCCGGTCGAAACAGATTCCTGCGCTGGGCAAACATGCTGTTTAAGCTACTGGGGCAAAAATAGAGACCGGTCTTTTCACATTGCACACTGAAGCTCATGCTGGAAGGCTGCCACGCAACGCCCAACCGTTCCATCAAGTTGATAAAATTCGGATAGGTGTTTTCGTTAAACACGATAAACCCCGTATCCACGGCATAGGTACGATCTTTCAGGGGCACATCAATGGTGTGGGTGTGCCCGCCAATGAAGTCATTCGCTTCGTACACAACGATCTCATGCGATTCACTCAGCAGATAGGCGGTGACCAGGCCGGAGATGCCTGCACCGATAATGGCAATGCGCATCCGGGTTTCCTCCATTTGACTCGCTAAATTTATGGGAAGAGTATATTATAGAACGCTATAAGAAGAATGATTACATTAATTCTTACCCGAGGAATGATGACCTGTCAACCGGGTTGTAGCTGCCAGATACACGGATCTTTACAGAGCCGATGCAGATGAAAACGGATGGGTATCCAAGATAGCCGCGTGAATGGTTGCAAACGATCCATTGATTGAAACAATAGGCCAATTGGTGTATTGTTCAATTTATTGCCAACAACCGATCTCAAGAGGAACAAACCCATGACGATTCACCCCACCGATACCACCCCAAATCCTGAAACCCTTCATTTCTCGGAATCTCTGGCCCGCTTCGCTTTTGATGCTTTGTCCGCGCACATCGCCATTCTGGACCACGACGGCGTTATTCGGGCGACCAACCGTGCCTGGCAGAATCACGCCACCCAGGGGGGCTTGCCTCCCGGTCATAACTTCCATGGCGTTAATTATCTTTCTACCTGTGACATCACCAGCGGGAATGACAGCCAGGATGCCTGTAAGGTGGCTACGGGCATTCGGGCTGTTATCGACAAGCAACTGGATGAGTTTTTATACGATTACCCCTGCCATCAGCCCGGAAGCCAGCACTGGTTTTACATGCGGGTGATCCGTATTCCGGATACGGATCCAGTGCGGGTCGTGGTCAGTCATGAAGAAATTACAGCCTTGAAACTCACCGAGCAGGCGCTTTTGGAGAGTCAAGAGAAACTCCATGATCAAAAGCAGGGGCTGGAAGAAGCCAATGTGGCCCTGAAAGTTCTTTTGAAGCAGCGGGAAGAGGACAGACGCGAACTTGAAAAGCGCTTTTTGACCAACATCAAGGGCTTGGTTCTGCCCTACGTGGAAAAACTGAAAAATGTGCCTTTAAAAGCCAAGGACAAGATCCTGGTAGAAATTATAGACGCTCACCTGCAGGATATCATTACACCCCTGATGCAGAATCTGACCAACGCCAATATTCTCCTGACGCCCCAGGAAATGCAGGTGGCAACCCTTGTCAAGGATGGCAAAACCAGCAAAGAAATTGCCGATATTCTGATCGTTTCCGAGGCAACCGTCAATTTTCACCGCAAAAATCTGCGTACCAAGTTTGGTCTCACCAACAAGCAAACAAATCTACGCTCGTATCTGATGTCCCTGAGCTAACAGGGATGATTTTTTTCAAGAACTATAACCTAAGCATTAAGCAATATACTCCTAAATGTTTTATGCTTGTGGCTGCCATTGTTAATAGTTTTTACCTATCAACTTAACCTTATCCTTCCCCTATTGAATTGTGATGTTTCGTTTATATATTTTGACGAGTGAGAAACAGGACGTCCCGATCATGAAGCGCTATCATCATGGAGGAACCAAAATGAAACGAATCGATACAGACAGCAAAGTCGATCTGCTTTTTCAGCTCAAGTGGAAAAGTGGTAATGTAACCCATACAGACTGTTTTCAAGCCAACCAGGCCAACATGTGGCGGGATATACTTCCAGCAGGTCTGGGCGAGCGTCTCATGGGCAGGCAAGGGGGAGATGACATCCTGCTGAGTTTCGACAGCGGACAGGCAGTCCCGGCCTTTGAAACACGCCAATTGATGAAGATTAAGCGCAGACAGTTTAATGCGGACCGGGTGGGAATTCATCAGGCAAACCCCCGGATGGGGCGCTTTTATCCCAAAGGGCTCTTAACTGACGTCCGTGGGGTTTTCAGGAACAACATAACCCCGTTTCGATGTGTCGGGATCAACAACGGCAACCTTTCCGTCGATTTCAACCATCCCTTGGCCGATAAGGATCTGCATCTTTCGACCATTATCGGGAAAATCGAACCCAAGCAGATCGAGCGTGGCGGTACCAGTATCGACTGGATGGAGCGGCTCACCGACGGTCCCGGGATGCAGGCACGATGGCTTGATCAGGCCTCCGATTACCTGAATGACGTCGCATTTGAGCGCCAAGATTCAACAAATGATGCTCTTTTTTACCGCAAACCGCGTTTTACGCAGCACCTGGACGACACGGCCTTGTCCATGGTGAAAAACACCTACAACCGTTTTTTGGGCGATGACATGCAGGTGCTCGATCTCATGGGCAGCTGGCAGTCTCACATCCCCAGGCGCCATCGCTTGAAACGTCTGGTGGGGCTGGGACTCAATCAAAGCGAGCTGAACCGCAACCGCCAATTGACCGAATCGATTGTTCAGGATTTAAACGCCAATCCACGGCTACCTTATGACGCCAATGTTTTTGACGCTGTCCTCTGCACGGTTTCGGTGGAGTACCTCATCGATCCCTTGACGGTTTTTGACGAGGTGGCCCGGGTCCTGAAACCGGGTGGCTGTCTGGTGGTCACATTTTCCAACCGCTGGTTTCCCACCAAGGCCATACGACTGTGGACGGAGCTGCACGAGTTCGAACGCATGGGGCTGGTACTGGAGTACTTCATGCAAACCGAGGCGTTCGAAGGCTTGCATACCTATTCCATGCGGGGTCTGCCACGGCCGCATGATGACAAATACTTTCCTGAATTTGTTTATTCGGATCCGCTGTATGCGGTCTGGGGTAGAAAACAATCCGGCTGATGTTCTGTGCTGATAAATCCTGAGCTTGTGCAAATTTAGACTCCTAAGGAATTATCGGTTTAACGAAGTTAAGAACCAATAAGTGAGGTGAATGAAAATGAAAACCGAATCCCAAAAAGAATATACCAAGGTCAAGGGTCCGCAAGGAACCGATCACTATTGCCCCATGGTAGCAGATGGTGCGCCTTCTGAAAACGAGGTAATTGATGAGTGTGTTGAAAAGGATGTGGTTGAGCGCTACTCAGGGAATATCGAGATAAAAGACTCTTGATGCCTTCAAACAGGATCATATTAGGGCTGAGCATACATCGACCGGAGATGGTTCCCGTCTTGATGGACTGGATGGGGTCTTGTGATAGGATTCTTCTGGAAGAGCCGCCCGATCAGAATTTTACCCAGATGCTTACGGGTGGCATCAGTATCGATGGTTATCTGATGCAGCAAGATTTGGAATATCCGGTGTTCAGTCGGAGGATGTGCCATTTGCTGCAGAAGATGTCCGCTCAGAATAAGACCATCCACCAGGTGGAGCCTTATTTGGAAGCGCTATCAGGCATTCACGATCTTTTTGCCGATGGGTTTCGGCCTGGGGATATTGCTCGGAACTCGGTCCAGCATCTCGTATATACGGCGGAACACAATGCCACCGGTTCACTACTGAATTTTTATCACGTCTCGATGTCGGGGTCGTTTGAGGCGATGATAACGGCTGTAAGGCATTTTGCAAGACAGGATGCTGCCCGTTTCCGACTGCGGGACACTCTCCGGGCACAAGCGTTGATAGAGTTGGTGAATGATAGCGCTTCCGTATTCATCGAAGCCGGGCTGATGCATTACCCTTTGCGCGGTCTGTTGCTGCGGCAATTGACCGAACCCGAACGCTTGCAGACAGTTTTTCTGGCCGATGCATCTTTAAAGCGCTTAGATATGCGGGGCCGTCTATACGGTCCGGGTGATCAATTGACCCTGTTGTATGTATTTCATCCTGAGTTGAAGTGGCCGGATCGGGAAATGCTTCTGGCTGCGCGTGCATTAATATATAACAAACTGATCGCCAAAGGTGAACGCGAAGATTCAGAGAGCTTGCCGCATCTTCGCGATGAGAAGGCCTGTATTCAGCTGGTCGGAAAATTGTCATTGGATGATTGTGGTCGTTTGTATTCCCTGATTCGAAAGCTCGGGCGCCAAGAGGCGATCGGTATTGTGAGGAAACAGGTGTCCAATATTGAACTGTAGATGTGACCACGTTTAGAAAGGAGAGGCAACATGTACAAGTATTTTGATGCGGGATCTTTGATGGTTATCCTGACAACATTTGTTTTGTTTGTTCCTGGCCCTGTTCACCCAGGGATTTACGCACGATCTTTTTTTGGAGGCGGGCGTCTTCCTGGTGTCCGTCAAACTGATCATCATGGCCTACCGGAACAACGTGAACAACCACCTGCTTGTAAAGGAGTTGACTGAAACTAAAGAATACTTGCGAGGAAAGGAGAAGACGGATGAATAGGAAAATATTGTTGGCTGTCGATAATACCCGTCCCTCAAAACTGGCACTGGACTACGCCGTCCAGATATCCGCCATGATACCGGATTTGCATTTCGTTTTACTTCATGTTCAGCCGATGGTATCCCTTTTTCTGAAAGAGGAGGCGCGGACCAGCGTTTTGGCCAGAAAAAAAATGGAAACGATTTCAAACAGGAATGCCCGCTTGGCCCAGTCTCTGCTGGATGACTACCAGAACGACATGGTCGACAGGGGTATCGCCTCCAATCGCATCGAAGGGGTGACCCGTGCACGAAAACTCGGGTTTGCCAAGGATATCATTGAGTTTGCACAGCAGGGGCGATACGATGCCATCGTGGTTGGGCGACGGGGCTTGTCTGGTATTGCCAGGCTTTACTCCGGCAGTGTCACGGCCAACATTCTGGAGCAATCCCAGGTGATCCCGGTCTGGTTGGTGGATGGCGAGGCGGGTGCCGGCGAGTTGCTGGTGGCGGTAGACGGTTCCGAGGCTTCCTTGCGCGTGGTCGATCATGTCAGTTTTATGATGAGCGGTAATTCAGAAACACCGATGACCCTTCTGCACGTCGCCGGCAATAACCGTAACACCTGCGAGATCGAAATGGAGGATCCACCTGATACTGAGTTGGAAGACATCATCGTTCGTGGCGACAAAGCCTGTATCGACCAGTTTTACACCCGTGCGTTGGAAAAGTTTAAGCAGGCCGGCATTACGGCGGAACGGGTGCGATTTGAAACCATTGAGGGCCGAAGACGCATCGGAAAGGCGGTCATGGATTTTGCTGAAAAAGGAGATTACCATACTCTGGTTGTCGGCCGTCGCGGTATCGACAGGTCTTTTTTCATGGGCAGTGTTTCCCGCTACATGATCAACAACCTGTCCGACGGCGCTCTATGGGTGGTTCCCTGATATGCAGATACGAACGGGTTGGTATTCTGTCCAACCTGTCATTAAACAATGTTTTTATACCCCTAAATACCCATTGTTATATACCTATTGATAAGTGGCAACATAGCGTTATCTTTGTAGAGTGATATAAATTAACCCACCAATCAAGGAGTTGATTATGAAAATAGACTTGAAATGCTTTGCAACGTTGGTTGAACCCGGGACTTGCGATTTTCGTGATAGCACTGCCTACACACTGACGGAAGGAAAGACCGTTGCTGATCTGGCCCGTGAAGCCGGTATTGCGGATGAAGACATAAAGATTGTATTTGTCAACAGCCGTGTGGTTGCGCTGGATTCGGTTTTGTCGGATGGAGACCGCGTCGGTTTCGCCCCGGCTGTCGGTGGCATGTAAGCGGTGCCCAAATGAATGCCCCCATAGAATCACACCGTGATTTTATGGGGCATCTTCATTGGCAGCATGTCTAACTCTTTTCAGATTCTCCAGCAGATATCCTTGCTCCAATATAAAATCCAAGATGCGCCGGTAGTCATCATCTGGAATGGCTGGCTGGCGCGCCATAATCCATACATAATCTCTTTTCGAACGCCCAATGACCGTTTGGGTGTAATCCTCTGTCAGGTAAATGATCCGGTACTCTGCCTTGATGGGCCAGATAAACTGCATGCCCCACACAGCGTTGGAACCAGTGTCCTTCACAAATCCCCGGGGCTTGTATTCTTTCAATGGACCGTCCAGACCGCCCTTGTTGAACCGGAAAGTCGTGGCAATGGTGCCGTCAGGATCGAGGCGGTAGGACTCAAGTGCATTGTAAGCATCTTTCTCGATAAATGTCGGTATGCTGGCGATCACATACCAGTCGCCCATGAAACGTTTCAGGTCTACCGATTCAACCGTGTGAATCGGCTTCGTTGTCTGACACCCCACAATCATGCTATAAACAAGAACTATTGAGATAAGTGTGGCTTTTCGCATAAATTCACCTCTATACCATAACGGGTATGAAAGCTGTCGTTATTGTCATAACAGCATTCCGATTGGTGTTGGCGTCGCGTGTTTGACTCGGGACACATTTATTAACTATATATATTGAGCATGAATCGTCATAAATCAATATCAGAAAAAGACAAGCGGAATGATAGGACAAACCACACACAAACAGATGAGAATCAAGAGAATTGGAAACCAAGCGCTTTAATTTTGCTATAATCGGCGGCGGATTGGCCGCTACGGCCATGCTGACGCAGCTGATAGCCATGCTGAAGACGAAAGCCGCTAACAATCTGCTGGACTTTTCCCTGATGACCGTCCAGGTGTTTCATAAGGGGGATATTTTCGGACCCGGCTTTCCCCACAGTGACCGCTTTGCGTGTCCCTTTCATATCACCAACATGTGTGCATCTGAAATGGGCATTATAGACGGTAACCCCCGGGACTTTCAGGATTGGGTATCTGACAATTTTAATCAACTTAAAGAACGTTTTAATTGGTTTCGTGAATGGTGTTCAATGACGGACGACGAGAAGGGGGGCTGCCGTCATTATCCTCGAGCAATCATGGGAGAGTATTTAAAGGATAGATTTCAGAATGCCGTTCGTTCAGGCCGCGAAATTGGTCTGGAGATACGCCTATATCCACGGTCCGAAGTGGTTGATCTGCGACAGAACGGAGACACGATCCAGCTGAGCATCAACGATCTCGATTCGGAAACGGTTTTTTCAAGAGATGCTGACCGTGTTTTGCTTGCCACCGGCCATTGGAATGAAAAAAATGATAGGGATGGCTATTTTACATCTCCCTGGCCTGCTAAAAAGTTGTTGGGTAGCATTCCCAAGGGTGAAAGAGTGGCCATTATTGGTACCAGCCTCAGTGCCATCGAGACCGTTCTGACGCTCACTTCGGAGGGTGAATTCGTCCGTTCTCGAACCGGTGAACTGGCCTACAAACCTCCGGAAAATCCAAGAACGTTTGTCCTTTACTCCAGACGGGGCTTGTTGCCGAAAGTCAGAGGCAAGATGGGAAAACGTGAAAATAAGTTTATGCATCGTGAAGAAATTGTTCGGCTGCTATCTGAAAATGGTGAAAATTTGACCTTGGATGTCATCTTTAACCTTTTGAATTCGGATCTGGAAGATGCTTATGGTCATAAGATTAATTGGGAGGAGATCGTCAACCCAAGCGACAAACCTTCAGATCTTTTGCGAAGATATTTGGATGAAGCCATAAACGGGGATGGCCCCGACAAGGAACTCATCTGGCAGACCGTGTTGCACCAGACCTTTGATTTGGTAAGGGACGTGTACGTGAACCTGACCTTTGAAGAAAGAAAGCGGTTTGATGGAAAATACAGTTCTGTTTTTTTCACCCACGCCGCAGTCCAGCCATCGGTTAACGCTGAAAAGCTGCTGGCCCTGATGAAGACCGGTATAGTCGAGGTCGTCAAGCTTGGCAAGGAGTATCGCCTGATAAAAAATGAAAACCCGGCGGCTTATGAATTGATCTACAGAGACATGCAGGGCATTGAAAAGAAAGATGTCTACCGCTATGTCGTCGATGCACGCGGGCAGAAAAAATCATTGGAAAGCGACCCTTCGGCTTTGGCAAGGAATTTACGTCTGTCCGGAACCGTTCAGACAACCGAGATCCGACATGTGGTCAAAAAAGAATATTCGAACTCGAAGACTGCTGCAGGATCGAAACCAACGACACAGGTTCATGAAACAGGCAGCGTATGGATCGATCCAGGATCACACAAGATCATAAAAATGGGACCCGACAATACAATTACCCCGTCCAATGCCATATATGCTGTCGGCGCCATGACACGTGGCCAGATAATAGACGCCAGCATGGCCCGCAGTATCGTTCAATCGACAGCCAGGATTGCCAGCGACATCGTCGGTTACCTGACCCGGAAAAGCTGACCTACTCTGTTACCAAAAAACGTCACAGGGCTTTGTTTTTGCACGCCTTGAACCGCAACAGCGAGCGCATTCCCCTTAGGTTCTGCCGTTCGGCAGTGCTGCGCATGCTGCGAGGTTCTTCAATTTGAACTTTTAACGAAACCGCCTAATTCAGACTTTTTACGACTGCATCAACTTTGTCCACATATCCCTGGATGTCGCACTTTCGCTCCAGGCCGGATGCCGCCATGTAGCGGACTTTACCAAATATCGGCCGCTCGAACCAGGCGCGGTCATGCATACCGAAGATCCAGGCGACCCCGGCATAAGAGTTTGGGTCCCGGCCATCGATAAAATATTTATTGTTGATGGCCAGGGTTGTTCGAAAGGCATGCATAGGCGTTCTGGACCACTCCAGTATCTTTTTCCCCCAGTACATCCGCATGTAGTTGTGCATAAAGCCGGTGATCCTCATCTCTTGCATGGCTGCGTTCCAATAAGCATCGTGGGTTCTGGCATTTTCCAGTTGCCTGCGGGTATATATGCTCTCGCGGGGGTCTTGCTGGTGTTGTTGCAATGAATTCCGGGCCCATGGTGGCAGGCAGGCAAACGAATGATAGCTGGGGTTGTAATGGGTAAAGTTCATGGCCATCTCACGGCGAACGATCAACTCTTCCAGATAGGCTTCTTGGGCCTCCCAATGACGGCCCTTGTCTGCTTTGACTCTCAACGCTAGGTAGAGGGGTGAAATCTGCCCAAAATGCAGATAGGGACTCATGTGGGAAATATCATCGGTCTGGGGTTGGTTGCGGTTTTCCACATAGCGATGAAACTGCTTTTGAATAAAATGTTCAAACCTTGCCATTGCCTGGGATGGGCCGCCTTTGAAAAACTGAGTTGCCGGCGCAATTTGCTGGTCCAAAGAAAGACGCTTTATAAGGGTGCCAATGTCCTTTAGATCCAGACTGTCGATGTTTAAGCCGAGTGAATTTTTTTTCACCCTGCTGGTCGGTAACGGCACAAGATAATCATCCAGGTGCCGGTGTATCCTGGGGCGAATCGTGCGCGCCGCATACTCGGCTTTGTTGGAGACAATCTCTATGGGTACCACCACATCACTTTCCACCTGCACAACCGGGCAGTCTGCCGAGAGGGCCACACGAGTGCGCCAGGCTTTTTGATGCTTGAGGTAACCACGATCGCAGACGATCAACGAGGCATTTTTCCCAAGGGACAAAGCCACATCCACTGGAGAACCGTGTTGGATAACCATTTTGATCCCCTGGTTGGCCAGGGTGGCCTGAGTTTCTCGCAGTCCTTCCAGCATAAAGGTGACATGACGCAGGTTGGCTTCCGGGTAATCGTCCATCAGACCAAAGCCCACCAGTACGCCTTGTTCGATTGTGTTGGCCTGTTGAATGGCATATTCCAGGGCATGGTTGTATTCGGCCCGCTGGGCTTGCTGCATCCAGTAGAGCACATAGCGCCCCTTTTTGATGCTGTGCTTATTCAATGGCTGGATGCGAGCGGGTTGAATGGGCATGATATTCAATGTTTCACCTTGTTTCTTGCTTTAAGCTTTAAGCTGCAAGCGATAAGCAATAAGCGGTAGGCGGCTTACAGATTACAGCCTATCGCTTATCGCTCAATGTTTTTTGATGGCAATGCACATGTCTTTGTAATCTTGGGGGTAAATCTTTCGGGGCCGTGCAGAACCGGTTTTTGAATTGCTTTGGCAATGCCTTGGAGCATACCCGAGAAAATCCATTGATGAAAGGGATAAAGCCCGTACCAATAGAGGATGCCCAAGAGACCCTTGGGCAGAAACCGGGACAGCAAACGGAGCTCGGTTCGACCTTTCTTGCTTTCTGTGATCTGGATTTCAAGCAGTGCTTCACCGGGCATTTTCATCTCAGCTAAAAGAAGCAATCGTTCAGGCGGATCTACGAGCAGTACCCGCCAGAAGTCCAACGCGTCGCCGACACCGAGCTCAACGGGATGACGACGCCCGCGCCGCAAGCCCACGCCCCCCGCCAACCGGTCCATGATCCCACGCAAGCGCCAGAGAAAGTTGCCAAAATACCAGCCTGTGTTGCCTCCGATACGTGACACGGGGTTCCAAACGTCCTGTGGGCGTGCTTGCAAAAGGGCCCGATAGCCACATTGCATGATCGTGCCCCCGGCCCATTCAGCATCTCCGCAATGGGCCCACTCAGGTGCCAGCAAACTGCCTGCATCCATCCAGCAGGTTTGCACCTGTTCCTGTTTAATACGATCGAGAGCCATTCGTATGGCTTCCCTGCAGCTCAACAAGGGCTGGGGTATGATGGATTGAATTCGATTTTCAGTACAGACGGCATCACTGGTCAGCCCTTCGGTCAAAGGCAAGGCAATGTCCTTGGGTACCGGGCTGATCAGGTGAATCCACAAGGCACTCAGTGTGGGCGTTAGAACGGGTACGGGTATGATCCATCGTTTGGGTAGTCGTGCTTCCTCGGCATAGATATCCAGCAGATCTCGGTAGGTGAGAATATCAGGCCCACCGATGTCATAGGTTTGGCCAATGGTTTCCTGATGTTTGAGACAGCCCACAAGATAGGTGATGACATTGCGAATGGCGATGGGTTGATTCATTGAGCGCACCCAGCGGGGCGTGGTCATGACGGGCAGACGTTCGACCAGGTAGCGCAGAATTTCAAAAGAAGCGCTTCCGGAACCCAAGATCATGGGGGTCCTCAAATCGGTGGTGGGAACCGGCCCGGCCTGCAGGATCTCGGCCACTTCGATGCGTGACCTCAGATGCTTGCTCAAGATTCCTGCCTTGCTTTCCGCCAGCCCCCCAAGGTAGATGATTCTTTTCAGGCCTGCGTCAGATGCGGCTGCAACCATATTTTTGGCCGCACGGCGATCGGCCTCGGCGAACTTATCCTTCTGGGCGATCATGGAATGCACCAGATAATAGGCCGCCCTGCACCCGGAAGCTGCTTTCTTGAGCGATTTCAGATCCAGGACATCGCCTTGAACCAGTTCCACCCGGGAGTCCCCGGCCCAGGGCCGGCATCCGATTTTATTCAGGTTTCGAGCCATGGCACGTACCCCATAACCGTCCTTTATCAAGGCAGGAATCAACCGCCCGCCTACATACCCGGTGGCACCGGTCACGAGGATAAGATCAGTGTTCATTGCAGGACTTCCTTTAAGTTTTTGTAATTTGTTAGGTCTTTACATAGGGATCAAATAAAAAAGGCAGAGCCGTTTCCGGCTCTGCCTTGATTCAAATCATACCTATCTGGGTTTGGCGGGTACGTGCTGTCTGGTTATCCTGCCACATCGATTCCCGGGTCACATCCCAGCTTGGGGTCCTTTTTTTCGCAGTCAAAATTTTTCTCACGGGTGTCCACATGTCCTTCTTCTCTTTCTTCTTCGCTTTCAACATAATCATTTTTATTTGTCATGGTAGTACCTCCCTTGTTTGTTTTGTTCAACCCTTGCTTGTACATAAGTTATGCATGGGCAAGAATAAATCAACAAGGGAGAAATGGGGGGTATATAATAGGTAAAAACTATCGTTTAAGGATTCCAGGATCCAAGGGTTCAAGGAAAAAGCTATCGTTTGCAGGCTTTTGCTCTTTTACAGCTTACGGCTTATGGCACCCTCATACCCTCGAACCCTCAAACCCTTTCACCCTCGGACCCTTCCCTTACACATGCGTGCGCAGTTTGAGCTCAAGCGGGTGGGGGTTAAGATAGGTTTGATGCTTCAGATAGGGCTGGTCATATTTGCGCACATAATGATTGACGAGGGTGATGGGTACGATCAAGGGTACCAGTTCCCGACGATATTGATCAAATATTTCGAGCAGTTCCTGTTTTTCATCCCCACTCAGTTCTTTTTTGAAATATCCCATCAAGTGCTGCAGGACATTGATATTTTTCTTTGTCGTGGTTTTGAGCGCCAATGCCTCCATCATAAGACGCACATACCGGTCAAGAAGCTCTTTTATGGGCAGTTTCTTGCCCTCTGCCACCAATTTTCCCATCAGACGGTAGTGTTTTTGGCTGTGTGCCAGAAACAAAAGTTTGTTGCGAGTATGAAAATCAATCAGGGTTGCCATCTTGGGTGATTTGGCAGTGAAGTCCCGCCAGCGTTTCAGGGTAAAGATTCGCTCGATAAAATTTTCACGGATGGCGGGGTCGTGCAGCCGGCCGTCGTCCTCCACCGGTATGAGGGGGAAATGATCCATGTAAGCCCGGGCAAACATGCCCACCCCTTTCTTTTCGGGCATGCCTTTGTCGTTGTAGACCTTTACCCGTATCATACCGCTGCTGGGGGAATCGCTCTTGAAAATGAAGCCGCACAAATCCTCCTTTTCGAGTTCCTGGACGCGCGCTGTCGCCCAGTGAGTCATTTGATGGGTTCCGTCCGTCTTGCTTTTGAAGGTTATCAGACGCGGTTTGTCAGGGTCGCCCACCAGACGCATCGACTCCCTGGGAATACCGAACCCGGCTTCCACTTCGGGGCATACGGGAATATATTCTACGAATCGACCCAGGGTATCTGTCAGGAAGCGATCGCGTTTATGGCCTGCATTCCAACGTACCATATTTCCGAGTAAACAACTGCTGATGCCTATTCTAAAATTTTCATCCATCTTGAAAGCCCTCACCATCTCGCGTTTTTTTGGGTTGATGATTCGTTTTCACTCATGCTGATTGTCATATGAACCTTCCGATTGTTACAAGCTGGCATCACCGATGGTTACAATTCCCAAATATCCATCCACGGTGATGTTGTCACCGGTCTGGATCAACCTGGTTGCGTCCGGTACACCGGTAATACATGGCAAGCCATATTCGCGTGCGATAATGGCGCCATGAATCAACATGCCGCCCCTTCTTTCGACAACGGCCGTGGCCAAGGGTACAACAAAGGTAATATTGGGGTCGACGGCATCGCACACCAAGACCTCGCCATGTTTAAAATTTGCCAGGTCGGAATGATGCCGGATCACCCGGGCTTTGCCTTTTGAAATGCCCGGGCCGGCGGGCTGGCCGGTCAGTTGGCGGGCTTGAAGCCTGCCAATTTCGGTCTTCTCTGCGAGGGAAGTTGACTGAGATTCGGTTCCGAAATCAACTTCTTCTATAACCTGTTGCAACACGTTGGCGGATGGATCACCGGCCAGGTTTTCAAGGCGTTTTTTTGCTTCCTGGACGGCTGCCAGCAATTGTGCTTCGATGCGGCCAAGATAGATATTATCATCATCACGCAACTGATAGCTGTTTCTGGCCAGATCAAGCAGTTCCATGGCCCAGGCCTTCTGATCTTCTTCAAAGTGATCGGAGTATTTCTGAATCGATCGCTTGATTGCGTTCTTTTTTCTGTGGCTGCCTGTCTGGGCTGGGTATTTGGCCATTTCGAGCAGCAGTCGGTATAGTGGCCCGGTTCCCAGAACGCAATTTTTACCACCGGTGACCGCACAGGAGAGGTCGCCAAATTTTTCGATAAATTCATCGATCAACACATTAAATTTGACATCGAGGCTGTCGTAATTGCCCTGCTTTAACATCTCTGCCAATTGCTCATCCCTGCGGATGATGGCTGCCAGATCCATCAGCATCTTGTTTCGCTCGATGCTGGCCATTTGGGTATGGGTAAGCAGATCCATGAATTCGTAAGGATCATCAGGGCGTACAGCATCATTGTAAACCTGTCCGAACAACCTTACACCATGGGCATACGGAATAAAATCGGCCCAGTAAATGTTGACCCACTTGTGGTTGATTTCCAGACGTTTTCTGATCTCATCCGCCAAGATACGATTCGACATCTTTATGAGGTTTTTTGCGTTCAGGCTTTCAGCTTCAGCGATCATACCTGGAATCAGTTCTTTTTCAATTTTTCGTCGCAGGTCTTTTAGGTTATCAAAGCTGCGGTGCAGGCTCAGATACCAGCCGCGATTGTCTTCTGGTTTATCTGATTTATCTGAGCTCAGGGTCGTAATGGGGCGGGATTGGAGCAGGATCAGCGCGTCCTTGTCATAGGTCCATTCCACATCCTGCGGTATTTTAAAAAATTGTTCTGCTTTAAGGGCCGTTTGAAATACGACATCGACCTCTTGTGAGATCAGGGGCGGTTGGGCCGATTTCTCTGCCGGAAGAGCCGCCATTTGGGTACCTTTAGAGTTTGGCACGATCCAGTTTTTTCGTTCCGGGGAGGTGTGCGAAACAATCTTGTTGCTATGTCGATCGATTATCCAGCGATCCGGTTCAATCGTGCCGTCCACAAGACCTTGGTTTAACCCGTGAATCGATTCAATAATTCCCTGGTTCTCGTCATTGGGGTTTCGGGTAAAGACGACGCCAGACCTTTCACCGGCGACGGTTTCCTGTACCACCACCGCCATGGAACTCTTTTCAACGTCCAAGCCGATTTCCTGGCGATACAGCAAAGCTGCATCCGACCACAGCGAGGCCCATACCATACGGATGTGTTTCAGGATCGAGTCTGCACCGGATATGTTGATAAAGGATTCATGCAGCCCGGCAAACGATGACCGGGCGTCGTCTTCTTCGGGCGCCGAAGACCGAATGGCCACCGTTCTGTCCTGGAATCGTTTTTCGATATGCTCGCGAATATTCTGCACCAGGTCTGTAGATAGCGGTTTGGTCAGGAATAAGTTGCGAATGCGGGTTGCGCAGTCCCAGATTTCTTCCCATCGCATTTCCTTGAAATCTTTTCGATGGAGTTCCATTAGGATGCGCTCACGCAGGCCGGACCCATTTACATACTCATGATAGGCATCGGTGGTGATGCAGATCGTTCTGGGAATCTTGAAGCCCCCCTTGGTCAGAAGAGACAGGGCGTATCCTTTGCCGCCGACGCTATGTCGATTGCCGGGATGGATCTCTTCGGTGGTTAGAATCCAGTTCATGAGTTTAGGTGCAGCTCCGTTACATTCTGGAAATTTTTCACCATGTAATAGCTGGTAATCGAAACCTGTACCATGGCACACGTTGGCGAATGCACAAAATCTTCCAGATGGGGGTGTTTGGCCAGGTACCGCTCCAGGATGCGTTTTTTATCTTTTCCGGTGACATCTTTTGCCTTGCCCACCGCTGTCACCGAAATAGCCCGATGAAAATCAGATGTCTGGTTCATACTGCTGTTGATTAGCATGGCCACGCGACTGTCAGCGACCAAATTTGCATATTTACGTGTGGTCGTTGGCGTTGCGAAGTAAATCCGATCCAAGTCATCGCTGGCAACGAATGCCACCAGGCTGGCATAGGGTTGCCCTGCATGCTGGGTGGACAAGGTTGCCAGGTTTTGCGTACGGAACAATTCTGCCACTCTTTTTCGAAACTGCTCATTTGCTTTCATAGAAACGCTATCCGTATGGGTTCAGGACGAAGTCCTATTGTAGGTAACCAAAACTGTAATAGCAAGTGCGTTTCCCATGACTTGCCGAAACGACCCCCAAACCTCGCCTGACGGATCCAAATGAAGATCCCGCCCGCAGGGGTAGGGCCCTCGGATTTAGAATTTATCACACGATGAATGTGGGTAACATTAACCTTTACAGGGTTGAATCAGTGCCGGGCCCTCTGGAACCGGATATCTACTTCCCGGTGCCCACCAAGGGCAGCTCTTTGTCGACCTGGAAAAATACCAGAAACTTAGACGCATCCTTTTTGTCGATATATTGCCGCCGTCGCAGGGACTGCAGCAATTCGGAATCCTGCTCCTCGCGCACTTTGGTCAAGAAGAGGCGCTTGCCTTTGTAGCCGGGGCCTTTTTCTATAAACATGTAGCAGGCATGTGAATTGGATTCAAGATTATGATGGGTGAGTCGATCACGCATGATCATGGCAATGGTTCCATCATCCATGACATGCGGCCGGGCGTATATGGCCGTATCCACCTTGCCGTTGCTGTCTGCCGTGGCCATGACGCCTTTGCCTTCCGTGTTTTCAAAGTATTCTTTGAGCTCCATTTGAACCTCCTTTCGAGTGACCTGTATGATCAGATGATCACCATGTTTTCAGTGATTGTCAAAACAATGTCCCCATGGGATCCTTTTTTACCAAGAGATTATGCAGAACATTTTTTTTACAGCTGGTAACCAATACATTCAGACTATAATACTGATATCGAGAAAGAAAAGGAGTGGTTATCTTTTTATCAAAACACATAATTAATGACAGCCAATCCCTTGACAATATATTCTTCGCTGACAATAGGGCTGTCGATGACATCTTTGTCGAAAAATTCTATACTTGTGTTCAAGATGACCAGCCAGTCACGGGTAACCTCGATGAACATCCCGACGCCACTCTCCACATTGACTATTGAATCGAGTTCATAGGCAGGGCGGTCTGGGGTGGCCTTGCGGGTTGGCACACCGAAATCGTTGTTGGCAACCTTCGAACTGAGCCAGTTTAGCCCGATTTGTGGTGAGAACCTGAAAACACCCATTTGGAATGACTTGTCAATTTTGATATTGCCTTCTCCCCCGCCAATCTTGCCCAGGGTGTCATGCGCGTACCCGGTTGAAAGATTCACTCCACCAGGAAGTTCGACATTAAGGGCCAGACCAGCCATGAACGTGTCTTTTCTGTCGCCCATACCCCTGAGAAAATCACTCTCATTTTCCTCGTAGGTTCCAAATCGATAGCGGCCCGTTGCGGCAAGACGCAGATTTTCATTGCCGGCAAGACCGATCTGGATTCTGGGCCCATAAATTTGCAAGCGCTCACCCGTGTAGACAACCGCCGGGATAGCACGATAAACGCCGCCGGTGACATCGCGATAGGGACTCGTTTGAGCGATAACACCCAAGCCAACACCCAGGCGGCCACGCTTTCCCAGGGGGCGGCGGAGCTCTACGTCGATGGTACGTGACTCCCCTTTACGTAAAATAAAGGCCGCACGCTGATAGCTCGGCGGGCCTTTGGGTTGGTAACGGTTTGCAAAGCCCAGTGGTTCTTTCGGGATACCGATGAAGTTCCTGTCCAGTCGATCATTGTTGTTTTCATCGAAGTAAACCAAGAGAGCGTACTCACCGGGGGGGACATCTGTGACACGGTAGCGTTCACGTCCGTCAAGTGGTAGTTTCACAACCTTCACCGGATCCCGAAGGTCACCGAAGGTATTGGCCGAATCGAACAATACAAACTGAACGTTCCCTCCGGGTGGGGGGTTCTCCAAGCGCACCGACAATTCTGCTGCCAATGACTGTGATTCAATAAAGACCAGTGCAACAATGAGAAACGTTGCGATCATAAACCCTTTTACTGGCTTGCCCATAATCACCCCGTTGGATAATGTGTACCGAAGAACCCGCTCAGCCCGGTTAACTGGGATAGTCGACCCGCCCCTGGGAATATGCTAACCATTGCAGTTCGCTTTGGCAGCCATGGTATTGGTATTTAATGACCTCTTGGTCAAGCAGCTAATTGACGTCGATCATGATCTCGTTACGACGTAAAAACGGAAGCGTCCAAGGGGGATCATATCGCGCGGAACGAGGGCTTGAAAGGCGCTCGAGGCCATTGGCCTGGATCCATTCGACGAGTTTTTCGGATTTCTCGCGCATTGTTTGCTCTTTCCAGGATCCCGAGTAGCGTATCACCGCGACTTTTTTTCTCGGTATCACCGCGAGTTTGACTTCAGGATTAGACGGAAACGGTGCATTCTCAAGTGTGTAGCCTGCCGGGAGCAAGAAGCTATATCTCCAGCCCTTGGCTTGCCGTTGCCCAAGAACGGGGCTCGTCATGGGAATTTTATCTCCTGTCGGCGCATCCCCTTCTTTTGAGATAACCGGTGCCGTCATGGCAATCTTTGTCTTTGAAATATTCTCACCGGATATGTAGGCAAAGAGTTTCTTAAAAGCGATAGTGCCGGCTTCCCCATAGCCGGTGTTCACAAATGTCTCAACGGCCACAAGCGCATCGTACTCCCGGATCTCGATCTGGTCACGTTTATCGATAACCGCATAGCCGGCTTCTTCGGTGTTTCGGATACCGAAAAAAGAACAGCCCGTTGTAAAAAAAAAGATGCAGATTGCACTGAGTACTGCCACCACGGATGATCTTTTCCATTTAAAAAAACTAACTTTTTTCATTAGGACCTCCTGTTTAGGTTTTCAACGTGGTGAGCCCTGAATAGTAAAAGCTGATCAAAAATTGAAATTAGCAAGGCAGGACCGGATGGCGGCCTGCCTTGTCTTAAATCAGAATTAATGGTGGTTTGGCAATGGGGTTGATTGGGTTATCCTGCAACATCGATTCCCGGGTCACACCCTAAGTTGGGGTCTTTGTCTTCGCATTCAAAGTTTTTGCTGCGGGTGTCGACATGTCCTTCTTCTCTTTCTTTTTCATTTTCGACATAATCAGTTGTATTCGTCATGGCCGTATCTCCTTTTGTTGGTTATGATTATCTTTTGCTTAGAAACAATATATGCATCGGCCAACATATATCAATAAGAGCAGAATCGGGGTTTTATACTGGGTTAAAGCTATCAGTTAATTGTCGGCAATCAGCAAGAGTCGGCAATCAGCTATAGCCGGTAAGCAGCTTAGAGTTTACAGCTTATGGCTTTAGCTATCTACCACGTGTTGGCTGTCTTTGATGAGATGTTCATGTTTTTCCTGTCATGTATATTTGGGTGATATTTTTAGTTTCGACGCGCTTATTATGTTGGATTATGTTCTGAGACCCTGTTAAGGGGTATAGATCAATCCATAGGATATCTCACCCGTTCAATCTTGTTCAGAATACTGAGAGGAGGGGGCATGACACCTGCACGCTATGATGTTGTTTATCGTGGAAAAATTAGGCCGGGTTTTAATATCGATGACGTAAAATCGAAACTGATGGCGGTTTTTTCAATCAGTGAAGAAAAGGCCGTGAAAATACTCAAGAGCAGCGGAATAGCGTTGAAAAAGAACACGGATGATATTTCCGCTAAAAAGTTTGAAACTGCCCTGAGACAGATAGGGATGGAAGTCACCTTGACCAGAAGCAAAAAAGAACCCGGTTCCACAGAAGTGCCGCCCATACCTCCTGCTGGGGGAAGTGCAGAGAAAGACGTTGAACCCCCTGAAAATGTGACCATGAAAGACCAGACACTTCCAGGGGAAGAGGGGGATGCCCACCAGGTATCTGAACAGGGTGGCGATGCGCTTTCCAGAGTGCCCTTTGAATTCAGCGGTAAGGGGTCGGAATACTTTAAAATCTGGCTTGTGAACATTATATTGTCGGTCATCACCCTCGGCATCTACTCGGCCTGGGCCAAGGTGAGACGCAAACGGTATTTTTATGGGAATACGACGCTTTCTGGGAGCAGCTTTGAATATCTTGCCGATCCTGTAAAGATTCTCAAAGGCCGCCTTATCGTTGTCGGCTTTTTTATTCTTTACTCGGTGTTGTCTGCTTTGCTTCCGCTTGTTTCCGGTATCATGAGTCTGGCTTTTATTCTGATTCTTCCCTGGTTGATCGTCCGGTCGCTTGTGTTTAATTCGCGCAACAGTGCCTTTCGAAATGTTCGATTCGGTTTCAAGGGAAGTATCATGGGCGCCGCAAAGGCATACATTCTGTGGCCGCTGGCAGCAACCCTGACCCTGGGTGCTCTTTTTCCTTATGTCTATTTTCGTCAGAAGAAATTTATTGTCGAAAACACCGTTTATGGTAGAACCGCTTTTGTCTATACTGCAACGGCACGGGAATATTATCGAATCTATTTTGGTGCCCTCGTTCCGATTCTTATGGGCATTGTCCTCATAACACTAGGCGCCTTTTTCCTGCCGCCTGTTTCCGCCCTGGTATTTCTGGTTTTTTACCTTTACCTGTTGGCTTACTTTTCAGTGAAAACCACCAATCTATTATTCAACACCAGCAGCCTGTCCCATCACCGGTTTGAGGCCGGGTTGAAAACAGGCGAATACATGAGGCTCGTGTTGACCAACTCCCTGGGTGTCGCGGTTACGCTGGGACTGTTCTTTCCCTTTGCAAAGGTCAGAACCGTTCAATACAAATTTCAGCATATGGCCTTGCTGGCTTCCGGAGACCTCGCGGGTTTTATTGACGACGAGGAACGGCAGGTGAGTGCCATTGGTGAAGAGGTGGGTGATTTTTTTGATATGGATTTTGGTCTATGATTTCTATCGAGGGCAAATGGTATAATGGGAAAACATCGGCCGCAGAAGATGTTGTGTGCATCGTTTACGATAACGGCGCCCTTCGCATCGAACGGGTAGGCGATGGTGTTCTGATTTTGACCCGGCCGCTTTTTGACATTGAGATATCTCCAAGACTGGCCAATACACAGCGTTATCTTCTTTTTCCCCGGGGTGAAAAGTTCGAGACCGCCGACAATGAGACTGTCGACCGGATAGAGACCCGATTTGCAAAAGCGACGTGGCGTGAGGTTCTATACAAACTGGAGAGTCACTGGCGCTATGTACTGCTTGCCCTGGCTATGCTGCTTTTTATCCTCTGGGCTGGTATGTCCCACGGGATTCCCTGGGTTGCCAAAACGATTGCCTACAGACTCCCTTCTTCCATGCTGCGTTTTGCCAGCAATCAGACACTTGATATCCTGGATCGATCTATTTTTCAATCGACGGAACTGGATCAAATAAGCCGCAAGAGACTGGTGGAACACTTTCAGCCACTGCTGGAGGCACACTCAGGTCATGGGTTGGAGATCGTGTTCAGAAAAGGTGGGGAAATCTGGTCCCAATGCATTTGCCCTGCCCAGCGGCGTCATCGTGTTTACAGATGAAATGATTCAGATCGCCGAACATGACGATGAACTCTCGGCCGTCCTGCTCCATGAAACAGGGCATATTGTCCACCGGCATGGTATGCGAACATTGATCCAGGACTCACTTCTGGGATTTGTTCTATTGGCCATGACAGGGGATGTGTCCGGGTCATCGGAACTGTTTCTTGGTTTGCCGGTTCTGTTGACGGAACTGGCATATTCCAGGAAATTCGAAAGTGAGGCGGACACATATGCCTTGACTGCCATGCGCAGCAATGGAATATTACCGGTTCGCTTTGCTTCGTTAATGCGCAGGATCGAAAACCGGAAGCCAGGTGCTTCAGATAGGGCATCTGAAAAATGGATCAATTATTTGTCCACACACCCCCTGACGGAGGAACGTTTTGAGGACTTTGAAAAACAATAAGAGTTGAAAAAAATGGCTTTTCTCCCGATTTGTTGTAGAAATGCTGTTGGTGGAAGCCTTGTCGAAATCGGGATCGCTATCGGGATCGGGATCGAGATGGTATTAGGTCATGAAAAATTAGACGTTTACCGCCTTTCAATCGGCTATGTCGCATGGGTTTATGAAAAGTGTGCCAGGCTGAGAGGCGTCCATCGTTCAGCAAGAGACCAGTGGCTTCGAGCCAGCCAGTCGATTGCGCTTAATATTGCAGAAGGCAACGGTAAGACAGCGAAGGCTGATCGGCGGCGATATTTCGAAATAGCGCGTGGGTCGGCATTGGAGTGTGCCGCAATCCAAGATGTCTTGGTAGTCGGAAAAGGTTTGGATAAAGTAGAAAGCCGGCAGCGCAAAGGTGAATTGGACCGCATTGCTGCAATGCTTAGTCGATTGGGCGGCAGGGGTTATAGCGTAAAGGAAGGGTTCGGGGAATACGGCTATACTGAACGGCAATAGCGAGCGCATTCCCCGTAGCTTGCTGCGGGGTTAGCGAGCGAATCAAATAGATAAAATCCTTACCGCGAAGATTCCCTGCAGCTTGCTGCAGGGTACTCTTCAATTCGATCCCGATCCCGATCCCGATAGCGATTTCGATAAGATATAGCCCGAGCTGTATTTCTCTTGACCCGAATTTTGGAGCCCTTTCCTCCAACTAAATTGGAGAAGAACCAAAAAAATAAAGGGTTCAAGGATTCAAGGAGTCCAGGGTTTGAGGGAAACCCAGCTTATTCTGATTTACCGATCCGGTGAAAATAAAAGAGAATAATGAATATCGAACAAGGAATGTAGAATATTGACGTGTTGTATCGCTGCGCTCTATCTTCTTTTGTTCCATAAGCTGAGAACTATCAAAATAAAGGATAGTATCAAATGGTTAACAAATTGAACAAATACAGTTCACGTATTACGGAACCCAAGTCACAGGGTGCGTCTCAGGCCATGCTGTACGGCGTTGGATTGACCGATGCCGACATGACCAAAGCACAGGTTGGGATCAGCAGTGTATGGTACGAAGGCAATCCTTGCAATATGCATCTCAATGAGCTGTCCGCAAAAGTCAAGGAAAGTGTAGAAGCGGCCGATCTAGTGGGGCTGCGGTTCAATACCATCGGGGTCAGTGACGGCATATCCATGGGGACCGAGGGCATGAGTTACTCATTACAGTCGCGGGACCTGATTGCCGACTCCATTGAAACGGTCATGCATGCCCAGTGGTATGATGCCAACATTGCCCTTCCGGGTTGTGACAAGAACATGCCGGGTTGTCTGATCGCCATGGGCCGGGTGAACAGACCGGCGTTGATGGTCTATGGCGGCACCATCAGGACCGGACTGTTTGAAAACCAAAAAGTGGACATCGTTTCCGCTTTTCAAAGTTATGGCCAGTTTATCAGCGGCGCCATCGACGAGCAACAGCGCCAATCAATCGTAAAGAACAGCTGCCCGGGTGCCGGTGCCTGCGGGGGTATGTACACCGCCAACACCATGGCATCCGCGATTGAGGCCATGGGGATGTCGCTGCCCTACAGCGCCAGTCGTCCAGCTGAATCACGGCATAAAATCGATGAGTGTGCCCAGGCTGGGACGGCCATCCGGCGATTGCTGGAAAAAGATATCAAACCCAGGGATATAATGACCCGTCAAGCTTTTGAAAACGCCATGGTCGTCATCTCCGCCCTGGGGGGATCGACCAATGCTGTACTGCATTTGATTGCCATGGCGCGAGCCGTGTCGGTTGACTTGGGCATTGACGACTTCCAGCGCGTCAGTGACCGTGTGCCGTTGCTGGCTGATATGAAACCCAGTGGCAGTTATATGCAGGAAGATCTGGACGATGTGGGCGGTATTCCCGCCCTGATGAAATATCTGCTTGGGAAAGGAATGTTGCACGGGGACTGCCTGACGGTTACTTGCAAAACCCTGGCCGAAAACCTGGAGGACGCTGCGGGGCTGGTCAAAGAGCAGAAGGTCATCAGCACCTTGGAGCGGCCGATTCACAAAAGAGGGCACATTCAGATTTTAAGGGGGAATCTGGCACCGGAAGGCGCCGTAGGCAAGATCACCGGTAAGGAAGGTGTCACATTCACCGGGCCGGCCAATGTTTTTGATTCAGAAGAACAGATGCTGGCGGCGTTGCAGAAAAACCAGATAAAAAAAGGTGATGTGATCATCATTCGCTACGAAGGACCTAAGGGCGGACCGGGCATGCCGGAAATGCTGACCCCCACGTCGGCCATCATGGGGGCCGGTCTTGGAAACCATGTGGCCCTGCTGACCGACGGCCGCTTCTCCGGCGGATCACACGGATTTATCGTTGGTCACATTACACCCGAAGCCCAGGTGGGCGGCCCTGTCGCGTTGGTGTGCAATGGGGACAAAATCAGAATCGATGCGGCCCGTAACAGTATCAGCGTTGATCTGAGCGAGAAAGAGCTCACGACCCGACGCAAGGCATGGACTGCACCGCCCTACAAGGTGAACCGGGGCACGCTGTACAAATATATCAAGAATGTGAAATCCGCTTCGGATGGATGTGTTACCGACGAGTAAATTGAGGGTTCAAGGGTGCAAGGGTGATACAAGGGTTGGAGGGTGGCTGACAGGAATCAGCGGACAGTAGCATCCAGGCTTTCTGGGATCCTGGCGCCACAGCATAAAAGGATCAACTCCGATGAAAATTAAAAAAGGAAAATATCGAATGTCGAACAAGGAATGTAGAATAATGAAGTATTGTATCGCTGCGCTCTATCTTCCTTTGTTCTGTAAGCTGGGAACTATTACTTCGAAATTCATGTAATCGATATTCGACATTGGATATTATACCGCTTGTCATAATAATGTTCTGAAAATAGGATAGCTGCATAAGGGGTTGTAGCAGAAAAAAGGTCCTCAATCGGAACGTTTTTCTGACAACCTCTATATAGCCTCCTTCGAGGGGTATCTTGAGCCACCCGCTCTGCGGGTGGAGGCTAAGTTCATATTCATCATTCGATGTTGGACGTTGGATGTTCGACGTTCATTCGTTTTACGGCCCCAGGGGATCGTGACTTTCTTCAAATCGGGCGATGTCGGTTTCATACTGCAGTGTCTGCGCAATATCATCCATGCCTTTGAGTAACTGCTCTTTGGTGCCGGGTTCGATTTTAAATTTGAATTTTTGCGCTGGATCCGCCTGCAATACAAATTGCTGTTGCATCAGATCTAGCGTGGCTTTCAAGCCGCTGTGCGTCTCGACAAGCCCAAAAATTTCATCCACCTGATCCTCCGACAATTCGATGACCAGCAATCCGTTCTTGGCGGCGTTGATTCGAAAGATGTCGGCAAAGGCCGGTATCGTTTTTTCTCCAATTTTTTTCACCGGGGCGATGATCGCCCGATAGCCGTCTTGGACCAGCGCCCAGACTGCATGCTCACGGCTGGAGCCACATCCAAAGTTGTTGCGGGTCACCAGGATGGAACGTCCTTTGAAACGCTCCTGGTTGAGTTCAAATTCCGGGTTGGATTCACCGGCGGAGGTATAGCGCCAGTCGAAAAAAGCATTTGGTCCATAACCCGTGCGTTTGATGGACTTTAGAAATTGTTTGGGGATGATGGCATCGGTATCGACATTGGCCCGGTTGAGTGTGGCCACAATGCCGGTGTGGGTAGTGAATGGTTTCATGATGATTCCTTCCATTGGCGGATATCAACAAATCTGCCGGCTACGGCTGCAGCGGCGGCCATTTCCGGGCTGACCAGATGTGTACGGCCGTCTTTTCCCTGGCGACCCTCGAAATTCCGGTTTGATGTGGAGGCTGCACGCTGTCGGGGTTTTAGTTGATCAGGGTTCATGGCCAGGCACATGCTGCACCCTGCATGGCGCCACTGGGCACCGGCGGATTTAAAAATCTTGTCCAGCCCTTCGGCCTCCGCCTGGAGGCGGACCTGGTGTGAGCCGGGCACCACCAGCAGTTCGACATGCTCGGCTTTTTTCCGGCCATTCAGTATGCTTGCAGCCTGTCTCAGGTCTTCAATACGCGAGTTGGTGCAACTGCCGATAAAGACAACGTCCACAGGAACTTCGGTCATTTTGAGGCCTGGTTTCAGACCCATATAGTCCAAAGCATTTTCTACATCCGATCGGCTGTAACCCTCTGCATAACCCGGTTCAGGCACGGGTTGATCGATGTCGATGACCATTCCCGGGTTGGTTCCCCAGGTAACCTGAGGTACAATACGGGCGACATCGATGGTAAGGGATCGGTCGAAGACTGCATCTGCATCACTGGGGAGGGTGCGCCAGTAAGCCAGGGCGCGATCAAGCTTCTCTCCCCGGGGTGCATAGGGGCGTTCCCCGCTGGTGATATAGGCGAAGGTGGTATCATCCGGGGCAATCATGCCGGCGCGGGCACCGGCCTCGATGCTCATGTTGCACATGGTCATGCGTGCTTCCATGGAAAGTGCGCTTACCGCCTCACCGCAGAATTCCATCACAGAGCCGGATCCGCCGGCGGTACCAATGGTGCCGATCATTTTCAGCACCATGTCTTTTGAAAACACATGCGGTGCAAGACGGCCGCTGAACTCGACTTTAAATGTACCGGGCTTGCGTTGCACCAGTGTCTGTGTTACCAGGACATGCTCAACTTCAGAGGTTCCGATACCAAAGGCCAGTGCGCCGAAGGCACCGTGAGTTGATGTGTGGGAGTCGCCGCAGACGATGGTGAATCCCGGAAGTGTGATTCCCATCTCAGGTCCGATAACATGTACGATGCCTTGGTGGTCATCACCGATATCAAAAAGTTTGATTCCAAAATCAGCGCAGTTTTTTCTGAGCGCCTCTACCTGGTTTCTGGACACCGGGTCTTCAATGTTGAAACGATCCTCGGTTGTGGCAACGTTGTGATCCATGGTGGCAAAGGCCAGATGCGGCGAGCGGGCACTGCGGCCTGTAAGTCGCATGCCCTCAAAGGCCTGGGGGCTGGTAACCTCGTGGACGAGATGACGGTCGATATACATCAAGGTCGACCCATCCGGCAGTTCCTTTACCCTGTGTTTGTTCCAGATTTTTTCGAACAGTGTTTTTCCCATGCTGACTCTTTTCGGTATTAAGGTTGATTGTTCTACAAACCGCGTGCTCGTCACGCGGTTCCGAACCTGAACTTACTGATACATGCCGTTTCCTTTGTCTTTCCCCCATTTTGGGGGAAAGGCAAGCCACCCGTTTCACGGGTGGTAGTTGACTGTGTTGTTTGAACATGCATAAAATGGTAACCAAAAAGGAGTAAGTCAACCCTGATGGATCGAATTATCAGACCTGGCCCCTGCCAACAGGGTCGGGTACCTTTTAAGGGAGGATACGACAGATCATGAAAGGTTCGGAACTGGTGCTCAAGGCCCTGAGAGACAAGGGTGTCAAATATATTTTCGGTTATACCGGTGGTGCCATCATGCCCATATTTGACGAAATGGAGAAGCAGAAATGTTTCACGTTCATCATGTCGCGTCATGAACAGGGCGCGGCTTTCATGGCCCAGGGTATTTCACGTGCATCCATAGGCACCTCCCACCCCCGTACCGGCGTGTGCATGGCAACATCGGGTCCCGGGGCCATGAATCTTGTGACCGGGATTGCCGACGCCGGCATGGATTCCGTGCCCCTGCTGGCGATTACAGGCCAGGTTGCCACCGGGGTGATCGCTTCCGACGCTTTCCAGGAAAGTGACGTGGTGGGTGTGATGATGCCGCTGACCAAGCAGACTTACATGCCCTTGTCCGTGAATGAAATCGAAGAAACCATCCACGAGGCAATGTATGTGGCCCAGACCGGTCGTGGCGGACCAGTGGTTGTGGACATTCCCAAGGATATCCAGGCCCGGGAAACAGATGCAGCGTATCATTTTGATCCCCGGACCTATGAGCCGAAGCTTCCGGGTTTTATTTATTCGCCGACGCCCGAAAAAGCCAAGATCCAAACGGCAGTAAACATGGTCAATCAAAGCGAAAGACCGATTATCCTTTGCGGGCACGGTGTTGTCACCACCAATGCGGGGGCGTGGCTTAGACAGTTTGCTGAAAAAGCCTGTATCCCGGTGGCATTTACCCTGCACGGACTTTCGGCGATCCCGGTGGACCATTCCCTGAGTCTGGGTATGGTCGGCATGCACGGCACGGTAGAGGCTAACCGTGCGTTGCTGAACGCCGATCTCATTATCTCTTTCGGCATGCGTTTTGACGACAGGGTTACCGGCAACCTCGATCTGTTTGCCGTAGATGCCCGCGTAATCCACGTCGAAATAGATCCCTCTGAAATCGACAAAAATGTGAAGACAACGCTGTCGATCAATGCCGATATTGGTGAGACGCTGAAGCTGCTGGCCAGAGAACACGCAATTGTGACAATGCCTCGGCGGCCCTGGTTCGAGCAGATCGATGGCTATCGATCTGAAATTGCAGCGGACATGCAGAAAGAGATCGACGCTGCTATCGGTAAAGAAGGCCAGTTGTTAATGAAGAGCATCGTTTCGAAACTGTCCCAGGTGACCCTGGGTAAAGATATCATTGTTTCGGATGTCGGTCAGCACCAGATGATATTGGCGCGGTTTTACAATTTCCAGACCCCGAACAGCTGGTTTACATCCGGTGGAGCCGGCACCATGGGATGCGCATTACCCATGGCCCTGGGTGTCAAGTTGGCCCGCCCGGATGAGCGGGTGTGGTCTGTCAGCGGTGACGGTGGATTCCAGATGAACATTCAGGAGCTGGGCGCTGTTATGGAGCATGGCATCGATGTCAAGATCCTGCTGATGAACAACGGTTACCTGGGCATGGTACGGCAGTGGCAAACCATGTTTTACGATGGCCGTTATGCCGGGACACCCATGAAAAACCCTGATTTCGGGGGCATTGCCAAGGCTTATGGCATACCCTATCAGAGGGTATCGGAACCGGATAAGATATTCGAAGCACTCGAGACAGCCGCCGATTACAAAGGCGCCTACATGGTGGAATTTTTGTGCGATCCCAGTGAAATTGTTCTGCCCATGGTACCGGCAGGTGGCGGGATTCAGGACATGATCGTTTCTTAGATGGGAGGATTTCAATGACAACCGAAGTACCGGCCAAACGGCGTGCCATCCTGATTTTTATGCTGAACCGCTCGGGGGCTCTGAACAAGATATCCATGCTCATCCGCCGAAAAATGTATAATGTTGAAACCATCACGGCCTGTACCACCCCTCAGACGGGCATCAGCCGCATGACACTGACCCTGCGGGAGGACAGTGATCACAATATGCGCCAGGTGGTCAAGCAGATTGAAAAGATGACCGAAGTGATTTCAGCCCGGGAATTGGACATCGATCGGAGCTTCTGGAGAGAGGTGGCAATCGTGAAATTACTGGCCGATGACACTTTCCTCGAACATCTCAAAGACACACACGTCTTTGACATTCTCGACCGGCAAGATAACGACGTGTGCGTTGCCCAGATTGCCGGGACATGGCAAATGATAGATGCATTTTTGCTGGATGTCGGTGATAGAAGGGTTTTAGAGGTGGCCCGATCCGGTTTTACGGCCCTGGAAAAGTAGGGCCATTCAACGTTTATTGAACCCATAGTAACAGGTGCCTGGACCTTGGGTTCGTAATGTCTCTAATGAACAGGAGATTGCTGCACATGACAGATACTATCGAAAAAATCGGCCGATCGATTGTCCAGCACGGCCACCACAACCGGCGTGTCTACCTCATGAAACATCATGACCGGGATGCATTTCGTATCCTGCCTGCCTTAGATCGACTGGCCCACGACAACCACTATGAAAAAATCCTGGCCAAGGTTCCATGGGGGAGCAAACCGGCGTATGAAAAACAAGGTTATGTTCAGGAGGCTGTTATACCGCAATACTTCAATACCCGGGAACATGCTGTTTTTATGTGTAAATATTTCTCTTCACGTCGCAGACAGACAGCACATCAGCAGCAGATCAAGGATATCCTATCTCTGGCCAAAAAAAAGCAACAACGCCCATCCAAAAAAAAGGGCACGCAATTTCTGGACACCCGTATCTGCAGACCGGAAGACGGTGTCAAAATGAGCCGGGTATTTAAATCGGTCTTCAAGACATACCCTTTCCCTATATTCGATGAAGGTTATCTGACCACCGTTATGAAAAAAAAGCAGGCCAGATATTTTTGCATAGAGAACCGCCGGCAGATCAATGCCATTGCCGCGTCTGAAATCGATCCCGATCACAAGGGGGTGGAGATGACGGATTTTGCAACCCTGCCTGAATACCGTAGGCAGGGTTTTGCAGGGTGTCTTCTGGAAAACATGGAACAGGATATGGCGGAACAGGGCATCAGAACCGCTTTTAGCATCGCCAGGGCGCTTTCTCCAGGTATGAATATGCTTTTTGCGAGGAAGGGGTATACTTTTGGCGGGACACTCCTAAACAATACCAATATCTCAGGCCGTATTGAAAGCATGAATGTCTGGCATAAACCATTAAGAGCCTCTCCCAATTAGAAGCTATCTTAAATGCGCTTTTCAGGCTAAAAATTGACACAGTTGCTGACTGTGTTATAATTCCTGAAAATATTTGTTTGAAGGAGAAGAATATGGGTACGGAAGAAACCATCTATCGCATGGAATTTGTCAACTCTCAGGAAATATGCCGAGTCTCACTTTCAGAGCTTGTAACCGGCGTGACGGATTTCCTGGCCCATTTCAGCGGGCTGTATCTTTTGGGAAAGACCTTCCACGATATCGTGGGTGACGGCGACGGTGAAACAAAATTCAAAAGACTGTTGCAGGTCGCCGGGTACCAGAATGACCCAAAGGGTTTTTTTGCCGAGATTACCGAAAAACTGACCCGATCCACCAGCAGTGACCCTGTTCCCATGCTCGTCAACAAGGTGATGCTGCCCAATCTTCTGGTACTGGCCATGCTCGAAAAGATCCTTCCGGGCAACCGGTTTATTTCCATCCGGGATGTCAGCCGGTATGAAAAGCTGGCCAATGAATCCGTACCTGGCAACCAGCGTGATGCGCTGCAGAAAGTAATGGACACGTATCCGGTTCGCCTCTCGATGCATACCCTGCGCCAGATGAGGATATCCAAAAACGTCACGTATCAATACGCCCCCTTTGTGGAAGAACTGGACCCGGTGGGGCAGACCAACACCTGGATCGGTCAGTTCCATCAGGGATTGCTCGAACAGATGTATCAGAACCGGGTAATCTTTTTGCTGAACATGAGTTGTCCGGTCTACTGCCGTTTTTGTTTTCGAAAACACAAAGAATCGCGAAACCAGATGAACCCGACCCAGGCAGATGTCAAAAAGGCGGTCGAACATATTGGTCAATCATCCGCTGTCAAGGAAATCGTCATAACCGGTGGTGACCCGTTTCTGAACAAGGAAAACATGATGAGTGCCATCGATGGATTAAAGGACGTTCCGCATGTTCAGACCCTGCGCCTTGCTACACGTTCTATATCCTATTACCCGCACCTTTTTTATGACAACGATGCTTTCTGGCTCAACTATCTCAAGATGATAAATCTGGAATTGCAGCTGACCGGGAAACGGCTGGAGGTTGCAACCCATTTTATCCATCCGGACGAAATCTCCCTGGACAGCCTGGATCTCATTTCCGAATTGGTAAAAAGCGGTATCGCGGTTTACATACAGACACCTTTCCTGGAAGGCTGTAATGATAAAGGACCGGAACTCACAAGACTCTTCAGCCTGTTAAGAGGGGCCGGCGCGGAACTCCACTACATATATATTCCCTGCAGCCCGATTCACGGCAACAGTGTTTACTGGAGCCCCATTTCAAAGGGATTGGAGGTGTCAAGATATCTCCGGGCTCATCTCTCGGATCGCGTCATCCCCAGAATCTGTACGGCCACACCCATCGGGAAAATCGACTGGCATTCCAGCGGGTGGGCCGTGGAAAAGGATGCGGCAGATGATCACTTCATCTGGATCAGAACACCTTACACGCCGGAATACTTCAAGGCGTTTGCTGAGCGAATGGACAAGTTTGACAATGTTCGCGTAAACAGCGAGGGTACCCTGGATGCCCGGTTTATGGCTCAGATCGGCGATGAAAGGTTGTTTATAGGTTCCCGGAAAGCGGGCCCCGTCAAAACCGCAGCCACCGACCACGACGCTTTGAAAGAGCTGCAGACCATAGCCCTGAAAGATCAGAGAATTGGCTGTGCCATAGTTTCTACACCGTCGAAAAAGCTTTTGAGAGTACACGAAACCCGTGTGGAGATGGATGCAACAGCGGGTGATCAGGAGCTCGACTATATCCGCAAAGACGACAAGATCACGGATGTGGTCTTTTCCTCCAGGCAGGATGCCATGGAAAACCTGTATCAAATCGAAGGCCTTGTCGGCCGGATTGGCGAAATTCATCACGTGAACGCCGTGAGGTTGCGCAGTCTCAAATTGAACTACCACCCGGAAATATACACCCGGGGTGTGATCGATATTCTGGGTTCCCTCAATCGGTTGACGGTGGCAGACCCAATGCGGTTGGAAATCGAGACCCAGTTCCTGCATTCAAACGAAATCAAACCGATCCACGAAAAACTGGTGAGAGTCTTGAAAAATAAGGGTATCACAGTCTACAGCAACACACCGTTGCTGGCGACCGTCAATGATACCGCGGACAAAATTCACAGCCTGGCCTTTGGTTTGAGACATATCGGCATCGAATTTCACCATATCTATGTAGCAGGATGGCCCCTCCAGAAAGCGTGGAGCACCAAACATCCTGTGGATCTGCAGGATGTAATCGACATTGCTACCCGAATCCGGAGGGACGGCAGCGGCAGGGAAATACCACGCTATGTGATATTGACGGAACTGGGGGATGTGGATTTTGGTTTGACCTCGAAAATTTCGACTGACAACGGACAGCTGCGATTGGCCTTACTGCCCTACACCCTAGATTATTATAAAAGCATGGATCCCGAATTTGAGTTTCCGGGACATGTCACAATCGATGATGACGGCCACCCCGTTGTTCCGGTCTCAGGACTGATCAACACCACCGAATTTCTTATGACCTGATTCATTTGAACCGCTCAACATAGGTTTTATAAAAAAGATATCTGCAGATGTCCAAACCACAAAAAAAAAGCCGATCGCAGGCCGGGGCACGGATCTTGTTAAGCTTGACACCTTTGTTGATTGTTTTGTTTGTTTTATCAGCCAGGGCGGAGATCTATTCCTGGACCGACGAACAGGGTGTCAGACATTTCAGCGACAGTCCCCCGCAGCATTTTGCAGACGTCCAGGTGGCAAGTGAAATCCCCCACGACAAAATTGCTGACAAAAAGCATGACGAGGCGCATCGACAAATGATGCAAGAGCTTACCGCCCAGCAACGGAAGAAAAAAGAAACAGCGGAAACCGAGGCATTGAAAATACGTCTCGAAAAAGCCGAGCGCCAGTCGAGGGACGCCCAAAAAAAAGCGCAAGAAGCCATGAAGGCGGCCCAGGAAGCACAGGCGACTGCATCGGAGAAGCAGCGCTATCGTGAAGTATATGTCATTCCCCAAAGGGCAATCGGTCCGTATCCGAGAAATAGGGTTACCACACCTCCCGGCGGATATTACCATCCCGGCACACCGTAGCCGTATTGATCGTCTCTTTTATAGGGCTCCCCGCGCATAAACGACCCGGCCGTCGAAAAGGGTTACGTCCACCTGTGTTTCGATAATTTCCATGGGATCGATTTCAAAAATATTCCGGTTCAAGACGATGATGTCCGCCTTCTTTCCTGGTGTAAGCGACCCCAATTCATGGGAGCGGCCGTAAAAGTTAGCTGGGACTGTTGTGTAGCCCCGGACCGACTGCTCCACGCTGATTCGCTGATCCGGATACCACCCGCCTTGAGGGGTGCCATCCCGGCGCTGACGCGTGACGGCAGCATGAATCCCCACCAGGGGGCTTGGATCGCATACCGGTGCATCGGAGCTGAACATTATGGGAACGCCGGCGTCGATCATCTCCCTGTAGGCGTAGGTGTGCCGTCCGAGAGACCCTACCGACGCATGGATCATGTTGATATCCAGAATCATGTTGTGAGGTTGAACGCATGCGGCTACACCGAGATTGGCCAGGCGTCTGATGTCCTCGGAGCGGATCATCTGGGTATGTTCGATCCGGTGCGGCAGCAGCGGAGGGGCGTAGGATTCCGCATCATTGTCTTTGCGTGTTGCTGCCAATTCTTCGAACAGGGTAATGATTTCACGGTTTGTACGGTCACCGATGGCGTGTATGATGACGGCCAGTCCTGCCTTTTCTGCGGTCTGTACCGCACGTTTGAGCTCGTCTATGGATGACAGGGGCATACCATATCCGGCATCCAGGTAGGGTTCGATCATCCAGGCGGTTCGTGCACCCATGCCGCCGTCTGCAAAGTATTTGAGGTGCCCGATGCGAAGACGGTCATCACCCATGCCGGTTCTCAACCCCAAGGCGACAGCTTCTTGCAGTCGTTCACCGGGCAGACTGACCCAGCACCGCAGTGTGAGATCACGGCTCTCGTTCAACAGCTGCCAGGCCTTTAAGGCAGACGCGCCTTCAAGTCCTCCCATGAGTCGGACATCATGAATACCTGTCAACCCCAGTGAATGCAGGTGAGAAATGCCGTCCTGCATGGCTGCTACGATTGCTCTGCTCCCAGGATCGGGGATGACGGCCTTGATCAGATTGGGCGCCAGTTCCCGCAGAATGCCCGTGGGTTCGCCTGATGCATCTTTTTCGATGATGCCATCCTCTGGATTTGGGGTGTCTTTGCCGATGCCCGCCAGGTTCAATGCCATGGAATTTACGGCTACAAGATGAAGATCGCAGCGCCAGAGCGCCACGGGGTGGTTTGGTGCGACGGCATCCAGACGGGCCCTGTCGGGCATGCTGTGCTCAGACCAGTCTGATTCGTTCCAGCCCTGGCCCAGAATCCAGCTTCCGTCGGAAATCTCCCGGGCGGATCCGGCAACCTTAACAAGCAATTGCTCCAGGGAAGTCTCACCGGACAGCTCGAGCTGTTTTCTCCCCATGGCCCAGTCATAAAAATGGAAATGAGAATCCATCATGCCCGGCAAAACAAGTCTTCCTTTGAGATCGATTCTCTTTGTGGATGAATCTGCCAGGGCGGATATCTCTTTGTTTCCGCCGACCGCCATTATTTGCCCGGCCCTGACAGCGACGGCCCGGGCCTGGGGGGTTTGGGTGTCCATGGTATGGATTGTTCCGTTCAGTAACACCATGTCCGGACAAATCGTTTGAGGCTTCATAATAGGTATCCTTCCTGCAAGGGGTCTTTTGGGTCCACGATGAATTCATGAATTCCGGTGACAAAGGCACTACCCTTGATTTCTGCAATCACGGCGGGCATGTTTCCCACAGCGACGGCTTCCACAAGTCGGCCCTCGAAGGTTGTTCCCAGGGGACTGGTGTTGATGAATGGCTTGTGGAGCCCTAATTGACCGCGGTGATGCATCAAGGTCATTTTGGCGGCGGTTCCGGTACCGCAAGGGGAACGATCCATATGTTCTTCACCGTAAACCACGATGCTTTTTCCATGTCCTCGTGCATCCCCGGCAGGATAGTAGAACTCGGTCACATCGACGGTATTGACTTCCGGTCGCGTGGGATGACGGACAAGCAATTGTTGATTGGCTGCTTCGATGAGCTTCATACCCAGATCGATAAAACGGGGTCTGTTGGCGGGGGTCCAATCGAGCCCGATTTCATCTGCAGATACCATGACAAAAAATCCGCCCACGCAGACCGTCGCGGCTGAGACCATACCGTATTCAGCGAGTTCGAGCTGTTCGTTATCCTTGTAAACAAAAGAGGGCACCATCTTGATGCCAACCGATTCAACATGGCCATCCCGCAGGTAGGCCGTGGTCTCCATGGGACCTGACGGGGTGTCCACAATAACAGGTATGACATCGGCTGTGTGGGGTATGGCACCGGCCGTGATCAATGTCATAACCGCCCCCATGGTTGCATGACCGCAAAGGAATGGATATCGTCGGGGGTCCATATAGATCAGACCGAAATGAGCCCCTTGGGTTACGGGTTCAGTCAGAAATGCTGCAAACATATCCCGATGCCCCCGTGTTTCCCGGGTGAGCTGTAGACGGATATGGTCGTAGTTTTCCATGAAATACAAGCGTTTTTCCTTCATGGTGTGACCCGACACAGGGCCTGTACCGCCGACGATCAAACGCGTTGGTTCCCCGGCGGTATGAGAATCAATGGTCGTTATATGGGAGGGATAGGTGTTTCTTAGCACTTGTGTAAGTTTTTTGTGGTCCACGTAAAGGCCTCCTTGGTAGCGCGAAACATATCACAAATTATTAAAATTTAAAACGGGTCCTCTGCGTGAAGTGTGCGGAGGGCAGAGAAAATGAACCGCAATAGTGAGCGAGTCAACTACCACCCGTGAAACGGGTGGCTTGGATTTCCCCCAAAATGGGGGAAAACAAAGGAGACGGCACGTCTCCGTAAGTTCAGGTTCGGAACCGCGTGCCAAGCACGCGGTTTGTAGAACAATCAAAATTATACCGCTTGTCATAATTATGTTCCGAAAATAGGATGGCGGCATAAGGGGTTGTAGCAGAAAAAAGTCCTCAATCGGAACGTTTTTCTGACAACCCCTATAGACAGAATTCTTTACGGTCGCTGCGAAGCACTGCCGCACGACAGAACAATCCCCGCTGCTTGTGGCGGGGAGTTCCAATTCGGAAAAAACGGGATATTTACTTTGTCATGTTGTTTGTGCAACAATAGGGTTTATCGAGGCCCGGAAGCAGGTAAATCATGGGGTAGGGATATCGATCTTGAGCAAACCACAGTGCCTGGGCGCCACATGAACACAAATGGCGGCACCCTTTCTAATGGGGTTCAATTTTGCGATACCGATGGCATGCACCTGGGTGCCGTTTTCCAGCTCTACGAAATAGCTGACTTCGCCACCCATATAGCTGCGATCCTTGATGGTGCCATTGAAAGAATTCATATTTGCTTCAGGTGGTGGCGTATCTTTTTGGGTAACTTTGAAGTTTTGCGCTCTTACCACCAGCTCGACGGGGTCATTTTTATTCCAGGACCCCGGATGGATGACCTCAAATGTGTTGCCGTCCTGCAACTGAAGACGGACCCTGTCGCCGATATTGTCTGACACAACTCCCTTAAAAAAATTGGAGTGCCCCAGAAAATCCGCCACAAAATGGTTTGCAGGAAAATTGTAAACCTCTTCAGGGCTCCCTTCCTGCTGTTTGAGCCCATTGTTCATGACCAGAATTTTATCGGACATGGACAACGCTTCGCGCTGGTCATGGGTTACAAAAACAGTCGTTACACCCAGCAACTGCTGAAGGTTGTCGATTTCCCGGCGCATTTCTTCGCGAAGATTTTCATCCAGTGCCGACAGTGGTTCGTCCATTAAGAGGACATCGGGTTCGATCACGATGGCGCGTGCCATGGCAATGCGTTGCTGCTGACCGCCGGACAATTGCGATGGCATGCGGTTTTCAACACCGGGGAGCCGTACCATTTCCAATGCTTTTTTGACTTTTCCCGGCACTTCATTTTTAGGAACATCCCGATATTTTAAACCGAAGGCGACATTGTCAAAAATCGTCTTGTGAGGGAAAAGGGCATAATTCTGAAAAATCATACCCAGGTTGCGTTTATGGATCGGGATGTCGTTGACCCGCTTTCCCTTGATATAGATGTCTCCTTCCGTGGGCGATTCCAATCCGGCAATCATTCGCAAAATAGTGGTTTTCCCGCAGCCCGAAGGTCCGAGGAGGGTCACCAGGGTACCTTCCTCAAATTCAAGATCCATCTTTTGAACCGCTACGACTTTGCCGAACCGTTTATAGACCCCTTTTAGATGAACGGCAGGGACAGTTTCTTGTTTCTCCACGGTATTTCCTCTCATCATATACGAACAGGGGATTGAGCAATGAACCGCAAAAGCGAGCGCATTCCCCGTAGGTTCTGCCCTTCGGCAGTGCTTCGCATGCTGCGAGGTTCTTCAACTGTCCTTATCCAACAAAATATCGTGCTGGAATAAGAGAACCCTGGAATGATGGGATATTGATATTGTAGGAGGTCTCCCGCATATCCAATACCCATCATTCCATTATTTCAGCATTCCTGCAATTTGCCGCAAAACCCCTTTTTCATGTTTTGCAGGGGCCGATCAAAAGCATAGCAGACTCAGCTATACTCACCAAAAGATTCAGGTCTTAACCACCGGCCTTGATGCGGTCCCATTTCTCGGCAAATTCCACTTGGTGACCGTTCCAGTAGGCAGGATCGGCAAAGAGATAGCCGTCTAGTTTTCCGGTAGGATCGAAGGCGGGCAGTTTCTTGACCTCATCCGGCATGGGAACCTTGGTTGGATCAAGGCTAGAAGGATATTTTTGACCAACAGCCACGGCGATGGCCGCCTTGGGATCCAGCATGTAGTTCAAGAGTTTGTGGGCCAGATCCAGATCTGTGCCCTTGATGACGAAAATACATTCCTGCCATGAATAACAGTTGTGGGGAGAAAGGAATCCAATGGGATGCCCCTGGGCCTGTAGCGCAGCCACGCGGCCAGACCATGCCACGGTGGCGTAAATCTCCTCATTGGCCAGCAGACTCATTAGTTCCGCACCTGAACCCCAGTATTTCTTGATCATGGGAACCTGTTTTTGCAATGCATCCCACACAGCATTCAGATCGGTAATTTTGTTCGGATTCTGACCGGTGTGCAATGCGCCATACCAGATATTGGTGCGCCAATCACCCCAGCTTCCCAGTTTCTTGTCGAGATCCTTGTCCCAAAGCAGGGAAGCACCCAGTTTTTCAGCCTTGTCCTTGGAAATGTGTTTGGTGTTATAGGCAATACCCGTCTGGCCGTAATCATAAGGAACTGCGGATAATTTCCCGTTGGTAACGGCCCGATAAGGTTCCATCATGGCGGTCATGACGTTTTTCAGGTTGGGGATTTTGCTCTCATCCAGTACCAGATCATATCCGAGACCCACATATCTGGCATAATCGAAAACACCACTCAGATGCGCCAGGTTAAACTCTCCTCCCGGCGGAAAGGATGCCTTGACCCGTGTCAGATAGGTATCCATATCACCGAATTCCCCATCGATTACCTTGGCACCTGTGGCTTTTTCAAAAGGATTAAAGGCGTGTTCACGGAAGGATTCGGACACAACACCGCCCCAGCCATCGAAACGAATCGAATTGGCCGCGAAGGCATCCCGGATAAAAGGCGTAAACGGTCCCCCTACCAGACCTGCCGCAACACCAGCCATGCCTAAATATCTGATAAAATCTCTTCGATGAATGTCTCCGTTCAGGTAACGTTTGTAGAGATTGTCTAATTTTTTTTCCTGGTCATTTTTCATCATGTGTCTCCTTTCATTTGAAATTTGATCATTTCCCGCTGCCGGTTGAAAAACGGGTTTGTCAGGGCAGGCCGGGAAAAGTCAAATTAGATTAAGAACCTTTTGAAAGCTTTCTGGACAGATAGCCTGCCAGCAGCGGTGTCGCAATGGTTAATACAATCATGACCGTTCCCAGGGCATTGATTTCCGGGCTGATGGAATTGCGCAACATGCCGAATATCTTGACCGGAACGGTCTGGTTCTGGGCGGTAGCCCAGAATAGTGTGGCGGTAATGTCGTCAAAGGAGATGGTGAAAGAAAACAGCATCCCTGCTAAGATGGCCGGCATCAACAAGGGAAGGGTGACCTCCTTGAATGCTTGAATCGGATTGGCTCCCAATGATTGCGCGGCTTCCTCGTATTCTTTCTTGATACCACCTAATCTGGCTTGGACAATCAGGAGCACATAGGGCAGGGTGAGTACCACATGGCCGATGACCAGAAGTGCGAAACTCTTGGGTTGCTGGAGCCATCGTATAAAAAGCAGCAGCGCCACGCCCAGGATGACTTCGGGTATCATGATGGGCGCCAACAGCAAGGTGTTGATGGTGTTTTTGCCCGGAAAATTATACCGTACGAATGCCAGAGATGCCAAGATGCCGAATGTCGTTGAAACCACCGCCGTAAAAGAACCCAGTATCAAGGAATTTTTAAAGGCAATCAATATGGTCTGGTTGTGGGCCAGTTTGACGAACCACCTGAGACTGAAGCCTTTCATGGGGAAGGAACCGAACTGTTCAGGATTGAAAGAAAGCACCACCACCACCACAATGGGAGCAAACATAAATACATAAACCAAAATTGTATACAGGCGAATGAGTGACCAGCCGGAAATTTTTCGCATGCCGTTATTCTCCCTGTAAACTCTTGAATACCTGGTTGATTCCCAGATACCGGTTATAGGTCCAAACGATAACCAATAACAACCCGAGTAATATGACGCTGATGGCGGATCCAAAGGGCCAGTCTAGGGTACCGATCACCCGCTTGAAAATCAGGTTGGAAATCATTTCATTTCTTGGGCCGCCCAGAATCATAGGCGGTAAATACGTGCCGGCGGTCAGAACGAAGACCAAAAGACAGCCCGCACTGACGCCGGGAAGACTCAGGGGCAGGGTTACTTCCTTGAAAGCTTGCCACTCGGTACAACCCATGCTTCTAGCAGCTTCCAGAAGACTCTTGTCAATTCCTTCAAGACTGACATAAATATTCAAAATCATAAATGGCAAGAGATACTGAATCAGCCCCATCAAAACCGATCCTTCATTGTAAAGCATACTGATAGGTTCGGACAATACGCCGAATTTGATCAGGTAGTGATTGATAAGACCGGTGTCACCAAGGATATTGATCCAGCTCATTGTCCGGATAATAAAGCTGATCCAGAAAGGCAGCATGATCAGCAGCAAAAGGAGTGATTTGAATCGGGTGGTGCTTCTGTAGAAGAAATATGCCGGAATATATCCCATGACAAGGCACAGCACAACGGTTTCCAGGGAAACGCGTATGGTTCGAAGCATAATGGCTGGGTAGAACAAATCCGCAAAAAACTTACTGTAATTGCCAAACTGAAATGCTGCAATATCTGCTCCGGTGGGAGATCGAAGCCAGAAACTGTAGACAACGATGAAACACACAGGGATGACCAGTAAAAAAAATACTGAACTGATCGCTGGTGCCAGCAACACCCAAGGTTTCCATGAATATTTATGCATGATTTAAATTTATAAAGAGTTCAGAGCTGAAGGATAGAAAGTACTCTTTGTGTAATAAAAGTATTCAACAAAGTCAAGAGGAGGCCGCGAAATAGTGCATAGTTTTAGACCATGTAAAGGCATGTCTATTCGTAGATGCTTACCAGATGCAGGTTTGTGAGGCTCCAAGAAAATATTATTCTTTTTGTCTGAGCTGCTTGTCAGGGGAAGGCATGCAATCAACACCTGTCATGACGGGTCTATCTTAAAACACCTGCATAAGTTGAGGTCTTTATGTTATTGACAAGCTCAGTGATCCTTTATAGGTAATTACGGCAAAAATTAAGAGCTGATCTGGCTATAACCGGTAAAACGACAGATCTGACTTTATTTGGACGAAAGACCTCATGTCAGACAACCGCACACAAGTCGTTCCTGCCCAATCCGAGCATTGAAATTTGAAAAGACGGACTTTCCACCCGGGCACGAATTCTTTGACGACATCGACTTTATGGTGCGTAGAAACAGATCCGTGTCCTGGCAGGGACACATACATCCCTGTGCATCCACTCGCTGTTACGGTTCATTTTTCTGGGGCCGATATTGAAAATGCCGAAAAAATAATGACCATCAAAGATAAATATCTGGACTTGGAACCAAAATTTCGGCATAAGCACTTTTAAACGGTGTTGAAGGGCGTCAGCTACGGGTTGGAGAAAGACAAAAGAAATGATTGAAGTTAAACCTGCAGAGATCAAAAATAATATTGAGATAAACGTTCCCGGGTCAAAAAGCTATACCCATAGGATGCTTATTGCCGCGGCTTTGTCTGACGGGGTCTGCGTACTGAATAACTGCTTGAGAAGTGAAGACACCCTGTTGACCCAGAAAACGCTGATGAAGCTGGGAATACAAATTGACGATTCAGGAGACGTTATCGAAGTACATGGATCAAAAGGAACTTTTCAGGCATTGACAGAACCGATTTTTCTGGGAAATTCCGGTACCTCCATGCGCTTGCTTACGCCGATAGTCTCCTTGGGGAAGGGTGCCTATACCCTTGTTGGTTCAGAAAGAATGCATCAACGGCCAATCCAGGACTTGCTGGATAGTATGAATCAGATGGGAATCCCGGCCTATTCCGTTAAAGGCAACGGGTGTCCTCCAATCGAAATTAAAGGGTCTCGTATAAAAGGCGGAACCATTCAATTGAACTGTAAAATGAGCAGCCAGTATCTTTCAGCGCTGCTTTTAGTGGCGCCTTTCTCTGAAAAAACGCTTGAAATACAAATTACCGAGGGACCTGTTTCAAAGCCATACATAGACATGACGATCGATGTCATGGGCAAATTCAATGTCAGGGCGGAATCCGACGGTTATGACAGGTTTATGGTCGAAGGTGGTCAGATTTATAAATCCGGGCGGTATTCGGTGGAGCCGGACAGTTCCCAGGCCGGTTATTTCTGGGCCGCGGCCGCGGTTACCGGTTCGACTGTCAAGGTAATGGGGGTCAGAGATAGCTCCCGGCAAGGGGATGTTCGTTTTGCCGATACACTTGGCAGAATGGGCTGTGTTCTTCACAAGCAGGATGACGGTATCGCTGTCACCGGAGGGACGCTTTCAGCAATCGATGTCGATATGCAGGATATGCCGGATATGGTTCCGACACTCGCAGTTGTGGCCGCATTTGCCGAAGGGACTACGGTTATAAAGAATGTGGCGCATCTCAAGGCCAAAGAGTGTGATCGTATTGATGCGGTTATCAGTGAGTTGTCCAAGCTGGGTGTAGAAGCGGTATGGACGGATACGGATCTGCTCGTAAAGGGGGGCTGGTCCCATGGCGGCGAGATCGATACCTACAAAGACCACAGGATTGCCATGAGTTTTGCAATCGCAGGACTTAAAATTCCGGGTATTTACATCAGAGACGAATCTTGTGTGGAGAAGTCATTTCCCGAATTTTGGAATGTTTTCAATAGAATGTACCTGTAAACTTAATGCAGGACACTAAAAGGCGATGGCGTGACATTGCTTGTGACGAATCGTCGTAGACAAACCCAAAGGGTGCGCGCATGAAAGCCGTTCTGGTTGTCTCCACGGAGCAGGATGCCATCCAAAGCATTGGCCGTTGTTTTGCAAAAGACTACCGGGTTGACAGTGCTTCCTCAAAGGAAAATGCGCTTCGTTTTCTTAAAACAGCGCGTTACGAATATCTTTTTATCGACCAGGATATCCTGCTGGGGAATTTATGCGGCCCTCATTTAAAAACCGCTTTGCTGCCCATCTGGGAGTTGAGCCCTGCCATTGAAATCATTGTACTGACGTCCCCTACGGATATGCGACAAACCGTCATGGTCGTTAAGGCAGGCGCTCGAAACTATTTGACCTATCCGGTGGACGAAGCGGAAGTCAAGCTTGTATCGGAAAATATACGGGACTCCATTATCATTGCATCGGAGCTTGACTATCTTCGGGACAAATTCTGGCGTGTTGATTCTCTGGATGTTGTGCGGACAAACAATTCGCACATGCAGAAGGTATTCGATCAGATTCGTTCGGTGGCTCCCACCAAAAGCACGGTGTTATTGATGGGCGAAACCGGTACCGGCAAAACCCTGATGGCGAGACTGATTCACCAGCACAGCAACCGCAGGGATGATCCCTTTATCAGCGTGCATTGCGGGGCAATACCGGAAACACTTCTGGAAAGCGAGTTATACGGCCATGAGAAAGGTGCTTTTACCGGTTCCGTCAGAAAGAAACTGGGTCGATTTGAAATTGCCGCTGGCGGAACGATCTTTCTGGATGAAATTGGAACGATTTTGGCACCGGCGCAGGTCAAGCTTCTGCAGATTCTTCAAGACGGTACCTTCCAGCGGGTCGGCGGAGAAGAAATCCTAACAGCCAATGTGCGTGTGATAGCAGCTACCAATTCCGACCTGTTGAAGATGTGTGATACGGGAGAATTCAGAAAGGATCTGTATTATCGTCTCAATGTGTTTCCCATTCAGATACCACCTCTCAGGGAACGGCTGGAGGATTTGCCTCAAATTTGCAATTCGATTCTGAGCCGGCTCAATAAATTTGAATCCAAGGAGATCCATGATATCGATCAGCGGGTAATCGAGGCTTTTGAGCAATACACCTGGCCCGGTAATATCCGTGAAATGGAAAATTTAATTGAAAGAGCTTACATTATAGAAACGTCATCGATTTTGACGGTAGACAGTTTTCCCAGTGAGCTTTTCGAGAATGATTCCGGAATCAATACACCGGTTAATACCACATTTCAGCCCTTGGCGGAAACACGCCGGCGAGGGATCGAGACTATCGAGCGAAGCTACCTCCGCAAACTTCTAATGCGAAACCAGGGTAAAATAAGTGCTTCGGCTCAAATGGCCGGTATCAGCCCGCGACAATTGAACAAACTCATGAATCGTTACAACATATCTAAAGAAGAATTCAAATAAAGTTAGGTGTCTTTGTCGACGGAACACAATTGAACCGCAACAGCGAGCGCATTCCTCGTAGGTTCTGCCGTCCGGCAGTGCTTCGCATGCTGCGAGGTTCTTCAACCCATCTTGCAGTGGCACGACCTATATCGAATTTCTGGCATAAGAGTTGCTATATCCGCTGATGAGGTTTGAACGAAACCCAGTACAGGCCATGAACATTGACCACAGAACAACCAAAAATTTCATTGAAAGGCATTTTGATCCCATCCAATTGGGATGAAATGGGCAACATTACCTCGCTGAAGATCGCATCAGCGAATGAAAAGGAATATATTATATCAAATCAAGATGTTAGTGATATGATAGCCACATATTTGAGAAAGGAAATTATGGTTACCGGAGTGCTTGAGCAATGGGGAACGGTCACATATATCCATGTTCAGGATGTTATCAAGCAGGCACATTGAAAAGTGTACTCATTTGCCTTGAATCGGAATTGATGGTTCCGATTCGAAGTAAATGACGTGTGAAAAGCGGAATTGACGGTTCCGGAAAACGTTTTCCGCCATTAAAGGCATTGTTATTTTGATCAAATTGTCAAGGAATGCGTAAGCGTACAACCCCCAAAAAGGATCCAGCCTATGAATATGAAGCCAGATTATTCCGAAACATGGAATCAAGGTGAAAGAAATCAGATGGAAGATTTACTGATGGTATGTATCCAGTGTGAAGAGGAATTTGAATTTAGTGTATTGGAACAGAAAAAATATGAGGACCGGGGATATGACATACCCAAGCGTTGTCCGTCATGCAGAAAACATAAGAGCAGGAATATGGATTCGTCAGAAGACCGTCATTATGCCAATAGAAAGCGAGATTCATTGTCAAAACATAGGAATGAAGAATGGTAAGGGGGTATTATGCGTTATAGCGATATGGAATATCTATCAAAATTTTTAATTGATCCCGAATTTGATGATCTGGTGCTGCATGAGGACTGGGAAGATTCGGTATCTCTGGAATTGCTTGCTAATGAGGATGCTTTGGACCCGGGAGAGAGTTTTTTTGATGACAATGCAGACAGGTGATGGGATGGATGAAAAAAAACGTTTATATTTTCAAAATATTTTAGAATCCTGGCTCGAGGATCTGCTCCATCAGGCAGATGATACTGTGGTCGAATTGCGGAAAAATGAGGAAGTTCCTGCAGATCTTCTCGATCAGGCCAATGCCGAGTATCAGCGGGAATATCGTCTTCGGATCCGGAGTCGTGAAAGTACCCTCATTCGTAAGATTAGACAGTCACTGTGGAATATTGAAAACGGTGAGTACGGGATTTGTGAAATATGCGGGAACGGGATCTCGATCAAACGATTAGAGGCACGCCCGGTGGCCCGCCACTGTATCAAGTGCAAAATTGCTCTGGAGAACAGGGAAAAGCTCACCGGATAGGGATGACACCGGCACGTTCGAAAGTTTTTTAACGCGCACATGCTCAATCATTTGCAGTACTGCTTTCGGTGTCTTTGTCACTTTCCGGAGATGTTGTTTCGTTTTCGTCTGCTCCTTCCTGCTCTTCGGGTATCTTTTCTTCGTTCGTGTTTTCCGTATCTTCTGCTTCCTGCTCCTCGGGCGGCTTTTCTTCGTTCATGTTTTCCGTATCTTCCCCATCTTCAGTTTCAGAGGTATCCGGGTCCGAGATTTCTTGGAACTCTGTTTCCTCCTCAATCTCATCTTTTTGCCCGGTATTTAACGGAAAGGGCCTTGCCAAGGGCCTGGCATTGCGATTCGTCGTGGTTCTGTTTGGAATCGGATTTACTGCCGAAGCCCGGTTAATATCCTTTTCAGGGCTAGCGACACCGTAAATCTTGACCTGGATGTTGTCCTGTTCAAAAATGACTACATGGTTGAGGTTTGTTAGTATTTTGGTTATCGCCATTTCCAGGGTGAGATTGACAAAGCGGACGTTAATCGGCTGATCTGTCCATTCCTTGTCGAATGAAATTGATCGCCCGGATATCCGTGTCAGGTCTTGAAATACCTCAGCGAGCGTTTTGTCCTGTATCTGCATGGAAAACCGATCGTCGGATGCATGTCCGCCAGGTACAACAATGAGCACCATGATCAAAATCAGGATAGGCCCCGCTAAAGGTCTCAGTGAGCATGGGCTGTTGTGTGGCCGGATCTGGTTTGTTGCAGTCATGGTCAGTTTCTCATGTTTTCTCATGGTATCCAGACAGATTCGGCAAAACCCGTTTAGAAGGTTTTATTTCATATTCAGGACATATGGACGACATCTCCGGCAGTTTGGATCTGCATAATGCATGCCAAGGAATGCTCTTCCACACCGGTCTTCAGGATAAACCAGTTACAGGTGATTGTCTCGAGAACATCTTAAAATTTGAACCGCAACAGCGAGTGTGTTTCCTGCTACTTGCTGTGAGGATAGGATTTTTTGTTTTTCATTATGGAGCGACAATGTCGCGTTCGATAAAAGTGTTCTACGACGCTATATCGGAACTGAGAGTTCCGATAACAACAACTAATTATCTATTTTTTGCCATGTTGTTTATGCAACTATAGGGTTAAATCATGCCGTCCAACACAGGCAGGGCCTGAAAAGACCATTTGTGGGTGGCCCTGATTAACGAAAAACCGCAAAACACAGCCAAGCAACCACTGTCGGCAGAAGGGCGCCCTTGAGCAGCCCCACCGGGGAGATGGCGTCGTCAAAATATTTCTTCAGCAGTGATTGCCCGGCCGGGTTTGGCGCATTGGCAATGACCGTGAGCCCGCCGCCGGCTACGGCACCGGCAACCACTACGTATTTGAGACTGTCCGTAAAGGTTGGCACCAAAGTGCTGAGAAACGTAATGGCAGCGTTGTCGTTGAAGGCGGTCAGGATCGTGGCCCCCAGCATGAGTGGAATTTCGCCTAGCCTGCTTAATACCGGCTCGATCCACCAGCCCTGCACCCCTCCATGTACCACCAGCCCGCCCAGGAAAAAACCCACCAGCAATGGCGGCTTGAGATCGATGCGATTCTGAAACGGTGCCGTGACCTGGGCAAAACCCAGGAAAAAAAGCAGACCCGGAATAAACAGTCCCGGGTAATGGGCGTTGAAGATGGTCCAGGCCATGAACAGCACATGCGCAGCGATCAGCCAGGCGGGCACCGGATCGTCGCGGTTGTCCCATTCCGGGTCGACAAACAAAGGTCGTTGATCTTCGGGAAGTACACCAGGAAAAAGCTGTCGCAATTTCTGGAGCTCGATTTCCTTGAATCGTTTGTCGAAGGCCTCCTTGACCAGGTCTGCATCGATGCCTTTTCCCAACAGGTGCGGCATGCACTCTTTTTCCAGGCGTACTTTAATGTGCTGCAGGACTTCCTCTGTTTTGTGGTGAAGCGTTTCTTCGAAAGCGAGGATTTTCGACGATTCCAGTCCTATCTTTTCGAACTGAGCCTTCAGATCTTTGCGTTTGATCAGCTCGGTCTGGATGCGGTGCTTGAGTTCCTCGACGGAAAAATCATGCTGCATTGCTGTCAATTCCTTGCGAAAAAAGAGAAAGTACAGCCCATTGGCCAGCAGTATGCCGAGAACTGCTTTCCAACCGAATTGGGTAAGCATATGCAGGGTGTCCCACTGCCAGGGGGCAGCCACCATCATCACCGGCGGTGCGGCAAAGTGTGTCAGGGTGCCTCCCACCGAAATGTTGACAAAAAGCAGACCCAGTGTGGCGTATTTGAATCCGGTGCTGGGCTGCAGGTGAAAAAATTTGCGACCCAGCAGCAGTGCAGAGATGGTCATGGCCGCCGGTTCGGTGATAAGCGACCCCAGGATCGGACCCAGACTGAGGATGGTAAACCACCAGGCCGTCAGGCTGCCCCCCAGAAGACCCGCGATCTTCTGCATAATTGTTTCGGACAGCTTCAATATAGGGCGGGTGGCAGCCAGGGTCATGATCGTTACCACGAACATGGCCTCAACAAAATTGACGTCGTAGGCGATGTAATTGACCGCCGTTTTCCAGTCGAAAAAGCCTATAATGGCTGCCAGCTGGGCCAGGGCCCAGATACCGAAGATGACTTCCACTTCTCCCAGAAAGTGAAACAACTCAGCCCCGTAATGAACCGAGTCCATGTCGGCGATCCCTTGCTTCAGTTTGTCCTGATGCTCGTGTTCCCATTTGTGTGACAGAGTCATGAACTTACTGGCCAGGAACGTGTGTATAATGGCACAAAAGAATATCAGCAGGGCTGCCAGGTTGAAAGGTTCTTTCCGGGCACGGTTCCACAGAATCTCAACGATACCGGTCATGTCCCGATCACCATAGCTTTCCAGACTGCGCGGGAAAGGTGTTTGTTCTCCGGGTGCAGCCGCCAGTCCGGTTTCGGCTGCAATCCACAGCCCCATAGTGCACAACAGTAGCATAGGGATGATCAATAACAATTTGCTTGTCTCCCTCATATTCTTTCTTTTTCCCTCCATTGCAACGGTTCCGTTTCAAGAAATGTTCCCGGGTCGATCACTCTTCACCCATCGCAGCATATCATCTCGTTTTTGCTTTGTCATCTTTTCTATTGGCGCCTCGGGACTGCATGCCAATCATGAAAAAAAAGAATACTTTTTGGGTCTATTTTGTTACAATATGGTTATGAAAGACCAGCAACTGGCACAAAAAATTACTTCCTATCTGGAATCGTGCAACACGATATCGCTGGCAACGGCGGTGGGAGGTATCCCGCACGCTGCATCGGTATTCTATGTCAACATAGGATTCAACCTTTATTTTTTAAGCAATCCAACCAGCCGGCATGGTGGAAATATGATCCAAAACCCTATGGTTTCTGGAACCATCAATGAAGATTATTCAAATTGGCTTCAAATAAAGGGGATTCAACTTGAAGGACGGGTTGAATGTATCGGCGGCATTTTAAAACATGCACGAATCGTTAAAGCGTATGTTAAGAAATTTCCGAATGTTGCCGATTTCCTGACATCTCCGCATAAACTGGGCAGAGGGATCGCGCAAAAGGTATCGAATGTGAAATTTTATAAAATTCAGCCGCTAAGGATATATTATCTCGATAATTCATCAGGATTCGGACACAGAGAAGAAATGGATATCCTTTACTAACATATATTTTATTTTTGGTATTCTGCTGCCCATTTTCTTTTTGCGAGCAACCATAATCTGTTTGTCGCAGGCTTGTCCCGAGACAATCGGTTCCCTGAAAGATCAGGTCATTACAAGAGCTCTGATCTATTTGTATTTTCTGTTTTTTTTTGATAGGTATGAATATCCTGCATACGATATGGCTTTACAGTGCAGGACAAGAGAGAACAGCTCTTTCCAATATAGGAAAGAAGACAAAATGAAGCTATTGATCATAGGCGGCAAAGGTACAATTGGAAAAAGGGTGAACGCTCATTTTCAAAAAAAGCATGAAATTGTCATTCCCATTTCGTGCAGAGATTAAAGAGAGCAAGCATGAAGACAAGTAAAAAAATTAAAATCAGCATCGGAATTATTCTGGTTGTCATTTTGGGGTTATTTTTTCACTATCATCTGCCCAGAACGGCAGTGGTACAAATATCCGGAACGGATACCAAACGAATTGACAAGACTGTAAAGGTCAAGGATAAAGAGGCCGGGCCGCAAGAAGAGGTGAAAGAAGCCCATCTAACAACGGATGTCAGATTTATCAACTCGGTGTCCCGCAAGGGTAAACCCATGGTATTCAGAAACCAGGACACCGGATGGGGATGGCCCCCTTACTTTAAGTTTCGCAGCGCCGATATTACAGCCAAAGCGCAGGCATTTGCCACAAATCAAGACGAACCGTGGGTACTTGTCAAGTACTATGGTTGGCGGCTTACTGTTTTTTCAACGTTTCCCAATGTGCTGGATTTAAAGCAGGTTGATAGAGATTATACACATATCCCGATCTTCAATATTGTCTTTTTTGTCCTGTTGTTCACACTTGCCATGCTCATAAGAAGAAAAATAAAGAAACTCATTGCCAGGTTGCAAGATCGAAAAAACAAGAAAAGCGAGGCTTGAATTCCATTCTCCGAACCTGCCAGGATTAAACTTTATATCCAGCTGACAACACAACATACCGAAATCACGACCTAATATTATTTTCGTATTGCCAAGAATGAAAACAAGCTGTTAATAATGGTAATCTTCTATAACACCAGGGTGAAGACAACCCAAAGGAGGCAGAATGAAAATCGAAGAAGCCATCAATACGGCCATAGAATATGAAAATAAAATACTTGCCGTCTACACCCAGGCGGCCGACGAAGTGGAAGATGCAAGGGGAAAAAAAGTCTTGCTCATGCTGGCCGACGAAGAGCAGGGACATGTGGCTTATCTCCAGGACAAATTGAGAACGTGGCAGGATAACGGTGTGCTTCGATTCGATGGGCTTCCTTCGCGACTGCCCCCGGCCAACCTCATATGTGCCAACGCGAACAAGATCAGGGGTACCTTTTCCGGCACTTCCCTGGAAAAGGAGCGGCAGATCCTGGAACGGGCTCTCAAAGCGGAGATCGAAACGAGCAAATTTTACGAGACTCTTGTGGCAGAACTCTCAAATGATGGCCAACGAATGTTTGCCCGTTTTCTTGAGATCGAAAACGACCATCTGCAACTGGTTCAAGCAGAACTGGACTTTGCTGCCCAGAGTGGTTTTTGGTTCGATTTTGCCGAGATCGATATGGAAGCGATATAGACGCTGCTGCCAGGACGTGATAACCACTGCGTAGCCAAAAGCGAAGACGGGTATTTTAATGGGACCACGGGGATACCCCCGGGGACCAATTTAGAATTTGAAATCTGCTGTCGTTATCGTTGCATTTCAGAAAAAGAGAAAATTCGAGATATTAACAATGAAGACCCGAGCTATTTGAACCATTTTATATGACGAGAAAATACAAATACCAGGAGGTATGCAAACCATGACGCAGGAGACCAAAGTAGTAAAGGGAGGCTTCAGGGCAACGCTTGCTCTTATCATTTCGGTAATTGCACTTATTCTTTCATTTATGGCTTATAATTCAACCGGGAAGGAAGAGGATCTAAAAGATAGGATCAAGGACCTGCAGACCACAATTGAGGTTATGAAGCAAGAAACCTCAAAAAAGATAGACAGGATGCGCAGTGAAACCGTCGATACGCTGGAGAAACTGAGCAAAAGCCTTAAAAAAGAACAAGGCCAACAATAGTCTCAGAAGATAGAAATCGCTAACGAGGCCTTTAATGGAAATTGACGTTAAACAAGATTGTGTCGGAGTAGACTGGAAGAAAGTTTCGGAAACTTTGAAGTCTGCTGGAATGGCGCATTTTAAAAAAAGTGAATATATGAGGGAACAAGGATTCACAGAATAATCAGTAATGGCAACATGACCTTTTTCTTCAGCGGGCTCGGTTCCCTCGCCGCACAGCTCAAACTTCAGACTGACGAATGGAGAAAAAAATGAAAAGATCAATTTTCGCTGCACTGTTGATATTATCCATTGCACTTCCTGTAGTGGCAGCAGATGGAGTGGTTCATGTCCAAAGCACCTTTAATGTAAAAGAAACTGCGGATCGAATGGAGAGCATCTTGAAAGAGAATGGAATGACTGTATTCAATCGAATAAAGCATTCCGAAGGTGCTGACAATGTCGGTATCGAACTGCGAGATACAGAACTAATTATATTCGGGAATCCAAAGGTGGGAAGCCCTCTTATGAAATGTCGGCAAAGTGTTGCTATTGATTTACCCCAAAAAGCATTAATTTGGGAAGATGATAGGGCTAATGTGTGGATATCGTATAACGATCCAAGATATTTAGAAAAAAGGCATAATATTGCCGGTTGCGAAGAAGTCATATCAAAAATAGAAAAAGCGCTGGCCAGCATAGCAAAATCAGCATCAACGCAATAAGGCAGTCTGTACCCTGACCGATAATTGATTTTCAGACAAGATATCCATATCAACCATCGTGGAAACAGTAAATCTCTTGACCTGTTCTAGCATGTCATATATAAATTTTAAAGCACGCTTAAATCACTGCTGACGTGATACTGAAAAAAGAACTGGTGCCTGTCCTGACCTCCTTTTCAATTTGTAAGATCCTCTCCAAGAAATATCATCTTCTATTCACTCCAACTGTTGAAGGTGATCCGATGCCAAACGAACAAAAAGTCACTCGCAAACGTAGAGCCATTCTTTCTTATTATGCCAAAGACCGGAGCGTAAAATCGGTAACATCTGCTAAAAAGTACAAGGAGGAAAACCATGATACCCATGACAGATAGTAAAAACCTGCTGGAATGTGCTTATTACTGGGAACGTGTTACTCCGGATCAGATGTACCTCACCCAACCCCTCGGTGGCGGTGATGCCAACCTCAAGACCTGGACCTGGAAAGAAGCGGTTGGCGAGGCCCGGCGCATGGCCACCTACCTCAAAAGCCTCAATTTACCTGAGCCGAGCCACATCGCCATATGCTCCAAAAACTGCGCCCATTGGGTTTTAGCGGATTTGGCCATCTGGATGGCAGGACACGTCAGCATCCCGATTTTCCCGATTCTAACGGCTGATATTGTCCAATATACCCTCGAGCATTCGGACTCCAAGCTTCTCTTTGTCGGCAAACTCGACCCGGTCTGGGACGAAATGAAAAAAGGTGTGCCCGCTGACATGCCCCAGATCGCTTTTCCCCTCGCTCCTGAAAGTAATTTGGATCAGTGGGATGGTATTGTCGCCGATCACGAACCTCTGACAGAGCCGGCCGAACGATTACCTGATGAGTTAGCCACGATCATTTACACATCGGGAAGTACCGGCAAACCTAAGGGTGCCATGATTAGCTTCGGTACCATGCACCATAGCGCCAAAGGTATTTCAGAGTATCTCAAGACCCATGAACGTGACCGATTTCTGTCATATCTGCCCTTATCACATGCATTTGAGCGCTGGGTCGTTGAGTCGCATTCTCTATATGTCGGCTTTCCGCTGTATTTTGCCGAGAGTCTTGAAACCTTCATTGCGGATTTGCAACGCGCGCGCCCGACACTGTTCATTTCGGTACCGCGGCTGTGGCTCAAGTTCCAGCTCGGTATCTTTCAGAAAATACCTCCGAAAAAACTTGATCTCCTTTTTAAGATTCCAATTATTAAAGGTCTTGTAAAAAAGAAGATCCTTGCCCAACTGGGACTGGACCATGTAAGGTTTGCTGGTTCTGGCTCTGCTCCGATCCCCAAAGAAATCATCGAGTGGTATCGTAACCTGGGGCTTGAACTGCTTGAAGGGTATGCCATGACCGAAAACTTCGCTTACTCACACTGCACCAAACCCGGAGAGGTGCGTCCCGGCTACGTAGGCCCTCCATATCCGGATGTGCAACAGAGAATTAGCGAGGCAGGCGAAATCCTGGTCAAGAGCCCCGGAAACATGATGGGTTACTACAAGATGCCGGAAAAGACCAAAGAGGAGTTTACTGAGGACGGATTTTTTAAAACAGGGGATCTTGGAGAGATTGATGAGAAGGGGCGCCTCAAGATCACCGGCCGTGCAAAAGAACAGTTTAAAACATCTAAAGGAAAGTACGTTGCGCCCGCACCCATCGAAAATCAGCTCGCCTTAAACCAGCATGTCGAGGCGTGTTGTGTAACTGGCTCGGGATATCCTCAACCGCATGCGTTAGTGATGTTATCGGAAGGTGCCCGGGAAGCCATCGATCAGGGAAAAAAAACAGCAATCGAAGGGGATCTTGCAGAGCATCTAAATAGTATTAATCGCGAGCTCCCTCATCACGAGCGACTGGCATTTGTGGCTGTGGCCAAGGATGAATGGCTCCCGGAAAATGGCTTTCTGACACCCACCATGAAACTCAAGCGTTCCAAGCTAGAAGAAGTCTATGGCCCTTACTCCAACGCTTGGTATGAGGAGAATAGGCCAGTCGTGTGGCAGGAATAGTGAAAAGGTTAAAAATATTTATTCATCTCTCATAGAGTATTACCTGCCTTAACCAGATGGCAGGGCCAATCTGATCCAAAGTGGTTTCTTAGCATTGTTGGGCACTTAAAATATGGCAGGAAATATCAAGAAAAATTGAAGATGACTGGCATAAGTCTTCAACGGACAATTTCCGATAACAAAACTGCAGCTATCGGTTTTTTAAAATGATATCAACTATAGGAGGATAGAGCATTGGGAACGCGGATTAGCTATCGAAATGGAAGTGCGTTATGCCGGGAGTAGAAGGACGGGTGGCGCTGGTAACGGGTGCGGGACGTGGAATTGGGCGGATAGCGGCCAATCTGCTGGCCTCACGCGGTGCACGGGTGATGGCTGTTGCGCGCAGCGAAAATGAATTGCTGACGCTGGGCCTGGACTACGTTGTCGCTGATCTGGGTACGCCTGACGGTTGTTCACTAGCGGTGGAGGAAACACATGATCGCCTGGGGCTTGTTTCAATCCTGGTGTGCAATCATGGTATTGGTTCGGCTCATGAGCGGGTTATCTGGGAGCACGAGCCGGCGCTCTGGCGCGAAACGATGCGCATCAATCTGGACGGGCCTTATTTTCTTTCACAGATAGTTGTCAAAGATATGATTGAACAGAATTACGGCCGGCTTGTGTTCACAAGTTCGACAGCCGGACAGGTGGCGGAATACGCTAGCAGTGCTTACAACAGCTCAAAACACGGTCTTCTGGGCCTGATGCGCTCGGTTGCCCAGGATGCCGGACCGCATGGCGTAACTTCCAACGCGGTGCTGCCCGGCTGGGTACGAACAACAATGGCTGAGACTTCGGCCAGAGCCGAAGCCGAACAGCGTGGTGTTACCCCGGACGAGGTGTGGGCAGAAAGAGCTGCGCTTTATCCGGCGGGCCGAGTGGTGACACCCCAAGAAGTGGCGGAGGTGATCGCCTTCCTGGTATCTGAAGAATCCAGTGGCGTCAATGGAGAAGCCATTACCGTAGCCCTTGGAGGCGTATGGTGATAATAAAGATTTGCTAAACATCCATAAAAAGTGCATTCCGACTCTGTCGATCATCTCCATGCGTTATCTTTAGATCGATAGTTGGCCTTGCCGATTCTGATCTTTATAAATATTTGATTGTTCTACAAACCGCGTGCTTGGCACGCGGTTCCGAACCTGAACTTACGGAGACGTGCCGTCTCCTTTGTTTTTCCCCCATTTTGGGGGAAATCCAAGCCACCCGTTTCACGGGTGGTAGTTGACTATTTTACTATTTATACCAATCTACCGAAGGCGTAACACCACAAATAAACACTTTTGAATGCTGAACACCTGTAACAAAGGAGAAAACCATGCTCAAAAAGATTCTGTTAACAGCTATGGTAATCATCGGCGTCCTCATTCTATATTTTATCGCTTGGCCAGTTCCCATTGCTCCTGTTGCATGGGAAGCCCCTCCTAACCCTGGCTATACAGGTCCTTTTGCAGTCAATGACCGATTAAAGAGCATTGAAACCTTTCCAATAGCGGGCAATCATGGACCGGAAGATATAGCTCTTGACCAACAGGGCCGTATTTATGCAGCCACTCATGAAGGAAATATTGTACGTTTAAATCCTGATGGATCAAACGCAGAAAACTGGGTCAATACCAATGGCCGTCCCCTTGGGATAGACTTTGACAGCAATGGGAATTTAATTGTAGCTGACGCCTTTCGGGGGTTGTTGTCGATACGCCCAGACGGAATGATTTCAGAATTATCTACAATCGCTGATGGTATTCCGATCCGCTATGCAGATGATGTAGATATTGCTGCTGATGGTAAGATTTATTTCTCGGATGCATCAACTAAATTCGGTGCGAAAGAATCAGGAGGGACGTACGAAGGGAGCCTGCTTGCTTTAATGGAACATGGTGGTCATGGCAGATTGCTGGTATATGACCCAACTACGAAGGATACCAGGACACTGCTGGATGGGCTCATGTTTGCCAATGGTGTTGCTATTAGCCATGATCAAAAATATGTCTTGGTGAACGAAACTGGCGGGTATCAAGTAATTCGATATTGGATTTCAGGCCTTAGAATGGGACAATCAGAGGTCTTTATCCACTCGTTGCCATCGTTTCCAGATAATATATCGACGGGCATGAATGGACGTTATTGGGTAGCTTTTGTCTCCCCCAGAAATAAATTGATGGACAACCTTTCTGCAAAGCCTTTTATGCGAAAAGTCATACAGCGCATGCCGGCCTTTTTACGCCCTAAAGCCATAGCTTACGGCCATATCATCGCGATTGATGAAACAGGGTTGGTGATTGAAGATCTGCAGGATTCCGATGGAGGCTACCCTATCAACACCAGCGTAACAGAAACAAACGATTATCTTTATATTGGAAGCCTTGTAGCACCAGTTCTCGGACGTATTGAAAAAGATAAAATAGGATTATGAAAAGAATAGTTACCGATAGTCCTTCGTTTGAATGTCCAGAATGGATTGATATGTGTATCTGTTGCCGTGGCCAAAAATATTGTGAAGATTTAGGGTATCGCAGGTTTTTTCATGCTCTGGAAACTGCCCCAGCCTTCGCCAAAGACATCGTTGCACATCACGCCAATGGCAGAATCGTCGGCAACGATCTCCGTAGGTGGCATGAATCTGAGTTAGCCTTTTGCATGGAACCTGGGAACCTGTCGCTTCGATGTTAAGGGAGAAACGCAAGTAGATACACTCTGGGGACCCTGTGAATTAGGTCCCACAATAGGCAAATAGCCGGTTATGGATTTAATTATTCACAGGACCTTATTCGGCAAATCGCTTTTTCGACCCATCTGCTCAACTGGGCAATTGCGTTGGAGTCTACATCGGGTCGGGCATCTACCGCATTGAACCAGAATTTACCTTCAACTGGAATGCCGATGGCGCACACGTGAGGATGTGGTTGCCCTTCTTCGTTAATAATGTTGAAATCATTGGTGACATCCAAACCGCCGAGTTCATAGAACCCCGTATCATCCGCATTGACAAAATTTCGTACCAAACCGCGTTTATAAAGATTTTGAATCAATTGTGAACTGTCGTTCTTGTAGTCAACGCTGTGAATCCTACCATTAAGTACATGTTGTACGGACCGTCCAGACCCTGCCACCTGTTTGCTCTCAATGAAAAAATCACCGGTGTTCTCTCTCACGGTCAGATTTGGCATGGGCCCAGAAAAGGATATAATTCCAATCTTCGCCAGTATCAACAATTCTCGCGTGCTTGACACCGGTGGCCCTACGGCAATTCGGTTATTGGTTCGGTTAAACACTTTATCAAGATAGCGATGAGAAGCGGCCGTCAGTCCGCCGCGGTCCACGGCCAAACGCAATGTGTCCCGCAAATCCCGTAACACCGAGTCAACAGCAGTTTTTACCGGACTAGTAAGGTTGCCTTTCTCCGCTTCCGTGATGTCCCGCCGAATGTAATCCGCTACAAAACCGGAGTATTCGGCCATCGAAGAAAACCAAGGTTGACCGGACAATGTTCGGGACTCGATTGTCCTGAACGGGTTCTCGAGATCCTCCCATGAAAACCGGTCTTTCGGTACGACGTTGTCACGGATCAATTGTTTTCGAACTTCTTTCGAAGAAGTCGCCAGTAATTGGTTTCCGAATCTCTCTCCCTTGAGGGTCGTGTAATAGACATATTCCATTTCTCTGATGATACACGGCATCAAATCCGTTACAAAATCGATTTTGGGTTTTTGCTTTTTCAGTTCTTGGATCAACTCCGGCAAAAGTATCTTACCCTTGTACTGTATGGTTTTTTGATTGTGAGACCTAGCGGAGTAAGGAAGACCTAAACGGGAACCGAGGACGATAAAAGGCTCGTCACCGCTCGGTATATATCTGCTGTTTTCAAACCTGCCACCCCTGCCGATGGTAAACGTTTTGACAACGTCAACGGCGGTCAACCCCATACCGATGACATAGACAGAATCCCTGGGTTCGATGTGTCGCGTCTTTTCATCTATTGGATAAACCAGATGGACGTAACTTGTGCGCTTGCCCTTCTTCTGCTGGGCTTTGGTAAAAGTCGTCCAGGCTTCTGGGCCCGAACCGGGTGGGATCCGGTTTTTGGCGTGCCCGGTCAGCAGCAAAACTTCGTCAGCGGGAATGGAACCAAAGTTTTCGAGAACAACTTGCTGTTTAGTGATCGGTCCGGGTTCGATGTCTATAGCCGTGGCCGTGTGCCGATGAACAGTGACACCCGGCGGTAGATTTATTTCGGTCCAGTTCACCATGTCGGCAAGATATCGGCCATGCTGCGCTCGAGAGGGATAGTCATTGGGGCTGATGGTAAAACCTTTGTCCGATAGGTACCCGTAAAGAGTCCTTCTGGCTGCCGAAGAACGTGCTTCTTGGTCATCATCGCCAAAAGCAGTTATCTGGCTGCCGATGGTATTCAGCAATAAATAGTCCGGCTGTGTGACAGAATGGATACCGCCGCCGCCAAATTTGCCCGATTTTTCGATGAGGTGGATGTTAACCGGGTATTTGAGCGGATGTTTTTTCAGATAGATGCCCAGTCTTCGAAAGCAATAGGCGCCCCTTGGCCCCACTCCGATAATTGCGATGTGATGTTCCATGCTCATTTCCCTTGAGTCTTGTATCTCTTGAAATCCGAGCTCCCAATTATGCATCTTTTTGGATGTTTTGCAAGTCGTGTAACTACTGCTTGCCTAACTATATTATATTCCTTGCGCTACTTTCATTACCAATAAGACCTATTAATGAGAAATCGTGAATCAGTGATAAAATCCAGCGCGTTTCATAATAAAAAGAAATGCAATATATTGGGGTGTAGGGAGTAGGTGTGAAACCGGTGACATCTCCAACAAAACGGTAGATATCAGACCCCTGAATTTTTCCGATGTGCGAAAATAATCGCAACAGACCAAATCTTGCGTTGATGGGGACCTCCGTGGTACGCTGGGCATGACCCGATGACATCGGTAAAGTTTACCTCAAACTCGATAACTAAGTTTATCTAAATATATCGGTATGTTAACGATGTTTTGTCTTATTGATTTTATACTGAATACCCTTAAGCCTTGAACCGAAACAGCGAGTGCATTACCCGTAGGTTCTGCCGTCCGGCAGTGCTTCGCATGCTGCGGGGTTAGCGAGCGAATCTAAATTAGGCAGAATTCCTTTTAGCTGGGTAATATGACAAAGATATCTGAGATATTGGATTCCTTTAGGAGGGAATAATGAATATGGAACTTTGGATTCCTTTTGTCTTTGCGGCAACTTTAATACTCATTATACCAGGCCCCACAATTCTTTTAGTAATAAGCCAGGCTGTAACCCATGGGCGTAGGTCAGTGGTTCCGCTTGTAATAGGGGTTCTCTTGGGAGATTTAACGGCAATGATGCTTTCGCTTTTAGGGCTTGGGGCGCTAATGTCTACTTCGGCAGCCATGTTCACTATTTTCAAATGGATTGGCGCAATTTATCTGGTCTATCTTGGGATAAAATTATGGAAGTTAAACCCTGAAAATAGTTCTATCCAATATAATACAAAAAATAATTCAGCACGATCATTCCTCAGGAGTTCTTTCATCGTGACGGCCCTTAACCCCAAAGGCATTGCTTTTTTTGTAGCCTTCCTCCCACAGTTTATCGATCCTTTCAAGCCAGCTTTTTCTCAATTAATGTTGCTTGGCGGAACATTTTTGATATTAGCGACTATCAATGCATCCCTATATGCGATATTTGCAGGTAAATTGGGTGATCAGATGAAAAAGGATAAAGTCCGTAGATGGTTCAACCGGTTTGGTGGGAGTGCGTTAATTGGAGCTGGTATATTTACTGCTGCTATGCAACGATCTTCTTAATTTGCGAGATACATACAAATGGAATATACTCCCAATATTCATATCCCCCTCCGTGGTACCGTGGACATGACCAGATGGTATCGGCAATAATTTGGTTGGGCTTGATAACTAAACATCTCTCCATATATCAAAGGCTCGAGCCTATAAGGATTAACTCCCAAAAAGGCCATACGAAATGTCTGACCTTTCGTTTTCTTGACCCATCCTACAAAATCATGTATCTATTTAACCTTGCTTCCAAATCATACATGGATCGATCAATGTTAACATTGTGAAGGTTGTAAGATAGATACTGAGGGATTAATTTGAAAAAAAATTTAATATTTATGATTTTAACAATCATTTGTATTGCGTTAATTTACCAAGTTCCATTTGTATTTGGAGACACGGTTCATTTTGACTCTGATGGTCTTGTCATTGATAAAATACACTATGAAATAATTGTTTGGGAGAGGGAAAAAGTTTTAAGAGCGAGACTTAGAAATGGTTACAATTCAGAATTTAATGTATGGAAAGATCCTATCAAACTAAGAAAAAAGAGAATTCTTCAATGGCGAATCATGCGATCTTTATATGATCCAGATTCGTTACCTGAAAAAATAGAAACTTCTCCACGAAAAATTAAAATGTAAATACATATGGACGATGGTTTGATGTTATCTGCATATAGGCCAAACTGTAGATTCCATAAATCTGTATTGCGACTCATATTTTATTTTCAGCTGATACAATAGAAAATGAAGGCACTTTTATGTTTAAGAATTGTAACGTTTGTAAATATATATGGTATTCTCGTCAAGATTTTATTATCGACCGGGACATTGAAATCATCGGCTATCAAGCGAATTTTAAAAAACTGGAAGCTGGATTCTTATATTTCAACCACAGTTGTAAGAATACCATTATTTTATCCGCCAATCGATTTGTCGATCTTTATGATGGTCCAATATTTAAGGAGGCAAAGACTGGAACTGATGAGTGCCCCGAGTACTGCTTGAACAAGGAGGAATTGAGACCTTGTACGGCTAAATGCGAATGCGCCTATATAAGGGAGATTATTCAGTTGTTTAAAGGGGCAGAAAATGTCAGAATCGCTTGAGGCGAATCTTTCTTTGACTGTTTCCATAACCATACCGAAAAAAACCTCATTGTACATGATATCTGCAGGTTGGCCTAACTGGGAATATTCTCCTCAACGGTGAAGCCATGGTAGGATTTCTCGCGAAATGCCTTGTCCGAAACACCTGAATTCTTTGAACCACAACCTGCTATACCGAAGGTGATCTTCATGCCCACTGAAGATAAAGTTACAAGGAAACTCAGGGCCATCCTGTCTGCTGATGTCAAGAGCTACTCTCTCCTGATGTCTGACGATGAAGCCTTTACGGTTAAGACGCTTAAAGCATATAGGGCGGTGATTTCTGAACAGATTGAGCAGCATACCGGCATAGAACAACAGGCAAGCAATTCAAAGAACGAAAGGAGGTTATTATGGCAAAAAACTTCAATGCATGGCCCGATCAATGGCCTAAAAGCCTCAATTATCCCGAGCAGCCTGTATTCAAATTTCTGGATCACACATCGGATCGGGTTCCGAATCGCCTGGCCATTATCTTTGGCGGCATGGAGCTGACCTTCAGCGAGTTGAGAAACTTGGCAGACCGCTTTGCAGCTGCACTGGTTTCCTTGGGATTGAAAAAGAGCGACAAGGTGGCCATTCATCTGCCAAATTGCCCCCAATTCGCAATCGCCTATTATGGCATACTCAAAGTGGGGGCCGTATTCACACCTTTGAGCCCGCTTTTGGCACCTAAAGAGATTGTTTACCAACTTAACGATGCTGATGCCCGAGTACTAGTCTCCTTAGACTTGATCTATCCCAGCATAGCGGAGATTATTACTGAAACCAACGTCAAACATGTGATAACTACCAGCATTGCAGATTGTTACAATCCCGTGATTCAACCCCTGAAGCCGCTTTCAAAAATAGCCGTTCCGGATACCATGGACATGGCCGACCTTCTCCAAAACAATGAACCCGACGTACCCGGTGTTGAGATAGACGTATTCAATGATCTGGCCCACCTGGCTTATACAGGCGGTACCACTGGGCTCTCAAAGGGAGTCATGCTGACGCATTATAATGTGGTCGCAAATACATGTCAGTATGCCAACTGGTTTTCCGGGGCACAGATAGAAATTCAGGACGGCGTACCCATCACTGTGTTTCCCCCGGGAGTCGATCCAATAGCGGATCGCATCACCGCAAAGGACCGGGAGACTGCCCTGGTGGTCGTCCCATGGTTTCATGCCATGGGCACCGTCGGCTATCTGAACAATCCCGTCTTTGGCGGGTCCACAATGGTGGTGTATCCCCGCTTTGAACCCCAGGAATTTCTGGACGGCATTCAAAAATACAGCGCCACGGCCCTGGGTGGTGCCCCTCAGCTTTTTATCCCTCTGATCAACTTGCCGGATTTTAAAAAATATGATCTTTCCGGTGTTAAACTGGTCTCCTCGGGTGCCGCACCGCTGGCCATGTCGGTACTCGAACAAATGCTTTCTGCATTTTCCGGCGTAGTGTGCGAGGGTTACGGTATGACTGAATGCACCATGGGAGCTACAGCCAACCCGCCGGAAAGAACCGCCATCCGGCAGGGATCGGTCGGGATTCCTGTCTTCGACACAGAGTGCAAAGTCGTGGATCTTGGAACGGGACAAGACCTGCCGCCTGGTGAAAGGGGTGAAATCTGTATAAAAGGCCCCCAGGTGATGCAGGGATACTGGAACAAACCTGAAGAGACCGGTCGGGTTCTGAAAGAGGGTTGGCTTCATTCCGGTGACATCGGTTATATGGATGATGATGGGTACTTTTACATTACCGATCGTGAAAAAGACATGATCATTTACAAGGGTTACAATGTCTATCCGAGAGAACTGGAAGAAGTCATCTTTTCGCATCCCGATGTCGAGCAGTGCGCAGTAGTAGGGAAGCCCGACCTGGAAGTGGGGGAATCGCCAGTGGCCTTTGTTCAACTGATGGCGGGTGGTGAAATCACTGCAGGTCAATTGATGGAATTTACCAACAGCCAGATTGCAGCATATAAAAAAATCAGGGAGGTCCGCTTTATAGATGCGATACCAGTCAGTGGTGTCGGGAAGGTATTAAAGCGAGAGCTCAGAGATTTATTATTAAGAGAGGAGGCTCAAGAGGCCGAGTGAAGGATCAGCCGGGCCATATGACCCGAATGATCCCATTTACAATTTCTATCACATGGCCATTATGGTAGTATCATTCATGCGTGTTGCCTTGAACCTACGACACATCATCGTGGTCACTCGAAAAAGATTCCTCTCAAAACCGGTAATTTCTCAAACAAAACGGTAGATATCAGGCGCCTGAAAAACTGCCGATGTGCGAAGATAATCATAAATTAGAGCGTTTGTCATAATAACGTTCCGATAGCGGCGGTTTTTTGAGTCCGCAAGGGAGTATATATGACATCTAATATGGCCTGACCCAAGCGCTCTAATAGTTGTTCTTCGTTTTTACAAACATGATTATTGAACCAGCGTGCTTTCATTGTAAGCCAGATTCTTTCGATAGGATTTAAATCTGGCGAATATGGTGGCAAATATTTTGGTTGTCATCCATGCCATTTGGTCGATATTTTTCGATGCCATGAGGCATTGTCCATAATCAAGATATTGATCGTTCTTTGAAATGAAACGGTTTTACTCGCTTCATCCAAAAATGCCTGATAGGTTACCGAGACAGTCAATCCATTTTCTTAATATGCGATTGGAGACCAACAAAGTATCACAGACAAGCTGTCTACTGGCGCCTGCTAAAAGCATTTTGTTTATTGGAACAAAGCAGCGTTATTAGCCGCTACCATTTGACACGTGTTTCAAAATTACGATAGACTGCATATATTCAGATGGTATCGGTAATAATTTTGTTGAGTATGATAACTGGACATCTCTCCATGTATCAACGGTTTGACAATAACAAAGATAGGCCCAAGATGTGGTGGTTATGTTAAAATTCATCTCGATTTTACTTCTTTTACCACTGGCACCCGTATGGTTGTCAGCGTGTGCTTATATTGAGATGGGTCCATACTTTCACCCTATTTACAACGGAGTTGAACACCATGTTGCGAGGAGAGATTGCTGTGGTGGTACTGGCCCTGAGGAAGTCCTTGTAATTGAGGGGCCTAAAGGAGTTCAGTTATTCTTGGCCGCATGGAATGGGGAAAAGGGAATCGAAGGACTGATAAGCGGTGCAACGGGCAAGGGTGTTTTTGGAGAGATAGGAATATATGTGCCGACAGGAAGTGTTTTGGATTTTAAATCAAATATCATTGTATTAAAAAATCCGCAGGCAGAAAACGAATACGAGTTTAGAATAAAAAAAGTGGAAATTAGAGAAACTCGATACCGAAATATATGCCCTAACTGGCTTGTATATGTTAGGTCTTCTCGTGATGAGAATAATTTGAAATTGGCGCCATTTGGGTGGACACTTCAAGGAAAAGGGGAATATGGCACACATATGTATATAGACATAGAGACAGATGGGATGTTTGGTAATCCTCAAGAATTTAGCATTATGCTTCCTCCAATGTGTGTTAATGGAGTCGAATTTCAACCTGCAGAAGTGACGTTTTTATGGAGCCCTAGTGAACGTTACCTTTACCCTTTTAATTGTTAGTAAATGAAACTTGCACTATCTCCAACAAAACGGTAGATATCATACCCCTGAAAATTTACCGATGTGCGAAAATAATCACAATCGACCAAATCTTGCATTGATAGGGGCTCCCATGGTACCGTGGGCATGACCAGATGGTATCGGTAATATTTCCAAATTCCCAAATTATAAAGATTTTCTCCATATGCCGTAAAAAAACGACAAAAACTGAGGTATGGTGTCAGTATCTTTATGTACTTATAATCCCAGAATTTCAAAACATCACAACCTTTGCAGCTTTATGGAATGATAGATTTTTAGAAAATAATTATCGAAAACTCCATCTACCCCCAAAATAACACAAGAATGAGGGGCCATGAAAACTCTCGGCATATGTCTTGGTGCATCAACCGTTTCCATGGTCCAGTTGGAACAGAATACCACGGCTGGTATTGACCGGCCAAATATCGTCAATTTCTCACGCCACCCCCATGACGGCAATCCAAAAAAAACACTTAGATCGGCACTTGGCGCGCTGGATCTGACTTCTTTCGATAGGATTGCCGCTACAGGCAGAAAATTCCGTAAGTTTATCCACCTTTCATCCATTTCCGAGCCTGAGTCCGTAGAGCACGCCTATGGCTACATCAAACCAAAGGGTATTTCGTGCCCTGCGATTGTATCGGCCGGTGGTGAAACCTTTATGGTCTACGTCTTGGACAGTTCAGGCCGAATATCTAATGTACTGACTGGCAACAAATGCGCCTCCGGAACAGGTGAATTCTTTCTGCAGCAAATCAAAAGAATGAACGTCAGCCTGGATGAGGCAGCTCAATGGGCGGTTGAAGCGACCCCTCACCACGTCTCGGGTCGTTGTTCTGTTTTCTGTAAATCCGATTGCACACATGCCACCAACAGGGGCACCCCCAAATCAAAGGTCACAGCCGGTCTCTGTAAAATGATGGCGGGCAAAATTATAGAGCTTCTTAAAAAAGTTGAAAAACGCGACATTATGATCACCGGAGGTTCGGTTAAAAACCATATGATGGTGGCGTACCTACGGCAGAAAATTCCCGGTCTCATCGTACCTGAAACCGGTCCCTATTTTGAAGCCATGGGAGCCGCCTTGTGGGCACTCAAAAACGAAACGATCCCGATAACGGACGCTAACGACATCTTTAAGACAGGAATGGCTTCATTCCAGTCACTACCACCGCTGATTCCTTTCAAAGATCGGGTAACGTTTAAATCAATGGCCATGGGTATGATCGTACCCGGCGATACCTGTATCCTCGGACTCGACGTAGGCTCCACAACAACCAAGGCAGTATTGTTAAGAAAGTCGGATCAGGCCCTGCTGGCATCTGTATACCTGCGAACAAATGGAGACCCGGTAGGGGCCAGCCGTAAATGTTATGCCCGGATTCTGGAACAGGTTCAACACCGGGTGGAACCTTCCGACCTATCGATCATCGGGCTTGGTGTATGCGGTTCAGGTCGACAAATAGCCGGGCTCCATGCGTTAACCGACTGTGTCATCAATGAAATTATCGCTCACGCAACGGCTGCGGTATACTTTGATCCCCAGGTCGATACGATATTTGAAATCGGAGGCCAGGATGCCAAATATACCTATATTAACAATGGTGTTCCCTCTGATTATGCCATGAACGAAGCCTGTTCTGCCGGAACCGGCTCCTTTCTGGAAGAATCCGCCATGGAATCTCTCGGTCTCGGCATGGAAGATATCGCTTCCGTAGCATTAAAAGGAGAAAAGCCGCCGAATTTCAATGATCAATGTGCTGCATTCATATCATCGGACATCAAAAATGCCATCCATGAAGACATTCGACACGAGGACATCGTGGCCGGGCTAGTCTACGCCATCTGTATGAATTATGCCAATCGTGTCAAAGGAAACAGACCCATCGGCAATAAAATCTTTCTACAGGGGGGCGTGTGTTACAACAGGGCAGTCCCCATGGCCATGGCGTCGATTACCGGAAAGCCTATTATCGTTCCCCCGGAGCCAGGACTCATGGGTGCTTTTGGTGTGGCGCTGGTGGTCAAAAAGCGTATCGAAGCCGGAATGACAGCGGTGAAAGCCTTCTCGCTGAAAACCCTTGCCCATCGACGTGTTGCTTATGGGAAACCCTTCATCTGCAAAGGAGGTAAGGAAAAATGTGATCGGCAATGCCCCATTGAATTGATCGAAATCGAAGGAAGGCGCTACCCGTTCGGCGGTGCGTGCAATCGATATGACAACCTCCGGCACAAGGTAAAACATCCTGTTGACACGCTCGATCTGGTGAGAATCCGCCAGCGGCTTGTTTTTGAAAAATATGGGGTCAACGGTCCGCAACGTTACAGGCAGGCGGAAAAAGGATCCATCGGCATCAACAGGAGTTTCATGGTCAACACCTATTATCCGCTGTATTCGACCTTTTTTTCTTTACTCGGTTACCGGCCGGTTCTGCCGGAAGGCATCTCGTATAGCGGGATCGACCAGCGCAATGCGCCGTTCTGTTATCCGGCCGAGCTTTCGCATGGTTTTTTTCACTCCCTGATTACAGCCGACCCGCCACCCGAACATCTTTTTTTACCCCATTTCAAATCCATTCCTGCACAAAATGGCGACCGGTCTTCACAAGTCTGTCCATTTGTGCAAGGTGAAACATTTTTTCTGCAAACGACTTTCAGAGAACAGCTTCGGGGTTTACAGAAAAGAGGCACCCGGATTCTCCAACCGCTCCTGGATCTGAAAAACGGTCTGGAAGATGCCAGGACCCCCATGGTCACGACAGCGTTGAAAATGGGATTTTCCGGAAAGGCCGCCAAGAGAGCGTTTGATGAGGCATATACTCAACAAATGCGATGCATGACTGAAATGAAAATGCTCGGGCAACAAGCCTTGGCCGAGCTCGAATCGGATTCTGAAAAAATCGGTGTCGTCATTTTTTCGCGGTCCTACAATGGATTGGTGGAAGAAGCCAATATGGGGATCCCACGCAAACTGGCATCCCGAGGAATCCTTGTCATACCCTTCGATTTTATCCCCTTCGATAACGAGAAGCCTAAACGCCACATGTATTGGGGAATGGGTCAGATGATCCTGAAAGCTGCGCGGTTCGTCAAGCAGCACCCCCAGCTTTTCGGTGTGTTTATCACCAATTTTTCATGCGGACCCGACTCGTTTCTGGTGGGTTATTTCAGATCAATAATGGGGAAAAAACCATCCCTGACCCTGGAACTGGACAGCCATACGGCGGATGCCGGGATCGACACCAGAATCGAAGCCTTTACCGATATTGTCTCAGCCTTCAGGCAGCTCGTCAAGCGTCAGAAAATCGACATGGCGGAACACCCTTTCAAGATGACCGGAACATCCCTTGTCAACGGCAGGGTAACCGTCGTGACTGCCGCCGGTGAAAAGGTTATACTCACAGATCCCCGTGTCACGGTCCTGCTGCCGTCCATGGGTAAACTGGCTTCAGAGGCCATAACCGCCGTCTTTAATGGCCTTGGCATCAATGCCATTGCTCATCCTCCGGCGGATGAATCGATTTTAAAGCTGGGGAGAGGCCATACCTCTTGCAAGGAATGCCTTCCATTGATCCTGACCACGGGGTCCCTGCTGAACTATATCCATACCCGCCAAAAGCCGGGTGAAATTTTGGTCTATTTCATGGCTACCGGTACCGGCCCCTGCCGGTTCGGTCAGTATTATATCTTCATGGAGGATCTGATAAAGAGGCTTGGCATACCCGATGTAGCCATGCTCTCCCTTTCATCCGAAAATGCCTATCTCGGGTTGCACAAAACTTTCGACCGGGCAGCCTGGTGGGCAGTCGTTGTATCTGACATGATGGAAGACATCCGGTCCATGCTTTTGGCAAATGCCGTGCATGTGTCTGAAGCGCTACACCTGTTTCAAACGATCTGGGAAGGCCTCCTGGACAGCCTCAAGACAGTCGATTTTAATCAGCTCCTCATACGTTTAAGCGCAGGAGCGGGCGATCTCGCCGGCATTCCGTTAAAACGGCCTGTGGCATGCGTATCAAAAGTCTTACTGACCGGTGAAATATTTGTGAGAAAGGATACACTTTCTCGTCAAAACATCCCGGAACAGCTGGCTGAAATGGGGATGGCAACCATCTGTTCACCCGTGGCGGAATGGATTCACTACACCGATTTCCTTATCCAAAAAGGGATTGTCGGAGGTGGCATGTCGATGATGGAGAAATTACGCTTCAAGCTTCGAAAAAAAATCATGGCACATGACGAGCATAGCATCCGGTCCATTCTCGCAGGATCCGGACTCCTGGCAAGCACGCCTTTGGTCATGAAGGATATTATCCGGCATGCCACCCCTTATATATCACCCGACTTGACAGGCGAGGCCATATTGACCATTGGGAGTTCCCTACTCGAAATCGCATCCCATGTCTGTGGCGTCATCGCCATAGGACCCTTTGGATGCATGCCCAATCGACTGTCGGAGGCAATACTAAGCAAAGCTATGCAACGAGAGGACAAACTTCAGTTGACCCCCTCAGATACCCATTTGCAAAAAACACTCGAAACCATTGAAGCATTGCCCTTTCTGGCACTTGAAAGTGACGGGTCACCTTTTCCGCAGCTCATCCACGCAAAGCTGGAGGCCTTCTGCCTACAGGCGGAACGGTTGCACGAGAGGATGACAAAGTAAATAACCAGAACCAAAGCGCCTATCTATAAGCAGCTTTTCCCCTACCTGTGATAGCTGGTACCTTTCCTATAGGTAGGTGTTGTGGAGGCGAGCGAGCCCGTAGGGTGTAGCTCGCGGAGCCTCCACAACGCTCCAACAAGACGGTAGATATCAGGTGCCTGAAAAATTTACCGATGTGCGAAAATAATCACAATCGACCAAATCTTGCATTCATAAGCCCTTACATGGTACCGTGGTGATGAACATATGGTATCGGTAAAATTTCGATAAATTCAAAAACGCACGATTCCATATATCACGTTCGACGATCCTGTATGATGCATTTTTGCGATAGGTTCTATTTAAAAAGCTTAGATAGGGATTATTATAGGTCATTGCCGAATTAGGATCACGGATGCACCTGTTTTGTGCAGCACATAGGAACATGGAAGGACATTAAAGATGAAATACAAACAACTTGGAAGAACCGGATTGCTCGTCTCGGAATTGTGTTTTGGAACCATGACATTCGGCGGCAGAGGATTCTGGAGTGCGATCGGTCAACTGACCCAGGATGCAGCGGACAACCTTGTCGGCAGTGTGCTCGAAGCGGGGGTCAACTTTATCGATACGGCCGATGTGTACTCCGAAGGAGAATCCGAGAAGATGCTGGGCAAAGCCCTGGGAAATCGCCGCAAAGATGTGGTGCTGGCAACGAAAGTATTCGGCCGCATGGGGCCCGGACCCAACCAAACCGGTCTGTCACGCAGTCATATCATGCAGGCGGTTGAAGACAGCCTGACCCGGTTGGGGACCGATTACATCGACCTGTATCAGATTCACGGGTTCGACGCCGTCACCCCCATGGAACAGACCCTTCGGGCCCTGGACGACCTGGTGCATGCGGGAAAGGTCCGCTACATCGGCTGTTCCAATCTGGCCGCCTGGCAATTGATGAAATCACTGTGGCTCTCCGACAAATACAACCTTTACCGCTTTGAGAGCTTGCAAGCCTACTACACCATCGCCGGCCGGGATCTCGAGAGGGATATCGTGCCGGTCTTGCAGGATCAGAACCTGGGCCTGATGGTCTGGAGCCCCCTGGCCGGCGGCCTGCTGTCCGGAAAATTCGATCGCGAAGGAAAGGGCCCGGCAGGTACCCGTCGTGTTGATTTCGATTTTCCACCGGTGAATAGGGAACGCGCCTTTAACACCGTCGATGTGATGCGAGAAATCGCTCGCGAAAAGAATGTGTCCGTGGCCCGGATCGCCTTGGCATGGCTGCTGCACCAGCCGGTGGTCACCAGCGTGATCATCGGTGCCAAAACCACGGAACAGTTGGCGGACAACCTCGCCGCATCGGATGTGACGTTGTCCGACGCTGACTTGGATCGCTTGCAAAAGGTCAGCGAACTGCCCGCAGAATATCCCGGCTGGATGATCAAAACCCAATCCACGAACCGTTTTCCGGAACCGCCAGAAGACGCTTGACCGTATCTGCCGGGCGTTATTCAGATTCTAAGGGACATCTTGAATATAGTTAGATTTTTGTAGTGCAGTCGCTAACGTTGAGATAAGGTCGAATTATCACTTAAAATCAACTGCCAAAGATTCCTTTGATACCAACAAAAAGGTAGATATCAACCCTCTAAAATATTACCGGTGTGCGAAAATTATTACAATCGACCAAATCTTGCAGTCATAGTATCTGCCATGCTACCGTGTGCATTACCATATGGTATCGGTAATATTGCCGTTGAACTTGATAACTGGACTTATCTCCATATACCTCAAGTTAGGTTATACCGGGCAAATGGATATCATATCTGAAAATTGTTTGGACGAATAAGTTGTGGTATTGATGGTTCCCAATATATTGCTTTCTGAAATGTCCTTTTAATTTGTGCGATGATGTCGTGAAGTATCAAATTGTGGAAAACGTAAAACTAATATCAGCATTTGTTCTGATTATGTTGATTTTGTCGAATGGTTGTGCTGATAAAGATTGGCGTAACGCCAGTCGCGAATCTGCCGGGATTGCACCTGACCCTTCCACCACAAATGAGGCAATCCTTTATGTCTATGGTGCCGATGCTTGGGGTTGGCGCGGCTGGTTTGCAATTCATACCTGGATCGCCGCCAAGCGTACCGGAGAAACGTCTTATACTGTGTACGATGTGGTTGGTTGGCGTGGCAATCGTGGCCAGCCGGTTATTAGGATTACCCAGGACGTACCCGACCGCTACTGGTACGGCGAGAAGCCCCGGGTTCTAAAAGAGCATAGGGGAAAGGGGGTCGACGAACTGATTTCTGCCATAGAAAAGGCAGCCTATGCTTACCCATGGAAAACAACCTACAAAGCCTTTCCAGGGCCCAACAGCAATACCTTTATCGCTTGGATCGCCAAACAGGTACCGGAACTGGACCTGGATCTCCCCTTTTCTGCTATTGGTAGCGGTTACGTGGAATAATGGGGACACATAGAAATCAACTCTTCACTTGATAAGATACCAACAAAGGTTTTAACTTGGTTATACGTCTGCGGCGGAACTATGGATAAAACACCTAATAGATATCTGCAGATCGGCCTAACTGGGAATATTCTCCGCTCACCACTTTGATGGATGTTGTGATATCCTCACAATCTGCCCCCTCTTTAAAGTTCTTTGTCTGAAAAAATTCGCATTCCATGACTTCATAAAGTAAATCTTGTGTCACTGATGGTGCTGGTTCGGTGGTGACTTGGTCATTTTTGTAGGTTTAAGGGAATTCAATGTTTATTTCCTTAATCAAAAGTATGTGAAACGATAATATTAATCAAAAATTAACCGAGTCCTAACAAAATTCTAACAATCCCATGCTATTTTCCTCCAACTGTTATTAAACGACTATGTTTGCTTGTTGTTCTTATTTAGGTCAATTTTTCAATATAAATTCATTACAAAATGGAGGAAAGAAATGAAGAAACAGTTAACAGTCATGATTATGATCGGCGCGTTGGGATTGATCTTTGCAAACGGTGCTTTTGCAGGCAATTTGGTCATAAAGGGATCGACCACCGTGCTGCCCATTGCCCAAAAGGCAGTGGAAGCCTACATGAAAGCCAACCCGGGTGTGAGCATTTCGCTGTCCGGGGGTGGTTCCAGCAACGGCATCAAGGCCATTATCGACGGCTCCACGGACATCGCCAATGCATCCCGTTTTATCAAGGATAAAGAAGTCACCATGGCCGTTGGGAAAGGTGTCTATCCGGTACCTTACGCCGTCGCCTACGACTCGATTATTCCGGTGGTTCATCCCAGCAATTCCCTGATCGACATTACCCTGGATCAGCTCAAAGCCATCTACAAGGGCGACATCACCAATTTTAAAGAACTGGGTGGACCGGATCTCAAAATTGTTGTATGCTCACGCGATACATCTTCCGGAACGTATGAAACATGGGAAGGGAAAGTCTTGAAAGGCGAGCGCGTCACTCCCAGGGCCCAGATCATGGCTTCCAACGGCGCCATCGTGCAGGCCGTATCCAACAACAAGTATGCCATCGGCTACATCGGCATCGGCTATGTGAACAGCAGCGTCAAAGTGCTGACGGTCAATGGCGTCCAGGGCACCAACGAGACCACTCTCAACGGTACGTTTCCCATCAGCAGGCCCCTTTTCATGTTCACCAACGGCTGGCCCGAAGGCGACACCTTGAACTTCATCAATTACATGCTGAATCCTGAAAAAGGCCAGAAACACGTAGCAGACAGTGGCTATGTACCGCTGTATTAACATAACGGGACCCCGGCCCATCAGGGTCTGGGCCCCATCAACTGAACATCCGCCCGCAGAGCGGATTTAGATCGAAATTAAGAAAGCACCCGGTCCTTTCCTTATGAAACAAAACAAGCGGATTATTACCGAACGATCTATGCACACCCTGTTTTTCATGGTGGCTCTGACGTCTTTGACCGTTCTCTTGTTGATCACCCTGTTTCTCTTCAAGGAAGGGCTGCCCATATTCAAGACCGTTTCTGTCAAGGAGTTCGTTTTCGGAAAATACTGGTACCCGACATCCGATCCCGCTGATTTCGGTATTCTCTCTCTGATTGTCGCATCCCTGTTGGTCACTTTTATTTCCGGCTTGATTTCCATCCCCCTGGGGGTCATGACGGCGATTTATATTGCTGAAATCGCTTCGGACCGGGTAAGCGAAATCGTCAAACCAATGGTGGAACTCTTGGCAGCGCTGCCTTCGGTGGTCATCGGGTTTTTCGGCATGGTCTTGGTGGCGCCATTTCTCCAACGTGTATTCGACATTCCCACAGGATTGAACCTGTTCAACGCGTCCATCATGCTGGCGTTCATGTCGATTCCGACCATTTGCAGCATATCCGAAGACGCCATCCACAGCGTGCCCGCTGCCTTAAAAGAGGCCTCCGTTGCCCTGGGCGCATCGCACCTGCAGACCATCATCCGGGTCATATTGCCCGCATCCATTTCAGGCATCAGTACAGCCATCATTCTCGGCCTTTCAAGAGCCATCGGTGAAACCATGGTGGTGCTCATGGTGGCAGGCGGTGCCGCAATGATACCGGAATCCATTTTCGATCCGGTAAGACCCATGCCTGCGAGCATTGCATCTGAGATGGCGGAAGCACCGGTGGGCAGTGATCATTATTATGCACTCTTTGCTACCGGCATTGTATTGTTTATCTTTACACTGATTTTCAATATTATTGCCGACCATATTGCCACAAAATATCGGCGGGTGGGTGAAGCCTCGCTTTAAATTCGACGTTTATACGCATGAAGGATGCGCGTGCACCAAAATGAAGATGGATACCAGTCAAGCCTTGCATATTAAAAATTCTCAAAACAAGCGATCAGAAGAAAACCCAAAGAAGGGGTTGGCCAAAGATCTGATCATGGATTCAACCTATCACCGGCGCAAGAATCTCACGCAATTTCTGTCATTTTCGATTTTTCGGACAGCCTCCTTTGTCAATGGCATCGCATTGTTCATTATTCTCTATTTCATGGTGATCAATGGCTGGCGTGCCATCAACTGGACTTTTTTATCGCAGCCACCCACGGATTCCATGACCCAGGGAGGTATCCTCCCCTGTATTGTCGGCACTCTTTCTCTCAGCATCTGCGCCATCATTGTTGCGCTGCCTATCGGCGTTGCATCGGCCATTTTTTTAAACGAGTACGCCGGCCGGGGAAAATATATCCGCATTATTCGGCTGGGCATCAGCAGCCTGGCAGGTGTTCCCTCTGTGGTCTTCGGTCTGTTCGGGCTGGCCTTTTTTGTGGTAATTTTAAACATGGGCGTCAGCATCCTCGCCGGCGGATTGACATTGGGCGTCATGTCTTTGCCGGTCATCATCGGCTCAACCGAAGAAGCATTGAAGTCGGTTCCGGATACATACAGAGAAGCCTCTTTGGGCCTCGGCGCCACCAAATGGCAGACCATCTGGCGGGTGGTGTTGCCTTCTGCCATGCCGGGCATTCTCACCGGTACGATACTGGGTCTTAGCCGCGCCGCCGGTGAAACAGCGCCCATTATGTTTACCGGCGCGGTTTTCTTTACGCCCCATCTGCCGAAATCCATCTTTGACGAAGTCATGGCCCTGCCCTATCATATTTATGTACTGGCAACGGCCGGCACTGAAATTGAAAAAACACGCCACCTTCAATACGGCACCGCCCTTGTTTTGATCGCCCTGGTTCTGGGAATGAACCTGATTGCAATCATCTATCGCTCATATCTTCGGAAACGATTGAGACAGTAATGAAAATGGAATCCAACAACATGAAAAAGAAAAAACCTAAAATGTCCGTGGAAAACCTGAATTTCTATTATGGTGCTTCACAGGCGCTCTATGACGTTGATCTATACTTTAATGAATGCGAGGTAACTGCGCTCATCGGACCTTCCGGCTGTGGGAAGAGCACATTTTTGCGGTGTCTTAACCGGATGAATGATTTGATTCCCGCAACCCGTGTGGAGGGCAATATCCGACTGGAAAGTGAAGATATCTACGCGGCCGGTCTGGATGTCGTATTATTGAGAAAGCGGGTGGGCATGGTGTTCCAAAAACCGAATCCGTTTCCGAAAACTACATTTGAAAATGTGGCCTACGGTCTTTTGGTAAACGGTGTTAAAAACAAAGCCCTTGTTGAAGCACGTGTGGAAGAAAGCTTGAAACAAGCTGCCCTGTGGGATGAGGTCAAAGACAGGCTTCATGAATCCGCTCTTGGGCTCTCCGGCGGCCAGCAGCAACGCTTGTGCATGGCCCGCGCGCTGGCCATACAACCTGAAGTCGTGCTGATGGACGAACCCTGCTCCGCCTTGGACCCGATAGCCACCCAGAAGATTGAAGAACTAATTCATGAACTCAAAAAAAGTTATACCATTATTATTGTAACCCACAACATGCAGCAGGCAGCCAGGGTCTCCGATAGTACCGCATTTTTTTACATCGGGAAACTTATTGAGGTGGATAAAACAGACACACTATTCACAAGACCCAGGCTGAAACAGACGGAAGATTATATTACGGGACGGTTCGGCTAACCCGTTCGAATCGGACATAACAATAAACGGTTTTTGAGGAAAAGCCATGACAAAACATTTTCATAGAGAACTGGAAAAGATAAAACAAAGGATACTCGCTCTTGGCGCGCTGGTGGAAGAACGGGTTCAGATGGCCCGAACGGCCGTCGATGAAAAAAATGCGGCCCTGGCGGAAAAAATTATCAAGAACGACTTTGAAATTGATGAAATGGAAGTCGAAGTGGAGGAAGAATGTCTCAAAGTGCTCGCACTGCATCAACCGGTAGCGGTGGATCTTCGATTTCTGATCGCCGTAATTAAAATAAACAATGATCTGGAAAGGATCGGCGACCAGGCCGTAAATATTGCCCAGCGGGTCCTCACCATCGCTAAACAGGATATTGAAAATGTTGTATTTGATTATTCGGTCATGTCGGAAAAAGCTCAGGTGATGCTCAAAATGAGTCTTGATTCCCTGGTGAACCTGGATATTGACCTTGCGTTAAAGGTCTGCACAATGGATGATGAAGTGGATGAATTAAAAGATCTGGCTTACGACAGGATCAAGCAGGCCATGAAAAGCGATCCGAATCATTTGGGTTATTACATCAACCTGCTGCTGATTTCCCGCCATGTGGAGCGACTGGCGGATCATTCCACCAACATTGCCGAAGAGGTCATATACCTGATCGAAGGTGATATTGTCCGACACGGTGTCCTGGAGTAACAAAATCTGATTTTTAAAAAGGCAGCCCATGGCAAAAGAAACCATTCTGGTCGTTGATGATGAAGAAGATATTTTAGAACTGGTCCGGTACAATCTCGCAAGGGAAGGGTACCAGGTCATCTGCGCGATTTCCGGCGAGAAAGCGCTGGAAAAAGCAAAAAACGAAAACATAGAGCTCATGATCCTCGATCTCATGCTCCCCGGCATCGATGGCCTGGAAGTGGCAAGGCGGTTGAAACAGCATCAGAAGACCTCGCATATACCCATCATCATGCTGACAGCCAAGGGCGAGGAAGCGGATATTGTCATCGGGCTGGAACTGGGTGCGGATGATTATGTCACCAAGCCCTTCAGCCTCCGGATCCTCATGGCAAGAGTGAAGTCCGTGCTTCGCAGACAAACGGCCGAAGAAGAAAACCCTGAAAAGATCATTCACATTCACCAGTTGACCATCGATCCCCGCCGGCATCACGTTCTGGCAGGCAGCAAATCCATTGACTTGACTCTTTCCGAGTTTCAAATTCTCTATTTTCTGGCCAGACGGCCAGGCTGGGTCTTTACGAGATCGCAAATCGTGGATGCCGTAAAGGGTGACGATTATCCGGTCACCGACCGGAGCGTAGATGTTCAAATCGTCGGTCTTAGAAAAAAATTTGACACCTTTGCCCATTATATTGAAACGGTGCGTGGTGTCGGCTATCGATTCAAAGAGAAAACATCATGATCCATCGCAGACTCATCTGGCATTTTTATCCCTGGTTTCTCATTACCACCCTGGTTGCCATTTTTTCACTTGCGTGGTACACATCCAGTACCTCCCGAACTTTTTTTCTCCAAAGAACCCAGTTCGATCTTCAAAACCAAAGCCTGCTGTTGAAGCCGCAAATTACAAAAATCCTCATAAGCAGGGAGTTTGAGAGCGTCGATTATTTATGCAAAGAATTCGGAATCGAGGCCTCAACACGCATTACCGTTATCCTTCCCGATGGACGGGTTGTCGGCGATTCCGAAAAAAATCCAAGCCAAATGGACAGCCACATCGATCGGCCAGAGGTCATGCAGGCGATACATGACGGTATGGGAACTTCGCTAAGATACAGCGGCACGCTCGGTCAAACCCTGATGTATGAAGCCATTCAACTGAAAGACCCTGCCGGAAGGCTCATCGGCATCCTGCGGACATCCATCCCGGTTACCGCCATCGACAAAAAGCTGAAATCGATTCAGCTGAAAATTATTTTCGGCGGCCTGATTATTGCATTTTTGTCTTCAATCGTGACGCTGTTCATCGCCAGAAGAATTACCCAGCCTATCGAACAAATGAAGAAAGGCGCCGAACGTTTCGCAAAAGGCGAGTTGGACCTCAGACTTCCCACTCCTGTTTCATCGGAACTTGCCAGCTTGGCAGAAGCCATGAATCAGATGGCGGGCCAACTGCAAGAACGGATCAAAACTGTTATCAGCCAGCGCAACGAATATGAAGCGGTTTTGTCGAGCATGAAAGAAGGGGTTATCGCCGTGGACAGCGACGAGCGTTTGCTGAGCATCAACCAGGCGGCGCTGGATATGCTGAAAATCGATACCGCAATAGCCAAGGGACGGACCATCCAGGAAACCCTGCGAATACCGGAATTTCTTGAATATGTATCCGATTCGCTCGCCGGCAAAGAGATGGAAGATAAAGACTTTGAGATTCTGGAAGGCAACCATACAACACTTATCAATATCCGCAGCGCACCGCTGAAGGACGCGAAAAACCTTCGCATCGGATCCCTTCTGGTTCTCAACGACGTCACCAAGATCCGTCATCTTGAAAACGTTCGTAAAGATTTTGTGGCCAATGTGTCCCACGAGTTAAAAACACCGCTGACCGCCATCAAAGGATTTGTTGAAACCCTGCATGAAAACATGCCCCAACCTTCGGCTGATACTGAAAAATTCTTTGTGATCATCATGCGCCAGGTGGATCGGTTGAACGCCATTATTGAAGACCTGTTAATGCTGTCCAGACTTGAGCAATTTGACAATATAGAACAAATCAAGATCGAAAAAAGGGGTTTGAAGCGCCTCATTGAAAACGCCATCCATGTGGTCCAGTTGAAAGCTGAGAAAAAAAATATATCGTTTGATATTGCCTGTGAACCAGACACCCCAATTCAAGTCGATTCTTCTATCTTCGAACAGGCATTGATCAACCTGCTGGACAATGCCGTAACCTACAGCCCTGAAAATGAAACCGTGCATATTACTGTGGAAATTCGTGATCATGAGATGCGCATCCACGTAATTGACCATGGCTCTGGAATTTCTCTAAAACACCAACCCAGACTGTTTGAAAGATTTTACCGGGTCGACAAATCCAGAAGCCGGACCCTGGGAGGCACTGGCCTGGGGTTGGCCATCGTGAAACATATCGTCAAGGCACACGGCGGCAGGGTTTCCGTGCAGAGCGAGCTCGGTAAAGGAAGTACCTTTACTATCCATCACCCTGCTTAACTTTATGGATGCAGCTAAAAAATTATTAAAGAATCAGTATCATTTTTGAAAGAAACGTCGGTAAGGTTATTTGAGTATCAATATTAGCAAATGAAAAAACATACTGTTTTCCCAAACAAACCGATAGAAAAAGCGGGCTTAATTGCACAGACTTTTCTGGATCTGGGGATAAAAGATTTCCAGAGTGCTTGCCGCTATGTGTATGAACTGCCTTACGGCTACAACTCAAATCGAGACGACGTAATGATTCTTTTTAAGGAGAAAATGGGGAGCTGCACGACCAAACATGCGGTCATCGGAACCCTGGCGGCCGAACTAAATTTAAAGATTGTAAAGAACATCGGTATCTACGCGATGACAGAAGAGATTGTTAGTGGGACAGGAAAAATTCTAGACAGATATAATCTTCCCTACCTTCCGATGGTGCACTGTTTTCTGGTTTATCAGGATCATTGTGTCGATCTTTCCGAGGGAAATCGAAACGGAAAAAACGGGCCGATCGATAATTTTCTTTTCAACTCAAAGGTCGCAGCGAATATCTCGGGAAAAGATGAATATCTAATATATCGCCAAGTATTGAAAGATTTTGTCATCCTCCGCCAGGAGATGAAAGGTGTTAGCCTGAAAACTATTCTCAAAGCCCGTGAAGAAGGGCTGACACTTTTAAGAGACAACATAGCGAAATAATTATAAGGGATAGCTCTGTTCTGTTTAAGGGGCATTTAATGTGAGTTATTATTAACTCCAAATTTAATAAATCTTAACAAGAGCAACTCTTAAGTCATGTCCAAGATTCCTTTAAGTTGACATATCTGTAATAATTTTGATCTGCAAATAACTTTGGTAACTCTAACAAAAACAAGGTTATTAGGCCCCTCAAATTTCACCGGTGTGCGATTATAATCACAACAGGCCAAATCTTGCATTCATAAGCCCTGCCATGATACCGTGGTGATAACTAGATGGTATCGGCAATATTTCTTGTAATGTCAGGAACTAAGATTCCATACATCACCGGCCGGACATGGCAGGTTTAGCTCCAAAACATCCTGTTCAAAACGTTTAAAACACCCCATTTCTTGACCCATTTCCCCAATTCATATATGTACCTTATATTGCGTTCAAATTACACCTGAACTTTTTAAACGCTGTCAATATGCGCCGGCCATAACTTAGGGCTGGCTGATACATAGAATCAAGCACATAAATCGTAAGGTGAAGTGCGCAAAAAATCTGGGATATTTGACCAAATCGTGCTAAAAATAATATGCGTTGTTGATTAGAGATGAACTATCGCGTCCGATAACAAGGTCTCTTCGCTTTTTGCCTCTCGCCGACAAGGCTTTTTGTTGTTCAAACACAAAACCGCTCAGTTTGGGATATAGGAGCTTTTTTATGAACAGAAAGGTATTTGTAAAAATATTTATAGCACTCACAATACTGCTTTTGGCAGCCTGCGCCCCATCGACCTCCTTAACAAACGTCCGGAAAAATGACACGTTTAAAGATAGATCCATAGACAGTATCATGGTGCTCGGTGTCGCAAAGCATGACGATGTCCGTCAGCATTTTGAAGATCTATTTGTCGACGCCTTCCAAAAGAAAGGTGTCAACGCTGTCTGCGCATACAAAATTATGCCGGAGAGCAGAAAACTGACCACAGAGAATATAATGGACCACAAGGAGATCATCAAAGAAACTGCCGCCAATAATCATTTAGGAGCTGTATTGTTCACCCACCTGGTTCGTATGGGAGAAGAGCAGAAAGACTTGGATGGGCAAAAAGCGGATGCCGGACCCAACCGTAGCTACAGAGACATGGGGTCTTACAGTGTCTTTGTTTTTCGAGAAGCGGATAGAAACCCAATTCGGACTGTAACGCGCCAATTTGTCCGGCTGAGGACAACTATTTACGATACGGCCAGCGAGAAACTGATGTGGTCTGCGTCCTCGGCATCTGTTGATGAGACATCGGCAGACACCATTTTTAATCAATTGATCAAAGCAGTTATGGGTCAATTGAAGAAAGATAAGCTCATAGGAAGATAGAACCCGCCTTTCCAGTAGGCTGACCACACAAGATGTAAAACAGATAAAGATCGGCAAACATATGATCGGCATTGTGGGCCTTAAGGGCACCTTCGAAGAGATGGCCAGGGGTTATGCGGATCAGACGGATGCCGCCCTTTCCCGTATGCTTATAGAGCGATTGGCGAAGAAAAATTATATTCCCGAAAATGTCAGGGAAGATTACGGCCGGGCTTTTGTCCGGGAATTCAGTAGGTTTCTCGGCCATGCTGTTGAGGATGAAGAAGCTGAAGGTCTTGTTATAAAAGTTTTGGGCGCTGGCTGTGCTATCTGTGACGGCCTTGAAAACACGGTCATGGAGACGCTGGCGACAATGGGACTGGCGGCTGACCTTGAACATGTCCGGGAAGCTGAGCGGATTTCGAAATACCGGGTTAAGGGAACTCCTGCTCTGGTAATCAATGGAAGGGTACTGTGCACGGGTAGAAACCCGTCAAATCACGAAATCAGGAAATGGTTGGAAGAGGCCGGTTACAATAAACCCAAGGGAGATAAAATGGACAAACAATTATTTATAAAGAATATACCGTTTTCGGAACCACAGCAGTTGGCTGAATTGGTGGAATACGAGGAAGGCCGGGTTGTCAGCAGGACCTTTGCCCAGAACCCGGCACTCAGTCTGACCCTTTTCGCCTTCGATAAGGGTGAAGGAGTTAGTACCCATACGGCGCCCGGAGACGCGATGGTGCAGGTGCTCGATGGGGAGGCAATGGTAAATATTGACGGGAAAAAGATGACCGTTGGTACAGGCCAGGTGGTGGTGATGCCGGCCAATGTTCCCCATGCGGTTACCGCTGTCAAGCGGTTTAAAATGATCTTGACGGTCGTAAAAAAGCCCGTAACAATCGTTTCTTGAAGATTTATAAAATTTGAGCATTTGTCATAATAACGTTCCGATAGCAGCGGTTTTTTGAGTCCGCAAGGGATTATATATGACATCTAATATGGCCTGCGTTTTGTTGGAGAAACCAAAAGATCGTTATAAGTCCATACCTCTTCGGGAGATAATAAAAAAGCAGGGCCAAATTGACCCTGCTTACACTTTATAAATATTTTTTGTACGTAACTATTCTTAAGAGGTGCGTCTATCTATGCAAGCTCTTCGGTCCTTCGTTATTCTTCTTTCTGGTAAATGAATAGCATATGAAAATACACGCTGATCAATTCCAGCGCGCCTACCTTCATTGCTAAGTGACAAAGTTCTTTTCGTAAATGAATCTTTATTTATTTCTCTTCTATCTTTGTCACTCCTACGGTATCTTGTGCCTCTATTTTCTGGGCCACTGTATGAAGAAATACCTCCTTTTCTCCTATCTTTATTGACCCTGCGATCTTTGCCGCTCCGCATTTCAACCATTCGAGACCTCTAAATAACAATTAGGGTTTATTATAACTTAGGCTTTGGGCTGATTTTTCGTAGAAGCACAATCTTGAAGCAGTGCGCTATAGAACTTCAAGATTGTTAACCCTTTTGTCTGCGATCTTTACCAGACCTCCGCATGCGATTTTTTGAAGCAATAAAACTTCTACGTCGATCTCTTTCTGAACGCTTTATATTTATATCACGGAAAAGTACTTTTCGCTTATAAAATAATATAACAAGAAAAAGTCCAACTAATGATAAGACAATTATGATTGCCAGGGCATCCATAAGTTACCACGTTAGAATACCCTGAAATTAAAGTCAATGGAGTTCGCAGAACTCAGCATATTAGTACATGCATAAATCATGCAAGTTTCGTGGCATTTATTATAAGCATAAAAACTCTATTATAACAGCATGATATATAATTTATAGTGGTGTTAAAACAGGCCTGAAATTAAGGAAATACATTCACAATGTGAACTATTTTACATAGAATATGTGTGAACGTAGGAGGCATCGCACAGTTAGTAGCAGGGAATTATAAATCCGTCCATGGTCCTATCGTGAACTTTTGGCTGTAAAAAAATACGTAACGATGAAAATTATTGGGAAGAAACTGCAGATTATCTTAGGAATCGTGCAGGGGTAGAGTTCACCCATGGTCTTTGTCCTGAATGCGCGCGCAAGCTTCACCCTGATGCAGGTATCCGCAGCTAAAATTAAAAGTCAGAGATGCTAAGAAACCCTGCCTTACGCCCCCTTTTCCAGCTTTCATACGGTCAATAAAACTTTCAATTCTTAAGTTGCCTGTAACTCTGAGGTACAAAAGCCACATCGAGTTGCCTTAATTGGAATTTCTGAAAAACAGTGAGGGCATTCCTTGGTTTTGGGTTCTGCTGGCGGAGTCTCTTCTTTTCTTTTTAATGCGTTTAAATTCTTAATGACAATAAAAATAGCAAAAGAGACAATTAAAAAGCTAATTAGGGTATTGATAAACATTCCATAATTAATGGTGACGGCTCCAGCTTTCTGGGCTTCTGCAACAGTGGCAAATGTTCCGTCAACAGAGGCCTGTTTGATAACCAGAAAAAGATTTGAAAAATCCACATTGCCAAGTAACAAACCAATGGGCGGCATGATCACATCGGCAACCAGTGATTTGATAATGCTACCGAAAGCGGCACCAATAATAATACCGACCGCCATATCAACAACATTCCCCTTCATCGCAAATTCTTTAAATTCTTTAAACATCTTTCTCCTCCTTTCATTGCTAAATCACAGTGTTTCTAAATTGGAAAGATATTGCAATATGTAAAAGCTAAATTATTTCACTTAAGCGCTTTCTCCACAAAACCTTTTACACCATCTTTACTTTTTTGTTAAACAAATTATAGGATTATTGGTCAAGTGGTGATAGATGGAGAGATGCCCAGTTATCAAGCCCAACCAAATTATTGCCGATACCATTTGGTTATGCCCAGCGTACCACGGAGGTCCCTATCAATGCAAGATATGGTAATCAACGCCACTGAAAGACACTATCCGACTGTTGATTAGATCATTTACAAGAATGAAAACAGAATATTAAGTTAAATCATAAAACCTCGAATTTCTCATAATCCCTGAATTTGATGACGTCTTTATAAACTCGTATCCTTGCTACATTGATATTTGCATTTGCATGCTTCTTCACTGGACAAAATACGATTGAGGTAGGAAACCACATGATTCGCAAATCGGTTGATACGATTTGGAATAATGGATGTTGATCAAGTCAATTACTGTTTCAGGCGAATCCAAACTTCTTTCTTAAAAACTGTGAAAGCTCATTGATCATGGCAAACGCCTTTTCTACCGTTTTCTCCTTGTCCGGGTTGACCAGACAGCAGGTTGCCGGCGACAACAGGCTTTGGTGCAGTAGCATGTCCAAATCGATGCCTTTTCGGGCTAGGTGATCCCATATGTATTCAAGCTGCTTTCCCAGTGCACTTATGTTCGCGGTTGAGAAGTCTTCAAAGCCGGTTGGCACGATACCCCACACCAGAACACCACCCCGTTTCAGATAGCGCAGGATGCTGTCCCCATAGGAAGCAAAGATTTCTCCATTGGTGAACACATCCAAGGAAAGCACGTCCAGATCCGTGTTCAGCAAAAAGTCCCAGTCAGGGTTTCCACATAGATGGACACCACGTGGACGATCGATCATGGCAAAAAAATCATCCATGTCCTTTTTGGCCTTTCGATCATCATAACCCGACATGGCTGAAAACAGAAACTGCAGGCCCGGTTCATCAACAAACATAAATGCATTAGCATTTCGCTTTTTTAGGCGTTTTAATTGTACGTTAATGCGTTTGGTCATGAATTCAAACATGAACGGGCGAATCGTATCATCAAATAGAATTGGCCGTTCATTCTGGTCGAGAATGTTGAACCCAAAACTGATGGGTCCTTCCAATTGTCCTCTAATTGCAGTCCTGTTTGATAGATCGAGTTCTAAAAACCGATGATATACGGCAGAGAATGTCGGGCTGATGTCAAAATAGGACGGATCATCGAAACGGGCTTGGGATTCTTCAAATTCTTCGATAAATTTATCCAACGAAAACCTCAGGGTTCGCTTTTCTAAATCCAGCAGGATGCCAGGAAAATGTTCTGAGGCCTGAACGTACATGTCTTCATAATAGTTGTAATTCGGCAGCTGCGGCCAGAAGGGTATATCTAGAGAGAGGGCGGCATCGAGTGCTTGATCCACATCGATGTGAGGCATGACAGCCATGGCGGTGGTAAGCAGCTTTCCAGGTATCGGCATATTGGGATCCTTTCTTGTGGAACGAGCAGTTAGTCCATGTCGCTTGGCACTTTGCTCTAACGCTTCGATCAAATTGACGGTTTGTATCTGGGCGCCGGCCATGACACCCTCCAAATCCTGTTGGGCACGAGTGGGTCACAAAACGCAAAAAATCCGATTTCTGATAAAACCGGCATTAGCATAACATATAAGTTTAATGAAGAAATAGTCTAATAACAGAAATTTGAAAAAGATTAAGCGAGTATTTGTTTTAAAACCTTTTTCATATTTATAAAATGAGTTCCTTCCCAATAAATTTTATCACAGGATCCGCATTGAACATATTTATCGCAGAACTCTTTTGTCATTGGAGGGATTTTATCTAAGATTTTATTTTTTGGTACAACATCTAAAAGGGTATTGCATTGAAGACATCTTGAAAAAGGCTTGATGTCATCTTTAATATCCAGGTAATTGAGGATTCGTCTTATCTGTTCTATCGTTGTACCAGGATGTATATAAATTCCATGGCTTACATCTTTGAATTTAAGGAGCTTGCTGTCTTTCGTCAGGATTATCCTGTTTTCTCTTTTGGATATTTCAATTATTTCACGAGTGGAGAACGAGGAATCGTAAAATAGATCAAGTCCCAGGGCTCGCATGTATTTAACGATATTCCCAAGGTTGATATCGGCTATAAATTTATTCCTGCGAAGAGGGATCTTTCTAAGATGAGTAACATTGGTAATATTGAAAGATTCAAAAACAGGATATACGCTTACGCGGTCTTTATCTTGGAGAATATAATTAAAATCTACTGATTCTCCATCCACCAATATAAGGTCAACTTCTGTATGGGGAACGCCAAGAGATTCTATCATATCTTTTATTGACCTTTTTCCTTTAAACATTGCTTCAAAATCAGTTTTTCTTCTATACATTGGAAGAAAATCATTTAATTCCTCATAAAAGCGGAATGTTACTTTGGGCATGGTTTAATCCGTCAGCGATATCCGGTGTTCACCGGTTTACATTGTAGGTGGTCAGGATTTCATTGATTTTGATATAACCCTGAAATATCAATCCACCGCAAATTTGCTTTACTTCGGGCGTCCCAACCAAATCACCTGCGATATCCTTGCAGCGTGTACCATTGCATTTTTTCGCAGTTTTTCTGCGGAACCAGTCGCCCAGGTCTTCAAGCATCGGCAGCAAATGATCGGACTCGATCTCGTTATCTGCCCCTTTCCCGCCGTAGAAGGCCATTACACTAGCCCCTCCTGTCATGATACCACAGGTTTCCATAAAAAAACCGCAGCCATTGCCAAGACCTGCCATCGCTCGCATAAGATCTGGATTTTCCTCTTTCTCCTGCTCCAAAAAAAGGGCCATGATGATCTGGCTGCAGTTGTATTGTTTTTCGGATAATTCTATCATTCGGGTGACGACCTCATCAGGTGTTCGCATGCTTTTATTCATTTTCATTTTCTCCTTCAGCAGGTTTTATCGCCTCTATCGTTGCTGATATTACATAATCCTCAATATTCCGACCTGGGACCCATGTGCGTATGAATTCAACGCTTTCATCAACCGGTCGAATGCGCACATCTTTAAATCCGGATTTTCTCAACATTGTCGACAGATTCTCGATGGTTTCCGCTCCACCGATACAGGATGAGATCATCGTCACACTGCATTTCAAAGACTCTGGTAGTTGGGTTTTAGCGACGACATCCGAGATGGCCAACCTACCACCCGGTTTCAGTACCCTGAAGGCGTCGTCGAATACCTGTTGCTTATCAGGTGACAGGTTGATGACGCAATTGGACATGATGACATCGATGCTGGCGTTTGCTACAGGCAGATGTTCGATCTCACCCAGCCTGAACTCTACATTGGTCACACCGGACTTCACTATGTTTTGCCTTGCCTTTTCCAGCATGTCAGGTGTCATGTCCACGCCGATCACTTTCCCGGTTTCTCCGACTTCCCGTGAAGCCAGGAAGCAGTCGAATCCACCGCCGCTTCCCAGATCCAATACAGCCTCCCCGAATTTTAATGCCGCAATGGCCTTGGGGTTACCACAGCCAAGACCCATGTTCGATCCTTTGGGAACATGATTCATATCCTTTTTGGAGTATCCCAGTGCCCTTGATATCTCTTTTGCGGGGAAATCCTTGTTGCCAGCGCAGCACGATCCAGATTCCACAGTATCCACATTACTGGATGAGGGGTCGCAACAGGATGAATATTGAAATCCAACCGGATTCAGTTTTGCGGACTCGGCTATTTTGCCGTAGTATGCTCTTACATTCCGTCTTACCTCACTCTTACTCTGTGATGCCATTCTTTGCTCCTTTTGTGTTTATATGCACCCATATGCATAAATTTAGACAAAAAAACACTTCATTTCAAACAGTCGGGACAACAGAGAGGCATGCATTTTCGAATCTGTTGAGTCATGCTTTCTAATTTGTCAAGAAAGACATTTCCATCGATTTCGTAGAATACATGCCGGGTTTCTTTTTCACACTTTAAAATACCCACTTCGGACATCAGATTTAAATGCCTGGAAATCACGGACCGATCCTGGGGCATGTTGTCGGCAATGGTTGCTATGTCAGACCGTCCGTTCAGCAATAAAAACTTCATGATCTGCATTCGAACTGGCTCGCTCATCGTTTTGAAGAATTTCGAATCGAATGCGTTGATCAGGTCTTCTGCGGCAACTCTTTTTTGTGGGGCGGTTATCAATTTCATAAACATACATTAATGCACATACATGCACATGTCAATATAGAATTTTAAAAAAATAAAACATATTAAAATGAACATAACAATATAATATTACGTTATAAATTAGACAAATAGTGTTTGGTTTAATCTCTTACTGTAATGTCGAAACATTGGTGTATTGTATTTCGAACGATTCGGAAAGAGCAGCACTTGACGTCTGAATATGTTTTCACGTTCAATGACAAGCCCTTGGGTAATATCAAAAAAGGGTTCAAGGCCGCTGTGGTGAGGTCAGGCCTCCAGGATTTTCGTTTCCACGACCTCAGGCATACTTTTTCATCACAGGTTATCATGCGGGGTGGATCGCTGAAGGATGTCCAGGAGTTGCTGGGCCATAAAACCATGACCATGACCCTGCGGTATTCCCATCTGAGTTCTGATCACAAACGTAATGCTGTAAACCTGCTGAATGGGTTGACAGGGGGCGCAACACCATCAATATAACCTGTTACAAGCCTATCTGATAAGCCTGTCAGTGTCATGCAGGCTCAATAATATAATCAGTAATATATGAATAATATCTAAAGTTATACATTAACTATGAGAGGGGGTTATAATATGGTTCCAGCTGATGAGGAGGGGAGGCAGCCAGTTTGCCCAGAGGACCAAGTGCGCTATCAGACATGGGGAGATCCAGCACGTCTGTCTATCCAGATTGACTGCCCACCTTTTGCGCCCCGGCCACCTGAGGTCTTCGCCGCAACCATCGAAGATACTGGCCTCACGCATGAAGATTTCGAGGGTCAAGGATCAACGATTTTCGGGTGTCGTGAATACCTGGTGAGAGCCAACGCCGAGTCAATTTCTCGTTATCCCCAAGAACCATCCTTTAAGATAGCTAATCCTTGACATATCCTAACCAAATATGTATTGTTTTTATTACACGCTTAAATCACATCTGACCTCAATCTGGTTCAATTAAATATACCTGATCTAATCTCATACTATACCTGTCAGTACCAACGTCACATATGGATTACTGATAACTATGATCAATTCAGTCAACAAAGCTGTCCTTTTAATGCTGCTGATCAGTATCATTTCAACAGTATCCGTCTATTCGTTTAATCCCACAGTAAAACATAAAAATAACGAATCCCAAAAGTATGCCTTGTTGGTTGGTGGGGGGGTTACAGAATTGGATAATTACGATTCTTTCTTCAAAAATATTGTATATGTTTCTAATACCCTTATAAAATTGGGTTATTGCGAAGAAAATATTAAAATTTTATTCTATGGCGGCAAAAAGTCAAACCACTCCATTGTTGAAAGGAATGCTACAAAAAAAATATTTTTAGACGAATTAAACCGCCTTGAGAATATGATAGATTCAACTGATTCGCTTGTAATATTTAGATCTGGACATGGCAATATTGATTTAGTGTTTAAAAAATATGAAACATTACCAAATATAGAACATGTGCCTGAATTTGATAAATCTAAATGCGTTGGAACTACAGGAGTTATGATATTTCCAGATGGTGCCCTAAGTCGTCTTGAATTTCAGGAGAGATTGGCAAGAATTAAGGCCAAGCAAATTGTTGTGATCTTGAACCAGTGTTTTTCTGGGCAATTCACAGATATTGCGCTGAAACTTGATAACACAGTGATTATCAGCCAAGCTGATTTAGCTATTCATCAAACCATAAAAACATTAAGATGGAAACAGGATGAGTGGCCCTTTGTAAAGTGTCTTTTTGATGGGTTTTTACACAATGGTATAAAAGAGGAGAAACAATCAGTTTACAATGCTTTCCAGTACATGCTCAAATGTAACCCAAACATTGAAGGCATACCGATACAAGCTGATCGACCATTATTGAAAGAGAATCCACAGATCAAATATGGCAGGGGTCTTAAAAAAGGGACTGTGTATATTAATTAGAATTTTTGCGGGATGTTACAACAACACAGGCATCGTTTCTAACTCTTTTGACATGCGTAAATTGCTGATAGTCACAAACGCGATGCTTCGGGATCAAAAGCTTTGGCAGCAAAATTAGGACTTGACTCCGAACACGGTTGCTCCAACAAAACGGTAAATATCAGGCACCCTAAAAATTACCGGTGTGCGAAAATAATCACAACCGACCGAATCTTGAATTAATAGTGGTTCCCATGGTACCGTGGGGATGACCGAATGGTATCGGCAATATTTCCGTTGAACTTGATAACTGGACTTGTCTCCATCAATCAAAGGTTCAGCGATATTTGGTTTTCGGACAAGATATCCCAATCAATCATCTTGGAAACAGCAAATCCTTGACCCGTTCCCCCATGTCATGTATTAATCTTATAACACTCTAAAATTACATTTGATCTCGTACTGAATCGCATAAACTGTTCTCAATCTGAGCTCCTTCTCATCTGGTCTTATCTATCAAAAAAGATCATCATCCATTTATACACAAGTAATTAAGCTGTTCATTATTTCCAAAGAATAAATATCCACAAGTAGACGGGGCGATATTATTGGCTGTAAATAGTAAATTTTACAGGGGGGTGTTATGAAAAAAGCTTTTTTTATTCTTGTGGCAATCGTTCTACTTGGAAGCCAATCTATCTATTGCGAAGAGCTCACTATTTTAACAGAAAATTTGCCACCATTAAATTATGTAGAAAATGGTGTGCTAGTTGGTCCTTCTGTGGAGATTGTGAAAGAGATTCAGAAAAAGGTAGGATCTTTGGAGCCAATACAAGTTTATCCATGGTCAAGAGCTTACAAAATGGCTCTGGAAAATAAAAATGTAATATTGTTTGGGATGACGTATAGCAAGGAACGCCATGATAAATTCAAATGGGTTGGACCGTTGGCAACGAAAAGAGATATTCTCGTCGCAAAAAAAGGCTCAGGTATCACGATTAATACAATAGAAGATGCTAAAAAGGTAAAACAAATAGGGACACTGCGAGATGATACGCGTGGGCGATTATTAGAATCCTATGGATTTACAAATCTTGATCCTGTTTCAGATGAACAGTTAAATGCAAAAAAGCTTGCGCTCGGACGAATAGACCTATGGGCCTATAAAATACCAGGCATGAGAACGGTCTGTGAATTAGCTGGTGTTGATCACACTGAGTTTCATGAGGTCTATCATCTGCGTGAAATTGATCTTATGATCGCTTTTTCAAAAAAGACTTCAGATTTAATAGTCAAAAGGTGGAAGGATGCTTTTGATGCCTTGTCATCTGATGGCACTATTCTGCAGATTCGTAAAAATTGGAATAAAAGATTAGACGATGATCCATTCCCAGAGATAAATAATTAGGACATGATTACCATTTTTAAAAAGATTCCACTAAAAAATGGCTGATATTCTACCCTATAGAGGATAAGGTCCATGCAGAACCCCTTCTCATCTACAAGCTCTTCTAAGGCCAGCAGTATCAGTCGCCGTTTCAGCTACACCTTAATCAGTATCATCGCCCTATTATTAATCGCATTTACTGTAATCGTCATAATGTATGACGTCAATAAAATTGAGTCAGTGATGCAAAAGCGACTAGATAACGCAATCTTGTTTGCGGAGAATAGTCTCCCTATACCACTGTGGAATTTGAACTACATTGTCGTAAATGATTTTGTCGAGGCATTGTTTCTAGATGACTCAATGGTTTATTTAAAAATATCTTGGGAAAACAAAATTATCACTGAGCGAAAACGTCACAGTTTTCAACACAAAAATATTGATTCAGAGTTCTCTCCGATTTTGGTTCAAAATTCTGACCTGATAGCCAAATCATCCGATATCTACTATAAGAAAAACATCATCAGCAAGATCTTAATCGTAATGTCGCGTGAGGAAGTAAAAAGGCAGGCGATTTTTCAAATTTACGGTACGATTGCCTTATTAATCCTCATTATAACCGCAATTTGGCTCACTTCTATCTTCATCACAAGACGTTATATCTCTGCGCCATTGCAGAAATTACAAGCATCAGCGGCTCTGATTGCACAAGGAGATTTAGAAACATTTGTGGACAAAAGCAGCAATGACGAGATTGGGACTCTGGCCCAGCATCTTGATGATATGCGGCATGCCATCAAGAAGTTATTTACAGAACTGAGTGAGAGCAAGATAAAAATAGAGGGTTACAGCCGCTCTTTAGAAGAAAAAGTTGAATTGCGTACCAAAGAACTTGCTCGATCAGTAGAAGAATTGAAAGCTTTAGGGGAAGTAAGCCAGGCGGTTAGTTCCACTCTCGATATTGAGAAGGTGTTGACAAGCATTGTTCGCCATGCGGTACTGCTTTCAAAGACAGATGCCGGAACGATTTACGAATTTGACGAAACAGAGCAAATCTTTATACCACGGATAAACTACGGCCTGAATGAAGAGTTCATCGACACATTGCGAGAGTATAGACTCCAAGTGGGAGACAAAACAGTAATCGGCCAAGCTGCTAAAAATCGGGCACCGGATCAAATTCCGGATCTTTCAAATGTACCAGATTACCCTCTTCTTCAGTCCGTTCAAGAAGCAGGCTACCGAGCCTTGCTTGCCTTTCCATTGCTACGCGAAAACCGAATCATTGGAGGCTTGGTCGTCCGAAGAAAGACGTCAGGTGAGTTTCCACCCCCGGTTGTTGAAATGCTTCAAACATTTGCAGCCCAATCAGTTGTAGCTATTCATAATGCTCGACTTTTCCGCGAAATCGAACATAAGGGACGAGAGCTTGAGATTGCCAACAAACATAAATCCGAGTTTCTTGCCAACATGAGCCACGAACTTAGAACACCTTTGAATGCCATTCTTGGTTATTCGGAATTGATTATAGATAACATTTACGGTGAGGTCCCAGAAAAAATTCGAGAGGTCCTTGAACGCGTGGAAAAAAATGGGCGCCATCTCCTTAGCTTGATTAATGATGTACTCGATCTTTCCAAAATTGAAGCTGGCAGGCTTACACTTTCTTTAAACGACTATTCGATTCAGGATACAATTCAGACTGCCATCACATCCGTTGAGGCGTTAGCGGTGGAAAAGAACCTTGATTTGAAGGTTATAGTCCCAAAGAGTCTCGAAAAAGGCAAGGGAGATGAACAACGCATAGCCCAAGTGATACTTAACCTTCTCGGGAATGCAATTAAATTTACCGAACAAGGAGAAGTTAAAGTGGAAGTAGCTCTTTTCAATGGATCTTTTTTGATCTCTGTAACTGACACAGGGATCGGGCTTTCTGAAGTTAACCAGGAAAAGATATTCGAAGAATTTCAACAGGCTGACGGATCCAGCACTCGAGTAAAAGGTGGAACTGGTCTCGGACTTTCCATCTCAAAAAAAATCGTTGAAATGCACGGGGGGCAGATAGGAGTGGAGTCCGCTCTCGGTGAAGGCTCTCGGTTTTGGTTTATGTTGCCGATTCGAGTCGAAAGGCAAATGAAGTAAAATGAGTAAGCTCATATTAGTTATCGAAGACCAAGAGGATAATCGGCGTATTATGCGAGATCTTCTTACAAGCGCTGATTATGAAATAGTAGAGGCGGTCACCGGTGAGGAGGGGGTTCGTGCAGCCGAGACCCATCACCCTGATCTAATTCTAATGGATATTCAATTACCAGACTTTGATGGATATGAAGCTACACGGAGGATCAAAGCCATGCCTGCTCTTAGTTCAATTCCGATTATTGCAGTCACTTCATATGCCCTTAGCGGGGATGATGTTAAGGCATTTGAGGCTGGTTGCGACGCATATGTGTCGAAACCATTTAGTCCGCGAGCACTCTTAATTAAAATCCGTGATATTTTACAATAGACCTTAGTAAAGGGTACACATGAGAGAACCACCACTGATCCTCATTGTTGATGATAGTCCCGCGAATGTAGAAATATTGCAAATGCGCCTTTTAGCAAATGATTATGATATTATCACTGCGACAGATGGTCAACTGGGTCTGGCTATGGCTAGAGAAAAGCATCCCGATTTGATTCTGCTGGACATTATGATGCCCAAATTAGATGGTTTAGAGGTTTGTCGACGTCTTAAAGGAGACCCTTCCTTGCCTTTTATGCCGATCATCTTGGTTACCGCAAAATCGGACTCAAAAGATGTCGTCGCTGGGCTTGAAGCAGGTGGTGATGAATACTTAACTAAGCCAGTAGATCACGCTGCACTTGTCGCTCGAGTTAAGTCGATGCTACGGATTAAATTGTTACATGACACAGTAATTGAGCAGTCGTCTCAGCTTAAAATACAGCTTAAGACTGCTACCAAAATTCAATCTTTGTTCTGGCCAGAAATTCCAGAACTTGAAGCAGGGGGACATATTTGGGCAGTATCTGTTCCTGCGACATATGTTGGCGGCGATTTATACGATGTAATTCCAATGCATGATGGAAGCTTGCTGGCGTATGTAGCTGATGTTTCAGATAAAGGTGTTCCTGCTGCTTTGATTATGGCTGCATTATCAACTAAAATCCGTAGTGAAGCCCAAACTCAAATCGAAATTGGTAAACTCCTTGAATCCATTAATAACAGTCTGTACAGCCTGATATCCGAAGAAGGGTTTTTTGCAACAATTGTTCTTGTGAAATATTGGCCTGTCAGTGGAAAAATGCAATTAGCATTGGGCGGTCATTTGCAGCCTTTGTGGATCGTTGACGACGGTATTGGAAACCTGCCTCAGTTGAATGGAATTTCATTGGGCGTAATGCCGAATGTTCTTTTTGAAAAACAAGAGATTATGCTATCTCCTGGAGAATCCGTTCTTCTTTTCACAGATGGCGTTATCGAAGCAGAAAATGAAAATAAAGAGCTATTCGGTAATAATCGATTGATTCGATATATTAAAGAGAATAAAGGATCGCCGAGGGGAAAGGGACTTTTGGATGAAATCAAAATATGGCGCGGAAATGCTAAGGTAAATGATGATTTAACACTGCTTGAGATATGGCGCGATCAAGTGTAGTCCCTATTTTTTTTATATCGTTTTGATATCACATGAAAATTATACTATCCGAAATCTGTACTATCTCCAACAAACCGGTAGATATCAGATTCCTATAATTTTACCGATGTGAGAAAATAACCACAACAGGCGGAATAAGGGAACGCTTTCTTCTTCTTTCAATATTAACGTTGGCGCCCGTTTGGAAAAAGATTCAGACCCGCCGGAAGCCATACAGGAAGCAAGAGAAAAACAAATTGCTGAGGCGACAGACAAATCGACTGCCGTAACGATAACACCGGTTTGTCCAAAATGCGGAGCCGAATTAATCGAAAGGGTTGCAAAAAAAGGGCAGTATGCCGGACAGAATTTCTTGGGATGTTCGAACTTTCCCAAATGTAAATTTGCCCGGAAAATGGGGCATGTGAAGCCAACGGAGTCAGGTCTTCATTCTTGACACATTATAAGCGGCGTAATTGGGGTCGGATCTTCAATTGTGAACGGTCTGCCTCAAACGTCCCCTATTGTATAGGTGAAAAATGAGAACACGAAGAAATCGAGTGACGGGAGGTGACTTATGCGCGGTTTGAACGGCAAGAATGTGCTGGTGACCGGCGGCGCCAGTGGTATAGGGCAGGCCACTGCGGCGCGCTTTCTGGAGGAGGGCTGCGCCGTTTGCATCCTCGATCGCAGTGCCGAGGCACGGGCCCGGGTGGCCCAAGAGCTTCCGGCGTTGACCGGGGTGATCGACGCAGACGTATCGAACCTGGAACAGGTACAGACGGCACTTGCCGAGGCTATCGATCGCATGGGATCGGTCGATGTGCTGATCAACAACGCCGGTATCAGCATCCGCCACGATTTCCTGGATATCACGCCGGACGAGTGGGACCAGGTGCTGGGCGTCAACCTCAAGGGGGTCTTCTACGTGGCACAGACCGCCGCACGGCACATGATGGAAAAGGGCTCCGGCGTGATTCTCAACACCGCCTCCACGGCCGGTTCCACCGGGTACCCGCACTACGCCGACTACAGCGCAAGCAAGGGCGGCGTGATCGCCTTGACGATGGCCATGGCGCTGGAGCTGGCCCCCGTGGTCCGCGTGAATGCGATTTCTCCCGGGTACGTGCTAACCCCGATGCAGCGCGCCGAGTACACGGATTCGATGCTGGACGCGGTGAACCGGAAGATCCCGATGGGCCGGCACGCGAAACCCGAGGAGATCGCCGCGCTGTTCGCGTACCTGGCCTCCGAGGACGCCGCGTTTGCCACCGGCCACGTCTATGTCATGGACGGTGCCGAAACCACCGGGGGCCTCTGCAGCCAGTGGGTACACACGTAACCTGCCAGGGGGCGGGCCGCGGTACTTTGGTCCCCTGGACCGATATGGAAAGGGTAGGGATATGAAACTGAAAGGAAAGGTAGCCCTCATAACCGGAGGAACCTCGGGAATCGGCAGTGCCACCGCCGTGCGTTTCGCACGCGAGGGGGCGGCGGTCGCTATCACCGGGCGCGATGCCGGGCGAGGGGAGCAGGTGGTCCAGGCCATCGCCGCGCATGGCGTCGAGGCACTTTTTATCCGCTCCGATGTGCGCTTTGCCGACGCCTGCCGCCAGGCGGTCGAACAGACCCTCGAGCGCTTCGGCAAGATCGACGTGCTGTTCAACAACGCCGGGGTATTCCATCCGAAAACCGTGCCGGAATGCACCCAGGAGGAGTGGGACGAGACCATCGACACCAGCCTCAAAGGCGCCTTCTTAATGTCGAAATACGTTCTGCCGTCGATGATCGCGCGCGGCAGCGGCTCGATTATCCACACCAGCTCCGGCTGGGGGATCCAGGGAGGTCACAAGGCAGCGGCGTACTGCGCTGCCAAGGGGGGGCTGGTGGTGATGGCCAAGGCCATGGCGATCGATCACGGCCCCGACGGGATTCGCGTGAACTGCATATGCCCCGGCGATGTGCAGACCCCCATGCTTCCCGCCGATGCGGCCAAGCGCGGCATGTCCTGGGAAGCCTACGCCGCCGAAGCCGCCGACCGGCCTCTCGGTCGCATCGGCACTGTCGAGGAGATCGCTGAGGCGGTGCTGTATCTGGCCTCGGACGATTCCTCTTTCGTGACCGGCACGGCACTGGTCGTGGATGGTGGCGGCATCGCCGGCTGAGCAGCATTCCTATTTACTAATAAGACCATAATTGTTTAGACATAAATTGTGTTTGAAAACTCTATTATTAAAGGTAGATCTTCTCCAAAAGAGTTGATTAAAATGAAGGGTTCAAGGATTCAAGGGGTCCAGGGTTCGAGTGGAGTGTTTAGAAATTATGAAGAGTTAAACGTTAAGTAAAAATTGTATAAACTTTGTTTGGATATTTATAAGGACTTCAAGAATTAAGAGAAAAGATCGAGGATTTAGATAACGTGCTAAAAACGTTGATCAAATCCCTGGAAAACAAACACTTGAACCCTTGAATCCTGGACTCCTTGAACCCTTTCTCCTAATTGAGAGAAAAATCTTAAATGTTTACAACTGATCGTGTCTAAATATTAACGGCTTTATTCGTAGTAGACCTGCGGAGCAATAAAAAAGAAGTTTTGATATTTGGATTTATTGTGGTATTTCGATATTCGAATTTAGAATTTGTTACAAACGAACATGATCCTAAAAACCCTTCAGGGTTTAATCAGTGCCAGGCTCTTTGGACCCGGGTATCTACATATTGGATCTGCAATGGCCTCTCCCAAATTGAAGCAAAAACAGGGAGGAAGGGATGAAAAATGAAAAAAGCTCATGAACTGAAATCATCTGATTTGCGCTATTTTTGCGACCCGAAACTATTCGAGTTCAAAAGTACGGCAGAGATTGAACCACTGGATGAGGTCATCGGTCAGAAGCGTGCTGTCCAGGCCATCGAGTTTGGACTCAATATGAAAAATCCCGAGTATAACATTTTTGTCACCGGAATAGAGGGAACCGGAAAGTCAACGATCACCACCGATATCACTCGCAAACACGCCCGAACCCTGCCGACACCGCAGGACTGTTGTATGGTGAACAACTTTCAGGACCCCTATCATCCAAAACCATTAATGGTTCCCGCCGGCAAAGGATCGATTCTCAGCCGACAGATGGATAGACTGGTCCAGAGCTTGAAGATCAAATTGCCCAAGACATTTGAGGACACGTCCTATCAGAAAAAAATCGGCACCGTCCAGGACAGCTACCAAAAACAGGAGACCGAACTTTTTTTAAAGCTGGATCAAAGCGCAAAGGAAAAAAATGTAGCGATCAAAAAAACGGATGCAAGGTTTCAAACCATTCCCTTAAAGGATGGTCAACCCTTGACTCAGGAGGCGTTCCTGAAACTTTCAAAGAAAGAACAGGAACAGATAGAAGCCACGGTGCAGTCATTCCAGGGCGAAATTGAAACAGCCCTCAGGGACGTCAGCAAGATCCGACAAGAGCAGGGAAAAGCCGTTGAAGCGCTGATGACCGAGATAGCGTTGTCGGTGGTCAGTGAACAGATGGAATTTATCATGGAAACCTATGATGACTGCCCGGAAATAAAAACCTATCTTGAAGAGGCCCGTGAGAATATAGTGGAAAATGCCAGTGACTTTCTTCCGAGCCGGGAACCGGTTGAAAGGACACAGCCGGTTTTCTTCCCTGAAACTGCGCCTTCGTTTCAGCAATACAAAGTCAATGTGCTTGTGGACCGTAAAGGTACTCTCGGCGCACCCGTTATTTTCGAGCCCAACCCGACCTATCAGAATGTCTTTGGTCATATCGAAAAAAAACCGCATATGGGGGGCATGACAACCGACTTCACCATGGTAAAGGCGGGTTCCTTCCTTCAGGCTGACGGCGGTTTCCTTATCATGGAAATCGAATCGTTGCTGATGTATCCGGTCGTGTGGGAGTCATTGAAAAGAGCATTGCGCAGCAAACGTATTTTTATTGAGGACATGCCCGGCGGCCAAGGTATTGTGGTGTCTTCGCTACGTCCTCAGTCGATTCCGACCGATGTGAAAGTCCTTCTGCTCGGAGGGTATGAGCCGTTTCAGGCACTTCAGAACTATGATTCCAAGTTCAACAAAATCTTTAAGGTCAGGGCCGATTTCGATTACGAAGTCGAACGGACGGATAAGAGCATTCAGCAATATGCACAGTTTGTTGCCAGGGTTTGTGAGGTGGAAACACTGCTCCCGTTTTCTCCGAATGGTGTTGCAGCACTGGTGGAATTCGGTGAAAAATATACCTCCAACAAAAACAAGCTGTCCCTGAGATTTGGTGCAATTGTCGGCATCGTTAAGGAAGCCGATTACTGGGCACGCAAAGAAAATGCCATACTTGTTTCCGAAACACATGTCATTAAAGCATTCAACGAGCACCGATTTCGATATAACCTTTACGAGGAAAAGATCCATGAATCCTACAGCGATGGGACCGTTCTCATCGATGTGGCCGGAGCTGTTACCGGGCAGGTGAACGGCTTGGCTGTGCACCAGATTGGAGACATTTCATTCGGTCGTCCATCCCGTATTACGGTTGAAACGTTTATGGGCAAAAAAGGACTCGTCAATATTGAACGGGAGGCAAATTTGAGTGGAAGCGCGCACGATAAAGGGGTGCTGACACTTTCCGGGTATCTGGGTCGAACATTTGCCCAGAATCAACCCCTGAATCTTTCCATCAGTTTGACATTTGAACAGAATTATAACGAAGTGGATGGAGACAGCGCTTCATCCACCGAACTGTATGCCATTCTGTCCAGTCTTTCGGGCTGCCCGATCGATCAGGGAATCGCTGTAACGGGTTCCGTCAATCAAAAGGGAAAGGTTCAGGCCATCGGCGGCGTAAACCAGAAAATTGAAGGCTTTTTTGATGTTTGTAAAACCAAAGGGCTCACCGGCCACCAGGGCGTCCTGATACCGGTTGTCAACGTGAAAAACCTCATGTTGAAAAAGGAAGTCGTCGATGCCGTGGAAGAGGGTAATTTCCACATCTATCAGGTGGCCACCATCGAGGAAGGGATCCAGATCTTGACAGGGACCCCAGTGGGTGAACCTGACGCGGCCGGGAATTATCCTGACGGGACAATTTACGGCAAGGTACAGAAGAAGCTGAAAAAATATCTTGATCGCGAGATAATGCTCAAGCGTGACACCAACCCTGTCGTTGTAAAAGTCGGAAAGGGAACCAGCTCATGATTGTCAAGCAGCTCAAGCTCTCGAGGATGGACACGTTCTGTTACCTGGTTGGAGACGAGAATACAAAGACCTGCGCACTTATCGATCCGGCCTTCGACACCCCCAGGATTCTCAGGATTGCAGGGGAGAAGGGCTTTACGATTACCCATGTGATCAATACCCACTGCCACTCTGACCATACTGCCGGGAATAAAGCAGTTATTGCCGCAACAGGTGCAAAGCTCCTGATTCACGCCGTCGACGCCAAACGTTTGAACAAAATCATGAACAGCGCGTTTTCACGCGTTCTGGGCGGCAAGTCCTCGCCAGCTCCGGATATTCTCCTCCAGGACAATGACGTCATCACCATCGGCGCTTCCAGCCTGAAAACAATCCATACGCCAGGGCATACACCGGGCGGCATCTGTCTGTATGCCGAAGGCCATGTGTTTACAGGTGACAGCTTGTTTGTCGAGGCCGTGGGCCGTACCGATCTTCCAGGAGGATCATCCGCTCAGCTGCTGCGATCGATCAAGGAAAAGATCTATACATTACCCGCTGACACCATTGTATGGCCGGGTCATGATTATGGACCGACGCCCAATTCAACCGTCGCAGACGAAATCAGGAACAACCCGTTCACGTATTGACACGCACGCATACACCTGTTTCTTCATCTTTCCATTCATAATTCGATGTTCATCATTTTGAAACTTCTATCGGAGTGGCATTTATGCCAATTGAACCGAAAAAGCGAGCGCATTCCCCGTAGCTTGCTGCGGGGTTAGCGAGCGAATCTAGATTAGACAGAATTCCTTACGGTCGAAGATTCCTCGTAGCTTGCTGCGCGGTTCTTCAATAAAGTTTTCTTGCAGGTATTCGATTTGGGTTTAAAAAGATTTTAAAGATGAACGTCCAACATCGAACATCGAACTTCCAACGTCGAATGAAAAGAAACAGTTAACCCCTTTCTGCGAAAGGGCAGACACGCGGGATTGAAAGGCACGCACCTGTTTCTTCATCTTTCCATTCATAATTCAGCGTCGGAGGTCAGAAGTCAGAGGTCGGAAGTCGGGATTCTGTTACTTCATCTTTTCCATTCAAAATTCGATGTTGAGCGTTCGATGTTCGATGTTCATCTTTTATCTCAAAAAAATATTGATTATTGTCCTCCCGTCCTATACATATTCAAATTTTCATTTCGCCAAAAAGCGAAACACCAAACACGAAACACGAAAGACAAAACACAAAATCCGAATTTTGGATTTGTTCCAATTCAAATAGGGGGGACCTGTATGATTCATGTTGAAAATCTGACCAAGTATTACCATGACTTCTGTGCTGTCGATAACTTCAATCTGGATGTGCACAGGGGGGAGGTGTTGGGAATACTGGGCCCCAACGGTGCCGGGAAGACCACCTTTCTGCGCATGTTGACCGGTTTCCTGAAGCCCACTGAGGGTACAATCCAGGTCAAAGAGCTCTCGGTTGCATCGGATGCCCTGGGTATTAAAAAACTGATGGGCTACCTGCCTGAGTCAGCCCCTCTCTACAAGGACATGCTGGCATACGATTATCTGCAATATGTGGCTGGTATCCGGGGGATCGGCACGGACAAGGTTCTAACACGGATCAGGTATTTATCCGACCTCTGCGGCTTGGACAGCATGATGCACAAACCTATCGGAGAGCTTTCCAAGGGATACAAACAACGCGTGGGGCTGGCACATGCCATGATGGACGATCCGGAAATCCTGGTTCTGGATGAGCCCACTTCCGGGCTGGACCCGAACCAGATTGTCGAGATTCGTGACATCATTCGACAAATCGGAAAAGAAAAGACCGTTATCCTGTCTACCCACATACTGAGCGAAGCTGAGGCGACCTGTGATCGTGTGGTGATTATTCACAAAGGAAAGATCGCCGCCGATGATCGAACAGAGAATCTAAAGCTTGCCGGCGGACAAAAAAAACATCTCAAGTTATCCATACGCAACGCAGATCCGGAGACTGCCCGGAAGCTGCTGGGGAATGTCGACGGGGTCCAGCAGGTCGATATGACGGATGCCCCTGAAAATGCCCTTTCAATAAAACTGAGTTATGAAAAAGGAACGGACATCAGGAGTTCGGTCTATCTGGCAATCAGGGAGACCGACTGGATTTTGACCGAATTGACCATGGAAACACAAACCCTGGAATCCATATTCAGACAGATTACACTGGAGAGCTAAAATGAAGCAGGTCGTGCAAATATTCAAAAAAGAATTCTATGCATATTTTCTATCCCCCATCGCCTATATCGTTATTTCTATTTTTCTCGTGGTCACGGGATGGTTTTTCTTTTCGACTTTTTTCCTTTTTGATCTGGCCAGCATGCGCAATTTTTTTACCATGATGCCGATCATTTTTTCCTTTGTGGCGCCGGCGGTCACCATGAGGCTGTTTTCGGAAGAGCTCAATGTAGGATCATATGAGCTCTTGCTGACCATGCCGGTAACCATTCGCCAGGTCGTGCTCGGCAAATTTCTGGCAGGAACGATATTCATGGCCATGATGCTTCTGCCGACAATTTCATACCCCTTGAGCATTTCCTTTATGGGAGAGCTGGATTGGGGGCCAGTTTTCGGCGGGTATATAGGGGCATTTTTTCTGGCAGGATCTTATTGCAGCGTGGGGTTGTTTGCATCATCCCTGACACGCAATCAGATCATTGCTTTCATTATCGGCCTGGCCATCTGCTTCGGTCTGACAATGTTGAGCAAGATGCTGTTTTTTATGCCTGAAGCACTCTTGGGCTTCTTTGGTTATCTGGCTGCCGATACGCACTTTGCCAATATTTCAAAGGGTATTATCGACACAAGAGATCTGTTTTATTTCGTGAGTGTAATTTTTATAGGACTTTATGGGACGCATCTATCTATTGAAGAAAGGTGTTAGAAGTCATCTAAAAAATGTCTTTTGGCCCAATTTCTGTTGTCGAATGGTTAAAAAGATGAAGAAACAGATAAATTCGTAAAACGAATTTATTCCTAGGAGATATGTATGAAACCAGTGCATAAGTCGTCAAAATATTACAAATTTATCACCTATGCTGTTGTTGTGGTGCTGTTGAATACGGCGGGATTGACTTTTTTTAAAAGAATGGACCTGACTGCAGGAAAACTCTATTCCATTTCAGATGTCAGCAAAACGGTTGTGTCGACGCTCAAGGAACCGCTCACCATCAATGTGTTTTTCTCCAGGAACCTTCCGGCGCCCCACAACAGTACCGAGCGCTACCTTCAGGATCTGTTGTCGGAGTACGCTGCTTCGGCCAATAAAAATTTCAACTATCGCTTTTATGATGTCAGCCCGGACCAGGGCGATTTAAACAATGAAACAACCCAGAACCAGGCTTTGGCTACCAATCTTGGAATCCATCCGATTCAGATACAGGCCATCGAAAAAGATGAAGTCACCTTTCAAAAGGCATATATGGGCCTGGCGATGATTCATGGCGACCAGATTGAGCGTATTCCAACCATAACCACCACGGATGGACTCGAATACAAGCTGACCATGGCCATGCGGAAGCTCAACAACAAAGTCAGCGCCCTGCTGGCCTTGGAGGACAAAATCCACGTTGACCTCTTCATGTCTTCGTCCCTCATGGATGTGGCTCCTCTCATGAAACTCGAGGACTTGAAAAATTTGCCCCAGCAATTGGAGGAGATGGTTGGCCGGATCAATATCAACAGCTATGATAAGCTGGTCTTCGAGCACAAGGATCCCACTCTGGATCCCGACCTCAATGATGATCTGGAGAAGTTGCGGATATTGAGCCTGAGTTGGCCGGAGCTTGACAATGGAAAGATACCTGCCGGCCAGGGTGCCATCGGTCTCGTGATGGCCTACGGTAAAAAGACGATCACCTCCCCGCTGATGCAGGTCATAAATGTTCCCATTTTCGGAACGCAGTACCAACTGGCCGGGCTTGAACAGATGGAAGAAGTCATCGCTGCCAATATGGAATCGCTCATCGATATCAATCAGAATCTGGGTGTTCTGACGGATTTTGACAGTCTTGCCATTGTTTCGCCACCCCAGGCGAGTCAATTCGGGCCGCCAGCGGAGCAGGCTGCAAACTTTAACTCGCTGGCGAGCCAGAATTATTCGTTGAAAGAGGTGGCATTAAAAGAAGGCTCCTTGCCGGACACTGTCAACTGTCTGGTTATACCCGGACCCAAGGAAAAATTTTCAGATTACGACCTTTTCCAGATCGATCAGTTTTTGATGAAAGGAAAAAGCCTGGCAATCTTTATGGACAGCCTGCGTGAGGTTCCCTCGGCCAACACCGGTTTCCAGATGCCGGGAGCGAATTCTGATTTCGTTCCCATGCAATCAGGTCTTGAAAAGCTCCTGTTTCATTACGGGATCGAAGTGCACCCCTCGATTGTCAATGACGAGGAATGTTTCAAGCAACCGATGCCACGCGAAATGGGCGGTGGTGAAAGGCCGATTTATTTTGCACCGCTGATCAAGAATGCCAATATCAACAATCAACCTGGCTATATGCAGAATATCAAAGCGCTTATCGCGCTGAAAGTTTCACCCATCAGCATCGATTTGGAAAAGATCAGGACCCATAACCTGAAAGCCACGCTGCTGTTTCAATCTTCAGCGCGTGCCTGGGAGATGAAAGAGGATATCAATCTCAATCCCAACTTCATTAAACTCCCGGATCCGGATATTGAGAGGAAAAAATTTGATCTGGCATACATGCTTGAGGGAGAATTTCCCAGCTATTTTGCGGGAAGGCCGGCGCCTGAAAGACCCCAGCAGGAAGAACCGGCCAACCCGTCGGGAAAAGATGAAGACCTCACCGGGACAGAACCGCAAAAAGCGGCGGATACCACGGAAATGATCCAAAGAGAGGGTGAAATCATCGAAAAGGGCAAGCCCGGAAAGATATTCATCCTGGCGTCCAGCGACATGATCAAAGACAATCTCCTGGACAGGGAGGGCCGGGGTGTCAACGATATCTTCGTGATGAACATTTTGGATTACCTGAACCAGCAGGAAGATGTGGCCCGCTTGCGGAGCAAACAGCAGCGCTTTACACCGCTGGACGAAACAGGTGCTTTCACCAAAACAGCCGTCAAAGCATTCAATATTGTCGGTCTACCGGTTGTGGTTGTGTTTTTCGGGTTGGCGGTCTGGGCCAGACGGACACGTCGGAAAAAGACCATTCAGGATAAGTTCAGTAAATAGGGGTTCGAGGGTTCCAGGGGTCCGGGGAATGAACATCGAACCTCGAATAGTAAAAAAAATGAACGTCGAACATCGAACGTCCAACATCGAATTTTGAATGAAAAAGGTGAAGAAACAGGCGTGAGACCTGGGGGTTAGTATTTTTTTTGATTGTTCTACAAACCGCGTGCTTGGCACGCGGTTCCGAACCTGAACTTACGGAGACGTGCCGTCTCCTTTGTTTTCCCCCATTTTGGGGCAAAAACAAACCACCCGTTTCACGGGTGGTAGTTGACTCATCACCGGACGTTCGATGTTGGAAGTTGGACGTTCATCTTTTAAAATATCCTCTTTCTCCCAATTGGGAGAAGAACCTTATTTAAAAAAATATTACCGCTGTGGAGAAGATCTAGAAATGAAAATGCGAAAAGAAGCCATCATTCTCGGTATCGTTATTGCTGTATTGTCACTGTATCTGATTTTCAACAAGAGTGATCGCAGTCTTTATGAACTGCCGGATCTAAAACCAATTTTGCCTTCAAAGATATCAAAACTGACCTTGGATTCTTCGGAAGGTTCTATCGTTTTTATCAGAAAAGCAGGGGGATGGACGATCGATGAAGAGGCCTATCCTGGTGACGAAACCAATATCAAACGGGTAACCGATATGGTTGCGAACCTGACCTTGACGACCTTGATATCCGAATCAAAAAATTATGGGCGCTATGACCTGGACCCGGAGCATGCGATCACAGTCAAGGCATGGGAAGGAGATAAACTGGTACGGGAATTTGACGTGGGTAAAGCTGCTTCGAGCCACCGCCACACCTTTGTAAAGCTGGTCGGTGATCATCGGGTATATCAAGCCCAAGAGGGTTTTCGAAACAGGATACAAGGGAATGCAGACATGTTCAGGGATAAAACCGTCATGTCTTTTGAGACAGGTCAGATCGAACAGGTTCAGGTATCGAAAATGGATGTGCGGGCTATTTTTTCCAAGACCCCACCTTTGCCGGTCGCCAGCGAAACACCGGCCGATGGTGACGTACCGGAGATGAAATCCGCCAATTCCGTTTGGAGGAATGCTGCCGGTGAAATTGTAAAAGAGAACAAGATTACCAAACTGATTGACGACTTTTCCTCGTTGAAGTGTCGTGCGTTTGTCTACGACAGGCAAAAAGCCGATTTCACGGATCCCATCGCCACGATCACGTTCAAAGGCGCCCAAGAATATACCTTGCAAATATTCGAGTCACTCGAAAAAGACGCCTCTGAATTTCCGGCCATCTCTTCACAGAACGACGATCCGTTTCTTGTTCCAAAATGGCAGGCGGACCAGGTGATTAATGCTTTTGACGAGATGGTATTGCCCGGAAAAGAAGATGCAGCAGTGGAGGAAGGGGAGAAAGCATCCTAAACATTCGGAAACCTGAATGACCCCCTCAGTCGTGTGGCAAAACTGTTGAAAGCCTAAAAAATGCTTCGTGTGATCAATCAAGAGACGGACATGGACCCGGTACTGTACTATATCCACCAGACAGGGCCGATGGACTGGACGGTTAAGACGGAAGCGCCAATGCCCATTCAATTGTGGCGAAATGGAGTGGGACCACTGCTCAAGGCCCTTGTCGGCATGACCGGGCTTGGTTTGCTGGTCATGCTTGGAAGGCAATTGTTTGTTCAGGATTATCCCTTAAAACGTACTACCCTGCCTTTTATCAAAGAAATGCTGACCTTTTCAGCTATGGTCGATATCGAGTGGTTGTTAAAAAAGATTCTCAGCATGACGGCAGGAACCAGGATGATGCAGCGGTTTGCATGAAGGCGGTTATCCCGGATTTATAATACGGGCGGGAGCGTCGTATTTGCCGGCCTCTTGGTCCACATTTACATGGCAGGCATTGCCAAGGGGCAAAGGCCCGCTTTTCTTTCCATGTTTACGGGAAAAAGTCCCTGCTGACTATGCGGTCTCCTATCATAAACGCTGGTTTGAAGAGATCGCACATTCCCCGCAGAAAGTTACGGGGAATGCACTCGCTGTTTCGGTTCAGACAGCCACCAATAAACAAGACGCGATAAATGGAAATCCCTAGTTCATTTTGCTATTGTACGTGTGTTTAAGAGCGACGACAGTCGCGTCATATAAAATCGTGAAACGATTTTATTTTTGGTTGACAAAGCGTTTCCGCTATGTGATGGTCTGCGTCAACAATGGTATCCTTCCCTACGGTCGAAGAACTTCTGCTGTTTATTGTGAAGGTCTTCAATTCAGATCACATCAATAGAGATTCTACTTAGACCTAAGATGAGCTGTTCAAATTTTTAGAAGATGGGAGTTAGACATAATTTCAAAGGATTTGATTTATTTCAATTCTTAAAATTTGAAACCCGTAGGGATTGCCGATCTTACCGCTATTTACGCCGTCAGATACCATACCGCATCGTTCACTTTAGCGGAACGGCATCTTCCTTGTAGCTACGGCAACCCCGTACTTCGACGGGGCAGGCTTTGACAATCGCTCAACTTAGGTTAGACGTTGCCGGTTTTGTGCTGTTCTTGTTTCGAAATGAAAGTATTGTGATTCAATCCGCATGTGGTAATTGTTTCTAATTCCCGCAAGTCGGGATATTTGACTGGAGTCTTTATCCAAGTATTTGAACCAAAAAATGGGGGTATTTTATGAACGACTTTCTCCACAGTCTTCGGACCGGGAAAGACAAGCGCTATGATCGTACCAGAAAAGGGAATGACAACATGCCTTATCGGCCCGGTGACAGGCACAACAGTATGGACAAAAGAAAACGGGGCAATTACACCAAAGGCAACATAGCGGAAAATGCGTATGTAACCATAGCAAAACTGTTGCCACCGGTAAAGACGTTGCTTGAAACGATGGTTGCGGACAAAAAAGACTTTCTGGAAATCGAAAAGCGCAAGGCCAAAGCCATGGAAGCCATCGCCCTGTATTTAAAAAAACTGACTGGAACCGGAAGCGAAGAAAGCGACCCTGCCGACCTGCTGGATGAAACGGCAGAAAGACAAACCAACATTGCGGTTTTGGAAAACATGGATGAGGACCCGGCCCTGGTAGAAACGACACCGTTAGACATGATAAGGGATATGCGAGCACAGGGCTTCAGCTATGACAAAATCGCCCGCCAACTGGATATGGATAATATTCCTACACCTTCGGGAAGAGGAAAGTGGCGAGGCCAGGCCGTCAGCAAATTGCTCAATAAATAAATTTGTGTCACAATTTTATCTGACGCGACCTTGTCGCTTATATTGAGAAGACTAACTTTTCGTAATGCCCTGCAATGCCCCATAAATCGGGATCTTTGATCTTGAACGGGACTTTTATTGCGCTCCGTCAGGACAAGCAGGGTATTACGAAATTTTTGCTTTAGCGCAAGGCTTAAAGCAGCGAAGCCGCGCCAAAAAAAAATTTGGAAAAAAATTATGAAAAAAGGCCAGCAAATTACCCTGGAAATATCCCACATCGCGTTTGGTGGAAGGGGACTCGCAAAACCGGATGGGTTTGCCGTGTTTGTGGAAAAGGCAGTGCCCGGTGATGTGGTTCTGGCCCAGATTACCCGTAAAAAGAAGAATTATGCTGAAGCAAGGATCATCGATCTGTTGACACCTTCTCCGGACAGAGTCGATCCTGCCTGTCCTTACAGTGGTCACTGCGGTGGCTGCAAATGGCAATTCCTGGATTATGAAAAACAACTTGTCTACAAACGGCAGCATGTGGCAGAAGCGCTGGCGCACATAGGCCGGATCGAGACGGTTTTGGTCCATAAGACAATCCCATCTAAGCAAGTGCTGGGGTACAGAAATAAAATGGAATTTTCGTGTTCGGACAGGCGATGGGTACTGCCGAACGAGATGGATAGAGATGATCTGGATCGAACCTTTGCTCTGGGGCTCCATGTTCCGGGGACGTTTAACAAAGTGATCGATACAGAAGTCTGTCTGCTGCATCCAAACCTGGGGAACGATATTCTGGCATTTATCAGACAGGCCATCAGGCGTTCTGAACTGCCGCCATACGGACTGAGAAGCCATGAGGGGTTCTGGCGTTTTGTCATGCTCAGAAATTCAGCCTTCTATGGCCACTGGATGGTCAACATCGTCACCAGTTACGAGAATACCAGGGTATTGAAACCCCTGGCACACCAACTGATGGAACGATATTCCGATGTCGTCTCGGTTATCAATAATATTACCGGCCGGAAATCGAGCGTGGCCATCGGAGAGTCGGAAGTCCTGCTGGCTGGTGATCCTTTTTTCAAAGAAAGGATCGGGTCTTTCGAATATATTATCTCTGCGAACTCCTTCTTTCAAACAAACAGCGTGGGTGCACAAACTCTCTATGAAAAGACCAGGCAGTATGCGGAACTGCAGGGGCATGAAACGGTTCTTGATTTATACAGTGGCACCGGCACGATTGCCATTTATCTGGCGGATTCGGCAAAACAGATTGTCGGTATTGAACAGGTCGAATCTGCAGTGAGGGATGCCGAAAGAAATTGTCGGATCAACCATGTATCCAATTGTCGGTTTGTCCAGGGAGACATCAAGGATAAACTTCCCCAGCTCGCTGAAAAACCACAGGTAGTGGTGATCGACCCCCCCAGGGCCGGTATGCACAAGGACGTAATCCAACAGGTTCTCAGGCTGGCACCGGCCAGGATTGTCTATGTTTCCTGCAATCCGGCCTCGCTGGCAAGGGATGTCGGCCTTTTAGGGGAATCCTATGACTTGCTGGAAGTACAACCGGTGGATATGTTTCCGCATACATATCATATTGAAACGGTGGCGAAATTGGGGAAGAGATAGGGTCGGGGGTTTGTAGGGTTGGAGGTTCGGAGGGTAAGCTCTGAGCAGTAGCCAGGATTTTTGCTGTAGTAAGTTTTCTTGAGATGAACGTCGAATAAAAAGAAATAGTTAAACCCGAGTCCCGCATCTGTTTTTTCATCTTTCCATTCAAAATTCGATGTTGAGCGTTCGATGTTCGACGTTCATCATTTTTAAACTTCTATCGGAGTATCATTTATGCCAATTGAATAAAGCTTTCTTGCAGGTATCCGATTTGGGTTTAAAAAGATCTTAAAGATGAACGTCCAACATCGAACATCCAACGTCCAACGTCGAATAAAAAGAAATAGTTAAACCCGAGTCCCGCATCTGTTTTTTCATCTCTCCATTCAAAATTCGATGTTGAGCGTTCGATGTTCGACGTTCATCATTTTTAAACCTGTTTATCGTGTACTGGATACCACCGTCGACAACACATCCTGTATTTTATCCAGAAGTGTGCATTCAGCGATGCATCGAGGGAAGATATAATAATGCCTGCAGTTCTTGCAGGGACTTTTAATGAGATGACCGACTTCGAAGTCGAATGTTTTGAGATATTTATTGTACATAATAATAAAATCACTCCGCAATTTTATGAAGCGCGGTCTTGCCGCTCTATTTAATCCCACAGGCTTTGCCTAACGGGAGGCTGTTAGACTGATAGACTGTTAGGCTGTAGGCGGCTAACAGTCTATAGCCGCTGGTTTATAGCTTGTCCTTGCATCTTTGCATGCTGGAACGCCCGGAGGCTGGGATGCTGCTCTCCGCCGATAGCCGTCAGCTACCCTCGAACCCTTGTATCACCCTTGAACCCTCGGACCCTACGTTTTATACTTACTGTATTGCACCATTTTAGCCAGCGTTTTAACGGCGCGCTCCGGGGTTGTGTAGAAAACACCTTTGTATGGGCAGTTTTCAACCAAATACGTGGTACGATCCAGGGCATCTGTCAAGAGGGAGACGCCGATAACGGGTTTCTGGTAGATCTCCATGAGTCTGGCGATTTCTTCGACATATCTTTTTTCAAATGCCGCTAGTGTTTCTTTAATGCTGTCTAAAAATGAGGGCTCGTACATGGGGTCAGAACGCTTGACAGCATCGACATAGAGTCCGGCCAGATGTTTGCGACCCATGATACCGAGATTGATAACGGCATCACAGCCGTCCCATTTTAAGAGTTCTTCGATAATTGTCAGCGGCAGGGTGTCGTTGTGTTCTCCAACGAGATCGATGGGGTTTGATCGGCTCCAGAAAGGGGGCAGCCACTTGTCGATCTGCTCGATCAGACCGGGGGACAGGTCTGGAACGTCTATATGGTATTCGTTACACAGATCGGCGGTGACCACACCCCAGCCGCCCCCAAGGGTCATGATACCGGCACGATTGCCTTTGGGCAGCGGCAGGGAAGAGAAGGCCGCAGCCAGATCGAGCAGATCCATGGACTGTTCCACCTTGACAATGCCTGCCTGCCTGCAAACCGAATTGAAAATTCTGGCATCGGTACTCAACGCTCCGGTATGGCTGGCTGCCGCCTTGATGCCGGCTTGAGTTTGTCCGCCTTTCATCAGAATAATCGGTTTTATTTTCCCCAGACGCCTGGCGGTCTCGTAAAAGCGACGGCCATTTTTGACACTTTCGATATAGAGCATGACGGTTTTTGTGAGCTCATCCGCTTCAAAAACTTCCAGAAAGTCTTCGATGGTGGTCATGGCTTCATTGCCGGACCCACAAAAACCACGGATACCGATGCCCTGATGTTCTGCAAAGGCCAGGAACTGGGTGCCCATGTTCCCGGATTGGGATACAAGAGCGGTGGATCCCGGTCTCGGTTGTACGGGCAGGCTGGTGCAGTTGAGAGCCACGTGGGGATTGCAGATACCCATGGTGTTGGGACCCAGTATCTGGATTCCGGCCTGCCGCGCCGATGCGACCAGTTCTTTTTCGCGTTTTTTTCCGGCGTTGTCGGTTTCGGAGAATCCTGAGGTTATCAGAAGCATGTGATGGATGCCTTTTGCCTGTAGCTGCGGAATCAGGCTTATCACATGTTCGGCCGGTATGGTGACGATGGCAAGGTCGACCGGGTCGTGAATATCGGAAAGGGATCGATAGGCCTCTTGGCCCACAATTTTCCCCCCTTTTGGATTGACAAGGTATATCTTTCCCGCATAGCCGCCGCTTTTGGTGTTTGCCACCAGCATGTGGCCCCACTTGCCCATGGTGGCAGAGGCACCGATAAAGGCAATGGATTTGGGATAAAAGAAGGGCATCAGAGACTCCGGTTGGAAGGTGCTGGGAGGTGAGGCGGCTGTTTGGTGTTTGGTACCCACAACCACCAGCGCATCGACGGCCATTAAATCCCCGCTGGGAGTCGCGATGAGGGGGTTGATATCCACCTCGACAATTTCAGGATGATCTTGGACAAGTTTACTCAAACCTGTGAGAACTTTAACGAGCTGTATTTTGTCAATTTTTGCCTCGCCCCGGAAATTGTCGAGTAAGGCAGATGATTTGATTTCATGGATCATCGCCTGGGCGTCCTCAGGTGACAAAGGCGCAAGGCGGAAGGTCACATCCGAGATGGCTTCGGTTAAAATGCCGCCGGCACCGAACATGATGACCGGTCCGAACTGATCGTCATGGGAAAGACCCGCGATCCACTCCCTTTTCCCCTGGATCTGGGGCTGGACAAGAAAGCCTTCCAGATCACTCCCGGCCTTTTGCTGTATGTTCTCGGCGGCTGATCGAACCTCGGTTTTGGTTTTCAGGTGCGTATGCACCAGACCGCGCTCGGTCTTGTGGGTCAACCGGGCACCCAGTCCCTTCAAAACGATGGGGAAGCCGATTTCCAGGGCTGCCGCCACTGCGTTTTCTTTTGTTGTAGCGACGGTCTCCCGGACAACAGGGATACCATAGGCCTGCAGTATCTGTTTGGATTCGTGTTCTGAGAGTGTTTTTCTTTCAGAAGTTTTGTATTTTTTCAGAATGGTATTTATGTTCAATTTAATTAAATTCCTTTACAGAACTTTTTAAAAGATGAACGTCCAACATCGAACATCCAACGTCGAATGAAAAGAAATATTTAATGCTGAAGTTAGCAACTTCTTAAAAAATTCGGGTAAGCCGTGCATATATAGTGTCCACTGGACTCTCGTCCCATTCCTGCTAAGGAGCAAACACACGGGAATGACAGGAAATCATATACTTGTTTCTTCATCTTTTAAATTCAAAATTCGATGTTGGACGTTCGATGTTGGATGTTCATTGGTTCCCCGGCTTTAAAACAATTAACATTTTACAAGAAATCCATCGTATCTATTGGCATATCAAGTACAAACAGTATTTATGCCGTAGTAAATATTTAAAAGATGAACATCGAACATCGAACATCGAACGTCCAATGATGAATCAAAAAAGGTTTAAAAGATGAACATCGAATGAAAAGAAAAAAACAATACCGACGAATAGTCAAGCGGACTTTATTAAAGATCATTGGCCCATTTCTTCATCTTTTCCCATTCAACATACACCTGTTTCTTCATTTATACCCATTCAAAATTCGATGTTGAGCGTTCGATGTTCGACGTTCATTGGTTCCCAAGCGATAAAACAATGACGTTTTACAAAAAATCGATCGTATCTATTGGCATATCAAGTACAAACTGCATTTATGCCAAAGTAAAGATTTAAAAGATGAACGTCCAACATCGAACATTCAACGTCCAACATCGAATGAAAAGAAAAAAACAATACCGACGAATAGTCAAGCGGACTTTATTAAAGATCATTGGCCCATTTCTTCATCTTTTCCCATTCAAAATTCGATGTTGGACGTTCGATGCTCGATGTTCATCTCTTTAATAAACCAGGACAACCTGCATTCGTCACGCGATCAAATCACTGCCGGTCTTTTAAGCTGATTCTGTGGAAAAATCAAGAAAGGAAAAAATGAGGAGCCGGCCTGGTCATGAATGCGGCAATAATAGATGCCAACAATAAAATGGGACTACACCCAGTAAGAGCGGCGAAGCCGCGACAGATCGAATCGCCTTGCGATTCGATTACCATGCAGCCGGGTAGGACACCGGGTATTCCTTCAGAAAATAAAGTTCGAGGTTGCGAAGGGTAATGTTCTGTGTCGCACCGCCGGTACCCTGGGTAAATCCGAACAGGACACGTAACAAGTCGAGATGATCAGCAGGGTCGATTTTCAGGGAGTTTCCTCTATTAATGGTTTTTTCGATCTGTGGAAGACTGGCCGAAAAATCCGCCCGTACGTCCTTGAACTGGGCTAGCTCAGCTGCCGAACAGGTGGCGCAGTCGATCCAGATTTTTACCTGGTAATCATAGAACGCGTCGATGTCGCCGTCGGCCGCCAGAATGAGAGGTCGTATCAGTTCCATGCGGAGTCTGTGCGGCGATCCATCTTCAAGCCAGTTGGGACTGGAACCCGTGACCTGGTGGTACCCGTCATAGCCGTTGCCGCTATTGCTGTTCAGGGAGTTCTGAGGAGTGGTGGTGGTGGGGCTGCCGCCGGCGCCATGGCGGTTGTCGTCATACGTTGCTCTTTTCACTGCTAATACCGTTCCACAATCGAAAGCGGCGATGGTGTCTGTGGACCAGTCCGTGTTCCCTATGGTCGAGGAGTCTGCTATGCCGGTGGGGCCGGCATCCAACAGATCCGCCTGCAAGGGGAAATAGGCCTGCAGGCCGGCTTCACTGCCGGTCCGCCGCACCTTGTAATCGCTTTCTATATCGGACAGACTCCTGGCGACATTGTAGTAACGCAGGTCTGAGCCGTTACCATCGGCAGCAAAATTTTTCGAACTGTTGCCACCGCTGGAGTTCAGGAAAAGATTTTCAGTAATTATTCCAAGGGCGTTCATATCTCCTGTCCAGGCCAGATTTTCCGCAAGAAGTGAGACGGTGGTTTGATTGCCGGAATAAACTTTCAATTGATCCGTTGCATCATCCCATGTGATGGCAATAAAGTACCATGTGCCAGCCCCGGTAAACGGGTTGATTGCATTGATTGAACCTTCACCACCAGTACCCCAGTCGAGAAAAAAATTTGAGCCTGTTGTGCCGGAAAAACGGGTTTCCATGTTGGCGTCCTGTCCCCACAGCCTGTCACCGCTCGTATTTCCGTCACCGTAGAAAATGGTATCGCGTTTGAACCAGAAGCTGATGGTTCCTTGGGAGGAGCTCCAGTCCTCGGGCTCCCCAACGGAAGGTGATGCGGATCCGATACGAATGTATCCGCCCTGAGCATCAATAGAACCGACGCTTTCTTCACCCCAGTAAACCAGGGCGGTGTGGTTGGCCACAGGCTCATCGTCGCGCCGACTATCAGTACTGTCGTTGCACACACTGCCGGCACCTGTATTCGGGTAGGTATCGATCTCGACTGCCAGTTTGGGCGGCTGCAGTCCGTTGCTGGAAAGACCTGGGCCGGCATATCCCATGTACTCGCCACCTAAACCGGTATCACCATTGGTGTAATTGGCACCGCTGACAAGAGAAAAGGTGAACCCGTCGCCGAAATCCGTGCTGGCGATGGAATTGTCCGTGTTGTCAAATGTAAACTCGAAATAAGCCCGAAAACCCCGGCCCAAAAGGCAGTTGCCCTGAATACAGTCGGCGATGTCCGTATAGCCCTTGTACCAGACAGAACCGTATTCATCGATGAGATTGCCGCCCAGTTTAATGGTTTTATTGGTGGTGTCGATTTCAATGGGGTCAGGATATCCCGGTCCCGGATCGCTCATGGTAGGCGTGAAATCGCCAATCTCCTTCTCAAAAGAAATGGTGTCTTTATCCTTGAAAAAACCGCCATCCAGCCCCACATCGGTATAATTGCCCACGGTCTTTCTGGCAGCCATGGTACCGGTTCCGAAGGTGGAGGTGGAAAAGACAGCCAGGTTCCGGCCAAAGTATATTTCGGAGGTGTTGTCGATGGTAAACGGGAACACGGATGGGTCGCCGTCGTTCTGGTGCTGGATGCCGCTCAGTGTAATGGTGGTTGGGGGGTTCCCGGGATCGACAGCCGGTGGAAATTTTTCCAAATAGGTATAGTCCATTTTATCGTTGTCTTCGTTGTATACCCTGAAGGAACCGTTCTGGGCCGGCAGTAACTGGGCAACCGGATTGGTGCCTGGGAAATCGATGCTGCCATCTTGGGGAACCGCTGGTTGGCTGGTGGTGTTATTGTCCGTATAGACCAGAAAAAGCTCCTCATCGGTCTGAATGTCATAGGGGAATCCTGGATTGATACCGAAGGTAATCGTAGCGCCATCTGCAGGAGAACCGGGAGACACCGAGGATATGGCAGCCAACTGGCTTTTGCTCTGCAGTTTCAGGTAACCGCTGTTGGGAAGCGATACCCTGGGGGAGCCGGTATCGGCCGGGTTTCTCAAAGGTGTGCCACCCGGTATTTTAACATTGATGCTGGTGCTGTTGGCTGTGTAGGCGCTGCTGACATAAAACCAGTACGGGTAAAGCCTCATATCGAATTGCCCGGTATTGCCCGGCAGGCTGAGGGTTGTCCCATGCAGATTTCCCAGAACATCCAATTTCTCGTCATCATCGGCATTATTGTATTCGCTGGCAACCACCCTGAAACCGGATTCAGCCAGATAATAGGCTCTGGTTGCATTCTGGGCGTACAACTGGGTAAAAGTGGATGTGCTGGTCAAGGAATACATGGCAACACCCGCCATGCCGACGATAATGATAATAATCACCACTGTCAGCAGAACAGCGCCAGATGCATTGGCCAGTGGAGAGGGGCAATTTTTAATGTTTAATGTTGAATTTTGAATTAGGTTCATACCTTGTGACCTAGCTAAAACGTAACACCTAAAACCCGTCCCGGATAAACCGGAAAAGAAAAAGATCTTTTATCACGAAAGCACGAAACCACGAAAAAGACCATGAAAACTTTCGTGTTTTTCAGATTTATCCTGTACGGATAATTCGTGCGTGTTTTCGTGATTGTTCTTATTTTTTTGCCATTAAATACACAATTTTGCAGTTAAAGAACTAAAACAAAAAAAGGCTAACGGCATCTACACCTATCCGACAGCGGTTATAAACGCTCTGTTTGAAAAACAGTTGCCATAACGAGCAATGGTGCATTCCTTACCTGGTTGTTGCGTGGGTTGACCATGGTCTCTATGGAACGGGGGTAGTTTGTAAATCTGAGCATCAACGTGATGGCATACAGCTCCGAGATGTCGTCAGAAGGTGTCCATGTCGAGGCATTCCGTTTTTGGTAAGCAAGAAAATTGTCTGTTCCGTAGTCTGCCAGGATATTGTCCACCAGGGTTCTGGCCGCTATAGGTGATGCGGCGTCTGTTTTTTCCAGGGTGATGATGTTACCTGTTTTCAGGATTTCATAGGTGCCTTGAGCGGTTTCGTAAATGATTCTGTTTGCTTCGGCAGTGGTGATGTCCGTGGCATTCAAGAGCTCAATCCGGATACGGGAGAGAGCCAGATTGGCTTTCTGGGTGACGCCGGCAGCGTCTCTTGAAAGTGAAAACCCATTGAGAGCGGTGACCACGATGGTCATGAGCGCCAGCGCCAGAATTCCCGCAAGGGTCAGGCTTACTATCAGTTCTACCAAGCTGAAACCATTGTTGAGATGGCTTCTATTGTTTATTGTCGTGTGATTGTTCATGTGTAAAACTTTCGTTTAAAAAAGCGACGAGATCGCGTTTGATGACGTCGCTGGGCGATGTCATTCTGCAAACAAGGCTACCAGTGTCTGGTCGTTGTTTATCAGAGTGACACGCAATATCTTATTGGTTCCCTGAGTGGCATAGGCACCGCCGTTGAAGCTGTTGATATAGGATGTACTGTCCAGATAATTGGCATTTGAATCAACATTTGATTTGAAATTGACGATGTCCAGGGAGTTATTTTTAATTTCATCCCGATAAATGCCGGTCCATTTGTCCATCTCCTGAATAAGAAGCTGATGATCATTTAAACGGTTTACGGGTTCGGCACTTCGGATCAGGTTTGTTCGCATAACGGGATACATAACCGCCGCAGAAATACCAACCAGGATCAGGGTGGCAATGATCTCCAGGAGGGTAAATCCTTTCTGGGATTTGAAAATGGAAGGCATTTTGAATCTGTTCATCAAGGTATAAACCCCGTGTGCAGTGTTACGGTGATGGTCTCGACATCGCCTGCCTTTGTTACGTCAATCAAGAGATCTTCAGAATATGGGTCGTTGTCGGTTTCATTTGTATAGGAACGGTAGGGAATCCCCCGCTGGTCAAAAATTACAGTGAAAGCGGTTCCTATGGCTATTTTTTTTGGGGTTAAATCGAGTTTGCCGTCATTGTTGGTGTTGTATCGCTGATCATCGGTGAGCATAAGGATATTAAGGTCCGGATCGATGCCTTTGAACATCCAATAAAAATTGGTGTCGCATTTTATACCATAAACAGCACTTGGATCTGATCCGATCATCCCAAGAGACTGGGCGTGACGAAGATGGACTTTTAGGATCTCTGTCTGGGAAACCAGGTCGGTTGTAAAAGAACCGGACCGGCTGATAACAACTGTGCTGATGATGACGACAATGACCAGAGCAGCTATGATTTCGACAAGGGAAAAGCCATTTTCATTTTTGCAATCAGGTACTATTGACATACGGGGCACTATGTTTTCAGGTTAAAGGTATTGACACATCGAACAGGATACAAAAATTGCCATGTTGGCAAAGACGACAGGAATGAGAATTCGATCTTTGTCGAGATAGTGGAATCTTGAGTAAGTTAATCTCTTTCAGGGTCTGATACCCCGCAGCTTCCTGCGCTGGAATCGGCAGAATCAGTTGAACGATACCCCGCGGCATGCCGCGGGGGGATTCATTCCGTTAAATAAGTGCGTCCAGATCACGGCCAGACTAAATCATTAAGGGAAAGTTACCGAAAAGTACCCCGGCGATTCAGTATCACCGGCTGCCCACGTAAGCGTATAAATGTGAACACCAGGGGGGGTGGCAAAAGCGATCGTGCCTGTGCCCGGTGCATCTGCAGCCTGGCCGGTGAGAACGAACTCGGGACCTATGTCACCTGTATAGCCAGAATAATTACCGGCGACTCCGCCATTCAATGCATTTTGTGCAAAAGCAAGCGCAACTTGTCCATTCAGTTCGCCGACGGCGCCCAAAATGGCCTTTTGCCTGGCGGTGTCCTGCATGTCAAAAAATTTAGGAATGGCAACTGCTGCCAGAATGCCAAGTATGACCAATACAGCAATGACCTCCACAAGCGTGAAACCTTCTTCCTTTTTTTTCTGCTGCCTCATTTTAACTGTTTTTGCCTGCATTTGATTCTCCTTGTGATGAATTCCAATTTCAAAACCGTATCAAACATTAAATTTGCTTAGGTGGCAATATATCTGATGAAAGTTAGTGCACATAAAATGCCAGATTTGTGAATTAAGTAAAAAGATTATCACTATCGACAAAAAAAGAAGGAACAAAACATGAATAAATCATTGATATACCCTTGTAAAAAGATGTCAACAAGCCCTAAAGATATCATCTTTGTGAACGAAAAAAACCTATGTTTACTATAGGTTCTGGATACCTGGCGTTACAGGTATGGTAAAAATTTAGAGTTTTTTACGTGTCTGTCAAGTGAAACAACTCGAGGTTAGTAAAATATCTAAAATAATTATTGCAACAACGAATCTAAACATGCTGAAATAGTTAATATAATTGTAAAGCACCAAATATTGTAGTTGAAATACTACATTTGTTGTTTGAAAGAGCTCGCATCAATATCATACTTTTTGATCCGATGCCATAAACTGCGTTCCTTGATGCCTAAAAGAAAGGCTGCCTTCTTCTGGATGCCACCTGTCGTGGTCAATGCATCGATGATCATCCCTTTTTCAAGCTCATGGATACGATTATCCAGATTCATTTTAGGAAGCGTGTCTATTTTATTTGCTATGGATTTGCCAAACGTGTTGGTAATAGATGACGGCAGGTGTTTGGGTTGGATGACGTCTTCAGTAATGATGGTTGCAGCTTCGATGGCATTTTCAAGTTCACGTACATTTCCAGGCCAGTCATAGGCGGTTAGAAGCTGCATGGTTTCCGATGTTACGTTAAATTGTTTATTCTGTTTCCCCAGAAAACTGTCGACAAGCAGCGGAATATCTTCCCGTCTTTCACGCAAAGGGGGCAGATGGATGGCAAAAACATTCAGCCGGTAATAGAGGTCCTGACGGAATTTCCCCTGCTTGACCAGGGATGTCAGATCTTGATGCGTGGCGGTAATAAAACGAACGTTGACCTTGATGGTTTTGACACCCCCCACGCGACCAAATTGATTTTCCTGGATCGCCCGCAATACCTTTGTCTGGGTTTCCATGGGCATGTCGCCGATTTCGTCCATGAAAAGGGTGCTGTTGTGGGCAATTTCAAATTTGCCGAGTTTTCGGGAAGAAGCTCCGGTGAAGGCGCCTTTTTCATGGCCGAACAATTCGCTTTCAAGCAAATTTTCAGGGATGGCGGCACAGTTGAGGGCAATGAAATCCTTTTCCCTTCGCTTGCTGTGCTGATGAATACTTTGGGCAATCAACTCTTTTCCGGTGCCGGTCTCACCGAGAATGAGGACAGTGGAATCCGTCTTGGCAACCTGGAGAATCTGTTTCAAGACCCCCCGCATGACTTTACTCTGGCCCACGATATTCGGGAATAGCTCCCGGGCCTCCACTTGACCCAAAATATCGGTGACCTGGTCGAAAAGTTGTGAAAATCGTTCCATGTCATCCGGTTTGTCTGTTTTGGGCATTCGTCCGAGTACGCCTAAATTTTCGGTGTTTCGTGCGAATCGTTTCATGGGATCGATGATGAACTTGACGATTAAAACACCAAAAACAGCTGTTACGATGATCATGATGCTACCCCAGAAAGCCACCGGCCATGTGGGGTCAAAACCGCGTTTGAAATAGTAGGTGGTGATGTTGAAGGAGGCGATGGTAGCCAATATGGAGATACCCGCGATGATAACGGGAATAATGACGTACAGACTGATGTTGAATCGGATATCCTTCATAAAATTGCTCCGCAATTTTATTTGACGCGACTGCGTCGCTAGTTTTTATTGCATAATAATGATTACATATAGTTATATAGGGGTTGTCAGAAAAACGTTCCGATTGAGGACCTTTTTTCTGCTACAACCCCTTATGCCGCCATCCTATTTTCGGAACAGTATTATGACAAGCGGTATAAACTATATTCGATCTCTGAAACCATCTGAAATATTCATAGTATGTCTGGTTTCTCAGGATTTTAAAAGTAGGAATTTATATCGTGCATTTATAAGCGACAACATCGCGCCAAATAAAATCGCGGAGAGATTTTATAATCCGCTCATCTTGGTCATATCCCACATGGGCAGATAGATCGCGAGGGCAAAAAAACCGACCACAACTGCCAGCCCGAGTGTCAATAAAGGTCCGAGGGCCTCGGACAGTTTTTTCATGGCATATTCGAGTTCAGAATCGTAATGCAACGCAATTTCGTTGAGCATGTCTTCGAGGTTGTCCGATTCTTCTCCGATGGCGATCATATTGATGACAATCGGCGGAAAATACTTAGCGGATTTCAATGGCTCCGCCAGTCCACGCCCTTCCTCAAGACGTTCTGTTACAAGGGCGAATTCTTTTGAAATAGCCTGATTCCCAATGGTTTCCGTTAAAATGCGAATGCAGTCGAGGACGGGAACACCACTGGCCTGCAGGATAGAGAAAATACTCGCAAACCTTGCCATGGCGGCTTTTGCAAAAAGTGGTCCTAAGAGAGGAAGACGCATCAGTAAGGTGTCTTTGGCCAAAAGCCCCTGTTCGGTTTTTAAATAGTAGTTCAGAAATACGATGCCGCCAATGAGACCAACGAGCATTATCAGCCAGTAATTGGCAAGAACCTGGTACATCAGCATGCAGATCTGTGTCGGCAGCGGGAGTGCGACACTCGATCTTTCGAAAATCGTGACAAATTTAGGAATGACAAAGGTCAGGAGAACAAAAAAAGCGATGCCTAAAAAGGAAATAACGATGATGGGATAAGAAAGCGCTGCCCGAATCTCGGACTTTATCTTGTGCTCATGTTCGAGGATATAAATCAGACGTTCCAGTATCTCCGGCAATGCCCCGCTGGCTTCCCCAGCGCGCAACATGCTGCAGTAAAGAGGCGAAAAGGCCTTGGGGTGTTTCCGGAACGCGTCATGAAGACTGGACCCTTGCTGTACATCCTGCGAAATAGACAGGACCATATCTTTTAAGACAATGTTTTCGGTCTGATTTTCAATGACCTTAAAAATTTTCAAGATGGGTATACCCGCTTTAATAAGTGTCTTGAACTGTTTGGTAAAGAGTATCAGTTCAGGCGGTTTGATGAATGTGAAGCGTTCTCTGAGCTGTTTGCTAAAATCACTGGGTACTATCTGACCCTTTTCAACCACCCGTGATGGCAGGTACCCCCTGGCGGAAAGAATGTTGTTGGCCATGTCCGTGGATTCGGCTTCGACCTCACCGGTGACAGTGGAACCGGATTCGTTAATGGCCTGGTATGAATATGTCGGCATAATAACCTGTTTGTTGGGTTTTCTTGGTTATTTAAAGATGAACGTCCAACATCGAACATCGAACGTCCAATGTCGAATGAAAAACAAACAATAATGAATTATCTCTTTCTCTTTTCCGCAGTTTTAATGCTCGCGACGAAAATCTTAATTAATTCTTCAGTTTCCTCGATAATATCCTTCAATAGTTCAGGCTTTTTAATTAGTGGTACTCGCTGTATTAATTTTAACCATCGCTGGGTTTCCCTGAGTTCCTTTAATGAAATACGTAATTTATGGATAAAGTCTTTCGGGGATTCCGCTGCCTGAGCTTCACCATGATTTGGGTATGGTGAAGTTCCAGATCTTAACAATTGCCCCGCAATATGACTGCCTGCCTTGGTATTTGGAAGTTGTTCAACGAGTTTTACGATTCTCACCGAATACTCGAGCAACCTTTCTTCCAGATCATACGCCTGTTTCTTTATCTTTTTATTCAAAATTCGATGTTGGACGTTCGATGTTCGATGTTCATTAGTTTCTATACGATCACCGCTGATGCAGCTTCTTCAATGGTCGTAATACCCTGGAGAATCTTTTTTGCGGCGTCATCCCTGAGTGTTTTCAATGTCCCTGCCTGAATAGCTGCACGGGCTATTTCCTGAGATGAATTTCTTTTGAGAATCATATCCTGGACCATTTCATCGATTATAAGGATTTCATATACACCGATTCTTCCCTTATACCCTTTGTCCATACAGTTAAAACATCCATTGCCTTGCATGAAATTTGGATTTTCTGCGTGGTTGAGACCCCAGTATTCCAGTGCCAAGGCCGGCGGGGTGTGGGGTTTCTTACAGTAAGGGCAAACTTTCCTGACGAGGCGTTGTGCGATGGATACAAGCATTACCGAAGAAACCAGAAAAGGTTCGATGCCCATGTCAATAAAGCGCGTAATGGCACCGGCGGCATCGTTTGTATGAACCGTGCTCAGCACCCGGTGGCCGGTAAGAGCTGACTGAACGGCAATCGAGGCAGTTTCAGGATCCCGGATTTCGCCGACCATGATGACGTCAGGATCCTGCCGCATGATGGAACGCAGTCCGCTTGCGAAAGTCATCCCGGCTTTTCGGTTGAGCTGGATCTGTCTGATCTTGTTGATACGGTATTCAACCGGGTCTTCTATGGTGATAATATTGATATCGGGCTGATTGATCCTTTTGAGGATTGAATAAAGTGTCGTACTCTTGCCGCTACCCGTGGGTCCGGTGCTCAAAATCATGCCATAGGGTTTGTGGATCATGGGTTCAAGTTTGCGAATATCAGCCATGGACATTCCCAGTTCTTCAAGAGAGTGCACCCCGCCGCTTGTGTCAAGAAGTCGCAAGACCATATTTTCCCCATAAATAGTGGGGATGGTGGACGATCGGATGTTGATTTCCTTTTCATCCATTTTGATGGTGAAACGTCCATCCTGGGGAATTCTCGAAACCGAGATGTCCATGTTGGAGAGAATCTTCAGTCTTGATATGATAAGTAATATCATGGTCTTGGGTGGCGCCGGCAGTTCATGAAGTTTGCCGTCAACCCGAAACCTCACCTGGACATAATCTTTTTCCGGGCTGATATGGACATCACTGGCGCCCTCCCTGACTGCCTGGGAAAGAATCGAGTTGACGAGACGTATAACCGGCGCTTCTTCGGCCATGTCCTGCAGGGAGCTGACCTCGATATCTTCGATGGCCGCCCGTGACGTGTCTTCATCGTCATCTCTTTCAATCTGCATATCCTGCATGCCTTCAAGAACACCATCGATGCCGGAGTAGGTGCCATACAGGCTGCCGATCAAGTGGTTGAGCTCCTGGTATGTTGAGATAACCGCTTCAACTTCCGTATTGGTGTAAACTTCGATGGAATCGAGTGCGGTAATATCCATGGGATCGGTCATTGCGAGGGTCAGGAGGAATTTGCTCTTTCTTAATGGCGCGGCCTGGAATTTCTGGGCAAGTTCCAGGGGTATTACTTTGGAGAGCTCGATATCGACGGGATAGTCGTCAGGGTTGTATTTTTTTATTTTCAGCTGTTTTGATATTATATCGACCACCTGAGATCCGCTGACAATTCCCTCACGAACAAGATACTGTCCCAGTTTCATGTTCGTTCGTTTATGGTCGATGATGGCCTGTTTTAGCTGATCTTCGCTCAGCAACCCGGCCTCCATGAGCATTTCTCCAAACTTCTTTTTTGTTTTCACAGTTTATCTCGCTTGTTTTATTCTTTAGTTCTTCTCCCAACAAGTTGGGAGAAAGGGTTCAAGGAGTCCAGGATTCAAGGATTGAAGTGTTTGTTTTCCAGGGATTTGATCATCGCTTTTAGCATTCTCTCTACATCCCCAAGCTCCTCTCTTAATCCCTGAAGCTTTTTCTTGTTCATATAATCCAAAACACCGGATATCATCGTCTGTGTTTCCAATCCACAACTTTTAACTCTTTACAATTTTTAAGCATTTAGCTGATGCCTCACTTCATCTCACTCGAACCCTGGACCCCTGGAATCCTTGAATCCTTCTTTTACGTGTTCGTGTTTTGATAAGGATTTGCATAAAAAACAGTGTGTGAGTCCCAATCGGAAACGATCCCTGCTTTTGTACCGCTGCTTGAAAGAAGATGTTCAAGCTTGTTGACAGCTGAAGCCTCATCAAAAAAAGGCTGGCTAAGAAGCACTGAAAATTGAAGTCCTGAAGAACGGTTCCAATGTGGGACCAGACGTGCGGAAAGAGCGACGGTGGTGTGCTGGCGTAAAAACATGAAAACGGCTTCCAGGGTATCCTCCTGGGCAATTTGAACCCACCATCGTTTCAATGGCGGCTCTTCCACATGGGAAGCAATGGCCGGGAAAAGGATCACTTCACCTATGCTGATGGTGTCCGGGTTTTTTATGTGCGGGTTGATCCGGAGGACAGACTGGAGATGGGTCTTGTGGAAAGCCCCGTAAATTGTCTGGATGAGTCCACCGAGGGTCTCATGCCGCTTGACTTTAATTTGTCCCAGTACTCCGGGGACTTCGTGTATTTCAGGAGGTGTCACATCTGAAACGCTGGTGACAGAAGCCTGCAGCTGGGCTCTATCCGGGGTTTCAGGGACGTCTCCTGACAGGTTTGACGTGTCCGGCATGACGGGTACATCTGTTTGCGGAGTCGCATTGGCATTGGAAGTTACGATGGTATCCGAGCCAACGTTTGTCAAGGGTGGGGCTGCCGGCCCGGGGTTCATGGACACGGTATCGGTTTCTCTGGAAGCTTCGGTTTCTTTTAAAAAGGGTGTTGTGGTCTGATTTGGAAGCCATCTAGGGATGGTGAAGATGGTACCGAGGAGAACAATAATGAGAATGGCTGCAAATTGCCATGATCGTTTTTTCCCGGAAGAAAAGACCCTTCGTATGCACGATTGAACCAAAAACCAGTTGGCTTTGCTTTTATTCTGAATGATCATCGTCAGAATGCTGCGGTGGCAGATGTTGACAATTTTACGCGGATAGCCATTCGTGGCTCGGTAAATAGCCCACAGGGCAGGGTAGGTGAACAGGGCAAGTCGTTTTGCCGCAGCGCTCGACTGGTTCAGACGATACTGGATCATGGCGCGTGTATCGCTGAAATTCATCGGCTTCAGCAGGTGGTAGAGATTTATCCGGTCAGCGAAATTGGCATGTTTTTTGAGAGTATTGTCAAATTCTCTCTGGGCAAAAATTGCGATCTGAAGCAATTTATAATCGTTTGTTTCAAAATTGAGAAACTCTCTCAGTAATTCGAGACAAAAGATCGGAATTTTCTGGCCTTCATCGATGATGAGAATAACGGTTTTGTTTTCATCGACGCCTTTGGTGAAAAGGGTGTTTTTGATGTGTTCTTTCAGTTTGTAGTCATCGATATTTTCGGCGTGTTTTTCATGGGTGAGCATTTCCGTCACGGCCAGCAGAAACTCATGGGGCGTGCTGAAATGGGGATCTAGGATTAGATGTGACTCGATTTCACTGTCATCGGAAAACCGTCGCAGAAGCTGGCGGCAGAGGGTCGTTTTCCCGGTCCCGACTTCCCCGATAACCACATTCAACCCCCGTCTGAGCCGCAAGGACAATTCCAGTTTCTGTAGGCAGCTGACATGCTGCTGGGAGTTGAAAAAGTAATCTGGGTCCGGAGAATTGGAAAAAGGTTCTTTATTTAAATTCAGAATACTGAAGTAGTCCATGTTCTTATCAGGAGTCGGGCGTGCTTTCAGCTGACGAATCATCCACTTCGTCAACAAACTGCTCACCCAGGATATGGGGCGTAATAAAAATCAGTACCTCATCGAGGCTGTCGATGGATCTTTTCCCCGCAAAGAGATAACCTAAAATCGGTATGTCTTTGAGCCACGGCACCCCTTTGTCTGTATTGTCGGAATTTTCCTCGCTCAGACCACCGATAACGGTGGTCTGCCCATCGAAAAGAAGCACATTGGTGACGGCACTCTTGGTCCTGATGGCGGGGTTCCCTCCCACGGAGTTGACAAAATCGAGTTCGTCCTTTCTGGTATTGATATTGAGTTTTAGGGTATTGCCTCCGATGACATGCGGGGTTACCTCAAGGCTCAGTACGGCCTTTTTGTATTCAATTTTGACTTCATCGTTCTCTACGGTTTGATAGGGGACTTCCTTCCCGCTTTCGATAATGGCCTTCTGGTTGTCAAGTGTTGTAATGGAAGGGCTTGAAAGAATGTTGACCTTTCCTTCACGTTGCATCGCGGACAGCTGGGCCGACAGAATACCGTTACCGATATCCTCGAGGGCAAAACCAAGCGTCAGACCTGTGGCTCCTTCAAATGGATTGATGATGCCGCCCGAATTGGCGACGTTGCCGGAGGTGGGATTGATACCCCCATTTGAGAGGGGGTTACCGAGAACACCGGTCGAATTCGCTCCCGGTGTGACCCAGACATCCCCGTTGTTATAGAGACCGCCCCACTGAATACCGAGTTCCATGGATGCATCTTTGGTGGCCTGGACAATATGTGCCTCAATCAGTATTTGCGGCGTCGGTTTGTCAAGTTCCACAATCAACGGAACCATTCTTTCGAGATCGCTATAAATAGCTTGAATGATAAGAGAATTGGTGTGTTCATCCACCATGACGGATCCGATGGGCTTACCTTCCTTGTTTCCTGACAGGAACACGGAAAGACTTTCTTTGAGTTTGTTGGCATCGGAAAACTCAACCTCAATGACCTGGGTAATCAGTGGTTCCACCAGTTCCATGTCTTTTTCCTGGGCCTTGATTTTCTGATCGGTTGTCAGGCGTTCCAGATTTCTGTTTATATCGTCCGGGGTCACGATACGAATGATGTCCCCATCCCAGGCATAAGAGAGACCCTGGGTATTGAGGATACTCAGAAAAACCTGATCCCAGGAAGCATCTTTGATATCGATGTTGACGGTGCCTTTTACGTTTTCGTTGACAATCAGATTTATACCGACTGCGCGCGTCAAAGCTCTCAGAAGTACGCTCACATCGGTTTGATGCATACGCATGGTAATTTTCTTGGTTGGAAGCGGTTTTTCCTTGTCTGATTTCTCTTTTTCAGCTTCTTGGACGGTCAGAACACGCGGTGGCAGTTTGATGGTGCGTTTTCGTGACTGAGGAGAAAAGCCTTTGGATTTTTCAGCAGTCGTTTTCCATTGTTTGAAAAACTGATCAGCCTCTGTTTCCTCCTGTTTATGCGCACAGCCGGAAAATAAAGAAATCAGGAAAATGACAGAAAGCATCCATCGAACGATAAACGAATATGTAATTTGTCTTTTCATTTTGAACGCTTATTCCTTTTCTTCCAATGACATGTTAACGGGTTCATCCAATGGAAGGGTAATGGTGTCGGGATTGTTTTCAATCCCCAGGACTATCTTGGCCGGCAATATCTTTTTAACATAATAGCCTGTCTCCTTCAGTTGATCGCCGGTTTCATACTCGGTCCCATTGATGATGGCGATGAGCGCATCGGATGTCTGTAGAAATCCTGTGTAGGATATTTGAACCGTTTGAACCGTGACCTCGGCACTGGCTTTAAACGGTTCGGATGTGAGACGTGTCCCGACCTGCAGGAAAGGATCCTGTGGCCATACTTTTTCAGCCTGATCGATGATATATCTGTCGGCGGCTGATATGGTTTCATTGGAAAGATTTGTAGCGGCACCTATGACGAAATCTTTCAATTCCGAAAGATTTTGTTTCGAATTATCGATGATGGTCTTGGCGCCGGGGTTTGAAAAGTAGGTGTAGCCGCCATAAGCGATAACGATGATCATCACCAGAAGAATAATTTTTTCTCTATTCGCCATAATTCAGGGTCCGAAAATCCAAGGGGTCAAGAAGACAGTATCTTGTTTTAAATACAAGCAGCAGCTGTTTGCCTTTCACAAATGCATGAAACAATTTTATGCCTCTTGAGCGACCCAGAGCTTCAACAGGATCAGTTGTCTGTCAGTAGTGTTGTCTATACGTATGTTTTCAATGTGCTCAAGATAGGGCAGGGTCCCGAGTTGAAGTATCAAGTTCCGAAGATTCATGAAATCTCCAGAAATTTCAATATTTATTTTGAGTATCCCAGACCCATCCATCAAGCCACCGACATCGGTTAAGATACTGTTGAGCTTAAAGTCGTTCAGCAGAATAATGTCTTGAATGATGCCTGATATATTACTGGTCTCGTTTTTAGATAATTTTTCTTTTTTAGGAAAAGGAAGGCTTTCCGGATCTTGAAAGCTCGCCTTCTTAGACAAATCTGAAAAAATAGGGGAAAGGATTTTCTGCTCTTCGATCTGGCTTTTCAGCATATTGATTTCATTTTCAATGTTGCTGTAGGCAATATAGTTGGGAAAGATAGACAGGAGCACAAAAAAAATGATTCCCCCACCGAACAGAATGATGACCATGACATTTTTCGTCGGCAGCTTACTGATAGCCATTGATGTTTCCATTATCTTGTTTGTCGACCCTGCTTTCATGCCCAAACGGCCGTTTCAAACCAGGTCAAGTTTAGCTGAAAAAAGCAACACTTCTTGGTGGTCGAGATATTTAAATGACTTGTTTTCAATGCTGGGTGTCCCAAACATGGGCGAATCCTTCAGCTTGACGATATATCCGGCCAGAATTGATTCAAATGTAAGACGGTCACCAAGGACGACCCCCTCCATCTCAAGCTGTTGCCTGGGTGGTTGACCATCTTGTTGTTTTTTTTGACCCATATTGGCTGATATGCTGAGCAACCTTATTTCGGATGGGGTAATGGATGATATCTCACTTATTATTGCTATGCCCTTATATTTTTCCCCGAGTTGTTTGATGGCCTTACGCTTATTCTGGGTTTTTGTTGCCAGATTGATGATGAGGTTTTTATTGACCAGGGGTTTGAAACTTTCAACCTCTGTCTGAAGTTTTGCCAGTTGCAATTTTTTCTGATCGATCAGGTTGTTACCCCACAGAAACAGCCCGAAACATATGGCCAGAAAAACAAGAATACTGGCGAATATGCCCCTGTTAACCTTGCGTGCGTTATCGTATCGTTGCTTGTCTTTATAGGTGTAGATGAAATTTGATGTCAGGGAATTATTGGAAAGAGCCATGCCAATGGCTGGAGCAAAAGCTTCTTTCTCTGACAGGGTTTCGGGTATGGTGGCAATGCCCAAATAGTTTAATTTCATCGAAAAGGGATTCATGGTATCGATGGGAATGTCGAGCTGTTCTTTCATGAATACGAACAGTCGTTCGTAGACACTCATCTGGCCGGACACATAGACCTTGCTTACACGTTCTTTGTTAAAGTGGAGATAATAATGTGACAAGGTTCTCTCAACCTGTTTGACAAGACGCTCCAGCGCCGGTTGAATCATGCCGAATACATCGTGCTCTCTGAGGACATGACCGGTTTCCTCAAGCCGAATCGGCTCAGCATTGGTGATGTGATCAAAGAAGATCTTCCGGGCTTCGTCGAGGTCCAGAATGTAACTCTCTTCTTCGATACCGAAAATGCTGCTTTCGGAAGGTTGAATCGATTGCTGGGCTATGTCCATTTTGCTTTTGCTGATTTCTTGGGCAACAGCTTCGATCATACTACGGATTCCGGCTTTGATACCTCTTGAAAGGATGAGATTTCCGTTGGAATAAATAACGATTCTTGACCAGTCTCTTCCGATGAACAGGCTGCAGATATCTTTTCCAAGGGTGTCAACCACCTCGGTTCGAAACAGATTCTGAAGTGCAAAAGGAACTATGGAGATACCTGTCAGGGGAAAACCGATCTTTTCAAATAGATTTTTCTGCTGGGTGATATCCTGCCGGGGAGCGATGTAGGCCATTACTTCAATTTTATTGATGCCGTCCTCAACGACATCGCCGAGAACTTCGTAGTCGAAAACCATTTCGTCTTCATTGAAAGACAAATCTTTTTTCAAGGTCCAATACGTTGCATTGTCAATCTGTTTTTTGGAGACTTTGGGGATTTTGAGATTTCGGGTTTCGACTTTGGCTGACGATATGGCATTCCACAAAGCAGCTTTTCTATGTTTGCCACAGAAATCATTTAAGGTATCGCGTAAGAATTGAGGAAACTTCGAACTGCTGGATGTGATATCGTCTTCATAGGGGATACTGATAAAGTCGATCAATTCGTAACGCTTGTCAGATATCTGGTTGACCATGGCCAGTTTGAGTTCATGGTAGCCGATATCGATACCGACGCTGGTTTTTTTTCTCATGGGAACGACAGTTGAAAGCATTGTCGGCTGCGTCGGCTGCTGCTTTTTTTTTGAAGGTTCCGGTTCCGCGGGGGGTTCCACCCTGTTTTCCTTTTGGCGAATCAGACCCAGCAGCTTTTCTGTGGAGGAAATTTCGTCTTTCGTGGCCAAGGGGGGTCTCCGTTGTGAAGATATTTTATGACTTTATATGCAATTGTCATTTGGTGGTATATACATATACAACTTTTATCTATAAATATATACAAAGTATATTTCTCATAAATAGGTGTATTTGTCAAGAAATAAAACACATACAAGCAGAAGGTGCAACATGCTTGAAAAAAGAAATAAGATCTGCTTTAAATGAAAAATTCATTTTACGAAATTTGGAGAAAGCATGAAAATGCGCGTCGGATTGACAGATAAAATGGTTCTGATCGGCTTGGGTATCGCCGGCGTATACTGGATCCTGGATACCATCCTGTCGTTGTTTGGGTCATACGGATACAGTTTCGGCAGTATTCTTTTTGGTGCCGGAGCTGATGATATCTGGCCGCGTCTGATCGTTATCTGCCTGTTCGTCATTTTCGGGTCCCATGCGCAATTTACCATCAATCAGAGAAAGAAAGCCGAAGAGCGGAGCCTCAAGGAGATAGCTACCCGGGAGAGATTTCAGCGCTTACTCTCTCCGGATCTGGCCGAGATGGTTGTTTCCGGCAGCCTGACCGTTGAAAAGGGTGGCGAAAATCGTACAGCCACCGTGATGTTTGTCGATATACGCGATTTTACAGCCATGAGCGAAGATATCCCTGCTGCAGAAGTACTGCAAATACTGAACGAACACTACGAAATAATCGTGGATATCGTCTTCCGGCATGAGGGCACGGTCGACAAGTTTATCGGTGATGCCATGATGGTCATATGGGGTGCCCCGGTGACCCATGAAGACGATGCCGCCAGAGCATGCTTTGCAGCCATCGATATTCAAAGAGAACTCGTGAATTTCAACACTTCTTTGAGGGCAAGAGGTCAGAAGGAAATCAAAATCGGCATCGGGATCAACACCGGGAGTCTGGTAGCCGGCTATATCGGTTCAACCCAAACCATGAATTATTCTGTTATTGGAGATACGGTAAACACAGCTTCAAGAATTTGTTCCGCCGCAAAAGCTGGGCAGATCATCATATCGGAAAATACCCTCAAGGAAGTCCACGCGTTATTTACGATGGATGCACTCAATCCTATTAATGCAAAAGGAAAATACCAGCCTGTAAAAATTTTCAATATTACGGGAATTAAGTAGTGAGGATTTTATCTGTGATAAAAATCGGCATGGGTTATGATGTACATCAATTGACCCAGGGAAGAAAACTGGTACTGGGTGGTGTCGATATACCCTATGGAAAAGGGTTGCTGGGGCATTCAGATGCGGATGTGCTGATTCATGCGGTGATCGATGCATTGCTGGGAGCCGCACATTTGGGAGATATCGGCCGGCTCTTTCCCGATACAGACCCGCAGTACAAAGACGTGTCCAGTCTTCACTTGTTGAGAAAGACCGGGCGTCTTTTGGAAAAGAACGGTTTTTCACTTATGAATGCCGATGCCGTTATCATAGCGGAGTCACCAAGGCTCGCACCCTATTTGGATGAGATGCAGTCGAACATGGCCGATGCATTAGAGGTTCCGGCCACATGTATGCATGTTAAGGCCACGACACATGAGGGACTTGGTTGTTTTGGAAAAGGCGAAGGGATTGGTGCCATGTGTGTGGCACTGCTTAAGGAAGGGTTGGAGGATTGAAGGGTTGGAGGGTTGGAGGTTTGATGGGTTGGAGGGTATACCCGGACAACAAGTAGTAGACAGCAGACTATTAGGTGTTTAGTAATATACAGTTTATTGTCTATTATCCTGCAAGCCGCACCCCTCCACCCCTCAAACCCTGACTCAGAATAGTCACCCAAGAAGTTGATAAGCACTTATAATGGTATCACAAATAACTATTTAGAAAGATAACACATATGCCCATTTCCATCTATAACACCTTAACCCAGAAGAAAGAATTGTTCCAAACCATTGAGCCTGAAAAGGTGCTCATGTACGTTTGTGGACCAACGGTTTATGACTCCTGCCACATTGGGCATGCCCGGTCCGTGGTTGTATTCGACGTGATCTCCCGATATTTGAAAACCAAGGGTTATGACGTTGTCTACGTGAGAAATTTTACCGACATCGACGACAAGATCATACGTCGTGCAGCAGAAAGCGGTATGGATCCGAAAGCGCTGGCTGATAAATATATCGAGGAATTCTACCGGGACATGGATGCCCTGAAGGTGGAAAGAGCCAGTTTTGAGCCGAGGGTAACGGAGCATATTGACGATGTGATTCAACTCGTCGAAAAGCTGATAGCAAAGAAGGTTGCCTACGTGGTCGATGGGGATGTTTTTTTTGCTGTTGAAACCTTTGATGCCTATGGCAAATTATCGAATCGTCATCTGGAAGACATGGATCCGGGGGCCCGCGTGGAAGTAGACCCCCGCAAGGGTAATCCCTTCGATTTTATTCTCTGGAAATCTGCAAAAGAGGGTGAACCGTCATGGGACAGCCCATGGGGGAAGGGGCGACCGGGTTGGCACATCGAATGCTCGGCCATGAGTGCCAAATACCTGGGCGAAACCTTCGATATTCATGGAGGTGGCAGAGATCTGATATTCCCTCATCATGAAAATGAAATTGCCCAGTCAGAGGCGGTACATGGACGTGATTTTGTTCGATACTGGATCCATAACGGGTTTGTGAATATAGACAAGGAAAAAATGTCCAAGTCTCTGGGCAATTTCCGGATGATAAAAGATGTCATTCAGCATTACCACCCAGAGTCCATCAGGCTTTTTCTGCTCTCGAAACAGTATCGAAAGCCTATTGATTTCAACCAGGATTCCATGGAGGCGTCACGAACTGCTCTGGACCGGATTTATGCCCTGCTTCTTCGAATAGATGAGACTCTCGCCGGGGTGAAGAAGCCTTCTACGACACCGGCAGTCATGCCATTCTGGAAGGATTTTTGTCGAGCTATGGATGATGATTTCAATACCGCCAACGGTATCGCCGTCATCTTCAATGCCGTAAGGCATGCCAACCGTATCATGGATGAGCATGAAACCAGCATGAATACCCGGGATGTGTTGTTATCGCTGTTCGCCATCAGATTGGAAATACTGCGGATGGGGGCTGTGCTGGGCATCGGTGGCGATACGCCGGATGTCTACTTCAATGTTCAACGTGAATCTGTTCTGGCACAGGAAACAATCGACGCAAAATTAATTGAAACATTGATCGCTGACCGTGAGGTTGCAAGACAGGAGAAAAACTGGCAAAGGGCCGATCAGATCAGAGAACAGCTGGCATCCATGAATATTGTTCTCAAGGACCGTCCGGATGGGACTCACTGGGAAATTGACAAATGAACGTCGAACATCGAACGTCCAACATCGAATTTTGAATGGGGTAAATGAAGAAACAGGTGTATGTCTTGGAAAAACTGCTTAATTATTCAATATTGAACTTTTCTTTGCATTCAGCATTGGACGTTCGATGTTCAATGTTCGATGTTCATCTTTTATAAATTCATCATAGTAAGATCCTAATTGAGCCCATGCCCCCTTTCAAACTAGTTTCTGACTTCACACCAACGGGTGACCAGCCGGATGCCATAAAAACCTTGAGTGGAAACTTGATGCGTGGTGAACAGCATCAGGTTCTGTTGGGTGTGACCGGTTCCGGAAAAACATTTACCATGGCGCATACGATTGCTATCGTGGGCAAGCCTACACTGGTGCTTGCTCCCAACAAGACACTGGCTGCCCAGCTCTACAATGAGTTTCATTCGCTTTTCCCGGAAAATGCTGTCGAGTACTTTGTTTCTTATTACGATTACTACCAGCCGGAAGCTTACATTCCCTCCAGTGACACCTATATCCAAAAAGATTCCTCCATCAATGAGATGATCGATAAAATGCGGCATTCCGCTACCCGATCGGTTTTGACGCGTCAGGATGTCATCGTGGTGGCCAGTGTTTCCTGTATTTTTGGGCTGGGAGAACCTGAGGAATACCTGTCCATGAAGGTCGAAATCGAAGAAGGTCTGGAGATTGGTCGGGATACCGTTCTGGCCCGACTCGTTGCCATGCAGTACGAAAGAAATGACATGGATTTTCATCGGGGAGTTTTCAGAGTTCGCGGAGACCGCCTGGAGGTGTTTCCCGCCTATGAAGAAAGCCTTGCCGTACGCATCGACTTTTTTGGAGACCAGATTGAATCCATCTCAGAAATCGATGCCCTGAAAGGAACTGTCCACCGAAGAATTCGGCGAACCGCCATTTTCCCTGCTAGCCACTACGTCATGCAGGCCAGGAAAAGACGAAGAGCGGTCCAGACGATTCAGCAAGAGCTGAAGGAGCGTGTACAAAGCTTCAGGGAGACGAAAAAATACATCGAGGAACAACGGATCGAAGAAAGGACCCAGTTTGATATGGAGATGATCCAGGAAATCGGGTACTGCAATGGGATTGAAAATTATTCCCGTCATTTTACCGGTCGGTCGGTGGGGGACCCTCCGCCCACACTTCTAGATTACTTTCCGGAGGACTACCTCCTGTTCATCGATGAAAGTCATATTGCCGTTCCACAGCTGCGGGCCATGTACAAAGGGGACCGATCCCGAAAAATGACGCTGGTGGAATACGGTTTCCGTCTTCCTTCCGCACTTGACAACCGGCCGCTGAAATTTGAGGAGACCGTCTCAAAAATAAAGCAGGCTGTCTATGTGTCGGCGACACCTGCTGAATATGAATTGGAAAAAGGGTCCCACGCAATCGCCGAACAGATTGTTCGCCCAACCGGGTTGCTGGATCCTGAAATTGTCGTTCGAAGTGCCAAAAACCAGGTAGATAACCTGCTCATGGAGATTCGCGGGCGTAGTCAAAAGAAGGAAAGGGTACTTGTCACCACGCTGACCAAACGGATGGCCGAGGATTTAACCGAATACTATTCTGACCTTGAAGTGAAGGTCAGATACCTGCATGCGGATATCAACACGCTGGAGCGGATGGATATTATCAGGGATCTTCGCATGGGCAGGTTTGATGTTCTGGTCGGTATCAACCTTCTCCGTGAAGGCCTGGACATCCCCGAAGTATCCCTGGTTGCCATTCTCGATGCTGACAAGGAAGGATTTCTACGTTCTACGCGATCTTTGATACAGACATGTGGTCGTGCCGCTCGAAATCTCAGCGGATGTGTCATCATGTACGCCGATGTCATAACGGATTCCATGCAGAGGGCGATTGACGAGACAAACAGAAGACGCACGATTCAGAAAACCTATAACGACACTCACGGAATTACCCCCAAATCAATTCAAAAAGAGATCGCTGGTTCGTTTTCAACCGGAGCTGATGCAGACTATCTCGATTTGGACAAGGTGTCAGAGCGCCTACAGGGCTATGACAGCGAAGTGAGTCTCGAAACAGCCCTAAAGCAGATGGAAGCGGAAATGAAAGCGGCCGCAAAGGAACTCGCATTTGAAAGGGCCGCGATCCTCCGTGACCAGATTGCAGAATTGAAAAAAGCCATGTTGTTTGAGTTATAAAGTAAGCTATGACCTCTGAGCTATCAGCTATTTCAGACATACAAAAACAATTTTCAAGAACACCTTCAGGACCGGGTGTCTACCTGCTGAAGGACATTGAGGGTAAGATTATATACGTGGGGAAAGCGGCGCAGCTGAAGAAGCGACTGGCATCCTATTTTTCAAAATCAAAACATACGGATTCCAAGATAAGCGTTCTGGTGAGCAGGGTGGCTGCTTTCGATATTATTCTTGTCGGATCTGAAAAGGAAGCCCTGATCCTCGAGTCAAATCTGATCAAGAAATACAGACCCAGATATAATGTTATTCTGAAAGACGATAAGCGCTATCCTTGCCTGCGTATAAACACACGCCATTCGTACCCAAAAATATCCATCGTCCGGAAAATCAGAAAAGACGGAACCCTTTATTTCGGCCCTTTTACATCGGCAGGGGCGGTGAGGCAATCCCTTAAAATTGTGAACCGGACCTTCAAGCTTCGCAAGTGCTCGGACAGGGAATTCAGCCAGAGAACAAGACCCTGCCTGCACTATCAGATGCGACGATGCCTTGCTCCCTGTTGTATGGATGTCGACAAAAAAACTTATGGTGCCTTGATACAGGAAGTCGTTTTGTTTCTGAATGGACGAACACCAGACCTGATCATGAAAATAAAGAAAGAGATGAATCTACAGGCGGAATTGGAGCAATATGAAAAAGCCGCAGAATTGCGAGATAAACTCTTTGCCCTTGAAAAGACCCTTGAAAAGCAGCTTTCAGTATGCACCGACTTGAGGGATCGGGATGTCATTGCACTGGTGACATCTTCAGACCATGCCATGATAGCCATGTTGTATGTCCGAGGTGGTTTTCTCTTGGGGAAACGTCAATTTGTTTTTGAAAAGGTTCTGGCTACGGAAGAGGGTATTCTTGCCGGATTTTTGCGTCAGTTTTATGAACAGGCATACATGATCCCACCGGAAATTCTCGTATCCCATTATCTTGAAGATGCAGAAATTATCGAAGGCATACTGAAAGAGTCCAGGGGGGGCAAGGTTAAGGTTCACCATCCTCGGAGAGGAGAGAAAAAAGGTCTCCTTTTGATGGCCATGGAAAATGCGGAAAATGGATTGCGGGAATCATTGGCATCCAACGCCGCCGATATGGCGTTATTGATGCGACTCAAAAAACGTCTGAAGATGGAGCGTCTGCCAAGAAGAATAGAGTGCTTCGACAACTCCCATATATTCGGCCGGGCATCGGTCTCCGGTATGGTGGTATTTGAAAACGGACGACCGAAAAGAACGGCTTATCGCACATACCGTCTTACCACAGCCAAAATGCACGATGATTACGCAGCAATGGCTGAGGTATTGGGACGGCGATACGGCAAGACCCAGAAACGCGACCCTGCGCCCGATCTTCTGGTGGTTGATGGCGGCAAAGGACAGCTGAACATTGCAGGTGATATCATCAATAGACTGGGGCTGATCGAGCGTTTCGAGATTGTTGGTATTGCAAAGAGAGATGAAAAAAAAGGCGAAGTCAGGGACAAGATCTACCAGAGGGGAAGGGCCAATCCAGTATCGTTTGGGAGGGATCTGGATGGTCTTCTTTTATTGCAAAAAGTCAGGGATGAGGCGCACCGCTTTGCTATTCAGTATCATAGAAAACTACGCGGCAAGCAGGCCATGCATTCGGCGCTGGATGATATTCATGGTGTGGGTCCAAAGAAAAAAGCGCTGTTGCTGAAATATTTCGGGAGTGTCGAGTCGGTGGGAGCGGCGGATTTGGACGTTCTGGCAGCCCTGCCCGGGATGAATCGCAAGTTAGCTCAGGCATTGAAAAAGGGATTGGGAAAATAAAGATGAACATCGAACATCGAACATCGAACGTCGAATGAAAAGAATAAAGACAATGTCGAAAAATCGAGCGGTTTTTCTATCTAAAGAATAAGTCTGTTTCTTCATTCTTACCCATTCAAAATTCGATGTTGGACGTTGGACGTTCGATGTTCATTTGTTGTTTAGACGTTCGATGCCAGCTTTTTCAAATCATCCTTCAGCCCCTGAACCGCCGCTGCTGATTTCATCAGGGCTGCTGTCTCATCTTCCGTAAGGGTGATTTCAATGATGTCTTCCACGCCGCCGGCACCCAGTTTCACAGGTACCCCGATAAAAAGATCCTGAATGCCGTATTCGCCCTGCAGATACACTGCGCATGGCAATATTTTTTTCTTGTCTTTCAAAATGGATTCAGCCATTTCAACGGCCGCAGATGCCGGGGCGTAGTATGCACTACCGGTCTTTAAAAGCTTTACAATTTCAGCGCCGCCATTGGCTGTACGATCCACTAGGGCATCGATGCGGTCTTTGGACATCAATTCAGTGATGGGAATACCCGCCACGGTGGAATATCGGGGTAATGGAACCATGGTATCACCATGCCCACCCAGGACGAATGCATGAATGTTCTCTACTGACACCTTGAGTTCCATGGCGATAAAGGCCCTGAAGCGTGCCGAATCGAGTACGCCGGCCATGCCGATCACACGGTTTTTTGGAAACCCGCTGGCTTCATAGGCAACGTGACACATGGCATCCAGGGGGTTGCTGACGATAATAAGTACCGCATTGGGTGAAAGCTCGGCGACCTGGGCGGTCACGTTCTTCATGATTCCTGCATTGGTGCTGATCAGATCGTCTCGACTCATGCCGGGTTTTCTAGGTATGCCTGCTGTGATGATGACAATGTCGGAATCTTTGGAGGCATCGTAAGTGTTGGACCCTGTCAGGTGGGCATCGTGCTTTTCAATGGGGGCCGCTTCGGTAAGATCAAGCGCTTTCCCCTGTGGTACACCTTCGACGATATCGATCAGAACGACATCACATAACTCTTTTTCAGCCAGGCGTTGGGCTGCGGTTGCACCGACATTGCCGGCTCCCACGACGGTTACTTTCTTATCCATTGATGTTTCCTCCGTAACTCGTATGTATGTTAAGTAATTACTTGAGTGAATAGGGATACCCACCGCAACGGATCGGCCATGAAGTTGTCTCAAAAAAGTTTTTTGGCCCAGTTTCTGTGTTGGTCCCTTGCTTCAATTCCTCGGAATACTTCAGTATGCACCCCAAGGGCACTTTCTGTGGGCGCCTGCGGGTTGAAGGGCCCGCCGTGAACTTGACGAAGATCCCGCTTTTTTGCGGGGAACCAAAACTATTTTTTTGAGATGACGTCATGTCACATTTCATAAATTTGTCGCGAAATTTAATTTTTTAGCACACTCGATATCGATGTCAATACATTTATATGTAGTTCAATTATTGACATTTTATATGAAAACAGGATAAAGAGCTAGATTGCGGGTTAGAAAGATATAAAATCAGTCATGCTATGAAATGGGTGGGTTAAGCAGCCAAGGGCTGTAGCACCTTTCGATTTAGAGCGACTGGATCGCGTTTGAACCGCAACGGCGAGTGCATTCCCCGTAGGTTCTGCCGTTCGGCAGTGCTACGCATGCTGCGAGGTTCTTCAATAATCGTTGAGCGACGTATACGATAATGAGGGAAATAATGGGATTTAAGGAATCCATCAAGAGGCTGCTTCAGGAGGCCGACCTTTATAAAAAACATGGCCTGCTTGACGAAGCGAGAGGTAAATATACCGAAGCCGGGCAACGGGTTCGAGAGCACGACAGAATTCAGAACAAAGAGAAGGTCCTTACAGGCATCGCCAACAAGATCCGACTGCTGGATTCAGATACCCAACGGGTTGAAAAAGGGCCATCGTCACCTGAGCTTTCGGAAAAAGCCCAGGATCTTATCAAGAATCTGTTCTCATTTTCAAAGACGGACAGTAAAGAAGAAGCGATTCTGGAAGGGGCAATCGCCCTTGCAAAATTCGGGCAGTTTGAGCGGGCATTGATCGAATTCAAGAAACTGATCGACAAAGAATCACATCGGGTTGTGGCCGCTAAGAATGTATTGCGGTGCCACATCCAACTCAATTCTGAGAATGCTGCTGCGGATCAATATGAAGAATGGGCCTTAAACGGGCCGTTCTCTCCAGGCCAGTTGGAGAAAATTCGTCTCTTTCTTGTGGAGATACTGAAAAGCAAGGGCATCCAGAGAGATCTCACTTCGCTGATGATTAAGGAGGAAACGCTCCAGGAGCCTGAGGAAGAAGAATTTATCGATATAAGCTCTATCGGCGTCTATTTTAATGAGGGACCTGCAAAAGGCAAGGTTGTTGAATTTGACGTAAACTTTCAATCGGGTAATATGCTCAGTCTGATTATTTCCAAGAATAATGCTAAAACCATTGAACACATTCAAGATGGTGATGCATTAGCAGATCTTCAGTTTTTTTCCCCCATAGCCATGTTCAGCGGGTCCGGTACTGTAGCCGCTAAATCAGAAATTAAATCCGGTCCCAAACAGGGAGATTTTTGTCTTGATATAAAGATCACGAGCAAATAGTAAGAAAGGGCTTTTGGGCAACAGTTGATTGTGGTATAAAAAAAATTCAACTAAATTCCTGTCGCGTTGTATAAAATCGTTATGCGATTTTATTTCTTCATTTGGAGTCGTACCATATGGCCATATTTAACCTGAAAAAAAGAGAAATCGAATGCAAGATTGTCTATTATGGCCCGGGCCGTGGTGGCAAAACCACGAATCTGGAATATGTATTCAAAAAGTATTCGAAACAGATAACCGGTGAGATGGTTTCCATTAACACAGAAGGTGACCGAACGCTCTTTTTTGATTTTCTTCCCATGGGTTTTGGCAAGATCAGGGGGTGTGATATCAAGGTGCAGCTGTATACAGTACCAGGGCAGGTGCAATACACTGCGACCCGTAAACTGGTTCTCAGGGGTGTTGATGGTATTGTTTTCGTGGCCGATTCCCTTGAGGTCAGACGAGAAAAAAATATGCTGTCTCTCAAAGACCTGCAGAAGAATTTAAAGGAGTACGGCCTGAATATCTTCAAAATACCGCTGGTGCTTCAATACAATAAAAGAGATCTGGCGGATGAAGGCATTCCCTTGATGTCGATAGAGCAAATGGAGAAAGACCTCAATCGCCAGTTAAAGGTCCCCGCATTTCCGGGTAGCGCCACCAAGGGCACCGGAGTCGGAGATACGCTGAAAGAATGCATTCAGATGACGTTAAAAGCTTTGCAAAAAGAATTAAAATGGGCACAGTAGGTATTCGATGAAAGAAGAGAAACTAAAGGGAAACATCAAATTTCTAAACCTCGGCGATCTCATGCAGCTTCTGGGCGGGAACGGTAGTTCAGGTATATTACGGATCATAAGCCCATATGCGCCCGAACCCGGCATTATTTATTTTGACAACGGGAATCCAATCAATGCTTCTTGCGGCATGCTTTCGGGACTGGATGCGCTTTACTCGCTGTTTGGCTGGACCGATGGTGAATTTGAGTTTACAACGACGCGTGTAACGAGTGAAAGGGTCATCACCAAAGGACGCATGGGGATCATTTTGGATGGTCTGAAGATGCTGGACGAAGGTCACACCGAAAGACTGGGGCCGGTCTCCGTGGACACTCGAACAGCCAAGTATTCTGATTTCGGTGCAGCGCTTCCGATTATTTGGGGCCCTTTGATCGATTATATGTATGTTGTCGATGAAGAAGAGTTTCATGACGGTGATACCATACTGCAAGAGGGTAGACACGGCAACTGGGTATGGGTGGTTCTCGAGGGTGTCATTGATATCATCAGGGAGACCGATTCAGGACCTTTGACACTTTGTCAGATCGGAAACGGCTCCTTTGTCGGCAGTATATCGTCTTTCCTGGTGCGAAATCATTCGCGGATGTATTCCGCCAAGGCCGTGGGAGATGTTCAACTGGGTGTTCTCGACTCACAACGGCTTGCCCAGGAATATTCTAAGATGTCATACGAGTTCAAGGCATTTGTCATGAGCCTGGACAGGAGATTGCGTCATGTCACCGATCGAGTGGTGGAGTATTCAACGAAACAGATAGATCTTGATGACTATCTGAAGTATCGCCAGAAGGTAATCGAGCAGGGCGACGATGAGAGACGCTTGTTCCGTGTTCAACACGGCAAAGCATCGCTGGTTCAGAAAACCGATGATGGTTTTGTGCCTTTAGCGCATCTGGAACGTGATGATTTTTTTGGTTATATACCATTTTTAGATCTTGGTCATGAACCTGAATTTGCCTCTGTGCTGGCCTCAAAAGACCTGAAAATTCAGACACTTAACCCGGATATCATCCAACAGGAATACGACAACATTTCCACCTCCTTCAAGAATTTTATTGATAATATCGCGACATGCACTCATTTCTTAACAAAGGTACTGAACAATCGGCAGAAAGAATTGATGAGCTAATGGACAGAATCATCCCAACGACAGGTGGACAGGATGAATGACAGCGATAAACGTAAATCTATACGGGTAGAATCGACGAACCTTCTGAGTTATGTCTGTATGGGTGAAGACGGTGAGCCATGTCATCAGGGTATGGGCAGAACACTCAATGTGTCGGAATCCGGCATGTTGCTCGAAACCTACAAACGCATTGATCCCCAGACAGGTATTTCGATAACCATCGGCATCGAAGAAGAACTCGTCAATATTGAAGGGCAGATCATTTTCCTGAAAGAAAGAGCCAAAGATACTTATGAGGCGGGTATCCAGTTTTCAAAGATCAATGATAAGGAACGGATGATTCTGCTTAAATTCATTGACGTGTTCAAAAAATAATTGAATTGAAAGGTATTGTGATCATGCGTCAACATGTTCTGGAAACAGACTTTAAAGATTTGAAACTGTTGAAAAGGGGTAAGGTGCGTGATGTATATGACCTGGATGATGCCTTGTTGATGGTGGCAACAGACAGGATTTCCGCATTCGATGTCATCATGAACGATCCGGTTCCGGGGAAGGGCATTATCCTGACCCAGATATCTTTGTTCTGGTTCGAGGCCATGAAGGCCCTGGTGCCCAATCATGTTATTTCAAGTGATGTCGCTGAATACCCTGCCGTCTGCAGGCCCTATGCCGAACAATTGCACGGCAGAAGCATGCTGGTTCGGAAAACAGAACCCCTGTCCATCGAGTGTGTCGTCCGGGGCTATCTTTCCGGATCCGGATGGAAATCTTACCAGGAAAACCGCAGTGTCTGCGGTATTGGCCTGCCGGAGGGCCTCAAGGAGTCGGACAAACTCCCCGAACCCATCTTTACGCCATCCACCAAAGCAGACATCGGACTTCATGACATCAATATCGATTTTGATGAGGCTGCCCGGATGGTGGGAAAAGACATTGCCGGGGAAGTCAAACGTCTCAGTCTTGCAATATACAACAAGGGTTCTGAAATATCTGATCAGAAAGGGATTATCATTGCCGACACGAAATTTGAGTTCGGGAAAATCGGAAATGAAATTATCCTCATCGATGAAGTTCTCACACCGGATTCTTCCAGGTTCTGGCCCAAGGAGACGTATGCCCCGGGTGGCCCTCAGAAGAGCTTTGACAAACAATATCTGAGAGATTATCTGAGCGCCATCGAATGGAAAAAGGAGCCGCCCCCTCCACCGCTTCCGGACACCGTTGTGCAGAAAACCTACCAGAAATACAAGGAGGCTTTAACCCAGCTGACGGGCAGGGACGATGTCCTATAGGGTGATGGTTCTGGATTTGGCCGTCATTGACCTAGAAGACGAAACCTACAGAATCAGCACGTCGGGAGCCGGGGAAAATATCGCCAAATCCATAGGACACGTGGGTCTGATCAACCCGCCTGTCCTTGTTCAAAATAAGGACCACCGATATCGTATCGTTGCAGGCTTTCGTCGAATTGAGGCCATGCAGAAACTGAATCATCGGCAAATTCCGGCCAAAGTGATGCCTGCAGCAAGTTTACCCCTCGAATGCATCCGCATAGCCATTGCCGACAACCTTTCACAGAGAAAACTCGATCTCCTGGAGATTTCCCGGGCGCTGTTATTGCTGGAAGCGTACACGGAAGACCGGGAAGGCTTGTCTACAGAGGCGAAAAATCTCGGGTTGCCCGAAAACCTTCATCATATCGAAAAAATCCTTGGGATCTGTCGACTTCCCCATCCGATTCAGGAAGGGGTTTATCAGAACAGAATATCTCTGAATATAGCCGCCGAACTCCAGGAATTCGATACAGCTACGGGAATTTTGTTGGCCAGGTTTTTTGTACAACTCAAGTTGAACCAGAACAAGCAGAAGGAAATCTGCTCCCACCTCAAAGAAATCTGTCATCGTGAGCAGCTCAGTACCCATGCGGTACTGTTGTCCGAAGGTATCCCGGATGTCTTGGCTGACAAGGACCTGGACAACCTGCAGAAAACAAGGGTCGTGAGATCGAATTTACGCAGGCGGCGTTTCCCGAATCTTTCACTTGCTGAAGAAACTTTCCAACGTAGCCTTCGCATGCTTAATCTGGGCAGCAGTATCAGCTTGTCCCCCCCTGAATATTTCGAAGGATCGTTCCTGAAACTGAATATGTCATTCAAAAACGAGGCTGGTTATAGAGAGCAGGTTGACATTCTCAACCAAACGCTTGTCAACCCACACCTCAAAAATATTTTCCAATCCCCCTTCAATACGAACACATAAACCGTCACCCCCATAGCGACATCGTCGCCTCACCATACGATGAAATCGTGTAACGATTTTATAAGTGAACATATTTTACTTGACAAATAATATATAAAGATTATAGGATTTTTAAAGAAATGAATAAGGTTCATTAAATATGGGAATACATGAACGCAAGGAAAGAGAACGCGAGAGAAGGCGGCAACAAATCATCGTGGCTGCCAAACGTGTATTCTCTGAAAAAGGCTTTACCAGAGCCACCATGGAAGATATCGCCCATGAAGCAGAGCTAAGCCCCGGAACACTCTATCTCTATTTCAAGAACAAAGACGAACTGTACGCATCACTGTCTCTCAGAATTCTACACTATCTGTTGATACGCCTGGAACATCTCAACAGTGACACATATTCAGATATTGAAGCGCGGATATCGGGTCTCAAAGAAGCCATGTTTGATGTGTATGAGTTTGACCCGATGATCCTCATTAACATGTTTCATCTGCAATCCAGCGACACCTTAAAAAATTTGACACCTGAACTACTGTCAGAGATCAAGGACTTATCAAAACGATCACTTTCGGAAATGGCCAAACTGTTCAAAGAAGGCGTCCAGACAGGTATTTTCATAGATAAACACCCTATGGCAATTGCCGATACTTTCTGGGCCCTGTTTTCAGGGGTCGTTCTCTGGGAAACAAGCAAAAGCATCATCAACGAGGACAAGGATTATCTCAGGGATACCCTTGAGACAGCCTTTGAAATATTTGGCGCCGGAATCAAGAAGCATCCCAAGACAGCAGGAAGATAGCCAAACAAATTTGGCACAGGGGATCGTCATTTAATTTGATTTCGAATGAAACACGAAATCAGTTGGTTTTAGTGGTGAGTTTCCGGCTTTGAAACAAGGCAATTTCAAATGGCTCAACTAACTAATACCTGATGTCTTAAACCTATAAACACCCGTAAAAATGCTGGTTGTGGATTTTTATGCGGTCTTACCATGAAGGAGGGCTATAAATGGCGGAAAAAGAAGTTGTTGAAACATCAGAAGCGCAGATTGCGGTTCACTGGGGTGAGGAGGATTATTATTATCCCTCTTACCAGTTTGTGGCCCAGGCCAACATGAGCGATCCTGCTGTCTATGATCGCTTTGCATTGGACAATTTTCCCAATTGCTTCAAAGAGTATGCCGACCTGCTGGACTGGTATGAATACTGGCATACCACATTGGACACCAGTGATGCCCCATGCTGGAAATGGTTTGTGGGGGGCAAGATCAATGCAAGTTACAACTGCGTTGACAGGCACCTGGCAAAAAACAAGAACAAGACAGCCATACACTTCGTCCCTGAACCCATGGATGAGAAATATGAGCACGTAACCTATCAGGAACTTTATGTCAGGGTAAATGAATTTGCAGCCCTTCTAAGAGATTTTGCCGGGCTAAAAGCCGGAGACCGTGTTACCTTGCACATGCCCATGCTTGCCGAACTTCCCATCACCATGCTGGCATGTGCACGTTTGGGTGTTATCCATTCACAGGTATTCGGTGGGTTCAGCGGGCGGGCCTGTGCCGATCGCATCGTAGACTCCAACAGCAGGGTATTGATTACCGCCGATGCATATTACAGAAGTGGTACGCTGCTGGATCACAAACAGAATGCCGATATTGCCTGCGATCTGGCCGAGAAAGACGGCCAGAAGGTCGACAAGGTTCTGGTCTGGCAACGTTATCCAGGCAAGGCTTCCGCTCCGACACCGATGAAGGAAGGGCGGGATTTCTTTGTAAACGATCTTTTAAATGATTTTTATGGTGCCAGGGTCGACCCGGTTCCCATGCCGGCGGAAGCACCGCTATTTCTCATGTATACCAGCGGCACCACGGGTAAACCCAAGGGATGTCAGCACGGCACAGGCGGTTACCTATCCTACGTTGCCGGTACATGTAAATACGTCCAGGATATTCATCCTGAAGATGTTTACTGGTGTATGGCCGATATCGGCTGGATTACAGGACATTCCTACATCGTTTATGGTCCGCTATCGATCTGCGCTTCGACTGTCGTATATGAAGGCGTTCCCACGTTTCCGGATGCCGGTCGGGCCTGGCGAATCGCCCAGGACCTGGATGTGAATATCTTTCACACAGCACCAACGGCCATTCGGGCCTTGAGAAAATTAGGACCGGAAGAGCCCGCCAAATACAACTATCACTTCAAACATATGACCACAGTAGGAGAGCCTATCGAGCCGGAAGTATGGAAGTGGTATCACGAAGTGGTCGGTAAAGGAGAAGCCATCATCGTTGATACCTGGTGGCAGACCGAAACGGGTGGCTTTCTGTGCAGCACGCTGCCGGGCATCACGCCCATGAAACCGGGAAGTGCCGGGCCAGGTATGCCGGGCATCCATCCTATTATTTTGGATGACGAGGGTGAAGTGCTGCCCCAGGGCGCCGGAAAAGCCGGCAATATCTGTATCCAGAATCCCTGGCCGGGCGGTTTTCAGACCATCTGGGGAGACCGGGACCGTTTTGTGGATACCTACTATGCCAGATACTGCAAGGACCCGGAAAGCAAGCGCTGGCAGGATTGGCCGTACCTGACCGGAGACGCCGCTGTTGAGTCGCAGGACGGCTATTTCCGTATTCTCGGTCGCATCGACGATGTGATCAATGTGTCCGGCCACCGTCTGGGCACCAAGGAAATCGAATCGGCTGCAATGACGGTGGAAGAAGTGGCTGAGGCGGCGGTCGTTCCGGTGAATCATGAAATCAAAGGCAAGGAGCCGGATCTTTATATTGCTCTCAAGCCTGGCTATGAGGCCAGCGAAGAAATGGCCAAAAAAATATCCGATGCCGTGAGCACGGAGATTGGCAAGATCGCCAAACCCAGAAAGGTCTGGATTGTTGCCGATATGCCCAAAACACGGTCAGGAAAAATCATGCGGCGTGTTTTGGGTGCTATCTCCAACAAAGTAGATGAAGGCGACGTCTCCACGCTCGCCAATCCTGAGATCGTCGCATCCATCAAGAAGATGGTTCAATCATGATCGTTTAATCGTGTAACCCCTGGATCTTTTATAATAACCGTGCAAGATGCAGGCAATACCTGGAGAAAGCAAGCACCATTTTTATTAACGGACGTTGTTTATTAACCCATTGAAAAGGAGGAAAGGTCTATGGCAGACTTAACAAGGGCGGAATACTGGCGGAGAAATATAAGGCTGGTAATCATCTGCCTAATCGTTTGGTTCGTGGTTTCGTTCGGGTTTGGAATCATTCTTGTCCATCCTCTTAACGCCATAAAAATTGGAGGGTACAAACTCGGGTTCTGGTTCGCACAACAAGGGTCCATGTATATCTTCGTGGCATTAATCTTCATTTATGCCCGCCTGGTGGGCAAACTTGACAAAGAATTTGGCGTTGAAGAAGAATAAAAGGAGATAAATTATGGGATTAAAAGCATGGACAATATTGGTTGTTGGGGCCACTTTTGCCCTGTACATTTATATTGCGATCCGGTCGAAAGCCAAAAGCACTAGTGACTTTTATGTTGCCAGCAAGGGGGTTCATCCGGTCCTCAACGGGATGGCCACCGGCGCGGACTGGATGTCGGCTGCATCGTTTATTTCCATGGCAGGTCTGATTTCCTTCATGGGCTATGATGCGTGTGTTTACCTCATGGGATGGACCGGCGGTTATTGTCTGCTGGCCATGCTCCTGGCACCTTATTTACGAAAATTCGGAAAATTCACCGTCTCCGAATTTATCGGTGAACGATTTTATTCCAAAACAGCCAGGATGGTGGCGGTGCTTTGCCTGGTGGTGGCCTCGGTGACCTACGTTATCGGCCAGATGAGGGGCATCGGGGTTGTTTTTTCCCGTGCCCTGGGCGTCCCTTTTGAAATCGCGATCCCCATCGGCATGGCCATTGTTTTCATCTATGCGGTGTTCGGGGGCATGAAGGGGATTACCAACACCCAGATAGCCCAGTACTGTGTGCTGATTTTTGCATACACCGTACCGGCCATCTTCATCTCCCTGACCCTTACCAATATTCCCATTCCCCAGTTGGGATTAGGTGCCACCCTGGCTGACGGCAGCGGTGTTTACCTGTTGGATAAACTGGATACGATTCTGGTGGAGTTAGGCTTTTCAGCCTACACGGCCCAGAAGGATTCCATGATCAACATCTTCTGTCTAACCATGTCGTTGATGATCGGCACGGCTGGCCTTCCGCACGTTATCATGCGCTTCTTTACGGTGCCCAAGGTCAAGGATGCGCGTTCATCCGCAGGATGGGCGCTGGTGTTCATCGCCATTCTCTACACAACCGCCCCGGCAGTGGGCGCCATGGCCCGCATGAACCTGATGCATACCATTCAGACTGGTGCTGTCGGAAGTGCTGAGGGCAATATCGAATACGCCAAGGTACCTAGCTGGTTTACGAGCTGGGAACAAACCGGTCTTTTGGTGTTTGAAGACAAGAACAATGACGGCAGGATCCAGTACTATGATGAAAAAGGCCTGAAAGAAGCTGAAAGCTACGGCTGGAAGGGCAATGAAATGACCAAGGTTGACCGGGACATCATGGTTCTGGCCAACCCGGAAATCGCCAATCTGCCCTTCTGGGTAATCGCCCTGGTAACCGCCGGTGGTATTGCCGCGGCGCTTTCCACGGCAGCCGGTCTGCTGCTGGCCATTGCCACGGCTGTTTCCCACGACGTGCTCAAAGGCTGGCTCATGCCGGACATCGATGATAAAAAAGAGCTGCTCTTCAGCCGGATTGCCATTGGTGGTGCCATTCTCGTGGCCGGTTATCTTGGTTTGAACCCGCCGGGTTTTGCCGCCCAGGTGGTGGCCTTGGCTTTTGGTCTGGCCGCCTCTTCCATCTTCCCGGCCATTATGATGGGCATCTTCAACAAAAAAATGAATGACAAAGGCGCCATTGCCGGCATGTTGGCCGGTCTGGGAACCACCCTGGTCTATATTTTCGTCTTTAAGGGCTGGTTCTTCATAAAATCGACAGCCATGCTGCCGGACACTGCGGAACACTGGTTTCTTGGTATCGGACCCCAGTCTTTCGGTTTTGTCGGTGCTTTGATCAATTTTGCTGTGGCCTGGGTTGTGGCCCGCAGTACCGAAGCACCACCCGAGCACATTCAGGCTCTCGTGGAGGAGATTCGGGTGCCTATAAAAGGGTAACCACAAGGTCGTTTAACACCTAACCAATTATCCGCCGGCCTGATTCGCCGGGCCGGCGGATACAACAAAACCCATCCATTCCGCAAATTTTAGCAAACCTTAATTCTTCGGCAGACGCCGGTGGTGTTTGATTTTATAATGACCCGGAAAATTCTCATCGTCGATGACGAGCCCAATATCGTTTTGCCCCTGCAGTTTTTGATGGAAAAGAACGGTTATGAAACCGCTGTGGCCCAAAGCGGGGAGGAAGCCTTGGAAGCCATATCCAAGGAACGTCCAGATCTGATTTTGCTGGATATCATGCTGCCGGGCATCGATGGCTTTGAAGTTTGCGAGATAGTCAAACTCGAACCCGAGTGGAAGCACATTAAAATAATTTTCTTAACAGCCAAAGGGCGTGAAGTTGATATTGCCAAGGGAATGGTCTTGGGGGCGGATGAATACATCACGAAACCTTTTTTTAACAAGCAGATCGTGGAATGCGTGCAAAGGCTTCTTAAATAGCCTAGCTTTGGCGACTTTCAGAACTTCAATGCGTGTTTTCATGGCAGGTATCAGGCCCGGCCGATAAAATCGACCTCCAGCCGGGTTTGGAACTTCTCCACGCGGGTGAAGATCTCCTTGAGCATTTTCTGCTCGATGCGGGTCAGTTTTTTGGGGTTGATGCGGTTGTCCGGTTTGGATTTTTCACCCATAATTGCCGTGACCTGACGGACGAAACGGATCTGCAGCAGAAAACTGTAGGCTTTTTCAAGTTCTTCGTATTGCGGCTGTTTCAACACCTGTTTGATGCGCAGCTGTTCCAGACGTTCGAGGGTGTTGGTTTCGGCTATTCGGGTCTTCAGGGCGTAGATCCGGGCAAAGTCCACGATGGGGGTCATGGCGCTCTTGATATCAAACGTGTCCTTGTGCTTGCCCTTGGTCGCCACCAAGAAATTCCTGAAGAAGCCGATGGGTGGCCTGAGGCGCAGGGCATTTTCCGAAAATGGTGTAAAAAACCCTGACCAGCCATCCAGGGTTTCAAAAAGGAATTCTCTGAGACTGTTGATCAGTCCGGTGTCTCCGTAGCCACACCGAAAATCGAAAAATATGGTGGCCTGGAGAAGGTCTTTGGCCCCGGCGGCATGGATCCATCCGGAAAAATAGGATTTCCACTGGGACAACGGCTGACACCACTTGGGGTTTTTGGCCATGACATTGCCATTGCAAAACGCATACCCGGCGTCATCCAGCAGGCCGCAGACCTTTTCGCCAAAAGTCAGAAAATAGGCCATGGTCTTTTCCAGTTCTCCCTCGGGCACATCTTCAAAGACAATGGCGTTGTCCTGATCGGTCTTGAGTGTCTGTTCGTTGCGACCCTCACTTCCCAGAATCATGAACACGAACTTTGCCGGCGGGGGGCCCAACTCATTGAGCGTAAACTCGATCAATTTCTTCAGGATGGTGTCGGATAAGGTGGTGATGAAGCGGGTCAGGTTTTTGGCCTGGGCACCGCCGTTGATGAGGGTCCGGACCTGTTGGGGCAGTTTGTTGTGACAGTCGATGATCTCCTCCATGCTGTCGGCGTTGGCCAGTTCCCGCAGCAGGAAGACGGGCGACTGCCCATGCGCCGCCAGAATGTCACGGTTGGAGATAATCCCCACGATATCTTCATTGCTGCCCACTATGGCCAGGTGGCGAATCCCCTCCGTCATCATCATCATCAGGGCTTCGAATATCAATGCCTGACCCGAAATGGCGTGCACCGGAGACGTCATAATTTCGGACACCGGGCGGTCCACATCCCAGGCAAACACAATCACCTTGCGGGTCAGATCTTTTTCGGTAAGTACGCCCACGCACTTGCCATCGTCATCCTTGATGAACAAGGAACTGATCTTATATTCCACCATCAGATTGGCCGCGTCACGGATGGACAGATCAACATGCCCGAATATGGGCTTTTTGGTATACAGGGTGGAAATGGGCTGGTTGAAAAACTGGAGCCCCTCTACGCCGGGCTGAGCGGTTTTGGCAATGATGGCAGCATATGATTTTTCCAACATACGCTTGCCGAAAATGTCCGTATAAAATTCTGAAAAATCCGGATAGCGCTTACATATATCCAGAAATACATCTTTGGGGAGAAGATAGAAATAGGAATTGTCCTTGACCTGAAGTGTCCGCACCGAAATACCGTCGTTCAAGAGGATCGATATCCCGCCATAGCTGTCGCCCTCTCCCAGAACCGATAACATGGTTTTTTTGCCGGCTTCCTCGTAATACCGCTCGGCCGAACCTTTGTGGAGAATGTATAAATGCCCGATGCGGGTTCTTCCCTGGATAAAGAGGACCTTGTTCTTAGGGTACTGAACTGCGGAAAGCCTGGCCGCGATCTCAACCAGCTCCTCTTCAGGCAAAAACGAGAATGGGTCGACACCCGCCAGGAAAAGACTCAACTGACCGGTTTCGATCAGTGAGGTAATGGATTTGTCGATGATGTTGCTGCTGAAATTTTCAAGAAAATACTCGTAGAAGGCTTTGTTCCTTCGGCATATGTCCTGGAAGGTTTCTTCGGGAATCTCATAGCCGCTGCAGTCCTCATCGACGATGACGGTTCGCAGGGAAATGCCGCCGTTCATCATGATACTGATACCGCCGAACACTTCACCGGCCACAATCAAACCGGAATGCATGCGTGTTCCCTTTTTTTCATCCAGAAGTTCGAGAACACCGCTGGTGATAACATAAATGCTGTCCACGACACTCTTGCCCTGTCTGGCAAAAACAGTCCCCTTGCTATGGTGCTTTACAGTTGCTTTTTCCGCAACTGCCCGGATATCCTCCTCCGGGAGAAAAGAGAAATGCGGCATCTTGGAAAGGTATTCAAAGGCTTCGGTGTTCATACTATTCCCTTTACAGGTGGATCCCCATCTGATCGGTGGTCATGGTGAAATACATACGATCACTTTTTGTAAGATACAATATAACTAGAGGGGTCAAGTGGTCAAGAGGCTATCGGACAATCGCAAAGATGGACATCGAACCGCCTAGATCGATTTTTTTACAATTCAAAATAATCTTCTTGACAGCCAAAGGGCGTGATGTTGATATTGCCAAGGGAATGGTGTTAGGGGCGGATGAAACCATCACCAAACCATTTTTCAACCAACAGATTATCGATGCGGTAACCAATTTGCTCACAAAACCTCAATGAAAAATAAAAACAAAATCTGGTGGGCCCTGTGCATGTCCCTCAGTGTAGCAGCCTTGCTGGGACTTGCATTGATGATGCTTTTCTGGCATCAATCCGCAAATCATAGTAATTTCGCCAACCAGGAGGGTATTTGTGCCTATATCCCCGTGGTCTTGGTTTTTTGCCTGGCTGTAATCGCGTTGCTTGGATTTTTTCTGGCACGCATATTCTTAAAACTGGTTATCCCGCTGTCCAAAGTATCTGAAGAAATCGCACTGATTTACACCGCCAATCCACATCATCGCATTCAGATGGACACTGCTTTTGGAATGGGGCATCTTATTCAACAGGTTAATTCAGCCGCAGAAAAATATGAAACCCTTGAGAAGAGCGTTTTTAAGCGCGTCCAGGTGGCCAAGGCAGAGTTGGAGGAGGAAAAGAACATTTTAGCTGCCATCATGGCAGAACTGCCGGACGCGGTATTGATTTGCAACAAGGATAGTCGAATCATTCTTTACAATTCCCAGGCCAAACGGTTTTTCAGTGAAAAGGCTACCATCGGGCGCCCCTCCGCCTCAACAGGTAAAACCGATTCAGTAGAAGCGACAACGTCCGGTAAAGTTCACATTGGCATCGGCCGGCCTGTCTCAGATTTTGTTGAGGGGAACATTCTTCAGTATGCCCTGGAGGAAATCCATCAGCGACTTGAAAAAAATGAGGAAAATGTAAGTTCCAATTTTGTAATCACTGATTTGGCCAATCGGTTGCTGCGAGCGGAGGCATCGCCCATATTGAGCTCCCAACGTGAGTTCTCCGGTTTTGTTATCATCTTCAATGAAATTACCCAGGAATTACGAGGTGAAGCTCGATCTGGATTTTTGTTGCAATCTTTTCAGCAAGAAGTCCGGCACTCTGTTGCCAGCGTCAAATCAGCTATTGAGGTAATACGTGAATACCCCAATGTAAGCAGTTCACAACAGCAACAGTTGCTGGAGATCATTTATACGGAGTCTCAATCACTGGAGAAGTTAATTCAGCGGGAGGGTAACCAAACATTCAAACAGACGCACAAACACTGGCCCACAATGCCGATCACCATCAGTGAACTGCTGGTGGCGCTGCAAAAAAGGGCAGCCGCAAAGCTGGATATTGATTTAAGCTTTAAATTTGATTCGGCGGAGTCGTGGATTAAGGTAGATACCTATGCTATTATGATGGTCCTTTTGTTTTTTCTACAACGGATTAGTGAAGAGGCCGAAGTCACACACTATCGGTGTGAATACTCACTTGAGAACGAATTCGCTTTTGTGGATATTATGTGGGCAGGTAAACCCATAAGTATTGAGAAAATACGACAGTGGGAAAACATGCAGCTTGCTTTTTTAGATGAGCGTATGCCCTTGCATCCCAAGGAGATTTTAGAACATCATGGAATTGAAATATGGGCCTATCGTGAGCATCATGGTGAAAAGCGTTCTTTCCTGCGCATGCATGTACCCCTATTTAGACCCCAGGAACAGAAAGCCATACGTCGTGCCTCGGTACTACCCGAAAGTCGGCCCGAATTCTATGCCTTTGATTTATTCAATCAACCCGGTCAAAGCCCCAACTTGGATTCGCACTTGTTAAACGAGCTTGCCTATACTGTTTTTGATACAGAAACCACTGGTCTGGATCCTTCCAGCGGTGACGAAATAATATCCATCGGCGCACTCCGAATTATTAACGGACGCATTCTAACTGAAGAACCATTCAATCAATTGATTAATCCCCAACGAAGTATACCAGCATCTTCGACCCATATTCATGGGATCGACAACGATATGGTGAAAAACCAACCCACCATCGATGTGGTTCTGCCGAATTTTTTAAAATTTTCGGAGGAGACCATATTGGTCGCTCATAATGCAGCCTTTGATATGCGCATGCTCCAGATGTGTGAGAACCGAACGGGTGTAAAATTTATCCAACCTGTTTTGGATACGCTGTTACTATCAGCAGTGGCCCACTCCGCTCATGATGATCATGCCTTGTCCGCCATTGCCGGCCGATTGGGCGTCAACGTGGCCGGTCGCCACACCGCCATGGGGGATGCCCTTATGACGGCTAATATTTTCCTCAAACTTGTCTCGCTGCTAGCGGATATGGGGATTCGGACATTGGGTGAGGCCAGGAAAGCCTCGGAAAAGACCTATTATGCCAGATTGAAATTTTAGGAATCCAAGCTGTAAGCTATAAGTACTTAGCTGCTATCCGCTTATTGCTTAATGCTGTTCTTTTAAATCTTGCGATATCGGCAGGGTAAATGAAAATACAGTGCCTTTCCCGGGCTCACTTTCCACCCAGATACGGCCGTGGTGAAATTCAATGATCTGCTTGGTGATGGTCAAACCCAAACCCGTACCGGCAGGCCTGCCCTTGGAATCGGTTTTTGCCTGGCGGAATTTATCAAAGATTATTTCCTGGTCTTTTTTGTGGATACCCGTGCCGTTATCGGCAATATCAACCCTCAAAAAATCCATTTCCGTGGTGAGCCTTATGTTGATTTTTCCACGCTGTTGATCACAGAATTTAATGGCGTTGGAAATCAGGTTCATCATAACCTGCATGAGCTGATCACGATCTCCCCGCACTACATTTATCGGATGCACCAGATTCTTTTCCAGATGAATACCCTTGTCTCTCAGCAATTGAGCTGAAGCCGTCAGCGAATCTAAAATAATCTGATTGATATCGATATCTGCAAACTCCCAATCAGAAAGACCGGCTTCAATTTTTTGGAAATTCAGTACCTGGTTTATCAACCGTGATAATCGTTCCGTCTCCTTGACAATAATGCTTAAGAATTTGTTGCGCTGATCCAGATCTAAAGCAGGATTGTCATGAAGAATTTCTGTAAGAGAATGAACAGATGTAAGCGGTGTTTTGAGTTCATGTGTGACCGTGGAAATAAAATCGTCCTTTAATTTGTCCAACTCGGTGAGACGTTCATTGGCCCGTTTCAACTCAGTGGTGGCTTTTTCCAGTTCATGACTGTGGGCGATGGCATGGCGGGTTTCATCCAGCATTTCCATGACTTCATCGATGCTGGGGGGTTCCTCCTTGAAGGCTGTGTCCATCATCACACGCGCGGAAGCAGAGCCTATGGCGCCGGCCAGCAGTTTTTCGATATGGGAAATTAAACCGGCATCTTCGATGATATCCTTATCCCAATTAATCCGGTTGCTTCTGGCGTAAGAGGATAGGGCTTCGTTGCTTTTTTCTTCCCCAAGGAAGCGGCTTAGAATGGATCTCAGGTCTGGCAGGGATGCTTTTCCCCGCCACATGAGTGTTCCATCCTTTTCATCGGAGTGTTTGAATATGTCCACAAACAGCGTTGCCTGTGTGTGTTCCAGTGCCGTGGGCTGTTTAAAGACAGAGATGCCTACGTAGAGACCGATATTGAAAAACATACTCCAGAAAACAGAATGTGATTTTTCACTGAGCCCCTGCAGTCCGAATAACTGGTAAGGCCTGAGCCATTCAATACCAAAAGGCCCGTTGGAGATGAAGCTTGCCGGCAGGATACCGCCGTGGACCAGATAAGGCAGAAAAAGGGTATATATCCAGACCACAAAGCCGACGGTTAAACCCCACAGGGCACCGGATCGGTTTGCTCCTTTCCAAAAAATACCCCCCAATATGCTTGGTGCAAACTGGGTAACGGCCACAAATGATAAAAGACCGATGGATACAAGTGGATAAAACTCACCTGTCAGACGAACGTAGATATAGCCCAGGAGAAGCACCATGGCGATACTGCTTCTTCGAATACCCAGCAGAAGACTGCTCAAATCACGTCTTTCAGTCAACCTCAACGGCTGAAAACGCAGCAGAATAGGCATGACCAATTCGTTGCAGATCATGGTTGAAAGGGCGATGGTTTCCACAATAACCATACCGGTTGCTGCGGACATGCCACCCAGAAATACTAGCAAGGTTAAAACGGGGTGTTCCTGTGACATGGGCAGGAGCAGAACATAGGTGTCGGGATCGATATGATCCCCCGGAAAATGGAGAAGACCGCCGACAGCCACTGGTAGGACAAAAAAATTGATGGCCATCAGATAGAGGGGGAATAGCCACATGGCCTTGTTCAGGTGTTCTTCGTTGACATTTTCCACTACGGCCACTTGAAACTGGCGGGGCAGGAACAGAATGGCCATCATGGATACGAATATCTGAAATCCCCAATTGGCATAAGCGCCAGGCTCCTTGCTGATTCCGAAAAGGTTTTCCGCCATCGGGAGGGCTCTGGCCTGTTGTAACAGATCGCCAAAACCCTCAAAAAGACCGAAGGTCACAAAAATTCCAACGGCAATAAACGCCGCCAGTTTCATGACGGATTCAAATGCAATGGCTGCCACAAGCCCCTCGTGTCTTTCAGTAGCATCCAGATGACGCGTGCCAAAGAGGATTGAAAACACGGCCAGGATTACAGCCACGTAGAAAGCGGTATCCGAAAACACCGGTATTTTAGCCACGCTGGTAGGCTGGCTTGTCAGAATCAAAAAACTTTTTGATATTGCTTTGAGTTGAATGGATATGTAGGGGACAATTCCGATGACGGCGATCACTGAAACCAATCCTCCCAATGTCGTGCTCTTCCCGTATCGGGAGGCAATAAAGTCGGCAATGGAAGTGATGTGATAGGTCTTGCTGATGCGGATTATTTTTCGCAGAACAAACCAGCTCAAGGCAATCATCAGCGTTGGTCCAAGATAAATGGTGAGAAAATTAGGCCCGGAAGCCACGGCGCGACCCACGCTGCCATAGAAGGTCCAGGCCGTGCAGTAGACCGCCATAGAAAGTGCATAGATATATGGATTGCTGATAATACTTTTACCGGCGTCAGCCTTTTTGTCACCGTAATACGCGATGGCAAAAAGCAGGCCGATATAGGCAAAGGAAAAGAATAGAATGGTTTTTGTTGTTAACATAATGTCTTGTAAAGTCTACTGTTGTATTTCTCAAACTGATGGAATAGCGTGTACGCGGTATTGCGGCATTCCAATTGTTCATGATTATAAAAAGCGTGGGCGAAACGCACTCAGTTCTTGTCTGGTTGTTGCAGGGTTCCTCTTGGTCGACGTGTGATGATACTGATGAGAAGGATCAGGGCAATCCAGACTGAAAAAAGATACAGGCAGAGCAGGGGGATTCCCAGGACAGGTGTGTTTACGTTGAACAAGGACAGTACCGGATAGTTCAACATGAGAAGCCCCAGAAAGAACAGACTGATCAATCGTTTGTTTTTATTATTATTCTGTGCCATGACCCGATTATGTTAAGAGATCCTTCTGAGTTGTGTCAAGAAAAACCTGAAAGCATGTACACAAAATGACCATTTCAAAGCTACTGGTTCATAAAGATGTCCTCGATTTACCGGTCGTGAAGCAGATTGTGTCGCGTCTCCATATCCCTTTCAGTGTGGTAGATGAAACCCAGGCACTTTTTGAGCAGCTTTCCGGCGCAAAAGATCCGATCCAAAGCGGTAAGGAGGTCCTTTTGTTGACCCGCAACAAGGGCAGGTTCATTAAAGAATGCCCGGGAACACGATCCTATACCTGCTGCGGATACAAGATTCTTCACATCGGTACCTTCTGCACCATGGATTGTGCATACTGCATCCTGCAGACCTATTTTCATCCACCCATATGCCAGTTTTTTGTGAATCATGACGATCTGTTTGCTGAGCTGGACCATCATTTGTCCCTTGAAGAAGGATCCCGGATCGGTACGGGGGAATTTACCGACAGCCTCATCTGGGGGAAATGGTCTGATTTAAACACCCGACTAGTGCAACGGTTTGCATCGCAATCACGATCGGTGCTCGAATTGAAAACCAAGACCGTGTCCATCGCACCGTTCGCATCATTGGTCCACCATCGAAAGACAATTCTTTCCTGGTCAATCAATTCCCTTGCCGTTTCGAAAACCGAGGAGCGGGGTACAGCAAGCATAGAATCTCGACTCCGGGCTGCCCAAACGTGCGAATCCTGGGGCTATCCAATTGCATTTCACTTCGACCCGGTGGTCATATATGATGGCTGTGAAAACGATTACGAAGAGATCATCAAACAGATATTTGCCCATGTAGCCCCACAGAATATTGTCTGGATAAGTATCGGCACTTTCCGTTTCATGCCGCAGCTGAAGCCGATCATCCAGCAGCGTTTTCCTGGGTCAACGATTGTTTACGGAGAATTCATTCCAGGTCTGGACGGCAAAATGCGATATTTCAAGCCCCTTCGGATCCGAATATACCAGCACATGGTTTCAGTTATTCGTAAATTTGCTCCAGATTTGACAGTCTATTTCTGTATGGAAGACGACGATGTCTGGGAACAGGTCATGGGATACCTGCCTGCGGACCGGGGGGGGCTTTCCAGTATTCTTGATGAAAGTGCGGTGAGACACTGCGGAATAAAATCGTGAAACGATTTTATTTGACGCGACACCGTTGCTTTTAACCGAAACAATAAAACATCGCAGGGTTACGTCCAATAAAGAAGATACAGAAAAAATTTGAACATCGAACATCGAACGTCCAACATCGAATTTTGAACCGAAAAAGCGAGCGCTAACCCCGTAGCTTGCTGCGAGGTTCTTCAATGTGTTTAACTGCGAAAGGAAGAAACGGAAGAATTGAGATTTTCGGCACGAGCATCAAAACCGATGAAAAGAAACAGAAATAATTCGGTATTGTTTTTTTTATTCATAATTGGACGTTCGATGTTCGATGTTGGACGTTCATCTTTTTTGATATGCCTGATAATTCTTTTTTCGCCGGCGCTAGTTCCGGCCATGGATGCGCACCATGTAAAGCGTGTCGTGGACGGGGATACGCTTCTCTTGGATAACAACCAGTTTGTGCGGTACATTGGAATCAATGCCCCCGAAGTACACAACGGAAACGGGAGCGTGGAGCCCTTTGGCATCGAAGCAAAAAATAATAATGCACGACTCCTGGGGAATCGAGACGTATATATAGCTTACGGCGAAGAGAAATCGGATCGCTACGGCAGAGGGCTTGTCTATGTCTATACACACGAAAGGATTTTTATCAATAAGGTGATGCTTGAGCAAGGATGGGCATACTGTTTGTTCACGCCTCCCAATCATCGTTATCATGATTTGTTTCTAAAATCCCAGCGCCTTGCCATGCAAGGAAAACAGGGTATGTGGCGTGGATGGGAGGCACAGGCGCTGAATCTCCTTGCCAATAAACGATCCAGACGATTTCATCGGGAGGCTTGTCCATTCGGGTTGCAAACCAACAGAGCGAACAGAATTTTCTTTTCCAGTCTTTGGGAAGCTTTCTGGGAAGGATATGCTCCCTGCAAAAAGTGCTTTCCGGAAGGTCCATTTGTCGTCCAGGCGGACTGATTCTTGAACCGGCAGAGGGGGAGAATAGGGAATCCTGGCCTGTCCGATCGTGTCGACATTATTATGTCAACAAAGGAGTGAACATCGAACATCGAACGTCCAACGTCGAATTTTGAATAGGTTTGAAGGAGGAAGGAAGAAACAAAAGATAATTCGGAACGTTGTTCTGACAAACAGTATCGTCAAGCGCTCAAAAAGAAAAAAGGCGTCATGGAAGTATTTTCCATGGCGCCTTTTTTGATCAATAGCGACACCGTCGCGTATGATAGCATCGTTAAACGATGTTATTCTTGTTCTGCCGCGACCGCTTCGATGATTTTATCCACCAAATGTGAAGGAACTTCGTCATAGTGAGAAAATTCCATGGTATAAATGCCACGGCCGCCGGTCATGGACCTCAGGTCAGGGGCGTAAGTGAGGAATTCGGCCATGGGTACGTTGGCATTGATCACCTGGTATTTACCGGCACTGTCCATGCCGAGGACCCTGCCGCGCCGCCCGTTCAGATCACCCATAATATCACCCATGTATTCATCGGGGGTGGTGATGGTAACCTTCATGATCGGTTCCAGCAATATGGGATTGGCACTTTCGGCTGCTTTTTTGTAGGCCAGTGATCCGGCAATTTTAAAGGCCATCTCAGAAGAGTCAACAGCATGAAAAGAGCCGTCATTCAGGGTTACTTTGAAGTCAACACAGGGGAAGCCGGCCAGGATCCCTTTTTGGGACGCTTCGATAATTCCTTTTTCCACCGCAGGAATATACTGCCTGGGTATGACACCCCCCACGACACCATCCACAAATTCAAAACCAGCCCCACTGGGCAGTGGCTCCATGTCGATCCAGCAGTCGCCGTATTGGCCATGCCCGCCGGATTGCTTTTTGTGTTTGCCTTGTGCACGTGCTTTTTTCTTGACGGTCTCCTTGTAGGGTACCTTGGGGGTACTCAAGTTCACTTCGACATTGTATTTTCGTTTTAGTTTTTCGACGGTGGCTTCGATATGGACCTGGCCGGCACCTGACAGAAGAATCTGATGCGTTTCCAGGTTTCGATCGAGCTTCAAGGCAGGATCCTCTTCGAGGAGTTTGGAAAGAGAACTGAAGATTTTATCTTCGTCACCCTTGGATTTGGGTTGCAGTGCAAAAGAAATGAGGGTCGGCAGTGGTTCTGCGCACTGATACCGAATTTTACTGCCTTCATCACACAGGGTATCTCCTGTGGTTGTCTCTTTCAGTTTTGCCACGGCAACGATGGAACCGGGGCCTGCCCCAGTGGCCGGTTTTTGTTCTTTGCCGAAAATGGTAAGTAACTGGTTGAAACGTTCCTTGATTTCTTTGGAGGAATTGTAAATATTTCCTTCTGATCCCAATGTGCCCGAGATAACCTTGAAAATAGATAGTCTGCCCGCATATGGGTCGGCAATGGTTTTAACGACAATAGCCGAAAAGGGTTCATCCGGGTCAGGTGAACGCTCGATGCTGCTGTCATCTTTGGGATCGATGCCCGTCCGTGGTTTACTATCTTCCGGTGATGGCATGACGCTGTTGATGGTGTCCATGAAGAGTATCGATACCGATGTTTTTTACGGCAGCGCCACACAGTACCGGCACAAAGACTCTGGAAAGAACACCTTTTTTCAGGGCGTTTTTAATGTCTTCATCGCTGAGTGTTTCCCCCTCCAGGTACCGCTCGATGAGCGCATCATCGGCCTCGGCGACATCCTCTATCAATTTTTCTTTTTCGGACTCGACCTGGCTCTGCATATCGTCTGGGATGTCACCCTTGGTGACGTTTCCCTGCTCATCATAGATGTAAGACTTCATGCTGACAAGATCGACAATACCTTTGAATGTTTCTTCTTTTCCTATGGGCAGGTGAAGCGTGATCGGCTTCAGGTCAAGACAGTTAGAGATATCCTCCAATGTGCGGGAAAAATCGGCCCGTTCCCTGTCAAGCTTGTTGATGAAAATAATGCAAGGCATATTCAGGTCGGCAGTAAAATCCCATGCCTGCTCGGTTTGTACCTTGACCCCGTCGACGGCATCCACCAGAAGAACCACGGCATCCGCAGCCTGCATAGAGAGTTTGGTGTCACTGAAAAAGTTTTGGTCTCCAGGTGTGTCGATGAGGTTGATGGTATGCTTTTTCCAGGTATACTGGCAGAACCCACTGCTGATACTGGTATTTCTCTTGAGCTCTTCAGGCTCAAAGTCCATAACGGTGTTACCATCTTCGACTCTTCCGATACGCTTGGTGATACCGGCTTTGAACAGTATGGCTTCCGCCAGAGATGTTTTACCGGCACTGCCATGAGCTAAAAGGGCTATGTTTCTCAGTTCGTCCAATGCTTGACTCATCTATGCTCCTCCCAATAAAATCGTTACACGATTTTATAATATGCGACTAGGTCGCTCCTATAATTTGATTCATCGAGTCTGGAAATAAAAAGCATTATATGCAATGAAGAAAAAAATCAAGCGCAACCTAAAATAAAATCGTTTTACGATTTAATTTTCAAGTGGCAAAGAAATTCCTTGTTTCCTTTAGGGCCGGTGATAGGGGAGGGGACAATACCATGAACCTTGAATCCGGCCGTTTCAAAAAACTGCGCAAGGGATCGCGTGACTTCCTCATGCAGAAGGGAATCTTTGACCACACCCCTCTTGCCGACATGATGTCTGCCTACCTCGAACTGGGGTTTGATTAGGGTCACAACGGTGGCATCGCTTTTAAGGAATTGTCGAATAACAGGTACGACAATTTTCAAGGAGATAAAAGAGACATCGATGACAGCCAGATCGACTGGGAATGGAACTTTTTCAATCTTCAGGTAGCGGATATTGGTTCTTTCCAGAAGCGTAACTCTTGGGTCCTGCCTCAGTTTCCAGGCAAGCTGTCCATACCCGACATCGACTGCAACTACACGGGAGGCGCCATTCTGGAGAAGACAGTCTGTAAAACCGCCGGTGGAGGCTCCGATATCCATGCAGTTCAGGCCGGCGGCATCGATCTGGAATCGGATGAGCGCCTCGGCCAGTTTGATGCCGCCGCGACTGACATAAGGCATATCGGATCCCTTGATGACGACAGCATCACCCTCGGAAATCCGGGTTCCAGGTTTGGTCATGGGTTCCTGGTTGACGAGCACCCTGCCTGCCAGGATCAGGGCCTGGGCACGCTGCCGTGTGGGTGCGAGCTTTTTGTCGAGAAGGGAAAGGTCGAGTCTTTTTTTGGGGGTGGGCATAATTTTTTCGATGTTCATTTTTTAACGGGCCATTTGTCTATCAGTTGTCTGGCTGCATTGACGATGGCAGCGGCGTCCACACCATAGACGGACCGTAATTTTCGCTGTGGACCATGTTCCACGAAGATATCTGCGATACCGATCCGTTTGACCCGCACATTGACGATGTCCTGATTGTTCAAGCATTCGAGTACGGCACTTCCAAAACCGCCATGGAGTACATTTTCTTCGACAGTGATGACTTTCTGAATACGCCTGGCCAGATTGCCTATCAATTCCGTATCCAATGGCTTGATGAATCGGCAGTTGACTACCGTTGCCTCGATATTGTCAGCCTTCAGTTGTGTATGGGCTGCCAGTGCTTCGTTGACGCTGCTCCCCACGGCAAGGATCAGCAGATCATCGCCCTGTTTCAAAACCTCTCCTTTGCCGATGGGTAGCGTAGAAAGGGGCGAGGTCAGCGATGTGCCCACACCGGTTCCACGGGGATACCGTACAGCGATGGGGCCGTCATGGGATATGGCCGTCTTGAGCATATGGCGAAGTTCGTTTTCATCTTTAGGCGCCATGACAACCATGTTGGGCAGACACCTCAAGTATGCATAGTCGAACACCCCCTGGTGGGTGGGACCATCCTCTCCCACGATACCTCCCCTGTCGATGGCAAACACCACGTGAAGCGATTCTATACAGACGTCATGCAGCACCTGGTCGAATGCCCGCTGCAGGAATGTGGAGTATATGGCCACCACCGGTTTGAATCCTTCGGTCGCCAGTCCTGCTGCAAAGGTGACACCATGCTGTTCGGCAATGCCCACATCAAAAAAACGATCCGGAAATTTGTCTGAAAATGCAGCCAGACCGGTTCCTTCGGGCATGGCCGCTGTGACAGCCAGCACCTTCTGATCCGATTCCGCCAGGGTTAGCATGGTTTGACTGAAAACCTCTGTATAGGAGGGAATATCGATATCAGATGGTACGCATGTTCCGGTTTCCACATCGAAACTGCTACATCCATGGAAATAGACCGGATTTTTTTCTGCCGGCAGGTAACCCTTGCCCTTGGTGGTTACCACATGCAGCAGGACGGGTTCATCTCGAAATTTGATGTTGTTCAAAATATCGATGAGGTGATCGATGTTGTGGCCGTTGATTGGGCCGAAATATTCAAAATTAAAGGCTTCAAAAAGCATGCCGGGGGTTATAAAGGTTTTAAAGGAATCCTCTGAGCGCTTGGCAAACTGATAAATGTCATCACCAAACCGGGGCAGTGATTTCAGAAAGACACCGAAATCCTTACGCCAGTCCTGCAGACGTTTACGGGAAAGCGTGCGGCTCAAAAGGGAGGATAAGGCACCCACATTTTTTGATATGGACATCTCATTGTCGTTCAGGATCACGATCAGATCCTTGTCCTTGTGTGAACCACCGATCTGATTCAAGGCTTCATAAGCCAGACCGGCAGTCATGGAACCGTCCCCGATAACGGCAATCACCTTTGACTTCTGGCCCTTGAGACGTTTGGCGGTCACAATACCGAGACCTGCCGAGATGGAGGTGCTGCTGTGGCCGGTTGAAAAAGTGTCATACGGGCTTTCGTTTTTTCGGGTAAATCCCGAAAGGCCGCCAAACTGCCGAATCGTTTCGAACCTGTCATTTCGCCCGGTGATGATTTTATGCGCATAAGCCTGATGCCCGACATCCCAAATTATTTTATCTTCGGGTGTCTCAAACACGTAATGCAGGGCAATGGTTAACTCAACAGTCCCCAGGCTGGAGGCGAGATGGCCACCTTTTTGGGATACAACATCAACGATACGTTTGCGCAGTTCTCCTGACAAGAACTTCAATTTGTTTCGAGAAAGATTTTTCAAATCACGAGGGGAAGATATATTATCAAGTAAATTCAAGAAAGGTAGTGTCTCCTTTTTAAAAGATGAACGTCCAACATCGAACATCGAACGTCCAACTTCGAATGAAAACATGATATTAGCTGATAGCTGCAACCTGATCAAACCCTATGAGCTATCAGCTATCAGCTATGAGCGAATAGCTGTTTCTCCATCGTTTCATTCAAAATTCGATGGTGAACGTTCGATGTTCTTTTTTGAGAACGCTTCTAGTTGTTTCGGTCAATGATATACCGTGCAATAGCGCGCAACGGATCTGCTTTGTTATCAAAAAACTCCAGTGCTTTCAAGGCGGTTTGAACGAGATTTTCGGCATATGCCGTGGCCTTCGACATTCCCATGAGTCCCGGGAAAGTGTTTTTCCCTCTGTCCGTATCGGTTCCGACTGCTTTTCCGAGTTTTACGGGGTCTCCTGAAACATTCAATATGTCGTCGATGACCTGAAATGCCAGACCGATGTTTTTCGCATAGTGACGTAGGGAATTCATTCTTGTCTGATCGGCATTTCCAAACAAAGCGCCCACCACAATAGAGGCTTCAATCAGGGCCCCTGTTTTAAGGGAATGCATTCGAATGAGTTCATCGAGGTCTAATGTGTCGCCCTCGGCACAGATATCCTGCATCTGACCCAGGATCATGCCCTGGTGCCCGGCAGCCTTTGCCAGTACATAAATGATCTTCAGGCGTCGGGACAGATTTTTCTGGGAGTAGTTCGCCGTTGAAGACAGAATGCCAAAGGCCAGTGTCAACAGGGCATCCCCGGTCAGAATGGCAGTGGCCTCGTCGTACTGAACATGTGACGTGGCCTTGCCGCGGCGGAGGGTGTCGTTATCCATGGCCGGCAGATCATCGTGAATCAAAGAATAGGTGTGAATCATTTCGATGGCACAAGCGACCGGCAATACATCTAATGCCCGGGCATGGGTGGCTTCGGCGGCGGCCAGGGTCAGAATAGGGCGGATTCTTTTGCCGCCGGCTGATATTGAATATTGCATGGCCTGCACAATACGGCTGGACGTATCAGATTCTTTCAGCAACAAAAGAATTTTAGCATTTATATCCTTTTGGTATGCTTTCAAATATTTCTCAAAGTCAATCATCGCGCCAATCGTCTTAGGTCATGTCTGTGGGAAAGGGTTTTTCGGACAGTGTGCCGTCCGTTTCTCGAATAAGTACGGAGATTTTTTTTTCGGTTTCGTCGAGCATCTTGGAACAGCGCTTGGAAAGATTCATCCCTTCTTCGAAACGAAGAAGGGCCTTTTCGAGAGGCAGATCGCCCGATTCTAACTCCTGGACGATTTCTTCCAGCTGTTGGATGGATTTTTCAAATGTCTGTTTGGGCATCTTTTTTTTCCTGTTTTTTAGGGTTGAACCGAAAAAGCGAGCGCATTCCCCGTAGCTTGTGCTGCGAGGTTCTTCAATCAGTGCCGGCCTTTGGACCCGGGTATCTACATGTATCCTTTATGGATACTTCATGCGTGTTTTCGCGATTGTTTTTTTCAACCGACCTCTTGACAACCTGGGCTTCCAACGACCCGGAACCAAGAAGAATCTGCAAACGATCTCCTGTGGAGACACTTTGAGCATCCCGCACCACCTGAGCACTGGGAAGCAGGCGGGTGATGCTGTAACCTCTTTCAAGAATAGCCGTGGGACTCAAGGCTGTCAATTTGGATCGGATTGTGTGTAGATTACTGCTATTATTATTAATATATATACTGATTGAAGACAGTAGGTTATGGTGTAGTTGTTCATGTTTTGATATAAGATAAGGCAATCTGGCGGCAGGTGAAAACCTGTGTAGTTTTTCCAGGCGCCACTGGAGCCGTTCCTGACGGTGTCGAATATCCTGAAACAATGCCCGGATCATGCGGTTGGCTAAATCATCTGTCCGGAGTCTCAAGTCTTGGGTTTGCTTGCGGGGATCGATAAGGCGTCTGGAGAACTCTCTGAGATACGTTTTCAGGAATCGAAGGTAGTTTGAAAATGTGGTTATCAGTTTTCTTTGCAGAGCGCTACACTGACGTTCCAGATCGGATTTCAAGGGCACGACGATTTCCGCTGCTGCCGAAGGTGTCGGTACGCGCAGGTCTGCCACGAAATCGGCCAGTGTAAAATCGGTTTCATGTCCTACTGCCGAAATGATGGGTATTTTGGATGCAAAGATTTCGCGGGCAAGACCCTCGGTGTTAAACGGCTGCAAGTCTTCGAGGGATCCGCCACCCCGTGCCAGAATGGCCACATCGGTATCACAACGATCGTTCAGCAGACGGATGGCGTCAATCAGCTCTTTTTCTGCACCATCGCCCTGGACCTTGGCCGGGATTATTTCCAGGGGAATGTTGGCAAAACGACGTTGTAAAATACGAATGATGTCATGGATGACAGCACCGGTTAAAGATGTTATCACACTGATTTTATGTGGTAAAAAAGGAATGGGTACTTTATGTTCATCATTGAACAGGCCTTGGGAAGACAGTTTCTGTTTGAGTTGCTCAAACGCTACCTGCAATGCGCCCACACCTTTGGGTTCCATGTATTCCAGAATAATCTGGTAAGTACCTCTGGGTTCATACAGACTTATGCGTCCAAGCCCGTTTATCTGCATGCCGTCCTCGGGCTCAAACTTTAATTGACCGCTCTGACCGCGAAACATCACGGCATTGATCTGAGCCTGGGAATCTTTGAGGGAAAAATAGAAGTGACCTGATGCGGGAACGCGAAAATTTGAAATCTCACCCGTGATCCAGATAAAAGGAAATCGTGTCTCCAGTTGGGACTTGATCTGTGAAGTGAGTTCTGAAACGGTTAGAATATGTCTCTGGGAAGGAGCAGGCTGCATACTAATAGGTTCCAAGGGGTATAGGATTCACGTGTTTGTTTTCAAGGAATTTGATTTGATAAATCAATAACGTCTGATAAGGTATATTATGTAAACTTTTAAATTCCAAAATTGATAGGCCCCCTATTTATCATTGGCGTATTTGTAGAGCACTTCCCTCAGGGCCGGCATGATGTATAGGTTCTCATGCGGCAGTGTACTGAGAAAGGCTGCCAGAACATCGATTTTTTTATGAAGAGACAGGTGTTTGTCAACGATAAAACGCTTCTGCTCTTTCACGATACAGTAACCGGATTCGGCTTTGACAACTGTTTTCTGCAGATTTTGTTCTGATACAGAAATCTTGAATTTATCAGCCAGTTCGATCAAATCGTGATATATTTGGTCTGGTTTCATCTTGGGCCTATACATTACGTCAAGAATCGTTCGATTCAGGTTGAAATTAACCGATGTTGTGTTATATTATGGGAAGTTGGAAAACACCAGCTGCAAAAGAAAAATCATAAAAATAAAGAAGAACAGGAGGATAACATGCAACCAGTTGCATTGTCAAAAACACAAGCCCAGGTACAGGTGAACACCTTTATACGCAGCGTGTACAATTGGATGGCCATGGGGCTTGCCCTAACCGGCTTCGTAGCTTATTATGTGGCCAACACACCTTCGATACAACAGGTGATTTTTGGCAATCGGATCATATTCTATGGCCTTATTATCGGTGAGCTGGCACTTGTTTTCTTCTTGAGCGCCAGGGTCCAAAAAATTCAAGCCTCCACGGCAACGGCCCTCTTTGTCCTGTATGCCGCACTCAACGGCGCCACTCTTTCCGTTATATTTCTTATATATACAGCATCCTCCATTACTTCCACTTTTTTTATCTGTTCAGCCACTTTTGTGGCTTTCAGTGTTTACGGCATGACCACCAAACGGGATTTAACATCTTTAGGGGGCTTTATGACCATGGGCCTCATCGGAATTATCATTGCTTCGGTGGTGAACATGTTCGTTCGAAGTTCGGCCATGAGCATGGTCATCAGCTATATCGGCGTGTTGGTATTCGTTGGTTTGACGGCCTACGATACCCAGAAGCTGAAAACCATGGCCCTGACACAACCGGCCGATGTCGGAGCCGCCGTTGTCAGGAAAGGCGCCATCATGGGCGCCTTGACGCTCTATCTCGATTTTATCAACCTGTTCTTGATGCTGCTGCGGATTTTAGGCGACCGCAGATAAAATCGCAAAGCGATTTTATTTGACGCGGCTGCGCCGCTTTTTTTATAAATGATATGAAAAAAACCCTGTGTTCACATGCACACAGGGTTTTTTATATGCCTATTTGGGTTCGAATGATTTCGGTTAATTGTCCGCAAAATCGAGAAGCTTCGGCTTTGGTTGATGCCTCCACCATGACCCGGCACATGGGTTGCGTACCTGAGTAACGTATGAGCACCCTGCCGTGGTCACCGAGCTGTTTTTCAATGATCGTGGTGGCTTCGGTCAAACCCTGAATATCGCTGATAGCAGGCTTGATATTCACGGTGACATTCATCAACTCCTGGGGAAAAACTGTCATCATATCAGCGAGACGGGAAGCCGGTTTCTTTTCTGAAACCAGCACTCGCAGAAACTGAAGTGCAGCCAGTATGCCGTCACCGGTGGTATGTGCGTCCAGAAAAATGATATGCCCTGAATTCTCTCCGCCGATAACCGCTCCGGATGCAACCATCTGTTCCATGACATAGCGATCGCCCACGGCTGATTTCAGGTGGGTAACCCCCATGTCAGACAGTGTTTTGCCGAGCCCCATGTTGCTCATTACGGTGGTGACAACGGTCTGATTTTTCAGCAGATGATGCTGATGATAGAAGCCTGAAAAAATAGCGATGAGCTGGTCGCCCGTAAGAATCTTTCCGGTTTCATCAACGGCAATCACTCGATCTCCGTCCCCATCAAATGCGAACCCAACGTCCGAACGGGATTCCAGAACCCTTTTTGCAAGGGTTTCAGGGCATTGTGATCCACAGTCTGCGTTGATATTGGTGCCGTCCGGGGATGTGGACAGGGGGATTACCTCCACACCTATACGGGCAAATAATTCCGGTGCTATTGTGCTGGTAGCACCATTTGAGCAATCCAGGACAACTTTCAGACCGGCCAGTCGAGGTGTGATTCCCGCAGGCAGTGCACCTAAAAGAAAATCGCCATAAATCCTGCCGGCACTGGCCACTGGGAAAACATTTCCGATGGCGTTATCTGCGATAAAGGGTTGTTCTCTATGCGTATCGAGGATCCACTGTTCCATGTCGTTTTCCATGGCATCGCTGAGTTTGAATCCTCTGTGGTTGAAAAATTTGATCCCGTTGTCATAAAAGGGGTTGTGAGAAGCCGAGACAACGATACCGGCATCCGCCCCCAAATGAGTGGTGAGACAGGCCACACCCGGAGTGGGCAGAACGCCAGCCAGATATGTATCCGCTCCCAGGGCGCACAACCCGGATACCAGTGCGGATTCGATCATAGCGCCCGAAAGACGGGTATCTCTTCCAATGACTATTTTGGGACGTTTGTGGGAGGTATCGCTGTGGAAGAAGACAGCAGCGGCTTTCCCCACCCTCAATGCCATCTCAGGGGTCATGGGAGACTGGTTGACCCTTCCCCGGATACCGTCGGTGCCGAAAAGTTTTGTCATAAATAAAATCCTCCGGACAACGATGATTTTATAAAGATGAACGTCCAACATCGAACATCGAACGTCCAATGTCGAATGGAAACAAAAAAACCAATATCGAAATATTTCTGTTTCTTCATCTTTTTAAATTCAAAATTCAATGTTGGACGTTCGATGTTCGATGTTCATTTGGTTCCCAGCATTAAAACAATTTAGCGCTGTAAGAAATTCTGCATGTGGTTTCAAAACATCGTCTAACGAAAACACGGCAGAATCTCCAACACCTCGGAAAGGGTCTTATCCACAATTCCCTGGAGCCAGTCGCTTCCCGTCTGTTTTACTTTGGGATCAAGGGCCTGGACCGTCTTGATGTAATTTTTGCCATTGTCCTGCGAAGTGTTTACCGCGCGGCCCAAAAATTGATCGCGCAGGGCGGTGTCTCCCGGATACGCCTCCATGGAAAGCAGGCAGTCGATGATGGCGCTCCGTTTTGCAAGCAGTTCTTTTTGCTGAATCACGATTTTTGCACCGGCATCCATGCGATACATATCCTTGTATTTTTGAATGGATAAGGGCATTTTTTCTATCAGCTGACGTAATCGCTGGATGCGTTCCTGGATGATAAACTTCAATTTTTCCATGGCGGCTGCCTGGAGTGTATGCGGGAAATTATCTGAAATAAAAAGAGATCGCACGTGTTGATACCAATGCAGGAGAGAGATGAGGTTTCCGATATAAAGGATGTTGTTCACCACGATGCGCTTGATGCCTCGGTAGAGTCCGGGAACAAAAGGGACATCGCCTCCTTTTCCGGCACCTTCGAAGATCATTCTCCCGGGCCTGGTTACATCTTTGCGAAATATGGTGCCGGCTACAATGACTGTCCCGAAGGACAGGCGGCTGGGTCCTACCAGACCCCCCTGCCCTCCCAGAAAAATCGGCGGTTGATCAAGCATGACCCCTCTCGGCACATCACCCACAAGAGAGGCTGTTGCCTTGTCCTGGTTGGGGGTAAAATTGAAATGAATGTAGGCACTGCCAACCTCACTGTGATCTATTCTACTGGTGCCCCCTGCCATGAGGCAGTCACAGAAATTTATCAGGCTGCCAAGGGTAACGAAAGGAAACAGAATGGTTTGTTTGAGACCTACGGTATGGGCAATACTGGCCTCTTCTTCAAAAACACACCCTTCCCTGACATGCGAGCCACTTCCGGCACTGGTCTTTTCCAGGAAAACAGATTCTTTGAAAAACCCCCCTTTGAGGGTGACGCGAGGACCGAGCTGGCAGTCCTGGATGGTAACAGGGGCTTCATATCCGATCTGGGTCTGACCCATGATAAGGGTCGATTTTCCAAACAGGCGACACCCTGAATGAATCGTGACGCCGTCACCGGATATGTTTTCGACCTTGACATCCTCACCGATTTCGACGCTATCAGGGTTGGGAATAGCAACGCCTTTTTGTATCAGCTGATTGAGTTTCTCTCTATCTGAATTCATAGGCCCTCATTATGTGATCAAAATGATCTTATCCTTGTGAACATTCTTTTTCATCAATACATCCACGGGATTTTCCGTGGTGGAAAAGGCGGTGATCAGGATTTTATCGAAGTTTATAATGTCGAGCGCATCAAATGATTGGATGCGATGACCAAAAAACAGGTTGCCTTTATGATCATGATCCACCAGTGCTTTGAATTTCAGCGGTGTTTGCTGGAGTGAGACATAGGTAATTTCTGCCAGGTCGCTGGTGCCGTAAAATATGATACTGTGCGTGCCGTCATCTACCAATTTGTTGAGGGTACGCTTTATTTTATGACGTATATCTATATAATATTGCAAAGAGAACTGAATATACTCATAGGTGAGCCGGTTTTTTTCTTCAATACCTTTCGGCGTTAGAATATACGTGATCCGGTTTTTCGGTATGCTGCCAACCGTGTAAAAGCTTCTGTCAGCCAGGCGTTTTAATTGTGAGTTTACCAAGCCCAGAGAAACATTGAGATGCTTTGCCAGGGAGCGCTGGCTCAATCGGGAGCCCTTCTCGATTTCTTCAAGAATTTTCAGGGTTCGGATATCTTGGTGATTCATCGATAAATTATGCTCCGCAAATTTATTCTGCGCGGCTTGGCCGCTTTATACCGCTTGTCATAATAATGTTCGGAAAATAGGACGCGTGATACTGGGCTTTCTCATAGCTCCGCCGGGTGGGTTACACGGGCAACAAAAATAACCTTTTTGATGCTGCTGATTGGATTGTCTGGATAGAGTAAAAATATGCGTTCAGGATATGAACATCTTTGACGGGGATTGTCAATCCAAAAATAAAATCGGATAGTTAAACTATCCGATTTTATTTGACGCCACTTGCGTGGCTTATCTATATTCTATACCATGTTGCTTAAACGAATTTACCGGAGAATTTCCTGGATCTTATCAGCAGTATCTTCCCCAATGCCATCCACTTCCGTTAATTCATCGATACTGGCGTTCATAACACGGTGGACTGTTTTAAAATGTCTGATCAATCTCAGAGCCATAACCGGACCAATATTTGGAAGCCCTTGTAGAAGATACAACCGTTTTGAGATCATCCGTTTGGATCGAAAACCGTGCCTGAGTTCCAGGCGTTCGGTCTGGTTTTCCTGCTGGGTTGCCAGTGTTCTGAAAATATTGCATGTTTCCTCCATAGATCGAGAATAAATGATGGGGATGCTCCATGCGACTTGTATAGAAAGCATTGCGCCCTTAATCGCCTTCTTATGTATGTCCACATCGACATGAAACGGACTTCCTTCCAGGAGAAAAACAGGCCGATTGGTTCGCTTTCGCATCCAACTGGCCTGTTTAAATAGTCTGCCGTCGATGATTGAGATAGCGAAATCCCTGCCGGTTTTTCTTTCGATGGATATTCCATGGTTAATTATGTAGTCACAATAAGGGAGCTTGACTATAGCCACCTCAAATCCTGCATCAACCAGAAGATCGGGAAGTCCGGAAGGCCTTTCTCTGTAATCGACTGAAATTATCAGCCTCATCTCAGGAGGTTGACGCTTATGATGATTGTTTGCCATTGTCCGATTTGGGTGTGTAAATCGATTTAATCAGGGCGGTCAGCATGGCGGTCAGTTGGTTTGCCCTGGTGTCGAAATCAGCAAATTTATCTTCGGCAACGAGGCGTTTACGTTTCAACAACTCCAACAGAGTCATGGTTTCGTACAAGGCGCCCCTGGAATGATACAGATGTCTGGCGAAATCGTGTTTTGAACTGTAGGATTTTCCCATGGCAATGGCGCCGGCGATACCGGCTGCACTCCCTTCTGTTTTCTCTAAAATCTCTTGATGGTAGTCTTTGCTGTTCATCATCGACATGGAATCAATGACATCCCCGGCAAACTGCATGGCTTTTTGCCAGACGTCGAGCTTTTCATAGATATAGGTCATCATTTATCTCCTTTTGTTCTATCGGTTTCTGTAAGCAGCCTGGTAGTTTTCTGCCTGATAGGGGCTGCCGGTTTCTTTGACTGAGCGGATAAATTCAATCAGCATTCCAGTGATGTTTTTTCCTTTTGTTTCGATTTCCATGTAGCACTCGTCGGTAATCAACTGTTTGGCTTTGAGAATTTCCAGCAGTGTCATGGTTTCATACAGTGATCTTTTTGACAAAAACAGATAATAAATGAAATCCTCCTCCGACAAACAGGCTTTTCCCTTGGCGATGTTTGTGGCAATATTGACGGCACTCATTTCGATTTCCTCGGTAAGGCGCTGTGTTTCAACCTCATTGGCCACTTCGGCGATACATTGAATGACCTTGATGGAAAGATCGACCGCCTTTTTCCAGATGTCCAGTCGTTGGTAGGCGTAGTCCATGGCTCTCTCCTTTCTTTTACCTAAATGGCGGTTCAGATCTTCCTTGGGGTTCGGCAACCCATCTTTCAAAGGATTTGATTCATTTAATTCAAAATCTGCAACCCGCTGGGACTGCTGACGTACCGCAGTCTGCAGCGTCCGTACGATCCCGCTAGTTTACATTCGCGGAACCCGCAGCTGCCTTGCCGAACGGCAACCTCGACAATCGCTCGATTCGGTGTTCCTGACCTGAACGGCTGACCCCGCGGGATGAAATAGCGGGAAAGGCTAACGCATTGCCTTGATCGAATGAAATGACTCCTTTGAGATGATAGGACGGGAGCCCGCGGGGTCGCACACTATCAGTTGTCTACAGTCCAGGCATTATTATTTAATGACGATCCGGTCTTTATTGATTTCGAAGGTCTTCTCACCGATGCCCGCTACCAGCATGATCTCCTCAGGCGCCTTAAAGGGACCGTTCTCCTGACGAAAGGCAACTATTTTTTCTGCGTATCTGGGACCGACACGCTCCAGTTGTACCAGTTCTTCCACCGTGGCTGTATTGATGTTGATTTTTCCCTGTTCCTCGGCCAGTGCATAACTGCCCGTAAGCATGACCAGGGTTATCAGCATAAAAATCGTGATCCATTTCTGTGTTCTCATCATGGCGTTTTCCTCCTATTAGAGATTCGTATTTTGCCTGACAAGGCATCAGCATGTCAGGCCCATCTGTTCTGCCGGCAGGCGTAGTATGGTCAGTTTCCCATAACCAAATCAAAATGCAATCCTGCAAAAATTCGCATATAGTACGTATTTAAAACCAGTATTATAAATTCGTGAAGCGAATTTATTCGTAGTTGAAATATGGGTATGACTCGGGTATGTAGAGCCCAATAATGCAGAAAGATACCAAATATATGCAAACATCCCGGCCATACAATATCGCCATTGTCAGTATGGCCGGACTCTTACCCGGCGCGACCACCCTGGATGTCTTCTGGGATAATCTGCTTCATAAAAGAGATGCCTGCCAGGTGGTTGGAAAAGATCGTTGGCGGGTTGGCCCTGCTGTGATGACCGCAGATAAACTGCGGCCCGACAAAGCCATATCCAGGATAGCCTGCCTTCTGAACCGGGATATCGACTACTGTTTTGACAATATGGATCTTGACCAGGACCTGGTTCGTGATCTTGACCCACTTCACCGAATCGTGCTGCACGCAGGTAGAGAGGCTTTTTACACTGCCAGGCATGAATTCATCGACCGGAAACGAACCGGTGTGATTCTGGCCGCCATCGCCCTTCCTACGCAGGCTTCCTCTTTGGTTGCGGAGAAAATTCTGGGGGCTTATCTCGAAAAACGATTATTTGATCCCATGATCCGGGATATTGCGTCGGTTTTGACCAGAAACCAGTGCCTGGCCGGCAAAATGACCGGTTTTCCAGCAGCGTTGCTGGCCAAAGGCCTTGGTCTCGGAAACGGTACATATACCCTGGATGCGGCCTGTGCATCATCGCTGGTGGCATTCAAACTTGCCTGCGATGCCCTGGCACAACACAGGGCAGATGCCATGTTGGTGGGGGGGGTCTCCCGGCCTGACTGCCTTTACACGCAGGTTGGGTTCTCCCAGCTTCGCGCGTTGTCACCGTCGGGTCGTTGCGCACCTTTTGACAAATCTGCGGATGGTTTGGTTGTCGGGGAAGGTGCCGGCATGTTTGTGCTGAAACGGGTGAAGGATGCTGTAAGGGACCAGGACAATATACTGGCGGTCATCAAAAGCATCGGGCTTTCCAACGATATGGGGGGTAGTCTCCTGGCGCCCAAGAGCGAAGGCCAGGTAAGGGCCATGCGCATGGCCTATGACACCACCGGGTGGACACCGGATCAGGTCGACCTGATTGAATGCCACGGGGCAGGCACACCCCTTGGGGATCATACCGAACTGAGCAGTCTCGCAACCCTGTGGCAGGGCATTGCAACCCATGCCGGTGTCTGTCCCATCGGCTCGGTCAAAGCTACTATCGGGCATCTGCTAACAGGTGCCGGGGCAGCCGGAACACTTAAAGTATTACTTGCATTAAAACATAAAAACATACCGCCATCAAACAACTATTCGGAGCCGACAGATAACAGTCCTTTGATCGACAGTCCTTTTAGGGTCCAGACCGAAGTGACCGACTGGGGTCTACGAGATGCCGACACCCCCCGTCGTGCCGCTGTGAGCGCATTTGGATTCGGCGGTATCAATGCCCACATGCTTCTGGAAGAATGGACCCGTCCCAATAGGCGAGCTGGAGGTACCATAAATCTGCAACATCACGCTGTCCCCGGGAACGGTGATGAAGACGGTTATTCTAAAACATCGACAAGTGAAAAACCCCTGGTGGCGATTATCGGAATGAGCGCTGCCATGGGGAAACTGTCGACCCTGAGGGCTTTTCAGGAGGCTGTTTTCAAGGGGCAATCCATCATCGAACATCACTCTCGTCTTCGGGGCACACAAATCGGACCGGATACCTATTTCCGGCAGGTGGTTCCGGAACACGGTGCGTTCATGGAAGATGTTGCCCTGGATATGGGTCTGTTTCACGTTCCCCCCAATGAAATACCGGATATTCTGCCGCAGCATCTGCTCATGATGAAGCTCTGTCGAAACGCTCTCATCGATGCCGGTGTTGCCCTCAGGGAGAAACGGACACGCATGGGCGTGATGGTGGGAGCGGATTTTGACTTTGAGGCCACCAATTTTCATTTAAGATGGATCGTGAATGAAAGCATCCGCCGATGGGAAAAAAAATATGGCTTGAACCTTCAGGACCCCCATGCCGCCCAGTGGGTCCGTTCCCTGAAAGCTTCTATAAGCCGACCGTTGACATCCAACCGGACTCTGGGTGCATTGACCAGTGTCATTGCAAGCCGGATTGCCAAGGAATTTCTGTTGGGTGGGCCCAGTTTTGTTGTCTCCTGCGAAGAAGCTTCCGGTATCAAAGCCCTCGAAATAGGTGTCCGGGCCTTGCAGGACAATGACACAGACATGATGCTGGTGGGTGCTGTGGATTTTACCGGAGATATCAGATATCTGGCCACACACCATCAGACCCGACCCTGTTCCGAGACAGCGCCTGTATTGCCCTTTGATTCATCTGCTAAGGGGACGCTTCCCGGAGAAGGCGGCCTGGCACTGGTGCTCAAACGCCTGGAAGACGCCATTGCGGAAAAAGATCGTATTTATGCGATTGTCAATGGCTTCGGCGCTGCCAGTGGGATGGCGACGGAAGGTGGGGGCGTAACACAGGAAGCATACCAAGTTTCCCTGGAGCGTGCCATTCAGGATGCTCGTGTGGGGTCGTCGGATATCAGCCTCTATGAGGCACACGGAAGCGGTATTCCTACCGAAGATGTCGTGGAATCAAAGGTATTGAATACCGTTTTGACCGAAAAGGGCTTGCATTGCGCCGTCAGCAGCACCAAAGCGATTGTGGGACACATGGGTGCCGCATCAGGCTTGTCTTCCCTTGTGAAAACAAGCCTGTGTCTTTACCATGCCCTTTTACCACCCATGCCGGATTATCGACGGCCCGGAGATATCGCATGGGAAGAACGTTTTCATGTTCCCATCAAACCTCAGTACTGGTATCGGGATCGGGAAACCAATCCTCGCCGGGCCTGTGTGGGTGCCATGACGTCCGATGGAAACTGCATGCATGTCCTTCTGGAAGGGTATGAAGACCCCGGGATGGTATCGCCCCCTGGATTCGTTCAGGAAAAACTTCGCCCTCTGGGATACCAGTCCAGCGGTCTTTTTGTCGTGGAAGGCGATCATGACCAGGAGATTTTAGATGGTCTGGAAACCCTTTGGAAACAGATCCGGAAATGGGATTCCATGGACGTACCCCTGGAGTGGCTCGCGCGGGTCTGGTACGAAAATAAGAGACCTAGACCCCCGGGTAAGAAAAGAGCGCTCAGCCTGGTGGTCAAAGATATTCACGATGCCGAAAACATGATTCTTAGAGCCAAACAGCTCGTTTCTTCAGGGAAGACAGACGCTTCTCCGGGGCATGCAAACATCTTTTACACACCCGAGCCCCTGGGGGAGTCGGCCGGCATTGCCTTTGTTTTTCCTGGCTCCGGAAACCATTATCTTGGTATGGGACGGGACATGGGGGTCCAATGGCCATTGCTTATAGGTCAGGTGGATGCAGAAACCGGGCAATTGAAAAGGCAAATGATTCCCGAATGCTTTGTGCCTTATCGGATGTCCTGGGAAAACCAATGGGAAATACAGGCCTTGCATCGGATCCATGCCGATCCGCTGTTGGCGATTTTCGGGCAGGTAATGCACGGGGTTGTCACGGCCAGACTGATGCAGCAGTTCATGGCGCCACCCAGGGCGGTCATCGGGTACAGCCTCGGGGAAACCGCTGGCTTGGTTGCCATGGGTGTCTGGAAAGGTCAAGACCGGCTTTTGAAACGGATGCTCGAATCACCATTGTTCAAGACAGACTTGACCGGGCCCTGTCTATCCCTCCGGAAGGCGTGGAACATCGAACCTGAAAAACGATTTGAATGGCAGGTGGTTGCGGTTGATCGGGCGGCAGACGAGGTCATGTCTGTTGTTAAACAATTTCCCATGACCCGTCTGCTGATCATTAATTCACCCAGGGAATCGGTGTTAGGCGGCGAGAAAGAATCAATCTGGAAGGTCGTCAAAATGCTGGGGTGTAACGCCGTTCCCCTTGACGGTGTCGTGACGGTTCACTGTGATGCGCTCAGACCTGTGGAGGAGGCTTACCGCCAACTTCATCTGTACCCCACTGACATATCCGCAACTATGCGTTTTTACAGTTGTGCATGGGGCCATACATATGACCTGACCAGTGAAAACGCTGCTGCATCCATACTGGATCAGGCACGCAACGGGTTCGACTTTACCCGCACCATTGAACAGGCCTATGACGATGGTATCCGTGTTTTTGTCGAAATGGGACCCCGGGCATCCTGCACACGAATGATAGGGCAGACGCTCGAAGGTCGCCCCCATCTTGCTTTGGCTGTCAGTTCAAGCCAAGACAACGAATACCTTTCAATATTGAAGCTGTTGGGCGCGCTCAGCGCAGCAAAAGTGGGTGTCCATCTCGACAAATTATATGGAGGTCTTTCGTATCCTCCTGAAATGAATCAGGTATATGATGATACATTGTCAGGACCGGCAACCGGATCCAAAAAAGAATCATCGCGTCAAATCCATCTGCGTGTCGGTGCTCCCCTGCCCTTCCCCGGGCCGCCACCTTTACTGCCGGGCCATATTGATTCACGCATTTCAGCTGGGGAAAAATCGAAAATCCATGAACCCAACGAGCGTCCGTTGGGGAGGGATTCCATTTCAGGGCCGCTGCACGAAAGTGTCTCCAGCCAGATAGTCCGGGACCTCATGCGGTCTGTTCAGGAAAATGCCCAGACAACCACCGAAACACACAAGCAGTTCCTGGAATTTTCCAGCCAGATGACAAAGGGCTACCAGGAGGCCATGGCACTGCAGGCCCAGCTCCTGTCCGGTCATATGAAGCAGATCCGTAAAACCGGGGTCATTGCCAAAGGCCCCGGGACGCACCAGACCTCATCAGGGGTTACCCCGCTTTATTCCAGGAAAGACTGTCTGACTTTTGCTACAGGATCTGTGGCCGAGGTATTCGGTCCTGAATTCCAGGTGGTCGACACCTACCAGGCCCGGGTGCGGCTTCCGGACGAACCCCTCATGCTCGTGGATCGGGTTGTTTCCCTTGTGGGTGAAAAGTGTTCTCTGGGCACTGGCCGGATTGTGACCGAACACGATGTTCTTCCAGAGGCCTGGTATCTGGATGGTAACCGCGCGCCTGCCTGTATCTCGGTGGAGGCTGGTCAGGCAGATTTGTTCCTCAGTTCGTATCTGGGGATCGATCATGTGGTCAAGGGCCGCAGAACCTATCGGTTGCTGGATGCCTGTGTGACGTTTTTCAGGGGACTGCCACAGCCGGGCGAGACGATTCGCTACGACATCGAGATCGAAAAATTTATCCGTCAGGGAGACACGCACCTTTTCTTCTTTAAATTCAAAGGGTTTATCGAAGACAACCTGTTCATTCAGATGAAAAACGGCTGTGCAGGCTTCTTTACCGAGGAGGAGGTGCGGAATTCCGGGGGTATTGTCGCTAAAAAGATGGATGGAACTCGCAGGCAAGAAGATTTTGGTGCTGAGTGGCGGCATCCGGCCCCGGTAACAATTGAAACATTTTCCGAGGCCGCCCTGGATGCCCTGAGGTCAGGCCGACTCGGGGACGCATTTGGTACTGCGTTTCAGGGTAAAAGCATCGCTTCTTCTCTGTGGCTGCCGGGCGGGCGCATGCACCTCATCGATCGTGTTCTCACATTCGACCCCTATGGAGGGACCTTTGGTAAGGGCTTGATACGTGCCGAAGCGGATATTCATCCGGACGATTGGTACCTGACCTGTCATTTCGTCGATGACATGGTCATGCCGGGCACGCTCATGTACGAATGCTGTGCACACACATTGCGGATATTTCTGCAACGTATCGGATGGATCAGTGAAAATGAAAGCGCCTGCTATGAACCGGTTGTGGGGGTTGAAAGTGTGCTGAAATGCCGTGGACCGGTAACACCGAACACCCGACATGTTGTATATGAAATCGACATCAAAGAGATGGGCTATGACCCGGAGCCATATGCGATTGCCGATGCCCACATGACCGCCGATGGGTCGTACATTGTTTATTTTGACAGTATTTCCATGAAACTGACCCAGGGCACGCGTGAAGAGATCGAACGCATTTGGAAAATCGGCCCACAGCAGATCACCACAGAAAAACGCTACCCTTCCGAAAAAAAAGAGAACGGTACAAGAACATTCAGTCGGAAACTGCTGGAGGAATTCTCGTTCGGCAGACCCTCTATAGCATTTGGAAAACCCTATCAGGTATTTGACAAACAGCGCTTCATTGCCAGGTTGCCCAGACCGCCCTATCTTTTCATGGACCGGGTGGTTGACGTTGCACCGGAGCCCTGGGTATTAAAACCCGGTGATTGGATCGAGTCCGAGGTGGATATCGACCCGGGTGACTGGTTTTTCAGGGCCAACCGTACACCTGTTATGCCATTTTGCGTTTTGAATGAAATTGCGCTTCAGCCCTGCGGCTGGCTGGCGGCATACCTGGGTTCGGCCTTACAAAGTGAAAAAGATCTCAGATTCAGAAATCTGGGTGGTATTGCTGAACTATGCAGGGATGTGCCTGCAAAAAAAGGACCCCTGACCACGCGAGCGCGTCTGACCCAGGTGTCTGAAGCCGGTGACATGATTATCGAGCACTTTGATTTCCAGATATTACAATCCGGGCAGAAGATTTATCAGGGGCAGACACATTTCGGTTTTTTTACCCAGGAAGCTCTCGCAGCGCAGGTAGGATTGCATCAGATCGATATGTCTCGCTATACCCTGCCTGAGGATTCGGTGACCAACAGGCAGACAGCGATGGTGGATCATACACCCACGGCACCGGACGATTTATCCGGTCATGTCCATGAAAATGCGGTGTTGCCGGGACGGGCCATACGCATGATCGATAACATCGAGGCCTATTTCCCGGAAGGCGGACCCCATGGATACGGTATCATCCGGGCCTCCAAAAAAGTTCTGCCCAAGGAATGGTTTTTCAAGGCTCATTTTCTGGGTGATCCGGTCTGCCCGGGGTCGCTGGGTCTGGAGTCTCTGATACAAGTGCTGAAATTCATGGCCCTGGATCGATGGCCGCATCTGGGGGACGATCACTGCTTTACCTTGAAATCGGATATCCGTCATCGATGGACCTATCGTGGACAAATCACACCAGAAAACAGGCATATCGAGCTTCTTGCCCTGGTGACAAACGTGGTGGAAGAGCCATTTCCCGTGCTCACCGCCGATGGCCTGTTGACAGTCGACGGGCTGCCCATCTATCATATGGAACAATTTTCCATCGGGCTGGTCCCGCTTGACAGATAGCTGGGAGGCCATGAGGCTATAAGGCCGGGAAGCCGGGATGCTGATTACAGCTCGATGTCATCATTGATGCGTTTAGCCCTAAAACAAACACCAAACACAAAACACCAGACACAAAACACCAAACACCAAACACCAAAAAACATGAAATACTCAAAAGTCAGTATTGCCTCCTTTGGATATGAACTTCCGCCGAATGTCGTGACGTCAGCGGATCTGGAAAAGCGTCTGGCGCCGCTGTACGATGTGCTTCACTTTCAGAAAGGGCAGTTGGAGTCCCTCACGGGTATTCGCGAAAGAAGATTCTGGGATCCGGGGTTCCGGATGGCACAGGGAGCGATTCTTGCGGGGGAAAAATCCATTGCCGCGGCTGGCATAGACCCCCGATCAATCCAGATGCTGGTGTACGGCGGTGTGTGTCGCGATAACCTGGAACCGGCTACAGCGTGTGCTGTATCCAACGGTCTGGGTCTCGGACCGGACACAGTGGTTTACGATGTTTCCAATGCATGTCTCGGAATCCTGAATGGTTTGGTTCAGGTGGCCAATGCCATCGAACTCGGCCAGGTATCTGCCGGGCTTGTGGTGTCCTGTGAATCCGCCCGTGAGATTGTCGACAGCACCATCCAAAGAATGCTGAGCGCCGGAAACATGGATGTGTTCAAGCAGACAGTCGCCACCCTGACGGGCGGGTCAGGGGCTGTTGCCGTACTCCTGACGGATGCGTCCCTGTCTGATCAAGATCACCGACTCCTGGGGGGGGCCTGTCGATGCGCCACCGAACACCACAATCTCTGCACCTGGGGACCTGACAGCGGGATATCTGCTGTGGGAAAACAGGTCATGAACACGGACTCTGTGGGGGTTTTGAAGCATGGCGTCGCACTGGGTATAGAGACATACCGGGAATTTCGCCAGACGCTCTCACTTACCGCAGAACAACCAGACAGAACTGTCTGCCACCAGGTCGGTTCGACCCACCAGGACACGATCCTGAGAGCCATCGGTATTCCCAGACAACGCGATTTTGCAACCTTTCAGTACCTGGGCAATATCGGGACCGTATCCCTGCCCATTACAGCCGCCATCGCCGCCGAGCGTGATTTTTTCAAGGCAGGTGATCTGGTGGGGATGCTGGGTATCGGTAGCGGGTTGAATTGTTTGATGCTGGGAATAAAGTGGTGATAGAAACAGAGGGTTGGAGGGTCTGAGGTTTGGAGGGTAGCTGATGAAAATAAAACCAAAGCCCATTGATTTATCGAAATGCCGGCACCTGTATCCATTCGAATCCCGTTTTATGGACGTGAATGGGTTCAAGTATCACTATGTGGACCAAGGGGCAGGACCGCCGGTCATCATGGTGCATGGCAACCCGACCTGGTCGTTTTATTACCGCAGACTCATTCAGGATCTCTCTCCGGACTTCAGGGCGATCGCAGTGGATCATATCGGCTGTGGGTTATCAGAGAAACCAGGCCTGGAGCACTATGGTTATACGCTTGACTGCCGGGTCGACGATCTGGAAAGCTTCATCCATCACTTGGAAATAAAAGAGAAAATAACCTTAGTACTCCACGATTGGGGCGGTATGATCGGTATCGCTTATGCTCTCAGGCATTTGGAGCGCATAGATAAAATTATCCTGCTCAACACCGCAGCGTTCTTCCCCCCCCAGGGCCGTTCCCTGCCCTTCAGGCTGCGATTGATCCGCCATGTCAAGCCCTTTGCAAAACTGGCGGTTTTAGGATTCAACGCTTTTGCACGCAGCGCCCTTTTCATGGCAACGACCAAGGGTCTGCCCGGTGATGTGAGATCGGGGCTACTGGCGCCATACAACTGCTGGCAGAACCGGATTGCAACCCTCAAGTTTGTGGAAGACATCCCTATCAAACCAGGCGATCCAAGTTTTAAAACGGTGAAAGCGGTACAGAACGAATTGCACCGTCTGAGAAATTTGCCCATGCTTATCTGCTGGGGCATGAAGGATTTTGTTTTTACGAAGGCATATCTCCATGAGTGGCGTCATCGGTTTCCCGACGCCCGTGTGCATACCTTTGCGGATGCCGGTCATTATATCCTGGAGGATGCCGCAGAGACAGTCATTGACCGCATCCGTAACTTCATGTTAGAAGACAGTTTAAGAGATTGATCTATAACTTGTTGTAATTAAAACTGTTAGCAGTTAACAATAAGCGTTAAGCTATCGATGATAAAACCGAAAGTTGAGGCTTGAAGCTCTAAGCCTCAAGCGATACGCTGCTTGCAACTTGCTGCTTGCTCAATGCCGTTAACTTAATGATCTAGCGCAGAGCTTTTTTGCAGGTCTGAAGACCTGCGCTACATTACACGGTACCGGGAATCACCTTACATCAATGACATTGACTGCTTACTGCCTATGAATGAAATACCAGAAGATAGAATGGTGAATGTGGCCTCCCTGCTTCGGGAAATGGCACGCAAGCAACCCTACACCCGGGCTGTGGTTTGCCCGTTGCCGCAGAACCGGGACAGGGGAATCGCCTACGCTCATCTCACCTTCCGACAGTTGGACAGGGAGTCCGATTGCCTGGCACACGGCCTCATTCGACATGGTATCAAACAGGGTACCCGGACTATTCTGATGCTAAAACCGGGTCTTGAATTCTTTGCCCTGACGTTTGCTCTTTTTAAGACCGGCGCGGTACCCGTGGTGGTGGATCCGGGAATGGGAATCAAGAGAATGCTCAACTGTCTGTCAGAGAGCAAAGCAACCGCTTTTATCGGTATACCCCTGGCCCATGCATTGCGTATGTGCACGCCCAGTTATTTTAAATCATTGAATATGTCCATAACGGTCGGTAAGCGATGGTTTTGGGGCGGCCCCAGGCTTTCAGATATTCGCAGAACACCCTGGAAACCATTTCCAATGGCAAAAACCCACAAGGACGAAACAGCGGCAATTCTCTTTACCACCGGCAGTACAGGACCGGCAAAGGGTGTTGTCTATACCCACGGCATCTTCGATGCCCAGGTACGACATATCAGGGAGCGATTTGAGATTGCGCCCGGTGAAATCGATTTGCCGACATTTCCGCTGTTTGCACTGTTCGATCCAGCGCTCGGTATGACTGCCGTGATACCGGACATGGATCCCACCAAACCGGCACAGGTGAACCCTGAACGTATTATCGAGCTGATTCTGAATCATGGTGTGACAAATATGTTTGCGTCTCCGGCACTGCTCAACCGGGTGGGACGATACGGTCAGGCTCTGAACATCAAGCTTCCATCACTGAAAAGGGTGATTTCGGCTGGTGCGCCGGCATTACCCGACAACCTTGAGCGTTTCAGTCACCTTCTGGAACCGGAAACCGAAATTTTTCCCGGATACGGGGCCACCGAAGCCATGCCGGTATCGGTCATGGGGAGCCATGAGATCCTGGAAAAGACACGCCAGTTGAGCGAACAGGGTTATGGAATCTGCGTCGGTCGGGTTTTGCCGGGATTGAAGGTACGTATCATCCGCATAAGTGACGACATGATTCCCCAATGGTCCAATGATCTGGTTGTTCCGGACGGTGAAATCGGCGAGATTACGGTCAAAGGTGATCTGGTAACCCACCAGTATTTTGAAAGAAAACGGGATGACTTGCTTTCCAAAATAGAAGAGAGCACCAGTCTGTGGCACCGCATGGGAGATCTTGGGTGGATCGATAGGGAAAAACGACTCTGGTTTTGCGGAAGAAAAAGCCACCGTATCATAACAAAGACCCAGACCCTGTTTACCATTCCCTGTGAGGCGATATTCAATCGTCATCCCCAGGTTTTCAGAAGTGCCCTGGTGGGGGTGAGGCCGCGCCCTAACCAAAAACCGGTTATATGCATTGAACTGGAAAAAAACCGTCAGAAGAAAAACAAGCGCAAGATAATCGAAGAGCTGTTGGAACTCGCCAAAGAGTCTGTCCTTACCCAGGAAATCGACACCTTCTTGTTTCACAAGGCATTTCCAGTGGATATACGGCACAATTCAAAGATATTTCGTGAGAAGCTGACAGTTTGGGCGGAGGCCAGAGTGCGGTGAAAACCGATGGAACAAGTGCAGGGATCACCCCTCTTAAAGACGCACGGGTACTTGTGACGGGCGGCGGTGGGTTTCTTGGAAAAGCGATTGTCAAACGCCTTTTGGGATATACGCCAAATGTCAGATCCATGAGCCGCAAGCTATATCCGGAACTCGATCTACTCAGAATAGAACAGATTCAGGGAGATATCAGTGATCCGGTCGCCGTGGAACGGGCTTGTCAGGAAAGGGATCTTGTGTTTCATGTGGCGGCCAAAACCGGCGGGATGTGGGGTCCCTATCAAGGATATCATGAGACCAATGTCGTTGGTACCCACCACATTGTAGAAGCCTGCGAACGGCAAGAGATTGGCTATCTGATTCATACCAGTTCGCCCAGTGTGGTTTATGACGGGGATGCCGACGTGATGGGTGTGGATGAGTCGGCCCCCTACCCCGGTCGCTATCAGACCTCCTACCAGAAAACAAAAGCCAAGGCTGAACAGCTTGTTGTCCAGGCATGTGAGAAAGATGTCGTGCGGGCAATCATACTGCGACCCCATTTGATATGGGGACCGGGAGACACCCAGTTTGTGCCTAGAATTATCAAACAGGCCAAGACTCTCAGGCGGGTTGGTGACGGAAAAAACCGTATCGACACAACCTATATCGATAATGCGGCCCAGGCCCATATCCTGGCTGCCGAAAAGCTGATGACAAACCCGCAGCTTTCAGGCCGTATCTATTTTATCAGCCAGGGAGAGCCTGTTTATCTGTGGGACATGGTGAACCACCTGTTGGCTGCAGCCGGTCAGCCTCCGGTAAGGAAATCGATTCCCAAAGGTCTGGCGTACGCCATCGGCTGGGTTCTGGAATGTGTTTATAAAAGTCTTGGAATCGCTTCTGAACCCCGAATGACCCGCTTTCTTGCCAACGAGCTCTCCAAAAGTCACTGGTTCGACATCGGGGCCGCTAAAAGGGATCTGGGTTATGTACCGGAAGTCTCGCTAACGGAGGGATTGAAGAAACTAAAGGATTGGATGGAACATGGAATTGAATGATCTTTTGTCGGTGGAAGAATGGATGAATTTGGAGAAAGAGATTCATGAACGATATGGGCTGGATACCAATGTCTTCAACACGGAAGGCATTCGGATTACACCTTATAAATCCTGGGTGAACCGCTTGTGTCCGGAGATCAAAGCGACTGACAAGGGCCAAAGCTTTATTTGTGCAGTGGCGCACATGAACCTGGCTGTCATGGCTCGCAACAGCCGGCAGACGGTTGTTGAGGAGTGCGATGCCGGTATTGTCAAGATTGTGGTGCCGGTTTTTGTGGAGGATAATTTTATCGGTGCTGTAGGGGCCTGTGGAAAATGCCTGGAAGAAGGAGAAGTTGACGCTTTTCTGGTCAACAAGGTCACAGGCATCGATGAAGAAAAAGTGGAAAGCCTGGCCCGGGATATAGGGTACATATCCTCTGAAACCATTGCGGATCTTAGCGCCTATGTTGAAGAAAAAATACAGCATATAATTCAGCAACATGAGACCAAACGCTGAATGATTAGCCTAAGTGGTTTAAATGCCAGATCGCACCCAAGAACAAGGCGTGGGCTGACGAAAACCCCTGGTAATTGATCAGTAAAAGTAAAGCATCGTATCAGAGCGGGTCACAATTCCGATAACCCGGTTGTTTTGCACCACAGGAAGCCGCCCAACATCGTATTTCACCATCAGGTTTGCTGCCTGGGTCGGGCTCGTGCCCGGAGAAATGGTGACGATATTTCTGCTCATATACGCCTTTACCGGCGATTTCAGCTGGGTCGCTTTTTTTATTTTTCTAAAATCCCGTCTGGAGATAATCCCCACAAGTTCATCGTTTTCCAGTATCGGTACGCCCGTACATCCTTTATTACGCAACAGAAAAGCCACTTCTTCCATACTGTCGCTGGAGCGCGCCGTTACCACCGGAAAAGACATGATGTCGCTTATTTGAACCGATGCCGGCTGATTTCCCTGAATCAGGGCCATGATCTTTTCACGAACAGTGTCCGGATGACTGTCTTTCAACATGGCAGAGCCGGCCCCAGGGTGCCCACCACCGCCAAGACCCCGCATGACAAGACCGATGTCGATTTCATCAGCATGGCTCCGGCCGATGACCATGCAGGTATTTCGCTGCTTGTTGGCGAAGATTCCGACGGCGGCATCGACATTCAATATCTCGCGATACATGCGCATGACCACCGCCAGGCTTTCTACATGACCGTCGATATCTATGTGACAGACACTGATGGTGTGGCCCTTTACATGAATACGTTCGGCATCCTGAAGCATGTTGAAAAGAATCTCTTTCTGTTTTTCACCATAAGCCGGCCGTAAAAAGGATGTGGCCACCATCAAATCGGCTTTTCGCTCCAACAAATAGGCCGCAGCATATGCATCTTCCGCCGTGGTTGATGGGAAGGTCAGATTGCCCGTGTCTTCGTAGATCCCCAGGAGAAAAAGGGTTGCCTGAATGGGGCTTAGAATCTTTCGCTCCTGTTTGATTCTGCGGAGCAGCAGGGTAATGGTGGCTCCGGTAAGCTCACTGACCATCCAGGGGGTGTCGATATTGCCACGTATGGGGTGATGATCCCAGAGCTGGATATCGAGATCGTTTCTTGTCTTGAGGCTCTCCATCCCCTCCAGGCGCTCCCATTTGTTGGTATCAACGACCATCAGGTGCCCCACCAGGGCCAGATCCACCTCATTGACGGTATGGGTATCGAAAACATCCTTGTGGATCGACAAAAATGCCTTTACATTGGGATTGATCTGTTTAGGAAGAACGGGAATTGCGTCGGGAAAGAGAATTCTGACAGCCATTACAGACGCCAGCGCGTCAAAATCTGAATTTCGATGGGTGGTGATGATTCTCATGGTTGCAATTCTTTTTTTGCCTGGTTTTTGAGATCCGGATCAATTCTTTTACTTTATCATTGAAAAAACCTGGTCCTCTGGCCATGTCAGCAGGACAGCAGGGTCTCGTCTTTGAGGGTTGAACCAAATCGTTTGACCGCCTCTTCCACCGTAAAGGATTCCTTTTCTTTGCCATGGATGTCCATCTTCACCCTGCCTTCATGCAGCATGATCAGGCGATTACCGTATTTGATGGCCTGTTCCATGTTGTGCGTCACCATGATGGCGGTGAGTTGATGCTGGTGAACGATTTCCGCCGTCAGTTTCATCACCCGCACGGCGGTCTTGGGATCGAGCGCAGCGGTATGTTCATCCATGAGCAACAGCTTGGGAAGCGACAAGGTTGCCATCAGGAGTGTCAAAGACTGGCGCTGACCACCGGAAAGGAGGTTTACCGACTGTTTCAAGCGGTCTTCCAGGCCTAATTTCATTTTTTTCAACAACTGGATGTAGTGCGCACGCCGGGCCCGGGAAACACCCCATCGCAAGGTTCGGGTTCTGCCCCTCAGATCAGCCATGCCGAGGTTTTCCTCGATGGTCATGGAGGAAGCCGTTCCCATGAGAGGATTTTGAAAAATACGCCCCATGTAGGCTGCGCGTTTGTGTTCCGGGAGGTGGGTGACATTCAGTCCATCGATGAAAACACTGCCATCGTCCGCCAGGCAGGTTCCGGTGATTAGGTTCAACAAGGTGGTTTTTCCGGCCCCGTTGCTGCCGATAATGGTGACAAAATCACCATTCTTCAATGAAAGATGGATATCGTCAATGGCAACTTTCTCATCCGGGGTCCCGGCATTGAACACTTTCCTGATAGCTTTCAGTTGCAGCATCATATGCCTCTCAGATGTATCTTTTCTTCCTTCCCTTTTTTCAGGGCAGGTATACCGAGAGCCAAAATGACCATGATGCCAGTGGCCATTTTCAAATCGGTGGGGGCCAGGCCAAGCCGTAAGCCGATGGAAATAATCAGCTTGTAAATAATCGATCCGATAATGGCCGCCAGTGTCATGCGCTGTACGGATTTTGCCTTGATGAGGGTCTCCCCGATAATGATGGCCGCCAGCACGGATACGATCATGCCGATCCCCATACCGATATCTGCAAAGCCTTGATCCTGCGATACCAGGGCGCCGGACAATGCCACGAAAGCGTTGGAAATACCCAACCCGAGAATGGTCATGTGGTCCGTATTTACGCCTAGTGTGCGTATCATCTGTTCGTTGTCACCTGTGGCCCGCATGGCGAAACCAATCTGGGTGTGCAGAAAGAGATCCAGGAGTATCTTCATCACGATGGTAACAAAGAGAAAAAAGAGAATGATGGGGATAAAGCGATTGATATCCAGATTTTCAAGGGGGGTCAGGATGGTATCGACTGTCAATAATTGAATGTTGGACCGGCCCATGATGCGCAGATTGATGGAATAGAGCATGGTCATCATCAGAATACCGGCCAGGAGGCTGTTGATTTTTAAACGGGTATTGAGAAAACCCGTACAACAGCCGGCAACAAATCCACAGACAACGGCAACAAGAATACTGTAAAGGGGGGAGACGCCCTCTATGATCAGACGGGCGGTAACGGCGCCCCCCAATGCAAAACTTCCGTCTACCGTCAGGTCCGGAAATGCAAGAATTCGAAAGCTGATGACGATGCCCAACGCAACCAGCGCATAGGCGAGACCCAACTCAAGAGAAACCGGCACAACTCTCAATATACCTTCGAAAAACATCCTGCCACCAAATAATTACGAATACCGATCGGGTGAAAATAAAAGAGAATAATGAATATCGAACAAGGAATGTAGAATATTGACGTGTGGTATCGCTGCGCTCTATCTTCTTTTGTACCATAAGCTGAGAACCATCACTTCGAAATTCATGTAATCGATAGTCGATATTGGATATTATAGCCCCCTTCGAGGGGGCATCCTGAGCCCGCCCGCTCCGCGGGTGGAGACTCAGTTTGGATTAACTCTTCTGGAGATGATCCAAAATTTGAAACACTCATCCTATTGTTTAATAACCTGTCCCTGCTCGTCCCAGAGTTTGTCGGATGCTTTTTCGATCAATGTGCGCGGTAGTTTCAGGTCTTGTTCCTGGGCGTGTTTCAGACTGACCCACAAACTGTACCCCGAGGCCAGACCCGCAGGTATCTGGGCGGGATCTTCACCTTTGAGTATTTGGGCAGCTTTTTTCCCGGCCGTGTAGCCGATCATGAAATAGTCGAGCCCATAGGCTGCCACGGCACCTCTGGCTGTGCTGTCACGGTCACCGGCAAAGAGAGGAATATTGTTGTCATTGCAAACCTTGGTAATGGACTCGAAGGCCGAAACTGCTGTGTTGTCCGATGTTATATGGATGGCATCTACACGACCCACCAGACTTTGTGCGGCCTGCAATACCTCTGAACTGTTGGATATATGGGCCTCCACCAGTTTTGCACCCATTTTCTCGACGGCGGATTTCATTTCCTGGATATGAAACGTCACGTTGACGTCACCAGGGTTGTAGATGGTTCCCCACCGTTTAGCGTAAGGGACCAGATCCTGGTACATTCTGCACTGCAGCTCGATGGGCCAGCGGTCGCTTACGCCCGTAACATGGGTCCCAGTGGGACCGAGTTTTGGTACGATGCCGGTGGCGACAGGATCCGTCACAGATGAAAAAACGATCGGGATGGTTTTTGATACTTTCACCGAAGCCTGGGCATTGGGTGTGCTGATGGCGTGAATCAAGTGAACCCTGTCATCTTCGAATTTCCTTGCAATGATGGCACAATTCGGTTGTTCGCCCTGGGCATTCTGACGATCGATAATGATGTTCTGACCCTCGATGAAGCCTTCTTCTTCCAGGGCGATTTTGAAACCCTTGGAATCGTTATCCAGGGCCGGGTGCGAAACAATCTGTGCTTCCCCGATGCGAATCATTTCGGCGGACACAGTCATCGGCAAGACCAGACCGAGGATTGTGATGGCAGTCCATAAAAATGTCATTCTTTTCATTTTTCTACCTCCCTTTGTTCTATCATTTAAAACCTGGCTCTTTGGGTCATGCCAGAGATGTTTGGCTGTGCCGATATCGCTATATACTTAAATCCGAAGCACAAAATTCGAAGTCCTGAACAATACCTAATGATCCAAATTCGAATGTAGTGTTGAACCGCAACAGCGAGCGCATTCCCCGTAGGTTCTGCCGTCCGGCAGTGCTTCGCATGCTGCGGGGTTAGCGAGCGAATCTAAATTAGACAGAATTCCTTACGGTCGCTGCGAAGCACTGTCGCACGACAGAACATTCCTCGTAGCTTGCTGCGAGGTTCTTCAATCAGTGCCGGGCCTTTTGGATCCGTTATCTACCTTTCGTCGATAGAAGCGACGAAGTCGCATTTAATAAATTTGCAAAGCGAATTTATTTGCCGAGGGTCCTGACCATTTCTTTGACAAATGCGGCATTGGTACCACAACAGCCTCCCACCATGTCAGCGCCTTCATCGATGATCCGTTTTATATCAGCGGCAAACTCCGATGGTGTCTGTTCATAAATGATGATGTCGTCTTTTGGGACTGGTTTCCCGGCGTTGGGTTGAATCAAAATGGGCTTGGTGGTGGCTTTGCGCAGTTCCCGTGTGAGTTCAATGATCTCGCTGCTGCCGAGTGTACAATTGCAGGCCACGGCATCCGCGCCATTCTCCGCCAGTCTTGTGGCACATTGCTCAATGGTTTCGCCCATCATGGTGAAGAAACCATTGGGTGTCCTGTTGTAGGTAATACCGGCAATGACAGGGATATCACCTGCGCGTTTGGCGCCTTTGAGTGCAGCGGTCGCTTCATCAAGGGAAAACATGGTTTCGATGCTGATGATGTCAACGCCACCTTTGATGAGTGCCGAGGCCTGGAAAAAGAAAGCATCTTCCAATGATTCGAATGTCGCCTCCCCCATGGGTTTTAGCATCTTTCCGCTTGGCCCGATGTCACCTGCCACAAAGGCGTTTTCCGGGCATACGCGTCTGGCAAGTCGGACCGCTGCCAGGTTGATCGCTTCCATTTGATCGGCGTGACCCTTGATGCTGAGCTTGAGTGCTGACCCACCAAAAGTGTTGGTGTGAACAACGTCGGCACCGGCAGTGTAATATTGCTGGTAAACACCCATGACAAGCTCGGGTTTCTCGAGATTCCACATTTCCGGGACACCGCCGGGTTGAAGGCCGGCTTCCATCAGCATGGTTCCCATGGCACCGTCAAAGAAAACGATTCTGTCATTCACCAGTTTCAGAAACAAATTTCCATTCATTCGTGATCCCCTATAAAATCGTGTAACAATTTTACTGTCACCAAGATTGAGCGATTGTCGAGGTTGCCGTAGTTACAAGGAAGATGTTGTTCCGCTATAGTGAACTATGCGGTATGGCATCTGACGCCGTAGATACGGTAAGATCGGCAGTCGCTTCTCTTAGGTGTTATTTAACCGTGACTACCGGGCAAAGCGCCTTTAGAATGATATATTGAGCCGTCGAGCCAAATACAATTTTTTCAACCTTGGAGCGGCGTTTGATGCCGATGATGATCTCGTCGATTTTCTGTTCTTCAGCATAGCGAAGGAGATCTTCTCCAGCGGAAAGACCCCGGATCAACAGGTGGTATTCACATGGAACACCTTCATTGACGATGATGTTTTTTTCATATTCAAGATCGAGCTCCGCCTTACCGATATCTTCTCTTTCAGACTCGGTCCCTTTCACCATCGATGTGACAATATCGATTGATGCACCAAAGGCCCGCGCATGCTCAGTGGCCAGACGAACTGCCTCTTTGGATGAATTGGAACCATCAAAGCAAACCATAATTTTCATTTTTTTCTCCTTGAACAGTATGTTGCGTTGGTTATAAATTAATCAAGAATTTATTGTTCTACAAACCGCGTGCTTGGCACGCGGTTCCGAACCTGAACTTACGGAGACATGCCGTCTCCTTTGACTCCCATAGAAGCGAGAACGTCGCCTTTGGTAAAGTTGTGTAACGATTTAGTTGATAGTCTCGTCCTGCATTAACACAGATTTGGCAATTTTGCCATATATTGTAAACATATTTCGGTTGCATTTATCGGTGGGGCTGGTACTTTATTTCTGATCTAAAAGCTCCACCTCCGGTGGAGGACCCGGAAAGGTTCTACCGATCCGGTGAAAACAAAAGAGAATAATGAATATCGAACAAGGAATGTAGAATATTGACGTGTTGTATCGCTGCGCTCTATCTTCTTTTGTTCCATAAGCTGAGGAGAACTAAGCACATGATCCACAGATTCTTATTTCCATTGGCCATAGGATTCATACTTCTTTGTACAGGGTGTTTTGTCTTTGGCACCAATAAGGATTACCATTCATTCGATCCCGATGTTATCGAGTCGATTGAGCCGGGTACAACAACGGCTGCAGATATCTCTGGACTGTTCGGCGCGCCCACGCGTGTGGTGGAGTTGTCCAATGGGAACGCATATATTTATCGTCGCTCAGTTGCCAAAGCGACACTGATATGGCTGGTGCTCCTCAGTTTTGCAAATTACGACACCCAGGTCGATCAGATTGTTTTTTTCTTTGACCAGAACGATCTCTTGACGCACTATGGTGCGAGTTTGAATGCAGATAAGGCTGGATATGGCTTGCCGTTTTAATCATTCTTTCATAATGACGGTCTTGATCGGCAGTCTTCTGCTGGGTCTCACGGGATGCCTTTCCTACCGTTACGAACGCAGGGTTGAGGGCCTGGAGATCGAAGATCCGGGTGATGCTTACCCTTTAGACAAGACAACCATCGGCGATGTATTGATCAGTCTGGGGGCACCCGATGAGATCCATTCTCTCGACAACACGGATCTGCTCGTCTACCGGCGCTCCCTGTTTCAGGAGAGCGGTCTTTCCCTGGGGCTTCCGGTGCTCGATGTGGCCACAGGCGGAACTGTTGAATTTTCAGCAACAGGTGCGTTGGCACGCTACGATACGCTGATCTTTTGGTTCAGCCCCCAGGGCATTCTGCAGGATATGGTCTATGAAAAAGCGTCAGACAGTTCTTATCTTAAGACGCTGTTCTCCAGGTAGAAGCCTTAAAAAATATCCAAAAGCGTGTCCGCCGTAGGGTGGCCTATGGAATATTTAAGAAAAATCATAATTGAACATTTCTTGTTCGACATTCGATAGTTATCTTTCAATTTACACCGGATCGCTTGAACCTTTTCGATCCTCCACCATAGGTTGTGGTTTTAGGTCAGAAGAACGAAAGCCGGTACGGACAGTATATCCAAAGGGGTTTGTTTGTGACCGATTTTGAACCTGCCTATATGAGAAGTCATCGCTCGGGCCAGCTCAGACAGCGGGTAAAGGAGGCCAGACGCCGGTTGCGCTCCTGCTGTTTGTGTCCCCGCCAGTGTAATGTGGACCGTACAGACCGCCGGAAAACAGGTGTCTGCAAAACATTCGAAAAGGCGTGGGTTTCCAGTTTTCACCCTCATTTTGGAGAAGAAACACCTCTTGTTGGATTGCATGGTTCCGGAACCGTATTCTTTACTCATTGCAACTTGCTGTGCGACTTCTGCCAGAATTTTGATATCAGTCACCAGGGCTTCGGCCATGAGGTAACCGACGCGCAACTGGCATCCATGATGCTCTCACTGCAGAATGAAGGCTGCCGGAATATCAACTTCGTGACACCGTCTCATGTCGTGCCGTCGATATTGTCCGCGGTGGAAATGGCATGTAACCAGGGGCTGACCATACCACTGGTTTACAATTCAGGGGGGTATGACCGGGTCGAAACACTGAGGCTGCTGGACGGTGTCTTTGACATCTACATGCCGGATTTCAAGTTCTGGGATTCAGATATCGCTGAAATGACCTGTCAGGCGCCGGACTATGCAGAAGTCGCCAGGAAAGCTATACGGGAGATGTACCGCCAGGTTGGGGATCTGGTTCTCGACAAACAGGGTAACGCTCGGAGGGGCTTGCTGGTTCGCCATCTTGTATTGCCCGAAGGAAAGGCTGGTACACGTGAAATCATGCGATTTATCGCCCGGGAAATATCCACCAACACCTATGTCAACATCATGTCACAGTACCGGCCTTGTGGAAGTGCCATGGGTGCCAAAGCGCTTCAAAGAGCCGTGTCCAGAAACGAGTTTATGGATGCCCTGACTGCTGCAAAAACCGAGGGTATCACCCGACTCGACTAAGCCTTTTTATGCTGGGAAGCTAGACTGCTGGGAAGCTGGGATGCTGCTGTCCGCTTGTTCTGATCTAAAAACTTCCAACCATGGTGGAGAACCCGGAAAGGTTCTACCGATACGGTGAAAATTAAAAAGGAAAATATCGAATGTCGAACAAGGAATGTTCAATATTGAAGTGTTGTATCGCTGCGCTCTATCTTCCTTTATTCTAAAAACCGGGAAGCATCACTTCGAAATTCATGTATTCGATATTCGATATTGGATATTCCAGCCCCCTTCGAGGGGGCTTCTTGAGCCCACCCGATCCTCGGGTGGAGGTTCATCGCCGTCAGCCACCCTCTAACCCTTGTATCACCCTCGGACCCTTTAACCCTTATTTGCCACTCACATGCCTGCATAGACTTTTTGCCGATGCTTTGCGGCGGACTGGAGTACACCGACTTTGACGTCGACATAATCGTAGACCCTGGCGCTTCTTTTGTCGGTCGCTGGCCTGAGAACCCTTCCAAGATATTGAAGGACCCTCCCGCTGAAACGGATCGGTGTGGCCAGGAAAAGAGTTGTCAGATTGGGGCAGTCAAACCCCTCCCCCACCAACTGGCCGGTGGCAATTACAACCGGGACCAGGCCGGCCTTGATCCGCTGAAGCACGTGTTGCCGCTGCTCGTTGGACAGATCACCCGTCAAGAGATCGGCCTCCACACGATGTTTATACCGCAGAAGCGACAGCAGTGTTTCACAATGTCTCTTTCTGTCTGAAAGCACGAGGCAGATGCCATCACCCTTTTGAATCTCTTTGACCACGTCCGATGCAATGAGATGGTTTCGCTCATCGTTCATGGTCAATTCCAACAGCATTTTGCTGTAGCTGTTCACAGGGTCGTGGTATGGTTCGAAATCAGTTTCACGAAGGATAATTTCAGCTTCGAGAATATGCCCTTCCTCGATCAGATGGGCTTTGTCCACAGAATGGTGCACATCACCCAGATGCCAGAATATCAAATTTGAAAGGTTGTCCCTGCGAAAAGGGGTGGCTGACAGGCCAAGCATGTATCTCGCATCAAATTCGGTCACAGCGTCCGTGAAGGTCCGGCTCGGAGTCCGATGGCACTCGTCAACGATGATGTGCCCCACCCTCTTTGATACGACATCTGCACAACGATAAAGGGACTGGACGAGTGCGACGGTAATCGCATCCCCAATCTGTTTTTTTCCGGATCCAATCATTCCGATTTGCGATTCCGGGATTCCCAAAAAGCGTATAATTTGTTCAATCCACTGATAGGCCAGATCTTTTGTGTGAACGACCACCAGTGCAGGTTGCTGTCTGTGGGCGATCATAAAGAGACCCATGACGGTCTTGCCGCTGCCTGTAGGTGAATTCAGCGTCCCAAAATCTCTGCTGAGCATTTTGTCGACAGCCTTTTTCTGAAAAGGTTTTAATTCACCCTGAAACGAAAAATTTGCTGATGGCAGGTTTCGTCTGAGATCCTCCATCTGGTATGAAATATTGTAATGCCGGCACATCATAATTAACTGTCGCAGGTATCCCCTGGGAATCCAAAGAGTTTCTTTGTAACGGTGGAAAAAGCGAAGCAGTTTGGGAACATTCCGGTTCCATCTTCCCATTCTGGCGTTTTCGAGCCATTTGGGATTGGGAATGGTCAGTTTGCCGATGAGTTCTGTCTTGAGTGCTTTGGGAAGATCGGAAAGCTTCAGGTCTTTGGACAGCACGATTTTCAATGTGACATCAGCCATAGGACTAGGGGGGTTACGAGTATGGCCAGCAGTATCAACAATCCCGGTATCGAAATATAGGCCGTGTACCAGGGTTTGCCGGTTGCATTGGCACGTTTGAGTTCAGACAGAAACCAGTTGCCGAGCAGGATGGCGGCTATCAGGATGGGGATAGTTTTGATAATATTAACGATATTTTCCATGTAGGACCATGAGGAACGTTACAAAAAAAAAGCAGCGCAAACAGCCCTGCTTAACAAATACAATTATTTAAGGGCACCCTGTCGTGTTCAGGCCCTGCCGATGGTGTTGTTTTTGATGAAATGCTTGAGTTGCACTTTCTGGGAGCTCGTCAATCCTCCAAACTGTACAGACTGTCGCTTTATTTTCCGGTAGGGATACAACACTTCGCCCACCGAAAAATCAGAAACCCTCTTGAAGGGTATGCGATCGAGTTTTAGATTCTGGTCACTCATAACTTTTAATTCATAGGCTCTTTGTCCGATGAGATAACCGGTATCTTCATAATCAAAAGCCAGCCCTCCCATACTGATGTTGTGGATCTGGTTTGATCTGGCCGAGTTTTCCATGATGACATACACACCGTCCCGTGCGTTGAATCGCGGCCGTTTACGGAATCTAAGGGTGAGAAGTCTTTTTAAAAAATGGATAATCATCGTTTCACCGGGCTATAAGGCATCTTATTAGAAGTCATCAACTGGGCCAAAAAACTCTTTTGAGATAACTTCTAATGAAAACCGCAACAAGTTACCTTGTGTCCTAAAAAGCATTATTCCAGACAGTGGAACATTTATGCTACATAAAAATGACCTTTTTGTCAAGCAACTGCCATCCGTGCGAATGGTTAGAGAAAGCGTCGGAATTTTCCACTATTTACGCCTTCGCGTAAACACCCCGACCAACGCTCTTAATCTTGCCCTGCTTCCTCAATTTGAAAACAATATTGGCAACTTTTTTGCTGTCGTAGCCTGTCTTTTCCGCAAGAGTCGCACCATTGACACCCTTTTTTGATCTGTTGACTATCGCCAACACTGCATCTGCCGCAGTTTTTTTCACAGCTTTCTTTGCCGGTACTTTCTTTGGTTTTTTGGCAGGTTTACGCGCAGGCTGAGCCTTGGCCTGTTTATCGGGAACACTTTCCTCCAATTTCTCAGCTATCTTCTCCATGCCCTGCGCTATGGTTTTCAGACCTTCTGCTACTGCTTTCAGCGCTACATCAAACTCCTTCATTGTCTATCCTCCTCTGTAAAAAGTTATGGATCTTCTCCCAATTAGATTGGGAGAAAGGGTTCAAGGAGTCAAGGATTCAAGGATTCAAGTGTTTGTTTTCCAGACTTTTAACTCTTTATAATTCTTAAGCATTTAGCTGATGCCTCACTTCATCTCACTCGAGCCCTGGACCCCTGGAATCCTTGAATCCTTAATTTGGATCAACTCCTTGGGAGATGATCCAAAATTAATCATCCAATATAGTTACAGGAAGCAGATAAGGCAAGTATAAATAGCACGAATCGCAACGGTCACTGCAAATCTTTTAATCTTCTCCCAATTTATATGAAAATAGCCATCATTCTCATCAATATTTTCATCCTTCGTTGTGACCGCCCCGGACATGAGGGTTAGTTGGGAGAAAGGGTACAAGGAGTCCAGGATTCAAGGATTCAAGTGTTTGTTTTCCAGACTTTTAGCTCTTTATACTTCTTAAGCATTTAGCTGATGCCTCACTTCATCTCACTCGAACCCTGGACTCCTGGAATCCTAGAATCCTTAATTTGGATCAACTCTTTGGGAGATGATCCAAATCTTTTAATTTGTCAGGCATATGGTATGAATCACATTGGGAACATATGTCGTTCAGTTCGTGAATCTTCTGATCACTGACCGCGAAATTTTCTGGATCGCTGAACAGGGACAGGATAGTTTCAGGTTTCTTTGTATACCGGCAGCTTCTTGAGTTGAGATTGATACAATTGGTGAAGAGTAGCTTAGCATTGGATGCGTGGCTGGACATGGTGGGACCTCCTTGGAAGAGGATTGGTGCTGTTGAGATACTGCCATGGTTGTTGGAGATGATCAAGATGAAAAAAACAGGTTACCATCCATATATCAAGCTGCACAATCCAGTATCGAGTAGGGGAGGCCTCACGACCCCCCTCTCTCACACCACCGGGCATAGACGACCTGAACTTTTTCATTGACAAATTCACTCATATTACCTTATAGTCAACCAATATGTCCAAAAAATTAGACATACTGGTTGCAAAACTATGAATAACTTAATACAACTACCTGCGGAATTTGATTACAATTTGCTGCTGCACGCGTTAAGGGATTACAAAAAACCCAGAGACAAGATCCGAAGTCTCATCCAGAATAAAGATATTTTAAGGGTTAAAAAAGGGCTTTACGTACTGGGCAAGGTGTATAACAAGCCATACAACAAGTTTGTCTTGGCAAATCTGATTTATGGACCGTCTTACATCACGGGTCAAACTGCATTGGCATTCTGGGACATGATACCAGAGCGTGTTGAGCTCATCATCAGCATGACGGCAAAAAGAAAAAAGCAGTTTGAGACTCAGGTGGGCCGATTTTCTTATTTGTATTGTCCAAAGGCAGCGTTCAATATTGGTATTCGGCTTGAGGATGCAGGGGATCATAAAAATATCCTGATTGCTTCCCCTGAAAAAGCGTTATGCGATATCACAGCGGCACAGCCTCATATTTCAACAAAAAATGAAATGAAGGAATACCTGGAATTGATGCGATTGGATTACAGTGGCGGCAGGAATCTTGAAATATCATTGTTGGAAGAAATCTCAGCCGTATATGGCAGGCAGGGCATAAAGCTGCTGGTCAACTGCGTAAAGGAAGGCCATGTTTGATGATAAGGTTGATCAAATGCTCCGCAGGTATGAATTGCACACAATTCATGATCATGAAAATGCGTTGAAAGAGATCATACAGGAGATCATTCTGCTTGGTTTATGGCGTTCAAAATTTTATGAAAAAGCTGTTTTTTACGGGGGAAGCGCATTACGAATTCTTCACAAGTTGGATCGTTTCTCCGAGGATGTAGATTTTTCTCTAATTCAGCCGGAAAAGGACTTCAACCTTAAAAAGTATCTTGAAGCGGTAAAATCAGAGCTGGCGTTGTGGGGTTTTGAGGTTTCCACAGAAGAAATCAACAAAAAGAATAAAAGCACGGTAGACTCGGCTTTTATAAAAGCCAATACACTGATCCATTTATTAAAAATTGATTCAAATCTGAAAACCCATAAAAATGCCGTGATGAAGATCAAATTGGAAATTGATCAAGATCCGGTCACAGGGTTTGCCAGTGACACCAAATATCATCTGAATCCGATTCCGTTTACCATTAAAACCATGACACTGCCCTGTCTGCTTGCCGGCAAAATGCATGCACTATTGTGCCGAACCGTGAGAACCAACATCAAGGGCCGGGATTGGTATGATTTAGTTTGGTTTGTGAAAAACAATACCCCATGTGATCTGGGATTTCTTAAAAACAAGATGGTGCAAACAGGTCATATTGATACCTCCGAGGCGTTGACCAGAGAAAAACTGCTTGAACTGCTGTCTGCCAAGATCAAGGAGATTGATTTCGATCTGGCCAAAAAAGACGTTGAGCCATTCTTGAGGAATGTAGCGCATCAAGATAAGTTGAGTCTTTGGTCTGACGCTTTTTTTTCTGATTACCTGATTCATCAAATTGATGTTTTGACGACATACCCTCTGCTCCCCGTCTCACGTCTTACGTCTCACATCTCACGTTTTTAGTTTCTCCAATCGTTATTTATATCGTCCGATATCACCAATGCTGTTAAGACAAGAGAACAATAAAAAAAATATTTTGATAGCCCACTACCGGGGGCCAAATGCCTACCCCCCATTGGTAACATATATAATCTGGCTCCGATTTTTTTGATGATTTTTGTTTTTGGGATAAGCGATTCATTAACATTGTGCTCTTTGAAATTGAAATCCGTGGTGAATAATGAACGGCCCGAAGCGTTCATAAGTGTGGGCACCCGGCCATGATGCCGGGGAGACATCGCCTCACGGGGCGTAGGAAGCCTAACCGGAAAATGGCGTTTCATGATATGTGAATAATAAATATCACAGGTTTTGGAGGTATCGCAGATTTGAGAATTGTAAATACAATCTTACGTTATTGGCCTTTTAATTTTCCTTTTTGGGTGCTGCCATCTGTTTCTGTGACATGTAGCCGCACATCGGGCATTTAATCTCGATCACATAGCGAGATACCAATCTCTCCATGTCCCAACCACATCCTTGACATTGAAAATCGTAAAAATACATTTAATTATTCTCCTATTGGTCTGATAAGTTCCATCTAACCATTAAATCGCACATGCCGGGTTATTTCTTGGATAAAATCAGCCAATCTATGCCTGCCAATCTCATGAGTGACACCCCGGTTGGTTATACATTGGTAACAATAGAATCAGAATATTTTCTTGCATTTTTCAAATAAACTGAATGCCAAATTGATCATTTTCGGCCCACAAGACTATTGCTTTTCTTTTCATACAGCCTGGTTTGTTTGCAAAAGGAATAGTAATAATTATTTTTATCCCTGTTTTTATTTTAGGTATACTTGTGGTGCCAACAAGCGCGCCCCCCATGCTAAGATTTTTTATCGTTGCAGGAAAAATCATCGATTCTGTGGAAAATGATACTTCCTTATGGTAGTTTTTCCTTTCATTTATTCTTCTATATCCATCAAAGTCATATGCTGCTTCCATTTTATGCACTCTCCTATCCTAAATATGTTAAGCACATCAATTGTGAGTTATCCTATTAATAAGCAATAATAATGCCATCATAAATGACATTTTTAAATACAATTATTTATAGTTATAATAGTAAGTTTCATGGAATGATATTCATTTCCATTGTTAATGGTTTATGTATAAAAGGTCACATTGTATGGAAATATGGATGAGTTTATAGCGGTTGTCATTAAAATATATTCCGTTTGGTCTAATTTACGATCAGGCAGGTTTTGGGCACGTGCAGGTGAAATTATTCAGATGGTGACAACCGCTAGGTGTTGATTTCATCAACAAAAAAACTAGACGTTTACGGAACCATATGCCATATTAGATGTCATATATACTCCCTTGCGGGCTCAAAAAACCGCCGCTATCGGAAGGTTATTATGACAAACGCCCTATCTTGGTGGGTATAGCAAAAGTACTGATACATCTGTAGGATCGTACCAACTATCCACATCACAAGTTCAATTCAAGACAACTTAGACTTGCGAGTCCTTTTTCCCGATAAAGTTCAAAAAAATATTCGCAGATTCTTGAGGTTTTTCCACCATAGGAACATGACCAATATTTTTCATGATAACACTTTTTGCATTTGGCATGACTGATTCGAGAATTTTAGCTCCAGACATATGTAGTACTCTATCATTATCCCCCCATAAAATTAAGGTTTTGGTTTGCGCATTCTTAAGCAGCACTTCGAGAGGAACAAAATTATCAGTATCAGTAGATGTAATTTGCTTAAAGATTATTTCATTAAGCGGACGATGATCTATGGCTTCCTGAGTGAGGTACCGTTTTATTGCGCCAGGAATAGGAGGTATATTAACAAAAATGAAATCTAATAGCTGATCGTATTCTTCCGTATTTTCCACGACCAAAAGGATTCCGGGCGCCTGATTTTAATCTTTGGCTCAGTTCACTTGGTTGTGATGAAATAATCCCACCTGTAGCAATAAGCCACAAGCTACTAATTTCATCATTAAATTTTGCTGTATAATTGCCAGCAATATTACCTCCCATCGAATTGCCTGCAAGATGGAATACACCCAACTCTAACGCCCTAATAAATTCATGCAGTCGGTCAACTTGTGCGGCATAGGTGTATGAAGCCCCCATATCACTTGAACTTTCTCCAAAACCTGGAAGATCAGGGGCAATTACCCTAAAATGAGGTGTGAGATACTTTGCCACTCGTGTCCAATTGTCTTTATTTCCACCAAATCCGTGCAGTAATACCAACACTTCCCCTTTGCCACCTTCTAAATATTCGATGTGCAGATTGCCCACTTCTATGCTTCTTTGTTCAAGACCAGCCGCATTTCTTTCCATTTTTACCAGAGTTTTAAAGATAGCTCCTGGGAATAAAAAATAACAGGAAATTAAGACCAAAAGAATGATTACAGGAACTATTACAAGAAGTTTTTTCGTTGTCCTACTCATATCATCGCCTTCCTTTTGAGGTGTTTTATCCATGGCACTTGATAATCAGATATAGTAGTGTCGGCTGAAACAAGAATTTTATGTAATAATATTTCTGAATAGAATCAGGTTAATACTTGTGGGGTATTTATTTTAAATGATCATATTCTGCTGGGCATGTCAATTTATGAACAAAATAAATAGGGCTGCGACAAGCACAGCCCATGGGCAAAACTAAAATATTTAGAGAGATCATCCTATCACGGGTACCTCTTATGTCCCAACAATAAGCACCCCTATGATGATGTGAAATCCTAATCTTTTAACCTCCTGTCTTTGTCACTTCTGCGGTACTTGATAGCCCTTCTTTCTGGGCCACTGTATGAAGAAGTACGGCCACATCTCTTTTCTTTATGAGCCTGCGCTCTTTGCCGTTCCGCATTTCAACCACTATAGACCTCTGAATTTCAATTTTTCGTTACTATAACTTAGGCTTTGCGCTGACTGTCTGCGATCATTACCAGATCTCCTCATGCGGTTTTTTGAAGCAATAAAACTTTTACGTCGTTCTCTTCTTGAACGCTTTATATTTATTCTACGGAAGAGTACATTTCGCATATCTAAAAACAGAAGAAGCAGCAGACCCACTAATGATAAGACAATTGCAATTGCCAAGGCATCCATTAACTCACCTCGTTAAAATATATGGATCTTCTCCCAATAAGTTGGGAGAAAGGGTTCAAGGAATCCAGGATTCAAGGATTCAAGTGTTTGTTTTCCAGGGATGTGATCATGGCTTTTAGCATTCTCTCTACATTCCCAAGCGCCTCTCTTAAACCCTGAAGCTTTTCCTTGTTCATATAATCCAAATCACCGGATATCATCGTTTATCCAAACAAAGTTTATACGCTTTTTTCCAGACATTTAACTCTTTATAATTCTTAAGCATTTAGCTGGCACCTCACTTCATCTCACTCGACCCCTGGGCCCCTGGAATCCTTGAATCCTTAATTTGGATCAACTCTTTGGGAGATGATCCATTATAATTAAATTCATACGCAGGCTAAAGCGTGGTGTGATGCGTGTATGGTCTTTATAGATACACGGCGGTCGTAGTACCTAAAGAATCATCTGACATGCTTCTCGGTATGATTGTGCCGGTAAATACCCGCCAGCCAGTAGTATCGCCTATAATAATGCTCGCTTGCCAGCCGGAGCATAGGCTCTTCATAGTCTGGGTGGTTGGTTAAATTATCACCGGCAATCTTATACAGCTTCACAAGTTTATTGAATCGTTTTAGATCTCTTTTACCTTCTCTCCAATACGCTGTCAGATTATCAGAAGTGATAGCAAACTCTTTTTTGCGTTCGTCTAATGTCTTCATATTGTCTATTCACCTCTCGTTTACGGTTTATTGAACCGCAACAGCGAGCGCATTCCCCGTAGCCTACTGCGGGGTTAGCGAGCGAATCTAAATTAGACAGAATTCCTTACGGTCGCTGCGAAGCACTGTCGCACAGCAGAACATTCCTCGTAGCTTGCTGCGAGGTTCTTCAATCCTCACCTGATTATTAGGTAAAAAAATGCGAGAAACCGTTATCTACTTTAGCGGAGAGGTTCAGAAAGTGCGGTACGATGCAGAATTAAATTAGCGAAATTAGAGCTAGAAGATGTAGGTCGCATTGGAGGTGAGATTGAGCTTCAGATGAGCACGACATTAAAATTTAAATATTATGGGCTCCGGGCAATGTCAAGAAAATTATTACCGATACCATCTGGTCATGCCCAACGTATAGCGAAGATCCCCATCAATACAAAAAGTGGTCGGTGATGATTATTTTCGCACACCGGAAATATTTAGGGGTCTGTTAACCTTGTTTTGTTGGAGCTGTATCGCATTCTATTGAGATCTCGGAAATTAGGAGATATCTATTATAATGCGGGAATAAAATATGGATCTTCTCCCAATTTAGTTGGAGGAAAGGGCTCCAAAATTCGGGTCAAGAGAAATACAGCTCGGGCTATATCTTATCGAAATCGCTATCGGGATCGGGATCGGGATCGAATTGAAGAGTACCCTGCAGCAAGCTGCAGGGAATCTTCGCGGTAAGGATTTTATCTATTTGATTCGCTCGCTAACCCCGCAGCAAGCTACGGGGAATGCGCTCGCTATTGCCGTTCAGTATAGCCGTATTCCCCGAACCCTTCCTTTACGCTATAACCCCTGCCGCCCAATCGACTAAGCATTGCAGCAATGCGGTCCAATTCACCTTTGCGCTGCCGGCTTTCTACTTTATCCAAACCTTTTCCGACTACCAAGACATCTTGGATTGCGGCACACTCCAATGCCGACCCACGCGCTATTTCGAAATATCGCCGCCGATCAGCCTTCGCTGTCTTACCGTTGCCTTCTGCAATATTAAGCGCAATCGACTGGCTGGCTCGAAGCCACTGGTCTCTTGCTGAACGATGGACGCCTCTCAGCCTGGCACACTTTTCATAAACCCATGCGACATAGCCGATTGAAAGGCGGTAAACGTCTAATTTTTCATGACCTAATACCATCTCGATCCCGATCCCGATAGCGATCCCGATTTCGACAAGGCTTCCACCAACAGCATTTCTACAACAAATCGGGAGAAAAGCCTAAAATATAAACTATGGTTGTGAAGGTCCGAATCCCCCTACCAACCGAAAAAACAAACCAAAAACAATTAGTTGAACAATAAAACCAATAAGGCAAACAGCAACTGACCGCCAAGTACTTTTATAGTCAAGTGCTTGTCTTACGGCAATGACCATCGCTACCAGCATCCAGATACCGCAAATCAAATTTAGGATGTTCCCAAGCATGGGAATGATACTAAAAATACGAAGCACTCCAGGAGAGCTGGAGAAACCGATAGTACGCAGTAATTCCCCATAGTCTGCTTTTGTTTGTGGCTCAGCTAATAACTTTGTCCCAATAGCATATGTCAAATACGCCCAGATAAACCAGCCTGCAAGAGCAGCTATGGTTCCGAAAATAAGACCCTTCAGCCCTGCTGCACCGATAGTTCCGATTCCTGCTGCAGCACTGGAAAGAATAACAACTGTCATGGCTTGTCCCATGGCCTCTTTATCCGCTTCGACCTCTTCATAAAGGCTTGTATCCAGTTTTGCTGCCCGAATCATTCGGTCTGTGAGTGATGTCATACTTTCCTCCCGGTTAAAGCTATAGATAGTATTGTTTTGGATCCTTCCCATTTTGGAAATCTAAATTATATTTTGCCTATACAATCCCAAAATCAATAAGGCTACGAGCACCTGATTTAATAGATTCTTCTGGCGACCTGGGATTCCATCCAAGCACCTCCCGTGCAGGGCTGATATCCATCTCTCTTTTAATTTCCAAATAGGGTACAAACCTGGCAGCACTACCATCGAAAAATGAAATGATTTTGAAAAGTAAATTCGGCATTTCCCTGACAGATATCTTTTCCCGATGTTCAGGAAATTTTTCACGAATAAATATAGACATGTCCTTCAACCACCGAAACCCACTTGAACAGAGAAAGCGTCTTCCTATAGCATCGGGAGATTCGTATGCCAAGCGGTGTAGAGCGGCAACATCCCTGACGTCTACAATCTCGAAACCAAGTTTTGGCACCATCGGGTATTTTCCCTTAAGTATTTTGTAGAGTATTTCTAAACTTGACCCGTAATCGGATTCCAAGGCAGGACCGAAAACAAAAGATTTAATAAGAATCCCATCGTTTGTCATGTAGAATGCCCTGTAAAATAAAACATCTGCCACCTCCGCTCCTACCATCATTTACACTGCCATCATTAACTATTTGACCGCATGTCGTGCCCATGCCTATTTCATTGGAATGATGACTTTCATAACCATTATCGTCGACCGCTGTAACGGTAAAACAGTATTCTTCAGTAACATCCGGCAATACTAATATCCAGTCTGGCTTGGTTGGATTATATTTCGGATTGCTAATTTGCACCGGTTCAAAATCTGTCTTATTGTAAAGACTGGAATTAATCCTGTAATAGATCCTAAATTCAACAACCTGGTCATTGGGGTGTGGATCCCAGACAAAGTGGTATTCGCCTGTACGACCTACATTGACGGAAAAGATACATAATCCCAGAACGGATACAATAAACATAAAGGCAATTTTCATAATCGTCCTTTATCATTCCACTTCCATCGCCCCAATAAAACATCCACCACCACCACCGCCGCCGCCTCCATCGCCACCACCATGCTCCACCGATTGTTACGTAATTTATTTGACCGCAGGTCGTACCGTAGCCAATTTCATTAGGAAGGATTGCTTTCGAAATCATCAGCTCCCAAGCTGTAGCGGCAAAACAGTATTCTTCAGCAACATCCGGCAAATCGATTTTCCAGTATGTTTAACACGATCAAATTTCGGATCGGTAGTTTGACACCGCTCAAATTCTCCATCGTATGTACCGGAATTCAACCTGTAATAGACCTTGTATCCAATTACATTGTCATTTCGATGGGGTTTGTCACAGGTAAATGTGTAATTGGCTGCACTGCCAATACTGACAAATAAGATAAAAATCCCATAAACAGATCCAAAAAATATATAGGTAATTTTCATAAACAGATCCTACGATACAAAATAGATTATCAAACCTGAGATTACTTGCCAGTATTACAAGATTATGCCAAGTGGTGATAAATGGAGATGCCCATTTATCAAGCTGATACCATCTGGTCATGCCCAGCGTACCACGGAGGGGCCTATGAATACAAGCTTTGACCAGTTGTGATTATTTTCGCACACCGGCTACCGGAATATTTATGGAAAGCATAATCAGGCCAGAGTAATATTACGTTATCGCTAAAGAATTGTGGCAAACTAAAGATTTGAAGCTTGCCGCGCAAGGTCAGTTTTTATCATTAAACCTACGGTTTGAATTATGTCAGTGCAAACACTTTTGGGTGATACAACTGTTCATCGGTGGGACAATCTGGACAAATACGATTGTGTAAATTCAAGTCAACACCTAAAGAAAAAAGGGCCAGCATGTCGGCTAACCCCTTGATATCATGGTGCCCGGGACGAGAATTGAACTCGTACAGCCACTAAGGGCCGAGGGATTTTAAGTCCCTTGCGTCTACCTATTCCGCCACCCAGGCGTATTTTGGATGGATTGAGATGTATCGATTAACGAAACCATTGTCAAGCCAAGATGTTTGGGTTTTCTGAAGGTCAGCACAAAGTCAATCAGATTTTTATACCGGTTTGTATTGCCGGCCAGAACCATGTATCGATGCTTGCTAAGCGGAAGAGCATCTGATAATAAATTTGTTTTATAAATTTATATGACGCGACGTTGTCGTTTTTGGGATCAAGGGCATCAACCCATATGAAAACGAAATCCCCTCCTCTCATTCTGGCATCCAAATCTCCCAGGCGCAAAGATCTTCTGGAGCAGGCGGGTCTCACTTTTGCGGTCATTCCAAGTTGCGTGGATGAGAACGGTATCGATATCAGGACACCTGAAAAGCTTGTTAAGACTCTGGCGGAGGCCAAGGCCAGGGACGTTGCCGCTGCTTACCCTGAAAGCTGGGTCATCGGTGCCGACACCATTGTTCTCATTCAGGGCGAGATTCTAGGTAAACCGGATTCCATTGAAACAGCCCGGCGGATGATTCAGCAATTGAATGGACAGATCCATGAAGTTTTTAGCGGGTATGCCATTTTTTGTGAAGCCACGCAAACCTGTATCTCCGGTGTTGAAAAAACAGATGTTCATTTCAGGAATCTCAGTCAAGCGGACATCGAATGGTACATTCAGACCCAAGAGCCCTATGACAAAGCCGGCGCATATGCCATTCAGGGGCTGGGTTCGTTTCTGGTCAAGCGGATTTGCGGGTCGTATACCAATGTCGTTGGGCTGCCGGTCTGTGAGGTGCTTGAGCATCTTTTGAAAAACGGCATCATAGAAAGGGAGATATATTGAAAGACCGATTATCAATGGTAAGGCGTAGAATCGCGACAGCAGCTGCAGATTCCGGGCGACGGCCCGAGGATGTCCAACTGGTTGCCGTGACTAAAACCGTACCCGTTGAAAGGCTTCTGACAGCCATCGAACTGGGCCTAACTGTGTTGGGTGAAAGCTATGTTCAAGAAGCCCGGGATAAATTCAATGCCCTCTATGCGCATCCTCTTTCCTGGCATTTTATCGGGCACCTTCAGTCAAACAAAGCCAGATACGTGGTAAAAATATTCGATCTGATCCATTCCGTCGATTCCCTGAAACTTTCAATAGAAATAGACAAACAGGCCGGGAAGATCGGCAAAATACAGAACGTGCTGGTTCAGGTCAACATCGCAGAAGAAACCAGCAAGTCCGGTGTTCTCTTGGAGGACACGGCCCGGCTCGTGACCGAGATGAGTCAACTACCCCATCTTCAAGTCAAGGGCCTCATGACCATGCCGCCCTATTTTAACGCTCCGGAAAAGGCGCGACCCTATTTCAAGACCTTGAGACAACTAGGGGATCAACTTCGTGCCATGAAGATCCCAGGTGTTGCAATGGACGAGCTTTCCATGGGAATGACCGGCGATTTTGAGGTGGCCATTCAGGAAGGTGCCACCTTTGTTCGTATCGGGACAGCCATTTTTGGAGAACGCGCATGAAAATATTATTGCACACCTGCTGCGCACCCTGTGCCATTGTCCCCATCGGGCTGTTACAACAGGCAGATTTTGACGTGATGGGATATTTTTACGGCCACAATATCCATCCCTATACGGAGTGTTTGAAACGAAGAAAGACCCTTGAGACATACGCGGATTCCATTGGGCTGCGTGTTATCTATTCGGAAGGATACGAGATGGAAAAATTTCTTCGAAATGTTGCCTTTAGGGAGAAAGACCGCTGTACCTACTGCTACCATGATCGCCTCAGTTCCACGGCCCGTATGGCAATACACGGCAAATTCGACTATTTTACCAGCAGCCTGTTGTACAGTAAATACCAGAAACACGAGGAGATCAAATCCATCGGTGAATCCGTGGGCAAAGCCATGGGCATACCGTTTTACTATCAGGACTTCCGGACCGGCTGGAAAGAAGGTATTGAAACTTCAAAAGCGCTCAAGATGTATCGACAGTCTTACTGCGGGTGTATATATAGTGAGAAAGAGAGATACTACAAATAGAAGCCTTTTCAAAACTGTCTTTTGGCCCAATCTCTGCGTTGAGATTAACTTCCAACTCCTCGAAATACTATAGTATTCCTCCGGGTTGAAACTCAATCTCGCCTTGATCTAAAACCAAAATCCTATTTTTGAAATGGCTTCTTGCATAATGAAACCTAATGATGCAAATTCAAATTTAGAATTCATCGTCAAGTTTCATGAAATGTTCGGGTTAAACCAAAGGCTCCCATGTTTGCTAATTTTTTCTATTTTATTATCGCCCTGCTGGTCTACTCCACCTATCAGCCATCCGACACAACCAACTTTACGGCACTCCAGAGTCTTTTTTTATTTCTATTTTTGCTGTTTGTCTACACGGTATATACATGGCGACAATTCCAGCGTTTGAACCGAAGGATAACACCCCGTGGTGATGCGGAGATTGACTCCCGGTTCACATCGCTGCTCACCCGGCACTCAATTTTGGCCATTCTCATCTTTGCCGTGGATATATACGGGCTGAATATCTCATCCTTTGTATCGAACTTCCGTCTTTTTGTTCTTTTTCCAACATTGCAGGCAATCCTGTTCATACTGCTGTTTATTGCCTACCTGTCCGTTCTCTGGGCATGTGCTCACCGATCCTATCAAATGCTGTATCATGCCAGGATCGGCAGGCGGGCTTATGTGACATCCAATATTTCTTTTTCCATGCCGGTACTACTCCCCTGGGTCTTTATTTCAGGCTTCTCCGATATTATTCATATCCTGCCCATGGGAGTTTTCACACGTTTTCTCTCCACCCCGGAGGGTGAAATCTTATATTTTATGGTCTTTCTGGTCATCGTTGCCATGATGGGTCCCCTGTTGATCCAAAAGTTCTGGGGTTGCGGGCCCCTGGCACAGGGGGAGCACCGCACCCGCATCGAAAAACTCTGCCAATCTGTTAATCTGGGATACCGGGATATACTCAACTGGCCGATTTTTGAAGGCAGGATCATCACGGCCGGTGTCATGGGACTGTTAAAGAGGTTCCGCTATATTCTGGTGACGCGTGCTCTGCTGAATTTCCTGGATCCACAGGAAGTGGACGCCGTTATCGCCCATGAAATAGGACACGTAAAAAAGCGCCATCTGTTGTTTTACCTCTTCTTTTTCGTGGGCTACATGATCATTTCATTCTCGTTTCTGGATTTGATTGTCTATGCCATGATTTACGTCGACCCTCTTGTCAGGGCTTTTAACCGCATGGGTTTCAACCCGGTCACGGTCACATCTATTCTCTTCAGTCTGGTCATTATTGCGACCTTTCTAACTTATTTTCGTTTTATTTTTGGTTTTTTCATGCGCAATTTTGAACGCCAGGCCGATGCGTATGTGTACACGATATTCGACACCGCCGTACCCCTTATCAGTACCCTGAAAAAGATATCCATAGCCGGCAGGCAATCACCCGACAAACCCAATTGGCATCATTTCAGCATTGCCGAACGGATCGAGTTTTTACAAAAATGTGAGAAAAATCGAACCCATGTCGGCAGGCATGACAGCAAAGTGCGCAAGTTCATCGGGGTATATCTGGTGGGGCTCGTTCTGATAGGCGGTGTTGGGTATCAACTCAATTACGGTGAAGCCGGAGCGGTACTCAATACCCATTATTTTGAAAAGGTTATTGGAAAGGAGCTTGCAAAAACGCCTGACAATGCGGATCTGTATACCCTGATGGGAGATCTTTATTTCAGCAGAAACAACTATGGTGATGCGGCATTCCAATACGAAAAAGCCATTGAACTGGCCGGGCAGCATTCAAGAGCACTCAATAATCTGGCATGGCTTTACGCCACATGTGAAGATAAAAACTTTCGCAATCCGGAAAGAGCACTTACCCTGGCCAAAAGAGCCGTTGGCCTTGAAAGGGAAGCCCATGTTCTGGACACACTTGCCGAAAGCTATTTTATCAATGGTGAGACTGAGGCCGCCCTGGCAATAGAGAAGGAAGCCCTGGCGATTGCAAAAAAGGACCGGGTCTATTACCAGGAGCAGATAGCGAGATTCGAGGAGGCGCTGGCGGTTGGGGATGGGCAGAGATAATTTTTCTGGCGGAATCAGTCCGAGAAAGAAGACAGGGCCTTCTGTCATGATATCATGAAGATGAACGTCCAACATCGAACGCTGAACATCCAACATCGAATGAAAACGAGTAATGCAGCGCTAAAGCGCCGCGCTACATCACCCTCCCCCAGAACACACCCTCGAACCCTTGTATCACCCTCGGACCCTTGAACCCTGTATTAATTGATACAAACCTTTCTTACTTGCATCAAGTCAACATTCCCGCCAAACACTTTTTGAATACCGTCCTGTTTCAATGTGGTCATGCCATCTAAAAGCGCTTGTTTGCGGATAGTTTCCATTTGTGCTTTTGATTGAATCAATTTCTTCATTTCATCCGTACCCATGAGCAGCTCATGGAGTGCCATCCGACCGCGATACCCGGTACTGTGACAGGCTTCGCACCCTTCTACTTTGTACAGGGTAAGATCGTCCGAGAAGGGAATCTTGACGTTTTTGTTGAACTCTTCTTCGCCGTATTCCCTAAGCAGTTCGTCATATTCCTCTTTGGAGGGATTGTAAGCCTTTTTGCATTCTTTACAAAGAGTTCGAACCAGACGCTGGGCCATGATGCCGAGAATGGCGTCGGCAAAATTAAAGGGATCCATGCCCATATCCAGTAATCTTGTAATGCTTTCCGGCGCGCTGTTGGTATGCAGGGTCGAAAAAACCAGATGGCCTGTCAGGGAAGCTTCGATACCGATGGAGGTTGTTTCCTTGTCCCGCATTTCACCCACCATGATGACATCGGGATCCGCCCTCAAAAAAGCGCGCATGGCAGCCGCAAAATCGAAACCGATCTTGGGTTTGACCTGAACCTGTCGAAGACCGCGCTGTGTGATTTCCACCGGGTCTTCGGCTGTCCATATTTTGGTTTCAGTTTTATTGATGTAGCCCAGGGCGGAATGCAGCGTGGTGGTCTTTCCGGAACCAGTTGGCCCGCAGACAAAGATAATGCCATACGGTTGTGTCACGATGCTGATAAAGTTATCGTAGTTGCTTTCTGAAAACCCCATTTTGTTCAATGGGAGCGGTTCCCCCGCTGCGAGAATACGCATGACGATATCTTCGAGACCACCCTGGGTGGGAACGGTCGCCACCCGGAGCTCGATATCCTTGCCGCCATATTTCTTGAATTTTATCTTGCCGTCCTGGGGTTTTCTTCGTTCAGCAATATCGAGGTCGGACATGATTTTGATACGTGAAACCACTGCGGCCTTGTAACTGAAAGGAATCGTTTGATACAGCGTGCAGGCGCCATCGATTCGAATCCGGACTTCTGTATTCTGTTTTCCCGGATACGGTTCAATGTGAATATCAGAAGCCCCGCGATTGTAGGCGTCAATAATAATCTTGTTGACAACCTGAACCACAGCACTGTCTTCATCTCCAACGGCGGATTCCGCTTCTTCGATTTCCTCGGCTTCATTCTGTAGCTGGCTGAGAATATCATCGATCTCGGCCATCTGTTTATCATCTTGTGTAAAGAGCTTGATGAAACTGAGGATGTCTTCCTCGAGGGAAACGCAGAATTTTATCTGTTTCCCGGGAAACAGGACCTTTATTTGATCCATTTTCTGCAGGTCATTGGGATTGTCGACGGCTATCAGCAGCTTTCCTTCTTCAATTCGGATTGGAACGAAATGATTGTTTCTCATAAAAGGAATTTTGATCCCCGAAAGCAGTTCGCCCGGGATAGGAATCCTGGCGTTGTACTCGATGAACGGGGTCTTGTAATAGCGACTCAGGGATTTTCCGATTTCCCCCTTTTTGATCTTGAGGTCTTTCATCAGGACATCGGAGACGGATCGTTTTCCTTTACGAGAATCCGCAATGGCGTTGTTGAGTTCTTTCTGGGTGATCAGATGATTTTCCAACAGATAGTCAAACTTTGTGTTTTTGCCTTTGGCGATACGTTTCTGGTTGTACAGGGCGATACCAAAAATCTTGGCCAGTTCATCGAGATATTTATCATCGATGGTGGTAAAGGGGCGGTCTTGTTTGTTGTTTACGAGCTGGAGCGCTCCCAGAAGGTATTTTTGAAAAATGATCGGGTGGGCGATGACCTGCTTGGTGACAAAGCCGGTTTTTTGATCCCAGCTGCTGTCGAACTGCAGATCGGGATCAATGGATGCAATTTCCTCGTTGTCGTAGACGTTTGTAATATTGACGGCCTTTTGTTTAAAAGCAGCGTAACCGGCGATACTGCTTTTCGAGACAGGGATACGTATTTCTGAAATCTCATCGCCAGTTTTAAAGCGTGATACAAGTTCCCTTTTGACACCATCGACGACATACACCGTCATTCGCTTTGCCTCAAAAAGTGATGTTACATCGTCCTGAAGATCAATGAAGATTTCATCCAGATTTATGGCTGAGTTCAGCTTGTTCCCGATCTCCTGAAGTTTGGTGCGATATTCCACTTCGGTCTTGAGATTCTGGACATCCTGTGTTGATGCATCTACACTATTTGCCATGGGGTTACCCGTTACCCTTTTGTTTCATAAAATCATGTTACGATTTCATTTTTGGTTTTCGGCTTCATTCGAATTCTCAGAGCGCCGACAATTATGATAGATTTTTTTGACCCCGCCGCCGATGAGCAGAATGCTCATAAAGTAAAAACAGAACCAGATAAAAGGAATATATGAAGAAAAGTGCTCTATCTTTTCAATCTCTTGCATTTTCTGGGGTGTCATAAAAAAAACACCCAGACCTGCAAGAAGCAGCAATATTCCCCACCTCAACTGTAGTGGCGAGTTTCTTTTTGGCATCTGAGTTAGACAGAATTCCTTGCGGTCGCTGCGAAGCACTGCCGGACGGCAGAACATTCCTCGCAAATTGTTGCGAAAAAAACTTTCAATGGTGCGTGACATTGTTGGAAACAGGGCCACTGTAGCGCAAAATTGCGTGTTGTGTCAAATAATTATCCGGTCAAGGACCCCTTGAAAAGTGCTTTACGCTTTTCAAGAAACGCATGGGTACCCTCTTTTGCATCCGCACTTGCCATACACAGAGCAAACGCATCGATTTCCATTTGGCAACCTGTATGAAGATCGACGTCCATGCCTCTGTTTATGGCTTCCTTTGCTGCACGAAGAGACGTCTTTCCTTTGGTTGCAATCATGTTGGCTGTTGTATGAACTGCTTCCATCAGGGATTCTGCTTCGTGGACCTGGTTAACGATACCCATCTGCTTGGCTTCCTCGGCATTGATCATCTTTCCGCTGAAAATAAGCTCTTTGGCCAAGTTTTTACCGATAAGCCTCGGAAGTCGCTGGGTCCCGCCGAAACCAGGTATGATACCGAGCGTAATTTCGGGTAGACCGAATTTTGCATTCTTGGACGCATAAATAAAGTCACAAGCCAGCGCGATCTCGCTTCCGCCCCCCAGTGCAAAGCCATTAACTGCGGCAATGACCGGGATTGGCAGGGTCTGGAGTTTGTGAATGGCCTGGTGGCCATTCTTGCTGAACAATTTTGCTTCAAGCGGGTTAAATGTGGCCAGTTCATTGATGTCAGCTCCGGCTACGAAGGATTTATCACCTGCCCCAGTGAGTATCAGCACCCGGATATCCTCATTGGAAGCGATCGTGTCGAGGGCCATGGAAAATTCTTCGATGAGGGCATTGTTTAACGCATTCATTGCCCTGGGTCTGTTAAAGGTTATGGTGGCCAATACTGATTCGATTTCAAAAATAATGTGCTCATATGCCATAGTTTGTTCCTCCGTACATATAGTTTTTGTCAATTTCTATTCTCCCGCAACAGATTCACTTCTGGCTGCCAGGTAGATGGCACCTAAAATAATGAGTCCACCGACGGCTTTTGTGAGTGTCAGTTCTTCACGGAAAATAAAATATGCCAGGATTGTGCTGCCAACCGGTTCACCCAGAAAGCTCAAGGCAACCAAGGTGGTGCGGCAATATCGTAAGGCCCAGTTATAACAGCTGTGCCCGATAATTTGTGAAATCAATGCCATGGCCCAGATGGCCCCAATCGTCTGGTTGCTGAATCCTGAAACCCGAAAGCCCATCACCAGAACCACGGCCCAGAGAATAATGGCGGCACTGCCGTAGCATAGAGAGACATAAACGAGCAGGGAAAGTTTTTGGCGGAGTGCTTTACCCAGGATGAGATACCCGGCAGCGCAAAGACCGCCCATCAGTGCCAAAAAGTCTCCCCAGAGTGCCCTTCCTCCAGTGGCAAAATCCCCGGACCCGATGATAACACAACCGATAATGCTCAAAAGGATGCCTAACAGGGTCATGGGCTTTATTTTTTCCTTGATGAAGAGCGGCGCAAGGATCCCCACCCATAGAGGGCTTGTGCTGACGAGAACAACGCTGTTGGAGATGGCTGTAAACTCTAGAGAGGAAATCCATGTAGCAAAATGCAGGGCCAGAAAAGCACCGGCCAGGAAAGCCGTTTTAAGGTCTTTCGAAGAAAGACCGCGTAACTCGTTGCGGGTTTTCCAGCATGCTATTGGCACAAGCAGCAGTGAAGCAAGCCCGACGCGATAGGCGGCAATTACCAGGGAGGGTGCATCGGCCATGCGCACAAAGACGGCCCCTGTGGAAATCGCCAGTATGCCACTGATCAATATGAAATAAGGATGTATCCTGGCTGCATCGTTATGGATGAGGGAGATCATGGGGAACCCATCAACCTTTCACTTTTGTTTTGGGGGAGATTTTCAACAATGCAGTTGGGTTGGTTTCTTTGATATACTCCCGTATGCCGTTGACGATGCCCTCGCATAACTTGGTCTGGTAGTGGCTGTCCGATAAACGCTTGCATTCGCGTGGATTGCTGATAAAGGACGTTTCAATCAATATGGCCGGCATCTGGGCACCGAGTAATACATAAAAGGGTGCCTGCTTGATACCTTTGCTTTTTATCTTGCTATATGATTTTTTCAGGTGTTGGGACAACTCGCTTTGCACATGTGCGGCCAGACGACTCGACTCGTTAATCTTTGCATTCTGCATGAGGTCTGTCAGAATGGTCTGAAGGTCACTGATGTTTTTTTCCGAAGTCGCATTCTCAAATGCTGCCACACGAATGGCCTCATTATCCGTTGCCAGATTCAGGAAATACGTTTCGAGGCCAAAGGCTCTTCGATCTTTAGCCGAATTTGTATGAATGGAGATAAATAGGTCCGCATTCTTCGTGTTGGCGATTGCGGTTCTTTCTTCCAGGGTGAGGTACTTGTCTGTTTCCCTTGTCAGGAAGACGTTACAGGCAAGTTCAGTTCGAATTTTTTGGGCTAATTTTTTTGCGAGTTCAAGGGCTATCTTTTTTTCGTGGACGCCCTTGTAATATCCAGGGGCACCATAATCCCGTCCACCATGTCCAGGATCGATGACAATATTGCTGACACCGAGCGCCAGTTGCTTGGCCAGAGCGCTTGGTGAAATTTTAGCCGTATCCTGATAAATATCCTTGGTGGTTGCCGCCGGCGGGCTGGAAGCGGTGGCAATTCCCCAAACATCGATGACGATTCTGAACGGGTTGCGTAATGAAAAAATCTTATATGTCTTGAATGACTTGATATCGACGACAACCCTGACGGACTCGCTGGTGTATTGACCTGCGCGCACATTGCTGAGCAGGTCGTCGTTGATGGGCACAACTTTTTCAAAGTCTTCACCGAGGCGGCTTTGATCGAGATCCACATAGAGTCGTTTGGGTTTGTTGATGGAAGGGTCTTGATTCAAAAGCCTATGCTGGTAGGATGTCTCCCTGTTTGCATCGATGACGATTCGTGTGTAACTCGGATTGGACCAATGACGCAGCCCCTGAATCAGGGTGTGAGACCCGCTATCCAATGTGACGGTTTGCAAGTCCTCTGGTGGTGATGCCTCTGATTCAGCGATGACCTGCTGGATGGCATCGGCGGGGTCGGTTTCTGCGGGCTTTCCTGTAATGGCTGCAATATATTTTTCAGCTTCACGAGCATACGAACTGTCAGGATAGGACTGGAGCGTTTTGTTGAACAGTGTCAGGGTGTTGGCCTTGTCAAAAGATGCAAAAGATCGCTTGTAGAGCTCGTGAGTCAATACACCGGAATGATACATGGCTTCCGCTGCATGGGGGCCATTGGGATCGGCGGAGTGAGCTGCCTTGTATTTGTCGATACAAGAGAGCCATCGGTCTCGGTATTTTTGCAATGAGGTGTTGCGGAGAAGATGCTGATAGCAATTTTCCGCATCCTTCAAGAGCTGGGCCTGGTTAGTGGAGTTGTTTTGCGGAGGCGGTTCGACCTTGCCATTGACGGCGGCAATGAAGGCCTTGGCTTTTGGGTTGTATCGGCTGTTCGGGTATCGTTTCACGATGCGTTGAAATGTGTCGAGTGCCTCTGTTTTATCGGAGGGCTTGTAAGATATTTTGTATAGTTCGTAATAGAGTTCTCCGGTCTTGTACATACCGGCGGCTGCCCAGGGGCCATCAGGATCTTTTCGGTAGACGTCCTTGAACAGATCAATGCATGCAAACCATTTATCCCGATACTTCTGAAGCCTCGGGTTTTTTTTCAGGTAAGCATATTTCTTGTTTGCTTCAATATATGTGTGTTTGGCTGTTTTGGCCAAGGCGATATCGGATGAGCAGAGTCCGATTGCAAGGCTGATGAGCAACAGGACCACGATCAGATACAGGTGGCTTGTTTTAGGACTCAGATGTTTCTGCAAAAAATACTGCAAGGTTCAATTCCTTTTAGGTAGAGCTTCGCTGTCATGCCCGAACGGTCTCGGCTTTATTTTATCCTGTATCGAATGGAGAAAATTGAGTGCATCCAGCGGTGTCATACGGGCCGTATCCAACGCTTGAATCTCCTTGATGACAATATCGTCATATCCTTTAAATAGCTCCAGTTGAACCTGAGATGGCTGTTCTCCTCCAGTCGGCCTGCGCCGGTCCCGCATACGTGGAAGTGTGGGGCTATTGCTTTCAATATCGGCAAGGATTCGTGTTGCGCGCTGAATCACTGTCCTGGGTATTCCGGCGAGTCTCGCAACTTGAATGCCATAACTGCGGTTGGTTCCACCTTCCACCAGCTTCCGCAGAAAAATAATCTCATCATTCCACTCTTTAACGGTGATATTGAAATTTTTTACCCGTTCCTTATCCTTGGCCAACTCTGTCAGTTCGTGGTAGTGAGTGGCAAAAAGTGTTTTAACTCCGGTTCCGTGGATGTCGTGCAGAAACTCCGCTACCGCCCATGCAATACTTAACCCATCGAATGTACTTGTGCCGCGTCCTATTTCGTCCATGATCACCAGACTCGCACTCGACGCATTGTTGAGAATGTTGGCTGTTTCCTGCATTTCAACCAAAAAGGTACTCTGACCCTGTGCCAGGTTGTCCAGCGCACCAACCCGCGTAAAAATGCGATCCGTCACACTGATGGAAGCTTTTTTTGCCGGGACAAAAGAACCCATCTGTGCCATCAGGACCGTCAGAGCCACTTGGCGTAGAATTGTCGATTTGCCTGCCATATTGGGTCCCGTGATAATGAGAACCTGGTTTTGGTGATTATCCATGGACAGGGTATTGGGAACGAATCTTTCCCCTGCGATCATTTTTTCTATGACAGGATGCCGGCCATCTTGGATATGCAAGAGACCTTCTGTGTTGATATCGGGTCTTGTGTAATTGTTTTCCAGGGAAAGAACAGCTAGGGTAAGAAGACAGTCAAGACGCGCCAGAAAAGCTCCCGCTGTCTCCAGGTCGTCATTTTTTCCGATGACCAGTGCTTTGATGGTGTTCAATATTTCGAACTCCATTTCAGCACGTTTGTCTTCGGCACCAATCACTTTATCTTCAAATGTTTTCAGCTCTTCGGTAATGAAACGCTCGGCGTTTACAAGAGTCTGTTTTCGAATGTAGTGGGCTGGAACGGCATTCAAACGTGTTTTTGGAATTTCAAGATAATAGCCAAAGACCTTGTTGTAACGCACTTTCAAGGCCGTGATGCCTGTGCGCTCCCTTTCCTGTTTTTCCAGGTTTACCAACCAGCTTTTTCCTTCGCGGGTGATCTGTATGAGTTCGTCCAAAGCCGGGTCGAAACCTTCCCTGACAATACCACCCTCATGGAGTGTGGGCGGCGCATCTTCCCGGATGGCCTGTTCAATATGCCGGGCAATCGATTCTAAAGATTGCAGGTCGAAAGACAGCTCAAACAGCGGTGACTGGAATGTAGCGAGAAGGCCGCTGATGGTCGGCAGATTTTGCAACGACTGTTTCAAAGACAGGAGATCCCGGGCATTGGCGTGCCCCATGGAAATTTTACTCCTCAGGCGTTCAATATCGTAAATCCTGTGCAGGTGATCACGTATCTCACGTGTGGATTGATACTGGTTTCTGGACTCGTCAAGCGCGTCAAACCGAGATATGATCTGTGTTGGATCCGTCAGGGGGTAACGCAGCCACTGTTTCAGCATACGGCTGCCCATGGCGGTCATGGTCATGTCCATGGTATTGAGCAAAGAGCCCTTACGGGTCCTGGAATGCAGGTTCTTTTCAACCTCTAGATTCTGATAAGACTGGTCATCCATGAACAGGTAACTGTCAAGACTGTAGACCTCGATGTGACGTATGTGTTCAAGTTTCTGTTTCTGGGTCTGCTGAACATAAAATACCAGTGCACCGGCGGCACGAACGCCCTGCCGCAGCTTCTCACAGCCAAAGCCTTCGAGAGAAACAGTTCCGAATGATTTGAGCAGACGGTCCCTGGCTGGTCTGTATTCAAAAGCTTTTGCTTCAAGAATGGTGGGGTGGAATTCTTTTACGGCCTCGAGGTAGCGAGCAAGATCAGGATCGACAGCTTCCTGCGGTGGAAGAATGACTTCACTGGGTGAAACACGAAAGGTTTCTTCGATGACAGCCCCTATGTCACCGGTTTCCATCATGCGAAAAGTACCCGTGGAAATGTCGAGATAAGATAAACCGATCCGATTGTTTTCGAATATTGCGGAAAGAACATAATTGTTTGATTTTTCGTCTAACAATTCATTTTCAAGAATCATCCCCGGTGTGACGACACGAACAACTTCACGTTTCACGAGTCCTTTGGCCGTACTTGGATCCTCCACCTGGTCACATATGGCGACTTTGTAGCCCTTTTCAATTAATCGTGCGATGTAGCCTTGAACCGCGCGGTGTGGTACGCCACACATGGGTATGGGGGTGTCTGCTTTCTTGTTTCGCGAAGTCAGAGTGATATCCAGAAGTCTGGATGCTTTTTCAGCATCCTCGAAGAACATTTCGAAAAAATCACCCATTCGATATAAAAGGATGGCATCCGGGTATTCTTCTTTGACCGCCAGATACTGTTGTATCATCGGGGTAGCGCTAGAAGGGTTCATGAAACATCAGAATCCTTGACTTCAGTTTGGTCTGTGGTGACATCGGGGTTGGCAATGGGAGGTGTTTCACCCTTAAACAGCAGGATTTCTTTCTTTAATTCATCCATTTGTTTCTGATTCATTTCCAGGGCGGTATTTAACATTTTGATGGTTTTTCTTGATTTGAAGCGCTCAACCAGGGTGATGAAATAAGAGACAAGAAGACCAAGGAAGAAAAAAATTAGAAAGAGAATGGCGTTTTGCAAGTTCGGAGTGCTGAACTCGTCCGTCACAAACAGGTCTAATCTAAGGCGATGCTCGGACATGAAAAAATCCCAGTTTTGATAGGACAGCAAAGCAATAAAACCTAAAAGGATCAACCAGAAAGCGATCTTTGCTTTTTTCATTTCTAATCTCCCTGTTTGAAGATAATTCATTGACAGATGTTTTCGGGAAGCCTTTTAAAGAGCGGCTTCAAGCTCTGGTAGGTGGCCTGCAAATGTTCGGGTATCACACGCACATCAGCAAAAACGGCCAGGGCGTTCACGTCGCCGAACCACCTTGGTACAATATGAAAGTGAAGATGCTCTTCCACGCCGGCACCTGCCACCCGCCCCAGATTCAGGCCCACATTGAATCCATCCGGTGCCATCTGCTGCTTGAGATTATCAATGGCTCGCTCCACGGTGAGCAGCAGATCCCTCATCTCCATGTGATTCAGCTGATCCAGGGATGCGAGATGTCTTACGGGCGCAACCAGAAGATGACCATTGATGTATGGAAATTTGTTCATAACAACCAGGGTTGTCGATCCTTTATAGAGCGTCAAGTCATCTTTTTTATCCAGAGCATCGCAGAAGATACAGGATTTCTCCTTGTCTCCAAGGATGTATTCCATGCGCCAAGGTGCCCACATCGTCTTCAATTTATCGTCCGTTGCCATTTATATTGGATGTTATCATGTGTGTTTATTACCTTTTAAACGGTTAAAACTCAACCATTATTTTGTTTAAGCTGTACAACATCCAGATCGCCCCACATGCCTGCGTTATCATTTTTAATGACAATCAATCCTTTTACCCCTTTGATATTTTTAGCAAAAGATATAGCATCCTTCAGATCTGCTTTTTGTTTCACCCGGTTTGCGATAGCGGTAGCGGCTGCGTCGGCCAGCGAGCATGATCGCGAAACCACGGTCACGGCATCGGCTGTACCAAAGCTGAGGGAGTGACCTACGGTTCCAGAAGAGGTGCAAACGGCCATGGGGCGATCATGGCTATCGATTTTAAGACCGATGCGCATACTCAATGGCGAGCGGTTGGCAAAGATCCCGATGGTCACAGGCTTGTTGGTTCGAATGAAGATATCTCCACCGTTTTCTATGATCACTTCCCCTGAAAATTTCAGCAGGTCATGACCGACACGTTCCGCGATAGCACCGGCAACGGCTGCCATGGGGCCGACCCCGGACCGGTTGGCGGCGTTCATCATGTCCGCGATGATGTCCGGAACCGGACTGGAGATTTGCAGGGGCACCAGGGATGTCAGGAAATCAGGACGCTGTTGGACAAAAGATTCAATACAGCCCCTGTGCGACAGTATGGATTCTTTTGCCTCGGAATCCAGGTTCATGCAGGTCTGAATAAACAGGTCTGTTTCTTTCACGATGGTTCGAAAAGAACACAAGCGCTCATGGTATAGTTGATTACGATATGTGCGTTCCTGGTGCATGGAATAGATAGCTAACCGTTTTCCCAATAAGATTCCAAGATATTGGTTTTCATGAGGGGTTTTATCTTGTCAGGGCACAGACGGAGAAAAAAACGATCCGTCATGCCGGAAATGAAATCTCTTACGACCTCTTCGGATCGATGGGAAGCCACGTAGACATCTGATTTATTTTCCAGGAACGCTGAAAAAATGATTGAATTCTTGTTGTCATTCTTTACATCATATAAAAACCGTTCAAACAGAAGATGGAACAAGGATTTGATATCTTCATAATGTTTTTTAACCAGAGGGCTGAGATAGATTCTTTCGAGGTTGAATTGTTTGAGTTCTTTCAAGGCCTCGGAAACGGGTCTGCTGAAGCTTATGTGCGGTTGATGGAAGCTGTTTTCAATGACATCGGTGACGAGGCTGTAAACAATCGTTCCGTTGGTGTCTCCTAAGCGCTGAACACAATTATGCGGCAGATCAGTCCGTCGGATAACCCCCAGACGAATTGCATCTTCAATATCCCGGCCGATATAGCTGATGGTGTCAGCCATCCTGACCACACATCCCTCCATGGTCATGGGCGTTAGGGAATAGTCGGGATCTTTCTTTTTGTTTGATATTTCTATATCATGTAATTCAAATGTCTTATCTACTATAGGTTCAAGTAACATATTATGTATTTCGCCATCGTGGCAGAGGATCCCATCCAAGGTTTGCAGACACAGATTCCACCCTTTTCCAGATCGTTCCACCCGGTCAAGAAACTGGACGCTCTGAATGTTGTGCAAAAAATGGCCAATGCCGTTGGCATGACAGATATCCGAAAGGAACCGTTCGCCATCATGACCAAAGGGTGTATGGCCAATATCGTGACCCAGGGCGATGGCTTCAATAAGGTCTTCGTTTAATCTTAAAAACCGGCCAACAGTACGGGCAATTTTGGATACCAGCTGAACGTGCAGAACACGGTGGGTGATGTGGTCATTCTGTATCAGGTAGAAAACCTGGGTTTTGTCAATATAGCGGGCATACGCCCGGGAGTGCAGGATTCTATCCACGTCCAGAGAAAAGGGTTGCCGGTAGTCAGAATCAAGCCGCGCCTCATGGCGGCGTCTGATTCCCTGACCGCTTTTTGTTGCCGTGGATGAAAACCTTTCGGTTTCGGTTTCATTCAAGGCACGCATCATATTTCTGATTTTCTTCAAATATTTTTCCTCCCAGTTCGGATAAGCCGCTGATAGCTGTCAGCTACCCTCGAACCCTTGTATCACCCTCCCCCGGGACCCTTGAACCCTTCTCTATATGGCGCCGTTAGCGATCTTGTGTGCCATCATGTTCACATAATCCATGCCTGCGGCTCTAAATCCTTCTTTTCCATACTTCATATTGGCTTCCAGGACAAATAATTTCCCGTTGTGGGAGCAGATATCGATACCCACGTCATTCCAGCGACATGCTTGAGCAGTCTGCAGTGCCAGGGCGTGTGCTTCTCTGGGAACGGGCTCAAGGCTGATGCTGGCGCCTGCGGCAACGTTGCTTCTAAACTCACCTTTGGCAGCGATCCGCCAGTAAGCGTGTGCAACTTCCTTGCCGATTACCACAACCCGTATATCGCGGTCCAGGGACAGATATTCCTGGATATAGGCGGGGGTGTCCAGGGACAGATAGCGATGGCAGTCAGTCTGGTTCTGTATCAGAAAAACACCGCGCCCCATGGCAGATCCCCGCGGGATTTTTGCGATGAAAGGAAATTGAAAGTGTTTTAAAATCGAGGTTTTTTGATGTTTTCCATAAAAAACCCTGGTACGGGGGTGGGGAATATTCAGTAGTTTGAACAGCGCGGTCTGTTTTATTTTATCTTGTGCAAACGAATAGTTATGAGGACTGGGAAATGTTTCCTTACCCATGGCGTGGAACAGTTCCGCATGAAAGGAGGACGGATAATATATTTTATTTGCATTTCGAATCAGCGCCATAGCCTCGCTGGAATAATCCTCCAGGTTAGGTTTAACACCGAGGGTGATAACATTTTCACAGTGAGAGAGACGTGATTCTAAAGCTATGTGCCTGGCTTCATTCATCGATTATTCCGGCGGTTTGAGTACAAAAACAGAGGATGGCAAATTTGCATCAGGCCATATGTTGTCGACGTCGATGCGGATTTTGGTCTGCAGGTCATTGGAAAACAACAGGATATCCGGGAGTTGATATTCACCGTATGGCTTGCGACGTAAAAATTCAACCCGATACAGAAGTGTATCCGTTCCCTGAAACAGCTCGTATTTCCAGACTGTTTTCATGTCTTCGAGCAGGTAAATTTTTCCTGTTCGTTTTTTTAACCATCCTTTTCTTAAAATAAGGACATAGCGGTTTCCGATGGATTCACTTTCAAGGGTCAGGGTGGCATTCTTCAGGAGTGGCACACGACCGGCAAGTATGCAAAGAACATCATGGACCGTTACCGGCAGTGATATGAGACGGCTGAGGTCTGCCTGACGTGTCATTTTTTGATAGAAACGGCGTTCTGAATGGAGAGATAGATAAAGTCGGCTGCCGTCATAGACAATACTCGAAAAAGGCCTTCCGCCGACACCCAGTATTTCCAGTCGCAGCTTTTCCGATTGATATCCGGCCCATACGACCCGTGTGCTCTGCAGGCCATCAGGTTTCCATAGTTTGATCCTTCCAATACCTTTAAAAGAGACGAGTCGGGAATTGGTCTGCTCAAGATCGGCAAAAACGGATGCCGGATCAATTTCTTGACCCGGTATCGATTCCGGTTGTATCGGTTTTATCGCACCCGGGTCCTTTAGTCCTGCACATCCTGAGAGAATAAAAAGAACGGCACTGCATGTGGCTAAGAATTGTTTCATCATGAGGGGATTTCATTCGAAAGACAATCGAATTTCCGAAGGCACCTTTTCTGCACGGCGCAGATCACGGCTCCAGGAGATCACTGATTTTATTCTCGAGAATTTCAGTGTCCTCGGTTTTCTTTTGCAGTGACTCTTGGTAATATTTTAAAGCATTTTCCTTGTCATGGATTTGTAAATAGACGTCACCCAGATGCTCCAGGATAATGGGGTCATCCGAGGTCAGTTTCACAGCTTTTTCGAGATATATCAATGCTTCCTGAAAAAGACCTTTTTTGTAGAGAACCCAGCCCAGACTGTCGGTGATATAACCGTCATCGGGTTTAAATTTCAATGCTTCGCGGATCAGGGATTCTGCTTCATCCAGATTTTCACCCATATCGGCATAGGTGTATCCCAGGTAATTCAAGGCATTGGCGTTTTCAGGCTCCAGGGCGATAACCTTTCGCATATGAGTGATGGAATCTGATTTCTTGCCCCACTTGTCATATACGACACCCAGTCGGAATTGAATCCGGGCATGACCAGGGTCGATCTCCAGACCTTTTTTCAATGCCGTTTCCGCGTCACCGTAAGCCTCGATCTCTTCATAAAAAGATCCTAAATAAAGCAGGAATTCAGGGCTGTCGGGGTAATGCTCGATGGCTGTCTTGAGGTAGGCGATAGCCTCCGTTATTTTTTCTTGCTCCTGATAAAGGATCGAGATGTGCACAACGGCATTCTCATAGAACCGGTTGCCGGGTGTGACCATCTTAAAATACGCCATGGCTTTGTCGTCATCCCCTTTTCCATCGTAGGAAACCCCTGCCAGGTATTGTAAATCCGAGTTGCCCGGCATGCCCTTCAGCATGCCTTCGAGTATGACAATGGCATCGTCGTATTGTTTGGGGTCGATATAGAGCTGAACAATCTTTCTGATGATCTCCGGATCCTGTTCACTTCTTAGACCAAGATCTTTCAACAGAATTTCACCCTCTTCCATGAACCCGTTGTTCTGATAGAAAAGACCCAGTTCCATGGCAGCGTGTGTATTGTTCGGATTATTATCGAGCAGTTCCAGATAAAGGGTACGTACCTTTTCGTTGTCGCCTTCGGCCTGGTAGATTTTGAGCAGTTCGAAACGGCCTTCTTCAAGATCCGGTTCCAGTTCAAGCGCTCTGGTGAAGGCGGCCTCCGCTTCATCGGAACGACCCTGTTCAGCATGGATTTTTCCTAAAAAGAAATGGCCGGCAAACGATGCTGGAAATAATTCCACTAACTGCTGGTAGAGATCAAAGGCGTCGTCGAGCTCACCCTCCTCCATCAGGATACCTCCCAGGAGTAAATATACCCGTTCTTCCTTTTGCGGGGCTAATTCGATGGCCCTCTTATAGGCCTGCTTTGCTTTGTCCAACTGCTTGAGGGTGTGGTTGATATTGCCGTAAAGTATAAGCGCTTCCACATGATCCGGGTTCATGGCAAGCCCTTTTTCAAGGGCGAGCAAGGCTTCCGTGGTCTTTTTTTGACTCAGATAGAGAGAAGCGAGCTCCTGATAAAGAAAAACCGATCCGGGGTCGATCTCGGTGGCTTTCTGAAGAAGCTGAATGGCGTGATCCACCTGGCCCTTCTTGAGTGCCAGTTGTGCCTCGGTAAAATAATAATAACTGTTATCCATCCGTAAGGAGACGTCTTCGGGCGCAAGTCCTCCATGTGGTGCATTGGAAACAGCTGGTACGCAGGCAAGAATGGACATTGTCAGTATTGCGGCCGTCAATTGGCGGGGGAAATATAGCTTCATCATGTCTCAGGACTGTTCGTATATGCGTATACGTCGAAATCAGGTATTTCTTTTTTGAAAAACTCTCTCATTTTTTTGACAACACTTTTTTCGACCTGGCGAACCCTTTCTCTGGATATGCCGTATCGATCCCCGATTTCCTGTAACGTTACCGGGCTATCAGAAAAAATGCGCTGATCGAATATTTCGAGTTCACGCTTGGTCATTTTTTTCCTGAATTCCGCGATTTTGGCATGCAACAGAAATTCCATCTCCTTTTTGGCTACGTTGTCTTCGATGGAAGCTGTTTCCGTACTCAGAAACTCGATCCGTTCGGTATCGGAATCGTCTTTCAGGGGTGCATCCAGCGACACATCCCAACCGTTCAGACGTTGATCCATGTCGACGATTTCACGTTCAGACACACCCAGTTTCTCTGAAAGCAGTTTCGGTTTGGGATCGAAACCTTCATCTATCAGCCGCTGCTTCTCTTTTTTCAGTTTGAAAAAAAGTTTTCGTTGTCCCTGGGTCGTTCCGATTTTAACAAGGCGCCAGTTGTCCATGATGAACTTTAAAATATAGGCTTTGATCCAGAACGACGCATAATAGGAAAACTTTACATTTTTATAAGGGTCGAATTTTTTAACTGCCTGCATGAGCCCGATGTTGCCTTCCTGAATCAGGTCCAGAAGATTCTGCATCCAGACCCTTTGGAATTCCAATGCAATTTTAACCACCAGACGGAGGTTCGAAGTTACCAGTCTGTAAGCAGCTTTTGAGTCACCGTGTTCCTGAACCAGGGCGCCGAGTTCTCTTTCTTCATCCCGTGTCAATAAATTATATTGACTGATTTCATTCAGATAGCGCTGGAGCGGATCATACTTGACCACCGATTTTTCAGCGGATGCATCCTTTTTTGCGTTTGTATTCATTGTTGATTTAGACTCTTTGGCAGTCCTTTTATCAGGGGTAGCCCTTTTTGGCGGTTTTTTCGAAGATTTATTTTTTTTTGTCACGTCGGCAATCACCTGTGATTTGTTTGTAACTCCGGCCCGGTTCCTTTTGGCACGGATTTATATGGACATGAATTTCAACATATGTTATGCACCGGTCGAGCTTTCAATCCACCCCTTGTGCGCCTGTAGCTCAGCTGGATAGAGCAACGGACTTCTAATCCGTAGGTCGCAGGTTCGAATCCTGCCAGGCGTACCACCTTCGACATTGTTCAACCCCTTGAAAGTACCGCCTTGTCCTTCCCGGAAATTATTGAAGAATTTACATTTCCCAGCTTATTATCTGAGTCGATCACGCTGAATTCACTATGCTATCATAACCTGATACCCATTATCAATACCAGGATTCATTTTTTAAGGCAGAGACCTGCTGAATGCACAAATAGTTTTTTTAACTCATTACCATCGGAGAATTGAAGAACCTCGCAACCCGCTTCGAGGATGGTCGTTCCCGTAGCTTTGTGCAGCTTGCATGTATTGCCTATTAATGCTACTATTCATCGAATCAAAAGCCGTGACGCAAGAAGCTGTCACAAATCAACATAAATCATCTTCCCCAACAGGTTAAAATAACACTATGCACCCAGTTTCTATTATTATTCCAGCGTACAATGAAGAACACTCTATTGGCAATATCGTAAGAAAAATACGTGACATCTACCCCGACTACCACATAATTGTGGTGGATGATGGTTCCACGGATAAGACTGCTGACCTTGCAAAAAACGCCGGTGCCCAGGTGCATTCCCATCCGTACAATATAGGGAATGGCGCAGCAGTAAAAACCGGTATCCGGATATCCCGAGCTCAATATCTTGTCTTTATGGATGGGGATGGCCAGCACGACCCCCGGGATATTGAACCAATGGTGAAATTTCTTTCGGAATTTGACATGGTCGTCGGTGAAAGGACACTGAAGAGCCATGCCTCATGGCTGCGGGCTTTTGGTAACTCACTGTACAACAAACTGGCCTCTTATGTTGCAAAATTTAAAATTAAAGATCTGACATCTGGGTTCAGGGCCCTAAAGGCAGATGTCGCGAGAGAATTTTTATATTTGCTGCCAAACACTTATTCCTATCCCACCACCTTGACATTGGGTGTTCTCAGAACGGGAAGAAGCGTGAAATACCTACCTGTACCCGTTCACCAACGAAATAAAGGAAGGAGCAATATCAATATCTTGAAGGATGGTGTCAATTTCATTATGGTGATTGTCAAAATCTGCACACTCTACTCCCCCCTTCGGATTTTTCTTCCGGCCAGTTTTGTCATGTTTTTGATGGGGTTATGCTATTATGGCTATACTTTTTTTACACAGGGCCGTTTTACCAACATGAGCATGCTTTTATTTACCACCTCTATTCTAATTTTTATGCTGGGGCTTATTTCGGAGCAGATCTGCCAGATGCGATTTGATAAATAGTAATAAACACAGGGAAATATGTCATGACAATGCAACATCTCAATAAGCATGAACGTTAGCATGTGGTGATGCCAGCAATAAAAATTCCGTACCTCAGCTATTTGGGGTCTGGTAGTGAAAGCGATTTGTGATGAAACATGTTGTGATATTCGGACTGTCCAACAATGGACCGGAGGCGGCGCGTAATTCGGTTTTATGCCGGGCTTTTTCGCAAATTTGTTCGCGCACCTCCTATTGCACGATCAATTTTGGATTTGCCCGCCCCGATGCCAAGCCGCTTAACAAAATTGTCCATGCCTTGGTCCATGCACCTTTGCGATGGCTGTGGCTTGGCTTGAAATACCTGACCCTTCCCCCCCACGATCTGGTTTTTGTACCGTACCCCTCCCACACCGATGCCTGGCTGGTGCTGATGTTAGCCGGTTTAAGAAAAAAACCGGTGGTGCTGGATGCTTTTTACGGCATCTATGATACGGCTGTGCGAGACCGCAAGACAATTAAAAAAACGAGTCTGCCGGCCAGATTGATCTGGCACTATGAAAAATGCTTGCTGCGGGCGGCTGATTCTGTTTTGGTGGATACCGATGATAACGCGGCAATGTTCATAAACGATTTCAACATTGATTCCGAACGGATAACTGTGGTCCCGGTGGGTGTCGATGAATCACTCTGGACACCTGTTAGCTTCCCTTCGGGCAAACTGTTTCAGGTGGTTTTCTGGAGCACGTTTATCCCATTACATGGTGCCGAAGTTGTGGCACATGCGGCCAAGCTGCTTGAAGAAAAACATACGGACATAAAGTTTCTGGTCATCGGCAACGGACAACTCGGACAAGACTTCGCTATGTTATTGGAAAAGCTGAAATTGAAAAACCTAACGTGGATTAACAGATTTATTCCATTGCCGGAGATCAGCAAACATGTTGAAACTGCAGGCTGTTGTTTAGGCGTGTTCGGCAATACCGAAAAGGCCCAACGGGTTATTCCATACAAGGCTTATCAGTCCTTGGCCTCTGCCAAGCCTCTGATCACGGCTCGCACGCGCGCATGTGAAAAAGTGTTTACCGATGGCGACGATGCACTGCTGGTCAATTTAGACGACCCGCTCGATTTGTCAAAAGCCGTTTTAAAACTGGCGCAGAACCCGGAGATGGCCGCTGATATCGGGAAAAAAGGAAATAAATTGTATCATCGCCGATTGTCCAATCAAATTATCAAAGCTCAAATTGAAAAAATTATTTTTAAAGCGATAGCCGTTTGAAAAGGTTTAGGCGTTTTAAAAAAATAAAGGTAAAAAAATTCTTATACAAATGGGCAAAAGGCTATTGTGGGTCCGGCTTTTAAAAGTACTTTTACTGGCCGTCGTGCTTTATTTCGTCGGCAAGGCGATTTTAGGCGCCATTGTAAATGTAAGCTTTAACGAGCTTGATGTTGACGTGCGCTTTCTGGGGTTGAGCGCGCTTTTTGAGATCGCGACCAGATTGTTTGTCGGGCTGCTTTATGGCCTGCTGTTAAGATATTTTAATGAACCGCTTGATATGATTGTGGCGATAGCAATCAGCTGGATATCTTTTTTGGGTAAATACGTTCCGGGTAAGGTCGCTGTCTTGGGCAGTGCCGTTTATCTGCTGTCCCGTTACAATGTGCAGCGCAGTATCACCGCTGTTGTGCCTGTCATGGCCACCATCATGACGATTGCGGTAGCGCTTTTGCTTTCAATGCCGCTTTTGTTTTCATCGTTGGCCGATGAGATGGCCGTTTTTGCCAAAGTTATGGTCGTCTTCTTTATCCTGACAAGTGCCATGGCGGTTCGACCCCATCTATTTATCAAACCGGGCAATTATTTGTTGAACAAGATGGGATATACACCCATCGAAACAGGTTTTAGCGTTAAACAGGCCATGGGCGGCATTGGTGTTGTACTGGGACAGTGCATCTGCGCCGGTATGTCCACCTGGTGTTTTGTGAATGCCTTTGCCCCGATGGCGATTGACGTGGCGCCTGCCATTATATCGATAACGGCCCTGGCCGGCACCATGGGGCTTTTGGCTGTTTTCAGTCCAGCCGGGATAGGTGTTAGAGACGGGATATATTTTTTGTTTTTGAGCCCTTTGATTGGTGCTGAAATGGCCGCCATAGTGGTTGTGTGTCTGAGATTACTGCAAACCGCAATTGATCTTCTGTCTGCAGGACTGGGAGGGTTGATGCTGCGTCTGAGGCCAAAGGAAGTAAGAAGTGGCAATTAAAAATGATGACTGGATGCCGATGCCCAGGTATTTCATGCGTAAAAACCTGGTTAAAACGGTACTTAAAAAAGAAAATTTAAGCGCCAAAAAATGTATCGAGATCGGATACGGTCCGGGTGACATGCTGATTATGTTTGCCCAAATGGGGCTTGTTGTCGAGGGGTATGATTTTTCAAAAGATGCGTATCAAAACACCGCCAATCGCATCGCAACATACCACCAGGATATTCGAAATAAAATAACCCTTCTGGACGCTGAAAATGAAATTAAGCGCCACGCTTACGACTATCTCACGGCTTTTGAAGTGCTTGAGCACATTGGCGACGACATGAAAGCCCTGCGGCGATTTGGCAGTTACCTCAAGCCCAGTGGCAAAATGATCTTGTCGGTACCGTCGCGCATGTCAAAATGGGGTACCAACGACGTTTGGGCTGGCCATTATCGCCGCTATGAAAAGACATCCCTGGCTAAAAAACTTGCCCTGTCCGGTTTTAAGGTGAATCATATCTGGTGTTACGGGTATCCCCTTACGCTGATTTTGGACCCGCTTATTCACTTAAACCGTGCTGATGAGGTGGAAATGAGCAAAGAGATGGCCAAGGAGGAGCGCACCAAAAAAAGCGGCATCAAGCGCAAAAAAAATACGCTGACCAAAATCGCCTCAAAAGAGATTTTCACGATGCCGTTTTACTTTATACAAAGGCTGTTTTTAAACACCGATCTTGGCTCGGCCTACATGGTAGTAGCCGATAAAGCTGACTGATACGTCGATAAAATCGCAGGAAAATTTTATCGAACGCGACGATGCCGCTTCTTCGCGAAAGGAAAACATTGAAATGAAATCATCTGTTGTCCTGGTCAACCCGCCGTTTAGCCTTAAGGAGCGTTATGGCGAAGACATGAAAAAATTCGGCGCCGTGAGCGAGCCTTTGGGCATTGCCTATATTGCTGCTTATCTTGAATTGCAAGGTATTACCGTGCAGATCATCGACGCCCAGGCTGAAAACCTGGGTGTCGATGATCTGGTTGAAAAGATTTTACACCACAAAGATGCGCTTATCGGGATTTCGGTTTTAACGCCGGTCTTTGTGGCGGCTCAAAAACTGTGCAGGGCGTTAAGGACCGCTAACTTTGAAGGCATGATCGTACTTGGCGGCCCCCATTGCAGTGCCCTGCCGGAAAGAACCTTGAGGGAAATCCCCGAAGCCGATGTGGTGGGTATTGGCGAAGGGGAGTTGACCATGGCGGACATCGTCAAAAATCGGGACCAGCTTGATAAGGTAAACGGTATCTGTTTCAGGAAAAAAGATACGATTATAAAAACAGACCCAAGACCCTTTCTGAAAGATTTGGATCAAATACCACCGCCGGCCCGACATCTTCTGCCGATGGAAAAGTACCATTTGACCGCTTCGCGTGTCTCCGGTGACTCATATTGCCCCACCATCATCGTTGCCAGGGGCTGCCCCTTCAAGTGTACGTATTGCTCCCGTACTTTCGGGCGAAGTTTTCGTGCTCACAGCATTGGCCGCATCATCGATGAGATAAGGATTCTTATTGACAACTATCATGTTTCGCAGATCAATATAGAAGCCGACACCCTGACAGCCAACAAGAAATTTTTAACAAGCCTTTTAAACGAAATGATTTCAAGCGGCATCAGTCGAAAGATCCGATGGACCTGTGAAAGCCGGGTCGATACGGTGGATGAGCCCCTGTTGCAGCTGATGCGTAAAGCCGGGTGCTGGCAGATCAGCTACGGTGTTGAAACCGGCAGCCAGCGCTTGCTTGACAGTATCAACAAATCGATCTCCCTGAAACAAGTCGAAGAGACGTTCAAGATAACCCAAAAAACGGGCATATCGATCCGCGGGTTTTTCATGCTGGGGCTTCCCACTGAAACCCGTCAGGAAAGCCTCGATACAATCGCTTTTGCCAAAAAACTCAATCCGCTATGGGCCCAATTTACCATAACAATCCCCTATCCGGGAACGGCCATGTTTGACGATCTGGACCAAAAAGGACAGATAAGAACCTACGACTGGTCAAGATACAATACCTGGTCAGGCTGGAAAGGAGAGAAGGACATCCCCTTTGTGGCTGAGGGGCGAACCATCGAAGAATTGAGCGAATTGCAAAAAAAGGCCCTGCGTGTTTTTTACATGCGCCCGACAGTTATTTTTCGTTTTTTGAAATCGATCAGATCCTTCAATGACATCAAAAAGTATTTTACCGGGTTTGCAACCCTTGTAAAAAGCATCGGGCGCTAAAGCGCGGGCTTGATGCGAATTTCTAACGACCGGACATTTTCCTTATAATTTGATCTTCAATAGCGTATAACCGTTTTTGGAATAAAGCGTTTCCGTATACGTATCAAAAAACAAAGAAATCACCTTTTTTTCTGATTGCGTAAAATTATCGCGCTGCCACTTTTTGAACAAGTCGTGCCGAACCGTCAGGTGGGTAATTCCGCCGGCCTGCAGCAAATCGGCAACATCTTTGGCCGATGCTGAGTTTCGGGTTGCAAGTTCAAAAAGACCATAATCAAAATTCATTTTCCTGTCGCTGTAATATCCCCTGTTTCCGAGAAAGAGACATAAAATTACCGAATCTTGTGGTGTGTTCTGGTTCGCAAACGTTAGAACACTGTACTCCGGGAGGAATCGTTGGATATAGGCGTCACGACTGGTACGCCACCGGACAGGTAGCTAAGTGGATCGACCACTTTGTAAAGATTAACCATATAGACGATGTTCAACATAAACATGGCGGTCAGAATGAGCCAGAAGAACCCCTTGAACAGATTGACCTCTGTTGTTTTGGTGTACGCATCGCAAATCTGTTTCATTCGAAACAACCCGATAACCGAAAGGATAACAAGTGGTGGAATAATGGGTGAGATCCAACGGATGCGCATATCGATACGAAAAAAAACAAACAGCAAATACAGTATCGAAAAGAGACCCAATAACATTATTTCCCTGTTGAACCGTACCGAACATTTATTCGATCGATAAAAAACAAACAAGGGCAGCAGCAGCAGGAATGGATTGAGTTTCCCATCGAAGAATTTTGGATTGTCATCCCGGCCTTGAAAAAAAACCCTGAGCGGTATCGAAGCGGTTTCCCGCCAGGACTCCCCGTATACCAGCTTTCGCACAATAAAGTGGCTGTCGATTTCCGGTGACTTCGGTGGGAGTTTAGGTTGTTCATCTTCAACAGAACCGGATGATACCCGACCAGCGGTTGTGCGTCTTATCGTCAATTGGGTGCGGTGCTTGCATTTGTTTGTTGAAAAGCGGGTATAAGGGATTTCCGGTCCAGATATGATTTCTTGCCATCCATGGCAGATATACCATGCATGCAATGCAGACAAAAAGTATGCCGTACCCCAATGCTTTTAATTGATAGCGAATGGTTTTTTTGTTCGGGTTTGTTTTGGACCATTTGAGATATACATATGGCGGTATAAAGGCTAAAAGAAATATTGAAATCAAGCCATTGTATTTTGTGCCGATGGCCAAACCGCATGAAACCGCAGACACAATCAGGTACGTTATGCGGAACCCGCTGTCCCCCCACTTGATCAAATACAGCAGCGACAATGTGGTAAAAAAAATCAAACCCAGATCGACATACGCTGTAATTGAAAGCTTCACAATGACCGGTGTTGTCAGAAAAAATAAAGCGCCTGCAAAAGCATACCATCGATTAAATTTGCCACATAAATATTTGAAAATCAGCCATGCAGTTGCAAGAGCAAAGGCAAAGTGGATATATTTCGGGATGATGTCGTTTCCAAAATATAACGGGATGACGTAGAGAAGATCCAGGTTCATGGGGTAGTATGAAAACGTCAGATCTGGCGTTTCATAAATACCGCCATGCTTTATCCAAAGCTTGGGAACTGCGAGATGGTGGGTCAGCGCGTCACGGCTCACCGGTGGGACCGAGGCAAGAATGATGATGGAAATAATATAAACAGTCATGAGCACCGCCAGCGCAACCGTGAGAAAATTTTGTCTTTTTTCGTAAATCATATTCCTATTTGACAAAGATATCATCAAATTGGAAAACGCAAGAATGAAAGGTATTGGAGTATATTGGTAGTAATAATACTATCAACAAAACCAAAACTGTTTTTATCTTCACCCCATTGACAAGGTGGTTATTATTC
>CAWGLD010000003.1:0-203318 GCA_963823335.1 uncultured delta proteobacterium | reverse complement strand
GTTACCTTCAATATCAACCCTTCCACATTTTGAATAACCACTCTATCTCCCGGCAATAAAGGAACTTTACTGACAGCCTGCCATAGTTCCCCGTTCACGAAAACTTTTCCTTCATTATTCTTCCACTGTTTAACCTCACCCACCTTACCCAACATGCCAGTCATCCCACAAACAGATTTTCTCTTCCTCCCCATGACAGACCAGAACAGAGGAAAAACCACGTGCTCAATCAACTCAAAGAGGACAACTCCTATAACCAGAGTCAATATTATGGTTTCTATCATCCTTTGATTCCGTGTTTACAATGGTTCAAGCATTAAGCTTTCCAACCCAATTGCCTACCCACTGTGTAATTCCAATCACAACGATGGCAATCATAAGGTGTTCCCCAACAATTTTCCATGCTGGTTCACTCTGCGATTTTGCGATAGAGTAGCTCAGTAGCGAAAGAATTGACAACCCCCATATCAAGCTAATAACAATTGCAGTGGATAGAGTGAATATAATCACCGGCACTACGAAGGTCATCGCAAATAGAAACTTCGCCAAAAAGGTCGAAATCGTGGCTGTCCATATTTCCTTGCTTGTATGTTTGTTTTCAGCTTCCTCTGAAACGTGGATACCCAGGGCATCTGAAAAAGCGTCGGCAATGGCGATGGTCAGAATTCCGGCAAGGACCACAATCTTCGAATGAGTTCCGGAATGCAAACCGACCATCAGACCAAGCGTCGTGATGACTGCTGATGTCAGCCCGAAAGAAATGCCTGTGCGTATGGAATCTTTCACCTGTTTGTCCCCTCCCATGGTTTGATTGTGTAATGTCGGCGCCGAAAATATACCCTCGGGCGGCTTAATTCAATTATTAAAGGGCCATCACTTAGGAATCTTAATATCGTCATCATCATAAATCCCTTTCTCAGCGGTTAGCATAGGAAGCGCCGATCCCGGCCGATGCGCCGGTTATGAAAACTTTTCCCGGATTTTTCCATTCCCCAAATTTACTCAGTTTCGGCATAATGATGATCCTTCCTGTATTCACTAAATCCTTTGTTTAAATATATCTATTCACCTGTGCCATGTATTTACGGTACATATCTCCATATCTCTCAATCAAAAATATTTCTTCCTGACGAATCTGAATATGAAAACCAAGGGCTATACAGACGAAACAAAATAAAAAAAATTGATTGCTGTATATAAGAAATGTTCCCAGAAAATAAAGATCCATGGATAAGAATATCGGGTTCCTTGTTACGGAGAAAACTCCGGTTGTAATAAGATCTCCGGGCGACACAGTATCAATACCCACACGCCACGAAAATTTAAAAGATATCAGGGCAAGACAGAAAACAAGAAGACCGACTAATATGACAATAGCACCGGCAAACTGAGTGATCTGATTTTTGAAAATTTGCTTGATCAGCACCAACGGCAGGAATTGGATGTTTAGGTGCAATGAATGAATACCTATTTCAATCAACCAGATCGGAAAAAAAATTAAAAAACTTTTTTCCAGAAGAGCAGTGAACCCTTTTTTACCGCTTCCTATGACAAATACTTTAGTGCCTTTTATCCTAAGCCAGATAGTCCTTCCAAAAAATAACAACAGAAAGATAATTAGGGTTATGACCTGAAAATAATCAAAATAATTCATGCAACCCCCTCTATTTAGTTTGATCGAACTAATTAATATGTTAAATAAAATTAAACTTTTGATGCGACCTTATTTAATATTGTCACAAGCTTTTTCAGGTCTTTACTGTCCAGATTATTCTGGAGCATTTCAACTATCTTGTTATGAGTTTTTTCATGCATTCTAACGAGCATATTTCCTTTAGCGCTAAGATGAACATGAAAAGAACGCCTGTCCTCATCTGATTGAAATTTCTCGATGTAACCTTTTCTGGCCAGTTTATCCACAATGGCAGTAACAGACGGCTTGCTTAACTTCAATGCCTTGGCGATCTCTCCTAAATTGGGATTGTCTAGTGTGTTAATCGTTTCGATATACACAATCTGACGTGCTGTAAAACCTTCTTCCTGGAATTTTTTGATAAACTGCGCTTCCAGGTCGCCAATTAATTTCGTTATAATTGTAATAAGTTCTACTAAAGTATATTTCATAGCTTAGCCCTTATATTAGTTTATATGAACTAACTATACCAATTATTATAGTTCTGTCAACGAAATAATTACCATAGCTTTGACAAATTATAATTTTTCAGGAGAAGATCGATGTTGCCTTACCAGTTTTACAACCAAATCAACGGGAAAGATGTCACATCACGCTTAGCCTCCAGTAAACAACCACAACATACAGTGTGTTACGAATGCTTATGAGCGGTATAGTTGATCTGTAGATTCTGGGTGGGACTCACGAATAGGACAATTATTCTTCAGCGATATAATGATATTCGGTTTTTTCAGCGGAATATTGAGATAAATTATCTCCCTTTCTTCTGAGTGTGACATGCAGGATTTCACTGGGCCTCCAAAGCCTCATGCGCGGACCCCAGGTGCCCGTTCCCCTGCAGACAATAACTGTCATGCCATCGATTTCATAACGTCCCTCCAGCAGTGGGTACCGGCTACGTACCAGATAGTCGAACGGCCATATCTGTCCACCGTGGGTATGACCGGATAGCATTAGATCCACACCAGCGTTGGCTGCCGTTTCCGTTTCCCATGGTGTGTGAGAAAGAAGGATGATAGCGCCGGCAGGATGTTCCACGATGGTTTGCGTGACAGGATCGCCAGAGAGACCGTTTCGGCGTACAGCGGTTAGGTCATCCAAACCCGCCAAGACGAGACCGGGTTTGATTTCTGTCCAACTATTGCGCAGCAGCTTAAAGTTCGCCGCGTGGAAAAGGCTCATATTGTCTCCACCGTGGAACTCGTGATTCCCTGGAACCGCCCATACACCCATGGGGGCGTTGAGTTTCTTGAAAAGGGAAATCAGTTGACCATCAGGTGGCCCATGGCCTTCGAAGATGTCCCCGAGCAAAACCACGATATCGGGCTTTTGTTCGTTTACCTGAGCAACCCTGGCTGCCAGCCATTTCTCCCCGAGCTGCGAGCCGAGATGCATATCGGAAAGGGCAACGAGCACCGTCCCATCCAATGTTTTGGGCAGGCCGGGGAGGCTCACCTCATAGGTTTCAATCACTGGCGGACGCAGTCCCTGGAAAAGAGCTATCCCGGAAAGGATTACACCGGCCAACAGAGCCCAGCCTCGCAACGAAGGCGATACCTTTGGCATTAAGAAACCAAAAAGGGTGATGAGGTCGATTGTGACGAGGAGAACAAATGTCAAAAAAAGAACTGCCATCCAGGTCATGCCCATAAATTCGAGCGCTATTGCAAGAATTCCCGTTCCGCCATGACCGACAACGCGGCCAAGGTAAAAAAGGACCCACAGGATAACTGCCGCTCCAATCAAGACTTTTTTGGATATGTGTTGATCTACAAACGGCACGGACGCAGCACGCCAAAAAACATAGACATGCATGAATGTACAGATGGAAATGAGAATGGTTCCGAACATGCTATTCCCCAGCGATGGTTTTTTTTAATCAACAATCATATGGCCGGCCATCAACAGAACAATCATAACTGAAATTGCCGCCAATCCAGTGTGCAAGCGATAAACAAACCGCTGTATTCTCTTCGGGGCCAGCCTTAATTTCACAGTAAATCCAAGAAAGACCATTACTGCTAAGCATACGCTCTTGCCGTTTTTGCAATGGTGAACGCAAACACCAATACAATAAAACTTCGTTTTGCCCCACTTTGGGTACTTTTTTAGATCGTCAAGAAATTCTCCTTTCAAAAATCCATTCCGGCAATTCTCTGCCGAACCAATGAACAAGACGCTTCCTTTTCTAAAACATCGTCCCTTTTCGGATTCACCGAACCCGAAATGGGCCTCCCACATCAACTGCCCGGTATCGGATTCGATGATTTTGTACTCGCCCAATCTGTAAATAGTTTCTTTCATTTCTGTTTACCGTAAAATCGTTACGTTATCTATTACCCAACCAGTGTTGGATGAACCAATCATAGATTTAAAACAAGCGGTGATTTAACCGGAAAATCTGTTTCGAGAATCAACAGAGGAAGGTGAGATTCTGCAGGTAGAGCGGCAAAGAAGGATCTGTTTCGAAAGTTTGAAAAGAATGAACTCCCTTAAGGATATCATTCGTGAACGGATGAGAGTTAAATGGAGGTGGGATGAAGGCAGCATCAAGGCTTTTCAAATCAAGGGACTGGGTTCTATGGGTTGTGGATCTGAGTGTTAGGCTCTCTTCCAAATCACAACTCTTACAAAGAGTGCCAGGGCAACGCATATGAAAAGTAATGTTTATTTTTGATTTAGGTTGAAAACCATGCAAGCAGGCTTGTCCGCAGAAGCAGACCTCAGCCAATGCGCTGTTTGCGAAAACACCCGCCACAAGAAACAAGACAACTAATATGCTAAATTTTCTTCGAAATCCCATAAAGGTTTTACCATCGAACCTGCGTGTCTTCTTTTTACATCGGAAGAACTATTCTTGCGGTATACTGAAATATTGAAAAAAATAAGGATACAAATCGTATCCATCTCCTAAATATCGTGAAAAACCATAATTTCTTTTATTCGCGCAGTAAAAATTGAAAAGGTGATTTAACCCATTTAACATAGATGAAAAATTAATATAAATTTTAGAATATTGGATGTTATCTAATCTTCACTATATCGGTTACAATTAAAGTGAGGAGTCTTATCGCGTAGCTACTGAGTTCCAATAAAATTTGCACGGAAGTGACTTGAATCCCAGGTTAAGGCCTGATCGATGGTCTCGAGCAATCTATCTTTTTCTTCCGGCAATGCACCAGATAGATTCAAATAGTTGGTATAGTGGTCACTTGCCAGGGTGGTTGAAACGGACACATTTTCGATCAACATCCGTGTTTCCCGAAGAATCTGATATGGAGATAAAAGCTGAAACCTGCCTTTGTTGATCTGGTGTAGCAACAGGGTGTTTATTTTTGGAACCAGGGTTCTCAATCTTAAAAAATCAGGCGCAATTGAATTGATCGCCTCAGCTGTCTTTAACGCATGATCTGTTGATCTTTCGGTTCCTCCAAGACCAAGGATGACATATTCGCTTAGCTGTATGCCAGCTTGTTTGACAAGTTGTCCGGCCTCTATTTGTTCTGCAGCGTTAGTGCCTTTCTTTACTCTTTTTAGTAACTTATCATCACCGCTTTCAAGTCCTATATGAATGCGGCTCAAACCCGCCTCCCTAAGCTTCTTCAGGTCATGTAAACCCTTTTGGGCAATGTATTGCGAAGACCCATAGACGGTAATTCGCTGAAGTCCAGGGAACTTCTTTTTGCAGTAGCGGCAGATGGTTGCAAGTTCTCTGGTAGGCATGGCAATGCTGTTGCCAGCAGGGAAAAAGACCGACCGCACCTTAACGCCGTATTGATTAAACGCTTCGTCAATGTCTTCACATATATCGTGGACGGGTCGGACGCTATAGCGTGGCCCCTTTTTATAAACCATGCAAAAGCTGCATTTGTTATGCGGGCAGCCTAAAGTAGCCTGTATCAGAAGGCTGTCGGCTTCGCTCGGGGGGCGGTATATAGGACCTTCATATCGCAATATTCTTCTCCATCCAGCCCTGCCCTATCAGCCCTCTGAGCCTTGGGATCTCGGGCCCTGGCCCACAGAAGTTATTGCTGCCTCCCATCCCAGCATGGCCTTTTTGCGCTCCTTGCCACCACCATAGTTGCCAAACTCACCCATTTTTCTGATAACACGATGGCAGGGTATCAGGAAGGGAATGGGGTTCTGCCCCACCGCGTTACCCACCGCCCGTGCCGCTTTGGGCCTCCTGATCTGTCTGGCGACATCTTCGTAGGTGACCATCTTTCCCAGAGGAATTTTCAGCAAGGCTTCCCACACCTTTATCTGGAAGTTAGTGCCTTTAACGTACAAAGACAGAGGGGCGCTGCCTGATGCCGGGTTGAAATCAAATATTTTCTTTACAAGCGCCTGGCTTTTCTTTGGCTTTAAAACAATATCTGCATTGGGCCATCGTTTTCGAATACCTTGGATGGACGGATTCTTTCGGCCATCCGGTTGAAATTCCAGGTAACAAACACCCCGTTCAGTGGCACCCAGCAGGCAATACCCAAACGGGGATGGATGACATCCATAGAAAATTTGCAGACCGTCCGCCCCCCTCTTGAACTCACCTGGTGTCACCGCCTCACAGACCACGAACAAATCATGCAAACGACTGCCACCGGACAATCCAATGTCATAAGCCGTATCCATCACAGACCGGGCGTTCCGTAGCAGTTTCTTGGCATACTCCTTGGTAATAAATTGTAGAAAGCGCTTGGGGCTGATACCGGCCCAGCGGCTGAACATTCGTTGGAAATGAAATTCGCTCAGGTGAACGCTCTCTGCGACATCGGCAAGAGCAGGCTGTTGGTTTACATTTTCTTTTATATAAACAATCGCTTTTTCGATACGGTAATAATCATGTGAGAGTTGGCTTAGCGTCGCATGTGACATGATCGGTCCCCCAATAAAATGGTCATAGGCTTTTATTGCCGTAACAGCTTGGTACAAAATTACGACACTGTGCCATATATTATATTGGGGCAACCTGTATTTCAACCCGATTCTTGCGCTTGTATGCCAATTGAATGAAGCTTCCTTACAGGTATTCGATTTGGGTTTAAAATGATTTTAAAGATGTTCGATGTTCATCTTTTAATTGAAGAACCTCGCAGCAAGCTACGAGGAATGTTCTGTCGTGCGACAGTGCTTCGCAGCGACCGTAAGGAATTCTGTCTAATCTAGATTCGCTCGCTAACCCCGCAGCATGCGAAGCACTGCCGAACGGCAGAACCTACGGGGAATGCGCTCGCTTTTTCGGTTCAAATTGACTGGCCGGGACAGGCAATTACCGGAATAGTCCATAAACTTTAAGCAGTAAGCAGCTTAAAGTTTATGGCTTTACATGAGGTTCGGCATTGTTCTGAATCATGACAGTTTCACCATAAGGTGCCATTTCCGGCATCAGGAATCTGAACTCATATACCGCAAATTGAATTTTATCACCGCTCTTGAGACGCATGGGGGTATTTTCCTTGACTTTCATATTGTTGAGTCTTGTGCCATTCGTGCTGCGATGATCCTCAAGATAGTAGTATCCATTTCTGTATTCTATAGTCGCATGCAAACTGGAGATGGAATTTTTCGGAATGACGATGTCGTTGCTGGCATCTCGACCGATCTTTACGACCTTATTATTGATCGGGACAGACAAATCGGTCTCTGTCACAACATTTTCGGTATCGATGAGTTCTGCCTGGCCTTTCGGAGGTTCCTTGGACGCAAGAACTTCCGCACGTTCCTTTATGCCCTGCCCCGTTGAAAGCTCTTTTCTCTTGTTCAGGTAAAATAAAACAACAACGACCATGATAATGACAATAAGACCAGACAAAAGTAAGGGCACGGGCTCAAATGCTTTATTGATAGTTTCCCCCGGCACCGGGGAAGGGGCAGACTGCTGAATAATGATCGGTTTGATCTGAATCGGTTCTGCTTTGATACCAGGCGCCTGGGAATCTTCCGTCCTGGGTGTGCTGATAATCCGGTCGATTTTCTCAAAGACAGCCGGTATGTCCTCGCTTTTAAAGGTTCTAAAATATTCACCCTCGGTCTTCAAGGCGATGGTCTGAATAAGGCGATAATCAGCCATCTCTGTAAATGCAACACCAAACACACGAATACCCGCTATCTTGCAATCCATGGCGAGCTGGTCTCTTAACCACTCTTCTCCAGCGATGTCCTGCTCCTTATTGCCGGTATCGACGATTCCATCGGTAAGAAGGATAATAATTTTTTCTGCATCCTCACGGCCATTCGACTTGAGTTCATAAATAGCTCTTTCAACTCCGGATGGCGTGTTGGTGAACTGGCCCTTGTAATCGATTCTATCCAGACTTTTCATGAACCTTTGAGCATCTGCAACGGTATCGACAAAACTCAGCGGTTCGATGAGGGTTGCTTCCTGGTCAAAAGTGAGCATGCCGACCCGGAAACCCTCCTTGAGGTTCATCAAAAATTTGGTCACAACCTCCCTGGTGATAAACTGTGGATCATTGGCAATCATGCTCCCGGAATTATCCAGAAGAAATAACACATCTACCTTCAGGGCTTGATTGATATCACCTTCAACGCCAGTCGGCATTTCTATCACTGGCCATGAGTTGGATGTTTCCCCTTGCTGTGCAAGAACTCCCCAGCCACAAAACATCAGTAGACTTATCGCCAAACAGCTCAAGATACCGATTTTAAGGATTCCTTCACCTGCAGATTTCATGTTTCCATCCTTTTCCCAATAAAACGGTTCCACAATTTTACGGTCTTTTAGCTCGCCGCTACAAGCAACGGGGAATGTGCTCACTGCTACAGTTCATTTTTGATCTCGGAATCGTGCCGAAAAGATTATGTTCAGGGTCCTTGAAATGTCAAGGATTTTCCGGCAGTAACATAATGTTTCATTGACACACCGGTCAGTTTAGCATATTTAAAAAATGAATTTCCGACGCAGCAAACGAAGCGGTCAAACCCTTTTCCAAATAGAGCAACAATGTCTCGTTTCATAATATCGTGATACGTTTTTATAAAGGTTAAAAAATTGTATCTTTCGCATTTCAACCTCAAGATAAAACCCTTTCGAATCAGTCCGGATCCCAAGTTTCTGTGGCTGGGTGAAACCCACAAAGAAGCTTTGGCCATGCTGAAATACGGCATCAGCGACGACTGTGGTTTTCTGTTGCTTTCCGGCGATATCGGGACTGGTAAAACAACACTGATCAACGGCCTCCTGGAAAGCCTTGACGACCAAACACTGATCGCCTTGATCCCTGATCCAGGGCTCGAGAAACTCGATTTCTACAATTTCATTACCCAGGCATTCAACATCAAGAAAACCTTTAAAAGCAAGGGTGACTTTCTAGTTCATTTCATTCATTTCCTCCACAAGGCCAATACGGACGGCAAGAAAGTTCTCATCATTATCGATGAAGCACAGCGTCTCAGTCATGAAATTATGGAAGAAGTTCGCCAGTTGTCCAACATTGAAAAGAAAGATGCCAAATTGCTGAATGTTTTCCTTGTCGGGCAACATGAACTCATCGATACACTCAACGAAAACAGAAACAGGGCACTGCTGCAGCGCATTACCATGAAATACTTGATCGGCCCGCTCAAGCATGAGGATGTTGGAAATTATATCGCTTTTAGACTTAAGGTTGCCGGTACCGAAAAAAAAATCTTCTCCAGCAGCGCTATTCGACAGATCATTTCCTTTTCGAATTGTTACCCGCGCCTGATTAATATTATTTGTGATCACGCCCTTCTGACAACCTATGTAAAGGGCAAACAAAAAGTTGATGGTGCAACCATCAAGGAATCTGCCAAAGATCTCCAAATCAACCTGGAACCACCCAAAGGGGACCAAAAGGATACGCGCTCCGGCGGCCGCCTGTTCGATGTCTTCCGACATCCCCTGCAAAATCCCCTTTCCAGCGGATTGCTTTTTCTCGGGTTGTTTGTTTTGACAATTGCCGTCGCCGGTATTCTCTTATTCAAATCAGGTTTTATGCCAGCTATGATTACCGATATGTTTCCGGTAAAGCAAACCCAGCACCAGAACATGGCGCCGGAAACCGCTACATCGGCGCCAAAGCCGCCGGCAGAATCAATATCGTCCCCTGATTCGACCACCCAGCCTGCCAGTGAGATTTCAGGACTGCAAACAGATACGCAGGAAAACAGCGCTCCGCCACCACCCTTAGAGTCAGTACAGACGCTCCCTCCTTTTCAGGAAAAGATGTTTACGATCCAGTTCCCGTCTGACTCCAATGAATTCTCGCCAGAGGCGTATACACTTCTGGATGACATCATCAAGATTGCCCAGGCGTATCATGACGTGGAGATTTTATGCACTGGCTACACGGACTCGGTGGGAAATGCAGACTATAACAGGCAATTGTCAAAATTTCGAGCGACGGTTGTCAAAATCTACCTGGTAGGAAATGGCGTCGATTCAAAACGGATTATCGTGTCCGGCATGGGTCCGGACAATCCGATTGCCACTAACGCTACACCGGAAGGCCGACAGCTGAACAGGCGGGTTGAGGTTAAACTGCAAAAAAACAGTAAGCAGTAGGTAGTAAGGAGTAAGAAGATAAGGGTGCAGGGAATAGTTTATCAGGGATATCGATATTTGACTGTTTTCCAGGTAGCTTATGAACTTGCACTAAAGATACACCACCTTACAAAATCATTTCCGATTGAAGAAAAAGACTATGAAGTGGAAAAAATGCCTACCGGCATGATAAATAAAGCTGATAAATTTTGTTTTTAACCCCAATCCTATATTACCGCCGGTATCGTTCTGTTAGCTCACTCCCTACTACATACTGCTTTCTACTTACTACCTACTGCTTACTCCTTAGTGCATACTCCTTTCTTCCACTCTCGAACTCCGACATCTTCTCTATAATCATGCGGAGGTGTTTGCCCATAGCTCTGGCATGTGCATATCGTTTGTCATGATCCTTCTCCAAGGCCTTATTTAAAACCGTGAGAATAGGTTTGTTTATGCCCGGTGTGTATTCCGTGGGAGGCGTCGGATTGACAGACGTGATCTGGTACATGATGGCCGCCATGTTATCTCCATCAAAGGGCAATCTACCCGTCAGGAGCTGGTATAAAACAACACCAAGTGAAAAAATGTCGGATCTGCCTGAAAGTTTCAGACCCTTGGTCTGCTCCGGTGACATATAGTAAGGTGTGCCCTTGATAATGCCCGTACGAGTTTTGGTACTGGTGGTTGCGCGGGCAATGCCGAAATCGGTCACTTTGATGGAACCATCTCCCAGCAACATGATATTTGCGGGTTTGATATCCCTATGGATAATGTCGTGGGTGTGAGCGTATTCGAGGGCATCACATACCTGAGCAACGATTTCAAGGCATTTCTTCACCGGAAAAAGCTTCCCTTTGGATGTATATTTTTCAAGGCTTTCACCCTGAAGATATTCCATGGCCAGAAATGACAGATCCAGATCCTCACCCACATCGTAAATAGTGACGATGTTCGGATGAGAAAGCTTGGCCACCACCTCGGCCTCGCGATAAAAATGGGTTTTGATGACATCGACGTTGTCTTCATCGAATTCATCGGAAAAACGGATGGTCTTGATCGCCGTCATCCTGTTAAGAATGGGATCCTTGCCTTTATATACGATCCCCATGGCCCCCCGGCCGATCTGCTCCAGAATTTCATACCGCCCCAGTTTTGGCAGTTTTTTCACCACATTTTTAGTCACCTGGGTCATCTCGGGTACCTGGATCGGCATTTCAGGCTCTGGTTGCCGTGTCTTGTGATCTCTCAGGTCGACCGTATGCTGCATCACTTCCACCACACGCGACCTGCCGACAAAAAAACGTAATCCACCGAAAAACAATATACAGATGGCTGCCAACCTCAGCAGGATCTTGATGATCTGAACACTATCCTCATGCCTGGGCAGAACCAGAAGCAAGAAGTAGTCCACAATATCGGAGAGAAACAACACCAACAGAAAGCCCATGATCAGGTTGATGGCTGCGCCTATCTTTCCCCCGATATATTCATTTCTGGCACGGTTATATATCAACAGGGTCATGATGTAGAACACCAGAATCAGGAGCTGCGCCAACCAGTAGTTTAAACCATTGTCCATTCTAACGCCCCATGGGTTTCTATTGTAGAGACAAAATATGCCGATAGAGACATGAGATCTCTCTGTTTCGGATCAGACATGAATTGCTTAATCTTGGACAAACTTGCGTGTGTAGACTTGTTCCCCAGCAGTCGTCTTTCCTCCAACAGAAGCTCAATCAATACCTGTTGAAACCCTTTGATGAAACTCATTTTGCTGAGTCGATAGCCCTCATTCGAAATATGATGCCGGATCCTCTCTACATTCGTTGGGATGTCGTCAGCAGCATGGAACCGGCATAAAAATTCCTGGTGGTATTCCGAGTTTTTAAGTATATTATCAAACAGCGCATGGGATTTCGCCCCAAGATTTTCTTCTAAATCCGTGATAAGAATCTGGGTAATTCTGCTGTAGAACGCGATTATCACAGCCCCACCGATATTACTCAAATCCGGGGCTTGAGTTCCGCTGGTGTCCTCGGTAACACCGCCACCCGATGTGGTATGTGCGAAAATATCTTCTGTCCCCTGGGAATCTTTTTCACTCGCAAATAATTTGGCCAGAAGGGGCACAAAAGATCCGGCGATGATCTTCTGCTCCGCGGGCATGTTCTCAATCAGGGCCATCATGCGTCGAAGCGTTCCGTTTACGGCCTTGAGGCCCAGAAGTCGATGTTCTTCCTTGAGAATCTGTACGATGGTGTTTTTCAATCCCCTTGCCAGATCAGTCGATTTAGCCGGTTTCGATGAGCGCCCTATCTTTTCACGGATATTTTTAATCATCGTGTCGACTGTATCCTCCGGGCGAACCTCCTGAAGAAATGTGTCAGCTTGCGGTGAAGTTGCAATGCTGCCGGCTAATATGGACGCAGCTTTTTTAGCCCCCATCTCTGTGGAAAAATCAGACACGATCTCTTTGATCAATGGCAGGAAAAAACGCATGATGGACTCGGCGCTGATCTGCCTGCCTTTTCGAATATCTTCAGGTGTTTTTTTTCTCTCGATAATACCCTGGACAAAAAGACTGGTGAGGGCCCTGTATACCGCTATGCGTGTCTTACCGGTCGACTGGATAATTTCTGCAACGGTACGGTTGCCATCGGCCAGAAGCATGACATCATAGACACCCTCGGTTGAAAAACTGTTGGGGCGTAACGCCACATCTTTTATTTCAAAGACAACCTGATCATTTGGAATCAGGATCCGGTACTCCTTCCATCTCTCGGCCTCGGCAACCAAGCGGATGGGATCCATATCCAGTCTGATATCCTCCACATATCCATCGAGCCCATCCGTGTATACAAAGGTGCCTTCTTTCCAGATCAATGCTTTTGAAATAGCCTCTTTAAATTGCAGATTCAATACTTTGACCAAATCCTCTTGGGTGACATACCCCTGTTCAACAAGGGTAACACCCAGACGTTTGTTTGATTTTGCAGCGATCTCCAGGGCCTTCTGGATTTCTGTCTCTTGAACCAGTTTGTCCGCTTTGAGCAATGCACCCAGAGAAAGTTCCTCGGCAAGGTCGCCGCTGATGAAGACAATGCCACCCCGCTTGAAATAAATACGGGTGACAGAATCGGCGCTGCTGACGTTCAAAATACCCGTTTTTTTTTCGTCATGAATCATTCTCCCTATCGCAGACAGCGAAAAGGTCTGAATGTCTCCCTGGATGGACATATTGATTGCTTACCTAGGCTTTATGTTGCGTTAAAAGATGAACATCGAACATCCAACGTCCAACATCGAATTATGAATGAAAAGATGAAGAATCAGAATTCTGTCTTCTGTCCTCCGACTTCTGACTTCTGACTCCTGTCTTCTACCGACTGCTTACTGTCTTCCGCCAGGCTTACCCTCCGAACCTCTAACCCTTTTACCCTTGGACCCTTCTTACTCACAACCCTCGATAAGCTCCCAGGAATCTTTTACGACATCATAAGCGATCACAACCGAGCAGACGCCCTCTTCAATACCCTTGAAACGCCACACCTCCCACGTGTAATCAACCATATATCTTGACTGCTTGCTGGTATTGTTCTTCAAGTTGAGTCCCTTGTATTTGATATCCTGTTTATGGATTGTTTCATCGCTGTACTTTGACAATACATAAGATTCCACCAGGGGTTCTGTTTTCGAACGGATAAGTTTCCGGAGGGTTCGATAATCTCTGAATTCCCCCTGATATTTGACATAGCCCTCTTTGAGACGTATCACTTCATATTCTTCAGGAGAAACCCAGGCATCCTGATAACGTATATACCCCCTTGGGCCATATACCATGTCTTCCTGCAGCAGTCTGTCCTGGATTATGACTTTTTGTTGTAAAAGCCGTGAATCAACCCCGTAGGCGCTCTGCTCAATCAATTCCAGGGCAGCTGCATATTGTTTCTTGGCAGCATCATAATCTTCATTTTTTCGATACGTATCTGCGGTCGACAGGACAGTTTTGACCGTTGAGAGGTCTTTTTGGAGGGCAGCCTCTCGCATTTCTTTTTCAATTCGTTCCCGCTGTTCCAGCAAGCGCTGCTTTTCCTCTGCAATTCTGGCAATGCGTTCGGACTCTTTATTCTTTTCCGCCTCAATTCGCCGCAGCCTTTCTTCTTCCTGCTTTTGTTCCCTAAGCAGTTTGGCTTGACGCTCGTCCTCCAGTTTTTTCTGCGCCTCCATTTTCTTCGTTGCAAGGGCCAGTTGAATCTTTCTTTTCTCTTCTTCGCTGGATTCTCTCTTTTCCTGTTCTGTTTGTTTGTCCGCTTGAATCTGGGCGAGCTTTTGTTTTTCAAGCATCTTCTGTTTCATGATCTCCTGAACCAGTCGCTGCTGTTCGTCCCGCATTTTTTTATTTTTCTGCTCCGCTGATTCAAAATACTTATAGTACACCATTTTCAAAAGCCTGCTGTCGGCATTCGGGCTCTTCCAGAAGAAGTAATAGCCTCCTGCCACCACAATCAGTGCGAGAACAGCATATGCTACCAGAAATGCGTATCCCGGCAGTGCTCTCCTTTCATCTTTGAGTCTTTTGGGCTCGTATGGCTGCAGAACGGCTTCATCTAGATCCTCCTGGAACGAATCCGCCTTTACAATCTGTCGATTGGTCTCTGTTTTAACTGCATCGACCCGTTGATAAGCCTCCATACCAGCATCGGTGCCGTTCAGGGGCGGTGATTCAGCCCCAGTGCCCTTTTGCCTCCCAGCAGCGATTATCTCTCTCAATTCTGCCAGGTCAAAGCCTTTCCGTGTTTTATCCTTGACATCATCCAGCCCCTCTTCCCCAGGTTTATCCTCCTCAGGCACGACCCGGGCGTCCACAACAGTCGCATCCCTTTCAACCGGCGTCAGGGCTTCCGTTTTCAATGCCTGCTCCAAATCTGACAGATCGATGGTCTCCACCGGGTCTGTTTCAGATCCCAAAGCCCGATCAACTGTATCCGGAAAAGCAGCTCCGCCAGGGTCGACACCCTGGGCAACGGCATCCATTTTCAGCTTTTCAACATGGTTTCTCAAGGCTTCGGCCATTTCCTTTGCGCTGCCGAAACGCATTTCCGGATTTTTCTCAAGTGCCTGGTTGAGTATCGAGACTACCGCGGGGTCTACATCCGGTTGGTAAGTCGTGACGGGTTCCGGGGTCACGTTTGCTGTCTGATACATGATGGTCGCAAGATTCTCTCCAGTAAATGGCAATTTACCCGTCAGCAGCTGATAAAAAAGAACCCCCAGAGAGAAGATATCCGAAGCGCCGGTGATATTGGCACCTTTTGCCTGTTCGGGTGACATGTAAAAAGGGGTACCTTTGATAATCCCGGTTCGTGTCTTTGTACCCCCGGCTGCTCTGGCAATACCGAAATCCATGACCTTTACCAGGCCACCCTTGAGTATCATGATGTTTCCGGGTTTGATATCGCGGTGAACCACACCCTGGCTGTGGGCATAGTGAAGTGCATCGCATACCTGTATGATATAATCGAAGCACTGGTCCAGGAGAAGCAGATTTCCTGCCGTTGTATGACGCTCCAGGCTTTCTCCCTCCAGGAATTCCATTGCAAGGTAGGACAGATCCAGATCTTCACCCACATCATACATCATTACGATGTTTTTGTGGGAGAGCCTGGCTACGACTTCTGCTTCCCGGTAGAATTGGGTTTTTATCTGGTCAGCTTTGTCCTCGTCATATTCATCAATAAAACGAATGGTCTTTATGGCTGTTAAGCGATTCAGTTTGGGATCCCGCCCCTTGTAAACGATTCCCATGGCACCCTTGCCGATCTGCTCGAGGATCTCGTATCGGCCAAGTCTCGGTTTCTTTTTATCGGACAGGCCCTCTATGACAACCGTTGACTTGTTATCGGCAGGAGAGGCTGTCATTTGCGGATGCGGCAGTTCCGAATGGATACCTACCAAAAGATCGTCATCCTGTTCCACACCGGACGCGATAGACCTGGATGCGAAAAACCTCAGACCACCAAAGAAAAGAACACAGATGGCGATCAGCTTCAGCAATATCTTTAAAATGGTGATGGTATCCTTCCCCAGGGGCACCAGCTTCAGGAGAAAGTAGTCGATGAAATCAGTAAAAAAAAGGATGACCAGGCAAACCATGATCAGGTTGATGGCGGCGGCAATTTTACCACCCACATATTCTTTCTTGGCACGGTTGTAGACAACAATGGTCATAAGATAAAATACAAGACTTAATAGTTGTCCCAACCAATAGTCTACGCCGCCGCTCATATGCTCTCCAATGCCATCTCTTATGATTTCATAATTAGATTTTATACATCAATAAGGGATACTTTGTCAAAAGAATGATCAGGACGGTGCGGGTAAAAATAATCTTTGGCGGGTATAATACACGAGCGGAAGGCTGACGGCGGAAGACGACTTTTTATAAAGCGCTAGTTTTTTTAATCCTGGAAAGCGAATGAACATCGAACGTTCAACATCGAAGTTTGAATGGAAAGATAGTGTCACAACAAATTCTGTAGTCTGACTCCTGTCTTCTGCCTACTGCTTACTACCTACTGCCTACCGTCTCACACAGACAGTTTATGCATCCATTTCATGTACGATTCATCCTCAAAAGCGAGAATTTTTGCCATCTGTTCCATTAAGCGGCGGGTGACGGGTCCGGGTGCCACCAGAAGTTTATCTTCAAACTGTTTGACCGGTTCTACTTTAACACCCGTATGCGACAGAAACATTTCGTCGGCATCATAAAGATCATCCACAGTCAAGGGCTCCTCAGCGGTCACAATACCCATGGACCCGGCCATTTCCAGAACGGACATACGCGATATACCGGGAAGAACCCTGCCCAGAGGCGGGATTTTGACAATACTGTCTTTCACGATAAAAACGGATTCCGCCGAGCCCTCTGTCACAAAGCCATCCGTTCCCAGCATGATGCCGATGTCGTATCCGCGTGCAACAGCATCTTTCCGGGTCAGGTAGGCATTCAAGTAATTGGAGCAGGCCTTGGCTGACACCGGAACTGTTTCCGGATCGATTTTACGCCATTTGCTCAGGCAGGTCTTTACGGGTTTCCGGCTGTCGAGATTCATCTCCGGCATTTCCGATATGGCAAATATCGCAAGATCCGGTTCTGACTGTGGCAACAACCGGATAACGGCTTCTTCTCCCCAGTATGCAACGATCTTCACCACACCCCTGCCAATATGGTTAAGAATAACGGTCTCGGCCACCGCTTGTGCAATATTCTCCACAGTGTAGCACATCTCCATGTCTATAAGCCTGGCACTGTCCATCAGACGCTTCAGGTGGGCATCCATTCGAAAGGCTGCCGGGCCCTCCGGACCTGTATGGATACGAAAGATCTCGAAAATTGCCGAAGCTCTCGAAAAAGAATGTGATAAAATCGGCACCGTCGCAGCTGCCCGGGGTATAAACACACCGTTCAACCAGACCTGCTTACCCTCTTTCATACCTGCCCCCTCATAACATGTAACTTCAGATTTGCGTGCTCTCTAGGTGTTGGACGGCACGCACGATGGCAAGGATTGACAACGCATCGATAATAACACCCGTTTCGATCATCTCCAGAATGTCTGGAATACTGTGTCGGTGAACCGCAATGATTTCATCTGCGTCGAGATTTTGACCTGTCCTGGTCATCTTTCTTGCCAGATAGATATAGGATATTTCGTCGGAATAAGCTGGCAACAAGTATGTTTTCCCCAAGGCGATGAATTCTGATGCGGCATATCCTGTCTCTTCTTCCAGTTCACGCCTGGCGCACTGCGCCGGTGACTCCCCTTCATCCAGTGTCCCTGCCGGTATCTCGTAGATGTATTCGTTGACAACATACCGGTACTGTCTGATCACTCCGATGGTTTGATCCTCGAACAAGGGAACAATAACGGCAGAACCCGGGTGTCGAACAAATGCCATTTCTGCATCAACATTGTGCGGCAGGGTAATGCGCTCTTTAAAAAATGAGAACTGTCGCCCCTTGTATATCTCTTCACTGCTATGGACGGTTGATATGGATTTGTCGTTCTTGACCTGTATCATGCTATAATGGATCCTAATGGGTGAGACGGTGGTCTTCAGAAAAGGGGCAAACATGATGGGCGCTTGTTATAACCGCGAAAGAATAATCCGGTCATCCTCACAGGTGACTTTGAACATGTCGCCAATCTTGAAGTCACATTCCTCGATTCTTGCCTTTGGAATAATAATGGCGTTCTGGCTCATCTTGACAATTTTGGGTTTGGGTTTGTACAGCCCCTTGATTTGTGATGGACTTTCAAGCAGTTTTTTATACGTCAGCCTTCCGACACGTGCCTGAAGCGTCTTCAATTTTAAATCGGTCTCCTTGCATATTTTATCCGCATCCATATACCGCGCTATAACTTTCAACAGTTCATTATCGGATATTTTAGCCGCCATAAATTCCTCTTAAAAGTGAAAAATCCCCCAGAAATTAAGAACCTCGCAGAAAACCGCGAGGAATCTTTAACTGAAAGGAATTCTGTCCAATCCAGATTCGCTCGCTTACCCCATGGCAAGCCTTCGGTGAATTCCGTCGGTCAGCCAGGGGAAATACGCTTGCCATTGCGCTTCAGCGGGAATCTTTTATGGTGAGATGTCTAAGATATCTGCAACAACAGATTCTACCGCATCCGTCTTTGGCCATAACCCAGAGGGGTATGCCTTGTCCTCCAAACCGTTTTGGTTTTGAAGGATTTGCAGTTACCTTAGCACAACTAACTTATTTCATCAAGATTTTTAATATTAATTCTTGATTCAAATTTTTTTTCATACTCCATTGACATCATGTCAATATCTATTTCATCAAATCTATCAAATTCATCAATAAAGGAACTAAAATTGATCTCTTCATTAAAGTTTTCATTTAATAATCTCATTTTAATCCTCCTTTAGATGATTTTATACAGCTTAAAACATAGGCTTTATATAATGTCAATAAAATTTTTTATATTATCTATATATCATTTATTTTTATATATTTTTAATTAATTTATCATGTTTTATTTTAATGATTATTTTTTATGTTTTTTAATCATGTAAACCTAATTATTCCGTATCGAAAACCCGGGCCCCTGGGCCAGGTCAGAGATGTTTGGCTGTGCCGATGTCGTTTGTTACTTATAGGGGTTGTCAGAAAAACGTTCCGATTGAGGACCTTTTTTCTGCTACAACCCCTTATGCCGCCATCCTGTTTTCGGAACATTATTATGACAAGCGGTATAAATCCGAAGCACAAAATTCGAAATCCTAAACAATACCTGATGATCCAAAGTCGAATGATCAAAACAAGACCCTGAAGACACTAGTTCAAGGTCTATGCTTGAACCATTTGAGCATTCGATACTTGGATTTGTTTCGTATTTCGATATTCGTATTTAGTGCCTGGTATTTATTGAGGGGGAAATGCGCTCATTGTCGAGGTTCGGCATGAGTGGTTTTGGCGGGATCTTCCGGCAGGGCCGCTTCAGCTCCCAACAGTTTATTGAGCTGGTTGAAGACTGGACCGATGGACATTCTTTTAAGGGGATCCAGCTGAATATTGATCCGTTCGAAAGCCCTGGTGACGATGCGTTCCGAACCGGACAGCAATCGAAGACAGGCTTGAAACAAAAAGAAGCTTAAAAACATGACAATTCCAGCTGCTAAAAAGGCGTGTATGAAAAAATCTGTGGCAAGATAATCTTCTTCAAAATAATGTTTCACTGTCAGCCAGGCTATATGCGCAAGCATGCCCACGGTGGGGATATTGAACAGGAGCTGAAGCCACATGCCGCTGAATCGTCGGGCTGATTTTTCAATCGTCGCACCGAGGGATTCCTGCCATATGGTCGAAAGTGCGTCATTCAATTCGTGCTGGTCAGACATACCGGTGTCCGGCTGTCTGACCGATTCTTCAAATCCGCCCTGTACGAGCATATCGGCTATTTCAGGCCACTCTTTGAGAACTGCCACCCGGTATTTCCGCATGGCAGTTCCCAATTGGTTCCCTTTTTCTCCAGCGGCAATGGAAGCTTCAGCCTCCCTGAAATGGCGCAATGAAGAAATGACACCCATGATCTGACGAACAGGATTTCCGAATCGGAACAGAGCCATCAACCCGGTTCCAAAAATCAGGATCCTGGCCCAGAGTGCTATCAACCATCCCACCGGTCCAAACCATTGCTGGGCTAATTTCTGGTATAACAGAACATTCACCCCCAGTATCTGACCGGTGCCCTCTTTTTTGAGCGTTTCAAAAGCCTCTTTTAAAGCACTTGTCTCGACATCCCTCATACGCGACGCCGCACCCAATAGAGGGGCTTTGCACGACCGGATGGCCTCTTGCACCTCGGTGTGTGCAAATCTTTTCAGTGCCTGCACGTTTTTAAGACGTCTGTCGGCAACAGCCCCCGGGAGATTGTACGGTCCGGTCAACAGATCCTTCAGGTCGTCGAACTGATCAAAATCATGCTTGGGGCCTGCATTGACATCCCAATCCGGATTCTTCAGGTGTCTGCGCGCGGATATACAGAAAAATGACATCATGGGCCGTTCCCAGGCATTGGTGATATGCTGCTCAAAATCTGGCAAAATGACTTCTTTTAGTTCACGCTCGTCCACCCGATCGCATTTATTCAAGATGCCGATGAGGGATTCACCATGAAACCGCTGAACATAAGGGTGAAAAAAATCGACCTGATCCCTGGTTTTCGGGTTTTCAGAATTGAAAACACACAGGAGCACGTCTGCCATCTCGATTACCCTTTTCACAAGAGGTTTATGGGCTGCCTGGTGAGTACTGTCTATGTCCGGTGTATCCACCAGGAGCAGATGATCCATCCGAGTGGCACCTGCTTCGGAAACTACCTGCAAGTCCCCCGGATTGAATAGCGGATCAAGGAAATGAACATCCTCAGGCCATCGGCACACCAAAACGACTTCCGTGGTCGTAGGACGCCCGGTGCCGGACTCAGAAAGACCGTCCACACCTGCCAGGGAATTGACGAGGGTCGATTTGCCCGAGCCACCAGGTCCGACAATGGCAACCATCAGCTTTCTTTCAAATCGTCTTTCATGGTCGTCCATAAGGTCGAGAACTTCCCTGCACTCCTTTTTCAAGGCGGCACCAGGACGCCACAGGGGTACCGCCTCCAGCAGTGCCGCCGTTCCTTGGACCTCATTTCTGCAGGCCGCTATTTTTCCAAGGGTCTGGATGATCTCGGGATGATTTGTTTGATTCATGGGGCACCGTCACGATCCAAAATGTTACCTGCTACTACAACAATTTGGTTTAATAAATATCTTTACAACCGCAGAATATAGAACAAGAAATATCGAATGTCGAAGTATATCCTTCATCATTCTGCAGTTCCTTATTCGATATTCGATATTGTTTTGTGGATTATTTATCACAAAATCACAAAAAATTATAAATAGTGTCCGGCAACATGGTTGTTATTACTCCGGTGGATAAATATCCGTAGGCTTTCATTCCCGCGTGCCTGCCTCAGGAACACTGGATGCCGGATCAAGTCCGGCATGACGGAGCTGGCTATTTAGTCACCAGGTTTTTATAGGTCCTGCAATTTTCCAGGACCTGTTTCAGATCAACGAGATACCGGTCCACTTCCGAATAAACACCTTCAGCCTCCGACAGGGTCGTTCCGCTGATAGTATCCTGAAAAATGGTCTGGATCACCTCGAGCTTGTTGTTGAGCCAGGTCTCTGCAATAGGTCCGATCAAGGCTTCCAGTTGTGCCTGATCCGCTGTTCGAAGACCCGAAGTGGCGGGCAGAGCCACCAGTGCATACAGGTCTTTCAATCCGAATAGACCCGAGAGTTTTACCTTGATACCCGCAGCACCTACAGGATCGCCTGTTGACAGAATATAGGTAACCGCCACCGTTGCCGGCAGCACGTTCAGGAAGGCAGAAAATGTCTGCCCTATTTTCGACAATAAATTCATGCGCTTTCGGAATGCTTCCACCAGCGCTTCGAGATCCCGGTCGATCTGTCCGGTGGTATCCAGGAGCTTTTCCGTATCGGACAGAATGGATGTAATGGCCGACCGCCATTCCCCTGAACCGGACAATGTCTCTTGGCCGAGAATCGCAGGATGGGCCTTGACAACAAAAATCCAGCCCCCATTGGTTGAAAGCCTCAGCTGGTGGGGATTTACCTTGTTCAATGCTTTGTACTGCGTCTCAATTCTCTGATAAGCTTCGTGCATTTCCTTTGCTACGGGATCGGTTTGCACCAGTGATACAGAGATTTCGGAATCAATAAATTTTCGCCACAGATCATTGGCGGCCGTCAACAGGTCATCCATTGTCTCCTCTGAGTATCGAGCTTGACCATTTTTCTCTGGAGTCGACGGCCGGGTTTCCCTGCCCCTGATCCATTTAACGGTATTGACGGCAGCCCGAATCGGTAAATCGATGATGCTGCCTGCTTTGCGCATCCATTTGATATGAGAAGGGTCTGTCCGATGCCATATTTCCACGAATCGTTTGAGTACGATATCCATGGGAAAACGCTTCAATGCCTGGTGTACACAATAGCTTTGCCACGTCTGCAAGGCATTGCGGTAGAGTCCCAGTTCAAGCAGGGACACCCCTGCCCTGCTCGAAATCTCCCCGGCCTGTTTCAGCACGTCCGTGAGGACGGAAGACATCAACTCGAGACGAATCTTCTGCCTGTCAAGGCTTGCCAATGCCTTCAGCAGGGGAACCCCGCCGTCCCCCACCGGCATGATATCCATGAATTTCTCGTCAGTCGCTACCCGGTTATCCTCGTCGGCCCTGTAGATTCCCAATACGTTGTTGGCAGCATCACTGCCGTATAGGTTTTTGGCAACCGTCCCGGCATGTGCCAGAATCTCTTCATCGGAGTAACTGGCATATACACGATATACCAGAAAGCATTTGCGGATACCGATACCGGTGAGGATGCCTGAAATAAAGTCGGTGTTGTCCCGGTTGTTGTAATTGGCATTGGTAAAAATATAAACCAGCACATCCGACACTTCCAGCGCCTGTTTCGCAACCCCGCGGTTGAGATAGGTACCTTTTAACCCGGTGTCGAAATCAGGTGTGTCCAGTAGAATGAGGTTTGAAGGTGTCTGGGGGTTGAGTATATACCGGGCATCTCCCTGCAGGAGAAGATCGTTTTTATCCATCAGAGGTTCCGGTCTGAACCCGAAGGTATCGAAAAGGTCGGCAAAACGGGTGCTGTCTGAAAAGCTGTCAGCATTGCCGGATATAAGAATCCGGCGGTTGATACCGGCGGTACCACCGGTGGGGGATATGTTGTCTTGAATAAGCGCGTTGAATAATGAGGACTTGCCGGATGAGCCCCCTCCGCAGATGGATGCCACCAGCGGAAAATCAGGAGTCAGCCTGGGAAGCAGTTTTTTGTCGATGAGCGTCTGCCAGGTTGTAATGTCCACATCTTTTTCCAGCCTGAGCTGTTCAACCAGTTGCGGCACAATTCCCCTGAGGGTTTTGATTTCTTTTTCTATGGGCTGTTGCGAGAGCGGTCTCACACTTTAACTTCCTGTTATTGTTATCTTAGTTTTAATGATTTGTATTTCATAGTAACAAATTAAAAGCAATCACGAAAATACGAAATCTAAAAAAAACGAAATCATCCATGGTCTTTTTCGTGGTTTCGTACTTTCGTGATTTCGTGATAAAAAATCTTATTCTTTTCCGATTTATACGGGTTGGGAGTACTTTAATCTTTAACATATCACAATGTATCAGCAAACACCTGCTCTTTCTTTAGCCATAATCTGTAAAATCTAAGCAGATAGGATGCTGCCGCTAACCCTTTGGCTATTTGAGGCTTATGGCCAAACTTAAAAACCTGCCCTGCTCTTCGAACATCAGACCCTTGCCGGTCATCATTCGCAGAAACAGCAAAAGCGTGTCTTCCGGCAGTTCAGGAAATTGCGACCGGATCCGCCTGACAGATCGGGTCTTGCCGCAGAACAGGTATATCTCACGCGATGTGCCTTTCAGACGGTGCTGCAGAGGGTCTGCGTTCAGCCGCCGCTGACGGACAATCATAAAAAGGCCCCCATCCTGGTAACTGAGAATCGGTCCGGCTGACGGTGTCCGGTGAAGATCTGCATAAAACCTGTTCCATGCCTGAATTTTCTTTTCAACAGGTTGCCAGAGTTTTCTCTGGTGCTGTAGATCACCACGATAGGCTTGAATCGAAAATCGTGCTCTTTGCGAAAAATGCTCTGGAAACAGTATACGGTAATAGGGATGATTCGATATGGACCGGATATGAAACCGGGCGGGGTTTTGCCACACCGGGCTCCCCATACCAAGCCAGAAATTGACCGGCTTCAGCGGTCTGAAGGGCATGGCAAATTCCAGGTTTCGCATGGTTTCCATGACATGGCCTTCATCACTGCCCGGAAAGTGAAGCATCAGGTTGGAACTGTTCTGTAATCCCAGGGATTCACAGTTTTTCATGATCTCCATGTTCTGAATTGCCGTGGTGCCTTTTTTCATTTTTTTCAGAAGCTTGGAGCTAAGTGCTTCAACTCCCACTTGAACTTCGCTCATACCTGACGAACGCATCTTTCTCAGGCTCTTCAGGGGTGTGGACGCCCTGATCTCTGAAAATATCTGCAGATCCTTGTTCAGGCAACCCAGACCGGAGAAAAGAGCGTCTGACGACGTGACCGGCAGTACGTTGTCCATGAATGCGACAGACAGGGTCTGGTGACGTTCCGTCAACACATCGATGTCATGAACGACCCTGGCGGGAGCCCTCTTCCTGTATCCAGCCCACTGCAGGTTCAGATTACAGAAAGCACATCCTTTGGTCTGTCTTTGGAGACCCCCCCCCTTCCACCAACACCCCCGGGACGACTCCACGGGAAGGGTCGGGAAAAATCGTTTGGCCGGTGAAAAAGTGTCCAGGATTTTAAAGTAGTCGTCATAGTCGGGTGTTGCCAGATGTTCCAGATGGGACAATTGGGAAAAAAGGTGCCCTTCGCAATCAGGCCCCCCCCGGGTCACGACACCGTCAATGGTATGGGCTGTCTGGATATTCCCGTATTTTTCAAGATGGTTCAGGATCGCCAGCAGGGGAAGCTCCCCTTCCCCGTTCACGATAACGTCGATGTCGGTGAAAACATCGAGGTACTCCCGGCAAAACGGAGTGGAGACCGTTGACCCGCCGAAAAGTGTGATGATATCGGGAGATATTTTTTTGATTTGTCGGACTGCATAAAGACTCGATGTCAGCTGGCACAGGCACACGGAAAACCCCACCAGACCGATGTCGTGCCAGGGTACCTGCCCTATCACCTCATCTGTGATGTCCTTTGCCTGCCGAACCAGCACCGCAAAGTCAACTGACCTCAACACCTGGTTCCGTGATGCTTGCTTCCGGAAGAGTTTTTCTATGGCGTCGGATCTTTCAGGATACAATAGCGTTGCATACACCGTCTCCGCCAGCCAGGTTCGCTTGGAAATGGCCTGGTACACATCGTAACCGATTGCATGGGCTACGTTCAGGTACATATGCGCCGTATCCACCCGAGTGCCCTTCAGCTCTTTGTTAAGAAAAGATTTCAGGGAACCCAGCTGAATCGATGGCCGTTTGAAAAGCGGCCACGGGGTAGACATGAGGCATATGTGCTTGAATCTGTCAGAAGACTGGGAACTCATGCTCTCTTTCCTAGCTTACCTCAAGTTCGATGTTCGATGTTCAGCGTTCGATGTTGGACGTTCATCTTTTTTAAGCTTTTGGGTTCAGGTATGTTTCATCCATGATACCCTTTAGAACAGGCAGCGACCCGTCTGTCGGCACTTCAAACCCGAATATGAGTTCGAGAAATTTCAGCGTGATCCGGCAGGTAGCGCCCCAGAGCACCTCGCTTTCCAGACCGCTTTTGTAAAGAAAGCTCGGGGCATCATAGACCTGCTGAGTGCCGTTGTCGGCATTGGGGTTTTTCATCTCGAGTCGATACTGGACATAGTTGTCGGGTTCGAGCAATTTTTTCAGGGGTATCGAAACAATCTTTTCCACCTCCCAGTTCAGTCGGAAATGTTGCTGTCTGGACACCCAGCCCACCATGGGATAGATGACCCGCCCGAACATGACCAGTCGCTGGATCGGCAGGGGTCCCAGGAAACGGACACCGAATGGATTCAGCCGCATCTCTTCGAAACCTTCGCGCAGGCTGGTGAAAAAGAGCACCCGCAGTATCTCAGCTTCCTTGGATCGCTGGGAGCGCATAGCCGACCAGAAAGGCCAGCGCCACATGGGAAGACCCGGTAAAACCATGGTCCTGGCCAGAAAGCCGTCCACACCAGGGGAGATGCCGCCACCCGGACAGCACAGATCACCCGCCTGATTGACCGCCTGGGATCGCTTGTTCAATATAAGACTGGGCTCGGGAGCCTGCCCGTTGTCACCCGGAATGAGTCCCAGGAGAAACATCACTGCCGAGGCATGCGTGATACCGTCGATGTGCTCTGGATAGATCGGTTCCTGAAGCATGAGTTCGCCGGTGACCTGCTGGATGTGTGTTTGGAGTTCGGCAGGATCGTTCAATAAAGAGTGCATATGGAGTCTTTCAAGGGCCACGGGTTAACGATTGAACATCGAACATCGAACGCCCAACATCGAATGTTGAACCGAAATATGAAGAAACAGACGTGGGTTTCTACGGCGAACTGAAAACAGCCTCATAGCATTCTAGGAGGTCAAGGTTCCATGAGTCCGAAGGAATAAAGTCATTGTCGTTAACTTAAAACAGAATGCGCACTAAATTACAAGCGTAGCGCAGGGCTTTAGCCCTGCCAAGACAGGCATTAAGCAGAGCTGAAGCTCTGCGCTACAGCATTAAGTTAACGACATTGCGCTTGATATTTCAAGGTTTTATGAAAAATTAATCGTTCAGAAAGGTAACTGCTGGAAGGGATGTTGTCAAAATAAAACTGCCCGTCCCCCATGGACGGGCAGCAAAAGGAGTGACATGTGTCACGTTTCAGACTGTTTTCTTACACGATTTTATTTCTTGAATAGTTTTTTCCTGCTAACTGCCGCCAACCCAAAAAAACCGGTTCCTATCAAGAACATGGTTGACGGCTCAGGGACAGAGCCCCTGCCCATCAGGTTGTCATTTCCACATCCCATTGTAAAATGGGCGATGAATTCCTGATTTACGCCTAAAAATGAAAGATCAAATCCGGTTGCGTAGTAATTATATCCAAGCGTATTGGTCAAAACCTGAAAGGTTCCACTTGCATTACTAATTAGCTCACCATCACCTATACCAGCATTATATCGCCATGGGTTAGACCAGGGATCGTTGTAATTCAGCACATCTTCCAGTCCAACATCACTCTAAATCGTAATATTGTCAGCCAGCGCGGTTCCGGCCAATAAAAACAACACTAAAAAAGGTAAAATTAAGATCTTAAACCATTTCTGCATGCGTCTTCTCCTTGTTTGATTAATTGACCTTTTTAAAATCTCGTTAATCTTTGTTTTTTTTGTAATGCGAATCTCGTGAATCGATTTTATTTGCTGGGAGGCCAGAATGCCAAGAGGCTTGGAAGTTGCTATCGGCCCATAGCCATAAGCTCAAGACGGTGCAGAACTTACCCTCCACCCCTCCACCCCTTAACCCTCCAACCCTCTATATATACAAGCCCCCCAGGTGACCCCGGATCCCAGCCCCAGGAAAAGCAGGGTACTGGAAGCATCGATGATGCCTTTTTCCAGGGCCTCGTCCATGGCCAGGGGTATGGAGGCTGCCGTGGTATTGCCGTACTTGTGGATATTGTTGTAGACCTTGCCTTCGGGTAACTTCATGGATTGCTGGTAAAACTGATTGATACGCAGATTGGCCTGATGTGGTATGATCAGATCGATGTCCTCGATGGTCAGACCGGACTGCTTCAACACCTTCATGGTAACTTCGGGCAGTTTTTTCACGGCCATCTTGAAGATGTTCTTGCCGTCCATGTAGGGATAATGACGGTTCTCTGCCAGCATCTTTGCGTCGATACGGGGCATCTTTCGCGATGCAGGGGCTTCCACCCAAAGACTTTCTGCAAATTCCCCCTGGGCGTGCAGAGACGATGCCAGAACCCCGACATTCTCATCGGTCTCCACCGCCTCGATGCAGACCGCGGCAGCCCCGTCCCCGAAGATCACGGCCACATCCCTGCCGCGGGTGGAAATGTCGATACCCGTACTGTGGACTTCTCCGCCCACCAGGAGCACACGATTGTAGAGGCCGCTGCGGATGTAGGCGTCTGCGGTTACAAGCCCGTAGAGAAAACCGGTGCACTGCTGCCGGATGTCGAGGGCCGGCGTGTCTCTGAGACCCAGTTTGTGCTGAAGAAAACACCCGGAACCAGGGAAAAAAGCATCCGGGCTCAACGTGGCGAAAATGATCATGTCGATATCTTCCGGGAGCCACCCGGCTTTTTCCAGCGCTATCTTGGAGGCTTCAAGCCCCAGGTCGGATGCGCCCACATTACCCTCTTCCGGGATCCAGTAACGCTGTTTGATTCCCGTGCGCTGCTCGATCCATTCATCCGACGTTTCCATCCACTGCGTCAGATCATCATTGGTGATCAGCCGCTCCGGAACATATCTGCCCGTACCCTTGATAATCGTTTTTCGCATATCTCTCACTTCTCCGAAGTGTTTGTTTGTTGAGTTCTTTGAGTTTATTGGGTTCGTTGGGTTGCTCTTCACGACAGAGACAAATATTTTATATCGTGGTTATTATTTTTCTCATTGATTTTTAATAGAACCATCAACAATGAACGATAATCAACTCAATAAACACAACAAACTCAATAAACCAGCTAACTCCAAAGGGCGTCCCGCAAACCGGATGCCCGTACGATCCGTCTTGATATGGCGTACCTTATAACAGATTCGGAAGCTAAAATCGACAGGTTTCGCTTGGCCCGGGTAATACCGGTATAAAGTAACTCCCTGGTCAACAATGGGCTCTCCTTTTCCGGCAGAACCAGCAGCACTCCTTCAAATTCGGATCCCTGGCTTTTATGGATTGTCATGGCATACACATCCTGGTGCCGGGGAAGACGGGATGGCGAAAATCGTTGCAGCGTCCCTGCTGGGCCGCCCTGGAAATAGACGTGACATGCTTTATCCCTGGCCGTTTCCTGGACCATGGCAATCCCCACATCCCCATTGTAAAGACCCAGGCTGTGGTTATTTTCTGTAATCAGAACGGGGCGGCCATGATACCATTCCAGGCTGAATCCTTCTCCAACCCGGTTTTTCTCTTGGGTGGTCCGAACTGCTGCTGCTTTGGCATTTAGGATGTCGACACCCAGGCTCCCCTGGTTGACGGCACACAATATCCTGAAGCGATTCAGTTCGTCGAGAGCCTCCTGGGGATCATTTAGATTGCACAGTCTGTCATAGTGTTCGTGAATGATTTTGGACAAAAGATCATGGTGTTCCATATGGCTTGAAAGCGGGTACCAGCGAACCTCCGGGTAACGACCCTGCCCGAGGATGTCCAGGGCATCATCCACGGCACCTTCATTAACGGCCCGACTGAGTACATGGATACCGCTTTCTTTCTCAAAACGGTAACTCCTGGTGAAATAGACCAGGCTGTCCTGGATGTCTGTTTTACTCCTGGGGGAACGTATCAGTTGTCCTGGATGGCAATTCATCACCGCTGCCAGGGTCCGGGCAAATGCCCCGGATATACCGTTGTCGATTTTGTCCCCGCAGATGTCACCCAGAACCGATCCGGCCTGGACAGAAGCGAGCTGATGTCTATCACCGATGAGAATCAGTTTCGATGTATCCGGTAGTGCCTGGATCAGCTTGGACATGAGCGGAAGATCCACCATGGAAGCTTCATCCACCACCACCACATCTGCCGGTAAGGGGTTTTCAATGTTGTGATAAAAATACGGGGAGCCTTTTACAGACTTGAGCATGCGATGAATGGTGGAGCTGACATCGGGTATGGCCTCAAGGGTCCTGGGATCACAGCTCAAGGCCTTCTTGGCGTTTCCGATGGATTCCGCCAGCCTGGCAGCGGCTTTGCCGGTGGGGGCTGTCAGGTATATCCGCAACACATCGGGATGGTGCTGTTCGATCAGTGTTGCCAGAATCCGGGCAATGGCATAGGTTTTTCCAGTACCGGGCCCACCTGAAATAACACAAAACCGCTTCAACACCACAACGGCTGCGGCCAGTTTTTGCCAGTCCAGACCGGGTTTTCCGGTTTCCGGGAAATAAGTGCCCAGATGCTGTCTAAGTTTTTCGAGGTCTACTTCCCCTGCATCGTCATGGGCTCTCGAACGTATGAGATCGATCAGTTTTTTCTCATATTCCCAGTAACGGTAGAGATAAAGCCGGTCTACATCGTCCCGGATCAATGGATAGTACTCGCCGGGCTTTCCCACCAGATCACTTTTTCTCAGGTGCTCCTGCCATGTCGACAGATCCGGGCATGTGAGCGTATGTTGCCCCTGTTTTTCCGAACCGATAATCGATCCGGAAAAAGAGGCCAGGTCGATGCAGACATCCCCCTCGCGGTTGTTGCGGCTGACCAGCGCCGCCGACAGCCCGATGACAGGGTCTTTTTGTGGAGAAAGCTCTGTCATGAAGCGTGCGAAATGACGATCGATGGATGAGAAATAGTCGTTTTGATCTATGTTATCGAGGATGTCCATGTTTTGGCCCAGACTGTTTTTCCTAATTCTTTCCTGGTTGTTTTTCAGAGAATCCTAACCACAAGCTGTAAGCAATAAGCGATAAGCAGCCTATGACCTATAGTCTATTGATGGAATATTGGAATGCTGGAACACTGGAAAATTGAATAGAACAGCAATCACATAAACACGAAATATAGAAAACACGATAATTTTTAAAGGCCCTCGCAGCAGGCTCCGAAGAATGCTCTGCCATGCGGCAGTGCTTCGCAACGACCGTAAGGAATTCTGTCTGTTTTGGAATTGCGGTTCATGGTCCTTTTCGTGGTTTCGTCCTTTCGTGATTTCGTGATAAAAAATCTTTTTTTCCGGTTTGCGGTTCAGGTTGAGTTCTATATCAACCGATGCCTTTCTCCGCACTCATTCCATTTTTCCATTCTTCTATGATTGTTTTAGGATTAACCCTTTGCGATAGAAGCGACAACGTCGCGTTCGATAAAATCGTTCCTACGATTTTATTCGTAGTTGGGAATCAGCGCCTTTCCCAAGGCATCCACCAGACGAATATCCGGGCGATCTTCGAAAATACCATATCCAGGCCCTCTTGCGGCATCGACACCCCGCAGAAACATGTAAAAAGCCCCCCCGAAATCTCTTTCATACACATACCCCGGCAGCTTCATCTTCAAATGCAGATGGGTTGCCAGTACATACAAATGATATTGAAGTACATAAAAAGCCTTCTGCATCTGGGTATTCAGCAGGTCTTTTTGATAGTTTTCCAATGCCGCCCCCAGAAAATTCGATTTCCAGTCCACGACAAAATATCGGCCCCCGTGCTGGAACAGAACATCCAGGTATCCCTTCATCAATCCCTTGAGCGGAGAGAATGTCAGACGCTCCATTTTTTCTGAAAATCCCTTTAAGACGCCCTGTTTCGAGAAATCATCGAAAATCCGTCTGAGAATTGTACGCGACAGATTTCTCAATGGGAAATAGAATGCCATCTCGTTGATCCGCTGGGCATTGTCGACTTCGGACAAGCAAAACGCAGCCGTATCCTGGGACAGATTTACACTTGAAATATTTTCAATCATCCGGACAACCACATCCAGCCAGGATGGATCAAAACCATAAGCAGACAGTTTCGACAAGACCAAACCCCGACGGTATGTCAGATCCTGATTGCTAAAATCAAGATGTTCCAGGATGTCGTGAAAAAAAATGCCGCTGGCAGCTCCTTTGGGAAACGAAAACATGCTAGGATGCCCTGCCGGTCCAGTATCGCCCGGGACCCCTTCAACATCCTGTGCTCCGTCAGGGTCCTGAAGCCCGGACAATTCATCTCTGTCCGGCAACTCGTGATCCGGGGCTCGACCTGAAACGAGTGACGAATAGCTTGACACCCGCCACCTTCTGTCGATGCTGCGGGAAAAGGTTCTCTTCTCGAGCTTTTTTTTGTCCGGGATGGACTGGGTCACGGACGGAATCTCAATGACAGGCACCGGTGACACCGCGATGCACCCTTCAGAATCTATTTCCAGGCAATGCAAGTCTTTCAGGAATGTTTCCGAATCCATAGCGGACAGGGTGTCTCGCAAGGTAACGATCAGATTTTTCGACCTGTCAGGGGAAGATTCCGGACCAAGGCCATGCAACAGATAGGCCAGGGCAGAGGTCTCTGTATACCGGATCCTCGGCCATACGAGATAACATCGTTCGATGGCCCGTGTGACAGCCACATAGAGGAGCCTCAGGTTCTCGGCCAGCAGTTCATTCTGCGCCATGACACGGTGGTCTTCCATTTGCCTGGATCCCAGGTCGAGGGTGATACGTCTGTCTGCATCCATGTCGTGAAAGGTAAAATCTTCTCCGGATACCCGGGACTTCCCCCATCCAAAAGGGCAGAAAACAATGGGAAATTCCAAGCCTTTGCTCTTGTGGATGGTAATGACCTTAACGGCATTCTCATCGCTTTCCAAGCGAAGCTGGTGGATCTCCTGCCTGGGTGTATCCGGGTCTTTCTGGACAAAATACCATTTCAGAAGTCCGGTCATGGCTAGTTTTTTCTCCATTGAGGCCGTGTGAAGAATTTCTGAAAGGTGCAAAACGTTGGTCAGGCGTCGCTCACCATTGGGAAGCGAAAGCAGGCGTTTCCTTATGCCCTCTGTGTTCATGAAATTCCTGAACATTGGCATAAAACCGCTGTCATGCCAGAGACGATGATAGCCCATGAAAGCTTCGATGCGGTTCTCCCACCAGCCATCCTCCATTTGCACGGGGTCGAGGGCCGCCGCCGTAACACCCAGTATATCCGTGGACAAGGCCGCTTTGAGGGCACCCTCTTTTGCGGGATTCAAAATACCCAGCAGTATCTGCCCAAGTTCGTGGGATTCCGATGCATCCATGACATTTCCTGCGCTATAGACGACAGCGGGTATCATGGCACCGGACAGCGACTCTTTTACCAGAACAGCCTGTTTGTTGGTGCGGACCAGAACGGCGACATCACCTGGTTTGACCTTCCCTGGAGGGTCCGCAATCAAGCGTGCAATTTCTCCGGTAACACCATGGACGATAACGTGAGTGGCGTCCTGAACCGTCATGCTGCGTCCCTCCTGTGGTGACAGGAACCAGATACGCAAAGGCGCCCCACTGGTGATGGTGCCAACTGCCGGTTCGTTCCCGGGCTGTCCTTTCTCAAAAGGAATTTCTTCAAATATGAACGGTTGGATCATATTTGAAAACAGGGTATTTACGGCCGTTATCATGGCGGGCGTTGAACGATAATTCTGAAACAGCGTGTACCTGTTTTCTGCATGAGCCGAAGCTTTCATGTATGAAAAGACATCAGCGCCACGAAAGCTGTAAATGGCTTGTTTGGGATCTCCGATCATGAACAGCGGGCGCTCTTTTTTCGAGAAAATACGCGTGAATATTTCATATTGAACCAGATCGGTGTCCTGAAACTCGTCCACAAGTGCTGCGCGGTATCGGTGACGAATCTTGGCTGCCAACAGATTGCCCTGCTCTTCCATGAGAGCCTGTCGCACCATCAACAAAAGATCGTCGAAAAACTGGACATTCTGGCTTTTTTTTCTTTTCAGGAGCTCTTTTTTACCAAATTTGAGACACTCGGACTTCAGATAGACAAGATAGGCATCCATCTCGGCGGAAAGACCGTCAGCATGCTCCTTTAAATCCTTGCATGTTAAAAACAAAGGATGCTGGACGGGTTCGTGTCCTTTTTTAACACACGATTCGACTTTGTCCGCCGTAAACCGCTCGAACCATTTCTCCAGCGGTAAATCCGGGCTGTGCTCTTCCACAAACCGATCCATCTGCTTTACCAGTGCCGACACCCTGATATCCCTGACGGTGGCACCGGGAAACTTTTTATCCTCCTTGAAACCACCGTATACGACGCCGCTCAGACACGGATCTTTCAGTATCTCCTGAATCTGCATCCTGACATCCGGCCACATCCCGCAAAGCTGAGCCAGCAGCTCTCTGAACGCTTCCATATGTCTTATTTCGGGTTCATCCGGATCAGGAATGACCCAGATACCGGGATACCGGGCTTTCTGCAGGAGTGCATAAAAATATTCAGGCTTCTTTATTTTTTTCAGGGCGTACTGGAGTAATTCAGGGTCTGCCTTGTAAATATATCGCCGCCAGAAATCATCCGCCACCGACATGAGCATCGATGTCGGCTCGGTCATCAGTTCCGTATCGAATCGATCACCGGTTTCAAAGGTATGATCCGCCAGGACCCGGTGACAGAATCCATGAATCGTGAAAATTGCGGTGCTGTCGAAATCCCGCAGGGCATCCTGTATCCTTTCCAGGGCTGTTTCAGCATGATCCATCCTGGAAACCAGCTCCGATACGGCTGTATCACCACTGGCGCCCACTGTAAATGCCCGGCGAGCCTCCAGTAGTTTATTTCGGATCCGACCCTTCAACTCTTCTGTGGCTGCCTTTGTGAACGTCACCACCAGGATCTGGTCCACCGTCAGATGCTTTTCCAACAACAGACGCAGAAACAGACCGGCAATTGTGTAGGTCTTCCCGGTACCGGCGCTGGCTTCAATCAAGTTTGTGCCGGTAAGGGGACTGTTTATGAGATCAAATGGTTTCATGTAAAGCCGTTAATATTTCGACACGATCGGTTATGATCTTTAAGATTCTTCTCCCAAGCAGTTGGGAAAAATTGCTTATTTTCCGCAGACATGCTAATGATAACTCCTTCGCTTGAAAAGCATTACAAAACCAAATCAAGGGAGCACACCATGACCCATGAAGATGCAGGACATTATGCAGCCAAACACTCCAAGGGAGCCCAAGCCGACCCTAACGTTGTGGAACAGGTCAGGCAAAAACTTTCCGAAAATCACATAAGCTGTGCTGCGGCGCATGCCGTTGCCGCAGATCTTTCGATAGCGCCCTCATATGTCGGTATGACCATTGACCTCCTGGAGGCTCGTATTGTCAAGTGCCAGATGGGGCTCTTTGGATATTCGCCCCAAAAAAACATCGTCACGCCAGCGGACAGCGTCTCTCCGGAACTCAAAAACGCAATTGAAACAGAACTGACAGACAGCCGTATCTCATGTGAGCACTGCTGGGAAATTGCATCGAAGCAGGGAATTAAAAAACTCGATGTCGCAAGCGCCTGCGAGTCCCTGGGTGTAAAAGTCAAGCCCTGCCAGCTGGGAGCTTTCTAAGAGACCTTTGAAAAACACTCCCTTTTGGTCTATTTCTGTGTCAGACTCAAATTTTAATACTCAAAATACAGCATGTATTCCTGCGCTTAAAATTTTCGCCTTCCTTGAACTAAACCAAAATTGAGCATTTTTCAAAGGCCTCTACAAATTCATAATAGTTAATATTGATAAAACACGTCCATCCGGCCCCTTATCGGCCATTGTTCGGGTACGTATTGGAGATCGGTTCCACAAAGCGAGACTCCGAGTCCCAAGGGAACAGGATCCAAGTGTCCTGGCTCACCTCCGTGATGAATGTATCCACCAGGGGTCTTCCGGCAGGTTTTGCATAAACCGTTGCAAAATGAGCGTTTGGAAGCATTTTTCTGGCAACGCCTGCTGTTCTGCCCGTATCCACCAGGTCATCCACCAGAAGCCAGCCCTCCCCGTTCCCCTGAAACGATTTCAGCACGTCCACTTTGCCCTGTTCTTTCCACTGGTAGCTGGAAATGCAGATGGTATCAACCATGTGAATATCCAGTTCCCTGGAAATGACCGCGGCTGGAACCAGTCCTCCCCGGGTGATGGCGACAATCCCCTGCCACTTTCCCAGATCCAGCAGCCGCCAGGCCAATGCTTTTGAATCTCTGTGCAGCTGCTCCCATGATATGGGATATGTTTTCCGGTATTTTTCAGTCATTTTCTTTATCTCTTATAAAATCGTTGGGACGATTTTATTTGACGCGACGTTGTCGCTTTTTTTTAAACAACAAAACTCTTTTATCTCGTTGTACCAAGCCTCCACCGGATGCGGAGGATTTAGATCAGAATTAACCCTAACGTTGCAAAAGCCGGAGGGCTTCAGAGTCAAGGCGCCTGAGGGTGAAGTCGTAGTTTTTTACTTCGAACCCTCAGCAACGCAGGATCTGAAGTTCTCCGGCTTTCCCGCAGGGTAAACAACATGGCAAAAAAAGACACCATCCTTAGAATTCACCTGGGAGAATATCCAGACAATGACGCTATCGCTACTATATTGCATATAATAACAAATAAATATCTATGTTTTGCCATGTTGTTTATGCAACGATAGGGTTAAGGTCCTTCCCTGGCCTGGGAGTGCGCCATTATCGGACGGAAAATCGTTTCCGCAAGGGTTTCAAAGCTGTTGTCCAATGGATTCGACCCTGCAAAACAGAAGGCTACATATGGATCGGCCGATTCAGACCATGATCGATCATTGAGCCATTTATTTCCGGCAGATTTCAAACCTGCCCGGCGTGTGTTCGAATATTGTATTACCTGCTCAGCATACGCGTGGGATGATGAGGGAAAAAAATGGATCGGCTGACTCAGACCCTCCCAGAAAATTGACAGCAGCGATTTCAAAATCACAGGACCGCTGCTTACCGGCATAAATTCAAATGCCGCGTCACGAGCTATGTACCAGCTGTTCCCTGGAGGCACATTCGCAAGGCAGCCACGGACCAGATGATATATCCACAGGCGGATCATATCCCCGGGATTCCAGCGGGTATAACGAAAATAAAAACAATTGTCCCCATAGATGCCGGGAATGTTGCCCGTCAATGTATAGTCGCCGATCACCAGTTCGAATGGCTGGGAAGCCGGCGTCCCCTCCCGGACATAAGTTGCCAGAAAATCACCATACCTTTTGATGTCCAGGGACATGCGCTTGAACTCATATGAACCGATTCCGGCGTGGGGAAGGATACCCCGGGCTGTTATAACCGGCTTCAGATCATCCGGGTCGATTCCTTGTGCCTGACAACGGAACAGCTCCTGTTCCACCAGATATCTGTTGAGACCCTCCAGTCTGAAATTTTCCCGGTCGTCCGGCAAAAGCGCCAATTCTTCAAAAACGATGCCCAGACGCTGCTGCAGCAGAAACCTGGCTGGATTCCTGAAAAAAAAGTACAAGGTCTCCACATCCAGTTGACGCCATTCGTCTGAAGGCGGCCCAAGACCGCCGGCACCGAACTTGTGCTGACGTTCGCTTGTATTTGCCTGGCTCGCTGCCACAAAATTTTCCTGAGAATAACTGAAAAAGGGGCTTTGCCCCTGAAAGTACACCGGGGAAAAGGCCTGCAATGGATGGTGTTTTACCAGATCATCCGGGTCAACACCGAAACGATCGTGAATATAATCGATGAGCTCGCTGACCAGGACCGAGGGAACAATTCTTGTGTTGTCCTGTATACTCTGCCCTATATAACTGACATAAAATATTTTTCTGGCTGAAATCAGCGCTTCGAGAAACAGATATTTATCGTCATCCCGCCTGGAACGATCTCCTTTGGCGGGGTGTCCCGCCATCAGATCAAAGCTCAGCTTTCGGATATCCCTGGGAAATTCGTCCGTGCTCTGCCCCACCAGACAAATAGCCTGGAAGGGTATGCTACGCATGGGAAGCATGGCACAGAATGTAACACCGCCCGAAATGAAACCTGAGCCGAAAATGTCGCTCTCAAGGCTGTTGCGCAGGCTGGCTTTGACGACCTCGAGACCAAGCCTGTCCTCGAATCCGGAAACCCGAGCATTCTCGACCATCTGATCAATTGTCTTGCGCAGGGTCTGTATATCCCTTTCAAAAGGATCCGCACAAGAAAACATCTCACTCAAGGCGCTGAAAAAGGCCCCAGCCCATTGAGAGACTGTTTTGGGTTGTTCCAAGCTTGTGCAGGTTTGAAACAGACACGCTAAAAAATCGAGAAACCTGCCCAGCAGCAACGTGTCTTCCCCTTCCATGTTGTCATAGGGAAGAATACCCGAGAACAGATTGCGCTCATTACCGGTCATGGCCAGACCCAGGAGCAGACGCTGGACCCCTGCTCCCCATGTGTTTTCATTCATGGCCGGCAGTCCCAGCCGGGAACGGGAAGCCGCATCTCTTCCCCAGCGTATATTGACGTCCTTTACCCATCCCTCCAGGTGGATCAGATCTCTTTCAGTCAGTCCGAATTTCTCTCTTATAACAGGATATTCCAGCAGACAAAGAACACGCCCTGCCTCCATCCTGCTTTCTGTCAACTCGAGAACCGCCATGAAACCATCGATGACGCGACTCTCTTTGAAGATACTTCTATCGGCGACACTGAACGGAATGCGCATCCTGTCTTCGGAAACGGTATCGAACACGGCATATATAAACGGCGCGTATGTTTCAATATCCGGAATCATAACCAGGACATCCCGGGGTGTCAGGGCAGGATCTTCCTCCAGCATGGCGAGGATACTGTCATAGAGAACCTCGATCTCCCGCATGGGGCTGTGACAGGCATGCATGACGATACTGCCATCATCGGTAAACCTGCATGGCGCTTTATGCCGGCCCTCTCCTGAATCGTCACTCTTTTCGATTTGCGGCTCAAATGGAACTGCGGTTTCAACCAGATCCAGAATATCAGCCTGGATTGTCGAAAGCATGGTCTGTCTGTGTGGCGATTCAAACATCTCGATCTGTTCACAATCGAGCTCACTGATCATGGAAATGAAATCTTTCCCGAGTAACCCCATGCTGGCAAGAATCCTGTTTCCCTTATCGAGATGCAGGTCTTGTGGTTCGATATCCCTGGCCATATACTGTTGTCTGATACGGCGGATGTCTCTGTTGGTCACGATTTCTTCCCAGTATTCTCTGCAGGGATTCATGAGATATAGATCGACCTGGGCATGCTTGGAAACAGCTTCCAGGACCTGTAGATGAAACAAGGGAAGGTGCGAAATACCAAAGGCTGAAACCCGTTTTGGCAAGGGTGGCTCATCCAAATTAGCGGTTGACAGTATCTCGAGCAACATCTCACGCATACGTGCGCGGTGCATAGCCTCCACGGGTGTGTTAATCTCCATCCATAGATCGGCCTGCCAAAACTGGCTGAAATCTGAGGGGCGTTCTCCCCGCTCCCAGCCGAGAATCATCCCGGGTCTGAAGACAAGATACTGGTCAAAGAGATCTGCGATCTTGTTTGACAGCTGGAACAGCTTTACACCTTCCTGATCATCCGCTAGATAGGATTTCAGAGTGCTGTATGCTGGTTGGTGCAGACATCCGGGCAGAATCGTCATAATCCTGAATGTCAAAGCATTGGCGGCAAACACGGGGGATTCGGAAACACCGGGCAGCAGATTTTTGCACAGATGGTTCAGAAAGGCATTCGGGAAGGGGAAAAAACAGTTGGCACAAATGCGATTGATCCTGGCAAGTTCCATGGAAACCCACCTGGCCATTCCCTGGCTCTGCACAATGATCAGGTCCTTCTCAAGTGGCGAAAAGAGTGGTGTTCGCATTTCCAGGGCCAGCTGTTCCACGAGATTTTCAAGGCGGTTACTGGTAAATACATTGAAACCTGGATTCGGCATTACGAACTCAATCTTTGCGCCATAAGTGAGACTGTACGGCGTTTAATAAATACCAATTAGAAGCCATGGTGCCCTGTTTTCCATCGTTTTACTATAAATTTTCATGCAGTTGAGCATGAAAACTATGCCCCAAGCAGTCGGTTAAAAAGTCGTTTGAATCGCATCTGCCAGTATGTAAACGTTAAACCGATGGATAATCTCAGATCAAAATGGGGATTTTTAATCCCCGCCATGGTCGATAAATAGTTAACATGCTCGGCAACCGATATGGTGCATCCCTTGGCATGCAGATATCTTGATCCTCTATTTTTAAATGCATGAAAGAGAGCGGTAATTGTCTTGAGCAGCATGTCGTTTGACTTTGTCTTGGTTTCATCCACCTCATGCGGCCTTTTGTACTGACCCTCGATGGTCACTTTTTTACCATCGATCTCCCCTTTCCAGCTGGTGCAATTACCGGCAAAAATGACCTTTTCATCATCAGCCAGATCAAGGGGGCCCTCCACCTTCCCAACAACGTAACGAATTCTTTTCATCTTTTTGTCGACGTCTGGATATAACCCCCTGAAAATATGCATCGACTCCTGCAGTGCTCCCGGGCACCCCCCCCAGCAGTAATCCTTGGAGTGCGCTTCCGGAAAGGTTCCCACGGTACAGGAAAGATTGCTTTCATCACCAAAATAGTCGTCGATTTTTTCCATGCAGAAAGCAAAACCTTTGCTATGCGCCCTGACCTCTTCCAAGGGGAAGTCACCCAGAATCTCTATCTCCGAAATATCCATGGGACCGAAGCCCCTTTCCGACGCAAGACGGAGATGAACCACATCCTTTGGATCTGCGTGGACCATGTGGCACCCTACCGTATCCACGGCACATGAATTGGTACCCATCACGATGGCACCCAGAGGAAAGGGTGTCGGGGTCAGCATCATCTTCTGACCCGCAATAATCCCATCAATAGCGATAAACTTTGGCTGAATAACCTCCTGGAGGTCGGCTATTTTATGTTCCAGAAACTGGTTGTGGTCCACAAGGCGGTGCCGATCATCCTGGATCCCGATAAAATTCTTGAGACTCAAGGTCATGCGGCTCCAGGGGTGTGCTTTAAATTTAGGAAGATTGATCAGAAAATCGGCCTCAACGACCGGCTTGGGGATAAACAACTGGCGTCTCAGGTTTTCTTTGCCCTTTATTTCGACTGAAACCTGCTTGACCTCATCAAAATAGTAGGTCTTGATACCATGTTTTTTTATGATCTCAGGGTACCCGGCGTTCTTGAAACTGAAGCGGGTCGGTATAACAATGCCGCATCTCTCCCCGACGGCGATCTCTTTGACATTTACGGCAAGTGATTTTGTAGCGGCAATAACACCGTCTAAAAACTCCTTGCGTGTGAAGGCGTGCGGAAATATCTCAGGGTGCGCGATAACTGCATTCGGCTTCAGAAGGATATTACCCTCGGGTTCAACCCCCAGTGTCTGCATGCCCTCACGGATAATACCGGCTATTTTGTCTGCGTCGTAATCAGCGCACTTTCTGATAATGACCTTGTGCTTCATGGGAATTTCTCCTGTTCGACCATGGTTAAAACTGATTTATTTGTATTCATACAATATTTCTGATGGTTTTTCATGAAATATTTGGAGCAGGAACATCAGCCAAGAACGTGTGAATCCAAAACAAAACAGGTAAATATGCCTGTAAAGACCGCGTTATCACTCTTTGTGATCACAACATCCACCATCTGTTTTTTGCCTTCCTTTCTTTGAACCGCTGCCCGCGCCTCCAGGGTGTCACCCACCTGTACTGGAAGGAGAAACGTAACATCCGCCGATCCCAGAACCACGTTCGGGTGATTGACGGCCAGCATGGCGGCATAATCGCCCAATCCGAACACAAATCCACCATGAACAAGGCCGGTGTTATCCGCAGCCATCTCCGGTAAGGCCGTGAAGACAACACAGCTTTTTCCATTCTCGATTTGCTGCGGCTTTCCGCACAAGGCCTGGTCAATGGCAAGATGGGTACTGATATCAACCACAAAACACCTCCCGCAGTTAAGAAAGCTATCGTAGATACCCGGGTCCAAAGGGCCGGCACTGATTCAACTCTACAAGGGTTAATTTTCTACACATTTAACTTATTAACCCGGCGACTAAATAGCCAACCTCCGTCATGCCGGACTTGATCCGGCATCCAGTATTTTTCTGGATCCCCACCTTCGCGGGAATCACAACCGTGCGGAACTATGACATTGAAAATTGACTATCGAAAAGTGAAAAAAAATTAAGGGATTGCCGGATAAACCGTAAAAGATAAGATTTTTTATGGTGATATCAATTTTTATAGATGAACTGCATCTTGACCGAACCCAGTTCGATAATATCAAACTCATTCAAGAGGATTGATTCTTTGACCGCCACATCATTGACTTTTGGTTTGGCCATACCACCCACATAACTCAGATAATATCCCTTGGGTCTTTTGCTGATGGTAGCGGCTGTTTTTCCGATCATCAACCCTCTGACAATGATGTCAGAAGAAGCATCTTTCCCTATCTTGATCAGCTTCTTTTTAATTTCCTGCTCACCATCACCACCGGTAAGGAAAGATAAAACACCCACAAACTCCTTTTTCCTGATAGTACCCGCCGCGTTTCCGGAGCTTTTTGACAGCATGTCGCGGTACTTGTCTGTATCCATGACCATGGTTTTGTCCATGCCGCCGGCACCACTGGCGGTCTCCCTTTCTTCTCCCTCGACATAGGCGAAAACCAGTGTGTGCTTGCCGATACTCACCGTGTCTCCATGCCCAAGCCAGTGCGTGGCGATGAGCTGACCATTGACAAAGGTACCGTTCTTGCTCTTCAGATCCGTCAAGAGGTATCCCTTGTCGATGGCATCGATTTTAGCATGCATCCCGGAAACTGCCAGATTCTCAATCACGATGTCATTGCTCTCCCGGCGTCCAATCGTAATGTTCCTGCCTTTATCAAGCAGGAAATCATTGATCTTTGTATCCTTATACTTCAGTATGAGTTTCGGCATGTTAGCATCCTCTTGATGGTATCGGTAAAATCAGCAAATGATTTATGGGATTCCCCCGCTATCCAACAGAAACCAGGTGTGTTCCGTCGAATCATAGAGGGAAATCAAGAAAATATATTTGATAGGAACTTGAAGAACCCTCCCTTGGGAGATTTGGCATTCTTTATCTTCAGAACAACAACGGTCACGTTGTCGCCCCCCATGCGTTGATTAGACAGATCCACCAGTTTCCGGCAGGCTTTCTCAGGCTTTTCCTTTGCTACGATTTCGTGAATCTCTTCCTTGGTGATCTTTTCTGTCAATCCATCAGAACCGATAACAAGCATATCCCCCTTGAAGCACTGTATTTCAGATATATCGGCCTGGACTGTTTCGTTGACACCTATTGCCCGGGTCAGCATATGCTTGAACTCATTGCCCAGTTGTTTGGTATTGTCAGGATCCATGGCACGCTGTTCGGCAAGGACCGTATGGAGAACCGACAGCAACTCAATGCTACCATCATGAATCAGGTAAATGGGACTGTCACCAACGTTTGCGGCAATAAGACTGTTGTCTGTAAAATAGACGGATGAAACGGTTGAACCCATACCGCGATAGTCCTCACAGCTCTGGGAGGCCTGGAATACACTCTTATTGGCCAGATAAATGCCCGAAAGCAGTCGATTGGCTTCTTTGGATAAGGATTCATCTGGGTCCGTCAGCTCCTCCACATCACTATCACCATCGAAGCGCTTGACGTAATCCCAAAGCGTTTCCACCACCAGGTTGCTGGCAACTTCACCCGCCTGGTGTCCGCCCATACCATCCGCAACCACATATAGCTGCTGCTCGTCGTTTAAAAAAAACGCATCTTCGTTATTTTTTCGTTTGGTGCCAATATCGGTAATTCCTGCAGATTCAATATGATACATACGCTACTTTTCTGTTTTAGCCCAAGCGCTGCCTCTATTTGAAAAGGTCTCACAACGGGTTGCGAGAAATCTTCGGAAAGCCAGGGAGAATGCGCCCGCTATCGTGGTTCAATTAATGATGACTGGTGGTAATCGACAGGTTGCTTTTATAACAAAAATGAATCCAGGTCAAGTATCGTGAAAAGCAGAACCAAAGAATATCGGTCCCTTTTACCCTTTTGGGTATTCCGTCACTTGCTCTTCATCGTATAAGACCCATTCCAGTCCTGTGACGGTGGCTCTACCTTATAGGAAGTACACCGATCTCTCATTTCCTTGCTGGGGCCGTCATCGGGAAAAACCCCGAGAGCGGCATTAAATTTTTCAATGGCATCGTCCCATCGCTGTTGCCGGTAAAAATGAAGTCCTTCGGCATACAGACCGGTCATTGCAAGCCCGGTTTCATCGATATCCTCCGCGTAACCAAGGACCTGGTAAACTGTAACCGGTTCAGCCTTGCCCACAACATTGATGGAATCGATCTCTCTACCCCAGACACGCTGGCTTGCTTTCTTGAAAGTGGTTTCACAAACCAGTGTGTAAATGCCATAAATCTTGTTGACCCCCTCCAGTCGAGCGGCGGTGTTGACAGTGTCTCCCATCATGGTGTAATCCATCCGGTTTCGCGACCCCATGTTACCGACGACTGCCGGACCCGTAGACAGTCCTATACGCATCTTCAGCTCCGGCTTACCCTCCTGGTGCCATTTCTCGCGCAGTTCAGCGAGGCGTTTCTGCATATCTACACAGGTCAAACACGCTGTTTCGGCCTGGTTTTCAAGCGCGTTCGGCGCACCATAAAAAGCGATTATCGCATCTCCCTCGAATTTATCCACAGTTCCTTCGCGCTTGAGAATTATATTCGTCATTTCGGTCAAAAATTCATTCAGTAAATCCACCAGATCATGGGGTGTCAGTTTCTCTGAGATACTCGTAAAGCCCTGCACATCCGAGAAAAAAGCGGTGATCTCCCGCTCCTCACCCCCCAGCTCCAGATGTTCCGGTGAGTCGATGAGCTGCTGGACGACAGTAGGGGCAAGATACGTGGAAAAGGCACTGCGGATAAAACGCTTCTGCCTCGATTCGCTTAGATATTTATAAACCGTAATGCTGATATAAACAGAAAGGATAACCAGCAAAGGATAAACCATGTTTAAAATCCACCCCTGCCTGCTGAACAGATACTGACAAAAAAAGATGTGACCGAAAAAGAGAGCACAGACCGTCAGGACACCTAAAAAAACACCGGCCCTCGGCAGAACGACACTCAGGAGAAGTCCAGCCAAGACAATTGCCAGGATGTCAAAAACGGCAGCCCATGTCGGATGATACAGAAACTCGCCCCTTAAAACGCTGTCGACGATACTGGCATGAATTTCAACGCCTGGAAAAACGCTCGTGAAGGGTGTCACCCGCATGTCATAAATACCGATTGCTGTAGCCCCGACGATAACCGCCTTGCCTTTCAGTTCACTCTCCGACACCTTGTCGTTGAGAATGTCTGTGACCGGTATATGCCGGAAGGATTTGGCATCCCCACGATAATTGATCATGATACGGCCCAACTCATCCGTCGGGATGACAAAATCATTGAACTGAATTTTCTCGATACCATAGTCAGCCACGATCACAAGCGGTTGGGAATCCATGAAAGCGCTCAGGGTCATGAGCGACAGAGGTGCATACATTTCATCTGAATACTCGATAACTGCCGGTATCCAGCGAACCACGCCATCTCTGTCCGGAAACATGTTGAAAAAGCCTGAATAGCTTGTTGCCTGAGAAATTGCCGTGATGTTCGCATTGGCAACCTGCGCCTCTATGACAGGGACGTGCATGGCTTTCTCTGATTGAAACTTCACCTGGGCATAGCGCGAAGACTGGATATTTTTACGTTGGATTTTGAGCTTTTCTCCGTCCAGGTCAGCGGAATGAGATTTCTCCATCTGAAAAAAATAACCCAGGACAACCTTTGCTTTTGATCGAACAATGGCGTCCGCCAATAGCTGGTCATTATCCGATGCCCGCTTTAATCCCTCCAGATAGGCCCGGCTCTCACCATCGAGGATAGTGAGTTTTTTCTCGATCTCTTCAATGGTTCTGAAAACACTCTTTTCATCCGGTTCGAGAAAACCGACATCAAAAGAAATAACCCTGGCACCCGCCTCCGAAAGCTTGTTGACGAGATTCGCCATCTTGGATCTGGGCCAGATCCATTTTCCCTCTTTATCGATACTCTCTTCATCGATAACGGCCAGGACCACATCGGATTCGAACTCGGAACTCCCTCGGTTGACATAACGCAAGTCAACGGTTTTCAGTTCCATCAGTTCCAAGAATGGTACTTCGATGAGATAAAGGAGGATACCGGAAAGAATCAAGAGAGAGGATAGGGTCAAGGGGGTAATGCTGATTATTTTTTTCAGAAAAGGGATCATTAAGGTATTGTTTAGCATTTCGTGCTTTGTGCTTCGGATTTAAACGATTATCGTCATCGGCATAGCGAACTGTCACCGACCTGGCCCAGAAGACCAAGTTTTCGATACGGAGTAAATATAGACTATGGCACTCTATTCAAAGATGCCCGAAAAGTCAATACGGACGAAAGCGTTATACAACCCGGAATATTGCTTGAAAAGAGGCGGGGCGTCGATTCGCCACAAAATTAGCGAGCGCGATTGCGGTTCACCCGATGTTTCTGTTTGACGGATTTTTACAGAGTGTTTATACATAAAATTGCATTGCAATTTTATCTGACGCGGCTAAGCCGCTTTCTATTTATCAGTTCGACTTTCTGAATTGAAGAACCTCGCAGCAAGCTACGAGGAATGTTCTGTCGTGCGACAGTGCTTCGCAGCGACCGTAAGGAATTCTGTCTATTTTAGATTCGCTCGCTAACCCCGCAGCATGCGAAGCACTGCCGAACGGCAGAACCTACGGGGAATGCGCTCGCTGTTGCGGTTCAGCAAACGCAAAATAAACCATCGGCTTTATCAAACTGAAAACAGAAAGTTGTATTACTCAGGAGAGGACTATTGAACAGACAGAAAATGAAACGGATCAAGAAGGTTCGAGCTTTGATGAAAACGAATGACATAGACACCCTCCTGGTTTCCACAGAGGAAAATCGCCTATATCTGAGCGGCTTTAGTGGAGAAGACACCCAGTGTGATGAATCTGCAGGCTCGCTGTTTATTACCGAGCACGAATTACTCCTGGCTACCGACACGCGTTATGACCTGCAGGCAGCCAAAGAGGCTGAGCAATTTGACATCGTCTGCTATCGGGAAGGTCTCCCAAAAACATTGCCGGATATTTTGCAGCAACTGGGTTCACGACGTCTGGGGTTCGAGTCCGTTCGAATATCTCTCAAACACTTTCACGAGTTCGAAAATATAATCTCCTCCCAAAAGATAGGTGTTGAGCTGGTTCCCACAGAAAATATCGTTGAACAGATTCGAGAAATCAAAGATGAAGAAGAAATTGACAAAACCAGACAAGCCCTGTGGCTGGCGGAAAAAGCATTTGAAAACGTGCTACAGGAAATTCAACCGGGTATGACGGAAAAAGAAATTGCCTGGCTGCTTGAAAAAGAAATGCGGCAATCAGGGGCAGAGACCCTGTCATTTCCATCTATAGTTGCATCCGGACCCAACAGCGCCCTGCCTCATGCTATTCCCGGAGACCGTACATGGATGAAGGGGGAACCGCTTCTCTTCGACTGGGGCGCCAGGCTGAATGGATATTGTTCAGACACCTCCAGAACCATTTTCTCTGGTAAAACCGACAGCACATTCCAAAAAGTATTTCAGACCGTTGTCGATGCGCAGAAGAAAGCCATCGATGCCATTCGGGATGGAGCCAGCACCCGGGCGGTGGACCGTACTGCAAGGGGCCACATAGAAAGCAAAGGCTTCAAAGGAAAATTCGGGCATGGTCTGGGACATGGAACAGGACTGGCCGTACACGAAGCACCGCGCTTAAGCCCACTGAAAGACACCGTTCTGAAAGCAGGCATGCTGGTCACCGTAGAACCTGGTATCTATCTTCCCGGTTGGGGCGGTGTAAGAATTGAAAACCAGGTAGTCGTGCGGGACAAGTGTGCTGAGGTGTTGAACAGCTTGGAAGAAAACATTTCTATTGCTATTTAGACTCATTTCCAAAAGAGCGCAAATGAATGATTCAGGGAGCTTTCAGCCGTTTTGGAGCGGAAGGGCTCAAGTAGTTAACAGTTTAACAAAAATCATATGAGCCTTGTTTGGTAGTATGGAGATGAATAGAACAACCAAACAGTTATTCCTGAAGGAAGGCATGCGCGGCATACAGGATGATATGTCATCGGAAAACCAAAACTCGAACCCTTGGATCCTTGACCCCTGGGACCCTTTTCTTATCTATTGGTAGATGTGTTTGAATTTTAACCCTGACGTTTCACGAAATATCTCAAACAGGAAACACACCTCATGTCTGACATGGACCTACTGGCCGACCAGTATCTGCACTATATATTGGTGGAAAAAGGGCTTGCCAAAAAAACCATCACCGCCTACAGCAGGGATATCGTCAGGTATCTGGCCTTCTTAAAAGAGAACCGGATTCATCACATCGAGAAAGCGGACACCCGGATCATTCTTCAGTACCTCATTCATCTCAAAGACCAGGGACTGGGAACCAGCTCCAGGGCCAGACATTTGGTGACCCTCAGGGGCTTATATGCTTTTTTGGTTAAGGAAAAACATATCCCCAAGAATCACGCCAAGATTGTCGATCTCCCCAAACGGCATGTCACCCTGCCGGATGTGCTGTCTGTTACAGAAGTTAGAATTCTCCTGGAAACACCGGTTTCGAAAACACCGTCTGGTGCAAGGGATGCGGCTATGCTTGAACTCCTGTATGCCGCCGGTTTGAGAGTCTCCGAACTCATCCATCTAAGACTGATGAATGTCAACCTCGAAGGGTGCTTCCTGCGTGTGATGGGTAAGGGTTCAAAGGAACGGATCGTTCCCTTTGGCAGCTATGCAAAGAATCGAATCGACAGCTATCTCGAAACCGCACGCCCTGCCCTGCTGAAAGGCCGTATGAGTGCCTTTCTGTTTGTGGCCAGGGCCGGCAAGCCTATGACAAGACAGGGCTTCTGGAAGCTGCTCAAGAGATATGCCCAAAAAAGTGTCCCCTTGAAACACATCACGCCACATACCCTTCGGCATTCATTTGCCACCCACTTACTGGAGGGTGGCGCTGATCTGCGTACAGTCCAGGTCATGCTCGGGCATGTTGACATTTCCACCACGCAGATATATACGCACGTTGCCCAGAAACACTTAAAGGAAGTTCACAAAAAATATCATCCAAGAGGATAGTCAATGCGCCAAGTCAAGCAATTGGGATGGTGGATACAGGGTGAAGACAAACCAGAAATAGGTCCTGATGCCGTCAATTCAGCCATAAAACAGGTGGAAAAACCGCTATACATTATCGACACCGGGGCACAGATCGGGATCGCCCGGGGGGGCAGCGTGGTCAGCCCGGGTCTGCCGACCGGTGATCCTATGTCCCGTGAAAAGCGATTTCCCTGGATAGCGTTTGTGCCCCCACTGCACCCGGCAAGTATGGGAAGTCCCGATTTCATAAGCACCTATGGGCTTCGTTACCCTTACGTCGTCGGTGCCATGGCAAATGGAATAACATCGACCAAAATGGTTGAAGCGGCAGGACGTGCGGGCATGTTGGGTTTTTATGGCGCTGCAGGACTTGACATACCGCAGATTGAAACCGCGATCCAATACCTGCAATCAAAGATGGGCGCGCTGCCCTTCGGGTTCAACCTTATTCACAGTCCCGGTGACCCGAATCTTGAACTGGAAACAGTTCAACTCTACCTCAGACACGGTGTTCGCCTGATCAGCGCTTCCGCTTATATGAACCTCACGCTGCCCCTGGTATATTACCGTATTAAGGGAATCCATCAGGACGAACACGGCCACACGATAACACCCCAAAGAATCATTGCCAAGTTATCACGTGAAGAAGTCGCTAAAAAGTTTCTTTCGCCACCGCCGGAAAAATTTATCCGGCAGCTGCTGGAACTGGACTGGATCAGTCCCCAGGAAGCCCGTTTGGCGGAAACGATCCCCATGGCCGATGCTCTGACCGCTGAAGCCGATTCCGGCGGGCACACAGACAACCGACCGGCACTTGCCCTGCTTCCCACGATGATTTCCCTCAGGGATTTGGCGATGGCGGAATTTAATTTTGACAACCCTCTCAGCATAGGACTTGGGGGGGGGATCGCCACACCTGAATCGGCTGCAGCAGCCTTTGCCATGGGAGCGGACTATATTGTGACAGGTTCCATCAATCAGGCCTGCAGGGAAGCCGGCACTTCGGACACGGTGCGTCAGATGCTTTCAGAAGCCGGACAAGCCGATGTCACCATGGCACCCGCAGCAGATATGTTTGAAATGGGTGTCAAGGTCCAGGTGTTGAAACGGGGTACCATGTTCCCCCTGCGGGCAGGAAAACTTTATGAATTGTATACGACCTATGACGCTTATGAGGATATTCCGGAGCCCCAGAGAAAAATTCTTGAGAGAGATATTTTCCGAAGATCGTTTCTTGAGGAATGGGCCCATACCAAAGCATTTTTTCTGAACAGAGATCCCAAACAGATCGAAAGAGCACAAACGAATCCAAAACATCAAATGGCTCTGGTGTTTCGTTCGTATCTAGGTCAGTCTTCCAGCTGGGCTAATACGGGTGAACCATCCAGAAAGATCGATTATCAGATCTGGTGTGGGCCAGCCATCGGTGCCTTTAACCAGTGGGTGAAAGGTACCTTTCTGGAATCTGCTGACAATCGTGAAGTTGTCGTCATTGCCCTGAATATTTTGCTGGGAGCGGCCCTTGTCACCAGGAGGCAATGCCTCAGGCAGCAGGGAATTGTTCTTCCCGACACCCCAACCCGAATACTGCCCCTTGATCGCGAGGCAATTGAAGCGTTTTTGGGGGATCTTTAAGTATACGCGTCAAACCTTATGATTTTCTGAGAGCAGTGCTGTAAAAATCTGATACACTTTCGTAATATACAAGACCCTAGCTGCCATCCAGTATGGCACGTCTTCAGGTCTTTCAGGTTCAGTAACCACCTCTCCTTCTTTGAGCCAATTCTCTATATAGCGCTCCGTAACAATTCTGGCACCTTTCCCATGTGATTTTTCCTGATCAATCACCCTGCGGATCATGTAGGTGTATGCCTGCTCATTCTTTCTGGCTTCATGGTTCATGAAGATGTAGATACGATATTCTTTGGCAGATTGTTGAACCGAAGTCTGTTCTTCTGGAAGTGGATATGAAAAGTACTGGGTCGTCACCCATTCCTTCAAATCTTCCAGAATTGTTTTTGTTTCAGGAATCGAAAATTTCAGATCTGCGACCAGGTGCCCACCCAGGTATACGTGAAATGCTTCCGGTAGACTGTATTGCCGCGCAAAACCGGACTGCAACCCTCCCAGAGGATCGGGGGGCAAGAACTCGCGGGACCACCTTTTCCAACGGGACAATCGGATCTCCAAGCAGGTGGAAAGTTCCCGGTTGAGATAGAATCGAATCATATCAAGTTCTGCCCTTTTGTTGTTAAGTTGTGATGTCAATATAACAAGTTAATTATTTAGCGTCAATACTTGAAAATCTTATTTATATACACTATATTGTGTCGTTAATCGTTGAAGCAACTGCCTCAAACCAGGGTATGCGTCATATGAACAATAATTACAAAGTATTAAAAACTATGCCCATCGCTATCATCGGAATCGGGTGCCTCTTCCCGGGTGCGCCCGGATTGAAAGCATACTGGCAACTTCTTTACCAGAAGAAGGACGCCATTCAAAACGTACCCCAGACCCACTGGTCAGTTGACGAATACTTTCATGAAGACCCCAAAATGCCGGACCACGTCTATTGCCGGCGGGGGGCCTTTCTTGCCCCTGTCGATTTCGATCCTTCTGAATTCGGCATCCCCCCCTCATCGCTGGAGGCCACCGATACCTCTCAACTCCTTGCATTGATCACGGCCAAAAATGCACTGGAAGACGCAGGCTACGGGCAGGATGTGGATTTCAACAGAGACGGCACCAGTGTCATTCTGGGCGTCACCGGCACCCAGGAACTGGTCATTCCCCTGGGCGCCAGACTCGGCCACCCCATCTGGCGTCGCGCCTTGAAAAAAGCGGGCGTGCCGGATGACATTGCCCTTGAAGTCATGAACAGTATTTCAGATGCGTATGTTCCCTGGCAGGAAAATTCCTTCCCGGGCCTATTGGGCAATGTGGTTGCCGGAAGAATCTGCAACCGCCTGAATCTTGGGGGTACAAATTGCGTCGTGGATGCGGCATGTGCCAGCTCCTTCGGTGCCCTTCATCTGTCGCTTTTGGAGCTTCAGACCCAAAAATGTGACATGATCGTCACCGGTGGCGTCGATGCCATCAATGATATTTTCATGCACATGTGTTTTTCAAAATCACAGATCCTGTCACCCACCGGTGATATACGTCCGTTTTCAAAAGATGCCGACGGAACGGTACTAGGCGAAGGCATCGGCATGATGGTGCTAAAACGGCTTGAAGATGCCGAAAGGGATAACGACAGAATTTATGCCGTCATCAACGGCATCGGATCCTCGAGCGACGGTAAATCCCAAAGCATCTATGCGCCAAGAATCGAAGGTCAGGAAAAAGCCGTTCGACTGGCTTATAAGAACGCCAGCATCGATCCTGGGACCGTCACAAATATCGAAGCTCATGGTACAGGCACCAAGGTAGGAGACAGAGTCGAGTTTAAGGCACTGAAAAAAGTCTTCGGTGTTGATAAAAACCGCCCCAGGAATTGTGCCATCGGTTCTGTAAAATCCATGATCGGACATACCAAAGCCGCCGCCGGATCGGCAGCCATTATCAAAACCGCCCTGGCCTTGAAAAACAAAGTCTTGCCCCCTACACTGAAAGCCGAATTTCCCGATCCTGATCTCAACATGGAGGAATCACCCTTCTATCTCAATTCGGAAAACCGCCCCTGGTTTGCCGAAAAAGATTTCCCCAGACGAGCGGGTGTCAGTTCCTTTGGTTTCGGCGGCAGTAACTTTCACGTGGTGATGGAAGAATACGCCCGGGAGAAAACGGACATTTCATGGGATGGAAGCGTCGAACTTTTTGCTTTTTCTGCCCAGAGCATCAAGGAGATTCACCAGCAACTGGCAGAACTGAAAACTTCTGTTTCAGGTGCTATTTCGCTGGATGACCGAGCCCGTGCGGCCGAGCAGACAAGACAGCGATTCCGCTCAGACTTTCGCTTCAGGCTTGTCCTGGTTCATGACCTTTCCAAAAAAGACACAATCCCAGGCGAATCCCTGAAACAACTCATTGACAATGCAGTTTCAGGCATTCAAACCCAATCCGGTGAAGATGCCTGGCAAATGAAGAACATCTACTTTGGCAACAGATCGGACCCGGAGAAAACAGCCTTTCTATTTCCCGGTCAAGGAAGCCAGTACGTGGGAATGGGTCGAGACCTCGTTTGCATATTTCCAGGTGCCTTACAGTTGATGGAGCGTGCCAATACCAGATTCGAGCCACCAAATCGCCTGACCGACTATATCTATCCTGTGCTGTCGCACGATATGCACACCCACCAGGACCAGGAGCGTTTGCTGCGATGCACGGATATCGCCCAACCTGCCATTGGCGCCATCAGCCTGACCATGCTTCATGTGCTGGAAAGTTTTGGTGTAAAACCGGCAGTGACCTGCGGGCACTCCTTTGGTGAGCTGACAGCACTTTGCGCTGCCGGGTGGATCGATGAGGCCACCTTTTTTGACCTGGCGGTTGCGCGAGGCAGTGCCATGGCCGAAGCCGGTAAAAAGAATGGCTGTGGTAGTATGCTGGCCGTTAAGGCCCCTCTGGAAAAGCTGAGTGAATTTGCCGACAACACACCCGACCTTGTACTTGCAAACCGAAACAGCCCGGAACAGGGGGTTCTGGCCGGTACGGAAAAAGCGATTGACCAGGCCCGGAAACAAATGAACGATAAGGGGTTTCAATGTATCCAGCTCCCCGTATCAGCAGCTTTTCACAGCCATCTGGTCAAAGGAGCAGAAAAACCCTTTCAAAAAGTGCTTGATAATAGCATCATCGAGCCCACCGACATACCGGTTTTTGCAAACAACACCGCCGAACCTTACCCCAAGGACAATGCAGCTGTCAGATCGATCCTGGGCAAACAGGTTCTGGAACCGGTTCTTTTTATGGCCGGCATCGAGCGCTTGTACCATCAGAATGTCCGCACCTTTGTTGAAGTGGGCCCCAAATCTGTTCTTACCAGACTCGTTCAATCGATTTTAAGCGGCCGAAACCACCAGGCTGTTTCCATGGACACTTCCAATGGAAAAGCCTTTGGTATTGCAGACCTTGCTAGAACCCTTGCACATCTAACTTCATTGGGACATCCGGTTCGTTTGGATTCCTGGGAAGATCCAGCACCTCCCAAGAAAAACCGTCGGATGAAAATGCAGATCCTGGGGGCCAACTATCGTAACCCCAGTAAAGAAAGACCGGATCGGACATCCCCCAGAACAGCAGGTGATAATAGAACCATGAAAAAAATACCGCAAACACATGCCACCGCACCGGCTTATGAGAACGCGCTCCGCACAGTCCAGGAAGGACTAAAATCCATGCAGGCGCTTCAAGCACAAACAACCGAGGCGCATAAGAAATTTCTTGAAACCCAGTCAGAAGCCGGGCGCTCGCTTCAGCGCATGATGGAGAGCATCCAGCAAATATCCGAAGCTTCTCTGGGTATTTTCCGGGAACAGCCCCTTGCCCCTGAAACAAGCGTTTCCCTGAATCAAGGCGAAACCGGGGCAGCCCCCCCTGAGTCAACGACCACCCGTGAAACGGGTGGCTTGGATTTCCCCCCAAATGGGAAATACAAAGGAGACGGCACGTCTCCGCAAGTTCAGGTTCGGAACCGCATGCCGAGCACGCGGTTTGTAGAACAATCAATACCCCCGGAAACCGAGACACAAACCGATCTGACCGTCACCGGAAACACAGACGGGCAGCGGCACGCGTCATCCCCTGCCCTGCTGGAAAGCCCTGACCCTGCGTCGACAACTGAAATTGTTCCCCAAACCCAATTCCGGGCGCATTCCATCCAAAGCACGCTGTTGCAGATTGTCAGCGATCTCACGGGCTATCCCATGGAGATGCTCGGTGCTGACATGGATATGGAATCAGACCTGGGCATCGACTCCATCAAACGAGTTGAAATTCTATCGACACTCGAAGAAACGCTTCCCGGTCTTCCCACCATATCACCTGAGATCATGGGCAGTCTCAAAACCCTGGCACAAATCGTGGACGCCCTGGGCGGCACCTCTGAAGCACACCCTGTGGGAAATACCCACACGCCCGAAAGCTCACAAGATCCGGGACAGATAGAGCAACCATCAGACGAAAATACCGACAATGTCCGAAGAACAATGATCCAAATCGTCAGCGAATTGACTGGCTATCCAACGGACATGCTGGGACTGGACATGGATATCGAGGCGGATCTGGGTATTGACTCCATCAAGAGGGTCGAAATACTTTCCACCCTTGAAGATCGACTTCCGGGACTCCCCCAGGTGACGCCTGACATCATGGGCAGTTTGAAAACCCTGGGACAGATATGCACGTATCTGACGTCAGGCGCAGAAAAAACCGATATGGCCACGCAGGAGACAGCACGCCCTCCCAGGCCTGTTCAATCAGCAGAAACATTTGAAAAACCTTCCTCACCCGACTATGGGGTTTCATCATTTTCCGACATTGAACGACACAGGGTGACCATTAAAAACAGACCGCTGTCCCGAGTCACACTTGAAACGATACCGGCTGACAGGCACGTATACATTATCGGTGATTCGTCACATCTCGGGCAAGCCCTCGTTGACACGTTTACGGCCCATGGCATTCAAGCATCCCATAGACCGCTATCGGAAATTGACGATATTCTGAACGGTTCATCGGACATCTCCAATGCTGGAGGACTGATCATTCTTGAGGGTTCTCATGATGCTGATGACCGTGCAGACGACACATACCTTGAGACTGCATTTCAACTGGCCCATTTTTTTGGGCCGTCTCTGACCCGCAATGCCCAGACGGGCTTGACCCTGTTTGCTGCCATCACACGGCTCGACGGTGCCTTCGGTTTCAGAGACAAAGATCTTGAAAATCCTGTATCCGGTGGTTTGGCCGCATTGGTAAAGACAGCCGCCATTGAATGGGACGGTGTCGTCTGTAGAGCACTGGATCTCGATCCCGCCTGGATGGATGTAACGGAAATCGCGCAGAGAATCACTGCGGAAGTTCTTGGAAAACAAACCCGTGACAGTGTCGAGGTCGGGCTCGACGGTGAAAACCGCTATACCCTGGAACTTACGCCGTTTCCCTACGATAAGGATGTCAACATCGAGTTGGTGTTTGACCCTGGCGATGTGGTAGTTGTCACCGGTGGTGCCAGGGGCGTGACCGCCGCGGCAGCCATTGCACTTGCCGAACAGGTACCCTTGTCGTTCGTTCTCCTGGGAAGATCTCCCATGCCTGCCCCGGAGCCGGTATGGCTGGATGGACTTGAAAAAGAATCGGAAATTAAAAAGGCGATTCTTGCCAACGAGTTCAACAACAATGGTGCTTCTCCGAAAGACATTGAAATGTCATACAGACGACACATGGGAAGCAGAGAGGTTGCGGCGACGCTTCAAAAACTCACTGCAACAGGATCCACGGTCCAATACGAAAGTGCTGATATCAGAGATGCCGACATTGTAACGCCCCTGTTTCAACGTGTCCGAGAATCACTAGGTCCCATCCGCGCCATCATACACGGCGCGGGTGTTATCGAGGATCGTCTCATCCAAGACAAAACCCTGGAGCAGTTCAAGCGGGTATACAAAACGAAGGTCGTTGGATTTCGGGCCCTCATGGACGCTGCCGCATCGGATCCACTGAAATATATCGTTGTATTCTCTTCTGTAGCGGCACGTTTCGGCAACAAAGGCCAGGCGGACTATGCCATGGCCAATGAAGCCCTGAACAAGATCTGTCGCAGGGAAGTTCGACAACGGAAAGACTGTCGGGTCATCGCCGTCAACTGGGGCCCCTGGGATGGCGGCATGGTTACACCGGGTCTGAAACGAGAATTTCGGAAAAGCGGGATCGCGCTGATTCCAGTGGAAGCCGGTGCCCGCTGCATGCTGCTCGAGATGAGCCAGGCAGGCATACATCCGGTTGAAGTCGTTGTGGGCTCGGCACTGCCCGACCAGGTCATCACCAAAACCCTGAAAATGGATGACCAGCCACCAGACCGGCAGGATCCGTCGCCACCGATGTCACTGTCCTTCAAACGCGAAATCGATACCACCAACCATCCGATTCTGGATGCGCACATACTGGATGGCAAGCCGGTTGTTCCCTTTGCCCTCATAACGGAATGGTTTGGACATGGCGCCCTGCACGGCAACCCCGGGCTGTTGCTGCACGGGATCGATGACATGCGAATACTGAAGGGCATTAAACTCGAACAACAGAAAAAACTGATCCGTCTCTTTGCCGGAAAAGCCGACCGCAAGGGCTCTCTCTTCGAAGTCGGTGTCGAATTGCGGGACGGTGTTCTCGAGGGAAAGGACGTCATTCACTCGAGGGCAAAAGCCATATTGACAGACACGCTTCCCGCTGCGCCCATATTTGAGTCGACCCGCTTAAAGCCCACCAAGGTATATGCCCGCAGCATGGAAGAAGTTTATGACAAAATCCTGTTTCACGGTCTGGCTTTGCGGGGAATCAAGGAAATCACAGACTGCTCATCCTGGGGCATATCTGCAAAGATATCCTCGGCGCCGGCGCCGGAAACCTGGGTCAAGGAGCCCCTGAGGAGCACCTGGCTCAGCGATCCCCTTGCCCTGGATTGTGCCTTTCAACTCGCGACGCTCTGGTGCTATGAAGAAACCGGTACGGTTTCATTGCCAAGCTACTGCAGGCATTACCGGCAATATTGCACGGCATTTCCCCCGGACGGGGTGATGGCCGAGCTGCGTGTCACGGACCTTACGGATCACAAGATGACAGGTGATTTTACATTGATCGATGCTGAAAGCCGCGTGGTGGCAGAACTGAAGGGCTACGAGGCCATCATGGATGTATCTTTGTACAGAGCCTTCAAGCCGCATCTGGCCTAGAAAGGGTTGGAGGGGTGGAGGTTTGAAGGGTCGGAGGGGATAGGCTGTCGGCCACCCTCCAACCCTTATATCACCCTCGGACCCTTGTATCACCCTCCAACCCTTGTATCACCCTCCAACCCTTGTATCACCCTCGGACCCTCGAACCCTGCGTCAGCTCACCCTCCAACCCTTCTCTCTTAACCCTCAACAATCCTGGGCTGTTGTGCAGATACATCAGCGAAGACGTATGCCCGGCATCCAGAAACAACTGCTCCAGTTCATCGAAGAGAACCCTCTGGTCCGGCCACCGGAAAGTCTTTTCGCGATCCTTCAACGATTGCCATTCGTTCAGGAGATCCTGGTCAGTTTTCAGCACTTCATCTTCGGCCTTTTTGCAGAGAAACATTTCACAGACCAGTGGTTTCACCGCCCACAAGCATCCTCGCTCTCCCAGATAGATACATTTGGATCCTTCCTGGGGTGAACGCAGGACAGAGAACAGGTCCTGTATGTTTGTTTCATCGGACATGATCACATTGACAACCACATCGGCAAAAAAGGTAATGATACCCTCCCGGGTACAACAGGCGCTCAGCTTGCTTTGATAACAGGTTTCCTTGCAGATATCACCGAAATGGGTGGACAAAAAAACATCTACATCCCTTCGAAAGCACAGGTAGTCTGCCAGTTTCTGCTTCAGTACATCCATGTCCGCCGTCTTTAATCCTGACAGGTATCCAGTTACCAGTTCCAGAGCTTCCATCTGTTCGTGCTGATAGTCGGTCATTTTTCCAGGCCCTTATATCCTGACGGTTCGATTCTCACTTGATCTTCTGTAAACTACGATGTACGAGAAAGCGTATTTGAAGCTATCTCAAAAATGTCCTTTGGCCCAATTTCTGCGTTGGACCCTCGTTTCAAGTCCTCAACATACTTGAGTATGCCTGCGGGTTGAAACTTGGATCCGCCTTGACTTTGACGAAGATCCCGCTCTTTTTGCGGGGAACCAAAATCCTATTTTTGAGATGGCTTCTATGTTAATTTTGACACAGCCACAATTCGTGTCAATACCAGAATCCAAGGAGACCCCAGCATGCCCCAGTCTGAGGATACAATCACCGTCAATGTGGTCGTCGAGATGACCACCGCTTCTTTGAAAGCCATCGTCGAGAACGCCAAACAGCTTTCAGGCAGAAATGAAAAGGGGCATTACACGGTTGACACGGCGGACAAGGTCAGCGAAATGATTTCACGCTTTCTGCTTGAAAAGGATTTTGAAAGTTTCGTAAAAACCGCTGAGAATTACCGATAGAAACATATTGACGCTGATTTATCTTGACATAAATCAGCCCGAGCGGTAATTCGTCCATAATATAGCGTTCTTATCATAGGTTATGTCAGGTTCTACCAAACCATCCCGGCCTTTGTCCGGGGTGGTTTTTTTATGGGACAAACCAATAGATATCCGTGCGATGGGTGGGCTCAAGACGCCCCATCAAAGCGGGCTATAAAATCGAATATCGATTACATGAATCTCGATTGGATTTGCGGTTCATGGTCATTTTCGTGGTTTCGACCTTTCGTGATTTCGTGATATAGGGGTTGTCAGAAAAACGTTCCGATTGAGGACCTTTTTTCTGCTACAACCCCTTTTGCCGCCATCCTATTTTCGGAACATTATTATGACAAGCGGTATAAAAGATCTTTTTCTTTTCTGAACAAAAAAGGTGTATTCATGGTCGTCAAAATTTCCGTACTCGTGGCTTACTTTCTGATAATTCTTTGTATCGGCTTCATTGCAAGGACAAAGCTCAAATCGCCCCCGGAAACCTATTTCTTAGCCGATCGTCAGTTCGGCACACTGATTCTTCTGGGCACCATGGTGGCAACCAATTTCTCGGCCTTTACCGTGTTTGGAACATCCGGCGCCGGTTACCGGGACGGGTACGCTTTTTTCCCCATCATGGGTTTCGGGACGGGCTTCATGGCCCTGACCTTCTGGATCCTTGGCAGAAAAATCTGGGAACTGGGCAAAAATCACGGCATTGTCACACCACCGGAACTCGTCCTGACACTATACCACAGCCCCACCCTCTCGTTTATTTTTGCATCGGTCATGATCGTCTTCACCATACCCTACCTGGCATTACAACCCATGGCCGCCGGGTATGCCCTGGAAGCGCTCATCGGTCTGCCCTATGTCTATGGCTGTCTTCTGGTAACGGTCATTATCGTTCTCTACACGCTTCGGGGCGGGCTCCGAGCCGTTGCCTGGACCGACATGTTTCAGGGGCTGGTCATGTTTTTGCTGCTTCTGGCTTCACTGATAATTGTCGCCAACCACCACGGTGGCTTTGTGGAAGCACATCAGAAACTATTCTCTTCAAGCCCGGAATTGTTCTCGCGACCGGGCATTACCGGAAAATACACCTATGGCATCTGGTTCAGCTATATCATGCTGTGGTTTTTCTGCGATCCCATGTTCCCGCAGCTTTTTCAGCGCTTCTTCACCGCAAAAAATCCGAATGTCATCGCCAGAACCATGCTCTTTTACCCGTTTATCTGCACCCTGGTATTCTTTCTGCCCATCTCGGTGGGGGTCATGGGTCACCTGTCGTTTCCAGACCTGGCCGCCAAAGAGGCGGACCGTATCCTGCCCATGATGCTGACCCTGATTTCAGGTGATTTCATGGCCGCCCTCGTGTTGGCTGCCGGTCTGGCCGCCCTGATGTCCACCATGGACTCTCAGCTGTTGACCATGAGCTCCATCTTCAGCCGGGATATTCTTCCTTTGATGGGTAGGCCCAAAACCCAGACCAGTATCAGCGGACGTGTGTTTGTGATATTTTTGAGTATTGCCGGATTACTGCTGGCCCTGAAACCACCGGCGACCATTCTGCAGATCGCCACCCAGACTTTTACAGGATTGGCGGTCCTGTTTCCGACGGTCCTGTTCGGATTGTACCTCAAACGGGTCTATTCAGCGGCAGCCATCCTGTCGATTCTGGTCGGTGAAGGTGTCATGCTGCTTTTCTATTTCAAGGTGTTGACGGGGGGCGCTGTACTGCCCGTTGTATGGGTCATGCTGGCAACCTTTGCCGTGTACATGGCGGTCCATACCGTGAAGATGCAGCAGGAAGGGCGTCTGGTCGTGTCTATCCCCGCATGGATTTCCAATCGCTACGTATATATATTCATGGGAATCTTCATCCTGGGAATGGATTTCTGGGCCTGGAATCGTGCTGCGCCGATGTTTCTGGGGGTGCCGGCCTGGATTTTCTATTTTGTGCTGCTGTCGGGACTTCAGACGGTGGGGATGATGATGCTTGTGCGCTCATCTTCTTGGATACTTGATGATAATAAATGAACGTCCAACATCGAACATCGAACGTCCAATATTGAATGAAAAAATATTGAAGAACCCCGCAGTATGCGAAGCACTGCCGAACGGCGGAACCTACGGGGAATGCGCTCGCTATTGCGGTTCGGGTACAGCCGCCCGGTAAAGATGTCACCCGCCTCTTTCCTTACCGAATCGGATATCAAAATCTGTCCACCAACGCTGTAAGATTCTATTCGGCTGGTCATGTTCACGCCGCTTCCGACAACACCGTATTTACTTCTTTTGCTGGATCCGATATTGCCGACTATCACTTCCTCATCATTGAGGCCGATTCCCATCTCTATTTCAGGCAATCCCTGCGACCTGTTGTGTTCATTGACCCTTGCCATGGCGTTCTGCATTTCAATCGCACAGGCAATGGCACGTTCTGCCCGGTCAGGCATTTCCTGGGGAGCACCAAATAGAACCAGGAGCGCATCGCCGATGATTTCGTTGATGGTGGCATTGTATTTCAGCAGCACATCCACCATGACTTCAAAATAGGCATTCAGGATCTGCACGACCTGCTCCGGTTCAAGACGTTCCGCGAGCGCTGTGAATCCCCGCAGGTCCGACATCATAATGGTGACACGCCGTTTTTCACCCCCAAGCTTCACCATGTCCGGATTTTCAAGAAGCGTACTGGTGACTTCCTCGGAAAGATATCGGCCAAACATATCTTTGAGAAACTCGGCCCGCGCCCGCTCTGACAGGTCATTTACGGAAACAAGCACCTTCGACCAGGTCTCTTCATACCCCGGGGGTATGGAGGCTTTCATGGCAACATTCAGTTCCTTGCCTGTCAGGGTCTTGTTGATACATTGAATTTCAAACGGCTTTCCTTCAGCCATGCTCAAAACCTGTTCTTCAAAAATCTCGTGGGATTTTTCAGCCAGAATCTTGTCTATATTTTGCATGAACACATCCTTGCTCTCCGCGCCATAGAGCTCCAGTGTTGACTCATTTACATCCAGGATTTTTATCAAACTCGTACACTGACGAAGCGCTTCCGGATGTTCTCCAAAATATTTTCTGAAGCCATGAATATCCTTCATCTGCAGCCCATCCAGATAAGTCTTGACCTCTGAAAAATCTTCCTCCCACAGAGAAGCAGGAGAATACTCGAACAAGGCGCGATACCTGTTGCTGTATTCTTCCAGGCTTTTGTATGAACTCTCCAAATCCTTGCTCATCTTGAAAAAGCTTTTGCCCAGCACCCCCACTTCGTCTTTCGACTGGATCAGGATATCCGATGACACGGAGAAATCGCCCTTTGAGAGCTTTCTGGCCGATTCCGTGAGCCTGATAAGAGGCTTCGACACCCTTGTGGAAAGGAAAAATACAATCACAAGACATACGGCAAGAAATCCCATAGACATCAGGATGGATCGATAGATCATCTTGCTTGATTTCATTTTGAATCTGTTTCCGTGATCGTATTATTTCGGATTCCAAAATATTCAGTGTATAAATGATTCGAAGGATACCCCAGGGTTCGGTACTGATCTGCAAGGGATTGACGATTTCGATGACCTCTTGATTGTCGTCTTTATAAGAGCTTACCGCGATTGTTCTCTGATGGATGGCCCACAGATCGTTTTTCCCGGTCAGCTTGGTTTTAATCAGTTCGTTTCTGGTTGTATGGAGAAAAACCTCTCCATTAGACTCCATCAGAATGGCATATTTGATCTCATTGTTTTCTTCCGTACTCTGAAGGATCGCTTCCATGACACCCGAAAGGTTCATGCCGGCAAGATCGTTTTCAACCTGTTGAGAAAGGCTGATAGCAAAACCCTTCCCGCGCTCGATAAGGTTTGCTTTCATGAGCGCAACCCGATTTTCCAGTTCTTTTTCCAGGGTTCTTTTTTGAGAGGAAATCTGGGCATAGGATAGAATTGTCACGAGGCTGAGCACCAGGGTGGTAATAAGCGTCATGAGCTTCCACTTGATGCTCCAACGCACAGTGCTCGAATCTGTTTCTATGCTTTGTAGATCTTTCATCTGAAGGTTTCTTTGTTAAAGCGACACCGTCGCGTATTATAAAATTTCTCCAAAGATTCTATTCCTAATAATGATACCGCAATTCAAACATATAGTTCCTGCCAGGCATGGGGAAGTCGTCGGGTAGTCCACCATTTTCCCAATTCATAGGAATCCTCTATCTCAGGATCGAGATCATCGTTACCAATTACAGGATGGTAGAGCTCCGTATATATTGGCGCACGGAATGCGTGGCCGTAGTTCATTTTTACATAATAATGTTCCGCAAACTGCCAGTTCAGCCCTGCGAAGGGACTGTATTCATCACCAAAGTCGCTAGATTTGTCGTATCGAACACCCAGATTGATTCGCAGGTTTTTTTGAACGTCCCAAACATCTTCGAAAAAAAATGCCTTTGTGGTCATGTCCCATGAATCCTCCCAATTATATTCATCGGGGAAATCCTGAAACGATGAAATCGGTATCACTATCAATGGGTTGTCTGTTGGTATATAATTTCCCTCATTGTTCCAGTCTGCATTTTTGACCTTACTATAGAAAACCCCGGCAACAAACGTATTGGTAGCGGTGTGTTCGATCGTGGCCTGGGATTCAACTATCGTAATATCCCATTTTCCCGTCCACCCACTATATAAGGGCTCTGATAGGATTACACCTCCTGCAGGTGTACCAATTGCTGAACGTTCAGGGTAAATTTGAGACAATTCGTCGAATTCAGAGTGTTTTCTAGTAAGCGTTGTCAGAAAATCAAACCCTTCCCACAAGGTTGTGTCGTAGACGAAATTCAAATAATAATTATTCCACTCAATTTCAGATTTATCATCCAGTATATTGCGCGGATTAGCCAGCGGGTACTCGTATTGGTGATTGTAATATTTTCCTTCAAATTTGAGATCTTTGTACGCTAAGGCCATTTGGACATCATATCTATCGGCATCTCCTTTTATTTTGCCAGGGGCCAATGACGCATCCGTACCGGATGCGCGTCCAAAGGTGTCTGGGCATCTTCTTTAATACGGCCGTCGTAACCGCCCGTCTCGAAGTAGTTGAAATTGGCTGTGACCTCCAGATCATTGATGGACTTGCCAAGCAGAATGTTGGTCTGGCGCGTATCATAACTGCCGCTGCGAACACTCACTTCCAAGCCATCCACATCATCCGCCTCTTTGGTGATGATATTGATGACACCGCTGGTAGCATTGGAGCCATAACTGGCAGATGCCGGGCCCGAGACAAATTCGATTCGCTTGACATTGTCAAGGGAGATCAGACGGTACGCAGCTCCGGCTTCACGGAAATACGCGCTGTTTATCATGACAAGAACATCCGAACCCCAACTCAGACCAGCACCACGGACGAGAATCATATCCAATTTCCCATAATTCGTAAAAAGATGCCAACCCGGTACGATGGGGATTACATCAACGAGAAATCGCGCACCCATTTGCAGAATCTCTTTTTCGTTTACCGACAAAGACCGAATGGGCTGTCTTTTCGATCTGCTGCGGAATCCGGGAGCCCGTGATGACATAGGTCTCTTCCTGCAGGTATTTCAATTCCGCTTCGATGTCTTCGTCCGGATCGATGGCAGGCGTTGGTGCTTCTAGTGCAACAATCGATGCGGGAGAAAGGAGAAACACAATTGAGGAGAATACACCCATCACGACCAAAAAAGATTTCACTTTTGGGATGACCGCTATCAGCATGATTCACCTCCAAATAAAATCAAGGTGTGATTTTATTTTTAGTATGTGTATCTCAATTCGAATAAGAAGTTCCTCCCCGGCATGGGAAGATCGTCGGGAAGATCTGTTTATCGGTACGTTAGAGGTGGGCGACGAATAATCCTCATCAAACAGGTTGTTGACCGTTACAGCCAGTTCGAGACCCTCAAATTCTCTTGAGGAATTTTCTGCAATCAGCGTGGTATTGACAACCGTATAATCCGACATGTCATTTCTTGGAATCATCCTTCCCTCGGGACCATCCGCCCTCGATATATACAGTGGGCATTCCAGTTCAGATAGCGGTTCAGGCGTATGTTTGTCATTATCGAATCCCATATGGGCAGGGATTGTCCAGTTAGACTCTCCTGTGTCCAGGTTTTCAGAGTCTATGTATGCATAGTTTGCGGCAATGTAGGTTCCTCTTCCAAAATCATATTTCAATTTCATTTTTAAACCTCGTGATCTTGCTTCGTCGAGATTTTCAAGCTTAAGTGTCGATGGATCGTAAACTGATATAGTCTTTAGTCTTGCAATAATAAGAGCTAATTTCACCACTAAAAGAAGGTATAAGACTGACCATTAAAAGTTAGCGAGTACGTGTCAACGGTTGTGGCATCCAGATCCGTGCTACCCCAGGTTGGCTCATAACAGCTCCTCGAGTGAAGGTGCACGAAAAGCGCGGCCATAGATGTATTCTTATCTGAAGATTTTCCGATAAATTCCCAGTTCAATCCAGCACGAGGGCTCACTGCGTCACCAAAGTCGCTGTAATCATCATAACGACAGCCGACGTTGAAACGAAGATCATCTCGCATATCCCAGACATCTTCCCAAAAGATCGGCCTTAAAATTTCCTTCCTTAGGGTTGTCGATAATTGCGCTCAGTCTGGAAAATCCTGAAAATCGGGAAGAGGTTCTATAACTCCAGGAGTTCGCGTCGGCGCAAAATTCGCCTCAATATTGGCATCATAGAATTTCATTTGCTCATACATGACGCCTGCGACCATTGTGTGGGTATCCGTGATTTCGTAGCTGATCTGGCTTTCAATACCCGTTCGATTGGTCTTATAATATGGCTTTACAATGGTAGCTTCCTGCAAAACCACTGGACCTGTGGGCGTCATCTGACAACAGCACCGGCTGCGGCGCACTTGCGAATAAACAGAAAAATCATAGTGGTTTCTATAGATCTTGGTTAGAAGATTCAATCCCTCCCACGGGTTGGCCTCGTAGCTGAGATTCAGATAATAATTCTCAGTGTCCCAATCAGATTCGTCATCCAGAGCATACGATCCAAGTTCCAACCGGAAAATCTGCGTGGGAATCCGTGTATCTGCCGTCGAATGTCAAACCTTTGAACTTCAATGTGAGCTGGCCATCCCACTTTTCCACATCGCCTTTCATATTACCGGGCGCAAGCGATGCACCCGTTCCCCAAAGTTCATCCAAATTGCGTTTGCGCATCGGCATTTACCTTACCATCAAAGCCGTCGGTCTCATAAAGATTGAGATTGGCTGCGATCTCCAGTGCTTTGATTGATTTGCCAAAAAGAATATTGGCTTGCCGGGTGTCGTAACTGCCACCGATGATCTTGGCCTCGAGACCGTCCACATCTTCCGCTTCCTTGGTGATGATGTTGATGACGCCTCCGAATGCACCGGACCCATATACAGCAGAACCCGCGCCCAGACATGAACTCGATCCGCTTGGCGTTGTCTATGGAAAGTAGATGATGCTGCAGTCCCGCCCCCCCGGTCCATCCGTCATTTATGGTGTGGCTGTTTATCATGATCATAATTTCTCCGCTGCGAAATGCATTTGCCCCATTTGCTGTAATTTTCTTTTCTCCGGTACCGGTGGTCCATACATGCCATCCCGGGACGATGGGAACAACATCGGTGAGAAACCTCGCCCCCATCTGCTGGATCTCCTTGTTTGTAACAACAAAAACAGAATGGCTCCCATCTGTTTGATTTCTTTGTCGGTTACTACGTGGATTGAATACACTGTTTTTCCAATGAGCTGCGGAATCCGCGAGCCCGTGATGACATAGGTTTCTTCCTGCAGGTATTTCAGTTCTGCTTCGATTTCGTCGTCCGAACTGATGGGGTTATCTAATACTTCTTCGGATATGGCGGGTGCCGCATGGAGGACAAAAATAATGGAAGAGAAAATACCAACCCTAGTCAAAAAAGTTTTTACCTTCAACCAACTCAATCCAGGCATGACCTTTTCCTCCTAGCCCTAAAATTTCACAAACCCATACATTTATTCGATGATCTGGTTGACCGTGCTGAGCGCCTCCTCATTGTATTGCATGTCATATGCATTCGCTTTTTTAAGATTAAAAACAATACGGGACCCCGCGGGAAGCTGAACCCTGTCCTTGCCCATGTTGTCGCTAAGCACCTCGGATGCAACATCCGCTGCCTGGCGTCCTGTGGTGGGATCATCCACGGATACGATCAGCATGGCGCCGTATTCGGCAAAGGCGTCATGGTAGGTAAAAACGGGTATATGGTGAACTTCACACGTATTGAAAATGGATTTGATGACATCTTTGTCAGGCATGACAATCGGATCGGAAACGACCCACAAAGCATCGATATCGGGGACCAACTCTTTTAGATTGGAAATGACGTACATGCTTTTGTGAACGGCTTTGCCGACGATTTCAATGCCCATTCCCCTGGAAAATTCCAAGGTGTTTTCAAACCACTCACGGTTGTAGCGCTTGCTGTATAAAATGCCTATCTTCCTTATGGCAGGAAACACGTAGCGATACAGAGTCAATTGCATGCCCGGGTGAAGCTCGTTCGACACACCATATGTTTTTCCGGCAACCGGCCAGCGCTCCCAGTTGACAATGGATGAGAAGACAATATGCCTTTCACTGATATACTTGTTTGCAATGAGGTAAGCCTTGGTGCCGATGCAGTAAATCAGGTCTGGGTATTCATCATAAAGAAGTTCTTCCACCTTGGAGATTTTCCATTTTTGCTCCTCCAGATTGACCTCCAGCACGGGAAGAGCGATGGTCTTCTTGAATTCCTCCTGGGCCACATGATATTTTTCAACGGACGCGTTCGAGTTGATCACCAGGATCTTGGGGATTTCGTCCGCAAACAATGCGCCCAGCAGCACCACTAAAAATAGAAGAAATATGGATTTGAAGACCTTCATTCAGCTCTCCAGTTTCTGCTTGTCCAAAGGATCGAGCTTCTGCCAGCCATCAAGCCCAAGCATTCTGATTTTTTGTTTTCCTTCCACATCCATCGACATATCCTGAAGAATGCTCACCATTTTTTCGGAATCCTGATCGAACACTTCCGGCACTGCAAGAATCAGCAGAAGGGATTGCTCTCCTTCCGCGAGAACGCACATCTTCGAACAAAGTTTTGGATTGGCCTGTCTCAATTCCTCGAGGCTGTTCCCGGTACTCAAGGCATAGCTGGCCATGCCGAAGCCCACAGACATCAAGGCATCGATATCTTTCGGTACGGTTAATATCCTGAAGTGTTCTCCTGAAAACTTTTCTTTCAGCATCTCCATCAGAACACTGGTGGTGTGCTGAGGATTGCTGGCAGAAGCGATTCTCCCGTTCTTTATGGATTCGATGTCGGAATTTGCACCGCCGGCAACCAGTATCCGTTTTTGATATTTCTTGTTTTTTCGATGACCGGTAAGAACCGGTGTCAGGGAAAATTCCTTGTGGATCTGCCGGTAATGCCAGCTTGAGAGGAGAAGCAGACAATTCTCTTTGTCTTTGACGTGTCTTTCAAAATCTTCTCTGCTGCTGAAAGGCTGGAATTCATAGGAACCAAACCTGGCCAGGTATCGGTCGAATTCGATTTTGAGGGATTTGAAGTTATTGATATTGGTTTCGGAACTGTAAAAATAGACCGTGGTTTTACCTGCTCCGGAAGAGATCACGTATAAAATTGCATGGCATGCCAAAAGCACCGTGATCATCCAGAAGATGCCCGGATGTCGCCGTATTATATTGCCGATATCTGTCACGTCTCGATATCCAACGGTTTTTATCGGTAATTGTTAATTTATCCGAAACTGATATTACTCCGGCAATTATATATGTTAAGGATGTCATTTCCGCGCAGGCGGGAATCCAGAAAGGCACTGGATGCCGGATCAAGTCCGGCATGACGCATTGAGCTATTTAGTTGCCAGGATAATAGCGATATGTCGATGGATGCCAAAATCGAAACTATGAAAACTTTTTAACTGAGAAGAAGCAGTATTAGAAGCAGGTCAGCTTGAGATTGTGTTTGGAGCCAGAAGAATTAGAAAAGATTTGAAATACAGATAGAATTCAGAATTCGCTTGTGAATCTGTTTCGTATATATTTTTAATAAGTTATAAATAATTTATGCGGAAAAGGTCAAGTGTTTTTTTAGTGACTTTTAATTAGAGACTGATTTGGACTTCATTGAATCGGTACCGCAGCCCTGTAGATAACCCCTTTGCCCTGGATGGTATAACCTGGAACAGCGGCCGGAATCAGCACGGAAGCGCCCTTGTCAAAAATCAAGGGATCCATGCTGCCGGTTTCGGCAATCCAGTGCTCACCGGATGTGCAGAGTAGAATCTCGACACTTCTATCGACCCGACCTGTATATTCATCCCCGGCGTCTAGAGTAATGACCGAAAGTTCGAACTCCTGGGCAGGGGTCCGGTAAACACCCGCATGCCGCTCCCGGTTCCCGGGCAGTAGAATTTCGACACGCTTCTCTTTGAAAGACAGGATGCGCATCAATTCTGCAACATCTACGTGCTTGGATGTCAACCCGCCCCGGAGTACATTGTCAGAATTGGCCATGAGTTCTATCCCCACCCCGCTCAGATAGGCGTGTAGTTCTCCCTGTTTCAGAAACAGAGCCTGCCCCGGCTGAAGACAAACCAGATTGAGCAGTACCGGAAAGATGGCGCCAATATCAGATGGATATGCCTTATTGAGTCTGACAACCCAATCGTATTCGGGTCGTTCATGTTTATCGGCCTGAGCATGCCAGACAGCTTCATGAACGATCTCAGCCTGCTTCCGGGGATCCATATCCATGATTGCTTTAAAAAAGACCTGGATGCTGTTGCCTGGGGTGTTCTTTTCCAACAGGTGAAACGACTTCCCGAGGGTTATAGGGCAGAGCTGGTGCAGCAGAGTCGCTGTTTCAAAAATGTTCCTGAAGCCGCACAAGCCCCAGAAAGATGTCAATGCGCACAGGCATTCTGGTTTGTGATGGGGATCTTTATAGTTACGCTCGGGGGCATTAAAAGGGATAGCGCGTGTTTCTTCACGGGCATACCCTGCCCGTGCATCTGCAGCACCTGGATGCGCCTGAATGGACAAGGGTTTTTCCGCCGCAAGTAGCTTGAATAAATAAGGTAATTTGCCATCAAATTTTTCTGCGACCCACCTGCCCAGGATGTCGATGGGGTGATCCTGAATCAGCTCCACCAGTGATTCCCATCCATTTTGGGTGATTACAAGGGAAGATCCCTTAGGATGTGCCCCCATCCACAGCTCAGCCTGGGGTCGATCTGCAGGTGATGGATGACCCATGAGCTCTGGTATGAATGTGCGAGACCCCCAGGCATATTCATGAACCACATTTTTAAGATAGGCGATGTGTTTCATAAAAAAATTCTTTCACAATTTTTATGTCGCGACTTCGTCGCTATTTTTATGCGAATTGTGTAGCGTTTTAAGTGTCTTTCTTTGCCGGGGCAATAAAAGGTTTTATAGCAGGTTTTCGGTTATGAAAAAAGGGATTGAATTACATTTTCTTTCGGGGGTATATTATGAAGGGTTTGAGGGTCTGAGGGTGATACGAGGGTTGGAGGGTAGCTGACAGCTATCGGCGGACGGCAGCATCCCAGCCTCAGAGCTTCCAAGCGTCACAGCCTACAAGGGTTCAAGGGTCCGAGGGGGATACAGGGGTTGGAGGGTAGCTGACAGCTATCGGCGGACGGCAGCATCCCAGCCTCAGAGCTTCCAAGCGTCACAGCCTACAAGGGTTCAAGGGTCTGAGGGGGATACGAGGGTTGGAGGGTGGCTGACAGCTATCGGCGGATGGCAGCATCCCAGCCTCAGAGCTTCCAAGCGTCACAGCCTACAAGGGTTTGAGGGTCTGAGGGGGATACGAGGGTTGGAGGGTAGCTGACAGCTATCAGCGGATGGCAGCATCCCAGCATCCTGGCGTCCCGGCATACAAGGGTTGGAGGGTGACTTTTCCTTTCAGGCTTCATTTGCACTTCGTGCGAAATTAGTCCTTCGGACGTTATTAGCGCTGCGCGTGTCATTTATTGCAGCCGATAGCTTTCAGCCCCACTCGAACCCTCGAACCCTTGGATCCTGGGACCCTTTTTATTTAGGAATACCGACATGACCAATTCAAATTTCATGGATTATTCAGCTCTGGACAGACCCGAAGTGCTCATGGCCCTGTTTCATCCCCGCCAGGAAGCGGGTACTCTCGGTAGCACAGGCAATGGTCTTGACCTGCTTATCCCCGTAGGGGAGGACATCCGGGTGGGGGCCCGTTTTCACATCCAGGACAACACCTGCCCGAATATTCTCTTTTTTCATGGCAACGGGGAAATCGTGTCAGACTATGACGATCTGGGCCCCATGTATAACCAGTTGGGAATCAATTTTCTGCCGGTTGACTACCGGGGATATGGTCGCTCCAATGGAGAGCCCTCCGTGGCCGGCATGATGAAGGATTGTCACACCATTTTCGGTTTTGTTCGTCAATGGTTGCAGAAAAATGGACATAAGGGTCCTCTGATCATCATGGGCCGATCCCTGGGAAGTGCATCGGCCCTCGAACTCGCCTGCACTCACAAGACAGATATCGACGCTCTCGTCATAGAAAGCGGATTTGCCCTGGCTGCCCCGCTTCTCAGGCTGCTGGGGATCAGTACAAAAGCCATCGAATTCAACGAGGAAAAGGGATTTCGAAATATCGACAAAATCCGGGACTACGAAAGACCGACCTTGATCATCCATGCTGAATACGATCACATTATCCCCTTTTCAGACGGTCAGTCCCTGTACGATGCCTCTCCTGCATCCGACAAACAACTCGTCCAGATACCCGGTGCCAATCACAATGATATTCTATTCCGGGGCTTGTCAGCATACATGGACTGCATTCAAAAACTAATCAGGCGTCTGGCACATGCATAACAAAACAAAAAATCTCATCGTCTTTGACATGGACGGTGTTATCGTGGATGTATCGGAATCGTACCGGGACACAGTGCGACAAACTGCCAGACTGTTCTTTAAAGGCGCCCCGGGCTGGGACAGGCTGCCAGACCCTCTCTTCTCACTATCCGATCTCGCCGGTGTCAAACAGAGCGGCGGGCTTAACAATGACTGGGCCTTGACGTATCATGTTCTGGATTTGCTGATGACACGGGTACATGTTCCGGACCTGTCGAATGAAACCGACCCATGGCTGCTGCGTGAACAGACACTGCACGGGTGTGGTCTTGATAACCTTATCGATTTTCTGACTTCCCATGGTTCTCCCCTGGAGCATCTGCAACAAGAAGGCCAAAAACGACACAGCTATTTTGTACAAAAAATGTCATCAAACGATGTGGGCAACGGAAATGTCATCAAACAGATTTTTCAGGAAGTATACCTGGGCCGGAACCTCTTTATGGCAACCTACAAGCTACCGGCAAACACCGATACAGGCGCAGGGCTGATCACCAGGGAAAAGCTCCTGATAGAACCGGCCGCCTTCCAAACCCTCAGGGCAGGAAATTTGCTGGCCCTTGCCACCGGACGCCCCGGAGCCGAAGCGGAATATGCGCTGGATCATTTTGAAATTCGTGCATATTTTTCTTCGGTCTTCAGTCTGGACGATTGCCTGCGCGAAGAAAGCAGGATCCTGGAAAAAGAACACAAAACCATCTCATTGAGCAAACCCCACCCCTATATGCTGGACGCCATTGCAGAAATCCACGCGCATGAGACGTCGCAGCGATATTATATCGGGGACATGCCGGACGACATGCTGGCTGCAAATCGGTCAACCTATGGATACACCGGCATCGGTATCGTCACGTCTGCACCGGACAGGACCAGATTACAACAGGTGCTCCGAGCATCCGGTGCCGAACATGTCATCCAGGATATCACAGATCTGCATGAAATTCTTGTCGATAAAAAATGCATAAAATAACTGTAGACATGCCCCGGTTTTCATTCTATTAGAGGCTCTATTCTGTAATGTTATGCATACAATTTGTTGTCAGGCAGGAATGAAATCACATTTGTTTTCCACATTGAAGAACTGTTGGGCCCTGCTTTTGGGCATAGGAATCATCATGCTTGGGCACAGCCTGCAGGGAACCCTGCTGGGTGTGAGGGCAACTTCGGAAGGGTTCATGCCGATAGTAACCGGCATGATCATGTCCGGTTACTATGTTGGAATTATCGTCGGCTCCCGCATCACACCCATCATGATTTCTCACGTGGGGCATGTTCGCGTGTTTGCCGCCCTGGCATCCGTCGTATCGGCCAGCGCATTGCTGCACAGCATCTATGTGACCCCTGCAGGGTGGCTGGTGATGCGCGTGATTACCGGTATTGGGTTATCCGGCCTTTACATCGTGGTGGAAAGCTGGCTGAATGAGCAGGCCGGCAACCAGGAAAGAGGGCAGATTCTTTCCATATACATGGTCATAGCCGTCGGATGCATGGCCAGCGGTCCTCTTCTGATCAATATAGCTAACCCGGACAGCTTTGAGCTCTTCATTTTGGTGTCGGTACTGTTCTCCCTGGCCCTGATACCGATTTTGCTGACCGTCAGTCCGATACCGGCCTTCAAAATATCCCGAAAAGTCCGAATCCTGGAGTTGTACAGACAAGCTCCGTTGGGGGTAATCGGAAGTTTTGCCACGGGCTTTTCAAACGGTTCCCTCATGGGAGTTGGCGCTGTCTATGCGAAAAGTGCCGGTTTTTCCGTCACGGAGATATCCCTTTTCATGAGTGCTGCCTTGTGGGGCGGCGCCATCTGCCAATGGCCTATCGGCGCGCTGTCGGATCGATTCGATCGACGGTTTATCCTTACTGCCGTTACGTTTCTGGCCGGCGTCGTCAGCCTTGTCTATGTAACGGTGTTGCCGGGTAACGGCTTGAAAACTTTTTTACTCATCGGTCTTTTCGGCGGTTTGACCCTTCCCATGTATTCGTTAAACCTTGCCTTTATCAATGATCACCTGCAACCCGAACAAATGGTAGCGGCCAGCAGTACCATGATATTGGTCAGCGGATTAGGGGCGGTATCAGGGCCCGTTGTTTCCGGTGCCGCCATGTCTGCCTTGGGGCCCATGGGTCTGTTCGTGGTTCTTGCCATAGTGCACATACTCCTGGGTATGTTCGCTCTCTTCAGGATGCGTTCAAGACCACCCATTCCCATGGACAAACAGAAACCAGCTGTTTACGTTCCGAGAACATCGCCCCTGGCCGGCGCGGCATTTTTCGAAAAAGAGACTGCGCCTGATCCAAACAGGGACAGGGGGTAAATCTCAGATTCCAAGAACACGCCGGAAGCGTTCCGAAAACCCTTCATCTGGATCAATTCTTTGGAAGCGGTATTCAGGTAACAAGGAGGCTAAGAACATCCATGGGGTCTCTGGCAAGAAATCGGCACCCGTTTTTCATCAGTTCGGCTTCGGGCTTAAACCCCCAGGCCGCGCCCACGGAAAAGATGCCGGCTGCGGCGGCTGTTTGCATATCAACACCTGAATCCCCAATAAAAAGACAATTCTTCTTATCTATATTCAGTTCCGTCAAAATACTCAATGCGCCCGCAGGATCCGGCTTTTTGAGGAACCTGGTGCTGACTCCGATGACTTTTTCAAATGTCCATTCTGCAAGCAGCTTGTCAACATATTGCTGTGCAAAAACATGTGGCTTGTTTGACAGCACGGCCAGCCGAATACCCTCATGGGTCAAATAATTCAACAGCTCAGGAATACCGGTATAGGGGCCTGTTGTTGCATCCCAGGTTTTACCATATTCCACCAGGGATTCCTCGACACAGGCCTTCACTTTATCACGGGTAGATGCAAGGTCAGGAAGTGCCCGCTTGATCAGCAACTCCCAACCGTCGCCAACAAAAGACCGGTACCTGTCCACAGGATGCGTGGGATAGCCTCTGCTGGACAAAACCTGATTGACTGCATTCCCGATGTCCTCCAGGGTGTTCAACAAGGTACCGTCCAGATCAAAAATGACCGCTTTGATTCTATCCATTACTTGATTTTCAATGATTGTCCCGGATTAATGATTGACCCCTTGGAAAGCTTGTTGAAGGTCATCAACTGATTCACCGACACCCCATATTTCTTGCTGATGCTGTACAGAGTCTCCCCTTTTTCCACCACATGGATTTTAGCTGCCTGCTTTGATGGTTGGCTTTTGATAACTACTGTCTGAGCCTGTTTGGTCTCTGTCCTTACGAGCTTGGTTTGCAGTTCCTTTAATTGCTGATCCATCTCACTTATTTTTTTGGCAAAAGCTGTTTCCAGGTGATCCAGTCTTACCATCAGCGGCTGTGCAGCCTGGCGGTTATTGTCGAGATCCATCACCAACTCGTTGATCCCTTCCAGGGCCTCCATCCTGCTTTCGAGGTGCTGGAGGCGCTGGTCCATTGCGGACAGCAGGGCTTTGTCGCTACCGCCGGAACGCATAGAGAAGAGAAGGAGCGCCAGCAACAGCACTGGAATGATAACCATCCAGGAACCTGGTCGGGTGAGAACCGAAGTCAGTCTTGAACCAAAATTGAGCTTCTGGGTTCTTAAAGGGGAGTAATTTTCCTCAAAGGTTCCTTCTTTGTCAGCCTCTGTCTCAACACCTTCATTAGACTCTTTCCATTTCATCCCTCTTTCCTCCTGTTATATAGGGGTTGTCAGAAAAACGTTCCGATTGAGGACCTTTTTTCTGCTACAACCCCTTATGCCGCCATCCTATTTTAGGAACATTATTATGACAAGCGGTATAAAAAGCATGAACCTCTTGTATTTTAAAAACCATGCAACTGCAAGCGCAAATAAAATCGCGGGAACGATTTTAGCGAACATGTCCATGTCACTCTGATCACGAAAGGCATGCCCGTTTTTTGGTTGGCGTGTCTGCCGGCCTGTTTTGTGGCCGGCCAAGCACAAACGCGTCAAAGACCTCCCAAAATTTCTCCAGGACGGTATCTTTTTCGATGAGCAATTCGTGCAATGCACTTGGAATCACAACCAAATCGCAATTTGGTAATTTTCGGCAGACCTTCCTATGAGCCGTTACTGACACAATTTCATCCCCACCCGCCGAAATCATTTTCACGGGTGTCGCAATGCTCTCAAAATACCCGTCGACCATCATATGCTGAATGGAATTAAACGTGGCATCCAGCCACCCAAAAGTGACACCCCCTACGGCAACATCCGGATTATCGACTATCATCTGGATTGTTTTCTGAAAACGATGCCGATCCCTGGTGAGACGATTCCCTGTAAAGACCTTCTTGGACGGGTCGAAATCGTTGGCCCGGGTAGCATAATATTTTTCAAATCCGATTCGGACGGCAATCTTCACCATCGTTTTTATCGCACGTGTCAAAAGGACAGGTCCGGCGATATCGATCAAAGGGGATGTCAAAACAGCCTTATCGACCCTGCCGGGAAAATCATGCAGATACCGAAGGGCAATATGCCCCCCCATGGAGTGCGCCAGCATTATCACCGGCCTGTCAGCTTTTTTCAGAACATGTCTGTCCATGAAACCGATAAGATCTTTCAGATAGTCATCGTAGGACGCCACATGCCCCTTGTAGCGATTCGGCAACAGACGGTCGGACAATCCCTGTCCACGCCAGTCGAATGTGACAACATCCAATTTTCTCACAAGAAGCTGATCGACGGTTTCCCGATATTTCTCAATAAATTCAGATCTTCCCCCCAGCAGGACGACCAGGCCCCTGCATGTCTTTGTTCCACATTTATAGGTATCAAAACGGATTTTCAGACCGTCATGCGTGTCAAATATTTTCATCTTTGTCTATTGATTCTTGTTATGTTTTCCATTAAGTCAGATACTGTAATTCAGGGTCGAGCGTTAGTCAACTGCCGCCCGTGAAACGGGTGGCTTGGATTTCCCCCAAAATGGGAAAAATCCAAAGGAGACGGCACGTTTCCGTAAGTTCAGGTTCGGGAACGCGTACCAAACACGCGGTTTGTAGAACAATCAATACTTTAATAATAGAAGGCCTAGCATGTCAAAGCACTCTCACAGATTTACGGATGAATATGATGGTTTTGTCGGATTTGGATTCAATCGCGAAACCGACGAACATACGATCATTTATTATCTTCAGAAATTTTCAGATGACGCGTTGATGCAAACCCTTGTCAAACGATTGACCGATCAGGATCTGAACGATATTTTTTCCCTGCTGACCCGGCTATTGAAGACCCATCTCGTGGAAAAAGAATATCACCATCTTTTTTTAAAAGAATAATAAATTCGCTTTGCGAATTTATCTGGCGCGACTAGGTCGCTTTTTTTCTGGCATTTGTCTTGTTGGCTCAACTTTCGGGTCTCATCAGAGATATGGCGAAATGCATGATCCAATTGAAGAACCTCGCAGCGTGCGAAGCACTGCCGAACGGCAGAACCTACGGGGAATGCGCTCGCTTTTTCGGTTCAGAATAATTCCGATGACTGAATGCCCGAAACAAACACTTGAACCCTTGGATCCTCGACCCCTGGAACCCTTTTTATACATTATATTTAATATAACATTATAAGTCATTTATGATATAATTTTTAATATAACAGATGAGGTATAACATGTTCACAGAATCACAAATTGAGCGCTATGCGGAAGTGCTGCTGTGGGGACTGGAAACGGCACGCAAGGGACCTCTGAATCAAGGAGAAATTTTTCTGGTTCGCTATAACCTGCCTGCAATAAAGCTTGCAGAGATGCTTCACGCCCGACTTCTAGACATGGGCATGAACCCGGTAATGCGAGCAGATGCCACACCCACAATGGAACAGAATTTTTTTAATTTCTCCGACCCTCAACAGCTGGTATTTCAGCCTCCCGGTGAAAAAACCCTCTACCAACATTTAAACGGCAGTATCTTCCTGCATGCGCCAGAAGCCATTACCCACTTAAGCCACATAGATTCGAACAAAATCGCCAAGGCGGCTATCGCCAGAAAGTATATCCGTGACATACTGGAAAAGAGAGAAGAGCAGGCACTGTTCAGCTGGACACTATGCGCGTTTCCCACAAAAGCGCTTGCCAGGCATGCCGGGCTCTCACAGAAAGCCTATACAGCCCAGATAATAAAAAGCTGTTTTCTGAACAGGCGGTCACCCATCGATGAATGGAAACGCATCTTCCATAACGCATCTGAAATTAAAGCGTGGCTCAACAGCATGCAGGTCCAGCACTATCATATCGAATCCCAACATATGGATCTCGAGATTACACCAGGCGAAAGCAGAAAATGGATCGGCATCTCCGGCCACAACATACCCAGTTTTGAACTCTTCCTGTCGCCTGATTGGCGGGGCACCCGGGGTGTTTACTACGCAGATCAGCCGTCTTATAGAAGTGGGAATCTAGTGAAAAACATCACGATAAGATTTCAAAAAGGTAAAGCCATTGAGATTAATGCAAAAAAGGGACTCGAATTTATAAAAAAACAGCTGTCCATGGATCAGGGAGCCAACAAGGTCGGCGAGTTCTCTCTAACGGATAAACGATTCTCCAAAATCAACCAGTTCATGGCCAACACCCTTTTTGACGAAAATTACGGCGGGGCCTATGGTAACTGCCATATCGCCCTTGGCGCATCGTATTCAGACACGTACGACGGTGACACCTCAACACTCACCAGGAAAATCAAATCGAAACTCGGTTTCAACGACTCTGCCCTGCACTGGGATCTTGTGAATACGGAGAAAAAACAGGTGACAGCATATCTGAAAGATGGCCGGAAAATGGTTATCTATGAGAATGGGAAGTTTAAATATTAGATTCTTCTCCCAAATAGTTGGGAGAAAGGGTCCAAGGAGTCGAGGATCCAAGGGTTCGAGTGAAGTTTAAATAATTTCAAATGGCTGACGGTTCCGAAACTTGCAGGCCAGAACCTTGGACCCTTGTATGCCGGGAAGCGAGGATGCTTGGAGGCTGGGATGCTGCTTTCCGCTAGTAGCTCTCAGCCACCCTCGAACCCTTGTATCCCCCTTGGACCCTCGAACCCTTTTTTTATACCTTATATTTTCCAAATTCCTCTGGGGACAGGTTTTTGAGATATTCAGCCCATTTTTTACCCTCTTCGCTCTCGTCTAATGCTTCTGGCTGGGCCTCACCGCTTTTGGAGCGCTGCACCACCTTGTCATCCACATAGATGGGCGCCCCAAACCGGAGCGCAATGGCAATGGCATCACTGGGTCTGGCATCGATATCGAATGATATATCCCCGGATTCAAAGTAGATTCTTGCGAAAAATGTATTCTCTTTGAGATCACAGACTTCGATCCGTGTCACATCCGCCTTGAACCTGTCGGCGACATTTTTGAACAGGTCATGGGTCATGGGGCGATCAAATTCGATCTTCTGGAGGGCCGATGCAATGGATGTAGCCTCCAGCAGACCGATCCAAATCGGAATCGCGTGATCATCTTTTTCTGATTTTAAAATGATAATCGGCGTATTGGACGCTGGATCCATGGTTAATCCTGCAATCGTCACTTTATGCAGCATAACTTTCTTCTCCTTTGACGAGGGTGTGTCCTGAATCGGATGTGACCACACTGCCCCACAATGAATGGGGAAATGTTTTTTCAATCCTTACACGGACCATCTCTCCTACCGCAATACCCGTGTCAATGCGTGATACAGAGTTCTGAAAAAAATTAACGATTTTATTACCGCTGGTTCTGCCGGTCCATTGAACAGCTTCGGGAGCTATAGCCCGATTTTCACCGGCCTGTTGTTTACTGTAACCTTCCACAAGAACGTCCTGTACGGTCCCCTTCAGACGGGCATGAATTTTTTGAGTGATGTCTGCCTGAAGATCAAACACTTCCTGGAGACGCTGTTTTTTTTCTTCCTCTATAACTTTTTTCTTAAAGCGTCCGGAGGGTGCATTGGGTCGATCTGAATAGATGAAAGCAAACAGGCTGTCGAATTCAACCTGCTCGATAAGCGCTTTGGTCTGCTCAAAATCCGTTCTGGTTTCACCCGGAAACCCTACGATAATATCGGATGTAATGGCGATTTCCGGGCATGCTGCTCTGAGCTTTGCAACCATCTCCAGATACTTTTCGCGGGTATAGCGCCTATTCATTCGTGCCAACACGTCATTGGAACCTGATTGCACAGGCAGATGGATGTGATGACAGAGTTTTTCCATCGATTGGAATGCGGCGATCAGATCATCCGATAAATCCTTGGGATGCGATGTGGTGAATCGAAGACGAAACAGACCCTCTACCCCATTGATCTTCCGTAAGAGTGTCGGGAAATCACACAGATCCTGTTTTTGTCCATAGCTGTTGACGTTTTGTCCCAAAAGGGTAATTTCCCGGACACCACTTGCAACGAGCGACCTGATTTCATTAATAATATTCTCAGGTTCCCGACTCGTTTCCCTTCCCCGAACATAAGGCACGACACAATAGGTACAATAATTATCACACCCGCGCATAATGGTCACAAATCGCGAAATCTCCCGGGTTCTTGTGGGGGCTGAAAAATCCGCGGCTCCCTGGATCTCCTGAGACATGTTCACATCGACAATTCGACAGCGATGCTTCTCGATTTTTTCAATTGTAGCGGGCAGGCGTTCGATGGCCTGGGTACCCAGGACAAAATCCACATGCGGCATTCGCTGGATAATCTTTTGCCCTTCCTGCTGGGCCACACATCCGCAGACACCTACCATCAAGCGGGGTTTATCATGTTTCATTTTGGCAAGACGGCCCAGAAAACTGAAGGCTTTCTGCTCTGCTTTTTCCCTTATGGAGCAGGTGTTTATGATGACCAGGTCGGCTTCCTCGACCCGCGTTTCCGTAACATATCCAATCCGATGCAAGCGCTCCACGATCTGTTCCGAGTCATAGACATTCATCTGACACCCGATGGTGTTTATATAGAGTTTTTTATTCTTCATTTAACATGTGGTTCCATGAATACATCCTTCTGCAGGTCTTTCACGATACCTGCCACTTCTCCTTCGCATCCCGGTGGGATCTGAAAGGAAACCAAGCCAAGCGCTGCATCCTTCGTTGACATGGTCACAATTCCGTCACAGGCCTCAAGAATAAACTTCAGAAAGCCGATTTGTCTTCTGTCTACCCTGTAATATTGAATCGTTGATTCCATAATAAAATCGTTTCACGATTTTATGTGACGCGACCTTGTCGCTTTTTTATCGAAACCTGTTTAACTTTATGGCCAGCGCTGATGTTAGGAGCCCTTTCGGCAAGTTCGTAAAGCGCCAGGGGATTATTCCTTTCACGTTCCCTGAACCCCGAAACTTGAGTTAGATTATCATCATCCTCTCTTTTTTTGCAATAGCAGATTTCCTTATGGATGGCGTCTCAACGCTTCTTGTGATATAGCCTGCTGCATGCAGAAGACCTGGGAGATTCAAACAACAGATACTGAAGCGGCAGCACGGGTAATCGCCTTTTTGGGCTGTCATCCTGCAACAGCGGCAATATTGGTTCAACGGGGACTGGTTTTCGAAAAAGACATCCAGGCTTTTATAAAGCCATCCCTGCACCACCTGAGTCCGCCCTTTGAAATGACCGGTATGACCGAGGCAGTGGCACGCATCAGCACTGCCCTACTGCATAAAGAGAAGATTCTCATTTTTGGGGATTATGACGTGGATGGTGTGACAGCCACAACCCTGTTGTATCAATTCCTCAAAGAAATAAATGCAGAGATCTCCTGTTATATTCCGCACCGCGTCACCGAAGGATATGGTCTGAAGGCATCTCACATCACAAATATCGCCATCCCGGGAGGAGTAAAGCTTATCATAACCGTGGATTGCGGTGTGTCAAGTCATGAAGCCGTGTCTCTGGCCAAGGAAAAGGATATTGCCGTTATTATCACGGATCATCACGACATTCCTTCACAATTGCCTGACGCACTGGCTGTTATCAACCCCAAAAGAGACGACTGTCAATCCAGTCTGGAAAAGCTGTCCGGTGTGGGGCTCGCTTTTTATCTGGCCCTGGCTCTGCGAAAACACCTTCGCGACCAGGGGTTTTTCCAAAAAAGAAAAGAACCCAATCTAAAAAAAAGCTGCGACCTCGTAGCCCTGGGAACGGTATCCGATATGGTGCCCCTGGTAAATGAGAATCGTATTTTGACATGTACAGGAATCGAAATTCTCAGATCGGCCCACAGACCCGGTATCAAAGCTCTGGCAGATACCTGCGGCGTCGATCACCGCCATATCGATGCACAGGATATTTCCTTTCGATTCGGTCCTCGCATCAATGCGGCCGGCAGAATGGACCATGCCGGAATCGCGGCGCGACTCCTGATGACCCCTAACCCTGAAAAAGCCAGACAGGATGCAGCGCTGCTCAGTGAGTTCAATTCCCGAAGGCAGCAGGAAGAAGAAAGCGTTCTGGCCGATATTTCAGCACGACTGGACAGAGATCCGAGCCTTGCACAAAGGAACTGCATGGTTTTTTCAAGCCCGGACTGGCATGAGGGCGTGATAGGTATTGTCGCTGCCCGGCTGACCCGACTATATTCCAAGCCGGCCATTCTCATATCCGTAAAAAAAGGTCTGGGAAAAGGTTCTGCCCGCAGTATTCCCGGTGTCGACATCCGGTCCGCTCTGACAGCCTGTGCGCATATGCTGCATGGCTTCGGCGGCCACCCCATGGCAGCAGGATTACAGCTCCCGGCTGACCAGATAGAACCTTTTGGGGATTGTTTGCACCAGGAGATCGGCCGGACAGCTTCACCCGAGGACTTCTTAGCAAAAACGACCATCGATTATGTACTGGAGCTATCTGATATTACACCTAAACTTGTTGATGAGATCACTTCTCTGGGTCCCTTCGGCGTCCAGAATTCCGAACCCGTTTTCCTGGCCAACGATGTGTATGTTCATACATCGAAAATCGTTGGCAGCACCCACAGGCGCATGCTTTTGTCATCCTCCACTGAAAAAAGCACCAAGGCGCTGTGGGCCATTGCATTCAATATGGACCCGCAATACATCAACCGGAACCATTTCTTAAAAATTGCCTACCACCTTCAATGGAATCAATGGAATGGCAATAAGTCCATTCAGCTGGTGCTCAGTGATGCCCAATCCCCCTAGTGCACAGTTTTCGGAAACACTCAACCCGAACAAAGTGGGTGCCTCAGAAGCAGCCCAGCTGTATGTGATCGATAGCTGTTTCTAGCAGATACCCCGGTCCAGAGGGCCCGGCACTGATTCCGTTTGGCTTTCGACTAACGCTTCGGCGGGTGACGGCAAACAGCACATAGCTACTGAATTGGGTTCACAGCAGAGCCTTGTGCATCAATTTTAAAAAAAACAAGAATAGAAAAATACCGAAAATTCGACGAATTCCCCTTCCCTTAAGTTTTTCGGACATGATCCGTGAACCGAAGTGCCCTCCGGCAAATGAAAAAATAGCCGCAAGCACGATAAATTTCCAGTTTGTGCCTGCAAGAGAGATATGGGTCACAAAGCCGGAAAAAGAAGAAAATACGACAATGAAAATAGACGTTGCTGCGGCGGTTTTGGCAGGCATCCTGAGCATATATATTAGCAGCGGCACGATAAAGACGCCGCCGCCGATACCCAGCAACCCGGCCATGAACCCCACGGCAATTCCAATCGCGCCGCCGCCGATGACCCTGCTCTTTACACCTGCTTCCGTCTCCTTGGTCTCGGTTTTTCCGGAAAATACCATGCGTATGGCGGCAAGCAATATTACCAGGGCCAGTATTCCGGAAAAAACCTTGATGTTGATGACGTTGGTCAGCATTGCGCCGAACGGCGCCGCAAGGGTCGATGTTACGAGTAGAGGGAGAGCCGTTTTTACATCGACCATCTTTTTACGAAAGTAGGTAACGGCGGCGGAAAGTGCGGCAATACCGTTTAAGAAAAGGGATGCCGATACCGCGGTTGTCACTGGAAATCCTAACAGAATAAACAGGGGTGAAAATACAAGCCCCCCGCCCAGGCCCACCATGGTCAAGACAAAGGAAGCACAAAATATGACTACCAAAAGCAGCGTGAGTGACATGATATCTTAGATACCCTATTTATCCCAGGAGTAACTACCGCCATCGGCATAGCCAACATCTCTGACCTGACCCAAAAGACCAGGTTTTCAATGACGAAAAAACAGCTCATGGCATTTGATCGCCATTGGGATCATTTCTAAACTCCGAACCCCTGATCCCGTAACGTCTCATAATCTGCTGAAGTGTTTGCCGTTCCATACCACATCGTTTTGCTGCCTGGGTGACATTACCATCACTTTCTTTCAAAATACTGCCGATATAGGCATCATTGAAATCCTTCAGCGTTTTTTCCTTGGCTTCTTTGTAAGACAGCTCTCTATAACTGTGGGTAACCATCGAAGCTGGTTGAATGACGCCGTCGATATCGATTTCCTGGAGTTTGATCTCGTCGGAGGAGGAAAATAATATGCCCTGCATGATCAGATTTTCCATCTCTCTGACATTGCCCTCCCAATGCATGGTCCGAAAGATATTGATGAGTTCGGGTGACAGTTTTCTCAAAGGCTTTTTCAGTTTCCGGCAGTGCTTTTCCAGAAGATGGCTGGCGATAAGGGGAATATCTTCCGGGTGTTCTCTCAGTGCCGGCATCTTGATAGGAAGTACATTCAAACGATAGAAAAAATCCTCTCTGAACTCCCCTCTTCTGATCTTCTCTTCCAGGTGCTGATTCGTGGAAGCGACAATGCGGACATCCACTTTTATGGTCCGTGAATCGCCGAGCGGTTTGATTTCCTTTTCCTGCAGTACGCGAAGTAGTTTGGTTTGAATGGTCGGGTTGATATCGCCAATTTCATCGAGAAATATGGTTCCGGTTTGAGCCGTCTGAAACATTCCTTTTCTATCCTGGGTGGCATGGGTAAAAGCACCCTTTCTGTAGCCAAAAAGCTCACTTTCCAGAATATTTTCCGGGACTGTCGGGCAGTTTACGGCAACAAACGGCTGCTTGCACCGATCGCTCAAGGCATGGACCGCCCTGGCCGCAATATCCTTGCCGGTCCCGGATTCACCGGTGATCAGCACCGTCAAATCCGTTTTGGACACCATCTGAATCGTTTCGTATACCCGTTGCATCTTGGGACTCTTGCCCACCAGGTTCTGAAACGTGTCACCGCCCATGCATTGCTGCTGAAGTCTGAGATTTTCCCTGAGAAGGCGACTCCTCTCGAGGGCCTTCTGCAAGCGGATGATCAGGGTTTCGTGCTCAAAGGGCTTGGTGATAAAATCATAGGCACCGAACTTCATGGCCTCAACCGCCATATCGATATGGCCATAGGCGGTCATCATGACCGCGGTGAGTTCGGGTCTTTTGCGCTTCATGATTTCAAGAAGTTTCAGGCCGCTCATACCCGGCATTTTAATATCCACCAGAATCAGATCGTATGATGCACTTTCGATCATTTCCAGGGCCGTGTCTGCAGATGATGCAGTATCCACATGACAGTCCAGATCAGGTGCCAAACTCCTCTTCAGGAGGGCAAGCATGTCCAGCTCGTCATCTACTACAAGTATATTTCCAACCATCGACTATCTCCCTTGATCCTTTCCTTCCATGGGCAGCACAATCGTAAAGATCGAACCTTTTCCCGGTTCACTATCCACGAGGATATCTCCGCCATGATCCTTGATGATGCCATAGCTCACCGACAGCCCCAATCCTGTGCCCTCTCCGGTGGGCTTGGTCGTGAAAAAGGGGTCAAAAATCTTCGATATGTTATTTTTTTCGATACCATATCCGTCGTCGGAAATCTGGACAAATATCCTGTTCGAATCCACGTCCAATTCAGTGGATATTCGTATGCATCCCTTGCGGTCCACCGCGTGAATCGCGTTCATTAGCAGGTTTATCAGAACCTGTTTGATTTTCTTTTCATCGAGCATCATCGGCGGTATGTTTCGATCGTAGGTACCTTCCATCCTAATGTCTTCAAAATTTGAATGCTGCTGGACAAACTTAATAACATTCTCAACAATGCTCTCGATATGAACCCTGTCTTTTCTCGTTTTCGATTTCCTGGCAAAACTCAATAAATCCTCTACAATTGATTTGCAGTTTCTGACGTGTTTTTCAATGGTTTTGAGATCGGCATGGCGATCGGACGCTTTGACTTCGCTACGCAACAGCAACTGGGTATAACCAAGAATCACATTCAGGGGGTTGTTTATTTCATGGGCGATCCCGGATGACAGTTCACCGATCGATGCAAGTTTGTCCGCTTGCATCATTTGTTCTTTCATCTGGTGCTGCCGTTCGATATCCTTTATCAGAAAATGAATGGTCTCCCCATCCTCCATAGAAGCCTCTGCCACACTGGCGCTCAGCAGAACCTTTTTCGATTGCCCCTTACCGACCCTCAAATCGAGCTCTTCACCTTCGATAAAACCTTCATCAGCGATGGCCTGAGAAAGTCTTTTCCAAGCATCATCCATGGCCAGCCAATCTTGAAAATACTTCTCCTGCAGTGTTCCATCTTCCCGATTTCCATCAAGACCTAGCAGTTTGTATCCCGAGGGATTCAGATTCAGGATCATGCCGTCTTTTTTCGTTACCAGGATCGTATCCTTTGATACCTCAAATATCCGGCGGTATTTCTGATCCGAACGAACTAGTTCCCGGGTTCTAATGTCAGCTAATTTTTCAAGCTTCTGGTTGAGATACAACAACTCCGCATGAGCGGACACCAGGGCCTGTTTATCTTCGGCAATTTTCTGATAGATACTCCAGGTTCTTTCAAAAAACAGCGTGAAAGAGCCCACCACAATAAAGGTGAACGTATTGATGGCACCGCTGAACGGACTGATTTTCTGCCATATGTGTTGATAAGAATACAGAACCAATACCTGTTTGAGGATGTGCCCGGCCGAGCGGGAAACAGCGAACACCATCAAGGCATAACTGACGTACTGAAGAAAGTTCCATAAAATGTTTCCCGTATCACGTCTCCTGAGTTTCCGAGACAGATGAACGCACATTATCGACAAGACGATCATCAGAAAAGAACCGGCCATGTCCACCAGAACGACAGGTAAAAAAGGAAACACATTCACGACAGGCTCCTTTTATCGCCCGTTGGAGATTCGCTCAGAAGGCTCTTAAGTGCAAGATAAAGAAAAATCATGGCAGGAACACAGAGCAAATGGTCCAGCTTGGCCAGATAATAGAAATATCTGATCCACTCCAAGCCCTCGTCGGTGGATATTTGAATATGAAAAAGATCCTGCTTGGTCACCACCGCGGCGCTGATCTGCTCATCGAGGAAATGCACTGCAAATGCATCGATATTCCACAGAATAAAAAAGAGGGCTGAATACTGGATGTAACGCCAGCCTTTCTCACGGACCAGATCCCGTCTGCGTATCCAGTAAATCAGGGTTCCCATGGAAAAAATGAAATAAAGATGCGCCAGCTGGTGCACGTACACCCCTTCGACACCGCTGTGCCCCTGGGTGGCGGCAACCGGGACGGGGAACATTATTACGACCAGCCAGACAATCAACAGAATCGATCTGATTTGAATGAAGGGCGTTTTTCTCATGGAATTTTCGAGTAAACGACCACCCGTGAAACGGGTGGCTTTCATTTTTCCGCAAAGCGGTAAAAGATCAGGAGACGGCACGTCCCCGGACGTTTAGGTTCGGAACCGCGTGCTTAGCACGCGGTTTGTAGAACAATTAAAGCGAATCAGTCTGCGTATAATAAGGCTGGGTCCAAACATCAAGAAGCGTTTCTGGACGCGCATTGGTCGAGTTTCTTCTGAACCCCCCTGAAATATGGTAAATATGGGCGCATGTATTTAAAAACAATTCTGGAGAGAATATATATTGGAATGAATGTGAAAAGATAGCCGACTGTTTTTCCAAAAAGGAGTGACAGTGGAAAGGCCAGGTCAAAATCTACGCCATGAAAACGGGTTTGCATCCATCCCAGTGCAAAGGGTATGGGCCACAACATGCCGGCCGAATAACCGACCATGGTGAAAAAATGCTTGCCCCACGCATCGGTGGCCTGCTTGTTCAGCGCCTTGTAGCCGGGCTTGTCGCCTGCCTGGTAGGCTGCCATGGACATTTTTTCTTTCTGATTCATTTCTTGAGCCATTTCATCGATGTAGCGCTGGTTGAACCGAATGGCCAGGGAAACCGTTACTTCCCCCACCAATACACATAACAGGGCCAGACACATGGTTCCCACCAAATAGTCCAGAAACGGATGGCCGGTAAAGCGGTAAAAACCGATTAGAAATCCATCTGCATGATATAGAAAGTTGTCATAAAAAGGCTGCATGCCTCACCCCGTCTGCTAGGTACTTTATGCCGCGATTCGTATACGGCTGTTTACCCGAATATGCCACGAAAGTCAATCTCGTGGCATATTCGGGTTGTTGTATGATCCCCTTGACAACCCTGGCAGGTATTTTCAGGGAAATGGGGATTCTGCTTTTACAGCATGGCGATCCCGAAAAAGCCTCTCATGGTATAGCGAAGTCCGATGTAGATCGCCAGAGCGATGAAAATGCCCTTCAGGACCTTGGCCGGGATGTATTTACCCGTTCTGGGCCCGATCATGGATCCGATAAATATACCGATCAACTCGGCGCCGATCATGGGCCAGTATACCATGACCCCTTTTAAAACCATAAAGTTGAAAATGGCGAAGATCATGCCGATCAAAACAGAGAGCGCCGACGTTCCTGCAACCACAAACATGGGAAGTCCGACAACGCTGGTCAAAAAGGGCACATAAAGAAACCCACCGCCGATACCCAGAAATGACGCCAGGGCCGAGATAAAGAAACCGCCCACAAAGGCCCAAATAGGACTGAAACTGAAGGTCTGACCGAAAAAAGAGATTTCGACTTTTTTCAGACTCCAGCTCAACGTTTTTACACCCTGGTCTTCAATCTTGCCTTTGCCTTTGATGGTACCTTCGAAAGCCTTGGCTGCTTCTGCGGCTGCTTTTTTGGTAGCCTGACCCTTGGGCGACATTTCGTAGATCATAAAACCGCCGATGACGAAAACACACAATCCAAACCACCCCTGGTACTGGGAAAATTTGAGTTTACCGGCCGTTGTAAACACCACCAGGAGTGTCGCAAAGAGCGCACCGCTGCCCAGAAACAAACCCAGGGCAGGCACCAGTCGCTTTTGCCGGTAATAATTGACGCTGGACACCAGGGCCGAAAGACCCACAAGCCACTGGTTGGATACACGGATACTGTCGGTGACGAATTTGTTCATTTGCGGCGACGTGTCCTTGAAGGTTTTTGCATAGGCCCCCAGGCCATAGATGGTCATATGTCCCACGCCGGCCATGATTCCGCCAAAAGCGCCAACTGTTGAAAAAATCCACCCCACCCAGATCGCCCACACCAGACCGATGATCATGTTGATACTCGGCGCGCCGGGTATTCCAAGAAACCCGGGTTGGGCCTCAGGGTCGATCTGACCCTTATCACTGCCCTGGGGCGTCTTGGCGATGGCATCTGACAGCTTGTCCGCAAATACATCATTTGCCGTGACAAACGGCATTGAAAGCGTCAGGACCATCAAAAGGATCGGTAACACACTAAAAATTTTTTTTGCCATTTTTTTACCTCCTAACTAAATGTTGAATAATGGTACGTCATTTTAGATTTTACCCTATACCGATAACGTGAAATTTAGAAGCAAGCAATATGCCACGATGCCGATTTATTCCAATACTTGGATATCACCAGTCTTTTGAATTTATTTATTGCTATCTTTTCAGTGTATTATGATATTTTTCAACAATAGTAGCGTCTCATACCTGCAGAAGACTTTCGGATAACTAAGTGCACGTATTGGCGCATGACAGGATACCACACAGGGATATGGATTATCATATTACAAATATATTCAGTAGGATAGCAAGGTGCCGTTTTTTTATTTCGGTGCAATAAATTTACTGCGATCTTGGGCGGATATGGTGATTTTTTCTAAGCTTACATCGCTGGCGGCTTGGGGTAGAATCTCTTTAATATAGCTGATATTACTGTATTTAATCGTATTTTTAAAATATATCTCCCTTTCTAAAGAAAACACCAATGGTGGTATGATAATTGCTCATTTGGCATTTTCTGATACGTTTACTATTGGACATATTTGGTTGCAATGTAGTAACAAAGGAATAAATTCGAATTTAGATCGCTTGGAGGAATATTATGGAAAAAGAGGTATACAGTCTCTGCTTTATGTGCTCGATTCGTTGTCCCATCAAAGTTAAAGTCAAAGATGGGCAGGTAACCTGGATAGAGGGTAATCCGCATGTGGCCGGTATGGAAGGTAGTCTCTGCCCCAGGGGGGCGGCCGGTACCAGTCTGCTCTATGATGACCAGCGGCTGCAGTCACCGTTGATCAGGGTGGGTAAACGCGGGGAAGGTAAATGGCGCAAAGCAAGCTGGGATGAAGCGCTGGACATGGTAGGCAAAAAACTTTCATCCATTATTGACAAGCACGGCGGGCACAGTGTCGTACTCGGCGAACGGACCCAGCTGGCCACCCATGTCAGCAAGACATTTCTGAAAGCCATCGGATCACCGAATCACTTTACCCATGATGCGCTCTGCAAAGGGTCCGTAAATACGGCCTGTCGCTCATTGTTCGGTTTTGCAGATGGGCAGGTGGGCGTGGACTACAAGAATACAAAGCAGATTGTCCTGTATGGCCGAAATATTTTTGAGTCGATTTCTGTTAAAGAGGTCAACAACCTGATGTATGCTCTGGAACAGGGTGCCAAGCTGACCTACATAGATCCCCGGGTAACCGTCACGGCCACCAAAGCGCATCGTTACTGGATGATACGTCCGGGAACGGATCTGGCCCTGAACTATGCCCTGATTCATGTCATTTTGAATGAAAGGCTCTACGACGCTGCCTTTGTGGACAGGTGGGTGGTTGGCTTGAAAGAGCTGCAGGACTTTGTCAACCCCTACTCCCCTGAATGGGCACAGGACGAAACCGGCATTTCCGCTTCGGCGATCAGAGAACTGGCCAGAGAAGTTGCCAAAGAGAAACCCTCGGTGGTTTTCCATTATGGGTACCGTGGCGCCAGTCATCAAAACGAAATTTATTTCCGACGTTCCATTTTGATATTAAACGCCCTCATGGGCAGTCTTGAAACCAAAGGTGGTGTTTTCTTCAAGAAAGGCCCTGGTGAAGAAGGCGGGAAGCCAGCCCGGAAGCTCACCGAGCAGAAGTTTCCTAAAATTGACGTGCCTCGATTCGACAAGGTGGGAACCAAAGAATTTCCCCTGCCGGACCCCAACCATGGTGTCGGCCAGATGCTTCCGCAAGCCATATTGAATCAGGATCCCTACCCTATCAAAGCCTTTATCGCCTATCGCTTCGACCCGATCGGGTCGATTCCGGATGCCACCCTGACCAAAAAGGCCCTGGACAAACTAGATCTGATCGTGGCCATCGACATCAATTACAGCGATATCGCCTGGTACGCGGACGTTGTTCTTCCCGAATCCACCTATCTCGAAAGAACCGACTGCATCCAACAGGCCAACGGCTTAAAACCGCAGATGTTTCTGCGCAAACAGGCTGTTGCACCCCGTTACGATACAAGGGACGGCGCCATGATTCTGAAACAGATAGCAGAACGCCTGGGGACAGACAAATTTTTCCCCTATCAAAGCATGGATGAACTGCTGGAATGGCAACTGGAAGGTACTGGCTTCAAAACAGAGGATTTCAATGCCAAAGGCTTTGTGGCATACGGGAAAAAGCAGATTTTCTGGGATCGAAAAGAGGGACTCAAATTTAAAACACCGTCTGGAAAGATTGAATTCAAATCTTCCCTCCTAGAGGATGCCGGGTTTGAATCTTTCCCTGCCTATACGCCTGTACCAAGACCGCCGCAAGATCGTTTCCGGCTCGTGGTGGGTCGCATCGCCCTGCACACCCATGTGTCCACACAGAACAACCCCTATCTGAACGAACTGTGTGCTGAAAATGTTCTCTGGATGAACAACGTGCGTGCTGCTGAACTCGGTATCAGCAATGGTGACAAGGTGGAAGTGACATCCAGTGTGGGCAAGGGGCAAATCACGGTTAAGGCAACCGATCTGATACACCAGGAAACCGTATTCATGCTGCACGGTTTTGGACATGAAGCCGGCAACGCGTCACGAAGCTGCCGGAAAGGTGTCAGCGACGCCCTGCTTCAGGAAAGTCTGATGGATACAATCGGCGGCAGCCCGGCATTGCATGACACATTCGTCAAGGTGACGCCGGTATAACATCACCTCAAACAGGAACCATCATAAAAATATAATTGTCCTGAAAAGCGATTTGGATCAGGGAGGAAAATAATGAGCAAGTACTTTTTACTGCAAGACCAGCAAAAGTGTATCGGCTGCCATTCATGTGAAATTCAGTGCAAAATAAACAAAACACTTCCGCCGGAAACCCGGCCCTGCCAGATCATTACGGTGGGACCCGAATTTTTTAACGGCAAACCAAGGGCGTCCTTTATTTTTATGCCTTGTTTTCATTGCGAAAACCCGTGGTGTGTCTCTGCATGCCCCACCGGTGCCATGCAGCGCCGTGAAAAGGACGGCATTGTTTTCGTTGACCACAATCTCTGTGTGGGCTGCAAAACATGTATCTCCGCCTGTCCCTGGGGCGCCCCGCAATGGAATCCGGAAAAGGGAAAAGTCGTCAAATGCGATTACTGCATGGATCGGATCGACCAGGGTCTCAAACCCGCCTGTGTGACCGTCTGCACCACGCACTGTCTCACCTTCAATGTCACGGAAAAAATGCCGGCCATGAAACGCACACGCTATGCCCATGCCATGGCCTCCACCAAGGGCGCGGCCACGTTAGGGTAAGACCAGGAAACATCATGGTTCAAATAATCATCAACGGTGTGGAACACAAGGCTGAAGAAGGGAAACGGCTCCTGCTCGTGCTCAGTGACAATGGCATCCGGGTGCCACATCTCTGCTTCCATCACTCCCTCACACCGGCAGCAGCATGCAAGCTTTGCGTCGTGGAGGTAAGAGAAAAGGACAAACCCATACGCACCAGGCTCTCATGCGCCATCAAGGTAGTGCAAGGTCTGCAAATCACCACGGAAAGTGCCATGGTGCACCAGATGAGAAATACCGCCATCGGAGACCTCTTGAAACTGGCACCCCATTCCGAAGCCATCCATAAGGTCGGCCGGGAATTCGGCTTGACAACAGGAATCATACCCGACGGATGTATCCGCTGCAGGCTCTGTATCCGGGTTTGCTCTGAAATCATCGGGGCAAAAGCGCTGAAAATGATCAAAACAGAGGGACGAAGCTATGTCAGTCCATCAGGAACGGACGAATGCATTGGCTGTCTGACCTGCACCAACGTCTGCCCCACCAAAGCCATCCGGTATGAAGACGATGGCAACATAAGAACGGTTATGGTCAGGGATGAAATCGTGGGTAGACACACACTCGAGCCTTGTCAGATCTGTGGCAAATTGTATACCACCACAAAATTCCTGGAACACGTCAAACATGTTGACGATCAACATCCAGAGGAAAAAGAAGAACACCGGCACTGCCCGACCTGCAGCAAACTCTACTACCGGAAAAATCTGAGATTGACTGCGCCCAAGCTTGCAAAAATGTATGGAAACAAACCGGTGACATAAATAGGTGAAACAATGAGTGCAAAAGCCTGCCCCGTGCACGGCACCATAATAGAGATAAAAGCATCCCTTGACTCCGGTAGTGTCAAAGAACCCAGGACCCGTCGTATCCTGGAAGATATATTGAATTTGCTACGGGAAGTTGCCTGGGGCATGGCAGGCCGTGACCACATACCGGCAGTCAACAGCCGCCTGGATGAACTGGATCAAAACAGGGCGGATCCGGTGGGTATCGAGATCAAAAACAAGATCGGCACCACACTGGAAAAACACGCCGAGATATTCCAAAGTCATATCAAGACCCGTAACTGCGCCACCGGGGATTGCATCAAGCTTACCCCGGCACCCTGCCAAATGGCCTGCCCGGCAGGAATTGACGTGCCGACATATGTCACCCTGATCGGCATGGGCAGAGATGCAGAGGCTATAGAGGTCATACGCAAGGACAATCCCTTCCCCTGGGTGTGTGGCCTGGTGTGCACGCGACCCTGCGAATTCATGTGCGTGCGGGGCCGCATCGATACGCCGGTCTCCATCAAATTTCTTAAAGCATTCGCGGCAGAGAAAGCCCTGTCTGACGGGCAGTACCAAAACCCTGAAAAGGCGCCGGACAAACATCAAAAGGTCTGTATCATCGGTGCCGGCCCCGGCGGCATGAGTGCCGCCTACTATCTGGCGCTCAAAGGCTACAGTGTGAGAGTGCTCGAGGCATTGTCCATGGCCGGTGGCATGACCATGGTGGGAATACCGCGTTACAGACTCCCCCGAGAGGTGATTGACAGGGAAGTTGCCATGATCGAAGACCTGGGGGTCGAATTTGTATATAATACCCGTTTTGGGCATGATGTGTCCTTCGAAGATTTGAAAAAGGAGGATTTTTCGGCTTTCCTCTTTGCCATCGGTGCTCACAAAGCTTTCAAACTGAACATCCCCGGAGAGAATACGTTCCCCCAGGTCATAGACGCCATCGATCTGCTCAAAAACGTAGCCATGGGCCATCGGCACGCCCCCGGCAAGAAAGCCGTGATCATCGGCGGGGGTAATGTTGCCATCGATGCGGCCCGAACCTGCCTGAGGCTCGGATGCAAGGAGGTGACCATCGCCTACCGGCGGACACGCCGGGAAATGCCCGCAGATGAGGAGGAAGTGGAGCAGGCCGAGGAAGAAGGTGTCCACCTGGCATTGCTGACCATTCCAGTGGAAATCATGGGTGAGGGCGACAGGATCAACACCCTGCGCTGCATTCGGGCCAAACTGGTTAAAAAAAAGGACAGCGACAGGATGTACCCCACACCCGTTGAAGGGAGTGACCACGATATCGAAGCCGATGTGATCATCCCTGCCATTGGACAGTATGTAGACCGGGACTGTATGGAATCACTTGGTGAAATTGAATGGACCCGCCGCGGCACCATTCATGTCAATATGGCCAACATGACCACGTCTCAGCCCGACATTTTTGCCGTGGGTGATGCTGTAAGCGGCCCGGCCACGGTCATCGAAGCCATTGGTGGCGGGAAACGGGCAGCCAATGCTATCGACCGCTACCTTTCAGGCTTACCACAGCCGAAGATGCCGCCGGTACCGGTTCGCCGTGCAAATACCGATTTTATCGAGGTCCCTGCCACCACGAAAATGATCCTGAAACGACCTGAAATGCCACTGTTGAATATCGAAAGACGGCGTACCACCTATCAGCAGGTCGAATTGGGCTATTCCGAGAGCGTGGCCAGGGAGGAGGCCCGCAGATGCCTTCGCTGTGATATCTGCCGGCGATGTGGGGATTGTGTAAGTGTCTGCCGGGACAAGATGAAAATCGATGCACTGCAGATGGGCTACTATGACTTTGATCATCCTGTAAAAACAGATTTCAGGTTGACCCAGGAACGCTGTATCGCCTGCGGGGCCTGCGCGGAAAACTGCCCCAACGACGCCATGCAGATAGAGGACAAAGATGGTGAAAGGATTCTCTCGCTCTGCGGTACTGTCTTGAACCGCCAGGAACTGATCCTCTGCAGTTCGTGTGGCGCCGTGGTCGGCCCTGCCAAGTATCTGGATTATATCGGTAACAGGTTTAAAACAACCGGGCAGGTAGCATCTGTGCAGACACTTTGTAAAATGTGCGCCCGAAAAACGGGCACTCAAACCGGCATGCCCGTTTCACACATCTGACTTGATGAAACAGGGTTTTTGAAGAACCTCGCAGCATGCGAAGCACTGCCGAACGGCAGAACCTACGGGGAATGCGCTCGCTTTTTCGGTTCAACTAGAAGGAATTGTATCAAGGAGACCGCCAATGATATTTCGAAGGGGTCAGCACGTGGAAGTCTTCCGTAAATCCGATGATGAAGGCTGGGAAAGCTACATGGACGATTATATCGGCTGCCACGGCATCATCACGGATCCGGACACCGCAATCAACGACCCAGAGGCCCTGGTGGAAGTGAGTCTGGAAGACAAAGGTACCCACCGCCTGCCCCAGGACTGTCTGCGTGTCCTCGGCAATTAAAAACAATACCGAAGCGACAGTTCGAGCCCCTTGTTTTCGGGCCGTGAAGACAGGTTGATCTTCAGGTTTTGCTTGAGACCATCGATAAACCGCCTGTCCTGATCCCGGTTGTATTTGTGGGCGCTGGAGATGGAACCGTAGATACTGCCGGAATAAAACCCGATTTCCACAAAAGAGATAACGCCGCCGAGGGCGTACATCTCATTGTCAAAGGCTTCATAAGCAGCATAGATGAGGCCGCCGTTCAACAGAAAGGAGATCAGGGCATCCCGGGGCCGGTTGCAGTAGAGATAACCTCCTCCGGGAAGGATGGCCAGGGCACCGGCCATGCCCGGGCTTTTGTGATGGATGTCGCCGGCACTCTCAAGACCTCTGAGCAGATCGGCCAGGCGGTATTTTACATGATTCCGATCGCTGATCTCTTGAAAATAGGTTCGGGCTTTTTCCCAGTCAGCCGTTTCGAGGAAAATCCAGCCGATACGATAATTGGCCTCGTCCTGCACATCCGTATCCTTTGAGAAAGTCACAAGGTTGTAAAGGGTTGTCAGCGCTGATGAGCGCCGCCCCAGCCTCAACTGACTCTCCGCGGTCATGAAGAAAGCCCGGGAATGATAGGCCAGCCCCACATCTTCTGTCTCCATCAAAGCACTGAAAGACTGGATGGCCTCTATATACCGCCTTTCTGAGTAGTAGGCCATGCCCATTTGATATCTGGATTCAGACACACGCTCATCCCCTGGAAACAGGTAGACAAACCGTTCGTATTCGATGACGGCAATCATATATTTTTTCTGGGAATACAGCTGTTCCGCATACTGAAACTGCATATCCGCATCTATGCTAACGGTTGTTTCCGCAGAGGATAAATTGGCAAAAATGGGAAGCAGGGTCATCGCCAGCAAAAAGACGATCCTGCGCCCAATCCTATCTTGTCGATACAATAACCCACCAGTGCTGAAAAAAGAATGAACATCGAACATCGAACGTCCAACATCGAATGCTGAATTTGAAAGATGAAGAAACAGACGTCGGTATTGAACAGCAGCAGCGAGCGCATTCCCCGTGGGTTCAATATTCTTTTTCATTCGATGTTCGATGTTAAGCGTTCGATGTTGGACGTTCATCTTTACGAATTCATCACTTCTGTGTCACCCTGAGAACCTCTTCAATTGTGGTGATACCCCTTAGCACTTTTTGGATACCGTCCTGCCGCAGGCTGACCATGTTCAGTTTTCTGGCTTCTTCCATAATACGGTTCGCATCATACGATTTGAGAATAAGGCCTTTTAATTCCTGGCCCATCAGCATCAACTCATAGATACCGATACGTCCCCGGTAGCCCGTGTGGAAGCATTTCTCACAACCAACTGCCTTGTAAATCTCGGTGCCATTAGTTGTTGAGCTTGGAATACCGATGGTCATGAGCATGACCTCATCCGGATGGTGTAACTCCTTACAGTCTTCGCAGAGCACCCTTACCAGCCGCTGGGCGGCAACGGCAATGATGGATGATGAAATCAAAAACGGTTCGATACCGATGTCCACCAGCCGCGTGATGGCACCGGCCGAATCGTTTGTGTGGAGTGTCGAAAACACAAGGTGTCCTGTCAGGGCGGACTGGACCGCGATTTCGGCGGTTTCATAATCACGAATTTCACCCACCAGCACCACATCCGGATCCTGTCGGACAATGGAGCGCAGCCCCCTGGCAAAGGTCAGGTCAATTTTGGGGTTCACCTGGATCTGGCTGATACCGTTGATTTGATACTCAATGGGGTCCTCGATGGTGATGATGTTGATATCCGGAGAATTAATGGAGGAAAGCACCGCGTATAAGGTTGTGGTCTTGCCGCTCCCTGTGGGCCCGGTCATCAGAATCATGCCGTTGGGCGAGGCTACAAGCTTTTTCAACATCGCGAGCATTTCCGTATCCAGCCCCAGGTCGCTGAGCCTCATCAGGGAACTCGTCTTGTTCAGCAACCGCATGACAACCCTTTCGCCGAATGAGGTTGGAATCGTGGACACACGCACATCAATTTCCTGATTCCCGATCTTCAGATTAATGCGCCCATCCTGTGGAAGCCGTTTCTCGGCAATGTTCATTTTGGCCATCACCTTGATTCTGGAAATAAGGGAGGCCTGAATCCATTTGGGTGGCGTGAGCAGGTCATACAGAATACCATCGACCCGGTATCGGACTTTAAAACTATCCTGATAAGGTTCGATGTGAATATCGCTGGCTCTGGCCTTGATGGACTGCGAGATAATATGGTTGACGAGCTTAATGATGGGTGCATCACTGGTATCGTCCAGAAGATCAGCAGTATCTTCTATTTCACTGATAATCATGCTGCCGCTTTCTTCCATGTTCTGAACAAGCTGTTCTGCAGAATCTCTGCTGAAATCGTAGGAAAGGTTGATGGCGGAGATGATTTCATCTTTTGGTGCCAGTACAATGTCATAGGTATCGATGCCGAGAAGCCGGGCAAGATCGTCCATGGGCTGAAAATTGTCGGGATCGTTGGTGGCGATAATAATGCCGTCACTGCCTGAGTCCGCATCAATGTCCAAGACGTCCGGAAACTCACCGGATGCGATGTCCACAAGATTTTGGCGCCTTTTCTCCAGGGGTACGATCTGATGCTTTTTCAAGAAAGGGCTTGGTACCTGCTCGGCAAAATCTTTGCCAATGGCCTCCAGAGGCAGTTTTGCCCAGAAAGGGATATCATACTGGAGGCCAATGGCCTTCAAAAGCTGCTTTTCAGAGATCACCTTTTTCATCTTAAGTATGCTGCCGATGTCGCCGCCTTTTTCTGCCTGGATCCTGAGGGCGTCCTGAATGTCACTATCGGTGACATGGCAGTGTAGTTTCAGAATTTGGGTAAGTGGTGTTCTCATATGACTCTTCTGATCATTCTTTAAGTGCATCAATTGCATCCACGTCTTCCTGATGCTCCTCCTCCATCGTCTTTCCTTCTTGATTTCTTTCGGCTTCTTCGATCAGTTCTTTTTTCATCTCGTATAATGCTTGGGCCTCGGCCGGGTTGGCCACCACCCGGGGTGTCAGAAATACAAAAAGATTCGTTTTTTCCATGGCATCATTATCTGTCTTGAACATCCACCCGATAATGGGAATATCTCCCAGGCAAGGCACCCCGTACGTCGTTCCTGTCGCCTTGTCATCGATGAGACCACCGATGACCACCGTTTCTTTGTCCTTGACAATCACCGTGGTATCGATGGTCCGTTTGAATGTGGTGGGTCGGTCCGCCGTGGTCGTAGCCAAATCATCGAGCTGTGTCACCTCCTGGTTGATGGTGAGACGCACAAATCTGTCCTGGCTGATGTGGGGTGTGATTTTCAGTATGATTCCCACGTCTTTGTATTCATAGGAGCTGTATGTTTCGGTGCCGGATTCAGCCGCAGATCGTGTCTGGTAGGGAACATTTTTGCCCACATTGATGGTGGCTTCTTGGTTATCCGTTGTCAAAATCTGTGGTGTCGAAAGGATGTTGACGTCCTTGTCTCTTTTGTAAGCCTGGACAACGGCTCCCAGACTCGGAAAGGTTACACCACCCACACTGATGGATTCCCCAAACACCCCCATGGAATAGCCTGGGGGATAGGACGCGATTCCCGTAAGGCCTCCGGAAAGACCCCGCAGGTTGGAATATCCTGGATCGCCCCCGCTGAAACCACCCGTGCCACCGTAGGAGTCCCCGTTAAAACGAAACTTTTCACCAATAATCCATTCGGTCCCCAGGAGAAAATCCTTTTCGACATCGACCTCCATGATGAGGCATTCGATATAGACCATGGCCCGGGGAATATCGAGTTTGCGAATCACCGCCTCCAGTGCCTGGTAGTCTTCTTTTTCAGCCGTGATGATCAGACTGTTGGTGGCCTTGTCCGCCGTGATCCGCGCCTTTGACGATACCACGGGCGCTGTTTTGGCCGATCCAGTATCCGTTTTCTTGCTGGGTATGGCCTCCAGAACGGCGGCAAGATCTTCTGCGATGGCATTTTCAAGATAATACACATGAATGCTTTCCTTGCCTTTGGGGGTGGCCGTGTCAAGAAGCGTGAGAAGTTCCTTGATTTTAACGGTATTCCCTTCACTGGCCAGGATGATGAGTATGTTCGTGCGATCATCGGCAACAAACTTGATAATATTGGTCTGGTCGGCATCTTTTTTGGACTTCGACGCCGCAACGTTATAGATGGAATCGAGTGTTTTTACCATCTCCTTGGCATCCGCGTAAGCCAGTGACACAATGCTTAATTCCAGACCGGACTTCAAAATATCGATGGCGTCCAGAATCTTGGTCAGGCGCTGGATATTCGAATAGACATCCGTCACGATCAGGGTATTGGTAGGCGGATAATCGAGAATGATACTGCTTTTGGATACCAGAGGGGCAAACAGTTTCTTGATTTCAGATGCAGCGGCATATTTCAGAGGGATGAGCTGGGTTACAACTTTGTCTGCGGCTACACCGGACTCCTCCCTGAGTCGTGTTTCGATATTTTTTGATCGCGCATCTGGAGACGGAACAATCTTGATGATCTTGCCTGCCTGTATGGTGGTAAATCCATGGACTTCGAGAACCGACTCAAATACCTTGTACGCCTCGGCAACAGATATCTTGGAAGGTGAAATGATGGTGGCTTTCCCCTTCACGCGTTGGTCGATAACAAAATTCTTGCCGGTGAGCTCACTGATGAATTTGATCAGAACATTGAGATCGACACTGTTGAAATCGATCGATACCAATCTACCATTCTGGCCGATCTTGTTTTCAGCACCAACTGCAGGTTGCAACAGCAGAAGCAACATTGAAAAAACCACGACAATTTTCAATAAATTTTGATATGTTTTCATAAAGTTACCATTCATCCCCATATAACTTTTGAACAGTTAGCGCTAATGCTTAACTTTTTTTCACTCGGACCCTGGAATCCTCGACCCCTTGGACCCTTCAATAGATCACTCCACCGAATAATCTATGGTCTGCAACCGCCCTCTTCTCCTGATCTCAACCCGTACATTCTCTGCTGTCTGTAAGTTTCCGTAAAGACTCAGAGCATCGTCCACAGATTCGATCTTCTTGCCATCCACTCCGACAATGGTATCACCGTTTCTGAAGCCCATCTCGCCAAATATGGAATTGGATCGAATACCGGAAAGCGTCAGCCCGTCGGATTGGCCATCCTTGAAATGAGGACGTATGCGTACCTGTTTCATCAGGCTGCCCAGATCGTTCACCGCCGCATCGATCCGTTCCCGCTTTAATGAAATTTTTTTAGGTTCAGACGTTCTGGATTCTTCCGGTATCTTACCGTTTGCTCGGCTGGCAACATTACCTCCAGCGGCGGTTCCTTGAATATCCTCCATCTGCAGTACTTCAAAACCGCCATTCACTTCCAGAATGACCTTCTCCCGGTGTATCTCCTTGACGATGGCATTCTGTATGGCATCCTCCCTGTGATACAGCTGTTGCAAACGTTGTTTGACATCCTCTATAACGGCATAATCATTCTGACCATTCCCGGTTACCGTACCCCAGAGCTTCAGCTGCAGTTTGGTCTTTTCCAATGCTTCGATATCGACCTTGGCCGGCTCCGTCACCAGTGCCTGCTTGTCAGCAAGCCTGAACAGGTTACGCTCTTCTATGGCTATGTACTCAGACAGAAGTTTAACGGATCCCCCGGTGGGGACTGTTTTCGTTTCACTATCCTCAATGGAAGGGCTGGTGACCTCGAATCTGGTGCCGACCACCTGGTAAAAGGTGCTGACACCGAGGTAGGACGCCCCGGTCAGAAGAAGTAGATTGATGAGTATCAAATAGGTTCTCATAAATACCTTAAGGTGTAAGGACCCATTACCGGAATGAAAATTTCGGTTTTTCGATGGTCCCGAATATACGGATGGGCAACCCGTTGCCGCCCGTCTGCTGCTTGAAAAAGTTTCCAGGTAAAAAATCCTTAATACCCGCCAGCAATACCTCCTGCGGAAAAATCGTACCCCTCAGATTAATGCGGCTATTGCCCATGGGTTTTCGAATCATAACCGTACCTGTCAGACTGCCTTCCACCTGCCCGCCCTTGGCCTCCAGACGTTTCAGTGAAAAAACCTGTTTATTCACATTAAACTCAGCCTCAACGAGGTTGAGCACCACCTCCTGAATGTTGATGATGGGATTCGCCAACTCGATGCGCACATCCGCAAAATCCAGTTTGCCTTTTACACTTCTTCTTGGTCCATTGTTGTCGATGAGGTCCATGTCTGCATTCAGGAACCCGGACACTTTTCTCCCCAATCTCTCCTGCAGGTAGGCAATATCGGATAACTGTATATCAGCCAGTTTGAGAAATATATCCGTCTGGGTGCTTTTTTCAGCAGTGTTTACATCCATGTGCCCCCTCAGGAACCCCTGATAGGCCCTGCCACGATAATTGATCGTTTTCCGGGATGACAATAATGATGTAATCCGGGGTGTCACACTCAGACTGTCGATTTGAGCTCTCGTGTGGTCGTTCTGCAAGACGCTTAGCGTCTCAAACCCGAGTCCCAGGGGCAAAACCGGCTTCAGACGCTCGAACCGGATCTGATAGTCTGGTAACATTTTCAGAAGATAGGTGGACACCACGCCCTTGAATGTTTGCGATGGAAACAGAAAATAGAGAAAGCATCCAATTGCAACAAAGGTATAGGCGATGTACAATAGTGATTTCTTATAGTTATTCATAAACTAAACTTCAAATGTTTCTACCTGCAGTATCACATCCAACAGCCCTTCTTTTTCTTCCTTCTTGTTGAGGGACAATCTCCGAACATGAATCATGTTTGGTGATGTTTCGATGCGATATAGAAACCTGGTAATTTGCTCCATGGTAATGCCATTCAGTTTCATCTCGACGAGCGACAGGCTGTAGGGCGTGTCTTTCTGTTTGGTTGACGATGGTTTCATATAGGTGATGCGTTCTTTAATACCCACCTGCCCAGCAAGCTTGTCGAGAAAGGAGAATAACGTAAACCCCCTTTGTCGCCGGTTAAACTGTATTTTTGAATTGTCGGCACGATTCTGTAACTCCAGGTATTTTAACCGTAACTGCTTGATCTCATCATAACTTCTGGTATGCAATGCCAGTCTTCGCTGAAGCCTTTCCCTGGCATCTACAAACGGAAAAACAGTGAGTTGAACGAGGACAAAAATACCCACAAAACCAACACCGATGCTGAGAGCTATCTTCTCTCGATTGCTCAGTTTGGCTAAAAATGGGCGAAGTCTTTTTATCATAGGACAACCTTCAATTTAAACCGCACGCGCGTGCCGGACTGATTCATGTTTGCCGAACTGATGGATACGCTTTTAAATATGTCCGCCCTTTCCAATCCGCTCTTCATGTCGTCAACAGCGTTGAACGTATCGGTATTGCCTGAAACCATGACAGTATCCGAACCCACAATAATACTCACCAGCTCCACATCCTGTTTTTCCGGTATGAAACGACTCATGTCGTTCAAAATGTCGATCGTCTTTACCGATGTCACAAATTCACCTGGTTGCGAGACACCTTTCCCGGCGGCTTCCAATTTCACCCGCATCTGGTGAACAGGGTCCACAATTTGGGTCACCTCCGGAAAAGTCTTCTGAAATATTTCCAGAATTTCGGCATGCTTGGTTTCAACCCGCTGTTTCAGTGTATAGTAATTTACGATACTGTTACCCAGAAACAGCAGAGCGACAACACCCCCCAGGCAGCACGTCTTGAGTATATCTTTTTTGTTCTCAAGCCAGGCCTTTTCCATCCCCATCCGGCCCCTTCTGAAATTCAAGGTCCCGAACCCTGACAATTCGTTCAACACCAGAGATAAAGCGCCATCCATCAGATGCGATTCCCAGGTTTCCTCTTTTGAAGACAGTGCGATCTTTCCTGAATTCTGCATGAGATCGGCACGGGTAACTGGCGCACCAAAAAAGGTCTCAAGGTCCTGATCCACGTCAGTCTTTGCCAAATATGAGCCAGTAATTCGAATCTCATCTAGCTCACAAGCCAACCCGGACTTCTTCTCAAATGCCAGCAGGGTCCGGTTTATCTGAGAGCAGATCGAGCGGAGTATTGAATTGTCTGAAACCACGATCGAAAAGGTGCGAACCAGGCAGACATCACCTGACAAGGACAGGACCATGGTTGTGTAGACGTCTCCGATATCCAGAAACATCTGGCAGTGCTTTTCTCCGGACAACCGGGACAGGCATTGTCCCATGGCGTATCCGCCGATCGTCAATACATCCGGTTCAAGATTAAACGGTTTCAGAATATCGATCAGGACGGCAATGGTCTGCTTCTCTATTGCCGCAGCAAAAAGCTGCGGCGCGTCTGTTTCCAAAGAAATATCGAGCATATTGAAATCGAAGACAATATCTTCAGCCTGGTAAGGAAGGTCTGTTTCAAGTTCAAAGGGGAGTATCTGCCGCACTTTCTTGATTTCTTTAAAGGGGGCCTTCAGGTTACGGTAGGTCACATCAACGGCCGGCAGTGCCACGATGCAGACGGTATCGCTGGTATCGAGCTGCCCGCAGATAGTGTTGAGAGACCGTTTCAATTCCTCTTCAAAGGAGGTCTCCTTCACTGAAATGGGAACACGGGCATGGCTCTCTATCCAGCTGCCGCTCATGCCGCTCTTCACTATAACGGCCGAAACCGCATCGTAGTGAATATCAAGACCCAGTATTTTTCTGCTCATAAGTTAAAACGCTCACCCGATAAAATTACCAAACACATGGCATAAGATAATATATATATCCTATTTTTCCTGAAAACTCAAGATTTCAGCATGCCATTTGCCTGTTTTACTTTCTAAGGTGCGTTTTACAACCACCTCAGCCGTGAGGGTCATACCTTTTGCCTGGGCTTCTGCACGCACACGAAAGAGATCGCTATTCGTCTGGATAAGCTTGGGGTCTATTTCGAGATCGCTACAACCGGGTGCTTCCGTGTACCATTTAGGATTGGAAAGATCATGGACATATTTATCATCCGACAGTTCCGCCCGGTACTCGAATATCGATTGCGCCAGATGCTCGCTCTCCACAGGTAGTAGGGCTGCAATGACAGCCAGATCCGCGGTATTGATGTTGATAGCCCCCTTGAAGGTGAATTGATTCTCTCCCGATTCCGTCATACCCCAAACCGTCATGTAGTCTGCAATACCGGGAACACCTCCCACACCTTCAAATAAATCGGGGGTGATGCCCTTGACCAACAGGAGTTCTCCCAGGTGATGAAACGGTCCATTTTGACATTCATAGGACGGTGACCGGTCGCGGTAATATTCTGACTCAGCCCCGCTCAACCCTGTAATCAGGTCGTCATCCCCACGATCGAGCCAGTCCTTAAGTGAGTTGATAATCGGTATGGGTGCTGTGTCATCGGTTCTGTCGAGCACAGGAATAGCAAGGTTCAGAAAGTGCTCCCACATCTGGCGCTGAGATTCGTTGAACTCCCGGCCGTCCGGATATTTCACCAGTGAATTCACCTGAATTTTTCCCAGCTCATCCACAATCGACACCCGCACCCTTCCGTAATCAAACGGCATTTCAAGAAGAAGTTCTTCCATTTTTTCCGGGTTGGCCCAATCTTCCTGAATAGAGTCGATATCGGTATTCTCCTTATCTTTGATCAGGATCGCTATGGCGGTGTGTACGCCGGACATGCTCATCTGCTTTAACTGGATTCTTTCCCGAAAAGCGCCTGACACGTATACGGATGAACGGGCTTTGCGATTCAGTTCCAGCGTCGTAACAACCAGCACGGCAATAATGGAGAGTGTGATGATCAGGGCAATACCCCGGTTATTATTACACATCTTTGACATTTAGCTCTTTATTTTTTTTAGGCATCACTTTTTATCAATTGCTTCCCTGACCACCGGAAGCATCACCATGGTTTCAAACAACTTGGATACCACCCCCTCGCCACCGACTTCCAACAGGATATTGATGGATTTCGGTGTCGCATAGGAAACGTCTTCCGACTCGGAATTCCAGCTGTCGTAGGACTCGCCCTCGGTATCGTAATAGGTAAATACCAATGATTTCAGTTTTTCACACAATACCGGATCATCGGCCTGTTCTTCGGGCGGTCCATATGGGTACAAACGGTCCGACCGGCGAAGCATATAACCGCTCCCCTCATCTTCCGAAACATAGTAAACGATCTCCGCAACACTCTCATAAACGGATCCATCCAGAGGCACATGGGATCGCGAGGAGAACCTGAGGCGTGGAAAATCCGCACCTGACATGTCTGACCGGTCTCCGACGACCCGGTAAGGATCCGGTATTGAATCGAATTCCGGTTTTGTATACTCGGGAAGGTGGGAAATGGCTATCCCGTTTAGATCGAGAGAAATCCGGTTCAGGCAACTACCGGTCATACCGTACAAATCAAGACCTGCATTAATTTTTTCTGCGCTGAAAAAAACGGACCGATAAGAAGCGAAGACAGTTGTGATGATGATGCTGAAAATAAAGATCGAGATCATAATCTCCAGCAGGGTAAACCCGGTCTTCTGCTTAAACTCTAAGGGAGGTGCATGCATGTCAGTCTCTCAAAAACCGGTATCGTCTAAGAAGATATATATGTTCATCACCGTTCATCGATACCCGAACATCGATTCTTTTCAAGTCTTCGGTTTCCAGTACCTCAGAGATAACGTCTTCAACAGAAACCGTCCAGGCATACCCTGGAAATCCTTCACCAAAATCTCCTGTGTTATCACTCAAGTCATCTCCCGGCAGGGATGTCTGCTCAGACATTTTCTTCTGCGCCAGAAACGGTGCCGTGGTATTGAAGGACAGCAGATGGTTCATGGATATGGTTTGGGCATACAACCGGAATATGGCGATGAGGGCAAAGGTGATAATCGACATGGCCACGAGTATTTCCAGGAGGGTAAACCCGGATCTTGCTGGCTGTTTGGGCTGCTGTTTCATTGATAATCGTATTGGGTTCATCTGCAGACAGAACCCTCAAGACCTAAAGGGGTGTTCTGAAACCTGGAACGCCACACTATTTTTCCAATTCGACATAGTCCTTAATGATTTTCATGTGTGGCAGAAATGGGGGTATGTGGTACGACAATTGCCTATCGTTCTCATTCACCACGTGAATCATGGCATTATCTGAATATCCCTTGGCATAAAATTGAATCTGTGCCACGCCAGTCGTCGTTTTTCTGTGGCCGGCAAATGAAACATCGAGAATACGGATACCATCTGCAAGTGTTAAACCGCCTGTCTCCGGTTTTTCAAGCATTTCTTCGGTCATCAAGATATGGGTTATCCAGAATTTCCCATTGTCCATGTCCACATGAAGCGTATGATCCTTTTGGTCCCGAATGGAGGCTTCCTTCAGATATCGAACGCTGGCCAAAAGCCATCGGGACGTCTTTTTGGTCTGGTCGACAAAAATATCGTTCTTGATTCTGGGCAACGTCACAAGAAACATAATGCTGATCAATGCCATAACCACCGTGAGTTCGATAAGGGTGAATCCCCTAAGGAACGACAGGCTGTCCATGCTCTTTATGGCAGTCTGATATAGCCTTATTTTCTGCTTTAATCGTAACATTAGCGGCCCATACGGAACCTGTATTGAAGCAAGATAGCGAGCGCATTCCCCATGGCTTTGTGCGGGATACGCTTCAATAATTGCCCGGTTTGCCCTATCTACGAGAAAGATGCGACTTCGCTAATCAATTTCCCAGGAGTTTATATCCATATCCTTTCCCTCACCTCCTGGAACTCCATCCGAACCATATGAAATAATATCGTATTCCCCGTGAACGCCTGGGCTCAGGTAGACAAACTCATTGCCCCAGGAGTCTTTCGGCATTTTACCCTTTTCGATATAACCGCCTTCGCGATAGCTGTTTGATACATTACCGGTATCCGGAGCGGCTATGAGCGCATCCAGCCCCTGCTCCGTGGTAGGATAGGCGCCATTGTCCAGCTTGTACAATCGAAGACTCGTTTCAATACTTTCGATGGTCAATTTAGCCTTGAGCTGTTTAGCCTCCTCCGGGCGCCCCATAATCCTGGGTACGATCAAACCGGCCAGGATACCGAGAATAACAATGACTACCATCAATTCAATCAAGGTGAAACCGCGATCGCTTCTAACAATTTTCCTTATCGATAAACACATGATCCCTCCTTGGTTCTGCACGTGATCTGTATCCGCGATTCCCACAACTCACATGATCAGCTGGTTCATCTCGAAGATGGGCAGACAGATGGACAAAACGACGAATCCCAGAACGATACCCATGACGAGAATCATTACCGGTTCCAGGAGTGAGGTCACGCTCATCACTCTCGATTCAACCTCATTTTCATACATTGTCGCTATTTTCAACAGCAGATTCTCCAGTTCTCCACTCTGCTCACCCACCTGAATCATCTGCAGAGACAACTGGGGGAAAGCCGTTGATGCCGCTAAAGATGTACCCAGGCCCTGCCCTTTGCTAACTTCATCGGCGGCGTGTTCAATGGCCATGGCAATCTGTGTGTTACCGGCAATATTCCTGACAATTTCGAGAGAAGTCAGCAGGGTAACGCTGTTTTCCAGAAGTGACCCCAATGTTCTGGCAAAACGTGCCACGGCCAGTTTCTGAAATATCGGTCCCAAAAGGGGTAGCTTTAATTTCGCTTTGTCGACCACATGACGCCCGGTGGCAGTTTTTATGAAACTTCGCAAGCCGAACCAGATTACAATCAGAACCACGAGCAATCCCCACCAGAAATTTTTGAAAAAATCGCTGATATCGATCAAAATAATGGTGGGTAGCGGTAGAATCTGTTGCATGTCTTCGAATATGGAGGTGATGTTCGGAACGATGAACGTAATGAGCAGAAAAAGCACCAGAATGCCGACACCTGCCATCAGGATGGGGTATGCCATGGCTGACCGAATCCGCGTTTTGAGGGCCTGCTGTTTTTCGGTGATATCAGCCAGTTGCTCCAGGACAATCTCAAGCGTTCCAGAGGACTCCCCTGCCCGGACCATGTTTGTGTACAGAGAAGTAAAGGCACCCGGATAATTGGTTAATGCGCCGGCAAAGCTGTTTCCTTCGACAATGGCTTCCTTGATCTGGGCCAGAATCGGTTTGAAGGCTTTTGAGGCTGTCTGGGGGATCAACGCATCAATAGCTGATACGAGGGGAAATCCGGCGCCAATCAATGTCGAGAGTTGGCGTGTCATGGCCGCAATGTCGGTCTGCTTGACACGATAAAAAACAGAGGCGATAGATGGGGTCTTTTTGGTTTTCTGTTTAGAAATGTCTGCCACTTCATCGATCGAAACGGGATATTTCTGCATTGCACGAAGTTTCTGGCGAGCCATAGATGCACTTTCCGCATCCACAATACCCGTGGTGTTTTTGCCCTTGATGTCCAGTGCTGTATATTCATATACCGGCATTTCAAATCATCACTCTGTGGATATTTCGGGTTAATGGCCATGCCATGTGGGGATTCTCGGAAAACCGTTCTGCCCGATGGCACCACTCCCCCTGATAACCAGATCGCAGTAGAAATTTCATTTTTTATTTTTAAACAATTGATTATAATCGATAGCCTATTTATTGTAAATACCATTCCTTTAAATATTTTCCTTGCAATATGGCGCCACAGTCATTAATATTCGGTGAAAAAAAAATTAGTGAAATTCACTTAAAAAGGTGATCAAAGATGGCCAAAGTTTTTCGGACCAGCAACCGTGAATCGAGTATTCTGTCTAAAATCGAATCCTCCAAAGAACACGCGCGTCGGATGGCATTGAAAGGCATCGTTGACTGCATAGACCCGTTAAGCAACGCGATTGCCACAAAACTTGTTGAAACCAACCTCGTTGAAACCACCAGCAAAAACTCTCTGGAAGCACAGATCAACAAATGTCTCGACAAACTGCACCGCGCTGATGATTTCGATATCGACTATCAGGTGGCACCGCTTAGGGAACTCATCCATCAGCCGCACATCGTAAGCATTTACGTAACTTCATTTGTTATCGAAAAATTGATCAATCATAAAGACACAGTGGATATCTTCGGATCCGACGAGGAAATTTACCTGTGTATCCATAGGCAAGTTAAAAAATATTTGCCATAACCGCTTGTTTTAACATCTCGATCATGCGCCCCTCCCCACTCCCCCGACTCGTTAACAGGCCATTCGAAGACCTATCCCTGTTTATCCGTTTTCTCCCCGGTATCCGAATGATGCAGACAGTTTAGAGATGGAAGCGTTAACAGCCTTTACGGAATTGCAAAATGGAAAGTATGATGGGTGATGCTACTTCGTAACTGGATACTGGTTTTTTGACCATCCATAGATGCCATAACGCATATTGATGATCCGTTTGAATCCATTGTCGATAAGAATTTTGGATGCAACCGTGCTGCGGTTACCTGTGGCGCAGTAAATCAGAATATCGTGATGTTTATATTCCGATAGCTCACCCACGCGTTTTTGCAGTTCCTGAACAGGTATCAGGATCGCGTTTTTTATATGACCATTGTTAAATTCCGCAGGAGTACGGACGTCCAACAGCAGTGGACCCAGATTTTGCAGAAGTTCAGCAGCCTCTCCGGCATCGACCTCTTTGTATTGCGGTTGTTTGTATTCGATGACCTGGATATGGCCGGCAACACCACCCAGTGAAAAACGAAAACGACCCATGGTTTTCATCTTGAAATAAGGCGCCCCATCCAGACCCATGGGCAATTCCTGATTGACGGATAAATCGGGTATCTTCAGGATTGGATCCCCAACGGTATTTTTGAAATCGAATATGATGTAATCCCCACGGTAAACAACCAGGTTGACGTCGTCAACGGTAGGTTCAATCGGTAGGATCCGATAACCTTGCACAAGGATGCCGGAGGCGGGCTCGTTTTCAATGCCGGTATCGGACACAGCTCCTGAAAGACCGGCTAAGATAAAAAAACCGGTTAATATGATTATTACTTTAAGCTTTTGCATGGCAGTCTTCTCCAGTAATATATTTTATGCGACAATGGGATAGAAATATCTGTAGAAGCTTTTTAGGTCCCGTAGTAATCCCGGTACCACGCAACAAACCGCTGGATACCGACATCGATGGGTGTCGCAGGTTTGAATCCCACATCCTTGATGAGGTCATCCACATCGGCATAGGTTGCCACCACATCCCCCGGCTGTAAATCCATGTAGGATTTTTTGGCTTCTTTTCCCAGGGCCTTTTCGATTTCGGTGATGAATTGCGTCAATTCAACGGGCTGGTTGTTTCCAATATTGTAAATCTTGTAGGGTGCATAGGACGTTCCAGGGTCCGGCATGTCCCCGTTCCATTCTTGATTCGGAACCGGGAGATGACCCATGACCCGCACAACCCCTTCGATAATATCGTCGATATAAGTGAAATCCCGCTGCATTTTTCCGTGGTTGAAAACCTTGATGGGTTTGTCTTCCAGAATTGCCCGGGTAAATAGAAACAGGGCCATGTCAGGTCTGCCCCAGGGACCGTATACTGTAAAAAACCGAAGACCGGTGCAGGGCAGACCAAACAGATGGCTGTATGCGTGGGCCATGAGTTCATTGCATTTTTTGGAAGCCGCGTAAAGGGAAACAGGGTGATCGATGTTGTCGTGAACCGAAAAAGGCATTTTGGTGTTGGCACCATAGACCGAACTGGATGATGCATAGACCAGATGCTGCACAGAAGTATGCCGGCAGTTTTCCAGGATGTTGGTGAATCCGACAATGTTGGCATCAACGTAAGCCTGGGGGTTTTTCAACGAATATCGGACACCTGCCTGGGCTGCCAGGTTCACCACGACATCGAAGGAGGTGCGTCGAAAAACTGCCTGCATAGCGTCTTTATCAGCCAGATCTATTTTGATAAAAGTAAAGTTGTCATGGATTTCCAGCTGTTTGAGCCGGTCTTTTTTTAGGTTGACATCGTAGTAGGCGTTGAGATTGTCAATGCCCGTCACATGACAACCGTCCCCGAGCAGGCGCATTGCCAGATTAAATCCAATAAAACCAGCCACACCGGTAACCAGAACGTTTTTGTATTGATATGTCATTTGTTTCTCCTGGAGCAACCTTAGTAGTTACCTTTTAAGTTAATAACTTACTTTATATTTTTATATTTAAAACTCTTATTTTATAGAATAATCGGATATGTATCTTGAAGTATAGTGAACTCTCGGCTTGTCGAAATAAAGGATCTTTTATCACAAAATCACGAAAGGTTGAAATCACGAAAAAGATCACGCACAATTTTATAACTTGATCGGAAAACGTTAGCGTGGCATATATATCATATTGCCCTGGTGTGATAAATCCTTTTGTCGAATATCGCAGATGGATTGATAATAAAGTCAAGGTAAATTGTCATGTCAATCTCCATCGATTTAAAACTTTTTGTGACACTTCAAGAATTTGCCCCCCAGGCATCGGGTGCTCACACCATTGAAGCGGGGACAAGTGTACGCACGCTTGTTCAGCAACTTGGAATTCCAGAAACAAAAGCAAAACTCATCTTTATCAATAATTTCAAGGTGTCGTTGGATACAGTCTTGAAAGACGGTGACCGCCTGGGGATCTTTCCGCCGGTGGGAGGTGGATAGTTTGAAACCCTACCTCACGGACATGCTATCGGAAGCATCACGCCTTCTGACGCTAGCGGACGGCTCCAAGCGCAGCACCATCTCCCTCCTGGACACCGCCGATATTGCCCAGCGCTCAGGAAGAACCCGAAAAGAAATCGATATTCTGGCCCTGGAACACGACATCATTCCGGAACGCTATATTCGCAACATGGATGCCCTTTCCATTAAGGACCAGATCATGCTTCTTCAGTCCCGGGTCTGCGTGGTCGGTCTGGGTGGTCTAGGAGGCGCCGTGGTCGAAACACTGGCCAGAATAGGCGTAGGTGCCATGACAGTGGTCGACTGCGACACCTTCGATGAAAGCAATCTCAATAGACAAGCACTCAGCACCGAGCAGAACCTCTCACAAACCAAAACTGCAGCTGCCCTGGAAAGTATTCTGACCATTAACTCCTCGATACTGCTCCAAGACCATACCGAAAAAATGGATCAGGAAAATGCTGCTAATTTTCTGGAACATACGGATATCGCAATCGATTGCCTGGACAATATCCATTCTCGTTTTGTTCTAGAAAAAGCCGCAAAAAATGCCGAAATTCCCATGGTATCTGCGGCAGTTGCAGGATTTTCGGGTCAGATAACAGCCATTTTTCCCGAAGATAAGGGGCTCGAACTGATATACGGTCCCGAAGAAAGTCTTTCCGCCACTAGAGGTGCTGAAACAGCTCTGGGTAATCTCGCCTTTACCGTGTCCCTGGTTGCGTCCCTGGAATGTGCTGAAGTTGTCAACATCCTGCTTAACAAAAACTCCAGCCTGCGAAACCGGCTTCTCATCCTCGATCTCAAGGAGCATACCTTCGAACACGTCCGCTTGGTGTAATTCGAAACAGCAGCAGCCGGAAGCAGATTGAAGAACCTCGCAGCATGCGAAGCACTGCCGAACGGAAGAACCTACGAGGAATGTGCCCGCTGTTGCGGGTCAGCGGGTCAGCATGACAAGTGTTCTCGACAAGTTCAGAAACGGCAGTTTGAAACTCACCCATTTCATCTGAAGCTCTGTGTCGACACTCTTTCCTGCAACACGGAATACCTCACCACCATTCTTCGTTGATACTTGAACCATATCGGTCGCAAGCTCCCTGCCTTTGAAAGCCAGCAGCAGACCGCCCGGCGCCAGCAACGGCAAGCTCTTTTCAACAAAGTCGGCCAGGTTCGAAAAGGCCCTACATACGACAACGTCAAACCTGTCTTCCCATTCCTGCTGCAGATCCTCTATGCGGGAATGTATGGCCGTAATGTGACTGAGACGAAGCCGTCGAATGACATGATTCAAAAAACTGACCTTTTTGCGGGTGGCATCCACCAGAATCACATCCAGGGATTGTATCATGATCTTGAGGGGGATCCCGGGAAAACCGGCACCAGAACCGACATCCAGCAGCTTGCTGCCGGGCTTGATGTAACGGGAAGAAAGAATGGAATCAAGGAAGTGCTTGACGGCCATGTCCATGGGGGAATCAATGGCAGTCAGGTTTATCTTCTGATTCCATTCCTTGAGGATGAGCGCATGTGCAGCAAATTGATCTGCCTGACCCGGCTGGACATCAATGCCCAAACCCCGGGCCCCGTCAACAATCATTTCCTTCCATTCTGGTGAGCCGATTTCCATATTTTCCAGTCCAGCTTTTAGCTGTAAGCAGCTTAGCGCTTATGGCTTACCCCCAGGTTTGAATCTATTTATCTAGGTAAGAACCAAAACCGAACCATAGCCGAGAATGCCGCAGATACAAGGAAGAGGCTGTTCCGCCATAGCCTAACCATGCGGGACGGCCTCTGACACCGTAGATGCGGTATTATCGGCTATGGTTCAGCTTCGGTGAAGTCCATGACCACCGATATGTCGCTGCCGCCGCTCATCGTCACTTTCGCGTTGGGATACCTTCTTTTGAACACCCTCAGCATGGCACTATTTTCTTTCAAGACAGTGGCGGTGAATCCCTTGTAATCGTTTTCCCTGGCAATCGCTTCCAGCTTTGTAAGGAAATGAGATGCCACGCCCATACTTTGAAAATCCTCCCTCACCACAAACGCGACCTCAGCCCTATCCCCATCATCTGCATAGGAGCCAATGGCCATGATCTCCTTGTGCCCCCCTTTTTGAACCATGCCGATCAAAGACATGTTCTTACGGTAGTCGACACTCGCCCACTGTTTCTGGACAACCTCGTGAGAAAAAAGCTTCATCTTGTAAAAGAATCTAAAATAGATGGTTTCCTCGCGAAGGGAATAGAAAAAATTCCTGTAGGCAAATTCATCGGATGGCTGCAGAGGCCGGATTTCCATGGTTTTGCCATTGGGTAGTAGAAACATGCTTTTATAGGCTTCCAGAAAATGGAGGTCCTCACTGGATGGTGGCAGCTGGTCTGAAAAGATATAATGGCGTTTTTTGGCAACCTCGATGAGATCGTCCCTGAACTTGGGATGGGCGATCTGCGCCAGTTCCATGACGCGTTGATAAATACCCTTGCCCTGAAGCTCGGCAATCCCATATTCGGTGATGATAAAGTTGACGTCACCACGGGTCGTGGCGACACCGGCCCCCTCGCTGAGATGAGGAACGATACGGGATACATTTCCATTTTGGGCTGTGGATGGCAGAGCAATGATGGAGAACCCACCTTTGGACATGGCGCTGCCCCTGAGAAAATCGACCTGATCTCCAATACCACTGTAGAACAGGTAGCCGGTTGAGTCCGAACACACCTGACCGGTCAAATCAACCTCGAGTGCCGAACTGATGGAAATAAGATTGTTGTTCCTCGCAATGACCGTTGGGTCATTGACAAATTCCGAGGAACGAAAATAGAAAACAGGATTGTTGTCCACATATTGATAAAGCTTCTCAGATCCCATGCACAGAGAGGCCACCACCCGTCCCGGCAACAATGTTTTTTTCTTGTTGGTGATAACCCGTTTTTCCAGCAGCGGTATAAATCCGTCGGTAATCAGCTGGGTGTGAATACCGAGATCCTTTTTATCTTCGAGATGCCCCAGGATAGCAAAAGGAAGTTGACCGAACCCGATCTGGAGCGTTGCGCCATCATCCACCAGCTGGTTGACATAAAACCCGATTCGCTGGGCAACTTCGTTGTCTTTGACATTGGGCACCGATTCCACCAGGGGTTCCTCATGCCATACCAGAAAATCCAATTCATCTACATGCACGAAACTGTCGCCCCATGTTCTGGGCATTCGGGGATTTATCTGGGCGATCACTAACTTGGCGTTTTCCATCCCGGAGCGAGTGATATCCACAGACACCCCGAGGCTGCAGTATCCGAATTTGTCTGGAGGAGCGACCTGTATAAGCGCCACGTCAAGACCAATCCGCTGACTTGAAAAGTATCGTGGGATCTGGGACAGATACATGGGCAGATAATCGATCTTGCCTTCGAATGCCGCTTTGCGCATATCCTGACTGATAAAAAAAAGCTTCAAGGAAAAACGTCGCAAAAAGGAAGGATTGTCCACATATTTTGCCAGTGTGTGTGACAGCATTTGATATATCATAATATCTTGAAGCTGATCGTTCTCAACCAGCGATCGGATCAAATGCTGCGGCTCTCCACATCCGGTCCCTATGAACACACGGCTTCCCCGCTTGATTAACCCAACGGCGTTCTCGGCAGACATCAGCTTTGTAGGGCAGTATTTTTTCAGATCCATTTTCATAGCTCCCCGGGGCACATGATTTATTATCACCTATGACCATAAACTATCGGCAGGAACCAGACAAGACAGAAATAATATCGTGTAATGATTTTATGATATGAGCCTGTCAATCATATCAGGCTGTAGACTAACCAACCTGAGATTGCCGGTTGACACGTCACCTGATCCGATTTAATTTAGTTATATCGAAACAACCCATTAGCACTGGAGAACAATAAATGAAAATAACTCACTATTCAGATATCGAACCTACAACTTTTGACGGTGATGCTGTAAAGGGTGTCAAGGGCCGCGTGGCCATTGGGAAGAACGACGGTGCCGACAACTTCTGCATGAGAATATTCGAAGTTGAACCGGAAGGATACACACCACGCCACGCTCACGCCTGGGAACATGAAATTCTTTTTTTCTCAGGAAATGGAGAGGTTTATTCAGAAGGTAGATGGATTCCGGTATCCAGCGGAACCACCGCATTCATCCCCGGCAACGAAGAACACCAGATCCGAAACAGTGGAAACGAAACCCTGCAATTTGCCTGTATGATACCATCCGGGCCACCGGAATTATAAATTCGGTTTATCATATATGATGATTTCCTAAAGATGAACGTCCAACATCGAACGCTGAACATCGAACATCGAATGAAAAAAATGTTGAACCGAAAAAGCGAGCGCATTCCCCGTAGGTTCTGCCGTTCGGCAGTGCTTCGCATGCTGCGAGGTTCTTCAATAGCAACACCGACGTCTGTTTCTTCATATCTCAAATTCAACATTCGATGTTGGGCGTTCGATGTTCGATGTTCATTCGTTTTTTTACTCCAGGTAATTCTGTCGCCATGAGTAGGATTGAATGTGGCCCTTAAAAAAGCTTCCCGCCTAGCCAGAACAGCACCATCCCCACCACCACCGTGCCACCCAGAGATTTGGTTACCAGGGCAAATACAAAAGTGGGAACCGCCACCCACATTTCAGGCCGCAGGATATCAAGGTGGCGTGGATCGCCTCCGGTCACAAGGGCCGGCAGCAGTAAGGCACTAAGGACAGAGGCCGGGATAAGGGCCAGCCATTCCTTGAACCACCCCGGCAATGTATATTTCGTCAAGATAAACAGGGGCAGCCACCGGGGAATATAGGTCACCAGCCCCATGGCGGCAATGATAAAGACATAGGTATCGGGCATGCTCAATCCCCCTTCCCTGCTGGAAATGTGCGAGAAAACTTCCCGATACCTATCCCGATGGTTGCGGCAATCACAGAAGCCAGAACAATATAGGAATTGCCCGGAACCCAAAGCGCCAGGGCCACCGACAGCACACCGGCAATAATTGCCGTCAAAACAATCAGACGGCTGCTGAGTTGAAAAACAAGAAGACAGATAAACATGGCAATCAGGGCATAATCGATACCCAGGCTGTGAGCAGGAATAAGGTGACCGAAAAATCCACCGGCAACCGTACTCAGGATCCAGCAGGCATTGGCCGTATGGTTTAGCACCAGAGACCTGTTCAGGTCCCAGTCCCCGGCCAGGAGACGCGTATAATTGATAGCAAAGCTTTCATCGGTGACCCCGTATGCAAAAACAGAGAGCTTGCCCCGGTGCTCGTTTTGCAGCAGAGTGGCCAAAGAGGAGCTCATGAGCAGGTGCCTGAGGTTTACGAAAAATGCAGTTATTATCACGGCCAGGGCCGCAGATCCATTCGCCAGCATGGAGACAGCAATAAATTGTGAACTCCCTGCAAACACGATGGATGACATCAAGACAATTTGAAGCCATGTCATACCGGCTTTCTGTGCCAAGACGCCAAACGCCAGACCTATGGGGATATACCCCAGGCAGATGGGCCAGGCAGCTTTAACACCCGGCAGAATCGAATTTTTGAGCATTGTTTATGTGTCTCTCACTTTTTTCATGGGTTACTGCCCCATTTTTCTACATTGAAGAGCGCCCTGCAGCATTCTCAGGTGAAAACCAGAAGTTGGGCAATGGCGTTCAACCTGCCTTGCTTACATAGTAAATACTGACGGTCGCTTCAACAGATTTTATTCATAAGTTATCATGCCCGTTATTGAAGAACCTCGCAGCGTGCGAAGCACTGCCGAACGGCAGAACCTACGGGGAATGCGCTCGCTTTTTCGGTTCAGAGAATAGATATTTTCCTAAAATATGAGTTTCATGCTACGTTACGAATAGTTGAACATGAAAATTTATGTTGACAATACCGATTCTCATCCCTATATTTGTGCACTTTTTTGTGGTATCATGACGCCATCTCTAAGAGAGATGGCGTTATTTTATGACTTTCAGACCGGGTTTTCCTGCACTGAATTTTCCCAAATAAATAGATACCCGTTATCGAACCTACGAAAATTTTATCACTTTTTCGTGTTTTTGTGTTTTTGTGTTTCAAAAGCATATACGTTTTAAATAGGTCAGTCGAGGAACCTCTGAGAAGGAAGAACAAAAAATGATTAACGGCTTAACAAATGTCCGCAATATCGGTATCAGTGCCCATATCGATTCGGGCAAAACAACATTGACGGAAAGAATCTTGTTCTATACCAACAGGATCCATACTATTCATGATGTCAAGGGCAAAGACGGTGTCGGAGCCACCATGGATTCCATGGAACTTGAAAAAGAGCGTGGTATTACCATTGCTTCGGCTGCCACCTATTGCCAGTGGCGCGATCACCAGATCAATATCATCGACACGCCTGGGCATGTCGACTTTACCATAGAGGTCGAGCGATCCTTACGGGTCTTGGATGGTGCAGTCCTGGTTTTGTGTTCAGTGGGCGGTGTCCAGTCCCAGTCTATCACTGTTGATCGTCAGATGAAACGCTACAAAGTTCCCTGTATCGCCTTTATCAACAAATGTGATCGCAGTGGTGCAAACCCGTTCCGGGTAATGGAACAGCTCAAAAGAAAACTGGGTCACAATGCCGTTGCCTTGCAAATCCCCATAGGTCTCGAAGCCGACATGCAAGGTGTCGTGGACCTGGTGTCCATGAAAGCCCTTTACTTTGACGGTGATAACGGCGAACTGATCCGCGAGGAAAGCATACCAGATGCTCTTCTGGCAGAGGCAGAAGAAAAGCGGGAAATACTCATCGACTCGGCCTCCATGTTTTCAGATGACCTCATGGAAGCCGCTCTAGACGGCGACGTTACAGAAGACCTGCTCATAGGGGCTATCCGCAAAGGAACGCTTACCCGTGAGCTGACACCGGTCTTCATGGGTTCAGCCTATAAAAACAAAGGTGTGCAACCCCTCCTGGATGCTGTCACCAATTTGTTGCCCTGCCCTTCCGATATCGAAAACCAGGCCCTGGACATGGATAACACGGAAAACGTGGTGACCCTTGTATCCGATTCAAGCAAACCATTGGTTGCGCTTGCTTTCAAACTTGAAGATGGAAAATACGGCCAGCTTACTTACATTCGCGTCTATCAGGGATCTGTATCCAAAGGGAGTACCATCGTGAATGCCCGTTCAGGCAAGAAGGTAAAGGTCGGCAGACTGGTTCGTATGCACGCCGACCAAATGGAAGACATCGACACCATCTCCGCCGGATATATCGGGGCCCTCTTTGGGATCGAGTGTGCCTCAGGGGATACGTTTACCGCTCAGGGAATGCATCTGAGTATGACCTCCATGTATGTTCCGGAGCCGGTTATCTCGCTGGCCATTGTTCCCAAAGACAAAGTTTCTCAAAACAATATGTCAAAAGCTCTCAATCGGTTTACCAAGGAAGATCCGACCTTTAAAACCTATGTCAACGATGAAACAGGCGACACCATTGTATCGGGCATGGGGGAGCTTCATCTCGATGTCTATATCGAACGAATGCGAAGAGAGTACAATGCGAATGTGGAAACAGGCATGCCACGGGTTGCATACCGGGAAACCATTACCCAGCGCGGTGAATTCAATTACACCCACAAGAAACAGACCGGTGGTTCAGGCCAGTATGGTCGGGTTGCAGGTTACCTGGAACCGACAGCCGAGAATGATTTCGAATTCGAGAATAAAGTAACCGGTGGCTCCATACCCACCCAGTTTATCTCCGCCTGCGAAAAAGGATTCAGAGCCTGTCTTGATAAGGGGCCCAAAATGGAACTACCCGTAACCGGGATCCGGGTGCTGATCAACGATGGTGCATCCCATGCGGTGGATTCATCTGAAATGGCTTTTCAAGCAGCCGCACGGGGAGCCTTTCTTGAAGGCTACGCCAGGGCGAAGGCTGTCATCCAGGAACCGATCATGACCGTGGTAGTGGAAACACCGACGGAATTTCAAGGTGCTGTCATGGGCTCACTGAACCAGCGCCGAGGAATGATTCTGGGATCTCAGGATGAGGGGGTCATGTGCGTTATCGAAGCACGGGTGCCCCTGGCGGACATGTTTGGATACTCCACGGTACTGCGTAGCTCCACACAGGGAAAAGCGCAGTTTACCATGGAATTTTCAGACTACAAACAGGTACCGCAATCCATTGCCGAAGAATTGATTAAAAAGGCCCAGGAAGAGAAAAAAAACGTTGCTTAGGGCTGGTGCAAATTTCGGGTTGAAAGGTCATGGGCTTCCACCCTGTAAAAATATTATCAACCTCAAGGAGAGGAGCTTTATGATGTTAAAAAAAGATCTCACGCTTCGGAACCCCCTAAGACTCCTGGGAAAAGAAAATCAGGATATTCTTTCCAAGGGTGGCTTTGGTGCGGTCCTGGCACGGGCAGGTGTCGGCAAAACCGCCATTATGGTCCAGTTGTCTCTGGAAACCCTCTTACGGGGCAAAAACGTTCTGCATGTCAGTCTGAGTGATCCGGTGAACAAAGTCAGTTTGTGGTACAAGGAAGTTTTTCACAATCTGGCAAATCAGTACAATGCCCAGCAGATCAACCAGCTGTGGGAATCCATACTCCACCACCGATTCATCATGACCTTCAAGGTAGAGGGCTTCAGCGTTCCCAAATTTGAAGAGCGCCTGGCCGACCTCACGGAGCAGAACATTTTTTCCCCGGACATGATCGTGATCGATGGATTCCCCTTTGATGAAGATGTCGAAACCTCTCTGAAACAGCTAAAAACCTTTGCAGAGGTCCATGATCTCCGTATCTGGTTTTCGGTCCGGACACACCGTCACCAGGAGCCCCTCTCTGATGGAATTCCGCCCCAGCTTGCAGAGATCGACGATTTGTTCGAAGTAACACTTCAGCTTCAGCCCGAGGGAAAGAATATCCATGTTAAGGCCACCAAAGGCGGGAGCGAAAACATATCGACTTCCGGCTTGATTATAGATCCTTCGACCATGCTGATGGTGACTGAAAGTGAATAGCGCTTTCAAGCCGGAATTATCATGATTCGTTCGCTAAACTTGCAGTAAGTCACGGGAAATGCGCTCGCTGTTGCGGTTCAGGTTTTAACAAGTGTTCTCCCAATTCTGCTTTCTGAATTCCTGAATGCGTTCACGCATGATATCAAAGCCTGTCATTTTGAATTTTGACATGGCATCCTGGAAAATCTCCGGCTTTCGCATGAGATGGTCGACCTTTTCATGAAGCAGTTCAGGAGAAACCTGCTTCCAGGGAATGTAGTCCATCAGATTTCTCTGGGTAAAGCATTGCGCGCGCAGGGTTTGTTCCAGGCGGGGTGTGTCACGGGGGATAAGAAGTGAAACCGTTTTCTGGCTCATCAACTCGCAGACCGTATTGTACCCTCCCATGCTGATCACCAGGTCTGCCGCTGCAAGAATTTTTTCCATTTGTCGATAAAAATGGAAAACCTTGACGTTCAGTTTCTTGGATCGCTTAAAAATTTCTTTGCGTTGGACTTTAGGCATGAAAGGACCTGTGATCAGAATGCTTCGATAAGGTATGTCATAGCTCTTATGCTCCAGCATGGATAGATATGCATTCATCACTGGATAACCATCCCCCCCGCCACCGGTGGTAACAACGACCAACTTGTCTTCTTTTCTGATTTTGTGTCTTTTTCTCTCTCGTATGGCATCTTTTCTGGATTTGATCTCACGGGGTATATAGCCGGTAAATAGAATTTTCCGACTGATATTCTCAGGGATACTGTATTCTTTGATGGGATCATAAAAATCCTGGATGCCATAGGTCCATATTTCACCGTAATAGGTGTCCAGGGCTTGATAAATCCCCTTTTTATTCCAGTTATCTTTTACGGTTTCGGCATCATCCATGATGTCCCGAAGCCCTAATACCGTGCGTGTATTGGGACAGCACTTCCGCAGCCATTTGAGTGTGGGCAATATTTCCTTTTTCAAACCCAGGGGTTCTTTGTCCACGATAAACAGATGGGGCTGAAACGCTTTGACCGTTGCGATAATGATTTTTTTCCGGATATCCAGGGCATGTCCGGCATTGATTTTGATGGACAAGGGCAGGTATTCTTCATTGGTTTTCTTTATCATTCCCGGGATGCGCACAAAATCGACCTGTTCCGGGAAGGAAAAGCGGCCCACAATGGGTGAGCCCGTCAGGATGAGGACATTGGTATTTGGGTTTCGCAATTGAGACGCGATGGCCATGGTTCGCCGAATGTGCCCAAGACCGTAGGTGTCATGCGAGTACATGACGATGTTATAGGGTTTGCTCTTCAGGGCCATTTTTTAAAATCCTGCAATTCCGTCTCATATGCAGCACTCAACTCCGTCCACTTTCATTTGAAACAAGGCACCCAAAAGCCTAGCCCGGATATCTCGCGATCCTGCTCGGTTCGGTCACGAGGCATCACAACCTGAACTTGAAACCACCCTGTACTATACCGAAATTAATTGAATATTGAAATGTTTCATTTCGAATAGCATCATTTATATTAAACATATACAGTATTCCATTAAACCGCAACAGGTTATCCAACACATAAATTAAACGACATCCAATGGAGCGGTTGGGAATCATCTGGGCGGCAGAATCAGGAAAGGGTGATACCTGACGCTGCCTTGGGTTGCCGGGCGTTTTCTTACAGTCCGCCCACGGCACTTTCAACACGTCGGTTCAGTGCACGTCCATCTGCCCTGCCGTTGTCAGCGGTTGGGTTGCGTTCTCCATACCACATGGGCACCATCCTCAGCGGATCGATGTCAAAGTGTTCAACCAGGTAATCCGCCACACTCATGACCCTGTGCCGCGACACCCACAGGTTGGCTTCCTCAGACCCGACACTGTCCGTGTAGCCGTCCATGGCGACAAAAGCGGACGGATTGGCCTTTAAAAATTGGCCCAGTTTGTCGAGCTGAGCGACATATTCCGGTTTGATGTCCGCGCTGTTAAAATCAAACAGGATATCATCCATGACAAACCCTACAACTTTTTTAACCAGACTGAGCTTCACGGTTGCTGTTTCCACGATGTCAAACAAGGCCCCCGATATGTATCCTGGGTTGCGTAAAAATGCTTCAATTGGAACGACCCGTGAACTGGCATTGATAGAAGAGACAGCCTCGAGAAGTTTATTTTCGGCCTCGCCGGTAGCGCTGCTGATCACATAGAAAGAAACATCATTTTTTTCGGCAATTTGTCTGGCAATCTCTTTGGGCATATTACCGACGGTGTTCATGACAAGCTTGCCGTCACTGAAAAGAAACACCACAGTCTTCCCGGATAGCCCTGCGATAATCGTTCGCAGCTCGCCGAGTGCTTTTTTCAGGTCGGTCCCCCCGTTGGCTTCGTCGGGCAGTTGATCGATGGCCTCGCGAAAGCGTGCCCGATCATATCGTTGCGCACTGTAAACAGCCCTAAACGGATTCGTGTACAGGTACAGACCGGCATTGAATCCCAGGTCCGGCAGCAGTTCATTTCTCAATCTTAACATCTGTTTGGCCACTTCCAACTTCGATTGGGTCGTGCCCGGAAGCGTTTCCTGCATGGTTTTGGAAGAATCGAACAAGATAATAAAATTGTCGGCATTTTTAATAAAATCGACCTCGGTCAAGATTTCACCTCGAATCATATCTTCGGTAATGATCTCAACAGCACCCGCCGTGCCGAAACCCCACACCGCCAATGCACTTATCAGTAGAAACATCATCACAAATTTTCGCATATTTCTTTTCTCCTTTTTATGTGGATCGTGTTAACCGTTTAACGTACCCGATCGGTTCTGGCACAAGGCATTCTTCGTCAAATTTCATAAATTGCTCGGCCTAAACTGACAAAAAAACCCTTGGGCCCGTCTACATCCAGATGATTTAAGTATAGGTATTGCCAAGGGGCGGTGCAAGCCCAAAAGGAAATAAAAAAATTGATTATCAGTGCGTAACAACCCAACTTCCGGGTTTTGCCAAAATGAGGCGAAATGGTGGATTCGAGCAAGACCCGCCGGCAGTTACTCCCTCAGGTGATCCATGAACTCCGCGATGGTCCGGTACACCCTGTCTGCCCCTTGACCCAGGAGAATCCCATGCCGGTCGAAGTTGAAAAGGGTATATCTTTTATCCACCGACCCCAGGCGCCTGAATATCTTTCGCGATCCTTTCGGGTTTACAACCGGGTCGTTCTCCGATTGAACAATTAAGGCAGGCACGGTGATGTTCTCCAAAAGAGGATAGAGGGATTCCATCAATTTCTCTATTTCACTGACACCTGAAATGGGGTTTCGAAAATAATTGATATGCGGGTTTTCAGGCGTGTTGTTGACAAATTCTTTTTTGGCAACCCCTTTCGCGATTTTGTCCATCAGATGGTTCCATACATCCAGCGTCGATGCAAAGCGCGCCCCGAGATCCTGAAGCCGTAGAGGTGCCGCAATGGCAAACACACCGGATAATTTCTTTGCCCGGGCGGCGATATGGAGAGCCAGACCCGCACCCGTTGAAAAACCGCCGATAACAACCCTCTCACAGATGCTGCTGACCAAAGCATAGCCTTCTTCAACAGAAGCGAGCCAGTCCTTGTATGTTCGCTGCGCTAAATCTTCCGGGGAGGTTCCGTGCCCCTTCAGACGCGGTGTATAAACCCAGTATCCCTTATGCTGAAGGTACTTGGCCAATCCCTCAACTTCAAGAGGCGCCGCCATGTACCCATGGGAAAGAACGATACCGACACGCTTTGATCCGCCCTTGAACAGGACCGGCTTTCCCACCGCCTGATCCTTGGTTTCCCCTTCGACAAAAAAGGTCTTGTAGTCTGTGGCGAACTCATTCATGGCTTTCTTGAGAAGGCTGCGCACAACGTTTCTGCGAACAATAAAAGATGGCGTCCATGCAATTTTCCGGACAAATCGTTGGAATTTGATCAAGGGCTCGACCTCATTGGCGATCACCGAAACCAGGTTCTGAACCCGCGCGAGGTGAAAATTCAACACCGCACCGATAGGGTTAAGTTTCACCAGACTGTCGCCCTGCTCCCTGACAAAGCCCTGTTCCTTTGCCAGGGAGATGAAATCCCGGTACTTGCCGTATTCATCATCCACCAGCATGTGGGCCTGATCTTCGTTGAGGCTGCTGTGACAATGGACGTTCATCTTCTGGAGTGGTGAAGATGCCGCCAGAAAAACGCGTCTTTTCAGGTCCTGTGTCTTGATGCTGCTGAATGGAAATAGTTTCAGCATGCATGCAAAGATGTGATCATGGTTTAATGTCGTCAAACCATAGATGTCGGTCATATATCGCTGCATGATTTGCAAAGCGGATTTACGCATTTTTGCCTTTGAGGGCAACAGGTCATCGAACTGAAACGATCTCTTGGACTGGATGTCCTGCTGGATAACTGCTTGGTCCAGGTATGCGTCGACCTCTATGGGTTTCCCGAAACGAATATCCATGTCGACACCGGACAGTAGCATATGCCCTTCGGTCATGAGCTCTTCGGTCAAACGTTCGGATATATTTTCAAGCAGACTTTTAGCGATATTGCTCAAGGCGTTTTCTCTGGCCCTCACCGGATAATAGGTGATGTTGACGGGTACCAGCCGGGTACCAGTCCTGGAAACATCTGCCATGGATTTTATCCGAAAGAGATTTAGGAGACGCCTGGCTTCTTGCGGGTTTGACTTGTCCATGGCAAAAAGACGCTGACGGTAAAACTCGGTACGCATTGCCAGTGTGGCCGCACCGGTGTGTGGTGGGTGCTTTCCACCGGCTGAAGAGATCATGAAGCGTCCCTTTTCTATGATCTTTTTATTTTTGACCATGCGGCCTTCCGGAAATATGATCCACATGGCTTCGCCGGTGAGAAGCGTTTTCACTATCAAATGATCCCGATCCGGATTTTTTATTGAAACTGCTCCGATGTTGTCCATATAACTGCCAAAAGCACCCTTGAAGAATTCAGCTGCCGCGAGAGACCAGATGGGTGTCTGTGTCAATCGAAAAAGATGGGTAGGCAAGACAAATGTCTCAATCCTCGTAAAATGGTTGACCACAAAAATGTTGTTGCCGCCGGGAATGTTTTCCGTACCATGCAGGTTTACATGAGCCCGGGAGAGGTTTTCGAGCACCTTCACAAACAGTCCGGTTGTGCGGTAGGCAAAGCGGTTCATTGTGTTGACATTGCTCCAAATAACCCTTAGAGTAGCTTGATAACTGCTACATGAAAACTGCAAGCAGCGGGCTGATTGCTTACAGCTGAGCAGGTTAGATTTTTATTGAAATGAGTAATTTTAATTGAAAAGGGCTTCGGTAAAAATGCGACAAGGTCGCGTCCCACAAAATCGCAAAACGATTTTATGCTGCATTTTAAAAAAAATAAAGCCTAAATTGAACATGCCCAACAGTTAACCCACTCAATTTAGGGCAAATCAATTTTCGGAGGTATCTGTGCATTCCAAGATTCTCATACTGAAATTTTCCAAAACCGTGGTCGAAAAACCCATCGTCTGCAATCTGGTCAAAAACCATGACCTGACATTCAATATCCTGAATGCCGCCATTTTACCCCAAAGAGAAGGCGTCATGGTTCTGGAACTGACCGGACCCAAAAAGAATTTTTCTGAAGGTCTCCAATATCTGAAAGACATGGGGGTCCAGGTCCAGAACGCATCCCAGGAAATAAAACGCATCACAAAACAATGCACCCACTGCGGCGCGTGTACGGCTGTATGCCCCACGGGTGCATTGGCGGTGGTACGGCCGGAAATGAGCGTTGAATTTGACCAGAAAAAATGCAGTATCTGCGAACTATGCGTCCCGGCCTGCCCCACGCGTGCAATGCAGATTCGTCCAACCAACACAATCTTTTTCGAATGAAAAAAATTGCCGTTCTGCTCAGTGGTGGCGTCGATTCCCTGGTCACAGCACGCATCCTCAAAGATCAGGGGCATGCCATTTTCGGAATCCATTTTTTTACGGGGTATGAATCAGACAGGGTTCATTTGGGTCGCTGCGAAACAACGCCGCACGGTGGAACGATTCCCGTCGCCGACGAAGAGGCGCCTCAAACACAAGCCAGTACCGGACGCCCGGATAAAAAATCGTCTTCAACGACTCCGGCCATCGATTCCAGGGAAGCCGCTGTCAATATCGTCTCTCGTCTGCACGAGCAATTAGAGATTCCCATTGAAATATTCGATGCCCGTAAGGCGTTTCAATCGCTTGTCGTAGATTATTTTGTTCACACGTACCAGGAAGGTCGCACACCGAATCCCTGCATGGTCTGCAATCCAGTCATTAAATTCAATGCCTGTCTGGCACTTGCGACAAAACAGGGCGCCTCCCATCTGGCGACAGGTCATTATGCTCGTGTCACAGAAGACCGCAGTGGTACTTTCCACCTTTTGTGCGGCAAAGATCACAAAAAAGATCAGTCTTATTTCCTGGCGAGACTGAACCAGCAGATGCTGTCAAAGGCTGTATTTCCCCTGGGAGCGTTTAGCAAAGCAGAAACCATTGCACTGTCCCGAAAGTTGGGTATAAGACCTGTGGTTCCCAAGGAAAGTCAGGACATCTGTTTCATCAACGACGGCACCTACGGTGAATTTCTGGCGCAGCAACCTGGATTCAACAGCCAGAAAGGACCTGTCCAGGATATTTACGGCCATGTCATCGGTGAACATCAGGGTCTTCATCACTATACCATTGGCCAGCGGCGGGGCATCAATATCCCGGCATCCGAACCCTATTATGTCATCCGCATCGATGCTGAAAAAAATCGACTGGTAGTAGGATTCAAGCAGGATGCTTTTTCAGATACCAGCCGTGTGGAAGATATTCAGTGGATTCATGGACCACCATCGCAACCCATCAGCGTGATGACACGCATACGTTATCGGCACCAAGCCGCACCGTCTCAACTTGCACCCCTGGGCCAACATGCAGCCCTTATTCACTTTGAAAAACCTCAATCCGCCATTACACCGGGTCAGGCAGCTGTTTTTTACGACAAAGACGAAGTTCTGGGCGGGGGCTGGATCGTGGCTTGAACCAAGCGGTTTTAGTTTGCCATAGAAACCCATGTCCTTTGGGCATGGTCAAAGATAATTGTCTCAGCCGGAATCATTTCATAAAGATGAACATCCAACATCGAACGCTGAACATCGAACATTGAATGAAAACGAATAGTAAAGGGTGCCCTACAACAAGACTTGACGGGGAGGAGTTCGGCTGAGGTTCCGTCGAAGGCCTCAAGTCGAGTCACTATGGGGAATGTGCTCGCTATTGCCGTTCAATACCGATGTCTGTTTCTTCATATTTTAAATTCAACATTCGATGTTGGGCGTTCGATGTTCGATGTTCATTCGTTTTTTTCACCGTGTTATTGTTCGATACGATAGAATTGGATGCGCACATGATTCACAAATATGTTAAAATCAGGAAGCGAAGGAACATAGGGAAGAATAATTACGATTAGGGGTTTAATAAGCTGCTAACTGAATAATTTATTTTTTTATTTTTACAGTATGTTATTAATCAATATCTCATCTTTCACTATACATAAGGTTAACCCGATAGTTTCATAAATATTGACCATGGCCAAGACAAAAAATAAAAATTCATTTTCTATCATCACCCTCGGTTGCAAGGTCAACCAGTTTGAATCAGAGACCATAGCCCAAGAATTGAAGCAATCGGGATTTCACAGAATCAATAAAAACAAGCCACCCGGTGATGGCGGAACCGACACCTGTATCATCAATACCTGCACCGTCACCCACAAAGCCTCCATGCAGTCGCGACAGGCCATCCGACAAGCCATCCGGTCCAACCCGGATGCCACCATCATCGTCACAGGGTGTCTTGCACAAATAGACCCCGACAATATCCGAAAAATCATAGGTGTCCACCAGGTCGTGGGACATGCTGAAAAAAGCCGGATTCCTGAAATAGTCCAATCTGCCTGCCTGACGCGCATGTTGTCCAAGCCGGCTGTAAAGCGTTTCCAGCCCAACCCGCCTGATAAAGCGATGCTTTCTCCTTTTGAAAACAAAACCCGTCCTTTCCTGAAAATTCAGGATGGTTGCGATACCTTCTGTTCCTATTGCATCGTTCCCTATGCAAGGGGTCGTCACCACAGCATGCCGTTTAAGGATGTGCTAGCGTCTGTTCGAATCCTCCAGAAGGCCGGTTTTCACGAGGTCGTCTTGACCGGCATTCACCTGGGATGTTATGGCACAGACCTTTCTCCAGCAAGTCATTTAACCGAACTCCTGACCGTTTTGCGAGAGCAAAAAGCCATGGACAGAATCCGTCTCAGCTCCATCGAACCCCTCGAGGTTACAGACAAACTCATCGACCTGGTATCTGCATCGTCCCCACGACCTGGGCACATCTGCCGCCATTTTCATATTCCCATGCAGAACGGTGATGACGACATTCTAAAACGGATGCGCCGACCTTATCGGCAAAAAGATTTTCGTGACCGTATCGGAGCAATACACCAGACTCTGCCAGAGGCTGCCATTGGTGTGGATGTGATGATTGGATTTCCCGGTGAAACCGAAAAAGCATACCAAAACACTGTCTCCTTCATCAGGAGCCTCCCCCTCGCTTATCTGCATGTATTCCCGTTCTCGCCCAGAAAGGGAACTCCGGCGTACACGTTTTCTGACCGGGTGCCATCAGACATTGTCAAGCAGAGATGCCGGGAAGTAAGGGCGTTGGGGCAGCAAAAAAGGCTGGTCTTTCTCGAAAGGCACATGCATTCCGAAGTAGAAGTTCTGGTTGAAACAACTCCCGACGCAAAAACCGGTCGGCTCACGGGCGTGACGTCCAATTACATCAAGGTACTCCTGGATAGAAGTGCGGGTGTTGAAAATACGTTCCAGAATGTCCGAATCGAAGAAATTCACAACAAGAAGTCACTCATCGGTCGTGTTTTGTCGTGATCATAGCGTTGCTTGCTATGAATTGAAGTGAAAGACTGACACAGACATGGGTCAAAAGACAGTTTTGAGATGACGCCTAGTGTACGTTACGCTCCTTGCGGACACGATCATACGCCTCCTGGATTTCTCGAAATTTGTCTTCTGCCAGTTTCGTAAATTCTTCGGGAAGCCCTTTGGAGGCGATCATGTCGGGATGGTATTCCTTCACAAGCTTGCGGTACCGCGTCCGGATAGTCTCGTTGGTATCGCTCCGGCTAACCCCCAATATGGTATAATATTTGTCGTCATCTTTGATGTATCTGGACTTGATGGCATTGTATTGATGGTCGTTGATACTAAATATGGATTTGGCCGCGAGAATCAGCCGCTCCTCAACCTCACTGAGAGCCCCGTCTGCAATTGACACGCGTAACAAGATGTCGAGCATGACACCCAGAAGCTGGGGCTGAAACCTGAACCGATCGTAGAACTGGGCCGCAAAATCCTGAAAGGTTCCCGGAGAGGACATGGCGGCCTGAAAAATATTCATGGCCACGGCTTGACTTTGCTGGTTCAAATTGAGGTCGCGCACCATGAATTTTTCAATCGATGTGACCTCTTCCCGGGAAACACGGCCATCGGCTTGTGACAATTTGGCCAGCATGGAAAAGGCACCGATAAAAAAGGCAAACTGGGATTCCTCTCCTGGTGACAGACGCTGCCGCTCTTCGGTAAATGTTCTTTCTTCACTACGGTCGAAGGCATGCCCGAAAACAGCGCCCGCAATGCCACCTAATGGTCCCCCCAGGGCAAACCCGATGGCGCCCCCCACCATTTTACCTAACCAACCCATGCATCGCTCCTTAAATAAACCGCCTGTTGAGATAGAATATAGCGTGCAACTTATTTGGCATCGACAAGATAGTCAAGCCCTTACCTGTCGATCCGGTTGATGCCGGTTGCATGGCAAGAGCATCGCTGCGGCAATACCTGAGGTTTGAACCACAACAGCAATGGCTAATCCCTTGGCGCTGCTGTAAAGCACTAGCCCACGGAGGAGAATTTCCGGTAACTTGCTGGGTGGGTCTTCAATTGGAAGGGGTCAAATCCTTGTGTTCAACGGTTCGCTCATGCGGTTGTTGACGTTTTTTGAAGAATATCTTGATGTTCAAAATAGGCTTTGTCATCAAAGGACAATTCCACCAAGCGCTTGTTGTCCGATGCATACAACCCCATAACGGATACGGCGATTTCTTCCGCATATATCCCGATAGGATACATGTTGTGGGTACGCAACACTGAAATAAGATGCCTCTTACCCTTTTCAATAGCCATCGTGACTGCCCTTTTGCCATAGGTTTCTTCACCAATGAGTGAAAATGCCGCTACGTCGGATCGTTGCCATTCGTTCTTAGGCTCTCTCTCCAAATTGGCGTACTCCCTGATGCGAAGTTCCTTTTTAGTTTCATTTCTCTTGATCATAAATTTATGTCGCATGTGACCACTCCTTTGATGTATACAACTGGATGTTTTTACATCGATTTATAAGTTCGTATCGGGTGGGTTGAGCGTCTGCTTTATAGGGTAGGTAAAAAACTCCTGGGTACTTACACTGACGCTTTAACCGAGAGGATAATGATTGATATTATGAGACAGGGATGCATTTGTCAACCCATTTAGCCCGAATATTTCATGCGACTCAACTGTAAATATTTTTTATGCCTTAGTATTTCAGTATATTGTCATGAATCTGGATCGATTTCTTCACCAGTGGAATACCACCAGTTATCGTTTGCCACGAGCGGATCGTAGAACTTCCATTGGCCATGGACAAGGATTGTGGGGGCACGCCTCAATTCATCACGGCCGCATCGCAACAGACGATCCATTGCCATGGCCCACCCTAGAACAAAACCATGCTTCTTGACAGCCTGGCGACTGTACTCGGAACAGGACGGGTGCATGGGGCAGGCACCGCGTCTGACCGCGTCCAGGTGATTCAAAGGCTCGCGATAGATACCGAGTAAATCTTCATATGGGGATGGGTCCGGTTGCGTTACGGAGTGAGGTGCACAGCCAACTAAAAAACTCACCCAAAAGACAATCAGGTATGAACATAACATCCATCGAAAGCGCCAGCATGGGAAACAGGTGCTATCATGAAAACGCTTATGGTCTTTTTCCAGATTGAAAAGGTTTAATAGCATTACCCGCCTATTTTCATGAGATTTCCATTTGATGTCAGGTTCCAGATGAACCGCAACAGCGAGCGCATTGCCCCGTAGGTTCTGCCGTTCGGCAGTGCTTCGCATGCTGCGAGGTTCTTCAATTCTCCCCAACGACGACCCGGTGAAATCGTTTTTTGCCGAGGTCGAACAGGAAATCCAAAATAAATACACCCCCTGCAACCAGGATGATGGAAGCGCCGGAGGTCAGGTTAAAAGAATATGCCAACCAAAGACCACTGACCGTAAATACCACTCCCAGCAGACTCGATGCCAACATCATCTGAACCAGGGAGCTGGTATATTTCTCCACAATAAAGGGAGGAATCGTCAAAAGGGCAATCACCAGGATAAGTCCTACGACCTGGATCAGCATGACAATTGCAACAGCCAGTATACCGATCAAGACGAAATAGAGCGCTTTGACTGGCACCCCTCTGATCTGTGCAAATTCTTCATCGTATGAAAAGGCAATCAGCCCCTGATAATAGAACGTCACAAAACCGATGGTCACGAGACAGATCACCAGCATGATCGTCAAATCAAAGGCAGGTACCGTGAGGATGCTGCCAAACAGGTAACTCATCAAATCGACATTGTACCCCGGAGTCAGGTCAATCAAAATAATGCCAAAAGCCATACCCAGTGCCCAGATAACACCGATAATGGTGTCGGAACGATGCTTTAGCTTAAAGCTGACCAGGGCCATAAGCATGGCGGCACCAAGTGAAAACCCGATGGTACAGATCAGGTAGTTCCATCCCAGATAAAAAGCCAGTCCAATTCCGCCGTATGCAGCATGGGCAATGCCGCCGGATAAAAAGGCGATACGGTTTACAACGACCAGAGTGCCCATGACACCACAGATGATGCTGGCCAGCAGACCGGCCATTAGTGCATGACGCATAAATTCAAACTGCAGGGCTTCGATCATATTTACTTTCTCTTACTAACCTTATGACTTAGCTTAATAACTTCAGCTCTGCCCCCAATTCGTTTGGAGGAAGGGTCCGAGGAGTCAAGGATTCGAGGGTGGTTGAGAGCGATAAGCAGACAGCAGCATTCCAGCCTTCGAGCATCCTCGCTTCCCAGCATAATGGAGCGATCTCCATACCTCCAAACATAGCTCATTAGTTAACCGTAATCCCTGCTAAACTGCTCCTACAGCCTAAAGTCTAACAGTCTATCAAGCTATTGTTGGTGATCCTTCAATACCCGATGCGGCAGCCCATGGGCTACCAGTTCCACAGGACAAACCTCCTCCACTGTGCATGGATACATGATTTCCAGCATATCACCGGTAATTTCAGCGTGATTGTGATAGTGCAGATGCCTGTTAACACACGCCACACTTTTAACATGCCTCGAAATTGCCAGCAGATCATGGCTGACCATCAGGATTGTCATCTCTTTGTTAAGTGCCTCCAGGAGTCTGAAAAAATCAGCTTGACCTTTGGAGTCGATACTGGCGGTGGGTTCGTCCAGAAGTAGCAGCCGGGGTCTGGTGACAAGCGCTCGCGCAATAAATATCCGCTGCCGTTGTCCACCCGACAATTCCCCGATCTTTTTGTCGGCAAATGATTCCATTTCCATGTGGCCTAAAGCTGCTAGCGCCTCTTGTCGATCCTTTAATGCATTTCGCTGCCATCGTTTTCCCGGCAACAGCTTGCCCATCAATACCACATCAATGGCTGTAATGGGAAAGTTCTGATTGATATGAACATCCTGCGGCACATAACCGATAAGATAAGAGGCGTTTTGTGGCGGCCGGTCAAATATGTGTATCTTCCCTTTGGAAGGCGGCAGAAGACCCAGGATCAGTTTCAACAGTGTGGTCTTCCCACCACCGTTGGGACCGATCACGGCAACAAAATCCCTCTCGAATATCTTCAGGTTCACATTTTCCAGAACCACCTGATCGTTGTAAGAAAATGCCACCTGTTCAATATCTGCAATCAACGATGTCATATAACACATCCAATCCCCGGGCTCTTGTTTGCTGGGACGTTCGAATGTCTGGAAGCTGGGATGCTGCTGTCTGCTTGTAGCTGTCAGCTACCCTCGGACCCTTATTAGCCCTTTAGCTGTTTAGACTGTAGGCTGTTAGGTGCCTTTCGCTACCAGCCCTCAGCCACCCGCCAACCCTTGTATCCCCCTCAAACCCTCCAACCCTCTTCACCGCTCCATCGACTGCTGAAATTTACCGGCGACATCCCGAAGATTTGCCGCCCAATCCATGGCAAGTGGATCGGCCCATGCCACCTGTGCACCGATTTCTCTGGCCACCTGCTCAGCAATTTTTAAAGATATCTGCGGCTGCAAAAACAGAACTTTTATACGATCCCGGCGTGCATTTGTTATCAGTGCCTTGAGCTGAGCCGGTTTGGGCGTTTTGCCCTCCATTTCCACAGGTATCTGTTCCAGACGATAGGTGTCGGCAAAATAACCCCAGGCTGGGTGAAACACCATGAAGCGCTGTCCCTGATACGGTTCAAGCAGGTGCCGCAGTTCTTTGTCCAAGGCCAGGACTTGTAAAATAAACGTTTGAAAATTCGCTTCATAGGCTGAAGCATTTTCTGGATCGATGTCCTGTAAAGCAACTAAAACGGTACGCGCCTGCAATATCACCAGGGGCGGCGACAACCATACATGGGGATCAGGAATACCATGCGGCATGGTCTCTTGGCCGCCATGCGAAAGAGTTTGACCTCTGGCACGTTGTTCTGCGTCATCATGGGAATGAGAGGAGGTCATGGTCCGTTTTTGTATATCACGATCCATCTGAACGACACGCAGGCTTTTATTGGATGATATGATTTTCTCCAGCCAGACCGCTTCAAACGGGACCCCTATGGAGAAATAGATCTTTGCTTTTGCAATGGCTGCCATTTGGCGGGACTTGGGTTCATATGTGGTCGGGCTAGCCCCCGGCAACACCATAACCTGAACCTCCACATGCTCCCCTCCGATCTGTTCCACAAAATACCGCTGGGGAAGAATACTGACAAATACAGGCATTTTTGCCAGAGCAGCAGCCGGCCAAATACAAACGAACGAGCCAACCAGTATCATAACCTGTCGAATAGGATGAGGCATAATGTCTAAGAATATGGCAGAAGACACCAGAATGCAACCCGAATAAAACAGCGGGAAGTATTTTATGAGGCCCTCTCTTAGAAGCTGACCGAGCAACCAAAATGAATAACATCCGAGCGCCAGTTAACCTCGTTCAGGCGGGTTTCTATAGTGGTATTGTTTTCCAGGAAAACGCGATCGACACCTCGTTCGGTTGACCATTCCTCTTTTTCATATTCAAGGTTTAGCGACCACCTGTCGCTCAGGCGTACACAAACACCCAGGCTGGCAACCATACCAGTTCCATCGGCTTCATGTTCAAAGCTCTTGGGGTGCTTGAAGTCATCACGAAGATTCCAGTCCGCCTCTGCATAGTAGTCTGCCCAGTGATACTCCCAGGCCGCGTAAAACGACATCGGCGGCAGGTTCTTCGTTAACCTTTCCGCATCCAGGGTCATCTCAATCCCTACCCATGGACCCTTCCACTCGGCATCGTAGGAACTGTCCAGACCCTCAAATGATCCCAGGGGCGGCCCTCCCAGCCAGGTCTTAGCCTGGTATCCGTCCGTCATGCTGAGATATTGTCGGTGGTATGAATATCCTGCTATCGGTATGACACTGATGACTTCCGAAATGAGCTGGAATCTGTAACCGGCTCCCAGCTGTCCGTCCAGGGTGTGTCCTTTGTCTGCATCGTTGACTGACCGGGAAAATTCCAGTTCGCGGTTGTCAGCAGAATAGTCCGAATCCTGGTTAGAACCGGAGACAATCCTACCGTAGCCAATGGATCCTTTCAACACAATAGAATTTCTCAGGTTGGCCCGCAACTCCAGATAGGCCTCGTGGATGAGCAGATCCTTCCATTCCAACTCGGATAAGACATTGGGGTTTTTCCCCTGGAGATCCCCGGAAATATTCCAATCGAAACTGTCCTGTCGATAACCGTAACCCGCTTCAATTTCAATGGATTTCTGACCGTTGCTTTTTGTCTGTTTTTTATCGGAAGCATTTTCTGGATCCATGGCGGGTGCTGCCGATAACACGGAAACCTGGAGGATAATCAGAAGAGATACCAGAAAAGTCACCAAAAACAACTGCCTTCCTTTGCTGACCGGCAGACAGCAACTATTTTGAAATATCATGATTAATCCAGCCTGGGGAAAATACCATATGAAACACAATTCGAGATTGAACAGGTTGTCTTTTCTCGTGAAATAGCATAGATATTCAAATGATGCCATGAAAACATACAACAATGCCTACTATACTTTTGGTCTCCTGTTTCTGCTCTACATGTTCGACTACATTGACAGGCTGATTATCGTATCCCTCTTCCCTTTTCTTCAGCAAGACTGGGGATTGACCGACACCCAATGCGGCCTCCTCGTGTCGTCGGTCTATTGGTCCATCCTCCTTTTCTCCTTTCCGGTCTCCATCATCGTTGACCGCTGGAGCAGAAAGAAGGCCATAGGACTCATGGCTATCCTATGGAGCTTAGCCACACTGCTATGTGTTTTTGCCAAAAATTTCAAACAGCTTTTCAGTGCCAGGATTGCCATCGGAATCGGTGAGGCAGGATATGCTCCCGGTGGAACTGCTTTGATTTCAGCGCTATTTCCCCCTGAAAAACGGGCCAGAATTCTCGGTATCTGGAATGCCTCGATCCCACTGGGCAGCGCCATCGGTATTGCACTGGGAGGAATCATTGCAGAGCATCTGGGCTGGCGCCACGCTTTCGGAATCGTTGCCATACCGGGAATGATCCTGGCGCTGATGTTTTTCAAGGTAAAGGACTACAAAACCGTTGAATTGGTGCAAATCAGGCCCCATGAGGCCGACAAATCATCAAATAGAATGACCCTTATGGATATTGTCAAAACCTTTCTATGCAAAAAATCGCTCCTTTTCAATAATCTGGCTTTTGCATCCAATGTATTTGTCACCACTGCCCTGTTAAGCTGGCTGCCGACCTATTTCCATCGTATGCACGATCTCCCCATGAGCAAGGCCGGCCCCAAAGGCGGGCTGATCATGTTTCTGGCCATTATCGGTGCACCACTGGGTGGTTATCTCAGCGACAGGTGGATGAAACATACCCCTCGTGCACGGATGTTGCTGCCGGCAATATCTTCTGCTGTCTCGGCCATGATTCTTTTTGTCGCCTTTGGTTATCTGGAAGGCGACATCCAGTATCTGACATTGCTCTGCCTGGGTGTCACCATTATCATGTTTGTCCCTGCAGCTGTGGCCGTAACCCAGGATGTTGTCCATCCCGGTCTTCGTGCCATTTCATTGAGCATCAACATTGTCATTCAACACACATTAGGTAGCTCCCTGGGACCGCTCTTTGTGGGTATGATGTCGGACAGATATGACTTGACCACAGCATTTAAAACACTGCCTGTCTTTTGCGCTATCGGCGCTGTTCTCTTTTTCATCGGCGCCTTCTTCTACGAACAAGACATAATGTCTACAGCGCAGATAGATTTGGTTCTGGAATAAGAAAAGCTTTAAACCATCAGCGATAAGCCGTAAGCTGGTTGCCTGCTCATAGCTTAGTTCTTACAGCTCATCGCTTACTGCTAACTGCAAGGAGGTAGCATGACCGGCAGAGAACGCATTCTGACCGCCTTGAGTCACAAAGAACCGGACCGGGTTCCCCTGTTCATTCACGGCATCAACGAGGGCCCCATCATGGGCATCGGAAAATATCTCACAGGTGGTTTGCCAATGGGAAAGATGCTGCATCAGATGAGTGATGCTGAAAAAGTCAAACTGATCGACACGCTCTTTCTTATCCTGGAAACCCATGAGGTCGACGGCTATACCTGCCTGCCCCTGGGTCCTGGTACTGAATTTTCCGATCAGTCAAACGTTGTGGATGACTGGGGCGTCGGATTCACCCGCAGTCCCCATGGTATTCCCGTGCCATCCAGCCATCCGATCACATCCATGAAGGACCTGGATCGCTACACACCCCCGGAACCCAGACGGGAACAGATTTTTGCAGTGGATTTGATGAAAGACCGTTTCCATGACAGTAAAGCTGTTTTCTGGATGATGCGTGGAACCTTTGTCCGGAGCTGGCGGCTTACCGGTATGGAAAACTATATGCTGAATCTTTTTGACAGCCCACTGTTTTTGCACAGAATCGCTGAAATGGTAACCCAATACAGTCTGGCACAACTTGAAATACTGGGTAAAGCCGGGCTTGATGTTTTGATTGTCGAAGATGATATCGCCGATAAAAATACGACCTTGATTTCACCGGACCATTTTGCCGAGTTTATCCTTCCCTACAATCGCAGACTCGTTGACAGGGCACATGAAATGGGGCTAAAAGTAGTCCGCCACAGCGACGGAAACCTGTGGCCGATTCTCGACAGGATCCTCGAATCCGGATACGACGGGCTCAATCCCCTTGAACCCCAGGCGGGAATGGACTTAAAAAAAGTCAAGGAGTACTGCGGAGACCGCCTTTGTCTTCTGGGAAATATCGACTGCATGGAACTGCTCCCGAGCGGAACACCGCAACAGGTGAAAGACGCAGTTCAACAGGCCATACAAGATGCCGGCAAGGGTGGAGGCCTGATTGTCTGTTCCTCCAACACATTACATCCAGGAGTGAATCCGGATAACTGTATTGCCATGTTCGAGGCAGTCAAAACCTACGGAGTGTACCATTGAAGGATCAAGCATGCAGATAGGCGCTTTTTTCGATTTTGACAAAACGCTCATCGACGTGGAAAGCGGCAGGATCGGATTCAAATACCTCTACGAAATCAAAGAAATCCGCTTATCTTTTTTACTGAAGGTTGCCGTAACCAATTTCTTTTATGAACGTGACTGGATATCCGACACTCAGATGGCTACTATCATGCTCACATTCTACAAGAACAGAGATATCAGACCGCTGGAAGACGGTGCTGAAGAATTCTACCACACATACCTGAAACCACACCTTGCTCCCAGAATCATAGAGCGAGTTCGAGAACACCAGAAAGCCGGGCACACCCTGGTGCTGGTGTCTGCTTCGCTTCGATACATGCTGGTTCCCGTCATCAAGGACTTGGGATTCCAGAACCTTCTTTGTACCGATCTTGAAATCGCTGGCGATGGCCGTCTGACCGGCAAAACAGAAGGCCCCATCTGTATCGATCAGCACAAACGTGTGGCCGTTAAAAAATTGGCACAGGAAAAAGACATTTATCTCGATCAGTCCTATGCCTACGGGAATCATCACTCGGACATTCCCATGCTCGAAGCAGTGGGCAACCCAGCCGTCGTTGAACCGACGGTGCCCCTAAAAAAGAAAGCGATTGAAAACGGGTGGCCCATCTTAACCTTCCGCTAACGATGACCGTTTCGTATGACAACGGCGATAGAATTGACACCGGTTGTGTTAAGGCATATAATATTTCAGATTGACCAAAGGTAACGCACCAAGGCCGCTGGATATTTCCCCTATTTGTGTTAATAGTTCCGTAACATTTTCATTTCCCGGCTTTACGGTTTAATTGATCGAATCACATGTCAGCACGGAATGGGAGAATGGCTTCCCTGGGTGAGCTGTCGCACACAAGAAAGGAGCACAACATGAATATCGTAAAACAAAAGATCATTGTAGCGGCGATCATTTCGCTTGCTGGTCTGTGTCTTGTGTTTCCGGCCATGGCGGAAGACATCAAGGAGACTGTCAAGTACAAAGCACCCACCATGGACCAGACAATTGACTTTATCAATACCATATCGAGGGACACTGTCAGTGTCGATCCGGGGCAATGCACGGCGACCACCAAAACAGTAAAGAATACAAAAACTTTTGAATATATAATTCCGCTGAGCAAAATCAACCCAGGCCCTGACTATGTAAAGCCCCACCTGAGCAACGTAATCCTTACGGTGGAAGGATATGAAAAAGAAATCAAGCGTGTCGAAGAAAACGGGAACGTAGAGATGAAGAGCAAGGTAGAGCTATTTACACCGGATGAGGATTCGGCGGATAAATTGGCCAAAGCCATGCGCTATCTGATCGGTCTTTGCGGAGGCCTGCCCTGTATAGATTGTGATCCTTTCATGTGGCAACGATGAGTTCGGGAAATTTGAACTTTTCCGGGCCCCTGCCAGAGGTAGGGGCCTTACCCGAACAGCTCAGATGTGTAACGTCTAAGGGTTAGATCGAGAGTTAAGAATCCTTTGAGGCTTTTTCCTTTTTTAGTTTTCGTTTTTCTTTCATGCTGCTTTGCGGTTTTTTCTTTTCCTGCGGTTTTCGCTTGTCTTTTCCTTTTGCCATATCAAACCTCCCAAATAAAATTTCTTTTTTATTTAATATCTGAACGAGACAAAACAAGAACCGTCCGACAGGGCAGATACAAATCCAGTCCGCTTTCCGGACGACCCTTGGCAGGTCTGGAGTCGTAAACACTTGTTCGGGCGTTATCCAACCGGCCATGACCACCATAACTGCGTTTGTCACTGTCGAAAAGCCAGTCATATCGTCCGGACGGAAGATAGAGGAAATAATCGGTGAAAGACATCTCCGGATGGAAGTTGAATGCAAAAAAGAGTCGATTTCTCTCAAATGCGATAATCTTATCATCATTATGTGTCTGAACCAGGCGCAGGGAAGCATGGAACAAGTTCTGGGTTTTTGCAAGCTGGATCATATCACGATCAAAACAAGCCAGTTGTGAATATTTCAGACCTGAATCGTCCATGAGATGCCACTGTCGACGTGCAAAATGATACGACCAGTTGTTTTCCCTACGGGGAAAATCGATCCACTCAGGATGACCGAACTCGTTGCCCATAAAATTCAAATATCCATGCCCGGCCGTGGCAAGCGTCAGCAGGCGAATCATCTTGTGGAGTGCCATGCCCCGGTCCACGATGAGGTGTTTGTCTGATACGTTCATGTGGTGGTACATGGCATCACCCATGAGACGAAAGATCAAGGTCTGGTCACCCACCAGCGCCTGGTCATGAGATTCGGAATAACTGATGGTCTTTTCATCGGATCTTCGATTGGTCAATTCATACCAGAGATGAGCCATGGGCCAGTCTTCATCCCGGGTATCCTTTGTCAGCTGGATCCAATAATCCGGCACTCCCATGGCAAAACGAAAGTCGAATCCCACACCGCCTTCTTCTTCCGGAACAGCAAGTCCGGGCAGACCGCTCACATCCTCTGCGATGGTCATGGCTGAGGGCATCAATTCATGAATCAGGTGATTTGCCAATGTGAGATAGGTAAAAGCGTCCTCATCCAGAACCTCATCGAAGTAGTCATCATAACTCGTGAAGGCATGGCCCAGGCCGTGGTGCAGATAGAGCATGCTGGTGATACCGTCGAATCGAAATCCATCCAGATGATACACATCGAGCCAGAACCGGCAGTTGGATAAGAGAAAATGGAGCACCTGGGGTTTGGCATAGTCAAAGCATCGTGAATCCCAGGCCGAATGATGACCACGTGGACCCTTGTGAAAATACTGACAATCTGTTCCATCAAAACGACTGAGACCTTCCACTTCGTTGGATACGCTGTGGGAATGAATCAGGTCCATAACCACGCGCAATCCAGCACCATGGGCTGTGTCGATGAGCATTTTGAGATCTTCCGGAGAGCCAAACCGTGAAGAGGCCGCATAAAAGCTCGACACCTGGTAACCGAACGAGCCGTAGTAAGGATGTTCCTGCAGACCCATCAACTGGAGTGTATTGTAGCCCGCTTTGACGATCCGGGGAATCACATTCTCGGCAAATTCACGGTAGGTTCCGATTTTGGCTTCTTCCTGCGCCATGCCGATATGGGTCTCGTAAATGAGTGGTGGTTCCGAGCATTTTTCCGGCGTCTGATGCTGCCAGGGGTATTGCGTTTCAGGATGCCACACCTGGGCGTTGAAGATCTGTGTCTGTTCATCCTGAACCACTCTTCGGGTATAGGCCGGAATCCTGTCTCCGGCGCCTCCCTTCCAATGCACCCGGAGACGGTAATGATCACCATGGGTCATTTCCTGCAGGGGCAGGCGAAGCTCCCAATCCCCGTTTTTGTTGATGCATCTCAGCGCATGGGAGGCCCGCTCCTCCCAGTCGGTCATGTCGCCGATAAAAAAAACAGCCACTGCATTGGGGGCCCACTCCCGAAAGACCCATTCGCCATTACTGACATGCAGGCCATAGTACGTATGCCCCATAGCAAAATCCGTCAATGTCATTTGGTTTTCGATCAGACGGGTTTTGGTCTCTGCTACCGCGAGGAGTCTTCTGCGAATGACGTCCTGATAGGGCTCCAGAAAGGGGTCCTGTTTGAGCAGAGACGTGATCTTTAGATCGATGGTTGATTTTACCGTGTGCATAATACGCTTGTTTTTAACCTTTGGACGTAAGCTGTAAAATGAACATCGAACATCGAACGTCCAACATCGAATGTTGAATTTGAAAAATTAGGAAACAGTCGTTCGTATTGAATTGCAACAGCGAGCGCTAACCTCGTGGCAACTCGACCTGAACTAACCAACAAGTCTTGCCGCGAGGTTCTTCAATATTCGTTTTCATTGGATGTTCGATGTTCAGCGTCCGATGTTGAACGTTCATCTTTATGAAATCCTAATATGGAGACACCGATACCAGAGGCCGCTGCAACATCCGCTCATACAGCTCGATGTAGTGTCGGGCGGTAACCGCATGGGTAAACGTTCTGGCACTTTCCTGCATGATCCGTTTGACCTGGGCCTCTTTTTCATGGGCAGATCGCCTGTAAAAGCGCATTGCCTCTTGGACGGCCCACCACAACCCATTGGTATCATAGGCTTCAAAAACAAAACCATTGCCGACATTGTTTTCGATGTCGAGATGAGAAATCGTGTCGTGAATACCGCCGGTATCGTGAACCACCGGCAGGGATCCGTAGATGGGGGCGATCATCTGGGGCAGACCGCAAGGTTCAAATCGTGAGGGCATCAGAATAAAATCAGAAGCACTATATGCCTGGTGCTCCAGGCTTTCGCTGAAATCGCAGACAGCCACCCGCGGATGAAGATTGTGAAACGAGACGATGTCACGAAACACCCGCTGGTACTCACCATTTGCCACAAACACGACCTGCAGATTATCCACCCAATAGGTTGAAATGATATGATAGAGAATTTCTGCCAGCAATTGACAACCCTTCTGGTTGGGATCCAGGCGGGACGGCCAGAAAAAAAGTGCTGCCTCTGGATCTACGGTCAGCCCGAGATTGGCTTGAAGCGCCTGTTTGTTTTTCTTTTTGGCGCTCATAGGGTCTTTTTGGGTGTACGTGTATAAGAGGTGACGGTCGTTTTCGGGGTTGAAGACCGGATCCGGCGCGTTCAGAATCCCCACGGAACAATTTGCGGCCGCTTTGTTGGCCAATTCCCGCCCCAGGCTCTCAGATATGAATTCATGCCGTCCCTCCACAACCTCTCTCAGAAACGTCGGGCTCACGGTATTGACAAAATGCGCTGCAAACACGCCGCTGACCAGGAAATCAACGGCGTTGCTTCCCCATGATTGTTCATAATCATAGGGAGGTTTTTCGTAGTACAGGTGATGCCAGAAATAGGCCGCGTCAATCCCCCGATCCTCGATGTGGGACAAGGTACTTTTGACGGTGTGAATGTTGTGGATCGTAAAAAGACATGGGATTCCCATCTGGCGGGACATGGCCGGAATCAGGCCAGTCATCCAGTCATTACAGTGAATCAGATCGGGTTCCACGCGGGGAATAACATGGTTGATGACTTCCCGCTGAAACGCCAATGAAAGTTTGGTATTCTCACCACCATAATCGGAATAAACATGGTTCAGATAGTAAAATGCCCTGTCCTGGGCTAGATGGATACGGTCGTCCGGCATGGTTTTGCGGATAATACGTTGCTCTTCCTTGAGGAAGGGAGCCAGGTGATCGGAAAAGATAGCACGATAGTCCGGAAGCGCCACGTGTACATCCACACCCTGTTCGAAAAGTGCACTGATCAACGCTGCCGAAACATCAGCCAGACCACCCGCTTTTGCGGTGAGATAGTGGGAAAGACTTCCCATGCGGTCCGGCAGATATGTAACCTCGGGTGTTACAATCAGAACACGTGGTGATTTGGGATGTGTTGTCATCTGCTTCTTGGTGTTTGGTGTTTAGTGTGTTGTGTTTGGTGTGTTGCTGATAGCCGTCGGCCACCCGCCAACCCTTGTATCCCCCTCCAACCCTCAAACCCTTGTATGCTGGAACGCCAGGATACCTGGAAGATAGGATGCCGCTGTCTGCTTAAACTGTCAGCTACCCTCCAACCCTTGTATCCCCCTCGGACCCTCAAACCCTATTTCACGCCCAGGTGATCAGACCTGTCGTAAATCGTAGAAAATCATCCCCTTTGGGGCTTACCCGAACTGTAAATCCAAATCGCCCGGATGAGGTACAGGGGAGAAGACAGGAATAGAGATATGTACCCCGCGCCAACTCCTTTTCGACTTCCATTGTTTGGGTCTTCCCAGGCAACAGGGTGTCGATGGTACGCAGCTTTCCATAATAGAGTTCCACCAGAACCTCCTCGGGACGTATCTCACCCAGGGATATCTCAGCCGATATCGGAAAAAAATCGCCTATTCTGAAAGGACCGTTCTCCTTTCTGGTAGGCTCTTTGACCTGAATGTTTTTCCACAGGTCCATGAGACGCTTTTTCTGTGTCAGCATCTGTTTGGCACTTTCAGCATTGTTCCGGGTAAACGTCCGATAGCTTTCAAGCGCCGGTTGATAAAATTTTTGATTATAATCCAGAACCATCCTGTGTGTACAGTAGTCATCAAGGGCCATTTTCATGGATTCTTTCATCATCCTGGTCCATCTTTCGGGTGACTCCCCGTTTTTGCGGTCATAAAAACAGGGTATAACATCGTTTTCCAACAGGTTGTAAAGGGCGTAGCTGTCCACCATGTCCTGGTATTCGTGGTCTTCGTATTCCTCTCCATTGCCGATAGCCCAGCCGCGATCTTCCCGGTAGCCCTCGCACCACCACCCGTCCAGAACGCTCACATTGAGAACGCCGTTGATGGCGGCTTTCATCCCGGAAGTACCGCAAGCCTCCATGGGCCGTCTGGGTGTATTGAGCCAGATGTCGGCTCCCTGTACAAGGTATCGGGTCACGTTGATATCGTAATCTTCCAGGAATACGATACGTTGTCGCACTGCCGGATCTTTTGCAAACGTGACCAACTGCCGGATAATATCCTTTCCTTCCCTGTCTTTGGGATGCGCTTTACCGGCAAAAATAAGCTGAACCGGTCTATCAGGGTTGTTGATGATTCTTTTCAGTCTTTCAGGATCCTTCAGGAGCAGGGTTGCCCGTTTGTAGGTGGCAAACCGCCTCGCAAAACCGATGGTGAGAATTTCCGGATCCAGAATACCCTCGGCCTCCCTCATGGTTGACTGGGGCGCATTTCGCCGGCCATACTGCCTCAGCATCAATTCCCGGCACGTCCGTACCAATCTGGCACGACTCATGCGTCTTGTCTGCCAAAGCTCATCATCATAGATCTGATCGATCCGATTTGAAAGATCCTTGATCCCCACGTGCAGATACCAGTCGGGCGCCAGATAGCGCTCGAAAAGGGTTGCGTTTTCAATGGATACCCAGGAGGGGATGTGTATGCCGTTGGTTACGTGCGAGATCGGAATCTCGTCTTCAGGCCACCCCGGCCACACATGCGACCACATGCGTCGGGCAACCCGACCATGCAGCTTGCTCACGCCGTTATGGTGCTGGGACATCCTGAGCCCCAGCACGAACATGGAGAGGGGTTCGTTTGATTTCTCACCGGACTGCCCCCAGGATATGATTTGATCCGTATCGATGCCGAGGCACTCCTGCATGGATGCAACATAGGGGGTCACCATCTCCTTTGGAAATTCATCGTGCCCGGCGGCAACCGGGGTATGGGTTGTAAAAATGGTTGTCCTGGGTATGATCTCAAGCGCCGTTTTCAGGTCGATATTACATTTTCTTTTTAGCTGGCATAGTCGCTCGATACTGCAAAATGCTGAATGACCTTCGTTCATGTGACAGATCTCTGGTTGAATACCCAACACTTCCAAAGCCCGCATGCCACCAATACCCAGCAGAACCTCCTGCTCCAGGCGCTGCATTGGCTCACCCGCATACAGCCGATCCGTAATAGACCTTATGTCGACAGAATTCTCCGGTATATTGGTGTCCAGCAGATAGAGCGGCACGCAACCGACCTGCACCTTCCAGATAATGGCACGAATCGGTCCATGGGGACCGTCAAGGGTTATAGATGCTTGCTTTCCGGAAGGATCCTTGACGCGTCGCAAGGGCATATGAAAAATATCGTTATCCGGATATTCCTCCTGCTGCCACCCCTCGTTATTTAGGAACTGACGAAAATAGCCTTTATTGAAAAGCAGGCCCACACCCACCAGGGGCAGGGAAAGGTCGGATGCGGCTTTCAGGTGATCCCCCGCCAGAACACCCAGCCCCCCGGCAAACAAGGGCAGGCTCTCATGAATACCAAATTCCATGGAAAAATAGGCAATCGTTTTAGCCTCGGCATCCACTGATTCATTGTCCGCATGAAGCATCGTTTCGGTTTCAAATTTCTTTTTCACACGCTCCATATGGGCGAGATACCCGCTATCTGTTGCTAACTCCTCAAGGCGTCCCGGTGGAATCAAAGTGGAGAAAAAGATCGGGTTACGGCCGGACTGCCGCCAGAGGTACGGGTTGATACGTCTGAATAATTCGATGGCGTCAATGTGCCAGCACCACCACATATTTCTGGACAGATCCTCCAGAAATTTCAATGGTTCGGGAACCGATGGATAGACCTGATACATTTGAAGATGTTTCATGGATTGTCCTTATGTATTGTGTGACCTCGTAAAAAGTCCAAAGCAATCTTTTTACGGGTGATTTAAGTTTGAGGTGCCAAGTTTTAAGTAGTTCAATAGATCGTTCCTATACTATATAGTATATTATGGATGAGCCTACAATAAAATCATTATTATTTACTCAGGTCAGAGGTGACACACAGGTAATGCCATGAAGCTGGAAAGCTGGGATGCTGCTGTCCGCTGATAGCTGTTAGCTACCCTCGAATCCTTGTATCACCCTTAGACCCTTGAACCCTTATGATAATTTCAGCCACCCTCGAACCCTTGTATCACCCTTGGACCTTTGAACCCTATTTGTTCAGCTTTAACCACACCCGCAACGCTTCACTGGCACCCCATGCCTGGGCCGGGCAACCACAATGATGATGCGGCAAATCACCATCCAAAATCTCGGGTACATGACCGACACAACCTTGCTGCAACAGACGGGTCACACTGCGCATCCAGGCTTTGGCCGTTTGGCGCGCCCCGGGACCATAAGACATCTCCCAGGCTTCACAAAAGGAGGGGAAAAGCCATGTCCAGGCAGTTCCATTGTGATAGGCAGGCTTTCTGGATGTATCTTCGTCTCCATCATACCGGCCTCGGTAAGGCTGGTATGGATCACAAAGATGTCGCCCCTTATGGACAATTTCCAGGGGACGAAGCACGGGACGGTCTGCCAGACTGCGGATGGCTCCGGGGACCAGCAGTTCCTGACATGTTTCCAACAGGCTTCGGCACCTGTCCGGCTGGACGATGGCTCCCATGGTAATCGCCAGAACCTGGTTGGGCCGCAAAGCGTCATCCACTTCTGCCTCCCGAATCGGAACCCCCTGCCCTGCATGCAGACAATCGGACAGGTAAGATCCGGACTCGAGCCAGAAATATTTGCCAATGGACGTCTGAACCATCTCTGCCAAATCCGACCATTGACCATCACGATTTTCGACGGTACACAAAAATCGTAGAGCTCCGTACCATAAGCTCTGGATTTCAATGGGGTATCCTTCCCGTGGCGTACCGGCCGGATGGTTGGTATCCATCCATGTAAAATGAGAAGGACTGTAAATCAAACCGGTTTCAGTATCCATCTGGATACCGTTGGAGGTGCCGTGAATATAAGCATTGGCGATGGCATGCACGATGTCCTGGATGGTTCTTTGGCCACAGGCCTCCCCAAGCCATGAGCGATCATTTTCCTTTTCGATCAATTCCTTGCAGGCTATGATAAACCACAACGGAGCGTCCGATGTTTCCCGATTGGACGTATGGGTGCCATGAAGCATATTCGGCAGGGTACCATTCTCCTCGAACTGTCCAAACAGTTTCAAGATACGACGGGCAAGGTTGGTTTCACCCACTTCGATCAAGGCGCGTGTAACAATGATGGCATCCCGACCCCAGTCAAGAAACCAGGGATAACCCGCGATAACCGTATGCAGCGAGCCTCTGCGTACGATGAACTGGCGAAGGGATGTTTCCAAGACCTTTTGGACAGGCATGGCCAACTCCATGCCTTCCTGGTCTGAGAGGCACGTTGCTGACGACGATTTCGCTGCGTGGCGGGTAGTATGTTCTGCCTCTGGAGTCGTCACTGTTGCCCGCAGACGCGTCATCCCGCCGCCTCTAATCTGGGTCTTGAAATAACCGGGGCTGAAAAGATCTCCGTGCGCATCGAAACCCCGGGAGGCATCCTCTGACCGGAGTTCCATGTAATTCCATTCTGGCTCGTAAACAAAAGAACCCTTTTCCTGGTGTATATCCAGGATATGCAGGTCATCCGGACGAAAAATAAAGCCCTCTTCACCAGGTGTGACAGCCGCCGGCCATACGTGTTCAAGTCCTTGGAAAGCCTTGGTGTTTGCATGAAATGAACGGTTTTCGATATCCGGTCGCAAAATAATATCAATTAACTCCATATCCGGTAGACACCCCTGTTCCCGGATTGCCGGGCATCGCTCAAACACGAACTGGACCGTATCCTTGTTTCTCTCCAGAACCGCTTTTACCTTGATAACCACATGGGTGCCACGGCCTGTTGGAACAAAAAAGGTCCACTGCCCTTGCAAGGACATATCAAGATTAAACGTTTCCAGGCAATCCCCGTTCAGGGCTTGAGAATAATCCTGATACACCACCCATCCCCTCAAGCGCGTGAACATGATCCATCTGTCCACCGGAATTTCAGCATTGACATTGGCGGAAAGTGCTGCATCGTAGCGGCTGTTCAGCTTTCCCCACGCAACCGGCAGGAGGCTCGCAGAACCCATGTCGTTGGTCACGAGTGTCCGCAGTGAAGGCTCGTCAAGTGTTTTCCTCGGATAACATAGATCCATCACCGCTATTTCAACACTCAACAGCATCAGGCACGTTTCTTCCTGGTGATACCCATGGGCGGTGTAGACCGATAATTGAAGCGTCAGTTCCAGGTGTTCGTCTGGTGTGGCTATAGGGTTCAGCAGTGCCCAGTGAAAGCCTTTTGGCGACATGATCGATTTTTCAGCGCGCAGGATTGTACGCTGGTGAGAAACCTTCACCTGAAAAGGATCCGGTGATTCCACCAGCAAAAAATGACCCGGTGGCAGCATGACTTCCCGGCGGCCATCCCGTGGCCACACCCATCGGATAACGCGGGATTCAGGGCTTTGGGTGTTGGCCTCCCGACAGAACTCGACAGGATCGGCCTCTAACTTGAGGACAGACGTTTCAAGATCCTGATCGCCTATTTTTCCAAACCCGTTAGCCACCTGGAAAACCTCCAACACCTTTGCTCGTAAACGTTGCCGGATAATCCGTTCGGGAACCTGGAACTGTTCCCTGGTGTTTTTTTGAATCATAGACCAGTCATCTGGATCGTCCGTAATACAGAGAACCTGGCCTGGAAGCAGATCCATCCCGATTGTGAGCCCTTCCATCTGTGGGGTCACTTTCTCCCCGGTCATGAGATCCATCCATGAATCAGGCGGCCCAAAATTCTCATTTGCCTGCCATGCTGTCCTTCTGGATTCGCTATCATTAAGATTGACAACGATCATCAGTTTTTTTCCGGAGGGCTGGTGATGCCGCAGCAAGATGAAAATATCTTCCGATGCATGATCCATGACAAGGATGCGGACTTGATCGTGAAAGGCCGGATGATTCTTCAAAATCTTACTCAATCGATGAATGTGATCCACCTGATTATCTTCTGCGTTCCAGTTCAGAGACGACGATTCATGTACATCTATTTTTTCGGTGGCAAACCATTCGACACCATTGGCAAAACCGAAAGCTCCCTGAAAAGAACTGAGTGCACACAGTGCGGTGCGCATTTTGGCCCAGACATGCGACCTGGATGCCAGACGCGGATTGTCATGTGTTTCGGCATAGTGGGCCATGAGACCCTCTCTTTCTGAAATATCCCGGCCCTGCAACACTTGAAAGGCGATGTTATGTCCATCGTAATTCTGGAAAAGCTCAGAATAGGCCCAGTTGAAGTTGGCTTCATCCAGAAGCTCACGGGTTACAACAATTTTGCCCCCCAGCCCTTCGAGGAAGAATATCGTGTCTGGAAACTGTTCCCGGACCACGGCTATGATGTACTGCCAGGCTGGAATAGGTATCATATACCCTGCATCACATCGGAAGCCATCTGCCCCACGGTTGCACCAGGTCAGGAATACATTGGCCATATACCGCCACAGATCCTTGTGCTGATAGCTTAGTTTGGTGAGATCTTCCCATCGAACACCCCACGCGCCTGGCACTTCGATATCGCCCTTTGAACTGCGCACCAACCATTCCGGATGCGTTTCGTGCAAAGATGCAGCCCAGCCGGTATGGTTGATGGCGATATCCAGTAGCAGCTTGGCGTTGCGGGCGTGAATCGCCTGTACCAGTTCGATAAACTGCTCGAGGGGCGTTGCCGCAGAGTCGAACTCCGCCAAAGAAGGATCCACTTGTGTGAAACTGAGGGCTGCATAGGGGCTACCAAAGCGACCCATCCTGCCATAGGTCGTAGGTGTCGGGTGAATTGGAAGCAGTTGAATAAACCGGCAGCCCAGGTGGCCGATGATAAAATCCAGTTCCCGGATCAAATCCCTGAAGGTACCGGAAGGTGGAATCACGGCATAACCGGCCTTGTCCAGCAACTGAACAGCATCGTTATGATTCTGTTCGAAAAACCCGCCCTCCTTGTTGGGTCCGAACTGTCTAACAAATGCGTTATAGATAACATTTCCACAGCAGGTATCGGCCGGCTCCACATTGATGGTAATGTTGGGGCCCGGAATCCAGATGGGGTCCTGCCGATGTTCCGGAAGAAACATTACCTTGGCCATAAAATGACCGATATCGATCAGAGGAAGCCGTAGGTTAAACTCTTGCGGCGTCACTTCCGTCATGGGAATGTCAAACCAGTCGCGTCCCAAACCCGGCAGGTTCTTTTCAACAGACAGAATTATTTGCTGGCGGGAAATGCTGCCCTGGCCAAGATTGGTCCTGAGAAGCGCGGTTCCTTTGAGGGGGCGGGTCAACGTAAGTGTAAATGTCACCGTATCTCCCCGATAGCGCAACAGCTTGCTACCGGGTTCCGGTTTTAACGTCATATTCACGTCATTCGACATGGTTAAATCTACCTGTTTTCCAAATTAAAAAAATCGTGTAACGATCTTATTCTTACTTGATTTTTTCCCACGCTGCAAGCATGGGAAAAAATCAAGCTAAAATCGTTGCACGATTTTCCAGAACGACACATGATCGTTCTTATTAGAAGCCATATGAATATGCCCCGTGCGTAAGCACGAGCAAATTGAAGAACCTCGCAGCAAGCTACGAGGAATGTTCTGTCGTGCGACAGTGCTTCGCAGCGACCGTAAGGAATTCTGTCTAATTTAGATTCGCTCGCTAACCCCGCAGGATGCGAAGCACTGCCGAACGGCAGAACCTACGGGGAATGCGCTCGCTTTTTCGGTTCATCCTTTGATACTCCTGGGTAACAGCATCTGGTGCTGTGGACAGATTGACTTTGGATTTTGATAGACCGCACCGGCGAATGCCACCATATATTTACGAATATCCGTCATTCTGGCGACCTCATCGACGAATCCCTTCTGGGCACAATACAGGGGCCTGGAATAATCATGATACTCCTGAGCCATCTGGTTCATTTTGTCGATGACGGGCTGAAGATCCCTGCCGGCATCCTTTTCCTTGACCAGACGCCGGGAAAAGCTGGCAGCTGCTGCGGTCTCACCATGCATGACATATATTTCAGAGGTAGCAATACCCAGCGTGAAAGCATTGTGGCGGTTGCCTGTGGGCCCCCCCATCACGTAATGCGCTGCGGCAGTTCCTTTTCGTAGCAGTATCAGAATCTGGGGAACATCTGTCTGCTGGATCGAGTAAATGAGACTTTGTCCCAGACCCAGCAATTCAGCTTTTTCAGCGATATCTCCCACATCGATACCCGATGTGTCCTGGAACCATATAATCGGAAGTCGGTCTCTCCCGCAGAGGGTGACAAACTCGTTCATCTTGATCAGACCCTGGCGGTAGAGTTTCCCACCGATGCCGGGGTAATCGGCATATTCAGGGTATTCCATTCCCAGAAACCCCTGCCGGTTACCGATGCATCCAACAGGAAGTCCGTCAATCTTGACAATCCCCGTATAGATTTCGGGACCGTAGTCCGGTTTGAACTCCATATGCTCGCTGTTGTCCACCAGACGTGCCAGGACTTCGTCAAAATTGTACATCTGTTTCTGATTGAACGGAACCAGGCGATACAGATCTTCAGCTGGGAACCGGGGCTCCTTGGGCTCTGCCACCCGAAAAAATTTAGGGTTATAGGCCGGCATGTCCTTCATGTAATCCTTCAAGCCGTCCAGAACACCCGTCTCCTCTTCGTAGACATACCTGAAAAATCCGGTCTCGTCATAGTGGATCTTGACGGAACCGGGCGGTGTTGCCTTGTACTGTTTGGCAGTGTTGATCAGCTGCTCGGCGCCCTCCAGGTCAAAAAAGCCCTTGGGTGACATCCCGCTCAAAATGCCGCCCCCTCCCACGGCGATATTACAGTTCTTGTGGGCAAAAAGAATGGTCGGGCTGATACCCTGATACCCGCCACCCGCAGGATTCGTTCCGTAAATGGCGGCGAGAATCGGAATTCCCATCTGCTCGAGCTCGGCATGCCTGAAAAAAGTCGTGCCCCCGCCCCTGCGATCTGCGTAGAATTTTTCCTGCTCGGTCAGTTTGACCCCGCTGCAGTTGACGAGCCACACCAGGGGGATGTTCAAGCGCTTCGACAGATTGGTAACCCGCAGAATATTTTCGTACTGTCCCGGAACCCATGCACCGGCCAGAAGCTTGTTGTCAAAACCGATGATGACGGCCCACTTGCCGGAGATTTTTCCCAGACCATCAAAAACATTCGTCGATCCTTCGACATTGTCATCAGGATTGTACAGGGTATGCAGAGGACACCATGTCCCGGGGTCCACGAGATATTTAAGTCTCTGCCAGACAGTCATCTGCCCCCTGGCATTGATTTTCTCCTCTGGGAAACCCACATTTTTAACTTTTTCGACTTCCACTTCGATGCCCTCTTCCACGGCCTTGATCTTTTCAACATTCTCTTGGGTGCTCAAAATCTGCCCCTGGCTGATCCCTTTTCCGAACTCAGGCATTTTTTCAAAATACGGTCGCATGATTCTACTCCATTAGGTGGTTTATTTTTCCGATATGATTAATTTTGCTTTTCTCTATTCTTTTAATTGATATTGTAATAAGTTTTAGGTGTTAAGTTTTAGGTGTTAGGTTGTCAAACTGCTAAAAGCTCTTAGCCAGTGGTCTGCCAAAAACCTAAAACTTAAAACCTAAAACGATCGTTATCCTTCAATCGGCCACATCCCCTTTTCCTGCAGAACATTTCGCAAAACCTTCAAGGCTGCATTGGCAGCAGGAACACCACCGTACACCAGGGTTTGAAATATGGTCTCGGCGATATCGCCGGGTGAGCAGCCCACATTCAACGCCGCTTCGATATGCAGTTTCAACTCCTCGGGACGGAGCAGCACCGTCAAAGCGGCAATCGTCACCAATTGCCTGGTCTGGTGGGGAATTTTCTCTCTGGCATACATGCTGCCGGTGATAAACAAAGAAAGGTCCTTTGCCAGATCTTTATCAAAAGCCCGCCATAACTCAAAAGGCCGCTCACCCTTGACACCCTTGAAATACAGTTCTGCTGTTTGCTTTGTTTTCTCTATCAGATCTTTATCCAAAACAGTACCCCTGAAAGAACGCACTTGTTTTAATCACGAAAACACGAAAAATCGAAAACACGATATTTACTACACCCAAATTATAAGAATCAGCGGCAAAGCCGCGTCAAATAGAAGCGCGGGGCGATTCTATCAGCGGTTGGCTTTCCGGTACCCGAGTTGATCCAGGGCGATAATCCACTTGCAGATATTGGCCGAGCCTTCCACGATAAAATACGTGGGGGTATCCTTGTAAAAACGAGCAACCGGATATTCGGTGGAATAGCCGTATGCCCCCAGGATCTTCATGGCGTAGTTGGCACATTTGGTAACCACTTCCCCGGCAAAATACTTGGCCTTGGCAACATCGAGACCATTGTTCAAGTGACCCTGGTCTTTCCGCCAGGCTGCCCTGTATACCAGAAAGCGTGCGGCATCAATCTCGGTGGCCATCTGGGCGATCATGTCCTGGTTCATCTGGAACTGCCCAATGGGTTTTCCAAACTGCTTTCTTTCGTTGCAGTATTTGGTGGCAATATCCAGGAAGGCCTGGGAAACGCCCACGGCACCCGCTGCCGCCGACATTCGGGTCTGATTCAATGAACCGAAAACGATTTTGGCCCCATCCCCTGGTTTTCCCAGGATATTCTCTTTGGGAATCCGTGTGTTGTCCAGGAAGACTTCTCCCGTGGGAGATGAATGAGAACCCATTTTATCCAGTGCCGATGTTTTAACTCCGTTAAAATTTTTCATTTCCAGAACAAAGGCCGACAACCCCTTGGATCCTTTGGACACATCCGTATAGGCATAGTAGATAATGACATCCGCTATATTTGCATTGGATATCCAGGTTTTTGAACCGTTCAACAACCAGTGATCCCCTTTGTCTTCGGCCGTGGATGTCATGGCCATGACATCGGATCCTGCATCCGATTCGGTAATTCCGAAACCACCGATGTAGTCCGCACTCACAAGCTTTGGAATGTATTTGGCTTTGATTTCATCCGAGCCGTAGGTCAGTATGGTATACGCACACCCCAGGGTCTGCATATTGACCTGGACCCGCAGAGAACTAGACGCCCGGGCGATCTCCTCTGTGACCACAGCAGCAGCCATCCAGCCCATGTCGACCCCATCATATTCCTCCGGAATCACAGTACCGAAAAAACCAAGCTCACCCATGGGTTTCATGACTTCCTCATAGGGGAAGTAATGTTCGGCATCCCACTGGTCGGCAAAGGGTGCAATTTTTTTGGTGGCAAACTCCCGAACGGCCTTCCTGAGCATTTCCAATTCTTTTGAAAGTTCAAAATCCATTCACTATCCTCCTGATATCCTTGTATTGATTATACCATACTGTTTTATTTAGATTTTATTTGTTTCAAACACGGAAAAAACATGAAAAATATAGCAGTAATTTCAAAAGATTGTCAAGCTATTTTGTAACTACATTATAGTTAAAAACCTGATCAGACCGTTACAGTCTGATCAGGTTCTTTTTGTTGTTCAAGAGCGGCATGGCCGCTTTTCACAAGATCGTTTACGCGCTTATTCTAGATACCCCAAAAATCTTGGCAGCCAGAGCACCATGTCGGGCATATAGGTAATGATCCCCAGTACAATCATCTGGATAACGATGAAAGGCACCACAGCTTTGGAAACATAGATGAGATTTCGGTTGGCCATGGCACCGGTAATATACAAGCTGACTCCCATGGGAGGCGTGCAATACCCGATGGCCAGGTTGACGGTCATGATCAGCCCGAAATGCATCCAGCTGATATTGAACGCATCCAGCATAGGCAGGAAAACCGGCCCCAGAATCATGGTGGCCGAAATAATATCCATGAACATTCCCACGAGCAGAAGCATGACGTTCATGGCAAACAAAAACAGGATCGGTGACTGGATGGCGGACAGAACGGTTTCGGTAATCCGTCCCGGAATACTTTCCAGAGTGAGCAATCGGCCGAAACAGGTGGCTCCCGCGACAATGATCAACAGTGTGGCCGATGTTACGGCCGACGAAATCGTAATCTCCTTGACCTGGTTCAATTTCATGGATTTGTGGATAAATATCTCGACAATAAATGCATAGACACAGGCAACAACAGCCGCTTCATTGGCCGTGAAAGCACCCGTAAAAATACCGCCGAAAATAATGACCGGCAGCATCAGAGACCAGAAGCCCTCCTTTAAGACGGCCAGGGTTTCTCTAAAATTTGGAATCGGCAGTCTTGTGATTTCGGTTCGCTTGCGAAAAATAACATAGGTATAGATACAGACACCTGCCATAATCAGAATACCCGGCAAAAAACCGGTCAGAAAAAGACCCTCCAGGGATACGTTGCTGATCATGCTGTAGAGAATCATCCCGATACTGGGGGGGATGATGACACCCAGGTTGGGCGAGGTGGTCATCAAACCCAGGGTGTATTTTTCCGGGTAGCCGTGTTTGATCAATGCGGGAATCATGAACCCGCCCAGGGCAACCACGGTGGCAACTGTCGAACCGGAAATCGCGCCGAATAGCCCGCAGGCGAGGACACCGGCCATACCCAACCCACCCGGCAGCCAGCTCACCAGCGCATTGGCAACCTTAATGAGTTTTTCAACGATACTTCCGGCCGTCATAATATTACCGCAAAGAATGAAGAAACAGAACCACCACGAGAGCAAAATTATCCATGGAGCGGAAAAGGGTTTGTGCGAGGAGGAGCAACGGCAGATCAGTAAAGATGATAAAACCCAAAACGGCTGTAAAAAAGAGACACATGAATACGGGGACATAGGTTGCCATGCAACCTAATAAAATTAGCAAAATGATAGCATCGCTCGACTGCATGAAATCTCTCCAATCTTATTGTTGTCTAGTTTGTTGCGGTCTCTGCCGGTTGGGTTTTCTGATGCTTTTCTTCTATTAAAGTATTTACATCCTCATAAATTATCTGAATTGTGCGGATAAACATTAAAATCCCCATTACAGGCAAAATGACATACAAATAGGCAAGGGGAATCTGCATGACAATGGTTTTTTGATCTGTACGAATCTGCATCAACACCATTAACCATCCGTAATAGATGATCATGATGGAAAAAATTATGGTCACAAGGTTGCTGAAAAACATCAACGGCACCTTTAATTTCGGGAGTAATTGCACCGACGCATCTATTTTAATCATTTTACGTTGTTTGATGGCTGCACTACATCCGATGAGCGTTGTGTAGATGATTACCTCCCGCACCAACTCTTCAGACCATGCCAGTGCATAGTTAAAGCCATATCTCAAAACAACATTTACAAATAGAGACACCAACGCCACCATCACAGCAATAAATAGCGTCCAGTCCTCAAAAAAACTCAATATCTTATCTAAAAAGCGAAGTGTCTTTCCAAACATCAGATGATCTCCCAAGCGTGTTACAAATTAAACAGGGGTCCAAATAGAAAAATGGACCCCTGTTTTCAAACTATTAACTGGAATTATGGCTTATAGCCCATATATTCTTGAACTTCTTTTAAGAAATTATCCGGTTTATATTTATCACCAGGATAGATTTTATTAATTTCTGAAGCATACTGCTGGTGTACCACATCACCTTTTCTCCTGAGAAGCGCTGATGTTTCGTCAGAAAGGGTGTGGAAAGTGACACCATTTTTAGATTCGGCAAGGCCGATCATTTGGGCCTCCTGGCCTCTAGCCTCCTTGCGGAGTGTTTGACAAACTTCATGCACGACATCTACAAATGTTTTTTGCATATCAGCAGGCAGGCTGCTTAACCATGCCTTGTTAAACATCCAGATAAACGCGCCCTGTGCATATTCAACATGTGTATAGTTTTTGACTGTCTCGAACTTGCCGGTTAATTGACAAACTAGCGGCGTATGGTCAAGCGCTGTTATAACACCCTGTTTTAGAGCAACCGGAACATCAGGCCATGGCATAGGTATTGGATTTAAGCCCCATGACTTATATGTGAGTTGATTAACAGGAGCTTCAGCTATTCTGAGTTTTTCTTTTCTAATGCCTAATAAGCTATCGACAGGGTCAGTCGTAGCCCATCCATAACTACCGTATGCGGTAATATCAATGGCCGTGATACCTTGATGATCCACGGCATTTAAAAAATGTTCAAACAGTTTACCGCTATCCGTAAACTTGTCTAACATGTCAAAGTTGTTAATAAGAAAAGGGAGGTTCATTAATCCGAATCTCGGCCCAAGATTTGGCGCCGCAACTGTGCTGCAACCCATTCCCTGAATCGCTCCCATTTGCAATTGGTTGAGAACTTCCACTTCACCGCCCAGCATAGAAAAAGGTTTATAATCGACATAGAGTTGTCCATTGGTTCTTTTCCATAGCTCATCGCGGATAGCAAATCCAACATATGCCCCTTTGATACCCGGGTGGGACACATTGGAAACGATACAGCGGTACTTGGCTCCAGACGGATCGAAAGCCGGTTTCCAAGTATCCAATGATGGTGCTGCGGCAAGCGCAATCCCCAAAAAGAAACTTAGACTGACCAGAGAGATTGTTAAAATTATGGATAGTTTTTTAATCATCTGTGCCTCCTTTTTCCAGTACGGGTCATCTTGTGAACTAAACTTCATTCATTTGCCAAAGCGGATTTGAAGCTAAATTACAGCTACAAGGACGAATAGTCAAGAATAAAATCGTTGCATGTTTATATGAAATACCATGCTCCCGTCCTGATTTCGCAAGATTCGTCTGCCTGTCAGCCGGGTTCATTATTGATTGACATCCTGAGACGAAAGAACCATAATTTTAAGACCCTTTAAACCAAACAAAGCTAACGTTCCAAGGCCGATGGGTGATCACTGAGCGACGCTGAAACTGTCTGAGTTCTTTTTTGAATTTTAACCCGGCAAATAAAAAAGGCCCTGACATGACATCAGGGCCTTTTTAGCATCTATTTTGCTTGCTTGACTTATTCTTTTTTCTCGGCGTCCTCAGTCTTCTTATCTCCACCGGCCGGAGCCGTTGGCTTCAGATTCAGTCTTTGCCGGGGCTGCTTTTTTCTGCACCGCACTCCAGCGGTTTCCTTGGGCTGGTCTGCCGTGGTTTCTTGTGCGGCAGTCTTGGAAGACACCTGCGCTTCCTCAACAGAGTCGGCCGTTACCTTTGTGGCGTCGGGTGTATCTGCTTCAGTTTTGGGGTCTTCTGGTTTCTTTTCAGCCTTCTTCTTGGGAGCTGTCTTCTTGGGTGTCGTTGTTTTTGTTTTTTTGGCGGTTTTCTTTTTCGGGGGCTCTGGTGAAACCAGCTCGATCAGAGAAACCGGAGCAGCGTCACCGGGCCGTCTCCCGATCTTGATGATACGCGTGTATCCACCGGAAACAGATGCAAAACGCTTGGGCGCCTCTTCAAAAACCTTGTGGACAACATCCTTTTCACGCACGATGGACATGGCTTGTCTTCGGGCATGCAGATCACCCCTCTTGGCCAATGTGATGATATGATCAGCCCAGCGCCGCAGTTCCTTTGCCTTGGTATCTGTGGTTTGAATACGATCATATTTGAACAAGGAGGTCACCATGTTTCGAAACATTGCATTCTTGTGACTGCTCGTCATATTAAGCTTTACGCCTGATTTTCGATGTCTCATTTTACTGTTTAATCTCCTTCCTCTTCATCTTCCGCAGGAGGAACAAACCCTTCCAGCTTCGTTCCCAAGGAAAGCCCCATCTCGGTCAACACTTCTTTTATTTCATTCAAGGACTTTCTGCCAAAATTCTTCGTTTTCAGCATTTCAGCTTCAGATTTCTGCACAAGCTGGTAAAGTTTCAATATCTCCGCATTTTTCAAACAATTGGCACTGCGTACGGACAGTTCAAGCTCTTCGACGCTACGATAGAGATTTTCGTTGAACTTGGGTTTCTGCTGCTCTTCTGACAACTCGTCCGGATCCGGCTCAAGATCCTCATCGAAATTGATGAAAATCGCCATCTGCTCCTTGAATATTTTTGCAGCATAAGCCACAGCATCTTCCGGGATGACGCTGCCGTCTGTCCAGACTTCCAGGGTTAGTTTATCATAATCAGTTCGTTGGCCTACCCGTGCATTGCCAACAACGTAATTGACACGTTTGACCGGTGAGAACACTGCATCGATAGGGATGGTTCCAACAGGTGCTTCCTCATCCTTATTTGATTCAGCCAGGGAATATCCTTTGCCAATGTTAACCGTCATGGTCATCTTCAACTCGCTCTTTTCAGACAAAGTTGCAATGTGATGATCCACATTGAGAACTTCGACCTTGCCGTCGTCGCTGGTGATATCGCCGGCCGTCACCGTTCCCTTGCCCTTGGCATCGATGGAGATGGTCCTGGGCTTCGTTCCGGCCATTTTCAAGCGCACTTCCTTTAGATTCAAAATGATTTCAGTAATATCCTCAAGAACGCCTGGAATGGTCGTAAACTCGTGCATGACGGATTCGAATTTTACCGATACAATGGCGGCGCCATGAAGGGATGAAAGAATGATTCGTCTCAATGAGTTGCCGATGGTTATTCCGAATCCCCTTTCCAGAGGCTCACAGACAAACTTACCGTAGGAAGGTGTACTGTTTACCTCAACCTTTTTAGGCTTTATCATCGCCTGCCAGTTCATGAACATAATGTCACTTGAAGTCATTTTTTTCTCCAGATTATCTTGAAATTCGATTGTTACCCCGCTGCTTCCAGTGCCGGCTAAAACCAAATTAAATTAAGAACCTTATCAGAATAAAAGTGTGATACTTCGGCCTTTAAGACCGAAGGAAACACGCCGCAATTCCACTTTTATAGATTCAGGGGAATTGCATGAACAGAATTTTAGCCTTTCGCCGATTTGCGATAATATCGCGTTTTATAAAATCGTTTCTGCGATCTTATTTGGAGTAGAGCTCTACGATAAGCTGTTCCTGTATGGGCATGGTAATGTCTTCCCGAACAGGAAATCCTTTTATCGTTCCTTTAAGATTTTCTTTTTCCAGATCGAGCCACTGGGGAAGTCCTCTCCGGACAACCGCATCCATGGAATCATTAATCGCTTGAATGTTTTTACTCTTTTCCCTGACTTCAATAACATCGCCAACATTCAGCAAATATGAAGGAATGTTAACCTTTTTCCCATTCACGAGGAAATGGTTGTGACGAACAAAATGGCGACCCTGTGTTCTTGAATTCACCAGCCCCAGACGGTAAACAACATTATCGAATCTGCGCTCGAGTGAAACGAGCAGATTGGTACCTGTGATACCTTTCTGATGATCGGCTCTGCCGAAAAATAAGTGAAACTGTTTTTCGGAAAGACCGTACATACGTTTCACTTTCTGTTTTTCACGCAGCTGGATACCATAGTCTGATGTTTTGCCTCTCCGCCGCTGACCATGCTCACCAGGGGCGTACCCCCTTCGGTCAAAGGCACATTTATCTGAGTAACAGCGGTCACCCTTAAGAAACAATTTCAAGTTTTCTCGTCTGCATATCCTGCAGACTGCTCCGCAATATCGTGCCAAATCATCCTCCTTTATTATTTGGCTAAATCGAACCAGTTTTGATTTTTTCAAAATGGTTCAAATTATTAGACCGTACTTATGATATCTGTATACACAGATATCTATTTTTAAACCCGGCGTCTTTTAGGTGGACGACATCCATTGTGGGGGATCGGCGTCACATCTTTTATTAAAAGAATATTAAATCCTGCAGCCTGAAGTGATCGCAATGCCGACTCCCGGCCTGCACCAGGTCCTTTTACATAAACTTCAACGCTTCGCATGCCATGCTCCATGGCTTTTTTCGCGGCATCTTCAGCTGTAAGTTGTGCGGCAAAAGGCGTACTCTTCCGAGATCCCTTGAAACCATGAACTCCGGCACTTGACCAGGCAACCACGTTACCGCCCTGATCCGTGATTGTTACGATGGTGTTGTTGAATGTCGACTGAATATGAACAACACCGCTGGAGATATTTTTCTTCTCTTTCTTTTTTGTTCGGGTTTTTCTCGGCATATATATTTTCCCTGTTTATTCTATTTGTTGCGTGTTATTAACTTTTCTTGACGCCACCTTTTTTCTTGACAGCAGAGCGTTTAGGCCCCTTACGTGTCCTCGCATTCGTACTAGTCCGCTGTCCGTGAACCGGCAATGATTTCCTATGGCGGAGGCCACGGTAACAACCCAGATCCATGAGTCGTTTTATATTCATGGAAACTTCGGTTCGCAGTGTTCCTTCTACCTTAAGCTCATTGTCTATGACCTTTCGAATACTATTTATTTCAGATTCTGACAGACTATCGGTTTTAGTATCCGGACTAATGTTCAGCTGGGATAAGATCCTGCTCGATGTGGTCCTGCCTATGCCATAAATATATGTAAGGCCAATTTCTATACGTTTACCTCTAGGTAAATCTACGCCAGCAATTCGTGCCAAAGCCTATCCTCCTCTATCCTTGCCTCTGTTTATGCCGTTTGTTCGTACAAATAACGCGCACGACACCTTTCCGACGAATGATTTTGCAATTATTGCACATCTTTTTTACCGATGCCCTGACTTTCATGTGTGCATCTCCTTATTCTCTTTCAATATAACCCATGCGGATTATTGTCGCGTTGCTGTTAAATTGTTCCATCCGCAGTCAAGCCCATCACTTGGACCGATATGTAATTCTACCCCGTGTCAGGTCGTAAGGTGAAAGTTCCACCGTCACCGTGTCACCGGGCAGAATCTTAATGAAATGCATGCGCATCTTTCCTGAAATATGGGCCAGAACCTGGTGTTTGTTTTCAAGTTCGACCTTGAACATCGCATTCGGCAAGGTCTCAAGCACAACGCCCTCAACTTTGATTGCCTCTTCCTTCGGCATTTTATTTCATCCTTTTTTCATTGACTGATGGGTCTTTCTATCGCCTGCCTTTGATACCGCCCTTTTTTAAGAAACCTTCATAGTGGCGCGTAAGCATATGAGACTCGATTTGCGATATGGTATCGATAGCCACGCCGACAACAATCAGGAGCGCCGTTCCACCAAAATAAAAAGGCACATTGAACTTGGAAATCAGTATGGAAGGCAACACACACACCGCCGACACGTAAATCGCACCCCCCAAGGTAATGCGGGTAAGAACTCTATCGATATAATCTGCAGTACGTTTTCCAGGTCGGATACCAGGAATATAGCCGCCCTGTTTTTTCATGTTATCCGCGACATCCACCGGGTTGAATGTGACCGCTGTATAAAAATAGCAGAAGAAAAAGATAAAACCGACAAAAAGCAGTTGGTATAACCAATTCCCGGGTTGCATGGAGTTCGCAATGCTCTTTACCCATGGAATGGCGATAAAGCTGGCTATGGTCGCTGGAAACATGATGATGGATGAGGCAAAAATGGCCGGTATGACCCCGGCTGTATTGATCTTGAGCGGTAGATGCGTACTCTGTCCACCATACATCCGGCGACCCACGACCCGCTTTGCGTACTGTACCGGAATCCGGCGTTGCCCCTGTTCAACAAAAATGATGAAGCCGACAACCGCGATCATCAAAACAACGATCAGCAGGACCGCGAAAATCCCCATTTCACCGGTTGATATCAGCCGGAAGGTATTGGCAATGGCGGTAGGCATTCTGGCAACAATACCGGCAAAGATAATAAGCGAAATACCGTTACCAATACCGCGTTCAGTGATCTGTTCACCCAGCCACATAATAAAGGCGGTTCCAGAAGTCAGGGTAATGACCGTCATAAGCCGAAAACTCCACCCCGGATCTATGACAACCTGTGCCCCGCCCGGAGAGGCCATGCTTTCTAGTCCCACACTGATACCGAACCCCTGAATGATACTCAAGACAACCGTTCCGTAACGCGTGTACTGCGTGATTTTTTTGCGTCCTTGTTCACCTTCCTTGGAAAGACGCTCAAGATGCGGAACCACGACGGTCAGAAGTTGTAAAATAATGGATGCGCTGATGTACGGCATAATACCCAGAGCAAAAACAGATAACCGCTCCAGAGCCCCGCCGGAAAACATGTCAAACAAACCAAGGAGGGTTCCTTGAGCTTTGGCAAAAAAGGAGGCCAGCGCAACGGTATCAATCCCGGGTGTAGGTACATGCACACCAATCCGGTAAACCGTTAGAAGCGCCAGTGTATAGAAGATACGCTTTTTAAGCTCTGGGATTTTGAATATGTTCTGGAATCCGCTACCTATCATTATACAACCTCTACGTTTCCGCCCGCAGCTTCGATTTTCTGTTTTGCATTTCTACTTACGGTGTTCACCTTGACGGTCAACGGATAATCGATGTCTCCGTGGCCCAGAAGTTTTATACCGTCCCGCGCACCCTTCACGAGGCCGCAACCTACCAGAACAGTTTCATCCACCACACTGCCGCTTTCAAACCGTTTTAGATCCCGAATGTTTATCGTTACGATTTTCTTGCTGAAAATATTGGTGAATCCGCGTTTGGGAAGCCTTCTGTGAATCGGCATCTGGCCACCTTCGTATCCGGGCCTGACACCACCACCTGAACGACTGTTAAGTCCTTTTGAGCCTCGTCCAGCAGTCTTTCCGTTTCCGGATCCTACACCCCGGCCTTTTCTATTCTTGGATTTTTTCGATCCGGCTGCCGGAGAGAGTTCATTTAATCTCATCGCTGTTCTCCTCAACCTTGACTAAATGTGAAACCGCATTGATCATTCCTCGAATGGAGGGTGTGTCCTCAAGCTGAACCGTTTTGTGCATTTTTCTGAGCCCCATCCCCTTCAACACCTTGCGGTGTTTTTCGGGTCTGCCTATCATGCTTTTAACCAGCGTTATATTCAATTTCTCAACCATGAATTATTCCTCGATTTATAAATCTTGCACAGAAATTCCCCGCCTGGCAGCTACCTGCTCACGGGTTTGGAGCTGTTGAAGTCCCTCGATTGTCGCTTTGACAATATTGTGGGGATTGTGAGAGCCCAGACACTTGGTAAGAATATTCTGCACGCCGGCGGCCTCCAGAACAGCCCGAACCGCACCGCCCGCGATAACACCGGTACCTTTGGACGCGGGAGCTAACAGAACCCTGCCGGCACCGTACCTTCCCACAACCCGAAAAGGAATTGTTCCTTCAATCAGCGCCACCTGGGACATATTCTTTTTGGCCTTTTCGACACCTTTCCGTATGGCTTCAGGAACTTCCCCGGCCTTTCCAAGGCCATACCCGACATGTCCATCACCATCGCCAACAACGACAATGGCACTGAAACTGAACCTACGTCCGCCCTTGACAACCTTGGCTACACGGTTGATATGAACAACCTTGTCAATTAATTCGTTTTCTTCCTTATCTTGTCTGAACAAGAGTTCGCCTCCTTACCTTGAAATGGCTTCTTTAGAAAACCAGCCCTGCATCTCTGGCACCTTTTGAAACAGCTTTTACGCGGCCGTGATATTTAAATCCGTTCCGGTCAAATACGACCTTTTTTACGCCTTTCTGGATCGCTCTCTCTCCCAGAACCTTGCCGATATGTTCTGCCACTGCAATCTTGCTTTCAAATTTTGGCTGATCCTTGACCACTTTTTCCATACTGCTCGCAGCCACCAGCGTACATCCACTGACATCATCAATCAGCTGCGCATAAATATGTTTGGAGCTTCGGAATACACTCATACGCGGCATCTGATCCGTACCGCTCAGATGTTTTCGGATCCGCTTTTTTCTTTTCAACCATGATAATTTGCTTGGATTTGTTGCGCCCATTTTATCATCCTAAGTCATTTTTTGTTATTTGGTTCCGGTTTTCCCAGCTTTTCGCTGAACATACTCTTCTGCATACTTGATACCCTTGCCCTTGTAAGGTTCGGGTGGTCTCAACTGCCGGATTGAGGCAGCGGTTCGTCCTAAGAGTTCCTTGTCAATGGCAGAAAGCTTGACGATGTTGTTCTTTTCCGATGTGGCTGATACGCCATCGGGCAGATCAAACGTTATCGGATTTGAATATCCAAGATTAAAAACAATGCTTTTTCCCTTCAGCTCGGCTCGGTAGCCGATGCCATTGATTTCAAGAACTCTCTCGAAACCAGTGCTGACTCCCGTCACCATGTTGGCCACAAGGCTTCTGGTCAAACCCTGTAATGCCCTATTCTCTCTGCTTTCATTGAGCATCGTGACATGAATGACACTGTCGGTAATCTCCAGGTCAATGGCCTGATGGATTTGTCTTGTAAGGCTTCCCTTGTCACTCTGAACGGTCAGCACTTTGTCCTTGTAACTGATTTTTGCTTTATCTGGAACCGGAATCGGTTTTTTCCCAACTCGAGACATGGGTTAACCTCCACTGTCACCTAACATTTTATGAGACTTCGTTAACGTCCTTGGATAGAACTCTTTTATCATAACAACGATTACCAGACATTGCAGATAATCTCTCCGCCAATATTATTCTCTCTGGCATGTTTATCCGTCATAATCCCTTTGGACGTCGATAAAACGGCAATTCCCAGTCCATTGTAAACCGGCTTGATGTCCTTGCCCTTCATGTAGACTCTTTTACTCGGTTTACTGACACGGTCTATGCGAAGAATCGAGTGTGCCTGTTTGTCGTCATATTTCAAGTATATCCGCAGGATACCCTGCTTGTTGTCCTTAATGAATTTATAGTTGCGGATATAGCCTTCGTCTTTCAGTAATTTTGCCAATTCGAATTTCATCTTGGAACCAGGTATGTCCACACTGTTGAACTTTGCCTTGCCGGCATTCCGGACCCTGGTCAGCATGTCGGCAATTGGATCGCTCATCGCCATTGTCTTCTCCTATCTCTTTTAACCCATCAAGCTGCGTGCTCATTGAAACCGAAGATTCCGATGTCCACCACCGAAACCGTTCTATTTACCAGCTCGACTTAACAACACCTGGAAGTTTTCCCTGTGATGCAAAGTCACGAAAACAGATTCTGCAGACACCAAATTTCCGAAGAAAAGCTCGGGGTCTGCCACAAATAGGGCATCTGTTATACGCCCTTACCTTGAACTTCGGTTTTGCGGCTGCTTTATTTCTTAGCGCTGTTTTTGCCAAATCGTCCTCCCTCGTCATTCACTTTTGATCCGGGTTTTGAACCGAATCAGTCAAGGCCTAATTTTTAAAAGGCATGCCGAGCTTTTTGAGAAGCTCTTTCCCTTCTTTATCTGTTTTTGCTGTTGTAACGATGGTGATGTTCATCCCCTTGATTTTGTCGATCTTGTCGTAATCGATTTCAGGGAATATGATCTGTTCCTTGATACCCAGGGAATAATTGCCCCGGCCATCCATGGCTTTCCCCGAAACGCCTCTGAAATCACGGACACGTGGCAATGCGATATTGACAAGTTTGTTCAGGAAATCAAACATGCGTTGTTTGCGGAGGGTCACCATACAGCCAATCGGCATACCGGTTCTAAGCTTAAAGGCAGCAATCGATTTTTTTGCCCGTGTTATAACCGGTCGCTGACCGGCGACTGCTGTGAGTTCTTCTACAGCGGAATCGAGGACTTTGATATTTTGAATCGCCTCTCCCATTCCAATGTTCAGGACCACTTTTTCCAGCTTGGGTACCTGCATGATATTGCTGTATTTAAAGGTGTCGAGCAGGGCCGGCACAACTTCTTTTTCGTAATATTCTTTCATCTGTGACATTTAAGTTTTCCTCGACCTTGGATCTCCCTGTTTGGTTCAAGCATCTGAAATGTTCACCATAGCGATTTAATCAGAAACTGAATAGGATACCGGGTTATGCATCTATGATTTCACTGCATTTTCTGCATGAACGTACTTTTTTTCCATCATCCAGTTGTCGCATCTGGATACGAACCGGGCTGAGGCATTTGCTGCACATCAGCATCACATTCGACCACGGCACAGTTGCTTCACTTTCAACGATACCGCCCTGACGGTTTTTAGCGGTTGGACGGGTATGTCGCTTGACGACGTTAATGTTCTCGACAAGGATTCGATCCTTCTTCCTATCGACTTTCAACACTTTCCCAATTTTGCCTTTGTCTTTACCGGTGATGACTTTTACCTTGTCATCTTTTTTTATGTGACACTTGTCTCTTAACATATCCTCGTCTCCACAGGCCGATCGGATTATAGAACCTCAGGTGCCAAAGAAACGATTTTCATAAATCGTTTGGCACGTAATTCTCTCGCAACCGGACCGAATATACGTGTACCGATTGGTTCTTTCTGTGCGTTAATCAAAACCGCTGAGTTATCATCAAATCGAATAAAAGACCCGTCCGGTCTTCTGATTTCCTTTTTCGTACGGACAACAACTGCCTTGAGAACATCGCCCTTTTTGACCTTTGCATTGGGGATGGCTTCCTTGACCGAAACGACAATAATATCGCCAATACTAGCATACCGCCTTCTGGATCCACCAAGAACTTTAATACAGTAAAGAACCCTGGCGCCTGAGTTGTCCGCTGCGGTCAGTTTTGTTTCCGCCTGAATCATGTTTCTATTCCTTTATATCAAACAGCTTTTTTAACAATTTTAGCAATACGCCATCTTTTGTTCTTGCTCAAAGGTCTTGATTCCGTCATCAGCACCTCGTCGCCGACCCGGCATTCGTTGGACTCATCATGAGCAGAAAACTTATTGCGTCTGCGAACGAATTTTCCGTAAAGGCGGTGTTTCACGAGTCTTTCAACCTGGACGGTTACCGTCTTATCCATTTTATCACTTACGATCGTGCCAACCTGTTGTCTTTTCATTCCTGGTGTTTTCATAACAGCTTCTATTGCCTATTCCTGGTTTTGGTTTTCTGTTTCACGAATAATGGTCATGACGCGCGCGATATCAGATTTGGTCAGCTTCAGCTTTGTTGGGTTCTCTATCTGTCCAATGCCGTGTTGAAAGCGAAGGTTAAACAGTTCCTCTTTCAAGTCTATCAGCTTCTGCTGCCGTTCCTGGGAGCTGAGATCCCTTATTTCCTTGGACTTCATTAGATTACGCTCCTTTCCACAAACTTTGTTTTAACGGAAAGTTTATGCGATGCAAGCCGAAGCGCTTCTTTAGCAAGATCTCTGGGTACCCCCGACATCTCATACAAAACCCTTCCAGGACGGATAACCGCAACCCATCCTTCAGGAGCGCCTTTACCTTTTCCCATACGAACTTCAGCCGGTTTTTTTGTAAAGGGTTTGTCGGGAAATATGCGTATCCAGAGCTTTCCACCCCTCTTGACATGTCGCGTCATAGCAATACGCGCAGCTTCAATCTGTTTGTTGCTGATCGTGCCGCACTCAACGGCCTGCAGGCCGAACTCACCGAAATTGAGCTGACCGCCTCTCCGAGCCAGTCCTCTCATTTTGCCTTTTTGTACTTTTCGATACTTTACCTTTTTAGGGCTCAGCATGGTTCATCTCCTGTTAAAGGGCCTTGAAGCGATATTTAGAAATTAGTTCCGGCAACGTTCACCCTTGATATTGTTTTTTTGGGGATTGGTTAGGCATGCCCCAGTTCTGTATCTTGCTTGCTCAGTATCTCACCTTTGAATATGAACACTTTTATACCGATGAGACCGTAGGTGGTTTTGGCTTCTGTAAAACCATAGTCGATGTCGGCTCTCAGAGTATGCAGGGGAACTCTGCCCTCTTTGTACCACTCGGTCCTGGCCATCTCGGCACCACCCAACCTTCCGGAACAGATAATCTTGACACCCTGTGCACCGAATCGCATGGCAGACGTCACCCCTCTTTTCATAGCACGCCTGAAGGCAACCCGGCGCTCTATCTGCAGTGCAACGTTCTCAGCCATGAGTTGTGCATCAACCTCAGGTTTGCGGACTTCCTGAATGTCGATGAGAACTTCCTGCGAAATCAACGACTCCAGGTCCCGTTTGAGCTGCTCTATTTCAGAACCTTTTTTTCCGATAACAATTCCGGGTCTGGCGGTATATATACGCAGGCGTACACGCTTGGCAGATCTTTCGATTTCTATCCGGGAGATACCTGCATGATACAGTTTTTTCTTTATGAATTTTCGGACTTTATGATCTTCGAGGATATATTCCGCATAATTCTTCCCGGCATACCATCTGGAATCCCATGTTTTGATGATCCCTAATCTTAATCCAATCGGATTTACTTTCTGACCCAAGCTCGTACCTCCTTTTTATGAAGCTTTCTCAGCTAATACGACTGTTATGTGGCTGGACCTTTTCAATATCCTGGCACCGCGCCCCCGCGCTCTGGCCCGAAATCTTTTCAACGAAGGGCCCTGGTCGACAATCAGATTTTGAATCACCAGAGAATCCACATCGATACCATGATTGTTGTCGGCATTTGCAGCAGCGGAGCGAACCGTTTTTTCCACGAAACCGGCTGCCTTTTGCGGCATGTACTTCAACATGTTCAATCCGGCCTCTACCGGTTGTCCTTTGATAGCGTCCGCTAATTTCCTGACCTTCTGGGGCGAAATTCGAACATACTTGCTTACCGCCTTGACCTCCATTACCGAAACTCCCTTTTAAAAAGTGTTATCTTTTTAACTTCGATTTCTTATCGCCGGCGTGACCGTAAAAGGTTCGCGTCGGTGAAAATTCACCCAGTTTATGCCCTACCATGTTTTCTGTAACGAAAACCGGAATAAATTTTTTCCCATTATGAACCGCCAGAGTAATACCCACCATTTCGGGAATGATTGTCGATCGCCGGGACCAGGTCTTGATAACCTGATTGCTCCTGGATGACTGGGCTGTCTCTACTTTGCGCATTAACTTCTGGTCGATGAATGGACCCTTTTTTAAAGACCGTGGCATAAATTCTCCTGAACTGTGTTATTTTTCCGGTTGTTGCCGCTTTCTTCCTGCGGAGAGGCAGTGTGCGGACATCCTATCTCTTGGTACGTCTTTTGACGATAAACTTGTCGGTTCGTTTGTTTTTTCGGGTCCTGTAACCTTTCGTAGGTACACCCCATGGGGTACATGGGTGTCGCCCACCGGACGAACGGCCTTCGCCACCACCCATAGGATGATCCACCGGGTTCATGGCCACGCCCCTCACCTTGGGTCTCCTGCCCAGCCAGCGTTTGCGACCGGCTTTGCCCAAAGCAACATTTTCGTGGGTAACGTTTCCGATCTGCCCGACAGTTGCCATACAATTGAGCAGCACCATTCGGACCTCGCTAGAGGGAAGCTTGACCAGCGCATAACGATCTTCCTTGGCCATGAGCTGAGCATAGGTTCCTGCACTTCGGACGATCTGGCCGCCTTTGCCAATACGCAGTTCAATGTTATGAATGTGCGTTCCCAATGGAATGTTTTTCAAAGGCAGCGTATTGCCGGGCTTGATGTCGGCCTCGGGCCCGGACATCACTTCATCACCCACGGAGAGCTGCAGCGGAGAAATGATATATCGCTTTTCACCATCCGCATATTGAAGCAGTGCAATTCTGGCACTCCGATTCGGATCGTATTCAATTGAAGCGACTTTGGCAGGGATACCGATTTTATCTCTCTTAAAATCGACAATCCTGTAATGTCGTTTGTGCCCCCCCCCGCGATGACGAATGGTAATCCGCCCGTGTGCGTTGCGCCCGCCACTTTTCTTGATGATTCGCAGCAAGCTTTTTTCAGGCTTTTTATCGGAAATCTCTTCAAACGAAGCATACGATTGAAATCGACGTCCCGGTGATGTCGGCTTGACTCTTCTTGTAACCATATTTATACCCCTTCAAAAAAATCGATTCTCTCCCCAGGCATGAGGTTCACAATCGCTTTTTTCCAGTCCCTGCGTTTTCCTACAATGCGTCCCCGCTGTTTAATTTTTCCCTTTACTTGCATCGTGCGGACATCGGCCACCCTGACATTGAATATCTTTTCGATCGCCCTTCTGATTTCGACACGGTTCGCCCGACGATCGACTTCAAAAGACACTTGATTGTGATCTTCCTTCTGAATACTGGTTTTTTCCGTAATCAGGGGCCGAATGATGATATCGTACTGAATCATTACAACAACCTCCCTTCGATGGCCTTTACCGAAGCTTCGAGCAGGACAAGTGTCCGGTGCTTCAAAATATCATATACATTGAGGCCCTCGAATCTAATCACCTTGAATTGGGGTAAATTTCTGGAGGATAGCTCGAGTTTTTCGTTCTCCTGGTCGATAACGATCAGTGCGTTCTCCATATTCAGGTTTCCAGTTACTTCAGCAAAAGCTCTGGTCTTGATCTGATCAAGCTCGAATTGATCCAGAATTAGAATATCTTCATCCTTGAATTTGCTGCTCAAGGCCATTTTAAGCGCCATTTTTCGTACTTTTTTGGGTACCTTGTAGGCCCATGATTTCGGCTTTGGACCAAAAGCAACGCCACCACCTCTCAGCAGAGGTGATTTGATATTGCCCCTTCTGGCTCTACCGGTTCCCTTTTGCCGAAAAAGTTTTCTGCCGCTGCCTGTCACATCGGACCTGTGCTTCGTGGAAGCGGTCCCAGCGCGCTTGTTTGCCAGTTGCATGGTGACGACATCATGCAGGACGTTCTTCTTCACCGGCACATTGAATATCGCATCATTCAAATCTACCTGTGAAACTTTTTTGCCTGAACTATTTATAACATCTACGACAGCCATGGATTCCCTCGGTTCTTATTTTGCGAATTTCGGTTTTCTGATGGTGACAAATCCTGAAGTATGTCCGGGTACCGCCCCCTTCAAAAGGATGAGGTTCTCCTTGGGTCTGATATCAAAGATTTCAAGGTTCCGGATCGTCTTTCTTTCATGCCCGTAATGTCCGGGCATTTTCTTGCCTTTGATGACCTTTGCCGGCCAGGCACTGCATCCAATTGAGCCGGGTATTCTATGACTATGGCTTCCATGGGTCTTTTTCCCACCATGAAAACCATGTCTTTTGATAACCCCGGAAAAGCCCCGGCCTTTGCTTGTCCCGGTCACTTCCACACGTTCGCCGATAGTGAACATCTCCACGGTTATCTTCTGACCCGGGCTGAACTCCTCTGGCTTTTCAACGGACATCTCCTTGAGAACCCGGGCAGTTTCAATCCCGCATTTTTTGAGGTGCCCCTGCAGTGGCTTACTGGTTCTTTTGTCTTTTCTTTTCCCAAAACCAAGTTGCAGGGCATTGTATCCATCATTCTCGACGGTTTTGATCTGTGTCACGACACAGGGCCCCGCCTCGATTACCGTAACGGGAACCGATGTACCTTCCGATGAAAACTGTCTGGTCATACCCAATTTTTTTCCGATTAAACCTTTACACATAATTCACAACCATTCCTTCGTTAACCTATAATTTGATCTCCACATCGACACCTGGAGATAGATCCAGCTTCATCAATGCATCGACCGTCTGCTGTGTCGGTTCTAAAATATCGAGTAGTCTCTTGTGTGTTCTCATTTCAAACTGCTCACGTGATTTCTTGTCGATATGCGGAGAGCGAAGAACACAGTATTTATTGATTGCAGTGGGAAGTGGTATCGGCCCAACAACTTTTGCGCCCGTTTTTCTGGCAGTATCCAAGATGTCTGCAGCAGATTGATCGAGCAGTTTGTGGTCATACGCTTTGAGCCTGATTCTTATTTTTGAATTCATTATCATGATTCGGTCTCTCTCTTTATTCGATTATTTCGCTAACCACTCCGGCACCGACGGTCCGACCGCCTTCACGTATGGCAAACCTGAGCTCTTTTTCCATCGCAATGGGTGTGATCAGTTCGGCCGTTATGGTCACGTTGTCTCCCGGCATTACCATCTCGACTCCCTCGGGAAGATCCAGAATCCCTGTCACATCCGTTGTACGAAAATAAAACTGCGGACGGTATCCATTGAAAAACGGCGTATGACGACCACCCTCTTCCTTGCTCAATATGTAGACTTCCGCCTTGAACTTCGTATGCGGTGTGATCGTTCCCGGTATCGCTACAACCTGTCCACGCTCAACCTCGTCACGCTTGGTTCCTCGAAGCAGAACACCGATGTTGTCTCCGGCTCGACCTTCATCCAACAGTTTCCGGAACATCTCAACACCCGTACATACCGTTTTCTGGGTCGGCCGAATCCCTACGATCTCAACCTCGTCGCTCACATGCACGATCCCGCGCTCCACGCGACCCGTTACCACCGTGCCGCGACCCGATATGCTGAAAACATCCTCTATCGGCATCAAAAACGGCTTGTCTATGTCACGCTTGGGCTCCGGTATAAAACTGTCAACGGCGGCCAGAAGCTCGAATATACACTTGGCCTCTTCACTGTCGGCATCGTCGCTCTCCAGCGCTTTCAACGCGCTTCCGCGGATGATCGGTGTGTCGTCTCCGGGAAACTCGTATTTGTCCAACAACTCCCGAAGCTCCAGCTCCACCAGCTCCACCAGTTCCTCATCGTCCACCATGTCGCATTTGTTCAAAAATACTACGATCTGGGGAACGCCCACCTGACGGGCCAGCAATATGTGTTCCCGGGTCTGGGGCATGGGGCCGTCATCCGCACCTACCACCAGAATGGCTCCGTCCATCTGGGCCGCTCCCGTAATCATGTTCTTGATATAGTCAGCGTGACCGGGACAGTCCACATGCGCATAATGACGATTGACCGTCTCATACTCCACATGCGCCGTCGCGATCGTAATCCCCCGCTCTTTCTCCTCGGGTGCCTTGTCTATCTGATCAAACGGGACGAAACTCGCCATTCCTTTCAACCCGCAATGCTTCGTTATCGCCGCTGTCAAGGTTGTCTTACCGTGATCGATATGGCCTATCGTTCCCACGTTTACATGCGGCTTGGTTCGATTAAATTTTTCCTTTGCCATCTTCTCACCCTCCCCTTTGATGTTTTGATCCGTTCAACGCACTTGACCGCAAGACAGTTTTTCGAATGGTTCAGTAACGTCGCTACCAGCGGTAATGTGCGAACGCTTTGTTGGCATCGGCCATTTTGTGCGTGTCTTCTTTCTTCTTGACGGTCGCTCCCCGGTTGTTGGCTGCATCCAGAAATTCTCCAGCAAGCTTTCCAGCCATTCCTTTTTCTGAACGGCTCCGGGCATAATTGATCAGCCAACGAAGGGCCAGGGCCGTTCTGCGCGAAGGCCTGATCTCTGTGGGAACCTGGTAGGTCGATCCGCCTACCCGCCGTGACTTGACCTCAATCATGGGACGGGTGTTGTCTACCGCCTGCTCAAAGATCTTCAGCGGTGGCTTACCCGTTTTTTCTTCTATGATACCAAATGCACCATAGAGGATTGACTCTGCAGTACTCTTTTTGCCATCCCGCATTATGCAGGCGATAAACTTCGATACCAGCTGGCTGTTAAACCTTGCATCTGGAATGATAACGCGTTCCGGTACTTCTCTTCTTCTTGGCATCCTCTAAATCCTTTTGGTTCGTACCTTGATCCTGAGTCTTTAACTATTTTGGTTTCTTTGCACCGTATTTGGACCTGCCCTGCTTTCTTTCCGCCACACCCAGTGTGTCGAGGGTCCCCCTCACAATGTGGTAACGAACACCGGGAAGGTCCTTTACACGCCCACCGCGAACCAAAACAACCGAATGCTCCTGCAGATTGTGACCGATACCCGGGATATAGGCTGTCACTTCAATTCCGGTGGTCAGCCTGACTCTTGCAACCTTACGCAGGGCCGAATTCGGTTTCTTTGGCGTCGATGTATAAACACGCGTACAGACGCCTCTCTTCTGGGGTGCCCGCTTTAGAGCCGGTGTATTGGTTTTCTTGATTACCCTTTTGCGACCCTTTCTGACTAACTGGTTGATGGTTGGCATACGCTCCTCATTTAATGTGTTTTTCAATAGTTACATCAGCAAAATTTGCATCATCGCACAAAAGCGAATATGTATACATTTTGCATGGGGCTGTCAAGCAATTTATCTATTTATTTCTTGGAATTCGCCGCATATTATCAATGCCCCCCGATTGACAGCTGCAAAGTTATTCCGCTTGCTCGATTTGGACATCCCGGTGGATCTTCAAACCAGTTCCAGCCGGTATGATCCTGCCCATGATCACGTTTTCTTTCAGACCCCGCAACTGGTCCACTGCTCCGGAAATACTGGCTTCAGTCAGAACCTTGGTAGTCTCCTGGAAAGAGGCCGCTGAAATAAAGCTTTCCGTACTCAGTGAAGCCTTGGTAATACCCAGAATCAGGGGCTCAGCAACAGCGGGTCTGCCGCCTTTTTCGATGACCGCCCGGTTAGACGTCTCGAAAATGATTTTATCGACCTGCTCCTCGACAATGAAATCTGTATCACCAATTTCACGAACCTTTACCCGGCGCATCATCTGCCGGACAATCACCTCGATGTGCTTGTCGTTAATACGGACACCCTGGAGCCGGTATACCTCTTGCACCTCATCCACGAGGTATCGCGCCAAAGCTACTTCACCTTTGATATTCAAGATATCCTGGGGAATAGCTGAACCACCGATCAAGGGCTCTCCGGCTCGCACATAATCCCCCTCATAGACATTGATGTGTTTTCCCCGGGGAATCAGGTATTCCTTTTTCTCACCTACATCCACCGGTGCAACCGTGATTTTCTGCTTACCCTTTTTGGTTCCCTTGGCAATCGATACATAACCGTCGATTTCGCTGAGAACGGATATCTCCTTGGGTTTCCTGACTTCGAAAAGCTCTGCAACCCTTGGAAGACCACCGGTGATATCCTTTGTTTTCGTGGTGGCTCTCGGCAGCTTGGCAAGCACATCACCCGCCTGGATGGTATCACCTTCCTCAACGAGGAGAATGGCATTTACGGGCAGTATATATCTGGCCTGGCCGGTTTTTTTCGGCAGGGAAGCGGTTTTGCCCTCCTTGTCCTTGATGGAGATCCTGGGTCTTTCTTCCGCGGTCTTAGATTCGATAACAGTACGGCTCGACTTACCTGTAACAGGATCCACTTTTTCCTGGAGTGTTTTCCCGAGAGCCAGATCACCGAACTTGACGGTTCCATTCACTTCCGAAAGGATCGGCGTGGTGAAGGGGTCCCAGTGGGCCAGCAGATCTCCGGCCTCGACATTGTCGCCGTCTTTGATATCCAGATGGGCGCCGTAAATAAGCGAGAATCGCTCCCGCTCACGCCCGGAGTCGCTGACAATGGCAAATTCACCACCCCGCCTGTTCATGATCACATATTTATTGTCGGCATTCTTCACGACATCAAGATCGATAAACTTTATAGTACCTTCGACACGTGCGCGGATATCTGCCTGCTCTACCCGCCGGCTCGCGGTACCACCGATATGAAAGGTCCTCATGGTCAGCTGGGTACCGGGTTCACCGATGGACTGAGCTGCCAGGATACCGATGGCTTGTCCTATCTCCACTTTCTTTCCGTAAGCAAGATCCCGACCATAACAACCCGCGCATACACCATGCTCGGCCTTACATGTCAAGACCGAACGGATTTTCGCGCTGGTTATGCCCGCGTTTTCGATGAGATCTACAGCGGCTTCATCGATTTCTTCTCCGGCCTTCACCAGCACCTTGTCTGTAAACGGGTCCAGAATGTCTTCGAGGGCCGTCCTTCCCAGAACACGTTCAGACAGGCGTTGTATCACCTCGCCGCCTTCCATGAGCGGCTCCACTTCCACGCCCATCATGGTGCCACAGTCATCTTGCAGGATAATGCAATCCTGGGCAACATCGGCTAATCTTCGGGTCAAATAACCGGAATTCGCCGTTTTAAGCGCGGTGTCCGCCAGCCCCTTTCGGGCGCCGTGCGTGGAGATAAAGTACTGCAGAACAGACAGTCCCTCACGAAAGTTTGCCGTAATTGGCGTTTCAATGATCTCGCCGGATGGTTTGGCCATGAGCCCACGCATACCGGCCAACTGTCGCATCTGATCCTTGCTGCCCCGGGCTCCGGAATCCGCCATCATATAAATCGGATTCATGCTTTCCATGACAACGGGTTTATTGTCCTTACCCAGAACCGGGTTTCCGTCTTTGTCGACAACAGGGGCTTTCTTCATGGAGTCCATCATCTCATTTGCAACATCATCCGTTGCCTTGGCCCATATATCGACGACTTTGTTGTATTTCTCGCCCTGGGTGATGAGGCCCTCGGTATACTGCCGGCCGATTTCCGTGACCCGGGTTTCAGCGGCCTTGAGAATGTCCCACTTGGCATCTGGAATAATCATGGCATCGATGGAAATGGACAGACCGCCTTTGGTGGAATACTTGTAGCCGATATTCTTCAGGCGGTCTGCCAGGATAACGGTCGCCTTCGGTCCCAGGTTCCGGTAAGCATAGTCAACAATATTTCTGAGCTCGCTCTTGTCCATGACCTTGTTGACGATGCTGAATGGTATTTCGGGTCGTTTTTCGACAACCTCGAACAGATGAAAGGACAGATCGTTGGACATGATAATGCCGCTGGTTTCACCCTCATGCATGGCAAACAGACTCTCGGCATCGGTTGTGTCGATATACAGGATCTCGGTGAGATCACGCTTTTTGACCAGACCGATGTCACCGTCGAAGCGTTTGTCCGCACTTTCAGAGTAGGCCTCAACCAGGCTGATAAAGGTTTCGCCATCGTTGATTTTTTTCAGAACGGTTCGCGCAGATTTCTCGTCAGTTGCCATGATATGCCTTAACCGCACGATGTCTTCCCTGGGCATGATCTCCCAGAGCAGAATCCGGCCAACAGTGGTTTGCACACGCGTACCCGCTATTCTGACAGTTATGCGGGCATGCAGCTCGACAGAACGGGCATCATATGCAGAGCGCACCTCTTCAGGATTTGAAAAAAGCCGTCCTTCCCCCTTGGCACCTTCGATGGACCTGGTCATATAATAAATACCGAGAACGATATCCTGACTGGGTACGATGATGGGGCTGCCGTTTGCAGGGGATAGAATGTTGTTGCTGGAAAGCATCAATGCGCGTGCTTCAATCTGGGATTCAACGGACAGGGGTACATGTACCGCCATTTGATCCCCATCGAAGTCTGCATTGAATGCCGTACAAACCAGCGGGTGCAGCTGAATCGCCTTGCCCTCGATGAGTATCGGCTCAAACGCCTGTATACCCAGACGGTGAAGTGTCGGGGCACGGTTCAGAAGCACTGGGTATTCTTTTACCACCTCATCTAGGGTGTCCCAAACTTCCGGAACTTCTTTTTCGACCATTTTCTTGGCGCTTTTGACAGTGGAAACCAGGCCTTTCTGTTCGAGTCGATAGTAGACAAAAGGTTTGAAAAGTTCCAGTGCCATCTTCTTGGGCAAACCACACTGGTGAAGTCGCAATTCCGGTCCCACCGAAATAACGGTTCGTCCGGAGTAATCCACACGCTTGCCCAGCAGGTTCTGTCTAAACCGTCCCTGCTTACCTTTCAGGGTATCGCTCAGGGATTTCAGAGGCCGTTTGTTGGACCCGGTAATAACTCTGCCGTGCCGTCCGTTGTCAAAGAGCACATCCACGGATTCCTGAAGCATCCGCTTTTCATTACGAACAATGATATCAGGTGCTTTCAGGTCCATAAGCCGTTTCAGGCGGTTGTTTCTGTTAATAACCCTTCGGTAAAGATCGTTCAGATCGGAGGTTGCAAAACGTCCGCCCTCCAGTGGCACAAGAGGGCGCAAATCCGGGGGCAGCACTGGGATGACATCCATGATCATCCACACCGGATTGACCCCGGATCGTCGAAAAGAATCGACGATTTTAAGCCGCTTGGAAAGTTTCTGCCGTTTGGCAATGGAGTTTGTGGCCCGGATATCTTCTCGGAGCTGGACATAGAGCGCTTCGAGATCGATCTCCTCAAGGAGTTTCTTGACGGCTTCCGCACCAATGCCCGCTTCAAATTTCGATCCATAAAGTTCCTGGGCTTCGCGGTATTTTTCGTCGGTCAGCAGCTGGCATTTTGTCAGACCTGTATCTTTCGGGTCAGTCACGATGTAGCTGTCGAAATACAGAACCTTCTCCATGTTTTTCAATGTCAGGTCCAACAAATTCCCGATCTTGCTCGGCAGGCTCTTTAAAAACCAGATGTGGGATACCGGTGTTGCCAGGGCAATATGGGCCATCCGCTCCCGCCGCACTTTGGACTGAATGACTTCAACCCCGCATTTCTCACAGATAACACCACGATGCTTCATGCGCTTGTACTTACCGCAGTTACATTCATAGTCCTTGGTTGGGCCGAAAATTTTTGCACAGAAAAGACCGTCCCGCTCCGGTTTAAACGTCCTGTAATTGATCGTCTCCGGCTTTTTGATCTCGCCACTGGACCACTGCAGGATCTGCTCCGATGATGCAAGCGATATTCGAACACCACTGTATATCTTTGGGTCTTTGGGCTTGGCAAAAAAATCGTATAATGTATCCATAGATAGTTACCTTTTTATGCGTTTAGTTGTTTCAACCTTCTTCCAGGAGCGTTACGTCCAGACCTAAACTCTGCAGTTCCTTTGTCAGGACCTTGAAGGATTCGGGTATGCCGGGTTCCAGCACATTCTGACCTTTTACGATCTTTTCGTACATCCGTGTTCTACCGGCCATATCGTCTGACTTGACGGTAATGAATTCCTGGAGAGCATGCGCAGCGCCATAGGCTTCCATGGCCCAGACCTCCATTTCCCCGAGACGCTGGCCGCCGAACTGTGCCTTGCCTCCCAGTGGCTGCTGGGTTACCAGGGAATAGGGTCCGATGGATCTGGCATGAATTTTATCGTCCACCAAATGATGCAGTTTCAGCATGTACATGGTACCCACGGTAATTTTTCCCTTGAAGGCCTCGCCTGTATGACCGTCATAAAGTGTCGTCTGAGCGGTCGTGGACAGTCCAGCCTCTTTCAGGAGGGCTTTCACTTCATCTTCTTTTGCACCGTCAAATACCGGAGTGGCCATGTGAACGCCATTGGCATATCCCTGAGTAAAATCCCTCAATTCACCGTCATCCATCTTTTGAACCATCTGATGAATAGCGTCGTCGTCAAAGATCCGTTTCATCTTTTCCCGGATCAGATTCATTTCATTGTCTCTCATGAACTGGTTGAGTTGATCGCCGAGACCTTTTGCCACACATCCCAGATGAATCTCCAGAATCTGGCCCACGTTCATACGCGATGGGACACCCAATGGGTTGAGGACCATGTCCACGGTTTCGCCGTTCTCGAAATACGGCATGTCTTCCACCGGCAGGATTCTGGACACGACACCCTTGTTGCCGTGCCGTCCGGCCATCTTGTCGCCCACAGAGAGTTTGCGTTTCATGGCCACATATACCTTGACCATCTTGATGACACCCGGCGGCATTTCGTCGCCCCTTTCGTACCGAAGAAGCTTGCCCTCGAACTCATCCCGTACACGTTCCTGCTCCTTGCGATAGAGCTCCAGGTTATCGTGAACCTTCTCGGTGATTTCCGCATCGCCCAAAACAATGCCTTCAAAATGGGCCACGGGGATGCCTTTCAACATGTCTCTGTCGATCAGTTTATCTTTCTTGAGAAGCGTCTTTTGGCCTTTTTTCAGGGGTGATGCGCATTTTTGCCCCACCAGGATCTCCTCGATCCGGGTTTGCATCATCTCGCTCATGACAACTAGTTTGGCATCCCGGTTGTTTTCAAGTATGCCGACCTCCTCACTCTCTATGAGTTGGGCCCGTTCATCTTTTTCGGTCCCCCTTCTGGCGAAGACCTTGGCATCGATGACGATACCCTCAACACCCGGTGGTACGCGCAGAGATGTATCCTTGACGTCTCCGGCCTTTTCACCGAATATCGCCCGCAGAAGTTTTTCTTCGGGTGAGAGTTGTGTGTCGCCCTTGGGTGTAATTTTCCCAACCAGAATATCCCCTTGGGTCACCTCGGCTCCGAGTCGTATAATTCCGCTTTCATCCAGGTCTTTGAGCGCCTCTTCACCGACATTCGGGATGTCTCTCGTTATTTCTTCCTTGCCCAGTTTGGTGTCCCTGGCGACCACCTCGAATTCTTCGATGTGCACAGAGGTATAGGTGCCGTCCCGAACCAGTCTTTCACTCACCAGGATTGAATCTTCAAAGTTATATCCCCCCCAGGGCATAAACGCCACGGTAACGTTTTTCCCGAGGGCGAGCTCTCCCTGGTCAGTGGCAGGCCCGTCTGCGATGATATCACCGGCTGAAATGATGTCACCCTTTCTGACAATGGGCCGGTGGTTAAAGCAGGTGTTCTGATTTGAACGGCTGAACTTGGAAAGGTTGTAAACGGTCACCGGCTTTTCAAATCCATCATCGGTCCGGCCGTGTGAAAGGACGATTCGGGAAGCATCGACATCCTCCACAACCCCATCCCGGCCCGCCACAATGGTGACACCGGAATCTTTGGCAACAACACCTTCTATACCGGTACCCACAAGTGGTGCTTCGTTCATGATCAACGGTACAGCCTGCCGCTGCATGTTGGATCCCATCAAGGCCCTGTTGGCATCGTCGTTTTCGAGGAAGGGAATCAAAGAGGCGGACACACTCACGAGCTGATTGGGTGAAATGTCCATAAACTCGAGATCCTCCCGGTTGACCATCATAAACTCACCCTCAACCCGGGACGTTACCAGTTGATTGACAAATTCCCTCTTGGCGTTGATGGTGGCGTTGGCCTGGGCGATAGGATGTTTTTTTTCTTCGAAGGCGCTCAGGAATTTGACCTTGTCGGTTACCTTGGAATTCTCAACAACCTGGTAAGGCGTTTCGATAAATCCAAAATTGTTCACCCGCGCATAGGTGCTCAGGGAGACAATCAGACCGATGTTGGGACCCTCGGGAGTTTCGATGGGGCAGATTCTGCCATAATGTGAAGGGTGCACATCCCGGACTTCAAATCCGGCCCGTTCACGCGTCAGTCCGCCCGGCCCCAAGGCGCTAAGTCGCCGCTTATGTGTAGTCTCGGACAGCGGATTGGTCTGGTCCATGAACTGGCTGAGCTGGCTCGTTCCGAAAAATTCTTTGACGACAGCTGAAACCGGTTTGGGATTGACGAGATCATGCGGCATAAGCGCATCGACCTCCTGAAGGCTCATCCTCTCCTTTATGGCCCGTTCCATCCTCACCAGTCCGATACGGTACTGGTTTTCCAGAAGCTCGCCCACCGCACGCACGCGACGATTGCCCAGGTGATCGATATCATCGACAACGCCCTGTGTATCTTTGAGCGCCAGAAGTGTCTTGGCCGTCAGAAAAATATCTTCTTTCCTGAGTGTTCTGAGCTGTATCGGCGTCTCAATACCCAATCGCAAGTTCAATTTGAGCCGGCCGACACTTGATAAATCATAATAAGACGACTTGAAGAACAAATGATCCATGAAATCCTGAGCCACTTCAGGTGTTGCAGGATTCCCGGGTCTCAAGCGCCTGTAAATCTCTATCAGGGCATCTTCCTTTTTCTCTACTTTGTCGAGATTGAGGGTTTTATGAATCGATTCGCTGCTTGTAACACCGTCAATGTGCAGGATCTCAAATTCGGTGATACCTGATTCGAGGATCCGGTCCAGAATTTCCACATCTATTATCGTATTGGGCCCGGCAAGCACATCACCGGTTTCCGGATCGTTAATGGCATAGGCCGAGATACGATTTTCCAGCGATTCTCTGCTGACGGGAATTGTTTCGATTCCGCTGTCGGTCATCTGTTTGAGAGACCGCTTGGTGAAGATACGCCCTTTCTTAACGATGACCTCTCCAGATCCAGGATCCTTGATAGTTTCGGCGGCCCGTTGACCCTTCAGAAGTTCCGGGTTGAAGGCTTTGAGAATTTTCTTGCCCTTTAAAAAGATCCGGTCAAAACTGTAAAAATAGGAAAGGATATCCTGGGTTGAATAACCAAAGGCTTTGAACAGAATCGTTATCGGAAATTTGCGTCTCCGATCGATTCGGATGTGCAAAATATCTTTGGGGTCGATTTCCATGTCGATCCAGGAACCCCGTACCGGTATGATCCGCGAGCTGTATATAATTTTACCACTGGAATGTGACTTTCCCTTGTCATGGTCGAAAAATACGCCGGACGACCGGTGCAGCTGGCTTACAACGACACGCTCGGTTCCGTTAATGATGAAAGTCCCCTTTTCCGTCATAAGGGGAATCGTTCCAAAGTAGATTTCCTGCTCTTTGATGTCACGGATATTGGACACGCCGGATTCTTTATCTACCTCGTAAACAACAAGACGAACCGTAATGCGTACAGGCAGCTCATAGGTCATGCCCCTTTGAACACATTCCTCTTCGCTGTGCTTGATTTCTCCAAATCGGTAGGAGACGAATTCGAGAGAAGCGCTACCGGTAAAATCTTTGATCGGATATACGGACTTGAATACAGCCTGCAGGCCAATCTCCTCTCTTTGTTCCGGAGGGATATCCATTTGCAGGAAACGTGCAAAGGATTCCCTCTGCATACCAATCAGGTCCGGAATATCCACTATCTTACGTATTTTACCAAAATTCTTTCGAATGCGCTTTGTGGCCGAAGGTCTATTCGACATGGCATCTCCAATTTTTTAAAAGGTTCTGTATCGGTTTAACTTACAGTTCCTATATTTTACTTCACAAGTCATGAGACAAGCCGGCCCAGCCAGACAACCCATCAAGTCGGTTCGGCTTGATTGTTCTAACGGGCCGAACCAACTTGACAGGTAAATTGACCAAACAGGCTAAACAGATAAAATGCTATTTCATTTCAACCTGGGCACCGGCTTCTTCAAGCTGAGTAACGAGCTTCTGTGCTTCTTCCTTGGCAAGACCCTCTTTGACGGGTTTGGGTGCCTCATCGACAAGCGCCTTGGCATCCTTCAGACCAAGGCCCGTGATTGCCCGGACTTCCTTGATAACCGCTATTTTTTTATCACCTGCAGCCACCAGGATAACATCGAATTCGGTCTGTTCCTCTTCCTCTGCCCCAGCACCTGCATCACCGACACCCGCTGCCATCATGGCTACAGGAGCCGCAGCTGAAACACCGAATTTTTCTTCCATTTCCTTGACAAGTTCCGATAGATCCAGAACAGACATACTCGCTATAAATTCAATTACATCTTCTTTTGTTATATCAGCCATTTTAATGCATCCTCCAATTTATTTTTTACTTTTTTAATTATCCGGCTTCCTTCTGATCTTTTATCGCGGTCAGAACGTTGAGGAAATTTCTGGTAACACCATTGAGTACTCTTACAAAGGCGGTCGGAACGCCATTCATGGCAGAAAGCACCTGTCCCAGGAGAACTTCCCGAGACGGCAGGGATGCCAGAGACTTGATGGCAGCGGCGTCCAGTACCCTATTCCCCATGACACCGGCTTTGATCTCAAGTTTTTGATTCTCCTTGGCAAATTCGGTAAGAACTTTTGCCGGCGCAACAGGATCCTCATAACTGATGGCTATCGCACTGGGACCAACGAAGCTTTCCTTAATGCCCGCAACGTCAGTACCTTCAGATGCCCTGATGAGAAGCGTGTTCTTGGCAACCTGATAATCAACATCTTCTTCCCTGAGTTTCCGACGCAGGGCGTTGATGGCCATGACGTCAAGACCTTTGTAGTCAGTGACGATGACAACCTTCGATTTTGAAAATCTTTTTTTGAGATTTTCGGTGATCAGTTTTTTTTCTTCTTTTTTCAATGTTAACTCACACCTCCTTCCTTTTTTCTGAAAAAAACCGGAGGAGACAAACCTTTGCAGAATTTGCTTCAATAAGCCGCCTCGGTAGGATGGCGTGGCCACTTAGGCACGTATAAGTGCACCTACTGTCTTTGACAGGCTTTTTTCATTGATATTGGCTGCACAAGAGACTATCCATCCCCGCGAGAGCATCAGAACAGCACACTCAGGTTGTACGTTGGGCGGTCTTGGCAGATTCAAACCTGTGTAATCCTTTTTCAGGAACAGTCTACTTGGTCAGATCTTTTAAAGAGGAAATGTCAATCTTAATCCCGGGTCCCATTGTCGTGGAGACAGCTATTCCCTTAAGATAAGTTCCTTTGCTGGACGCCGGCTTAAGTCGAACGATGGTTTCCAAAAATGCGCTTAGATTCTGAAAAATCTTGTCTACACCAAATGACACTTTTCCCATGGGCGCATGTATAATTCCCGCTTTTTCGACTCGAAAATCAATTTTCCCAGCCTTGAGCTCCTGAATAGCCCGGGCCACATCAAAGGTCACCGTGCCTGTTTTGGCATTCGGCATCAGACCACGCGGGCCAAGCAATTTTCCAATTTTCCCGACAGAACCCATGATGTCTGGCGTTGCCACTGCTTTGTCAAAGCCAAACCAGCCCTCTTTAATCTTTTCAATCAATTCGTCGTTGCCAACAAAATCAGCACCTGCTTCCTGCGCCTCGGTTTCTTTTTCCCCCTTGGCGAAAACAAGAACGCTTACCTGCTTCCCGAGACCATTGGGAAGAATGACAGAGCCGCGTATCATCTGATCCGCATGTCTGGGATCGACACCCAGGCGTACGGCAACGTCTATTGTTTCATCAAATTTGGCGAACGAAGCATCGATGGCTGTTTTCAAGGCATCTACCATGCTCTGTCTCTCGCTGCTCAAGTTCTTCGCAGCACCTAAATAATTTTTACCCCGTTTTGGCATTTTGCTCACTTACTCCCTTTTGCCATTAAAATATAACAACCCACACACATAATATTATAACAAGGGCTGCCGTGTCATATCCGCAAACAGACTATTTCACCTCTATTCCCATACTTCTAGCGGTACCACTTATGATCTTGCAAGCCGCGTCCAGATCATTGGCGTTCAGATCAACCATCTTGAGATTGGCGATCTCTTCTACCTGCGCGCGCGTGACCGACCCGACGCGGTCACGCTTGGGATCACCGGCACCTTTTGCGACCGCAGCTGCTTTTTTAAGAAGCACAGCCGCCGGTGGCGTCTTGGTGATGAATTTGAATGTTCTGTCCTGGAAAACCGTGATCACGACAGGTATAATCATTCCCTCATCATTGGCTGTCCTGGCGTTGAAAGCCTTGCAGAAATCCATGATATTGACACCGTGCTGCCCCAAGGCGGGCCCAATCGGGGGGGAAGGATTTGCTTTCCCGGCCGTAACCTGAAGTTTAATTAAAGCCATAACTTTTTTTGCCATTTGGTATACTCCTGATTCCTGTTTCTAAATTTTTTGAACCTGTACAAACTCCAGTTCGACCGGTGTAGATCTACCAAAAATGCTTACCAGAACCTTGATCTTTCCCTTTTCCGGGTTCACATCTTCTACGGTTCCATTGAAATTTGAGAAGGGGCCGTCAATAACCCGAATTTCGTCACCTGATTCGAAATAGTACTTGGGTTGGGGCTTCTCTTTGCCTGCCTCCATGCGGTTGATGATCTGCTCCGCCTCTTCATCCGATATGGGTGTCGGCCTTTCTCTGCCGCCTAAAAAACCACTGACCTTGGCAGTGTCATTGACAATATGCCAGGTTTCGTCATCAAGTTCCATCCGTACCAGAATATACCCAGGATAAAATTTTCGAGACGATGTCTTTCGTTTACCCTTGACCAATTCGACAATTTCCTCTGTGGGCACGAGTACTTCACCAAATTTTTCGGGATGAGGAGATGAAGAAACCCGTTCTTCCAACGCAATCTTGACCTTGCTTTCAAATCCCGAATAAACATGGACGATATACCATTTAAGTGCCATCTCGCTTTTCTCCTGATATTTAATTGAGGATGACCCGGATCAATCCTGACAACCCCATATCAACAACACCGAGGAAAAGGGATATGATCATGGAAAGTATCACCACAACAACAGTAGATCCGATGGTTTGCTTTCTGGAGGGCCACGTCACCTTTTTTAGCTCTACCCTGACCTCTCTAAGAAATTGGAGGCCCTTATCAATAATATTCTGTTCCTTCTTGCCGCTTACAGCCTTGACAGGTTTAGAAAATTTCTTGATCGGTACGAGTTTCTTGGCTTTGATTGCCGTGCCAGCGCTCTTTTTCTCAGGACCCGTTTTCGGCGTGTCCGCTACTGCCTCTTCCGGCATCAATGCTTTATCAGCAACAGTTGCCGATGATTTTTTCTGGCCCGAAGTCTTTTTCCGTAATAAGCGTCCCATTGGCCTCCTGAAAACGTGAACATTTTCCGAAGAAGCGTATATCCGCTCTTCGATTGTTCACAGAAGAATGCTTTAATCGTTTGCGAATCTCTTCCCATAAAATTGGCAGGCCAGGAGGGATTCGAACCCCCAACACCCGGATTTGGAGTCCGACGCTCTACCGTTAGAGCTACTGGCCTGTATGGGACGAGTCATCATGAACATTATCACCTGTATCGCTTTTCACGCTATTTCGTTTCCTTGTGCGACGTGTGTTTGCGACAGAATCGGCAGTATTTATTGAATTCCAGCTTGTCCGGTGTCGTTCTTTTGTTCTTCGTAGTTGTATAATTTCTTCTTTTGCATTCTGTGCATGCAAGGGTAACTATTATTCTCACCAGTAAACTCCTTCGCCGTTATTCGATTATTTCGCTAACCACTCCGGCACCGACGGTCCGACCGCCTTCACGTATGGCAAACCTGAGCTCTTTTTCCATCGCAATGGGTGTGATCAGTTCGGCCGTTATGGTCACGTTGTCTCCCGGCATTACCATCTCGACTCCCTCGGGAAGATCCAGAATCCCTGTCACATCCGTTGTACGAAAATAAAACTGCGGACGGTATCCATTGAAAAACGGCGTATGACGACCACCCTCTTCCTTGCTCAATATGTAGACTTCCGCCTTGAACTTCGTATGCGGTGTGATCGTTCCCGGTATCGCTACAACCTGTCCACGCTCAACCTCGTCACGCTTGGTTCCTCGAAGCAGAACACCGATGTTGTCTCCGGCTCGACCTTCATCCAACAGTTTCCGGAACATCTCAACACCCGTACATACCGTTTTCTGGGTCGGCCGAATCCCTACGATCTCAACCTCGTCGCTCACATGCACGATCCCGCGCTCCACGCGACCCGTTACCACCGTGCCGCGACCCGATATGCTGAAAACATCCTCTATCGGCATCAAAAACGGCTTGTCTATGTCACGCTTGGGCTCCGGTATAAAACTGTCAACGGCGGCCAGAAGCTCGAATATACACTTGGCCTCTTCACTATCGGCATCGTCGCTCTCCAGCGCTTTCAACGCGCTTCCGCGGATGATCGGTGTGTCGTCTCCGGGAAACTCGTATTTGTCCAACAACTCCCGAAGCTCCAGCTCCACCAGCTCCACCAGTTCCTCATCGTCCACCATGTCGCATTTGTTCAAAAATACTACGATCTGGGGAACGCCCACCTGACGGGCCAGCAATATGTGTTCCCGGGTCTGGGGCATGGGGCCGTCATCCGCACCTACCACCAGAATGGCTCCGTCCATCTGGGCCGCTCCCGTAATCATGTTCTTGATATAGTCAGCGTGACCGGGACAGTCCACATGCGCATAATGACGATTGACCGTCTCATACTCCACATGCGCCGTCGCGATCGTAATCCCCCGCTCTTTCTCCTCGGGTGCCTTGTCTATCTGATCAAACGGGACGAAACTCGCCATTCCTTTCAACCCGCAATGCTTCGTTATCGCCGCTGTCAAGGTTGTCTTACCGTGATCGATATGGCCTATCGTTCCCACGTTTACATGCGGCTTGGTTCGATTAAATTTTTCCTTTGCCATCTTCTCACCCTCCCATGAGTTTTGAAATGATGCTGAAATGATATTGTTTAACAATTTTTATAAGTTAGGCAGAATTCCTTAAGGTTGCTGCGAGGCACTGCCGCGCCGCATAACATTCCTTGCAGACTGTCGAAAATTCCGGTTTGTCGGGTCTGCGAAAGTCTTCAATACTATGGAGCCCACGATCGGAATCGAACCGATGAACCTCTTCCTTACCAAGGAAGCGCTCTACCGACTGAGCTACGTGGGCAGATGGTAATCCATAGTGAGACCTTTGAAAAACACTCCCTTTTACCCCATTTCCGTGTCAGGCTCAAATTTTAATCCTCAAAATACCCTATGTATTCCTGTGGTTAAAATTTTCGCCTTCCTTGAACTGAACCAAAATTGAGCCTTTTTCAAAGGTCTCATAGTGTCGACTTTCAATGGCCAAATCTTCTGCCAATTTAGTTTGGAGCGGGAGACGAGGCTCGAACTCGCGACATTCAGCTTGGAAGGCTGAAGCTCTACCAACTGAGCTACTCCCGCTTCGAATACCAGTCGACCTTCAGTCAAACAGGGCATGGAAACAACAACGTTTCTTCAAGTTGCAGAAAATGCATTCAGAAAGAAGCCGTGTAGTTTTTAGCGACCCCGATTCATAACCGAAATCTCCTACATACAACTCACCATTTGGCTGGTGGTGGGGGGAGGATTTGAACCTCCGAAGGCTTCGCCGACAGATTTACAGTCTGTTCCCTTTGACCACTCGGGAACCCCACCTGAACAACTGAACACCTGCTCACCGAAAACAAGAACCGCTATACTGCTTCGACGATACAGTAACACCTACATCAAAAATGGAGCCAGCGGAGGGATTCGAACCCCCGACCCACTGATTACAAATCAGTAGCTCTGCCAGCTGAGCTACGCTGGCACATTTATAGTATTTACAAACGATTGCAAATAAATAGTACCTGCAGCCAGACAGAAAAGATTTATGGATTTAGATTCGCCCGCAACCCCGCAACGCGCCGTATATGCTACGCTCATTGTTGCGACTCGAAACAGTGACTTGTATCTTATAGAAATGCTTTTTACAACCCTCATAATGATTTATTTAGTCGAGTTATGGCCCATTATATAAAAATATAGCCAACAATCAATCATTTATATCCAATATTGGCATTTTTTGTTTATTTTTGAGTAAAATTCCATCTGCAAAACATGTGAAAACAGCTTTTTGCTTTTTTGCAAGCAGCGGTCTTCGATCGAAAACCAAACTGATAAAATAAGCTCTTATTTTCGAATATCAAGTCTCTTTGATCAATTTACAACGAAATTTTTGCTGCGACAACCATTTTTCTTGATCATCAATGTATAGGGCATTGACGAACATTGGCTGTTCAGTCGGATGAAGAGTCAACTACCACCCGTGAAACGGGTGGCTTGGATTTCCCCCAAAATGGGGGAAAAACAAAGGAGACGGCACGTCTCCGTAAGTTCAGGTTCGGAACCGCGTGCCAAGCACGCGGTTTGTAGAACAATCAGAAAGAATAAATGAGGCACCGGCCTCAGACCGTATTTGACTTGACATATGAGGCAGCTTTCCCTATATAGTGTGTGTTTAAAGGAAAGCTTAATACAATATATAGTATGATACGCTTAGGGTGCAAAGTAAGCTACCACCCGTAAAACGGGTGGCTTTCATTTCCCGCAAAACGGAAAATGATTAGGAGACGGCATGTCTCCGTAAGTTCAGGTTCGGAACCGCGTGCCAAGCACGCGGTTTGTAGAACAATCAAAGCAACCGAAGCTCAACCTTGGGATAAAAACCTTGACAGTGGAAGACCTTCTTGTATATTCCTTCGACGCCAGAATGTAGGTTATAATTATGCAATATGAAACAGACCATACCAAGCACCAGGCATGGAAGGGTTTTTTATACCCCCTGTGTTTGTACCTTTTTTTCTTTTTATTGGCCGGCTGCCAGCATCTGGCGCACGAACCTGAAGTGTCATCTGAGCAGACGCCCAACAATGAATTTGGACTGCTGCGAGATGACGTTGTCTCTCCGGAAATGCCCTCTGATCCAGTGGCCCAGACACCCGAAATATCCGTGGAAGAAGCGTTGCCGACAGAAAAAGCCGATGATGAAACGCTGGACAAACACCTGCCTGATACCCCGGAGGATGAAGACATTGTAGAATCGAACATTGCTGAAGAGAAGATCCTTGATAAAACACTCAGTATAGCCGCTCTGCAGCAATTACAACCCCAAGATGGTCAGACACCATATCTTCCGGCAGAGTTTCTGGCGGAAGAGTCTCTGCCGGAAGAAACGGACGCGCAGATACCGGAGCCGGTAATCGATCAATCGCCGCCTTCCCAAAAGACGACCCAGATGACCCTTGACGAGGCGCTTGGATTTTGCGAAGCCGCTCAAGAATTCTGGCAAAAGGGAGAACTTGACAATGCCCTTGAAGCGCTTGACCAGGCCTATTCCCTGATTCTGGACATCGAACACGAAGACCAGCCGCAGCAGATGCAGCAGAAGGAAGATCTTCGCTTCCTTATCTCCAAGCGCATTCTTGAAATTTACGCATCGCGCAACACGGTGGTAAATGGCAGTCACAATGCCATTCCCTTGGAGATGAACCGCCACGTTCAGGCCGAAATTCGACTTTTTACCCAGGGCGGGGAAAAGAATTTTTTCAAGCAGTCCCTGGTCCGGTCAGGAAAGTACCGACCCTTTATCCTTTCCAAACTCAAAGAGGCCGGAATGCCCGAAGAACTTTCCTGGCTGCCCCTCATCGAAAGCGGATTCCAGGTAAAAGCCCTGTCCAAGGCCCGGGCGCTCGGCCTCTGGCAGTTTATTCCATCCACCGGTTACAAATTCGGCTTAAAACGCAACCAGTACATCGATGAACGTATCGATCCCGCTAAATCGACCGAAGCCGCCATTGCCTATCTGCAGGAACTGCACGCTATTTTTGGAGACTGGATAACGGCACTTGCGGCCTACAATTGTGGAGAAGGCCGGGTGCTACGGCTCATCCGCGGCCAGAATATCAATTATCTCGACAATTTCTGGGACTTGTATGAGCGTCTTCCCAGGGAAACAGCCCGGTATGTTCCCAGATTTCTGGCCACCGTTCATATTATCAATAATGCCGACAAATACGGACTCGGATCGGTTGTTCCGGACATCCCCCTCGATTTCGAAATCGTAGAGGTGTCCAGGCAGGTGCAGTTGACAGACATCGCCAGTAAAATAGGCGAATCCAGTAAGGTACTGAAAGAATTGAACCCCGAGCTTCGCTACAACATCCTGCCGCCGGAAAGCTATCTCTTGAAAGTACCGCCGGCAAAGACCGGTCAACTGCTGGCATCCATCGAGAGTATCCCTGTTTCGCATCCCCCCAGACCGGCCTACGTGACCCATCGCGTCCGGTCCGGTGAAACCCTTTCCGGTATTGCCGACAAATACAGAACCAGTGTCCGGCGCATTATGCAGGCCAACAATCTCCGGTCGTCACATATGATCGTAGCCGGAAAAATGTTGAAAATTCCCCAGCGGGGAACCGTCATAGCCCATACCGACAGCGCCGTAAAGAACCCCACCGGAAAAACCATCATCCACAGAGTGCGCAGCGGCGATTCCCTCTGGAACCTTGCCCGGAGATATGAGACCACTACCCAAAAGATCCAGGAATTGAACGGTCTGAAAAATACCAACCTATATATAGGGCAGCGGCTGAAAATAACGGAATACCGCGATGAAGCCCCAATTGCCACCAGCACCAACCAATATCTCGTGCGTAGAGGTGACAGTCCTTACAAAATCGCCAAACGCCACAACATGTCTCTCGGGCATTTTCTGCGTATTAACAGTCTGACCCCCAGGAATAAAATCTTTCCGGGGCAGGTCTTGAAGGTAGAATAGTTGGGAAAAATGTGGCAGCTTTTTCATACTCAGTGCAACGGTCTCTCACGCTCCATATTGTTTCAAAACGCCCTCAGGACATCAAAACAATACTAAGGAAAAATTCATATGCCGGCTACGCTTAGCGATACGAGTTCTGTCCTTCAACTGAAAAAGGTACTTGCAGTTGATAACGATCCCATTATGCTCAAATTTCTCTCCAGAATACTCGGAAAAGCCGGTTTGCAGGTTGTAACCGCCAGCGATGGTGTCACTGCCATTGATACCCTAGAAACCTACACCCCCGATCTTTTTTTTATCGATCTGGTAATGCCCAACATAGACGGGCGTGCCTTGTGCCGAATCATAAGAAGCAAAAAAGAGTTCAAGACAACACCCATCGTTATTATTTCCGCCATAGCAGCCGAAGAAGCAATCAATACGGTAAAACTGGGCGCCAACATCTGTATCGCTAAAGTAGCCTTTGCCGAAATGGAAGTCATCATAAACAAATTTTTAGATGACCCCCGGTTGTTGTCGGACCCAACGCTGGGCAACCGGGTTTTGGGGGTGGAAGATCTTTCACCTCGCAATATCACCAACGAACTATTGAACATCAACGAGCATTTTCGCATCATGCTTGACAGCATATCCAACGGTATTATCGAAATTGATCAAAACAAACGTATTATTTACGCCAATCCAGCGGCCCTGCGTTTTTTTTCTATACCTGCTGAGACCATGTTGGGCAGTTATATATCCCGAATATTACAGATCGACATTGCTGAGCTCTTTTTGCCCATGGTCAATGCCTCTGCACCACCCGGCGATTCGGTTGAACGTCACATCAGATTGTCGGTCCACAACCGGCTCCTTGATGTATCTGTGGCACCCTCCAACCACGACCGTGACTCCCGGGTGATTGTCATGGAGGACATCACTGTAAGCGAAAAGGCACAGAGGGATCTGCTCGCGGCCAACAACAAGCTTGAAGTTCTGGCCCGGATTGACGGTCTGACAAATGTTTCCAACCGACGCCATTTTGACGAGTTACTCCATCAAGAATGGGGGCGTCTGAAACGTGAAAAAGGCGCCCTGGCCTTGCTACTCTGTGATGTAGACTACTTCAAGGATTTTAATGACACTTATGGCCATCTCGAAGGCGATCAATGCCTCAAGGATATCGCCCAGACCATCAACTCCACCCTTGGACGTCCCTCGGATATGACCGCACGGTATGGCGGGGATGAATTTGTCATTATTTTGCCTAACACAACCCTCGAAGGCGCTCTGCATCTGGCCAGAGACATCCGGAATAGCGTCTGCCGGCTCTCCATCAGACACGATAAATCCCCTGTTGCCGATCATGTCACGGTAACAATTGGGGCCAGCAGCGGATTTCCCGGCAATGCGCTTCCCGAGGACAAATTCATCTGGCTGGCCGACAAGGCACTTTACGAGGCAAAAATGAAAGGACGCGATTGTTGCATAGGAAAAACCCTATCGCGTGCTTAGCATGCGGTTTGTAAAACATTCGCGTTAAGAATGAGGTTGTATGATGAATACGAACACAAAGATACTTATCTTTCTGATAGCCATGGCATTGGCCGATATATTCATCCCCATACCCATAGCTACCTTTTTACTCATCTATGTTCTCTATCAGAAACCAGTCTGGTTCAGGGAACTGGTTGAAGAAGTTTACCGGTCTTGAGTTTCTTTATAAATGCGCGATTTGTCATTTCGAGAAATACCTTGCCCTTTATTCTGATTTGACAAGACTTGCAAAAAGCTTGCAAAGAAGCCAGGATTACGTCAGATAACTAACCCCTATTCATTCGCTGTTTTCGATAAAAAGCGATTTTTGATCCAACCAGGGCAAAACCCAAACCAAACAACATGGTCACCCAGTAAGCGACTGAATTCATTTTGGACGCAAAAAGCAATGCTGCAGCAATTGCAGCGATAACCGCATTAATATGATAATCTGACATGGTTCCGGCAGAATACCCGGCAACCAGAAAAGCTACCAGGAGAATTGCCAGAGAGGTAGCCCTTTGAATAGACTTCGCCATAAACTCAAAATAAAGGGATTTTGCTTTTTCCTTGCGTTCTTCCTCTGAGAGATCAGACGGCATGTTCTGGATCACATAAATTTTCACTTGTTTTTTCAATATAAAGTTTGTTCTCACATAATTCCCGGCTATTGAAGCCACTGCAAAAACGATGAAACTAACCAATACTGCAGTTATCTTTATTTTTTTGAATACAACAACCATTATCTTGTTTTTTTTGAGCTCAGCAAACATAGTTTATCTCTCCCTGAATTGAAGAACCTCGCAGCATGCGAAGCACTGCCGCACGGCAGAACCTACGGGGAATGCGCTCGCTGTTGCGGTTCAATTAATAGATATTGCTATGAATCTTTATGATATTAATCTATTAAATTTAATTGTGTTTATTTTACACAAAAGTGCGGCGGTCTTGGTGATGAGGGAGCTTGTTTTTCAGACCCTTTCAGCAACCAAGACTTCCTCAGCAAGCATATCAATGATTTTGACAGCTACATTACACAATCCACTTGGCTAAGGTTTTAACGATATTTTGTACGCATTATTCGTGTAATTTTGTTTTAGCTCTACAACCAATTTCTTAAATTCTGAAATAGTTCCTAATTTCCCAATAGATTTGAGATAAACTTTATATTTGCATTTTAGGTACCCATGTTGCAAGAAAACAATGCTCGCAAGGAATTTTTCGAACATGGTGAATTTCTTGCCGTTCGAAACGCCTTATGCTCTCATCTTAAATATTTCATTACATTTGCCTATAAAGCGGACTGGCGCATTTTGGAAATAGCCACCTTGACCTGGCCATAGGTTGATCGTGAACAGGGCATTGTTCGGTTGGAAGTCGGTGAGACGAAAAACGATGAAGCCAGAACAGTCTATCTTGATCCAGAGCTATAGGGGTTGTCAGAAAAACGTTCCGATTGAGGACCTTTTTTCTGCTACAACCCCTTATGCCGCCATCCTATTTTCGGAACATTATTATGACAAGCGGTATAAAACAAATCTTTAAGAATCACTGGGAGAATAGACCCAATCTATTGCCATACGTTTTCTTGAATATTCATGGAAATGACCGGATCAAACGGTTCGACAAAGCCTGGAAAAATGCTTGCAAAGACGCCAAGATTGGCATAAGACATTTCCACGATTTCAGAAGGACCGCTGTTAGAAACATGGTTCGGTCTGGAATCCCCGAGCGTGTAGCCATGACGATTTCAGGGTTCAAAACAAGGTCTGTCTTTGACCGGTATAACATTGTCAATGACAGCAACCTGAAGCTTGCTGCCAAAAGGCAGGATGAATACCTAAAATCCGTCGCGGGCACAATCTCGGGCACAATTCACCAATCTGACGATAAAATCAAGGTGCATTCTGAGTCTTAACTAACTGTTTTTCTTATCTAAATGCCCCCGTAGCTCAGTGGATAGAGCATTGGATTCCTAATCCATGTGCCGCAGGTCCGATTCCTGCCGGGGGCACCAATAAAATCAAGGACTTACTAAACATCCAGTAAGTCCTTTTTAATTTGTTTCTACCCTATTTCTACCCTCATACATTAAAATAAGTGACCTATTATTACATAGAATGACGATTAAACACATTTTTGCTCCTTGTTACTATTCTCGTATCAAAGGTCTGGTTTCAGTTGTGATCTTCAATTGATATGCAAGGCCAGCCCTGATGCCATAATACCCTACCAGAAATGCGTCCTTATAAGTGAAGATTAGAACCACTGAACCGTATCATATTTATTTAATAGATTTAATCATATTATGCTGCTACAAATATGAAAATTTGATCAAATCTATTATATTTAGAACAATCTGGTTGCCGCTAATTCATGAAGAAATCTTTGATAATGATACACAATTATTAATGTTGGAAAAAGTATCTGGGCAATACAAAAATGAATTGTCCATCTAATACTGATTCCGGACTTGCTGCCAGAACATCATTCGGAGCGAGAAACACAATTGAACACCCCCCTTAGGAGCACGATGACAAATAGGTCCGTAAATTCAAAATTTAAGAATCCAGCGTTTATCGTTCACTCCCTTCTTTTTACCACTTTGTCGGTCTTGTATTGTCGGCCACAATATAATAATTTGGCAAAATACGATTTTCTATTTTCTTTTAGCCGTAATAAAGTATGTCCTAACAATAAATATCCAAACCTCATTTAACAAAGGAGGAAAGATTATGACAGATCGTATCACGGCCGGGATACTGGGATTGGCGATTTTCGTCATCTTTGCCTTCACAGCCGTTCTTGCGGTACAGGCGGCATCAGCGGAGCAGGCCGGAACCTTCGCGGGAACCTGGATAGCCAGCGGCAAACGTCAGCCCTTCGACTTTGTGGAGGGTAGAGATGTTGGCACTTTCAAACTGGCAGGCAATGTCAGCCTCAAAGATCAATTTGGTGGGATAGATGATTTCTGGGCCGAGTGCATCGGCCTGTCGGATTCAGCGGCGGGCGGCTCGGTTCGCTGCGTCTGGCGGAGCCTGAAAGGTGAAAAGGCTTACAGTGTTCTCAGCGGACAACCGCTAAAAGAAGGTGTCAAGATCATCGGAGAATTCGTTGGCGGTACCGGCAGCCTGAAAGGGGTTACAGGCACTTTTACCTTTACCTGGACATCCACTTTTATCGATAAGGACCGGAGCATGTTTACGGGTTACACCGAAGATATCAGCGGTTCCTATCGGATCCCTTGAAAGTAAAGAAAGGAAAAAACAATGTGGATCATCGAACTTCTGGTCGTTTTATTCTTTATCTGGCTGGGTGCCCGTCTGGGAAGCATCGGCATCGGGTTTGCCGGTGGCTTCGGCGTGCTGGTGCTTGCGCTGGGTTTCGGCCTCAAACCGGGCAGCATCCCGATCGATGTCATCCTGATCATCATGTCCGTCATCGCGGCCATCGCCGCCATGCAGGTGGCCGGCGGCCTGGATTATATGGTCCGTTCCTGGCGGAAAAAATTCTGCGCAGCAACCCCAAATACATCACCTTCCTGGCGCCGGTGGTAACCTACACCATGACCGTCTTTGCCGGTACCGGCGCTCACGGCTTTCTCCACCCTGCCGGTGATTGCGGAAATTGCCAAAGAAAGGATCCGCCCGTCGCGTCCGCTGGCGATCGCCACCGTCGCCTCGCAGATTGCCATCACAGCCTCGCCCATCTCAGCGGCCGTCATCTTCTTTGCGAGCGAACTGGAACCGGTTGGGGTCGACTATGTGCAACTATTAATCATATGCATTCCCACCTCTTTTACAGCCGTGATGCTGGCTGCTTTCGTAACGAATTTTCTGGGTAAGGATCTAAAAGATGATCCGGTTTACCAGGAACGCCTTGCCAAAGGCCTTGTGGCGATGCCTACTGATAAAGAAAAGCAGCAACAGGAGCTTCCAGCGGGCGCCAAAACGTCGGTGCTGATTTTTCTGATCGCGATTATCGCTGTGGTCTGTTATGCAATGGCCATCAGCAGCACTGTCGGCCTGATCGAAGATCCGGTCCTGGAACGCGATGCGGCTATTATGACGTTTATGTTGGCGGCCGCTGCCTGCGATTGCCCTGTTTTGCAAGATCGACTGCAATCAAGTCCTGAACGCTGCGACTTTCAAATCCGGTATGAGTGCCTGTGTGTGTGTCCTGGGGGTTGCCTGGCTCGGCACCACTTTTGTGGCCGCCCATATCGATGAGATCAACGTATTTGCCGGAAATTTGCTGGAGTCCAAACCGTGGATGCTCGCTGTGGTGCTGTTTTTCGCTGCTATGCTGCTTTACTCCCAGGCCGGCGACCACCCGGGCTCTAATGCCCGCAGCCATCGCACTGGGCGTCAGCCCGGTGGCCGCGATCGCAGCTTTTTCAGCTGTCAGCGCCTTGTTCGTATTGCCGACCTACCCGACGCTGCTGGCGGCCATCGAATTCGATGATACCGGCTCTACCCGCATCGGTAAATATGTGTTCAATCATCCTTTTTTGATCCCCGGCGTCATTTGCATTACTCTGGCAGTGACTTTCGGTTTCCTGTTGGCGCCGCTTGTATTATGAGTGTGAGTGTCATGTTTTCGTAATTAACCTTTAAACGTTTGGAGCAACAATCAATATTCCTGATTGGAAAACGTAGCAGTGATTTAAAAGGAGCAAAAATCATGAACAAAATCGATGAAGTACTTCAAAGGGCATCCAAACGAATGGGGGCACCCATGTCTGATTTGCAGGATTTTTTTTCCCGTGGTGAGCAGAAAACGTATGATGCCGAAGAATGGCTGTTTCACGAATCCACCCCGCGGCAATGGGCCGGCCTGGTTGTGGAAGGAGAAGTGGAAATCGTACGCGGCCTGCATGGCGCCACGAAACATCTCGTTGTCCTGGCACCTGGCGCCATGATCAGTGAAGGCGAATTCCTTGATGACGAGGCGCACGCCAACGGCGCATTCACCCGCCAGGGAACAACGGTCTGGCAGATGTCGCGCGATCAGATCGAGGCCTTTCGGGAGGAGAAGCCGGACATTTTTTATAGGATTATGGCCCGCGTGGCCGCGGGTATCAGCGAGCGTTTGCGAATGCTTTCACAGCACCAGGTCAGTGTTGAAAGTCCGGCGCATTTGGTGGGGGATTTTCGCCTGGAACATGATTCCCTGGTGAGCGCGAACTGCCTGAAAAGGCCTACTACGGCGTGCAGACCCTGCGGGCCATGGAGAACTTTGCCATTTCCGGCGTTTTCGTTAAAAATTTTGAACACATGATCGAAGCCTTGGCCTTTGTCAAAAAAGGCGCTGCACTGGCAAATCACGAACTGGGTGTGTTGGACGAAGATAAAATGAAGGCCATCTGCGAAGCATGTGATGACCTGCTGGCCGGAAAATTACACGACCACTTTACCGTTGACATGTTTCAGGGAGGAGCAGGCACCTCCACCAACATGAATGCCAACGAAGTGATCGCCAACCGGGGCCTGGAAATCCTGGGTCACAAAAAAGCGGAATATGACTATTTGCATCCCAATGATCATGTCAACTGTTCCCAGTCTACCAATGACGCCTATCCGACAGCCATCAAACTGGCGGTTTTGCTGTCGTTAAAAGATCTGCTGGGTGCCATGGAGGAACTCAAGCAAGCACTGGAAGCCAAGGCCGAAGAATTTGCCGATGTGCTGAAAATGGGACGCACAGAAAATCAGGATGCTGTCCCCATGACCCTGGGCCAGGAATTTTCTGCTTATGCCGTCATGATCGAAAGTGCCGCGACAGCACTGGATCGCACCGAGTGATGAATTCCTAGATATCAACATGGGGGCAACCGCCATTGGAACCGGCATAAACAGCCCGCCGGGCTATGCCGATCTCGTCACTCGGAAACTGTCAGTACGTCAGCGGTTTCACGCTGCGCAGAGCCCGAAATCTTGTTGAAGCCACCCAGAACGCCGGTGTCTTCGCCAGATGTCGGCCACCATGAAACGGGCTGCCGTTCAGACGATCAAAATCTGCAATGATCTGACGCTGGATGTCTCAGGGCCCACGCTGCGGTCTTAATGAGATCAATCTGCCACCCATTCAGCCAGGGTCAGCTCATCATGCCGGGCAAGGTCAATCCGGTGATTCCCGAGCTGGTCAACCAGATATGCTACCAGGTCATGGGTTATGATGTCGTGGTCTCCATGGCGGCCGAGGCCAG